>OZ250178.1:0-1940000 GCA_965238055.1 Candidatus Foliamicus sp.
CACGGCATTCGCCACACCGTGGTGGGCGCGACAGTTGCGGACGAGGCGGGAATGCGCCTCGACGGCACCCAAGAAAACCTCTCTGCATACGCGGGCACGGTGGTCCTGATGGACTTTTGGGCAACCTGGTGCGGACCCTGCAAGGCCGCGCTGCCACAAATGCGGGAGCTGGACGAAGGCTATTCCGAGGATCGCTTCAATATTCTCGGACTGAGCGTCGATGACGAACTCGAGACGGTGACCGACTTTCTCGAAGACGAGTCCATGCCCTGGGCCCATTGGCATATCGGCGTCGGCAGCGACTTGCAACTGGCCTGGGACATTCCGGGGTATCCGACTTACGTCGTGATCGGCCAGGACGGCGAGATTCTGTCACGCGGCCACAACCTGGATACAGCGGCCGAGGCCATCGAGCTGGCCTTAAACGGCGAGGCGTAGAGGCCCCAGGCGTTCCAGGACCGCTTTTTCAAAGAATCAAAAACACACCGCGTAGCGTTTCGCCCCATTAGCTGCAAGCATTGTCGCGTTGGCCACGCGAGGGGCAGCCTTTGGCCTGTCTGACCTTACACAAAAGAGGAGATGTCATGAGAGTCCCGGTATACATTCTGGCGCTGCTCCTGTCCGGCAGCGCCTGGGCGGAGACAGTCATTCATGCGGGCAAACTGGTCGACACTGCCGCCGGCGAAGTGATTGATGGCGCAACCATCGTGGTGGACGGCGATCGTATCAAGGCCGTGCAAATGGGCTATGTGGGCGAGCCGGACATCGACCTGACAGGCTCCTTTGTCATGCCCGGCTGGATCGACATGCATGTGCATATCGCGAGCCAGCAGAGTCCCAACCGATTCGTCGAGAACTTTACCCTGGAGCCCGCGGATTCGGCATTGCGGGCGGTGCCCTACGCGGAACGTACCCTGATGGCGGGATTCACAACCGTACGCGATCTCGGCACCCGGAACAGCGTGGCCCAGTCCATTCGCCGGGCGGTTGCCGAAGGCCACATCGTCGGACCACGCATCTTCACCGCCGGCAAAAGTCTCGCCACCACCGGCGGACACGCGGATCCCAGCAACGGCGTCAATAGCGAATTGCGCGGTGACCCGGGGCCGGCGGAAGGCGTCGTCAACGGTTCGGACGATGCCTACAAAGCCGTGCGCGCCCGCTACAAGGAAGGCGCGGACCTGATCAAGATCACCGCCACCGGCGGTGTGCTCAGCCAGGCCGCCAGTGGCCGGAACCCGCAGTTCACCGAGGCCGAAATTGCCGCGATCGTCGCGGCAGCCGAGGACTACGGATTTCGGGTCGCAGCGCATGCCCACGGCGCAGAAGGCATGCGGCGCGCCGTAGCCGCGGGAGTGCATTCCATCGAGCATGGCACCTACATGTCCGATGAAGTGATGGAGCTGATGAAGGAAAAACGCGCCTGGTATGTGCCGACCATCGCGGCAGGCAAATTCGTGGCCGAGCAGTCCAAGGTCGAGGGCTATTTTTCGGATGTCGTGCGTCCCAAGGCGGCGGCGATCGGCCCCGTCATTGCCGAGACCTTCGCCAAGGCGTACCGAGCGGGGGTCCCGATCGCCTTTGGCACCGACAGCGGCGTTTCACCGCACGGCGACAACTGGAAGGAGTTCATATACATGGTGGAAGGCGGCATGCCGGTCATGGAGGCAATCGTGAGTGCGACCCGGAGCGCGGCTTTGCTCCTGAATGAATGGGACAACCTTGGCTCCATCGTGCCGGGCAAGTACGCAGACATTGTCGCCGTGCCTGGCGACCCCCGTCAGGACGTCGAAGAGTTCGGAAGAGTGCACTTCGTGATGAAGGGCGGCAAGGTCTTCAAGCAGTAATCAGATTAGTATTCACCGGGCCCAAGGAAAGGAATAAACCATGACCGCCGCGAACATATTTCACTATCTGCATGTAGTGGTATTTGCCGTCATCGCCGGCATCGAACTCCCGGCAATCTATGCCCTGCGCCTGGCCCGCGCGCCGGGCGCCAATGAAGCCACCCGCACGATGGCGCTGCGCGTGAAACGTTATGCAGACGCGATCTCCGCCTGCATGCTGGTCCTGCTCTTGCCCCTCGGCGTGCAGATCGCCACCTACACCGGCGTCTACACCCTGATATCGCCCGGCTGGCTGTACGCCACATGGGTGGTGGGCTTGGGCTGGCTGGCCATTGCCGTGATGTCGGAAGTGACAGGCACATCAAAATGGGCGCAACGCATATACAAGTCCGAGTGTGTGCTGCGCATCATCATCGGGCTGGGCAATGTGTATGACGCAGTTGTGGGTTTCATGGGCACCGGCATGATTCAGACCAACTGGCTGGCAACCAAGGTCCTGTTGTTCGGACTGATACTCGTGATCAGCGGCTGGATCCGCTGGCAGACTCAGGCCGTGCGGTTTGCCTCGCTCGATGCCAATGGCGACTCGGCCGCCGAGACGGAGAACCTGATCGCCACAATCCGCCGCGCCCAATGGGGCAGCCACAGCATCCTGGCGATGGTCCTTATCGCCGCCTACATGGGAGTCGCGAAACCCTGGTGATCGGGCCTACCCGGGGTCCAAGCCCGGAACCTGGGTGGGACCGGGCCAGATGAGACCGTGCAATTTCAAATTAGGCCGTGGCAGGAATGACTCCAAGTATCTGCCAGTCATCCTTGCCATCTTCCACCTCTTTCAACTGGATGGCGGTGTGCGTGGAGTCTGGGGCGCGGGGCCGCTGGCCTCCTTTGGTCGCCAGCCAGGCTTGATGGTTGGCAACACGGATCTTTGCTACGTCTCGGAGCCGCCAGACATAGTAGGCGGGCTGCGGCGGCTTAAAGTCCACGAGGACGATGTAATCGTTGGCGGAGGCCTGCTGCTCGGCTTTTGCTTTTTCGATATCCCACTGCCACGAGCCCGAGCCGCGGCCTTTGGTTTTGACCTGGATGTTGACCGTGCGGGTGCCATCAGGCGAGGTGGCCACCACATCGACCCGCGGGGTGTTCGTGAGGTACAGCGTGGCCGGGGCGCCTCGGCGGTTGAGTTCTCCCGCCACAAATAATTCCCCCGCTCTGCCCACCTGCTGCGGGGTTGGGTACTTCCGTTGTGCCATGCTGTCCGCCCATAGCGTCCTATCCGGGTTCCGGGCCCGGAAAAAACCAATCTGGTCCCGCGCAGGGCACTTCCAGGACCAACGACACCAACACCTGTTTCGAGGGAAATTCATCGATTTCAGCCAGATCGGCCAAGTCCCCGCGGAAGGTGGGCGTGCAATGCACACCGTCGCCGTCGGTATCGACCCAAGCATACACGACAAGACCCTCGCCAGCCTCGACCGGGTAGTCGAACTGGAGGTTTGAGGTGCCGAGCTTGGTTTCGAAGCGTTCGATAATCTCCAACGGATAGCGCAATTCTCCGGTGCCCGTCCAGGCGTGGTGTACCGACAGGTGCACCGTCGCGGACGGGTCGACTTCCCCTGCAGCGGTGATCTCCGCAGTGAGTTCGATTGGAACCGGCGGCGGGGGCGGAGGCTCTTCGCCGCAACCCAAACACGGAACGGCGAGCAACAGCGGCAAGGTGTTACGCATACAGCGCAACAGCGGAAAGCTGAAAATCCTGGTCATGACTCTTCATTCTCCAGGCTGATCTTCGGCATGCCAAAGACACGGGTGAAATTGTCGGCGAGTATCAAACGCATCTCGTCGGTCGTGTAACCGACCTCCTGCATTCCCGCGACGAACGCGTCGAGGTGTGATTTGACGTAGCCCGGAAGCTGTGGTCCGTCGGATCCGTACAGCAGCTTTTCCACGACGCCTCCAGCCCGGATGCGCTCCAGGTAATCATGCAGCACCAGTTCCGCACGCTCGGCGCCCAGCGCGCCGGGTTCCAGGTACACGTTGGGATAACGCGCGGCTAGATCAATCGCCGAGTTGGTATAGGTCAGCGCCCGGTTGGAACTGTCGTAGCCTGAGTGACCGAGAATGAAGACCGCATCGGGGTAGCGGAGTATGGCCTCCTCCAGGTAGGCGGGATCGCAATACGGCGGTTCGGTGCGCGTGCCGGGATTCGGACTCGTGCCGGTATGCAGGTAAATGGGCGTGCCCTGCCGCTCCGCGACTTCGTAAATTCCATAGAACCGCTGGTCATCCATTCGAAACTGCTGGTGCCCGTGGGCAATCTTGATGCCGACCATGCCGAACTTCACGATTGCGTCTTCCATCTGCCGCAACTGCCCCGGGCCGTCCTGATTCCAATGGTCCACCCGCAGGCTAGCAAAGCCGAAAAATCGGTCGGGATTTACCGCGACCTGCTCGGCGACGTATTCATTCGTGGCGATGCCGGTGGTGGCCGGACTCCACAGCGCAAATATCGCGCCGCCGCTGACACCGGCCTCGTCAAGCGTCCCGAGAATGCTGTCTCCCTTAAGACGGTAGTCCATGAACAGCTTCATGGTCCACTTCATGCCGGTCGGCACACGGCTTGAGAGGCGTTCCTTGAAGCGCGGCGGCGACCCGTCCCAGGTTCCGGTATGCAGGTGCATGTCAATGACGGCCAACCTTTCACCGTTGGCCGCAACACCCATCTCGACGGGTTCGCTCGAACAGGCGGTGACAGCGAGACCAGCAAGCAGAATGAGGGTTCGCGTGCAAACCGACATCGACATGGCCCTGCTCTTACCGGTTGCGGCGCCCCTGATCCAGGTGTTTGATTGTTTGGTCATGTTTTCTCGTTCTCCAGGCTGATCTTCGGCATGCCGAAAACACGGGTGAAATTATCGGCGAGTATCAAACGCATCTCGTCGGTCGTATAACCAACCGCCTGCATTCCGGCAACGAACGCTTCGAGGTGTGATTTGACGTAGCCCGCAAACTGTGGACCGTCGGATCCGTACAGCAGCTTTTCAACGACGCCGCCCGCTCGAATACGCTCCAGGCAGTCGTGCGACACCCCTGCGGCCCGCCTGGCGCCCAGCGCACCGGGTTCCAGGTACACGTTGGCGTAACGCTGGGCGAGATCAATCGCCGAGTCGGTATAGGTCAGAGCCCGGTTGAAACTGTCGTAGCCGGAGTGACCGAGGATGAAAACCACGTCCGGATAACGGCGTATCGCATCCTCCAGGTAGGCGGGATCGCAATACGGCGGTTCGGTGCGCGTGCCCGGGTTCGGGCTGGTGCCGGTGTGCAGGTAAATGGGCGTGCCCTGCCGCTCCGCGATTTCGTAAATCCCGTAGTACCGTTCGTCATCCATGCGGAACTGCTGGTGCCCGTGAGCAATCTTGATGCCCACCATGCCGTACTTCTCGATCGCGTCTTCCATTTGCCGCAGCTGCTCCGGGCCGTCCTGATTCCAATGGTCGGCCCGCAGGCTGGCAAAGCCGAACAAGCGGCCGCGATTTACCGCGACCTGTTCGGCGGCGTATTCATTCGTGGCGATGCCGGTGGTAGCGGGACTCCAAATCGCGAATATCGCGCCGGCGCTGATCCCGGCCTCGTCGAGCGTTGCGAGAATACCTGCCCCCTTCTGGCTGTCATCCATGGTCCGCTTCATGGCCGGTTGCCGGCCGGCTGGAACCCGGCTCAAGAGACGTTGCTGAAAGCGCAGTGACTTCCCTTTCCAGGTGCCGGTATGCAGGTGCATGTCAATGACGGCAAGCCGTTCACCATTGACCGCAACACCCATCTCGGCGGACTCAACCGAACCGGCGGTAACGGCGAGCCCAACGAACAGAATGAGATATCGCGTGCAAAAGGACAACTTCATTTCGTTGCTCGACAAACGGGCCGCTTACATTTTGCCCGAGTTGTAGCGGTCCTCCATGAACTTCATGCGCTGGTTCTCGAATTCGATTCTGGGCGTCACACCCTTTTGCCCGAAATCCAGCAGGATGTCCGAGGACTCGGTATGCAGGGGCCACTGTGCGCGGCCACCGCCGTTGGGATCACCGGTCTTGGCGAAGCTCACCCAATAGGCGCTGATGAGGTCGCTCATGTCCACGTCCTGTTCGGTAGCTTCAGCCGGGGCCCGCGTGTCCAACGTCTTGAACACGTACGCGGTCTCCGCCCCGTGACGGGCGCCGGGCACGGCCCCATATTCCGTTTCGTACACGTAATCGAAGCGGTAGAGATAGGTGGGCAGGCCCGCTTTCGCGTGCTGTCTGGCCAACCACCGCTGCGAGCCGAAGAATGTGTCGAATTCAAGATTGTTCAGGATCGTACGCTCATCCACTTCGCCGTACAAATCCCTGATTTCGTCCCGGCTCAAGCGCAACGCATTGAGCAGGCTATCGGCGTTGTCGATCCGCATGAGCAGGCTGCCCTCCCAACTCGTGGCCCCCGTGAGGTAGGGGACCGGGTACTGGCGCCCCTGGGCAAACACCGGCCCCAATCCTTCAGGCAGATAGGTTCCGTCCACAGCGGGGTTGAGTGACCCAAACGCGTGTTCGCTTTGATAAGCAAAAATTTCTTGCCAGGAAAGCGCTCGCAAGCCCAGGATCACATCCTCCGTGCCTCCATCAAGATCGAAGGCCTTGGCCATGGACAAGCCCAGGGTTTCCAGTGACGGACGCGCATGACCGTCCTCCGAGATGTGTTTGGGTCGGTAGGGCCGAACGTTGGAGCTCTGAGAGATGGCCTTGTGAAACAACCCGCCGGCAGCCGGCAACGCAAGCAGGTAATTCACGGCTACGCCGCCCGCCGACATACCGAAGATCGTGACATTGCCGGGATCGCCGCCGAAACGGGCAATGTTGTCGCGCACCCACCTCAGCGCCGCGACCTGGTCGGACAGATAATAGTTGCCGATGGCGTTTCCTGGTTCCGTGGCGCTCAAGGCCGAATGAGCGAACTGGCCTAAGTACCCGAGCCGAAAGTTGAACGTGACGACCACCACGCCTTGCTCGGCGAGACCGGAACCGTCGTACACCGGCATGCCCGCATCGCCGGTAGTGAATCCGCCCGGCAGGATCCAGACCATGACAGCGAGCGTCGTTTGCGGGTCCAGGTCCGGGGTCCAGACATTGAGATGAAGACAATCTTCATCCATAGGCCGCTCTCGCACGCCCTCTGCGTTATACCCGGGAATCAGGGATTGCGGGCACACGGCCCCAAAAGCCGTGGCATCCCTGGCGCCTTCCCAGCCTGCGGCGGGCTGCGCCGGCCGCCAGCGCAATTCGCCCACTGGCGGAGCGGCGAAGGGAATATTCCGAAACTGGTGAACGCCGTCCACGGTGAAACCCGTAAGCGTTCCCTGGCCGATTTCCACCGTGGGTTCCGTTTCGGCCAGGGCTGGTGCGCTCAAGACCGCAAGTGCGAGTACCCCAAAAAGTAGATTTATTGCGCTAATTCTCTTTCCCGATCAAAGCCTGGACGTTGCTGCAAACGATACTCCAGGAATCGTTCGAGCGTTCACCCGATCAGGCACAACAGGAATTCATAGTGGTGGAGGCGGCGGAGTTCTATGGGAGACCCTCATACCGATTTTTTCGCCCATCGGGTGGCCCAACAATGAGGGCAGGTCAAATGCTGATCCTCCCAAATCAAGGGCGGCTCAGGTCCAGGAGAACGGTCGGCTCCACTGGTCCGATCAAGTTACCCCTATCCAGCTAATTGCAGCTCCTATCGATTGGGTAACACTGTTTAATGTAACTCCTGATTCCCTGACCACCATAAATTGCATTGTTGTTCTTGTCGTAAGTGGTGAGGGTAGCCGTTACGAAATTGCCATGGGTATTGTGTTGCATGACCAGTAATTGATCATTTTCCAATTCTGCAACATAGACATCTTCGGGATATCTCGCTGGACCGGTACTAAATACCTGTATGTTGGTATTACCCAGAAAACTGACGGAGACGTTGTTACTTGAACCAATTTCGAAGGAGCATGGTTCGCCTGTAAATCTAAAGCCAACCATTGCCCTTTGAATAACACCGCCCGGTACTGTGACGCAGCCTTTATGTGTTCCCATGGGCAAAACAAGACTTGATTGCGTGCTTTGATTTATTGCGTTTTGAACATCGGCCCTGGTTAGAGAGGGAAACCCTCCCATTCCGCTACAACTGCTTGTTAAAGCAACAACACAGAATGAAACAATAGCCTTGTTCTTCATTCGCCGATTCCACTCCCAAGTGCAACGCCTGTAAAGGTGGCAATTTCTCCCTTGAGTTGGAGTGGAGCATAGCATCAAGAGGGGTCCGGGCAACGTTACCCAACTGTGCACTAACAGCCCGGCTATTGGCCCGGACGGGGCTGCCAATTGCCTTGCCTATTAGTCATTTCATTTGGATGGTTGACGAGTCAATGCGACTTGTTCACTGAAAGAGCTCAAAAGCCCCCTGGTCCCCAGTACACTCTGGCAAGCACGTACCCCCCGCGCTGATGGAGGTTTCTTAAGGGGCTTATATACTTGACTAGACGGTTCACGCTTTTGCCCGTGTGGTTATAGCAAAATGACTTCCCCCATCGTATGCACCGCAATATCACCTACCGCTTGATTCCCGGCGCCCGGGCCAAGGCCTTGAAGGTCGTCGAGACCGCTGGGGCTTGCCGCTATGTATGGAACCGGAGTTTGGCTTCCGCCCGCCGCCGTCAAGATCGCTTTGTTGCTTGTCGGCAACTCATGCTTCGCGGCGCCATGCCCGGGGGGGTTGGCGTTGCGGCAATGAGCGAGATAGCGCTTGAGCACGCCAACCGCCTCCGCCCTCCGCTTACGTTCTTCAATCTGGGCAAACAGTTCACCAAACTGCGTGCATCAACACCGTGGCTCAGGGAGTTGCCGTTCGCGCCGGTACGGCACGTGCTCAAGTACCAAGCCGATTCCTGGAAGCGGGCTTTTAGTGGCGAGGCGGGATATCCGACGTTCAAGAAGCGCAGCGGGAACGACAGCTTCACGATTCCGCAGGACGTGCGGATACATTCCACCGATGGCGGCAAAAACAGCATTCTGCACATTCCCAAGGTGGGGCGGGTGGTCTTGCGGCGTAGCGGAGGCAACCCCTACGAGGGAAGCAAGGCGCTTCAGGCCGTTGTCAAGCAGGTGCTCGGACGCTGGTACTGCACGGTGTGTTACGAAGTCGAAGACCGGCCGAGCATTGATAACGGCACAGTAGTGGGCGTGGATTTCAACTGCGGGCAGATTGCAACGAGCGATGGGGTGTTCCACCGCATGCCGAACCTTGTTCCCCTGGAAGCGCGCAGGCGCCGCTATCAGCGGATGATGGCCCGCAGGGTCAAGGGCTCGAAGCGCTATGGTGTTGCCCGCCACCGTTGTGCGAAGGTCTCACGCAAGTTGGCGATGATCCGCGGCAACTGGCAGCACCATGCCACGCGCGAGTTGGCCGAAGGTTCCGGCGCCGTCGTCATCGAAGGGCTGAACACCAAGGGCATGACGGCCAGCGCCAAGGGGACGGCCGATAAGCCTGACCGTAACGTCAGAGCCAAGGCGGGGTTGAACCGCGCGATCCTTGCCACCGGGTGGCATGGATTGAAGCAGAAGCTGGATTACAAGGCCCTGAACGTGATTGAAGTGCCGGGGGCTTACACCAGCCAGGAGTGCCGAGAATGCGGGCACACGGCATCAGAGAACCGCCGGTCGCAAGAGAGTTTCATTTGCGTGGCTTGTGGTCACCGAGGCAATGCGGATGTAAATGCTGCATTGAACATATTGGCCCGGGCAACCGGGTTGAAGGCCCGGGGGACTGGGGATGCTGGACGGCGAGGAGCGTGGGCATTAGCCCCTCCGATGAACCGTCAACAAGATATACCGGCAATGGCAGCGTAGCTGTCTAGTCAAGTATATAAGCCCCTTTCTTATGCTTGAAGAGCATGCGCCCGGTTCCTGGGCATCCCTGTATCGCGGCCATATCGCGACATGGGAGCAGCGGTTCGCCGATGCGTGCGGCGCATGCGGAATTGACGGGGTCGTCGTCTTTTCGGGCACAGTGAAGTATCGCTACCGGGACGATCTCGAATATCCATTTTTTGCAGAACCCTACTTCAAGGCCTGGGCGCCATGTGCATACTCGAATTCGGCGGTCAGAATCGTTCCGGGCGAGACCCCTTTGCTGGTTTATTTGCAGAATAACGACTTTTGGCACATGCCGGCGCCCGAACCGGCCGGTTTTTGGACCGAACACTTCGAAATTCGTTGCGTCTCGACAAAAGAGGCTCTGCTGAAGGAATTGGACGGGGTGTCGCGTTTGGCCGGCATCGGCGAGGAAGCGCAGGAAGCTATGGGATTTGCGAGCGTCAATGACTTGAAGCTGCTGTCGTATCTGGACTACTACCGTGCTAACAAGACGCGCTACGAGGTCGCATGCATTGAGGAAGCGAACCGTGTGGCGGCGCCCGGGCATGTCGCCACCAAGCGCGCGCTGAGCGGGGAGCCGTCAGAATTCGAGCTCAACGAAATCTATTGCCGCGCGTCGGGACAGCGCGAGTCGGCGCTGCCCTACCAAAGCATTGTGGCCATCAATCAACACGCCGCGATCCTGCACTACCAACACCTCGATCAGCAACCGCCTCGACAATTCCGCTCCTTTTTGCTGGACGCCGGGGCCAACTACAACGGCTATGCCTCGGATATCACTCGAACATGGGCACGCCCGGGCGATGATTTCAACGATCTGATCGCGTCACTTGATGCCATGCAGCAGACGATTTGCGAGGCGGCACGCCCGGGCACGACCTTCATCTCCCTGAACACTCGGGCGCACCAGTTACTGGCCGAGGTGCTTTCCGAACACGGAATCACTCGCTGCACTGCGGCTGAGTGTTACGAACGAGGCCTAACGCGCGTCTTTCTGCCCCACGGGCTGGGTCACCTGCTGGGCTTGCAGGTACACGACGCCGGAGGCCGTCTGGAGTCACCCGATGGATCCGAGCGTGATCCTCCCTCCGAGCATCCGTTCCTGCGCATGACCCGGACGCTGGAGCCAGGTTTTGTCGTGACCATCGAACCTGGTTTGTATTTCATACCTTCGTTGCTCAGCGAGCTCCAAAACGGCCCCTTGCACAGGTCGGTCGACTGGGAAACCGTGGAGCGGTGGCTCCCTTACGGGGGAATTCGGATTGAGGACGATGTGCTCGTAACCGAAACCAGTAGCCTTAACTTAACCAGAGCCGCTGTATAGCGCTACGGCTTCCGATGAGAGGATCCCGGTGATCTAAACTTGCGCTATACAAAATCCCCTTTGCATCAATATCTTACGTTCTTGTGCCGCGGGTGCCTGGAACTCGCAAGAGGGAATTGTGGAGGCGGCGGGAATCGAACCCGCGTCCGCAAGCGCTACTGCCCAAGGCGCCCTACATGCTTAGCCTCGTCATAAATGAGATGATCCGCTGACGGGCAAGGATGGATCACCACTGTGATCAGCTAGCTCTTAACTCGTAATCGCCGATCGGTTCTACGAGCGATCCTGTGCTATCGACGCCCCTACCCAGCCACAGGCAATCCTGGCAGGAACGCTAGCGGTCAAGCCGCTAGAGCGAAGTTGTCGTCGTTGGCAACTATATTTTTTGCAGGCGGATTTACGAGGAGCCCTGCGCCTCGGCATGCACACCAAGAGTCTCACAGCCCACGTCGAAGCCATGTCGCCCCCGTATCTGCGGTATTGTACCTCCCGCACCCCTACAAGAGCTGCGTGCATCCGCTCTTCCTAACACGTACAGCCGTTTCGAAATCCAATGAACGCACATGCCCACGGCCACAACCACAAACCCATGCGCCGCAATGATCCCGACTCACCCAATCGCGTCGAGATAGCTACGGGCCGCACGCGCGCCCGCTTGCTGCGGCTGGCAACCTACGCCTCGGTCAGCACCGCCGCCATCCTGTTGGCGCTCAAGGTCCAGGCGTGGCAGATCACCGACTCCGTATCGCTGCTCAGTTCGGTAGTGGATTCGGGGTTGGACGTGTTGGCGTCGCTGATCACGTTCTTCGCGGTGCGGGTTTCGCTAAAGCCCGCCGACCAGGAGCATCGCTTCGGACACGGCAAGGCCGAGGGCCTGGCGGCGCTGGCGCAGTCGGTCATCATTGCAGGCTCGGCGCTGTTTGTGCTGCGGGAGACGTTTGAACGCCTGCTGAATCCCGAAGTCGTCCAGAACGCGCCGATAGGCGTGTCGGTAATGTTGGTTTCGGTGGTGCTGACCTTGGGCCTCCTGGGCGTGCAACGCTACGTCCGACGGCGTACTGGATCCGCCGCTATTACGGCCGACGCCATGCATTACAAGACCGACCTGGTAGTGAATCTGGGCGTGGCGGCGGCGATTGCGGCAGCCGCGTGGCCGCAGGGCCGGCTTGCGGACCCGCTGGTAGCCGCGGCGGTCATCGCATACCTGTTGTTCGGCGTTTGGAAGATCGCCCGGCAGGCACTCGATATCCTGATGGATCATGAAATTCCGGAGGACGACCGCGACGAGATCGCACGGCTGGCGGAAAGCCATCCCCAGGTGCGGGATATTCACGATCTCAAGACCCGTCACGGAGGCTCAAACTACATCGTGCAGTTCCACGTGTTACTCGACGCCAAATTGAGCCTCAGCGACGCGCACACGATCCTGGATGATGTCGAAGACCGGATCCGCGCGGAGTTTCCGGACTGCGAACTGCTGTTGCATCCTGACCCGGTGGGTTACATTTCCGGCGCCGCGGAATTCGACAAGGCCTAGCCCTGTAGCTGGGAACGAGGGCGTCCCGCCCTCGACGAGGACGAGACGTCCTCGTTCCCAGCTACAAGGCCTAGCCTGCCGGCCCCTTGAGGACCGGCCTGCCTACGACAGCAGCCAGTAGCAGATCGCCGCGACAACCAGCGTTCCAAGCAGGTTGAGCCCGAATCCTTCCCGGGCCATTTCCGGTGTAGAGATCTTCCCGGAACTGAACACGACCACGTTCGGCCCCGTGGCAATCGGCAGCATGAAGGCGAAGCTGGCGCTCAAGGTTGCCGCAACCATGATCAGTCTCGGCTCCATGCCCATCACCATAGCCGTTGCCGCAAGGATCGGCATGAGGATCGACGCGGTTGCGGTATTGCTGTTGATTTCGGTAAGAAACGTCGTTACCAGGCACACCGCCAGGACCAGCAACCAGGGCTCCCAGTGGGCCTGTGCAGCCAGCACTTCGCCAATGCTCGCGCTCAAGCCCGTTGTAACAAACGCCTGCGCGATGGAAATCCCGCCGGCGAACAAGAGCAACATGCCCCAGGGAATGCCGGCAGCCGTTTTCCAGTCCAGCAGCCGCCCGCCGGACCCGCCTGGCGTAACGAACATGAGAACCACCGCCAGCAAGGCCACGCTGCCGTCGGTGGCCTGCGGCAGTTCCAGGAATCCGGACCATCCCCCGAACGGCTCGCGCCGCGTTACCCACAGCAAGGCCGTTAGCGCAAAAACCGCCAGCGTGCGCTTTTCCTCGTTGCGCCAGTCACCCGCCTCGGGCAGGGCCACCGGCGAGCGGAGCTCAAGACCGCGTGTCAGCCACAGCCAGGTTACCGGCAGCATTACGATCACCACCGGCAAAGTCCAGGCCATCCACTGCGTAAAACCGATTTCCACCCCCGTGGTCTCGCGGTACACCTGGAGGAAAATCAGGTTGGGCGGCGAGCCTACGGGCGTGCCCGTGCCACCGATGCTGGCCGCGTAGCCTATTCCCAACAGCAGCGGCAATGCGAGGCGCTTGTCCTCGCAGGCCTTGATGACCGCCAGGGCAATGGGCAACAGCATCAATGTCGTCGCCGTATTCGAAATCCACATGCTCAACACTGCCGCCGCCGCCATGAAACCCAGCACCAGTCGTTTCCCGTTGCTGGCGCCGAAGAGGTTGATCATCCCCAGGGCGATGCGCCGGTGCGCCCCGCTCTTTTCCATGGCCGCCGAGAGCATGAAAGCCCCCATCAACAGGAAAACCAGCGGGTTGCCCAGGGCGTTGGCCGTCTGAGCCGGTGTGAGTGCGCCCACCAGGGGCAGCAATGCCACCGGAACCAGGGCTGTAACAGGCACTGGAACGGCCTCGCTAATCCACCAGATCGCGCACAGCACCGTAATTCCCAGGGTCCACGCCCCGGCCGGGTTGGAATCGAATATGAGGCTCCCGGCAATCACCGCCGCCAGCGGCCCGGCAACCAGCATTGCTTTCTTCAAGACTTGTCGCCTGTTGTCGTTTGTGCGGAAACAGCGGGCATATGCAAAGGATGATAAGCGCCAACTATGCTTGGGGCTTCACGCGAATCCGGGGGTTTCCAGCGTAACGGCTCCCATCTGTTACGTCGTTAGTTGGCCTATCGGAAACTGTATACTGCCGAGCCACACGAACAGGTTGCGGGGGCCACGAGTGTCGAACAAAGCAGAGCGCCTTGTACGGCTTGCGACCAGAGAGTATGGGCCGCGATTATCCGCCTACCTGAGCGGAGGATACCGGGAAGACGAGTTCGAATTCCGCGAAGTGTTTGTGGGTGAAAGAAGCGCAACCGCCCTGGTCGACGTCAATGCCTACTTTGGCCCGTCGGACGGCGAGTTTCACCTGTCGGGCTCAATGGCGATGATATGGATTTCCCAACTATCCGTAATCTTCACCTGCTATGACAACGGCATGCAGCAAAAGAACCAGGAAATGTACTTGCGGAGCTTTCAGCTCAAGTGCCACCAACGTGTGTCCGAACTGAAGAACATTCCCTTGAGTATCGAGATTACGGCGAAGAATATCCGCAGCGGACTTGCGCACTACCGCAGCGAATTTGATATCGGCGACGGCCGATTTACGGGTAAGAAGATGTGGTACGTGCCGGTTGAGGCGTCTGGCTGAAGCGCACGGCATGAACGGCCGGTTTGGACATCCCCAAGCGCTCCAACCCGGGGAATTCCGCCGGCTTGGCGCGATGGCGCTGGAGATCGCTGCAAGCCACCTGGAGAACGTCGCCGAACAGCCCGTACGGGCTGAGCCACCGGCAGACGTAAGGCGCACACTGCTGAGCCAACCACTGCCGGAAGACGGCAAATCTCCCGAAGAAATCCTCAAGTTCTTCGAGCAGTACGTGTTGCCGCATTCACGCGGCAACGGACACCCCGGGTTCATGGGTTGGGTGATGGCGCCGCCCGCCCACATGGCCGTGATCACCGAGATGCCGGGCGCCGCCATGAACACGCCCTGCGGCGGCGGAAACCAGAGCGCGACCTACCTTGAGTGGAACACCATACGCTGGATCAAGGAACTTCTCGGCTACAACGCTGCCGGCAGCCACGGGATCTTCGTTTCGGGCGGGTCCATGGCCAACCTGACCGGCATTGCCGCGGCCCGGCACGCGGCGGCACAGCGCGCCGGCTGGGACATGCGGCGAGACGGCATGCGGGGGGCGCCGGACTTCAGGATTTACGCATCGAGCGAAGTCCATCTTTGCGTGACCAAGGCCGCCGAGCTGATGGGTCTGGGCCGCGGGGCGATTGTGACCATCGGCACGGATGACCGATACCGGATGAATGTCGCCGAATTGGGGAGCGTCATCGAACGCGACCTCAACGAAGGAGCCACTCCCTTCTGTGTCGTTGGCAACGCCGGCACGGTCAGCACCGGCGCCGTGGATGACCTGGCGGCGATTTCGGCCCTGTGCCAACGCCACAATCTCTGGTTCCACATTGACGGAGCGTATGGCGCTTTCGCAACGGTCGATCCTGAGCGCGCCGATTTGTTCCGCGGGATGGAAAACGCGGATTCCATTGCGCTGGATCCGCACAAGTGGCTCTCCGTGCCGTTTGACTGCGGTTGCATCCTGGCCCGTAGCGGCCAGGCTCTGCGTGACTGCTTCTCCCTCATTCCGCCAGTAATCCGCCAGGTCAACGTGGCCGAAGATGATCTCGGCGCGCCGCATGAGTACAGCTTTCAGCTCAGCCGGGCGTTCCGGGCACTCAAGGTCTGGGCTTCCCTTGCCCATGTCGGGGCCAGGGCTTTTCGCGCCACTGTTCAACGGCAAAATGCAATGGCGGCCGAACTATCCGCTACCGTGGAGCAGGCCAAGGACCTTGAGCTGATGGCGCCAACCGTCCTGACCATCGTTTGTTTTCGCTATGTCCCGGCCAGCTTCGGCGCAGACACAGAACGTGTGAACGAATTGAACCGCAAAATTGTGGCCGCGCTACAGGACGAGGGCCGGGTCTATCCTTCAAGCACCGAACTGAATGGCCGATTCGCCATCCGCGCCAACATTTTTCACTACGCCACCGATCAACGCGATGTGAACGAATTGCTGACAAGCGTGCGTCGCCATGGCGCGGAACTTGCAAGCGCCGGCGGCTGAGCCAGGTCACAAATACTTAATTCACTGGTCGCGATTCATGCCGCCCTCAAGAACCGAACAGGACAAAGGCGTTCGCTACGAGCCGGACGAGAAACCGCCCTTCCTGCTGACCGCTGCCCTGGGCCTACAGTTGGCCGTATTCGTCCTGGTGGGCATCGTGATCGTTCCCACCATCGTGTTCAGGGCGGCGAGGCTCGGCGAGGGGCTGCTTGCCTGGGCCGTCTTCGTCTCATTGATCGTGTGCGGTTCCATCACCATCCTGCAAGCCATGCGGTTCAAGCGATTCGGAGGAGGCCAGATCATCGTGACCGGCGTATCGGGAACGCCCATCGCCGTCAGCACGGCAGCACTCACCCAGGGTGGACCTGCCATGCTCGCTTGTTTGGTCGCTGCCTCATCGCTGCTGCAATTTCTGCTGTCCGGCCGGCTTGCGTTTTTTCGGCAGATCCTCACACCAACCGTCACCGGGACTCTGATCATGCTGATACCGGTCACCGTAATGCCGATTATCTTCGGCATGTTCCAAGACACCCCGCCCGGCGCGTCCGATGTCGCCGCTCCGTTGATCACACTGATCACTGTAGCTGCAATCTGCGGCATTTCACTGAAAGTGTCGGGAGCTTTGAGGCTGTGGTCACCAATGATCGGCATGGCGATAGGGTGCCTGGCGGCAGGCTTGTTCGGATTCGTCAATCTGGATGGTATCGCCGCGGCTTCCTGGATTGACTTTCCCACAGCTGCTTTACCCGGGCTTAACTTCGATTTCGGCCCCGCTTTCTGGGCGTTGCTTCCGGGTTTTGTCTTTATCAGCCTGGTCAGTTCGATACAGACCATCAGCGGGTCGGTCGCGATCCAGCGAGCCTCGTGGCGCAAGTCCCGAGCGGTTGATTTCAGGTCGGTGCAAAACGCCGTGGCCATTGGCGGACTGGGCAATATGTTGTCAGGGCTTGGCGGGACTGTGTCGAACTCCACCTATTTGATCGGGGCCTCAATGACGGAGATGACGGGCGTTGCCTCGCGTCGCGTCGGCGTCGCCCTTGGCGGCTGGCTTCTTGCCCTGGCATTTCTGCCCAAGGTGTTTGCGCTCCTTCTCGCGATACCACCGCAAGTTATTGCCGCCTATATCGCCGTAATGATGGCGATGCTTTTCATGGTCGGATTGAAGCTGGTCCTTCAGGATGGGATCGACTATCGAAAAGGAATCATCGTCGGCGTTTCCTTCTGGGCGGGAGTCGGATTTCACAGCGGCCTGATCTTCCCGGAATTGACCTCGGAGGTATTGGGCGGCCTGCTTCAGCACGGTATGACGGCGGGTGGTTTCATCGCCCTGATCATGAGCCTGTTTGTTGAGGTGTCGCGGCCGCGCGCAAGGCGGCTCGAAACCACGCTGGACCTTTCGGCGCTGCCGCAGACCAGGGAGTTCCTGGGCAGGTTTGCGGACCGCTACGGATGGAACGAAGCTATGCGAAACCGCCTGGACCTGGTAAGCGAAGAAGCCATGATGGCCTTCATGCGGCCGGATGAGGATGCCGGATCCCATCGGCCGAGAAAGCTGATCCTGACAGTGCGCAAAGATCGCAATGCAGCCGTTATTGAGTTCTATGCATCCTCCGGCGAGGAAAATCTGCAGGACCGCATAGCCCTGCTGGGGGAGCAAATTGAAGAGAGCTCGATTGAGCGGGAAGTGTCGCTGCGCCTGTTGCGGCATCTCTCCTCTTCGGTCCGTCACCAGCAATACCACGACACGGACATCGTGACCGTACGTGTCGAAGTGCCCGAATCGGCTGGAGCGTCAGAAGACTAAAGGCGTGTCAAACAGATACTTTCGGATACCAGTCCTGGGAGCGAGGGCGTCCCGCCCTCAGCGAAGGCGGGACGCCTTCGTTCCCAGGTCGGGCGGGTACGCTCTCCCTGCCGGAACTGCATCGCAATTGTCAGATTGAAGAAGGACTAGACTTCCCGCGGAACCTCCTCGGAAAACAACTCCCAGGTGCCGCGCGGCTCCATGCCGTCCTCCCAGCCGGTTTGCGGCTCAAGCAACTCAGGTTTGTCCCGCTCCAGGCGCTCCAGCACCACGCGCGGAATATCGTCGAACCCGCCGGCGATCTGGAAACTGTGCATGCGCCCGAACAGGGCGCCGTCGCGCACCGCTGTTTGCCCCATCCGCATCCAGGGCCACCAGGGCGAAGTGCGCATGAAACCGGCGTGAAAACGCGCTGAAGGATTATTGCGATCTTCCAGTTCCGCCGCCGGTATGTAGAAGATGAAGTGTTCGGACGGATTGATCTTCGGCCCGGTGGACGCCCTGGGCCATCCTTCGGGCGTGACCGGGTTGGTGTACTCGTGGGCATATTCCCAGGCGAGCAGGTACTGGTCGTGAACCTTCTGGAACGGCAGGATGAACGGGATAACTCCTGCTTCGTTTACACGAGCGTCGGCCGCGTTCATCAGCGTGTCGTCGTCCGGGGCGCCGCCCATTGAGAAGCGCGGCATCTCCTGGGTCAGGCGCCCGCGCAGGCCATAGTTGAAGAAGGGAAACACCTCAACGCGTTCACTGCTGTACGGGTTGTCCCAATAGTCGATGATTTCGCCGCTGGCAAGGTCGGTGAAATAGCCGGCCTCGGTCCCCCGGATCCAGAGGTCCTGATTCTCATCAATCTTGCATTGCATGTTGCCGCAGCCTACGTAACCGAACAGCGGCGCCAGCTTGTTCACGCCGATTCGCGCAAACTGAACCCCCTGGTAGCCGCCGTAGACGGGCGTGTCGCCGTAGGTGCCCCAGATCTTGCCGAAGGCGTAGAGGTTGTCTGCTGGCTTCGTGAGGTCCAGGCCGCCGCCCGTGTCTGTCGCCATGGCGCCACCGCCGGATTCGTCCTGGCCTTCGCTCGGGGCGCCGCAGGCCGTCAGGCTGGCTGCCGCAAGGCTCCCCAGCGTTCCGGTCATCAGTCCACGCCGGCTGACGGCGCTCTCAAGCATTGAACTCATGAACATGGTTTTCCCTTTGTCAGTATGTATTTCTTTTTCGAGGGCGAGACGCCCTCGTTCCCAGGGGGACGCCCTCGCGCCCGGCATGTCAAGTGCTCAAGTGACCAACGAGCGGCCGCTCAGGCGCAAGTCGCGCCCGGAGGCGCGCTGGAATACGTTGAGACCGAATTCCGACGCTACGGCCAGAAAGTGGTCGAACAAATCGGATTGCAGGTCCTCGTAGGCCTGCCAGTCCGTGGTTGCCGCAAAGCAATAGATCTCGATCGGAAGCCCGTCCGGCCCCGGCTGAAGTTGTCGAACCAGCGTGGTGCGCTCGGTATGCACCTTGGGATGGTTCTTGATGTAGTTGAACAGATAGGCCCGGAAGGTGCCGACATTGGTCAGCCGCCGCAGGTTCACCGCCAGCTCTTCTGCGCCGATCCGGCGGTTGTATTCGCTCATTTCACGATGCTTCTCGGGAATGTAATCGGCCAGCAGCTTGAACTTGGAGAAGCGCTCGATCTCCTCTTCTTCAAGAAAGCGCACGGTCGCCATGTCGATATAAAGCGAGCGCTTGATCCGGCGGGCGCCACCCTCGCTCATGCCCCGCCAGTTCTTGAACGAGCCGGTAATGAAATCCTGCGTGGGAACGGTGCTCAGGGTCTTGTCCCAATTGCGCACGGTTACCGTGTGCAAGGCGATATCGACCACGTCGCCGTCGACGTTTTGCGAGGGCATTTCCACCCAATCACCAACGCGCACTACGTCGTTGATGGAAATCTGGATGCTGGCCATGACCGACAGCAGGGTGTCGCGGAACACCAACAGCAATACCGCCGTCAACGCACCCAGGCTGCTGAGCAGTATCCAGACGGACACTTCCGCCGCGTAGGCCACGATGATCAGCCCGCCGACGACGTACAGGACCAGTGAGATCGCCTGTGCATAGCCTTTCAGAGGGAGCCGGGCATGGCTTCCGGGGCGGTTCTGCACGAACAGGCTAACGGCCTTGAGCAAGGAGACCAGGCCCACAAGCGCCGCCAGTACGACGCCGGCAAACGCCAGCGCACCGAGAACCCGGCTGGAAAACTCCCCGAGCAGGGGCTGAGTTGCGCGCAGGCCAAAGTACATCACCAGGGCCGGCGCAAGGTACGAGAAACGCAAGAAGACCTGCGATTCCAGCAGTGCCGTGCTCAGCGCACTCCGCTCCCCCGACTCCAGGCGCCGGCGGACTGTCGACGCGATCACACGCCTTGCCAGCCAGTCGGCCACCACGGCCGCAAGCGCCAGGATCAGGACTGCCAATACGGCGCGGGCCAGCGGGAATTCCGCCAGCCAGGCGCTTGCAGCGGTCCAGGATTCGTCGAAGTTCATGTGGTGCTCGAAGCCACCTCGCGCGGATACAACAGGCGGAACGACTGCCACACGACCGGAATGTCCTCCGCAAAGCTCAGGCCGCGGGGCACGAGCCAATTGCTCCAGTAAGCGCGATGGATATTCCGCCAGACCTCCACTTCACGCGCCGCCGGACCCTCGCCGGCCGTGTGCCGCTCGGACACCTGGTTGAATGGCAGCTGCTCGGAATCATCCAGCACCACCAGGCAGCGAGGAACCCTGTCGGCATCCAGAAAAACGATCCGGTCTCCGGCCCTGGGGACGCCACCCTCTTCTTCCACAAACTGCTGAAGGGAGTACGTGCAGGTCTTTTCTTCCGCGAGCACAAGCCCGAGCAACAGGTCGCACATCTGCTTGGTAGAACCCAGCCGCCGCTCTATGCAACGCTTGCCCGTCATCGGCGGCACACCCGCCTGTTCTGCCTGCTTGAGAAATTCTTCGACGCTCATGATCGGCCTTTGACCCTCCTTTGTGGGTTGGGGGAGTATACTCAAGCGCGTGGCTTTACACGGCGTTCAGAGGTGGTATTTTGCGCCGGCGGTAGTCGTCATGGCAGTCGGTATGACGGGGTGCGGCGGCGTCGTGAACTTGAGTCCCAACTTCCCTGCGCCACTGACGGGCAAGCTGCCGCTGACCGCACAGGTGCAGTATCCGCCGAGCCTTCGTGATTTCACCCACGTGGAAGAGGCCATGGACACCACGCGCTGGACCGTTGAGCTTGGCCGCCCCAGCATCCGTATGCTCAACAGCGTGCTGGGAGCGTCGTTGACGCTAGTGCCCGCGGACACTGCCGGCGCCCGCCCCGACCTGATCATCCAGCCGGAGATTCTGCGTTTCGAATTCGGCGTGCCGGGCCGGTCGAAAGTGGACGTGCCCGCGGCCTGGGTGGAGTTCGATGTGCGGATCACCAGCGGCGACGGGGCGCCTTTGACCAAGCTCACGATACCCGGCTACGGCGAAGGCTCGCGCAGATCCGGAGGTCTGGGAAAGAGCTTGAGCGAGGCTGCCGAATATGCGCTGCGCGACGCGGGCGCCACGCTGACGCAGGAAATCACCCGGGATGCTGCTATTCTTGCTCTCATCGGGAGCAAGTCATGAATAAACGCACAAGACCACTTGGCGTCCTGCAACCGGCAGTTGCGGCTGTCCTGCTAAGCCTTGCAGCGGGAGTGACGCCCTCCGGCGCCATCGCGGAAGAAGAAGCCGAATCGCTGGTGCTGCTGCGGACCAGTTACCTGTCCGGAAATCGCACCGAAGAGCAATTTGTCAAGTGCGTATCCAAGAAAATTCGCTCCGGCAAGAAACGTACCCAGGTGCATGCGGAACGAAAGTTCGTGGACGACCTCTATCCCTGGATGGAACCGCGCACCATGCCGCGCGAGAGCGCGGATTTGAGCGAGTTCCTGGAGCGGCCCGGCGTTAGCGAGGCGATCCGCCGCAAGGGTGTGCGCTACATGGTCTGGCTGAGCGGCCAGACGATGCGTGAAGGCAGCGGTGGAAGCCTGTCCTGCGCCGCGGGACCGGGTGGCGCGGGCTGCTTTGGCCTGGCCTGGTGGCAGAACAATTCCGAGTACACCGCGTCCGTGTGGGACGTGAGCGATCTCAGTGATATGGGCGCCATGGAAGCCAACGTGCGCGGAACCTCGGTCATCCCCGCGCTGGTAATCCCGATTCCAATCATCGCCCGCACCCGCGAGAAGGCCTGCGACAGCCTCGCAGGCCAGCTGCGCGACTACCTGGACCTGGGCTGATTCAGGTTTTGGTCGAGGGCGGGACGCCCTCGTTCCCAGGGGGGCTCAAACCCAGATTTGGTCGAGGGCGGGACGCCCTCGTTCCCAGGGGCTTGGTCTTGGTCCAAGTTACGAGGGCGGGACGCCCTCGTTCCGGGATTATTTCCAGCGTGACTTGTCGGCCAGGTAGCGTCCGGCGTCCTCCAGGTCCATCGGCAGGTAATCCGAGAACAGGTTCGGCCCGTATTTTGGCACGTAGCCCTCATACACGGGCTTGTACAAGTCCCAGTGCACGTCCGGAATGCGGTTCCGCGCCCGGTAGGCGGCCAGCGGTATGGTCGCGCTGATGGGCTGCTCGAATCCGCTCCTGGCTTCCGCCAGCGGCTCGCCGCGCGGTCCCCAGATGCCGGAGCCACCGCCGCCCGTATCGGCGAACACGCCTCGCGTTCCGGGCGAATGCGCATTGTTTACCAGCGCGCTGTAGATGCCGTTGTGCATGGCGCCGGAGCGCACGTCCAGGTGGTTGAACCCGCCGGTCGCGGTGCGCAGCATCAGTTCGCAACCCTTCAAGGCATAGGCCCGGATCAGTTCGGGCTCGCGCTGCACCGCGGTGGTGGAAATATTGCCGAACTTGGTGCGGGTGACCGAAATGACCTCGTCCTCGCCATACATTTCCACATACTCGTCGAGCACGTTGTAGATCGTGGTGGTCATCAGCTCGATGCTGCGCGGGCCGGCCTGGAATACGCCCTTGATGTTGCGCGCCTTCCAATGCCGCGCCACCACCTCGCCCTGGTCGCCGATGATGCTGGTGATCGACAGGTTATGGCCCGGCCAGTCCTTGTCCCTTACATAGCTGCCGAACACGATATAGCAGCCGTATTGCTTGGCCTTCCTGGAAATCTCTTCGGTTTCCTCGCCGGGCACCTGGATGGCGATCCTTTGGACGTCATCCCGGTTCCAGTGGAAACGAAAGCCGGTAATGGGGAACTCGTGGAAGAACAGGATGTCTTTCGGCAACCCGGAGGCCTGCGCCATGTCGATCAGATCGAGCATGTGATTCAGGTTTCTGCGCTTGCCCGGCCCCGGGTTCTTTTCGTCGACCGGCCGTACCACGGACTGCACCACGCACAGGCGAACGTTGTCCCTGGTCAATTCGACGGTGTCATAGATGCCGTCGGGGTGGACGGAAACCTCATCACTGCCGCCGGCCTCCGCGGCCATCGCGCGGCGCGCCATTCCGCCACCCGTAGCTGCCGTCAATCCCGCCAGGGCGGCGCCTCCCAGAAGGCGCCTGCGATCAATACCTTTACCCTTCCTCATTGAAGTTCCCCCGAGTCAATTGAAGTCGGAGTTGCATTTTAATACCTGTTGCGGACAATCTGTATCTCGTGGAGATGCTGAAACGACTTCCCCTGCCTTGGGTCATCGGTTCCGCTTGCGCATTGCTCCTGGGCCTTCTGGTCGGCCCGGTGGTGGTCTATTGGGTGGGCGGCAAGGTGGTCGGGGACTACGCCGACGCGGGGGGACTGCTGGCGCTCTGGGGCAGCATCTACGGCGATGCAGCGCGGCTGGGAGGCGGCGGACTGATCCTGCTCCTGGGGCCGCTGATCATGTTCCAGATCGGCTGGCTGGTTTTCCGGGCGCGCAAGAGATTCTCAAACCAATCGGGCCAGAACGAACCGAGCCAGAACTAGTCGGGCCAGAAATAGGCGCCTGTGCCGAGCAGCGCGAGCCAGAAAAGGCAAAGCGGCGCCCACCTCCATGCCGCCCGCTGCAAGTGCCCCCACATGCCCATGCCTCCCAGAATGGAGCACCCGCCGAACATCGCCGTAGCCACCATCAGGAGAGGCAATTCCGACTCCAGCCGCGGGTAATCCTCCATGATTACCCAGAAGGTAAAGCAGACGATCGCGAGCCCGGCGAATATCGCCACGCAACTGCCGAGAAACACGCCAAGAAGAATTCCGAAGGGCCGCATGCTGCTGTTATGATCCGCCGGGGAAAGAGTTGATTTCGACCATGCGAATCATAACTTCGAGCAGAGCTATTCGGGGCGTAACGGCCCTCCGCGGCCGGCATTTGCCGCTGGCCGTGGTGGCATTGTGCGCTGCTTTGCTCGCCCTGGGCGCGGTAAGCGACTCGCCCGAACAGCTGCGGATTGCGGCCAAGCACCGCGATACCGCTGCAAGGGTCGTGAACTACGCGGAACGCGCGCACTACGAGCACATCAAGGTCGATGACAACCTTTCTCGGGAAACGCTTCAGAATTTCATCGAATTGCTGGACAGACAACACCTGTTCTTCCTCAAACACCAGGAGGCCTATTTCCAAAAGCAGTACGGCAAGCAGATCGACGACTCCATGCGCCGCGGCGAACTAAACCCGATCTTCGAGATCTACCGGCTGTTCCGGACCCAGATGACCCGCTATTTCGACTTTGCCCTGGAATACCTCGACACCCAGCCCTCCCTGAACACCGACAGGGAATGGCTCCTGGACCGCGAGGAAACGCCGCGTCCCGACAACCAGGATGAAATGCACGAAGTGTGGCGTGACCGGGTTCGCCACGAATTGATCAATCTTGTGCTGGGAGACCGCAGTTACGAAGAAGCCGCCGAGGCGCTGCGCAAGCGTTATTCCCGGCAGCGCAAGACGCTGAACACACAGGATGCCGACGACGTGTTCGCCCTCTTCATGAATTCGTTCACGCGCGCCCTGGATCCGCATTCCACGTTTTTCTCGCCTAACAACTACGAGGAGTACCGCATCCAGATGAGCCGCGCGTACCACGGCGTGGGCGCGTCCCTGGGGCTGGAGGACGATTATGTTCTGGTGAGCGAAGTGCTGCCGGGCGGGCCTGCCGACAAGGACGGCCGGCTGCGGGCCGGCGACCGCATCATCGGCGTTGACAGCACGGGAGGAGGCGAAGTAGCCGACGTGATCGGCTGGGCTCTGGACGATGTCGTGGAGTTGATCCGCGGCGAAGCCGGGACGCCCGTCGTTCTGCGGATCCTGCCGGGCGAGGATGCGGGCGGCGGCGACGCCTTTCTGCTGGACCTGGTTCGAGGCCGGGTACGTCTTGAGGGCGCGGAAAAAGAGTTGCTGAACGTCGAGCGGGATGGCTCGGAATTTAGTGTGGGTGTAGTCCGAATTCCCAACTTCTATTTCGACATGCAGGGGCGGGACGCTGGCCTGAAGGACTATCCCAGTTCCACGCGCGACGTGAAGCGCCTGATTGACGAGCTCAAGTCGGAAGGCGCAAAGGGCCTGATCCTGGACTTGCGGCGCAACGGCGGCGGCCATCTCAATGAAGCGGTCTCACTGGCCGGCCTGTTTGTCGGCAAGGGCCCCGTGGTCCAGGTGCGGGACTCTCGATTCCGCACGCAGGTATTGACAAACCAAAGTCAGCCACCGGTATGGAACGGCCCGCTGGTGGTACTGGTCGACCGGTTCAGCGCATCGGCTTCCGAAATCCTTGCGGCGGCGATCCAGGATTACGGGCGCGGCGTGGTGGTGGGACAGCGCACCTTCGGCAAGGGAACGGTGCAGAACATCTACGAGATCCGGCGGCGGGGCAAATCCTCGCCGGAACGGCTGACGCTGACCATGGGCAAGTATTACCGGGTTACGGGCGAGAGCACGCAGAACCGCGGCGTTGATCCGGACATTACCCTTTCAGTCGCTGCAGCCGAACCTCCCGTGTTGTCCCCCAATCAGATCATTAGCGATGAGATCGGCGAAAGCGCCAGCGACAACGCGCTGCCCTGGGATACGATTCCGGAGACCGAGTTCCCGGGCCGGATGGTGGATGGAGCCACCTTGAGCCTGTTGACAGCCAACCATCAGCAAAGGGAATTGGAAGATCCCAGCTGGAGTCTGCTTTCCGGCCGAATCAAGACCATGCGCGAGATCAGCGAACCCGAGTCCGAACCAATCAATCTGGACCGAAGGCAGGAACAGCAGGCCCAGCGGCGCGCGCAACGGCTCGTAATGACCAACGAATGGCTTGCCGAGAACGACCTGCCGCCCATCGAAAGCCTCGAAGACTTAAGAGAAATGGACCTGCCGGATGTGGCCCTGGAACAGGCCTCCGAGGTTGTAGCAGACCTGGTGAGGCTTCAGGCCGCTTCTTCGCCTGCGGCCGCGAGCAGTACCTCGCACTGAAACGGCGGCCGCGCAGCGGATCGCGACCTGACCGGCCCGTGATGCGCGTCGGTCAGGAATTCCAGCCACTTGCCTAGAACGCGGTTGCGCCGCCAGCAATCCGCGAAACCTCCCCTTGCTACGTCGAAAGCGCCGTACCGCCGCGACCAGTGCGCCACTTCGGCGACCCGCGCATCTTCGTAAAGATTTACGATCATGTCGGGTTCCGGCTCGGAGTTGCCTTTCCCGGGGAACAAATAGGTCATCCGTAGCACGATGGTGAAAGCCGAGCGGTGCTCCACCTCGAGGTGCAATTCGCCATTGACCGGACTGTCCGAAACATGCCATCCGGAATCCCTCAACGCATGGCCGAACAACCGCCAGAGGCTCGCATAGTTGCGCTCGTACATGTCGATCAGCGCGCCCAGACCCAGCGGACGGTTGCCGAGAAGCATTGCCGGCGCGAGTTGCTGAGTGACGCGTGCGAGTGAAAGCATGAGGTTCGGAATATAGCAGACTCGAAAGCGCTTGCACCTTCAATCCGGCAAAGGTAATCTCCAGGACCGGTATCGCAAAGCGAGGAAATCGGGGATGGCAGCACTGTGGAAGGCAACCAACGGAGCGCTGCTGAAGCCTCCGGTATTGGGTCTTCTCGCCTGGACCACCGTGCTGCTGTGGACGCCCCTGGCGCATGCGCTGTTCGTATTGCAGTCAAGCCTGTTAAGCGGTGCGCCCACCTACCTGTTGAGCTTGCTGATCGGGCTGGCCGGCTGGATCCTGGTCTGGAACGGGTTCAGCCGCGAGGAACTTCCCGCAACCATCTTCGGCTTCATGGGTGGGGGGCTGATCTGGCTGGGCTGGATGGAAGGCTCGCTGGAGTTTCTGGGCCATTGGCTTAAGCCGGAACCGCTGATGTTCATGGGTGTGGAACTGTTTGCGGCCAATCTGCTCCTGCTGCAGGCGACCGGCGTATTCCTGATCGCCATGCTGATCTGGCTGGGCTCCAACAAGGACACGCATTGCCGCATGTTCATGTGGTTCCACCGCAACTTCAAGCTCACGCCCGCTCGCCGCACCGGCGGCTACAAGCGTCAGTTCTCTCGAATCGTGGCGCTGGAAGTGATCATGCTGAACTGGTTCTTCTACGTGCTTCTCCTGGTCCTGTTCGACCCGCGGATCCTCGGGCCCTTCCACCCTGCGACAATCGCAACCGGCGCAATCATCATGCTTTGGGCCTTGTGGCTCTTGTTCTTCCGCATGGCGAACATGCCGCAGCCGGCGGGCGCGATTCGCTATGCGGTCCCCTGCGCCAACATTTTCTGGTATTGCGTCGAGTCCGGCTCCGCGTGGCAACTGTACCGGGAACCCTGGATCCGGCCCTTCGAGTTCCCGATTACAAACACGTTGATCCTGCTGGGGTTCGTGACCGGCCTGGTATGGTTCCACACCCGGCAGAAGGCTTCTGTTTCAACGCAAGCGCAGACCGCGCCGGCAATATGAGGTTCCGCGTATGACTTTCGCTTTCTGGTGCGTATTCGCAGCCATGTGGCTGCCCCTGGCGTGGGCGGTCGTCTCCAAATGGGGGCTTAAGGGTTACGACAATTCCCGGCCCCGGGACTGGCTGAATTCACAGGACGGTTGGAGAGAGCGGGCCGTCTGGGCGCAGCAGAACGCATGGGAGGCCTTTGCGCCGTTTGCCGCCGCTGTCCTGATAGCGCATTTCCTTGAAGCCAATCAATCCACCGTGAATTGGCTGGCGGCCCTGTTCATTCTGGCGCGCACCCTGCACGGGGTCTTCTACATTGTGAACTTGTCTACCGCGCGGTCGATCGTCTGGCTGGCGGGCCTGGTCGCGGTAATCGGGCTGTTTGTTGCCGCGGCCTAGCGGAACATCAATTCGCGGTAATGCTTGAGCTCCTCGATTGAGGCGAGGATGTCACTTTTCGCCCGGTGCCGATCATCCTTCTTGAGACTTTCGAGTACTTTGGGTTGCCAAAGCCCCGCAAGTATCTTGAGGCTGCTTACATCCAGGCTGCGGTAATGGAAGAACGCCGCGAGATCCGGCATCGCGCGAGACAGAAAGCGGCGGTCCTGGCAAATGCTGGCGCCGCACATCGGTGAACTCTTGGGAAGACAGTGCTCCTTGAGGAATTCCAGCGTTTCGCGTTCCGCCTGCTCGGTGCTGATGTGGCTGGACAGGACTGCAGCGAACAGCCCCGAGGCGGTGTGATGGCGGGTGTTCCAGTTGTCCATCTCGTACAACACGGAGCGTGGCTGATGTATTACGATATTCGGACCTTCGGCCACAGTCTTGAGGTTTCCGTCGGTCACGACCGTGGCAATCTCGATAATTTGGTCGCGCAGGGGATCCAGCCCGGTCATTTCCAGGTCGATCCATATCAGTCGTGAATCTTTGTCGCTCAAAGCAATCTCCTGATTCGTTCGGGCGCGGATTCTAGCCTCAATATGCCCAAACCGGCGAATCATTCCGAAAATTCCGAAGCACGGGGGCTGGTAACCGCGTGTTTCGGGCGGCGCGGCCGCATTGAAACCCGCGCCGGAGAAGAGCTCCCCTACCTGGCCGTGAGCCGCCGTCACAAGCCTGTCTGCGGCGACGAGGTGCGGTTTGAAGTCCGCGCTGACGACTCGCCCGCGCTCTTGCGCGAGATCGCGCCCCGACGCAACGAACTGGCGCGAATCGCTTCCAACGGACGCACCGAAGTCGTAGCGGCCAACTTCTCGCTGCTCGTGATTGTGGCCGCGCCGGAGCCATTACCCGACTACGAGCTGGCGGACCGGTTGCTATGCGCGGCCGCCTCGGCTCAAGCCGATAGCCTGGTTGTGTGGAACAAGATCGATCTCAGCGGAAAGAAGCCCGCGCGACTACGCGAATATGGAGCGGCCGGGTTCGATGTCCTGCCGGTCAGCGCACTTTCCGGCGCCCGCATACGACGCCTGCGCCGGCGACTTGCCGCGCACACCAGCGTGTTTGCCGGCCAGTCAGGTGGGGGAAAATCGACGCTGATCAACGCTTTGCTGGGCAGGGAAGCCGCTGCCGCAGGCGATCTGTCGGAGAAACGCCGGCACGGACGGCACACCACAGCTTCCGCGGCCATGTATTCCCTACCCGGCGGCGGTCGGGTCATGGACCTGCCGGGCATTCGCTCTCTGATGCCCACGATCAGTGACTACGGCGAGCTCTCGGCAGGCTTTCCGGAGTTTGCCGCCTTTGCCGCGAAATGTCGTTTCGCCAATTGCCGCCATCGCAATGAGCCCGGCTGCGCGGTGCTGGACGCGGCCGGCAAGGGACAATTGCCACCCGGCCGCCATGCTGGCTACCTGGCGCTGCTACGGGAGTATGAAGCACTGAATGTACCCCGCTAGCCGGGGCTAGCCAGGGTATTCGGCAACGCCCGCCAGCGCCCGCAAGGGCTTTCTCTGGCCGCTATCAATGCGTCCGACGAACTCACCCGTCTCAAGGTCGACCTTGAGCATGATGCCGCTGAATATATTGCTGGCCAGCGCGTAACGCAGGTCGCCGCAACTGGATACGTCCGACCAACCGTACTCGGGAAGGTCGTACTCGCGCATCACCTTGCCCTCCTCGTCCAGCATTTCCATGGTCTTGCCGCGGGTGAGCAGCAACCGGCCGTCCGGCAGATAGCACACTGCGATCGCGAAAAGGCCGTTGCTGATGTCCTTGCCCGGGTAGGTCACGAGGTCCTCCATCTGACGGCCCCTCACGATGTCATAACGCATCACCCGCTTGCCCAGTTCCGTCGTGTAGGTAATGAATTGCTCGCTCGGATGCAGCGTGGAGTGTGTCACCCCCTTGAAACGGGTCGGTTCGGGCGCATTCTCAACCTCAAATTCGCGGTCCAGATCCCCATCGGCGTTGTAACGGTAGATGTTGCCGTATCCCAGCACTCCGCTACCTGGGACCCGCGGGAAATCAACCGTCGTGAGCGCCTCAATTCCCGGGGGCGGCGCCTCCGCACACATGTGCTCACCCAGATAAACGCTGCCGTCCTCGGCAAAACTGGCGCTTCGATAGACACGCGGAAGAAATTCCTTCTTTGGCAGCTGCCGCGCGGTTGCTGGATCCACATGAATTACCTGGAGATCTTCAAATCCCCACAGCACACCCTGCCGATCGACCGCCAAACCGCCGACCAAATGGCGCGTGCCCTCCGTGTAGAGAATTCCCCTGGGCCGGCAATCCGCATCGTACTGAAGAATCCGCCCGATCCCGGCGTGATCGTCCTCAGGATCGTTGAGCAACGTACAGCCAAGGAAAATGTCCCCCGCCTCAAACGGCTGCATGGTCGATTCGTACTCCCTACTCATATTCAATCACTCCTCCCCCCTGGGAACGAGGGCGTCCCGCCCTCGAACCTATTCAAACCCCCGCCTCTGCGCCAGCGCCGACGACAGCGTCCCAGAATCCACATAACTCAACTCGCCGCCCTGCGGCACGCCCTGGGCAATGCGCGTCGGCTTGATCCCGTTGCGGTTTGCCATCTGCGCCAGGTAGGCCGCCGTGGCCTCGCCCTCCACCGTCGCGCTGGTGGCCAGTATCAACTCCTTCACCACGCCCTCTTCCAGCCGCGTTTCCAGCCGATCCAACCCCAACTCCTCGGGCCCAATTCCATCGAGCGGCGAAAGACGCCCGGAAAGCACAAAGAACAAGCCGCGGTAGGCGCCCGAAGCCTCCACTGCGGCGAGATCGGAAGGAGACTCAACCACGCACAATTGAGTCGGGTCCCTGCCCTTGGACTGGCAGACTATGCAAAGATCGCCGTCGGCAAGCATCCCGCAACGCGAGCAGGGCTTGACCGAGGTCAACGCCTCCGCAAGGCTGCGGGCCAGCCGTCGGGCGCCGTCGGGCTGGCGCGCAAACATGTGCAGGACCATGCGTTCGGCGGACCGTGGCCCTACGCCGGGCAGGAATTTCAGTGCTTCGAGGAGTTCCGCAAGGCGCGGAGGAAAAACATTCGGGGTCACGGCTTGGATTGGGCTTCGGCGGAATCTACCGGGCGGATGGATCCAACTTCGATCTCCGCTCCGAATATATCTCGCGACGCCTGAACGAAGGGATCCTTCTTGAATTCCTGTTCGGCTTGCTGCTGGCGCTGGCGCTCTGCTGCCCGGTTGCGCCCGGCCAGAGTACTCCCTTGGCCGGCGCCAGCAATTTCAATCTCAACTTTCCTGAAGCTCGGGAATGCGGCGAGCAGCGCCGCGTCCAACTCCTGGCGGGCTTCGTCAGTCAGCAGGTGCTCATGCTCGCCATCCAGGCGCAGACGCAGACAGCCTTCCGCTGTCTCGACCAACTCACTGTGCGCTGCAATCTCGCCGGGCAAACCATCAAGCCCCAACTCCCCCACCTTTTGCGGCCAATTGTCTGAATCCAAAGATACTTGCGCAGCACGCTCCGGAGGCAATTCCTCGGCCTGCCCTTCCCCTTCCTGGGAACGAGGGCGTCCCGCCCTCGAATCACCCGGGAGCGAAGGCGTCCCCGCCCTCGAATCAGCCGGGGCCGAATCTGCAGGTGCAGAAGCAGAGGCTTGCGGCTCAGGCGGCTCCACCACCGCCCGCTCCACGCGTTCAGGAGCAGGCTTCCGCTCAGCAGGCTTGGCTGCCTGAAGCGGCGCAGGCGCAGGCGCAACCGCCACCGGTCCAGCAGTCGGAGCAGATACCCCGGCGCCCCCATTGCTGCCACCTACCTGCTTCAAGGGCGCCCCAGGACGAAACGCCAGCATCCTGACCAGCGTCATCTCCAGCCCCAGAGCCGGATCCGGCGCCAGCGGCAGCCTGTTGCGCCCCTGGACCGCAATTTCGTAGAGCAATTGCACCTGATCGGAGGGAAGCGCTTCAGCCAAGGGCGCAAGCATGTCCGTTTCGTCATCCTCATCGAGAACGCCGGCGCCCACCGCCTGAAGAAGCGCCAGGCGCTGCAAGGCAGCCGCCATTTCCGCCAGGATATTGGCCGGGTCGGTCAGCCGTTCGCGCAACTCCTTCGCGCCGTTCAACAACGCCTCGCCATCACCGGCCGCCAGAGCATTCAGCAGGTGAATGATGCTGGGCTGGTCCGCGCCGCCCAGCATGTCGACCACGTCCGTCTCGCGCACGGCATCCGCGCCATAGGCGATGGCCTGGTCCAACAGGCTTAAGGCATCGCGCATGCTGCCGTTGGCGGCCCTTGCAAGCCGGACCAGCGCTCCCGCCTCAGCCTCGACACCCTCGCCCTCGCAAATAGCGGTGAGCTGCTCGCTGATCGTTTCGCTGTCCATGGACCGCAGGTTGATCTGCAGGCAGCGCGAAAGCACCGTCACCGGCAATCGCCGCGGTTCGGTGGTCGCAAGCAGGAACTTCACATGCGGCGGCGGCTCTTCCAGCGTCTTCAACAGCGCATTGAAGGACGAAGCGCTCAACATATGCGCCTCATCGATCAGGTAGATCTTGTAGCTGCCGGATGTGGGCGCGTACTGGACGTTTTCCAGCAGTTCGCGCGTCTGTTCCACCTTGGTGCGCGACGCCGCGTCTACCTCCATCAGGTCAACAAAGCTGCCTTCCTGAATGCTCTCGCAACTCCCGCACTCGCCGCAAGGCTCCGGCGCTGCGCCCTTCTCGCAATTCAAGGCGGCGGCAAGAATTCGCGCCAATGTGGTCTTCCCGACCCCCCTCGTTCCCGCAAAGAGCCATGCGTGATGCACCCTTTCCGCGGTGATGGCGTTGGTCAGCGCTCGCACCGCCTGCGGCTGGCCCTTGACCTCGGAAAATTTGCGCGGCCGCCACTTGCGCGCCAGGACCAGGTAACTCATGGGCGAAGCCTATCAGAGGCAGGGAATTCTGCCTATGGTGGCGGTAAATGTGCTCCCGAGCAAGAACTAAATCTTGTCGCGAGAGTCAGTTCAGCCGTGATGGTTGCCAATTTCACGGCACGAACGGAAGTCTTAGCCGGAGTTTGCCCTTGCTTGGCCTAGCTTCCAGTTCGGATCGCGGATTCGCTTGCCTGACGGCTGTTCAAAGTACTCTCTCGGAAGATAGACAGCGTCTCCAGACCGATGGGGACCGAAGACAAGAAGAACGCCTCCGCAACCTGGCTCCAAAGGCGGCATCTGCTGCATTAGCGGCTCCCAGTCGTCCCATGTCTTCGGCGCCGCACCTTCCTCCCATTCGCCGAACTCAAGGAATTCGTCCCAGTTTGCAGGAAATACACTAGCCTCCGATCCAAACCCACTCGGCCCCAAAGACGAGCAACCGAACAAAAGAACCGCGCAAATGGGCGCCGCCAAAAGCAGATTCCTCAAGCGGCGCTTTCTCATGTCCGTTCTCTTGCAGGCAGAGAATGTCAATACCAGATCATTCATGATTGTTTCTCCACCAGCAAAACGTGACCGTTGCAGTCTAGCACCCCCGCATCCAGCGTCCTCCGCAAGTACCGGGCGATTGAGAAAGATTGTCGCGGCTTTGGCGAAGAGGGTTTTCGCCTGCCTTGTGTTCTAATTCCACTTCATCCAACCTCACGGGCGGAAGGGAGCACAAATCCATGGGTAAAGCGAAACCTTCACCATCAAGCAAGCTTCGCGCGAGTCTGAATCACCCCGTCATCGACACGGACGGGCACATGGTCGAACTGTTTCCCGTGATCTTCGATTACATCAAGCAGGTGGGTGGGCCGGAAATGTCCGAGAAGATGTTCACCAGCTTGCGTCGCCAGAACAACCGGAGCTGGTACGAAATGGACCACGCGCAGCGCCGCCACCACAACCTCATTCGACCCGCCTTCTGGGCGGCGCCCGCCGAGAATACAGTCGACCTGGCGACCGCGATGCTGCCGAAGCTGATGCACGAGCGGCTTCCTGAAATGGGCATCAATTACGCGGTCGTCTATCCGACGATCGGTTTCCTGCTGCCCGAAATCGCCGACGACGAGGTGCGCCGCGCGGCTTGCCGGGCCCACAACCTGATGATGGCGGACATGTACCGGGGCCTCGGGGATCGCATTACTCCCGCGGCGGTTATTCCCTGCCACACGCCCCAGGAAGCCATTGAGGAACTCGACTACGCAATCGGAGAACTGGACTTCAAGGTTCCGATGTTCATCAACCTCGTGAAACGCCCCATCGGCGCGGTCGAAAAAGTAGACCCGGAACTCAGACCCTACGCATTCTGGGTCGACACGCTGGCTATCGACAGCATCTACGACTACGACCCGCTCTGGCAGCGCTGTATGGAACTGAAGGTCCCGGTGACGGCCCATGCCGTTGGACAGGGCATGCACATGCGCCGATCCATCAGCAACTACATGTTCAACCAGACCGGGCACTTCGCCGACGCCGGTCACGCGTTTGCGAAGGCGCTTTTCTTCGGTGGCGTGACCAAGCGTTTCCCGGACCTGAATTTCGCCTTCCTTGAATGCGGCGTGGCCTGGGGCGCGAGCCTCGTCTGCGACCTCAAGGAGCGCTGGGAAAAACGCAATGTCAAAGCCATCGAGCAGTTCAACCCGGAGAAGATCGACCGGGAGGTGCTTGGTTCGCTTTTCGAAGAGTACGGCGGCGAGGTTCTGTCCGGGCGCCTGCCGCAGGGCGCTATCTTGAGAAACGTCATCGAAAAAGATGGCGTCGACGACTTCGCGGCGGCCAACGTCAACAGCATTGATGAACTGCTCGACCGGCTGGTGCCGAACTTCTACTACGGCTGCGAGGCCGACGACCGGATGAATGCGACCGCGTTCGATACGCGGATCCTGCCGGGCGGGCGGAAACTCAACGCGATGTTTTCGTCGGACTTCGGCCATTGGGATGTCACCGACATGTCCCAGGTATTGCGCGAAGCACATGAACTCGTCGAAGAGGGGGTGGTAAGCAGCGAGGATTTCGCCGATTTTGTGTTCCACAATCCAGCGCGGCTGTTCACGAGCATGGATCCGGAGTTCTTCGTCGGCACGGCCGTGGAGGACGACGTGGCGAAGACGCTGGCGAACGGCGGGCAGACTGCCACCGCGGCCTGATCCGGCTCGTGTCAACTTTCAGAACAGCGCTGATCGCGGCCGCAGCGCTGCTGCAGCTTACGGTTGTATCGGCGGATACGCTGCGGCGAGCCGCGGCCGGCGAACCCAACAGCCTCGATCCGCAAGTCACGTCCGGGAACGCGGCTGCGATTCTTCGTGATCTCAACACCGGGCTGACCACTTTCGATCACGCCGGCCGGCTGACTGCCGGCGCCGCCGAGACCTGGAACGTCAGTTCAGACGGCCTGACCTATCGTTTTCGGCTGCGCGAGAACCTTAAATGGTCCGACGGTTCGCCCCTTACGGCGAATGACTTCGTCTACTCCATGCGCCGGCTTCTGACTCCCGGCACCGGCACGCGGCACGGGCCATTTTTCTATTCAATCAAGAACGCGAGGAGCGTTTTACGCGGCAACCTCGACCCTGAAGAACTCGGTATCCGTGCCGAGGACGATCGAACGGTCATTTTCGAACTCGGACGGCCGGACCCGTCATTGCTGGAGAAGCTGAGCAGTTTCGCCGCGGCGCCCGTGCCGCGTGCAGTCATCGAGGAACACGGACGCCGCTGGTCCCGTCCCGGACGGCTGCTTTCCAGTGGGCCATACCGCCTGGTCGAGTGGGTGCCGCAATCGCACCTGACGCTTGAGAAGAACCCCCACTTCTACGAGGCCGATACCGTTCGAATGCACAACGTCCAGTACTTCCCGGCAACGAACGCCGAGACCGCCATGCGTCGGTTCCTCGCAGGCGAACTCGACTTTCTGCTCATGTTCCCGCCAGACCGCATGAAATGGATCGAAGAAAACCTGCCCGGTCAGCTGAAGGTGTGGCCTGGGCTCGGCATCAGCTATATCGTCTTCAACCATCGCAAGCCGCCATTTGACGACGTTCGTGTGCGCCGCGCGCTGTCAATCAGTGTCGACCGGCAGCAGATCGTGGACCGGATCATGGTGATCGGTGTCCCGCCCGCCTACTCACTGACCCCTGCCGTAGTCAGCGACTACGACACGCCGGTGCCCGAATACGCCAATCAGCCGATGCCGGATCGTTTGGCCCAGGCGCGCGCGCTGCTCAAGTCCGCCGGTTACGACGAGAACCAGCCGCTGACGTTCGAACTGCGCTATGAACCGCCGGAAGAGAATCGGCGCGTTGTAGTCGCGCTGCAAGCGAGCTGGCGTGAAATCGGCGTCAACGCGGAACTGCTGTTCACAGACTTCGGCACGCTGCACCGGTCGGTGCGCACCGGGGGTTTCACCGCCTCGCGGTTTACCTGGTTCTCCCCTACCGACGGTCCCGAAACATTTCTTGGGCTGATCGAGTCGGGCAATCCGAACAATTTTTCGGGTTACGGGAATGCGACCTTCGATCGGCTGATCGCCGTGGCGGAGACGCTGCTTGACAGGGATGAGCGACTGGCGACGTATCGGGAAGCGGAAGTGACGGCGCTGGGAGACCATCCCGTGCTGCCGCTGTATTCCATGGCGCACCGCTACCTGGTGGCGCGCGACCTTCGCGGCATCACGCCCAACAAGCGCGGTGTCACCAGCAGCCGCTACATCTGGCGCGAGTAACTCCCCGGGAGGGAGGGCCCTGGGAAGGAGGGCGTCCCCGCCCTCCGCGAAGGCGAGACGCCTTCATTCCCGCGTTTCGAGGGCGGGACGCCCTCGCCCCCAAGCCTCGCCCCCAGGCCTCCTTCCCAGGCCATTCGCCCTCCCTCCCGGCACCCGCCTGCTATGCTCCGGTGAACGCACGCTGGCGCTGATTCTCAAGTTCAATGCTCGCATTCACACTCAGGCGGCTCGCCGTCGCAATACCGACACTTTTCATCATCGCGACCGCATCGTTTTTCCTGATGCGCGCGGCGCCCGGCGGACCCTTCGACGCACAGGCGGACCTCGAACCCGAAGTGCTGGAAAACCTGCAACAGGCCTATGGCCTCGACAAACCGCTGCTGGAGCAATATCGCATCTATCTCACGAATGCGTTGCAGGGCGATTTCGGGCCGTCGCTGGCCTACCAGGACTTCAACGTATCCGAACTCATTGCGATCGGGCTGCCCGTCAGCGCAAAACTGGGCTTCACTGCGATGCTCGTTGCCCTGCTGTTGGGCGGAACGTTCGGGATCCTGGCCGCGTTGCGCCACAATCGAATTTTCGATCACGCGACGATGACGCTGGCGATGACCGGCATCGCAATCCCGTCTTTCGTCACGGCGCCCATACTCGCGCTGTTTTTCGGGCTCTATCTGAAACTTCTGCCGGTCGCCGGCTGGAACGGCGGCGCAGCCGCAAACATGGTGCTGCCGGTGGTGGCGCTGGCCTTACCGCAGCTCGCGATCATCGCCCGGCTGATGCGCGGGGGAATGCTCGAGGTGATGCGCGCAAACTTCGTTCGCACGGCTCGCGCCAAGGGCTTGCCTGAACGGCAGGTCGTACTCAACCACGTGCTGCAGTCGGCGGCGATACCGCTGGTCGGCTACCTCGGCCCGGCGCTGGCCGGCATCATGACCGGGTCGCTCGTCATCGAGCTGATCTTCGATCTGCCGGGCGTGGGCCGTTACTTCATCCAGGGCGCGCTGAATCGCGACTACCCGCTGGTCATGGCGATTGTCATCGTCTACGGCTCACTGATCATTCTGCTGAATCTGCTGTCGGATCTCGCTTATGCAGCCCTGGACCCGCGCGTGCGGAGGACCTACCGGTGAGCCCCAACGGGCTGCTGCAGTCGCGGGCGCTCCGCCGGGCGGCGAGCGGCAGCATATCCGGTTCGCTCTGGCGCCAGGCGGGGCGGCGTTTCCGGCGCAACCGCGCCGCGATGGCCAGCATCGGCGTGCTGCTTGCGATTGCGCTCGCCGCCGCGCTGATACCGGCATTCTGGCCGCACGCCGTTGAAGACGCCTCCTGGGAGAGCATCCTCCTGGCGCCGAATCTCGACAACTGGCACTGGTTCGGTACCGACGCGAACGGCCGGGATCTCTTTGTGCGCGTGTTCTACGGGGGCCGCATTTCGCTGATGATCGGGCTCTTAACGACGCTGGTCGCGCTCGGCATTGGGGTCAGTTACGGCGCCATCGCCGGCTTCGCGGGCGGGCGCACCGACGGTTTCATGATGCGCATCGTCGATGTCCTGTATGCGCTGCCGCTGCTGTTTTTCGTCATCATTCTCGTGACCGTGTTCGGCCGCAACATCTTCCTGATATTCGTGGCCATCGGCGCCGTCGAGTGGCTCACGCTTTCACGCATCGTGCGCGGACAGACACTCAGCGTGAAGGCCAAGGAGTACGTCGAGTCAGCCGTCGCCATCGGTTTGTCGAGACCGGCGATCCTGCGCCGCTACATCATTCCTAACGTGGTCGGCCCCGTTGTGGTCTACGTAACGCTGCTGATTCCCACCAATATCGTCATCGAAAGTTACCTGAGCTTCATCGGACTGGGCGTCCAGGAACCCCTGACAAGCTGGGGGTTGCTGATCTCGCAGGCCGTCGGTCAGCTCGATACGGCCCCGTGGCTGATCCTGTTTCCCGCCACACTGCTGGCGATCACGATGTTCTGCTTCAACTTCATCGGCGACGGGTTGCGCGATGCGCTCGACCCCTCTAGCCGCTAGCGTGCTGTCCCGCTAATGAGTCCGCTACTTGAGATCCGCGACTTGAGCGTCTGCTTTGACGTCGAAAACGCCGAGCTGACCGCCGTTCGCAAGCTGTCTTTCGAGGTGGCGGAAGGGGAATGCCTCGGGGTGGTCGGCGAATCGGGCGCCGGCAAGAGCCAGACCTTTCTCGCCGCTATGGGCCTGCTCGCGGACAACGCGCGAGCACAGGGTTCCGTGCAGTATCGCGGATGCGAGATTCTCAATGCGCCGCGGCGGGAACTCGACAGCCTTCGCGGCAAGCGCATCGCGATGGTGTTTCAGGACTCGGCGTCCGGGCTCACACCCACCCTGCGCATCGGACGGCAACTCGATGAGGCCGCACGGCGGCATCTCGGCATGAACGCGCAAGAAGCGCGTGCAAAAGCCCTGGAAATGCTTGAAACCGTCCGCATGCCCGATCCCCAGCGCTGCCTCGACGCTTACCCTTTCGAATTGTCCGGCGGCATGCGCCAGCGCGTGATGATCGCGCTGGCAATGATCTGTCGTCCCGATCTGCTGATTGCCGACGAGCCGACAACCGCGCTGGACGTCACGATACAGGCACAGATACTCGGGCTGCTCGCTGATTTGAAACGTGACGCAAACACCTCGATCGTGCTGATCACGCACGATCTCGCCGTGGCAGCGGGCTTAAGCGATCGCATCATGATCATGTACAACGGCCGGCTGGTGGAATCCGGAACGACGCGCGAAGTGTTCAGCACTCCAAAGCACCCGTACACCCAGGGTCTGCTTGCCTCGCTTCCCAGCCTCGCTACCAATCCCGCGACCGATTTGCCGGCGATTCCCGGGCAGCCGCCCGATTCACTGACCACGCCGCGCGGCTGCGCATTCGCCGAACGCTGCGAGCACGTGATGGATCGCTGCTGGAGCGAACGTCCGCTGCTTGACGCGACCCAGCCGCGGCATGCAGCTGCCTGCCACCTGGTCACAACATGAAAGGTCCGCTGCTCAACGTCGAATCACTATGCGTCGACTATGAGCAACGGCGCGCCGGGGCATTCGGTTCGCGCGCCCAGCCACTCCGTGCAGTAAGCGATATCAGCCTCGAGCTCTCCGAGGGCGAAACGTTGGGAATCGCCGGCGAATCCGGTTGCGGCAAGACCTCGCTCGGGAAAGCGATTCTGCGCCTGATCACACCTTCAGCGGGACGAGTCACCTGGCGCGGCGTTGACCTGGCCCGTGCCGATGCAGAGACGATGACTCAACTGCGCAGCGAGATTCAAATCGTGTTTCAGGACCCGCTGTCCGCCTTGAACCCGCGCATGCCCATTGGCGAGATCGTCGGCGAGCCGTTGCGTGTGCACGCGGTGGACATGTCCGCCGGTGAGCGTCAGGTTGCGGTAGCAGCCATGCTCGAGCGAGTCGGCTTACGCCCCGAAATGGTCCGGCGCTATCCCAACGAGTTCAGCTCCGGGCAATGCCAGCGCATCAGCATTGCCCGCGCCATGATTACGAAGCCGAAGCTGCTCGTCTGCGACGAACCGGTCAGCGCGCTCGACGTCTCGATACAGGCACAGATCTGCAACCTGCTTCGCCGCTTGCAGAGGGAAACCGGCATCGCGATGCTGTTCATCAGCCATGATCTCTCGGTCCTGCGCTACATGTCGCACCGGGTGATGGTGCTGTATCTCGGCAGGCTGATGGAGATTGGCGGGCGCGACGAGCTGTTCGGAAAGCCCCGGCATCCATACACCAAGGCGCTGATCGAAGCGATTCCCGACGCGGACCCCAACCAGCGCCGGCCCGATATGGCCGACATCTTGCCAGGCGAAATACCGTCGGCGTTAAACCCGCCTTCGGGCTGCGTTTACCGCACACGCTGCCCGATTGCCACGCAAGAATGCGCACGCACGCAACCGCCCACCGAGCCGATCTCGCCGTCACATCGCGTCGCCTGCCATCACTGGCGGGATGCGCGTTAGGTTTTCTGCTGTGTCACCACTTCAAGCAGCGAACCTCCAGGCCACCCCAGACTGCGCCGCGCGGCGTTTATTTCCTCAAGACTGATTCCAGTTCTTTCGCGAGCGACTACGTTCTATTTCCTGGCTTGATCTAAAGGCTCCAATGCATAATGGTCGTTGTGGAGGATAGATTGATGTCACGCAATATCGACAATAAGACTATTCGAACTTCTAGAGGCGCCGCTTCGGCCAAGACGAAGCATGGCAGCAACGCACATGCCAAATCGGCTACGAGCCGAGGCCATAACGTGTCCCCCATTTCGGAGCGTGTCATTGCCAAGACCTCGGCTAAGCGGCGAAAAGCGATGAGGGTATTGGCAAATCGCTAAACGCCATTACCGCGTCACGGGAGCGAATAGTTCGGCGTGATTCCGAACGGGAATGGTGGTCTGCGACGAACCGGATAGCGCACTCGACATCTTGATTCAGGCGCCGGCGCGAATCTCCTCGAGAATCTGAATTGCCTTGGCGACTCCCAAACTGATTGCGCCGGCGGCAAAGTTTAGAAGCGTGATCGAAGGCGCCCTAACAAGTAAATTCCCCTCACTCAATAGTTCCCAGCCACTCTTGCCTGTGTTTTCCGCAATAAGCGCGTGAAAAGAAAGTAGATCCAGCCCAAAAATAACAGTCCGGTGAGAAAGCCCATCACTATGAGTGCGATCCCTATAACGGACAATACCTTCACGATGCGGTGGGATCGGGGCTCTTGTTCGGACCGTTGGTGTTCCAATTCGGTCATCTCCAGTCTCTCCGGCGGCAGGCGGCTTGCTCAGTCCAGCAGCCTTGAATCAGATGTTCTTCCTTGCCCCGTGGTGTCTTCATCACTCAAACCCGCCCCCATCGCACATGGCTCGGGCAATTCGGGAACGGTCAAAGGCAAGATCGTCCGCGGCGTTGCCCTCGGCAATGAAGCAACATAGGCTACCCGCATGTCCGAATTGACAACCTTGCAAGCCGTCGCCGGGTTTCTCACGCCGACCGCCCTGTTCGCCATCCTGCTGGCACTGCACGTGGTATTGCCCGCGTACCGTGTGGATGGCTATGCGCACAGAAAGGTGGAGGGGACGCCGCCCCGCTACCGGTTGAACGGGCTCCTCGTCTTTGTCTGCGCCCTCGTCACATGGGGCCTGGAGCTGACCTCCGCGCCCCTGGACTGGCTCTGGAGGGTCAAGTGGCACGCACTGGCCGGGGCGGTGACGTTGAGCATCGCGGTGTCGGCCTGGATGGTGCTGCGCGCGCCACGGGACGGCCGCGGGCTTCTCGTGCAGTGGATCGAAGGCCGTTCATACAACGTGGAGTTCGCCGGCCACGTAGATACGAAGATGTTCATGTATATCTTCGGCGGCGTGTTCCTTGCGCTGAACGCCGTTTCGAGCGCCGCCTACCACTACGGCCAGTATGGCGAGGCCGCAAACCTCGGCTTGTTCCTGCACGCGGCGATGTGGGTGTGGTTTATCGCCGACTATTTCTGTTTCGAGCGCGTCCAGCTGTTCACCTTCGACATCTTCGAGGAGCGCCTGGGCTTGAAGTTGATCGGCGGCTGCATCTTCGTCTACCCCTGCCTGTATCCGGTGGCGCTGTGGGGAACCGCAGGATTGCCTGCCCCGGACATCGACCCCTCGCTTGACGCTGTATGGCTCGGCGGCTCGGCGGCAATTTTCCTGTTGGGCTGGGTGATTTCCCGCGGCGCCAACGCCCAGAAATACATGTTCAAACGCTCGCCCGCGCGCGCCTTTCTGGGTTGGATCAGGCCCGTCATCATATCCGACCGCCAAAACAGCCTTCTGAGCAGCGGATTCTGGGGCGCCGCACGCCACATGAACTACACCGGGGAGATTCTGGAGGCGCTTGGAATGGCGCTTGCCCTCGGGCACTTCACCAATTTCTGGGCCTGGATCTATTTCGTTTACCTGACGGTGTTCTTCATCGCCCGCGAGCGGATCGACGAGCGCCGCTGCGCCGCCAAATACGGCGAACTGTGGACGCAGTACCAGGCAAAAGTACGTTATCGCTTGATTCCCGGCGTCTATTGAGCGAGGGTCTGCCCATCCGAACCAATTAATCTGCCACTACCGAGGCGAATACGAACATGAACCATCGAAATGTGCGCGGCAAGATCGCCTACATCCATGATCCTGAAGGAGAACGGCGTGATTTCGGACGGGAATGGTGGTCGGTCACCTTCCACGAAGACGGCCAGCGAACCCTTCGGGCCCATTGTGAAATCGAACCGGGTGTCGTTGCAGACCGGTCCGTTCTAAGGGAAACGGTCTATACGACGGACCCCGAATACCGTCCGCTGGACTGTTTTGTGCGGCTGCATGAGAGCGGAAAGTTTCTGGGCAGCGGCTGGTTTCGCTTCACCGAAGACGGCGCCGAGTGTGAAGCGGTCAATGTAACGGCCGGACGCACCAGTCAGCGCATGGATCTCACCACGCCACCGCTGTCCTTCGGAGCGCATCCCGTGTCCTGCGACGTGATCCATTGCGCCCGCTTTGTTCACTCCTTGCAACAGAACCCGCAACCGTGCCGTGGCGTATTGATGTCTTCGCGCGAGCACGACGGATGCTCCGGGCCCAACCTGTGCACCACGAATTTCGACCTGGAATACGTGGGACGCGAGGAGATCACGGTCCCGGCCGGGGCCTTCGAGACCGATCATTACCGGTTCCTGCTCGACTATCACCCGACCGAGGACGTGTGGTGCACCACCGACGGGTTTCTGTTCGTCAAGATCACCGTGGGCGGATACATGAACGCCCATTTCGACCTGATCGAATACGATGAGGAATATTAGTTCTTGCGAGGAAGAGAATTGTGCGATCAACTGTGCTAGCGTCGCTGCGGGCGATCTTTATTTTGGGAGTGGCACTGACCATGGCCGATTACTCCATCCAAACGGCTCAAGCCGCCGAACACGACGACATTGCTGCCGTAGAGGCTGTGATTCACGACACCGCGGAACGATGGAACTCACAGGATTATTCGACGGTCCTGGAACTGTGGGATCCCGACCAGGAAGTGCCCTTCTATCTTGCCGAGGAGCAGGATGACTGGTTTATCGGCTGGGAGCCGTTGCGGGCCTATCTCGATCCGCCGCGGCCGAGCCCGGTGGTGGAAGGCCTGCGCGAGGAGATGTATGACATCTCGGTGAAGCTGATCGCCGATGATCTCGCCATAGCCGCGTGGCGCATGCATTTCGAAATGAAAATAATCGGCAAAGCCCCCATTGGAGAGGATGTCCGGGTTAGCGCGGTCTTGCGCAAGAAACCGGAGGGGTGGCGCTATGTCCATTGGGCCGAGTCCCCCATGACGGCCATGATGTATATCGAAAAGCTCTTCCAGCGAGACGTGGACCACGAAAAGTTCGCGCCCATGATTGAGCGGAAACGTGCAGTTCGGGCAGCCGCGGGCCGCGCCAGAAAGTAACAGTCGCAGGGTGCGGAGAGGGATTGCGCCTTGTTATGAAACTCGTTGAGAAAGTCTTACGGGCGTTGACGCTGGCGACGGCCGGACTGGCCGCACTGATTATTCCCATCACGCTGTTTGCCCTGCAGGGGGCCGGCGAATTCAGCTTTGAACTGGTCGTGTTCCTGCTGACGCTCTACCTGTTTCACCCGGCCTCAATCGTGCTGATCTTCCTGGCCTCGTTCAAAAAAATCCCCCCGGGCCGCCGAACGCAAGTCGCCACGGGTGTCATTGCGCTCAACGTGCTGTTGCTGCTCGCCACAGCCACCTTGATTGAAGCCAGCACCTTCAAGGGAGACCCGGAGATTCCGATCCTGTTTGCCGTTCCCTCAATCCTGTTTCTGCTCAATTCCTCGATTGGCGCCTGGCGCAACAAGAATCAGAGTATAAGAAACCCGGGTCACTAATACTCGGGAAACATCTGCCTGATGGCGCCCATTGTCATGAACATCCGTCCCGGGTAATCACTGAAGCTCTCAAAGCCCAAACTCGGATAGAAGTCTCTGCGTCTTAGGAATGCGTCGTTTCCGCCGTCATCGATAACATCCCGAACGATCAGCTTAAGCCCGACTTCGTTCGATATCTCGCATGTACGTCCCAATGCGTCGATCACAAGATCGGTTCCAAGCCCGCTACCCTGTTCGCGTTGATCGACTGCAATCATTGACAGAAATAACGCCGGGATACTTCCCGTGCTCGGGACACGCCGAGGGCGTTCCGGCCCCATTTCGTCGATCGAAACGGCGTGGGCATTCAAAGCGTAGTATCCCAATACCCGCCGCGATCCGTCCGCTACGGCGACGAATATGCGTGTGAAGTCGTCTTTCTGCTGTTTCCTGGCGCTTAGGCGCAGAAAGTTGTCGAGACGAGGCACACCACACGAAAACGCCGCCCGGTCATGGCGGCGTGGATCAAAAGGTTCTATACGAGTGCGGGGTACCGATTCTTCGTCAACGGGCATTTGCAATCCGTGCACGATATTGCGCAACCGCATCCTTCGCGGCACTTGTGGGCGGCGGAGGGCTGTCGAGCGCCATACCCAAACCGGACAGATCATTTGTTCCAATACCGGACAGTTCTATTTGTTGACAACATGTCAGGAGCGTCAACGGCTCGCAGAAATACCACCGCTGCAGCACTAGAGGGGGTGAGTGTCCGGGTAATACGAGAACCGAGGCCAAAACCGGAGCGGACGTTGGCGATTATTTCTTCCTCGGTCTGAACACCGTCGCGACGATGCCGTCGAGCTGGTTGCAGCGGTCCAGCCAGGATCGCACGTTGGGAAACGCATCGTAGTCGATCGCTTGTCCGTGTCGGCCGAGCAGATACGGGGCGATGGCGAAATCGACGATGGACAGGTCGCCGAGCACGTATTCCCGACCCTCGAGTTGACCGTTAAGCACACCGATATTGAGCTCGATGTCCTTCTCGGCAGAGCCGCTCTTGGCGCGCTTGGCGATGATCGTATTGATCAGGTGGAACGCCTGCCAGTAGAGCCAGCGGTCACAGTCCGCCCGGCCCTGAGGGTCGACGGGCAACATGCCTGTTTCAGGGTGCAGCGTTGCCAGATAGCACAGGATCGCATTCGATTCCCACAGGTGGAAGTCGCCGTCGACCAAGAGCGGAGCCTTGCCCATCGGGTTCATGCGTCGATAGGCCTCCGACTTGTTCTCCTGTTCGCGGAACCCCATCGAGTAGATCTCGACGGGCAGATCGAAGTGCTTGATGAACGCTTCGACCTTGCGGTTGTTGGGTGTCGGTGAGAACGAATAGAGTTTCATGATGCTTCGAGCCTTTCCTGCGTGCGGGTGTCGTAATCTTCCCCAAGGATAGCCGTATTATCTTGGTTGTATTTTCTCGTAAGATCAATGATGCAAGAGGAAATGACACTGGGTTACCTGTAGGTGCGCTTCTGCGATGAAGTTTCCAATCATCCCGATTGATGCCACCGCATCAACCGTCCTGGCGCTGATAGCGGCCCTTCCACTTGCGATCAGCGTTTTCATAGTCGTTGAGGGAGGGGGTCCTTCCCGTTACTTCGCGACACATTCGTGGATTTCGCTGACCCTCTCGGTCGGCTTGCCTGTCTTTATTACATTGATCCTGGTCTATTTTCTTTACGGCGGGCACCGTTCCAGCGTGACACTTACCGAGGACACGCTTGAATTCAGCGTTCCCGTCTACAGCCGTTCGATTCCCCTGGAAACCATCGAGCGCTCGGGCGCTCGTGTTGTGGACATGAAGATGGGCCAGGAAGTACGGCTTGGGCTACGAACCAACGGGCTTGGTTCGGTGGGTTATTCGCTTGGCTGGTTCAGGCTGGTCGGGGGCGGCAGGGCGCTGGCCGCGCTGACCGATCGCTCATCGGTGGCCTGCGTGCCGCTGAAGGATGGCACGAAGGTGCTGCTGAGCCTGGAGGATCCAGCGGCCTTCATTGAGGCATTGCAATGACAAGCTCCAGGGATGCTGTCCGGCTAACGCCTGAGGCCATGGCCCGACACATTCCTGATGCGGCAGGAAACCGATTTCACGTTGGCCTGGAAAGGGGACAGCTTCAGGTGGAGTTCTACATCCCGGAGGGGACAGACCTTCAGGAGCCTCACAACCGAGACGAATGCTATGTGGTTATCAGCGGATCAGGACGGTTCCAGATGGGAGAGGAAGTGATCCCCTTCAATGCAGGCGATTTCCTCTTCGTCCCCGCCGGAATGAAGCACCGTTTTCTCGATTTCGGCGAGAAACTCGAAACCTGGGTAATCTTTTTCGGCCCCGAGGGAAGTGAGTGCCACAATCATGTTTGAGCAAACCGGACAGTGGGATCAACAAATGGAATACTTAAGACTAGCCAAGCGACGAGGTTACACCATGCTCTTTCTACTGCTATGCATGGTGTGCTGTCCCAACGCATTTGGGGATCCCAATCCGCTCGCTCCGAAGTTTCCGCTTACCCCAAAACTGGCCTTGCTCCTGTTAGACAGGTACGAACTTGTTGCTGATGGAGAGTTCCATGAGCTTCCCATTTACACGTCCAATGAATCGGTGTCTCTTCGGCGCGAGGATGTGCAGGTTAGTTTTCGGATTGAAAAGCTCTATAGGGGGAAGGCGCATGATTCCATCACGGTACGGTTTACCAACGACATGCTGATGGTTCCTGGCGAAGATGAATCACGTTATGGCAAACGGCGTCGAATCCTAGCGAAACTTTGGACTGAATTGGAACCGCTCCGAGAGCAACAAGAAACTCTGGAGAGATCATATGAGGCCGGGGAAATCGATGAGCGTGAATACAGAAGAGAACGAGGTAGATTAAATCGCCGTACAGCTCAATTGTTCGATAAAGAGGGCCTGCATGAAACGAGGGCAGGAGGGGCTGTTATTGGGCGAAGGAGTTTTTACGACAACGGTGGCGCAATACGCCCGGGCGAGAAGTACCTAATAGCCGTAAACAAAGCTTCAAGTAGCGTAGACACGTACTTTCTCGACGAGTACTCTCTCAAGTCCTTCATTTTCTGGGGGGAGTTGCGCAACTACTTTCTTGCTGTCCTTAACGATCCATCCCCTTGATCTGACCGTTCCCCCGTAATCCGAGCCGCTAATAGGCTGCCACCGAAATCGGCGCGCAGACCCCTGCGACGGCGAAAGCCAGAATCCGGGACCTGCGGTGGATCAATTGCACAGCGAGCGTAAGCGGAACTCCAAGAAGCCACATCAGCGGAAAGAACAACAATACTCGCATTTGCAAACAATAAGCCCTGCCCTTCGCCAACACACTAGAATGCTTATTCGCTGCAGGATGGGAGAGGCCATGAACGGGAAGGTTGTTATTGCTGTCACGCGAGTTTTTCTTGCCGTGATCGGAGTCATTTTCCTGGCGTCAGGGATATTCACATTCTTCGACCCCCAATCGATGGGCGAGGCTTTGGGGATCGCGCCACTGAACGCGTCTGGCGAAACTGAGATTCGAGCGACCTACGGCGGATTGGTCGTTGGATCCGGGTTGCTTGTGCTTTCGGGACTGTTCAACCGGCTGATGACCGTCGCGGCACTCGCGGGGACGTTTTTCGGAGCGGGCGGACTGATGAGCACGCGCATCATCATCCAGGCTACACAAGGCTTCACCCTGAACCAGGGGATCGTCGCCGTATTTGAGCTGGCCATGGTCGCGATCGCGTTCATATTGCTACGCTCGGCAATGCGGCGCGCCACAAGACAGGATGACTGATATCAGACACACCCCGGCCCAGCTGATCCGTTAAATGAAGAGGCCTTCTTGCCTTGTTCGTTTGCACGGCGGGATGAAATATGTGACTACCGGTTTCTTGGTTTCGGTGAGAAAAAGAACCCCAGGGCACTAATACTCGGGAAACATCTGCCTGATGGCGCCCATTGTCATGAACATCCTTTCCGGGCAATCACTGAAGGTCTCAAAGCCCAAACTCCGATAGAAGTCTCTGCGTCTGAGGAATGCAGCGCTTCCACCGTCATCGATAACATCCAGAACGATCAGCTTGAGCCCGACCTCGTTCGATATCTCGCATGCGCGTCCCAATGCATCAATCACGAGATCGGTTCCAAGTCCTCTGCCCTGCACGCGTTGATCCACCGCAATCATTGACAGATACAACGCCGGGATACTTCCCGTGTTCGGGACACGCCGCGGGCGATCCGGCCCTATTTCGTCGATCGAAACGGCATGGGCATTCAAAGCGTAGTACCCCAATACCCGAGGCGGTCCGTCTGCCACGGCAACAAACACGCGTGTGAAGTCGTCTTTCTGCTGTTTCTTGGCGCTAAGGTGCAGAAAGTTGTCGAGACGAGGCACACCACACGAAAACGCCGCCCGGTCATGGCGGCGTGGATCAAAGGGTTCTATTCGAGTGCGGGGTACCGATTCTTCGTCAGCGGGCATTAGCAATCCGTGCGCGATATTTCGCAATCGCATCCAGCGCTGCGCTTGTGGGCGGCGGAGGGCTGTCGAGCGCCGCCAGCAGAGCACGCTGATCGCGTTCGGAAAGAACTGTCGTCTGGTGCTGACGCAGGACCCTTTCGGCCTCCCGAGCCGCCGAAGCCCTAACGAATGTCGTGAGCGGGATACCCATCAACTCAGCCGCTTTGACAATGTGGCTCTTGACGCTTGGCTTGACCCGCATCTCAATGCTGTCGGTCGATTTCTCGCTCGACGACACCTTTGGTTCACTTAAATTCAACATGCTCTATCTTCTATCTTGTCCCTACATTATAGGGACATGTCTTCTGATTCTCAACGCTGACGGCCATCGTGTTAGGAACAAATAGACTGTCCGCATTTGTAACACGTGATCTGTCCGGTTTTACTCCCGCCTTGTTTTTGCTTGGGGTGGAGAAGGATGAGACGGACTCAATGGTTACAGGAGGTCAGGCGGATGCGTTTTGAAGAGGCTTATTCGGGATGGGGGGAGCGGCGGTTGACGCAGGTTCAGGCGGCGGAGTTGCTGGGGGTGTGTACACGGACGTTTCGGCGCTACATTCACCGCTATGAGTCCGAGGGACTGGACGGTTTGCTGGACCGGCACATGAGTCAGATTTCGCATCGCCGAGCGCCGGTGGATGAGGTTGTAAGGATGGTGGACCGGTATCGCCGCCGGCACGAGGGTTGGAGTGTCAAGCACTACTACGCCTGGTATCGGCGCGACGGGGGCCAGCGCAACAGGCGTATACGCCTGTACTGGGTCCGCACGCATCTTCAGGCCTGTGGTGCGGTGGAGCCCTCGGTGCGCAAGGGAGCGCACCGCAAGCGCCGGGAGCGTTCGCCATGGCCGGGGATGATGCTGCATCAGGATGGGAGCAGCCACGAGTGGGTGTCTGGCCGGATGTGGGACTTGATTGTGACCATGGACGACGCCACTTCTGAGCATTACTCGATGTTCTTTTGTAACGAGGAAGGCACGCACAGCAGTCTTGTGGGAGTTCGCGACGTGATCGAGCAGCGCGGTTTGTTTTGCTCGTTGTATACGGACCGCGGTTCGCATTACTGGAACACGCCGGAAGCCGGCGGCAAGGTGGACAAGGACAACCTCACCCAGTTTGGGCGAGCGATGAAGCAGTTGGGCGTCGAGATGATTCCGGGGTATTCGCCCGAAGCGTGGGGCCGTTCGGAGCGGGCCTTTCGGACTCACCAGGGGCGGTTGCCCAAGGAGCTGGCTGCTGCCGGGATCACCAGCATGACCGCGGCCAACCGGTATATCGCTGCAGTCTATTTGCCGGCGTTCAACGAGGAGTTTATGCAGCCGGCCCAAGAAGACGGGTCCGCCTTTGTCGCGCTGCGGGATCCAGGTGTGCTCGATGACATCCTCTGCCAGGAATATGAGCGGGTGGTTCGCCGCGACAACTGCGTGCGTTTTGACGGCCTGACGTTACAGATCCCACCGGATCGGCACCGCTGCCACTACATCAAGGCCAAGGTCAAAGTCCGCCGCCACCTGGATGGCGCGATCTCGATCAGCCACGGGCCTCGGTGTCTGGCTCGGTACGACGCCACAGGCGAGGAATTGAATGATGAATTACCAGCCGCCGCGTAGGGTCCGCACGCGCGGGCTGAGCTGTGAAGCCCCCTTCGGACTCCGTCCTTCGGGAGCTTCACAGCGCCATACCCAAACCGGACAGATCATTTGTTCCAATACCGGACAGTTCTATTTGTTGACAACACGCTGACGGCCATCGCGGACGCATTAGAATGCGTGTTCGCTGCAGGACGGGAGAGGCCATGAACGAGAAGGTCGTTATTGCTGTCACGTGAGTTTTTCTTGCGGTGATCGGAGTCATATTCCTGGCGTCAGGGACATTCACGTTCTGCGACCCCCAGACGATGGGAGAGGCATTGGGGATCGCGCCACTGAACGCGTCTGGCGAAACTGAGATTCGAGCGACCTACGGCGGGTTGGTGGTCGGCTCAGGGTTGCTGGTGCTTTCGGGACTATTCAACCGGCTGATGACCGTCGCAGCACTCGCGGGGACGTTTTTCGGAGCGGGCGGACTGGTAGGCACGCGCATCATCATCCAAGCTACACAAGGCTTCACCCTGAACCAGATTGGAGTCACAAACTTTAGCCAAAGATCCCCTGCACCCAACGTTGGGGGCGAATCGAAATAGGACAATTTCTGCTCGGAGCGCCTACGGTGTCATAGCCATGATGGGCGCTGGTGGGTTATTCCCGGGCGCAGGGGCGGGCAAGGGGTGGGCCTCCATGCCCTCTTGGACCACACTCGCCATGAAATCCGCGTAAGCTTGTATGTGCTGATTCACACTGGCTGCTTCCAGAGCCGCCATATAGGCTTGGCGTTGCTCGACTCGGACAATCGTCCAGGAGTATCCGCCGGACGCCAGCATTCCATTCAGTAGGAACCGCGCCATGCGGCCGTTGCCATCCGGATAGGGATGAATGTAACCGAACAGCCAGTGTCCGGCTGCCGCCCGCACGGCAGGCTCGGGCTCTTCCTCAAGCAGTTCGAACAATGCCGTCATGGCCCCCGGTATGATTTCCCAGCGCGGCGGCACATGGCGCGACCCTCGCAGAAACACAGTCTGGTTACGATAGCCGGCCAGACTCGCGGGCTCAAACACACCCGCAGCTACGAATGGCTGAAAGAGTTGCAGGTACCACAGAGCATGATCGCTCTTGAACTGTACGCCTGCTCGAGCGCCCTGAAGAATGCGGCGTGTGGTTTCCTGCACTGCCTGGAACGCCTGCCAGTAGCCACGCGCCGCCAAGGCATTCCGATCCCTGCGGTCGGATTCCACCGCCTCAGGATTCCAACTGCCCGAACTGACCCTTTGAATTAGTTCCGGCGTCACCCTGTAACCCTCGATTGACAGCGAGTGATAGGCATCCTGCACGTACACGTCCTGCATATGCTCGAGATACCTGCGTTGGAAATCCTCGTCCGATGGCAGTCCCGGCGGATTTGGAAACGAAGCCAGAACCGGCTCGCGCGCCACCTCCCACAACGCCCGCAGGCGTTGGGCAATTGCAGGCGCCTTTGGGGCACCCGGGAAGGCTTTGCGAATCCCTCCGTCCCCGTCCTCTGAAACAAACGGGTTGCTTTCCCGCAACCGGTGCTCGGTCTCGCGCATCACGCGCACAATTTCGTTCGCTGTATCTTCTCGACCGATGTGCCGAAACGCGCCGGCCAGTCGGCCAGCGATCACCGAATTGGAGCCTGCCAGAAGCCGGCGCAGTAGTCCGGATGTCTGCTCTATTCCGGCAAGCACCGTCTGCGCCTCAATCGGGCAATCCCGAAAGAATGTGGACGGCGCGCGCACTAATGCGGCCTCGGGTGTGAACACGCGAACCCCGTTCTTTTCGCACAAGTCTTCCGCGGGCGGCATCTGTGCAGTCTTCAAATCGAAAAACGAGGTCCCGAATGGCAGTTGAATCCGATTGTTCGCGCCCTGTACGGCATGGATCAAGACTTGGTTGGGCACGGCCGTGTTCTCCGCATGTAGCAGTAGAGACTGCGCCGGCGCCAAGTGCCACCGGTCTCCGAATCGGTGGGCGCCGTAGCGTGCGCAAAACTCCCAAAACGAGGCATACCAGGGCGTCGTATCGTTCGGAGAGGCGCCGGGGTCGCCAAGCATGAACCATCCCTTAATGATCGACCGAAGAAAGCCATTGCGCTTCAGCCGCTCGCGGTGCGCGCGCTCGAACTCTTCGGACCGGAAAACATGCCGGTCCGTTCCCTGCCGATCCTGCAGGATCGTCAGCGAGGCAGCCAGTTTTTCATTTGGCGAAGGCATGGAATAGCTCCATTTGCGAATTGGCTGGATGCAGGACGGCAAGATACATGGAAATGAGTATGTTTCTTGGCATGGCTTCAAGTATATCTTGTGGCACGGTTCCAAGTATATTGTGCACCTTAGTCCCAAATGTATTGTCTAGCATTACATGAGGCGCATTTTTTGGCGGGACCTAAAGAATATCTTTTGGCGTGGCTTCAAGTATATCTTGTGGCATGGTTCCAAGTATATCTTGTGGTACGACTCCAAGTATATTTGGATTGCCCTGAAGAAATACTGTGACGGTACCCCCTGGAACTGAGCCACTTCTGATGGGATTTGTGACAAACTTTGGACCTGCCCCCTTCTCTGGGCTACCCGATTTGAGAAATGTAGGTGGAACTACGGATCCGCAACGGCGGCGATATAGGGAAGATGCCGGTAGCGCTCGCCGAGGCCCAGGCCGTAGCCGACCAGGAATGCCTCCGCAGGCGCATCGAAGCCCACCCAGCGCACCGCCCGATCAAAAACCGCGGCGTTGTGCTTGTGCAATAGCACGCATACCTGAATCTCCCCGGCGCCCCGTTCTTCCAAAACGGGGACGATGCCGCGCAGCGTATGGCCGGTATCGATGATGTCATCGATCAGAAGGATGGGCCGTTCCTGGATCCGGGTCCCGGGATCGTAGGTGATCCGGACCCGTCCGCTGGACCGCCGGGCGTCGCCGTAGCTCTCGACCCCGAGAAACGCAATCTCGTGCGGTGTCTGGATAGGGCGGACCAGGTCGGCCATAAAGACAAAGGACCCCTTGAGCAGCCCGATGACCAGCAGATCCGGCGTCTCGCCATAGTAGCGGCTTATGGATGTCCCCAGCTCTTGCACCCGCCGCTCGATCGCTTCGGGTCGGAAAATCGGTTCCAGTTGATGCACACCCTCTCTCCAAGGCGCTTTGCGCGCGCAAGGAGACTATATCGCCTGGTCGCCAGCGGGCTGCCCGCGCTGTAGCCCTGCCATCGTACGTGGGGCCGGGGGCCCGTCCGGGTCAGAGAAGCAGGGAGAGAAATCGGCAGTTGAGGTCCGATATTTGTCGAACCATCTTCGCTGACGGTCGTTGTTCAGCGACAATCAAGATGAGAATGACGACGGCCAGTACGAGCTGGCCTGGTACCAGTTGTCGCACATCGGGCTGTTGACGAACTTTTCATCGATCGTGTTTGGCCCAAATACGCGGTCCAGCAAACCCATGGAATCTTCCTGGAGGGAAAGGGAGAAAAGGCGAGGATCCTGGCCGAATAACCACCTACAGCAGCCCACCCCCGCGTAGCCGCCTCGTGACGGTCCGCTCGACCTGCTCAAAGTGCGGCGCCTCCCCCGGCAGGTGGGTCTCGAGTTCGTTCGTCCAACGCCGCCGGTACTGCTCCAATCGCGCGCGGTAACTGGCTTCAAATCGGCTAGTATCCAGCTGCCGGTGTTGTGCTTTGGGGACGAAGATCTTGGCTGCGTCGCGCGGGTCGACACCCGCGTTTTCGAACAGAAGCCAGAGATCAAGTAAATCCCTGCACTGCATGCGCTGCATCACACAGCGCAACTTCTCGCCCGCTATCTCCGCGAGCGGGTAAACACGAACCGCGCTGGCGTTCGGCAGATCCGGCCACCGCGACAGCAGAACGACCGTGTCCACGTTGAGGACAAGTTCGCGGTCCGTGATATCGAGCTTCAGGTGTCATTGCCTGATCACGGCCAATATTTCATTCACGGTTCGCGGCCAGCGAACGCGCCACCTTTTATCCCTCCAAACCGTACGCTCGTCGATTCCGGGTTCGAGATCGAGGTCCGCGGTGATGGGTTTGATGGGCGTCAGCGTACCGTCAAGCGGCTCCAATGCCAACGCATCGGCGAGCGAACCCAGCCGCCGCAGCGCCGCCGCCCAGCCCAACCGGCGCGCATATTCCATGAGGGTATCGACTCGCAGTTCGGGGGCGGCAGTGGCGAATGCTCCTGCCAACACCTCAACCCCACCGACGAGCGACGGACGCTGCGCGGCATCCAGGACGGCGCGATGGTGATCAGAGAGATAGGACGTCCCCCACGGCACGCGGCCCACGTCGAGCTTTTCGGGCGGCTCGATCACGATCCGCAGCGGCCGGCCGGAGAGCCGCCTCGTGCGCACCCGGCGTGCAGTTGCGACCTGGATGGTCCGCGCTGGGTGGACCACCAGGTCGTGCTCGTAGAGGGCGTTTTGATAGGCGATACGATGTGGCAGGCCTTTCAGAGCGGCGCCAACGCACAGCGCAAGATCTTCCGCGGCGGCCGGTGTACCGAGCACGCCCAATTGACGCACGGCGTAGTGTCCGCGCCGTACGCGATCGACCAGGCCGGCATTCTCCATGCGCTTGAGAAGGTTTGCGGTGGCTGTCTTCGATTTTCCGAGACGCTTCTCCGCGTCCTTGAAAGTAAACGTCAATCGTCCTTCCGCAACCAGGTCGTTAGCGAGCGCCAAGCCATGTTGTAGTGATTGTAGGTGCATTACTTACGGTAAACGTGAATAATGACCTATTGTACACAAATTGTGATAAACAGTGCGATATTCAACCATTCAGTGAACAACAGCCCTCAAACAACAATTATCTGATGCGTGGAGTTGACCCGTTTTCGAGGACGGTCAAGGATTGGCACTCATGCGGCTGTTTTCGGCTTCTGCTCATAGTTGACGGGTGACAGGTAGTCGATCCAAGAATGCCGCCGGTGCGGGTTTTACCAGCCCTCGATGAACGAGAACACAGCCAGCTTGGCCTCCGGCGCGGGAGCACATTGTCGGGTCGCTTCGCACACCACCGTTGCCAGTGATGCACTGCCTGCAGGCTACCGGTAGCAACATACCGGGTCTCATCTCGCACTTGGGGGAGGCGGAAGGATATCGAACCACCAACCCGTGTAGAGCAAGACGAGGGCGAGAAGCAGAGGAATGCCCACAAATAGGGCCACAAGGACCCAACGGGATACCGTGATTTGGATGAACCTCAGGGGAGCTTCTTCCCCTTTACCTGTGAGCTCGTCGATGTCTGTAAGATCGTCGATTGGCCTAGGAGCCTGCGCCGTAGGATAGTTCTTCGGGGCTGATTGGAGACCTGCCCCCGCAGTGGAACGTGATGGCCTTCGCGCCAGCGTCTTTCGGGGTCATAGGCCGAGGATTAGGCGTATCCGGCCGCACATCGCGGCCCATGGGCCTCTTGAGCCGGCGCAATGGGGCCCATTTCTCCGGCTTCACGCCGCCGCCAGCCCCTGCATCCGCTTGATGTTGAGCGCCAGACACACCAGGGCCCACTCGCCCTGCACCTTCTGCAAGCCGCGCACGCTGAATTGACGGAAGCCCAGAACCTGCTTGATCCAGCCATTCGGCGCCTCCGACAGCCACTTGCGCCGGGCATACTGCGCGTGCCCCGCCTCGGTGGCCAGCTTCGCCGCCATGCGCGCCCGGGCCGGATGCGCTTTGGCGTCGGCCGCCGCTTTCTTACCCTCCCGGCCCAGGGCCACATAGCCGTCTACGCCGCGTTCCTCCAAGACCGCCAAATCCGCCTCGTTGCAATACCCCGCATCCGCCAACACCACCTCCGGCGCCACACCGCATACCGACTCAACCTCGTCAATCCGGCCCAGCATCCGGCCCTGATCACTTCCGTTGGATGTCACTTCCGCCGCCACAATCAACTGATGCGCGCCGTCTACACCCAACTGCGCGTTGTAACACTGCTGAAAGCCCTCCGCAGAGGTCTTCATGATCCGGCTTTGCGGATCCGTAAAGTTGCTCTGCGCCTTGGCTTCCGGTTCCCCATAGGCGCGCTTATACGGAGGGCCTCCCTTCGGGTTGCGGTCCTCGCCCGGCTTACGCCCGCGAGCATCGTCCCGCTCCCGCGCCTGCGCCTCCAATCGCGCCTTGGCCTGGCGGATCGCCTTCAGACGGTCTTCCCGGCGGCGCAACTCCTTCGGCATCTCATCGCCCCGAACGTCCACCCCATAACGCTCATCCTCCGCCGCGTCTATATCCCCCGCACGGCCCACCAAAGCCTTGATCTCCGCTTCCAATCGCGCCTCCTCCTTGACCATCCGCCCATAACTCATCGCCTTGCGCTTGGAGGCGTTCGCGCGAACCTTGGTCCCGTCGATCGACAAGGTCCCAAAGCGCGCCACACCCAACGCACCCGCCATACGAACCACCGCCACAAACAAACGCTTGAAATCCTCCAAATGCCGCCGCCGAAACTCACACACCGTCCGGTGACTCGGAAAATTACCCGCGCCCAATACCCGAAACGCCACATCCTCCTCCAGCTTCCGCGCCAGCTTGCGCGACGAAAACACCCCTGTGGCATACCCGTAGATCAACACCTTCAGCATCATCGAAGGCTCATACGGCGACTTGCGCCGCCCATCGCCTTCATACGGCGCGTACAACACCCCCAAATCCATCCCGTCCACCAAGTCGCTCACGTGATGCGCCAAATGACCCTCCGGCAACCAGTCCTGCAACGCCGGCGGCATCATCAACAGCTGATCCGGCTGATACGGGCGAAACGTCGTCGCCATCTCCTAACTCCTTTGCTTCATACTCCTATTGTCGCAAATTTCTACGGCGCAGGCTCCTAGCCCGGATTATTCATGTATAGATAAGACAAAAGCCCTTGGTTGTGAGAAAATAGCGTTGTTATTCAACTGCTTAAACACACCAAAGGCTTTTGCATGTCCCACCATACCACCAAACAGAGTGTTTTGTTCGAGGATCTGTCGAAGAAGGCGGTGATCGTCAGGTTCGACCAGGATCATGCCAGTTCCGATGGGGGTGCGATTCTTCTCAAGGCCTGTGATCAACGGCTTCAGTTAAGCGCGGCGCTGGCGGCGTGTTTGCCGGACGGGCGCCAGCGGTCGAAGGTCACCCATTCCGTGCGGGAGTTATTCCAGCAGCGGCTGTTCGGTATCGCCTTGGGCTATGCCGATGGCAATGACGCGGCGCGGCTGGCGGACGATCCGGTGATGAAGTTGGTGGCGGGACGTGATCCGGTTGAGGGCGATGCGCTGGCCTCGCAGCCGACGCTGTCGCGGTTTGAGAACGCGGCCGGTCCGCGGGCTCTGCTGCGGATGTCCGAGGCACTGGCCGATGCGGTGATTGCCCGTCACCGGCGGCGCAACAAGCGGGTCGGGCGCATCACCATTGATCTGGACCCGACGGTTGATCCCACCCATGGCGGTCAGCAGCTGACGTTCTTCAATGGGTTTTACGGTTCCTGGTGTTATCTGCCTTTGGCCGGTTTTCTGACCTTTGACGATGAGGTGGAGCAGTATCTGTTCTGCTACGTCTTGCGCCCCGGCAACGCGGTGGCCAAGCACGGCTGTATCGGCCTGTTGAAGCGGCTGCTGCCGCGCCTTCGCCGGGCCTTCCCTGGGGCGAAGTTGCGGATCCGGCTGGATTCGGGCTTTTCCGGTCCGGAGTTGTATGCGTTTTTCGAGGCCGAGCAGCTCGAATACGTGGTGGGCATGGCCAAGAACGCAAAGCTGGTGAGCCTGGCCGAGCCGCTGATGGCTGAGGCGCGGGCCGAGGTTGAGGAGCAGCAGGCGTCTGCGCGGCGCTATGGCGAATGCGCCTATCAAGCCCGGAGTTGGCCGCACGAGCGCCGGGTCATTATCAAGGCGCAAGTCCTCCCTCACTTCGGCCGCCAACCGAAGGACAACCCGCGGTTTGTGGTCACCAACCTAAAGACCACCCCGCAGCACGTCTATGAGACCGTGTACTGCGCCCGCGGCGACGCCGAGAACCGGCTGAAGGAACTCAAGTACGGTCTGGAGATCGACCGCACCAGCTGCACGCGCTTTTGGGCCAACCAGTTCCGCGCGCTGATCACGGCGGCCGCCTATGTGCTGATGCAGGAACTGCGCCTGAAGGCCAAGCACACCGGCTGCGCGCGTGCCCAGGTCAGCACCTTGCGGCTGCGGCTGCTCAAGCTCGGCGCCTGGATCGAGACCTCGCTTCGGCGCGTGGTCATTCACCTGCCGGCCGGCGCACCGTTTGCCGACGACTGGAAGCGCATCGCACGCTCGGTGGGCGCCTTCGCGACCTGACCCCGTTCCGCCGGGTTCGCCGCACAGACCCCCCGGTCTGGAGCCGCGCTCGCCTTCAATCCGCCGAGGGGGCAAAATCACCGCCCATAATCCCCATTCCCAGGCCAGACAACCACTATTCCGCCTCAACTCGCCATCGCGTTACGAAAAATCAGCTCGAAATGCCCCCATCAGACCCCTACAATCAACCTTCATGAATAAGTCGGGCTAGTGCGGATTTTCAACATGTCTGTCCCTCTATTGAGTGAGACAATTGCCCAAGCAGCTTATCAGCACGTTTGCTTGCGCTCCTTTTGACAGGGGAATTATCCAGCAAACTAGCCAGCGGCTGAGTGTGACCGTTTTGTCGCCAAGAGAATTTGGCTGACCTGATTCAACAGTTTGATGGCCGTCTCCTTCAGCAGCTCCTGAATTCTCTCAAACGCGAATCCCATTCACGGTGCTGGTGTCCGGCCAACGCGGTAAGTTTGCCCGGTTTGAAACGACAGCCAAGCCACATATTGTTTGGCGTCGTTCCAGGACACGTTGACGGCCGGGCGCCGGCCGCGGCCTAGCGCTAAGGGATAGTGGAGCCGGCTAGCCGGACACGATTTCCGGCTTATGGTGCACCGGGAAATTCACGGAGCGAGCGATGTAACACATCTCGTTGGCCTGCATGTGCAAACGCATCGCTTCGTCCGCGTCACTCTTTGCCGAAATGGTGACACGTGGCCTGAGCGTCACTTTACTGAACTCACCGTGTCCATCGGAGCGCGTCAGCATCAACCCATCGGCAGCGTCCTCATACGCCTCAACAACGACGCCGTTGGCTGCGCAAAGGTGCAAGTACCAAAGCATGTGACAGGCCGACAGCGCGGCGACCAGCAATTCTTCCGGATTGTGACGCTCCGCGTCCCCCAAGTACAGCGGATCGGCCGACCCGCGAATCGTTGCCTTTCCGTGGGAGGCAAGTTCGTAATCCCGTGCGTACGCGTCGTAGGCGACTGTTCCCGCACCTTTGTTTCCTGTCCAGGTAATAGTTGTTGTGTAAGTGTGCTCTTGCGTCATAGCTCCAAATGCTAGCCACTCACGATTGCCGAAGATCTTCGGAAATGAGTTGGGCTGCGTTGATTGAACCAGATCAATGCTCGAAATCTTCACGAACGCCGGATGCGCAGCGTGCGGCCGAAGCCATCCGGCGGTTCGGCGTCACTGGCAAACCGCGCCAGCTTCTCAGTGACGGAATCCTCGAACGGCGCGGCCTTCCTGGACTTAAGGTCGACGTTCATGCACAGGCACTCGTTGGTCGCAACGAGCTTGCCGCTACCCGCATCGATCATTCGATGAAAATAGTGGATGCGCTTGGCGTCGTGGTCGACGAGCGTCGTCTCGACGCGGATCGCATCGCCTTCGAACAGCTCGCCTAAGTAGTCGACGTTCATGCCTAACGTGAACACCGAGCATCCGCTGGTGTCCGGGTAGTCCATGCCGATGCCCCAGTGCTCATAAGCGGCGTCTGTCGCTTCATCAAAAGCGAGCACGAAGAACGCGACGTTCATGTGGCCGTTGTGGTCGATCCACTCCGGCTTGATGCTCGTATCGTAGAGGAGAACCCTTGCCTCGCTCATCCGTCAGTACCGCGTTGTTCGCGCAAGCGCTTCAACCCGTTGAGTCCCTGCATCGACAACCAGTGTAGACCAGTTGGCCCCGCAGAACGCGAGCGGATCGTGTCGGCACGTTCAGCGGCGATAGGAAGGTTCTTCCCGGTCCAGGATTGCCTGAAGCTCGCGAAAGTGATCCTCGCCCAAACCCGGATAGTCACGCCATTGCCGTGCCGTCTTCGCCGCCACTTCCTCGGAAACGACGCGTAGCTCACGGCCGGTCTGCAGAGCGGCGATGTAGGTCGAACAGGCGCGCTCGAAGTAGTAAAGATCGTCGAACGCCCGGGCGACCGTCTCGCCGATCACCATCAACCCGTGGTTGCGCATCAGAAGAATCGGCTTGTCGTCCAATAGCCGGGCGATGCGTTCGCCCTCGCCGTCGAGGCTCATGCCATCGAAGTCGTCGTCGATGCACACGCTTCCCCAAAACCGCATCGCGTTTATGTCGATGGGCGGAAGCGTCGGATCGGCGAGGCAGCCAAGCACCGACGCGTATTTCGAGTGAACATGAAGCACGCACCGCGCATGCGGCACGTGCCGGTGGATGTTGCCATGCAGCGCCCAGGCCGTGGGATCCGGGGCATCCGTCCGAGTCATCGTCGCGCCATCTTCGGCATCGAGAAGCAGAAGCTCGCTTGCCCTGATACGAGAGAAATGGCGTCCCTTCGGGTTCATCAGGAACCGGGCGCCCGCCCTGTTGACGGCGAGACTGAAGTGGTTGGCGACCGCTTCGTGCATGTCGAAGCGGGCCGCCCAGCGCAACGCGCAGGCAAGCGCGATTCGCTTCTCTTCAAAGTCCATATCGGGCCGATTGATCACAGCGGGCTGAGCCGGGGTCATGACCTCTCTCCCCTATTGGAATGCAAGTATCGCTACCATAGCGGTGCGGCGACCCGCCTGTCCATCATGCCGTGCCCGCAGCAACTCCAACTCCGCGTATAGTTAGTGTCTGCCCGAAAATCCCTAACTATTTGAAAGATAGAGTGAAAGGGTGATTTTCGGTGGCGAAGATATATCTTCTGGAGCGGTAATCGGGGAAAATAGGGCTGGTTTGGCCCGATTGGGGGCGATCTTCGAGGAATGACGCATGCGTGAAGTGCAGAAGCGGCAGTTTCAATTCGGTCAAGTTGCGATCGAGGACATCTGGCTGGACCCGAAGTCCCGCGACGACATACCGGCGGTGCTGAAGGGGCTTCAGCACCTGCACAAGGATCGGCGCGAGGAGTTGTTTTCGCTGCTGGAGCGGCACATCCGGCCGGGGACCGACCGCAAGGTGGGTCGTCCGGGCATGGACCTTTGGCGGATTCTGGTGCTGGGCGTGCTGAAGCAAGGTCTGGGCTGTGATTTCGACCGTTTGCACGATCTGGCGAACAACCACCGCACGGTGCGGGCGATGCTGGCGCATGGCGATTTCGCCGATGGCCGCCGCTACGAGTTACAGACGCTGATCGACAACGTATCGTTGCTGACGCCGGAGTTGTTGTCGGCGGTGGGGCAGTTGGTGGTGGCCAGCGGTCATGCGGTGGGCAGAAAAAAGCCTGGCGAGCCGTTGCGCGGGCGCTGTGACTCGTTCGCGGTGGAGACGGACGTGCATTACCCGACGGACGTGCATTACCCGACGGACGTGCATTACCCGACGGACGTGAACCTGTTGTGGGACGCGATGCGGTGTTTGATCCGGGAGACGGCGCGGTTGGCGAAGCGGCGCGAGGTGGGCGGCTGGCGTCAGTGGCGTCATTGGTCCGGGTGCGTTCGCACGTTGTTTCACCGGGTGCGCTCGACGCGCCGGGCGAAGGGGCGTCCGGAGCGGGTGGAGGCGTATCTGGCGCGTTGCGGGGAGCTGGTCGAGCGCGTTGAGGGGACGCTCGGGGCGTTGGCGGCGAAAGGCGTCTCGGAGTCGGAATTGGCGTCCATCCGGGGCTATGTGGGCCACGCTCGGCGGCAGATGGACCAGGTGGAGCGGCGTTTGCTGAAGGGCGAGACGATCCCGCACGAGGAGAAGGTGTTTTCGATCTTCGAGGGGCACACGCGTTGGGTGTCGAAGGGCAAGGCGGGCACGCCGGTGGAACTGGGGGTGCCGGTGTGCGTGATGGAGGACCAATTTCAGTTCATCCTGCACCACAAGATCCTGTGGGCGGGCGGCGATGTGGACTTGGCGGCGCCGATGGTGGAGGAGACGCAAGCCCTTCACCCCGACCTGCGGGCGTGCAGCTTCGATCGCGGTTTTCACAGCTCGGCGAACCGCGTCCGTCTCGACGAGTTGCTCGACTTGAACGTGCTGCCGCGCAAGGGACGGCTGAACCGGGCCGAGCGCGAACGCGAGTCGGACGAGGCGTTTGCGGCCGCGCGCCGGCAACATCCGGCGGTGGAGTCGGCGATCAATCATCTTGAGCACCGCGGTCTGGACCGCGTGCGCACCCGTGGCGCCGACGGGTTCGCGCGCACCGTGGCGCTGTCGGTGCTGGCCGCCAACCTGCATCGGCTGGGCCGGCTCCTGCGCCAGCGCGAGCGCAAGCGACGACGACGCGCGGCCTGAGCGGCCGCATCCCGCCATGGTATCGCCGCGCCCGGCCCGTCGAGAGACCGGAACGGGCTTCCATGCCCGCACACCGCAAATCCGGGCCGATTGCTCGCCTTCGGGGCCGATGGCCCCTCGTCGCACGTCAAACGCCACCGCCGCCGATACCAAGGCGCGATCCACACCCCAATTACTGTTGATTTACACAGCCCTATCGCCAGAAAGAGGGGTTTTCTGGCAGACACTAGTTAATCCATGCGTACCGGCAAGGTTGTATTGCTGCTGGCGGTCCTCGCGACGATCTGGCCGGGCGCAGGCGGTTTGGGCGCAGACCAGCCACTGTTGCAGAACCCCGAAGCGCAGGCCGCCCGGACACGCATAACGCCCGCACCGCCGTTCGCCGAGACGTTCGGACAGCCCGGCGCCCGCGCCGCGCTCGAAGCGGCGAATGCCTTGCTGGCGGCACTGAGTACCGAGCAGGCGGACGCGATCGTGTTACCCGTTGACAGCCCGCTACGCGGCAACTGGTCGAACCTGCCCTCCGGAATATTGCGCTTCGAGCGAAGCGGGCTACGCCTCGGCGACCTGACGCCCGTCCAGCTCGAACGGGCGTTCGACTATCTCGCTGCGGCGCTGGGGCCGCACGGTTACGAAACGGCCACCCAGGTGGTCGCCGCCGACGCCGTTCTCGCCGCGTCGCCCAGGGCAGCGTCCGTCGGATGGTCGGACGGTAACTACTGGCTCGCCTTCTTCGGCCAACCGACGCTCTCCGGCCCCTGGGGCTGGCAGTTCGGTGGGCATCATCTGGCGATCAACGGGAGTTTCGCGGACGGACGCGCGACCGGGCTTTCTCCCACCTTCGTCGGCGTCGAACCCGCCAGTTTCCAGTACGCCGGCGCCCGCGCAACACCCTTAGCCGACGAACTCGCCGCCGGCCGCGCCGTCATGCAAGCCTTGCCCGAGGCGCTTCGAACGAAGGCGTCGATCTCCCGGCGACCGCGCGGCGTGGAGGCAGGGGCGGGACAGGACGGGGTGATTCCCGAGGTTCGAGGCAGCTCCGTCGCGGGCTGGCCCAGCAAGGCCCGCGCCCTGCTGCTGGAGACCATCGGCCATTGGGTGCTCCTGCAGCCGCGCGAAAGCGCGGATGCGCGCATGGCGGCGCTTGAGACAGGGCTCGACGACCTCCATTTCGCATGGAACGGCCCCCACGAGGCCGGCGATGACGGGAACGTTTATTTCCGCATCCAGGGACCTACGCTGATCATCGAGTTCTTGATCGAAGGCAGCATCGGCGCGAACGGGGGGCACTTCCACTCGATCTATCGGGACCCGACCAACGAATACGGGACGGGCGTGTCGCCCTAGTGCGGTGTCGGGCGGATTGGCAACAGGTGTCTTCGCAAACGCGGTTGATGCAAAGGTCAACGAGACTGCCCAACATCGCAGGAGCCGCATGTGACGAGCGCTTTGTCCGTAGAGATTGGTTCCTGGGACGGCAAGTCCACTGCGGCGTTGCAGTCAACCTACGAGCGCCATCGCGCCGAAGAAGATTTCGTCGCGAAGATCCTGGCGCATGTTGCGGACGTGGAATCGCAACGGGCGGCAACCTGGCTGCTCAAGAAGCATGTCGAAGCGGGCAATTCTCTAACCGCTGCCGACTGCCGCACGGTGTTTAGCGTTCTGTCTGATCAGGATCATTGGGAAAGCAAATTGCATGTCCTCCAATGCCTTTCCTATCTGGATATCCGTGAGGACGATTGCGTCGGTCTTGAGAATTTTCTGGATACCTGTATCAAGAGCGAGAAGAAATTCGTCAGGGCGTGGGCCTATAACGGGTTCAACGAGTTGGCGATCCGCTTTCCGCGATACCGGGAAGCGGTGGACGGCATGCTTGCCCGGGCCGGCGAATCGGAAGCAGCGTCGGTTCGGGCGAGAATTCGCAATATTCTGAAAAGCCGCTGAAATCCCTGCGGGCGCGTTTTGCGGCCGTATATGATCTTCCCGCCAGGATCGATTCACTTGATGATTCCGTTGGCAATGGTGCGGGCAACACTTGAGGTGTAGGCATGGTCCCGGGCTTGGACATCGGAATCGTCGGCGCCGGTCTGGGCGGCATGACCGCTGCCGTTGCGCTTCAGCAGCGCGGTTTCAATGTCACCGTCTATGAACAGGCGCCGGCCCTGGGGGACATCGGCGCCGGTATCACCCTGGGGCCCAACGTAAACATGGTCCTCGACGGTCTGGGCCTGGAAGACGCAACGGAATCCTTTGCCAGCGGTTCCACGACATTCGGCACGCTTCATCCCAAGACCGGCGCGCGGATCCGGTTTTCGGAGCGGAGTCTGGAGGACGCACTCAAGATCCGAGGCGCACTGACGCGGCATATGCACCGGGCGGATCTGCATAAGGTCCTGGAGGACGCGTTCAACAAGGGGGGCGACACCCTGCGCCTCGGACACACGCTCACGGACATTGAGCAAGACGACAGCGGCGTGACCTTAAGTTTTGCCAACGGTGTGACAGACAGGCGCGGCATCGTCATTGCCTGTGATGGTCTCAAGTCCGTGGTGCGCGACAAACTGTTTCCCACAGAACCACCCAGGTACACCGGCTACATGGCATGGCGTGGCCTGGTCGATGCCGCCGATGTGCCGGGGGTCAGTCAGGCGCCCCACTTTGCCTCCTATCCGGCCGAGGGCAGTATGTTTTCCCGTTATCCCTTGCGCCGGGGCACTCAGATCAACTGGGTGGCCAACGCTTACCGGCCTGACGACATCGGTGAGGAAAGCTGGTTCGCGCAGACGGACATCGACGAGGTTCTCGAAGAGTTTGGGGACTGGCATGAAGATGTTGTGCGCATCATCAAGGCGACACCTGGCGGGAGGTGTTTACGCTGGGCGCTCTGCAGCCGCCAACCGCTCAACGGCTGGATCGCCGGACGGGTCACCTTATTGGGTGATACCGCCCATCCCATGACGCCCTTCTACGGTATGGGCGCGGGTATGGCCTTTGAAGACGCCGCGGTCCTCGCCCGCTGCTTTGAAGCGGAGGAGGGGGACTGGCGGGCGGCCTTCGTGCGCTACGAGCGGGCACGCCTCGCCCGGGCCAATAAGTTCCATGTGCAATCGATTGAGCGCGGCAAGATTTACATGAGCGCAGACCCGACGGACCGGGCCAAGGCGCCCACCGCCGGTATGGAAGCGGAGTTCAGCTACAACGCCATGACGGTGGACATTTAACGATAATGCTCTCAGCCGTTCTCCTGGGTGCGCCGCAGCACCGCGACATAAATCAGCGCGGTCACGAACATGGTCAGGCTGTAGGTTGCAGCCGGCACCGTCGCAAGCCCGCCGCCGAACAAAAGCACGGCGATGGTGATGGCAAGCGTCCCGTTCTGCAGCCCGCATTCAATCGCGATAGCCGTTCTTTGTTTCGCTCCGGTCGCAAACCACCGCGCCAACAGGTAAGCAATTACCATCATCAGCAGGTTCAGGGCTAAAGTAGCCAATCCGGCCTGGGCATAGTAGCTGGCGAGGTTAGTGCGTTCCTGATAGATGGCTCCCGCGAGCACCAACACGAACAGCACGGCGGACACGGTTCGGGCCGACGGTTGGATCCGCAGTGCAAAACTCTCGGCATAACGACGGACAAGCAGGCCGGCCGCGACCGGGACGGTGACGATCAGGAAAACGCTGATCGCCGTGTCGGCGACCGTGATGTCCTGCATCGCCTGATCGCCGATGAAATGGCCATAGGCGAAGACGACCACAAACGGGACCGTGATTACGCTCAGCAGGCTGATCACCGCGGTCAGCGAGACCGACAGCGCGACATCGCCACGCGCAAATGCCGTCAGGAGGTTGGAGGTCACTCCGCCCGGGGCAGCGGCAATGATCATCAGTCCGAGGGCGAGTTCCGGCGCCATAGGCCAGATGCTGGCAAGGAGGAAGGCGATTACCGGCAGCACGATGATCTGCGACACTGCGCCGACCGCGAAATCCCGCGGGCGACGCACCACCCGGACAAAATCATCGAAGGTAAGCCCCAGCCCAAGCGCCAGCATAATGAAAGCAAGCGCTATCGGCAGAACGACATCAGTCACAAATCCCATGCCTTCTCCTGAACCCGGCGGGCTGAGGGGAAAAACACTATATCAGGCTGCCCGTGATCTTCCCCCAGAATCGGTCCACCTGAGCTGAGGAAATGGGGGCCTCTCACCAGCGCTAAGTTGTACGCCTATTGTGCTAGTTCCAGGCGACCATATCGTTCCCGCGCTGTCATGGGCGCAAAACAATACAAACTGGTGAAATAAGAGAGGATCCCCTATGAGCGACCTGCAGCAGGAAATGGAAGCATTCTTTGCAGAATATGAAGAGCGGTGGAACGATCAAGATGACTTTTCATCGCTCATTGAAATGTGGGATACGGATCAGCCTCCCTATTATCGGCCAATGGAAAAGCTGGACGTTTTCACGACGTGGAAAGAATTAAAGCGATACTGGTCGCCTGAGCGAAAGCGAGAGTTGATTGTTGCCTTGTGGTACGGCTTCAGGAACATTCGCCCCAAGATGGTCGAGGACAACGTGGCAGTCGTCTGCTTCGATACTGAATGGGATATCAAGGCACTGATCGGTCCGGCGGCCAGTGGAACGGATCCAGGAGTCGCGGTTTTCAACCGCACGGCCGACGGCTGGAAGATGAACACATACATCGAAGCCTGCACACACCCGGCGACTTACAAGAGCGTCTTCGCCGACAAGGAAGACAAAGTCCGGCCGGAATTTCGACGGCTGATTGAAAGCATTTGTGAGTCCGATTGCCGCAATTGCCGCATCCCGTGCCTTGGCGATGCCAGGAAGTCCGCTTAGTCAATGCGTTATCGGGAGATTACTAAATGAGCAGTGCACCCCGCGTGGCGCTTGTAACTGGCTGCAGCCGTTCCCAGGGGTTGGGCCTGGAAGTCTGCAAGCAACTTGCCGAGCAAGGCATAACAGTCTTTTTGACAGCACGAGATCCGTCTAAGGCCAAGGCATTGGCCGAAGAGCTTCGGGGCCAGGGCTTGGACGTTCACAATCATCAGCTCGACATATCAAGTGATGAAAGTGTCCAGGCAATTGCTCACCTTATCGAAGAGCGCTATGGCCGGTTGGACATTCTGGTCAACAATGCGACCGGCTCCACGCCGGATGCATCTCTTGTTTCAGCCGTGGATTTGGAGTCCGCGCATCGCGTCGTTGATGTCACGCTCTTCGGAACCTGGCGACTAATCCAGGCGACCCTTCCTCTTCTTCGCAAAAGTGATGCAGGCCGCATTGTCAATGTGTCCAGCAGTGCAGGATTGCACGGAGATCCGGTGTTGGGGCTTAACAGCAAAATACCCATGGACCCTTCTTACGGCATTGGAAAGGCGGCGCTAAACGCACTGACGGCAAAATTTGCAACGGAACTTCGAGAGACAAGCATTAAAGTCAACGCAGTTTGTCCAGGGTTTACTGCGACTTTTCCGCACCTGGCGGCACGCGGAGGCCGTCCTGTTCCTGAAGGAGCCGAGGTAATCGTTTGGGCCGCGACGCTGGGCGAAGATGGACCCAGCGGCGGATTTTATCGGGATCGTGAGCTTCAGGCCTGGTGAAGCCGATCTCATTTCGTCTTGCAAGAGCCGCGCGCGTTAGTCTTTTCTTTCAAGAAGCAACGTGCGTGGTGAAATACTCCTTTGAATTATGGGAGCACCTTCTGTGACGACCAGCGAAGCAAGTTACGCGCGCCTTGGCCCTCTCGTCCTGGAGAGAGATGTCAGCAGGCGAAATGCGCTAACCATATTATTCGCGGGCTTCTGGACGATTGGCTTCGTGACGTTTCTGAACTTCATGAATCCGTACATTTTTGCTCTGCTGGGAATTCCTGAAGAAGAGCAAGGCTCGCTGGCCGGCCTTCTCGTGTCGTTGCAGGAAATCACGCAGATCGCGATCTGCGGCCTCATAGGCGCCTGGTCCGACCGCGTTGGCCGTCGTCCAATCTATGTCGGTGCGATGATTTTGCTTGCAGTGGGGTTTGCAGCTTACCCGATGGCTTCAAGTGAAGCGCAGCTGATTGGACTTCGCATCGTTTATGCGATTGGGGCCACGGCTTGCACTGTGATGATGTCTACTTGCCAGGGTGAATACATTACCGACAAATATCGCGGCCGTTGGATAGGAGTCGTGGCGTTCGTTAACGCTCTGGGCGTAGTCGTAATGATTGCGGTTTTCTCAAAGCTTCCGATGTTCTTTGGGCAGCTGGGGCTGAGCGATACCAATGCACTACGCGCCAGTTTTTGGCTCTGCTCAATAGCGGCTCTCTTGCTGGCGATCGTGCTTCATTTCGGGCTGCAGGCCCCCAATCCAGGAGCGACGAGTTCAACGCGGAACATATTCCGTCAGACGGCGAAGGGCCTGACCCTGGTAAAACAACAGCCCTTGTTGGGCTTGAGTTATCTGACAGCCTTTGCTTCGAAAGGCGACTTGGTGATTGTTACAACCTTTCTGTCACTTTGGGTCACGCAGGCAGGCATTGCCGCCGGCATGTCGCCAGCCGAAGCCGTCGCGCGGGCGGGCATGATTTTCGGTTTCGTTGCAGGCTGCGGTCTGTTTTGGCCTTTCGTCATGGGCACAATGCTTGACCGGGTCCCGCGCCTGGTTGGGATCGGAATCTCATTTGCAATCGCAAGCGCAGGTTACATCAGTGTGGCGCTGGTCGACGATCCGCTTGGACCGATGATGTGGGTCGCGGCTTTCCTGGTTGGTATTGGCCAAGCCAGCGCCATCATAAGCGCCGGCGTTCTAATCGGCCAAGTGGCGCCCGAGGGCAACAAGGGCACGGTTTTCGGCACCTATGGTATCGCCGGTTCGGCCGGCATCGTGACTCTTACCTTTGTCGGCGGTCAATTGTTTGATGCCTATGGGGCCAGCGGCCCCTTCATCTTGATGGGCGTCGTAAATGCGCTTGTGGTGGTTTTTATTTGGCGCCCGTTCCACTCTGAAGTGCAACACTCAACGATGGTTGGCTAGACCGGAAGCAAACGGGACTGTCGCCGAGCGTTGAGAAGCGGCCAGGTGACGGCGATACTCTCCGAAATTACAGAAGGAGGGTATCCGATGGCCAAGGGCTACCATCACCTGACCTACGGGTCACGATGCCAGATTTACGCGCTGAAGAAAAGCGGGATGTCGATCCGGGGCGTAGCGCGCGCGCTTGAGGTATCGGCCTCGACGGTGAGCCGCGAGTTGCGGCGCAACCGTGGCCGGCGGGGTTACCGGATGCGCCAGGCGCAGCGGAGAGCCCAGTCTCGCCGCCTTTTGGCGTCATCGCGCCCGCGCAAGCTCACGGCGGCGTTGTGGGGCCGGGTTGAAGGGTGGCTGGGCTGGCAGTGGAGTCCCCAGCAGATTGCCGGCCGGTTGCGTCTTGAGGGTGGGGTGTCGGTCGGCAAGACATGGATTTACCGTCAGGTGTGGAAGGATCGGGCGAACGGCGGGACGCTGTATACGCATTTGCGCCGGCGCGGCAAGAAGGCCAACCGGCGCGGCCGTTGTGGTGCGGGCCGTGGGTTGATACCGGGCCGTGTAGACATCCGCGAGCGTCCGGCGGTGGTGGAGCTAAAGCGCCGGGTGGGCGACTGGGAGTTGGATACGATCATTGGCGCCCGGCATCGGGGGGCGCTGGTCTCGGTGGTGGACCGGTGTTCGAAGTTCACGTTTCTACAGCGGGTGATGAACAAGACGGCGGCAGCGGTTGGGGGCGCGATCCTGGCGCGCTTGGGGCCGGTATCGGCGCTGACGCACACGCTGACGGCGGACAACGGCAAGGAGTTTGCCGGCCACCGGGCGGTGGCGGCCGGATTGTCGGCGGGGTTTTACTTTGCCACGCCGTACCATTCCTGGGAGCGCGGATTGAACGAGCACACCAACGGTCTGGTTCGGCAGTACTTTCCGAAGGCGGCGGACTTCACCACCCTCGGCGATGTTCAGGTTGGGCGGGTGCAGGATCTTCTCAACGGCCGGCCACGCCGGGTTCTGGGTTACCGCACGCCGGCGGAAGTGTTTGCCGAGGCCCTGGACGCCGCGGGGCTCTCCGGTGCGGTTCTCCGCGCTCCGGTGCTGGCGGGGCCGGACCCGCCGGCAGCGGTTGCTTGACCGCCCTGCCGGTCTCGTCCGTGGCCTTGACAGGCGGCGGGCGGGTTTACTGTGTCCGGGTGACGGGCTGGCCGCTCAGCCGGACGGCGGCGGTGGCGAAAATGGGTCCCGGGCGGTGCGGTTCTCCGTTCCGGCTACGCCCTCACTCCGAAAAGCACCGCCCGAACTCCACCGGATGCTATGCTGAGCTCCAACAAAGGAGAGGAATCACCGCCCTGACAGGTGTTGCACTTCAGAGTGGAAGCGGCGTGGCTTATGTTCCGCTGGCAAAGAGCAGCCACGTTGAAGAACACGGGTAACCAATATCAGGCTCCCAAAAAGCAAACCGCATAAAGGAAGGTTTGAGGGAATGATCTCTCGCGCCGATGGCAAAATCATCAACCTGTGCTCAATGATGAGTGAACTGGGTCGCAACACTGTGTCAGCCTACGCGGCGTCCAAGGGTGGGCTCAAGATGCTGACGCAGAACATGGCGACGGAATGGGCCAAGCACAATATCCAGGCCAACGGTATCGGCCCAGGCTACATCGCCACCGCACAGACTGCGCCCGTCCGGGTCGATGGACATCCGTTCAACGATTTCATTATTGGCCGGACGCCGGCCGGGTGCTGGGGCAAGCCGGAAGACCTCGTCGGTGCTGCTGTATTCCTGGCTTGCAGGGCATCAGATTTCGTCAATGGACACGTCGTCTACGTAGATGGCGGCATTCTCGCGACGATCGGAAAACCAGCCAACGAGGATTAGCTACGTGCGTGCTCTTGTATCGATCATTGCGGCGCTTGCATTACTGATTGTCGGCTGCTCCGTCGAATCGCCGACCAGGAATTCGCTCCAGGACCGCTACCTCGAGGCACTGATACCACTTGTCGACCAGCTCGTCGGTACGCAGGTAACGGACACGAATGATCCGGACTTCGGCGCACTGGTCAGCCCGAGCACGAATCCCCAGCCGAATCCCCGGCATTCGCGTGCAGCCGAAGCCGTATACCCGCTCGCCGTGGCGTGGAAACACACTGGCGAAGAGCGATATCGCATTGCAGCCGTCAACCTGGGCAACTGGCTGGTTGGAATTCAGCAAGATGACGGCTCTTGGGGTGAAGACTGGCCCGGCCACGACGGCTGGAATGGCACTACGGCCGATCAATTGATCTCGCTGGCCGGAGCGCTCAAGCTGATTCGAAGCAGCCTGTCGGAAGACGAGCAACTGGCGTGGGATCAGGCCATCTCGATGGCCGCCGATTTTTCTCTCGAGCGTTTCGCTCCGGGACGAAGCAACATCAATTACATCCCGACTGCTGCCGTTGGCCTCGTGCTGGCTTACAACGCCGTGAATGCACCAGAGGAGGCCTGGCTCAAAAAGGCCGAAAAACTGATCGACTACATTGCCTCGCAGGTCAATGAAGACAACATGATCGTCGGCGAAGGCAAAGGCGTCGACCTCGGCTACAACATTGCGCAGTCCATCGGGTATATGGCCTGGTACGGCCTCCTGACGGACTCGCCCTGGGTGACGGACCTCGCGGCTTCATTGCTGCGGACACACCAGCATTTCATGTACCCCAATGGCGCCATTGATAACTCCTGGGGCACGCGCAGCTTCAAATGGACGCTCGAAAGCGGCACCAAGACCGCGCCGGGCGTGCACTTCACCTTCGGTTTACTGGCGGACAAGGACCCGAGCATCCATCGTGGCGCTCACCTTGCGCTGGAGTGGCTCGCAGAACATGCCCTCGACGAGGAAAACAGGGTCGTTTACGGGCCTCACGCCTACCAGTACGGACACAGTAGTCCGCCCAGCAATTACGGCACATTCGCTCGGGCCCAGAGTATTGCAACGGCTGTCGAGTACGCGCCTGACGCCGGAATCGAGGCGGATATTCCGGCACAGCAGCGCAACTGGGCCCGCTCCTTCCCCACAACGGGAACGGTTGTGCTGCGCACCGACAAAATCATGGCGACGCTCTCTGCCTATGCCAACAACGAGCGCTACCCGCTCGAGACAGCAGTACGCGGCGGCAGTACGACGCTGGTCTGGTTCGAGGGTTACGGTCCTGATGGTTTCCTGCAGGTGTCATCGCCAACAGAATACTTACGCATCGAAACCCGCCACATGCCTGCGGGAATCGATCCCCTGCCTCTGACACCCCGGATTGAGCTACGGGGCAATATTTACGCGACCAACCTATTCGATCCCGACGCGACACTCGACGCGTGGCAATCAACCAACGTGACAGAAGTCGTAACGACTGGCGCACTACGCAACGGGGACGGCGATGCGTTTGCCTCATTCACGTGGCGTCACGAGTTTGCTGCCGGCAGCTACAGTAAAACCCTCGAACTCGACATCGGCAAGGAGACGCAGATTGTCGAACCCTTTGTCGATAATCCAGGTAACAGCTACGCGCTCGAAGGCAATGACACCTTTGTCATTACGGATCGCAACGGCAAGCAATGGCAGCTCAAAATTGTATCGAGCACAGCGCCCTATTCCCTTTCCCGCGGCGACGAACGCAAGCGCTATTTCCACCCGTTCCCGGGTGTCAATGCCTTTCCGCTGACTATTCGGTTTGAGAGTGAAGGTCCGGTATCGATCAAGTACACCGTCAGCCAACGCTAGGACGAGAAGCGCCCCAACATTGTGTTCATCGCCAATTGCGAACGGGCAGGCGCATGTATGCATGCGTTGACGGTCTCCCCATGCGACATGGCTCGGATTACGGGGGAACGGTCACTGTAGGGCACGCCGGAGTCCCGGAGGATGTGTTCGGATTGGTTCAAATCCTGAGACAGCTCATGAGGCCTCGCTCCGCAGTCATTTTCTCTAACTCGCCCACTCCAAACGCAATGTCTTTTTCTCCGCAACACAGTCGCGCAGGTACAGGTTGATCAGGCTCTGATACGGAATGCCGCTTTGCCCGGCAAGTGAGCGGAAGTAGTCGATCGTGTCTTCGTCCAATCGAATCGTCAGTTGTTTCTTCGGTTTCCGAAGGTACGGGTTCTTGACCGATTTTGAAAAGTCGTATGAGTCTTTCATTGCAAAAAGTCCGAATATTGTTTTCCCGCTTCCACTCCGAAGTGCAACACCTGTCAGGGCGGTGATTCCTCTCCTTTGTTGGAGCGCAGCATAGCATCCGGTGGGGTTCGGGCGGTGCTTTTCGGAGTGAGGGCGTAGCCCGAACGGAGAAAGGCGCCGCCCGGGACCCGTTTGCGCCACCGCCGCCGTCCGGCTGAGCCGCCCGCCCGTCACCCGGACACAGTAAATCCGGCCGCCGCCTGTCAAGGCCGCGGACGGGACCGGCAGGCCAGTCAGCCCGCCAACGCGGTCAAGCAACCGCTGCCGGCGAGACCGGGCCATCCGCTGCGCCTGGCGCATCCGGTAACCCCGCCGGCCACGGTTGCGGCGCAACTCGCGGCTCACCGTCGAGGCCGATACCTCAAGCGCACGCGCTACGCCCCGGATCGACATCCCGCTTTTCTTCAGCGCGTAAATCTGGCATCGTGACCCGTAGGTCAGGTGATGGTAGCCATTGGCCATCGAATACCCTCCTGCTTCGATATCGGAGAGTATCGCCGTCACCTGACCGCTTTTCAACGCGCGGCGACAGTCCCGTTTGCTTCCAGGCTAGCCAACCATCGTTGAGTGTTGCACTTCAGAGTGGAAGCGGGGTGACAATACATTGGATTACAATTCCAATAATATATTAACAAGCAAAATAATATCTTTTTTTCAATTTAACACGAGTTATAATAACTCTTATGACAGATAGAGTTATTTCACCTTCTGCAATTGCGGCATTGCAAAGGCTGGGACAATCGATTCAAGTCGCACGAGTCAGACGGCGCGTCCGGCAACGGGATCTCGCCGTGCGCATGGGCGTGTCCATTGGCACTTTGCGGGCTCTCGAAGCAGGAGCCCCTGGTGTTTCCATGGGCAACCTGGCCATGGCGTTGCTGGCTCTCGGAAACCTTTCCAAGCTAGACGACCTGGCCGATGTCCGCCAGGATGATATCGGACTGTTGATGGATGTCGGCGCGCTGCCCAAGCGTGTCCGCTTGCGCTCCGGTGCGGGACGCACTCCCGTTGGTGGTGGGTTGAGAATTGATCCTTCCCCTGAGGGCGCGTTGCTGTGAATACCGCAACGATGAGCGAGAACATTGTTGCCATTGGCGAGCAGAAGAATCCCGTTGGCATCATTCGGTTTGCAACGATCCGCAACAAACAGGTGTCGTCCTTCCGCTATCTTGACGAATGGCTGCAAGATCCCGAATCGTTTGCCATCGCGCCCTCGCTACCGCGCCATGACCAATGGACTCACTTTGCGAGCCATGTCGACGACCCGGGCGCCTGTCTTCCCGGGATTGTGTCCGACTGCATACCCGATGCGTGGGGCAAAGGAGTAATCAGTCGGGCGGCAGGGCGCCAACTCAATGAATTTCAGTATCTCCTTGCCGTGGATGACGTTACTCGGCAGGGTGCTCTGCGCTTCCTTGACGAGAACGGGATCCCACTGGCGAATGACGTCCCGCCTACGCCACGGCTAACGGATCTGGGGCGGCTCAAGGGACTGACCGCGATGCTTTTCGAGGGGGTTGGAGATCTGTCGAAGATCGCCTACGAGTTGCGCGGGGCAGGTTCAAGCCTGGGAGGAGCACGACCCAAGTCTGTCATTGCGGATCCGGCAGGAAACCTTCACGTTGCCAAGTACACGATGGAACGAGATACGATGCCGGTCGAACGGGCGGAAATCGCTACGCTCGCCCTGGCCCACGACGTGGGCATTCGCGCAGCAAACGCCGTCTTGGCTATGGCCGACACTCGTTTGCCGATTGCCCTGATCAAGCGATTCGATCGTGGGAAGGCAGGCAAAGGACGAGTGCACTACATGTCAGCGCAATCCTTGGTGGGAAAACACAGGGGAGAGCCGGCCTACTACACGGATATCGCCGATGGGTTGCGGGCGGTTTGCAGCACCGATCAACGGGCGCTTGCGGAATTGGAGGAATTGCATCGCCGCATCCTGTTCACCATATTGGTTTCCAATAACGACGACCACCTGAAGAATCATGGCCTGCTTTATACGGGTAAGCGGAGTTGGGCGCTTTCCCCCGCGTTCGACATCAATCCTCAACCGCTACGGCATCATCAGCTCAAGACCGGGATCAGCGAACTCAGCGGCTTCGAGGCTTCAGTTGAAGCCTGGGTCGAAGCCGCGCCCTTCTTTGAGGTGCCCGAAGACCGCGCGCGCGATGCCGCAGTGGCGATGGCCACAGAGATGTCGGCCCGCTGGCGGGAACGGTTTCTTGAGAACGGAATTACCGAGGCACAGTGTCATGAATACACCACGGCGTTTGACCATTCGGAGATGACGATTGCACTACGCATGCAACAACCCAAAGTAGGTCCGCAGACCAAGAGTCAGCAAGATGAGCCAATAGGCGGCTCGTGATTGGGGAGGGAATCGGCGGGTGTCTGGTGAGGTGGTTGGTGAATTCTCCAAGGATTGGGGCAAGTCCAGATTGACCCTCAATCACATCCCCCTGGCCCAGATTCTTGGGACACCCTAAAGTATTAGGGGGGTACGGAGACTTCGCATTTTCCCAACTCGGTAGCTCGCTGCTCCAAGGGCTGCCGGCACACACGATTAGGTTTCGATTTGTCCGCCAACCCCGCGTCCATACCGAAGCAGACTAATCGCGCTTCGTCTGCTCCCGCCACGCGGGCCAATTCACATCAAACTCTTGTTCAATCGACAGATGCTCGTTAATATCAAACGATTGATGATCAAGAAACACCACTAGGTTGCAGCAATCCCAACGCGCGCTTGGAACGAGTAAGCCGTGATAGTCCAGCATGAAGGCTGCTTCTCCAATTGATTGTCCAAAATTGTTTCGTGGACGCGAAGCTAGCGAGTCTTCCATTCCCAAGGCCGTTAGTCGGCGAACATCAAGCATCAAAACGTTGTCCAGTGACACGATTAGTTTATGCAGTAGCACTTGAGACGACGACATCACGGGTGCTCTGGAAAGATGGTGATATGCCTCTGCTAGTGCGCCGTTTTCCTGAAGGCTCGTGTAGAGAACATCGAATCTTCCGCTCGGCGACCAACGACCGCCACTTGAATTACCCGCCAGCGGATTTCGCGTTGCCCACGACACTCGCCAAACCTCTCCCTCAAATTTGCGACCTTCTATGTCATCGAGAGCGGCGAGTAGGGTTGGATCAAGAATACCGACCATTCAAATCGCAATTGAAGAAACTACAAATATGCTAGAGAATCAAGTTGTTCAATTGCCTGCAGTACCTCGTCGGTTCGATCCTCGTGAATCAACTCAATGGCACTCTTCCCGCCCAAGAGTTCATTGCGCGCATAAAGCCATAAGCGCGTCTCATCTGCGCTGTAGAAATCAGCTAGCCGGTCGACCACATACCTGAGATCCGACAATATCAACTGCGTCCTCGGGTGTGGCGCGGCCGCGCCGTTAGACCAGCGAGACACCGTTGCCCTGGAAACCTGTGCGATATTTGCAACATCTGCTCCCGAAAGCCGTCCACGATCTCGGAGATCGCCGATTGTTTTGATCACTGCACTCTGAGTCATACCTTTAACCTACCTTCTTTACTGGCCTTGTCTTAGAAATTGGAGTGCGAGCGAAAGGGACGGTCTCTAGCTCGCACCTAGTGCGATCTAACGTGCGCTGAAGCAGTTCCAACCGACTACACTTTCTCGTAAATCGTTTTGTCAAAGCTTGGTCTCCTATCTTGACCTTGCTGATCCTGCGTACATTTCGCAATGTATTGGGAATCAATTGATCCACCAAGTAATCAATTCGCTTTAGTTCAGGTTGTGCGTTTAGCTTGTCAATTGCTCTTGCACTTTGGATCAGTGCATGGGCCTGCGACTGATCGAACATATCTTCAGGTCTTGAGCAGCAAGTACGATCTTTGCATACTATTAAGGATTTCGAGTTCCGTCCCGCGAGTATTTTTTCTACCTTGGACCGATAAAGATATTCATCGATGTCGGGTAAGTAGATTCGCTTTTCCGACGAACCGCTTCCCTCTGACACCCTTTGCCAATGTGAAGTATTAAAGTTTTCCTTCTCCGCGACCCCGTGGCAAATACCGCCAACTGCCCCGAAAGCGGACAAGCTGAGGCCAGCCAAGCCACCAACGTGATCGGCGATCAACGGTTTCCTTAACTTTGCTAGCTGCCACGCCGAGTCAATATAGCGTCTTGTTCCCGCAGGAGACCCACGCATGCCGAAACCAGATATACGCATCCAAATGTTGTCAATAGGCGCACTGCGAAGACGCTTGAGAAATGGCACCAATCGCTCAAACTCCTTAAGCACGCCTATTGACATCATCAAATGATAGTCAATGCGAATGAGGTGTCCCCCCGCACGATCGAGCGCCCTTCGTAAATTGTCAGCCGCTTGAATATCCACATACGTCCAATGCGAGTTGCCCTCATGAAGTAGGTGAGCAGGAGACAACACGGTATCAACACGATTGGCTACTGAAAATTCTGCTATTTGATTTGCTTTGTCGATTCCACGCACACCAGCCCAATCGCCAGGTCGATGCGGCTGACTCGGACTGCCCCAAGGAAGAAGGCTTGCTTTCGTGCCAAGGCCTGCCAGCGTCGCCAACTCGGCAGACTTCGTATCCAGAATTATTTCGGCGTCAGCGTCCAACAAAGCTGCAACAAGATCCTTTTGCCTATGCAAATGACCAGCGTCCACAACCGCATGTCGGATCGGCGCTCTACCTGCTGCGTACAAATTTTCTAGTTTTCGATAACCTGAATGACCGATACGTACGAAGTGCCGAATAGGATGCTTTTGCGGATAAAGCGTATAGATGTTGTCCATGAAAGGAATTTACTCTTTCGTTGCATGATTGTCAATTATGAAACAGAAACGAGCACATGACATACTTCCCGATTCTTGGACCATTCAAAATGAGAAAATTCCCGGTTATGAAATTGCCCCCATCCTTGGGTCCCCAATGCAAGAAAAACTCGGCTTTTGAGAGGCCCCCATTTTCCGTGCCAAGAATCGGGAAGCAGGTCAGTTATTGGCGATTACGCGGCTGCTGCAAACCGGCGAGCACTTCGCGGAAGCTGCCGAGACCCGCTTCCAGGTTCTCGATGATGTCGGCTGCGAGTTCATCGGGCTCGGGCAGGTTGTCGAGGTCCGTCAGGCTCTTGTCCTTGAGCCAGAAGATGTCAAGGCTGGTCTTGTCGCGGGCTGTGAGTTCGTCGTAGCTGTAGCTGCGCCAGCGGCCTTCCGGTGCGCCCTCCTCCTCCTCGTGACATGTGGCCTTGCGTTGGTGCCGGTTCCGCGGGTTGTAGCACTCGACGAAGTCCGCTAAATGTTCAAAACGCATCGGCTTTTTCTTCAGCGTGTGGTGAATGTTGGTGCGGTAGTCGTAGTACCAGACCTGCTTCGTCCAGGGTCTTGGGCTTGCCTCGTGGTTGTCGAAGAAAATCACGTTGGCCTTGACCCCCTGTGCGTAGAACACACCCGTCGGCAGGCGCAGGATGGTGTGCAGGTCGGTGTTGTCCAGCAACTTCTTGCGAATGGTCTCACCGGCGCCGCCTTCAAACAACACGTTGTCGGGCACGACCACGGCAGCGCGGCCGGTGGTCTTGAGCATGGTGCGGATGTGCTGCACGAAATTGAGTTGCTTGTTTGAGGTGGTCGCCCAGAAATCCTGGCGGTTATAGGTCAGTTCGTCCTTTTCCTGTTCCCCTTCCTCGTTGGTGAAGCTCATCGAACTTTTCTTGCCGAACGGCGGATTCGTCAGCACGTAATCGAAGCGTTCACCGGCATCGGCGACCAGAGAGTCATTCGCCGAAATCGGCGCGCCTCCCTCGATTTCGCCGATGTTGTGCAGGAACATGTTCATCAGGCACAGGCGGCGCGTGTTGGCGACAATCTCATAGCCATGAAACGCCTCATATTTCAAGAAAGCCTTCTGCTCCTTGTCGAGCTTGAAGTTGTCCGGATTGGTGATGAAGTCGTATGCCGCCAGAAAGAATCCCCCTGTGCCGCAGGCCGGATCGGCGATGCGCTTGCCCGGTTCGGGCCGCACGCACTCGACCATGGCGCGAATGAGGGCGCGAGGCGTGAAGTACTGGCCCGCGCCCGACTTGGTGTCCTCGGCGTTTCTTTCCAGCAGGCTCTCGTAAATGTCGCCCTTGATATCGGCGCCCATGGTGACCCAGTCGGCGTCGTCAACCATGGCGATGAGGCGATACAGTTTTGCCGGGTCCTGAATCTTGTTCTGGGCGCTGGTGAAAATCTGCCCCAGCAGGCCTTTCCTGGCGCCGAGCGCGCGCAGCGTGGCGACGTAGTGATCTTCCAGCTCCGCGCCTTTCCTTGATTTCAGGCTCACCCACTTGTGTTCGGCGGGAATGCCTACATCGCGGTTGTAGGGCGGCCGGGAGTATTCATCGGCCATCTTGAGGAAGATCAAGTAGGTGAGCTGCTCCAGGTAGTCGCCATAGCCCACCCCGTCATCGCGCAGCGTATGACAGAAGCTCCAGACCTTGGAAACGATGGGAGCGGTGTTCACGCTGAGCCGCCCTTCCCTTTGATCCTCTCAGCCAGGGTCTGACCGGCGGCCGTGCGCCTATAGCGCTGATTCCTGCTGGTAGGTTTGTCGGGGAGGGTCATTTCAATCAAGCCGGCTGCAAGGGCGGGTTTCAGATAGGCGGTAGTGAAATGGCGCCGGTGAGCAAGTTCCAGGACTGCCTGTAACTGGGTGCGGCCCGTCTCCCCGCTCAAAACCGCCACCAAGCGCTCAACTTGCACGGTAACTTGCCCGGTGTCTTGTCCCGTGACTTGCCCTATTTCTTGTCCCGTATCTTGTCTTGTATCTTGTCCTGTGACTTGCAGGGCATCCTGACTTTTTTTCTGTATTTCCAGCTTGTTATCTTGCCCGGTAACTTGGTCGGTATCTTGTACGGTGACTTGCCCGGACGCCTTTTTACCAACCTCTTCATGCGCCGGCAGGCGGACAAGAAAAAAGGTGCGATCCTCATCGCTCTCGAACACCGGTGCCGGCGAGCCGTTTTCACGCATGGCCCGCAGAATCTTTGGCACTCCCGTAGAACGACCCTCGGCCAGGTCAAGTTCCTTGAGAAATTCCCCGATCCGCCAATTGCGGTAGCGCCGGCTGATTGCCCGGCCCGCGCGCAGGTCTTCCATGCGGATGGACCGGTCGGGACCGGGAAAGCTCAGGATTGCCAATTCTTGCGGTGTGATACGCACCTCGACCGGTTCCCGCTCCTCGTATGAACGGTGATAGATCGCATTAACCAGAGCTTCTTCTAGTGTGCTGTCCCGCAAATAACTTTGCGTAATCGTGCCACTTTGGCGAGGATCGAATCGGCGGTGGCTCGCGCGAGAGGAGAACCTTGTCATTCTTGGCGAGACCCTCGGCATTGACCTCGAACTGGAGGCGCAGCAGAAGGCCGTTCATAGTCAATTGGGGCCAATGCTGACCGTGGTGTCGATCATCCCAAAGAAGAAAGTGACTGGCCTCGCCAGCACGAATGGCTGGTAATGAAGCTCAACGATTTGCGCCGCGTCTTTGCACCGCGTATTCGTTCGCTGGATGCCGATCAGTAAGCAGAGTCCTATTCGGCTCACAAATAGTGTCTATCCAGCCTAAGAGTGAGCCGAATAGGTCTATGCTCGTTACTGCACTGCGTCGTCGCGCCTTGCCGGGAAGGAAAAACGCCTCGCATCTTAATCAAAGTTATTTGCGGGCCACGACACTAGGAAAAATTTCAGAATCGCTCCGCTTGGACGGTTCTATACTGCGAGTACCGCAATGAAGAAGAGTCATGCTTTCTCTGTCAGCCCAAAGCAGTAATGTCCCCTTTGTGCAATTCTAAGATGTCCCCTTTTGGGGTCGTGAGGTTCCCTTGAAGGGGATCGGCAGCTGGACGGCTTTGTGGGCCGGATCCCAGGTGCAGGGAGCGTAGCGAACGAAGCCTCGGATCCGGCTGGCGCCGCGCTCTGATCCCCACACGCCTCATCGAGACGCTCTGCGTTCGGCAGCCTCGGCGATGTCCCGCCGGATCATCCGGTTCCAGGGATGATCCGCCGAGGGCTTGTAGCCCGGAGCGGCGCGCTGGCGCGCCTGCGCCTCATCCACCGTGTGCTGCACACTCTTCTCATCGTCCAAGGCCACCGGCGCCTGACCCTCGGCCAGTACCTGAAAGTCGAGCGTCTTGCCCTGGTGGAGGATGGACACCGCAGCGCCAAAGGCGTCACACACCGTCACCTGAGCACCGCGCAGCCGGTAGCCTCGACCATACCCGGTGAGCTGATACTCGCGATTCAAATACTGAAAGGTCAGATTCTTCGACAGCGTGCGCTGCGCGTGCAGACACAAGATCAGGTCCCGCTCTTCGGCGTCATGCAGCACTGCTCGATGGGCATCCACAGTGCTTCTCGGCGCCACCGCAAAACGCCGGTTGTAATCGGCCATGAACACCGGCAAATACGCATTGGCCTGCGCCATGTCATCCAGGCCTTTAAGCCTGAGTTCCTTCACCAGACGGTCCTGCAGCGTCCCATTGGCCCGTTCCACACGGCCCTTGGCTTGCGGCGTGTTGGCGTGGATCGGCTCCATGTCCAGGGTCTTGAGCGCCCGCGTGAACTGCGTCACCTTGCCCTCCTGGCGCCCCTGGTTGACCCGGAAAATACTGTGCCGGTCCGAATACACCGCCACCGGACGGCCATACGCGCTCAGATACGCCCCTAAGGCCTCCATATACGCCCGAGTCGTCTCCGCGGGAACCAAACGCAAATACATCAGCCGGCTGGTGGCGTCGTCAATGAACACGATCAGCGTGCACCCAGGCCCCCGATCCTCCAGCCAGGCATACGGCGAACCGTCGATCTGTATCAGCTCGCCAAAGCAAGACCGCCGCGGTCGGCGCTGATGAATCCGCGCCCGGCGCCGAGACTTCGACCGCCATACGCCCTCGGCCATCATCCACTGGCGCAAGGTCTCCGCACTCAGCCGATACCCATGCGCCTCGGTCAGCTTCTCGCACGCCAAAGTCGGACCGAAATCCGCATAGCGCTTCACCACCCAGTCCATGACTTCTCGGCGAACACCCGGCTCAATCGCGTTGTTCGGACGCCGCCCCCGGCGCTGGGAGACCAAAGCCGCCGGCCCGCCATCCTTATACCGGCGAACCAGCCGCTTGACTTGCCGAACGCCCACACCCAATTGCTCCGCCGCCTCGCGCTGCAAAAGACGCTTCGAAACCACCTTCCGAACCACCCCCAAACGATCCGCCTCCCGGGCGCTCATCAATACACTCTCCTTGGCCAACGTCCCATCCCCCCTGCCACACAAAGAAATACCTTTGTACTACCAAAAAAGGGGACATCTCTGAATTGCACAAAGGGGACATTACTGCTTTGGGCTGACAAGAGTCATGCTTTCTCTTGACAAAAGTAAATTCAGTATGAGAATGATTTTGTGACTACCTACCGAATCTTTCTTTGGATTCGGTCTTTACTATCTACCTGATATCTATGATCAGGTATTGATTACCCCGGAGGGCCTTTGTGGCCCTCCGCTTGTTTCAGCCCTTTGCCACGGAGGCCGTTCATGTCAAACGTAAGACTTTACGTCGATTTTTGGAATTTCCAATTGAGTTGGAATGCGGAGATTTCTCCTGACTCTTCAAATCGAATCAAGATTTCTTGGCGTAGCCTACCCCAAGTGCTAATTGGTGAATTGGCCGCGGCGATCGGCCCTGATTCCTACCAGTACAGAGGAACCGAAGTCTTTGCTTCAGTTCACCCAAGTGCTGATCATGGGCTAAGAAAGTTTCTTTACTGGCTTAATCAGAATACTGGATACCAAGTGCATCGACGTGATCGCAAAGCCAAGCAAGACGAATGTCCACACTGCAAGAAAACTATTCAGCGCATGGTCGAAAAAGGTGTTGATGCATCTATTGTCACGGCTCTGTACGCAGGAGCCATCAATGATTCTTACGATATTGCGATTCTGCTCTCTAACGATGGAGACCATATACCTGCCATCCGAACCATCCAGGATCGTCTGAATAAGCGCATCGTTCACGTTGGCTTCAGGGATGGCGGCAACGCCGTAAGAAGTGCGACCTGGAGCCATGTTGTGCTGGACGGGGAGTTGGCAAGTCGTCTCTCTGATAAATAAACGGGCGTGTGTTTCCTATGCAATTGGTCACTATCGCATGTAAGCCCTATTGTTGCTAACACCAGATAACGTGCCGGATTCGTTGTAATAGAGGCCCAACGTGCCCTAAAGGCGAGTCAGGCACGTGTTTTCCCAAAACGACGCTGCTGTATTGCTGGAATGCAGCAGGTCCTTCCTTTATTTGTTAATCAAGTCAAACAACCTGCCTTACTAGCTCTGGTAAGCTGCCCGCCGGGGGATTAAAGAACAACATCAACCGATGACCCGGAACGGAAAGCTGGAGCAGAGGCCGTGATCGACAAGCGCGGCCTCTCCGAACGCGACATTTGCACCAAGTTCATCACGCCCGCGCTACGCGGGGCCGGGTGGGACGAGATGCTGCAGATTCGGGAGGAAGTATCTTTCACGAAGGGCCGCATCATCGTCCGCGGCAAGCTGGTGGCTCGCGGAAAGTCCAAGCGCGCCGACTACATCCTCTACTACAAGCCAAACATTCCCATCGCGGTCATCGAGGCGAAGGACAATTCCCACAGCGTCGGCGACGGCATGCAGCAGGCGCTCGACTACGCCGAGACGCTGCACATCCCCTTTGCCTTCTCCTCCAACGGCGACGGTTTCGTGTTCCATGACCGCACCGGCGCAAGTACTCCACGGGAAGCGGACCTGCCTCTCAGTGAATTTCCATCGCCCGCCGAACTTTGGGCCCGGTTTCGCGCTTGGAAAGGCTTGACCCCGGAAGCCGAACAAATCGTCCTTCAGGACTACCACGAAGACAGCGGAGGCAAGACCCCGCGCTACTACCAGACAAACGCCGTCAACGCCACCATCGAGGCCATCGCCAAGGGGCGCGACCGCATCCTGCTCGTCATGGCCACCGGAACGGGCAAGACCTACACCGCCTTTCAAATCATCTGGCGGCTGTGGAAAGCGGGCCGGAAGAAGCGCATCCTGTTTCTCGCCGACCGCAACTTCCTGGTCGATCAAACGAGAGTGAACGACTTTCGTCCGTTCGGCGGAGCAATGGCCAAGCTGTCCACACAAGCCAAAACCATCCAACGGGGCCGCGGCAGGCACCGAATTGACACGTCCTACGAGATCTATCTCGGACTCTATCAGGCCATCACAGGCCCGGAGGAGAACCAGAAAATCTATCGAGAATTCTCTCCAGGGTTCTTTGACCTGATCGTGATCGACGAATGCCACCGCGGCAGCGCCGCCGAAGACTCCGCATGGCGCGAAATCCTTGAGCATTTCTCCTCGGCGACCCAGATCGGCCTCACCGCAACGCCGAAGGAGACGAAGTACGTTTCCAACATCGCCTATTTCGGCGAACCCCTATTCTCTTATTCACTCAAGCAGGGCATACGCGATGGTTTCCTCGCGCCCTACAAGGTGATCAAGGTCCACATCGACCGTGATGTAGAGGGCTATCGCCCGGAAAAGGGCCAACTCGATCGATACGGCCAAGAAGTCGAGGATCGAGAATACAACGTTAGCGACTTTGACCGCACGCTTGTCATCGATGGCCGGACGATACTCGTTGCGCAAAAGATCACGGCTTTTCTGAAGGAAAGCGGCGATCGATTTCAGAAGGCCATCATCTTCTGTGTTGATCAAGAACATGCTGCTCGAATGCGCCAGGCGCTGATCAACGAAAATGCCGATCTCGTGGACGACAACTCCCGCTATGTCATGCGGATTACCGGCAGCGACACCCAGGGGCAGGACGAGCTCGACAACTTCATCGATCCGGAATCGAAATACCCCGTCCTTGTCACCACCTCTCGTCTTCTTTCCACCGGCGTCGATGTGCAGACCTGCAGGCTGATCGTGCTGGAGCGCAATGTCGGCTCGATGACCGAATTCAAGCAGATCGTAGGGCGCGGCAGCCGGGTACACGAGGATACGCAAAAGTTCTATTTCACCCTCATCGACTTCCGGGGCGCGACCAGCCATTTCGCCGATCCCGAGTTCGACGGCGAGCCCGTGCAGATTTACGAACCGAAGGAAGGCGACCCCATGGATCCGCCCGACGAGCCTCCTATCAATGGAGACGATTTCCCTCCTGAAGGTCGCGGCGATGACGACACCACCCCCGACGGCCTGCCGCTGACGACCGATGGCGGACCCGTTAAGAAGGTCTACGTTGACGGTGTCACGGCAGCCATTGTGGCGGAGCGGGTGCATTACCTCGACGAGCACGGCAAACTCGTTACCGAGTCGTTGCGCGACTTCACCAGGAAGGCTCTGCGCAGACGCTTCGCAAGTCTAGACGATTTCCTGCGGCGCTGGAACAAAGCCGAGCGAAAGCAGGCGATCATTGATGAAATGGAGGCTGAGAATCTGCCGTTTACAGTACTCATCGAGGAACTGGGCAGGGACCTGGATCCCTTCGATCTCATATGCCATGTCGCCTTCGACGCCAAGCCCCTGACCCGTCGCGAGCGTGCTGAGAACGTGAAGAAGCGCAACGTGTTCGCCAAATACGGAGAAAAGGCGCGCGCTGTGCTCGACGCACTGCTTGACAAGTACGCCGACGAGGGCGTATTCAATCTTGACGACGCCAACGTGCTCAGAATCCCGCCGATCGACCAACTGGGCACACCGGTGGAACTGGTCCGTGCTTTTGGCGGAAAGCACGGCTTCGAGCGCGCCGTGCAAGACCTTCAGTCCGCTCTATACAAGGAAACTGCCTAGAAGATGTCCGTCAGCGCGCTTGTCAAGTCCATTCAGAACATCATGCGCCAGGACGTGGGGGTGGATGGCGACGCGCAACGCATCAGCCAGTTGTGCTGGATGTTCTTCCTCAAGATCATCGACGATCAGGACCAGGAGCTCGAACTGCTAAAGGACGGTTACCGTTCGCCCGTCCCCTCCCGTCTGCAATGGCGCAACTGGGCTGCCGACCCGGAAGGTATTACCGGCGAGGAATTGCTGAGCTTCGTCAACGGGGATCTCTTTCCGACCCTCAAGCAACTCCCGCCCGCAGCCGGTCCGCGCGCCAACGTCTTGCGCAACGTGTTCGAGGACGCCTACAACTACATGAAATCCGGCCAGCTCATGCGGCAGGTCGTCAACAAGATCAACGGCGTCGACTTCAACAACCTCGCCGAGCGCCAGCACTTCGGCGACATCTACGAGCAAATCCTCAACGACCTGCAAAATGCCGGCAACGCTGGCGAGTACTACACGCCGCGCGCCGTGACCTCGTTCATGACGCAAATGATCGACCCCAAGCCCGGCGAGACGCTGCTCGACCCGGCCTGTGGCACCGGCGGCTTCCTCACCTGCGCCATGCGCCACATGCGCGACAACTACGTGAAACGGCCCGAGGATGAAGCCACCATGCAGTCCTCGTTGCGCGCGGTGGAGAAGAAACCGCTTCCGCACATGCTCGCCGTCACCAACATGCTGCTGCACAGCGTAGAGGATCCGTCCTTCCTGCGCCACGACAACACCCTGGCGCGCCCCTACACCTCGTGGGGCAAGAAGGAACGAGTGGACATCGTGCTGACCAATCCGCCGTTCGGGGGCAAGGAGGAGGACGGCATCGAGTCCAACTTCCCTCAGAACTTCCGCACTCGTGAGACGGCGGATCTGTTCCTTGCTCTTATTATTCGGCTGCTCAAGCCGGGTGGGAGAGCCGCCGTGGTACTGCCGGACGGCTCGCTGTTCGGCGAAGGCGTCAAGACGCGGCTGAAGGAAAGCCTGATGAAGGAATGCAACCTGCACACCATCGTGCGCCTGCCGAATTCCGTTTTCCGCCCCTATGCTGCAATCGGCACAAACCTGCTGTTCTTCGAAAAGGGTGAGCCAACCAAGAAAGTCTGGTTCTGGGAGCACTTGGTACCCAAAGGCCAGAAACACTATTCAATGACAAGGCCCATCCGGTTAAAGCATCTCTACGAATGTGCTATTTGGTGGGGCGGTACGCAACGCGCAGGCCGCGAGGAAGGTGACCGCGCTTGGCAGGTGAGTGCCGATGAGATCAAGGACCGCAGCTACAACCTTGATATCAGGAATCCCCATAGTGCGGGGGAGGAATACGGCGACCCCGAGACTCTCTTGGAGAAACTGACAATAGCCGAGGCCGAGGTGGCATCCGTGCGGGATCAGTTGAAAACAAGCCTAACGGACGCGCTTTTGCGGTGAACGCGGACGGCTTGCTCGCCATCTACGATCGAGTGGCCGAGGCACCGGACGCCACTGCCCTCCTACGCCGCTTCGTGCTCGACCTCGCCGTGCGCGGAAAACTAGTAGAACAGAACCCAAAGGACGAACCTGCGTCAGAGTTGTCCACATGGATTATGCAAAGCGGAGGCAGCGAATCCGGCCTTCCAAATAATTGGTGTCGCCCGCCTATAGGTAAGGTTCTCCAATTTCGATATGGCAAAGGGCTAAGGGCAGATAAACGCAAGAAAGACGGCCCAGTGCCAGTTTTTGGATCTAATGGCATCATAGGTTACACAACTCAGCCATTGACGATTAAGCCGTGTGTCATTGTTGGCCGCAAAGGTTCTGCCGGTGCACTGAACATATGCAGCGGTCCATCATGGACCACCGACGTCGCATATTTCGTCGCAGTGCCAGTATTCCTCACACTTCATTTTCTCTTCCTTTCTTTCTCTACACTTAATCTGCGAGCTTTGGGTAAAGGTGTCAAACCCGGCCTGAGCCGTTCTGATATCTACCTTAAGCAAATTTCCATACCGCCCCCTGCCGAACAGCATCGCATCGTAGCCAAAGTCGATGAACTGATGCTGCTCTGCGGCCGACTGGAGGAGGCCCGCGCAGCCCGTAAAGAAAAGCGCGCCCGATTGACAAAAGCCACCCTCGCCCGCCTGAGCGCACCGGACGCGGACGCGTCGACTTTCCGTTCCCATGCTCGCTTTGCCATTGATGCCCTCCCCGCACTAACGTCTCGCGCCGATCAGGTGAAGGATCTGCGCCAGACCATCCTCAACCTCGCTGTGCGCGGCAAGCTAGTACAACAGAACTCGGCGGACGAGCCGACATCGGAATTGCTGATGCGAATCGCATCTGCCAAAGCAGTGCTCAAACAAGAAACTGGGGACCGTCGCATCAAGCAAGCTCCCCACCCCGAGAAAAACGACTATCCAGTCCCCTTGCCGGCCTCCTGGCAACTTCAGTCTTTCGAGAATCTATTCCTCTTCATTGACTACCGGGGAAAGACTCCACCAAAGACGAAACATGGCATCCCATTGATTACAGCAAAGAACGTGCGTTTTGGCGTTCTTAACAGAGAGCCTCGCGAATTCATTGACGAAAAAACTCACTCGGCATGGATGACCCGCGGCCTCCCAAAGCGTGGTGATCTATTCTTTACCACTGAGGCTCCGATGGGGAATGTTTGTCAAAATGATATTTTGGAACCTTTTGCTCTCGCCCAGCGAGTAATTTGCCTGCGGCCATATGGCGAGATCAGTACTCGGTATCTTATGTTCGCGATCATGAGCAATGTAACGCAGACTCTTATCAGCGAAAACGCTACAGGCTTGACGGCGAAGGGCATAAAGTCCGCCAAACTTAAGCCGCTCCCAATACCCGTCCCGCCCCTCGAAGAGCAGCGCCGCATAGCTGCAATGGTCGATGAACTGATGGTGCTTTGCGAACGGCTGGAAGCTGGGTTAGGCAATGTCAGCACCTTCCATAGCCGTGCACTTAAGTCAGTCTTACACAAGGCTCTGCGCGATGTTGCATGAGCGCTGCTTGTTTACGGTGGGCCACACTCCCGAATCCAGATGGTAAGTCCGGATTATTGGAGAACAGTGAGTGGCTTGGGGGCCTCTCAAAAGTGTTTTCCCCCTCAGCTCAGGTGGACCGATTCTGGGGGGAAGATCATCAGTAGCCAGTAGCTGATAGCTCCGGCGCTTCAGGAGAAGGGTTGCTTCTTCTTGCTCACTCGGATTCCAGGGTGGCGAGGATCGCGGCCTATGCTTCCTTCACTATTGCATAGATTCCATCCCATACCTCCATCGCATTTGTGTTCGCGTCAATCTCTCGCAGGGCGAGTCGAGATAAATCTTGATGCATTTTCCGTAATGCGTCACACGCCTTGCGTCCACCAACATTGAATGTCGCATGCCTACCACCAGTTCCACCTCGAGGTAACCCCCAGTATTTCCGGTTGGTATCGCAAAGATCATCCAGAAAAGCAAACAATTCCTCAATATCGCCCCATCCATGCTGCAAGAATATTTTGCCTACTGAATTTACCAATTTCTTATCAGGCATTTGCTTGATGTTCTCGTACGCCTTGCTAGGGGGATGCTCAGCAGGTGGGGAGCCCCCACCTGCCCTGGCGAGTACCTTGAATAGAAGTTCGAACGCAAGGCCGGCACAAACGGACGCGACATTTAGTTGGTTTGTTTGAGGATAATTTGCACCGGAACGTGCAGAATCAGCGCTCTGTGCGTACACATCCTCTGCCATTCGCATCCAAATCTGTGCATCGCCCAAATCCAGTTTAAGCATCTTTGACCTCTCTCCTCTTTTTTCTGCTCCGCTAAATCCAAGGGTTTCCGTGCTTCAGAATATCGTGGTTGAAGCGTCGCCCTAAGCAGCGCAGGGAGCCTAAGAATTACCGATCTACTGAGCGAACGAAAGAATCACTTTTCGACAAGTTTCGCAATCTGCTCCAGCGACCCTAATTCAATCTTGAATGGTTTGAGAGGATCTTGCCTCTCCTGATCAGGAGGTTGGACCCAGGCGAACCGATACTCGTGCTGGTGGAGCTATGCTCGAATCTGGTGTATGGGGGTTGAATAAGGTGGCGTGCCTTGCTGAAATCGGTTTTGACAAAGATCGGCATCAGCGAAGGAGGCACGCCATGAGTAACGATACTGTCATTGAACTTGAAAAACCAGGATTTGGCCGTGACCTGCTCACCGAATTACTCCGCAATGGGGCGCAGCAGCTCATTGAGCAAGCGGTGCAGGCGGAACTCGATGAGTTGCTTGGGTCGTATTGTGGGATCAGGACGGCCGAAGGGCACGCGGGGGTGGTGCGTAACGGCTACCATCCCAAGCGGCGCATTGTCACGGGCATTGGGCCGGTGCCGGTGAGGATTCCGAAGGTGCGCAGCCGGTTGGGGGAGCCGGTGGTGTTTCGCTCGGCGCTGGTACCGCCGTATGTTCGCCGGAGCCGTTCGTTGGACGCGGCGATCCCGTGGTTGTATCTGAAGGGAGTCGCGGCGGGAGAGATGAGCGTGGCGCTGGAGGCGTTAGTGGGTGCGGATGCGAAGGGTTTATCGGCGAACGTGGTGGGCAATCTCAAGCGCCGATGGCAATCGGAGTACGCGGTCTGGTCGAAGCGGCGGCTGGATCGGGAGAGGTGGGTTTACCTGTGGGCGGATGGCATCTACAGCGGCCTGCGCGCTTCCTCGGAGAAACTCTGCGCCCTCGTGGTGATTGGGGTCAACGAGCGTGGCGAGAAGCATTTTCTGGCGATTGAGGACGGGGTGCGGGAGTCGAAGCAAAGTTGGCGGGAGGTGTTGCTGGATCTGAAGGCGCGCGGTCTGACGCAAGCGCCGGAACTGGCGGTAGGGGACGGCGGGCTGGGCTTTTGGGCGGCGCTGGGCGAAGTGTATCCGGGGGCCCGGGAACAGCGCTGCTGGGTGCATTATGCCGACCTTCGGATTATGCCGACTCTCTTTCCATTGGCCGCATAACCAATGACGTTTGCCTCGATAAAGTCGGCATAATCCGACAGGCTGCCCGAAGCACGGGGCATACTCCTCTCCCCATCATCAAGAGAGGAGTCTCCAATGATTCATCCGACACTAATTCCAGTTTCGGACCCGCTTGCGAGTTTCGCCCCGGGTTTCGCGAACGAACTGCTGGGGCAGGGGTACACGGCAAATTCGGTGCGATCGCAGATGCATCTGATGGCGCACCTGAGCCGCTGGCTAAGCGGCGAAGGGTACGACTTGAGCTGTCTCCAACCTGAAAAGGTGGATCGATTCCTAAGTGCTCGTGGTGCCGCGGGATACGTGAACCACTGCGGTAGTCGCGCCCTGCAGCCGCTGCTGGCGTATCTACGCGGTTTGGGAGTTGTACCCATGCCAAGAAGTTCGCCTCCGCAGGGACCGGTGGAATCGATGTTAGAGCGCTATCGACACTACCTGACCGTTGAACGTGGACTGGCGAAAAACACCGTACACGGCTACGCGCATGCGGTTCGTCCTTTCCTGCGTGACCGGGTTCAACCGGGCAGCCACGAATTGGGCCTTGGGACACTAGGCACGTCCGAGGTCTCCGCTTTTGTCGTGGCTCGCTGCCGTCAACAGTCGTACGGCGCCGCCAAGATGACAGTGACCGCGTTACGTTCGCTCCTCGGTTTCCTGCTGCTCAAGGGCATCGTCAAGCAGGACTTGGCCGCTGCGGCGCCCTCGACTGCCGGAAGACATCGGATAGGGCTACCCAAGGGATTGGAGCCCGAGCAGATCAAGCGGCTCCTGGCGTCCTGCGATCGTCGCACGCGGCTTGGACGGCGAGATTTCGCCATTCTCGTTGGGCTGGTTCGTCTGGGCTTGCGCATTGGTGAAGCGGCGCGGCTTGAATTAGGCGACATCGATTGGCGCGCTGGCGAGATCATCGTCCACGGCAAGGGAACGCGGGTCGAACGTTTACCCTTGCCCGCGGATGTGGGCGACGCGTGGGTGGCCTACTTGCGCCACGGCCGCCCGAGGAGCGCCGAAGGCCGCACGGTTTTCGTTCGCGTGCGAGCGCCTCATCGCGCACTTAGCGCCGCCGGAGTGGCAACCGTCGTGTACTCGGCCGCGCGGCGCGCGGGGCTCGAGCAAATTCATCCCCATCGGTTGCGTCACACGACAGCGACCGAGTTGCTTCGCTTGGGCGCTTCGTTGCCCGAGATCGGTCAACTGTTACGCCACCGCCGTGCGTTGAGCACCGCGATCTATGCCAAGGTGGACCGGCGGGCGCTACGCCGCATCGCCCGTCCCTGGCCGGGAGGTGGGGTATGAATCCTCTGCGGCAAGCCCTGTCGGACTATCTCACCGTGCGTCGGTCCATGGGTTACGAACTCAAACGCGACGAGAAACTCCTTGCCCAGTATCTCACCTATTTGGAAGAGCGCGGCCGGCAACACATCGAAGTGGACAATGCGCTTGCTTGGGCGATGCTGCCCGCCGGCGGCCATCGGCGCTGGTGGGCAAATCGGCTTACCGCGGTCCGCGGCTTCGCCGCGTACCTTCGCACCATCGACCCCGCGACCGAGGTGCCGCCGGCCGAGCTGTTGCCTTCGCAACCTTGCCGAGCCACGCCCTATTTATACTCCAACGAGCAGGTCACCGCCTTGCTTGCCGCGACGGCGACCTTGAGCACGCCCTTCCGAGCCGCCACTTACCGGACCTTGATCGGGCTGCTCGCCGTCACGGGAATGCGGGTGGGCGAGGCCATGGCGCTCGACCGAGGCGACTTCGATCCCGATCATGGCCTACTCGTTGTCCGTCACGGTAAATTCGGCAAAGCGCGCGAGTTGCCGCTGCATCCAAGCGTGGCGGTCGCCCTGCAGCGCTACCTGCGCCGACACGGTCGGCCTCGCCGGTCCGCGAGTCAATCCGCGTTGTTCGTCTCCACCGCCGGTACCCGATTGCTCTATTGCAATGTACATTGGACCTTCCTCAAATTGGTTCGCCATGCGGGCATCAAGCCTCGCTCGGCCGCCTGCCGGCCCAGGATCCATGACCTACGCCACAGCTTTGCCGTTGCGGCCCTCCTCGATGCCTACGCGTCGGAAAGTGACCCGGCGACGCGGATTCCCTTGCTGTCCACGTACCTCGGTCATGCCGACCCCGTCCAGACCTACTGGTATCTCTCCGCGGCGCCGGAATTGCTTGCGTTGGCGGGACGTCGCCTTGAGCGCCATCCGGGACAGGGATCGTGAGCGCGCTCGCCCCCACCCTGCAAGCGTTCTTTACCGATCGTCTGCTACGCCAGCGTCAAGCCAGTCCACATACCGTCGCCGCTTACCGCGATACGCTACGGTTGTTGCTCGGCTTTGCGTCCGATCGACTGAACAGCGAACCGTCTAAACTCAACATCGATCAACTCGATGCACCGCTGATCGGCGACTTCCTTGATTATATCGAGCGCCACCGGGGGAATGGAGCGCGCACGCGCAACGCCAGGCTAGCGGCGATCCGCTCCTTGTATCGCTACGCGGCGCTTCGCCACCCCGAGCACGCGGCCGTCATTGAGCGGGTGCTCGCAATTCCCCAAAAGCGCTTCGAGCGACGGTTGGTGACTTACCTGAACGAGGCCGAGTTGCGAGCGCTACTCAATGCACCGGATCGTTCGACCTGGACCGGCCGGCGCGATCACGCGTTACTCGCCCTTGCGGCTCAAACCGGACTGAGGGTCTCGGAGCTGATCGGACTTCGCCGCGACGATGTTCACTTGGGAATCGGCGCACACGTCAGTTGTCGGGGAAAAGGCCGTAAGCAACGTATTACGCCACTCACCAAGGAGGTGGTTGCCGTGCTGCGCGCCTGGGTCACCGATCACGGCGATCAAGCGAATGCGCCGGTTTTCACGACGCACAACGGCCGCGTGCTCAGCCGTGACGCCCTCGAGCATCGACTCGCCAGGCACACCGCCGCCGCCGCGCAAGCGTGCCCGTCCCTGAGACAGAAAAAGATCACCTTGCACAGCCTGCGCCACACCGCGGCGATGCGGCTATTGAATGCCGGCGTCGACACCTCGGTGATCGCCTTGTGGCTCGGGCACGAGCAGGTTGAAACCACACAAATGTACCTGCACGCCGACCTTTCTATCAAAGAGCGCGCGCTGGCTCGAACAAAACCAATAAAGACGAAGCCTGGCCGATATCGGCCGCCCGACACGCTCATCGCCTTCCTCGAGGGGCTCTGATTATGCCGACCCCGCGGCAACGCGCGCCGCCCAAGACATACTGTTGCGGCCAAGAGTCGGCATAATCCGAAGGTCGGCATAATGCACCTTATGCCGATGTCGGCATAAGGTGCATAAGACGGCGAACATCCTGAACTACCTGCCGAAATCGGGTCAGGCGAAGGCCAAGCAGGCGCTCCAGGAAATCTGGATGGCGGAGACGCGGGAAGCCGCAAATCGAGCGTTCGAGTGGTTCCTTACGGCCTACGAGGCGAAGTATCCGAAGGCGGCGAACTGCTTGCTGAAGGATCGGGAGGCGCTGCTGGCGTTCTACGACTTTCCCGCCGAGCACTGGGTGCATCTGCGCACCACCAACCCGATTGAATCAACCTTCGCAACGATCCGGCAGCGCACCGCTCGGGCCAAGGGTTGCGTGACCCGCAGCACGATGCTGGCGATGATCTTCAAGCTGGGGATGTGCGCGCAAGGCAACTGGCGCAAGATTCGAGGATTTCAGAAGATGGCCCAGGTCATCGAAGGGGTTCGGTTCGTCGATGGAATCGAACAAGAAAGGCAGACCGATCCATGCAAGGCCGCCGCCTGATCAGTCCATGCCATACACCAGATTTGACAATAGCTCAGCTGGTGAGAGTATGAATCCAACTTAGTGAAGCAAAGATCAATGTCCGGAATCATGAAGTCCCGTGGGTTGGTTGTGTAGGACTCAATGTACTTCACGCATCCGCTACGGAAGTGCCATCCCGGAAGCTGGTGCTTTACGGCGTCCGAAATTCGCTCGGCAAACGCTGATGGATCAGAAATGACGACACAGGAGTTTGCACCAAAGTCACCAAACAATTCGTGGTCTTGAGACAAGGCCATGCAGTAAACGTAATAGTCCGCCGTCCGAAGGGTACGATGCATATCGCCAATCAAGCCCTTTAATTCTTGGTACTCTCCAGTCCCGGGACGCTTAATCGATATGCTGGCGCCCTCACTCGAGATGCGGCGTTCTATGGTTGTTTCATCATCACGGACGGCAGGGTTGAGGGAAGGATCCGAATACCAGCTTGCCTCACGTATCTTGATTTCGCCCTTCTCATACAGCTTTCGCATGTGCTTCCGTTTGCCGAATTTGACTAGAGTTTTTTCCAAGGCGAGCATCTGAACCTCCGTTGACTTTCTTGATGTCCCTCCGTTGGGTTCTTAGGTAGCCCCTCAGGTTAGGTCACCCCCTCGTGGGACAACTGGACTTAGGTTTCCGAGAGGATGAAACGCCCGGAGTACGGGGGAACGGTCAAACGCTGCCGTGTCACCTCGACTACCTACTCAAAAGTTTGTCCTCGCCATCTGTCTTCGTCCCGCTCCCTATCGCGCTCTCTGTCTTCCACCTGTCTTATTCTCTCGATCAACTCCTCAGCGGCCCGGCGGATATCGGCATTCTCGTTTTCCAGCAATACGCTGAGTGCTTTGCGTTTCTTTTGAAGCGATGCGGAAAAACTACCCGTCCAGTACGGCGGATCAAAATCGGGAGCATACGCCCCCACAATTTCACTTGTATTGGACGCCGCTTCGATCAGGCAGAGAGCCTGCTCTGTTAACCGAATTTCTCCTTCTCCCGATCCCTTCTCAAATGGATAAATTGCGCCGGCCAGCATAACAAGGCGCTGTTCAAAGTCCCCTTGCCTGCACCAATCCAGCAGTTGAGACCGATCAACTCTCGAAAGGGGGTTGCTTCCCCGTCGCTCAATGAAGACTTGCTCCCGCTCGTTATCCCGCAACTCCGGACGAAGAAAGATTCCATCCAGGAATTGATCTGTCGCCTTTTCTGCTATTACGGCAACAACCTCTGTTAGGTTCCCCAAATGGCCGCGAGACTGATTCAGTCCCGTCAAAAAGGCATCCATGAGTTCTCCAGCCTGTACGGCAAGTTCAGGTTCGTCGATCGACTTCTTCAATACCTCCGACAAATAGTGTGCTGTCATTGCGTCACTAATAGCGCCGCTGCCCCTTCGCAACACTTGGCTTGAAGCCATCAAACTCACTCTCTTGGACCGAGTTCCGAAGGTCGCCTGACCTTCTTCCACGATATGTAATCGTCTACACATGCCTTCCAATACGGCTTCGGGGCCATCGGTCCTTTCCAATACTCTGAGCATGACTCGCTCCATATCTTCCTCCGACAACCGTTCGTTTTCAGTTGACCAGCCGAGAATGGCGAACTGCGGCGCAGGTGTATCCGTATGACTCAGCGATCGTAGCAGGCGCACTGCACTTGCATCGGAGAAGGGAATCGCTCGATGCAATTCCACGATAAATCGTCTGAGAGCAGCTTTTACTACGGCCTCATCCAGAAACGTCCTGACTTCGACGGTTGATACGGCTGCGGGCTGGGTTTTGGCGGAAAGAGCCGTGTAATTCCGGGGACTTATTGGCGAGGGGTTCGGGATGCGCCAGTGTAGTGCCTAGTCCTTTTCATTGGTTGACAAGAGCGCCCCCAGACGTTACCCTGCGTCCATCTTCATCCGCGTCAAAACCACCCCCAACAGCCCCCGGCGTTCCGTTCAACTCGTCGAGTCCGTGCGCGCCGGCGGAAAGGTCCGGCAACGCATCGTCCGGCACGTCGGCATCGCCATGGATGACGGCGAACTGGTTCGGCTTAAGGAACTGGGGGAATTCATCAAGGCGAAGATCAGCGATGAACGCCAGCCGGGACTGTTCCCGCCCGAACAGATTGCCGGGCAGGCGATCCGGGCGTCACGGGCGGCGAACAAGGCGCTGCGGGTGGACTTGAAGCAACTGGAGGAAGAACAGCGCGTGGTCACCGGCATTCACGAAGTGTATGGCGCGACGTATCGCCAACTGGGTTTTGACAAGCTGTTGCCGAGGTCCCGCTACCGCGCTTCTCACGACAGTCTGCTGCATACCGTCATGGCGCGGATCGCCAACCCCGACAGCAAGCGCGGCAGCGTGCGGCGGCTGGAGCAGGACTTCGGGGTGGAGCTGCCGCTGGAGAAGCTCTACCGGATGATGGATCACCTCACCGGGCGGGTGATTGAGCGGCTCAAAACGCGGGCCGGCAGCGCCACGCAGGCGCTGCTGCCGGAGCCTTTGGACGTGCTGTTCTTTGATTGCACGACCTTGTATTTCGAGTCGTTCACCGAGGATGAACTCAAACAGAATGGTTTCAGCAAGGACGCCAAGCACCATCAGGTGCAGGTGCTGCTGGCCCTGATGGTGACGCGGGAGGGTTTGCCGGTGAGCTATGCGGTGTTCCCCGGCGCCACCTATGAAGGACACAGCTTCATCCCGGCGCTTAAGGACCTGCAGCAGCGTCACCCACTCGGGCAAGCGGTATGGGTGGCTGACCGGGGGATGTTCAGTGACGGTAATCTCAAGGAGTTGGAAGCGCAGGACTGCGGATACATCGTGGGCGCCCGGATTAAGAATTTGCCCAAGGCGCTTGCCGAGCAAATTCTCGACCCCGGCGCCTACCGGCCGCTGCAAGGCGTTGCGGGTATGCAGGTTGCGCAATGGCGCCACGGTGACCGGCGGCTGGTAGTGACCTACAACCCGGCGCGGGCGCGCAAAGATCAGCACGAGCGCCGCAAGGCGGTTGAGAAGCTGATCAAAAAACTGGGCAAAAGCGATAACCCCAAGGCCCTGCTCGGCCATCGCGGCAACCAGCGCTTTATCACCATTGACGGCGACGCACGGCTGATGCTCAACGAAGCCAAGGTCAAGGAAGCGGCGCGCTGGGACGGGCTGCAGGGGATCATCACCAACCTTGAGGATATGCCGCACCACGAACTGCGGTCGCGCTATCGTGGCCTGTGGCAGGTCGAGGAAAGCTTCCGCATCACCAAACATGATCTCAAGGTGCGCCCGATCTACCACTGGACGCCGCACCGGGTGCAGGCACACATCGCCATCGCCTTTATGGCTTTCGCCTGCATACGCCATCTCGCCTACCGGGTCGCGCTGCAGAAGCGGCGCATGTCTCCGGAAGTCATCCGCAATGCTCTCGTTCACCGCCAGTGTTCGGTGCTCCGGCACCGGCGCACCGGGAAACGCTATGCCGTGCCGTCCAAACCTTCCCGCGAAACAGAGGACATCTATCGGGCCATGGGGCTGCCACTTCCCACCACGCCCTGCGAACTCACCTGAACTCACCACTTCTCCCGGCGCTGCTGCTGAATGTAGTGCCTTGGCGCTGATGCGAATTCAGTTAAATCAATACGTTACGAAATCCAACCGTCGAAGTCAGGACTACGGCCTCATCCAGAAACGTCTCCGCGTCTCGCGGATTGCGCTCATGGACAACCTGAAGGACGCCAATCAAGGCTTGGCATTGCCTAGCCCGCTCACCGGCGAGTTCCATAATCGAAACGAGGCGGTTCAAGAGTCCGTTAGTGTCCTCCGTTTGCTCCGCCAGTCCTTTGCCGAATTCGTATGCATAGGTTTCCGGTGATGCAAAGAGTTCTTCCGAAAGCGTATCAATGATGCTTGGGTCAACTGCTACAGCCTCGCCTAGCGAATATGCCTTCCGGGCGCCCCTGTTAAACGACCGCTTCTCACTACCGGATATTTCCAGAAGGTCTTGATCATCCCGGCTAAATATTGACGCACCTCGGCTTAATACATAGGCCTTGACCTGATCCACAAGTTCCTGCGGCTCCAATACCGCATCCAGATCCTTGAGTGCCCTCATTGCTGGAGACATCTCACCGCCTTGTTCTGCTGGATCTTGATAGCGGGTCATTGTGTTCCGAACGGCTCTCCGACCTTCAATCCAGGCGCGACGGCTTTGCAGACGATTCATCATTGCGGTGAGTTCGGGTCGTAGCCCCTCGTACTCCCACAGACCGGGCAACTCATCAGCTAGCAGACGACGCAGTTTCTCGGAGAACTCACTACTTGCCCGCAGGTCGGTCTCGTCCAGGAGCGCAAGGAAACGCAGAAACCAACATTCCAGTTCAGCGAGATTCTCCGGGCAGTAGCCGAATGTCCTCGCTCTCGCACCAAACTCATTGGTTCCTACTGACATCCATCCCCTGCTTTGCAGGGCGGCTCTGAGCATTTCCACCCCCAGTCGCTGCTTGTGTGTATCGCTGCTCTCCAAGTACCGGCACGTGACTCGTTGGCGCATTTCCGGGGGCGCCTCAGTGCCTGACAAATAAAGCGTGAACAGGCCGACGATTCGATGTCCACGCCGGTCGGAGTCCCGATAGTCTCCCAACGAGATTTTGGCCAGTAGATCGACGCTCCTTTCGAAGAGATCAGGGTCATACGCAATCGCGACCAGCATCCCAACAACTTCGACGGCGCGCAGAGAAATGTACTGGAAGAATTCACTGGGGGATTTCCCGCGTGCATGGTCCTCCATCAATTGAAGGACCCTGCCCGGCGCCACCGGCGCAACGTTCGTCAGCAATCGAATTTCATTGTGGTCGAGCGTGCCGAAGTCATGCAGGAGTCCATTTGGCGACAGCCATGATTCGACTATTTCCCGCGCCACCTCATGATCATGAAGATAGCCCAGCCGCCTACCGAATGACATGAGCAAACGCGGAGAAGGCAAGTCTTGAATAGCGTCAAGTATCTCCTGTGGATCAATGTTCGTTAGCGCACTCGCAGCCAGCCGATTGGCCACCGCATGTGGGAGGATGGCCCGCCAACGCCCGCGCTTTTGAGCGAGTTGGCGACGAACGAGAGTTTGTGCCGCGCGGTACAGCCGGCCGCGGGACTCGTCCAATATCTGAGCCAGCACGCCCAATTCATCAGGGCCATCCTCGCCCGCTCTGATCGAGAAGGAATAGACGAGCGCCATTACTTCGGCAGCGGCCAACAAATCGCTGTCTGGAGCATTCCGCTGATAGAACAGCCGCTCGAACAGTTGTTGGTTCGAAAACTCCGAGAGGCTGCCTTCATCCCGCACCGCATCAGCGAGCAAGGTAGCGAGTAGAGCATTGCCCCCGGAGAGGTTGGCGACACGGCGCGCATTGGCCTGACCTAGGTTTGGATACCGCCGCAGAACGAGCGTTTCGGCAATTTCCGGCCCCCTCGCGTCAATATGAACAACATTGGTCGCTTCGGGTCTGTCCTCCTGAATGTCGTACTCGATAGATATCAGTCGGATATTTGGCTCATCCGTCACACGCTTGGCAAGGGCCTCGTGCGTCTCCGAAGGGCAATTGTCCAGAACGACGATTGCGTCCCGCTGTTCCGCGGCAAGCGTTTCGATGACCTCAAGCGGCGACGGTACCAGTTCGTTACCCAAATCCGCATAGATCGCGAGGCTTCTCGAAAGGGCATCAGTTCCGACCTCTTCCTCGAAAAGCGCCTGGACAATTCGTGTCTTGCCGATGCCCGACAAGCCGACAATCCGCACGGCCTTCTGTTGGGAACGCACGAGTTTCCTTATTTTCTCAATACCTGGGACGATCTCAAGTCCCTCGCCCTCCGTGCCAGGGGTGCGGATCACAATCCCTGCCTTGCAGATCAGGTCGTCATTGACGCTCCGTAGTGTCCTGGACCAACGACCAAAAGGGTTCCACCCACGGCGCGGCAGACTAAGGAGCATCCGAACCCAAAGCTGCACACTCGGGTGTTGCCGAAGCCAATGGGCAAGATCACCGCGACCATAAAACTGAAGTTCTAATGAGCCTTGGCACGTGATCTGCTCAATCTGGGATTCCATGGCCATTAAGCGCCTTTGCAGCATGGTGCCGCCGGGCGGGACATCGTCTGCGAGACTGACTATCACGTAACAGCCGTTTTCGGACGCGAGAACCGGAAAGATAGGCCGCAGTTCGCCCTTAGGAGACATTTCGGCTTTTATTGCCCCAGCCGGCATTCTGTACTTCTTCACCTGGAACCCGGTTCGAGCGCATGGCACGAAACCACGCTCAAAGTTCTCGCTATCGACGCGGCAATCTACATCCAATCCTCCATCCGGGGTTGTTTGGGCGCCGCCCCACCTGACCGAGCTTGCCGGAAATCCCTTCAGCCGTAGTTCCGCCTCACAAAGCCGGGCCACCAATTCCCGCAATTGCGAGTCGGTCAACTGCAACAACGCAGCCTTGGGAATATCGAACATTCCTTGTCGTCTAGGTGAATTTGCCAGAAAAAAAAACGGAGAGGGTGGGATTCGAACCCACGGACGGCGTAAACCGTCAGAGGTTTTCAAGACCTCCGCATTCGACCACTCTGCCACCTCTCCGATGATCGAGGATCAGGCAGGGATTTTATCCGCGCCGGCCATCCAGGGCCGTAGTACGTCGGGGATGACGATGCTGCCGTCGGCTTGCTGGTAGTTTTCGAGCACGGCGATCAGGGCGCGGCCGGCGGCGACGCCGGAGCCATTCAGGGTGTTCACGAAGCCGCGCGCGTCCTTGCTTTTCCAGCGGGCGCTCATGCGCCTGGCCTGGAAGTCCCTGCAGTTGCTGCAGGAGGAGATTTCGCGGTAGGTGTCCTGGCCGGGTAGCCAGATTTCCAGGTCGTAGGTGATGGCGGCGGCGGAAGCGCTGCGCCTGAATCTGGATGACTTGACTTAGCCGCAGGTGGGACGGCGTTTCTTGAACAATTGGGCGGCCATGATTCAACTCGGTAACGCGGCAGCACACCGGCATTGCCTCGGTTTTTCTCTTCAGCGCTCGTAGCGCTGAACCGTAATCTCGCTCGCTCGCGCACGCATCTGCGATGCGTCCCACCAAGCCTGCATCCGCAGCAGCAGGTCCATGCTTACGTCAAAAGCCTTCTCAATGCGTAGCGCCATCTCCGGCGACAGCGCGGCTTTGCCGTTCAGAAAATCTGAAAACGTGGTCCGTCGAACCCCTAGAATCCGGGCTGCTCCGGTCACGTTCAGCCCCAGTTCCTCAATCACTTCCGTGCGAACAAAACCGCCCGGGTGCGAAGGCGTCATGTTTACTCTTATGCCGTTTGTAGCCATCAGTGGTAGTCCTCCAAGTTCAAGCGGTCGATGTAGCCATCCTCTTCTTCAAATGTGATCCGCCAATTGCTGGAAACCGAAACACTCCATTCATCCTGCCGGTTACCTGAAAGCCGATGAACACGCCAGCCTGGCGGAGCAGCGGCGATAAATTCGTCAATACGCTCTGCCAGAATCAGCATCGTCAGGAGCTTGCGCACGCGGACGGCGTAAACCGTCAGAGGTTTTCAAGACCTCCGCATTCGACCACTCTGCCACCTCTCCGATGATCGAGGATCAGACAGGGATTTTAGCCGCGCCAGCCATCCAGGGGCGTAGGGCGTCGGGGATGACGATGCTGCCGTCGGGCTGCTGGTAGTTTTCAAGCACGGCGATCAGGGCGCGGCCGGCGGCGACGCCGGAGCCGTTCAGGGTGTGCACGAAGCCGCGCGCGTCCTTGCCTTTCCAGCGGGCACTCATGCGCCTGGCCTGGAAGTCTCTGCAGTTGCTGCAGGAGGAGATTTCGCGGTAGCAGTCCTGGCCGGGTAGCCAGACTTCCAGGTCGTAGGTGATGGCTGCGGAGAAGCCAGTGTCGCCGGAGGACAAGACCACGCGGCGGTACGGCAGTTCCAGGCGCTCCAGCACGATTTCGGCGTGCCGGGTCAGCTCTTCGAGGGCGTCATCGGAGTGGTCCGGGTGGGTAATCTGCACCAGCTCCACTTTTTCGAACTGGTGCTGGCGGAGCATGCCGCGGGTGTCCTTTCCGTAGGCGCCGGCTTCGGAGCGGAAGCAGGGGGTATGTGCGGTGAATTTGAGCGGCAGTTCGGCTTCGTTGACGATCTGGCCGGCGACCAGGTTGGTGAGCGGGACTTCGGCGGTGGGAACCAGGTAGCCGGAGCGCTCTCCTTCGATCGCGAAGAGGTCTGCCTCGAACTTGGGTAGCTGGCCGGTGCCCAGCAGCGATTCGGGGTTGACGATGTAGGGCACGTAGGTCTCGGTGTAGCCGTGTTCGCGCGTGTGCAGGTCCAGCATGAACTGAATCAGGGCGCGGTGCAGGCCGGCGAGTTCGCCGGTCAGGACGGTGTAACGCGCACCGGCCAGACGCGCGGCGGCGCCGAAATCCATCTGGCCCAGCGCTTCGCCCAGGGCCACGTGATCGCTGACATCGTCGCCTCCCGGGCTGGGTTCGCCCCAGGTCTTCAGTTCGCGATTGGCGCTTTCGTCAGCGCCGTCCGGGACGGATTCATCGAGCAGATTGGGCAGGCCTAGTTCTATCTCTCGCAGACTGGCCTGCACGGCCTTGAGGTTGCCCCCTGCGTCCACCAGTCCCTCTGTAGCCTCCCCTACCTGGGCCTTGAGCGCCTCCACGTCACCGCCCTCACGGGCGGCCACGCCGATTTCTTTGGAAAGGCGGTTGCGTTCCGCGCGCAGCCTTTCCACGCGCACTTGCCAGTGCTTGCGCCGTGCTTCCAGCTTCTGGTACGCGGCCACGTCGAAGGAAGCGCCGCGCCGGGCCAGGTTGCTTGCCACCACATCGGGTTGCTCGCGAAGTAAACGGGGATCGATCACGATTCGGCTGCCTCGAATATGTCAACGTTCTCGGGAATCTCCGGCGCGAACAATCCATCGTCCATTTCGCCGTTGAGATCCAGGCCACGCAGGAACATGCGCACGGTGCTTCCCAGCTCGTCGGCATACTCGATGACTACCGGTAGGCTGCCGCGCAGCGCCAGGCGCATTTCGCCTTCCTGGGCGTCCATGCCGGTCAGATCAAACCATTGCAGGCCGTCCTCGAATTCGGCTGTTTCGACGTCGAAATTCTCGAGCACGGACGCGTCGCCGGCCAGGAGTGCGGCGGCGGACTCCTTCAGTTGGCGGGACTGTTGCCAGACGGTGACCTGTTCGAGTTCGCGGTCGTACATCCACAGGCGTTCACCGTCGGCCCAGAGCATTACGTCGTCGGGTTCCTTGTAGTCGAGGCGGAAGCGGCCGGGGCGGGAGAGGTAGAGGCGGCCGGTGCTCTCGCGGCGTAGTAGGCCGTCGGCGTCGAGTTCGAGTTGTGTGAAGTCGGCGGAGAGGTTTTGGATGTTGGTGAAGAACTTCTGCAATACGGCGGTGTCTTCGGCTTCCTTCGGCTCTTGGGCGAGGGTGAGAGAGGCTGGCAAGCATAGTGCCAGGGCGATCAAGATCGTGCGTAGAAAACTTCGTAAGGAGGGCCTTTTGGCCCTCCTTGAGGGCGGGACGCCCTCTCTCCCAGGCGTCATTCGGGGGCGTCCAGGACTACGCGGCGTTCGCCGCGGCCGTCGGGGGGGGAGACAACGCCGGCGCGTTCTAGTTGTTCGACTAGGCGGGCAGCGCGGTTGTAGCCTACGCGTAAGCGGCGTTGGACGTAGGAGATTGAGGCTCGGCCGCTTTCGGTGACGATTTCCTTTGCTTGGGAGTAAAGCTCGTCTACCTCGCCGCCGTCGGCGCCGGGGGCGTCCGTTTCTTCGGCATCGACGGGGCCTTGCGTGACTTGCTCGTCGTAGCTGGGGCCACCGGTGCGTTTCAGGGACGCGACCACTTTCAGGACTTCGGCGTCTTCCACGAACGCGCCATGCACGCGCATCAGGTCGCCGGAGCCGGGTGGGAGGTAAAGCATGTCGCCCTTGCCGAGCAGCGTCTCGGCGCCGACCTGGTCGAGGATGGTGCGCGAATCCACCTGCGCGGACACGCGAAACCCGATCCGCGCCGGAATGTTGGCCTTGATCAGCCCGGTAATCACGTCCACGGAGGGGCGCTGGGTGGCCACGATCATGTGCAGACCGGCGGCGCGGGCTTTCTGGGTCAGACGCGCGATCAGGTGTTCCAGCTTCTTGCCGACCACCATCATCAGGTCGGCCAACTCGTCGATCACCACCACGATGCGCGGCAGTGTCTGCAGTTCCTCACCCTGCTCTTCCTCGTCGTTCTCCGGCGGCCCAAAGAGCGGCTTGCCGGCTTCGCGCGCAACCATTACGCGGCTGTTGAAGCCCTCCACGCTGCGGGTCTTGACCCAGGACATCAGCCGGTAGCGCCGATCCATCTCCGCAACACACCAGCGCAGCGCGTTGGCGGCCTGGGCGACGTCGGTGACCACCGGGCACAGCAGGTGCGGGATGCCCTCGTAGACCGACAGCTCCAGCATCTTGGGGTCGATCATGATCATGCGCACCGATTCCGGCGTGGACTTGTACAGCAGGCTCAAGACCATCGCGTTGATCGCCACCGATTTGCCCGATCCCGTGGCGCCGGCCACCAGTAGGTGCGGCATCTTCTGCAGGTCGGCGACGACCGGATCGCCGGCAATGTCCTTGCCCAGTCCCATCGTCAGGTCGGATTGGGCCCGTGCGTAGGTCCGCGAGCGAAGAATCTCCCCCAGCGTGACCAGCAGGCGATCGTTGTTGGCGATCTCGAGCCCTACGGTGGACTTGCCGGGCATGGACTCGACCACGCGCACGCTGTGCGCCATCAAGGACCGCGACAAATCACGCGCAAGGCTGGTGATCCGGCTGGCGCGTATGCCCGCGGCGGGCTGCACTTCAAACAGGGTCACGACGGGGCCGGGTGATACGGCGACTACGTTGGCGCCCACACCGAACTCCTGCAGTTTCTCCTCCAGGCGGCGGGCCTGATCGCGCAAAAGTTCGTTGGATTGAACCGCGGCTTCCGCCGGTGGGTCCGAAAGCAGGTTGAGCGAAGGCAGACGGTCGGCGGATAGGGGGTCATCTGTAGTTTTGGTGCTTGCCCTGCGCGACCGCGGCGCCGGAGGCGAAGGAATCTGCCGCGTCTTGATGGGCTTGGAGATTCTTGTGCGCTGCCGAGGCCTCGGCCTGCGCTTGCGCCCGCGCTGCTCGCGCAAGCCGACGAGCGCCAACAATCTCCCTACACCCGAGCCGAGGGCATGCCAGATCCACACCAGGGTGCGAATCACGACACGGCCGGTGGCTCCTGCCAGCCAGACCCACGACAGGCTCGTCACCAGCGTTATGCCGGTCATCCAAAGCGCCAGCAACACGACGATGCCGCCCAGGCTGCCCAACGCGGGATCCATTAGGCCGGAAAGCCAGGCCCCGATGACCCCGCCACCCAGGTTGGCGCGTTCGGACATCTCCAGCAAGCCGCAACCGCACACGACGACCAGCACTCCGCCTGCGGCGCGCACGCCGGCGTCAGGCCACGACCAGTCCTCGCGAGTCCTCGAGGGCGCAAGGTACCAGGCGCTAAAGCCGATTACCGCTGCAGGAAAGAGGTAGGAGGCCTGGCCGGCCAGCTCGAACGCGTAGCGGGCAAATATCACGCCCGCCTTGCCGACCAGGTTGGAGCCGGCAACGCCGGCTAAGGCGGCTTCCGGCACGTGGCTGAGCAAAGCCACGAACATCAGGAGCCCGAGAGCCAGGCACAGCCAAAGGCCGCCTTCGCGCAGCGCGCGCTCCACCCAGGTTCGTTCCTTTGCTTTCACTTCACGCTGTATGCATGGCCCGCCTAATCTTATTCGCGTGTCCCCGGAATAGAAACCCGTATAAACTTGCCCGCGTGCCGAATTCCGTGTTCCGACTGCTGATCCTGGGCTCCGGTCCCGCCGGCTATTCCGCGGCGGTTTACGGTGCGCGCGCCAACATGTCTCCGATGCTGATCACCGGCAACGAGCCCGGCGGCCAGTTGATGACCACCACGGACGTTGAAAACTGGCCGGGCGGCCGCGAAGGATTGATGGGACCGCATCTCATAGAAGAGTTGGAACTGCACGCCAAGCGGCTTGGCACCCAGATAATCTACGATCATATCGAAGAGGTGGACCTGTCACGCCGGCCGTTCACGCTGACCGGCGGGAGCGAGGAATATCGGACCGAGTCTCTGATTATCGCCACTGGCGCCACGGCGCGGTACCTGGGCCTGGAGAGCGAGCAGCTTTACCTGGGAAAGGGCGTGTCGGCCTGCGCTACCTGCGACGGGTTCTTTTTCCGGGACCGGCCGGTTGCGGTGGTTGGCGGCGGCAACACGGCCGTCGAAGAAACGCTGTACCTGTCCAATATCTGCTCAAGCGTGACCCTGATCCACCGCCGCGATGCGCTGCGCGCCGAAAAGATGATGCAGCAGCAACTCTTCGAACGCGCCGGGCCGGATGGCCCGGTCGATATCCGCTGGAACCGCGTCGCTGAAGAAGTCCTGGGCAACGGCGACCAGGTGACCGGCCTGAAGATCAAGAGTACGCAGGAAGAAGACTTGTTCGAGGAACTTGAGGTAGATGGCGTGTTCATCGCCATCGGCCACGACCCCAATACGGGCTTGTTCAGGAGTGTTCTTGAGCACAAGAACGGCTACCTGATCACACGCGGCGGCGATGTGGGCGGCTTCACGGCCACCAGCGTGCCCGGCGTGTTCGCCGCCGGCGACGTGGCCGATTCCGTGTATCGCCAGGCGATCACCTCCGCGGGCACGGGCTGCATGGCGGCCCTCGACGCCGAGAAATTCTGCGACGCCAATCCGCTTTAACCCCTGGGAAGCCTGGGAACGAGGACGTCCCGCCCTCGACGAGGACGGGACGTCCTCGCTCCCAGCGTCGAGGGATGACGCCAAACCCTATCAGGAAAAGCAGGTGATGAAACGGGTGCAGCAATGACAGGATCCCTTATGAACACGAAGCATTACAGCGCCTTGATTGAGTGGAGCGAGGAGGACGGTTGCTTCATCGGTAGCGCCTATCCCTTGGTTGGGCAGTGCTGCCACGGGGAAACGCGAGCGGAAGTCACGGCCAGATTGGAGGTGATCATCGAGGATCTGCTGGACGATCCCAACTGGCTGAAGAACGTGCCTGAAATCCTGGCCAAGGAGTATTCCGGCAGGATAACTTTGCGCGTCAGCCCGGAAGAACACAAACTGCTGGCAGCCAAGTCCGCCTCGCGAGGCATGACCATCAATGGCTATCTCAAGGAAAAGGCGCTCCGGTAGTCCCTATGTTGCTGAAGCGGGCGGAACGGTCTGCGACACGCATATTCATCCATCGGCAAGTCTCCCCGTAGGTCCGGACACTGTGAGGGCTTAACACCCTCACTCACAGGGCTGCTAGTCTTAAGCCTGTGCGCATACGGGTGCTCGACAACATTGCGGACCTCGCCGCCAGCGACTGGAACGCGCTGGCGGGAGGGTCCAACCCCTTTCTGCGCCACGAGTTCCTTCACGCGCTGGAGGCTTCCGGCTGCGCGAACGCGGAAACCGGCTGGCAACCCTGCCACCTGGTCCTGGAGAAACGCAAAGGCAAGCCGATCGCCGCCATGCCCCTGTATCTCAAGAGCCACTCGCGAGGCGAGTTCGTTTTCGACTGGGCCTGGGCGGCAGCCTATCAGCGAGCCGGCCACAGCTACTATCCCAAGCTGCTCAGCGCCGTCCCGTTCACTCCGGTAACCGGGCCGCGTTTTCTCTGCCCGGGATCGACCGAAGACCGGGAAAAGGCAGCATCATTGATGCTCGCGGGCGCCGTGGAGCTCGCCGCACGCCTGGAAGCCAGCTCGCTGCATTGCCTGTTCCCGGCCCGGCAAGACGCCGAATGGATGGAAGACAAGGGCATGATGCTTCGCACCGATTGTCAGTTTCACTGGAAAGACGACGGCTACGGCGATTTTGCGGATTTCCTCGGGACCTTCAGTTCGGCCAAGCGCAAGAAGGTCAACCGCGAGCGGCGGCGTGTTCGCGAAGAGGGAATTCGTTTCGAAACGCTCAGCGGCGACAGTCTGACGCCGGATATATGGGAGAGCCTCTACCCCCTATACGCCGCGAGTTACCTGAAACGCGCCCAGTATCCCTACCTGAACCACGAATTCTTCGAGCGCGTGACGCAGGACATGCCGGAATCAGTGGTGGTTTTCGTAGCCCGCCTGGACGGCGAGGCCGTTGCCCTGGCGATCTGTTTCCGCGGCGACACCGCGCTTTACGGCCGCTACTGGGGAAGCACCGGCTACTACCACAGCCTGCACTTCGAGACCTGCTACTACCAGGGCATCGAATATTGCATCCGCGAGGGCCTCAAGCTGTTCGATCCCGGCGTGCAGGGCGAACACAAGCTGGCGCGGGGATTTGGCCCGGCCACGTCGTACTCAACCCATTGGGTGCGGCACGCGGGTTTCGCCGATGCGCTGAGCGGCTACCTGTCCGATGAGCGCGAGCAGGTCGCCCGCTACGTCGAAATCGCCGGCGAACACACGCCGTTCAAACAGGCTTCCTGACCCTTACCTGGCGCAAAAAAGACGCCGGGTTGCCCCGGCGCCGTTGTCCCCTATGGGAACCGCGAACGATTCCCGCGTATGTGTTTATGCCTACCCCTTGATGCTTCTCAAGATCTCAGTCACGATGAGGTACAGGCCCGCGGAGCCAATCACGGCGGAAAGCGCATTGACTCCCATCACCGGGACCAGCGATAGGCCAACCATTTGACCGCCGCACACCGCTCCGACATAGCAGAGACAGATGCGGGCAATCGTTGTCCAGATATCTCCGTCGCGTGTTACGACCTTGAGGCCTTTCGACAGCACAAGTGCAACGGCCACGGCGATTACCAGGTTAACAAGCATTGTTTCCATGATTTCCTTCCCTCCCAAGAAGAATTAAGGATTTCCGATCATACGCCCCCGATATTTGCGGGCGCATGACCGCCTTCGCAATCATGAATAACGCGTTCAATTGCGCGCAGATAGCGCGCGAATCAAAGCCCGGCGGCAAGAGTGCAGGCCGTAGCAGAAAGATCCGTTTAGCGGCCCGGACCGGGCCGAACTGTAACGCGCTCGCAGTGAGCGTGCTATTCGCCCGCGGTGAAGGTGTTGATGTAGGCGACTACGTTCTTGATCGCGTCGGGCGTCGGCAGAACCATGGCCATTGGCCGCATCTGCATATCAAAAATGTTGCGCGGGTCGGTGCCGCGAATGCCTGCGATGTAGTGCTCCATCTGCCGCACGGTGTACCAGTCATGCTGCCCCGCAACGGCCGGCGCGTTGAGCAGCTGGTTGCCCTCGCCATTCATTCCATGGCAGGCAATGCAGGTAAGGTAGCCGGTGGCGCCGGCTGTGACGTCGCCTTGGATCGTCGCAGGCGGATTGGGTGGTGACAGCGTGGTCACGTAAGCCGCCAGATCCTCGACGGCCTGGTCATCGGCCAGCGTCAGGGCGATGGCGCGCATCAGCGGACCGTAAACGTCCGTGGACGCCTGGCTGCAGGCGCCGCCGGCAGGCAACGTGCCGTCTAAATGAGTTGCCAACTCGCTCTTGATTTCGGCGTAGTCAGGCGACGAGGCCATGGCGCGCTCAAACGTGCCGGCCACGTCCGCCACATCGCAGTTGTCCTTGGCGCGCAAACCGCCGCGGAAATTCTTCAAGCTGGTGATGACGTACCAATCTTCCTGGCCACCGATCCTCGGTGCGCCGTACTTCTCGAAGCCCTCTCCCTGCTCACCGTGGCACACGGCGCAGACTTCGAATTCAGCCTGCCCGCGCGCGGCGTCGCCGGCAGCGTGGGCGGTTCCCGCCGCAACCATGGCGACGGCGCCAATCATCATGTAGGCGATGCGATTCATCACGTTTCCTTTACTCACTTTGCAAACCGGCGCGAACGGTATCTGATTCCAGGAGCCGATACAAGAGTCACGCACTATCGACCCCCTATTTTATGCCTAATGGTGGGTACACTGCACCCATGGACTGCACACTTTTCTTCTGCCACCGGGCCGGTTCCGACGCCTCCGGTCAGCTCGAGATCCGGGGCATCTTTGACGAATTGCGGGCGCCAACGTTCCCGGCGCGGCAACCGAAGATGCGGCTTGCCGGCCTGGTGAGCTGGGACCAGGAGGAACGCGGCCGCGTGCCATTCATGATCGAGCTGCTCGATCCCGGCGACAAGGCCGTCTTTACGATCCAGGGATTCAGCGAAGTCGAAGAATCCGACGGGTCGCCTGCCCCGCCCCGCACTCAACTCAACCTGCCGCTGGAAGACGTGACATTTCCGGAGCCCGGCCGTTACCGCGTGCGGCTGGAGGTGGACGGTGAGCACAGCTTCGGCCCTTCGCTCTACCTGGGCAAGGCCCACGAAAGCCCGGTCGATTGAGCGGCATTCCCTTCATTGACGCGCCAACCGTGCGTCGCCTGCTTGAAATGAGCACGTGCATCGACCTCATGGCGGACACGCAGGCGGCGATTTCGCGGGGCGAAATCAAGCTGCAGCTGCGTTCTTTCATCCCGATTGCAGACGGCAAGGGTGGCCTCGGTTTGATGCCGGGCGAGATACCCTCGGCCTTCGGGGCCAAGCTGATCAGCCTGTTCCCCGGGAATCCGCAGCGGGAGCTGCCTGTGATTCAGGGATGCATCCTGCTTTTCGACCCACCGACGGGCACTCCGGCGGCGCTGGTGGAGGGCAGCTCGATTACCGCGATTCGCACCGCGGCGGCCAGCGGGGCGGCCACACGCGCGCTGGCCCGCGACGACGCTTCGGTGCTGGCGTTGCTGGGCTATGGCGTGCAGGCGGAGACGCACCTCGAAGCGATGTGCTGCGTTCGTCCGATCCGGGAGGTTCGCGTGTGGGGGCCGAGTCTTGAGAAGGCCAGGCGCTTCGCCAGTGATCATTCCGGCGATGGCCTGGATGTGACGGCGGTTGAGACGGCTTGTGAAGCGGTGACCGGCGCGGACATCGTCTGCGCGGTAAGCGCTGCGAAGGAGCCGATTCTTGAAGGCCGTTGGCTATCAGGCGGCTGTCACCTCAACCTGGTGGGCTCGCATGCGCCCACGACCCGGGAAGCGGACGGCGAAACTATGGCGCGCGCACGCGTGTTTACGGAAATCACCAGCTTCGCCATGCAGGAAGCCGGCGATATCCTGCTGGCGATCAAGGAAGGACTGCTATTGGAAGACAACTTATGCGGCGAAATCGGCGCTGTAATTGACGGCTCAATCGAAGGCCGCCGCAACGAAGACGAAATCACACTCTACGAAAACCTCGGCAACGTAGCCCAGGACCTCGCCGCCGCCCACTACGTCGCTGGGAAATAAGGGCTTCTTCTCCCCTGGGAACGAGGGTCTGGGGGCGAGGGCGTCCCGCCCTCGACGAGGACGGGACGCCCTCGTTCCCGGGGGTTAGTCGCGCTGTTCGGTGAACTTGAACGTGGCGATGTAGGCGATCACGTCCCTTTGCTTCTGCTCGGTATCCACGAGTTGCGCCATGTAGCGCATCTGGGTCCCGAAAATGTCGTCGCGCTGCTGGGCGCGCGCGCCGCTCAGAAAGTCCTTGAGTTGCCTCAGCAGGTACCAGTCAAACTGGTTCGACAGCCGCGGAGCTCCCAAAACGGTCGAACCCTCGCCGTTCTCTCCATGACATGCAATACAACTGTCCTCGTAGAGCTTGCGACCTTCCTTGAGGTCGCCGTCCACGGTCGCCAGCAGTGCCTCGGGCGGATCCATGGACTCCATATAAGCCGCCATGTCGATGATCGCCTGCTCGTCGGGCACCTGCGCGATGGCCATGTTCTTCATCTGGAAACCGTATATGTCCACCATCGGTTCGAGATAGCCGCGCAGGTTCGCTCGGTAGTTCACAAGCTGCCGCTCGACGTACCAGGAATCCTGCTTGCCGGCGGCCGGCGTGTTCAACAGCGCATTGCCTTCACCCGCCTGGCCGTGGCAGGTGCCACAGAAGAAATACAACTGCTTGCCGCGCTCAAGGTCCGGCTCGGCAGCGAAAGACTGCAGCGGGACGGCACAAGCCAGCAGGCAAAGCAGAAGGATTCTGTTCATCGTACGAACGCGATTTTCGGGCACTTCGGGCAACAGGCACGAACTGTACCAAATGCCGCGCGCGATGCAAAGCATTTCGGCCCTCCCTGGCCGCAAAAAGGACCTCTATTCCTCCTCTTCTGCGCCGCTGTGCCTGCGGAACCACTCCAGAACTGCGCTGACCTTGGCCGCCAACTGGCTGGGACGCGCGGCAATACTGTGCGAGGCGCCTGGAATTCGCACCAGCGCCGTGTCCACGCCGCGCAGCTTCAGCGCCTGGTAATACTGCTCCGACTCCCACATCGGCGTGCGCCAGTCCTGTTCTCCTGTAAGCAGCATGGTCGGCGTCGTGACTTCCCCGGCCAGAGAAAGCGGCGAGCGCTCCCAGTAACCCATGGGATCGTCCCAGGGCAATGCCGGGAACCAGTACTTGGAGAAAACCGGCGCGAAATCGGCGCTCAAGGCGAAGCTGATCCAGTTGATCACCGGCTTGGCCACGACCGCCGCCCTGAAACGGTCGGTCTTGCCGACAATCCAGGCGGTGAGCACACCACCGCCGCTGCCGCCCGTGACGTAGAGCTGGCCGGGGTCGATCACGCCGCGGTCGATGATCGTATCCACCGCCGAAATCAGGTCGTCATAGTCCTCGCTGGGATAGTTGTGGTGGATATAGCTGCCAAACGCTTCGCCGTAACTGGTGCTGCCCCTGGGGTTCGCGTAGACGACCACATAGCCGGCAGCGGCGTAAAGCTGCACCTCCACGGAGAAATGCGGCCCGTAGGCCGCGTGCGGCCCCCCGTGAATCTCAAGCAGCAGTGGATATTTCTTTTCAGGATCGAAGTCCGGCGGCCAGACCACCCAGGCCTGGATGTCCTTGCCGTCGAAATCGGATTGGTACCAGAACTCCTCGACCTGCCCCAATTCGCGGTAATCCAGCAGATTGGCATTGAGCCGGGTCAGCTGCGTCGGCTGATCCGTGCCGCGGCCGACCGCGATATCGGCTGGCGAGCCGGCGTCGCCCCGGGTAATCGCGTAGACATCACCGCCCCCCACGGAGAACTGGGCGCCCGTGTAAGGCCGCGTTAGCGCCAGGCCGCCCATTTCGCCGGTGACGTCCTTCATGTTGCCGCTTAAGTCCACGTACGCCAGCCGGGTCAGGCCCATGTCGTCATAGGCGAAATACAAGCCCTTGCCGTCGGCTGACCAGCGCGGCCGTGAAACGTCCCGGTCCAGCTCCGGCAGCAGATCGCGCCGCTCGCTGCCGTCGGTGTTCATCGTGTACAGGCGCGTGATCTGGTAGCTGCGAACCCGGTCGTCATAGCCGGTCCACGCCAGCATTCGGCCGACCGGCGACACGGCCACGGAATTGTCCGGGCCGTCGCGGTCCGTAACGGCGACGGCATCTCCCCCTTCCAGGCCCACCCGGTAGATTTCGGAATTGGTCGGGTTGAGTTCGGCGTCTTCATTGCGGTTACCGGTGAAATACAGGCTCCGGCTATCGGACGACCAGGCGATGGAGCCGCCGTGGCTGTAGTCACCGGAAGTCAGTTGCCGGGGCGCGCCGCCCTGGGCGGAGACCACGAACAGGTGCGTATAACCGTGCGGCAGTCGCCCTGCCCCGTCCGCCCGGAATACCGCGCGCTCCACCACTTCCGGGGGCGGAGCCCAGTTCGCGCCCTGGGGCTTGGTGGGCAGCGTGCCCATGGACGGGGGCTTGGAGGGAACCAGCAACGCGAACGCCAACCACTTTCCATCGGGCGACCAGGCCAGATTGCGCGGCGCACGGTCCAGCCTCGTGACCTGCAGCGTTTCGCCGCTGGTCATCCAGCGAACGAAGATCTGTACGCCGCGGCCATCAGCGGACAGGTACGCCACCCGCTCGTTGTCCGGCGCAATCCGCGCGCCGCGATCGTTTACCGCGCCGGTGGTCAGCGGCCGGGCGTTTCCGCCATCCACATCGATGCGCCAGAGGTTGGAGCGGCGGCGGTCTTCCATGATGTCCATGAAGTTGTGCGTATAGACAACAAACGAGCCGTCGGGGCTGACCTGCGGACTGCTGGCGTAAACCAGCGAGAACACGTCTTCGAGCGCGAGGGCCGGGAACGAGCCTGGGGGCGAGGACGTCTCGTCCTCGACGAGGGCGGGGACGCCCTCGTTCCCGGGGAGATTCGGTTGGGCGGCGTGAAGAACGGGGACCGCGAGCAGCAATACGAGGGCAATGCGTAGTTTCATGGTGGTGAGAGTTAACCAAGGGGCCGCAAGGATAGAACATTTCCCTGGGAACGAGGGCCTGGGGGCGAGGACGTCTCGTCCTCGTCGAGGGCGGGACGCTCTCGTTCCCAGGGGGACGCCCTCGTTCCCAGGGCCGCTAAAATTACTAGGCGATGAAGACCGGTGTTTCACGACGAGGGCGGGGACGCCCTCGCCCCCAGGCCTCTCGCCCCCAGGCCCCCCGCATCGTCATCCGCCCCAACTCCAATTTCTCCGGACGCGGCGCCGTTTTGCTGTTCTGCGCAATGGCGCTACCGGTGCTCGGCGTGGGCGTGGCCTGGACCTTGAAGGGCTACTGGCTGATCCTGCCGTTCGCCGGCCTGGAACTGGTCGTTTTGGGCGTCGCGCTGGCCATTACCGTGCGCCGGGGACGTTACCGGGAAGTCATTCGTTTCGGTGAACGCCACGTGCGCGTGCGTCGGGGTTATCTCGGCCGCCAGGAACAGGTAGAATTCCCACGGCCCTGGACCCGAGCCTGGATAGAATCCGGCCCGGGTCCTGCCTTGCCTGGGCGCCTTTTTTTGGGAGCTGGCGGCACTTACTGTGAGTTGGCCGCCTGTCTGACGGAGGAAGAAAGGCAATCTTTGTGCCGGCGTTTGCGCGAACTGACTCGCAACCCGGCAAGCCCGGAAGAATAGGAGCAACTCTTTGATGAAACGCAGCAAGGCACAAAGCGGCTGGCTGATCCTGGCTATTGCGGGAGCCGCGCTGGCCGCGGCCGGTCCGGCAGCCGCCGATTGGGCGCTCGATTTTCCGGCCAGCGCCACAGAGCTGGGCGACAAGATTCGCGGCCTGCACCACACGGCCCTGATCATTTGCGTAATCATGGGCATCATCGTGTTCGGCGCGATCGGCTACTCGCTGGTCAAATTCCGCAAATCCCAGGGCGCGCAGGCGGCGAAGTTCAGCCACAGCACCAAGGCGGAGATCATCTGGACCGTGATTCCGGTCCTGATCCTGGTCGGCCTGGCCATTCCCACCGCCCGGGTCCTGATCGAAATGGAAGACACCCAGGCAGCCGACCTCCGCATCAAGGTGACCGGTTACCAATGGAAGTGGCGCTACGAATACCTGGATCACGACATCAGCTTCTTCAGCAACATCGACGAAGCCAGCAAGGCCGCGGCGATATTGCATTCGGACCACAGCGTGCATGACGCCGAGCACTATCTGCGCAACGTGGACAAGCCGATGGTGGTGCCCGCGGGCAAGAAGGTGAAGCTGCAACTGACCTCCAACGACGTCATTCACGCCTGGTGGGTGCCCGAGCTCTACGTCAAGCGCGACGCGGTGCCCGGAACGATCAACGAGACCTGGTTCCGCATCGAGGAGCCGGGAACCTATCGCGGCCAGTGCGCGGAGCTTTGCGGGCGCGGACACGGCTTCATGCCGATCGTGGTCATCGCGCTGCCGCAGGAAGAATTCGACGCATGGGTGGCCGGCAAGACAGAACCGGCCGAGCCCGAAGCCATCATGAGCCAAGCATCGGCAGCCGCGGCCAGCGGCGCGACCGCCCGGTAGCCGGGGTAATCGAATATGAGCGACACGACACACGCAGAACATCACGACGGTCCGCACGCCTCGGGCATCCGGCGGTGGCTGACCACCACCAACCACAAGGACATCGGCACGCTGTACCTGGTGTTCAGCCTGATCATGTTCCTGATCGGCGGCGCCATGGCGCTGATCATCCGCACCGAGCTGTTCCAGCCCGGCCTGCAGCTGGTGGATCCGCACTTCTTCAACCAGATGACCACCATGCACGCGCTGGTGATGATCTTCGGGGCGCTGATGCCCGCCTTCGTGGGCCTGGCCAACTGGCAGATCCCCTTGATGGTGGGGGCGCCGGACATGGCGCTGCCGCGCATGAACAACTGGAGTTTCTGGATATTGCCGCCGGCCTTCCTGCTGCTGTTGGGCACGCTGTTCATGCCGGGGGGCGCTCCAGCGGGCGGCTGGACGCTGTATCCCCCGCTGGTCCTGCAGACCGGAGACGCCTTCCCCTTCGTGGTGTTCTCGCTCCATATGCTGGGCGCGTCCTCCATCCTGGGCGCGATCAACATCATCGTGACCATCACCAACATGCGGGCGCCCGGCATAGGCTTCATGAAGATGCCGCTGTTCGTGTGGACCTGGCTGATCACCGCCTACCTGCTGATCGGCGCGATGCCGGTGCTGGCCGGGGCGATCACCATGCTGCTTACCGACCGCTACTTCGACACCAGCTTCTTCCTGGCGGCCGGAGGCGGTGATCCGGTGATGTTCCAGCACATTTTCTGGTTCTTCGGCCACCCCGAGGTCTACATCCTGATCCTTCCGGCCTTTGGAATCGTTTCGCAGATCATCCCCACCTTCGCTCGCAAGCCGCTGTTCGGCTACACCTCCATGGTGATCGCGACTTCGGCGATCGCTTTTCTCTCGTATGTCGTATGGGCGCACCACATGTTCACGGTGGGCATGCCGCAGGCCGGCTTGCTGTTTTTCATGATTACCACCATGTTCATCGCGGTGCCAACGGGCGTGAAGATTTTCAACTGGGTAGCCACGCTGTGGCGAGGCTCTATCAGTTTCGAGACCCCGATGCTGTTCGCACTCGCCTTCGTCATCCTGTTCACCATCGGTGGTTTCTCCGGACTCATGCTGGCCCTGGTTCCGGCCGACATGGAATACCACGACACCTACTTCGTTGTGGCGCACTTCCACTACGTACTGGTGCCGGGCGCCATCTTCGGGGTGATCGCCGGCGTTTACTACTGGCTGCCCAAGTGGACCGGGCACATGTACAACGAAACCCTGGGCAAGTGGCACTTCTGGCTGTCTACGATCTTCGTCAACGTGCTGTTCTTCCCGCAGCACTTCCTGGGACTGGCCAGCATGCCGCGGCGAATTCCGGACTACTCCGTGCAGTTCACCGAGTTCAACATGATCTCGACCATCGGCGCATTCGGTTTCGGCCTCTCGCAACTGCTGTTCGTGTGGATGCTGATCAAGTGCGTCAAGGGCGGAGCGAAGGCCTCCGACAAGGTCTGGGACGAGCCGCAGGGACTGGAATGGACGGTCCCCTCGCCGGCTCCGTATCACACCTTTGAAACGGCGCCCAAGGTCTAGGCTGTTCTGTACCGATTCATGCACCAAAAAGCCCGTAAACGCTTGCATCTCGCCCTGCTCTTGTTGCTGGCGATGGCGTTCTACGGCGGCTTCATCCTGATGCAATGGGTCAGGAGCGGCGCATGATCAAGCGAGGAGGCAACCGGCGGCTGGTCCTTACGCTCGGCGGGGCGGTGGTGGGCATGTTCGCCTTCGCCTTCCTGCTGGCGCCTCTGTACGACGTGTTTTGCGAGCTCACGGGGCTGGACTCGGAGCGTCTGACCCGGGCCACGGAGCCCGGCGGCGGCGCCCATGCGCTGGAGATCGACGAAAACCGCGTGATCAGGGTGGAATTCCTGACCAATACGGCGAACGAAGCGGCATGGGAATTTCGTCCGGGCGAGATGAGCATGGAAGTAACGCCGGGGATTACCGCCGAGACGCATTTCTACGCGCGCAATCTCCTGGAACAGTCCGTCACATCGGTAACCCTGCCGAGCGTGCGGCCGCTGGAGGCCGTGAGCCACGTCAGCAAGCAGGTTTGCTTCTGTTTCGAGGAACAGGCGTTTGCGGCCGGCGAAGAGCGCGACATGCCGATGCGCTTCACGATCGATCCTGATTTACCGGCGCACGTCGAGACCGTGACGCTGGCGTACACCCTGTTTACCGCCGAGCCCGGTTGAGGAGGAATGAATGGCTAGCACCAAAGCGGACTACTACCTGCCGCACGGCAGCCCCTGGCCCATCGTGGCCTCAGTGTCCATGTTCGGCATCGCTTTGGGTGGCGCACTGTGGCTGAACGGAGCGGCCGTGGGCAGGCCCGTGCTGTTTCTCGGCCTGGGCGGACTGACGGTGATGATGTTCGGATGGCTGGGAACCGTGATCCGGGAGAACATTTCCGGCCTCTACAGCGGCCGGGTTGACCGGTCCTTCCGCCAGGGAATGGCGTGGTTCATCTTCTCCGAAGTCATGTTCTTCGTGTGCTTTTTCGGCGCCCTTTTCTACGCCCGCAGCCTGGCGGTGCCGTGGCTGGGCGGCGATGGCATCGGCGAAGCCACCAACAGCCTGCTGTGGCCGGGATTCGAGACCGAATGGCCCACCAACGGCCCGGGCGAGATCGGAGGCGATGCACAAGGCAAATTCCAGCCCATGGGCTGGGGCGGGGTGCCGCTTCTGAACACGGCGCTGCTGCTTACGTCCAGCGTCACGATCACCATCGCGCATCACGCGCTGAAGAACAATAATCGCAAGCTGCTGAACATCGGCACGCTGTTGACGGTGCTGCTGGGCATCGCCTTTCTGTTCTTCCAGGTTGAAGAATACGTCCAGGCCTACCAGGACCTTGACTTGAGGCTCAGCACCGGCATCTACGGCTCCACCTTCTTCATGCTGACCGGGTTCCACGGCGCGCACGTCACGCTGGGGGCGATCATGCTCACCGTGACCTGGTTCCGCATTCTCAAGGGGCATTTCACGCCCAACGAACACTTCGGATTCCAGGCGGTGTCCTGGTACTGGCACTTCGTTGACGTGGTATGGGTGTGCCTGTTCATCTTCGTCTACGTGCTATAGCGGAGGAATTCGTGAGCATGAACAAGAAACTGCTGGTGGCGGCCTTTGTGTTGACGGCCGTCTTTTCCTCGCAACTTGCCGCCGAGGACGATCTGGACCGCGGCCGCATCCTGGCGGATCCCTGCCTCGGCTGTCACGGCATCGAAGGCAACATGACCACCTATCCGCCGTACCACGTGCCACGGCTGGGCGGTCAGAATGCCAATTACATTGTGAGGGCGCTCAAAGGCTACGCGGGTGATGATCGCGAGCATGACGGCATGCACGCCCAGGCAGCCGACCTGACCGAGCAGGACCTCCAGGACATCGCCGCCTACTTCGCGAACGCGACCGCTGTTGAAGCCGATCCGGAGGTCGAAACTCCCGAAACCAACATCTATTGCATGTCCTGCCATGGGGTGAACGGAATCAGCATCACCACGGAGTTCCCTCACCTGGCCGGCCAGCACGCCGACTACCTGCACGAGACCATCCGCCAGTACCTGGAAGGCGAACGCAGCGACGTCTCGATGAACGCCTTTCTCAACATGCTCACCGATGAGCAGCTCGACGAACTGGTCCAGTTCTACGCACGCCAGCCGGGACTGGTCACGCTGAAGCGCTGAACGCCGAGAAGCGAGCGGAAATCTTCCGGCGCCTGCGCCGGGCCAATCCGCGCCCGACCACCGAGCTTTCCTACGGCTCGCCGTTCGAGCTGCTGGTGGCCGTGATCTTGTCGGCCCAGGCCACCGACGTCAGCGTGAACAAGGCCACGAAGACGCTGTTTGCCGAGGCCGACAGGCCGGACGCCATGCTGGCGCTGGGCGAAGCGGGCATTCGCAGCCACATCCGGCAGATCGGACTGTTCAATGCCAAGGCCGCCAACCTCGTAGCCTGTTGCCGGATGCTGCTGGAGGATCACGGCGGGCAGGTGCCGAGCGAGCGCGAGGCGCTGGAAGCCCTGCCCGGAGTGGGCCGCAAGACCGCCAACGTGATTCTGAACACGGCCTTCGGCGTTCCGGTCATCGCCGTGGATACCCACGTCTTTAGGCTCTCCAACCGCACGAGGATTGCCCCCGGCAAGACGGTGCTGGAAGTCGAGAAACGGCTGATGCGCCTCACCCCGAAGGAATTCCTTCAACACGCCCACCACTGGCTGATCCTGCACGGCCGATACGTCTGCCAGGCACGCAAGCCCCGCTGCAATGAATGCGTAATCTCCGACCTCTGCGAATACCCCAAACGCCTACGCCCCAAAGAGTAAAATCCCCCCCCTGGGAACGAGGGCGTCCCCGCTGGGAACGAGGGCGTCCCCGCTGGGAACGAGGGCGTCCCGCCCTCGAAACCCGGGAACAAGGCCGCCCCCTGGGAACGAGGCCGCCCCCTGGGAACGAGGCCGCCCCCTGGGAACGAGGCCTCCCCCGCTGGGAACGAGGGCGTCCCGCCCTCGACAAAAGAAAAGTACCCTCTTTACCAGGGACTAGTATTAGCTCAGCATGACCCCCACCATCAAAGGAATCTCCGGAGCCGGACTGGGCCTTCGCCGCCCCTATCTCAAGCCGTTCACGGAAGAGCCGCCGGCAGAGGTCGATTTCTTCGAGCTGGCGCCGGAAAACTGGATCGGCGTCGGTGGCGCGCTGGGCAAGAAACTCGGCTTCTTCACCGAACGCTGGCCGGTCATCGCCCATGGGCTCTCGCTGTCCCTGGGCGGCCCGCACCCCCTTAACGAGTCGCTGGTGCGCGACGTGGGTGAATGGATGGATGAACACCACGTGCGCCTGTATTCCGAGCACTTAAGCTACACCGGCGACGATGGCCAGCTCTACGACTTGCTGCCCATCCCGTTTACAGGCGAGGCGGTGCGCTACGTCGCACGGCGGATTCGCCGCGTGCAGGACATCCTGGGGAGGCGCATCGCCGTGGAGAACGTGTCGTACTACGCCTCCATGGGCGCGGAGATGCAAGAAGGCGAGTTCCTGGCGGCTGTGCTGGAAGAGGCCGACTGCGGCTTGCTGCTTGACGTGAACAACGTATACGTCAACAGCGTCAACCACGACTACGACCCGCGCGCCTTCCTGGACACCGTGCCGCCGAACCGCGTGCTGTACATGCACACCGCGGGTCATTACGACGAAGCGCCGGACCTGCTGATCGACACGCACGGCGCGACGGTCAAGGATGAAGTCTGGCAACTGCTCGACTACGCCTACCGGCGCCTGGGCCCCCGGCCCACCGTGCTGGAACGGGACTTCAACCAGCCCCCGCTCCCCGAGCTGCTGGCCGAGGTCAGCCGCATCAAGGATGTTCAACACGCCTGCGCATGACCACTCGGACTTACGCCTGGGAACGGGCGCGTCCCCTCTGGGAACGAGGGCGTCCCGCCCTCCCCGGGAACGAGGGCGTCTCGCCCTCGAAACCTAAACCACCCTTGAGCGCAACTTGACCAGCTTCCAACACTTACAGCGGCAACTAACCGCCCACCTGCGCGACCCGCAAACCAATCCGCAGCCGGAGGGCCCGGAAGACCGGCGAATCGCGATCTATCGGCGCCTGGTCTTCGGCAACGTGTCGCGACTGCTGGAAGCCAACTTCCCACTAACGCGCAGGCAGCTGGGCAAAAAGTCCTTTTCGGCCCTGATTCGCGACTTTATTCGCGAGCATCGCGCCTCAACGCCCTACTTCCCGCGGCTGGCCGGCGAACTACAGGATTGGTACCAAAAAACGCAATCCGGTCGAGAGGGCGACCCTCCGTGGCTGGGCGAACTCATTCTCTACGAGTCGGAAAAGCGCAGGTTGAGGAACGCACCGGACCCGGCGTCGAGCCCGGCGATTGATCCGGCAGGCGATGTGGTTTCAGGGAATCCAGCGCCCTCGACCCTACTTCGGCTCCTCACGCTGCGCTACCCGGTGCACAAGAGCAAAGCCTGCAAGCTGCAAGACGCCCCTCCCGAAGTTCCCGCTTTCCTTCTCCTGCGGCGTGATCGCGCCGGCCGTGTGCAAACGGAGGAACTAGGCGTTCTCTCGGCGGGCCTGCTAGCCATGATTCTGGACGGAAGCAAGCAAACCGGCGGCGAAATGCTGGAGAACATGATGCAGCAGGCTCCCCCCGACGCCCGGCCCGCACTGATTCGGCAGGGTGAGGCCCAGCTTCGCCGGTTCCATCGAACCGGAGTACTGCTGGGCAGCTATCGCTAGAGTATTTTCTGAAACACGGCTAGCCAGCCGACGACTGACCAATCGATTCTGACAGGAGGGAATCCTGTGATCCTGTCAAAGTCCAAACCAGGCTATTTCAAAATGGCACTTTGAAATAGCCTACTTCAAGCTTACGTGTCCTTATGTAATTTCGCGCCCCGCAACGCAGCCGGTGTCACACAAGCTGGAACCTTCCCTATCCCCCCTGGTGTGGTGTTGCGGCAAGTTTCGCCAGTCGCGGTCTCAGGGCGAGCGCCAATAGCCCAAGACCAACGGCCAGGCCGATGACCAACACCCAGCTCTGCGGCCTGCCCTGGGCGCTGCTGTAGATGGCCCAGGCTATAACCCATAGGCCCGAGGTGCTGACCAGTGCCACGCAACCGTGTAGAGATTGGGCGCGGGTCTTCAGCAGCAGGGTGAAGAAGAACAGAGTCAGCTGGCCCGTAACCAGCTGGAGAAACACAATGGGATTGCCAAAGGCAAAGTAAAGCGCCAACGTCGAAGTCGCCGCAAGAACCCCGAAAGCCATAAACGGCTGCCGTCCGGTCAGATACAGGAACGCGAAGATGCCGGCCACAAGTGCGCACAGAACCATGATCCACCAGACGCCTCCCAGGCAAGCGGTGATCAGCGCCAGCATGCTGAGCGCGTTGCACATGTAAAACAGGAAGTCGGCCAGCGCCGCACGCGTGGTGCTCCCCATCCCCACCATGAGGTACCAGCGGTCCGCCGTGTTCTGGGCTATCTCAAAGGCCGCGGACGCCATCATCAGGGCGACGGCCACATAGAAGAACGCAGGTGCAATCGTGCGCGCAAACACAAATTCCCAATTGGCGTAGACCGCCCAAAGCAAAAGCAACGGCGTCAGCAGGGCAATCGCGTGCGCCCCAAGCACCCATACGGCCACCGGCGCCGGCAAGTCGATCTGCGCCTTCAGGCCCACCGGGGCCGGCTTCCTTGGCTTGCCGCTTTCCTCACTCATTCCGGCCAACTCATCCGATCAAAAAAGATCTTACCTGCCACCCGCCTGAACACGGGCGGCATACGCAGCATGGCTTGCAGCACTGCGGCCGAGGGCAGGTGGTCGTATACCCATCGGGCTGCATGCTGCCAGGGGCGACGCGGATAGCTCTTGCGGATCACGGCTCCGGGATTCGCACCGCCATCCTGCAGATAGCCGGCGATTGCCTGACCGCCCAGCCGTCCATAGAGATAGGCGCGATGGATGCCGCCGGCCGTCAGCGGAGACACCATGCCGGCCGCATCGCCCAGCAGCATTACGCCCTCGGCATGGAAGTTGCGCAGCAGCCCGCCGATCGGAATGATTCCGCCCCGTTTCTCCAGGATCCGACGGTCCGAAAGACCGAACAGGGGATCAATGCGGCGGACAAACCCGGGAAGATCGACCGTATGCGATGAGTGGCATGCCAACCCCACCTGCGTCACGCCGACGCCCGGCAACACCCAGCCGATGTAGCCGGGGGCGAATTCAGGATCGACGAAACAATGCAGACTGTTCTCAGCGTCCGGAAGAGGTTCATACGCGTATTCCACGCCCTTCAGGTACCGCGTATTTCGGTCCAGTCCCAGGACCTTTGCGACTTGCGAGCGCGCGCCATCGGCGCCCACCAGGAATCGGCAGGTCGTCCCGGTTCCCTCAAGTACCCAGCGCCCCCGCTCTCGCTTACCGCCGCTGAAGGCTTCGCCTACCCGGACTTCGATGCCGATTTCTCGCGCCTGGTCCTGTAACCATTCCAATAGTCCCGCCGTGTCCGTGGCAAGAAAGAAATAGTCGTCACGCTCGACTACCGCCGAGCGCAGGCCCGCCCCGTACACGCGCACTCGCCTGATTTCCCGAACCAGGTGCTCCGGGGCCGCCCACTCGTCCTGGGCTTCCTTGACGAGGATGCCGGTGGTGTGAATGTGGTCCCCGGCCTTCGTCTTCTTCTCCAGCACCAGGACCTTGAGGCCGCTCCGGGCCATTTCCCGCGCGCAGGTCAGCCCCGCAAAGCCGGCGCCTACCACTACAACGTCGCAATCCACCCCAGGATCAGACAATCTTGACGCTACCCCTGCAAAGGATTTCGGGTAACCAGGTCGGGAAAGCGGCTGAAGTCGCGGTCAGCCGTCCACACTTCCGTAACTCCGTGCGCGATGCAGACCGCGGCAACGCGCGCGTCATGGACCATCGGGCCGGTCACGCGACCCTTCCCCAGCAACTCCTTCAGCGTTTTCCAATGCACTTGTGCTTCCCCGATCAAAACGGCAACCGGAGATTCGAGCCAGGCATCAATCTGATCGATGGCCTGAGCGATCGTTGACGCAGGATCGTAGATTCGGAGATGGGTCGTGATCGCGAGGAACTCGTGGATGCAGGGCCACGGCAATCCCCAACTTATCCGTCCATGCGCCAGCGATTCAATTGAGGTTCTGGCCCGGTCATGCCATTGCGAGTCAGCACGGTGAGCGTATACAAGGATGTTGGTATCGGTGGCAATCAATTGCCGCGGCCTTCGTAGATGGACTCGCGAATGCGCGCCCAATCGGAATCGTTGAAGGGCGCCTTGAGCCCGCTCCCTGTAACGCTGGCATCGCGCAATCTGAAACGCTTCCTCCGACTATCGGAACGAAGCGCCAAACGCAGCCCGCGCTCAATCAGCGCGCGCAACGTGATGTTCTCCCGCGCCGCATGTGCTTTTGCGGTCTTGGCCAGATCGTCTGCAATCTCAATCGTAGTCTTCAATATGGGTTCCCATATCTTTATATAAGGGTTCCCATCTTACCTTCCTGAATCGGCAGCATCAAGGGCTGCGGCCGCTGTGCTATTCTGCCGGACCATGATGAATCTATTGAACTCTTGCGTCCGGCTTGCGTGTAGCTGGCTAAAGCGCCTGCAAGCAGCCGATTGGCTGGCGCCGCTGGCGATCCGTTTATACCTGGCGCCCGTGTTCTGGGTAGCTGGGATAAACAAATGGCATCCCGATCGCGGATTGGAATTCACCGCCCGTTATTTCGACCGGCTGGGTTATCCGCTGCCCGAACTGATGGCTTTCCTGGCCTGTGCAACAGAAATCGTGGGCGCCGTTGCGCTCCTGCTGGGGCTGGCCACCCGTTTGGCGTGCATCCCGCTGATGTTCGTCATGACCATTGCCGTTACCACGGTCCACTGGAAGAACGGCTGGCAGATCACCGCCGACCCGCGCAGCCCCTTCCCGAGCGACGACACCGACGGCGCGAGGGATCGCCTAGGCGAGGCTCGGCGCGTGCTGCGCGAGCAAGGCGAGGCTTTGCACGGCGACACCGGCTGGTTCACCGAATTCGGCAGCATCGTCATTCTGAACAACGGCGTCGTGCTGGGCGTGACCTACTTCGTGCTGCTTCTGGCCCTTTTCTATTTGGGCGGCGGCCGCTGGGTCAGCCTCGACCACTACATCGCCCAGGCCTGGCGCCGCCCCCAACAATAGCGACCCCCTGGGAACGAGGACGTCTCGTCCTCGTCGAGGGCGGGACGCCCTCGTTCCCAGGAAGGCGCCCGCGTTTCGACTACCTTTAGGCCCGCATGAAGCACAGATTCGCGAATGTCTTGGCCGATACTGCCCTCGACCACGACTGGAACGTATCTCCAGCTGAAGCGCGAACAATCCAGGAATCACTCCGCGAGCACGTCGTCTCTGAAGACCGGCTCGACGAAATTCGCACCGTCGCCGGCGTGGACATCGGCATCAGGAAGGGAACTGGCCGAGCCGCAGCCGTGCTGCTCGACTTTCCGTCCCTTGAGCTGCTCCACTACAGCGTAATAACAGCGGAACTGCGTTTTCCGTACGTCCCCGGCCTTCTTTCGTTTCGCGAGTGCCCACCCGCGCTGGCCGCCTTGCGCGCCTTACCGCAAAAACCCGACCTGCTACTTTGCGACGGACAGGGCTTGGCCCATCCAAGGCGCTTTGGCATTGCCTGTCACCTGGGCCTGCTATTGGACATACCCGCAATCGGCGCCGCCAAATCACGCCTGATTGGTACCCACAAAGAACCGGGCACCGAACGCGGCTCGCATACGCCGCTGCACGACGGCAAAGAACTTATCGGAGCGGTTGTTCGAACCCGCACCAACACCCGGCCCATCTACGTTTCAGTCGGCCATCGAGTAAACCTCGAAACCGCAGTGATGCTCACCTTGCAGTGCGCCCCGCGCTACCGCATTCCCGAACCCACCCGCCAGGCCCACAAGCTGGCGTCGGGATAACTTCAGAGCATTTCCAGCACCCGGGGGTTTTTACAGGAACGGATTAACCACGCGCAGCCCGTCAAACCGCTGATCATGCTGCATATCCTCGGTGAGCAAGATTTTGGCTTGCGCCTCTATCGCCGTCTCAACGATCAGCGCATCCCAGTAGGAAAGTCTCGAGGCCTGGCAACGGCGGATAGCTGAAGTGACGAGATTTGAGTGCAAGGGGCGAACCTGCAATTCGCAAAGTGTGTCCACGGCTGCTTGCGCTTGATCTGCCGGCAGCGGCCGCTCGAGCTTACGAGTAACCGCGACGTAGAACTCGCTCAATACCTGGACGCTCAGGATTGCGCTGTCGGCGGCCTCAGCAAGCAGTTCGCGCGCGCGAACCTGCTTGCGGGGCGAGCCGGAGTCAAATAGATACACCAGAACGTTGGTGTCGATAAAGCGGGGCTTAACGCTCATGCAGTTCGTCGCGCGTCCAATTGTTTCCGCCGCGCGTTGATGACGCTTCCTCCGAAAGGCGCAGCAATTTGCCTACTGCCTTGCGTTTGCCGCTGCGGATGCCGGCGTAAGAAGCCAGGTATTCCCTCAGAACTGCGTTGACCGAAGTGTTCTGCTGAAGTGCGCGGATTCGCGCACGTTTCAGAATGTCTCTCTCAATCGTAATCGTCAGGTTCATTTTCTTTGCCCGAATCTGCGAGACCGAATGTTAGCACGGTTTCCGTGTTACACGTAATCCGTGGTAACTGTTGGGTCCGCGCGCCATGGCACATAATCCATCACAACGAACACCTCCCCAAGAGTGCGACGACTACCCACCCTTGCATCCAACCGGTGCATTTCGAGCATCAGTAATATGTCGACACGAGTTAATTGAGGAAATTCCTATCATGTATGGCGAAGAAAGTTGGATTGACGCATTGCCTTACCTGGTTGCCATCGTTGGGATCCTGACGCCCACGGCGATAGTCGGACTGATCTGTTATTACATCCACCGAAACCGGCGTGAAGTGCAAGCAACAATGCGGGCTGCAATTGAGAAAGGCCAGGAATTGCCGGCGGAATTCCTGCAGAGCATCAGCAAGCCGATGGCACAGAAAGCACAACCCACGCAAGACCAGGACCTGCGCCGGGGTATTGTTCTGGCAGCGATTGGCCTGGGAATCGGAACATTCGGTTTCCTCGTCGGAGAAGACGAGGCTGTAGGTCCTCTCATGGGCATTGGGTCCATTCCGCTACTGATTGGCTTGGGACTAACTCTCTTATGGGCATTGCGTTCGCGCCACGAGAAGTAGATAACCGGCGAAACGCCTCATGCGGGAAAGCGATCAGCAGCTCGCGCTGCGCGTTAGGCTTGGCGACCATGATGCATACGGCGAATTGGTTGCTCGGCACCAGGGGCGAGTTCGGGGCTGGTTACGCCACCTTTGCGGAGATCATGCCGAGGCGGACGACCTGGCGCAGGAGGCCTTCATTCGCGCATGGAACCGCATAGGCGACCTGAAGGACACGGCTCGCTTTACCCCCTGGCTCATGAAGATTGCGTACAACGAATTCCTGCAGAACCGCCGATCTTCCGGGCGACGAGCGCGCATGATGGAACGGCTTGAGTTCGAGCAGGGCCCGCGGGACGGCCGTTCACAGGCGGCGGAGCCGTATCACACTGTGGAACTGCAACGCGCGCTTGCAATTCTGTCGAAGCGCGAGCGCGCCGTCGTTGTCCTCAACTATGCATACGGGTATTCTCACGGTGAGGTAAGCAAAATGACCGGGCTGCCGCTGGGCACCGTCAAGTCGCTGATCCATCGCGGCAGCCAAAAAGTCCGGGAGAAGCTTGATGCAAGCGTCTGACAACGAACACGGGATCGACCACGAATTGGCGGCGCTGTTTGCCGGTGTTGCGGAAGATCCGGTCCACGATGCCGAATTCATACAAGGCGTCATGAAAGGAATTCGCCGCCAGCAGCAACTTCGTTGGCTGGTCCTGGGCGGCAGTGGCCTGATCGCATCCGTCTTCGCCGCTCTGTTTACCTTGCCGGCACTGTTGGATTTGGGAGCTTCCATTGGCGGGATCGCAAGCAACTCCCTGCTTGCGTTACCGGCCTGGTTTGATCAAGCAACAGTTGTGGCTACCGACTTCTTCCGCGCCGCCCTGCGTTCCGTCACATTCCTGGCAGCCGCCACCCTTGCCATCGTAGTCATTCCCCTGCTCCGCTGGCTGGCGGACTGACTGCCCGCAAACGGTACCCTGACCGTAGTTACTCGCTGGCGTCTTTTAGCCCGAGCTTCACGGCGCGCCGAGGCGGTGTGATTGTTCCAAGTCTTTGATTTTACGGTGGAATGTGGTGCCGGGCTGGTGGTTTGCATGTGTATTATAGTTTCCATGTAATAGCCCCATTATAAGAGTTGCATATCGCTTGGTATAGGTATATGATCCTTAAATATTGTTTCCATGTAATGGCCGCCCCCTGTCCTACCACGTCGAAGTCATCCCCAACCGCAACAGCCCGCCCGCTATCCTGCTGCGCAAGGCCTGGCGCGACGGCAAACGGATCCGCAAACAAACCCTCGCCAACCTCTCCCACCTGCCGCCGCATCTGGTCGAAGGCATCCGCCGCCTGCTCAAGGGCGGTGTGGTCTTCAACTCGCCCGACGAGGCGTTCATCGTGCGCCGGACCTGGCCCCACGGCCATGTGGCCGCGGTCTTGGGGACCTGCCGGCAGTTGGGACTGCCGCGCCTGCTGCACCGCACCCGCAGCCGGATGCGCGATCTGGCCCTGGCGGCGCTGGTCGAGCGGGTGCTGGCGCCGGAGTCCAAGCTGGCCACCGCCCGGCGCCTGTCCCCGGACACGGCGGCCTCCAGCCTGGGGGCGGTACTGGGCCTGGGCGCGGTATCGGGCAACGAGCTGCTGAACATGCTCGATTGGTTGCTCAAACGCCAGCCGTGGATCGAGAAGAGCCTGGCCCGGCGCCATCTCAAGGGCGGTACCCTGGTGCTGTACGACATGACCTCCAGCTACCTGGAGGGGCGGTGTTGCCCGCTGGCGAAGTTCGGTCACAACCGCGACGGCAAGCGGGGCAAAAAACAGATCGTCATCGGTCTGCTGTGCACCCGCGAGGGCTGCCCGATCGCCGTGGAGGTGTTCGCCGGCAATACCGCGGACCCGACGACGGTGGCGGCGCAGGTGGCGAAGCTCCAAGGCCGCTTCGGGGTGCGGCGCATCGCCCTGGTGGGCGATCGGGGCATGTTGACCACGGCGCGGCTGCGCGAGTCGGTGGCGCCTGCGGGGCTGGACTGGATCTCGGCGTTGAAGAGCGCGGACCTGCGCAAGCTGCTGAAGCCGCTCGATGACGGCCGGCCCGCGCCGCTGCAGCCGGCGGCGTTGCAACCCGACGCGGTCGCCGAGATCGTCAGCCCCGACTTCCCGGGCGAGCGGTTGATGGTGTGCTTCAATCCCCGCTTGCACGAGGAGCGGGCGCGCAAACGCGAAGACCTCCTTCAGGCCACCGAGGCCATCCTGGAGCGCATCGCTGAGATCGTCCGCCGTCCGGGCTCCCGGCTGCGCGGGCGCGATCGGATCAACCGCCGGGTCGGACGCGAAGCCAACCGCCGCAAGGTCGAAAAACACTTCGATATCCGCGTGCAGGACGACGATCTCACCTTCACCCGCAACGTAGAGAAAATCACCGCCGAGGCCCAGCTCGACGGCATCTACATCGTGCGCACCAGCCTCGACGACACCGCGATCGGCGCTCATCAGGCCGTCGCAGCCTACAAATCGCTGTCGCGCGTCGAGCGCGCCTTCCGAACCCTCAAGAGCGCCCGGCTCAAGGTGCGCCCGGTCTACGTCTACAGCGCCGAGCGGGTGCGCGCCCATGTGTTCCTGTGCACCTTGGCCTGCTACGTGGAATGGCGCCTGCGCCGCCGCCTCGCGCCAATCCTGTTCGAGGACGACGATCCCGAAGGCGCACAAGCTCAGCGGGCTTCACCCGTGCACAAGGCCCAACCCTCCCAACGGGCACGGCACAAAACCAACACCAAAACCAGCGCCGACGGCCTACCGGTGCACAGCCTGCCGACCCTCCTCGATGACTTGGCAACCCTCGCCGTCAACGTCATAGAGCTGCCGGGCAACCCAGACCGCCCCTTCACCGTCAACACCCAGCCCACGCCCGGGCAGCGCCGGGCCTTCGAACTGCTCGACATCGACCCCGCCAAAATGTTCCCAGTACACGTCCAGGCCGAATAGCGCTAACCCCCTGAATGCATGGACTTATCTGCCCATACGGCGCGTGAAGTTCAGTTTAGCCGCTGCAATTCCTCCGTGCCATTGAAGCGTTCATTCTTGAGCGCCAGCTCGTAGGGAGTTTCGCCTTTGCCATCCCGTAAATTCGGATCGGCCCCGCCATCCAGCAGGGCAGCAATAGCGGCAGGATACCAACCCCAACGGGCCGCCATATGTAGCGGCGTACTATCGTCTTTATCGCGAAGATTCGGGCCGGCCCCGGCGGCGATCAGCGCGCTAACCACACCCGCGTCCGGATTATCCGTCGCAGCAGAATGCAGCGGCGTTCTCGTGGAATCTTCTCTTGCGTTCGGATCGGCGCCGGCATCCAGCAACACGCCGACCGCAGCGGAATTGCCATCACGAGCGGCCCAGTGCAGAGGAGTTGAATCGAAATCACTTCGCGCATTGGGATTCGCACCCGCTTCGATCAAGGCGGAGACCACCGAAGGGCTGTCTCTCGATGTGGCTGCGCTGTGCAGGGGAGTGTCGCCGTATTGGTTGCGCGCGTTCGGATCGGCGCCGAGATCCAAGAGGACATGGACCACATCGGGGCTGGTCCCGGATTTCAGACGATGCAACAGCGTATTGCCGGATCGATCCCTGACCATGGGGTCCGCGCCGGCATCCAGCAGCGCCCGAATTATTGCCATGTCTCCGGAGCCGGAGGCCGCGTTTTGCAATGCGGTCAAATTATTTCTGCCCGTGGCGTTGGGGTCAGCGCCTCCTTCGAGCAGCGCAGTAACAACCGAGGAGTTTTTACTGCGGCTGGCCAAAATGCTCAGCGGCCTGTTGCCGGCATTGTCAAGTGCGTTCGGATCGACGCCAGCTTCAATCAGCGCAGTGATTACCGCCCCATCATCGATGTGCTGGGCGGCCTTGTGCAGGGGGGTGTCACCTTCATCGTCCCGGGCGTCAGGGTCAGAGCCCATATCGAGGAGAGCGCGTATCAAGGCGTAGCGCATTGCCTCCCTGCCGGCCAGTTCCTCGGCCAGCGTCTCGGGACTGGCGTTCTGAAAAACCACTCTAGCCCGTGTATCGCGGCTGGCTGCCACATGGAGCGGCGTAGCACCCTCGCTGTTTCGTGCACTGAAGTCGGCGCCCGCCTGTTTCAGCAGTTGCACGACTTCAAGTTGGCCAGGTTGGAACCTGCTGTTTGCCGACTTATGCAAAGGAGTGCGGCCGTATTCGTCCCTTGCGCCAGGATCAGCGCCCGCATCGATCAGAAGCGCCACGACGGCAGGACTATGAGAAGACGCTGCGAGATGCAGCGGCGTGTGGCCTGTCTCGTCTCGATCCTTGATGGAGAGGCCAGCATCAATCAGTGCTGCTGCCATGGCGGGATTGTCGTTGCTCAATGCGGCGCTGTGTAGCGGAGTGAACCCCCATTCGTCAAGCGCTCCCAGGTCCGCACCAGCGGCAATCAGTACGGTCAGCGTGGCCGGATCGTTGGCCCCGCCCGCGGCGCTATGCAGGGGTGTCGCGCGACTCGCGTCACGTGCGTTCGAATCAGCGCCGGCATCCACAAGTGCGGCCATGACCGCGATGTTGCCCTTCGCTGCCGCCTCATGCAGGGGCGTCATTCCAAACTGCTCGTCTTTGGCGTTGGGATCGGCGCCGGCATTCAGAAGCGCGGAGGCGATGCCGACATCACCGTGAGTTTCTGCCACCCAATGCAGAGGCGTTGCGCCGATGTCGGTTTGGGCATTCGAGTTGGCGCCAGCATCCAGAAGCACCGCGACGGCCTTCGATCGAACCTTTCCCCAGACTGCAAAATGCAGCGGCGTATAGCCTTGCCGGCTGCGTGCGTGCAGGTCAGCGCCGGCGTCCAGCAGCGCTTCGAATACCCCTGATCCTCGCTGACCGAGGCCGCATAATGCAAAGGAGTGATTTCGCGCTCGGCACGCGCCATGGGGTCCGCGCCGGCGATCAGGCAGTCGCGCACTTGCGATCCCTCCGCCTTGTGAAAGAACTCGGGCGTATTCCAGTTGGCGCAAACCGAGGACGGAGCCAAGTCGGCGGTAGCCCCCTGCATTTCTCCCTGCCCCGACCCGGCTCCCTGGGAGGCCGCCCGCGTGCGTTTCGATTGACCTGATTCTCCAGCGCTGACGTTGCTTTGTTCCTTCTCTCCAGGGGTTCCACCTTTCTTATCTCGCTCGGTGGACGCCTCTACAGCCTCGCGCAGCGCGGCGGTGAACGCGGGACTGCGGTTTCCGCGTAACGCATCATCCAATGGCGTAGCGCCATTCCGGTCGCGCGCGTTCGGATCGGCGCCTGCACCCAGCAACACCAAGAGGACCTCGGTCTCTCCCCCATTCCAGGTCCAAGCCTCACTGTGCAGCGGCGTGCGCCCAAGAAAATTGCGAGCGTTTGGGTCGGCGCCCCATCGAATCAGCGCCGCAACCACGTCCCGATTCCCCTTGGGACCCATCGCTTCGTGCAGGGGCGTATTGCCCCACTCACTTCGCGCATTCGGATCAGCGCCCGCATCCAGGAGCGCGTCAATCACAGCCGGATACTTTGTGTGCTCCCCGGCCTTATGAAGGGGGGTTTCGTCACTGTCGTTTCTCGCATTCGGATCGGCGCCGGCCCCCAGCAGAGCCGTCACAAGAGACTTGCCTCCGTTTCTCATCGCCGCATGCAGCGGCTCATCGCCGAAGATGTCCCGTGCTGCGGGGTCAGCGCCGGCATCCAGCAATGTGGCGATCACGCTGGCGTTGCGACTCCCGCCGGCCGCCTTATGCAGCGGCGTCTTTCCCTTCTCGTCGCGCGCCTCAAGATTCGCGCCTGCCTCCAGAAATTGGGCAAGCATGTCGGCTTTGAGGCTGTGCCGCTTTGTCCCATGCATGATGTTTGCGTAGTAATCGATGATCGCGCCGTCGTCCCTGTAACGATCTCCGCGGGCGCTCGTTCCCATGATGTAGGTGTCGCCGCCACTGCTGGCTGCAGCGTCATGCAGGGGAGTGGATCCGTCCGAATCTCGCACCGTGGGATCGGCCCCCGCCTCCAGAAGTGCGCCAATCACTGCAGGATTCCGGTTGTATTTCGTTACCTGATGAAGAGGAGTATCGCCTCCCAGGTCCCGCGCGTTCGGATCCGCGCCCGCGTCCAGAAGTACTGCAGCCGCAGCCGGATTGCCGTAGTACGCCGCAGCCGCAAGAGGTGTAATGCCCCACCTGTCCCGCGCGTGCGGGTCGGCGCCCGCGGATATCATCGCCCTGACCAAAGCGGAATCTTCCTTTTCCGTTGCCCAATGCAAGGGCGTGTCGCCGAATTCATCCCGTGCGTTCAAATCAGCGCCGGCGGCAATCAATGCAGCAAACAAGGCGACAGCGTTCTTGCTCCTTACCGCGTCATGCAAGGGAGTCACTCCCCTTCCATTCTTTGCGTTGGGATCGGCGCCGGCATTCAATAGCGTTGCGCAGACCGCAGGATCACTTTCGGACCTGACCGCCCAATGCAGGGGAGTATCGCCGGAGTCCTTTTGAGCGTTCGGGTCGGCCCCGGCGGCAATCAGAATCTCGATAATGGTGGTGTCATCCGCGCCCCACATTACGGAATGCAGCGGGGTGCGGCCATCGTCCGCAACTGCATTCACGTCCGCACCGGCATCGATCAGAGCGCGGAATATTTCCTGAGCGTCTTCGCTGTTCTCATCCGCCATATGCAGAGGCGTTGAGTCGTGTTCACCGCGCGCATTCGGATCCACGCCGGAGGCCAGACACTCGCGGACTTTGGCGGCGTCCGCGTTCTGGAAGAAATCCCAGGTGTTCCAGTCAGCGCAATCCGCTGAATCGGCCACGACGTCGTTGGAGCCCCCAAGGACCATCAACCCAACGACGGCAAGACCGGCGATTCGAACAAAGCAGTTTTCCCCAGGCGTGGATGAGTTCACTACATCCCTTCTCATGTGCAGTTACTCGCTGGCAGCTTTCAGCCGCTCCCAGGCTTCGCTTCCCTCGATTAGTCCATTGCTTTTCGCGTAATCCCAGGGAATTTTTCGATCTTGATCTCTCGCATTCGGATCGGCGCCGGAATCCAGCAACGCCGCTATGACTGCAGGGTTTGGATTGCTCCGCGCCGCCATGTGTAACGGAGTGAAGTCCCAGTGCCCCCGCACATTCGGATCGGCGCCGGCGTTGACCAACGCGGTGATTGCGCCGGGATAACGATTACTCTCCGCAGCGCGGTGAAGCGCCGTCGCCCAGCCTTGCTGCGCATTCAGATCGGCGCCGGAATCCAGTAACAATTCGATAACGGCAGGATGCACATGTGCTGCGGCCTTGTGCAGGACGGTCTGCCTGTTTTCATGTCTCCCTCTCAAATTACCGATGGTGTCCAGGGGTACCGCGGGCACAGGCCAAAACTGGTACTGGTCGTATGCGGCCCTGAACAGCGGCGTTTCTCCGAATTCATCCCGGGCATTGACGTCGGCGCCGCGATTCAACAATGCAGCAGCCACAGTCCAGTTGCTGTGCCTTACCGCCAAATGCAGGGGCGTGCCGCCATAGTCATCGCGGGCGTGCAGGTCTGCTCCAGCATCCAAAAGCGTTTCGATCATTTCAAGTTCAAGAATATTTGGCGAGAGGAGCGAATCAACACCACGAACACTTCCTGCGCCCTTGTGCAAAGCGGTTTCACCGGACGTGTCCGTGAGATTGGGGTCAGCGCCCGCATTCAGCAGCGCTCGAGCCACCTTGAGATTGTTTTGGGTCGCCGCCCTATGCAACGGAGTAGCGCCGCTATCGTTGCGCGCATTCGGGTCGGCGCCGGCTTCCAGGAGCGCAAGATCTGTTCGGGAGATTTCGCCGCGAGGAATCGCGTAGTGCAAGGCAGAGTCACCGAAGTTGTCCCGTCCCTGCAGCTCAGCGCCCGCATCCAGCAGCGTATGCACAAAAGCTGACGAGTATTTGTTCTTGGCCGCAAGATGCAAGGGTCTGACACCCTGGAAATTGGCACTGTTGGGATCAGCGCCGGAAAAAAGCAGGGCAGTAATAGAGCCTCCCCTACGATCCCCTACCGCCCAATGCAGGGGCGCATTTCCGGCGTCGTTGCGCAGGTTCGGGTCGGCGCCGGCGGACAATAGCGTGCGCACCCCCGAGTTGTTTCCCGCCTTTGCGGCCTCATGCAGGGGTGTATTGCCCTGATCGTTCGCCAAGCTCAAATCGGCGCCGGCCTCCAGCAGTTCGACAATCACGGCAGCATTCTGGTCCCCGCGCGCCGCCGTGTGCAGGGCGGTATCTCCGTCGGGATTCTGCGAATTCGGATCGGCGCCGGCCTCAAGGAGCACGGCGAGCACGGCCACGTTCTTGTTGCGTTGGGCCGCACCGTGCAGGGGCGTAGCTCCGTCTGTATCCCGGGCATTCAGATCGGCGCCGGCATTCAGCAGCGCCTTGACTATCGACGGGTTTTTGTTTTTTGCGGCGCGATGAAGTGGAGTTTCACCGGACTCGTCGGGCACGTTCGGGTCGGCTCCAGCTCGAAGGAGAACGGCGAGCACGTCGGGATTGGGATTGAGACGGGCCGCCGGATGGATGGGAGCTTCGCCGTCCCGGTCCCGGGCATGGACATCGGCTCCTGCGTCGATCAGTGCCTGCAATGCCGCGGGATCTGCCAAGTCCGCCGCTGCCCTGGCGAATACGGTATCCCCGAAATCGCTAATTTCATTGGGATCGGCGCCAGCGGCAAGGCATTCACGCACTAAAGCGGCGTCCGCGCGTTCAAAGAACCAATAAGTGTTCCAGTATGCGCAGTCGAGCGGCGTGCCCGACGCGGCGCCGGCCAGCGGCAGGAGCAGAAAGACAAATGCGCGCACTCTATGCACTGGCGTCATTCATGAGCCTCCTTCCCCGCCCCGGGTTGGCTCCGCTGTCGGCTGCAATTGCCGCACAACGTCAGTCGCATTCAGCCAGGAGTTTCGCCGCGCGTAGTGCAACGGAGTCCTGCCATTGTCATCCTTCGCTCCGGGATCAGCCCCTGCATCGATCAGCATGGTGATCACGCTCGGATGGCCGTTGTCCATCGCAGCCAGGTGAAGCGCAGTACGTTGGCGATCATCGCGCAGGTTCGGGTCGGCGCCGGCGCGCAGCAGTGCCACAATGAACGCAGGTTCCCGGCTCAATGCGGCCTGCTGAAGGACCGTTCGACCGTTCTCATCGCGCACGTTCGGATCGGCGTCATGGTTTATGAGTAGAGCGGCCACCGGTGGGTCACTTTCGTTCACGACCCGAAAACGGGGGGTTGCTCCGGAATTGTCCTTTGCCAGCGGATCGGCGCCAAAACGAAGCAATACATTCGCGACGGGAAACACGCGGCGATCCGGAATCCGACCGCCGTTAATGACCGATCCCTTGTGAGAAGCGCGATGAAGAGGTGTCTTTCCGGAATCGTCCCGGGCATTCGGGTCGGCGCCCCGTTCCAGCAGGACGGTGGCCATCGCGGCGCCCTGGTCCGAATCAATCCTGTGCAAGGGTGTGGCGCCCTCAAAGTTGCGCAGGTTCGGATCGGCGCCCCGATCAATCAGGGTTGCCACCAGAGAGGGAGAAGCACGTCTGGCCGCCAGGTGCAGGGCCGTATTGCTCCAATCATCGCGCGCGTTCGGGTCCACCCCGGCATCCAGCAACATTTCGATAACCGCACGATCGCCAATTGACTCCGCGGCCGCATGCAACACTGTTCTGTTGATACTGCCTCTTGCACTCACATCAGCGCCGGCATCCAGCAACATGGCCGCGACTTCGGCGTTGCCCTTTTTTGCCGCGATGTGCAGTGGAGTTGCAATAAATTCCTTTGTTCCGCTCGGATTCGCCCCGGCATCCAGAAGCAAGCGCGCCACTGCCGGATTGGGATTCTCTGAAACCGAGTACAAGAGCCTTGTAGCAAGCTCCTTGCGGGCTTGAGGTTCAGCCACAGCCTCCAGCAGTCGGGCCAGAACGGCAGGATTGGCGTTCGATCTAGCCGCCTTACGTGGCGGGGTCCTGTTCCAGACAGACAAACTGGAAAGATCGGCGCCAACAGCCAGGAGCATGGATACGAAGGCTGGGTCTTGCCGGTCGGCTGCTACAAGAAGGGGAGTCGTATTGAACTGATTGAGAGCATGCGGATCGGCGCCGGCAATAAGAAGCTCTCGCGCAATAGCCGGATTCTTGTTCCGCATCGCACTGTGCAAGGGCGTGTTGGCATACTCGTCAAGGGCTTGAAGATCACTACCGGAATCGAGCAGCAGGCCAATCACTCCAGGATCACCGTTGTATTGCGCCGCCCAATGAAGCGGGGTTTCACCGCTCGCCGTTTGAGATCGCGGATCGGCGCCAAACTTGAGTAGCTCGGCGACCATATCAACACTTCCGTGCCGCGCCGCGGTGTGCAACGGCGTTTCTCTCGACCAGGATTGTGCGTGGGGGTCGGCGCCGGCCTGAAGCAGTACGGCAAGCATCTCCAGTGTGTTCTTGCGAACAGCCCCAATAAGAGGGGTTTCCCCGCTCTCGTCGCGCGCATTGGGGTCGGCGCCGGCCTCCAGCAGCATGCGGGCGACGTCAGGATTCCCGTTGACCTTTGCGGCCCAATGCAGGGGCGTTGCGCCCATGTTGGTCTTGGCGCCGACATCGGCTCCGGCGGCCATCAGCATTTGCGTTATGGAACGATTGCTGTTCCTGGCTGCCCTGTGCAACGGTGTCTCGCCGAACTCATCTCGCGCCTGCGGATCAGAGCCGGCAGAAAGAAGCGCCTGGATGACGGCAGGATTCTCGTTTCGCCTCGCTGCGTCATGCAGTGGGGTTTCGCCGAAATCGTCGCGCGCATGCGGATCGGCGCCGGCGGCAAGCAGGGCGGCGGTTATGTCGGCGTTGCCGGTTTGGCGCGCTGCTGCATGCAGGGGCGTGTCGCCGAAATCATCCCGCGCGTGCGGATCCGCCCCGGCTTCGATCAGGAGAGCGATAACTGCCGGGTCGCCGCCATGCGCCGACGCCCAGTGCAACGGCGTCGCGCCTTCCCGGTTCTCCGAGCCGCTTTCCGCGCCCGTATTGAGACATTCCGCGACTTGCGATCGTGTAGCGTTCTCGAAGAATTCCCTGGTGTTCCACCTGGCGCACTCATCATCAGCGGCATGCACCGATCCCGGCAACAGGACCAACAGGACCAACAGGACCAACAGGACGCCGGCAATGACTGGACCGGCCATCGCCGGAAAGAAACGCAATCCGTTGGGCAGGTATCTCATAGCAAACCGATTGTAATCATGACCCGATTCAGGAACGCATTCAGGGTATGTGAGGTCGGCCTGGGCTAGAGATCCGGGAGTGTTGAGAGCACTCTCAGCGCCTCCAGCACGTCGGTGCCTGCTAGCTGCTCATTCTCTTGCGCTAACTCGTAGGGAAGTTCGCCGTTGTTGGTCCGCAATTTCGAATCGGCACCGCCCTCCAGCAGAACGGTGATCACGGAAGGATCGCGCCCTGTGCTTGCAGCGATGTGCAAAGGCGTGAAACCTCTCCGTCCTGGAGCATTGGGATCCGCACCGGATTCAATCAGTGCCGCGATCACAGCGGGATCGTTCTCGTAGATAACCGCGTTGTGCAGCGGCGTAGTGTCAATTGCTTCCCGGGCGTTGGGATCAGCCCCCGCATTGATCAGAACCCTGATCACGCCTGGATCCGGGTTGTAGGCCGCGGCAGAGTGCAACGGCGTACCTCCAATTTCGTCCCGCGCGGACGCATCTGCGCCGGCCTTGAGCAGGAAGCTGACCAATTGGGGATTTCTATTCACAGCGGCGCTGTGCAGGGGAGTGCCGCCGCCTTGATCACGTGCGTTGGGGTCCGCGCCTCGACTGATAAGAGCGGCGACAACCTCCGGGCTGTTTGCGCGGTTCAGGCTATGCAGCGGTGTCTTGCCGCGTTGGTCCCTGGCCATCGGATCGGCGCCCGCATCCAGGAGCAACAGCACATTTCCCAGATCTCCGTCGCCCTCGGCCGCGTTGTGCAGGGGGGCTGACTCGTCATCGCCGCGGGCATTGGGGTCGGCGCCACTTTCCAGCAGCGCGGCGACGATCGCATGATTTCCACTTTGTCCAGCGGCCAGGTTGAGCGGTCGATTTCCCTGCTTGTTGGGGGCGCCAGGATCGGCGCCGGCATCGATAAGCGCAGAAATAACCGCCCCGTCGTCCGTGTACTCGGCCGCGTTGTGCAGCGGCGTGTCGCCTCTTTCATCCCTGGCCCCAGGGTCTGCGCCCATTTCGAGAAGCTGGCGAACCACAGCGTGGCGCATCGCCACCGAATCCGGATCGGGGTCCCGAGCTACTGCGCTGATCCGTGAATTGCGAATCGCCGCCTCATGGAGCGGTGTGGCGCCTCGGTTACTCCGCGCGTTCGGGCCGGCGCCTGCTTCCATGAGTATCGCCGCTACGGCTGCCGTATTGTAGGCAGCTGCCAAATGCAAGGGCGTGCGTTCCCACTCGTCCTGGTCCAGGGCTGAGAGGCCATCGTCTATCAGAGCGGCCGCGATAGCCGGGTTCTCATTGGTAGCGGCTGCATTGTGCAGAGGAGTGAAGCCGGTTTCGTTACGGGCACGCAGATTCGCACCTGCCGAAATCAACACGTCGAGGGCAGCGGGGTCGGCGGCCCCGCCAGCGGCGCGATGGAGAGGTGTGTCGCGTTGCAGGTTCTCTGCGATGGGATCAGCGCCGGCTTCAATAAGCGCGCTCATCATTGCGGCATTGCCAATTGCTGCAGCTTGATGCAGGGGCGTGGAGCCGCCCTGGTCCCTCGCCATCGGCTCAGCGCCTGCCTGGATCAGAGCGATCGCGAGGTCCGCATTATCGACATTCTTCGCGAATTGATGCAGGGGAGCGGATTGCTTACGGTCCCTCGCGTTCGGATCGGCGCCCGCCTCAAGCAGTGCGGACCCGATGCCGAGGTCACCGTGGGTCGCCGCCACCCAGTGCAAAGGAGTTGCGCCGTCATCGGTCCGGGCCTTGGGATCGGCGCCGGCATCCAATAGCACCGTTACGGCCGTCGATCGGACCTTTCCCCAAACCGCAAAATGCAGCGGCGTATAGCCGAAGTCGCCACGTGCGTTAACGTCGGCGCCGGCGCTGAGCAGCGCCTCGAATACCCCGGGATCCTCACTGACCGAAGCTGCAAAATGCAAGGGAGTAATACCGCGATCGGCGCGCGCCATGGGGTCCGCGCCGGCGTCCAGACATTCGCGAAGCTGTGCGGCCTGTGCCTTGTGCATGAACTGGGGCGTGTTCCAGTTCGCGCATGCCGCCGCAGCCGCGAGGTCAATAGCGACTTCTTCTGATTTGCCGGCATTCGATCCCGTTCCCTGCGCATCCGAACGGTCGGACTCCACCGAACCCGCTTCACGCAACTCTGCAGCTACTTCGGGATTGCCGTTTTCCCGAACGGCCATGTCCAATGGTGTAGCGCCTTTCCTGTCACGGGCGTTCGGATCGCTGCCGGCTTCAACCAATACGGAGATCACGGCAGGTTCGTCGTTCCACTTTGCCGCATAGTGCAAGGGAATCTCACCGGGGAGGTCGCGTGCGCCGGGGTCGGCACCCAATTCCAGCAACTTCGCTACAAAAGAAGAAGTACCGTAGGCCGCCGCAGCATGAAGTGGCGTTCTGGAATAAATGTCCGGTGCGTTGAGATCGGCACCGGCCTCCAACAGCCTGGCCACATTCTTCGGATAACGCCCTCCCCACCCGGCGCTATGAAGCGGCGTTGCACCTTCATTGTCCCGTGCCATCGGATCCGCGCCGGCTTCCAGCAGGACGGTAATCTCTTCAGGAAGGTCGAGGAGATGGACCTCCTCGTGCAGGGGCGTACGACCGCCATTGTCCCGGGCGTTCGGGTCCGCGCCTCTTCGAGTCAGCAATTCAACAATGTCCCGGTTTCCGCTGGAAATCATTGCCTCGTGGAGAGGCGTTCTGCCAAAGTCGTTTCGCGAACCAGGGTCGGCGCCAGCGTCAATGAGAGTTTCGATCACAGCAGGATTGTGATTACTTCGCGCCCCCGTATGAAGCGGCGCGGAGCCACGTTCGTTCCGGGCATGAAGGTCCGCGCCGGCGGCAAGCAGAGCCTGAACCATCGCAACGCCGTTGCTTTGTGCTGCCGCATGCAGCGGCGTATTCCCGAAGCTGTCCCGGACATCCAGGGTGACGGCGGAATCGAGCAGCAATGCCAGCACCTCGGGGCTGTTTCCGCTCGCGGCGGAATGAAGCGCGGTTCGTCCCTGTTCGTCCCCATCCATGGGATCGAGACCCGCCTCCATCAGCAGCGCGAGCGTCGGCGGGCCGATCCCACGATTCCCTGTCGCAGCGTGCAGCGCCGTTGCGCCCAGATTGTCCCCTGCCCTCACGTCAGCCCCCGCCGCGACCAGCGCCTCAATAACCGCCAGCCTGTCGTCCGACCGCGCCGCCCAGTGAAGAGGAGTAGCCCCTTCCGAATCCGCGGGATTCAGGTCGGCGCCGGCATCGATCAAGGCTGTAACAAAATCCGGCTCTTGCCTCTCCACGGCCCGATGTAAGGGAGTCACGCCCCTCTCGTCGGCCGCATTCAGGTCGGCGCCGGCCTGAATCAATGCAACCGCCATCCCGACAAGCTCTCCGTCCCGGACTGCCCGATGCAGCGGCGTGCTTCCCCATCGGTCCCTCGCGCTCTTATCAGCGCCAGCATCTATGAGCATGATGGCAGTCGCGATATTGGCTCTAGGCCCCGCCACCCAGTGCAGAGGGGTTCGGCCCAATTCGTCTCTAATGTTCGGGTCCGCGCCGGCGGCAATCAGCATCGCCACCACGGGAGAAGCACTTGCGTCCCACGCCACCATATGCAGCGGCGTGCTGCCATCGTTAGAAACTGCGTTTACGTCGGCCTCCGAATCAATCATCATGCGAAATATCGCCGGCGTTTTCTCGTGGGATGCCGCCGCCCAATGCAGGGACGTGTACCCGTTATGGGCCCTGGCATTGGGATCCGCTCCGGCAGCCAGGCATGCGCGAATTCGTTCTACGTTCGCGCTTTGGTAGAAATTCCCTTTGTTCCAGTCAGCGCAATCCGCTTGCGCCGTCGGGGGGATTTGGGAGCATGCATGGAGCAGGCCTGCGGATGCGATGCAGGCAACAGGCCAGAGTCTCCCAAGGCACTCTCTCAAAAGGCGATTCACAGCCAATTCATTCTAATGCGGGCTTGACGAGCAAAGGGCTTCCCGTGCTTGTGGAGGGCGAGACGCCCTCCTTCCCGAGGTGAGACGCCCTCCTTCCCGAGGTGAGCCGCGGTTACGCCTGCTTCGCGGGACGGCGCGGGAGGTAGAGGTCGGTGATTACGCCCAGGTAGGCTTCGGCGGCCATGCCGACGGACTCGGACAGCGTGGGGTGCGGGTGGATGGTGAGCGCCAGGTCTTCGGCATCGGCGCCCATTTCGATGGCGAGCGCGACTTCGGAGATGAGGTCGCCGGCGTTTACACCGACGATGCCGCCGCCGATGATGCGGCCGTCTCCGGAATCGAACAGGAGCTTGGTCATGCCCTCGGAGCGCTGCATGGAGATGGCGCGGCCGCTGGCGGCCCAGGGGAACACGCCCTTGCCATAGTCCACGCCCTGCTCTCGCGCCTCGGTTTCGGTCAGGCCAACCCAGGCGACTTCGGGGTCGGTGTAGGCCACTGAAGGCACTACGCGGGCGTCGAAAGCGACTTTCATGCCGGCTGCGGCTTCCGCTGCAACCTTGCCTTCATGCGTGGCCTTGTGGGCCAGCATGGGGTGGCCGATGATGTCGCCGATCGCGAAGATGTGCGGTTGATTGGTGCGAAGCTGTCTGTCTGCGGGAATGAAGCCGCGCTCGTCAACGGTCACGCCGGCCTTGTCCGCATCGATCTTGCCGCCGTTGGGCACGCGGCCGACCGAAACCAGTACGCCGTCGAATACGTCGGGCTCCGGGACTTTCTCGCCCGGGAACGAGGGCGTCCCACCCTCGTAAACAACTCCGATGCCCTTTTTGGTGGCTTTGGCGGACGCCACCATGACGCCGGTGTGGATGGCGGCGTATTGCTTGCGAATACGCCGTTCCAGGGGCTTCAGCAAGTCCGCGTCCGGCCCGGGCATCAGCCGGTCCAGCGCTTCCACCACCGTGATCTCGCTGCCCAGCGCCGCGTAAACGGTGGCCATTTCCAGGCCGATGATCCCGCCGCCGATCACCAGCAACCGGTTCGGTATGTCATCCAGCAACAGCGCATCGGTCGAATCCATGATGCGCGGATCGTCCGGCAGGCCCGGTAGCGCGCGGCTTTGTGAGCCGGCGGCGATGATGCATTGCTCGAATGTGAGGCTTTCGGTTCCGCCCGGCGTTTCCACGGCCAGTTCGTTGGGGCCCGCGAACCGCCCCGTGCCCTGCAGCACCGTTACCTTGCGCTTGGATGCCATTCCGGCCAGCCCGCCGGTCAGGCGCCCGACCACGCCTTCCACCCACGCGCGTGATTGCTCGGGATTGACGCTCGGCGAACCATACTGAATGCCCGCTTCCGCAAGATGCTCGGCTTCACCCATGACCCGCGCCAGGTGCAGCAGCGCCTTGGAAGGAATACAGCCCACGTTCAGGCACACGCCGCCCAGCGTGGGATAGCGCTCCACCAGGGTCACCTCCAGACCGAGATCGGCGGCCCGAAAAGCCGCCGTATAACCTCCTGGCCCCGAACCCAGCACCGCGAGTTGCGTCTTCACTCCTCGTTCTCCGTGGCGTCTTCTTCGTCGACCGGGGCGAGCAGCCGGTCTGCATCCGCCAGCAGAGCGCACAGGCGGGTCGTGAAACGCACCGCCGTGGCGCCGTCGATCACACGATGATCGTAGGACAGCGACAGCGGCGCCATCAGCCGGGGCTGAAACACACCGTCGTTGTAAACCAGCGACATGCGGGCCCTCGATACGCCCAGGATTGCGACCTCGGGCGCGTTGATGATGGGCGTGAACGCGGTGCCGCCGATCCCGCCGAGGCTGGAAATGGTGAACGAGCCGCCCTGCATCTCATCGAGCTTGAGCTTGCCGTCGCGGGCCTTGCCGGATAGCTCCTGGAAGGCGCGCGCCAAACCGGCGATGTCCAGTTTGTCGGCATCGCGGATCACCGGAACCAGCAGGCCGCGCTCGGTGTCGGCGGCGAAGCCCAGGTGCACGAATTTCTTCAGCGCCAGCGCCGCGCCACCGTCGGTGAGCGAGGAATTCAGGATCGGAAATTCCTTGAGGCAAAGCACCGTTGCGCGCGCGATGAACGCAAGGATCGTGAGGCGCAGGCCCTCGGCCGCAAGCTCCGCCTTCAACGCCTTGCGGCGCTGCTCCGCCTCGGTGATGTCGGCCTCGTCGTGCTGCGTGACGTGCGGGAGGTTGACCCAGCTGGCCCACAGGCGCGGACCCGAGATTTTCTGCACGCGGCCCAGCGGCATGACTTCGATCTCGCCGTGCGCCGAGAAGTCGACCTCGGGCACCTGCGGCAATCCGGCGCCGGGAGCGCCCTGCTCCAGCGCCAGCTTGACCCAGGCCTTGACGTCGGCCTTGCGGATCCGGCCTTTCTCGCCGGATCCCAGTACTGCGGCCAGGTTGACGCCCAGCTCGCGGGCGAACTTGCGCACCGCAGGCGAGGCATGGGCCCTGGAGAAGCCTTCCTCATCGATCGGCGGCAGGGTCCCGGGAGCCGAAGCCAGTTGCTGAGCGGCGGCCGGCGCCGGTGCGGCCATCGTTTGCGCGCCTGGCGCCAAAGGCCGCGACTCGGATGCCGGTTGCGCTTCCTTGGACGCTGGCGCCGCCGCTTCCGCCGCTTCCTCCGCCTCGGCAATCACGCCCTCCAGCTCCGCGATGACGTCGCCTTCGTTGACGACGTCACCCAGGGAAACCGTGAGACTGACAACGCGGCCGGTGGCGGGCGAAGGCACGTCCATCGCCGCCTTGTCGGTCTCCAGAGTGATCAGCGGATCACCGGCCTCGACCTCGTCACCGGCGGCCGCGCTGATGTCCACGACCTCCACGTCGGAGAAGTCGCCCAGGCCGGGCACGCGAACTTGGGTGGCGTCAGGCATTCTCGTATATTGCGCTAAATTCGGGCAATATCGCTCTTCTTTCGCACTTTATGCAGCTATCTTCGCTTATCTTCACAGATCACAAAGTAACTGGATCGGCCTTTTCGGGATCGATATCCCAGGATTTCATCGCCTTGGACACCTTCTCGGAAGCAATCCGGCCGTCGGCTGCAAGGGCGGACAGCGCGGCGGCGGCGATGTAGCGGGCATCCACTTCGAAGTGGTCTCGCAACGCGGACCGGGCATCACTGCGGCCGAAACCGTCGGTCCCCAGCGTGATATAGGTGCCCGGAACCCACTGGCGAATTGAATCCGGCAGGGCCGCCATGTAGTCGCTGGCCGCAACAAACGGACCTTCGGCGCCATCCAGCGCTTCCAGGAGATACGGGCGGCGCGGCTTCTCGTCGGGATTCAGGCGGTTGAAGCGCTCACAGGCCATTCCGTCGCGGCGAAGCTGGTTGTAGCTGGTCACGGACCAGACATCGGCCTCCACCCCATACTCCTTGCGGAGCAACTCCGCTGCGGCCACCGCTTCATTCAGGATGGCGCCGGAGCCGAACAACTGCACCCGCTCGCCGCCCTGGACCGCTTTATCGGAACCCGGCAGCTTGTAAATCCCCTTGAGAATGCCTTCGCGCATGTCTCTGCGCATGGGAGGCTGCCGGTAGTTGTCGTTCATCGAGGTGATGTAGTAGAAGACGTTCTCCTGCTTCTCCACCATGCGCCGCAGTCCTTCCTGGACGATGACGGCCAGCTCGTAGGCATAGGCCGGGTCGTAGGACTGGCAATTCGGCACCGTGGCGGCCGCCAGGTGGCTGTGGCCGTCCTGGTGCTGCAGGCCTTCGCCGGCCAGCGTTGTGCGCCCGGAAGTGGCGCCGATCAGGAACCCACGCGCTTGCGAGTCGCCGCCGGCCCAGATGAAGTCACCAATCCGCTGGAAACCGAACATCGAGTAGAAGATGTAGAACGGAATCATCGGCAGGCCGTGGTTCGAGTACGAGGTGCCGGCGGCCAGCCAGGAGCAGAACGAGCCGGCCTCATTGATGCCTTCTTCGAGGATCTGCCCCTTGCGGTCCTCGCGATAGGCCATGAGCTGTTCGGAATCCTGCGGCGTATAGAGCTGGCCCACCGACGAGTAGATCCCGAGCTGCTTGAACATGCCCTCCATGCCGAAGGTGCGCGCCTCGTCGGGCACGATGGGGACCACGTGCTTGCCGATCGTCTTGTCGCGCACCAGCATCTGCAGCATGCGTACCAGCGCCATGGTGGTGGAAATGGAACGGGCGCCGGACCCGCCGGTGATTGACTTGAAGTTGCTCAGCGCCGGGATCTTCAGCCGTGGCGCCTTGGTCATACGCTGCGGCAGGTAGCCGCCCATGCGGCGGCGGCGCTCTTGCAGGTAGCGAATTTCCTCGCTGTCCTCTTCCGGCATGCGGAACGGAATCTCGCCACGCTCAAGCGCCTCGTCGCTGACCGGTATGTTGAACCGGTCGCGGAATTCCCGCAGCGCGGCAAGGTCCAGTTTCTTGGCCTGGTGAGCGGTCATGCGGCTTTCGCCGCCCTCGCCCATGCCGAAACCCTTCACGGTCTTGGCCAGGATCACCGTGGGACGCCCCTTTTGCTTCATCGCGCGCTCATAGGCCGCGTAGATCTTCATACGATCATGACCGCCCCGGTTCAACAGCTCGATGTCCTCGGTGGACAAGTGCGACACCAGGTCCTTGAGTCCTTCGACGCCGCCGAAGAACTTCTCGCGCGTGTATTCGCCCCCCAGCGCCTTGCAGTTCTGATATTCGCCGTCCACGCACTCTTCCATCCGCCGGCGCAGCAGGACATGGTGATCGCGGGCCAGCAGGGGGTCCCAGCGCGAACCCCAGATCGCCTTGATCACGTTCCATCCGGCGCCCAGGAAAGCTGCTTCCAGTTCCTGGATGATCTTGCCGTTGCCGCGAACCGGGCCGTCGAGGCGCTGCAGGTTGCAGTTGACCACGAACACCAGGTTGTCCAGGCCCTCGCGCACCGGGACCGTGATCGCGCCCAGGGACTCGGGCTCGTCCATTTCGCCGTCGCCGAGCATGCACCACACCCGCCGATCGCCCATCTCCGCCATGCCGCGATGCTCGAGATAGCGCATGAAGCGCGCCTGGAAGATTGCCATCATCGCGCCCAGGCCCATGGACACGGTCGGGAATTGCCAGAAGTCCGGCATCAGCCAGGGATGCGGGTAGGAAGACAGACCGCCGCCGCCCACCTCCTGGCGGAAACGTGCAAGCTGCTCGCGAGTCAGCCGGCCTTCCATGAAAGCGCGGGCGTAAATACCCGGTGAAGAATGACCCTGGAAGAACACCAGGTCGCCGCGGTTCTCCTTGGTCGGCGCGCGCCAGAAATGATTGAAGCCCACTTCATAGAGCGTCGCCGCGGACGCATAGGTGGCGATGTGCCCGCCGTATTCCGAACTCTTGCGGTTGGCGTGCACCACCATCGCCATGGCGTTCCAGCGAATGTAGTTCTCGATCCGGCGCTCCAGGGCCACGTCGCCCGGGTATTCCGGCTGATCGGCGCGGTCAATGGTGTTCAGATACGCCGTGTTGGCGCCGTACGCCATATGCGCGCCCGAACGGCGCGCACGATCGGTTATGCGGTTGAGAAGAAAAGCCGCCCGCTCGGGGCCGTGGGTGCGCAGGACCGAGTCGATGGACTCCAGCCATTCACGCGTCTCCAGAGGGTCGCTGTCGTGAAAGGGATTGGCGCGTCGATTGGTATCGTCTGGCATAAAATTACACAGGCAAGTACTTCAGATTGTGGTGAGGCCGGATTCCACCGGCGATTTCGATGCAAGCTCCCTGGACCCTAAAAAATCGTTTTCGCGGATTCATGCCCGTGGCCGTCGACGTGGAAACCAGCGGCGTCAATCCCGATGTGAACGCGCTGCTGGAGATTTCCGCGGTGCTGTTCACGGTGGGCGATGACGGCCAGCTGTCGCCGTCGGAGAATGTCTGGCTCCACGTGCTGCCCTTCGAGGGCGCCGAAATCGACCCGGAAGCGCTGCGCATAAACCGGATCAAGCCGCACCACCCGCTGCGCCCCGCGATCCCGGAACGCGAGGCCTTGCGGCGCGTTTTCCGCGTCGTGCGCAGGGAGTTGAAAGAGACCGGTTGCTCACGCGCCATATTGGTGGGTCACAACGCGCATTTCGACCTGTCCGTACTAAATGCAGCGATCCAGCGCAGCGGTATCAAGCGCAATCCGTTTCACCGGTTCAGCGTCTTCGATACCTGCACGCTCGGCGGAGCGGTGTACGGCCAGACGGTAATGAGCCTGGCTGCCCAGGCCGCCGGACTGGAGTGGAACGAAGATCGCGCCCATTCCGCCCTCTACGATGCCCAGTGCTGCGCGCAAATCTTCTGCGAAGCCGTCAACCGGATCAACGAGCAGTCCAACCCCGCCTTGCGCCAGGCGGGTCGCTAGTCCAGCTCCTCGACCAGTTCCCGCAACTGACCGCTGCGGGCCATCTGCGTGATGATATCGGCGCCGCCCACCAGTTCTCCGCCTATGTAGAGCTGCGGGAAAGTGGGCCAGTTCGAGAATTCCTTCAGCCCCTGGCGCAGATCCGGATCCTGCAGAATGTCCACATAGGCGAACTGTTTCCCGCATTGCCGGAGCGCCGCCACCACCTGCGCGGAGAACCCGCACTGGGGAAAATCGGGCGATCCTTTCATATACAGCAGCAGTGGAAATTCCTCGATCTGCTTGCTGATTCGCTGCTCTAACTGCTTGTCTTGCATGGCCATGGAGTGAATTTGAGAATAATCCAACAATTATAGGCTACGCTCCGCAACTCCGTTCGCTCAGCGAGGACAGCGGAATGCTCCTACACCGGCAGTCGCCCCCAACCGGCATTCGTACCCCTCTAACCAGTCAAAGCCAGGGAATTTAATGTACAAATTTACGCCCTTCTAATGTACATTTTTCGGTAAGAGAGCAATATAGTATTCGCGTTAATAATCAATGGCGAATATGTTTTTTCTGGCGTGATGGGGCTGCGTGGGAAGTTGATCTGGTTGACTATCATTAGATGGGGTAAATGATTCATGAAAATTAGCCGCGAGGACCTGGACCTTCGAAGAGTTGATTTTTCGGGAGTCAAATCCGGTCGACGCCTGCCGCCAGTCCACCCCGGCGAAATACTTCGTGACGAGTTCCTGACGCCGATGTCGCTAAGCGTCTATCGGCTGGCTAAAGAAATCAAGGTTTCACGGCCGAGATTGAATGACGTCGTTCTCGGACGCCGGGCCATCACGACAGACACCGCGTTGCGCCTGGGTCGATATTTTGGGACCACGCCCGAGTTTTGGATCAACCTTCAAACGCAATATGACCTCGACCTGGCCCAACGAACCGTTCGCCGCAAGATCGAACGAGAAGTACAACCACACACTACATGACAGCCTGTTGTCCCGGACCTGACTGAGAATACCCCGTTCCGTGATAAGGTGCGTGCATGCTATGGAGAGCCGAAATGCATTGGAAGAAGCACATTCCTTTCATCGTCATCGTCCTGGCGATTTTCGGCACATGGAATTCCACCCGCCTTGAATTTGTGGATTTGCGCGCTGAGATGCGCACCGAGTTGGGAACTCTAAGCGAGCGAATCACCGTTCTCGACGGGCGCGTGAGCGCCTTAAGCGAACGCGTGGCGCGCATTGAAGGAGTCCTGTCCGGCAAGGTGTCCAGCAGCGCCCAGCCAGAGCAACCGGCAGGCGCCGCACGGCAATCAGGCGCATCCGAAATCGCAAACAACACTTCATAGCACCTTAGTCGCCGACAGCTTCCATTTCCTGAAAGAGCCGCGAAACGATGCGGTTGGCTACCACTTGGAGGAGCGAGAAAACCATGAAGGTCAGCCGCTAAGGCCTGGGTCACCTGAGAGTTGACCTTTCCAGCGCGACATCCGGCCGTCGGCGCCCGAATACCCATGTCAACGCGTAGTTCGGACCGGCTCTTGGTCTCGTTAGGCTATTAAACTACGTCTTTGTTTCCTGGGATCAGAGGAGACACAATGAACCTGAAAGTTGTCGTGCATCAGGCCGAGGAGGGCGGCTACTGGGCTGAAGTGCCCGCCCTACCGGGATGCGTATCTCAGGGTAACTCGTTGGAGGAGTTGCGCAAGAACATACACGAGGCGATTGAAGGATGTCTGTCCGTCGAAATTGGGGACATAGCCGTCTTGGAGACCGATCACGTCATTGAAGTGGCGGTGTGAAAGCAGTCAGTGGGAAACGATTTTGCCTGTTGCTCGAATCCCGCAGATGGCAGCTTAAGCGAATACGCGGCAGCCAATACATCTATGCCAAGGAAGGACATGTTGCGCGCATTTCGGTACCGGTTCATGGCAGCGCAACTCTTAAACGCGGATTGCAATTGCATTTGATGAAGATTGCGAAAATCGACGTTTCTGAACTGTAAGATCAGTGCGGGGGCGCCAAAGACGCAAACGGACAAATAGCCATTCTGGAACACTTAGGTCGATGGCTGCTAAGTAAGCTGTCGGACGGCTTCGTCTTTGAATTCCAGGCTGTATCTTTGGTTGCTCATGGCACCTCCTCCTATGCTCGGAACATAGCCCGGACGTGTCTACCAGACCGGGGGCACACCTTACAATATACTGGTTTAACAAACTAGTTGGTTAAGGGCAGGGAATATGATCCAGGTCGGCGCATTCGACGCGAAAACACACTTGTCCTCACTACTGGACAAGGTCACACGAGGGGAAGAAGTGCTGATTACCAGGCGCGGTGTCCCCGTTGCTCGGCTGGTTCCCGCCGAGCAAGCCGAACGGGCAAGCACCGAAGGCGCGATTGAGGAACTGCGCGCCCTGCGTTCCAGCCTGAAGCTGCGCGGCCTTGGCTGGAAGGAGCTGCGGGACGAAGGGCGGCGATGAGCGCGTTTGTTCTTGATTGCTCCATCACCGTAGCCTGGCTATTTGACGATGAAGCGACATCCGAAACCGACGCCTTGCTGGATCGCTTAAAGAGCGGAGGCGCGCATGTTCCGGGTCTCTGGCGCCTGGAAATCGGAAACGTCCTGGCATTGGCCCAACGCCGCAATCGCATCACCACGACACAGATTTCCGCGTGTCTGGACCTATTGCATCGTCTGCCGATCGTTACCGACGCCAATACGGAAGGCCGCGCCTTTCGCGAGATACTCACGCTCGCCCGGGCTGAGAGCCTTACAACCTATGACGCTTCTTACCTGGAACTCGCCATGCGGCGAGCAACGGAATTGGCGACGCTTGATAGGACGCTCGTTCGGGCGGCTCACCGCGTCGGGGTAGATACGCTACCCCTATAGGTACTCTTCCCGCTTCCTGCTTCCCGCTTCCTGCTTCCCGCTACGCTGCCTTGCTCCACGGCTTACGCGTGAACCGGCGGCCGAGGCCGCGTTCGATCTCTCGCCATTTTGATTCTTCATCCGGCGTGATGAATGTCACCGCTTCACCGGCGCGCCCCATGCGGCCGGTGCGTCCGACCCGGTGGGTGAAATACTGCTGCGATTCCGGCAGGTCGTAGTTGATGATCTGATCGACGCCTTTCACATCCAGGCCGCGTGCGGCGACGTTGGTTGCCACCAGGATCGGCGTGGCGCCGGATCGGAACTCCTTCATCACACGCTCGCGCGCATTCTGACTGAGATTTCCTTGCAGCGCTCCCACGGGATAGCCCATCCCGTCGAGCTGGCGCGCCAGCTTCTTGACGCCGTGCTTGGTCCTGCCGAAGACGATTACCGGCTCGCCGTCGCGTTGGTTCAGCAGCGTTTGAAGCGCCTTGGGCTTGTCGCCTCGCTTGATCGTATAAATCAGGTGCTCCACGGAAGGCAAAGACTTGATGTCGGCGTCAACTTCCACGATGACCGGGTCGCGCTGGTGCTTTTTGGCTGTTTTCGCCACCCATGCAGGAATGGTTGCGGAAAACAGCGCGGTAATCCGTTCGCCAGGGGTTTTGCGCAGGATCGCATCGACGTCGGGAGCGAACCCTTTGTCCAGCATTTCGTCGGCTTCGTCGAGAACGAGGAATCGCACCGCTCGAAGATCCAGTACGCCTTGCCGAAGATGATCCAGCGTGCGGCCCGGCGTACCGATGACGATCTGCGTGCCGCGGCGCAACGCAGCCTGCTGGGGCCGCGCCGACCGGCCACCGTACAGCAGCGTCACCTTGAGCCCCTGCCCGGCAGCCAGGGCCTCGGTAACCGACGCCACCTGGATCGCCAATTCCCGGGTGGGCACGAGTACCAGTGCCTGAACACTGCGAATGGAAGCATCGCAACATTCCGCCATGGGCACGGCAAACGCCAGTGTCTTGCCGGATCCGGTGCGCGCCTGGCCGATCACGTCCCGGCCTTCGAGCAGTTGGGGAATGCACCGCTCCTGAATGGGTGTCGGCTCTGCAATGCCCATGGCGGCAATCGCCGCCCGGCTGGCAGGCTTCAACTCAATGCCTGGAAATGCCGTTGCGGCATCGACGTCGTGACTGGCGGGTGGATGGTTCGAGGCAGGCAAGTCGTTGGGAGCTGAGTTCTTGGCCGTGGACTGGCCGTTGCGTGAGTTCTTGGCCGCAGACCGGCCGTTACGTGAGTTCTTGGCCGCAGATTGGCCGTTACGTGAGTTCTCGGCTGCAGATTGGCCGTTACTTGGGTCGTTGGCCGCAGACTTGCCGTTACGAAGGTTGTCGAAGCAGGGGCGACAGTACACCGGCCGGCCTGGCTTTGGCCGAAACGGGACGACGGTTGCGGTGTTGCAGTTCGTGCATGCGACGTCGAAGCGCTGCTTGCCACCGGAAGGGCGGCGATTCGACGTGCCACCGGACGGGCGGCGGTTCGACCCGCGGCCAGAGGGCTTGCGAGTCGAGCGGGGTTGAAAAGACATTAGGGTAGGACTCCTCGGTCCAGGAATGAGATTAGGCAGGTGTTCAGCGCGGGAAAATGCAGGGGAGGACCGAATCAGTCACCTGCTGCGAGAAAACATGGCGCGGCTTATTTGCGCGTTCGCAGGCGCATTATGACAGATTGAAGCGACAAGTGCCGGCCGACTACAGGTACATATCACTTGTGCTACATTGCGAACATGAATCGGGCGAACCGGTACGCGGCGGCGGCTATCGCTTTTCTGACGCTGGCAGCGCTCGGGTGCGAAAGCGAGACGGATCGAGCCACCAACGAAGCCGCCGTTGCTTACTTTGCCGCAGAAGCCGTGATCAAAGTGGCCGCGCCGGAGGAATTTGCAGCCTGGGAAGCCGCAAGAGCCAAGAGGGACAAAGTCTTTGAAGCTGCTGCAGCTGAAACCGTTGATCGCATAAACGCCGGCAAACCTGGAAATTTCGGTGAAGTACTGGAGGCCACGCCGGGCCACGAATCCGCGGACGCCGAGTACAAGACTGCCTCCATAGTGCTCGAAGCTGCCGCTCCCGAGGAATACGAGCCCTTCATGACCGCGTTTCGGACCGCCTTAGATTTGTTGCGGAAGTAAGCTCCGAATAGTCGCCCTGCCCGTTTCTTTTCTTCAGAATTTCACTGGAAGGCCTTTAGCACGACGGTTTGCACGGCCCGGACAATAGGCCTCGCTAACGAGGAATCGGGCAAGAGCTAGGCGGCACGCCACGAGCGGACGCCGCAGGCGCCCAGAACGGCTACGAAAAGCGGGTCAATGAATGACCAGAGAAGCGGGACCTCGCGGCCTACCAGGTCGCCGAACCAATTGGAAAGAAACCAGAGCCCCAGGACTACCGAGGAGTAGAAAAGGACGTTTGTCTCAACGCTTCGCCTTGCGTCCGAAGCATCGGCTCCGCTCCCGCGCAGGTCCAGCTTCCAGATCAGGCTGGCGACGAAGGCAAGGACTACGGCCGGCCCCATGAACCAGTCGAAAATTGCCCAAACCGGATAACCGGTACTGCCGTCGTCGTATACCGGTGTAACGACAAAATGCACGGCCACGGCAAGGGCCAGCAAGAAAGCGTATGCACCCAGGATGCGTTGAATGTTTTTCACGATTGATTTTCCTGTTTCACCCGTGGAAAAAGTGCGCAAATAATACCGGCTCGGCGATACCCTGGCGCCATGGGCAGGTAAGAACTCCCCCAACAGCTGTGTTGCGAAATCTTCCGGCGAGTATTTCTCTTTTCTTCTCTTGTGGCACAATCCGACTCTCGGAATTAACGTAAAGGGGACGTTATGAACCCATTGAATACCCTTACAGGGACGCTCGTCGGCGGCCTTGTGCTGTCTCTCGTCATCATGGCTATCGCGGCGGCCACCGGCAGTTCCATGGCCGGCGCCAACATCGTCAATTCATTTTTGATCTGGCTGCACGTAGTGGCCGGGATCACCTGGGTCGGTTTGCTCTATTACTTCAACTTCGTCCAGGTGCAGGCCTTGTCCGAAGCTGCATCCGACGATGGCGGCCCCAGCGGCGCCGCAATTACCCGGTACGTGGCGCCCCGCGCCCTGTGGTGGTTCCGGTGGACCGCCCTGGTTACCTGGCTGGCTGGCGCCACCTTCCTCCTGCACCGTGGCGATCTCTGGAACGCTTTCTCGCTGGGCGTCGCGCCCGGAGGCGGAGATGCCACGTATGGACTGACGATCGGCATAGGCGCTTGGCTGGGCACGATCATGTTGATCAACGTCTGGTTCGTCATCTGGCCCAACCAGAAGAAAGTGCTCGGCATGGTGGAAGCCAGCGCCGAGGAAGTCAACAAGGCGCGGCGCACCGCGTTCGTGTTCTCGCGCACCAATACGCTGCTTTCGATTCCGATGCTGGCGAGCATGGTGGGCGCCGGCCACGGCATGATGTTCTAAACCCGGGAGCGAGGGCGTCCTCGCCCTCGAAAACCCTGGGAGCGAGGGCGTCCCGCCCTCGTCACCTACATCATCAGACTTGCGCCTTTTCTCGAGGGCGAGACGCCCTCGTTTGTCTGTTGTAATGAAGCCGCCTTCGGCAGTTTGCAATCTGCCGAAGGCGGCGGTGGTAGGACCGTGTCCTCGTTGGCCTTGAAGAGCCGTTTGGGAGTTGGGTCACCACCGTCTTTTCTCACCGTCCTGAATGGATACATGAGCATTAAGGCTCGAACGACAAGCACAGGAGAAGAAAAGATGACTGATCATACCGTGGGAGTGGACATCTCCAAAGAGCACCTGGACGCCTACCAGCTGAAGGAGGGCAAGGCGGCCCGATTCCGCAACAACGCAGCCGGCTTTGAAGCCTTGATCGCCTGGATCGACACGCCGATCGATGGCCTGGCCTACGAGCCCACCGGGAACTGCCACCGCGACTTCGAAGAAGCGCTGTTGAAAGCTTGATTGCCGCTGGCCAAGGTCAACCCCTTGCATGCCCGGCGGTTTGCCCAAGCGAACGGACAGCGCGCCAAGACCGATGCGGTGGATGCCCGCATGCTGGCCCTCATGGCGGCCAAACTAAATCCTCGGCCCACGCCGGAACTTTCCAAGCGGCAGCGCACACTGAAGGAATTGCAAACCGCAAGAGACGCGCTCATTCGGCAACGCACCGCGGTGCTCAACCGCCGCTTTGCACTACGCGACCCGCTGCTCAAACGGCAAAGCCAGACCCTGCACAACGTGCTCAACCGCCAGCTCGGCGCCATTGACGCCAAAATGCAACGGCACATCGCCGCGGAGAAGACGCTCGCCCGCAAGGCCGAGATCATCGCCTCCATCCCCGGTCTGGGCGCACCCACCGCCGCCAGCCTGCTCGCCGAGATGCCGGAACTCGGCACCCTGACCAAAAAGACCGTCGCCTCGCTGGCCGGCCTGGCCTCCGTAACCCGGGCCTCGGGCGCCTGGAAGGGCCGCGGGTTCATCCAGGGCGGCCGCCCGCGCGCCCGGCGCCTGGTATACATGCCCGCCTTGGCGGCGATCCAATTCAACCCGGACCTGGCCAAAATCTACCAAGCGCTACGAGAACGAGGCAAACCCGGCAAAGTGGCCCTCGTCGCCGTGATGCGCAAGCTCCTCATCCTGGCCAATACCCTACGCCTGTGGGCGCCTCAATCACCCCAAAAAACACTACCTGGCCCACACCAACAAAATCCACTCAACATGCCCATTTGACATCATGGATACTCCCAGGGAGACGCCCTCGTTCCCAGGGGTCAGGATTTAATCCGCATTGAGAAGTCGCAGGCCCTGACGTTCTTGGTCAGGGCCCCTACGGAAATTCGATCCACGCCGGTTGCCGCCACGGTGGCAATGTTGTCCGGCCCAATGGACCCCGAGGCCTCCAGGATCACCTCCCGGCCCCGCCTGTCCCGCTCCCTAACGGCGGCTGCGAGCTGGTCCAGCGAGAAGTTGTCCAGCATGATCCACTCAGCGCCCGCATCCAGCGCCTCAGCCATTTCATCCATGTTCTGCACTTCAATCGTGACCGGCAGGTCGCCGCTACGCCCCTGAGCAGCCTGCAGCGCCTCGCGCACACCACCGGCCGCGGCGATATGGTTCTCCTTGAGCAAGACTGCGTCATACAGGCCCATGCGGTGATTGCTGCCGCCGCCGACGCGCACCGCGTATTTCTGCGCCTGCCGCAACCCGGGGAGCGTCTTGCGGGTATCCAGCAGGACCGCGCGGGTGCCTTCCAGGGCCACCACCATCTTGCGTGTATGCGTTGCCACCGCCGAAAGCATCTGCAAGAAGTTCAAAGCCGATCGCTCACCACCAAGTAGCCCACGGACAGGTCCCTCAAGCTCACACACCGCAGTATTCGCCGTTGTGGTCCCGCCTTCGGCAACCCGCCAGCGAACGACAATCCCCTCCCCCTCGTCACAGGCGCGAAACACCTCGTCGAACCAGTCACGCCCGCAAAGCACGCACTCCTCACGTGCCACGACGACGGCTGTGGCATTGGCGTGGGCAGGCAGCAGTTGGGCCGAAACGTCGCCGGCGCCCACGTCCTCGCGCAATGCACGTTGCACGTTCTCGCGCACCGCCTCTGCGGGCACAACGGGCTGTTCTACGTCTGCCATTGCCTCAAGGGCGCGCTTCGCCCCCTATTGCAGAAATACGTTCATCACCGTGGCGCGGACCAGCACGGACTCATCCTTCTCGCGCTTCAGTTCCGCCTCGACCACCGACTGGCGGCGTCCGCTGTGCACGATGCGGCCCTCGCCCAGCAAGGGCTCGCCCATCGGTACGGCGCGGAGAAAATTCGCGGATATCTGCGCCGTGGTGAACGGGCGCTGACCACCGGCAAACCAGGTCGTGGAGCCGCTGATGTCATCGAGCATTGCCAGCGCAAAACCGCCTTGAAGCGAGCCGATGGGGTTGGCGAGTTGCGCCGGAGGGTTGTAGCGCGCCACCGCCACGCCTGCATCCGCATCGACCGAAATCAACTCGCCGCCTACAGCCTCGCCGCTGGTCAGGCGAGGCAGCTTTGAAAGGTCGACCGGGTCCGCCAAGGCTCAGTCCAGGGCGTCGCCCAGGCGTTTGGCCAACGCCGCCACGTCGTCGGGGTCGGACTGGCTGACTTCGGGGTATTCGGTGAATCGCTCGGGAATCTTGATCGTTGCGTCGATGCCCATCTGCTCGGACTGCACCGGTACGCCCTGCGCCGACTTCGGCGCCGAGGGATCAAGCACGAAGGCCTGGCCCGAGGCGTTCATGATGATGTCCGATACGGGCTGCACCCGGGTCATGATTGCCCACTCGACCGAATTCAGGTCGTAGGGATTAACGTCAGGTCCCACCACGATAACCTGCTTGGCGGTGCGCCCCCAGCGGCCGGCCGAGCCCCAAACGGCGTGCAGCACGTATTTGCCGAACTCCGGATGCGGCTTGGTGGCGCCGTCCACGGAGAGCTGCACGATGTACGTCATGTTGGGCGTAACGACCACGTCCTTGACCTCGGGAATCTTGCGCCCCAGGTCGCTCAGGACCTCGCCCTCCACCGGCAGCAGCGCCAGGTAGTTGTGATCGAACGGCGGCACCATCTCCATGGTCGAGTGCCAGATCGGGTTGTTGCGATGGGTGATGTGGTTGACCTGCATCAGCGGGAACACCTGCACCGCGTCGTAGTAACCCAGGGGATTGGAATGCCAGCCGATCTGCTCCTGCTGGCCGGGCAGGAACTCGCCTTCCAGCACGTATTCCGCGGTGGCGGGCACTTCTATGTCCACTGTGTCGCACTTCACCAGCTTGAGCGGGGCGCCGCGCAGACCGCCGGCGAAATCGTACTCGTCCTGGCCAAACGGCAGGCCGGTGGCCGATGCCATATGCACCGCCGGGTCGCAGTTGCAGGCGATCGCTATTTCCAGGGTCTTGCCGGCGGCAATGGCCTTGGCCAGGTGCAGGCCGCCGTGGTTCATCGGCGGGTTCCAGTACACGAAAACCGCCAGGGTGCGGTCCTGGTTGTGCTGTGAATACTCGCCGCCGGCGGGATGCTGGGCGTTCCAGAGTTGGGTATGGCGGTACCAGCCCACGTTGCGGGCGCCGGTTTCCGGGTCCTTGGTGATCGCGATGCCGTTGGTGATGTAGGCCGGCCCCTCCTTGCCGAACCATACGTGCGGAATGTGCTTGCCCAGCGACACCTCGTCCTCTGGAATCACCACCTCCTTGCACGGTGCGTCCTCCCGGTCCACCATCACCGGCTTGTGCCAGCTCGAAGGGTCCGCTAGCACGCTTGCAAGCTTGCGTTTGGCCTCAAGCACGTCCTCCTCGCCGATGCAAAGCGCGGTACGCTCTCGCGTGCCGTACGGATTAAAGGCCACGGGCACGTCAGGCGTGTTGTAGCCGGTAAGGTTCTCGAGAATCAGCGCCGGGTTGGCGCCGCTGTGCAGCAAGGTCATCAGCGGTTGCAGGTCGGATTTGTTCAACGCCACCGATAAGGGTTCGGAAATCCGGCGCAGGTCCCCACGCTCATCCAGCAGGTCCAGAAACGCCCGAAAATCGTCGTATGCCATGAAAACTCCTCCGGTCGGCACTTGCGTAAACGCGCAGCCTAATGCAATTTACCCTTACTTTCCACGGGCGAAGCGCCTGGGGCGTGATGTGAGCAACGCAAGCGAGAGAATTTACGACTGGCTGGCCTATCACGCCCGCTACAACGCCGACTCGCCCGCCTGCGTGGACCTCGGCGCCGGCCGCCGTTTCACTTACGCCGAGATCAACAATCGCAGCACCCGCCTGGCGACCGGACTGGCTGCCGAACATGGCGTGGAAAAGGGCGGCCGGGTGGCCATCATCGCCGCCAACAGCACCGACTTCTTCGAGCTCATGTTCGCCTGCTGGAAGCTGGGCGCGCTGTTCATGCCGCTGAACTGGCGCCTGCACCCGGTGGAAATCGCGGAGCTTCTTGCGCACGGCGAGCCGAAGGTCGTGTTCTGCGACGAACAGTACGCTCCGTTGGCCGCCGGTTGGGACCAGGGCCCGGTGCTGATCCGCCGCCCCGACCGCAGTTCGGACCACGAAAAGCTGATTGCCGGCCATCAGCCTGAGGCAGTCATGCCCGAACTTACGGGCGATGATCTTAATTGCCTGCTCTACACCTCAGGCACTACAGGCAGTCCCAAGGGTGTGATGTACAACTACCGCATGATCCATAACACGGTGCTGTGCGCCGCCCTGCACGCGGGTCTGTCGCCGGATTCCGTAAGCCTGACCTACTCTCCGCTGTTTCACACCGCCGGGTTGAACGCGGCAGCGACGCCGTTGTTCCACTACGGAGGATGCCTCTACGTGATGCCTCGCTGGGACGCTGGCAAGTGCCTCAGCTACCTGATGGATGCCGAAATGGGAATCACCCATTGCATCGGCGTGCCGACGCATTACCTCATGATGAGCGAACTGCCCGAATTCGAGAACGCAAGCCTTCCTACCCTGGTTTGCCTGGGCGTGGGCAGCGCTTCCGTATCAACGCAATTGCTGCGCACCTGGGAAGCCAAGGGAGTGGCCCTGGCGCAGTCCTACGGCCTGACGGAATGTTTCAGCGTGACGATGACTCCACCGCACCGCGCGCACGAAATGCTGGGCTCGGCAGGCTACGCGATGATGCACGTGGAGGTGCAGGTTGGAGACGACCAGGGAAAGGAACTGCCGCCAGGCGAAGTGGGCGAAATCCAGCTGCAAGGTCCGGGGGTCACGCCGGGATACTGGCGCGACCCGGAGCTCACGGCTGCGTCGTGGGTGAACGGATGGTTTCGCACCGGCGATGGCGCCCGCATGGATGAGAACGGAACGCTCACCATCGTGGACCGCATCAAGGACATGTACATTTCCGGCGGCGAGAACATCTACCCGGCTGAAATCGAGCACGTTGTGGTCAAGATGCCGGCGGTGAGCATGGTGGGGGTCATCGGCGTGCCCGATCCCAAGTGGGGTGAGGTCGGCCTGGCCCTGGTCATGCCACGCAAGGGCATGCAGGTGACCGCCGAAGAGGTCCTGGAGCAATGCCGGGCTAACCTGGCGCGCTACAAGATCCCCAAACAGGTGAAAATCGTAAGCGATTTGCCGATCAGCCCACAAGGCAAGCTGCTGAAGACTGAACTACGCCGCCTCTATTCCCAAACCCGGGAACGAGGGCGTCCCGCCCTCGACGAGGACGGGACGTCCTCGTTCCCAGGGACGCCCTCCACCCAGGGGGAGCACGCATGAGTAAGAACTCCCTCCCGATGCAGGACAACCCGTTCCGCCACGCACGGTTTAGGCGCCTTTTCGCCGCCCAGGTGATCGCGCTGGTCGGAACGGGCTTAAGCACCGTGGGCTTGCAGCTGCTCGCCTTCCGCTTGACCGGCGGCGAGGCTGCTCCGGTGCTGGCCACCGCACTGTCGATCAAGATGGTCGCCTACGTGTTCCTGGCGCCGATCTGCGGAGGACTCGCGCACCGGACCTCGCGCAAGTCGCTCCTGGTGACCAGCGACGTGCTCCGGGCGGGCCTGGTCCTGCTGTTGCCCTTCGTTACGACGGAATGGCAGATTTATTTGCTCATCTTTGCCGTCCAGGCGCTTTCAGCGGCGTTCAAGCCGGTTTTTCAGGCGATTATTCCCACGGTGCTGCCCGACACCGCCACTTACACGCGGGCGCTCTCCTGGACCCGCCTCGCCTACGATCTCGAAACGGTCGGCAGCATGATGCTGGCCATCGTGCTGATGGCCGCCGGCGGCGGATTCGAGCTGTTGTTCGAACTCAATTCCGCCGCCTTCCTGATCTCGGCGTTGCTGATCATCATCACAACGCTTCCGGCCATCGCCCCGGTGGAACGCACCGGCGGCATGCTGGACGAGGTGACCTTCGGCGTGCGTTCCTACCTGGCAACGCCCAGGCTGCGCGCGCTGCTGGTGCTCTACTTCGCTGCCGCCATGGTCAGCGGCGCGGTGCTGGTGAACAACGTCGACTACGTGCGCACCGAACTGGGCGGAGCGGACTTCCTGGTTGCCCTAACCATGCTGGCCTATGGCGCCGGTTCAATGACCGCGGCGCTGACCACCCCATTGATCCTGCGCCGTATCAAGAGCCGCCAGCTGATCTCTCGCGGCGCACTCCTGGCAGGTATAGCCGCCCTGTTCCTGATCCTGTCCCCAAGCCTCGCGCCGGTGCTGGTGCTGTGGGCGATCATGGGTGCGGGCGGTTCCTGGGTGTATACGCCTTCCGGAAGGGTCATCAATCGCTCATCCAGCCCGGCGGACCTGCCGGCCTATTTTTCCGCCCATTTCTCGCTGTCCCACGCAGCCTGGCTGGTCGGCTACCCGCTGGCGGGATGGCTGGGATCGACGCTGGGACTATCGACCGCCGGATTGATCCTGGGATTGGTATGCATTGTTTTCGCAATCGCAGGCGCCAGGTTCTGGCCCCGCGACGACCACCAGGAAGTCATGCATGAGCATTCCGCCCTGGACCATACGCACAAGCACTTCCACGACCGCCATCACCAGCACGCCCACGAAGGCGGCGAAGGGCCGGAACCGCATTCCCATACGCACCGCCACGAACCCGCTCGACACTCCCACGACTACGTAATTGACCTGCACCACCCGCGCTGGCCCGGCGCTTAGAATGAAGGAAGAAATCATGCGCAACAAATCAAGCCTATTCATCTGCCTATCGATCCTGCTGGCCTCCTGCGGCGGCGAACAGGAATCTGCCGGAACGGGCGACTCAAGCCCCGCCGACTCGGGGCCGCAAGTCACCTACGTCACTACTGAGACTTTCGATGCAGAAGTGCTGCAGGCCGACGTTCCGGTGCTGGTCGATTTCACTGCCACCTGGTGTGTGCCCTGCAAGGTCGTGGATCCGATCATCATGAGCCTGTATCCGGAGATGGCCGGGCGCGCGAAGGTCTTCAAGCTGGACATTGATGACGACCCCGAAATCTACCAGCGGCTCGGCGTAAACGGCGTCCCGCACATCCTGTTTTTCAACGACGGCGAGGAACAGGACCGTATCGTCAGCCCGCAGCCCAGAGAAATCTACGTGCAATACCTTGATGCCTTGATTGACGGGCGATCAACGCTGGATGTTTCGCTTCAACTTCTTCAGGAAGACGCATTTCGCCGCCACTTCATCATGACCCGGCGACTTGAGGACCTGGCGACGGCGCTGGAATACCATTCGAGCCTGATGACCGAGCCGCTGAAGAACGGCCAGACACCGCTGTCGCTGATTCTCAACAGCCCGAACTACCGGCAAGACGAGCAAATCGAATTTGCCCTGGCCCACGGCGCACAGCCAACGACGCGGGACCTGGTCGGATTGGGCAGTTGCGAGGAATTCATCGCCGCATTGGCCGACGATCCGGAGGCTCTGAACCGGCCTGACCCGGACGGTGCATCACCGTTGTATCTGTCGATTGCCCGGTCGTACCGGCTCGAAGACGGCGGCTGCGTCCGACCCGTTCTTGAAGCGGGCGCGGACCCACGGGCGAACAGCAGCCAACGATACGTCCTGGTTCGCAACGTTGTGCTCCTAAATGATCCGGCCTTGATCGCTGAGTTCCTCGATCGCGGATTTGATCCCGAACAAACGGACCAGAACGGCTGGAATGCCATGCACTGGGCGGCGAGTTACGGATACGCCGATGTCGTAAGGCTGTTCGTCGATCGTGATCTGGACCTCGGCGCCACAAACCACGAGGGTGAAACGGCAGCCGAAATAGTTCGTGCAAGGCGCGACCGCACGGCCAAGGCGCTGGAAGACGGCGTCGACTCGTACGGCAGAGAGGTCGAAGAGGAGGCCCGTCCCTTCTACCAGGAACGGATTGCGGCAAGCGACGAAATTCTCGCAATTCTCGAGGCGTAAGAAAGAACTCCTGCTTTATCCCCCGGCCAGGCCGGTGACGGCCTCGCGGTAGCCGTCGTCAAGTTCGGCGATGAGTTCAGCGGTGGAAAGCACCCGTTCGACTGAGCCTACTCCCTGCCCGGCCGACCAGATGTCCCGCCATGCCTTCGAGCGCTTTTCTTCATTGTCGAATTGGATGTCGGGGTTCGCGCGGTTCAATTCCTCCGGATCGATCCCCGCCTGCTCGACGCTCGGTTTCAGGTAGTTGGCCGGCACGCCGGTGAAGTAGGCGGTGAGCACCAGATCGTCAACGCCGCTATCCACCAGCATTTGCTTGTAGGAATCCGACGCCAGGCTTTCACGCGCAGCGATGAAACGCGTTCCCACGTAGGCGAAGTCCGCGCCCATGGCAATTGCCGCGGCCACGTCCGCCCCTGAGGAGATGCCGCCGGCCAGCACGATCGGGCCGTCGAAGAACTTGCGGACCTCTGCGATGAATGCAAACGGCGTGATCATGCCGGTATGGCCGCCCGCGCCCGCCGCCACCAGGATCAGCCCGTCGGCGCCGGCATCGGCGGCCTTGCGCGCATAGAAGAGGCTGTTGACGTCGCTATACAAGACACCGCCGTAGGAATGCACTTTATCGCGCACCAGCCTCGGGCTTCCCAGCGAACTGATGACCATCGGCGCCCGGTATTTCACCGTGAGATCGAGATCTTCGGCCAAGCGCTTGTTGCTGCGGTGCACGATCAGGTTCACCGCCCAGGGCGCGATCCTGCCGGGTCTTTCCTGCTCGGCTTCGGCAAGCGTCCCCGAGATTTGCTTGAGCCACTCCTCCAGGGTCTCCAGAGGACGCGCGTTGAGCGACGGAAACGCTCCGATTACGCCTGCCTTGCAGGCCTCGATCACCAGGTCCGGCCCGGAGACCAGGAACATGGGCGCGGCGAACGCAGGCAGCCGCAGCCGTGCCTTGAGTTTCGCCAGACTTGCGTCTGCGCTCTGCCGTGTACTCGAGGGCGGGGACGCCCTCGCTCCCGGGGACTCTTTCAGTTGCGCGGGATTTGCGCCTGTAACCGGGCTTGTAGCCACCGCGATGGTTTTCGTCTTGCTTGCTAGTCGGAGTCGCCGCTGGCCAGGGGCGGCAATTGGCCGAGATGCACACCGCTGTCGGCAATCAGGGTTTCACCGGTAATCAGCGGAGCGCCCTCCAGGAACCATACGATGACCTCGGCGACATGGTGCGGCTCGGCGACCTGTTTCAGCGGAAGGATCGAACTGGCCATGTCCAGCATGGCCTGGTACGCCTCATCACCCATTCCTCCCTGCAGCCAGCGGGTCTGGATCATGCCGGGCGCGACGCTGTTGATACGGATTTCCGGTCCCAGCACGTGGGCCAGAGACTTGGTCATCAGGTTCAGCGCGGCCTTGGAGGCGGCGTACGGGATTGACGATCCGATGCCCGTAATGCCCCCGATCGAGGAGTTGTTGACCACGGCCCCACTGCCCAGCGCCCGCATGTGCGGTTCCACGGCGCGAATCATCTGGTAGGCGCCCACCACGTTCACCGCGTAGATGTCCAGGAAGTCCTGCTTGTTGATGCCGTCCAGCTTGAAATACGGGTTGAACTTGGTCCTGCCCGCATTGTTGACCAGGTAGTCGATTCGCCCCCAGGCATCCATCGCCGTTGCGGCCATGACCTTGCAATCGGCGTCTTCGGAAACATCCGCCTGCACCACCCGCGTTTCCGCTCCGGCGGCTTCACAGCGGGCAGCAGTTTCACGCGCCTCTTTTTCGCTGCGCGTATAGTTCACGATTACGTTGCAGTCGCGCGCCGCCAGCAATTCGGCCGTTGCCGCGCCGACACCTGTGGCCGATCCCGTTACGATGGCCGTTTTCCGCTCGTTCATGGCGCGCAATTCTAGCCGGTACGCCGAGTCTGCGGTAAAGTTGCCCCCGCCCTTACAAGCAGAGAGGAGAACAGCCATGGCCGCTCCACCAGAAAGAGAAATGCCGGCGTGGGTGACGCGCCCCATATCCGACATGCCCGTGCTTGGGCCCGCGGAGTCGCTCAGCGGAGTGCAGCGCGAGCTGCAGGAGTTGCTGGACCGCTACGCGAAGGGCGTCGAATCTTCAAAGCAATCCGAAGTCGAGGCTTGCATGCGTACTGACGAGGAATTCCTGAGTGTCGAATCCAGCTTCCCCAATTACGGCTGGGCCGACTATGACCAGAATCACTTGAGCCTTGAACTGGGCATGCTGAAAGATGTGGAATACAAGGCGCAGCTGGTGCACGCCTTCGGTAATGACGGTCTGTCCTACGGCGTGTTCGTTTTCCGTGCTTCTGCCGCCAGGGATGGGCAAAGGCGTACCAAGGAAGGCATGGGCACCCTGGTGGCCGAGAAAATTGACGGCGACTGGCGCATACGTCACTGGACCACCTGCGCCCGACGCGAGCCCAGCCACTAACCCCGGGAACGAGGGCGTCCCCCGCTGGGAACGAGGGCGTTCCGCCCTCGGCGAGAGCGAGACGCTCTCGCTCCCAGGAAGGGCGTTCTGCCCTCGGCGAGAGCGAGACGCTCTCGCTCCCAGGAAGGCCGTTCCGCCCTCGACGAGGTCGGGACGACCTCGTTCCCAAGTCAGTTCTTCGCTGCCGCCTTACCCCCAGGCCAGCGTCGCACCAGCCCCGTATCCAGCCCAAACAGGTCCATCAGCCGACCAACCGTGTGATTAACGATATCCTCCACGGTCTCCGGCTTGGCATAGAAACCTGGCACCGGCGGGGCAACGGTAGCGCCCATCAGCGCGGCTTCATGCATCATCCGAAGATGCCCGGCGTGCAAGGGAGTCTCACGAGGCGCAAGCACCAGCTTGCGGCCCTCTTTCAGCGTAACGTCCGCGGCCCGCGCCAGCAGGGTGGCGGCATACGAGTTAACGATGGCGGACAACGTCTTCATTGAACAGGGCGCCACGATCATGCCGCCGGTGCGATAAGACCCGCTGGCAATGGTGGCCGCCACGTCGCTGTCCAAATAGACCACGTCCGCCAGCGCCTCCACGTCCCGGACCTTCCAGTCCGTTTCCAGCGCGATATTGACCTTGCCGCCATTGCTCACGACGAGGTGAGTTTCAACCTCGGGGGCCGCCCGCAAGGCCTCCAGCAGGCGAATGCCGTAGATCACGCCGCTGGCGCCGGAAATTCCAATAATCAACCGCATAAGCTCTGACTCCCCATATTACGGCAGCAACGGACCTTTCAATCCGACGAATTCCAGGAGCGGCTCCAATTGACCCCGGTCTGCGTATTGCAATGCCTTGATATAGGCATCCCGACGTACATTGTCCGCTTGCAAGTCAAACCCGTCCGTCCATTCAATAGGCGGGTGGTCAAAATAGCGTTCCAAAAAAACATCGGCGGCTATCCGAGCGTGTCTACCATTGCCATTTGGGAATAGCTGGATTTGAACCATTCGGAGATGGAAACGAGCCGCCGCCTCCAGGGGCGAGTAAGCTCGGCTTGCCGCCCAGAGACGTGCGTCATCCAACAGCAAGCGGAGTTTGGGAGCGATATCAAATGGAGCACAACCGAAGTTCGTTTCGTGCGCGCGAAAGGTTCCCGCCCACTCCCATACCTCGCCAAATAGCCGTATGTGAAGTGTTCGCAGAAAGTCATCGCGCAGTACATCTCCTCCGCGATTCCCTTCCAGCCAAAGCAAGCCCTGCGCAATGTTGGCCTGTTCCAATTCATCCAACTCCCCGCGCGTTGTTATGTGGCCGAACTTCAAGCCAGTCAATTCAGAGAGGGTCCCGCAATTTCGGACAGTTTTTCAGTCGTTGATAAGTGATAAGCCTTGCAGTTTCATCATTACGCTGCCTGTTTGATCGGCAGCGCGCCAAAATTCGGAGTCTTCCGGTCCATGCTGGTTTCCAGATGTAGTGCATAGGGCGACAATTCAGGATGCGCGCGCCGTTAGTCTAATCACCATCTACAACAAGGCTTCCTTGCGACAAACGACAACTATCGCTTGGACTGGATGGCAGCTTTGGGATGGAACAAGCGGCGACGTCAATTGGAAAAAGTAAAAATCCGGATGGCATTGCCGACGCGACTGTCGGCTGGCAGGAGACAGAGGTGTGCCGGAGATTTCGTTCGGCTCCTTGACGGGCGAGCTTGGTTGCTGTGCGTCTCCACAGGTACGCGGCGCCGGGTGGCGAAGCGAGGAGCATTGCCATCGGAACATCAAGAAGTTCTCCGGTTAGCACAACGCCAGGAAGAAGTTTACGGCCCACGGGATAGATGGAATTGTTCGCAAGATCGACCGCAAGCGAGCACGATTCGTTGATTAGTAGGCGTAGGAGAGACTCGGCATTGCACTCGAAGACATTACCAGAGCGAGTATCACGCTCGAGATCAACGAGTTCGAGCGGATCGGCTGAAAAGCAATGCTGGAAAAATTTCGCAGTGGGCGAGCGCGCAACTGGTATTTGGATGGGGAGTACGAGCTGAAGCTCTCGTGCCGCGCTGCTCACAAGCATCAAGTGTTGGGGCCGCTACCGCCTGGCTCAGGAACGTTCAGAAACTACAATGCCCGCGAGCACTTGAGTGCACTTGGGTTCCCAGTGAACTACGTTGAATGAAGAGCAAAGATTGACCAATATCGCTTGCTTGGGTTGGGGTTCCCTGATCTGGGATCCCCGGGATTTGCCGATCCGACGACGCTGGTTTGAGGACGGCCCATTGATTCCTGTCGAGTTTGCTCGGCACTCGAAAGGAGACCGTATTACGCTTGTGATTGTGCCCGGCGCCCGCCCCGTGCGTGCACTGTGGGCGCTGATGGATAGTGATAGCCTGGACGTAGCGCGGGAACAGCTGCGAGAGCGCGAAGGTACGATAGCTCGGTACATCAATGATTGGTCCAGGGAAACGGATTCTCCTAAATGTATTCCTGAACTCAGCGAGTGGGCGCTTGCAAGAAACGTCGACCATGTCATCTGGACCGGATTGCCGCCGAGATTCGAGGGCAAGAATCATCGGCTGCCAACCGAGGAAGACGTGCTCAAGCACTTGCGTCAGCTCCGCGGAACCGCGCGCGACGGCGCAGAACGGTACATACGATGCGCACCGCGGCAGATCGATACCGAGTACCGCCGACGAATCGAGGCCGAGCTTCAGTGGTTTCCGATCATGTGAGTGCGGAAGGAGCGTCTCGAACCGTCGCCGAGTTGGCACGTCAGCTTGCCCGGTTAATCCTGCTGGTTGCGGAATGGAAGTTGGCCTCAATCCGCGCACCCACTTGCTTAGGTTGGTCGCCGGTGAAGTAGAGTTTGGGCATCCAACACTTGTACTGGAAGTTATGGCGAATAAGGTGAGACAATTAGCGCCGCCATGAAGATTCGCAAATTACGCCTGCGCAACTGGAAGAACTTCCTTGATGTGGAAGTTACGATCGAGGATCGTGTCTTCCTCGTTGGCCCTAACGCCTCGGGAAAATCCAACCTTTTGGATTCCCTGCGGTTTTTGCGCGACCTCGCCTCGACAGGCGGCGGTTTTCAAGAGGCCGTGCGGCGGCGCGGCGGCGTGGGCGCTATTCGTTGCCTGGCGGCGCGCCGGAAACCGGATATTGAAGTCCGTGTCGAGCTGCACGACGAAAAAGAAGGTTCTCAATGGACCTACGGAATGGTCTTCTCGCAGGACAATCGGCGCCGACCGCTACTCCGTAAAGAACGTGTTACCCAGAATGGCAATCTGATTGTCGATCGTCCTGACCAGGAGGATGATGCTGACCGCACGCGCCTCACACAGACCCATTTGGAACAGGTAAACGTCAATAAGCAATTTCGTGCGCTGACTGAATTCTTCAAGTCAATCAAATACCTGCATATCGTCCCGCAATTGGTCCGTGAACCCGACCGTTCGATTGGCCGAACCAACGATCCATTTGGCGGGGATTTCCTGGAGCAGATAACAAGAACTCACACGCGAACGCGTGACGCGCGCTTAAGGCGTATACGTCAGGCGCTTCGGGTTGCTCTGCCCCAGCTTGAGGAGATGGATCTCTGGCGGGATGACCGCGGCACGCCGCATCTGCGCGGCAAGTACCAGCACTGGCGCCCGCAAGGCGCCTGGCAAACGGAAGAGCAATTCTCGGACGGAACATTAAGGCTAATGGGGCTTTTGTGGGCGACCATGGAAAAAAGTGGCCCCCTTCTTCTTGAGGAACCTGAACTTTCACTTCATCCGGAGATCGTTCGCGCACTACCTCAGATGCTGGCCCGGGTTCAGCGAAAATCCAATCGACAGATATTTCTCAGCACTCACTCGCCCGATCTACTGCGGGATGAGGGAATCGGGCTTGATGAAACGCTGCTGATCACCCCCGGCAAGGAAGGCGCTTCAATAGGACCGGCTTCGGCAATTCACGAGGCGCGTCATCTGCTGGAGGGAGGACTTACACTTGCCGATATCGCGATCCCCAGAACCCGGCCAGCGCAGGTGGAGCAACTTGCCTTATTCGAGGGCGCCTGAGTCTGCGAATGTCCGTGATCATCTCCGCAGCAGTGGAAGGCGCTGTTGATGAAGCAGTGGTGCGAAAACTAATTGCCCAAGCGGGTGGCCAAACCGGCAGCGTGTACGGGAAAAACGGCAAGCCCGAACTGCTTCGAAGGATTGATGGCTACAACAATGCCGCCCGTTACTCACCGTGGATAGTGCTCGTCGATCTTAACGGCGACGCGGAATGCGCGCCGTCCGTACTCAACGACTGGGCGCCCACGCCCGCTCCCAAACTTTGTTTTCGTATCGCAGTGCGCGAAATAGAGGCTTGGCTCATTGCAGACGCGCCAACGTTCTCGAATTATCTGAGCATCCGGTTAGGGTACCTCCCGTCCGAACCCGAAAACTTGGAGCGCCCCAAAGACTCGGTCGTCAATTTTGCGCGCCGCTCGCGACGACAAGCCATCCGCCGGGACATGGTCCCGCGGGAAGGCAGCGGGCGTCGCGTCGGCCCTGCCTATGCGTCAAGACTCATCGAGTACATCGAACAGCACTGGCGGCCCAGGGCCGCTGCGCGGCGATCCGATAGTCTGCGCCGCGCCATGGACTGCATAGAGAAACTGGTTGCGAACACACGGCAATAGGGAACCGGAAAAGTGGGACAATCGCCACGAAGATTCAAGCGCCGATCTCAGGCGATCGCATCGGAGCAAGCACAGGTACCGAGGGTTTTCCATGAACAAAGCGGAATTGATTGAGTTGACCCGAAATAAGGAAGTCCGGCCTGCTTGATCCGAACGCGCAGACGCGCGCCGGGCGAAAAAGTCAGCAGAGTTATAACGCCAGTGGCGCTCGGTGAGGGGACCCCGCCAGCGCTTGCGGTGCGCATCGATCGTCGCTTGCGCGGCCGCGGCGAACGTCGGCACGGCGTTGCGGCGCTTCTCGGCAAGCGGGTCGCCGCCGCCTCGCGCGCTTCGGCGAGCGTGACCAACGGGTATCCGCCTAAGCCCAGGTCGCGGCGCCTGCCTTTGATGGTGAGGTGCTGAATCCAGCTTTTCGAGCCGCCGGGGGCCACGCGCAGGTAGAGCGTCTCCCCGTCGCCGTACAGGCCCGGGCGGCTGATCGCCTTGACCATGGCTGCTGTCATTCGTCCGCGCATTTTCCGATTCGCTCCACTTTCCCAACGTTGTCCCCACGGAGCTGCCCCCACGGTTTACCCAACGCGTTTCGTGGGGAAAATACGGGAAAATGCGGTTTGGTGCCGGAAGTCAGATTCGAACTGACGACCTACGCATTACGAATGCGTTGCTCTACCAGCTGAGCTATTCCGGCCGGTCCGGCAAGCGGCCAAAGTCTTGCGTGCAGAGCCTTGCACGATAGCGCTTGCCGCTGCGCTTGAACGGGCGGATTGTATCCCAAACCGGTTTTTGGGGATTTGTGCATGAATGCGCGTATTTGCCTCCTTCAACTGCGCCGGCGCCTTTCCTATTCTTGGTTTCGCGCCCGCGTGAACGGCGCAAGCAAGGGATCGCATGATGCGTGGCTACACGCTTTTGGAAATTCTGGTCGCACTGGCTATAAGCGCCATTGCAGTCCTCCTGACCCAGCCTGTTATCGCAACCGGAATGCTCAATATGCAGCGGAGCACGACGATCAATGGACTGATCCGCAGCCTGCACTTCGCGCGCCGCACTGCCGCCGAACGGGGCCGGGACACGATCGTGTGTCCCAGCCTGGATGGAAGGCGTTGTGGCGGGGAGGAAGCATGGGGCGCCGGATGGATCGTGCATGACGGACCTCGCGGAACGGCGCCCTACGCGCCACCGCCCGGTTCGATCCTCTACCGATCGCGAGGCAGGACCGGTCTGACCATCAGCGCTAATCGCACCCATTTCGTGTTCCGGCCGTTTCGCGGGCGCTCCACCAACGGAACACTGATCGTCTGCGACCGCCGGGGGAGCAGCGAGGCCCGCGCCGTGATCATCAGCAACATCGGCCGGCCCCGCCTGGCCCGGACGAAGAGCGATGGTGACCCGCTCCCATGCCCGGCCGACTGAACCGCAAGGCGGCTTCAGTCTGGTCGAGTCCATGCTGGCTGTGGCGCTGTTCAGCCTGGGTCTGCTGGGCGCAGGCGCGCTGGTGACCGAGCGACTGCGCGATAGCCGCGCCGCACACAGTTATTTCCTGGCGGAAATGCTGGCCGAAGACCTGGCTGCTCGCATCGAGGTCGACCCGGCCGCCTTGGGAGGCGAGGACTTTCAGGCCTGGAAGCGGCAAGCCATGACAACCCTGCGGGGCCTGCGGTGCGAGGCGACGGACTTGGGCGGCGCTCCTCCAGCGTACAGGGTGGAACTCAGCTGGCCGCTGGGTTCGGGTGAATCGGGCCGCCTGGTGATCTGGCTGGGGCGATGATTCGAACTCCCGAAGCCCAGAGAGGCGGCAGCCTGGCCGAACTGATGGTCTCGCTGGCGATTTCCAGCCTCTTGCTGCTGGGCGTGTTTGCATCCGCCCAGCAGTTGCGCCAAAGCAGCCAGGCGGCCGAGAACCTGCATCGGCTTGAGGAACAGGCGCGCTTCGTCCTGGACCTGCTGCGTGCCGACATCCGCTCGGCGGGATTCTGGGGGCTTCATGCCGATCCTGAAGCAATCCGGCTCGGCCCTGGAGCCAGCGTGCGTTGCGGCAGCGCGGACGCGAGCGACTGGGCGCTTCGACCGGAACACTACGCGTCCGGCGCCAACGACACCTGGAACCTGCCCTGCGCGCCGTTCCGCAATCGACGCCAGCCCGGAACCGACGTGCTGGAGATCAGGCGCGTGGCACTGGAGACCTCGGCAGCAGACGCCCGCAAGCTGCAGGTCCTGTCCTCCCGGCGGGAGGCGATCGTGTTTTCAGCCGGCACGCCGCCTTTGTTGGAAGGAGAAAGCGAATTGCGCGACCTCATCGTGCACGCCTGGTATGTGTCGGCGCGCTCCAGCCAGGATGCCGGGACGCCATCGCTGCGGCGAAAGACCCTGGTTCGCGGAGGCACGCTTCGCGATGAGGAAATCCTTTCGGGTGTTGAAGACCTGCAGATCCGCCTGGCACTGGATACGGACCGCGACGGCTTTGCGGATCGGGTCGTCGATGGAAGCGCAACTCCGGATGCCCGTGTTGTGGCCGTTCGCTTCTGGCTCCTGTTGCGCAGCGACACTCTCGAGCCGGGGTATCAGGACGCCAGGACCTATGCTTATGCGGATCGCGCTCCTGGGCGCTTCGGCGACTTCCGGCGGCGCCTGCTTGTGAGCGGCAGCGAGGTGGTGGCCAATGCCCGGTAAGCCCGGCCATTCCGAGCAAGGCATGATCCTGGCAGTAGTGCTGATGGTGCTGGCGGCCCTGTCTATGTTGGCCGTCGCCGGCAAGGGCGACGCGGCGCTTCAGTGGCTGCAAATCCGCAATTCGAGAGAGTACGGCGATGCAGTTCAATTGGTAGAAACCGGCATTGCAAGGGCGCTTGCGACGGACCGATTCGATCTGGATCGGCCCCAAAGCGGGCGCTATTGCCGGATCGCTTCGCGTTGCGTGGATTGGACTGTGCGCCACGTTGAGACAACGACGCTTCCCCACGGCGTCGAGGCAGAGCGGTCACCGGCGCGCGCCCTGCATTTTGAAATCAGCGCGCAAGGGCAAGCTGGACCGAGGGCGAAGGCAAGCGCGGTCATGGGATTTCTGTTGGTTGCGCCCGGCTCGGTGGATGCCCCGCTTCCCGACAGCATTGAGATTTGCGGCGGAGAAGATGACTGCCCCGAGGACACCGCGCCCCCTCCAATCCGGCGCTATTGGCGCGAGGTAATGTGATGAGAAACGGGGGCGTCTCCCGAGGATTCAGTTTGACGGAATTGCTGGTGGTGCTGGCCATACTGGGCCTGCTCACCGCGGCCGCCGTGCCGTTGTGGAACGCTCAGGTGGAACGGTCGCGGCGCATGGACGCCACCAACGCGCTGATGCGGATTGGCGTTCTTCAGGAGCGCTTCTATTTCGAGAATGGCCGCTATGCCGGCGCCGGCGACTTGGCTACGCCGACCCCCGAAGGGCTGGGCGTCGGTGGCACGGAGTATGGCTACTACCGGTTGAGTTTGCAGGCGCTGGAAGGCGACCTGGTCGAAGGTTACGAGGCCCGTGCGCTGGTCGACACGGACGGCCCACAGGCGGGTGATGAGCAGTGTCGTGTTTTTTCGCTGGACTCGACTGGGCGACGTGCGGCGGAGAACGTGGATGGCGACGACACTACCGCTGCATGCTGGCCGTAGCCGGGAGTGGGGGCGGGGACGCCCTCCCTGGGAACGGGGACGCCCTCCCTGGGGGCGGGAACCCCCTGGGAACGAGGGCGTCCCGCCCTCGCCGAGAGCGGGACGCTCTCGTTCCCAGGGGGGGGTTACGTGGTGCGGCTTTGGCGGAGCAGGTGGACGAAAATCAGGATTACGCCGATGGTGATTGCCGAATCGGCGATGTTGAAAGCCGGAAAGTACCAGCCCCCGGCATGCACCGAAATAAAATCCAGCACATAACCGCGCGCCACGCGATCGATCAGGTTGCCGATCGCGCCGCCGGTCATCAGCGCCAGGCCCACCGCCCAGAAGGGGTCGCCTCCCTTGGCGGCATTGCGCATCAATGATCCCAGGAAAATCACCAGCCCGAGCCCGAGAACAAAGAACAAGGTGTTCTGCCATCCCGAGGCGCCGGAAAAAAGACCCCAGGCAGCCCCCGTGTTGTGCCAACGCACCAGGTCGAAGAACGGCCACACCTCAATGCGTTGCAGCTCGAACATACGCGCGGCGACGATCCATTTCACCCACTGGTCCACCGCGGCGACGCCCACTGAAATACCGTACAACCAACTCACGCCCGGCGCTTTCAGGCCCATTCCCGCACCTCGCCCGCACCGCTGAGATTCAAAGCGCAACGATCGCACACGCCTTCATGCGCGTCGCCTTCCGGGCGCACCGCAACCCGGTGCCAGCAGCGTTCGCACTTGGAGTGTTCGCTCGCCCGGCACACGGGCTCCCGGCCCGGCTCGCCCGGCTCAAGCTCCACGGCCGCGGAGATGAACACAAACCGCAGTTCGTCGCCCAATTGCTCAAGAGCGGGCAATACCGCCTCTTCCGCCGGCACCGTCAGTTCCGCTTCCAGAGAAGATCCCACCTGGCCGGACTGGCGCGCTTCCTCCACCACGCCCAGCACCTTTGATCGAACTTCCCGCAGCGTTTCCCAGTCCGCCCGGCATTCCTGCAGGTCCGGGAGCTCATACGGATCGGACATGAACACCGACTCGGGCCGTTCACCAGGCAATTCGCGCCAGAATTCTTCGGCGGTAAAGCTCAATACCGGCGCCAGCCAACGCGCCAGGCATTCGGCCAGGCGCCATAGCGCGGTTTGCGCAGAACGCCTGCCGTGGCTGTCCGCCGGCATCGTATAGAGACGGTCCTTGATCACGTCCAGGTAGAAATTGCCCATGTCGACAACGCAGAAGTTATGCACCTCCTGAAATACGGGGTGAAACTCGTAGTTGCCGTAATGCTTCCAAACGCCATCTTGGATCTCTCGCGCGCGCCGTAGCGCCCACAAGTCCAGGTCCACCAGCTTCTCCGCCGCCACCGCGTGGCGCCCGGGATCGAAATCGCGCAGGTTGCCAAGCATGAAGCGAGCCGTATTGCGCAGGCGGCGGTAGGCATCGGAAACGCGCGTGAGGATTTCGGATGAGATGCTCATCTCACGGCGATAGTCGGTAGTCAGAACCCACAAGCGGAGCACGTCCGCCCCGAGCTTGTCGATCACTTCCCGCGGCTCCACGACATTGCCCAGGGACTTGGCCATCTTGCGGCCCTGCTCGTCGACGGTAAACCCGTGCGTCAGCACCGCGCGGTACGGCGCCTTCCCGTCTATGGCCACGGAAGTCAACAACGATGACTGAAACCAGCCCCGATGCTGGTCCGAGCCTTCCACATACAGATCCGCTGGATTCCCGACTTCCGGATGCTCAGCGCCGACACAGCGATGCACCAGCCCCGAGTCCATCCATACATCCATGACGTCGGTAACCTTACGGTAGCGGTCCGCCTCGTCTCCGAGAAGGTCGGCAGGATCCAGTTCGAACCAGGCCTCAATGCCCTTCTCGTCCATTCGCCGGGCAATGTCTTCCATCAGGCGTGCAGAATCCGGGTGCGGATCGCCACTCTCGCGATCTACCAGCAACGGCAGCGGCACCCCCCAGGAGCGGCTGCGGGAAATGCACCAGTCGGGGCGGGTCTCCACCATTCCGGCAATGCGCTGTTCGGCCCAACCCGGGTACCAGTCGACCGCCTTGATGGCTTTGGCCGCGTCACTGCGAAGACCCTCACGGTCCAGGCCCACGAACCACTGCGGCGTCGCCGTAAACAACAGCGGGCGGTGGTGCCGCCAGCAGTGCGGATAGCTGTGCCGGTAGCTCTCGCGGCATAACAACATGCCACGCTTCGCCAGCAGGCCGGGAATTCGCTTGTCGGCCTCTTCCACGTGCAGCCCTCCTACCAAGCCGGTGCTTTCCAGGAAATGGCCGTCGGTCCCGAGAGGGTTGTCCACCGGCAGGCCCGCTTTGCGGCAAGTCGCAAAGTCGTCCAGTCCGTGCGCAGGCGCCGTATGCACCGCACCGGTCCCCGCCTCCAGCGTGACGTAATCGGCGGTCAGCACGGGCGCGGACCGGTCGTAGAACGGATGGCGCAGATTCACGCCGCGAAGTTGCGCTCCCTTCAGCGGCGCCAGCTCGCGCACGCCGCTCGCACCATAGCGCTGCAAGGCTTCATCGGCGAGTCCGCGCGCCAGCACCAGGCGTTCGAGGCGCCCGACAATTTCCGCCTCCATCAGCACGTAGTCGAACGTATCGCTCAAAACCACCGCGCGATTGGCCGGCAAGGTCCAGGGCGTGGTGGTCCAGATCGGGATGTAAAGCGGCGCTCCATTGTCCTCAACGCCGTCGATGCGAGCGTAGAAATCAGCAGGATTCTCGGCACTAAAACGCACGTCCACGGCAATCGAGGTCTTGTCTTCGTACTCGACCTCCGCTTCCGCCAGCGCGGACCCGCAATCCAGGCACCAATGGACCGGCTTCTGCCCCCGGTACACGTGCCCGCGCGAAAAAATCTCGGCGAAGGCGCGAATCTGGTCGGCTTCGTAGCGCGCCGCCATGGTCAGGTAGGGCCGCTCCCATTCACCCAGTACGCCGAGGCGCCGAAAATCCTTGCGTTGGCCTTCGATCTGACTGGCTGCGTAGCGCCGGCAGGCTTCCCGGAAAGCGGCCCCGTCCATGGCGGCAGCCTCGTGACCGAGTTCGCGCTCCACCCGCACTTCGATCGGCAGGCCGTGGCAATCCCATCCCGGCACGTAGGGTGCGTCGTAGCCGGCCAGAATCTTCGACTTGACGATGATGTCCTTGAGCACCTTGTTGTAAGCGTGCCCGATGTGGATCGAGCCGTTGGCATACGGTGGACCGTCGAGCAGCGTGAACTTCTTTCGCCCGGCCATGTGCTTGCGGATGCGCTGGTAGCGCCCGCTCTTTTCCCATTCACGCAGCATTTCCGGTTCGCGGCGCGCCAGGTTCGCCCGCATCGGGAAGGCCGTACGCGGCAGGTTCAATGTGTCTCGGTAATCGGGCATTTCAGTGCGGAGAGTGCTTGAGACGGAAGTGTGGCGAACCGCTACGCCGCGCGCAAGAGTTCGCGGGCCTGGTCGGCATCGCGATCCATCTGCGTGTGTAACTCGTCAAGACTGTCAAAGTGCACTTCGTCCCGCAACTTCGCCACCGGCTCCACATCCAGAAAGCGGCCGTACAGATCGCCACTGAAATCAAAGATGTGCACTTCCAGGATTTTTTCCGTACCACCCACCGTGGGCCGGTAGCCGATACTGGCGACACCGTCCAGCGGTTCCTCCGCCGGCCCATGTACGCGCACGGCAAAGATGCCGTCCAATGGACTGACACGCCGTTGGAGCCGAATGTTCGCGGTGGGATATCCCAGGCGTGCGGCGCCGATTTTCAATCCCGCAATGACGCGCCCGCCCATGCAGTAAGGGCGGCCCAACAGCCTGGCGGCCAGCCGCATATCGGAATTGGCCAGGGCCTGGCGCACGCGTGAACTGGACACGCGCCGGCCATCCTTCCGAAACGGCGGCGCCTCCTCCACGCCGAAACCATGCTGTGCGCCACCTTCGCGTAGCGTGTCGATTCCCCCGCGGCGCATATAGCCGAAGCGAAAATTAGGGCCCTGGACTACATGCCGCGCATTCAGCAGCCCGAACAGCACATCTTGCATGAAGGCATCGGGAGCAAGCCGGCGGATCGACTCGTCGAACGGTGGACAGTACAAGACATCCATCCCGGCGATGCTCAATGCCGCATATTTTTCGCGCAAGGTCATCAACCGAGCCGGAGGCTCTCCCTGCGCCAGATGTTCCTTGGGCGAAGGCTCGAAACTGAACACGATTGCGGCCAGATTCCGTTCGGCGGCGGCCTCGTGAACCCGGCGCAGAACGTGAAGATGCCCCAGGTGCATGCCGTCGTAACCGCCCACCGTCACGACGCTTCCGTGGTTCAGTGAGGCCGGCAAGCTGGGAATACGGCGAAATAGGAGCATCGCTTGCGGGGGCGGAATTCCTTTGATCGCTGGAATTATAGAAGGCGCAACAGCTACGACACTAATGTCGTGTCCCGCCAGCGATGGCCGGTCACGTAGAGGCACACGAAATAGGCGGCCGCGGCGCCGCCCACGCACGCCAGCATCCACACCCAACGAACCATCTGCGAAACTTCGAACCAGCGCGCCGCTTCCGGGGCAAACTCGACCAGGAGCAGACAGAGCACGCCCGCCGCGACAACGATTCGCAACAACGGCTTGAACATCGCGCCTCGCTTGCCGTCGGGGTCCTGCCGCCGGAACAACAGCCACAACGCCGCTGCGTTTATGGTCGCGGCCAGAGAAGTGCCCGCCGCCAGCAGCGCATGGGGTGCATGCATGTTCTGCCCCACCCAGTACCACAACAAGGGCAGGGTCACGGCAAACTTGCAGGCCAGCGCCAGGATTGCCACCTTAACCGGCGTCTTCATGTCCTGGCGAGCGAAGAATGACGGCACCAGAGTCTTGATTCCCACCAGGCCGGGAAGTCCCAAGGCATAGGCCTTAAGACTGAGCGCCGCCATCTCTACGTCCTTAAGCGCGAACTTGCCCGCCAGGAACAACGTGGCCATGATCGGTTCCGCGAGGATGAAAAGGCCGGCGGCGCAGGGTAGTGAAATGGCCAACCCGGACCGAATCGCCCAGCCGGTGGACGCCAGGTATTCCTCGCGCTCGCCGGCGGCGTGTAAGCGCGACAGCCTGGGCAGCGCCACGGTGGCCAGGGCTACACCGAATACGCCCAGCGGGAACTCCATCAGGCGTTGCGAAAAGTGAAGCCAACTGATACTGCCGGATGCCAGGAAAGTGGCAAGAATCGTGTCGAGCAGCACGCCGATCTGGGCGGCTGAAGAGCCGATGATCACCGGCGCCATCAACGTAAGGATGCGCCGCACTTTCGAGTCGCGCCAGCCCCATTTCGGCCGGAAATCGCCGAGGGTGGAGCGCGCAAACACCAGCAGGAACAGCATCTGCGCCAATCCGGCAACAAAAACGCCCCAGCCCAGCACCGTGCCCTGCGGTTCCGCCTGCATCGCATAAAGGATGGCCGCCGCGATCAGGCACAGATTCATAAGCACCGGGGTGAAGGCTGCCGCGGCGAACTTGCGGTGGGCGTTCAACGCCGCCGCCAGCATCGCTGTTATCGAAATGAAGAACAGGTAGGGGAAGGTGCGGCGCAACATTGACACCGCCAGTTCGTAGGACTCCCCACCCTCCAGTGCAAAGCCCAGGGCACACAACCAAACGAAGAACGGCGCGAATATCACGCCGGCCAGCGACACCAGCGCCACCACCGTGCCCAGTGTTCCCATGACCCGGCCCAGCAGGTCTTGGAGCTCTTCCTTGTTGCCGGCCTCCATGCGCTCCGAGTAGACCGGTATGAAGCTCTGCGTCAGCGCCCCTTCGGCGAAGAAATGCCGGAACAGGCTGGGAATGCGGAACGCCACAATGAACGCGTCCATGACCACGCCGGCGCCCAGGAAGCGGGCGAATGCGATTTCGCGCACCAGCCCCAGGACCCTGGAAACGGTGGTCAGCCCCGCCACCAGCGACCAGGAACCCAGCAAGCCCTGCTTTTTTGGCGTGTCATTCATCCCAGCCGGCAGTTTAACGGTGGCTGCGATTCAAGTGCGCCCGAACGCCGCTATACTCGCCATCCATGGACACTCAAGCCAATACACTGCCCGAAAAAGAGGAAGTGCGAGTCCGGCCGTTCTGGTATTCGGATTACTTCATCTTCCCCAAGCTCATCACCATCGTCACCACGCTGGACAAGCACGGCCGGGTGAACGCCGGGGCGTATTCACACATCATGCAATACGACGTGATGCACAAGACCCCGCGGATTCTGCTCGGTTTTCGCGACACGGCGGACACCTACCGCAACATTTGCGACACCGGCGAGTTCGTGATCAATTGCCCGAAATACGACACGCTGGAGGACATGATGGAAACCGGCCGTTTCTATCCCGAGGGCGCCAACGAACTGGATTACACCGGCTACACAATGATCCCCTCGCGCAAGGTGAAGCCGCCCAGCATCGCCGAGTGCCCGCAGATCATCGAGTGCACGGTCGACCAGGTGTACAAGCTCGACCGCACCCAGGGGCATGTGATCGGCTCCATCCAGGCCATCGTCATGGACAAGGGCCTGGCCGCCCTGCCACGCGCCGAGCGGCTGCCGGCCATGAACCTGCCGGTGGGGCTGGGCGATGAGAAACGGAAGTACTACTTCCATACTTCCACGCGCGACGTGGTCATGCATGTGCTGGGCGATGCTCCCGACGTGGAAGTGGCCCCGGTAGAGGGAGCCGAGGAGGAAGAGTCCGCTACGCTGGATGCGATGGAGTGGGACGCGGAGGCGACCAGGATGCTTGAGGCCGTGCCCAAGACCTTGCACAAGATGGTGAGGGGTCAAGTTGAAGAATCACTGCGGGAGCGTGGCGAGAGCGTCGTGACCGGCGTGCTGTTCGAGGCGATGGGCCGGGAATTCGGGCTCAGCGAAGAGATGCTGGATAGATACCGCACCGATGCGGACACGCCGGCTTAGGTTCGACCGTAACGGCGAACCGGCCGATGTGGTGCGGCTGGAGGAGGTTGAACTCGGCGACCCTGGCCCGGGCGAAGTCATCGTCAAACTGGAAGCCAGCGCGATGCACATCGCCGATATCAAGCTGGTCCAGGGAATCGATGCATTGCGCCGTCCCCTGCCCGTCACGCCTGGTTTCGAAGGCGTAGGCAACGTCGTAGAAACCGGCGCCGATTCGGGTTACAACATCGGCGAACGTGTATTCCTGCCGCTGGGCTGCGGGACGTTTTCGGAGTACGCGCGGGTGCACAGGAACGACATGGGCATGCGCCGTGCGCCGGCCGGTGATGCGGAGCAGCTCGTCCTTTCCAATATCAACGGCGCGACCGCCTGGACGCTGCTTGAAGACTTCGTGGAACTCGGCAAAGGCGAATGGGTGCTGCAGGACGCGGCCAATTCCAACGTCGGCCGTTACCTGATCGCGCTGGCGGCGAAATGGGGAATTCGCACCGTGAACCTTGTGCGCCGTGAGGAAGTCTGCGATGAACTGAAAGAACTGGGCGCCGACGCCGTGGTCCTGGACGGCCCGAACCTGCCGGAGCGCATCCGCGAGGCAACAGGCGGCGCGGAGATTCGTTTGGGGATCGACGCGATCGCCGGCGAAGCGGTCATGCGTATGGCCGACTGCCTGGCCGACGGCGGGCTGATCGTCAACTACGGCGCCCTTACCGACCAGCCCTGCCAGATCGATTTCTGGCAGATGTTCCTGCACGACATCCGCCTGTGCGGAATGTCCACAACGCGCTGCTTCTCAACCCGTAGCGAAGAAGAAATCGACCGCTTGCAGAATGAAATCGCGCTGATGGCCGCCGACGGCCGCTTGAGCGCCAAGATCGCCACCCGCTATACGCTCGACCAATACCAGGAAGCCTTCGCCCACGCCGCCCGCACCGGCGCCGCCCGCGACGGCAAGATCATCGTCCGCCCCAACGGCTAGCCCTGGGTGTGGGGGCATTGCCCCCACAGCGTCTCGTCCTCCACGAAGGCGAGATGCCTTCGTTCCCGGGGCAGGCCGGGACGGGCTCGCTCTCAGGCAGCCCGCTTGCCGGCCACTGCGTCGCGCAAACCCTCGAGAAGTCCTTCCATGTGCGCCATCCGCTCACGCAGCCCGGCCACCTCCTTGCCCAGGAGCGAAATGTCAGCCCTCAACCGGGTGCCCTGCTTCCGAATGTCAGCCCCCAACGCGGCGCCCTGCTTTTGGATGTCACCGCGTAACTCCTTTCGGGATGAAGTGAGGTCAGCGCGCAGCCAGGCAAACAGGCCGACGATAAGTGTGGCCAAAGCGATCTGCCCGATCCAGTCCATCTGCCAAGTCTACATCGCGTTGCGCCCGAAAATCGCGCTCAATCGCACGTGTTCATGCATAAACTACGACGAATACACCCGAGAATAGGAACAACGGAAAGGGCGCAGAATGAAATTGCGCTGATGGCCGCCGAAGCCCAAAGGGGCGCCAAGATCACCGCCCACGCCGGACGCACCGGCTCGGCGCGCGACGGCAAGATCATCGTTCGCCCCAACGGCTAGCCCTGGGAGTGGGGGCATTGCCCCCACAGCGTCTCGCCCTCCACGAAGACGGTACGCTTTCGTTCCCGGGGGAGGCCGGGACGGGCTCGCTCTCAGGCAGCCCGTTTGCCGGCCACTGCGTCGCGCAAACCCTCGAGAAGTCCTTCCATGTGCGCCATCCGCTCCCGAAGCCCGGCCACCTCCTTGCCCAGGAGCGAAATGTCAGCCCTCAACTGGGTGCCCTGCTTCCCGATGTCACCGCGCAACTCCTTGCGCGTTGAAGTCAGGTCAGCGCGCAGCCAGGCAAACAGGCCGACGATAAGTGTGGCCAAGGCGATCTGCCCGATCCAGTCCATCTGCCAAGTTTACATGGCGTTGTGCTTGAAAACTGCGCGGAATTGCACGTGTTCGTGTGCTAATCACGACGAATACTCCCGGGAATAGGTACAGCGGTAAGAGCGCAGAAAGAAATTGCGCTAATGGCGGCCGAAGCCCAATGGGGCGCAATGATCGCGGCCCGCTACACGCTCGACCAATACCAGGAAGCCTTCGCTCACGCCGCCCGCACCGGCGCCGCGCGCGACGGCAAGATCATCGTTCGCCCCAACGGCTGAACTATGTCAACGCCGGAACAACGCCTGAGCTGGTTGCAGCGCCCCCCCCCCCGTATGTTAGGTTCTTGAAACGGGAGAAGGGACAATTGCAGCCCCCCCCCGCCTCAATTGCGTGGGTTTCGTGGCCGCTGTTATCTCCTCTCTCGGATCAATCGGGGCATACGGAGGGGACACTCATGCGCACTCGTACTAATGGCCGCTTATTCGCGGCTTTCATTCTGGTTTTCCTGGCGCCGGCAATAGGCTTGGCGCAGGATGCCGACTCGGACAACGAGGATTCACAGGCCGACGAGGTCCTGGAACTGGAAGCCCAAACCGTCACGGGCAGCCGATTGCAGGGCGGAATTGGAGTTTCTCCCGTATTCGTAATCACCCGGGCCGATATTGACGCCCGAGGACTAACGAACATTGAAGACATTGTTCGCTACCTGCCGCAGAACTTTTCCACGATTACCAACGGGGGCAGTTACGACTCTCAGTCACCACGGTTCCAGATTGGTTCGGTCACGCTCAATCTCCGTGGCCTGGGAGAAGGATCCACGTTGGTTCTGGTAAACGGCAGGCGCCTGGCGGCTTCGCCAGCGGAACGAGGCACCTTTACCGACGTTTCCACGCTCCCGTTCAGCGCGATTGAGCGGGTAGAAGTGATGACGGACGGCGCCAGCGCCGTATATGGCTCCGACGCTGTGGGAGGCGTCGTCAACTTCATCATGAAGAAGAATTACCGAGGCTCGGAATCATCGATACGCTATGAAAACAGCAGCGCCGGGGGACACCGAAAGGTTGTCGAGCAGTCTCTCGGATTTTCCTGGGACACCGGTAACCTGACAGCGTCCGTCACTTGGCGTGACGAAGATGCCGTATATGCGGGTGATGCGGGACTCGACACAGACGGGGATTACCGTGAGCAAGGCGGCAGAATCTACCCCGCTAGTGTCCTGTCCGATTAAATCATTGATCTATTATGTTCACTTGTTGTCAAATGGTAGTCCGGTCATTGGAGGGTTTTGCCATGGGGCGACGAGCAACGGAAATCCTATTGGGGGATGAGGAGCGGGCGGAGCTTCAGCGTTGGCGCCGGCGGCGCAGCGGGCGCGCCGGGCTGTATGTTCGGGCCGGGATCGTGCTGGATTGCGCGGCCGGACGTTCCGGCAAAGAGATTGCCGAACGTCATCGGGTAAGCCTGCAGACAGTCAGCAAGTGGCGGGGCCGATTTGCCGGCGGGCGTCTGGCCGGACTGTCGGATGCGCCTCGAAGCGGCCAGCCGCGCCGTCACAGCGATGAGCGGGTGCAAGAGGTGCTGGAAGCCACGCTCAATCGCCGCCCCCGGAAGGCCACGCACTGGAGCGTGCGCAGCCTGTCCGAAGAACTGGGTCTGCCGCGGGATTTCGTTCATCGCGTTTGGCGGGCGTTCGGTTTGAAGCCGCATTTGTCACATAGCTTCAAGCTGTCCACCGATCCGCATTTTGTGGACAAGGTGCGCGATGTCGTGGGGCTGTATCTGGACCCGCCAGACAAGGCGCTGGTGTTGTGTGTGGACGAGAAAAGCCAGATTCAGGCGCTGGACCGTACCCAACGGTCATTGCCGTTGAATTTCGGGACGCCCGAGACGCGCACTCATGATTATCGGCGCTATGGCACGACGACGCTGTTCGCGGCTTTGGATGTCGCCACGGGCCAGGTCATCGGCAAGATCAAACGCCGCCACCGCGCCATCGATTTCATCAGCTTCTTGCGGCATATCGATCAGGTGGTTCCCGAGGAATTAGAGGCCCACCTGATCCTGGACAACTACGGGACCCATAAAACCGCCAAAGTCAAGCAGTGGCTGCTCCGCCACCCGCGATTCCATTGCCATTTCACGCCGACCTACAGTTCATGGATCAATTTGGTCGAGCGTTTCTTCGCCAGTCTGACGGAACACCAGTTGCGGCGCGGCAGTCACCGCTCCGTGGTCGCCTTGGAGAACGCCATCCGTGGTTACCTGCAAAATCACAACGAACAGCCGAAACCCTACCGCTGGACAAAATCCGCAGACGAGATCATCGAGTCAGTGAACAGCGTTCTTAAAGAAATTAATCGGACAGGACACTAGCTGGACGCAACCCGGCCTTCTCAGGTCGCCCTCGATCGCGCCACCGAACACCTCTCGTGGAATCCTGCCCGATGGCGACGGCACCAATATCAGTCTGGAGGATATCATATGGGTGTCCAATGAGGAGTTTGCGACCCAATCGGGGAACTTTAATCTGCTTCGCAAGGGGCGTGGGGCTACCGCTCCCGCCGAGGCGATTCCAGCTTCCGAGCACCTGTCTGCGTACTTAAGCCTGACGCAAGAATTCGGCGAAAGCTTGACGCTGAGTTTGTCTGGATCTTTCGCGCGGCAAGACTCCTATCAGAACGGCACCGGCGCTTCGTTCAGCGGTACCGTTCCTGCAAGTAACTACTACAACCCATTTGGCGAGGATGTGTGGATGGGCTACGTATTTAATCGTGAAATCGCCGAGGGCAAACTTATACCTTTTGCCAGAACGACGGACCTGGAGCGCTTGAATCTGAGCGCCTCGCTAAGCTGGGAGACGCCCATTGAGGGTTGGACAGCGACCTTTTCCGCCAATCACGGCACGGATAATCCTTACGGCGGTTATCCAGGTTCCTTCAACTACAGGGGCCCCGAATTTCAAGCGGCGCTTGCCAGCAGCGATCCGGCGGAAGCAGTCAATCCGTTCGGCGACGGCACCGTGCAGCGGGCCACATTCGAGGAGTTTGTAACGTACGCCACCCGAGGTGCACGAGACGGCAGTCAGGACGTCGTCGGCTTGAGTTTGGCCGGTTCGCTTTTTGATCTTTCCGGCGGGCCCGTCGAATTGGCCGTGGGAACTGAAATGCGCACCGACACTCTGGACTTCGATTCATTCCTGTTGAATCCGTTTACGTTCAGAGTTCCGGATGCCCCGGAAATCGTTCCCGAGTCGAAAAACACGGCCTTGTTCTTCGAACTTTCGGCGCCGATTATCGGCGACTCCAATTCACGCCCCGGCATCCATGGATTGAGCTTGTATGCGGCCGGCCGCTATGACGAATACGAGATCGACGGACCTTTCGAGGGTATTCTGCAGCCGGCGAGCAGTCGAAAATATGACGACTTCGTCACAAAACTTGGGGTTGTCTATCGTCCGGTCGAGAGCCTGAAGCTTCGCGCCACATGGGGCCAGGCTTTCCTGGCGGCCACATTGCCGGAATTGTTCGGACCAACAAACGAATACACCTTTTTCCGGTTTTTTGACCCGCTCAATCCAATTGAGAATGGCGGACCGTTTGCGTCGGTATTTCCCCTCACCGTTCTTGGAGGAAATCCCGATCTACAGCCCCAAACTTCCGACACAGCGACCCTCGGGTTTGAGTACACGCCTGTAAACATGCCGGGCCTCTATCTTTCCGCTACGTGGAGCAAGACCGAATTCGAGGGCCTGATCGGGAGCTTGGATAGCGCTTTTGGATGGCCTCCGGTGTATGCCTTTGAGAATTGGCAGCAGTTCCCAGACTACGTAAGGCGTGATGCAGACGGCGTTCTAACGTACTTGTCTTTGCAGAAAATCAACTTGTCCGCCAGGACCAGTGAGGCGGTAGATTTCCAGGCGCGATATACATTCGACACGATGATGGGCGAATTCGCGGCAGGGATTCTCGGCACTCGCACGCTAAAACTGGAAACTACCCCGTTTGGCGGCGTCGATCCAGTTGCACAAGAAGGTACGAATCAGGGTCCGGTCAAGATGAAGGGCAGTGCGTACCTGGATTGGGCGCGGGGTGATTGGGGCGCCAACCTGACGATTAACCACGAAAGTAGCTACAAGAACATCAATACCGGCGTATCGCGGACCGATGTGGACGGCTACACGACGGTTGACCTACAAGGGACGTACGTTCTCCCTGTGTCGGGCTGGCGTATGACGGTGGGCGTGCAGAATATTTTCGACGCGGATTTTCCCTTCTTCGACAGCTATGCCGGCGTGGATTCCTCGCACGTGGACTTCCGCCGCCGGGTCGCTTTCGTCGATATCGTCAAGGAATTCTCCTGGTAGAGCTTACGAATACCTCGCTCCCGCAGGACGCCGGGAGCGAGGTCATTTCCCCCCCCCCCTGGGAACGAGGCCACCCCGGGAACGAGGGCGTCCCCGCCCTCGAATTCGCTAGTACGAAAAACACACCCACTCAAATAGAAACGCACTCCTTTCAATAGCACAGGAGCTCCTCCATGAAACGTCCCGGTTCCGTAATACTCGCCGTCGCGCTAGCCTTCCTTGTCGGATTTGCATTGGCGCTATGGGCGCCCTGGCAAGAATCACAGGCTGTCACCGAAGCGCCAGCAGCAGAGGACACAACGGCAACATTTGTGCTGCCGGTAGCTGCGCAGCAAACCTGGTTCCCGCCCATGGAGGAATACGACACGGGCGGCGAGGCGTTGGCGGACGAGAAATTTGATGAACTCCTGGCAACCTTCAAGGAACGAATGGAGGCAGAGGAGACACTGGCGGACTTCGAACGTGAAGCCGGTGTCTATATCCACAGCTTCATTCGCCGATTGCAGATGCCGGAACTCACCCCGGAACAAACGGAGAAAACGTACGCCTACTTCGAGGAACTTGCCGAGCGGCATCCCGAGCAAAAGAGCATGATCAAGTCGCGCCGCGATTCGCTCGAGAAATACTACGCGGCCGCCAATGAGCGCGCATCGCCATTCAGTATTGCCGCCGGCCACTGGTTTGCCGACGCGGGGGACTTCGATACCGGTGGCGAACCGTTTGCGGATGACGCCATCAGTCAATTGATCGGCATGCTGGACACGCTGCTCACAATGCCGGAGACCGTTGCGGACTTCGGGAAAGAGGCAGGCATCCATTTCTGGCGGTTCGGCAACCGCCTCCAAAAGGGCCACCTCACGGAAGACCAAACGGCGCGCGTAGTCGCCTATTTCAACGAAATGGAGGCACGCCATCCCGACTCCGCCGAAATGATAAGCCGCAACCGTTTTCAGGTGCAGAACCTCTTGCCCGGGCGGACCGCCCCGAACATTGTCGGCAAAGATCTGGAGGGCGTCGAGTTTGCCCTGAACGATTATCGGGACAACATCGCAATCATCTACTTCAGCGGTCAGTGGTGCGGGCCGTGTCGGAGCGAGTATCCCTATCAGCGTTTCATGCTGGAGTTGTATAAGGACGACCCGGTCGCGATTCTGGGCGTCAACAGCGATGAGGAAATCGAGACCATACTGGAAGCCAAGGAAGAGGAAGGGCTGGACTACCGCGTGTGGTGGGACGGTCACGGCGAAGTTGGAACGAAAGGCCCAATCGCTACCGAGTGGAACGTCACCGGATGGCCGTCGATCTACATCCTGGACGAGAACGGCGTGATCCGCTACGCCCAGAAGCGCCATGCGGACGTGATCACCTCCGTCAACGAACTGCTATGGGAACGCCGAGCCCGCGAACGCGAGGAAACCGCTAACTCCGAAGCGTAGTTACCCGGGAGTGAGGGCGTCCCCCTGGGAGTGACAGCGTCCCGCCTGGGAAAGAGGGCGTCCCCGTCCTCAAAAAAACACAGTCATGACATTCGTGGAACGAGGGCCTGCTGGCCCTCGTCGAGGGCGAGGACGCCCTCGGTCCCAGGGGACGCCCTCGTTCCCGGGGGGACGCCGTCCTTCCCGGAGTTAGGGCAGCAGTATCGTCGAACCCATGGTGCGGCGCGCTGCGGCATCGCGATGCGCTGTAGCCGCATCCTTCAACGGGTAGCGGCTGCCAATTCCGATCGAAAGCACCCCCTTCTCCACCTGCTCAAACAGGGTGGCCGCTGCCGAGCGAAGTTCTTCCTCGGTGGCCACGAAATCGAACAGGATCGGCCGCGTAAGCGTCAATGAGCCACGCCTTGCCAGGTCGATCGGCGCTACCGGCTCCACGACTCCGGTGGCATTGCCGAAGGTCACCATGGTTCCGCGCCTGCGCAGGCAATCTAGCGACTGAATGAAACTGTCCTTACCGAGCGAGTCGTAGACCGCGTCCACGCCCCCGCCGCTCAATTCCCGCACCTTCTCGACGAAATCCGGATCGTCGGCCAGGATCACTTCGGAGCAACCGGCCTTGCGGGCGCGTTCAACCTTGGGCTCACTACCCACCACTCCAATCACGCGAGCACCCAAGTGCGATGCCCACTGCGCGGCGATGTGCCCTACTCCGCCGGCGGCCGCATAAAGCAACACCGTGTCGCCCTCCTGCACGCGGTAGCTGTGGTGAAGCAGATACCAGCAAGTCAGCCCTTTCAGCATCATTGCGGCGGCCTGTTCGAAACTGATCGCGTCCGGCATCCGAACAACCCGGTCCGCCGGATAGATCCGCTGCTCGGAATAGGAACCGATGGGCGGCGTGCAATAGGCCACGCGGTCCCCCACGGAGATTCCCTCAACGCCCTCGCCCACCGCAAGCACTTCGCCCGCGCCTTCCGAGCCCAATCCGCTCGGATACTCCAGCGGATACACCCCGGTACGGAAGTAGATATCAATAAAGTTGAAACCGATGGCCCGGTTGCGTATGAGCAACTCTCCAGGGCCGGGGGCGCCTACATCAACAGAGCGCCATTCCATAACTTCCGGGCCGCCGGCCCCGGACACTTGAATTGCATAAGGCATGGCGGAATTCTACTCTCCGAGCATCCCGCTCTCCCAGCATCTGAACCTGTACATCACCGGGTTGAGATATCCGGGTTAGCGCATCCCGCTCTCCCAGCACAGCCCCTCCGTCGCCAGGTTGTAATCCATCCGTTCGCCCAGCCATCCGCAACGGGCCGTGGCGGCGTCGATGGCGAGGCCGCGGCGCGCATTCCATTCCGCCAGCGGCAACTCGCGCGGATTCACCCGAATATCGTCCCCGTGCGTGTTTCCGCGGAAACATTTGGGCAGCTCGAAGGCGGCTGCGACCAGTTCCCCTGCGGGTGAGGTGAACTCAAACGATCCCGCGCCGGTGGCCCGCACTCCAAAGCCGCCTTCGTGCACCAGGTGATGGTGGTGATAGCACAGCGTGATGAGGTTGCCGAGTTTGGTTTCTCCGCCATCGGCCCAGTGCTTTACGTGATGCGCCTGGGTAAAACGGCTGCGGTCGCAGCCCGGGAACCGGCAACCCCGGTCACGCGCCTTGAGCGCCCGGGCAATCGCCGGCCCAACGGCCCGGGTCTTGCGCCCCACGCTCAAGGGTTCGCCCTTGTCGCCCTCCACGATTCCCACCAGCGCGCCGCCGCAAGCCAGTCGCCGGGCGGTTGCCACCGCCAGGCTGGGTCCATCCTCGATTTCGGCGCAGCCCACGTTGTCCGCGCAGCCGACGTTGTTCGCGCCCGCCGCGCTGAGGTCCGCCTGATCAATGTGCACGACCACCTGGTAGCGTCCGGCGCCAGAAACCGCAGTTTCGCGCTTCCGGGCCAGGAACCCCTCGGCCAATAGCCGCAAGGCGTCGGCGCGGCGCTGCTCCAGCAGGGTCTCGGCAGCCTCGGCTTCATCGATGTCGATTGGGCCCGCCGCCGGAAGCGCCGCGCCGCGCACCGATGTTTCCGCGGAAACACCAGATTCCGGCGTAAGCTCCGTTCCGGCGTCGTCCCCGGATCCGAGCCTCCCTTCCCCTTGTGCTACGGCGAATGAGCCGTCCTTGCCTGTTTCCGCGGAAACATTCCACCCTGGCTTGCCACCCTCCGCTTCCCGCACTTCCTGTACCTCCCGCACCTCCTCGGTTACCGGTGCGTCCTCCGCCTCCATCACCGCCTCGATAGCCTGCTTGACCAGGGCCGCAACCTCCGGAGCAAGCCGGGCTGTCAATACGCAGGCGCCGTCTTCCTCGTAGCGCCACCGCAGGTACCGTTCCCGGTGCAAGGCTTCCGCCTCGGCCCGATCCTCGCCACGCTGCGCCCGGCGGAACAGCCGCACCGTTTTCTCCACGTGCGACGCCGTGCCATTGAGGGCGATGTTCAACAGGGTCTCTTCAGTTTCCCGCGTGGCCACCCGGGTCACGGCGCGAACCTTGGAATACGACAGCCGGCCCTCGCCAAAGGCGGCCCGGATCCGGGGCAGGGACTCCAGCGCCCGGGCGACGCGGACCTTTTCCCGCGCCGCACAGGCGCTGATGCCGCATTGCCAGTTCAGCCACTGGGCGCAATTGCCCATTCCGTGCCGGGCCCAGCCCTCGGCGCGGTCGAACTCCGCGAGCAGTTCCAGAAAATGGCAGGTGGCGGCGTTGAGATGGCCCCAGGTTTCAGTGAGCCGGGCTTCGAGCGTTTCGAGTGGATCCGGTGTTTCGAGCGGATCCCGCGCGTGGTCGCCAAGGGGTGGAGAAAGTCTATTCATGAGGGCCTCCCTGCTGTCTGAACAGTAGTCCCTATTGTAGTCGAATACTCCTTATATATCAACTACCTATCGACTATTTACGGATACCGCTTAACCCGAATGATGGCGCTATTTGGCTCATAAAAGAGCGATTACGCAGGGTTACGTGAGCCGAATAAGACCTTCTTAAGCCTCCATCACCCCGGCCCCGGTCTCACATGGTTCTGAACCTGTACAGCAGCAACAGTCTCGAAATCAGTTCAGGGTCTTGACCAACCCAGCACCAATAATTCTCCGATCCTGAGTCAGCAACGTTGCGTCAAGCGTTCGCGCAGTGGCCACAAGGATTCGATCGGCAGGGTCGCGATGAAAGGAATCGGGTAAGTTGGCCAGTTCGGCGGAGATAGCGGGGGAAATTCCGACTCGGCGCACCAGCGGCGGCGCCACCGCTTTCTCCAACCAGTCCCGCAGAGGAATAGTCAGGCGTATCCGGCCGAGGCCATGTAGCGTGGCAATTTCCCACAGCGATATGTCAGAGACCAGAAACGGGCTTGCGGCGTCGGTAGACGCCAGCGCGGCCTGTTGGGCCGGTGATAGGCGAGCGTTATCGTTAAGCCACCAAAGCAGGATGTGCGTGTCCAGTAACGCTTTCACTGGTCCAGGCTTTCCCAGTACTCCTCGGGAACCGCCGGCCCTACGATATCGCCCTTCACCGTAACCGTGCCCTTGAGGTCGAATTGCGGAAAATTGTCCTCGGACCTGGTGGCGGGTCCCAGCTCGGCTACCGGCAAGCCTCGTTTCGAAATAACGATGCGCTCACCCGTGCGCTGGACTCGGTCCAGTATTGCCAGGCAGCGGGCCTTGAAGTCGGTTGCGGTGATAATTTCCATCTGACCAGTATGGAAGACCAGTCAGATAGTGTCAACCCGCTCCGTATCGGCAAAATCCTGCGGAGCAAGAGATCAAGGGGCGTGCAATGCCGCCTGATAAATCACTGCCGGCTGTTGGGAACGTACCAGATGGGTGAAGTCCAGGCGAGTTCCTGGATGACTTTGGGCGCGGAGTTCTCGCACTCCGGCGGGCGCTGGTCGACCGGCAATTCCAGGCACTGACGCCAGCTCCAGCGCAGCGAGGGAACCTCCACCGCCCGCATGTAGTAGTAGCTCGGCTGCTCGGGATCGAAGCCCGGGTCTTCAAACACGGCGCAAAGCGCATCGTGCCCCGGACCGTCCCAGGTTCCCGATTCAAGATTGATCTCGCCCGAGGACTCGGTGTTACCCGCGACGTCAATCACCTTGTAATGGGCCTGATCGGTTTCGTCGACCCAGCCTTTGATTACTTGAAGGCGAAGCAGGGGGGAGCTGTCCGGGTCACGCTCCGCTGCGACTATGAATCGTGGGCCGCCGGCCGTTGAGCGCGACGGCAGGTCGCCGCCCATGGGTACGCCGCCTGCATAGCCGCTGGGAGCGAGGGCCTCCTGGCTCTCGACGAGGGCGGGGACGCCCTCTTTCCCAGGGGGCACGGACCCACACGCTTCTGCAGGATATTCCCAGCCCCCGAAGAAGCGCGGCTGTATGCGCGGCCCCGACGTACCGAATACCTCACGCCGCTTAAGCGCTTCGAACAGCGCGTCGCGCGAATTCTCGACCGCCCAGATGCCGGCCAAACCGCCGGGGTTCGTGTAGAGCCCGCTGGCGTGCACCCTGCTGGGCGTCAGGCGCTCCGCCAGATCAAGTTCCGTGACGGTGTGCCCCTGCCAACCGGCCTCATCCACGGCCCCCGAAGTGGAAACATGCGTATCCGTCGAACCAATGACCCCGAATTTGAAAGGATTCACGCCCAGCGCCGTTTCTGTCTGCAAACCAGTCAGCAAGACGCTGCGAAAAAAGTCGTTCTTCGAAACGCATCCGATATTCAGCGTAGCGCCACGGCCCGTTTCGCCTTCCTCGCAAATGGGAGGGGCGTTCCCTTCCGCCGGCAGCCCGCGAAAATACCGGCGCAACTGCTCCATATCGCACAACGAATCGGGCTCGCCCAGAATGCCGGGCAAACCATTGAAGCACTCCGAACTCCCCTTGTTTTGAACGATCTCCATGACCGGTTCCAGCACATTGCGTCTTTGCGCCAACCGGCGCGCAATAGGTTGGGAATCGAGACCGGCCGGTTTGGAGGAAAACAAGGCGCCGGAACTGAGATTGGAGCTATGCGGAATCGCCAGTGCGTCGCAGTCCTCCAGTCCCTCAAGGCATTCGCTGGTCAGCGCGTCCCATAGTTCGATACCCGTGGGCGCCTCGAAGTACGATATCGGCAATTCAGGCACTCGATCATTGCGGAAGATCACGTTGCGGTGATAGGCGTTGTTGTCGGGTGTGCCGCTGTGCTCATAAGCGACGAAGGATGTGAACACGCAGCGTGACGAGCGATCGTAGGCCCCTTCCGCCATTTCCCTGGTGCGCCGCCATAGGAATTCTGCTGCCTCAAGACACAAACGCCCGTCCTCACCGCAGATTTCCGCATTGCGGGATGGTATGTCCCGGGACAGGCCTGGAACCAGGACGAGGATGGCCGTAGGCCCTCCCTTGCGGTACGTCGCGCAACCCGGAGAGTCGTATGCGGCGCTTTTTTCGTCCGCACACAGATTAAGTTCGCCAAGAAACTCCGAGTGGTCGGTGACCGCCGCGAAATCCAGTGGCGCGCCGATTCTCCGCACCGTCCTTGATGGCCCGCCCACCTTATGAGGCGGCAGAACGATCTCCTCGCCGCGCGCGTAACGGTAGGCATCGGACGGAACGGTCGTTACGCCAAGGGGACGCGCGTCGTACGAGTACGAGGTGTGGATATGCAGATCGCCGAAATAGGCGTTGCGGAGGGGGTTGCGATTCACGCAGGCCTCTCGTTCTTCGGTGTAGCGAACCAGGCCTGCGTCCGCCAACGCCACGTCGGGAGCCGAGCGTTGAACCACGCTGGAGCAACCGCACAGCAGCGCGCAAATTGCCAGCGTGGAAGTAACCTGCAACCCCCCTACTTTTCTTCCACCTGCCTCTAACGACAACTCATTGAATTTACGCATAAATCTCCCAAAGATGAATTATTTGAGGCGCCAGGCAACACGACATCGCGCACCAATGGGGCGGCTCTTGCTCTCATACGCAGTCAGCCGCTGGCGGATTGCAGGGCGGCCGTGGGTTGGTCGGGGCGTACCCAGAGAATAACCATTGCCGCAACAAGGATTGCGGGAATCGAGGCGTAGAGCACCCCGTTCCAGCCGAGCATTTGCATTACAGCCCCCGCGCTCAAGGAGGCAAAGGCCGAGATACCGAAAATACTGAAATCGTTCAGCGCCTGGGCGCGGAAGCGTTCGGCTGGACGATAGGCTCGGGCCAGTAGCGACGTTCCTCCAACATAGAGAAAATTCCAGCCGACGCCGAGCGCCACCATGGCCAGACCGTAGTGCAGCACGTGGCGACCTGCCAGGCCCGCAACCAGGGTGGCGCCAAGAAGCGCCGCGCCCGCGATCATGACCCGGCCGGCGCCGAAGCGCGCGATAAGAAAGCCACTGAACAGTGAAGGAAGGTACATGGCCAGCACATGGGCCTGGATGACTGCCGCCGTCGCCGCCAGCGAAAACCCGTCAACCACATGCATGGCCAGCGGTGCGGCCGTCATCACCAGAGACATGACGCCCTGCCCGATCGCGGCCCCGGTGACAGCCGCGATAAAGAAGCGGCCGCGAACTATGACGCGGAGAGGACGGGCGCCCCCGGTTGTTTCTTCCTCGTTCGAGGAAATCATCGGGCGCAAGGCAAGGAGGGCGGCAGCGCCAAGCAAATAGCAACCCGCAATAGCGGCGAACGAACCGCCGAACTGCGCACCCGCGATCCAGGGCTCGCCCCAGGCCATCAGTCCGGGGCCCAGGAAGGCGCCGATGATGGAGCCCAAGAGCACGATTGAGATCGCTTTTGGCGCGGCCGCCGCATCGACACATTCCGTGGCGGCAAAGCGGTATTGCTGCGAGAACGCGGCGGCGCAACCGATCATGATCGAGGCGCCGCAAAGTACCACGAAGTTGTGAGTGAATGTTGCAAGGAACGCACAAGCCGCTCCCATGGCGCCCACCGTGGCGCCAATCGCAAAGCCACGGGCGCGGCCAACACGCGCCATGGTCCACGAAGCGATGATCGTGGAAACTGCCGTGCCCACGATGAGCAGCGACACCGGCAATGTCGCCAGGGCCGGGTTTGCCGCCAGGCTGCGGCCAAGGATACCGCCTGCCGTAACGACAGCGATCGTGCCGGTGACCGACACTGCCTGCGCGAATAGCAGGATCGCCAAATTGCGGCTGAAGAGTTCGGAACGGATGGCCGGGCCTTGCGATTGCTAAAGCGCAAACTTGATGTTCAGCGGCACAATAGCAGTCCCCGGCAGTGTGGCGCAAACTCAATGGGCGGCCCCGTGTGACACCCTGCCGACCTTCGGATGCAATGCGGGCCCATGGCAAATTCAGCACAAAAATAGTGTTCGCGAGTCGATTAAGGAGCTGGCACTTGCTTCCCAAGCGCGAATCTGAACGATAGGGCTAAACCAGCCCTACTCTTGAGCGCAATGAAGTAAGGGGTCGAAGGCGGGACGCCCCCATTCCCAGGGACCAGCGCAGTCAGCTCCTGGCGGACTTCACGGCGGCCGCGGGTTGGTCGGGACGTAGTACCCAGAGAATAACCATCGCCCCAACGAGGACGGCGGGAATCGCGCCGAAGAGCACCCCGTTCCAGCCAAGCACCTGAATGACTGCCCCCGCACTCAAGGAGGCAACGGCCGAGATACCCATAATACTGAAATCGTTCAGCGCCTGGACACGGAAGCGTTCGGCTGGACGATGGGCTCGGACCAGTAGCGACGTTCCTCCAACATAGAGGAAATTCCAGCCGACGCCGAGCACCACCATGGCCAGGCCGTAGTGCAGCATGTGGCGGCCCGCCAGGCCCGCAATCAGGGTGGCGCCAAGCAGCGCCGTGCCGGCGACCATCACCCGCCCGGCGCCGAAGCGTCCGATGAGAACACCACTGATCAATGAAGGAAGGTACATGGCCAGCACATGGGCCTGGATGACCGCCGCCGTTGCCGCCAGGGAAAACCCGTCGACAACATGCATGGCCAGCGGTGCGGCGGTCATCACGACAGTCATGACGCCCCACCCGATCGCGGCCCCCGTGACGGCCGCGATAAAGAAGCGTCCGCGAGCTATGACGCGCAGAGGACGGGCGCGCCTGGTTGTTTCTTCCTCGTTCGAGGAAGTCATCGGCCGGAAGGCAAGGAGGACGGCAGCGCCAAGCAGATAGCACCCCGCAATAGCGGCGAATGAGCCACCGAACGGTGCGCCTGCGACCCAGGCCTCGCCCCACGATATCAGTCCCGGGCCGAGGAAAGCGCCAAAAATGGAGCCCAAGTGCACGATTGAGATCGCCTTTGGCGCGGCCGCCGCATCGACACATTCAGTGGCGGCAAAGCGGTATTGCGCAGAAAACGCGGACGCGCAGCCGATCGTGATCGAGGCGCCACAAAGCAGCGGGAGGCTGTGAGTCAGGGTTGCAACGAAAGCACAGGCTGCTCCCAAGGCGCCCACCGTGGCGCCAATCGCAAAGCCACGGGCGCGGCCCAGGCGCGCCATGGTCCACGACGCGATGATCGTGGAAACGGCCGCGCCCACGATGAGCAGTGACACCGGCAAGGTCGCCAGGGCCGGGTTTGCCGCCAGGCTACGGCCAAGGATGCCGCCAGCCGTAACGACAGCGAACCAGCCGGTGACCGACACTGCCTGCGCGAATACCAGGATCGCCAAATTGCGGCTGAAGAGTTCGGAACGGATGGCCGGGCCTTGTTGATTGCTAAAGCGCTACTTGAAACTCGGCGGCACAATAACAGTCCCCGTAGCATGGCGCAAACTCAACGGGCGGCCCCATGTGACACCCCGCTGGCCTTCGGATACAATGCGCGCCCATGGCAAATTCACTACAGGCAGCCAAGCGCGCGCGTCAGGCCGTAGAGCGGCGTTCACAGAATATGTCGATGCGCTCGAAGCTGCGCTCGGCCATCGCCAAGGCTGTGCGCGTCATTGATTCCGGCGACGCGGAGCAAGCGGCGGCCGCCTACCAGGAAGCCAGGCCCGTCATCGATTCCATGGCCGGCAAGGGCATCATCCATCCCAACAAGGCCGCCCGTCACAAGAGTCGGCTGAACAAGCGTTTGAAAGCCCTAAGCGCCGAATAGGCGCCCTGCCGTGTCCGGCGGGATCTTAGGGTACGTTACATCTTTCCCTCGCGGGAGCCGCGCATGAAGGAAATCTACGACTGGGTTCCCTGGTTCACCAAACTGGCCAAAAAAATCGCCGACGGTGGCCCGGCATTCTTAGCCGACCGCGCAGGAAAGGTTGAGTGGCGCAACGACGATAAATTACAGCCACTATTAGCGTACGGAGAGGAAAATATCGATCCGTTTTCGTTCTTATATACCCTTGCGAACAAGAGCATAGCCTTTTCGAGCCGAAGAATAGTTTATCCAAGCATCAGCAACGTCTTCGATCTTCCGGAGTTGGCAGATGATGATTCGAAGCATACATTCATTTTTCCCACGCCCGACGCTCGATTTCTGCTTTTCCACTATCGAGGAAATGGCAACCCAAAGTTATTGTGGCGGCTATTTCGCCAAGCGGTAAATGGAATCGAATCCATAACCGACGAGGACTTCGACGCAGCACTAAGAATGAAAGGCATCGCCATAACCAAATTGACGCAAGCCATTTTCCTGGTAAACCCCCATGAGTTCTTGCCGCTCGATGACAAGTTGCGTCCTCTTAGAGTCACGGAATGGCCGAAGAATCCGCAATGGGCCGACTACCGAATCGCGCTAGGGAAATTCCGTGAATCCTTTCCGGGCTGTGAGCCCTACGAAATCAACCTCTTTGCGTGGCTTGTCTTCGACAAGCAACTCCACGTCACGCCATCTCAACGTTTCCAGGTCAGCACGAATGTCATGGGCGACGGGGAAGACTATTGGGAGAATTTTGACGAGAAGAATTGGGTATTTTCCGGCGGACCGGTCAGTGGAACATATTGGGACGATTACGATCAGCGTGTTTTGCAACGGGGTTATCCACTGCAAGCGCCCAAGCCCGGCAACGTCGTTTTGGTGCGCTACAAGAAGGAACCGCGCGGCATCGGAGTGGTTCTCAAGAACGAATACCAGAATGGCCTAAGCGCCAGCCACAAGCTACATGTCATTTGGGTAAACAAACGCAAATCTCTCACTAAATTGCCGAATCTGCCAATTATCGGGTTCAGTTCCGCGGGCGAAAAGACTGTCCAAGCCTTTCGTTCAGTTGATGCCTATGGGCCAACTTTCTTGTTGCTGGATCGATTAAACCAAGAAGCCTCAAGCAACGGCAAGCAGGGAAATCTTCGCGAAATGGACGCCGACTCACAAGCGACTAGGCCCGTCGCGAAGCATCCGCGCAATCAGATTTTGTATGGGCCGCCGGGAACAGGGAAAACGTGGAGCGCAACGAGCCACGCCTTGGCGATCATCGACGGCGTGGAAGTGCAAAACGTGAAGCGCAATGATGAGAGATTTCGCTCGCTTCGGTTTGACCTCGGTAGCGGCGGCGGGCAGATTGCGATGGTTACGTTCCACCAGAATTTCGCGTACGAGGATTTTGTCGAAGGCATCCGGCCAAGGCTCAAAGCCGAAGGAGAGCTTGATTACGAACGGCACGAGGGTGTCTTCAGGCGCATGGCGCGCGCGGCACAAGAGCGGCCCGACGATCCGTTCGTGCTGATCATCGACGAGATCAACCGGGGGAACATTGCGAAGATTTTCGGCGAGCTGATCACGCTGATCGAGGATTCGCGGCGCATTGGAGCGGACGATGCAACGTATGTCACGCTCCCGTACTCAGGCCACACCTTTGCTGTGCCCAACAACCTATACATCATCGGCACGATGAACACGGCGGATCGTTCCATTCAGTTGCTGGATACGGCGTTGCGGAGGCGGTTTACCTTCATCGAAATGATGCCGGAGCCGGAACATGAGCTTGTTTCCTCGGATGTCGATGGGGTTGACTGCCAGAAGATGCTCAAGGCGATGAACCTCCGCATCACAGCGCTGCTGGACCGGGAGCATCAGATCGGGCACACCTACCTTTTTGACGTTGGCGGTATGGACGCGCTGGCCGAAACCTTCCGTAACCGGATATTCCCGCTGTTGCAGGAATATTTCTTCGATGATTGGGCAAAGATACGCGTCGTGCTGCGGCGCAACGGATTTGTCCAAGAGCAGGACATCGACCCCTACGTCGCCAACAGCGGAATGTTGGACGCCGATAACAAGGATTACCAGCGACTGCCCGACGGAGATCCGAAATGGCATGATCCCGCGCAGTACCAAGAAATCTACGAGACCGGAGAGCCTCAGACGGAAGAAGCATCCTGATGCCGGGCACCCACACGGTCAGGGAGCACGAGGAATTCAAGGTTGGCGATTCGCTCAAGGCGCAAGACTTACGCGACCTTGAGGCGATTCAGCGCGATTCGGCGTCAAGCGCTGAGGATGGAGCCGCAAAGCTGGTCTTTTCGCGCAAACAAAATGGTGCTTTGGCGGCGGGAAAGTACGTGGGCGTTATCACAACCAAACGCGGAACCGCCCTGGAAATCCTGCCCAAGATCGACCTCGGCGGTCAGTCGGACACGAACTACGAAAGCACAAAGTACTATTTCCTGAAGATGCTGCGCCACCATAGCGGCCTGAAAAAGGCGGCCCAATTGCCGGAGAGCAGCATTCGCGAGCAGCGGCGATTCCCAATGCTGGACGTATTCGTTCGCCAGTTCCTGGAGAATCTGAACATTCTGGTCCGCGGCGGTCTGGCCCGGCGCTACATGGTGGTGGAAGAAAACCTGCCATACTTGCGGGGACGCATCTTGTTTCGCGAGCAGATTCGCAACAACCTGACCAACCAAGCGCGGTTCTTCGTGGCGCACGACGAATTCAGCGTCAACCGGCCGGCCAACCGGCTCATTTGCAGCGCGCTGACCAAGCTGAGACCCAGAGTTCAGAGCGGCGAAAATCGTCAATTGCTGCGGCAGTTGACAGCGGTATTCGCTGGCGTGCCGCAAACAACCAGCCCCCATTGGGATTGGCGGGAGCATCGCGTCGACCGCTCCATGCGCCACTACGGCCCGGTAATGCAATGGGTTGGGTTATTCCTTTTTAACCGTGGACTGACCACTTTCGCCGGGCGTCACGTCAACCTCTCTCTTCTCTTCCCCATGGAGAAGGTGTTTGAAGATTTCGTTACGCACAGTTTTCGGCGCTACCAGAATGACTACGTTGTCGCCCCGCAGGGGCCTCAAAAAAACTTCACACAAAGCGCCTTCCAGATGAAACCGGACATCTCTCTAATGAGGGGAAATCAGGCAGAGTTCATTCTCGATGCGAAGTGGAAAGAGATTCATGCGGGCAGCCGTGATTCAAAGTACCGCATCAGTCAGCCCGACATGTATCAGCTATACGCTTACGGGAAGCGCTATGGGTGCAGAAAGGTCGCACTCGTTTATCCGCAAACGCGGAATTTCACGCGCCCTATGTTCTACCAGTTCTTCGACGGTCTCACGCTGATATGTCTTCCTTTCGACGTGAAAAAGCCGCGAGAGAGTGTTCGCGAGTCGATTAAGGAGTTGGCGATTGCTTCCCACTCGCGAATCTGAACGAGAGGGCTAAACTCGCCTCACTTGTCCAAGCGATTGCTAAATTGAGCGTAGCGTTCAAGCTACGCCAATAACAGCAACACCGACGCGGGTTTATAGCTAAATTAGCAAGTTTATGCTCAAGGCATAAACTTGCTAATTTAGCTCAAATTGGAGTGAGAGAGCAGTCATAGTAACGAGCAAAGCCCTATTCGGCTCATTGTCAGGCTGGATACACGCTATTTGTGAGCCGAATAGGACTTTGTTTACAGATCGGCATCCAGCAAACGAATACGCTGCGCAAAGACGCGGAGCCTATCGTTTAGCTTGGTTGCCAGCCACTCGTGCTGGCGAGGCCGGTCACTTTCTTTCGAGGGACCGACACAGCCGATTCCATCCTCGCCAAAGCGGAACGACTAAGCAAAGCTATTTGCGGAACAGCACATTAGATTGTTTTCCAGTCCTCTTCGGGCATGACGCGCCGCATGAATTGATCAAACAGCGGAACTGTAAAGGCCGTATCGCCGTGACTCGGGCTCCATATCATGCCCTTGGCAATCAGTTGACTTCGAGTCGGACCGAGTGACGTAACTTCGCGTTCAAGCGTCGCAGCAACATCTCCCGAGCGGTGCGGCCCGGGCCCCAATTCCGCCATTGCCCGCAGGTAACGCTTTTCGGATGGCGTAAGGCGGTCGAACCGAACCCGGAAAAAGCCTTCGTCCAGCGCCGCCACGGCGCCTGTTGATCCTCGCCGCGCGTCACTCAGCGTAATGGGGGACACCTTTGCAGCGTCCCATGCATGCTTACCCCATTCCTGCAGAAAATAGGGATAGCGATGGGTAACATCGACGATGTATTTAACCGCGTCATCGTTGAAACTCTCGTGCTCAAACTCCGCAGGGCGCACAATGGCTTGGCGCGCCGCGTCGATGGACAGCGGCCCCACTTCCGGGAAATCGAACAAGCGCTCCGCGTACGACTTGGCCTGGCCCGTGCGTCCGCGCAGTTGAGGTAACCCCGCTCCCACAAGCACGACAGGCAGGCTCCGCTGAGCCGTTCTATGCAAAGCGGTAATCAAGGCGGCCAGTTCAGCCTCCAAGACGTATTGGAGCTCATCAATGAATAGCGCCAAAGCGATGCCAGCCCGGGCAGCAGCGTTGGCGGACGCCTCCAGCAGAGCTTGCAAGTCCAGCGTGAGGTCGCCATTGTCGGCAAGCCCCGGCTCTGGATCCAAATCCAGGCTCACTTGAATATCGTCGTACTTGACTTTTAGGGCGCCGACAAAGCCCGCCAGTCCTCGCAGAGCCCGTCGAGCCAGGTCGCGCGCCTGTTCATTGCGTGACAGGCGCAGCAAAGCCATGCGTAATTCGGGGGCGAGAATCGCTGGAAGCGACCGGGTCTCTGGAGCCTCGATCAATAGCGTGTGGATGCCGGCTGACTCGGCGTCGCTACGCATGCGGTTTAGCAGAACTGTCTTGCCCACCCCACGTAGTCCAACCATGATGACGCTTTTGGCAGGCCGCCCGCGCATTATTCGCTGCGTGGCGATTCGCACCCGGTCCAGCAGCTCATCTCGTCCCGCTAAGTCTACGGGTGGTGTACCTGCGCCGGGCGAGTATGGGTTTCTGATGGGGTCCATAGTGATTTATAGGGAAATTAGAGAGTTTATGCTGGAATTATAAACTTGCTAATTTCACTCAAATTAGAGTGAGGAAAGTTTGCCGGCCGCCCACAGGAAAGCAGAGCATAAGCCTTGAACAAGGGTGTCCGCGCCTTCAAACAGGCAAAACCCGACTCGCTCTTCATAATGGAGTGAGGGGTCGAGGGCGGGACGCCCTCGTTCCCAGGGGGGTGATGTCGGTCAGCGCAGTTTTACTGCGGTGCCGCTGGCGGCGACCATGAGCATGCTGCCGCCGGATCCCACAACTTCGTAGTCGAGATCGATGCCGACCACGGCGTCGGCGCCCTTGGTTCGGGCCTCTTCGGACATTTCCGCAAGCGCGGTTTCCCTGGAGCGCCGTAATTCCTTCTCGTAGGCGGCTGATCGACCGCCGACGATGTCGCGAATGCCGGCGAATATGTCCTTGAATATGTTGGCGCCGACGATCGCCTCGCCGGTCACGATTCCGCGGTACTCGCGGATGGTCTTGCCTTCAATCGTTGGTGTCGTGGTAAGAATCATCATCGTTCTCCTCGTTCTCAAGTCTTTGCATGGCGGCAGTGGCCAGCGACTTTGTGCCCGCGCCGGTCAGGGCCGAAATCGTAAACACCGGCGCTGACCATTCCAGCGCCCGCACCAGGGCAGCACTGATCTGATCGGCTTCCTCCGGCGGCATGAGATCCGCCTTGTTCAGAACAAGCCAGCGCTCCAGTCCGGCCAGCTTTTCGTCGAATGTCTCCAGCTCGCCGGCAATGGTCGTGACTGCCTCGGCGAGGCTCTCGATCGAGGCTGCGCTCCCGTCTGCAGACGTCATGTCCACCAGGTGCAACAGCAGGCGGTTTCGGCGCAAGTGGCGCAAGAACCGGGATCCCAGGCCAACGCCGCTTGCGGCGCCCGGCGCCAACCCCGGAATATCGGCCATCACGAAGCTCTGCATGGGACCCACCGCCACCACGCCGAGCTGAGGATGGAGGGTGGTAAAGGGGTAATTGGCCACCTTGGGTCGCGCCTCGGACACCGCCCGGAGCAAAGTGGACTTGCCGGCATTCGGCAAACCCAGCAATCCGACATCCGCCAACAGCGTCAGATCAAGCGAAAGTCGCCGTGCGTCGCCCCGGGTTCCCGGCGTGTGCTGGCGCGGTGTGCGGTTCACACTGGACTTGAAGCGGACATTTCCGCGCCCCCCGTGCCCGCCCCGGGCTACGAGTAACTCCGTTTGATCGGGACTGAGCTCCCCGAGCACTTCACCCGTATCCGCCTCGGTAACGCGCGTGCCGGCCGGTACCGGAATCGCAAGGCTGGCGCCGGCAGCGCCACTTCTCTCTCGCCCGGCTCCACCCCTGCCGTTACCGGCTTTGAAGACCTTGTGGGCACGGAAATCCGCCAGAGTGTTGATGGCGGGCGCAAGCACCAGGGTCACGTTGCCGCCGTCGCCTCCATCGCCTCCGTCGGGTCCACCGCGGGGAACGTTTTTCTCGCGCCGAAAACTCAAGCAGCCGTGACCGCCGTTGCCGGCGCGAACGCGGATTACGGCTTCGTCGGAAAATCTCATGTGAGGAAGTGGCTTGCGGGCAGGCTTTCAACCTACCACGCATGAAAGGTCTGGCGGCTTAAGCCAGGCGCTGATTCTACGTGGCAGCTGGTGAGGTGAGGTTGTTTTCTTTTTGCTAATTACGAGGGCGGGACGCCCTCGGTCCCAGGAACGCCCTCGGTCCCAGGGAAGCCCTCGTTCCTAGGGGATTACGGAGACGAAGCGTCGGTTTTCCGGCCCTTTTCGGTCGAACTTGACGATGCCGTCGGCGATGGCAAACAGGGTGTGATCGCGGCCCAGGCCAACGTTGGCGCCCGGATGGAAAGCCGTCCCTCGTTGCCGAACGAGGATATTGCCGGCAAGCACTTCTTCACCACCGTATTTCTTGATTCCCAGCCGTTTGGACTCGGAATCGCGACCGTTTCGGGAACTACCCGCAGCTTTCTTATGTGCCATCCTTCTTCTCCTTGTCTGCCTTCTTTGCCGGAGCTTTCTTGGCCGAAGCCTTCTTGGCCGAAGCCTTCTTGGCCGAAGCCTTCTTTGCCGAAGCCTTCTTTGCCGAAGCCTTCTTGGCCGAAGCCTCCTTGGCCGGAGACTTCTCTGCCGGAGCCGTCTTGGCCGGAGCCTTCTCTGCCGAAGCCTTCTCTGCCGAAGCCGTCTCTGCCGGAGCTTTCTCTGCCGGAGCCTCCTTGGTGGAAGCCCCGGCCGGATCAATGCCGGCAATCTCAACTGTCGTGTATTGCTGACGGTGACCGAGCGTGCGGCGATAGTCCTTGCGCCGCTTGAACTTGATCACTTCAATCTTGCGCGCCCGTCCATGTTCGCAAACGGTTGCGCGCACCAGTCCCGCAGCCGCGCCCGTGGTCCCGATCAGGGTTTCCTTGCCCTCTTCGCCACCAATAAGCATGGCGTCGAAACTCAATTCGGCGCCGACGTCCGCGCTGAGGCGCTCTACGCGCAACCGCTCACCTTCGCTGACGCAATATTGCTTGCCGCCGGTGTTGATCACCGCAAACATCTGGACTCTCCGGGAGCTTGACTAGCCGGGGCGCGATTATAGCCGTTCACGGCCCCGGCGGGAAAACCTATCCGCCGTCCTGACTGCCGCCCAGGCCAACCGCTTCGGCAGCAAACGCAAACTGATTGGCCACGTCCTCGATCCGCATCCAGGTCGGGGTGCCTGCTCCGTGTCCTGCCCGGGTCTCAATCCGGATCAACACCGGATTCCCGCAGCCCTGGGCATGCTGAAGCGCCGCGGCAAACTTGTAGCTGTGCCAGGGCACCACTCGATCGTCATGATCGGCCGTTGTGACCAGGGTCGGCGGGTAACAGGCGCCCTCGGATACGCGATGGACGGGTGAATAGGCGTACTGGGCACGAAAATCCGCTTCGTTCTCGGACAGGCCGTAGTCGTCCGACCAGGCGCGTGCGTTGGCGCTTGGCGTGTGATAACGCAGCATGTCGAGCACACCCACATCCGGCAGGGCCGCCCCGAACAGTTCGGGGCGCTGGGTCAATACGGCGCCTACCAGCAGGCCGCCGTTGCTGCTGCCCTGGATGACCAGCCGTGAGGGCATGGTGTAACCCTCATCGATCAGCCACTCGGCCGCGGCGATGAAATCGTCGAAAACGTTCTGCTTGCGCTCTCGGGTGCCGGCAAGGTGCCACTCGCGCCCGTACTCGCCTCCGCCACGCAGGTTGGGGATTGCGACCACGCCCCCGAGCTCCAGCCAAACCAGGCGGGAACTGCTGTAGTTGGGCGTCAGGGAAATATTGAAACCGCCGTATCCGTATAGCAGCGTCGGGTGATCGCCGGTCGTTTCCAGGTCCTTGCGGTGCACGAGAAACATGGGGATTTGGGTTCCGTCCTTGCTCGCATAGAAAATCTGGCGGGTTACGAATTGCGTTGCGTCTATCGAAGTCTCGGTGCGATGATGCAGAGTGCTGTCACCGGTGCTGACGTCGTAGCGGTATACGTTGGCCGGTTCGGTGAAACCGGAGAAGTTGTAGAAAGTCTCTGAGTCATCCCATCGGCCGCCGAACCCGCGCACCGAACCAATACCAGGCAGTTCAATTTCCTCCACCAGGCTGCCGTCGGTCTCATGCACCATCACCAGCGGCTTGACGTCCTGCAGGTACGAGGCAATCAGCCGGCCGCCGACCGCGCTGATCCTTTGCATGGTGTTCTCTCCCTCGGGAATGATCTCCGTCCACTCATACGGACTATTGATGTCCAGAGAAATCACTTTGCGCTTGGGCGCATCCTTGTTGGTCGAAAAATAGAACGTTTCGCCATCATTCGCGAGGTAGCGGTAGATGGCGTCCCACTCGTCAAGCAGCGGACGTATGGCCGAATCCGGCTCATCCATGCGCCGGTAATGCACTGCATTGGTCAAATATCCTTCCTGGAGCGTGACCCCCAGGTAGCCGCCGTCTTCGGTCACGTATGCATAAGCATTGCGGCCTTCGTCGGGCGGCATCTCAAGCACCAGGCGGTCGTCTGCCTGGTCTGTCCCCAGATCGTGAAAGTAGACCGAGACCGCCTTCTTGTCGTCACCCTGTCCTTGCTCATCCACCGGGTAGCGGCTGTAGTAGAAGCCGCTCTCGTCCGGGGTCCAGGCGGCCCCGGTGAACTTGGTGTAAGTGAGATGGTCGGTGAGATCTTCGCCGGTTGCAACTTCGCGCACGTACCAATCGCGCCAATCGGAGCCGCCGTCAGACTTGGCGTAGGCGATATAGCGCCCGTTGGGGCTGACCGAATTGCTCGCCAGGCTCACGGTGCCGTCCTCGGTCCAGGAATTGGGGTCCAGCAGCACGCGCGCTTCGCCGTCGAGCCCATCCCGTACGTAGAGCACGCTATGATTCTGCAGGCCGTCGTTGCGGAACTCGAAATACCAGGGGCCTTCGCGCCATGGCGCGGAGCGGCGCTGATAGTTCCAGACCTCGGTCAGCCGGTCCCGCAGTGGCTCCCAGATCGGCAGCGAATCAAGGAACGGCTCGGCCACGTCATTCTGGGCTTCGACCCAGGCCGCCGTCTCAGGAGATTCCATCTCCTCCATCCAGCGGTAGGGGTCGGCCACCTCTACGCCGAAGTAGTCATCCTGCTGCTCGGAGCGCGTTGTGGATGGGTATTCGAGACCGTCTTCCGGGGAGGGAGAACAACTCGCCGCCAGCAGGGCCAGCAACACAAAAAGACCAGTTCTACGCATATCGGGCAATTTCAAGTCGGGAGACCGGAGATTCTAGCCGCTCGTGAGCCCTTTGGGCGGTGAATTGTTATGATTGGCGCGGTGTCCAACGCGGACGTAATCCGGCAAGCCTTGCGGTTGGTGGGGAAGGACTTCAACCTCCTCAATCGCCTGATCTACACCCACTTGCGCAGCGACGTTCCGCTGGTGGGCCGGGTGGCGCAATATCTTCTGAACTCGGGCGGCAAGCGCATTCGGCCCATGCTGCTGATGCTCGTGGCCCGCGCTCTGGGCTGCGCTCCGGGCGGCCCCCAGGTACGGGCCGGCGTCATCGTGGAATACATCCATTCCGCCACGCTCCTGCACGACGACGTGGTGGACGAGGCGGAAATGCGCCGGGGCAAGTCCGCGGCCAACGTGCTTCACGGGCCTGCGGCCAGCGTCCTGGTGGGCGATTTCCTCTATTCGCGCGCATTTCAACTGATCGTCGAGCTGCTGGAGGAACGCCGCGCAGTGGAAGTCCTGGCTTCGACGACCAACCAGATCGCCGAAGGCGAAGTCATGCAACTGATGAACCTCAACCAGTTGGCCGTGACCGAGGAACAGTACCTGCAGGTCATTCGGCGAAAGACCGCCTCCCTTTTCGAGGCCTGTGCACGGATCGGCGCAATCCTGGCGCATAGCGACAAGGACATTGAAGACTCGGCTGCCCGCTATGGCCTTGAGCTTGGCATGGCCTACCAGATCGCCGACGACGTGCTGGATTATTCCGGGGGCGAGGAAGCATTCGGCAAGAATGTCGGCACCGACCTGAAAGAAGGCAAGACCACCCTGCCCTTGATATTTGCCATGCGCGTGGGGTCTCCGGCGCAGCAAACCGTGCTGCGCAATGCACTGCGGACCGGTGGACTGGAGAACCTATCGGGCGTAATGGACGCAATCGAATCCACGGGGGCGCTAAAATACGCCGCCGGGCGTGCACGCGAAGCTTCGCGGCGCGCTGTGGATGCTTTGTCCGCCCTGCCCGAAAACGGCTTCCGCGACGTATTGACATCGCTGGCGCGGTTCGCGGCGGAGCGCGGCTACTAGCATCCTGGTAATTCAGCCCTACGGTCGGGGTGTAGCTCAGCCTGGTAGAGCACTGTCTTCGGGTGGCAGGAGTCGCTGGTTCAAATCCAGTCACCCCGACCATTTATCCTATATTTCAGCATGGCCATACCGGTCACCGGCAATCTCTGCCAAGCTGGGGCAATTGTTTGAGACATGATGTAATTAACATTGACAACCCCATGAAATACTGTATATTTGCTGAACCAACAACGCCACCCCTAGGGCCATGATCATGCGCAAATCAGTTGTTGGGCTGATCCTGTTTATGCTGTCGGCGCCACTGCTTGCCGACAAGAAACTGGACGACAGGATGATGCACGCCGCATCGATCCTGCAAGAAATACGTGGCCCGCTGGAAGAAGAGCCCCCCGGAGTCCTGACGGAGGCCTACGCGGTTGCAATTTTCCCTGAGTTCTTGAAGGTCGGACTCCTGGGCGGCGTCAAGCATGGACGCGGGGTGCTGGCCACTCGGCTGGCGTCCGGAACCTGGAGCAAACCGGCCTTCGTGCGCATTACCAGCGGCAGCTTGGGCCTGCAGTTCGGCGTAACGATTTCGCAGCTGCTCATCGTATTCAAGGATCCCAAGGCCGTAGAAGCGATCTCCGGCGGACAATTCAGCATGGGCGCCGACGCCGGTTACGCAGCCGGAGAGCTGGGCGGCAGTGCCGGCGCAGGAACCGACCACCAACTGGAGAACAAGATCGTGGCCATGGCCCGATCCAAGGGCCTGTTCGCAGGCGTAGCGCTGGAAGGCGGCGTGCTGCGGATCGAAAAGGACTCCAACGTCGAGTTCTACAACGATGCCATCGGGCTGGACGGTAGAAAGCTGTTGCAGGACACTGAAGTTGAACTACCCACGGTTGCGCAGCACTTCATCATCGTGCTGGATGAATCCGTTCCCCCACTCTCGCCCGAGGCATCTCCGGTGAGTTGGGGCAAGAAGGGGCTGGACGAGCTACGCCGCGAAGCAGGCGAGGAAGGCCGGAGAATGGCCGAATCCTCGGCGACTGACGCGGACGGGCAAGGTGCAGAAGGGCATTCGCAAGCCGAATCAACCTCAACGGACGGGATTGTCGATCCAGGCCAACCACCTTCCCAGGCAATAGCAAGCGCGCCGGGCCTCTCAACGCCTGGCGGCGCTTCACAGGGAAGCTGGGTTACGCCGGACGGCACGGAGCTGCCTTCGGGCAACACGACACAAGCGGCGTCAGGCAGTACCGGCGGACCCGGGACTCGCGGCTTCTCAAACGAAACGGCCAGCGCCGCAACATGGGTTTCCGAAGAAGATGCCAATTTGGCGCCGATCGAAGAAACAGAAGAACAAGAGCGTTCCGGCGGTTCCGGATTGGCCGGCAAGATCGTCGGAAAAGTAACCGAAGCGGTCTGGGACGGAGCCAAGGAACTGGCGCTGGAGTCGATCCGCAGCAAGCCGGAAGTACAGGGCGCGAAACTTGCGGCCAAGGTAGGTGGGGAACTGGTCGACGGGGTTGGATCAGGATCAAGAGAGCCTCCCAGGAAACCAACCGAGCCGCCCATCGCAACGGCCGCCAACAACGGTGAGTGGGTAGAAACTCTGGAAACGCAAGCGGACCTGGCCGGTGCGCCTGCGTCAGTGCCTGCGTCGGCGCCTGCGTCGGCGCCGGCCCCAGCCGGGCAGCCGGATTATCAGCTTGCCTCGCGCGCACCGGACTCCCTGCCCGCAATTGCCAACGCCCCTAGTACTGATTTCACCGGCCCGCCTTCACCTTCAGAATGGCCGGAGGAATGGCGGCGAGACGACATACTCGGCGGGGTCTGCGCACCCGGGTCCTGAACCGAGAACGGTTTGGCGGGAGTCCAGGCACTAGCCACCCCGAAAATAGCGCCGGGCCAACTTCTCCGGCGACTGGCCAAGCATGTATGCCAGGGCCAGGCGGCGGTTGGCCAGGCTGCGTCTGAACCATCCTTCACGCCGCCAACGTCGCGCTGAGACACCCAGGCGGGTCCTAACGGGCGCCAGGCGGCCGTTTCTTCGTAGACCCCGCACCAGTGGTGGTTCCTCGAACAAGGCGCGCTTCGGAAAACCTCCGGCCTGCAGGTATGCCTCCCGGTACGTGAACAGTCCCTGATCGCCGTACGGCGTACCGAGCCTGGCTCGCAGGTTGATCAGCACAGCAAGCAGCCTCGCCTGCCAGCAATCCTCGTCGCGGAATGCGAATTGGAACCAGCCGCCCACTGCGCCTGCAGCGAGATGCTTGTGAATTACCTCAACGGACTGTGGGTCAGGACCGGCGTCCGCGTGCAGAAACCACAGCACATCGCCGACGGCAGCTCGTGCGCCCCGATCCATCTGCTCGCCCCGGCGGGCGGGAGATGCAAGGTAGCGGCACCCGGCCTCCGTGCAAAGTTCCTCGATTCCTGTCCTGACCTCGCCACCACCCTCCACAACAATGATTTCAAAAAGCTGCGGATCAAGAGCCTTGAGTGCTTGCAGCAGCCGCGCCAGCTCCTGCCGGTCTTGAAATACCGGGACGACTACCGACACTCTCATCCGTTCAACCCGTTTTGCTCAAGCCAGTCGACAAGTTCGCGGCGCGCCGGGCGCGGATCGCCTGCAAGCGCCCGGTGCAGGCGTAACAGGTCCGAACCACGGTCCACGTCAAAGCCACCGGGGTAGCGCAACACCTTAAGGCCCAGCTTACGGCAGGCGGCGCTCAATGCATCCGCCAGGCCCGGTGTCCCCCAGGGCAACGTTGCCAGCACAGGCCAGCCGCGCCGCGTGGCCATCATGGTCACGCCGCCGTCCCGCGCGTCGGGCAGCACCACGTCGTGAGTCTCAAGACCTGCCATGACCCGCCGATAATGTCCGCTGCCAAGGGCCGGCGCATCGCTGCCGATATATATGCGCCGCCGATAGCTCATGCCACTCAGGGTTCGGTCCAATCGCGCCAGCCGCCTCCCCAGGTTGCCGGGTCCCTGCGCCAGGATCCTGACCGGGGACCGGGATTGCGGATGACTCGCGCTCAACTCCCGTGCCCACGCAAAATCCTCCTTGCTCTCCGGCGCCACCACGACCGGACCCCGCCATGCGCGCAGGTCCTCCAGCGCGCAATTCAACATCAGGTGGCCGAATTCCGCGGCAAGACGGTCTCCTATGGCGGCAGACAGGCGGCGCTTGCCATACTGTTCCCGAGGCCGGCGGCAAACCAGCGCAAGAGCACAGTCCAGCCGCTGCGCCATGCTTGAAATCGCGTCAAATAATCCCATTTCCTTAGGTAATTAAGTAAACTTCGCAAGGCGCGCGCAGCACGCGATTGAATCCAGAAAAGAGTTTGTAATGCAGTATTCCAATTTTGTCAGGACCTTCAACGCCCACAGCGGCGCAAAGGAATTGATGGAAGACATGGCATGCAGCATTCCCGGGCTCGACAGGGTATATCGCCTTGGCGGCGGCAACCCGGCAATTATTCCCGAAGTCGCCGAATTATTCCGTACCGAACTGGCCAAGATCGCGGCTGACCCCAAGCGCTTCGACCAGATGGCGTCGAACTATTCCGAACCGCTCGGAGATGCACATTTCCGCGAAGCTCTGGCCGACCTGCTCAAGGAGGAATACGGCTGGCCACTGACCTCCAAAAATATTGCATTGACACCGGGAAGCCAGCTCGGCTTTTACTTCCTGTTCAATCTGTTCGGCGGCGTGGGGGCCGACGGAAAGCGGCGGCGTATCATCATTCCGCTTTGTCCCGAGTATATCGGCTACAAAGGGTTGTTAGCCAATGATGCGGACGTCGCTTCCCGACGGTCGATCATTCGCAAGCTGCCGAACCGCCAATTCAAGTACGGCCTGCGCATGGATGGTCTGGATCAAGTAGAGGATATCGGCGCAATCGTCGCTTCCCGTCCCACCAATCCCACGGGCAACGTGATTCGGCAATCGGAACTGGCCCAGCTCGATGCCGTGGCGAAGGAGCGTCAAGTGCCGCTGATTGTGGACAACGCCTATGGCTTCCCGTTCCCCGGGATGATCTATGTCAACGAGCGTACGCAGTGGAACGAGAACACCATACTGACGATGAGCCTTTCGAAGATCGGGCTGCCGGCGTTGCGCACCGGAATCGTGGTTGCGAACGAAGAAGTCACGGAGATCATGGGGCGCATTAATGCGCTGACCCAACTGGCGGTTGGCACAGCGGGCGCCGCCCTGGTGGCTCCCTTGCTGGAGAACCGCGAACTGTTGCGCATCTGCCGCGAGCTGATCATGCCCTTCTATCACCGCAAGATCCACGATGCGGTCGGTTTCTGCCATGAAACGCTGATCAATTGCGACTATTACATTCACAAGCCGGAAGGCTCGATGTTCCTCTGGCTGTGGTTCCCGGGGCTCAACGACAATCAGACCTTGTACCGGCGCCTCAAGACGCGCGGAGTCATGGTTCTCTCGGGCCACGAGTTCTTTCCCGGGCTGAGCACTCCATGGACCCACGAAAAAGAGTGCGTACGGGTAAATGTGTGCGGTGATTCCGATTCGGTCTACGAGGGCTTGAAAATCATTGGCGAGGAAGCCTCCCGCCTGCAAGTCAAGGCCGCCTGAGCAAACCCATTATGGACAACCGAATGCTGGTATTTCCCGGCCAGGGCGCGCAGTACGCAGGTATGGGGAGCGATCTCTACGAGGCTTTTCGAGCCGCGCGCGAAGTCTACGACCAGGCCTGCGACGTGCTGGGCTATGACATTCGAGAACTGAGTTTTGCCGATCCGGAAAACAGGATCGGCCTCACCCGGTATACGCAGCCTGCGCTTCTGACCCACTCGATTGCCTGCCTGCGGGTGGTCGAATCACGATCGGGCGGCGAACTGGAGCCGGTGGCTGCCGGCGGACACAGCCTCGGGGAATACAGCGCGCTGGTGGCTGCCGGCGCCCTGAGTTTCGAGGCTGCGCTACGCCTCGTCAGTGAGCGCGGGCGCCTGATGGGCGAGCACGGAGAAGGTGGGATGCTGGCGCTGGCCATGGAAGCCGAGGAAGCACGGCAGCTCGCCGACCGTCATTGCTGCCAGGTGGCCGGACTGAACCTGCCGAACCAGACTGTCGTCGGCGGCGCCCACGCGGACCTTGAGGAACTTGCGGCGGACCTGGCGGAAAACTATCCGCGCAAGCGTGGCACGCCGCTGGCCACGGAGGGAGCCTTCCATACCTACCTGATGGTGACCGCGGCCCGTGAGTTCCGCGAGGTCTTGAGCGCCACGGACTTTGCGGCGCCGCGGTACCCGGTGCTTTCCAACTACACGGGACGCCCGCACGATCCTTCTGCCCAAGCCATGCGCACGCGGCTGTTCTTTCAGCTCATCAATCCGGTGAACTGGGTGGGTTGCATGCAGTGGGCGGTGGAAAACGGCGTGTCGTCGTTCCTGGAACTCGGAGGCGGCATCGGCCGCGGCGAGACACCCGCGGAAAAGCGCCCGAACCTGCAGGGGATGCTGAAGAAGTACTGCCGCGCCGCCGGCCACGAAGCCGAAATCAGCGCCGTCATCAACGAAGCCGGCGTCCTCGACCTAACGAACTAGCCACCCCCCCTGGGAACGAGGGCGTCCCGCCCTCGAAAAACCCTGGGAACGAGGGCATTCTGCCCTCGGCGAGGGCGGGACGCCCTCGTTCCCGGGGACTCTCCCTTTCCTGCTCTCCCTTGTCAGGAGCGGAAGTCGCGCCAGGCGCCTATGGTGGCGCTGAGCCAGGCGACCGCAAGCGCCATCCCGCCATAGGGCGTCAGCGCCGCGAGATCCGGCCCTCCCAGCATCTTGAGGTAGATGGTGTCCGAAAACAGCGCCATACCTGCAATCAGCAGCCAGCCCGCCAGCTTGTAGAACAGGTTGCCTGGTTGACGGCGCAACATCAGGCCCACAATCAGCAGTCCGAGCGAGTGCGCGACGTGGATCTGGTACGCCCAGTCCCAGGCACGTACCTCCTCGGCGGCGGCGCCCGCTTCGAAAAGACCGTGGGTTCCATAGGCGCCCAGGAATAGGGACGAAGCCAGCAGCAGGGTTGCGACAATTACGAACAAAAACGCCATTTCCACCTCCTAAGCGGAGCCTTGCTCTAACTCAATCAACACCCCGAAGCAATCCTTGGGGTGTAAGAATAATACCGGCAAACCATGCGCGCCGATACTCGGTTCACCGTCGCCAAGTATACGCACGCCATGCTCGCGAACCCGGTCCCGCGCGGCAAGAATGTCATTAACCTCGCAGCAGATATGATGCATCCCTCCGGCCGGCGCACGCTTCAGGAAGCCGCCGGCCGGAGAGTCTTCACCCAGCGGTTCCAGCAGTTCAAGCGCCCCGTTGGGCAGTCGCACAAACACGGTGGTGACGCCATGCTCCGGCATGGCTTTGGGCGGCGACACCTTGGCGCCAAGCACGTCGCGATAGAAGGCCGTGGCTTTCTCCAGATCCGGCGTAGCGAGCGCGACATGGTTCAATCGGCCGACCGCACCGGCGGAATCGCGCGGTTCCACATCCTGTGCCGGCCGTCCCCCGGGTGCGGAATCAGCCAGTTCGAGGATTTGGCCCGCCAACTCGTCCACCCCGGTCCCTTCCAGCGCCGAGCAGGACCTGACCGCACCCGCCTCACGCGCTGACGCAGGGATGGATCGCGAGTAGTCGGCGGCGGTCGACTTCGCCAACTGCCGCATGTCGCCGTCGGCCTTGTTGACGACGATCAGGTCCGCCAACTCCCGGATACCGCGCTTCATCCCCTGCAACTCGTCGCCCCCACCAGGGGCCAGCACCAGCACCAGGACATCCACCAGGTCCGCAACCTGGGTATCGGCCTGGCCGGAGCCCGCCGTTTCCAGTATCAGGTAATCAAAGGGGCCGTGACCCAGTACATCGAGGGCCTGGCTGGTGCGGGAACTGAGCGCCCCGCTGCCGTCGCCGGTCGGTGAGGGACGGATAAACACGCCGGCCTTGCGGGCCAATTCCGTCATGCGCGTCTTGTCCCCCAGGATCGAGCCGCCGGTTCGCGAGGAAGTCGGGTCCACGGCCAGCACGCAAACGCGCTTGCCGCCTTCCACGAATCTCAGGCCCAGTTGCTCGATCAGCGTGGACTTGCCGACTCCGGGAGGCCCGGTAATACCGATTCGCGCGGCCTGCTTCTCCGCGCCGTCCAGGCGCGAAAGCAAATCCCGGGCGGCCTGCCTATCCTCTTCGCGCTCCGATTCCACCAGGGTCAGGGCGCGAGCCAGGCTCCGCCTCTCACCGGACAGCACGCCCTCGGTCAGCACTCCGATCCGATCGCTCATTCGTATTGCAGTATCAGCTGGTTGGTTTCGAGATTGTCGCCAGGGCTTACGGCAATGCTCTGAATCCGTCCGTCACGCGGGGAGCGCAGGCTGTTTTCCATTTTCATCGCCTCGATGACCCCGATTTCCTGGCCGGCCTTAACGTCCGTACCCTCCGCCACACTCAATTGAGTCAGCACGCCCGGCATGGGAGCGCAGAGCGTCGTGACGCCGGACTTCGAAGGCCTCGCTGCCATCCGCCGCTTCAGTCGAGCGGAGCGCGGAGGCAGCAGCACAAAAGCACGCTGCGCGCCGGCATGGCAAAGAATTGTTTCCAGACCCTCGCGGCGCACGCCGACGAAGAGGTCGCCTCCGGTCAGTCCGGCGCCCTTGGGGACGCTGGCCTCACAACGGGCGACAGGCTCGAAGGGGCGCCAGCTACTACTCAATTTGTACACACGCTTGCCAATTCGCACGCTAACGACGCCGTTTGCCCACTTCCTCTTGACAGGTATCTCTTCGCTGCCGGATATCAACACGGCCTCCGTCCACTGCTGTGGCAGGTTGCGGGCGGAACGATCCTGCGTCAATACAGCCACGGCTCCGAGCAGTTCAGAAAGTCCCTGCGATCCCTGGGCAGCCGGGTCGAACCCATCCGGATATTCCTCGGCGATGAAGGCCGTGGAGAGGTCGCCGGCAATGAACTTGGGATGGCGCGCCAGCGAGGCCAGGAACAGCAGGTTGGTGGCGGGACCCTCGGCGGCGAAGTCGTCTAGCGAGGCGGCCAGCCGGGCGGCGGCTTCCTTGCGCGTGCTGCCGTAGACGATCAACTTGGCGATCAATGAATCGTAATAGACGGAAGCCTCGTCACCCTCTTCCACCGCGGCGTCCAGCCGAACGTACGATTCCGAATCAGAAGCCGGGGCACGTGGAGGACGCCAGCGCACAAGACGTCCTGCGGAAGGCAGAAAGTCCCGTTCCGGGGCTTCAGCGCAAATCCTGCCTTCCATCGACCACCCTTCCAGACGAACGTCGTCCTGGCCGAAATCCAGCGCCTCGCCTGCAGCGATTCGCAACATCCATTGCACCAGGTCGATACCGGTCACCCACTCGGTAACCGGGTGCTCCACCTGCAGGCGCGTATTCATCTCCAGCAGGTGAAAATTACCCTTGGCGTCCACCACGAATTCCACAGTGCCCGCCGATCGGTAGTTGATGGCCTTGGCCAGCGACACGGCAGCCTCCCCCATGACCGCCCGCAGGTCCGGTGTCACGAATGGCGAAGGCGCTTCTTCGATGACCTTCTGGTGCCGTCGCTGAATTGAGCATTCGCGCTCACCCAGGTGCACGACATTGCCGTGGTTGTCTGCAAGTATCTGCACTTCGATATGGCGCGGGCGTTCCACGTATTTCTCCACGAACACCCGCCCGTCCGCAAATGCGGCTTGCGCTTCGCGAACGGCCTGCTCGAACCCTTCCCGGCACTCCGTCTCATCCCGCGCTATGCGCATGCCCCGGCCTCCGCCGCCGGCCTGGGCCTTGAGCAGGACCGGGTAACCGATGTCGGCAGCCGCTTCGGCCGCAGCATCCGGGCTGTCGAGCGCCTCGGGGCGACCCGGAATCGTTGGAACACCGGCCGCTTCGGCAATGCGCTTGGCCTCAAGCTTGTCGCCCATAAGGCGGATGGCTTCGGCGGGCGGGCCCACGAACACGATGCCGGCCTTCTCGACGGCCGAGGCGAATGCCGCATTTTCGGACAGAAAGCCGTAACCCGGATGCAGCGCGTCGGCCCCGGACTGCTTGCATGCGGCAATGATCTTGTTCGCGTCGAGGTAACTCTCGGCGGCGGTCAGGCCACCGATGCATACGGCTTCATCGGCAGTGCGCGTGTGCAGGGCGTCGGCATCGGCGTCGGAGTAGACGGCCACGCTGCGGACTCCAAGCGCCTGGGCGCCGCGCATCACGCGGCAGGCGATTTCGCCGCGGTTGGCGATCAGCAGCTTGTTGATCTTCATGCGTTCTGCCGAGCGGGGACATCCAGCACTCGGCGAGGGCAGGGACGCCCTCGCTCCCAGGAAGTCTTGATCACAGAGGGATGTTGCCGTGCTTGCGCCATGGATCTTTAATGCGCTTGTTGCGGAGCATGGCAAAGGATCGGCTCAAATGCTTGCGAGTCACACGCGGCTCGATGACATCGTCGATATAGCCCCGCCCCGCCGCTACATACGGATGGGCGAATTTGCGCCGGTATTCCTCGGTGCGGGCAGCAATCTTCTCCGCATCGCCCAGGTCCTGGCGGAAGATGATTTCCACGGCGCCCTTCGGCCCCATCACGGCAATCTCGGCGCTGGGCCAGGCCAGGTTCACATCGCCGCGCAAGTGCTTGGAGGACATGACGTCATAGGCCCCGCCATACGCCTTGCGGGTAATCACCGTGACCTTGGGCACGGTGGCTTCGGCGTACGCATACAGGAGCTTGGCGCCATGGCGGATGATGCCGCCGTATTCCTGCTGCGATCCCGGCATGAAACCCGGCACGTCCACCACAGTCAACAGTGGGATCGAGAAGGCATCGCAGAAACGCACGAACCGCGCGCCCTTCACGGACGCTTCGATGTCCAGGCAACCGGCCAGCACTGCCGGCTGATTCGCCACCACGCCCACAGTCTCACCGGCGACCCGAACGAAGCCGATAACAATGTTGCGCGCGTAATCGGGCTGCATCTCGAAGAACTCGCCCTCGTCGGCCACCTTGTTGATCAATTCCTTGATGTCATAGGGCTTGGCCGGATCGGTGGGGACCAGGCTGTTCAACGAAGGTTCTTCGCGATCCTCCGGATCTTCGGTGGGCCTGGCCGGCGCGCGCTCCCGATTGCTGGGCGGCAGATAACCCATCAGGTTCCGCGCCATGCGCAGGGTTTCCACATCGTCGTCAAACGCCCTGTCGGCCACCCCCGAACGGGAACTGTGGGTGTCCGCGCCGCCCAGTTCTTCGGCGGTGATTTCCTCGGCAGTGACTGTTTTCACGACGTCCGGGCCGGTAACGAACATGTACGAGGTTCCGCGCACCATGAAAATGAAGTCGGTAATGGCCGGCGAATAGACCGCGCCACCGGCGCAGGGGCCCATGACCAGCGAGAGTTGCGGCACCACGCCGGAAGCCAGCACATTGCGCTGGAAAACATCCGCATAACCGCCCAGCGAGGCCACCCCCTCCTGGATTCTCGCACCGCCGGAATCGTTCAGGCCGATGATCGGCGCGCCGACCTTCACAGCCTGTTCCATGACCTTGCAGATCTTGCGGGCGTTGGTTTCCGACAGTGATCCACCGAACACGGTGAAGTCCTGGCTGAAAACGAAGACCAGCCGTCCGTTGACCAGGCCGTGTCCCGAAATTACGCCGTCGCCGGGTATGCGTTGCTCGTCCATGCCGAAATCACTAGAGCGGTGCTCCACGAAAGCGTCCCACTCCTCGAAACTTCCCGAGTCCAGCAGCACATCAATCCGCTCGCGCGCGGTCAGCTTGCCGCGCTCGTGCTGCCGCTTCACCCTCGCCTCGCCGCCACCGGCGCGCGAGGCAGCCCGCATCTCCTCAAGGCGCTTAAGCATTTGCGCGCGTTCGCTCAACGTTCGTCCTCCTCCAGCAGCGTCAGCATTTTCGCAGCCGCCGCGGATATGTTGGCGCCTGGCTCGAAAATGAGCGCCACGCCTGCTTTCTTGAGTTCCCGGCGATCCTGCCTGGGAATGATGCCGCCGATCACCACCCGCACGTCGTGGGCGCCTTCGGCGCATAACGCTTCAATCATCAACGGCGCCAGTTCACGGTGCCCCGCGGCCTGCGAAGAGATTCCCACCAGGTGCACATCGTTCTCGACTGCCTGACGCGCTACTTCTTCGGGTGTCTGAAAAAGCGGCCCGATATCCACGTCGAAGCCGAGGTCGGCCAGGGCCGAGGCCACCACGCGAGCGCCCCTGTCGTGTCCGTCCTGGCCGAGCTTTGCCACCAGTATCCTGGGACGGCGCCCTGCCCGTTCGCCGAACTCGCGCACGCGCTCCATCAACGCGGCGAATTCCGCATCGCCCTCGTAGGCGCTGGCGTAGACGCCGCTCACCGTCTGTGACACGGCGCGATGCCGGCCGAATACTTCTTCCATGGCAAGCGAAATCTCGCCCACCGTGGCACGCCGCCGGACCGCCTCCAGCGCCGCTTCGACCAGGTTCGCGCTCTCGCCTTTGGCCGCTTCGCGCAGCCCGCCAAGGGCCGCCCGGCAAGCGGCTTCATCGCGTTGCTCGCGCACCTCGACGATACGCCGAAGCTGGCTTTCGCGGACCTTGCGATTGTCGATGTCCAGCAGTTCAACTTCAGATTCATCCGCTACCTGGTACCGGTTGACGCCCACCACGACGTCCTCGCCACGCTCCACGCGCGCCTGCCGGCGGGCCGCCGCCTCCTCGATACGGAGCTTGGGCACGCCCGCTTCGATAGCGCGCGTCATTCCGCCTAAGTCCTCCACTTCGCGGATCAATTCGCGGGCGCCCGCCGCCAATGATGCGGTGAGGCTCTCCACATAGTATGAGCCGCCCAGCGGGTCGGCAACACGGGTTACGCCTGTTTCCTCGCGCAGCACCAGTTGCGTGTTGCGGGCAATGTGGGCCGAATGGTCGGTCGGCAAGGCCAGGGCTTCGTCAAAGCTGTTGGTATGCAGGGATTGTGTGCCGCCCAGGACCGCTGCCAGTGCCTCCACGGTGGTCCGAATGACATTGTTGTAGGGATCCTGGCTGGTGAGACTCACGCCCGAGGTCTGGCAATGGGTGCGAAGCATCAGCGAGCGGGGGTCCTTCGGCGCAAACTGTTCCTGCATCTGTTCCGCCCAGAGCAGTCTCGCGGCCCTTAACTTGGCGGCCTCCATGAAGAAATTCATGCCGATGCCGAAGAAAAAACTCAGGCGCGGAGCGAACTCGTCCACGTCCAGACCGGCGTTGATCGCCGCACGCACGTATTCCAGGCCATCCGCCAACGTGTAACCCAGCTCCTGCACCGCCGTGGCGCCGGCTTCCAGCATGTGGTAACCGGAAATGGAGATCGGGTTAAAGCGCGGCATGTTGCGCGCACTGAAGGCGATGATGTCGCCGACGATCCGCATCGAGGGCGCCGGGGGATAGATATAGGTATTGCGGACCATGAACTCCTTGAGGATGTCGTTCTGCATGGTCCCCGCCAGTTTCTCAAGCGCGGCCCCCTGCTCCTGGGCAGCCACGATGTACATCGTCATTACCGGCAGGACGGCCCCGTTCATGGTCATCGAAACCGACATGTCCTCAAGCGATATGCCGTCGAACAGGCGCTTCATGTCTTCGACGGTGTCGATGGCCACGCCTGCCTTGCCGACATCGCCCAGCGCACGCGGATGATCGGAGTCGTAACCGCGGTGGGTGGGAAGGTCGAAGGCAACGCTCAAGCCGGTCTGGCCGCCGGCGATATTGCGCCGGTAGAAGGCATTGGACTCCTCGGCGGTGGAAAAGCCCGCGTACTGACGAACGGTCCACGGACGACCCGCGTACATGGTGGCGCGGGGCCCCCGCACATACGGCGGCGCCCCGGGCAGTGCGCAGGTGTGCTCCAGGCCCTCAAGATCTTCGGCGGTATAGAGTGGCTTTACGGGAATCCCTTCCGGCGTGTCCCAGATCAGGCTTGCCGTATCCGCCCCCTTAAGCTCCTTCCGGGCCCGCGCGGTCCATTCCGGCGGCATTCCCCGAGCCGCCGCTTGTGCGTCATCCATTGGCATTGTTGAGGGTTATTGTTCCTCTAGGGGCAAAACGGGCAGTATAGCCCGCATGCGATTTGCAATTATCGGCGCAGGCGGCGTTGGAGGCAGCCTGGGAGCGGAACTTTTGCGCGCCGGACACGACGTGGTATTCGTGGCTCGCGGAAGCAGCGCACGCGCCCTGGCCGAACATGGCCTCGAGGTCCGTCACGACATGCAACCCTTCCGCGCCCGCAACGTGAACATCACCGAAGACCCGTCAGGACAACCGCCCACCGACGCCGCGCTCCTGTGCGTGAAGCGCTATGACCTGGAGGACGCCATCCGAAGCAACGCGCAATGGCTTGCCTCCTGCGGCTGCGCAATCACCTTGCAGAACGGTCTCGATGCTCCGTCGGTCGCCGCGCGCCTGTTGCCTCCCGGCAAGGTGGTGGGCGGAACGGTACAGGTGGTCGCCAAGCTGATCGCGCCAGCCGTGGTCCTGCGCGAGGGCGACACGCTGCAACTGAATCTCGCCGAACCCTCCGGCGGGATGAGCGAACGGCTGCGAAGCCTGGAGGACGCGCTGGCGCCGACGGGCATCGCGGGCGAAATTCACCGCAACATGGAAACCATGCTGTGGCTCAAATTCCTGATGGTGGCCTGCTCAAGCTCCATAAACGTGGCGATGCGTAGCGGGTTCGATGCGATGGCAAGCAATCCGGCGATGCCGTGGCTGCTGGCGATCGCAATGCAGGAGGCGCTGGCCGTGGCGCGCGCGCATGAGGTTCCGCTGCCCCGTGACATCGAGGCGCAGACCCGCGCCACCCTGAGAAACGTGTTTGCTCACGGCGGCAAGGCCTCGCTGCTCACGGATCTTGAGCGCGGTCGCGCGCTGGAGATCGAGTGGCTGTCCGGCGCCATCCACCAGATGGGCGAGGAAACCGGCGTACCGACGCCGCTGCACACCGCCATTTACCGCGAGCTACTGCCGCTCGCCGCTGGTCTGCCCTCCCCCCAAGGCTCGACCGAGCACATGAATCACGGCGCAATTGAGTGATCTTTTTCCGGGACCGTATGGCGCGCAGGATAGGTGCAGTACTCGCGGTTGGACCTTGTCTGCCGGGATCGAAGGTCCCGAAAAATCGCTGCCAAGTCATAGCGCAAACGGGCGGCATACTCGTCTCGATTGGCCCAGACTTCCGAGATAACCGGATCAGGCTGTTTCTTCGGCATGACCAGACTCCATCAGTTCGTTGGGCGTGCAGATCACCGGCGGTTCGTAACCCGCCTCACGGCAAACTTGCTCGATTTGGGATCGCATAGCCGCATTAGCAATGTGTCGAAAGTTCCACGTTACCAGATAATCGACCCCGCTCGTAACGGCAATTGCAATGTGTGCAGCATCGGCGGCGGCCTGCTGCGGCACGGCGCCTTGGTCCAGCAGACGCCGGGCGAGATACTCCGCATCTTCAGTTATGTCGATCAGCGCTGCCGACTCCAGCGCCTTAAGCCTTGCGCGGGCTGCGATTTCGTTACCTGCTCCCGCCTCCGTTCTGACCAGTTCCGACGCGACGAGCTCGAATGCCGTCAAGGCTACGCGCCACCACTCACGCGTCACTTCCTGATAGGCGGTGACTATTACATCCCGAGATTTCCTTGCCGTCAGATAACTGACTACAGATGTCTCAATGTACGCAATGGGCTTCGACATTCCGGCCTTATCTTGTAGGCTACGCGGAGAGCTACCAAACAGGCAGCCTGGAAAGAAGTGCTTATTCTACGGGGGATGAAAGGGCGAACTGCGGGGTTCTCTGAGGAGATTCTAGTGGTGGGACCCGCTAGCAAGCGAGCCCGATGACGGCATCAAACAATCCGGCAACTGACCTGACCGAGCAATCCGGCGAAACTCAATGAAGGCAACTTTCCGCACTGCGCTCCGCGACTACCGGCGAGAGGTAGCGAGGACGCGCGAATCGGGACATGGGACTGAGCACAGTTACAGGTCGGATCTGGGGACACTCATCAACACGTTGGGAGATGGCGGAGTACGGGCAATCAACGAGCCCACGCACGTTGACTGTGGCGCACCGGATTTCATTGTTCATAGCGGCGGCGTCGCGATTGGTCATATCGAGTGCAAAGATATTGGGACATCGCTCGACCGCGTTGAGGAGAGCGAACAACTCCAGCGCTACCGGGCGGGTTTGCCGAACCTGATTCTCACCGACTATTTGGAGTTTCGCTGGTACGTAAATGGCGATAGGCGACAGACGGCTCATGCCGGGCGCATCAAGCAACAGGGCAAAATCACCGGCAACAGAGAGGGCGATGAGGCCCTGGCCCAGCTACTTGGCGCTTTCCTTTCCACCGATCCGCAACCGGTGGGCAACGCCCGCGAACTTGCCCGGCAAATGGCCGCGAAGGCCCGCCTGCTGCGCGACGGGATCGAGGGAATTCTCGGTAATGAAGGACGCTCCGGACCCTTGGGCGAATTGCGGTCTGCTTACCGCAACGTCCTGATCGCGGACCTTTCCAAAGAAGCATTCGCCGACTTGCAGGCTCAGACAGCCGCCTATGGCTTGTTCGCGGCGCGGTGCCTGCAGCGAGGAGGCGGCCAGCCGTTCACTCGCCAATCGGCGGTATTTGCGGAAACCACGCCTTTTCTGAGGGATGTCTTTGGACGTATCGCTGGGCCTGGCATCGACCCCCAAATCGCCTGGATCGTGGACGATCTCGCTTTGCTTCTGGAAAGGGCGGACATGGAGCAGGTGTTGGCCGATTTTGGACAGCGCACCCGAGGAGAAGACCCCGTAGTCCATTTCTATGAAGACTTTCTGGAAGCTTACGACCCAAGACTGCGAGAAGTTCGCGGCGTGTATTACACCCCGTGGCCCGTCGTCTCTTATATCGTGCGAAGCATCGACAAGCTGCTGCGTGCCCGGTTCGATCTTAGCGATGGTCTGGCCACAACCCAGACAGCACAAAGTGAAGGCCGTCCGGTGGTGATTCTCGATCCGGCGACCGGTACCGGAGCCTTCCTGCGTGAAACCATCGCGCAAATTCGCAACACAATGGAAGCCAAAGGGCTTAGTGGTGCATGGCCCGACTATGTTCGCAACCACCTGCTACCGCGCCTGTTCGGTTTTGAACTGCTTATGGCACCGTACGTAATCTGCCATCTCAAGCTCGCGCTCGAACTCGGCGGTCGTGATGGGGGGTTCCGCATGCCTGCAGATCAGCGTTTGGGGGTTTTTCTGACCAACACGCTCGAAGAGCCGCACGAGTCAACGACTGGCGCGCTGTTCGCTCACGACATTGCGCGCGAAGCGGAGAGCGCCAACTCCGTGAAGCGGGAAAAACCGGTGATGGTGATGATGGGCAATCCGCCGTACTCCGGTCACTCCGCAAACAAGGGCGCGTGGATTGCAGAATTGATCGACAGCTACAAGCAAGGGTTTCCCGAACTGAAGAAGCCCGGTCAGGGCAAGTGGCTAAGCGACGACTACGTCAAATTCATCCGGTTCGCGCAATGGCGCATTGAGAGAACGGGCCAAGGCGTGGTCGGCTTCATCACCAATCATGCGTACCTTGATAACCCTACCTTCCGGGGCATGCGCCATAGCCTTTTGGAGACCTTTGACGAGATTTACGTTCTTAATCTGCATGGCGACTCCAAGAAGAAGGAACGTGCGCCCGACGGCAGCAAAGACGAAAATGTATTTGACATCCAGCAAGGCGTCGCCATCAGCCTGTTTGCCAAGCATGCGAGTAGCGAGAACGTTCCCGCTCGCGTTTATCACTCCGATCTTTGGGGTCGGCGGCGAGAAGGAACCGGGGGCGGCAAGGACGGATGGCTGGCCGCCAACGATGTAGAAAGCACGGAATGGGCAGAACTTGCGCCGAAACCGCCTCGCTACTTGTTTGTGCCGCGTGATGAATCCTATGTCGAGGAGTACGAGAACGCTTGGGCGATCCCAGAGATTTTCTCGCCAAGCGGGAGGCCCGCGCCCGGCATGGTGACGACGCACGACCAGTTCGCGATTTCATGGACACCCGAGGAATCGACCGCGAAGGTAGAGCGTTTTCTCTCCACCGATTCCGAGGACGAGGCACGCAGCCTTTGGCGCTTGTGCTCTCAGGAACAGTGGAAATATAAGCGGGCGAAAGAAGAACTTTCGACAGGCTCGTGGAAGGAACGTATCGAGTCAATCCTGTACCGCCCGTTCGATTTGCGAACGACAGTATTTGACCGTAACGTCGCAGTGCATCGACGGGAACGCGTAATGCGCCATATGCTGCAAGGTTCAAATCTTGGACTCGTTACGACAAAACGATGCCAAGCCAATCCGGGAGCATTCATTGCGAATTCTCTTATCGCACACAAGTCCTTCTCGGCCTACGATATCAATTACCTATTTCCTCTCTACGTTTGGCCCGAAAACACGCCTGCCGAAATCGAAAGCAACCGCGTTCCCAACCTGGACCCCGTTTTCATCAAAGCAGTGCGCGAGGAAATTGATATCGAGTATGTCACCCAAGGCGCCGGCGATCTAACCGGGGTGTTCGGGCCGGAAGACATCTTCCATTACATCTATGCTGTGCTGCATAGCCCTGAATACCGCCACCGTTACGCGGACTTCCTCAAGTCCGACTTCCCGCGCATTCCGATTACCAGCAATCGAGATTTGTTTTCCTCGCTGGTAAAGCTGGGACAACGCCTATCCGCTCTACACCTGATGGAGGCCGAAGGCGCGAATCCGCCTGCTTTCCCGCACACGGGCGGCAACCGGGTGGACAAACTGCGCTACGCGCCGCCTTCATCCGAGGGGGAGCCCGGCCGTGTGTGGGTCAATCGCGATCAGTGCTTTGAGGGCGTGGCAACGACGACCTGGGAATTCACGGTCGGCGGCTACCGTCCGGCAGAGAAATGGCTTAAGGACTGCCGATTCCACTCCGAAGTGCAACACCTGTCAGGGCGGTGATTCCTCTCCTTTGTTGGAGCGCAGCATAGCATCCGGTGGGGTTCGGGCGGTGCTTTTCGGAGTGAGGGCGTAGCCCGAACGGAGAAAGGCGCCGCCCGGGACCCGTTTTCGCCACCGCCGCCAGCCCGCTAAGCCGTCAGCCCGTCACCCGGACACAGTAAACCCGCCCGCCGCCTGTCAAGGCCACGGACGAGACCGGCAGGGCGGTCAAGCAACCGCTGCCGGCGGGTCCGGCCCCGCCAGCACCGGAGCGCGGAGAACCGCACCGGAGAGCCCCGCGGCGTCCAGGGCCTCGGCAAACACTTCCGCCGGCGTGCGGTAACCCAGAACCCGGCGTGGCCGGCCGTTGAGAAGATCCTGCACCCGCCCAACCTGAACATCGCCGAGGGTGGTGAAGTCCGCCGCCTTCGGAAAGTACTGCCGAACCAGACCGTTGGTGTGCTCGTTCAAACCACGCTCCCAGGAATGGTACGGCGTGGCAAAGTAAAACCCCGCCGACAATCCGGCCGCCACCGCCCGGTGGCCGGCAAACTCCTTGCCGTTGTCCGCCGTCAGCGTGTGCGTCAGCGCCGATACCGGCCCCAAGCGCGCCAGGATCGCGCCCCCAACCGCTGCCGCCGTCTTGTTCATCACCCGCTGTAGAAACGTGAACTTCGAACACCGGTCCACCACCGAGACCAGCGCCCCCCGATGCCGGGCGCCAATGATCGTATCCAACTCCCAGTCGCCCACCCGGCGCTTTAGCTCCACCACCGCCGGACGCTCGCGGATGTCTACACGGCCCGGTATCAACCCACGGCCCGCACCACAACGGCCGCGCCGGTTGGCCTTCTTGCCGCGCCGGCGCAAATGCGTATACAGCGTCCCGCCCGCCGCACGGTCCATCCACACCTGACGGTAAATCCATGTCTTGCCGACCGACACCCCACCCTCAAGACGCAACCGGCCGGCAATCTGCTGGGGACTCCACTGCCAGCCCAAACACCCTTCAATCCGGCCCCACAACGCCGCCGTGAGCTTGCGCGGGCGCGATGACGCCAAACGCCGGCGAGACCGGGCCATCCGCTGCGCCTGGCGCATCCGGTAACCCCGCCGCCCACGGTTGCGGCGCAACTCGCGGCTCACCGTCGAGGCCGATACCTCCAGCGCACGCGCGACACCCCGTACCGACAGACCGCTTTTCTTCAGCGCGTAAATCTGGCATCGTGACCCGTAGGTCAGGTGATGGTAGCCCTTGGCCATCGGATACCCTCCTGCTTCGATATCGGAGAGTATCGCCGTCACCTGGCCGCTTTTCAACGCTCGGCGACAGTCCCGTTTGCTTCCAGGCTAGCCAACCATCGTTGAGTGTTGCACTTCAGAGTGGAACGGGCGCTAGATAAACGCGCCCTGATTGAAAAATACGAACGTCATCACCTTCGGGATCACTCCCGACGCCGTTGCCTCTTCCGTGAAGGTGCCGATCGTCCCGCTTCCCGATTCCACAAAACTCGCCCTGTACCGGCCCTCGAAACTTCTGAGCGAACTCGTCCTGAGGACAAACCAATGGGATCTCGTTTTCTCCACAATCTCGAAATGAATGGTCATGCCGCCGGGGACCAGCGTCTCGGTCCACGATTGTCCGTCCTCGCTTACGGACACTGCGCCCACACCCGAGCGCCAATCCGGCTGGCTCCCCGGCTCCGTATAGACTTCCCACAACGCCTCGATCGGAGCATCGAAGGCAATTTCTCTGGTGGCCGAAGTAGTGTTCGGGATCAGGATTACGGCCAGCGCAACCACGATTCCCAAAACAGCCGCCGTATACACAACGTAGTTCATTGTCCGGCTTGCTTCAATCCGTTGTTCAGCATATCGAGGTTCAGCTCCAGCCAATCGCGGCGTCCGAGGTACCAGACAAGATCGTAGAAGTCCCGGCCCTTGGCTCATTGCCGATTCAGCACGGCCAGCAACTTGCACGCCAACAGTATAGTTAAGTCTGGCTGCGGCTCAGCAGGCCATTCAAGAGGCCGCACAGTGACCGTTCCGGCGCACGCCCGGCGGGGTTGCCGGTACACTCTTAGAGTCCGGGTGAGCGGGATGAGGGAATGAAGAAGCTGTCGTACTGGGGCGAGAACATGCGGCTGATCGCGATCCTGCTGGTCGTGTGGTTCGCCATTTCGTTCGGCTGCGGCGTGCTGCTGGTGGACGTGCTTAACCAGTTCTCGCTGGGTGGGTTCCAGCTCGGCTTCTGGTTCGCCCAGCAGGGAAGCATGTACGGCTTCCTGGTCCTGATCTTCGTCTACGTGATCCTGATGGGGCGCATCGATAGAAAACACGGCGTGAGCGAAGACTGATGGACCTGCAAACGCTCACTTATATTGTCGTCGGTCTTTCGTTCGCGCTGTACATCGGCATCGCGTTCTGGTCCAAGGCGCGAACCACCGGCGACTTCTACGTCGCCGGCAAGCACGTGCACCCGGTAGCCAACGGCATGGCCACGGCGGCCGACTGGATGTCGGCGGCTTCGTTCATCTCGATGGCCGGGCTGATCGCTTTCCTTGGCTACGACAGCTCCGTATACCTCATGGGCTGGACCGGGGGATACGTACTGCTGGCGCTGCTGCTTGCGCCGTACCTGCGCCGCTTTGGCAAGTTCACGGTGCCGGAGTTCATCGGCGAGCGCTATTACTCCGACGCCGCGCGCGTCGTGGCCGTGATCTGCCTGATCGTGATTTCGTTCACCTACGTGGCCGGCCAGATGCGGGGCGTGGGCATCGTGTTCTCGCGGTTCCTGAACGTGGACATCAGCATGGGGCTGGCGATCGGAATGGCCGTGGTGTTCTTCTATGCCGTGCTGGGCGGGATGAAGGGAATTACCTATACCCAGGTCGCGCAGTATTGCGTGCTCATCTTTGCCTATACGGTCCCGGCGGTGTTCATTTCCTTGCAGGTCACCGGTGTCGCCGTGCCCCAGATCGCCTTCGGCAGCGATGTCGTCAACGGAGGTGGCAGCCTGCTGACAACGCTTGACCGAATCGTCACGGACCTCGGCTTTACGGCCTATACCAGCGGGTCGAAAAGCACCGTGGACATGTTCTTCATTACGCTGGCGCTGATGATCGGCACCGCCGGGCTGCCGCACGTACTGGTGCGTTTCTTCACCGTACGCAAGGTGCGCCACGCACGGGCCTCGGCAGGCTATGCGCTGTTGTTTATCGCCATTCTCTATACCACGGCGCCTGCCGTGGGCGCCCTGGCGAGGCTCAACCTGACCACGACCATTCAAACGGGGGCGGTCTTCGAGGAAACCGCCAACCTCCCTTACGAAGAGCGGCCGGACTGGTTCCGGACCTGGGAGGAAACCGGCCTGTTGCGTTTCGAGGACAAGAACGGCGATGGCCGGATCCAGTACTACAACGATGCGAATCCGGACTTCGCCCGGGAAGCCGAAGAGAACGGTTGGCGCGGCAACGAACTGAGCGTGGACCGCGACATCGTGGTGCTGGCCAGTCCCGAAATTGCCGGGTTGCCGAACTGGGTCATTGCGTTGGTAGCCGCCGGTGGCATCGCCGCGGCGCTATCGACTGCCGCGGGGTTGCTGCTGGTCATTTCCGCGGCGGTTTCGCATGACCTGATCAAGAGCGTGTTTGTCCGCAATATTTCCGAACGGGCCGAGCTGAGGGCCGGCCGGATCAGTGCCGGGCTGGCGGTCCTGCTGGCAGGCTACCTCGGTTACAACCCGCCGGGTTTCGTAGCGGAAGTGGTGGCGCTCGCCTTCGGCCTGGCGGCCGCATCGCTGTTCCCAGCGATCCTGCTGGGCATTCTGTCGATGCGCGTCAACAAACAGGGGGTGATCGCAGGAATGCTGACCGGGCTCCTGTTCACGATCGGCTACATCATCTATTTCAAGGGCGTGTTCATCGAACCCTTCGCCGCCAACGTGCCGGAGAACTGGTTGTTCGGCATCTCGCCGGAGGGTATCGGCGCGATCGGTGCTGCAATCAACCTTGCGGTTACGCTGGCTGTCAGTGCGCTGACGCCGGCGCCGCCCGCTCAAGTGCAGGCGCTCGTGCGCCGAATCCGCGTTCCTTCAGGCAGCGGCGACCAGGACGTGCTTTAACCGCCCGCTAGTGCAGTAACGAGCATAGGCATATTCGGCTCAATATTTGGCTAAATAAACACTATTTGTGAGCCGAATACTGCCAATCGAGGGCGAGACGCCCTCGTTCCCGGCGGAGACGCGCTCGTTCTATGACCACCGAGGGCGGGACGCCCTCGTTCCCAGGCTTACCACTTCCAGTCGAACATCAGCCATGCCTTGGTGGTGTCGGTGGCGTAGTCGTCGGCGGAATAATGGGCGATCTTGAATAACAGCCCCAGGTTGTCCCGGAGCGGATAGGTGATTGCCAGCCCGATTTCGCTGCCGTAGTCCTCCAGGAGTTTCTGGCCCGAAGAAGCATCGAGAAGCGTTGCGTCGGACTTGAAATCGTGATACACGCCGGTCACGGTTGCGCCGCCCACCTTGCCGGAAACGCTCACCCAGGCATCGTGCAGACCGGTCGCGGGAGCGATTAGAAACTTGTCGGTCCATCCCTGGAACTTGTGCAGTGTGGCCGCCGGAAAGCGCAGGGAAGCTAAATGCCGATTGGATCCCAAGTCCACCATCAGGCCGCCAAACCAAGTAGCAGCGAATTCCTCCGGGTCATCGACCGTACCGACTTCGCTACCCATGACTTCATAGGCCGCGGTTACGCTTATTCCGCCAAGCTTCAGGTCGCCCTGAATCAGGTAGTGCGTGGCATCGTAGGACAGGGGGTTGTCCCCGTGGTCGCTTTGGTTGGACACCATTGCAGTAACGGTCAGCGGCTCAAATTGCCCCTGATACTCGACCCCGTATGTGGCGTTGGAGTTCCCGGGGCCATTGTCGTACTTAAGATCCCACAGGTAGGCATATCCTGAAATCGTATGCCCCGGCCGGGCTGTAACCGACGCGCGCAATGCATGTGAGTTGCCGTACCAGTCGCCCGGCTGCGCTCCGTCTCCAGGGCCGAAAATCCGGTTGATGTTGTGGATAAAGGCGTAATCAAGATTCAAGGCGCCGGCAGATGTCTGTATGCGCAGGCCGTCGTAGGTCTGTTCGTTCTGCCGGTAGGCCACTCCGCCGATGAACCGCTGCGATCCGTGATTGATGCGCTGACGGCCGACTGTAACAGTGAAATCGTCCTCCTGGTACTTGAGAAACGCCTGATTGAGGTCAAAACCGTCGGGGTCGGCCACGACCGGATACGCGGTCTTGCCGTTGGTGGTCGAATTGAAGTCCTCAATCCCCAGTATCAGCGAGTAGTCGGTTTCAATGCCGAAGGAAAGCGCGCCCATCTCGGCCGAATTCCAGGTCAGGCGGGCGCGGGCCGTGGAAGCCAGGGCGTCCTTGTCGATCCCGTCCTGCGAAACGGTCTCCAGACGGTAACGGAAACCAAGCGACGTCTTGCCGCCGGCAATCGCTTCACCCAGGTCGGCTGCCTGAGCGGCCTGCGCGACAAAGATCGCCAAGACCGCTGCAAACGCAACAGAATGGAATGCCAGGCGGGTGGAAGTCTGTCCTGCGAGTGATCTCACGCGCGCCCCGGCGTGTCTCAAATTTGCAGCCCGCATTGGTCACCAAGAAACTTGCGACTGGTGGCTGCGAAGTGTACAGCCTATTCAACCCGGAGACACCCGGGGTGCGAAGTGTATCGAGCTATTGCCGGACTCGACCCAGCTGCGATTGCAATATTTCCCTAAAGCGCGTAACGCCCTCCTTGCCCTCAAGGCTGTCGAGCGCGGATAATGCCCGCGCATCAGAGAAATCACCAAGGAAACGCGGAATGCAAATCCCGGAACAAGGCAACAAGATCACCATGAATGGCGCCGGCCTTAAAGTGCCGGACCGTCCCATCATTCCTTTCATCCGGGGCGACGGCACGGGCCGGGATATCTGGCGGGCAACGGTGCGCGTGCTGGACGCGGCAGTGGCGGCAGCGTACGGCGGTAAGCGGCGGCTCATGTGGATGGAAATCTATGCCGGCGAGGCGGCTTACAAGAAATTTGACTCCTGGCTGCCCGACGCCACCGTCGATGCAATCCGCGAGTATCGAGTCGCCATCAAGGGACCGCTGACTACCCCGGTGGGCGGCGGGATTCGATCGCTGAACGTGGCGATCCGTCAGCTTCTCGATCTCTATGTCTGCCAGCGCCCGGTGCGTTGGTTCGAAGGTGTGCCCTCGCCGGTGCGCGATCCGGGCGCCGTTGACATGGTGATCTTCCGAGAGAATACGGAGGACATCTACGCCGGCGCCGAATTCGAGGAAGGGGAAGCGGACACGCAACGCTTCCTGGCGCTGATGAAGGAGCACTTTCCGGAGCGTTATGCGCGGGTGCGCTTCCCCGAATCTTCCGGAGTGGGATTGAAACCGGTTTCGCGCGAAGGGACGCAGCGCCTGGTTCGCGCCGCCCTGGACTACGCCCTGGCGCAGAAACGCCGCAGCGTGACCCTGGTGCACAAGGGCAACATCATGAAGTACACCGAGGGCGCGTTCCGCAACTGGGCCTACGACCTGGCCGAAAATAATTACGGCGAGAGCTTTTACACCTGGCGGCAGTGGGACCGGACCAAGGAGAGCCACGGAGAAGAAGCAGCAAATGTGGAGCAGAAGGCCGCTTTGGACGGGGGCGCAGTCCTGGTGAAGGACGCCATCGCCGACATCGCCCTTCAGCAGGTCCTTACCCGGGCCCACAGCTTCGACGTAATCGCCACCACCAACCTTAATGGCGACTACCTGTCCGACGCGCTCGCCGCGCAGGTCGGCGGCATCGGCATCGCGCCCGGAGGCAATATCAACAGCGACACCGGACACGCGGTATTCGAGGCGACCCACGGCACGGCGCCCAAGTACGCCGACAAGGACATGGTCAACCCGGGCTCGCTGATTCTCTCCGGAGAAATGATGCTGCGCCACCTGGGCTGGAACGAGGCCGCCGACAAGATCATCGCCGCCATGAACGCCGTAATTGCCGAACGCACCGTGACCTACGACTTTCACCGGTTGATGGACGGCGCTACCAAGGTAAAGTGCAGCGAGTTCGGAGACCGGCTGATCGCCAAGATCCAGTCCTGAGGGACAAACGGAAAAAGTGATATGCTTTTCGCCCCGTTTGTGGCTTTGAATTTTTTTGAGGGGGATTAAGACATGAACCGATGGAACTTGCGGATTCTTGCATTGTGCGTGTGCGCCCTGGTCGTTTTCGGCGCGGCCCAAGCGCAGGACAAGGATCATGACGGTATGGACCACGACGGAATGGACCACGACGATATGGACCATGACGGAATGGACCATGACGGTATGGACCATGACGGAATGGATCACGAAGGTATGGACCATGACGGCATGGATCATGACGGTATGGATCATGACGGAATGGACCACGAAGGAATGGACCACGAAGGCATGGACCATGAAGGCATGGACCACAACATAAGTCAGGAAGAGTACGACACGCTGCGGGAGCGGATCCTTACCTATCGGAATTGGACCAACAAGGAAATCATGGACAACATGATGGCCATGCCTCCCACCTACGACCTCTATGTCAGTGACAAGGAGCTCAAGGGCGATCTCGGCATCATCGTACTGACGCACGGAGCATTTGAACCGGGCGATACCTATTTCGCCAACTCCTTGAAGGGACTCGCCAGACAGCACCCGCTCTCAGTCGGATACGGCATGGCGATGATGAACGGCAACCACATTCAGTCGGCGATCAACAACCTGGAGGCCGCCGGCGCCAAGAAGATCGTGTGTGTCCCCGCAGCGCTCTCCGCCAACGGAACCGTCTACGAGCAATGGGCCTTCTATTTCGGCGAGCGTGAGGATGCAGTCTACCTGGATGCTCCGCGCATGACTTCCAACGTGCCCATGACGCTCGCCGAGCCGATGAGGGACCACCCGATGGCTTCCAAAATGCTGCTGGATCACGCGCTGGAACTCAGTGAGAATCCGGACAACGAATTCGTGCTGATCCTGGGTCACGGCCCCTCCGAGCCGGAGGACAACCAGCTTGAACTGAAGGTGATTGCGAAACACGCGGAACGGGTACTGGCCGAAGGCGGCTTTGCCGACGTGAAGGCGTACAACTTTCAGGATGACGCGCCCGATGAAGTTCGCGGAGCAAATGTCGATACGATGCGAGGCTGGATCGAAGAGGCCAGCGCCGCCGGCCTCGACGTGATCATGGTGGGCTACCTGCTCGCCACGCGCGGCATTCAGCACAAGATCCCGGAGGATTTCGCCGGCCTTGAGTTCACCTTCAACGAGAAAGGCCTGTCATCGCATCCGGACTTTGCTGCGTGGGTCGAAGCCAACGCCCTGGAACACGCCGAGCAGCTCTAATACGCATCCCTCACCGCGGCCTATGGCGAGGACTTGCCGCGCGGGTTCTCCCAGCAACTGCAAGCCGGCCGCTGGGCGTCGACGGCCAAACGTGGGATCTGACACCGCAGGCTGAATCCGGCTTGCGGCTGACGTGGAATAAGCAGTTTTGATATAGGCGCACGGAAGGAAAATCCGGCCGAAGTTTCCAACTCCATATGGCGCAGCCGCTTGCGGCGCGAGCACTGCTCATGCTGCCAGACACCGCGCTTTTTGGACGTTGCAGTTTCGCCATCCGTCTTCCCTGCTTTGCGCACGCGCTGGGCATCACGCTGCCGCTCGGCTGCCGTGTCCGGATTCCTGGGGAGAATCGCTTGGGCAAGAATGTTCGGATGGAGGTGGTGACTGGGCATTTTCCTGCGCTAAGATTGGGAAATTGAACGAAAGATAGTGACACTTACACGAAGGAAGGCAGATCAATGAAGAAGTTCGCTGTGATTGGGGTATCGCTGTTGGCGGCGCTTGCGGTTCTGACTTATGTCCTGCTGGCCAACCGTTCTGCCGAGAGGGAGGATACGAACGAAGCCGCGCCCTCGGATACGCTTTCTGACCATTTGGCCAATGCGGCATCGTCCGGTTCCGCTGGCGGGGAGAAGGCAGATGCGGCGTTACAGTCGATATTGGAAGAGCCAATACGGGATAGCGCCAAATCGGGCGCGAAAACGGAGTATGACCTGGACCGTGGAGAAATCGGGTATGTGGACGTGGATTCCATTCTGCAAGACCGCGATCCCTACAGTATTGTTGCGTTGCTGCAGCAACACCATGCTCATACCGGTGCGGGCGAATTGCTGGAACTGGAAATCGAGTCGGCACGTAGAACCCACAGGGGATACATCGCCGATTTCTTCCAGCGGATTGGGGGCACGCCAACGGAGGCGCGAGGAAGCGTGTCTTTCGATTCCAGCGGTGCGGTCTACACCGTCTACGGCGATCTCTTCGATCCCCGAACGGCGGAAGCGGGCAACATCCTCATACAGCAAGCAGAGGCCGAAGCGATCGCGCGCGAAGCGGCGGTCCGTTTTGTTGAATCTCGCCGGGCGCCCTTTGAGGAACGCGGGAAGCCTTTGAGGATAGATAACTTGTCTGCGGAACTGCGCTACGCAGTGGATCCGGAAGCCGGCAATTCAACGCGGGCGGAATGGCGAGTGGTGGTTTCCATATTCAGCCCTATGGATGACGTTGAGGTATTGGTGAGCGCAGAAAAGGGCCGGATCGTGGGTGTGCAAAGCTTGGTACAGGACGTACACGCACAGTCAGCGTGCTCGGAGCTAACCTTCCGCGTGTGCAATGGGAGCAGCGCGTTTAAATGGTCCTGCTCTCCTCTTAGCGGAACAACGCCTGTTTTCGACGATGGCGAATGTGTGGCGGTAAAGGCAGAAAACTGGAGATGCCAAGATTCAAATTTCACCATTCCCAGGGATGTTGCTGACGAGGCTCGAGAATATGTGGACGCTCTGGGTACGGAATACCTTGAGGGCTTGGGAAAAATTGACATCTTGATCAACGTAGATCACGACCAATTCTATGGTGACGCACAGGGACGCTATCGTGCCAGCGATGGAGCGATCCTCATCAGAAAGCCCTTCCGTCACTCAAAATCGGGACGCTGGATACGCCCGGCGGAGGACGGCACGGTAACCGCTCACGAATTATTCCATGCCGCCACAGTAGGACATGGAAAAGTAGAGCATGGCTTGGTGTACAGCATGGACGCGCTTTACGAGGACGGACATGACATTGAATGGGATGGCCCCGACGGCAGCCTGACGACCCCTCAGGTGATCTACGAAGGCGATACGCTCGAGGTTGTCGGCAACGCGATGTACCGCATTTACAAAAACAATTGGCGACAAAGACCAAGTTTTTCAATTCGCCTTGGAGGTTGACAAGAGGGGGGCGACCAGTTTACCCGGCTTCCGACAAGCGGTAGTTACGGTGGCCGAAGAATTTCCAGAGGCGTTCCAACAAGCGGTGGCGGCGGTTTTGGTTGATATGGGAATAAACGACCTCTCCGCCAATGTAGTTCCATTAAGCATGCTGCGTTTTATCGCAGCCAAAATGAGAGCGCTCGCCCAAATACTTGAGGGGGAGGACGCGGCATGGGTAAGCGCGGCGGCGGCGGAAGCCGAGAGAAAGATCCGCGAAAAGTTGGGCTTGGACAGGAACCAGTATTTGAGAGGCACCTGAAATTCCCGGCGCTGGCGCGGCCTGCTGGCGGGTCAACGCCACAAGTTCCTAACGCAGAGAGCGCAGGAAGTCCCCGGTGAGTTCGTAGGCCAGGCAATGAATCGGCGGCGCAATTCAGGCGGTCAAGGCGGCAAAGCCTGCCGCGTCGTTGGGGAATTGCGCGATCTTTCCATTTTGCCGTTGGAAGGCATCCAGATGGGTCTTGGAGATATCCGGGCCTACGGTATGATGAATCATCTTTTCTTCTCCTGTGCTTATCTTGCGAGCCTTGCGCTGATGTATCCATTCAGGACGTGAGAAAAGACGGTGGTGACCCAACTCCCAAACGGCTCAAAAAGACCAGCGAGGGTACGATCCTACCACCGCCACCCTCGGCTACCTACGGAGCCGAGGGTGGCCCTATTTCAACAGAAAAGCGAGGGTATCCCGCCCTCCCCGAAAACCCCCCGGGACCGAGCTCGCTGCTATTCCTTGCGGGCGTCGACGACCTTCTTGAAGTAAGTCCAGCTTGTCTCGCTGGGCCGGTCGTCGTCCAGGAGCGGCGCGTGCCGGTACAACGGGAAATGCTCCCCGATGGTGGCGCGGAAACTCGCCGGCACGTTCTCGTAGTCACCAACCTTACTGCCGCCGGCGTGGAAATACATCGTGCCGGCCCGCGAGCCCATCTCCATCCAGGGCAGCCATTGCGCCAGACGCACCCAGCCGACAAACGTACCTGCTGAATCTCTCTCGGCATCCAGCAAGTCATCCAGCTTGCCCTTGAAATTGAACATCTCCGTGGCGTGATAGGTACCGCCCACGTATTTCTGGTAGTCACCCCCCAGCGGGTTGTTGTAGAAGAGAGGCACCGCCACCGACCACCACCAGTCGTTGCCCTGCGTCACGATGGGCAGTTGGTACTCCGAACCGTCACGCCGCAGCGGAAACTGGGCCGGCTGATTGACGGGATCGTTGGCGACGTGGACCACCTCGACCGTCTTGCCCGTGTAGGGGTTTTCCCAGGTGTGAAGCATTTCGCCCGTATCGGGATCCTGATAGACGAGAATCTCGCGAGTAATCAGCTTGAAGCCCGTGCCCCGCTCGGGATCCTCAACGGTGCCGCAGCGGCGGACGTTGATCCCTTCCACCCGAAACAGCCCGATGTCCCGCTGCCCGGGCACATGGCCGTAGGCGGTGCCGGTCCACCAGTAAAAGGACTCCTTGTCGTCAATCATTGAGCATTGCACCTTGCGATAGGCCGCCAACCGTCCCTCGCCGGTATCCAGACCCGGCGCGGCACCGGCCTCCGCGAGACCGCCTATCGCCAGACCAGCCACGATCGGCATACAAATTCGAACAACCGATTTCATGAAATTCTCCCGTAATCCAAGATTCTTTTCGCCACCGAGAACCGGCAACGGCTGTATAGAATAACTGCATGAACCAATCCGTTACCGGAATTCTTCTTGGCAACCTGGCGCTTGTGCTGGGAATCATGCTGGCGCTATGGCTGCTCAGCCTGCGTTTGCGCGACACCAGCATCGTGGACCTGTTCTGGGGCCTGGGTTTCGCCGTAGTCGCGCTGGCCACGCTGTGGCGCACCGGTGGCGGCATGGCGCCGCGCGCCTGGCTGCTGGTTGCGCTGACCACGATCTGGTCGCTGCGCTACAGCTGGCACGTCTGGCGCCGAAACATCGGACACGGCGAAGACTACCGCTATGTTGCGCTACGCGAGAGGACCGAGGCCGCCGGGCGTTCGTGGGAAGTGCGCAGCCTATATGCCGTGTTTCTGCTGCAGGGCGTGATCCTGTGGCTCGTCTCACTACCGGTGCAACTCGGGCAGCTCTATGCCACGCCCGTCACGCTGGGCTGGCCCGCTCTTGCAGGCCTTGCGCTGTGGATCGCCGGAGTGCTGTTCGAGGCCATAGGAGATGCGCAATTGAAACGTTTCAAGGCCGATCCCGAAAACCGCGGCAAGGTCCTGGACACCGGGCTGTGGCGTTTTACCCGCCATCCCAACTACTTCGGAAACGCCTGCTTGTGGTGGGGCATCTGGCTATGCGCCGCGGAAGTCGACGCGGCGGCCTGGACCTTCTTCAGTCCCGCGCTGATGACCTGGGCGCTGCTGAAATTCTCCGGCGTGCCGATTCTTGAGAAGCACCTTGCGGCAACGCGTCGGGGATATGCCCAATACATTGAGCGCACCAGCATGTTTTTCCCGCTGCCGCCCAAACAAGCAGGCTGAGCATGCTGGGCAAGAAGGCAAAGCGCGAAGAACAGGGCCTCAACCTGTCCTTTCTCGACGTGGTCTGCTGCGGCTTCGGCGCCGTCATTCTGCTGTTGGTCATCACCAAGATCCATGAGCCCGTCATCATCGAGCGCAGCCGCGAGGAGCTGGAGGGACTGATCCTGCTGCTGGAGCGGGAACTATTTGAGATTCGAGGCGAGTCCTCGGTCCTCAAGCGCGACCTGGAGCCATTGCGCGCGGACACCTCCGAACGGGTGCGGCGCGTAAGCCTTACCCGCCGAGAAGTGGAGGAAGCGGAAGACCACTACCTGGCCGCCCGGAAAACCGCGGCCGAGGGCACTGACGAAGCCGGCAATCTGCTGGCCGCCCGCCAGAGCCTTACCGAGGAAATGCAACGGCTGCTGGCCGACTACCGGCCGCCGCCCAATGACACGACGGTCGGCGGCATCCCGGTGGACAGCGAGTACATCATTTTCGTGATCGATACCTCCGGCAGCATGGTTTCCAACGCCTGGCCCGCGGTCCAGCGGCTGATATCGGAGACGCTACGGGTTTATCCCACGGTCAAGGGCATTCAGGTGCTCAACGACGAGGGGCAATACCTTTTCTCCTCATTTGCCCGCAGGTGGATTCCGGACTCACCCACGCGCCGCCAGTCCATCGTGCGCGCAATCGCAACGTGGAACGCTTATTCCGATTCCAATCCCACTGAAGGGATCGTCGAGGCCATCAGCACCTTCTACGACCCATCCAAAAAGGTCAGCATCTATGTGTTCGGAGACGACTTTTCCGAAGGCTCGGCGGAAGCCCTGGTTCGTCACGTGGCTGAAATCAACCAGGCCGACCGCTTCGGCAACTGCCTGGTCCGAGTCCACGCAGTAGGTTTCCCGGTGCTCCTGCGCGGCGGCGCGTTCGGCCAGGCCAGCCGATTCGCCAATCTGATGCGAGTGCTCTGCCAGCGCAATTGCGGCACTTTCGTTGCGCTCCCCGGCCTCACTTAGCGGGAAAAGACGGCCAACGCGATCAGGCAGGCGGCCTGTCGTCATCGAGCGAGACGCGGTGCATCAGGCGATGCCGGTCTCCAGGAAAACTCACACTTCAGTTGTGGAAATGACCTTACTCTTGAAAGATAAGGGAAGCCGTTCAATTTGAGAATCGACAAACTCATCGCATCTGCATAGCCTTCTGGAATTGCAACAGGGCATGTTGCAATGGTAGCATCTCGATGAAATTCCTGCATTCCGGTTTGCAACGGTTTTACGAACGGGGCGAGGCCCGGCGGCTGAATCCTCATCACATTCAACGCATCCGAGAAGTCTTGACGGACCTGGATTCGGCCTTGGCCGCCAGCGACCTGACACGACCCGGTCTTCGCCTGCACCCTCTACGCGGCAGGCTGAAAGGGTTTTGGAGCGTCCGGATTTCGAGGAATTGGCGTGTTGTCTTTCGCTTCGTAAACAGGGAAGCGGTGGACGTGGACTTACGGGACTACCACCAGGAGATCATCAATGGCCATGTACGATCCGGCGCACCCGGGAGAGTTGCTCCGCAGAGACATTGCGGCAGCCAAGTTGACGGTAACCGAATGCGCGCGGCGCTTGGGAGTCACGCGCAATACGCTTTCGAGACTGCTTAACGGGCGCATTGGGATTTCCGCCCAAATGGCGCTGGCGTTAGAGCGCCTGGGGTGGAGCAACGCAGAACATTGGATGCGCCTTCAGGTCGCCTACGATCTGGCGCAGGCGCGGCGGCGGCAGGCGGCGTGAACGGGGCGCCATGCCAACGCGGAATCAGGCCGGCGGCCTGTCGTCGTCGAGCGAGACGCGGTGCATCAGGCGATGCCGGTCTCCAAAATCGAACACGCCCTTGTGAATGGTGCAGCGGTTGTCCCAGAACGCGACCGAGTTCTGCTCCCAGCTAAAACGGCATTGAAACTCGGGCCTGGTACTGTGCCGGAACAGATAGTCCAGCAGGATCCGGCTCTCTTCGGCCGTCACATCCTTGATGTGTGAAGTCATCAGCTCGCTGACATACAGGCTCTTGCGCCCCGTTTCCGGGTGAGTTCTGATAACCGGATGTTCCGAAGGCGGCAGCATCTTGCGCATTTGCAGGAACTGTTCCGGACCCAGGCGGGTCACGAGGGTCTCCAGATTGCGATAAGCATTGTCATTGACCGCGGTCAGACCCGAGAGAAACTCCTGCATGCTGGGTGATAACTCTTCGTAGGCGGCGTACATATTGGCCCAGACCGTGTCTCCGGCGCCTTCAGGCACGTCCAGGGCATACAGCACGGAACCACGAGAAGGAATCGGCAGAAACGCCGAGTCGCTATGCCATGTGATGTCGGTCACGTCGCGGCTGTAAAGGCCGGGATATTCCTGCACGAATACGCCTGTGGCGCCTTCGAGCGTGGGCATGAATCCGGCCTTCGTGAGCTCCCCGAAATTTCCGGCAAACGCCTCGTGCTGTTGCGGAGTCATTTCCTGGTCGCGGAAAAACAGTACCTGGTACTCCAGCCAGGCCGACCGGATTTCCGCGAGAGTAGCTTCATCCAGAGGTTGGGACATATCCACATCCGAGACCATCGCTCCGAATGTGCCGGTGGCCGGGCGAACCGTGATTTGCGTGTAAGTGCTCATAGGGTTTCTCCGCAGCGGCGGCTCAGGAATAACCCTGGGAACGAGGGCGTCCCCGCCCTCGACCGTAATGAGAGCATCCTGCCATCGTCGAGGGCGAGGACGCCCTCGTTCCCAGGGGTTTTTGCAAGAGTCATACCGGAACTTGCCGCCAGGGCACTTCCGGATCATCCGCCAGCGGCCCTTCGTGAACCCAGCCGTATTGCGTATTGCTGGGTGCAGGGCCGCTTTCCAGGTAGGCCGCCCGCATTCGGCTGAGCTGATCGCCGGGTATCGCTTCCATGGCGGCCGGCACATCAATCCCGTACAGGCGCGCCGAGTTCAATCCCAGGATCAACTCCTTGTCTTCCCGGGTCAGGGCAGGATAGCCATGCTTTTCCTGCAGTCCTTCGGGAATCTCAAAGCGGCGGAAGGCCTCGATCTGCCATTGCGGCGATCCCCACCAGATGGAATCGGTGCCCCAGATCACATGATCGCTGCCGAAAGCCTGCAGAATCTGCCCCATCAGGTGGCTGCAGATTTCCGGATGAGTGATCGCCGTGTGGCCGAAAACGCTGCCCAGTTCCATGTAGACGTTGGTCATCTCCGGGGTCTGAAGGCGATCCTTTACGATATCGGAAGTCCATACGAGGTAGCCGTTCTCGTCGATCCCGGTTGCGCCCGCCGACAACTCATTGACGAGATTCTTGAATCCCGAGTGATAGACGATGAAGTTCAGGTCCGGCCAGTCCAGCGCGGCCTTCCTGATGTCCCAGGGCCGGCAATATTCGGGGTTGGCGCCGGCAATCGGCAAGCCCTTGTGCACGGAAATGTTGGTGATGCCCAGTCTTAGGGCCAGTTCGTAGAACGGATAGGCGACTTCTTCGTCATCCATGCGCCAGGGATTGATGGGCACGCCCGTATAGCACTTCCAGCCGTCGATCTTGAGTTCCGTGGCCTGACGCTCGATTTCCTCCAGGCCGCCCGGCATGTTCGGCGCAGCCAGCCCATGGCTCAGCATACGTTGCGAACCGGCCAGCTCGTTGATGGTCCTGCGGGTCTCGACCATCAGGTCCACCGGCAGAATGTTATGCCTGTCGTCACCAAGCGGTGCGCCGCTGATGATCCCCATCGATGTGTCGCTATCGAGAAATACTTCCTTGGTGAAATTCTCGAGGTGCAGGTCCTGGCGGCCGGGCTTTACGCCTACCAGGTCCGGATTGAGATTGAACATGCCCGCCAGGCGCCGGAACCCCAGCGGCCCGACTATTTCTTCCTTTACGTGATGAAGCTGCGCGTCAAATATGAACTCGGGCCAGGACTCGCCTTCGGCGCCGACTTCGGCAGCCTCTGCCCAATCAACCAGGAAATAGCGGCCGAAGACTTCATTCAGGGCCAGGAAGGCTGCCGCCATGCCGCCGGCGCTGCTCAAGTACTGCCTGCGGCTCATCTTGCGTTTTGGAGCCAGGCTGTCGGCGAGCTGGTAGATTCGTTGTTCCACGCGCCGCTGGTCCGCGCTTTGCGGCATCGGGATGTACTCCTCGTTGGACACCACCTGGGTGGGAATGGGGGAGCACCGGTCCTCCTGACGGTCCTTATCGCTCTTGCGGATCCACATATTCCAGGCCCCCTGCCGTTTGCGCGCCTAGTCTAGCCTGAACACAATAGGCTGATAGGAGAGCAAGAACCGCCGACGGTACACTACGCACGGCTTCTCCCGCGTCTCGGCACCCGAATGCAAGCACCCGATTTCGTGATTTTTCCTCGCTGGATTGTCCCGGTTGAACCATCCGGGGTGATGCTGGAGGATCACGCGCTGGCCGTGCGCGGCGAGAAAATTACTGCGCTGGCGCCGGGCGCCGAGGCCGCTCGCCGCTGGCCGCACGCGCGGCGCATCGAGCGCCGGGAGCATGTTCTTTTCCCGGGCCTTGTGAATGCGCACACCCACGCCGGGATGACCCTGCTGCGCGGACATGCCGATGACCTTGCCCTGCAGACCTGGCTGCAAGACTACATCTGGCCGGCGGAGGCTCGGTATCTGAGCGAGGATTACGTGCGAACCGGAACGGAATTGGCGCTGGTCGAAATGGTGCGCTCGGGGACGACCTGCTTTGCCGATATGTATTTCTTCCCGGACATTGCCGTGGAAGCAGCCAGGCGTCGCGGGGTCCGAATTGCCGCAGGGTTGCCGATGATCGATTTCCCGACTCGCTGGTCTGAGAACCGCGAAGATTCGCTGCGCAAGAATGAGGAGCTCTACGGCCGCTATCGAGGCGAGATCGGTGTGTCCTTCACCATGGCGCCGCACGCACCCTATACGGTCGATGACTCGGGTCTTGCGCTATGCGCGAAACTGGCTAAAGAACGGGACATTCCCCTCCACACTCACGTCCATGAAACCGCAGGCGAGATTGCAGAATCGCTGGAGGGCCACGATTGCCGGCCGCTGGCTCGCCTGGACAAACTCGGCTTGGTCAACGAGCGTCTCATGGCGGTTCATGCCACGCAGCTTGAGGACGGGGAAATCGGCGTGCTTGCTAAGCGAGGTTGCTCCGTCGTGCACTGTCCGCAATCGAACCTCAAGCTGGCGAGCGGCTTTGCCCCCGTTCATACACTGCGTGCGGCAGGCGTCAATGTCGCCCTGGGCACCGACAGCACGGCCAGCAATAATGACCTGGACATGCTTGAGGAAATGCAGACCGCCGCGCTGCTTGCCAAGGCCGTTTCCGGCAACGCCGAGGCGGTTCCGGCGGCTGCAGCGCTGGAAATGGCGACCTTGGCCGGTGCAAGGGCCTTGGGCCTTGACAGCGAGATCGGCTCGCTACTCCCCGGCAAGGCTGCGGACTTCGTGGCGCTGGACCTGTCCGCACCCAATACGCAGCCGGTCTATGATCCAGCATCGCAACTGGCCTATTCCTGCAAGTCCTCGCAAATCAGTGATGTTTGGGTGCGCGGGAAGCCCCTGATGGAGGCAGGCAATCTTTGCCGGGATGACGAAGACCGAATTCTCGCGAAAGCGCGAGAATGGGGAGAACGAATAGACCCTCGGACGAACGTTCAGCAAACAACCCAGAATACGCAATGAACGAAGCAAACGCCCAGCGCAACGCCGATCCTGCCGAGTTGGAAAACTTTGCGGCGATGGCCGCACAGTGGTGGGACCCGCAAGGTCCGAATCGTCCGCTGCACGCCATGAATCCGGTGCGGGTCGGGTACATTGCCGAACGCGTTGGAGGCCTTGCAGGCAAGAGCTGCCTGGACGTGGGCTGCGGAGGCGGACTGTTGAGCGAGTCGCTCGCCGCCCAGGGCGCAAGCTCGGTGATCGGCCTGGATGCCTCCGGCGAGATGTTGGAGGTGGCGCGCCTGCACGCCGAGGCCGGGAAGGTCGCCAACCTAGAGTACCGGCAAGGCACGGCGGAGGAACTCGAAGGTGAATTCGACGTGGTCTGTTGCCTGGAGGTCCTTGAACACGTGCCGCGTCCCGGCGAGCTCATGGCCGCTTGCGGGCGGCTGGCACGCCCCGGCGGCCACGTACTGATCTCGACGCTCAACCGCACGGCTGCCGCATTTGCGCTGGGCATCGTGGGCGCAGAGTATGTGCTCGGCCTGTTGCCGCGCGGCACGCACCGTTACGAGAAGTTCATCCGTCCCTCGGAACTGGAGGCCTGGGCACGCGCCGCGGGTTTGAGCGCCCAGGACTTTACCGGACTTCAATACAATCCCCTGCACGGCAGTTTCCGGCGCAGCAACAATATCAACGTGAACTACATCGCACACTTCACGAAAGCCGCCGAAGCATGAGCGCGGCGAAATACCGGGTGCGCGCGGTGCTGTTCGATCTGGACGGCACCCTGGTCGATACGGCCCCCGACCTGGTAGGCTGCGTGCAGGATGTGATGCGGGCACGCGGGGGCCGGCCGTTGCCGTTCAAGAGCCTGCGCAGCTTCGTGTCCAAGGGCATGCGGGGGCTGCTTACGGCCGCCTACGGGGAGGATTTCATCGACAGCGAGGCCTACCCCGACGTACTGGAGCACTGCCTGAAGCTTTACTCGGATCGCCTGGTGGAGCGGTCAAGGCTGTTCCCGGGCATGCGCCGCGTGCTGGACAGTCTCGCCGGCCGGGAGATTCCCTGGGGCGTGGTCACGAACAAGCCGGACTACCTCACCCGCCCCCTGATTGAGGCGCTGGGCCTTGCCCGGGAGTGCACGGTGGCCGTGGGAGGGGGCACCACCCCGCACACCAAGCCGCACCCCGAACCCATGATCTTCGCGGCCGAGCGGCTTGCCGTGAAGCCGCGCGCCTGCGTCATGCTGGGCGACGACCCCCGTGACATTCAGGCCGCGCGCAGTGCGGGCATGACGGGACTGGCCGCCGCCTGGGGTTATTTCCCCCCGGAGGAAGACCTTGGCGCCTGGGGTGCAGCCGCCGTGCTGCAGTCTCCCCCGGACCTCCTGAGCTGGATCAATGAACAGGGCGCCGCGGCGGATGCGGACCAGGCGCCCCCAGAGTTAAAATGTAGTGAGTCGGCGGGCCCGGTCCTTCACCCTCGCTATCCCGGCCCCTGAATGCAGGAGACGCCAATGTCCAGCACCGAGATTATCTTTGAGGTCAGTGAAGACGAGTCCGACGGAGGCTACTCGGCGAGTGCTCTAGGATATGGCATCCACACACAGGGCGACTCCATCCAAGAGCTCCGCCGCAACGTAAAAGAAGCGGTTCACTGCTACTTTGACGAGACCATGACGCGGCCGCGACTGATCCGGCTGCACTTCGTGCGCGACGAAGTTCTGGCGGCGTGAAGCTGCCCCGCGATGTCAGGGGCATCGCACTTCAGACTGCTTTGTAACGACTGGGCTACCAGGCGTCAAGAAAACGCGGCTCGCATGTGCGGATAACAACGCAGCTTAACGGCGAACACCACGAAGTCATCCCGCTGCACAACCCTGTTCGGGTCAAAACCCTGTCGTCCATACTGCGCAGCGTGGCCCGGCATCATGGCCTGACCGTCGAAGAACTGCTGCGGAAACTTGATCTCCGACCGTGGAAGCGGCAGGCCGGAAGAAAGGCTGCGAAGCAGGCAGAACCCGGAGATTCATTCCGGGCGGGATTTCGGGCCAGAAGCGGAAGACTTCCCCGCCCACTGCCACCAGCGCCGCACACACTCACTCGCGACCCCGTCAGCAAGGTAATTTGCAGCCGGCGTAGCCAGGGCGAGCAGCTGCAATTCGCTCTCGGAGAGGATGGGCCGTGCATCCAGGTACTCGTGTTCGATCAGGTAGCTTGTAAGCTGCTCGATGCTTTTCGTTCTGAATCCTTTGAGGCGCCGGTCTGTTCGTTCACGCAACAAATCGAGCAACCTCTGGGCATCCCCTTCGAGTTCTTTTGCGATATCAACGACCTTGCTCAGGAATACCGAGCTAATCGCGTCGCTGTCATGCAGGGCGTCGGAATCAATCGATCGCCCGCGCCCCTGTTTCCACAGCTCACAGAAGATTTCCAGCAAGGCCAGCCGCGAGCCGATTTCGGCGACCGTGGTTGATCCGCCGCCCAGCCTCTCAGCGAGCACAGTGCCCGAAACCGTGCGCCACTGACCGGCTTGCTCGATGCCGTGGGCCAGAAATTCGCGCAGCAATTCAAGGTCGTCCCACAGCACGTAAAATACGTGCTGCTCGCTGGAACCGAGGGCGGGCCGGAACGCCGGGACACCAAGCGCGGCGCCGTATTTTTCGGACGATAACCCGTCGGGCCCCGGAACCGGCGGCGCTGGTTCTACAGTGAGCGCCTGAGGGCCGCTGACGCTGGCCGAGCGGTTTCGCATCCGGCCCAGATCAATCTCCGAGGCAATGTCGCAATTCTCTTTGCCAAGCGCCGCGCGAATCCGGTCCACATCGAGCGGGTCGCTGGTCAGGTAGAAAATCTGCCGTTGCTGATCCCGCGCGATGCAGCCGAGGCTTCTCGCAATGGCCTCGAACCGCTGCGGGTCGCTCTGGTCGAGCGCTTCATCGAGAAACAGCGGCAGCGGCCGGACCCTGCCCTTCTCGACCTCCTCGGCGAATGCGATGCGCGCCGCCAACAACAATTGCGCCCGCGTGCCGTCGGAGAGTTCCTGCAGCTCGCGCCGCCGCCGCCCTTTCAATTCGATGGCGAACAGCCTTGAAACGCCGTTGCCCTTCTCTAGCCGCAATTCGTAGTTGTGGCGGGTGAAGCCCGAGAAATGATCCCGGGCCCGTTCAAAGACGCGCGGCATCCGGGTCCGCTCGAACTCCTGTTCGACTTTTTCCATGAGAAAGCCTCCCGCCGCTCTGAACAGTGCCTGATCACGCAGGTCGCGCAAGCCAGCGCGGGCTCCTTCCCGAACCGCGATCAGATCCTGCAAAGTGTGGCCGCTCCTTGCCTGATTCATTCGCACCGTTACGTCGGCTATATCATCACCCAGCTGTCCTGCCCGGGCGGCGAGTTTCTCCAATTCCACCTTGAGGCTGTCGAGAGACTGACCGTCCAGTTGCGCTAGTTCTAACTCGCCCACTCTTTCGAGTTCCGAGCGATCCAAATCGATCTTGCTCTCAAGATCGACCTTTTGTTTCGTTAGTTCGCGGTATTGAGTCAATTCTGCGAGCAGCGACATAAGACCCGGCAAATCGCCGTCGTCCAGCCTGGCTTCGGCATAGACCCGAGCTATCGAGGCCAGAGTTGAGTCTTGGTCGGCGGTATTTTCCTTAAGCTGCCTGTTCGCCTTTTGCTCCTCGGCGAGCGCCTTTTCGTGCCGTTCGTTGCGGTCCGCAAGTCTGTTCAGCCAAGCCTTGGAAGCTACGGCGTCAGAAGGCCGCGGTTCACCGTGATGCTCCAGAAAATCAGCCACCTCAGCCAGACGAGAGGTGTGGATGGATTCGAGGCGTTGCAGCCTGCCTGCTGCGGCTTCGTGTTCGCCACAAGCCAGCCGCAACTGGTCGAGCGCTCGAGCAAAATCAACCAGCTCCGCATCAGGGCGTAGCTCGTTCAAGCCAAGAATGGCCCCCAACTCCTGTCTGCGCAATTCAAGCGCAGGCTCCTTTTCGCGCAAGCCTTCGAGTTCTGCTGCCCGCGCTTCCCGTTCGACATCACGGTCGCGTGCACGCACTGTGGATGCCTCCAGCTCAGCGGCGCGACCCTCCAGACTCTGCAACCGGGTTTGCACCGCAGGAGCGTCCCAGGCGGAAGGTTCTTCCAGGCCCACCTTTTCGAACGCCGACCGCGCAACCGATCTGCGGCCATCCAATCCTTTTCTTTCGCCCACAAACAAGGCCGCCAACGCGATACCAGCACCAAAGGCAGCAAGCAGAACCAGGGAATCCGCGGCAAACGAAGCAAGGCCGGCGCCAGCCAACAGCATCACGAGGGCGGCCAAGAGCCAAGGCCATCGAGCACGAATCTTGACACGAAGCGATTGGGGTTGCGGTGCTCTCAGCCAGGAACGCAGGGCGTTGATCGCGTTCCGTAGCTCTTCGATATCCTGGTGATCCTCTCCCGAGTGATCGACTCGATTGAGCAGGCGCAGCCTTTCCTCGATCGCGGCAACGCGGGATTCATGCCTGTGTCGATCGCGAAGCAACTCGAAGAGCTCCGCGTGGTTCGGCAGGGACAATGCAGCCTTTTCAACGAGGTTACCGCCCACCGCACCCAACGCCAAAACCAGTTTGTTTCGCGCCCCCTCAAGTTCGATACTTGAGGCCTCAAGCTTGAGTTTGATGCGCCCTAATTCGTCCGCGTTTTCACGCCATATCGCGAGATCCGCTTTCTCCAAACGTCTGGTAAGCCCGGATTTCTTCTGTTCCGCCCGCGCGTCACGCAACTCACGTTCAAGCTCACGGGCCCGCTCCCCCAGCGTGGTCAATCGCTTCTGTCGCTTATCAACATGATCGTGCTCCTGACCCGTCAGTTTCGCTAGCGCGACAGGCATCGCCGAAAGTTTTTCTCTATTGCCGGTAAGCTTCTCCCGGCGATTTGCCAATCCGATCGCCCGCCCGACGTGCACAAGTCGCGCGGCGGCTTTCTCCGCCACCTTCAATTGTGATTTCAGTTGCTCAAGCTGATCGACGCGGCTCTGGAGTTTCGATTGATCGACCGTGGCTTTTTGGACCTGATTCGAGGCATCGTTGTATTTGTCCCGTTCGCGGCGGCGGCGGCGCTGCTTGACAGGCGGGAAAAAGTTCGAGGCAATCGCTTCCAGGTCGAACCCTCCCGACATCTGGCGCCGAATTTCCTGGGCAATATCGGATGTGCTTCCCGGCGACAGATCGACCAGATCCCGGAGGTGCAAAAAGAAACAGCGATAGGTGTGCGATGGTGGAAACCCCGGCGACACGTTACCTTCGTCTCCGCGGCGCCAGCGCACAGTCGAACCTTCGCGCTCCCCACGCCAGGTTGCTCCGCCCCATTTGAATTCACCGCTAACCAGGGTTTGCCGTGATTCCCCGCGATCTTCCCAGTACAGCCCCTCAACCGCCCGGCAAATGCTCGATTTGCCGATGCCGTTCGGCCCGAAAATAACGTGGAGCCCTTTGCCCGCCGCCTCGATTTCAAACGGTTCGCGGATACCTGGAAGGCGGGTTACGGCGAGTCGTCTTAGAATCATGAGCCCGCTTCCGCCTCCCGACTGGCGAGCATCTCGGTCAAGGCCGCTTTTCCCGAACGCATGAGCACATCCCGCAAGGTGTCATCCGATACGGGATCGGTTGCATTGCGGTGCTCCTGAACCGGGTTCCAGACATCTTGCCGGGCAATTTCACCCAATCGTTGGCGCGCCTGATCGAGAAACTCCCTTGCTTGTTCATCGTCCTGCTCCAACAGCAGCAGACGGCCAGCCAGCAGGGCGGCGGGATCGTTACCGGATGCGATTTCTTCCAGATCCCGATGCATATCCATCGCATCGTCGATCCGGTTGAAGAAAATGACCGTGTCGTCAGTTTTCCGGACCATCGAATTCCATCCCCCGGCATCGATCCACTTGCGGATGCCGTCATATGCGCCGCTTGAGCCGGTAAGCCGTACGCGCAGACCGAGGACGTGCGGTGACGGGCCGTCCTGTGCCAGCGCCTGAGCGAGCTTCTGCGCTTCAGCGAGCAGTCGGTCGGCCACATCCTCAACATGGTCGATTCCGTCCATCGGCACGGAGAGCTGCTCCCACCGCAGGGGCGCCAACGGAACGTGTTCCAGGTTGACGCCGCCGTCCTTGGATGTGTTCAGCAGCCACGGGCCATGCGGCCCCGTTTCCGACGGATCCAATCCCACCAGTGAGCCGAGATAGCCGGATGGCCGGGCGCCATCTCCCGAGACCGACAGCCCTTCCAACGATGGCTTGTGGATATGGCCCAACAGCCAGGCATCGAATCCGGTGTCGTCAAGTTCAGATTGCCGAATCGGCGCGTAGGCGCCGCCGGACGCGCCGAGATCGCAGTGCAGCAGACCGATCCTGGGAACGGCAGGTGAGGGTGGCGGCAGCGGCTCGGCCAGCAGCAATGCCAAGGGGCTCTGGCGAACATGTCTTTCTCCGAACGACCAGCCGACCACCTGGGCAAAAGGACTTTCTACTCTGGAAAGAGTAATCGCTTCCCAGCGGCCGGCCGCCCCCAGCAGAGTGAAACCTTCAATCAAGGCCGCCAAACGCGGCAGCGCCTCTACATCGTGGTTGCCCGCAACCGCGATGACTTCGATTCCGGAGTCCAACAACCGCCGGACACTTTCTTCAAGCGGCAACATGGCCTCGAACCGAGCGTTTGTACTCTCGACGACATCGCCTGCAAACAGGACTGCATCCACCTGCCTGTTAATCGCGAAGTCAACTGCGGCCCGCAAGGCCGCGGCAGGGGTCAGGTCTGCCGGATCCACGCCCCAGCCTGAAATCCCGTCCGGCAGCCCTGAACACGCCGTGCCCAAATGCACGTCGCCGATCGCAAGAATCTGCGCTTTATCGTTCATTCGGGCAAAATCTGGTCTGCTCGACACTATTCGGAAGCCAGCCGACCCGGCGGCCGGTGGGTGTGGATTTTACGCCTTCGTGGAGGGCGGGGACGCCCTCGTTCCCAGGTATGCGCATCAGCTCGCGTCAAGGCGTTTGGGGTCGATCTCGCGCCATTGGCCGCGGTGCAAGTCCCGCGGTAGCCGAACCGGACCGTAACGGACCCGCATCAAACGGCTCACGGCGTGACCCTGGGAGCTCCAGAGGCGGCGCACCACACGATTGCGGCCCTCGGTCAAGGCGACTCGGTACCAGCGATTCACTCCGCTGCCCCCCTGCTCCGTTACCGAATCAAACCGCGCCGGCCCGTCCTCCAGCTGCACACCCTTTGCAAGGCGCTCCAGCGTTCGGGTGCTTGGCTTCCCCAACACCCGCACCAGGTACTCGCGCTCCATGCCGAATGATGGATGCATCAATCGGTGGGCCAATGCGCCATCAGTGGTCAACAGCAACAGACCGCTGGAGTTTAGATCCAGGCGGCCGACGGCCACCCAGCGCTGGCCCTTAAGCCGCGGGAGGGCGTCAAACACGGTTGGCTGCCCGGGGCGTTGGTCCCGGGTGACCAATTCGCCTTCCGGCTTGTTGTAGAGGATTGCGCGAGTGGATGCGGCGCCCTTGTGCGCCACCGGCAACAGCCGTCCGTCCAGCCGGTATTGCTCGCCGCCCTCTACACGCAGGCCGGGAACGGCGCGCCGGCCGTTGACGCTGAGGCGTCCGGCCGCGATCCAGCCTTCAACCTTGCGCCGGGAGGCGACGCCGGCGTCAGCCAGGTATTTCTGTATCCGAGTCAATCGGAATCGAAAGACGCAGCGCGGGAAGTTTGCCCATCGTCGAAGAGACCGGCGCCATGATCCTGAGCGCTTTCCGGCAGTTCGGCGATCGGACTGCCGGGAGGGACGGCAGCCGGCGCATGGTCGGGGGAAGCGAATTCGCCCGCGGACGGCAAGTCATCAAGACGCTTGAGTCCGAAATAGTCCATGAAGTCATGCGTCGTGCCGTACAAGGCCGGACGCCCCGGTGTCTCGCGATGACCCACCACCTCAATCCAGTTGCGCTCCATCAGGGTTCGCATGATGTGGCCGCTTAAGCGCACACCGCGCATTTCCTCGATTTCGGCGCGCGTTATCGGCTGCCGGTAGGCAATCGCCGCCAGGCTCTCAAGCAGCGCGCGCGAAAACTTCGGCGGGCGGAACCGTTCCAGCTTGGACAGTCGCTCGGAAGCGTCGCTACCGGTCTGGACCCGCCAGCCTCCGGCCACCTCCCTGATCTCGATTTCCCGCTCGGCATAGTCGCGCTCAAGATCGCCCAGGGCTTTCAGCACGTCGTCCTCACCAATTTCCTCCAGGGGATCGAACAGGTTGAGCAATTGGGACATGTTGAGCGGCCGTCCCGCTCCGAGCAAAGCCGCCTCGACCAGGTTACGCGTGCTGAAGGAGTTCACTTGCCCGCGTCCTTGCCATTCTTCGGACGACCCACGTAAATGGGCGCATACGAACCGTTCTGGACCGCCTGCACTCCATTGTCGCGAACCAGCTCCAAAATCGCAGAAAAAGTAACGGCCGCGCCCATGCGCCCCTCGTCAGGATCAAACAGGTCGGTGAATTCCTTAAATTCCCGGCCTGAGACCTGCTTGAGAATTTCCGACATGCGCTCGCGAACAGAGAGCTGCTCGGTCTGTACCGCCCAGCCCACCTGGAAGCGAACCCGCTCGATGACCCGCGCATAGGCCAGGGCCAGTTCGTTCAGCGTGGCCTGCGGCAGCTCGCGCGGCGGTTGTTCCGCCAGGGCATCCGCGCTCGTCTGAAACGATTCTCGCTCCAGGCGCGGAAGTTCTTCGAGACTGGCCGCCAATTGCTTCAGTCGCTCGTATTCCAGCAAGCGCTCGAATAGCTGGGCGCGCGGGTCCAATTCGTCTTCTTCCTCAAACGGCAATTGCGGCAGCAGCATGCGCGACTTGATCTCCGCAAGCGTTGCCGCTATCACCAGGTACTCACCGGCCAACTCCAACTCCATCTCTTGCATCAATTCGATGTACTGCGCATATTGCTCGCAGATCTGCGTGATCGGCACTTCCATGATGTCGAGGTCATGGCGGCGGATCAGATACAAAAGCAGGTCCAGAGGACCTTCAAAGGATTGCAGGAACACCCGCAGCGCTTCAGGCGGAATAAAGAGGTCCGCCGGCGCCTCGACGTACGGCTCGCCGGACACGATCGCCAGGCTTGCGCCGGGGCCGGACTCTTCGAGCAGTTGTTGTTTATCGGCCATCTTCTTCCCTGGGAACGAGGGCGTCCCGCCCTCGTAAAGAAAACACCCTGGGAACGAGGGCGTCCCGCCCTCGTAAAGAAAACACCCTGGGAACGAGGGCGTCCCGCCCTCGCAAAGAAAACACCCTGGGAACGAGGGCGTCCCGCCCTCGCAAAGAAAACACCGCAGCGTCGAGGGCGGGACGCCCTCGTTCCCGGGCGGGACGCCGTCGCCCCCAATATTCGCTCGCAACGTGCTGCATACAAGCCATCTTCTATTAACCGGACTCTACTACTATTTTAGGGAATGCAGTCTTCGCGCCCCGAGCCCTGCCCGCCAGGCGCGCCGCCGTGGCCCTTGAGAGCGCACGATAGTGCCCGCCGGAGTCCGCTTCATCGGGGGCAACCAGACGGCCTTCGTCGGTGGCGGCGCGAACGCCGGAGGCAAGCGGCAATTGCGCCAGTAGCGGCACGTCGAATTCCTCCGCCAGCCGGGCACCGCCCCCTTCGCCGAATAGCGCCTCGGTATGGCCGCAGTGAGGACAGACATAGGCGCTCATATTTTCCACCACGCCCAGCACCGGTATGTTCACCTTTCCGAACATGGCGATACCCTTGCGCGCGTCGGCGACCGCCAGTTCCTGCGGCGTCGTCACGACGACGGAGCCTGCCAGCGGCACGCGCTGCGAAAGCGTTAACTGGATGTCGCCGGTTCCGGGCGGCATATCCACGATGAGGTAATCCAGATTGTTCCATCGTGTCTGACCAAGTAGCTGCATGAGCGCCTGCGTCACCATCGGCCCCCGCCAAACTACCGGGCTGCGCGTATCCACCAGGAAGCCGATGGAACTGGCCTGCAGCCCATGCGCACTTAACGGCTCGAAGCTCTTGCCGTCGGCGCTTCGCGGGCGCTCACCCTCCAGACCCAGCATTCGCGGCACGCTGGGTCCGTAGATGTCGGCGTCCAGGATTCCAGTGTTTGCCCCGTCAAGGGCCAGACCTACGGCCAGGTTGGCCGCCACCGTGGACTTGCCTACACCGCCCTTGGCCGAAGCCACGGCAATGATGTTCTTGACCTGCTCCAGTCTCTGAAGCTGCGGCGGCACCGCGTGTGCGGCGATGTCGGTCTTGACGATGACCTCGTCCACGTCGACGGCTTCCCGCACGCGGGCCATCAGCTCCTCGGTAAAGCCGGCACAGGGAAAGCCCACGGTCAATTCGACGATCCTGCCCCCGTCCATTACCCGCGCGGCGGCGCCCGCGGCGCCCAGGCTCAGGCCACCGAAGGGCGCTTCTACGCTCAATACCGCGGTCTCAATCTCCTTGTGCATTCACCCTCCAAGATCTCCCACCCCAGCGATTGCAGGATCGGATGCAGCGATTTTATGCTCCGAAACGGCTAAACTGCCGTGACCCTGGAGCGCGCCCCATGAATCCTCCCAGAGAAGCGAACAGCCCTTCGTCGCGCGACTTGACGCCAAGCGACGGCTCTCTGTCCAGGATCCTGAAAATCAATTTTGGCGCCGGCGCCATGGGCATGGCAATTGTCCTCAATACGCCTGCCGGGATTCTTGCGCCGTTCATGACCAACTTTCTCGGTATTGGCGCAAGCACGGCGGCCACCCTGTTTCTCGTCTCCAAGCTCTATGACCTGGCGACCGACCCGCTGATGGGCGTAGTCAGCGACCGAACCCGAACCCGGTGGGGACGGCGGCGCCCGTTTCTCCTGCTCGGAGGAATCTTCGGCGCCGCCGGGTTTGCCCTGGTATTTAATCCTCCGGACTTTGCCAATCAGACCCACCTCATCTATTACATGCTGGGAGCGCTGCTGGTGACCTATACCGGTTACACGCTGTTCAATATTCCCTACCTGGCGATGCCTGCCGAGATGACCGAAAGCTATCACGAACGCACTTCGCTGATGGCCCACCGGATCACCTTCGTCAATATTGGCGCGCTCATCGCCTTCTCCTCGTTTGCAATTGTTGAATGGCTGGGCAACGATCGCGGCGCGCACGGCACGATGGGCTGGATGTTCGCTTTGGTCATTGCCCTTGGGTCCGTCTATTGTTTCTTCGGCACTGCGCCGGCAAGGCAGACCGCGAGCCAGAAACAGAAGATCGCCGTAGTCAAGCAGATCAGCACAGCGTTTGACAACAGACCACTCATGCTTCTGCTCGGCGCCAAGTTCTGCCAGCTTCTTGGCCTGGCCGCCGCCGGGGCGACAGGCGTCTATTTCAAGGTCGGAATCCTGGGGCTCAGTTATGAGCTCACCTCCGTTTACTTTGTCACGATTATCGGGATCATCATTGCCTTTGTTCCCCTCTGGAGCCTGGCGTCGCGAAAGCGCGGCAAACGTTTCATCTATATGGTCTGCACGGCAGCCTTCGCGCTGGTGACGGCAACCTGGTTGCTGGCCACGGCCCAGGACCCGCTGTACTGGATCTTCATACGGGCCGTATTCCACGGCATTTTCGCCGCCGGCGTGCTCGTAATGGGCCCGTCCCTGCTGCCGGACGCCGTTGAGTACGACTACCTGCAAACGGGTCTGCGGCGTGAGGCCACTTTGTCGGCCTTCTATGCGACCGTGGAGAAACTCGCCTTTGCCGTCGGTCCGGCACTGGTGCTCTATCTCCTTGCCTGGTTCGGCTATCAGGAAGGCACCGAAGGCCTGCAGATCGAACAACCCCCAAGCGCAATCATTGCCATCTACATCGGCGCGGGCCTGGCGCCGGCCGCCCTGTACGGACTCAGCTTGATCTTCCTGTTCAAATACGATCTGACGGAAGAAAGACTCCAGGAATTAAGAGCCAGGCGCCGGGATAGGCTGGCCAAGCCTGCAGCCCCGGCCTAGTATTCCGAAGTAGCTTTTCCAGGTGGACCTGCTCCATGCATCCAAAAGTAACCCCGGACATCGTCAATAACTACAACGAGGTAGGCGTGGCTCACGTGCCGGGCGTGTTTTCGCATGATTGGGTCCAACGAATGACCCGGGCCATCGATACCGTCGTTGCCGGGCTCCGCGAAGGCTCGATCACATTCGGGTCCCACGAGACCATGCGCGAGGTGGAATTCGAGGACCACGACGGATACGTCCGGCTGGTCAATGCCTATTGGCGGGTGCCGGAGATGCGCGCCCTGGTCGAGGAATGCGACTGCGCCGAGATCGTTGCCGATGTGATTGGATCGGATGAAATGCGGGCCTGGGTTGACGGCACGTTCCTGAAAGAAGGCAACAAGGAGGAGACGGCGACGCCCTGGCACAACGATGAGTGCCTGTTTCCCTTCAGCGGCGTACACAGCCCCTCGATGTGGGTGGCCTTGACCGACATGGGACGCAACAACGCCCCACTTCTTACCCTGGCCGGCTCCAACAGGGACGCCCACCGCTATGTCAGTTCCTGGGCCCTGGAAGGTGTCGAGGCGCCGCCCAATTTTCACCCCTGGTCGGAACTGCTGGAGCGGGTCGGCGCGCCGGATGCGGACATCCGCGTCTGGGAAGCCCGCGCCGGCGACATGCTGATCATCCATCCGAAGACGATTCACGCGTCCAGACCCCGTACCGCCGACCAGGCCGGCCGCCGTCTCGGGTTCTCGCTACGGTGGATCGGCAGTGATATCCGCTACCAATTCAATCCAACGGCCGCAAAGAACCCATTCGAGGGCAGCCAGCGGTTGAAAGAGGGCGAACGGATTCCCGATTCGGTCATTCCCGTGACCTGGCGGGGGGCAACCCGCAAGAAAGCTGCTTAGCAAGCGCGCACGAAGCGTGACCATCCGCCGCACGCTGGTTGAAACGCCTTCGGGGGTCGTCCACGTCAGGACTGCCGGCTCAGGATCGCCGATCCTGCTGCTGCACTGGACCCCGGCCTCAAGCCGGCAGTATCTCCCGGTGCTGAAGGCGCTCGGTAATTCGGGATACGCCGGCTATGCCCCGGACAACATGGGTTATGGCCAATCGGATCCACGCCCTTGCCCCTGGCTGGTGGGGGATTATGCCGACAATATGGCCGCGGTCATGGATGGCCTGGGACTCGAGTCCGCGGCCGTGGTGGGTGGCCATGTCTCTTCCGAATTCGCGGTCGAACTCTCGCTTCGCCATCCCGGGCGCGTAACGCATCTCGTTCTGGACGGCTGCCCGGTATGGGACCGCGCGTTTCGCGATGAAGTGCTTAAGGTGTCCCGGCAGCCGGCGCCATCCTGGTCGGAGGACGGCGCGCATATCGCCTGGGTATGGGAGCGGTCGCTCTGGTTGCAGCGCATGTGGGATTCGAAATTCGAGCTGGACGACGACGGGGCCGCCCTGCTCCGCAACGCCGTCATCGACAGTATGCTGGCGCAGCAAGCGGAGGACGCGACCAAAGCGCTCAGGAACTATGACATGGAGGCTGCGCTGAGAAAAGTCCGGGTACCGACACTAGCGTTAACGGCCGAGACGGATCCGCTGAGCAATTGCCACGAGAGGGTCCTGGAGCTGGTGGACGGCTGTCTAGGACACTCGTTCGCCGGTGGTCACCCGCTGCATTATCCGGAAAAGACCGGAGATTACGTGGAAGTCGTGCTGAGGTTTCTTCGGAGCGGGTGAGAGCCCTCGCGCGTTGTTGCCCCCTTCCTTCTGGAGCCACTTCGCGACGCTCCTGCCAGGAAGGGGGCAACAACGCGCTTTGGTGGGTGCTTGTTGGGCCTAACAAAGTCTTCCTCACAGCTACTGAAGCAATCAATTTATCCCTAGTCCTGCAATACCCTGCGCAGTGAATTATGTTTGCGAACCCACTGTACAGGTGCAGCGCAAGCCCCTGCCCGCACGTCCCCATGTGATCATCATATACAGGCGAGGAATTGCATTACGATCCGGTAAGCTGGCTCGTAGCAAGCCACGACTTGCGGATCAGGTTCTACTTCGCCATGAAGAAGCGTGTTTCGCATTGCATAGATAGTTTCGACTAGCCCGGACAACAAGTCATCCGTCGTGCAGCGAAATTGCATCGCTGCAATGGCCAATTCCGGTCCGTCTCCGTGAACGAGATCACACATCGGGCGGGGATTGCAGCGCTCGTAAAACTGACGAAGTGTCGAGCGTTGAGTTTCTGACAGGTTCGCTTTGAAGTCGTGCAGGGCATAAACCTCCTCGGGGTCATACAGCGCTTGTTTGTGCCGAAACTTCACCTGCTCAGTTTGCAAAGATTTTAGGGTTATTTCAATTGCTCCACCTTGCACCCTGACTGCCATGAATTCTTGCCTGCGACTTTCCATCCGCTCCAGTTGCAAGTGCTTAGGGCGGATACAGATTGTACGAAGAGATATCCGCTCCTTCACGCCCTTCCGCATCACTTCCAAATGAATAGCATCGAGGCTTTGGTGCAGGTCGCAAATCGCTTGCTTGAGCTTCAGTGCACCTGCGGTATTGTTATCGTTGTCGAGCAGAGGCAGTAGGTTCCGTCGCAACCCGTTCGGCTCGTTTTTCACATACTCCAGCATGGCGCGTTCCTGCACCTCCTCAGAGGAGTGTCGGTACCATGCATTAAATGCGGCCCATGCGTTCACGAACGGGCCGATATAGTCCATTTCGGCCCGGCTCATCCAGGCGGCAGCATGAGTAGGAAGTACCATTAGTTTTTGCGTTCGGCTTGATCTAGGAAGGTCATGGCCGCGGCTTCTCCATTTTCGACAGCGATCTCGACCGCGCGCTTGGCGGCTTCAAGAAGCTGTCGCGCTTTGCGGCGGGCAACAAAACTCTCCTGAACCATAGCGGTGATCTGCTCGGACACTTCGGCCACGATATCGGGCAGAGGGATTGCCAGAAGATCGTGCTCGCTGAAACGAGGGTATTGCGATCCATCCTGACACCATTTCAGAATGGTCTGCGCCGGAATGGAACGAAGGAATACCATCAAAGTTTCCGGCGAGAAATCGTATTGGCCCGGCTTCGGGCGCAGCACGACGAATTCCGATGATCCGACCGCAGGGACATTGTCGCCCACACGCACCACAGCAATTTCCTTGAGGTAGGCCCGCAAGCGTGAGATGGCCACGTCGCCGTCCTTGAAAGTCTTCTTGACGCTACCGATCTCGGCGGCAAAACACGGCTCTTTCTCAGTGTCGAGCAAGGGCACCAGCGCGTCGGTCACATCATAATTGCGTATCTTCATCTTGGTGCGAGCGCTATCTGGCACGAACATTTCGCGTATGCTCTCCACTTGCTCGCCCAAGCTACGTCCCGGCATCGCAGCGAGAGATCGGCGCACCCGTTCCTTGGCGGGCATGTAATATTGCGCATCCATCCGCCTGGCGGCGAAGACGTGACTGGCACGCGCGGTGTAGCTGAGCGGTTCCGGTGGCGCCCAATCCGCCAGCCCAAGCGCGGCAAGCAGCGTGTCTTCGGCTTTCGCCTGCTTGTCGGTAGAACTGCGAGATGTCGCCAGCGCCCGCAGAGATAGAGCTTCAACCCGTGCCTCGAAACGATCCGAGAAACGGGCAACCCTAAATTCCCTAATCTTGATTAAAAAGAGATTTAGCTGAACATTCCCAGTCGCCTCCCTTGAGGACTGTATCCTGCCGTATCGACTGAGAAGAAAGGCCGTAAGGTAGTCCGAGGAAAGAGGGTGATCTACGTCTTTTCTTGGACGAATTATGCCGACATGCCGGTCAGCGTTCGCGGGAAGCATCTCGTTTCTAACGACGGCTGTATTGCCGATTGTGCCAACCGTTGAGATCAACACGTCATCCAGTTTAAGTGTTGTTCTTGGATTTACCGCATGGGATGCTGCGGAAATTTCTTCCACAGAAGTTAGGTCAAAGTATCCCTCTTTAGGGTGCTTCGCTGAAATTACCTTAATTCCTGACCCTTCGTCGAAATCAATCGACATGTGTATGCCGTCTGTGACGTAGCAAATATCTCCAATACGATCATGGGGCTGAGCGTATAATTTCTCAATTAGATCAATGTCTTGACGCCGAAAATATAAAGAGTCTAGGCGCATAACGTCATTCCCTTCTGCAATTTTTGATATTGGCAAGATCGAGGCTTCCAGCCTCATCAACAGTGCGCTTAGGCAATCACTATCGAAGGGGCATCCAAAAAAAAACTCAACCCCTCTCTGGCCGCAAATTCTCGAAAGGCTTCGGCGATTCCGTCTTGTGTGTCACCCTCATAGTTAAACAAGTCATGGTCGACGACGAAGTGCCCGTGAGTGTCACGCATCAGGCTTCCATCGTCCCTTTGCGCATAGACCTTCTCGCCGCTGTTGTTGACGCTTTCCACCTGCTGTGTGGCGAAGAAGATGTCGTAGTCCTCTAGTTTGGGGCAGAGCGGCCCGGCGTCCAGATCGTCGTTCCATTTCTGGACGAACAAGACGCTGGTCTTGGTACCCGTATGCGGCTTGAACGTATTCGGGTGCAGTCCCACAACGGCGAGGATGCGACAGCGGTTCATGATGAACTCGCGTACCCGCCGATCGGAGGAGTTATTGAACCGCCCCTGCGGCAGCACAACCGCCATACGCCCGCCAGGTTTCAGGAAATCGAGATTGCGCTCGATGAACAAGAGATCGCGGCCCACGGCGCGTTCCAGCTTGCCCGTCTTTTTGTGGGCCAGATCATAGGGCGAGAGCATGTCGGACTGCTTGATATCGCCCGCGAAGGGCGGATTCGCCATGAGGATGTCAAACTTGAACTGTCGGTAGTCGGCCTGCCGCCTTCCGGCCCGTTGCATCCGCAGCCGCCGCCACCCTTCGCCGTAGGTGTCGGACCAGTCGTCTTGCTTCACGGTCTCGTCCCACTTGGTCCAGTCGAGCGTGTTCAAGTGCAGGACGTTCGTTTCTCCGTCACCCGCGATCAAGTTCAGGCAGCGCGAGACACGGACGCTCTTTTCGTCGAAGTCGATGGCGAACATCTTGTCGCGCACATAGTCTTCGCAGCGTGGGGGCTTGGCGTCCATAGTGAACAGGTGACCGTCCTCCAAACCCAAATCGGCGATGATGTTGCGCCAGACATGGAACATAGCATGCACCGTGAAGCCCGCTGATCCGCAAGCGGTGTCGATGATCGTTTCATTCTCCTGCGGGTTGAGCATCTTCACGCACATGTCTATCACCCAGCGGGGCGTGAAGTATTGGCCCTTTTCGCCTTTCGACGACTTGTTAACGAGGTATTCGAATGCGTCGTCGATCACGTCCAGATTGGAATTGAACAGCTTCCATTCTTCGAGGGAGCCGACACAAACTTGCAAGTGATCAGGGGAAAGCCGGATGCGTTCGTCGTCCAGAAATACGCCAGGCCAACGCTGCTTTGCTTCGTCGAATAGGTCCTGTATTGCCTTCTTGAGTTGCGCCGCCGTGTTGCTGTTACGAAAACGCAGGAACGGGTGCCTGTCCCGGTGGTGCGACATCTCGTCGTAAAGTTTGGTGAAAACAAGCTTGAACACCTCTTCGAAAACGTCTACGCCCGCGTTCGCGAGGACTTCATTCTCCATCTCGACGATCAGGTCACGGAGCGACCTGGCCTTGGACCCTTCGCGGTCACGTACGTCCTCCTTCTCAATAAGGGTTTGAATGGTCCATGGCTGATCGACAATATCCTCGATTGTTTGGTTGGCGTGGGGCAGGTGGTGGATGGGAACGAAATAGTTGGGGTTCTTACGGTGCCAGACCTCGGCCAGAATACCGTTACTCCACATGGCCAGCGGTGCGCCGGTAGCGTGGGCGTAGGAGCGAAGTTGCTCTTTGCCGTCACGCAACTTGGACTGCTTCACCTCAATGATTATGTAAGGCACAGTCGGACGGTCGGCGTCGAACACGACGATATCAGCTCGTTTGGAACTGTCGCGACCAAATGTGATTGGGTATTCGACTGCGAGGCGCGCTGCAGAATAGCCATACTGCTTGACTAGACGAGAAAGCCACAATTGCCGGATGCGCTCTTCGGACTTTAGCTGTACGTCCTTACCGCGAACACGACAGGTTATGCATGTCGCGGGTTTACCTCTAACTTGTTTTTGAAAGCTGAGTTCATCGATTGCTTGATGTTCTTCCGCGGAGAACAGATCGAACTCGCTAGCTTCATTCGAGATCTTGTTCATGTCTTATTCTTCTTTTCTTGTGCCCGCTTGGTACCTTTGGCGAACTGACGGCATCGGTCCTTGCTAGTTAACCATCTCACGGCTTCTGGAGAAGTAGACCTTGCGAGAGTCCTGCATCTACATGACTACCAGGAATTCCGTGTGCACGGTTGGCAAGAAGTATTGTAGCTGTGCGATCACATGTCATGGTGTCACTGGAAGGAATTGATCGCCAAACTGGATGGCAGGTTCGGGGGCTATTGATGAGATACCCAGTGCGCTTTTAGAGGAGGAAGCAGATCTGTTGCGCCAGTTTCGTGTTACAAATGATGCGTTAAAAATCTTGTAATACATGCGCTAAAAATATTGTAAAAGATGCGTTAGAATCATTGCAAAACCTGCGCTGGAGAGTTTGATGGCAATCAAGCAGAGGGATTACCGGCCGAGATTGGTGGATGCGGAACTGCGGGAGCGGCTTGGAGCTGCGGCTGCAGTTCTGATTGAAGGGCCGAAAGCGTCTGGAAAGACAGCTACCGCCCGGGAGGTCGCCGCAAGCGAGGTTTCCTTTGACGTTGACGCTGCGGCGCGCGAGGCGGTGTTAATTGATCCGCGCATTGTCCTTGAAGGCGATTCCCCCCGACTGCTGGATGAATGGCAAGTAGCGCCAGACATCTGGAACCACGTGAGGCGTGCGGCGGATCTGGAGCCGAGCATGGGCAGGTTCATCCTCACTGGCTCGGCGATTCCCACCGATGACATTGTGCGTCACACCGGCGCTGGCCGAATCGCCCGAATGCGCATGCGAACCATGTCGCTATTTGAGCAGAAGCACGCAACCGGCGAAGTGTCGCTAGGCGAACTCCTTGCCGGCAGCTCCGTGTCGGCATCAGATCCTGGCCATGAATTGCCCGATATCGTTGATTTGATATGCCGCGGCGGATGGCCAGGCTCGATTGACGCGGATTTGAACCGGGCGACGCGCTTTGTTCGCGATTACGTTGATGAGGTGCGCCGCACCGATGTCGAGCGCGCTTCGGGTATACGGCATGATCCCAACCGGGTGCTACGCCTCATGCAATCACTGGCGCGCCACATTGCCACCCGGGCTCCCTTGGCTACGCTAGCCAGGGACGTGGCTGGCCATGATGGCGTGACGCAGGAACGCACGGTGAGCAACTATCTCGATGTGCTGGAACGGCTGTTCGTGGTGGAAAACCAACAACCCTTCTCGCCCCACCTGCACTCTCGCTCGCGGTTGCACAAGACCCCGACGCGACATTTTACCGACCCGTCCATCGCCGTTGCCGCGCTTCGATCTGGATCCCAGCGAGTTCGGCGCGATCTCAATTTTCTTGGCTTGCTATTCGAATCCTTAGTTGTGCGGGATCTTCGCATCTACGCAGCCGCCCATGATGCCGAGATACGCCACTATCGGGACAATACCGGGCTTGAAGTAGATGCCGTAGTGGAGACCGCAGCCGGGGATTGGCTGCCAGTGGAGGTAAAGCTTGGCAGCTCACAGGGGATTGACGCGGCCGCCATAAGCCTCCTGAAGCTAAGAGATCGCGTGGACACAAGAAGGATGGGGCCACCGTCCAAGCTGCTGGTCGTAACCGCTACCGGCTACGCCTACGAACGCCCGGACGGTGTAACCGTGGCGCCAGTGGGCGCGCTGGGACCTTGATGCTCCCAACCGTGTTTTCCACAACCTCTCTTCGGTGAACTACCATTCTTCACATGCTGCTAACGGAGCTCGGAAGAAAGGTGCCCACGACCGCGGGCTGGGGCAATGCATGCTCCTCGTGTTGAGGGCAAGATGCCTGGCTCCCTGGTGTTGAGGTGCTTGATGCGTGAGGGCGCACACCATAGCAGGTAGCACGTTTCTTGGGCCTGCGTCTTGCCGCGCGCCAAGACGGCTCCAGTGGCTATCCCTAGACATTCATCCACGCAGAAGACCGCAACACCTATCTCGCGCCAGCGTGGAATACAAAATCGAAACCTTCTCCCGCTCGATAGCGAAACTAGTCGAATCTTTGCTTGAACCGAGGGATTAATAAGTAATGAGTAACGAGTGGCTAAGGACATTGCAGAGAATAGTCTCGGCAAAGCCTTTAATCGCCTTCCAGTTTAACGACGATGACTGGTCCAATTTGCGCGAATCTCGCTACGGCGTGAACCAATTTACTATTACTAAGTCCCATGCCGTTGTAAGCGGAGCAAGAATTCCTACTGCGTGTCTCCTATTTGGTCAAGGTGATGCTGAAACTGAAGCTTATTTTGGCCTTGTTAGTTCTCGCGCGGCCGTCTCAACTCTGGAGTCCCGCATCAAAATAAAGCGCGTGCAGCGCATTTACCCATCATCCAAAGCCGATCTCCTACGGCTTGTCACCGAACAGCCCTATGCAGCAACTCTTCGGAGCAGGCTCACTTCTGACAATTCGGTAATCGTGCTGTCGCCCAAACTAAGCGCTCATTTTGTTAAGCAGCTAGCGAGCGTTGATAAGAACCGTGGCTCTATGCGCACGGTGACCGCATCGCTTTCATCTCCTACAAGGTTCCACAGTATGGTTACCGTACAGCAAGATGCGGTACAGACTGCCCTCCGCACGTTCGGCTTGTCCGCTGACGACCGCGCTGACTCTCTTGATCTGGTCAAGGGGAAAGAGACGGGGTTGGCGCAGGTAAATATCGTTGAAGATGCAGTTATCGAACGCCCGTTCCACTCTGAAGTGCAACACTCAACGATGGTTGGCTAGCCTGGAAGCAAACGGGACTGTCGCCGCGCGTTGAAAAGCGGTCAGGTGACGGCGATACTCTCTGAAATTACAGAAGGAGAGTATCCGATGGCCAAGGGCTACCGTCACCTGACCTACGGGTCACGATGCCAGATTTACGCGCTGAAGAAAAGTGGTCTGTCGATCCGGGGTGTTGCGCGTGCGCTGGAGGTATCGGCCTCGACGGTGAGCCGCGAGTTGCGCCGCAACCGTGGCCGGCGGGGTTACCGGATGCGCCAGGCGCAGCGGATGGCCCGGTCTCGCCGGCGTTTGGCGTCCTCGCGCCCGCGCAAGCTCACGGCGGCGTTGTGGGGCCGGATTGAAGGGTGTCTGGGCTTGCAGTGGAGTCCCCAGCAGATTGCCGGCCGTATACGTCTTGAGGGTGGGGTATCGGTCGGCAAGACGTGGATATACCGTCAGGTGTGGATGGACCGTGCGTCGGGCGGGAGGCTGTATCGGCATTTGCGCCGGCGTGGGAAGAAGGCCAACCGGCGTGGCCGTTGTGGTGCGGGCCGTGGGTTGATCCCGGGCCGTGTGGACATTGTTGAGCGTCCGGCGGTGGTGGAGTCAAAGCGCCGTGTGGGTGACTGGGAGTTGGATACGATCATCGGCGCGCGGCATCGGGGGGCGCTGGTCTCGGTGGTGGACCGGTGTTCGAAGTTCACGTTTCTACAGCGGGTGATGAACAAGACGGCGGCAGCGGTTGGGGGCGCGATCCTGGCGCGTCTGGGGCCGGTATCGGCGCTGACGCACACCCTGACGGCGGACAACGGCAAGGAGTTTGCCGGCCACCGGGCGGTGGCGGCCGGATTGTCGGCGGGGTTTTACTTTGCCGCGCCCTACCACTCCTGGGAGCGTGGTTTGAACGAGCACACCAACGGTCTGGTTCGGCAGTACTTTCCGAAGGCGACGGACTTCACCGCCCTCGACGATGTTCAGGTGGGGCGGGTGCAGGATCTTCTCAACGGCCGTCCCCGCCGGGTGCTGGGTTACCGCACGCCGGCGGAAGTGTTTGGCGAGGCCCTGGACGCTGCGGGGCTCTCCGGTGCGGTTCTCCGCGCTCCGGCGGTGGCGGGGCCGGACCCGCCGGCAGCGGTGGCGCTGACGCACTGACTGGCCTCCCGGTTCCGTCCGTGGCCTTCACAGGCGGCGGCCGGTTTTGCCGTGCCCGGGTGACGGGCTGGTGGCTCAGCGGGCTGGTGGCGGTGGCGAAAACGGGTCCCGGGCGGCGCCTTTCTCCGCTCGGGCTACGCCCTCACTCCGAAAAGCACCGCCCGAACCCCACCGGATGCTATGCTGCGCTCCAACAAAGGAGAGGAATCACCGCCCTGACAGGTGTTGCACTTCGGAGTGGAATCGGCGGAACATGATGCTCGGGATGTTCCAGACTACGAACTTGTCGGAAGTGATGTCACGGGCCGCGCGGTTTTCCAGAAGGGCCCTGAGAAGCTTGAAATTTACACCGCGAACCGCCGTCCGTTAGAAAAAGTCTTCGGTGTCGATCTCATTTACTTGAATATAACCCGACAGAATATCGTGATGGTGCAGTACAAAATGCTGGAACCAGCGGGGCGGCAAGGATATCTCACGGACTGGATATACAGACCGAACGGAAATCTTGAATCTGAGATTAGGCGCATGCGGAAGTTCGCCCGCGAACATTCTCCAGGCCAGCACGAATACCGATTGAATTCGCAGGTTTTCTATTTGAAGTTTGTAAAACGCGACGGTGCGCTCAAGAACGCCGCGATCACTATACCAATTGATCATTTTGAACGACTGCGCGCCGACCCTGCATGTCAGGGGCCGCGGGGTGGATTTCGCATAAGTTTCCAGAGCCTTGAGGGAAGGTATCTTCGTCAGGGTGCCTTTCTTGACCTAATTCGCTCCGGCTACATCGGTGCTCATGCCAGGACGACAAAGGATCTAGAGGCGCTGATACGGGGCATAGTGCAAGGAGACAAAACGGTTGTGGCGGCGATCCAATCACGGCGGTATAACTTGTAGACATGTTTCATCGAAACAGGCAGCATTTCAAGAGCTCATGACGTACTTCAGCGAGAGAGAAGAGGGAGAGTGTCCGCGAGAACACACCAAGATACCAAAGGAAGCATGGGGCGGCATTCAGGCGGCGATACGTGCCCGGATTGAGGACGGTTCTTTTGGCGTGTGCTATCCCGAAACCTGCCCTGATGGCGCTACTCCAATAGGCACCGATGAGGATTCGTTATGGTTAGCCATGCGAGGGGAGATTCCGAATTTGCAAGCGCAGCCTTGGCGCGGCAGCCATGATCGCTGGCCTGGCAGGCTTGATAAGCAGCCTAAGACTCTGGACATTCTTGATATGATCGAGTTCTGCTGGCGGTGTGTGGGGGAGACGATCCAAGGTCGCTATCACGATTTCTTCGACCACTACCATTTGCGGTTCGATGTCGAAGCAGGCCAAGAGAAATTCCGAGATGACATTAACCGGATTTTTCGCCGCAATGGGCTCGCTTACGAAATAACAAATCAGGGTCGTATCGAGCGCCTTGTGGCACCGGTACTGCGTGAGGAACTTATTTCCGCGCATTTCGACACAAGCGATCACGAACTTGATCGCATGTTAGAAAAAGCACGGCGCAAGTTTCTCGATCCCGACAAGGCAATTGGGCGCGAGGCGCTGGAGGTTCTTTGGGATGCGTGGGAGCGTCTAAAGACGTTGGGGGATGGAGCGGATAAGAAGGCGCAAGTCAAGTCTGAGGTGGTCCCACTTTTTTGGACAGGTCGTTAAGGTGTATTTTGATGCCTCACGGAGGGCATTGAGATGACGACGAGACGACGCCGGTTCACGGCGGAATTCAAGAAAAAGGTGGCGCTAGAGGCGCTGCGCGGAGATCGCACGATTCAGACGATAGGGGCCCGTCACGGGGTGCATCCGAACCAGGTGAGCACTTGGAAGCGGCAGGCCATGGACGGTCTGGGGGATGTGTTCGCGGGTCGGGGTTCGAACCGCGGCTCGGGTCACGAGAAGACCATCCGGGAGTTGCACGCGAAGATCGGCGAGTTGACGGTGGAGCGGGATTTTTTTCTACGCGGGTTGGCGCGTTGAGTCGTGGGGAGCGGATCGGGATGCTGGGACGCGGCGGCGAATTGAATTTGAAGCGCCAATGCGCGTTGCTGGGCGTCAGCCGCTCGTCGCGGTATTACAAGCCACTCGGGGAATCCGCGGAGAACGTGCGGCTGATGCGGCGCATCGACGAGGCGTATCTGAAGTATCCGTTCTACGGCAGTCGGCAAATGGCTCGCCATCTGGGGCGTCTGGGGCTGATGGCGGGCCGTCATCGGGTCCGGCGGCTGATGGGATTGATGGGGCTGGAGGCGATCTATCGCAAGCCGCGAACGAGTGCGGCGCATCCCGATCACCGGGTGTATCCATACCTGCTGCGGGAGTTGACGATCGAGCGGCCGGACCAGGTTTGGTGCGCGGACATCACCTATGTTCCGGTATCTCAAGGATTTTTCTATTTGGTGGCGGTGATGGATTGGGTGAGCCGGTACGTGCTGGCCTGGCGGCTGTCGAACACATTGGACGGCGCCTTTTGCATCGCGGCGCTGGCGGCGGTGTTGCGCCTGGGGACGCCGGAGATCTTCAATACGGACCAGGGCGCGCAGTTCACCAGCGCGGCCTTCACCGAGCGGGTGCAAGCCGCGGGCGCTCGCTGTTCCATGGACGGACAGGGCCGGTTCCTGGACAACATCTTCATCGAACGGCTGTGGCGCTCGCTGAAATACGAAGCGGTGTACCTGCACGAGCTCGCGGACGGTTTCCAGGCCGAGCGCGTCATCTCGAACTGGGTTGGGTTTTACAACGACTCGCGTCCGCACTCGGCGCTGGACGGGCGCACACCCGGCGAAGTCTATCGTGGCATCGCGGTGGCGGCATGAGCGCATCGGCGGGATTCAACCCAGCGGACCCGCCGGGGACCGGCCGCCTTGGAGTCCACACGCCGCGTATTCCACCGCCTCCCCACGGGCGCTTTATACGTGGGGAGACCGCGCCCGTGGCAAGCCCGTGGAATACGCTACAGGCCCCGCTTCAACGTCCGGGAGGGACCCGGCCAGCGGTATTGACACCGGCTCGGTTCGCGAGCACGATTTCGTTTGACGAGGGCACAATCAACCAATCGAAATACACCTTAAAAAAGCCCTCGGACTGTCCAACAAACCAGGACCACCTCAGTCTCTGCTCGACAGCACTGCCGGCTCAAGCTCACCCAAGTTCAGTAGAGCACTGGAGCAGGAAGCCACAGAACTAACGTATGTCGGCAATACTCTCCAAATACGCCATTCCGAGAGAGACCAAGAGCCGCTTGCCGAAGCAGTGCATGTCGACTACCTTTTCCACCGCCTCCTCAGCCTCATTCAAGCAATTCTTCGAAAAAGTGGAAGTGCGTATTCCACGGGGAAGTAGCCACCTGTTCTATCTGAAAGTGGCCACCCGTTCTAATTCAAAGTAGCCGTCCTGGGATGCTGCGGCGCGGGTGACGGACTGAGTACGCTGCCGCTTTTCCATTGTGGGAGGCGGGGCAGATGCCGAGGTTGAGATTATCCATGCGACAAATTAGGGAAGTCTTACGTCAGAAGTGGGAGCTGGAGTTCAGTGCGCGCCAGATCGCGTGCAGTTGCGGTCTGGGCCGCGCGACGGTATCCAATTACCTTCGCCGTGCCGAGGGCTGCGGGTTAACGTGGCCGGCGGTGGCGTCTCTGGAAGATACGCAGCTGGAGCGGCGGCTGTATCCGCCGCCGCCATCGCCGCGGGTATCGCGTCCCCAGCCGGATTGGACGCCGGTGCATCGGCAACCCGAATAAAAAGATCAGCAACTGGGGATTTTTACTTCGGCAGTGACAGAAGCGCAAGGGGGTGACGCTGTAGTTGTTGCGGAACGAGTACAAGGCGGCGCATCCGAAGGGGTATCAGTACAGCACGTTCTGCTTGCATAACCAGCGCTGGCGGGATCGTTTGGACGTGGTAATGCGCCAGGATCATCGCGCCGCAGCGCCGCGATCTGCTGGAAATCTTGGAAGACCGTCACCAACGCCGCTCAACGCTGGTCACCAGCCAACTGCCCGTCGAGCATTGGCACAAGATGATCGCCGAACCCACCCACGCCGATGCGATCCTCGACCGGCTGGTGCACAATGCCTACCGCATAGAGCTGAAGGACGAATCCATGCGAAAACTCAACGCCAAGGGACGTATACCACTCAAAGCAACGTCATAATGTCACCCCCGCGTCACGACGCTCCGGAAGACCGGTAACTTTTGCTGAAATAAGCACTGCGCCAAGTGCGCATTCTTGGCCACAACCAGCATACCGGCAAGACCGGTTACGGCAAGACCGTGTCGTTGGGCATACGACCGGCCGGCCGGCTCGTCCATCAGGACAAGGCAGGGACCTTCATGCCTGATCGCGAGAGTTAGCGTGCTCGCCTCTCCAGCGTCGAGGTTGGCGAAGGTGATGATGTCAGGCGGGATGTCCACCACATTGATCCACCCGTCCCGAATGGCTTCAACCAACTCCATGGCGCCCGGTAACTGGCCACCGGCCAGTACCTCGTCACGAACCGTTGCCGTTACGGTGATTTGGTCAAACAGTTCTCGGAGCACATAGAACACTCCTGCCGTAGCCAGCCCAATCAGGGGGCTGGCGTCTGCTGTGACGAGCCTTTCCGCCATGCGGTGATTACCTCCGTGTCCTCATGTACGCTGGCCGCTGTTCCTCTTACGACGGGAATGCCAAGTCGTGACACATACCTGATGAAGTCGCCAATCGCGAGACCAGCGAACCGTGCGGCGTGGCCAAGAGATAGGCTTTGTTCCCGAAACAGCGCCGTGGCGAGCGCCCGCCGGATGCCCGGCTCCGCCAGCAGCGTATCGTCATCGAGATGCACCAATATGGCCTGGGGTTTGTGGCGATTAAGCACCATGACAGGTTGCTCGCGCGCCGCACGAAGCGCCAGGGACGGGTTGTTTTTCAGTTCACGAACGCTGAAAGCTCTCATCAGGCCCCTATTTTGCAGGAACTTTCCGTAGGAACAAACTTGTTCGTATGTTAGGGGTGTGTGGCCAAAGGGGGCACGTCGCTGAGAGCGCCTAAGGAGATTCCTCCGGTGTAAGCGCGGTAATCGCCAGCGCGTGAATCGGGCCGTTCATCATTTCGCCCAGCGCAGCGTATATCAGGCGGTGGCGCGCGAGCGGGGCGAGATTGCGAAACTGTTCCGCCACGATGCGGACTGAGAAGTGGCCGCCGCCATCGCGTGCGCCCACGTGGCCGGCGTGAAGGTGCGAGTCGTCGCGAACCTCGACTTCGCAAGGGGCCAGGGCCTCGAGTAGCCGTGCGTGAATCAGCGTCGGACGATCGGTGCTCATTCGCTTTGGACCGACCTGAGTGAGCGCACTACCCATAGTGCCTGCAGAAAACCGAACACCAGGGTCAGGCCGGTCAGTCCAAACAGCTTGAAATAGACCCAGGTGGATTCGGCGAAGTTATAGGCCACCCAGAGATTGAGTGCACCCATTAGCACCAGGAACATCATCCAGGCCCAGTCGAGAACCGACGCCGCCTTGGCCGGCAAGTCGCCAAACCCCTCCGCCTGGGACGCCAGAATTGCGTGCACCACCCCTTTGCGTTTCCACAATCGTGCGCCCATCAGCGCCAGGCTCATCGCCCAGTACAGGACGGTCGGCTTCCATTTGATGAATACAGGGTCTTTCAGCACCACGGTCAGTGTGCCGAACACCAGGACGAGGGCCGCGGAAGCCAGAGTGATGGGTTTCGGTTTGTAGCGGCCGCCGATCAGCCACTGCGCGGCGACCTGCACGATTACGGCGCCCATGAGTACCCAGACGGCGGGAAAGAGCCCCCACAACCAGTAAGCGACCAAGAAAGGCGCGAGAAAGAAGAAATCCAGAAAAACCTGCACGGCGGCGGAAATGATAGCGCGTGTCCTCGTTCCGATACCTTTGAAGCACTGAACGCGAAATAATATTCGGGGGGTCTCCAAGCTGTGTGCTATTCTTTTGAAAAAAGTTGTAATTGGAGTGGAAAGCGATGTTGCACTCACGAAGCACTACTGCGGTTTGGGCAGGCGCCTTTGCATATTGTTTAGCTTTCTTTCCGGCAGCGGTCAGCGCCGGGGCGATGGATGAGTCCGGCGACGCTGAGCAACGCGGGCATCCAGACCCCAATGTGGTGTTGCCGGACACGCTCCTGCAAGCGGTGATCGTCAAGCCGGGCGACATTGATGCGCAATTGCGGCCTGCTCTGTCGGGAAAGGGTATCGGGGCCGGCTGCGAGGCCCGGTTGCCGGATGACTTCCAGACCGTCACCCCCCCCCCTCGCCCCAGTATTAACACCTAAAACAAATACTTACACGAACAAAGACAACGATCCTCCTCTGATCCGGAGAACTTTTTACCGAAGCGAAGGCCCCATCTGCACCGAAACGTGGCGCGGCCAGCTGGATAATGGACTTCTTGTACAAGTGGTTCTTCGAGGTGAAACCGTTGACTTCGCATACGACCGCTTCGACCGCCTGATCCTTCAGACGCAAGCGGACACCCTCACCGGGGCCGAGCCGAGAGTTACTCGGCTGCACTACCACGGCAACGGAGAAGTCTCCATCGACGGTCCCCGCGACGACGTCAACGATGTCCGCCAACTGACCTTCGACGAAAACGGCAACCTCGTGACTTTCGTCAACGCCGCAGGACACCGCTACCTGTCGGAATACGACGATCAGGATCGGCCGATAGGGTGGTCCGGGCCCAATGGCGAGCGGAGGGAGTTTCAATACGACGAGCAAGGCTGGTTGGCGGAGGAAACGGCTGCTCCCGGCACCGCGCACGAGACCAAGATGGTCTTGCAATTTGACGAAGCCGGGTTGCTCATCGAGTCGCATCGCAACAATGGCTTGACGATTCGCCGCAGTTACGACGAGGCCGGTCGATTGGCGGTCGTATCCAGCAGCGACGGTGGGCAACTGCGATTGCTGTACGCTGCCGGTGGGTTGGTGATTGCCCCGGGGGCCAGTGGCCAGGTCATGTCAGGCGCAGGAGTGGTATCCGGCCAAGTCCGCCAACAGGAGTTACCGGGTTCTGTCCATTGGGACGCATTGCGAGTTGCAGGGGGTCAGACACGCGCAAGCCGGCCAGTCCGCCAACAGCATGATCACCTTGGGCGGGTGGTGGCGGCTTACGCAGCGGACGGCAGCGTCACTCGCTACGGATACAACGGTTTTGGCGAGGTCGTCGCCGAGCAAAATGCCTCGGGCGGGACGGCGCATTACGGCTATGACGCGGGAGGCAACCGGACTTGGGAGCAACGGACGGACGGCGCGGTGATCTACCGCGAATTCGACGCTTTGGACCGCATGGTCTCAATGCGGCGCCAGCGTCCCGGAATGCCTGCCGAGACCTTTCGGTACCGCTACGACGATTGCGCCCACGGCGTGGGCCGCTTGTGCGAGGCGTCGGGAAGTGCGGGCTCCACGCGCTTTGAATACAACATTCACGGCAGTCTCATCCGAGTCGAGACGGTCGTGGATGGCCGCGCCGAGATCACCCAATTCCGCTATGACGCCAACAATCACACGGAAGCGTTGATTGCAAGCAGTGCGGTTGCGCAGCGTGGAGCACCCGTGATCGCCAGACACGGACAAGTGCGAGCCACCGCCCCGCCAACCAGCAGCAGCGCCGGCGCCTTCGTTAACTTCTACCGCAGCACCGATTGCAGCGGAATCTCGTATTGGGGCGTGTACAGCCTGACGGAAGCATGGTATGCGGGGTTCTGGTCCTTTTCCGCTCCGGCCACGGTCACGTTTTACCTGGATGACAATTCCACGATCAGCGTGGAAGCGAACGTGTGCTTCCAAATTGACGCGCACTACTCGCCACCGCCGCCGCCGAGTCCCCCGATCGTCCATATCCCCCCGCAGCCCAACCCGGTACCCGTGCCGGTGCCGGTGCCGGAGCCCGAACCCGAAGAGGAGGAAGAGGAGGAAGAGGAGAACGATGAGCCCACATGGCCCCCCGTTACGCATGACTATGCCGTTGACAACAAGGTGTGCTCCAAGACGGAAACGGGATGCAAACTGGACAACATCGCCTGCTGGCTGCGGCACTATCACGCCCCGGGAAAAGACAGCTACGACTCACCCGCGAACCATGGCGAGCAAGTGTCCTTGGATCTTGGCTGGCCGTTCAATAGAGAGCCCGTTCAAGTGGCCGTGGGGCCAAAATTCGGCCTTTCCAAAAATGCGATCGCTCAAATCCCGCTGGAGGGACATCCGATGCACAACGACGAAACGGGCGAGTGGGGACCCGGAGCCGATGGCTGCCCGAAACCCGCGGACAAAACGGAAGGAGAAGACCGTCCCGATCATTGCAACCAAGTCTATCGGGAAGTTTATGAAAAAGGCGGAAACATTCATGTCGCCACAAGAGGTACCGGGAATAGCGGAATTGCGGATATCTTCGGCATAAATCAGTCCAGGGCTCCAGATGTGTTTGAAGACCTGGATGAAGACATGATTGGAGCTTTCGAATCCAGAACGTGGCGCCCCGGACAGGAACCGCCGTCCCAGCCTCCCGACGGGCCGCTACCCTAGGAGCACGGAAAATGTCTTTGAATCCCTTTAATTTGGATGCCGCCACCTATTTTGCGGTCTGGTATGCGCCCCTGGCCGCCTGTTACTTCGCGTGGCCGATACTTAAGCGGAGGCGAGTCTATGTCGTGGCGGCAGCCACCCTCTTTCTAACGCCGGTACTAGGCAATAGATATTCCGCATGGCCGGTATTTGCTGGTGTTTTGCAAATAGTTCCTCTCTCCGCTGCCGATACCGCGGCCATCGCACGATACTTGCTGTTGGCTTGCCTGCCCATAAGCGCCGTCTATGCGGTGGCGGCCTGGCTGATGGCCCGACGCTTCATCCCGCCTGCGGGAAGCGCACAATCCGGCGAGAACCGGCCGGGACGCACTCGAGCGAGCGTTCAACGCGCGCTCGCCACGGCATCACCTTTACGCCACATGGGGCGCCTGTTGCTGCTCCTGGTGGCGGTTATAGCGTATTCGATGACGTCCACCTTCACATGGCATAGCCTAGGAAATTACATACTGAAGCTGATAAACAGCATGTAATACTGCAACCTGTCGAACTTGGCCGCCCGTACTTCTATCACGAAAATACTATGGCTTCGCCGGCGCGTACGGGACATAAAGGATGAGGAAAGCCCAATCTTAACGGGCAGCTCGCGCTACAGGCTAGCGGCTCCAGCCGGGCCAGAAAGACCGAGTGTATGAGAAATGCGGCAACACTCACTTCGTCACAAGAGGTACCGGGAATAGCGAGACTGCGGATGTCCTCGGCGTAAGCCAGTACAGAGCTCCACGTGTGTTTGAATATCTGGATGAAGACATGATTGAAGCCTTCAAGTCCAATACGTGGTGCCCCGGACAGGAACCGCCGTCCCAGCCTCCCGACGGACCGCTACCCTAGGAGCAGGACAATGTCTTTGAATCCCTTTAATTTGGATGCCGCCACCTATTTTGCGGTCTGGTATGCGCCCCTGGCCGCCTGATACTTCGCCTGGCCGATACTCAAGCGGCGGCGGGTCTATGTCGTGGCGGCAGCCACCCTCTTTCTGACGCCGGCACTCGGCGCAAGATTTGCGGCGTGGCCCGTGTTCGCTAGTGTTTTTCAGATGTTTGCACTCTCCTTTGAGAACAAGATGCAGTTTTTCCAAATGTATTGCCTGCCCATAAGCGCCGTATATGCGGTGGCGGCCTGGCTGATCGCCCGGCGCTTCATCCCGCCTGCGGGAAGCGCACAATCCGGCGAGAACCGGCCGGGACGCACTCGAGCGAGCGTTCAACACGCACTCGGCACGGCATCACCTTTGCGCCACATGGGGCGCCTGTTGCTGCTGCTGATGGGGGTTATGGCGTATTCGATGACGTCCACCTTCGCATTGAATAACCTTGGGAAATAAAACCGAAGCGTCGATGCAAAGCACGGATGCCCCTTTTGGGGGTTGTAAGGAGTGCTTTACCCGGCGGTAGCGCACCCGCTCCTGAAATTCCGGGCGGATATGCCGCAGCCGTAGCCTTTTCTCGTCTCCGTCTTCCGGGAGTGTTGGAGCCAGGATGGCGGAACCAAGCCAGGGATGGCGCCTCCCGGAAGACGGGGACGAGGAAAGGCGCAATCAACGCGCCTTCGCACACGGATCAGTCAGCGTGATCCCTGCATATAATGCGGCGATGCTAAATTTCTTCAATCATCCGCGGGGTCTCGTTACCCTGTTCTTCACCGAGATGTGGGAGCGCATGAGCTATTACGGCATGCGCGCCCTGCTCGTTCTCTTCATGGTCGACCAGGTTCAGCGGGGCGGCATGGGCATGACCGACGAAATCGCCACGGCGATTTACGGTGTCTATACCGCGGCGGTCTACCTCGTGGCCCTGCCGGGAGGATGGCTGGCGGACCGCCTGCTGGGCGGCCAGCGCGCGGTCTGGGTGGGCGGCGTCATCATCATGTTCGGTCATTTCGTGCTTGCCATCCCGACTGTTTCCGCCTTCTATCTGGGACTGATCCTGGTGGTGCTGGGAACCGGCCTGCTCAAGCCCAACATCAGCGCTATCGTGGGCCAGTTGTATGCGCCCAACGATCCTCGCCGCGACGGCGGGTTCACGCTCTATTACCTGGGCATTAACGTCGGCGCCTTTCTCGGCCCGCTGGTGTGCGGAACCCTGGCCAACTACAACTGGCACTACGGCTTCGCCGCGGCAGGTGTGGGCATGCTCTTCGGCCTGGTGCAGTTCTATTACACGCGCAAGTACCTGGGCGAGGCCGGAGCGCGTCCCGAATCGGCCGCGTCTGCCGCCTATCGAAAGAAGGTCTGGCTGGGCGTGTCGGCCTTTCTGGTTGCGCTCGGCGCAGTCTACGGCGGCGCCCTGGGCGGCACGATCGAGCTGAACCCCCTCGCCATCGCAGAAGCAGGAACCGTGGTAATCGTGATGGTAGCAGCGCTGTACTTCCTGTCTGTGCTGCTCTTCGGCGGACTTACACGCGATGAACGCTTGCGCATTGTCGGCATAATCGTACTGTTCTTCGGCGCGGCCATGTTCTGGGCCGGATTCGAACAGTCCGGCTCATCGCTGAACCTGTTCGCGGAACGCTACACGATTCGCGAGTTCGGGGCGTTCAGCTTCCCGGCGGAATGGTTCCAGTCGCTTAACCCCTTCTTCATCATCGTCTTTGGACCCCTGTTCGCGATGCTGTGGACGGCGCTGGCGCGGCGCAATCTCGACCCTTCGACGCCGCTGAAGTTCGCTTTGGGCCTGACTCAACTAGGCCTGGGCTTTGTGGTGATGATCGGTGCGGCCACGCTAGTGGCCGAAGGCAACCCGGTGCTCCCTACCTGGCTGTTCTTTACCTACCTGCTGCACACTACCGGTGAGCTGTGCTTAAGCCCGGTGGGCCTGTCGGCAGTCACCCGTCTTGCGCCGAAGAAATATGTCGGCCAGATGATGGGGATCTGGTTCCTCGGCGCAGCCCTTGGTAACCTGATCGCGGGGCTGATTGCCGGAAAATTCGATCCCGAGGCCCTAAGCGATATGCCCGGGCTGTACTGGCAGATCGTGCTCACTACCGTGGGCAGCGGCCTGATCCTGGCGGTTTGCGTCAAACCATTGAAGAAATGCATGACCCCTGCGGAGGAAGAAACAAATTGAAGACTCGAATCATCGTTGCGGTATTGGCGCTGACCGTTTCCGTGGGCGCGTCGACCGAAGACACGCCCATGCAAAGCGCCGAGGATTTCATCAAGGCGACTAGCGAGAAATACGAGGAGATGCGCCTGGAAGGCGCGGCGGCGGGCTGGGCGTACCAGACCTACATCAACCAGGACACTGCACTGCTGGCTTCGCGCGCGCAGGAACGCAGCCTCAAGTTCCAGAGCACCGCGGTTGAAGGCGCCAAGCGATACGACGGCATGGAACTGGATCCACTGGCGCGGCGCGCACTCAATTCGATCAAGTGGGGCACGACATTGCCGGCGCCCGACGATGACGCCAAGCGCCGCGAGCTTTCGGAAATCATGACGCGTATGGAAGGCGCCTACGGAAGCGGCAAGTATTGCCCGGATGGCCTGGACAGCTGCCAGGATCTTGAGGAACTGAGCGAGATCATCGCCCGCAGCCGGGACTATGACGAGCTTCTGGAGGCCTGGCGCGGCTGGCGCACCATTTCGCCTCCGTTTCGCAGTGATTACCAGCGGTTTGTGGAACTCGGCAACGAGGGCGCCCAGGAATTGGGCTTCAACGACATGGGCGAGTTGTGGCGTTCCGGGTACGACATGCCAGTAGCTGACTTCAGCGAAGAGATTGAGCGGCTTTGGGGGCAGGTTGAACCCCTCTATGAGCAGTTGCATTGCTATACGTCGGACAAGCTGCGCCAAGCCTACGGCGAGGACAAGGTGCCCGTGGGAGAGCCGATCCCGGCGCACCTGTTCGGCAACATGTGGTCGCAAACCTGGGGCGAAATCTACGATCTGGCCGAACCCTACGCGGGCGTCGCAGAGCTCAATGTGACCAAGGCGATGCAGGAGCAGGAGTACGACGCCGTCTATATGACCGAGTTGGCTGAGGATTTCTTCGTTTCCCTGGGAATGCCCGAGTTGCCTGCAAACTTCTGGGAGCGCTCCCTGCTGGTCAAGCCTCGGGACCGCGAGGTGGTTTGCCACGCCAGTGCCTGGAGCCTGGACGGCAAGGACGACGTGCGGATCAAGATGTGTATCGAGCCCACCCAGGAGCACCTGTTTACGATCTACCACGAGCTGGGTCACATCTACTACTTCCTGGCCTACCGCGACCAGCCCATCATCTTTCAGTCCGGGGCCCACGACGGGTTCCATGAAGCCCTGGGCGACACGGTCACGCTGTCGATGACCGGCAATTTCCTGAAGAACCTGGGCTTGGTGGCCGAAGTAAAGGACAGTCACGAGGCGTTGATCAACACGCAGATGAAAGTGGCGCTTGACAAGATCGCTTTCCTGCCCTTCGGCAAGCTGATGGACCAGTGGCGCTGGGGCGTTTTTTCCGGCGACATCGCGCCCGAGGACTACAACGCGGCTTGGTGGGACTTAAGGACCCGCTACCAGGGGATACGCCCGCCGGTGGAACGTAGCGAGAGCGACTTTGATCCCGGTGCGAAGTATCACATACCCGGCAACACGCCCTACACGCGTTATTTCCTGGCCTTCGTGCTGCAATTCCAGTTCCAGCGGGCCTTGTGTGATGCAGCGGGCTTTGAGGGACCGCTGCATGAATGCTCGGTTTACGGAAACAAGCAGGCGGGGGAGTTGCTGTGGAAGATGCTCGAGCAGGGTTCAAGTCAACCCTGGCAGGATTCGCTGGAAGCCGTAACGGGCCAGCGCGAGATGGACGCCTCGGCCATCATCGCCTACTTTCAACCGTTGATGGATTGGCTGAAGACCGAGAACCAGGGCCTCTCCTGCGGCTGGTAGCGGTTTTTCCCTGGGAACGAGGGCGTACCGCCCTCGGCGAAGGCGGGGACGCCTTCACTCCCATGTTGTTCGAACGATGCGAGTGACGCACTAGGTAAGTTTCCGGGATAATCGCGCCATGACTCGCAGGATCCTCGTTACCGCGGCGCTGCCGTATGCCAGCGGCAAGATTCATCTCGGCAACCTGCTGGAGCAGGTGCAGACGGACATCTGGGTGCGCTACCAGCGGCTGTCGGGCGCCGATTGCACGTTCGTTTGCGCCACCGACGCGCACGGCACGCCTACGATGCTCAAGGCCCGTGAAGAAGACGCAAGCCCCGAGGAATATGCCGAGTCCTGCCGTGCCGCGCACATGCGGGATTTCGAATCCTTCGGGATCCGCTTCGATAACTTCTACACCACTCATTCGCCGGAAAACCGCGAACTGGTGGAACGTATCTACGCCCGGCTGGTGGAACGCGGTTATATCCACACCCGCACGATCCAGCAGGCCTACGACGAGCAGGCGGGCATGTTTCTGCCGGACCGCTACGTGCGGGGCGAGTGTCCTTCCTGCGGGGCGGACGACCAGTATGGCGACAGCTGCGCCGCATGCGGGGCCACCTATGCTCCCTCTGAACTGGTAAACCCGCGTTCGATTCTGAGCGGCCGCCCGCCGGTAACGCGCGAATCGGAGCACAAATTCTTCAGGCTGCGCGAGTTCGAGTCGCTGCTCAAGACCTGGATGCAGGCCAGCAACCTGGATCGCGGGGCCCGCAACAAGCTGGCCGAGTGGTTCAAGGAGGGATTGAAGGACTGGGACATTACCCGTGACGAGCCTTATTTCGGCTTTGAGGTGCCGGGTGAGAAAGGCAAGTATTTTTACGTGTGGCTGGATGCGCCGGTTGGGTACATGGCCAGCTTCAAGAACCTTTGCGGGACCGGCAAGGAAGCGGACGAGCGCTTCGAGCGCTATTTCGGGCCGGACAGCGATGCCGAGCTCTATCACTTTATCGGCAAGGACATCCTCTATTTCCACGCGCTGTTCTGGCCGGCGGTGCTGCTCGGAGCGGGAATGCGGACGCCCAGCGGGGTCTTCGTGCATGGATTCCTCACCGTGGACGGACAGAAGATGTCCAAATCCCGAGGCACTTTCATTACCGGGGCGGATTTCCTCGCAGCCGGCCTGAATCCCGAGTACCTGCGCTACTACTACGCGGCGAAGCTGGGCCCCGGCCTGGACGACATCGACCTGCAGCTCGAGGACTTCGCCGCGCGGATCAATTCCGATCTGGTCGGCAAGCTGGTAAACATTGCAAGCCGCTGCGCAAGCTTTGTTCAGCGGGGATTCGGCGGTCAACTCGGCCCAAGCCTTCACGACCCAGCGCTCTACGAAGAATTCGCTGCCGAAAGAGAGCGGATCGGCGAGTTCTACGAGTCGCGTTCCTACGGCAAGGCCATGCGTTCCATCATGGCGCTGGCGGACCGCGCCAATGTGTGGATAAACGAGTGCAAACCCTGGGAACTGGCCAAGGATCCGGACAAGCGAGACGAGTTGCATGCCGTGGTTACCCAGGGAATCAACCTTTTCCGGGTACTGATGACTTATGTCGCTCCCGTGCTACCCCGCATGTCCGAAGGAGCAGAGGCATTCCTTTGCTCGAAGCTTGCCTGGCGCGATGTCGACAAGCCGTTGCTCGGCGCACAGATTGAGAAATTCAAGCCGCTTGCGAGCCGCGTGGCATTGAAGACACTCAAGGCACTGGTGGAAGCCAAACGTGAACAGGGCACAGCCATTACGGAGCACTCCGAACCGATCGAGATCGAAGATTTCCTTCGCACCGACTTGAGAGTGGCCCGAATCACCAAGGCCGAGCGCGTGCCCGGCGCCGACCGGCTACTGCGCCTGACCCTGGACGACGGCGGCAAGGGCCGCACCGTTTTCGCCGGAATTGCCGGCGCCTATGCTCCGGCAATCCTGGTCGGCCGAAAAGTCGTCCTGGTAGCCAACCTCAAGCCGCGAAAGATGCGTTTTGGCGTATCCGAAGGCATGGTGCTGGCCGCCGGCGAAGGTGACGACCGCGTCTTTCTGCTCTCGCCCGACGAGGGCGCCGAGCCGGGCATGAGGGTGCGGTAAAAAAGGCCATGCAGCCCTCGGTAGCGCGAATCGACGAAGCGCTATGCGTGGGCTGCGCACGCTGCCTGCCGGCCTGTCCGGTTGACGCGATTATCGGCAGCCGTAATTTCACCCACACGATCATTCATGAAGAATGCGTAGGCTGCGGCCTGTGCCTGCCGCCCTGCCCGGTTGACTGCATCACGATCGAACCCCGCTTTGGCGAAGCCATTGCGGGTGAGGAACAGAAAGCCATTCGGCGCAGCAAGCTCCGGCGCCTGGGCAAGACGGCCCAGCGCCGCTTCCGCGCGCGCCGGCAGCGGCTGGAAGAGTTGGGTGAGCGGGCTGAAGCGCGTGTTTCCGGCGCCCCGGCCGCGACGGCGGCCACACCCAGCGATAGCGATATCGAGGCCCTGATCCGCAGCCTCTCCTGACCCGGGTTACGAGAAGGCGTCCTGCCTTCGCGAGGGCGGGACGCCCTCATTCCCGGGCGCGGGGCGCATAAGACGGCAGTAGCGCCGGCGCTGCAGTGAGTCACCATGCGAGCCATCTTCCAGCCGCCCGCCAACTGGACGGCTGCCGTTGGAGCACCGCGCCGGGTTAATTCCGAGGCAAGGCCGCCGCGCCCGGAATGGGCGGTTATCCGACCTTTCAGCCCTGCCGCCTTCTGGGTGGCGGCGGATGCCGACGAAAGTCCATGTGGCCGCATCAAGCTTGTGGAGCGCCTATCAGGAGCTCCAGCAGCCAAGCCCCCCGACACCTTCCGACACCGAAATCAAAGCCTTGATCCGCAGCCTGTCCTCAAGCCGATCAAACATTAGCCAAACGAAAGAAGCACTCTCTCTCATGGGAGGAGGATTGAAAACCCAAGATGAAAGCAAGCAATTTCAACCTTTGCTGCGTTGCTTGAGTGGAATAGCATCAGCCTTAACCCCAATTTGTGAATTTGTAGGACGCAAACTCGCTCATGATCCTGGGCTTTCGGCACAAGGCCCTTGAGCGCCTGTTCGCGGATAAAGATCCGAAGGGAATCTCACCGTCCTGGATTAGCAAGCTTACCCGCAGCCTCGCCCGTCTCGACGAAGCAACGCGGCCCGGTGACATGAACCTCCCTGGGTTTATGCTTCACCCGTTAAAGGGTAAGCTGGAAGGATATTGGGCGATAAGGATATCCCGAAACTGGCGCCTGGTCTTCCGCTTTGTTGGCGAGAATGTCACTGATATTGATTTGATCGACTATCACCAGGAGACACAAGAGACAATGAAGAACCCACCCCATCCTGGCCTGTCGGTCCTCCACGACTGCCTGAAGCCTTTAGGATTGAGCATTGCCCAAGGCGCCCGCAAACTCGGGATCAACTCCAAGGAATTATCGGAACTCGTAAATTGCCGTTCTGCAATCTCTGAGGACATGGCGCATCGCTTGGACAGGGAGTTCGGCGGAGGCGCCAAAACATGGCGTCGTTTGCAGGAAGCCTACGACTGCGCCCAGGCGGCGCGGCCGGCAGAAATAGTCCGCGCTCGCATGCAGGCGCCCCGCGCTTGAAGCTAAGCGCTATTGCTTTCCCCGAAGCCCAAGCAGCAACTCAACAAGTATTCGAGTAGCAAAATGAGCAAGCCAGCCAAGGGTTAGGCGGCTTCGAGGGGCTCTTCGGTTGCGTAGTCCTGCAGTTGCCACTGCGAAATCATCGGCATGCTTCGGAACATCACCAGCACCAGGAAGAACCAGGAGGCCAGTGCGGCGATCGCAATCAGCCATTCCGTAGCGGCCATGAACGGGACATGCGCGTCATCGAATATCGGCATCACCATCAGGTAGCGGTTGATCCAGAAACCCGCCACGATAAACCCTGAAAGCACCAGCATGGCCGGCCATGTACGCTTCACCCAGGCGAAGATTCCGCACAGCAGCGGAACGAAGAACATGCAGCTCACCATGGTCCAGAAGTAGGGCTGGTAATGCCCATACATCTGCAAGGAAACCACGCCGTACTCGTGTTCCAGGTTGCCGAACCAGGACACGAAGAACTGTGCCCAGAACATGTAAAGCCAAAGCAGGCAGAAAGACGTAATCAGGATGCCCATCTGCTTGAGGCGGCCTGAATCGAACCGCTCCTTCAAGCCCTCGACCCGCCAGAGCACCGCGCTCATCAACAGAATCGCCGCGGAGCCGGCGAGGTTGATTCCCTGGATGAAGTACAAGGGGTACACGCTGCTGTGGTAATGCGAAACCAGCGTCATCCCGAAGTCCCAGGCAATAAAGGAGTTGGACACTACGTAGAAGAAGAGGATGAAGAAGGAAGAAAAATACAAGCGACGCTGGAGCGAGAACATGTTCACCTGACGGCGCCATGAAGCAAGCCACCGCCAGCAGGCGCGGCAGACAGGGTTGCCACTCTCAGCCAGCTCGTCTCGAGTATCCGGCAGCAAACCCCAAAGAAAATACACAACGGACAGGCCGTAAAAGGCTGCCAGCGCCACGAGGTTTCGCCAAAGCAGCAGGTCTTCGTTCAACCAAGGGCTCAGGTGCCCGTTAGCGCCTTCCTGCAGCCAGTAGAACAATGACTCCCGGCCACAGGCAAAGATCAGCCCGAAGCCGATGAACGCGAACGGCAGGAACGCAAGCGTCATCACCTCGCCTAAGCGGTAAAAGGCCCGTGCGAACTCCGCCTTGCAAAGGCGCATGACCGCGGTAAAGCAAATGCCTGCCTGGCTCAGGCCCAGCACGAACATCCACGAAACCAGCGCGAATCCCCACGGAAATTCGCCTTCAGCGCCCTCCATCCAGAGCAATGCGAAGGAAACGGCCGCGAGGCCTGCGAGAAAACCGATCGTCGCCATGAACGCTTTCACGCCCATAGCACCAGTTCCGCCGCTGATGTTTGTATTCATTCGGCTGCTGTCTCGCCGGCTGATTCAACCTCGGCAGCGTCTGCAACTTTCGCCGCTTCTTCAAGCAGGCCCGTTCGCAGGTAGCGGACGATGCGCCAGCGGTCTTCCTGCGACATCGCAAAGCGATAACTGGGCATCACCACGCCGCCGTGCGTAATCGTGTAGTAGAGCTGACCATCGGATTGCTGCTGGACGTACGGCAAGGTCAGGTCCATGGGCTGCGGGTTGTACTTGAGACCGACGCTCCCATCGCCCGCACCGGCCACCCCGTGGCAGACCTGGCAATAGATCTCGTACATCTCCGCCCCGCGAACATCATCCGAATCCGCTTCAGAAAGCGGATTGCTGAGTTGCTCACCTGCCTTCAGGCGCGCCCGTACCAGAGCCGGCAGGTCGGCCGGGCCGTCCAGTTCCCCGCCGTCACTGGGAACGGATTCCGCCGGCAATTCCACCGCGGATTCCTGCGTCTTCACGCTGGGCTGGTCCTTCATGTCGTCGTTCCAGGGCAGCGCGGAAAGGGCGCCAGGCACGGCAAGAAAAGCGCAGAGCAGGAGGGTGGTCCAAGCGCTGACTTTGGCGGTTTGTGGTTGGTTTCGAGGGCGAGACGCCCTCGTTCCCAGGAGGATAAACACGCTCATTTCGCGGCCTCCTGCTCGATTGACTCCGCGCCCGCAGCGCGAAGGATCTCCTCGGCTTGAGGCCCATCGGGCGCGGCCACCGAGATCACGAAACGGTCCACGTTACTGGAAGCGCGGTAGGTTCGGTCCCGCCACGCGGGAAAACGGCCTACTACGAAGAAGCCCAGCAGCGTCATGAGCGTGCCCAGCAGGATCGTGCTCTCGTAGGTAATCAGCAGGTACGGCGGCAGCGTAATCACAGCGCGTCCTGCGGTCGGCAGAATGAAGCGCGTGGCAGTCCACACGCACAGCCAAAATCCGCCGATGGCGCCGAATATCGCCCCAAGCAGCGTGAACACGCGCACCATGGACTTGCCCAGGCCAAGCGCCTCCTCGGCGCCGTGCAGCGGGATCGGCGAAAACAGCTCAATGCCGGCAACGCCCTTCTCGCGCAGCGCCCGGGCGGCGTCCAGCGCGGCGTCTTCATGTGCGAAGGAGGCCAGCAGCGTCATCAGTGCGCCTCTCTCTTGCGTAACGGATTCAGCGTCTCCTTGACCTCGTAGATGGAAACGGCCGGGAACACCTTTACGAACAGCAGGAACAGGGTGGTGAAGATGGCAAAGGAGCCGATGGTGATGGAAATCTCCACCAGGCTCGGGAAATAGGTACCGAACACATCGGGCAGGAATTTGCGCGGCAGCGAGCTACCCACAATGATGAAGCGCTCGGTAAGCATGCCGATGTTGATCAGGATCGAAACCACCAGCATGACGTTCCAGTTGGTCCGAATGCGCCGCGAGAACAGGGACAGGGGTACAAGAGCACAGAAAGTAATCATCTCCCAGTACAGCAACCAGAATGGACCTTCCCAAGTCTTGTACCTGATGGCTTCCCATTCGAACGACGTATTGGCGTATAAGGCGGTGCCCATCTCGCAGATATTGATGTAGGTCCAGATCAGCGACAGCACCAGCAGCAGCTTGGAGAGATTGTCGATGTGCAGCCGCCCGATGTAGCGGCCAAATCCCATGAATCGCCTGAGCATCCACATCACGGTCACGATGCCTGCGGTGCCGGAGTAGATCGCCCCGCAGACGAAATAGGGCGCGAATATCGTCTGATGCAAACCGGGAACCGTGGACAACGCGAAGTCCCAGGACACGATGGAGTGTACCGAGACCGCCAGCGGGATCACCAGCACGGCAAAGAAGGTGTAGGCCCAGCCCAGCGTGTGCCATTCATGGGCCGTGCCCCGCCAGCCGAAGCACATGATCGCGTAGATCCGCCTGCGTAACCCGGTGGATCTGTCCCGCACCGCGGCGAAGTCCGGCAACGAGCCCATGTAGATGAACACGCTGCTGGCGGTGAGGTAAGTCATGATGGCCATCACGTCGAACATCAGCGGCGAACGGAAGTTCGGCCACAGTTCCATCGGGTTGGGGATCGGCAAGGTCCAATGCACGAACCACACCCTGCCCACGTGGACCATAACGAACATCGCCGCCGTCATGAGCGAAAAGAGCGTCATCGCCTCGGCACTGCGATAGATGGATTTGCGCCAGTCCGACTGAGTGATGTGCAGCACCGCGGACAGCAGGGTTCCCGAGTGGCTCAGTCCGATCCAGAAGATGAAATTCGACAGGTAGGTGCCCCACATCGCGTTGCGGTTCATGCCCGCAGCGCCTACGCCCACGAAGATCTGGTAAATCCAGGGCGCGACAAAGAACAGCAGCGCGACGGACGCCGACACACCGAGCGTCACCCAGTAGCGCCACGTAGTCGTGGTCAGCGCGCCGATGATGTCGCGGTTGACCTCCGAGTAACTCGGCTGGCCCTGGTCGAACATTTGTGACTGCGTCCGCAACATCGTCACGCAACCGCCTCACCGGATTTTTCCGTCCACATGACCGGACTGGCCGCATGTGCCCCGGACTCGCTGCGTCCAGTCTCGCCTCTCGCGTCGAGGGCGTGACGCCCTCGCTCCCGGGATGCATGGCCTTCGGACTCTTCGCCGTGAGTCTCCCCGTCGCCGCTACCCGGCAGCGGCTCGCGGGCATTCTTGAGGTAAATGACGCTGGGCGCCGTGTTCAGTTCCTTGAGCACCTCATAGGCGCGGGGCTCCTGCATCTTGCGCGACACGGCACTGTCCGGGTCGTTGCGGTCGCCGAACACGATCGCATCGGTGGGACAAGCCTGGGCGCAAGCCGGTTGTACCTCACCGTCAGCCACCCGCCGGCCGCCGTCACGAGCCAGGTCCTTGGCGCGGTTGATGCGCTGGATGCAGAAGGTGCATTTCTCCATGACGCCCTTTTCGCGCACGGTGACGTCGGGATTCAGCTGCTGTTCCAGCGGCTCGTCCCAGGTGTAGGTGAACCAGTTGAAGAAACGAACCTCGTAAGGACAGTAGACCGCGCAGGTGCGCGTTCCGATGCAGCGGTTGTAGACCTGTGCGTTCAGTCCGTCCTGGTTGTGATAGGTGGCGAACACCGGGCAGGCGATTTCGCAGGGCGCCTCATCGCAATGCTGGCACAGCATCGGGATGAAGTTAAGCCGGGCGTCGGGGTATGTCTTTTCGTCGTCCCAATAGCGCTCTATCCGAATCCACTTCATCTCGCGGCCCTGGCGCATCAGCTTCTCGCCCACGATCGGCAGATTGTTTTCCGCCTGGCAGGCCACTACGCAGGCCTCGCAGCCCGTGCAGCGGTCCAGGTCCACGGTCATCGTCCAGTGGTATTCGAATTCCGTGTAGTAGCCGGCGGTGCGGTACTCGCGCAGTTTGTCGCTGATCTTGCTCATGCCGTCCCTTTCGGTCCCAGGATTTGCCTGCCCAGCGTGCGGCTGACACCGCCGGTCCTGGTAATACGTGCCCGCTTGCCGGTCTTGTGCAGCGAAACACGGGTGGCTGCCCAGGCCAGCATCCCGGTTGCCTCGTCGCGCTGCGCCGCAAGCAGTGAAGCAGCGTTGACGCCGCGTCCTTGTGCGTAGCGCCCGTTTGCCTGGTGTCCCAGCCCCAGCGGTATTGCGATCACATCGGGACGAACACCCTGATGCCGGAGCACCGGCGCGGTCACCGTCCCGGCCTGGGAGCTCACTTCCACCAGGTCGCCGTCCTTGAGATCCAGCTCATCCGCGGTAGCCGGGTTCACTTCGACCCAGCTTCCATAGGCAATGCTGGTCTGGGGATCCGGAAGTTCCTGTATCCAGGGCAGCCTGGCGCCCGCGCCTTCGCGCAGTCCCGGTGTCTGAAACGGGTGGAGCATGAAGGGATACTCGCCTTCATCGCCGGAGAACGCAGCTTCGGATGCCGCTACGGGGTCCGGCGCCTCGTCCGAAAACCGATCGGCCAGCAATTCCCCAAGTTCCGCAACCCAAACGCCGTCTTCCTGCACCTGGCGGAAACCGGCATTGAAATCACCCTCAAGGCCCATCGACTTCCATGCACTCGCCCACTCGGAGCGGGTATAGGCTTCCGCATCCTCGTATGGAAGCGCCTCGGCAAGGGCCCCGCCGGAACGCTGCGCAAGCCGAAGCACAATATCGGTAACCGAAAGCGTGTCATACAGGCGGCTCTGTACCGGCTGCTGCAAGGTAACCGACAATTTCCCGCTTCCCGGCAGTGAAATATCGTCGTCCCAGGTCTCCAAAAAGGTGTCCGTGGCCAGGATCCAGTCCGCGGCGGTCGCCGTGTCGCTGGGGAAACTGTCCAGCGCCACAACCAGTTCGGCCCTGTCCAGCGCGCCGCGCAGCCCCAGGGACTCGGGCAGATCGTGCAGCGGATCCACGCCCGCCACAATCACCAGCGACACTTTGCCGTTGGCCGCTGCGCCAACGAGTTCCTCGATATCGCTTACGCTGGAGAATCGAGGCGCGTGCGCCAGGTTGGGCTTGACGGTACTCCCGGTGGCGCCCAGGATGCGGTTCAACGCTGCCACGCAGGTCAGCGTAGCGGTCGCGTTAACGCCGGCGCCCGCCGCCCCACCGCCAATCACCAGGGGGGCATTCGCAGCCATCATGCGCTCCGCCAAGGCATGCAATCGCTCGGCGGGCACATCCGCAAGCGCTGCAGCCTCTTCAAGACTCAAGGCGCCGGACAGGCCATCCCGTCCCGGCGATTCCTCGCCCCCGCGGCCATGGCGCAACAACTCGGCAGCCAGCGCCAGGGCCAGGGCGCCTTCGGCGCCCGGCCGTGCGGGCAGCCACTCGTCCGCATTGGCTCCGGTCAGCGACATTCGCGGTTCAACCTGCACCAGGTATCCCCGATGACCGTGGCCGCCCTGGCGAAATTCGCCATAAGCCTTCGAATAGGCTACCGGCGAGCGCCAGGCGCCGAGGAAGTCGGCCCCGAAGGAAACGATGAGGTCCGCGTTCGCGATGTCGTAGTGCGGAAGGCCTGAGAAACCGTACATCGCCTTGACAGCGGCAAGCTCCGTGGCCGGGTTGTCCAACCCGAGATGCAGCACCTTGGCGCCCAGAGCTTTCCGGAATTTGTCCAGCGCTTCCGCACCGGAACTCAGAAGGCCGCCGGTGAGAATCCAGGTGCGGTCGCCCATTCCGGCGGACTGCATGGCGCCCAGGCGGGACGCTATATCCTCAAAGGCCTCCTCCCAGGAAGATTCCACAAAGCCGCCTTGCCCATCGGCGCGCATTGGCGAGCGCAGCCGGTCGGGGTTGTACAAGGCGTTGAGGCTGGCCTGACCCAGAGCGCAGGTGGCGCCCTGACTTACCGGGTGATTGGGATTGCCCTCGATCTTCTTGGCCAGGCCCTCGCGCACCCGCACGGACAGACCACAGCCGGCCGGACACATGCGGCACAGCGTGTTGTACCAGGTGTCCATGCCCGGAGAGAAATCCTCCGGCGGTATGTGGGTGGAGAGCAGCGTCTCCAGCGGCCTCTGGTTCACTTCACCGAGTAACAGGCCCGTGCCCACGCCGATGCCACCGGCGCCCACGTACTTGAATATGTCCCTGCGGCTTACCATGACATCAGTAGTGGCAGGTCAGGCAGTCACGCCCATTGGCGACATCTTCCTTGGTATGACAATCGATGCACCAGGGCATGCGCAGGTTCTCGTTGAGATCGACACGACGCGTAACGCGCGCCATTTCTTCGACAGGACCGTGACAGGTCTGACATTCCACCCCGGCGCGGATGTGCGGCTTGTGACGGAAATGGACGAAATCAGGTGTGTCGTGGACCTTGACCCAATCAATCCCCTTGCCGCTCTCCCAGTAGTCAAACAGCTTCACAACATCGGGCTTTTCGCGGACTTCGCTCAAGCCCTTGTGGCAGCCCACGCAGGTCTCGACGCTGGGCACGCCGGCCGTGGCCGAGCGGTCCGCCCAGCTATGGCAATACTGGCAGTCAATCTCGTTGTCGCCGGCGTGAATCTGGTGGCTGAACTCGATCGGCTGGACCGGTGTGAAGTCATTCAGCCAGGCGCCGTGGGCCCAATGTCCGATGAACGCGCCAATGATCACCATCGCGGCAATCAGCAAGCCCTTGATTGCCGGCCGCGCGGCTTCAAAAACGGAGATCGACACGATCAACTCCAACCCTTAACGGCGCGGAATTATAGACGGTTACGGCCCGTGTGCCCAATGATTGCGGCAGGGGCAGCCGATATGGCTACGCACGCTGCAGAAAAGCGCAGAAAATCCGATCCTCTTCTCGCTCCAACGCGGAAGTCTTACCGGCCTGCGCGGCAGTCTTACCGGCTCGTTCAACTTGCCGGGAGCGAGGGCATCCTGCCCTCGCCGAGGGCGGGGACGCCCTCGCTCCCAGTGTAATGCGGAGGCTACCGCGAGTTGCTAAATTACGACCAGGGGGTCATCCATGGTCGCCAGAGGCTCGAAACCGTCCTTCGTAACCACGATCAGGTCTTCGAGGTGCGCCCCGCCCCAGCCGATTTCCAAGGATGGCATATCAATGGTCAGCGTCATGTTCTCCTGGAAGGTCAGGTCGTCCGCAACCATGAACGGCAAGCCGTCTCGATAGGGCTGATCCGTGTGCTGCAGGCCGACCGAGTGCGGGGAGGCGCCGAACGTTGCCCGGGCGAGCGCCTCGTTGGCCTTTTTCATCGCTTCGCCCGCGTGGGCCCGAAGTTCCGAATATTTCAGACCCGGACGAATGACATCCAGCGCAGCAGCGTAACCCTTTCGAATAATGCCGACCCGGTCCAGCACATCTTTTCGGGGCTCGCCGACGCACCAGGTGCGGCCGAAATCGCCGTGGTAGTAGTTGATCTGGCAAACCGCGTCGACCATCATCGGGCGCCCGGCAACAACATGCCCATCGGCAAAACCTCCGATCGTGCCGACCGCGATCCATACAGCCTTTGCGTTGCGCCTGGCGGCTTCCAGCAGGAACAGCTGATCGATATCGGCCTTGGTCATGCCCACTTCGACTTGCCGCAGCATCGCCATGCACGCGTCCTGGTTGGCCCGCGCAGCGGCGCGCATGTGCTTGAGCTCCACATCGGACTTGACCATGCGAATCTTGCGGAAGGTATTGTCACCGGGAACACAAGTGACGCTGTCCTGACCCAGGCTGTTGAGAATGTGGGCAATGCTCATGTCGTCCACCGCCACTCGGCCGCTGGCCAGACCCGCTTCCTCCAGCGCGCGAACCAGCGCCCATTCGGGCGTGGCCGCCTTGCGGTTCTCAAAGCGGTGCTCCATCTCGACCCAGCCGCGCTCAATGTCCGTGAGGCTTTCTTCGCGAATCGGCCGGCGAATGCCGCCACGGGAATCCGGCGGCTGGTTCCACGACTCGGGATCGAGGTACTTTTCCCAAGCCACCGGCGCGCTGTAGGGAATGATCTCGGGATATTCCCGCTCGGCGTTGGCTATGAACCACAAATCAGTCGAGGCCACGACAAGGAAGGAGGGCTTGTTCGGATCCCGGGGCATCACCGCGAAACTGGGTATGGCCCGCAGTTTCTGCACCTCGTAGGAAAAATAATTGCCGAGGTAAAAGACATTGACCGGATTGAGCGCGACGATTCCGTCAACGCCCTCCTGCTCCATGACCTCGTACGCACGCGGCTTGTTGACCAGGCTGCGGCCGTCGAAGTCTTCTCCGGGAGCCGGGCCGGGCGCTATCAGCCCCCAGTTGGCATGGGCTTCGTTGCTGTCGAGCATGGTGGCGCCGAGCGCAAACGCAGCCCCTCCTGCAAGCCCGGCAAAGAAGTCGCGGCGTTCTATGTGATAGGGATTGGGCTTGGTCATGGCGTGCCCTCCTTGAGAATATCGTGAAGTCCTTCGGCCAGCCGGTCCACCTGCGCCTCGGTGTTGAAGTGGTGGGTCGAGGCGCGCACCGTATTCAGGCCGAAATCGGTTTCACGCACCCAAACGCGGTTGCGCCGCCACAGGGCATTGACCACCGCATTGCGGTCGAATCCCGGCATGGTGAAGCCGGTAAGTCCGCAGCAAAGCTCGGGATGGGCCGAGGTGTATATCCTCACCTGAGCGATTTCCTCGAGATGCTCACGCAACCGCGCGGCCAGCGCGCGTACACGTTGCTCGATCCGCTCCCGGCCGATGGCATTCTGAAATTCAAGCGCAGCGATCGTTGCAAGCAGCAGCGGACCGGCACGCTGGCTCAGGCGATCGAAGCGCTTGGCGCCGGTGTCCTCATCGTCCCAGCCCATGGATGCCACAGTCGGCCAGACCTCTTCTTGCGACTCACGCCTCATGTAGAGAAAACCCGTCCCGACCGGCGCGCCTGCCCATTTGTAAGGACTCGACGCGTAGAAATCGACGCCCAGGTCGTGCATATCCAGGGCCATCATCCCGATTGCATGTGCGCCATCGACGAGGGTGAGAATGCCGCGAGGACGAGCCAGCGCCGCAAGTTCCCTGACCGGCAGCATGCACCCCGTGGGAAAAGTGATATGGCTGACGCTGATCACGCGGGTGCGCGGCGTAATGGCGTCCTCGAAGCGGCTCAGGATTTCAGCCGGATCGGGTGTCGGTATCGGAAACGGCAGTTCCTTGACAACGACGCCATAACGCTGAGCCTTGATCTTCCAGGGTTCCAGGCCGCCGGGATGCTCGTGAAAAGAGCACAACACCTCATCACCGGCCTTCAGATCAAGACCATTGGCGATGAAGCTCATACCCTCGGTTGTATTTCGGGTCAGAGCGACCTCGCCAGGGTCGGCATTGACGAAGGCGGCCAGTTTCCCGCGCAGCTCGTCCTGCGCATCCACATGCCGGGAGTTCTCGCGGCCCGGATCGGTAGCCAGCGCCCGGTAACCATCGACTACCGAGTAATAAACGGGTTTCGGCATCGGACCCAGGGTGCCGCTGTTCATATAGGCCAGTTCATCCGAGACCAGGAACTCGCGGCGCACCTTCGCCCAGAACTCCGCCTCGGGCAGTTCTTCGGTCCCAGCATCCTGAATCTCGACGATTGCGGCCCGCGCTTCTTCCAGCGAGGCCTTCCCCGCAAGAACGGTACCCGCCGAACCGGCCCCGATTGCTTGCAAGACCATGCGGCGGGAAACGCCGCTTGGCGTCACCGCTTCACGAAAATCAAACACGTTCCTGGTCACGGGTCTTCGCTTTCCCGCAGAACGAAGTAGATCCGATCGATGAATTCCTTGCGCTCGCGGTCGAGCGCGGCGCGTTCTTCCTCGCTGAATTCATATGCCTCCACGGCTTCGGCGGTTACCCCGGCCTTGCCGAGTGCCTCGACCGCCGCCAGACGCTCCTTCACCGCCCACAATTCCTGCGCCAGACCCATCGTGATGGATACCATTTCATCCACGCCCTGCACGTCGAAGAACCGCGGCTGCTTGCCGCGGGTCAGGTCTTCAAGGCGTGTCTTCCGAGAATCGCCGGACAAGGTTGCGGCCCTATTTCCAGGCGCCGAAGCAATACCAGCGAATAGACTTGGCGAGCCGCCCGGTGTTCTCGTCCACCGTCACGCCTTCCCCTGAAACATAGGCCTGAAGTTGCTCCTCGCCGTGTCGCGCAAGACTCGGTATCGTGAATTCCACGAAGTTCGATGCGTCAAAACCACCGTCAACACAGCAATCGATCGGACGCATGTCCCGAAACGCCTTGTAGTAGGGCTCCTGGTTGTAGTAGCTGTCCCAGTCGAAGTAGAAACTCTCGTACGGCTCGGTGCGGCAATTGGGCGGCAATTCCATATGCAGCATCAACCCGCCTGGGCGAAGCAGACGGTGCGCCTCCTTGAACACGGCTTGCACTGTCTTCGGTGGCAATTCATGGAGGAACATCGACGACCACACAATGTCGAAGCCCGGCTCGCCGTTGAAATCGCACTGCGAAGCGTCCATCTGCCGGTAATGCACACGCACGCCCAGCGATTCGGCCCGGGTATGCGCATAGCGCAGCAGCGGCGCCGCCACGTCCAGGGCATGGACTTGGGCGTGAGGATAGGTGCGCGCCCAGGGCGCCGTGTTGGCGCCGATGGTGCAACCCATATCCAGGATCCGGCGGGGGCGAAGATCCGGGAATTTCAGTGAAATGAAGCGTGCGATGCTGCCGCCGATGTCGTCGCGACCGTTGCCGAACAGCCCCATGCTGTGCACGGCGGTCCCGTTGTCATAGACCGCTCCGGCCGCCAGATCGTCGGCGCCATACTCAGTGTGATAACAGCCCGGCATCAGGTGGACGTCATGGTTGGCTACATAGGGCGGCGTTTCCACGCCGGTATCGAGCTGCAACGTTCCGCCGCAACCATTGCCCTTGGCATCTGCGGATTCCACCCTGTGCTTCAGCTCATCAAGGTTCCGCTCAACCGTGGGGATGACCGAGCGCCACACGAGCTTCTGGCAGTTCACCCGCATGGCGGAATAGAAACGATAGGAAGGCTCGGCCCGCATGGCCTTGTGAACCTGCACCCCGTCCTCGGGCGGCCCACCGTTCTCCCGGACAATCGCCGGCTCGACCTTGCGGTCGTAGCTTGAACGCATCTCGCGCGCCAGATCACCCAGAATGTGGCGGCGCATCTCGCATACGAATCGCTGCCGCGAAAGTTCATCGCGAGTAGGTTCTATCCGCAGGCCATGGCGTACGTAGTCGGTCATGACGTCAATCCTCCACTGGGCAAGAATCATACTATGCACGCCGAATTGCGATTCAATGCCTGGAAGCGGCGTCTACATGCGAATCGGTATAGACTAGCCGCCGCCAAACACCTGAAGAAAACGGTTAGAGGTATTACGTGGCTGACGAAATCATTGCACCGGATGGATCACCGTTGCGGGCCGCCGTTATCGGTTGCCGCGACATCGGCAAGTCACTGGCTTTCTACAGGGACCGTATCGGTTTATCGGTCCTCGCCGACGAGCTGCTGAGCGGCCCGGCATTCCGGGGCTTCTGGAACTTGAATGGCGGAGTATCCGCTCGCGCCATTTTGCTGGGGCAAGGCGATGAGGGCGTAGGCCAGGTTCTTCTGCTTGATTTCCAGCTGCCCCAAGGCAGTGCTCCGCCGGTGGAAATCCGCGACCGAAGCATTGTCCGCGCCTACGGATGTTTCAATCTCAATTTCTACACGGCCGACATTCACCGCGACTTTGAAGGATTGAAGAAAGACGGCTTCGTTCTCTGGTCCGATCCGGTCCAGCACTTCTTCGGCGATGACGTGGGCGATCCCATTGAAGGCATTTTCGAAGGCCCGGACCGGGTACCGATCAACCTGGTGGAACTCGCCACGCGCGACCCGGCGACGCGTGTAGGCCAGATGCGCGCCTACGTCGAGAAACGCGGCTATACAAGCGCCGGTTTCACACCCATCGTGACCAGTTCGCATGGCGTGGATTCATGCGAACGCGCCATCGCCTGGTACGAACAGGTGCTGAACATGAAGCCCCTGATCGACGAGACCCTGGGCACGCCGGAGTCCAACCGCCTGCTGAACCTGCCCGAGGACGCCAAGACCCGCGTGGTCTTCATGCAGGGCGCGCATATGTTCGGCAAGGTTGTACTGTCGCAGCCGCTCAATTACGAGTGCGAGTCATTGATCGACCGGGCCAAGCCTCCGAACATCGGTTACCTGGCCCAGGCCTTTTCGGTCAGGAAACTGGATGAGGTAGCTCGCCAGTGCAGTGCCATGAACGTCGAGGTCTTGAGCAGTCCGCAGGACACGCCATGGCCGGGATCGGGCAGTGTTTCGGCGATGCTGGTCCGGAATCCCGGGAGCGGCGCGCTGCAAGTCTTGATGGAGGTTGCGTGATGAGCGTTTACGGCATGACTTCGGTGACCGTGGGCGTCAGCAACATCGATGAATCGCTGCGGCTGTTCCGCGACGTGATGGAATTGCAGGTGGAGAGCGACGGTCAAGCGCCGCGCGCGCTTCTGGACGCCTGGGGCCTGCCGGAGCAGGTCACCGCGCGTTTGGTCGAACTCTCCTGCCGCGGATACCCGGCCGGGTATCTGCGCCTGGCGCAATACTCTCCCGCTCCCACTGAGGCGGTGCGCCTGGACCATGGCCCCGGCGCGGTGGATTCCTCCACGGACATCGGGCCCAAGGCGATCGATTTCTACGTGCCACCGCCTATGAGCGCGGCCGTCGAGGCCATTACCGGGGCCGGATACGCCTTCCGCTCGGAACCGATCCGCTACGAGGTGGGCGATATCGAGAGCGAGGAATGCCTGTTCTCCGGCCCCGACGGCGTGCCGGCCCTGCTGATGATCGGCCACCGGCATCCGCCCGAGTCAATGCGCGCCTTGCCCGACGGCGTTCGCTTTTCGGAGATCGCCACGACATCGGTCGTGTGCGCCGACCCGGATGCCGCCCGCCGGTTGTATTGCGACGCGCTGGGCATGGAAACCGGAACCGACGCCTGGGTGCCGGAAGAGAACCTGGAACTGGCGCGCCGTCTCACCGGCGTCAGTACTGCGACCGGCATGCATTTTCTGGTGGTGGCCGCCCCGGGTGAACCCAGCGGCAAGCTCCTGTTCGTGCACTTCGCGGGCGTCCCGAGCAAGCGGCTGACCGGGAGGATGCGTCCCGGAAAGTTGGGCGTGAACCTGTTCAGCTATACGGCGAGCGACCTGGACGCCACCCTGGCAAGAGCCTGCGAAACCGGCGGCTCACTCTTGCGCGGCCCAAGCGACGTCGGCGGCAAACGCGTGGCGCTGTTACTCGGCGCCAACGAGGAGCTGCTGGAGCTAAGTCAAGCTAGTACCGTGTCCCGCAAATAACTTTGCTTGATCGTTCCGCTTTGGCGAGGATGGAATCGGTGATGTCGATCCAGGGGAAGAAAGTGACTGGCCTCGCCAGCACGAATGGCTGGCGAGGAAGCTAAACGATAGGCGCCGCGGCTTTGCGCAGCGCATTTGCCCGCTGGATGCCGATCAGTCAACAAAGTCCTATTCGGCTCACAAATAGTGTTGTTCTAGCCTGATAATGAGCCGAATAGACCTATGTTCGTTACTGCACGGCCAAAACTCATGCCAAGTCGTGTCCCGCAAATACCTTCACTACTCTGCGGTGCTTGTTCGTCTCCGGCGGCGTTGCTCCTCCTTACGTGGAGCCTGCCACACTGCGTCGCCGCGCCTTGCCGGGAAGGAAAAACACCTCGCAGCTCAACCAAAGTTAATTGCGTGACATCACACTGGCTCCGATCTCATCAAGCCTAAGGATCGGCGCTGTCTGAGCCTTCAAGATGAGAAAAGAGCTTGCTCGCGGAAGGGAATCGATCCAGGTTTTCCGCCGACTCTTGAAGCGCCGAAACGGCCTGGGCGTTCGGGATACGCGCATCGAACGGCAAGCCCCGGCGCATTACCAGTTGGCGCAAGGACATGCGTATGTATTCGGTAGGCTTTAGCCCCAGTTGGGAAAGCACCGCTTCGGCCTGTGCCTTCAATTTCGGCTCCAGGCGAACCTGCATTTGTACTGTTCTAGTCATGGGGATCCACAAACATCGTCCGCTTGCAGCCATCTTAGGTTGCAATTAGTACCATTTGCAATACAAGATCACAGGGGCATAGCAATAAAACACATCGGGCGGCTTTGGTTTGCATTCGTCCCTCTTCAGGGGCGCTGCTGGAACTGACTGAAGCGGGCTGAATCCCGGGAACCAGGGAGCGAAGGCGTCCACGCCTTCGTCGAGGGCGGGACGCCCTCGTTCCCAGGCGTGGACGTCCTCGTTCCCGGGACTGCTAGAAGCGCTTGCGCGCTCGCAGCATGAAATACGGCGCCTGTTCGGTCTTGCGGACCTCCACCGCGGAAAGCACGCCGCCGGAACGGCCGGCCTCGTAGAGTTCCCGGGTTCGCGTGCGCCGCCCAGGCAACAGATTCACGATCTCAAATCGAATCGTGAGATCCTCACCGAATTTCCGGTCCCACCATACATTCAGGGGCAAGGCGAATTCGCGCACATGCCGCTCCTCCGAAATACGGTAGGAGCGCTCCTGAAAGCCGATGAATCCGTCAAACCCCACCACGGAATTCCATTGCGGCAACTCCCAGGTGAGGCCGATGAATCCCACGAATGAATCCCGGCCCGTTCGTAACCGTGTTTCGCCGGTAAAGGGATCGGTGATACGGGAATCGAAATGCACGGTTCTCGACCGGATCGTAGCCCCGGTCCAACCCAGGCGGTCCAGGGGTACGTTTGTAACCAGAATCCACTTGCCGCGTCTTGCCTTGCCTGCATTGCCCAGCGCGTCGAAGTCCGATCCTACGGGAACGTAGTCGAGCGCGTTCTCAAGCCGGTAATGCGTGTAAGTCAATATGGCCGACCCCTTTTCCCAGAACCTGCGTTCGAGTTGCAATTCGTATTCGGTTGCCTCTTCCGGCTCCAGACCGGCATTTCCAGCAGAGAAAATACCCGACTCCAGCGACGGCGACGCGGCAAACGAGTAGAAATCGAGTTGGCCCACGATTTTCTCCACGCGCAGCCGGACATCGGTCGCGTCATTGATTGACCAGGTCGCCGTCAGGCGCGGCTTGACGTAGTCGAACTCCTTGCTGAGGTTCGCGTCGCCGCTCTGCTTCAGACTTGATTTCTCGAACTCGACGCCGGCTTCGAAGGACAGGTTGGAACGGACCCTGACCAAGGCCTTGGCAAACGCCTGAATGCGGTCCTCCTCCACCGTGATGTTGTCATTCGGCAGCTTCAGGGGGGTGCCGGCCACATTGACCTCGACGGAACTTTCCAGCTCGTTGAAGGCGGCCTCGGCCCCGAATTCCAGACTAAAGGGAGTGGACAGGTCCCACCGGTAGATTGCGCGGGCCGCAGTCTCGGACCAATTGAAATCGTTGTCCGCCAGGGTCTCCAGGGAGCCTGCCTGGAGAAACGAATCGCTGCCCAATGACTCCAGCCGGTGGAGCAATTTGGCGTTCAGGCGCCGATTCGCAGCCAGATTGATCGAGATGTCCGAACCGACCTCGAATACGTCCGTCTTCCGCTCGATGTCAACGACCTGATCGTACGGCTCACCCGCCAAAGTCTGGTAGTTTCCCATCTGGTCGACAATCAGGGTCGACTTCTTGGCCGTAAGGTTCAGCCCCAGATCAAGACCGTCCCATGCGTAGTTGCCGTTGGCCGTAGCGTGCATGCTTTCGTCCCAGTCGTCACGGTCAAACCGGCCACTGAGCGAGGATTCGGGATCCGCAGCCGTAAGGGTGTAAGGGCCCTCCCCCGTTCCGTACAAGAATTGTTCGGACTTGTAGACGAGACTTGCATCGAAATTGAATCGCCCGGTACTCCTCGCATACTCGACGCGCGCGGAACCGCCAAGGTCACGATCATTGTCCGTGTACTTCGTGACGGCCGCTTCGGTTATCAGCGTCGATTTGCCACCCGCCTTGCGAACGATATTCACAACGACCTGGCGTCCCATCGTGTCGAAGTTGGCGGCGTCCGCGCGTATCACTTCCACCCGCTCGATGACGGCGAAAGGAATGCTCGAGAGCACCTCCTGGAGACTATTGGCCTTGATGGTCGGCCAGCGGCTATCGATGAGCACGTTACCTGCGGCGCTTTCCAGGCCGCGCATGCGATTGTCTCCGCGTTCAAAAACGAAACCCGGCGTCCGGTTGACCACGTCCATTGCACTGACCGGTTCTCCACTGGCGTAGAAGGCGGCCGGGAAGACCGTGATGCCGGCGTTTTCCGCCGCCGCCGGCTGCTCCTGCGCAAGACACGCCATGGCGAACGCCGCCTGCGCGAAGAGAACTCCGACAACTCTCGCCATGTTAGGAATGGCTTGTTTCACGGCCATTACCATACTCGCTATACCGCCTTGCGGGAAACCAAATGCATCAGCCCGCTCTTGCGCCTGCGAGCGCCGTTATTCTCCGCTCCGCGTGCTTTCCCGGACATCGGGCTGCCTGATAAGATTCGCTCGGTTGAAATTTGCGGATTCCGGACAGGGGAGCAGGGGAATACAGTGCAGGGGGAAGAAGGTGCAGATCCGTCGCCGCCGGCTGGTTCAGGCGATGCTGGCTGCACCAGTTGCTTTTGCTTGGGCACGGGCGGGCGTGGGGCAACCGCGCGCCGCCCCCGCTTCGGGAACTGCCGGGGACGGCCGGCGGATTCGGCGGCGCTACGTGGACTCGCGTTTCGGCCAGATGCATGTGTACATCGCCGCCGCAGTTGACGACTCGGCGGCAAAGACACCGCTGATATGCTTTCATCCCACCGCGGTATCCGGCGACTTCTTTCACGATTTCATGCTGGAAATGAGCAGGGACCGGCTGGTGATGGCCATGGATACGCCCGGCTATGGGCGCTCCGATCCTCCGCCCGAGCCCCAGCCGATGATCGAGCTTGCCGGCACGGCGGCCGACGTCCTGGATGCGCTGGGCTACGGGGTGAACGGCCAGGGCGCTGTCGACGTGATCGGCTATCACACCGGCTGCTTCATCGCCTCGGAACTGGCGGTGATCCGCCCGGACCTGGTGCGCCGGCTGGTGCTGCCAGGCATCCCCTTCAACGTCGGCGAGAAGCGCAAGGAAATGTATGAGCAATACGCCAGGCGGACAGCACTCACGGAAGACGGAGCGAAAGCAATGGAAGTCTGGAAGTTCTGGGTAAACGGCCGGCACCCGGATGTCTCGCTGCAGCGCGGCGCCTCGCACTTCACCGACCACCTGCAATCGGGGCCCTATTCCTGGTGGGCCTATCACAGCGTGTTCAGCTACGCGGCCGAAGAGCGCCTGCCGCTGGTGAAACAGCCGGTCCTGGCGCCCAACACGCACGGCAAACTGCAGGAACACTCAAGGGCCGCCGCAAAGCTGATCGCAAACGTCAAGGTGGTCGAAATGCCCGACCTCACCCATGGCGTCTTCGACGTCGGCGTGGACCGGCTGTCCGCCGTTTCACGCGAGTTTCTGGATCAATAAGTCATGAAGTTCGAACGAGTCGCCAAATTGGGCGCGGAAGTCTCCGGAATCGAGCTCGCCGCAGACCTTCCCCAAGACGTAATCGACGAAATCGAGCAGGGAATCCTGGCGCACCGGGTCGTCTTCTTCCGTGATCAGGACTTAAGCGGAGAGGAACTCGTCGAGTTCTCCCGGCGCTTCGGAGAGAGCTTTATCCAGCCGGCGCTGGCGCACAAGTACCAGGAACTGCTGTTCCTTGAGAACGACAAGGAAAGACCCCCCACTCTCAACACCTTTCACCAGGACATGACCGGGCTGCCGCAACCCCCGGCGCTGCATATGCTGCACGCGGTAGTGGTACCTGACGGCGGCGGCGACACGATGTGGGCCTGCAATTACAGCGCCTACGAGACCCTGTCGGAAGACATGCAGCGAATTCTCCGTGGGCTGACCTGCACCCACAGCATACTGAGGTATTACCTGCCGATTATCAGGAACTGGGAAGACGGCGAGGAGAAGAAATGTGAATTCGAGGTGGCCTTTCCTCCGGTATCACACCCGCTGGTGCGAACCCACCCGAAAACGGGCCGCAAGTCGCTGTTCGTCAATCGATTTTTCACCGATCACATCAACGGCTTCACAGCCAAAGAGAGTGCGAGTCTCCTGGAATTCCTGTACCAGCATATCGAGACGCCGGAATTCTGTGTGCGGCTGCGCTGGCGTCCCGGCACCCTGGCGATCTGGGACAACCGCTGCACATCGCACTACGCGCTGGCGGACTATTGGCCGCAGCACCGCAGGATGCAGCGCGCTTCGGTCTCAGGCGACGACCCCTTCTAGTCGCAGGAGCAAAGGCGCGGGATGCACCCGAGACGCGAAGGGGCGCACGCCTCCCGATCACGGCCTGCGGCCGGTACCGGATAGTCGACTTGCGAACAGTCGCCCTTGCCCCGCAACTTCGTCCCCAACAGAGCTTAGGTCCCATGGGTTGCTACGTTTTTCTATTGGCCGTGGTGAGAAATTTGGGAACTAGCGCGTCACCGCCAATCAAATCACGGATTTCGTCGAGATCTTCTGCAAAAGATTTTGCGCTTGCCCGCCGATAACGCCAGCAACTAATCTCCCAGCGGCCGCGCATAACTCCGAGGACCCGCCGCGCGCTATCTACGCACTTAATGGCCGCGCTATTATCGCCGGATGCCCAGTAAGCAATCGCCATGCACTGGAGGTAGTTAAGACCCTTATCCTTCTGAGTATCCGAGCGATCAAGCTCGACAACATGCCGAAATATGTCCGCATCCACTACTTTATCTTCACACCACTTCGCCATGCCGTAGTTGAACACATAGGCAATCTCTAGGTCTTCCAAATTTTGACTGTCGTCCCGGAACATCCCTACGGCTTCGGCGCATCTGCCGCATCCCATATATGACAGTCCAAGATGATGCCTGGCTTGATTGCGCATGCTCGCTGACAGTTCGCTGCCGTCGAGAATGTGCTCCCAAAAGGCAACAGCGATGCCAATTTCTTCCGTGGTGCGATCAAGGGTTCTAACAAGCCAGAAACTATCTGCCAGGTCAAGTGATGTGACTGCGGTCGACTCGACAATCTCTTTGGGGACACATTGGCCCAGCTGCGCCAACCGTCCAATTGCTTCCCTTAGGATTGGGGGAGCAATCTGGCTGCAATTCAGCACACGCCATATGTCCCTTTTTGCGCCGTCCCTGTCCTCTTGGGCCGCGCGGTAACGGGAGCGTTTCAGGTAGGCATCTGGCTGTTCATACCCTGCATCAATTGCCTCATCAATCAGCGCAGCGGCCACCTCAGGTTGACCATCATCTTGTCTAAGTTCGGAAAGGCGAAACAAGACTTCCCCATCTTCCGGGTGCGCCTCTTCAATCCTCTTGAGCAAATCCTCTCTTGCTTGGGCCGAATCATCGCGCATGGATCGCCATCGGCGGCTTGAACGCCGAATGTATTCGAGCGCGCCATCCCGATCGCTTGGGTTGCGTGCGGAGATTTCCTGAACAATATTCTGGTACTCCTTTGCCAGCCGGCTTCTCGGGCGATCCTTTGAGAAAACTACCTGATTCAAGAGAGAAAGGCTGTCGTACCGATGCACAATCAGCGGCTCTCTCCGAAATCTCAGTTGATCCTGGAAAGCCTCGATCTTGTTTTCAAGTATCCTGTCTTCATCATCCAGATCCGGCACGTTCGACATCACAAAGTGAAGATCGATGGCCTTGTTGCGTGGCTCTGCCTCCTCGGCTCGTATGTCGCTCACCACTTCGGTAAGTCCACGCAGATTTTGCTCATTCGGGAAAAAGAACACGACGACGGAGTCGGGAAGTTGGCGCGTGCAGATGCCGCTGGTATCGGTGTGTCCGGTACGGGAATCGATCAGCACGTAGTCGGGCTTCACAACCTGGTTCCATTGCTCTTTGAGATCTTCAAATAGCAGGTAGCCATCATGCCTTTCGTATAGTTCGCCCCAATCCAGTTGCTTGAAATTGGCAGAGTATGTTTCGGCCTTGCCCGACGGCATGATCCACAGCCCTCCGCCCTTCTCGCCTATGGGATCACACTGGCCGACAAAGCTCGAGGCATCTGGGGCGCTGCCGTACTCCAGATATTGCGTCACGAAATCAATTAGCCCTGGAACCTCCTTTTGCGGCCGCAGCACGTCGAAAGTATCCAGGCCCGGCGCTTCAAGATCGAAATCCACGACAAGCACGCGCCGGCCTCGTAGAGCAAGAGACACCGCCACGTTGACCAGAGCCATCGTGCGGCCTACGCCCCCCTTGAAAGAATAGAAGGTTGCGGTGTACATCCGCCTACGCAGCCTTGAGCAAATCAAAGCTGTCCTGCGCTTTCCTGGCGGCATCGATATCCGCCAGGTGTGGGAATGGATTGGCGATTGGCTCCGCACCGGTTCCCGACGAAGTTGAGTGAGCAACGAACCGCTTAAGTTCCTGCATGGTGCGAGGATTCGCCAAGAGACGAAGGAAGCGGTCATTGGCGTACGTCTGAATATTGATACCGTTTTCCCACCGATTCAGTGAAGCCTCGCCAAGCCCTGTGACTTCCGCAAATCTTGCTCTGGTCATGCCGTGACTCTTCCTGATCTGCCGAATCTTTTCCGGCGGAAGAACCCCGAGATGCCGGCACACTGCTTCGTGCTGCAAGCGCTCACCGACTTCATCCAGCCATTCGAATTCACAGTCTGCGCAGGAACGCACAGGCACTCTCACCACCAACTCCACAGCCGACTGCCCGGACCCGTACGTGAACGTGTGCTGAACCCATGAGGTCATTACCGTTGCTTCGCCACACACCGCACACGACAGATCCTGCTGCACCTCCATCAGCCGAGGTTTTTCATTTTTCTTGTCCATTTGTCATCTCCTTCAATCCAAGCAGGTGGAATAGTGAAAGCTGCGTCCTATGATCATTCCCGAGCCAAGTTGTAGCTTTACGTAAAGCTGAGGCTGATCTGGCTCGATGTCGATCTTCATTACGTAACCCTTGGCTCCGGGTGGTTTTCTCAATTCCACAATCTCAACGGGGTGTCCCACCTCAAGCCTGGCGGCAATAAATTCCCACGCCCCCGCCTTCGTGAAATACCTATCCAATATTCCGTGCGGGTTACGCACTTGGTCGGGACGCCAGTCAGTCGGGCGGTTGCGGCTGAATTGGGACGTGCGGGCATGTCTCCTTCTCGCGAGGACAATCAGTTCGCGCCTAATCGCCTCCTTCAACTCGCGCAAGGCATATCCTCAGCACAAATACATCATATGATCTATCTAATCTGTTTTCAAGTACATATGTCACCTATATTTGGCGGATATGTTGAATATTACCAATCATTTGGTATATGTGATCCGACCTACTCCTTGGTCATCTGGGAGCAAGAGGCACTATTTGCCCAAAAAGGCGAGGACTTCTTCGGCGAAGGCGTCCGGCCTTCGTGGAGGGCGGGACGCCCTCCCTCCATTAGTCCATTTCCTCGCGCAGCCCCTTGAAGAGACCCACGCACATGCACAGCAACACCAGGGTGAAGGGCAGGCCCACCGAAAGGGTCAGCGCCTGCAGCGACGCCATGCCGCCGCCAAGCATCAGCGCCATCGCCACCATGCCGGCGAGCACGCACCAGAAGGCGCGTTGCTGCACCGGCGCATCCATCTTGCCGCCAGCCGTAATGGTGTCCATCACCAATGAACCCGAGTCCGCCGAAGTGACGAAAAAGATCGTTATCAGCAAAACGCTAACGGCGGAGACCAGTCCCGTCAACGGCAATTGCTCGAGCATTTTGAACAGGGCCAGTTCGGGTACTGACTCCGCCACGCCCGTATATCCGGCGGAAAAGAACTGGTCCACCGCGGCGCCGCCAAACGTCGCCATCCACAGGATGCCGATGATCGTCGGGATTATCAGCACCCAGGTAATGAACTCGCGCACGGTGCGGCCGTAGCTGACGCGGGCGATGAACATGCCGACGAAGGGCGCCCAGGCAATCCACCAGGCCCAGTAGAAAGTCGTCCAGTCATGCAGAAAAGCCTGGTCTTCGCGGCCGATCCAGTTGCTTAATGCCGGCAGGTAGTAGAGGTAATCGACGGGCGCTTTGGCGATCGCCAGGAGAATGGCCAGCGTCGGCCCCGCGATCAGGACGAACAGCCAAAGCCCGCCCGCGAGCCCCATGTTGATCCAGCTCAGGCGCTTGACCCCCTTGTCCAGCCCGGCGACGACGGACACCAGCGCGATGCCGATGATGATGACGATCAGGACGATCCTGGTAGCGGTGACGGCCGGGATTCCGAACAGGTATTGCAATCCGCCGGCGATCTGTTCGGCGCCGAAGCCCAGCGATACCGCGAGCCCGAACAGGGTGGCCAGCACCGCGACGATGTCCACCGCGTGACCAAAGGGGCCCCACACGGACTTGCCGATCAGCGGGTAGAACGCGGAACGCAACGTGAGAGGCATGCCGCGATTGAAACAGAAGAAAGCCAGCGACAAGCCGGCCACCGCGTAGATCGCCCATGCGTGCAGGCCCCAATGCGTGATCGCGGCGGACATGCCCACGGCGCGGGCGGCCTTGGCGTCGGCGGGGTCGATGCCCAGCGGAGGCGCCAGGGTGTGGGTCACAGGCTCCAGGACGCCGAAGAACATCAGGCCAATACCCACGCCGGCCGCAAACAGCATCGCCAGCCAGGCAAGATAGCCGTAATGGGGCGCGGCGTCCTTCCCGCCAAGGCGAATCCGTCCCAGTGGCGACAGGGCGAGGGCGAGGCTGAAAACAACAAAAATGTTCGCCGCGCCGAGAAAAAACCAATCAAAGGTCACGGCGGTCCAGACCCTCAAGTCGGCGAACAGGACCGTCGCCTGCTGCGGGAACAGCAAGGTGCCGATCACGAGCATTACCGCCAGCAGCGCGGAAACGATGAAGACCGGGTTATGGATGTCGAGATTCAGGAACCGGATATTCTGCTCGCCGATTTCGTGGCCGATATCCGGAACTGCCGGCTTGGTCTCGGCCGCGTCTGCACGGTTGCTGTTGGTCTCGTTCATACCCATACCATGACAATAGTTAGCAGTCCGGCGGGTGCCGATGATTCGCGGGTCAGACCCCGAAGCGGCGCCGGACGTCTTCGCCCAGCGCGTCCTTCAGCGGATCAAGCCAGGGTTCGTAGTTGCGCCAGTAGTCGAGCCCCGACTCGAATATCGGCTGGCGAACCTGCTCGGAACTCGGCGTGCGTACCGCCCGGTCCGTACGGTAGAAGCTCAAACAGTCCGGTTCGAAATCAAGTGCGCAGTGGTCGAGGATCCGCCGCACCTGGGATTCCAGGCCGCCCACCACATCCTCGTACTGGACACGCAGCACCTTGCCGGGGAGCACCGCGTCCCAGTGATCCATGAGTTCGACGTAATCGCGGTAGTACTGTCCGAGGTCCGCCAGGTCGTAGGTAAATTGCTGGCCTTCGGCGAAGAGCTGCTTGTAGCCACTGAAGCCGCACGCCATGGGATGACGCCTGGCGTCGATAATCTTCGCATTGGGCAGTATCAGATGAATCAGTCCAATGTGGCGGAAGTTGTTCGGCATCTTGTCGACGAAGAACGGCGCGCTCTGGCGGTGAATCCGCGTGTCGTCGATGTACTGCCGCCCGAATGCGTGAAGTTCCTGATCGGACAGCGCCGCCAGGATCTCGGGATAACCGGGCTCGGTCCCGCTGCGTCCGCGCCGCCGCAATTGCTGCGACAACGACAGGATGTTCGGCAGTTCCAGGGTGCCGTCGACCCTGGAATGAGACGAGAGGATCTGTTCCAGCAGGGTTGAACCGGCCCGAGGCAGCCCGGCGACGAAAATCGGGTCGCCCGCAGAATGCCCCGCCCTGGTACCGCGCGACAGCATCTCGGCGGTGCACACTCGGCGCTGGGCGCGCAGTTCCTCCGTCATCTTGTCCGCATCGTAGGTACTTGTAGTCTTCTTGGAGCGGTTGCCCTGCTCGTAGTAACGGAACGAAGACTCGAAGTCGTTGCGGTCTTCGTAGGCCTTGCCCAGGGCAAAGCTAAGGTGAACGCGGTCGGCATGGGGCAGGTCATCGTTGCGCGCCTGCGCGTGCATCCGCTTGAGTTCGCGGTCGCCGAACGAGTAGACCTTCAGGTTGGACAGCGAGTACCAGGCTTCGCCGTGCCGCGGATGGCTCTCTAATGCCGCCCGGTAGGAGGCGACAGCCTTGTCGTACTGGCCGTGGGTCTTGAACGCGTGGCCTTTCGATGTGAGCGTGACCGGATCCCCGGGGATCTGCTCCAGCACCCGGTCGAAACGGCTCAGTGCCTCCTCGTAGTCGCCGGTCTGCATGCATTCGATCGCGTAGATGGACTGGAACTGCGGATTGTCGGGTGAGGTCTCAAGCAGCCTTTTGGCCTGCTCGAGGGCCTGGCCGGATTTCTGACGTTTCCTGAGGGCCTGGATATAGTCGACATGCACCCGCACATTCCCGGGATCCAACCGGTGCGCGGACTCGAGCAAAAACTCGGCGTCCGCCAGAACGCCAAAGCGGATACCGATGTCGGCCAGAAGACGCATTGCCTCCACGTGGTGGGGCGCCTTTTGCAGGAATTTTCGGCACAGGTCCTCCGCCTTGAGCAACTTGCCCTGGCTCACAAGGTCGAGAACCATGACGAGAGGCTGGGGCAGCCGCTGCAGGTAGTCCAGTTGCGCCCTCGCTTGCGCTGCCTCCCGGACGCGTCCGCGGCGGGTCAGGATATCCAGTTGCCCCCGCCAGCTCGCCACCAGCGCCGGGTTGAACCGGCAGGCCCGAGAATACGCTTGGAGCGCACGGCCGGGCCGGCCCATGTCGCGGTACGCGTGACCCTCCTCCTGGTGCGCCCGGCCGTTCTCGGGCGCGAGGGCTTTCAGCCTGGCAAGCTTTGGCAGCGCCGCGGCAAACTCCCGCCGGTAGCGGCGGCAGACTGCGCTCATGTACAGCGCGTCGGTGTGGTCCGGTTCGTCGTGGAGGATGGCATCGAGGTCGGCCAGCGCCTGCCCGTATTGTTTGGCTACGATTCGGGACTGGATCGCAGCCAGCGCGGGCTTTTCCGGCGCGCGGCCGTGCGCTGATGCATGGCTGCCCTTTGCACCGGGTTGGCTGCGGGAGGCGGATTGCTCGGGACGCTCAAGACGCCCGGGCCGTTCGGAACGGCCGGGCGCAACAACGGCATCCCCCGTGGAGGATGCCGTTTCGGTTCCCGTTGCCGGCCCCGGGCCGGTCAGAAGTTCACGCTCGCGCGTACGCCGAATGTCCTGGGTTGCGCGTAGGTGACGTTCTGTCTGTCGAACACGAAAGAGCGCGAAACCTCGGCACGTTCATCTGTCAGATTGTTGCCGAAAAACGTCACCGACCAGCGGTCGCTGGCCACGCCCGCCGTCAGGCCCAGCATCGTCCAGCCGTCGATCAGGTCGCGGTTGATGGTGATGATGTCGCTGTACGAATCCGCAGACCAGGTAATCATGGGCATGATATGCGCCGTCCACCCGTTGGCCTGCAGTGTCCACTCGTACCGCGCCCGCAGGTTGCCCTGGGAACTTGGAGCGAACGCAAGGTCGTCCCCGACACGCACGTCGTTGGTCGGCGTGATCTTCCGCGTGATCTCCGTGTTGAGAAACGACACGGCGCCGGCGATCGTGAGCCCGTCGGCCCATGGCGGCAGCCAGGTGAAGTCCGCCTCCAGACCGGTCACCTCGGCGTCGGCCGCGTTATCCGAGAAGAACAGGTTAACGATGCTGGTATCGAAGATCGTGGTCTGCAGGTTTTTGATATCGATGCTGAACAGCGACGCGTTCAACCGGAAGGCGTTGCCGAAATCGGCCTTCATGCCCACCTCGAAATTGACGACTTCATCGGTTTCGAGCACGTTGGGCACAATGAAACCGCTGCCGTCGGCGCTCGGCGCACCGCCCGGCCGATTCAGCAGGCCGGGCCGGAAGCCCTCGGAAAACGTTACGTAATAGAGCTTCGCAGGAGCCGGAGTCCAGCCCAGCGTCGCCTTGAAAATCGTGCCGTCGGCCACGGCCTTGTCGGGCGCGTCATTCGGGTTGTCCGGCCCGAACTTCTGCGAAATGTTGGTACCGAAACGCTGCCCGTCTGTTCTGCCGGGGCCGGCGGAATTGCCGAACGATGAATTGGCGCTGCCCTCTAGATCGACCTCGATTTCGTAGTTGCGGGCGCCGAATGTCACCGAGAATTGCTCGTTCAGGTCGAAATCAATCTCGGCGAAGACACCGAACTGTTTGTCCGTGCGCCTGATGTCGTTGCGGAAGATGACGTCCTCCGGAAACGGTCCCGCGTAGGTGTAATAACCGGGGCCGGCGCCGAAGGAAGATCCCTCCGGGTTGCCCGGGGCCGCCTCCGGGTTGGTCAACGGGTAGTTCGGCACGAATCCCGGGACCCCTGAAAATCCGACGGCATGGACGGAACCGGGATAGGTGAAATCATTGAGCTCGATGAGTTCCAGTTCACTGGAGAATACACCGCCCTGCAGGCGCCAGCGCCTCGACTGGTCGGTGGCGAACCGGATCTCGTGGGTCTGGATCTCGAGCTTGTTGAGGCTGTCCACGTACATCAGGGGCGTATGGCACCTGCCGGACCCAGGGACCGTTGTGCTCGCGTAATAAACGTTGTAGTAATCGCAGATGTAGTACGGCAGGTACTGGCCCACGAACAAATAGTCGGTGTAGTCGACGATCTGGTCCGACTCCCGGTCCGTGAACGCACCGGTGTAGATGACCTCAAGCTGATCGAACATGGCCCGGAGGGTCCACGCCGTGTTGTCGAACGTGTCGTAGATGCCTTCGTCCACGAAGCGGGTGATTTCGAGGTCGCCGACCTCGGGATCCGCGAAGAACACGCCGTCCGCCTCGGTTTCCTGCGTCGTGTTGGCGAGAAGCAACGACCAGTTATCGTTGATGTCCCAATGGGCCGAAAACCGCGCTCCCGTGTACTTGACACTGTTGATATCGTCGTCCGCGATGTTGCTGTTGTCTTCCGAAATGAACTCTATGCCGGAGAGATCGGCTCCCGCACGGAATCCGGCGCGAAAACTGGCGACGGGTACGCCGTTCTGGCGAACCGTGCCCTCGGGCCTCCACCGTGCGCTCCCGCTTGCGTCCCTTGTGCCGGCGACATTGTCTATCCAACCGCCCTTGCTGTCGGAGTACACGACGCCGCGCAGGCCTAAATTATCGCTGAGGGGCATATTCAGCATCAGTTCGACCTTTCCACCGCCATCGCCGCCGCTGATCGTGTTTGCGCCGAACTGCACCGAGCCGTAGAGCTCGGTCAAATCCGGCTTGTTCGTGATCAGGCGGACATTTCCGGCCTGCGAGCTGGCGCCGTACAACGTACCCTGGGGACCGGAGAGCACTTCAATGCGCGCGAGATCGGCCGCGTACACGTCGAGATTGCGGCCCGGGTGCGCCAATGGCTGCTCGTCCAGGTAGAAGGCGACGTTGGGCGCCAGGCCGGCCACGCCGGCGACCGTCAGGTTTGGCGTGGTCGATGCGACTCCGCGGATATAGATGGTGTTTTGACCGGGTCCGCTGCCGCCGGCGGTCACGCTAGGCAATTGCAGCACATACTCCGAGAAATTAGTGACCCCGAGCTCAGTGATCTCGCGGGCGCTCAGGGCGGACACGGTCAGAGGAACATCCTGCAGAGACTCCTGAACACGCCTCGCGGTAACCACAACCTCATCGAGAACCCGCCCGCCGACATCCTCCTGCGCCGCGGCCGCGACCGGCGCGCCGGCCACTGCAGCCGCTACTGCGGCGGAAAGTACGGTATGTTTTATCGGTACATTAAAAGCCATAGTCCCCAATCTCCTAAGCGGCTCAACCCTTAGCCAGTGAGCATATCATAACCAATAAATTCGCCGCCCGATTCCCAAGCGTGCAGAAGGGCCTTTGCCAAAGTCAAATCGGGCCTATTCGGAGAGAAAAATCAGCCGGTCATCGCCCCATGGCTGCCCGGGAAAGAAAGATCGGGAACTCGGACCGTACGCGGGCGTCGATTTCGTCGCTGACGTGGCGCGGCGCATGATTAGCGAGAATTTCCCGTTTCTTTTCGACGGCCCGATGCAGCAGTACCGGCTTGCCTTGTTCCTCCCAGACGTTCGGGCTGGTGCGGTCGCTGAAGTCGGGATATATGTACTCGCTTTGCATCACCTGCAAGGTGCTCCCCGAGCCCAGGTAATGCCCTTCGCCACTGGCGCAGATCTGTTCGATCTCAGCGAAGCTCAGCGTATCGGAGTTGACTTCGATCCCCCGCGTAACGCGCCCGACAGAGCCAAGAACATCGTTGTCCAGCAACAGGCTCTCCGGGCATGTTCCCAACAGACTGGCGTACATGCCGGCGGATTCATAAACGATGTTCGCCCCGGACAAGGCGGCGGACAGTACCGTTGCCGCACGTTCCGCGCCGGCCTGAAAGTCCGGAAACTTGGCGTCGGTCATGCCACAGGCGGTGCCGAAGGGAAGGTCAAAATGAATACCGAGCTGGGCGCAGGCGGCGGACAGCAGGCCCTGCTCCGGGGAGCCGCCGCTCATCGCACCGGTACGCAGATCGGAAACAAACGGCCAGGCGCCGAGAATCGCCGGGGCGCCCGGCTTGATCGCGTTTACATAGACCAGCCCGCCGAGGCACTCCGCCCAGGCCTGAGAAACCGCCCCGGCCAGATAGGCGGGGGTCGTCGCGCCGGCCTGGCCCGCCGATAACAGCAGCACCGGCATGCCGCCCTGCACTGCTACCCGCAGGCACTCGAGGGCATCGGTGGCGAACTTCAACGGCGGGACCACAAAGCAGTTGGACTGACTGACGAAGGGTCGCGCCCGCCACTCGGCCTCGCCGCCGGCGATGTGATGCAGCATCTCAAGGCTCTTCTCTACGTGCTCGCAAACCGTCCAGCTGGAACCGACGTGCTTGCTGGTGCCCATCACCGCGCAGTAGAGCGTATTGATGTCCATCGCGTAATTGTCGCGAATGTCCCGGGGGACGCAGGTGCGCTGGAACATGTGAATGTGCTCGCAGGTGTCCACGATACGCGCCATGTCGTACAGGTCTTGCGCCTTGGAATCCCGATAAAGTCCTTTCTCCGTGTCAGCGACCATCACCGCGGCCCCGGCAGTAGAGAAGTGCACTCTGGCGCCGCTCAAATCCAGGTCTCTCCGCGGGTCCTGACCATGCAGAACCAGATTCCGCCGGGCTTGCTGCAGGGTCCGCTCGACCAGGCTTCCCGGCATGCGCAATCGCCCGTCCTCGCCAAGCACGGCGCCGGCCGCCGTGCAGGTTTCGATGCAGTGAGGGGTGGCGTCGGCGAAACCCACCCGTTCGAGAATCTTCAAGGCGTTGTCCGCGATGGCCGCAACGCCGGCAGCGGACAAGGGCCGGTATTGTCCCCCGGCATGCCCCGGCAGAACCGGCTTGATCGCTTCGGCAAGCGGCGCGGCGCGCTCGGCCCTTCGGGCCCTTCTACCACCTGATCGTCTAGGCATGGCTGCTCTCCCTGACATGCGAGTTGAAAGACGCTGAAAGCATAGCTGTTTCCATAGGGTCAGCCGCGGCGGCGGCGGCCCCGCCGGGTACCTCGGGCCCCGGCCGGCGCACCGGGTTCGCGGTACTTGGCAATCCAGCGCCCACAATTCGGATCCTTGCCCATCATTACATCGGCCCCAAGGACCGCCTGGATGACCTCGCCATGCAGCGGGTTGGTGATCGCGGAAGTCATGCCGGCGCCGATCGCCATGGTGAGGAATGCGTTGTTGATGCCATTTCGATTTGGCAGACCGAAACTCACATTGGACGCGCCGCAGGTGGTATTGACCTTTAGTTCCCTGCGCAACCGGCTGACCAGGTGCATGACCTGCCTGCCGGCGGAGTTGATTGCGCCGATCGGCATGACCAACGGATCGACCACAACGTCGCTGCGGGAAATGCCGTGGTCCTGCGCTCTTTCCACGATCTTCCTGGCCACTTCGAAGCGCACGTCCGGATCCTCGGAGATGCCGGTTTCGTCGTTGGAAATGGCCACCACAGCGGCGCCGTGCCGGGCTACCAGCGGCAGCACCGTTTCCAGCCTATCCTCTTCGCCCGTCACGGAGTTGACCAGCGCCTTGCCGCTATAGGCCGCCAGACCGGATTCCAGCGCAGCGACGATGGAGGAATCAATGGACAGGGGTACATCGGTTACCGACTGCACCAACTTGATGGCCTCGGCCAGCATGGCGGGTTCGTCCGCCAGCGGGATCCCGGCGTTGACGTCCAGCATGTGGGCGCCGGCCTCTACCTGGGCGACCGCGTCCGCGACCACGCGGTCATAGTTTCCCGCCTTCATTTCCTCCGCGAGGATCTTGCGCCCGGTGGGGTTGATGCGCTCGCCTATGATCACAAAGGGCCGATCAAAGCCGATCGCCACCTCGCGGCTGGCAGAGGCGACTACCGTGTCCGTCATGCCTGGCGCCGTGTCAAGCTCATATTGCCGCATCAGAGCGGGCATGGCGTGTCCCTGCAAGGCGCAGCCGGCCCGGAATACTAGCCGTATTGCGAACGGCTGCAACGCCGCGGGGGCGCGCCATGCCCGCTCCCGAAGGGCGCGCCTCCCCTGGCCCGTGGCGGCGTTGCGCCCCTGGGCAATGGGAGAAACCATTCCCAGCGGGTCGCGCCTTGCCGCGAACCAGGGGAGACGCGCTGATGCGGCAATATGAGCTTGACACGGCACTAGCTACCAACTGACGCATCCGGCACATCCCTTTAATCCTCCTCCAAACCGTGATTGCGAATGAGCGCCAGCAGGCTCTCGTCCGAATAGCGCGTTTCGATTCGGGCCGCAAGCCGGTCGGCGACCACCTGCAAATCGGCCGCAGCGTCATCCGGCCCGGGCTTGACAGGCTCCCGCGCCCATTCATTAAGGTAGGCATCGGCGCTACTCTTCTTCGCCCGCATGGCGGCGCGACAGATGGCGTTCTGAAAGCGCCCGCTCAACCGCGCTCTTGCGCGCCTTCTGCCCTTCCTGACGATAACCTGTGAGGGAATATCACGCCACCTCACCACGACAACGTCCATGGCGTCAGCCTGCGGCCACGCGGGCGACGCGCTCTTGTAAAGCGCGATAGCCAGTGTGAAGGTGGGAAAACTCAAGGCCGAGGCTCGCCGCGGCCGCTCGGGCCGCGGCGAGCAGTTCCGCGTCCCGGGTCTGGGACAGATAGACCAGGCGCCGGTAGTTGCCGAAGAAGGCCTCAGACAGTTCAGGATGGCGGTCAAGTTGCAGCGTCTGCACGACGAGCCGGTCAAAGAAGCGCACCAGGAAGTCGGTGAGGTAGAACGTGCCCGGCTCTTCATCGGCCAGGCATTGGAAGACCTCGGCGCCGGCGAACAACTCATAGCAGTGCAGCCCCGGCAGGCGCTCCACACCAGGGTAGTCCTCCAGCACCCGGTCGATCTCGCCATAGCTGCCGCAATCCGCATAGCCGATGAAAATGCGGTGGTACTGCCCGCTCGCGAGCTTGATCTCCGCGCGCAGGCGGGGCGCGATCCGCTCCGGGCGAAGGTGCAATTGCGGATCCAGGCAACGGATGCGAAGGTGGTCCCAGCCGTTGGCGCGCCGAATCGCGTGCAGCTCCCGGGCGAGAGCGCCGCACGCGATTACCAGTACGGGATCCCGTTTCATCGGCAGTTGCGCCTCGCCCGTGTCTCCCGGGCGGGCCCATATCCCGTCCGGAGAGTCCCGTGTCATCGGTCGTTGTGCCTCTTCCGCATCAGGTGGGCGGCGGTGTCCACCGCGGTGGCGGCATCGCGGCAATAGGCGTCCGCGCCGACTGCCTTGCCGAATTCCTCGTTCAGGGGCGCGCCGCCGACCAGCACAATGTAGTCTTCGCGGATGGATTGGGCCACCAGTTCATCGATGACCACCTTCATATACGGCATGGTGGTGGTCAGCAGCGCCGACATGCCGAGAATGTCCGGGCGGTGTTCTTGCAGCGCTTCCAGGTAGCTTTCAACGCTGTTGTTGATGCCGATATCGACCACCTCGTAACCGGCGCCCTCCATCATCATTCCCACCAGGTTCTTGCCGATGTCGTGGATGTCGCCCTTGACCGTACCGATCACCATCTTGCCGACCGGCTTCGCGCCCGTTTCCGCCAGCAACGGCCGCAGCACGGCCATGCCGCCCTTCATGGCGTTGGCCGCCAGCAGCACCTCCGGCACAAACAGGATGCCGTCGCGAAAGTCGACGCCGACGATCTGCATGCCCCCCACCAGGGCATCGCTCAGCACCTTTTCCGGCGACCAGCCCCGCTGCAGCAGAATCTCCGTGCTTTCAACGATTTCCTCCCTGAGACCGTCGTACAGATCGTCGTGCATTTGCTCGACCAGTTCATCGTCGTCGAGCTCAGAGAGGACGAGATCTTCCGGCTGCTCCGCCGCCTTGTCCTTGCCGTCCACGTCGTCGTTCATGCCAACTACCTCCAACCACCAAAACTCCTGCCTCGAAAGTTCAGAAGTTCCAAGACGGGATTCCGGCCGGGCCGCGAGTATGGGGCAGGCAGACGCTTGCGGCGAACACCTCTGCTACAGGCCGAACCGGCCTGGCGCGCGTTCCTGCCCGGCTGCTCCATCTCACGGCCGATCCAGCGGCCCTCGGCGGCATATTAGCAGTCATGAATTGATATCCGCAATGAAAAAACGCTTTTTTTTATCCAACGAGATTTCGATGCTGACATGGGCGCACAAGCCGCCGGCGCCGCCTGATGTCGCCCGCCGCTTACCCGAACGCCGGCTGATATCGCATTTCATATTGCAAGTTAGCCCCAACTTCCGCGAAAATCACTTCAACCCCGGAGAACGCCATGGAGAAACAGGCTCGAATTGTCATAGTCGGCGGCGGCATTATGGGCGTCGGATTGCTGTACCACCTGGCGGCCGAGGGGTGCGGCGATGTCCTGCTGATCGAGAAAGGCGAGTTGACTTCGGGCTCGACCTGGCACGCGGCCGGTCAATGCCCCAACCTGGTCGGCAACTACAACCTCGCCAAGATCCACGAATCCAGCATTTCCCTGTACAGGAAACTGGAGCAACTGACCGGACAGTCGGTCACCTGGCACGCCTGCGGCAGTGTCCGCTTCGCCCTCACCGAGCGGGATCTGGACTGGTTCCGCTACCTTCGCGGAATCGCTGCAAATGTCGGTTACCACATGGAGATCGTCGACGTTGCAAAGATCGGCAAGTTGAATCCCTTTGTCTCAACCGAAGGTGTGCTGGCCGGCGCCTGGACCCGCAACGATGGTCACGCCGACCCGTTCGGGCTTTGCCAGGCGATGGCCAAGGGGGCACGCAACCTGGGCGCCAGCATTGTCCGGCACAATCGGGTGACCGGTATAGACTCCCTGCCGGGCGGCGAATGGAAAGTGATGACACAACAGGGGCCGGTTATCGCCGAAACCGTGGTCAACGCCGCCGGCTGCTTCGCCCGGCAGGTGGCGGGGATGGTGGGTGCGGACCTTCCCATCTGCAATATTCAGCACCACTATCTCGTCTCCGGCCCGGTGCCGGAACTGGCCGGCAGAAGTGAAGAACTCCCCGTAACCCGCGACCCCCACGCCTCCGTCTATTTGCGTCAGGAGCAGGAGTCCGGCCTGATCGGCATCTACGAGGCCGACGGGCTCGCCGAAGCCTGGCGGCCGAGCGGACTGCCGCCGTGGGATTCCGACAGCGAACTGTTCGAGGACGATCTCGAGCGCCTGATGCCCTGGCTGGGGCGGGCCATGGAGCGCATGCCGATCTTCGAACCGGCGGGCATCAAGCGAATCGTCAACGGCGCCATCTCCCACAGCCCCGACGGTCTGCCGCTGCTCGGCCCGGTGGCCGGGCTGCGCAATTTCTGGCTCTGCTGCGGCTCGTCATTCGGCATTGCCCAGGGCGGCGGCTGCGGCAAGTACCTGGCTCAGTGGATGTTGCATGGCGACTCCGAAATCAACATGACCGGGTTCGATCCGCGGCGTTTCGGCGCGTTTGCCGATGCTGGCTACATGGGCGCCAGGGGGCGCCAGGACTACGCCAGGACCTACGTCACGCCGCCTCCGGGGGAAGAACTGCCGGCGGCCCGCCGATGCCGGACCAGCCCCCTGTACGACAAGCTCAAGGCCCAGGGCTGCGTGTATACCGAGACTTTCGGTTGGGAGCGCCCCAAGTGGTTCTCGCCGGACGGCCGGGAGGAGCAATACAGCTTTCGCCACAACAACGTGTTCGAACTGGTGCGCGAAGAGTGCCTGGCCGTGCGCGAGCGGGTCGGCATCCTGGACCTCTCCGGATTCGCGAAATTCGACGTGACGGGACGCGGCGCCCGGACGCTGTTGAATCGCCTGTGCGCCAACCGGGCGCCGAAGCGCGGCGGTATCGCGCTCACCCACCTGTTGTCGGAGGGCGGGCGCATCGGCGCGGAAATGACCATCACCCACCTCGACGATGAGACCTTCTACGTGCTTTCCGCCGCCGGCGCCGAACTGCGCGATCTCGACCACCTGCAACAGGGACGGCGCCCCGGAGAGCAGGTGCGCGTCGCCAATGTCACCAATCGGCGCGGCGTTCTGGTGCTGGCCGGGCCGCGCGCCCGGACCGTGCTGGCCAAGCTGACGGACGCGCCCCTGGACAGCGGCGCCTTTCGCTGGCTGAGCGGCAGGGAAATCGAGATCGCCGGGATGCCGGTGCGGGCGTTGCGAGTGAACTACGTGGGTGAACTCGGCTGGGAACTGCACCCCGCCATGGAACATCTGGAGGCGCTGTATGACGCGCTGATGGCGGCCGGAGTGGAATTCGGCATCCGCAATTTCGGCCTTTATGCGGTCAACAGCCTGCGGCTGGAAAAAGCCTATCGCAGTTGGGGTGTAGAACTGACCAACGAAGTCACCATGATCGACGCGGCCATGGAGCGCTTCATCAAGTTCGACAAGGGCGACTTCATCGGCCGGGAGGCGACCCTGCAGCAGCGGGACCGCACGCTGCAACTGATCTACTTCGCCCTGGACCCCGGTGATGCGGATGTGCAGGGCGGCGAGCCGATCTTCGCCGGTGAGCGATGCGTGGGGGTGACCACCTCCGGCGGCTTTGGCCACTTTGTCCGGCGGAGCCTCGGCTTCGGCTACGTGCCGCCGTCCCTGGCCGGCGCCGGCACGGCGTTGACGGTCGAAGTGCTCGGGCAAAGGCGGCAGGCGACGGTACTTGATGAGCCCGTGCATGACCCGGCCAACGTCCGTTTACGTGCCTGACGGCTCGTGACGACCCCGCCCGACCGCTCTGCCGGCCTGCCGCGCAGCGCCAGCGTGGTCGTGATCGGCGGCGGCGTGATCGGATGCTCGGTAGCGTATCACCTGGCGCGGGACGGAGTCTCCGACGTGACGCTGCTGGAGCGCAGGCAGCTCACTTCGGGCACCACCTGGCACGCAGCGGGACTGGTCGGGCAGCTGCGCACGTCCATCAACATGACCCAGCTGGCGCGCTACACCAGCACGCTCTACCAACGCCTGGAGGCAGAAACCGGCCAGGCCACCGGCTACCGGCGCTGCGGTTCCTTTTCGGTCGCCACCAACGAGGAGCGGCTCGAGGAGCTCAAGCGCAGCGCGTCGATGGCGAAGGTATTCGGGCTGGACGTGGAGGTGGTCACGCCCGCGGCCATACAGGCGCGGGTTCCCCTGCTGCACACCGGGGATCTGCTCGGCGGCATCCATATTCCCTCAGACGGCTACGCCAACGCCGTGGACATCACCAATGCGCTGGCCAAGGGCGCCCGCGCGGCTGGCGCGCTCATCTTTCAGAACGTGCCCGTGACCGCCATCCGCACAGGACACGGCGGCGTAACCGGCGTGGCCACCGAGCACGGCGATATCGATACGGATTGCGTAGTTCTATGCGCCGGCATGTGGACGCGGGAACTGGCGGCCACAGTCGGTGTGAACGTGCCCCTGCATGCTTGCGAGCACTACTACGCCCTGTTCGAATCGGTGGCGGGGCTGGATTCGAACTTCCCGGTCGTGCGTGACTATGACGCCTGCACCTACTACAAGTATGACGCCGGCAAGCTGCTCGTCGGCGCCTTCGAACCCCGTGCCCGCCCCTGGGCCACACAGGGCATTCCCCCGGACTTCTGTTTCGACGAACTCGCCGGCAGTTTCGAGCACTTCGAACCCATCCTTGAGCAGGCCATGGTGCGCGTACCGGCGCTTGCCTCCGCGGGGCTGCACAATTTCTTCTGCGGCCCCGAGAGTTTCACGCCGGACGTGCGCTACCACATCGGCCGGGCGCCCGAACTCGACAATTGTTTTGTCGCGGCGGGACTCAATTCCATCGGCCTGCAGTCCGCCGGCGGCATCGGCAAGGTGATCTCTCAGTGGATCCGCCTCGGACACCCGCCGACGGACCTGTGGGAAGTGGATGTGCGCCGCAATCAGCCCTTCCAACGCAATCGAAAATACCTGCGCGAGCGCGTATCCGAAAGCCTCGGCCTGCTGTACGCCACGCACTACCCCTATCGTCAGTACGACACCGCTCGGGGGGTTCGCAAATCACCGCTCTACGATCGCCTGAAGGCCATCGGGGCGTGCCACGGCGAGGTTGCGGGCTGGGAGCGGCCCAACTGGTACGCGCCGGACCCGGCCCTGGCCAGTTACGAGTACAGTTACGGGCGGCAGAATTGGTTCGAACATTCCGCGTCGGAACACCGGGCAGCGCGCGAGAAGGCGAGTCTGTTCGACCTGTCCTCGTTCGCCAAATTCCGGCTTGAGGGCGGTGATGCCGCCCGGGTGCTCAATTTCGTCTGTGCAAACGATGTCGGCGTGCGCCCCGGCCGCATCGTCTACACCCAGTGGCTGAACGACCGGGGCGGCATCGAAGCGGATCTCACCGTGACCCGGCTGGCCGAAGACTGCTTCCTGATCGTGACCGCCGCGGCCACCGAAGTCCGCGACTTCGACTGGTTGCAAAGGCACATTCCGGCCGACGCCCACTGCGTGCTGACCAATGTAACTTCGGCCATGGGGGTGATTTCGATCATGGGTCCGAACGCCCGATCGCTGTTGCAATCCCTGACTCCGGACAAGCTCTCGCACGAGGCCTTTCCGTTCGCCCACAGCCGGGAAATCGAGCTTGGCTACGCCCAGGTGCGAGCCTCCCGGATTACCTACGTCGGCGAACTCGGCTGGGAACTCTACATCCCCACGGAGTTGGTGGCCGGCGTCTACGACACCATCGTCGCTGCGGGCGCACCGTTCGGCCTGACCCACGCCGGCTACCACGCGCTGGATTCGCTGCGCATCGAAAAAGCCTATCGTCATTGGGGCCATGACATCACCGACGAGGACACCCCGCTGGAGGCGGGCCTGGACTTTGCCGTGAAGTTCGACAAGCCGGGCGGGTTCATCGGCCGGGAGGCGCTGCTGAAGGACAAGGCTGCGGCGCCGGTGAAGCAGTTGTTGCAGTTCCGGCTGCTGGACCCGCGTGCGCTGCTCTACCACAACGAACCCATCTGGCGCGATGACGCCCTGGTCGGTCACGTCACCTCGGGCGCCTACGGCCACACGCTCGGCGGCGCCATCGGGCTCGGTTACGTCGACACGGCCAAGGCGCCAAACCCGATTGAAGGGGGCTTCCGCATCGAGGTGGCCGGTGAACGAATACCGGCAGAGGTTTCTTCAATCCCGATGTACGATCCCGAAAGCAGACGCATTCGCTGCTGACGCCGGACTACGAGGACACACCAGGCACAGGATCATGGAAACGATTGGAAACTATATTCAGGGGACACGGGCGGCAAGCACGTCCGGGCGGGTCGCGCCAATTTACAACCCGGCGACCGGAGAGAGGCGTCTCAACGTCGCGCTTTCGAGCGGCGACGAGACGCGAACCGCAATTGCAGCGGCACAGCAGGCCTTTGCTTCCTGGAGAGCGGTCACGCCACTGAACCGGGCCCGGGTGATGTTCGCCTTCAAGGCGCTGGTCGATGAGCATCGGCATGAGCTGGCCGAACTCATTACGATGGAACACGGCAAGGTGCTCTCCGATGCGCGCAATGAGCTGGCGCGGGGACTCGAGGTTGTGGAGTTCGCGGCGGGGATCCCGCATCTGCTCAAGGGTGAGCACAGCTTGAACGTGGGGCGCGGGGTGGATGGCTACAGCCTCATGCAGCCGCTTGGCGTTTGCGTGGGGATCAGTCCGTTCAATTTTCCGGCGATGGTGCCCATGTGGATGTTTCCGGTCGCCATCACCTGCGGCAACACCTTCGTGATGAAACCGTCGGAGAAAGACCCGTCGGTGACGGTGCGGCTGGCCGAACTTCTCACGCAGGCAGGCCTTCCGGATGGTGTCCTTAACATCGTTAACGGCGACAAGGCCGCGGTTGACGTTCTGCTGAAGGATGAACGTGTCCAGGCCGTCAGCTTCGTGGGGTCAACCCCTGTAGCGAAGTACGTTTACGCAACGGCGGGCGCATGCGGGAAACGTGTGCAGGCGCTGGGCGGCGCAAAGAATCACATGCTCATCATGCCCGACGCCGACCCCGGCCAGGTCGCGCATTCGCTGATCGGCGCCGCCTATGGCTCGGCTGGCGAACGCTGCATGGCGATTTCCGTGGCAGTCTGCGTCGGGGATGATGTGGCCGATAGGCTCGTCAGCCGACTGGAGCAGGAGATCGACTCGCTGCGGGTGGGCCCGGGCTATGGTCTTGAGAACGAGGCCCACATGGGACCGCTGATTTCATCACAGCATGCAGCCAGAGTGCGCGCATACATCGACAGCGGCGTTGAGGAGGGCGCCACGCTGCGTCGGGATGGCCGTAATTTTCAATATTCCGCGGAGAATCGCGGTTTCTTTGTTGGCGCAACGCTTTTCGATCACGTGAAGCGCGGCATGCGCATATACGACGAGGAAATCTTCGGACCTGTGCTCAGCGTCGTGCGCGTGGACAGCCGCGATGAAGCGGTCCGCCTGATCAATAAGCATGAATACGGAAACGGCGCCGCTATCTTCACGCGTGACGGTGAGAGCGCTCGCCGATTCTGCGAGGAGATACAGGCCGGAATGGTTGGAGTCAATGTGCCGATCCCGGTGCCGATGGCATTTCACAGCTTCGGTGGCTGGAAGCGATCCCTGTTCGGCCCGCTGCACATGCATGGCCCGGACGGAGTGCGGTTTTTTACGCGCATGAAATCGGTCACGGCACGCTGGCCGGCGGGGCCGGCCGCCGACCCCGAATTCTCGATGCCTACGATGGGGTGAGCGGTAGCGGAAGCCCGGCAATCGGGGCGGCGGGACACCGCATTTCGAATTGCGTTACACGCCCTAAGCGATCCGATCGAAACGTGAATAAATGTTGAACCGGCTCGCCTTCAGAAAGCCCACTAGCGTCATGCCGAACTCCTCGGCAAATTCCACCGCCAAAGATGATGGTGCGCCCACGGCAGCCATCATCGGAATACCGGCCATCATGGCCTTTTGCATCAATTCAAAACTTGCCCTGCCGCTAACCACGACTCCGTAGTCACTCATGGGCAATTCGTCCTTAAGGAGCGCCTGGCCGATGAGTTTGTCGAGTGCATTGTGCCGGCCCACATCCTCGCGGCTTACATGCACCTTCCCGGCGGCGTCGAACAGCCCGGATGCGTGCAGACCTCCAGTCCGCTCGAAAACGCTCTGCAACGCCCGCAACCGGTCAGGCAGCGCGCCGAGGTTCTTCGCGCTTATTCGCAATGAGTTGCCATGGAGGTCGTAACGCCCCTGAACCGCAACTGCCTCCAGCGATGCCTTGCCGCAAACGCCGCAACTGGAGGACGTGTAGAAGTGGCGCTCGAGGCGTGCCAGGTCCACCTCCACGCCGGGCGCCAGGTCCACTCGTACCACGTTGATCAGCCCGTTCGCCGATGGAGGCCCACAAGGCCCGATGGCTTCGAGCTCCGCACGGCCCGCGATAATTCCTTCGGTCAACAGGAAACCGGCCGCCAGTTCCTCGTCGTTGCCCGGCGTGCGCATGGTGATTGAAATGCTCTGCTGTGCGCGCCGGCCATCGGGGTTCGTATAGGACAGGCGAATCTCCAATGGTTCTTCCGTCGCGACCACATCATCGCAAGTCCCCCCATCAGCGCCAAAACGCTGAATCTGCAGACGCTTGACGCTCTTCAGCGCCGCAAGTGTCGTGTCACGCTCATATTGTCGCATCAGCGTGTTTCCCCTGGTTCGTAGCAAGGCGCGTCCCGCCGGGAATGGCGCCTCCCATTGCCCAGGGGCGCAACGCGGCCACGGGCCAGGGGAGACACGCCCTGCGGGAGCGGGCGTAGCGCGCCCCCGCGGCGTTGCAGCCGTTCGCAATACAGCGAGTATTCCGCGCCGGCTGCGCCTTGCAGGGACACGCTACGCCCGCTCTGATGCGACAATATGAGCGTGACACGGCACTAGGCCGCCAACGCTCAACGGCCGGCCCGCCGTTCTTCGATCAGTTCCTTGAGCGCCTGCTCGGCCAGGTCGGACAGCCCGGTGTCGCCTGACTGCATGTGTTGAGCCATCGTGTCGAGCATGTAGGGGCTCCAGAATCGCCCGAGATGATCGACTATACCGGCCACCTCCCTGGCCCGATCGAGTCCGCAGTCGAAGTTCGCTGCGATATCGTTGGCCATGCGTACCAGCTTGGCCGGATTCATCGGCTGCGTCGTCCCCAGCTTGCATAGTGTTAACAGGCCCTGAACCGCGGACAGTTCAGGAGGACACGGAGGGCCTCGCCTCGCCCAGGAATTCCAGCTGCGTTGCGGTGAATTCCTCGAACTGCTGCTGCCAATCCGAAAGCCGGGTCACCTTGTAAGCCTGCACGGCCGTGACCTTGTACTCCGGACAGTTGGTCGCCCAGTCTGAATTGTCCGTGGTCACGACGTTGGCGCCGGATTCCGGATGATGGAAGGTCGTATAAACCACTCCGGGTTGAACCCGCTCGGTGATCTCCGCGCGCAATACGGTATTGCCGGCCCGGCTCTTCAAGCCCACCCAGCCGCCCTGCTCGATACCGCGTTGCTCGGCGTCGTGGGGGTGGATCTCAAGGATGTCCTGCCCGTGCCACTGCTTGTTTTTGGTGCGCCGTGTCTGCGCGCCCACGTTGTACTGGCTGAGAACACGTCCGGTGGTGAGCAACAGCGGGTACCTGGCGGTCGAGCGCTCCTGCGTCGCTACATAGGGCGTTAGCCGGAACAGGCCCTTGCCGCGCGTGAAGGTGTCCACATGCATGGTCGGCGTGCCGCGCTCGGCCTTCTCGTTGCACGGCCATTGAATGGAGCCGAGGCGATCGAGCTTCTCGAAGCTTACGCCACGAAAGGCGGGTGTGAGCCGCGCGATCTCGTCCATGATTTCACTGGGATGGCCGTAGTTCATCGGGTAACCCATTGCGTTGGCCAGCAACTGGGTAACTTCCCAATCCTCGTAGCCTGACAGCGATTTCATCACCTTGCGTACCGGCGAGATCCGCCGTTCCGCATTGGTGAAGGTGCCGTTCTTCTCCAGGAATGATGAACCGGGCAGAAACACGTGGGCGAATTTCGCGGTCTCGGTCAGGAACAGGTCCTGCACGATCAGGCACTCCAGCGACGACAGCGCGTCGGAGACATGCGTGATATCCGGATCGGACTGAGCCATGTCTTCACCCTGCACATAGAGACCCTTGAAATCTCCGGCTACCGCCGCATCGAACATGTTCGGAATCCGGAAACCAGGTGTCGGCAACAGTTCCACTCCCCATTCCCGCTCGAACAGCGCGCGGGTCTCGGCGTCGGAAATATGCCGGTAGCCCGGCAATTCGTGGGGAAAGGAACCCATGTCGCAGGCGCCCTGCACGTTGTTCTGGCCCCGCAGCGGGCTGACGCCAACCCCCTCGCGGCCCAGGTTGCCGGTCGCCATGGCCAGGTTGGCAATACCCATAACCATGGTGGAACCCTGGGCGTGCTCGGAAACACCCAGCCCGTAGTAGATGGCGCTGTTGGGGCCGGCAGCGTAGAGCCGCGCCGCGGCCCTGATGTCTTCCGCGGGCACGCCGGAAACTTCGGCCAGGACCTCCGGGGAATTGCGCTCTTTGAGAATGAATCGGCGCCAGTCCGCGTAGGCGTCGAGTTCGCAACGGTCCTCAATATACGGCCTGTCCTCCAAACCCTCGGAGAGAACTGCATGGGCCAGCGCATTGATGATGGCCACGTTGGTGCCCGGGCGAAGTTGCAGATGGCAGTCCGCCTCTACATGGGCGGAGCGCACCAGGTCTATCTGCAGGGGATCGATGACGATCAGCCTGGCCCCTTCCCGCAGCCGGCGTTTCATTTGCGAAGCGAATACAGGGTGTGCGACGGTAGGGTTGGCGCCGATGATCATGATTACGTCGGCCTTCAGGACCGAGTCGAATGATTGAGTCCCTGCCGATGCGCCCAAAGTGGTTTTCAGTCCGTATCCCGTAGGCGAGTGGCAAACCCGAGCGCAGGTATCCACGTTGTTGTTGCCGAATGCGGTGCGGACCATCTTCTGCACCAGGTAGGTCTCCTCGTTGGTGCAGCGGGACGAGGTGATGCCTCCGATGGAATTGGAGCCGTATTTCTCCCGAATCTTCTTGAGCTTCCCGGCCGCGAAACCAATGGCTTCCTCCCAGGACACTTCCCGCCACGGTTCGCGGATTGATTCGCGAATCAGCGGCGCGGTGATGCGATCCTTGTGGGTGGCATAACCAAAGGCGAAGCGCCCCTTGACGCAGGAGTGCCCGTGATTGGCGTGACCGTCCTTGTTGGGGATCATCTTGACCACTTTCTCGCCCTTCATCTCCGCGCGGAACGAACAGCCGACACCGCAGTAGGCGCAGGTCGTAATCACGGAATGCTCCGGTTGGCCCAGTTCGATCAGCGAGGTCTCCGTCAGTGTCGCGGTGGGGCAGGCCTGCACGCAGGCGCCACAGGACACGCATTCCGAATCAAGGAACGGCTGGTCCTGGCTCGCTGCCACCTTGGACTCGAAACCCCTGCCGTCTATGGTGAGCGCGTAGGTGCCCTGAACCTCCTCGCAGGCGCGCACGCAGCGCGAACAAACGATGCACTTGCTGGGATCGAAGGTGAAGTAGGGGTTGCTCTCGTCTTTCTCCGCATCCAGATGGTTCTCGCCCGCGTAGCCGTAACGGACTTCCCGCAGACCCACGGCGCCGGCCATATCCTGCAGTTCGCAGTCACCGTTGGTGGGGCAGGTCAGGCAATCCAACGGATGATCGGAGATGTAAAGTTCCATGACGTTGCGGCGCACGTCGGCCAGCCGCGGGTTCTGCGTGGTCACCTCCATGCCATCGGCCACTTCGGTGGTACACGATGCAGGAAGACCCCTGGCGCCCTCGATTTCCACCAGGCACAGCCGGCAGGAACCGAAAGGCTCAAGCATGTCGCTGGCGCACAGCCTGGGAATGTTGATGCCCGCGAGTGCAGCCGCACGGATCACCGTGGCGCCCTCGGGTACCGTCACTGTCTTGCCGTCGATGGTTAGACGTACCATCGTCGCGGACTCGCTGGGCGGCGCACCCAGGTCTTCAGGGCGCCGGTAGGCCTCGTAGACTTGTGCCGTGTCAGACACTTGACTCATGACTCATCTCCATTCATTCCACCGGCGATCAGCGTGCCCGCAGATCCTCGGGAAAGTGATCCAGAACGCTGATTACGGGGAACGGGGCCATCCCGCCCAGCGCGCACAGCGAACCGGCAACCATCGTATCGCAAAGGTCCCTTAACAATAGCAGGTTGCCGGACTCATCGTCACCGCTCAGGATCCGGTCGATGACTTCCACGCCCCGCACCGCGCCGATCCGGCAGGGCGTGCATTTTCCGCACGACTCGATAGCGCAGAACTCCATGGCGAAACGGGCCTGCTCGCCCATGTCCACGGTGTCGTCGAAGACCACCAGACCGCCGTGGCCGATCATCCCGCCGAACTCCGCGAACGCTTCGTAATCAAGCGGAGTATCGAACTGTGAAGGATGAACATAGGCGCCCAGCGGACCGCCCGCCTGCACCGCCCGGATCGGCCGGCCGGTGGCCGTGCCGCCGCCGAAGTCCTCCAGCAATTCACGCAGCGGGCGGCCGAAACCGATCTCCACCAGCCCGCCCCGTTTGATGTTGCCGGCCAGTTGTACGGTCAGTGTCCCTCTGGAACGGCCCGTGCCGTAGTCCCGGTAGTACTCTGCGCCCTCGGCCAGGATGATCGGCACGGACGCCAGGGTGACAACGTTGTTGACGATGGTGGGCGCCCCGAACAGGCCCTTGACCGCCGGCATCGGGGGACGGTACCGGATTACGCCGCGCTTGCCTTCCAGACTCTCCAGCATGGAGGTTTCCTCGCCGCAAATGTACGCGCCGGCGGCTTTGCGAACTTCCAGATGAAAGGCCTGACCGCTGTCCATGACATTTTTGCCCAGCAGGCCCGCCGCCTCGGCGATCCCGATGGCCTCGTTCATGATCGTGATCGCCAGCGGGTACTCGGCGCGCAGGTAGATGTAGCCCATGGTCGCGCCGACGGCGAGACCGGCGATGGTCATGCCCTCGATCAGCACGAAGGGATCGCTTTCCATGACCATCCGGTCGGCGAAGGTGCCGGAATCGCCCTCGTCCGCATTGCAGGTGACATACTTCTGCACCCCCTCCGCGTTCAGCACCGTGCGCCACTTGATGCCGGTGGGAAAGGCGGCGCCGCCGCGGCCCCGCAGGCCGGATTCGGTGACGATTTCGATGATCTCGTCCCGCGACAGTTCCACGGCCCTGGTAAGCCCTTCGTAGCCGCCATGAGCGTGGTAGTCGTCCAGCGACAGCGGGTCCGTGATGCCCACGCGCGCGAATGTAAGCCGAGACTGCTCCGCCAGCCAGGGGATTTCTTCTGTTGGGCCCACCCCAAGCGCATGTCGGCCCGCAGCGAGAAATTCGGCGTCGAAGAGCGCCGGGACGTCGGTCGATTGCACCGGTCCATACGCGTGACGCACGCCGCCGGCCTCGACCTCGATCATCGGTTCCAGCCAGTACAGGCCGCGGGAACCGTTGCGCACCACGGTGACGGATTCGCCGCGTCTGGCGGCCTCCGCGGCGATCGCGGCCGCCACGTCGTCGGCGCCCATGGAACGCGTCGTGGTATCGCGGGGAACGAAGACCCTGTGTGCCCCCACCGCCATCCCTCAGCCCTCTTCCAGCAACGCGTCCAGGCGTTGGGGTGTCACCCGTCCGTACACGAAATCATCGATCATCACCGCCGGCGAACAGGCGCAGTTACCGAGGCAAAAGATCGGTTCCAGGCTGATCCGGCCATCAGTAGTGGTCTCGTGGAAGCCGATGCCGAGCCGCTCCGTCGCATGTCGTTCCAGTGCTCGGGCCCCCATGGCCTGACAGGCCTCGGCCCGGCACAGGTACAGCGTCCTGCGGCCCGGTGGGGTGGTTCTGAACAGGTGGTAGAAACTGACCACGCCGTGCACTTCGGCGCGAGAGATGTTGAACACCTCGGCCACGGTTGGCACGGCCTCCGGAGGTACGTAGCCGAGTTCGTCCTGAATGGCATGCAGGGCTGGCAGCAATCCTCCGGGGCGAGCAACATGGCGCCTGGCGATCCGGGATACCAGCGCTTCATGCACACCTGTTCCGCTGCCTGCACTCTTCGTGCTCAACAGCGGCTCCGAGATAATGCCTGATCGATCATTTTGCCGGCGCCCGCATCCTCCGCGCAGTTCAGGAACAAGGCTAACATCCCCGCCGTCAGAAGAGGCCCTCGATTTCGCCTGCCTGGTTGAGGCGGATGCTGTTGGCGGAGGGGATTCGGGGGAGGCCGGGCATGGTCATCATGTTGCCGCAGATGGCGACGAGGAACTCGGCGCCGGTGGAGAGGCGCACCTCGCGAACGTGGATCGAGTGGCCGGAGGGGGCGCCCTTCGCGTTGGGGTCGGTCGAGAAACTGTACTGGGTCTTCGCCATGCAGACCGGGTAGTGGCCGAAGCCGTCCGCCTCGAATTTGGCGATCTCGGTTCTAACGTTGGGGGGCGCGGCCACTTCCGCCGCGCCGTAGATGTTCCGGGCGATGGTCTCGATCTTCTCCCAAAGTCCCATGTCATCCGGATAGAGGGGGCGGAAGTCGGCCGCGCCGCTGTCCACCACTTCCACCACCTTTCGTGCAAGCTCCTCGGCGCCGGCGCTGCCGTTCGCCCAGTGGGTGCACTCGATGGCGACCGCGCCCCGCCTCTCGCAGTACTCGCGAACCGCGGCGAGTTCGGCGTCGGTGTCCGCGGTGAAGCGGTTGATGCCGACGACTGCGGGCACGCCGAAGCGGGCAACGTTGTCGAGATGGCGGCCAAGGTTGGCGAGACCGGCGCGGACCGCGTCGACGTTCTCGGAACCGAGGTCGGCGATCGCGACCCCGCCGTGCATCTTGAGGGCACGGATAGTCGCGACCACCACCGCCGCGTCCGGCTTGAGGCCCGCCTTCCGGCACTTGATGTCGAAGAACTTCTCCGCCCCGAGATCCGCCCCGAACCCGGCCTCGGTCACCGTGTAGTCGGCGAGCTTGAGTCCCAACCGGGTTGCCATCACCGAGTTGCAGCCATGAGCGATGTTCGCGAACGGCCCGCCATGGATAAACGCGGGGTTGTTCTCCAGAGTCTGGACGAGATTCGGCATGAGCGCGTCCTTCAGGAGCACGGTCATCGCACCATGCGCCTCGAGCTCGCTCGCATAGCGGGCCTCCCGCTCGCGGGTCTGCCCGACCACGATGTTGCCGAGCCGGCGCTCCAGGTCCGCGAGCCCTTCCGCCAGGCAGAAGATCGCCATCACCTCGGACGCGACCGTGATGTCGAAACCGGACTCGCGCGGGTAGCCGTTCCCGACCCCGCCGAGTGCGATCGATACGCTCCGGAGCGCACGGTCGTTCATGTCCACCACTCGCCCCCAGGTGACGCGCCGCGTGTCGATCCCGAGCGCGTTCCCCCAGTGTATGTGGTTGTCCACCAATGCCGAAAGCAGGTTGTGCGCGGCGCCGATGGCGTGGAAGTCGCCGGTGAAATGAAGGTTGATGCTCTCCATCGGCACGACCTGGGCGTAGCCACCCCCCGCCGCGCCGCCCTTCATCCCGAAGCATGGGCCAAGGCTCGGCTCCCTCAGGCAGATGGCGGTTCGCTTGCCGATGCGGCTCAAGCCGTCGCCAAGCCCCACCGCGGTCGTGGTCTTGCCCTCCCCGGCCGGGGTCGGTGTGATCGCGGTCACGAGGATGAGCTTGCCGTCCGGGCGGTCGACGAGCGAGTCGAGGTAGTCGAGCCCGATCTTGGCCTTGTCGTGGCCGTAGGGGAACAGGTGCTCGCCCGGAATGTCGATCGTCGCCCCGATCTCGCCGATCGGACGGGTGCGCGCCGCGCGTGCTATCTCGATGTCGCTTCGTACTTTGCCCATGTCGCTCATACTCCCGCTCCCGCCGACTCAAGTCGATCGCCCTGCGCAAGTCCCGCGGCCGCCGCGAACCCGCACCGTTGTTGACCAACCTCCACCAGTTGGAATGTTAGTGGATTGGTGGTTGATGGGACAAGCTGGCTGCCGGGAGGGGCGTAGTTTAGCCGGGCGGCCCGCTTGAGAGCACCATCGACTCTGGGGCCGGCGGCCGGTGCCCAAGGCTGCCGGGGAGGCGAACGGTGTTGTAGTGGCGCCGCCAAGCCTCGATCAGATAGGGATTCCAATGCGGGACCGCCCGCCCCGGCCTGCCGGAACGATTCGGGCAACCGACGGGTCATCGTGTTGCCAGGGTGCTGATGAGCTACAAGGGCGTTTGCCAGCGTGCGCATGCAACAAGAGCTGTTATGCTGCTTGCCGTTCAGCCCCTCCATCTCACCCCCTTGGTATCCGATCATAGCCAGAGCGCCAAGATGCTTGATGAACCCCGTTCGGCGGCGTGCCGTGCATGAGCAGCCGCCCGCAAGACAGGCGACACCCCGGCCGTAAGCGGCGCGGTGGCCGCGCCGCGAAGCTCGCCGTGCTCCGGCGTGCAGCCATGGAAGAGCTCCCGGCCTGGATCGATCGCCGGATTCCCTGTTTCGAGGTTCTCGATACCGAGGCGCTGGAGTTGATCGAGCACAACGCCGACACGGTGCTCGAGGAAATCGGCATTGAGTTCCGTGAATTCCCGCGGGCGCTTGAACTCCTGAAGGAAGCGGGCGCCGACGTGGACGGCGAGCGCGTGCGGTTTCCGCGCGGCATGTGCCGGTCGCTGGTCCAGGCCACGACGCCCCACGAGTTCAAGCAGCATGCCCGCAACCCCAGGCGCTCCACGATCATCGGCGGCTCGCGCACCGTGCTGGTTCCCGCCTACGGACCGCCGTTCGTGCGGGATCTTGACCAGGGACGGCGCTATGCGACCATTAAGGATTTTCGCAACTTCGTGAAGCTCGCCTTCATGAGCCCCGGGCTGCACCATTCCGGCGGCACGATCTGCGAGCCTGTCGATCTGCCCGTTAACAAGCGTCACTTCGACATGGTTTACAGCCATATCCGATACAGCGACAAGCCGTTCATGGGTTCGGTCACACACCCCGAGCGTGCCGAAGACACCGTGGCCATGGCAAGAATCGTATTCGGCGAGGATTTTGTGGCGAACAACACGGTGCTGACCAGCCTGATCAACGCGAATTCGCCACTGTGCTTCGACGGAACCATGCTCGGGGCGGCGACGGTTTACGCCGAAAACAACCAGGCGACGGTCATTTCGCCCTTCCTGCTCGCCGGAGCGATGTCGCCGGTGACCGCGGCCGGCACGCTGACCCAGATCCTGGCCGAGGCGCTGGCCGGGATGGCTTACATTCAGCTCGTGCGCCCCGGGGCTCCCGTGGTGTTCGGTTCGTTCGCATCAGTCGTGTCCATGCAGTCGGGAGCGCCGACCTTCGGCGCCCCGGAATCCAGCCTGGTCCTGTACGGCGCGGGGCAGTTGGCGCGCCGCCTGGGCGTGCCCTTCCGCAGCGGCGGCGGGTTGTGCGCGTCGAAGATTCCCGACGCCCAGGCGGCCTACGAGTCGGCCAACACGATGCAGACGGCAGCCCTGGCGGGCGTGAACTTCATGCTTCACACAGCCGGCTGGCTTGAGGGTGGTCTTGCGATGGGCTACGAGAAGTTCATCCTCGACGCCGACCAGGCCAATATGATCGCAGTGCTGTTGAAGGGGGTGGATATGTCGGAGAACGGCCAGGCCATGGGTGCGCTGCGCGAGGTCGGGCCCGGCTCGCATTTCCTTGGCGCCGCGCATACCCAGGCAAACTTCAAGACCGCGTTTTACCGTTCCACCATCGCGGACAACAACAGCTTCGAGCAATGGCAGCAGGATGGCTCGCTCGACGCCGCGCAGCGCGCCAACGCGATCTGGAAGCGGATGCTGCAGGAGTACGAGGCGCCGCCGCTCGATCCGGCGATTGACGAGGCGCTGCTGGAGTTCATCCACCGGCGCAAGTCCGAGTTCGAGGATCGGGACTACTGATGTTGGGAGACCATCAGAGCCGGCGAACGTTCAGGCGGGCGCGCCGTGCGAGAGCAACCGGCCATGCCTGATCCGATCCTGGTAATCGCCTGCGGCGCCCTGGCGCGCGAGATCGACGCGCTCCGGCAGCGCTGGGGCTGGAGCCACCTGCACCTGAAGTGCCTTCCCGCCGAACTCCACAACCGCCCGGCGGAAATTCCCGAACGCCTCCGCAGGATGATCCGCGAGCATCGCCCGACATACGCCGGGGTTTTCGTCGCCTACGCCGACTGCGGCACGGCCGGCGGCATCGACCGGGTGCTTGCCGGGGAAGGCGCCAAAGGGATCTAGGAGTCTGCGCCGTAGGAAATATTCTTGGGTCAAGCATGTCAAAATAACCTATCGTTATGGATACAAACCCCACCATTCAGCACTTATGAGCATTGTTTGGATCGTTCAATCCCACTCTGAAGCACGGAAAGTGTTCTGCGGCGCAGACTCCTAGCCCGCAGCGGGGCTATTCGCCCAAACTCCTCAGCGAGTGCGGTGAGCGTTCAGTCGCCGAACCAGCGACACGCTCATGACGATCAGGATCGGAATGACCGGCAGCGAACCGATCACGGTTACCGACTGGACCGCCGTCAGGCTGTCGGACAGCGTAACGCCGACGGTCATCAGGAATAACACCGCGATCCAGGCGATGCGCATGGACAGTCGCGGTTCGTGGCTCGCGCGCAGATTCTTCGAGCAGACGCAGGCCGAGACGAAGGCCGCCGAGTCCATGGTCGTTGCATAGAAGACGATGCAAAGCACGATCCTGACTTCGACGGTTGGATTTCGTAACGTATTGATTTAACTGAATTCGCATCAGCGCCAAGGCACTACATTCAGCAGCAGCGCCGGGAGAAGTGGTGAGTTCAGGTGAGTTCGCAGGGCGTGGTGGGAAGTGGCAGCCCCATGGCCCGATAGATGTCCTCTGTTTCGCGGGAAGGTTTGGACGGCACGGCATAGCGTTTCCCGGTGCGCCGGTGCCGGAGCACCGAACACTGGCGGTGAACGAGAGCATTGCGGATGACTTCCGGAGACATGCGCCGCTTCTGCAGCGCGACCCGGTAGGCGAGATGGCGTATGCAGGCGAAAGCCATAAAGGCGATGGCGATGTGTGCCTGCACCCGGTGCGGCGTCCAGTGGTAGATCGGGCGCACCTTGAGATCATGTTTGGTGATGCGGAAGCTTTCCTCGACCTGCCACAGGCCACGATAGCGCGACCGCAGTTCGTGGTGCGGCATATCCTCAAGGTTGGTGATGATCCCCTGCAGCCCGTCCCAGCGCGCCGCTTCCTTGACCTTGGCTTCGTTGAGCATCAGCCGTGCGTCGCCGTCAATGGTGATAAAGCGCTGGTTGCCGCGATGGCCGAGCAGGGCCTTGGGGTTATCGCTTTTGCCCAGTTTTTTGATCAGCTTCTCAACCGCCTTGCGGCGCTCGTGCTGATCTTTGCGCGCCCGCGCCGGGTTGTAGGTCACTACCAGCCGCCGGTCACCGTGGCGCCATTGCGCAACCTGCATACCCGCAACGCCTTGCAGCGGCCGGTAGGCGCCGGGGTCGAGAATTTGCTCGGCAAGCGCCTTGGGCAAATTCTTAATCCGGGCGCCCACGATGTATCCGCAGTCCTGCGCTTCCAACTCCTTGAGATTACCGTCACTGAACATCCCCCGGTCAGCCACCCATACCGCTTGCCCGAGTGGGTGACGCTGCTGCAGGTCCTTAAGCGCCGGGATGAAGCTGTGTCCTTCATAGGTGGCGCCGGGGAACACCGCATAGCTCACCGGCAAACCCTCCCGCGTCACCATCAGGGCCAGCAGCACCTGCACCTGATGGTGCTTGGCGTCCTTGCTGAAACCATTCTGTTTGAGTTCATCCTCGGTGAACGACTCGAAATACAAGGTCGTGCAATCAAAGAACAGCACGTCCAAAGGCTCCGGCAGCAGCGCCTGCGTGGCGCTGCCGGCCCGCGTTTTGAGCCGCTCAATCACCCGCCCGGTGAGGTGATCCATCATCCGGTAGAGCTTCTCCAGCGGCAGCTCCACCCCGAAGTCCTGCTCCAGCCGCCGCACGCTGCCGCGCTTGCTGTCGGGGTTGGCGATCCGCGCCATGACGGTATGCAGCAGACTGTCGTGAGAAGCGCGGTAGCGGGACCTCGGCAACAGCTTGTCAAAACCCAGTTGGCGATACGTCGCGCCATACACTTCGTGAATGCCGGTGACCACGCGCTGTTCTTCCTCCAGTTGCTTCAAGTCCACCCGCAGCGCCTTGTTCGCCGCCCGTGACGCCCGGATCGCCTGCCCGGCAATCTGTTCGGGCGGGAACAGTCCCGGCTGGCGTTCATCGCTGATCTTCGCCTTGATGAATTCCCCCAGTTCCTTAAGCCGAACCAGTTCGCCGTCATCCATGGCGATGCCGACGTGCCGGACGATGCGTTGCCGGACCTTTCCGCCGGCGCGCACGGACTCGACGAGTTGAACGGAACGCCGGGGGCTGTTGGGGGTGGTTTTGACGCGGATGAAGATGGACGCAGGGTAACGTCTGGGGGCGCTCTTGTCAACCAATGAAAAGGACTAGGCACTACACTGGCGCATCCCGAACCCCTCGCCAATAAGTCCCCGGAATTACACGGCTCTTTCCGCCAAAACCCAGCCCGCAGCCGTATCAACCGTCGAAGTCAGGAAGACGATGCAAAGCACGATGAAGAAGACAAGGCTGATACCGCCGAACGGCATGTGCGCCGCGATCGTGGCCGTGACCGCGTACAGGCCGCTTTCCCGGAGGATTTCGCTAAGCGGCAACACATCGTTCAGCTCGAGATACAGGGCGAAACCGCCGGTGATCGACAGGTACGAAAGCGTGCCCAGCGACCCCCACAGGATGGTGCCCAGCACCAACTGCCGAATGGTCCTGCCACGCGAAATCCTCGCGATGAACAGGCCCATGAAGGCCGCGAAGGCGATCCACCAGCCCCAGTAGAACACCGTCCAGGCCTCGGTAAACCCGGATTGTTCGATGGAATCGGTCCATAGCTGGGTACGGAAGAAGTTGTCGGCCATCAGACCCAGGCTGTTCACGATCATCTTCACGATGAACAGCGTCGGACCGATCGCCAGGATGACGAGCAGGAGAAGCAGGGCCAGGACCATGTTGAAGTCCGCCAGCAAGCGAATGCCCCTTTTCAGGCCGCGCAGGGTGCTGGCACCGAAGAGCAGGACCAAAACGGCGAGAACCGCGGCCCTTGCGGGGAAGCTGTCCTGCAGGCCGGTCAACTCCGAAAGCAGCGCCGAGACCAGGGGAACTCCCATGCCCAGCGAGGTCGCGGCGCCGGCAACGACGCCGAGGACGATGAAGATGTCGATGACCACTTTCCAGGTGGAGTGCCCGAGGCGCGGCAGCGCGGCGGCGCTGGCCTCGCCGATCCGCAGGAAACGTGCGCGCTCGACGTAGAGACTGTAGGCGATGGGCACCGCCGGCAGCGCGTAAAAGGACCACGGAACTATGCCCCAATGGAGCATCGGGTACATGTGTCCCCATTCGTAGGCTGCGCCGGAATAGGGTTCGATGCCCAGCGGCGGGGTTTCGAGGTAGTAGAGGGGTTCGCCGAAACCCCAAACTACCGTCCCCGCCCCGATCCCGGCGGTAAACATCATGGCCACCCAGTGAGGCGTGGAGAATTCCACCGGTTCGTCGGCGCCGCCAAGCTTGACGCTGCCGTGCGGCCCGAACGCCAGCCAGAGGCAGAAGCCCAGCGAACCCATGCCGAGCGCGAGGTATAGCCAACCGAAATTGGCGCCGATACCGGCCATGAGCGACTGCGCCCAGATGCCGGTTTCGTCCGGAAACACCAAAAACGCGGCAGCGAACAGGCCAGCGATGGCGATGGAGGGGACGAGAACGGCGAATTCGGCAGCAGGTCGATTCCGGGCGGCAGCGATTTCCTGATGGTCGGTCGAGATCATCTCCTGCTGTTCTGCGGATTAAGCGGAACCATTGTACTCATAGAAGGCACGCGGCGCTTCGTGACCCCTGCGGGGGTTTGACGGCCTGGCTACCGGCCCTTCCAGGACGGCGCCCGCTTCTCGGCGAACGCTCGTGCGCCCTCCTTGACGTCATCGCTGTCGTAGAGACGGTCCACGGTTGCGAACTGCCGTTTCATCACGCGGCTCAGGGCATCCTGCGCGCGCAGGTTCTCCGCTTCGCGAACGACTTCCTTGATGGCGGCGAAAACGAGCGGCGGTCCGTCGGCGAGCAGGCGAGCCAGTTCCCAAGCGCGATCGAGCAGCGCGTCCGGTTCGAGCACCTCGTTGACGATGCCCCAGCGCTGCGCCTCCGCGGCGTCCATGAAACGACCGGTCAGCAACAGTTCCATGGCGACGTGCCAGGGCATGCGTTTCGGCAGCTTGATGCTCGCGGCATCGGCGATGGTTCCGGCCTTGATCTCGGGCAGGCCGAAGCGCGCCGTCGCCGATGCCAGGATCAGATCGCAGGACAGTGCCAGTTCGAAACCGCCGCCGACGGCGATGCCGTTGACCGCGGCGATCAACGGCTTGTTCAGGCCCGGCAGCTCTTGGATGCCGCCGAATCCTCCGACGCCGTAATCCCCGTCGAGCGGCTCGCCGGCGGAGGCTGCCTTCAGGTCCCAGCCGGCGCTGAAGAACCGGTCTCCGGCGCCGGTGACAATGGCGACGCGGGCGTCGGGATCGTCGCGAAACGCCTTGAAGGTCTCGCCCATGATGCGGCTCGTGGCCAGATCGATCGCATTGGCCCTGGGGCGGTCCAGCACGACCTCGAGGACGCCGCCCGCGCTCCGGGTTCTGATGACTTCGCTCATGGTTCGGTCTCTCCTGTCGAGTCGCCATGGTCTCGCGCATCGCCGTCGGCGTGCACTCTCATTCGGATCAGTGCATCGAGCGCTACCGCGCCCTGGCCGCGCGGGCGGACACCGAGCGGGTTGACGTCCATTTCCTCGAGACGCTCGGCATTGTCGGCACCAAACCGCGCGATGGCAAGGATTGCGTCGATGGCGGCATCGAGGTCCCCGGGCGGGGCGCCGCGATAGCCCTCCAGGATCGGCGCGCACCTGAGGGAAGCGAGGGCGGCGCGCACTTCTTCCCGCGTCACCGGCAGCAGCAAGGTGACGCTGTCGGCCATGAGCTCGACTAGCGAGCCGCCCGAACCGACAGTCAGCATCGGTCCGAACAAGTGATCCCTGTGCAGGCCGACGATCAATTCGGCCACCGTATCGCCCTGATACCGTTCCACGAGCAGCCTGGCCGCGGGGGCCGGGTCTCGGCCGGTCGGTGCGTCCGACTTGCGATGTGCCTTAAGCAATGTCGTCGCGGCCGCGCGAACTTCGTTCAAACTGCGGAGATCGACTTTTACCGCGCCGTGTTCGGTCTTGTGCGCGATTCCCAGTGCCTTGAGCGCGACCGGTTCGCCGAGCGATTCGGCAACGGCCACCGCCTCGTCGGCGTCGGCGACGGCCCGTCCGGCCGGAACGGGGACGCCGGCCGCCGCAAGCAGGGCTTTCGCCGCGGCCTCGTCGAGCAGCACGGGCTCGTTCGCAATGGTGCGGTTCGGTACGAGAGGTTCCGGGAACGGGGCAAGCCAGGCCGCCCCTACGGCACAAGCGCATTCGATGGCCGAAAGCGCTTCGCGCACGCCCGAAAGCGGTGCGATGCCGCGATTGATCAGTCCGGCGGCGGTATCCTCGGGCAGGTTTTCCGGCAGTGTCGCGACGATCGCACCGCGCGTGCCCGAAGCCGCGACGGCACGCTCGAACGCTTGCTGCGTGACCTGCCAATCGTCGCCGCGGCAGCGGTCGCCACGCGGGTAGTCAAGGACCACGGCTGCGATGTCGAACGGTCCACGCGCAAAGGCGTAAAATGTTGCGGCAAGTGCGCTCTCGTTGCCCCAATCGAAGGTGTGGTAGTCGAGGGGATTGGCTACCGTAACGAGGGGGTGGACGGTGGCAGCGACGGTTGCCGCATGGTCCGGGGCGAAATTCGGCAAGGTCAGTTCCGTCTCTTCGACCCGGTCGGCCACAACGCTCGCCTCGCCGCCCGAACAGCACAGCACACCCAGACGCGTGCCATGGATGGCGCCATGCACGTGCAGCAGCTTGAGCGTCTCGAGCAGTTCCGGAATACCGGTCACCCGGGCAAACCCGAGGCGGCTCAGAAAAGCCCGCGTGCCTGCGTCGGATCCGGCAATGGATGCCGTGTGACTCAGGGCCGCCGCGCGGCCGCGCTCCGAGCATCCGGCCTTCATCACGACCACAGGGATCTTCCGCTCGCGCGCCTTCGCTGCGAGCGCCTCGAACCCCGCCACCGAATCGAAAGCCTCGATGTGAAGTCCCAGTACGCTCACCCGCTCGTCGTCAAGCAAGCCAAGCGCCAGCGCCGAGACTCCGACACTGGCCTGGTTCCCGGCGGTCACGATGTAGGCGATCGGCAGCGCCCTTTGTTGCATCGTCAGGCTGGTGGCGATGTTCGACGACTGCGTCACGATCGCGACACCGGTTTCGGCCGCAGCGAGCGGGCGGCCGCCGTGCTGATCCGGCCAGAGCGCTACGCGGTCGAGAAAATTGATCAGTCCGTAGCAGTTCGGTCCGACGATGGGCATTTCGGCGGCGTTCGCGACGAGCGCGGCCTCAAGTGCGACGCCGTCATCGGCTTCCCGAAATCCGGATGCGTAGCAGATGGCGCCGCCGCATCCGAGTCGGGCGAGGTCGCCGACTACGGACAGGGTGGCGTCGCGGTTCACGGCGACGAAGGCGGAGTCCGGCGCTCCGGGGAGATCGGCGACGGTCCGAAACGCGCGTCGTCCTTCCACTTTCGTATGCTTGGGGTGAACCGGCCAGATCTCGCCGTTGAAACCCAGACGATCACATTGCCGGATCACGTTGCGCGCGGCGCTACCGCCAATAGCGGCGATAGTGCGAGGGCGCAGGAGAAGTGTCAGCCGTCCGCTCGCCGACAAGCTTCCAGGCGCCAAACGCATGGATGGCGAACCTGAACGGCGTGAACGCGTGCCGGATTTACCTGAACCCGCCGTACTTGAACCGGATGTACTCGGACCGGGCGCATGCGAACCGGGTGTGCCGCCGTCTGCCGGTCTGCCGGTCTTGGGGCCTCGGGCCATGGGACCGCTCATGCTCAGGCACCGCGGGGGCGCAGCAGCTCGCGTCCGATAATGTGCCTCTGAATTTCAGACGTACCGTCCCAGATGCGCTCGACGCGCGCGTCACGCCAGAAGCGCTCCAATGGCAGTTCGCTCATGAGCCCCATGCCGCCGAAGACCTGTACGGCTTCGTCGGTGACGCGCGCGAGCATTTCGGTCGCGTAGAGCTTGGCCGATGCGATCTCCCGGTTCGCGGCGAGCCCCTGGTCGAGGCGCCACGCGGCAGAGAGCGTCAGCCAGTCCGCGGCGTCGATCTCGGTGATCATGTCCGCGAGCTTGAAGGACACGCCCTGGAAACGCCCGATGGGCTGGCCGAACTGGTGGCGCTCGGCTGCCTGGGCGAGCGCCAGATCGAAGGCCCGCCGCGCACGGCCGACACACATTGCGGACACTGTGAGGCGGGTCCCATAAAGCCACTCGTTGGCGAGTTCGAAGCCGCTGTGCAACTCGCCGAGAATCTGTGTTGACGGCAGCCGGCACTCTTCGAACGTGATATTGCAGTTGTGGTAGCCCCGGTGCGAGACGGATTCGTAACCGGGGAGGATCTCGAAGCCCGGCGTACCACGATCCACGAGGAAACAGGTGATGAGCTTCTTTGGCCCCCGGGGCGTTTCCTCTTCGCCTGTGGCGACAAACACGATGACGAAATCGGCGATGTCTGCGTGCGAGATGAAGTGCTTGCTGCCGTTCAGGATCCAGTCGCTGCCGTCAGGCCGCGCAGCGCAGCGCATGCCCCTGAGATCGGAACCCGCCGCGGGCTCGGTCATGGCCAGCGCGTCGAAACGTTCGCCGCGCGCGGCAGGCAGGAGGTAACGCTCGCGCTGCTCCCCGGTACAGGCCATAAGGATTTCCGATGGGCGCCCCCAGAAAACGCTGAGCGCCATCGATGGACGGCCAAGTTCACGTTCGAGCAGCGTCAGGGTCAGCCGGTCGAGACCGCCGCCACCGACGTCCTCCGGCAGGTTCGGTGCGAAGAAACCCATCTCGATGACCTTTCGCTTGATCTCTTCGCCCAGTTCCGGAGGCACGCGACCGGTACGCTCGACTTCCTCTTCATGGGGATACAGTTCGCGCTCCACGAAGTCGCGGACCGCTTCGGCCACCATCTGCTGCTCGGATGTCAGTGCGAAATCCATGGTCAGCTTCTCCGCGCGGGGCTGTACTGCCGTGCGCCCAGGCGGCGCGCCTCGTCCTCGGCAAGCGTGCGGCCGGCGCCGATCTCGAACCGTCCGAGTGCCTGCATGATGGCGACCAGGCAGTCGTCGCGCAATCGTTCGAGTTCCTTGACCGTCCTCCCATCGGCCTGCCGGCGCGTCCCTTCCGCCATCCGGGCGATCAGTTCGTCGGTGAGTTCCGGCGCCTCCAGCCGCGTCCACGGCAGCTTGAGGGCCGGACCGAACTGCTTCATGAAGTCCTCCATGCCCGCATCGCCTCCGGCCAGGTGAAAGGTCAGGCACGTGCCCATGAAAGCCCAGCGCAGTCCGGGGCCATAGACGATGGCCGCATCGAGTTCATCCGTCGTCGCCACACCGTCGTTCACTAGGTGAAGGATCTCGCGCCACAAGGCTTCCTGCAGGCGGTCGGAGAGAAACCCTTCGATCTCCGTGCGTACCCGCAAGGGATGCATGCCCAGTTCGCGGTAGAACGCCATGGCACGGTCGATGCTCGCAGCCGACGTTCGCTCGCCGCCCAATACCTCCACGAGCGGCAGCAGATAGACCGGGTTGAAAGGGTGGCCGACCACGATGCGCTCCGGATGCCGGCAACGCGACTGCAGATCGCTCGGCAGGAGGCCCGAGGTGCTCGAGGCGACGATGACTTCCGGCGGCGCCTGCGCGTCGATCTGTTCGTGCAGGGTCTGTTTCAGTTCGAGCCGTTCGGGCGCGCTCTCCTGAATGAAGTCGGCGGTACGGCATGCGGCGTCCAGCGAGTCGGCGCAATGCAGGCGTTCGATGCGTGCGTCCGGATAGAGGCCGATACTTTCCAGCGCGGGCCATGCATTCTCGACAGCGGCGACGAGTCGTTTCCGCCACCCCGGCGCCGGATCCCAGGCCACCGCATCGAGTCCGTGGGCCAGCGCGCGCGCCGCCCAACCGGCCCCGATGACGCCGGTGCCTATGACGCCCAGTGTGCGGACGCGTCGCTGCATTGCGCGTGAGAAGCGGAAATTGGACGGTATCGACCGTTGTTCTGCGGCACGGTGTTACGCTGCGTTACGCTGCGCCCGTCCCGGCAGGCTACTGCAATGACTCGACGGATTCGCTGCGGTAACGCCATCGCGGGCAAGGGTCAGCCGCGTTTCACCAGCCCGAACCTGGCGCGCGCTTCCTCCGGACCAAGCACCCGCGCGCCCATCAGTTCGACGATCTTGCGCGCCCGCTCGACCAGTTGCGCATTGCTGGCAAAGACGCCCCGGCTCAGGTAGAGATTGTCCTCCAGTCCAACCCGCACATGGCCGCCCAGCAGTACCGACTGCGCCACGAACGCCATCTGGTTGCGGCTGATCGCAAACGCCGTGAAGTTTGCCCGGCCAGGCAGCATGTCGACAGTCGCCTTCATGATGCCGACGTCCGCCGGGGCGCCCCAGGGGATGCCGAAGCAAAGCTGGAACAACGGCGGATCGTCGAGCAGGCCTTCGGCGATCAGCTTGTGCGTGAAGCTCAGGTGGCCCGAGTCGAAGATCTCGAGCTCCGGCTTGACGCCCAGTTCCTGGATACGTCTGGCGCCGCGCCGGAGCATGTCCGGGGTGGAGACGTAAACCAGGCTGCCCTCGCCGAAGTTGAACGATCCGCAATCGAGGGAGCAGATCTCCGGCAACAGTTCCTCGACATGCGGCAGGCGGTCGAGCGCTCCAACGAGGTCGGTGTGTTCGCCGAAGTCCGTGGGGTTTTCGTCGGGACCGATGAACAGGTCGCCGCCCATTCCTGCAGTCAGGTTGATTACCACGTCCGTGGCGCTGTCGCGGATGCGCGCGACTACCTCGCGGTACAGCGCCACGTCACGCGAACCCTGGCCGGTCGAGGGGTTGCGGACATGGCAGTGCACGATTGCTGCCCCGGCTTTCGCGGCATCGATCGCGGCGTCCGCGATCTGCGCCGGGGTGACGGGAATCTCGGGATGCCTGCCGACAGTATCGCCGGCGCCGGTCACCGCGCAGGTGATGATGACGTCTCTATTCATGGGGAACCCTCCGTCAAGAGAAAACCGGTCCTGACATACGGGGAGAGTCGTACATCTCCGACTGCAGGCCAACAGCCCCCCGCCGGTTCGTCGGCGGGCGTCTTCCACATCCTCAGTTTAACCGCGTCTTGAGCCTGAAGCCGAACGTCGCTGCCCATCGGTTGGCGAACCGGTATTCGATCTCGCCGAATCCGGCAAGCTGGTCCCAGTTGTAAATCGCGTGAGCGAAGTACCACTCCTCCGGGAGTGGGGACCCTCCACTGGTGTCCAGGTAGTAGGCTGACGGCACGCCCCCGTGCTGGATGCCTAGCATGCCCCAGAAGGCGACCTGGTGGCTTTCCGTTGCCTCGTAGAAGGCGCCGACGATCCAGTTCAGCGGGCCGTCGCCGGGGGAAGTGAGCCGCACCTCGTGGGACCAGCGGTCGGCGGGCGCAGCCGCGCGCACAGCAGGTGCCCGCCGCTGAAGATATGCAGCGGCAGGTAGCAGAAGCTCTTGTCGTAGCCGTGGAAGAAGCCACCCTCCTGGTCCCCATGCAGCTGATCGTCCGTGGCGTCCAGGTCCAGCCACACCGTCTCCGGCGACCGGTCATGCGCCTCCAAAAACAGGTCCGCCGGCAGCCAGTCCAACGCCGTGCTCGACCCGCCAAGACTCGTGCCCGTCCGTGAAGCACGACGCTATCCGGCGCGTCGAATCCAGCCGAAGGTCCGCCTCCTGCAGCAGCAGCGCCCCGCCGTTGCTCGTCAGTCAGCCAGCGTCAAATCGACCGACAAACTCGCGCCGTCCCGAAGCATGAAATGACAGTTGCCCGGGTGTACACTGTGTGCCCATGGGACTTCCCTATTGTAATAATGTAAATGGTTGATGCAACTTACATTATCCAATAAATCGAGGCCCCTTTCCAATGACTGGTGAGATTTGCGGGCTAGCGAAGAATGGGGGCTGTAGCCACCACCGAGCAGACCAGAAGGTACCGAATGCGGCGATGGTCGGTGCGCAACGCGCGCGTTCTCAAGAAACTCTACGCCGGCATCGAGCGGATCCTGGTCTTGTGCCAGCCGCTGTTGCGGCGCATCGGCTACGCGCGGCTGGACAAGCCGTTCATGAAGATCGAGTCGATCACCAAGGGCTTCCTGCTGGACTCGCAGAATTGCGGCCAGTGCATCGTCGGCTTCACCGGGCTGTCGTGCCCGATGAACTGTCCGAAGAAGATGCGCAACGGCCCCTGCGGAGGCGTCCGTGCCGACGGCAACTGCGAGGTCGAGCCCCGGATGCCCTGCGTCTGGGTGCTCGCTTGGGAAGGCAATCAGCGGTTGCGCGAAGAGGAAATTCCGCTCCAGGTGGTGCAGCCGCCCGTCGACCACCGGTTGATCGGCCGGTCGGCGTGGCTGCGCGAGGTGCGCATCAAGGTCGAGAACTCCAGCCATGCAATTTGAAGACGAACCGCTGGTACCCGGCGAACGGCTGCCGATCAGGTCCGGGCACTCCTCGTTCGGCCGGCTCGAGCGCGTGCTGCGGGCCGGCGGGTTTGCGGTGACGGCAGAGATCGCGCCACCCGATTCGGCCAATCCGGCCGAAGTCTACGAGCGCGCGGCGCTGTACGACGGCTATGTGGATGCGATGAACGCCACCGACGGCTCGGGCGCCAACTGCCACATGTCCAGCGTCGGCATGTGTTCGCTGCTGTGCCGGCGCGGCTACGGCATGGTGATGCAGGCATCGGCCCGGGACCGCAACAGGATCGCCATCCAGGGCGACGTGCTCGGCGCGTCGGCCATGGGCGTGGCCAGCATTCTGTGCCTGACCGGCGATGGCGTGGATGTGGGCGACCACCCGCAGGCCAAGCCCGTATTCGACCTGGACAGCCTGTCGATGCTGAGCATGATCCGCCGCATGCGCGACGAGTCGCGGTTCCTGAGCGGACGCATCCTGACCGAGCCGCCGCAGGTATTCCTCGGCGCCGCCGCGAACCCGTTCGCGCCGCCGCTGGACTACCGCCCGCTCCGGCTGGCGAAGAAGGTCGCGGCCGGCGCGCAGTTCGTGCAGACCCAGTACTGCTTCGACATCGACGGGTTCAGACGCTACATGGCGGCGGTGCGCGACGCCGGAACCCACGAGAAGGTCTTCATCCTGCCCGGTGTGGGCCCGCTGGCTTCGGCCCGTTCGGCGGAATGGATTCGCGGCAACGTGCCGGGTGTCCATATTCCCGATGCGGTCGTCCGGCGGTTGAGGGGCGCGGTGAATCAGCAGCGGGAAGGGGTGAATATCTGCATCGATATGATTCACCGGATCAGGGAAATCGAGGGCGTGCACGGTATTCACATCATGGCCTACCGCCAGGAGCACTGGGTCGCGGAAATCGTCGAGCGGTCCAGCGTGCTGGACGGCCGCCGGCCGTGGCGGCCCGCCCTGGACTGGAAGAACGCAGCATGGGATCAGGGCCACCCCACGGTACCGGACGCGCCGGTCAGGCAGGCAATGGAGAAAGTCTCATGACGGAAACAGTCGTTGCTTCGCCGGCCAGGGAAGTGCGGATCGGTTTCGGCCGGCCGCTCGTGATCATCGGCGAGCGCATCAATCCCACCGGGTGCAAGATCCTCGCCGAGGAGATGGCGCGGGGCGATTACAGCCGGATCGAGGCCGTCGCCTGAACACGCCGGCCGCCCGAGCGCCCCGCACGGGGAACTGACGTGGCCAGCAAGGACGCCAGGATCGTGTTCACGCCCTCCGGGCGCCGCGGCACGTTCCCGCGGGGTACGCGCCTGCTGGATGCCGCCCGCAGCATCGGCGTCGACGTGGACTCGGTGTGCGGCGGCCGCGGGCTGTGCGGCCGCTGCCGCATCGTCTGCATGAACGGCGACTTTGCCAAGCACGCGATCATTTCCCGCCCGACGCACCTTTCAGCGATCAACGAGGTCGAGGAGAGGTACAGCGAGCGCCGCCAGGAACTGGCCCACAACCACCGCCTGAGCTGTCAGGCGGTGATCCGGGGCGATCTGGTCATCGATGTGCCGCCGGAGAGCCAGATGCATCGCCAGGTGGTGCGCAAGGATGCCGAGCACCGTGAAATCAAGCTCGATCCGGCCACGCGCCCTTACCACGTCGAGGTGCAGCCCGCCGAACTGCTTGAAGCGACCGGCGACCTGCAGCGTCTCTGCGACGCCCTGGCCTGGGAATGGCAACTGGACGACCTCGCGTGCGATCCTGTCATTCTGCCGGGATTGCAGACTGCGCTGCGGGATGGTAAATGGCGAGTCACCGCGGCGGTGCACCGGCAATCCACCGTCGTCGCCGTCTGGCCCGGCTTCAAGTCCAGCGTCCATGGCGTCGCGCTCGACATCGGTTCAACGACGATCGCCGCCCACCTCGTGTGTCTGACAACCGGCGACGTGCTGGCTACCGACGGCATCATGAATCCGCAGATTCGCTTCGGCGAGGACCTGATGAGCCGGGTTTCCTACGTGATGATGCACCCCCAAGGCGCCGCCGAACTGACGCAGGCCGTTCGTCAGGGCGTGAACGACCTCATCGGCGATGTTTGCAGCCAAGTCGGCATGGACGCAGCGGACATCGTCGAGCTGACGGTCGTCGGCAATCCGATCATGCACCACCTGTTCCTGGGGCTCGATCCCCGCGAACTCGGTGGCGCCCCCTTTGCGCTGGCTGTCGATACCGCGCTCGATCTCAAGGCCCGCGACATCGGCATCGGGATCCATCCCGGCGCCAATGTCTACGTGCTGCCTTGCATCGCCGGGCACGTGGGCGCCGACGCGGCCGGCATGGTGCTGGCCGAGGAGCCGCACCTTCTGGAGGAGGTTTCGCTGGTGGTGGACGTGGGCACCAACGCGGAAATCGTGCTCGGCAACCGCGACCGGCTGCTGGCCTGCTCCAGTCCCACCGGCCCCGCCTTCGAGGGCGCGCAAATTTCCGCCGGCCAGCGCGCCACGCCCGGCGCAATCGAGCGCGTGCGCATCGATGCGGAGAACCTCGAGCCGCGTTTCAGCGTCATCGGTTCGGAGCTGTGGTCAGACGATCCGGGGTTCGAGGAAGCCGCGGGGGCGTCCGGAGTTACGGGCATCTGCGGATCCGGCGTCATCGAGGTCGTCGCCGAGATGTACCTGGCCGGAATCATCACCGAGGATGGCGTCGTCGACGGCTCGCTGGCTGCCCGCAGCGAACGTATCGTCGCGGACGGGCGCACCTTCTCCTACCTGCTGCACGACGGCCCGCAGCAAATCCTCGTCACCCAGAATGACGTCCGCCAGGTACAACTCGCCAAGGGGGCGCTGTACGCAGGCGTCCGGTTGCTCCAGGACCGGGCCGACTTCGACGGGATCGACCGCATCCGGCTGGCCGGGGCGTTCGGTTCCCATATCGATCCGAAATACGCCATGGTCCTCGGGCTGATTCCCGACTGCGACCTCAGCCGGGTCGAGTCGGCCGGCAACGCCGCGGGCACGGGGGCGCTGATCGCGTTGCTTCACGTACCTGCCCGCGCCAGGATCGAGGCCGCGGTGCGCGGGATCGAGAAGATCGAGACGGCGGTGGAACCGAAGTTCCAGCAATACTTTGTGGACGCCATGGCGATCCCGAACAAGCGAGACGCCTTTCCAAGGCTGTTCTCGGTGGTTGACAGGCCAGCCGCGGGGCCGCGTTCCGCTGGCGCCGGCCGGCGCCGGCGCAAGAGGGCGGAATCCGCGGGAGGCGAATCATGAATCGCAAGGTTTCGTTCACGGCGATGGATCACGGTACCCGCGAGGATTACGACCTGGTGGAGGCTAAGGACGCGCGCAACGTGGCCGAACTCGCCGACCGGGTGCTGGCCTGGCTGCGCTCCATGCACGGCGACTCGCCCTATCGGATCAACCGCCTGGAGCACGCGCTGCAGACCGCCACACGCGCGGAATTCGACGGCGCGGACGACGAAACCATCGCCTGCGCGCTGCTGCACGACATCGGCGACGTGATCTCGCCGCGCAATCACTCCGAGGCGGCCGCCGCGTTGCTCGCACCTTACGTGAGCCGGAAAAACCACTGGATCGTCAAGCACCACGGCCTGTTCCAGGGCTACTACTGGCTGCAACACTACGGCCAGGATCGCAAAGCCCGGGACCGCTATCGCGACCACGAGTACTACGAGGCGTGTATCGAATTCTGCGCCCGCTGGGACCAGGTTTCGTTCGATCCCGCGTACAGGACGCATCCACTCGAACATTACGAGCCGCTTGTGCGCGAGTTGTTCGCCCGGCCGTTGCGGACATTCCTCTGAGACTAGTGTCGTGTCAAGCAGATACGTTCGCATCAGAGCGGGCGGGGTGGGCCAATGCAAGGCGCAGCCCGCAGGGAATACTGCCCGTATTGTCCAGGGCTGCAACGCCGCAGTGGCGCGCCTAAGCCCGCTCCCGAAGGGCGCGGGCCCCCTGGCCGGTGGCCGCGTTGCGCCCCTGGGCAATGGGAGGCGCCATTCCCGGCGGCACGCGCCTTGCCACCAACCAGGGGGGACGCGCTGATGCGAATGTATCTGCTTGACACGACACTAGATCCCGAGCGATGAAATCGCGAGCGAGAGTTGTCGTCATCGGAGGCGGCGTGGTCGGATGCGGCACCTTGTATCACCTGGCCAGGAAAGGCTGGGGCGACGATGTGGTGCTGGTCGAGAAGGGCGAGCTGACGTCTGGCTCGACCTGGCACGCCGCGGGTCTGCTGCCGCTGTTCAACATGAGTTATTCGGTGGGCCAGGTACACAAGTACTCGGTCAACCTCTATCGTCAGCTCGAGAAGGAGACGGGACAGCAGGTCGGGTTCAGCCAGGTCGGCAACCTGCGGCTGGCCATGAACGACGAACGCATGGACGAGTACTATCAGTACGCGGCGACGGCGAAGACCATCGGAGTCGACGTGCGCTTCCTGACGCCGGCCCAGATCAAGGCGCTCTGGCCCCTGTGCAGCATCGACGGACTGGTCGGCGGCATCTTTCATCCGGAGGACGGCTACATCCAGCCTGCCGACCTGACCCAGGCACTGGCCAAGGGTGCTCGCGCGCGCGGCGCCGCGATCTACCGCAAGACCGCGGTGGCCGGGATCACCCAGGCGACCTCCGGCGGCTGGGTGGTGCATACGGACAAAGGCGACATCACCTGTGATCACGTGGTCTCGGCGACCGGAAATTACGCCCGCCAGACCGGCGAGATGGTGGGACTCGACCTCCCCGTGATGCCGGTGGAGCACCAGTACATCGTCACCGAACCGCATCCCGGCCTGCAGGCGCGCAAGCGGCAGAGCCTGCCGGAACTCGGCGTGCTGCGCGAATCGGACGGTTCGTGGTACCTGCGTGAGGAAAACAGCGGCTTCATCCTCGGTCCCTACGAGAAGGACGCACCCTGTTGTTACGTCGACGGCCCGGACCCCCAGGCCGAGTACGAGCTTTTCCAGGAAGACATCGACCGCCTGATGCCGCACATCGAGGCCGCCATGGCGCGAGTGCCGGCGTTCGCCGAAGTCGGGATCAGGCAAGTCTATAACGGCGCCATCGCCTACACGCCGGACGGCAACCCGATCATCGGGCCGGCCTGGGACATCGACAATTTCTGGCTGTCCGAGGGGCACAGCTTCGGGATCACGGCGGCGGGCGGCTCCGGCTGGCAGCTGGCCGAGTGGATCGTCGAGGGCGAGCCGACCATCGACATGCTGGGGGTCGAGCCGCGCCGCTTCGGCGAATACGCTACCAGGGACTACCTGGTCGAAAAGACCGAGGAGGCGTACGCGCACGTATTCATCATCCACTACCCCGACGAGGAGCGCCCCGCCGCGCGTCCGTTGCGTACCGCACCCTGTTACGAGCGCATGAAGGAGCGCGGCGCCGTATTCGGGCAAAAATTCGGCTGGGAGCGGCCCAATTTCTTCGCCACCGGCGGCATGCCCCAGGAAGACGACTGGTCGTTCCGCCGCTCGCGCTGGTTCGAGGCGGTTCGGAGCGAAGTCGACAACGTCACGCACAATGTCGGGCTGCTCGACATGACCGCGTTCGCCAAGTGCCGCGTGTCCGGCCCGGGTGCGGAAGACTTTCTCAACCGGTTCGTCGCCAACAGCGCGCCGAACAAGGTTGGGGGCCTCTGTCTGGCACACGCCCTGAACCGCAATGGTGGAGTGCATTCGGAGTTCACGATCCGGCGCGAGTCGAGCGATTCCTTCTACCTGGTGTCGGCCGGGGCCTTTCAGCGGCTGGACCATGACTACCTGTGCAAGTACATGCCGCGCGACGGTTCGGTGCAGTTCACGCCCCTGACCAGCGCGACCGGCGTGCTGGTCGTGGCCGGCCCGAGGGCGAGGGAGCTGCTATCCCGGGTGACGCGCGCCGACCTGTCGAACAAGGCGTTCCGCTGGTTGACCGCCCGCAATATCGTGGTCGGTTCGGCGCCGGTCAACGCGATGCGCGTCAACTTCGTGGGCGAGCTCGGTTGGGAATTGCACCACCCGCTGGAGTACCAGAACCACATCTTCGACGCGCTGTTTAAGGCCGGCGAAGACCTGGGGCTGGCGCCATTCGGAATTCGCGCCATGGACTCCATGCGGATGGAGAAATCCTACCGGCTGGTCGGCACGGAACTGTCGATCGAGTACTCGGCTTTCGAGGCGGCGCTGGATCGCTTCGTCAAGCCGGACAAGGGCGATTTCCTCGGGCGCGACGGGCTGCTGGCTGCAAGGCAGGCGGGTCTCAAGCAAGTGCTTGCCACGCTCGAGGTTCACGATGTCGAAGACGCCGACGCGCTGGGCAACAATGCGCTGCTCAAGGACGGCGAAACCGTCGGCCGCGCCACCAGCGGCAATTACGGTTTCCGAGTGGGCAAGTCACTGGCGCTGGGCATGCTGCCCCCCGAACTGGCGGTTCCGGGCGCCGAGGTCGAGATCGAGGTTCTTGACAGGACCCTCACAGCGACGGTGATTGCGGACAGCCCGTACGATCCAGCCAACGAACGGCTGCGCGACGTCAATGGGGCCAACGGCTAGTGCCCGCCAATTCCCCCGCCGGCGCCACCAACGGCTAGTGCAGGCATGAAACGATACTCGGCGCTGAGCCTGCTGCGCAACGCGCTTGACTACAACAGGAACTGGCCGGCCGCGTGGCGCAGTCCCGAGCCGAAGAAGAGCTATGACGCGATCATCGTCGGCGGCGGCGGTCACGGTCTGGCGGCCGCCTACTACCTGGCCCGGGATCACGGCCTGAGGAACGTCGCCGTGCTTGAGAAGGGCTGGATAGGCGGAGGCAACACCGGGCGCAATACGGCCATCGTTCGCTCCAACTACCTGTGGACCGAGGCATCGCTGCTGTACGAGAAATCGCTGCAGCTCTGGGAAGGGCTGAGCCGGGACCTGAACTACAACGTCATGTTCAGCCAGCGCGGCGTCTACAACCTCGGCCACTCGCTGCAGGACATGCGGGACATCGAGCGGCGCGTCAACGCCAACCGGCTCAACGGGATCGACGCCGAGATGCTTGGCGCAGCCGAGGTCAAAAAGGCGATTCCATGCATCAACGCCTCGCCCGGCGCGCGTTATCCGATACTCGGCGCGTCGCTGCAGCGCCGCGGCGGCGTAGCCCGCCACGATGCCGTGGCCTGGGGCTTCGCGCGGGCGGCCGACGCGCTCGGCGTGGACATTATCGAACAGTGCGAGGTCACCGGCATCGATGTCCGGGCAGGCAAGGCCGTGGGGGTCGCGACCACGCGCGGCCCGATCGCGGCCGATCGCATCGGCGTGGTGGTTGCCGGCAACGCCAGCGTGCTGGCGAAAATGGCCGGCCTGCGCCTGCCGGTCGAGAGCCACCCCCTGCAGGCGTTCGTGTCCGAGCCCATCAGGCCGGTGCTGGACACCGTGGTCATGTCAGGCGCGGTGCATGGATACATCAGCCAGTCCGACAAGGGCGAGCTGGTGGTCGGCGCCGGAATCGACGCGTACAACGGCTACGGCCAGCGCGGCAGCTTCCCGGTCATCGAGCATGCGATGCAGGCGATCATCGAATTGTTTCCCACGTTCAGCCGCGTGCGCATGCTCAGGCTGTGGGGCGGCAACGTCGATATCTGCCCTGACGCCTGTCCGATCGTGTCGAAGACACCGGTACAGGGCCTGTACTTCAACTGTGGCTGGGGCACCGGCGGTTTCAAGGCGACGCCGGGCTCCGGGTGGGTGTTCGCGCATACGCTCGCCCACGACCAGCCCCACGAACTCAACGCGCCCTTCAGCCTGGACCGGTTCGCCACAGGCGCGCTGATCGATGAACACGGCGCGGCGGCGGTGGCGCACTAGTAGAACGTTTCCAATATAACATGACATATGGTTCATAAGAGTATAGTCTGTCTCACCTGTAGACCAATATCGGTCGTAGAGGAAGAACAGAATGCCCTTTCAACGCCAACGCGCGACGCTTGAGATTGACGAGGACACGCATTTGGAACTGGGTCGCATGAGCCGGTCGCGCACGGAAGCCGCGCATCGTGTGGAGCGTGCGCAGATGCTGCTGGCCTATGCGGGCGGGGAGACGATCTCGGCGATTGCACGGTCGCTGCGCACGAATCGGCAGAAGGTAGACCGTTGCGTGCGCAAGGCATTGGAGGTGGGGGCGCTGGCGGCGCTGGAGGACCTGCCGCGCAAGGGGCGTCCGGCGGCGATCTCGGCGGGGTCGCGGGCGTGGCTGGTGGCGTTGGCGTGCCGCAAGCCGACGGAGTTCGACTACGCCGAGGAGCTGTGGACGGTGCGGCGGCTGGCCGAGCACGCGCGCACGCACGGCCGGGCGGCGGGGCATCCGGACTTGTCGTCGCTGGCGCCGGGCACGGTGTCGAAGATCCTGGCAAGCCAACAAGTGCGTCCGCACAAGATCGCCTACTACCTGGAGCGGCGCGATCCGCAGTTCGACGAGAAGATGGCGCAAGTGCTGTGCTTCTACCGTGAAGTCGCACTGGGCCGGGAACGCGGCGCATCGCCGGACGCGCCACTGACCGCGTACATCTCTTACGACGAGAAGCCCGGCATCCAGGCCATCGGCAACACGGCGCCGGACCGCCCGCCGGTACCGGGCAAGCACGCCACAGTGGCGCGCGACCACGAGTACGTGCGCCACGGCACAGTCACCCTGATGGCGGGCATGGACCTGGTCACCGGCCACGTGCATCGGGCCGTGGTGGACCGCCACCGCAGCCGCGAGTTCGTCGGCTTCCTCCGCGGACTCGACAAGACCTACCCTCGCCAGATGACCTTGCGCCTGATTCTCGACAACCACTCCGCGCACCTTTCCAAAGAAACGCGCGCCTATCTCGCGAGCGTGCCAAACCGCTTCGTATTCGTGTTCACCCCCAAGCACGCGTCCTGGCTGAACCTCGTGGAGACGTTCTTCAGCAAGGTCGCCCGAACGGTGCTGCGCGGCATCCGCGTCGCCTCCAAGGATGAACTGAAACAACGGCTCGAACGCTATATCGACGAACTCAATGCGCAGCCGGCCGTGTTCAAATGGACCTACGGCATCGACGATGCCATCCGGGTCTGATCAACTTGGTTATTACTTCGGAAACGGACTACTAGTGCGCATATCTCACCGGGCGGGCGGATAATGAACTGGGCAACGCTGTCTCGAGCCGCTCCAACAGGCCCCCGGCCATGCTGCTGATCGAATGTCCATGGTGCGGGCCCCGGGCTGAGACCGAGTTCAGCTACGGCGGGGAAGCCGGCATTACGCGCCCCGCCAACCCGGATGCGCTGAGCGACGCGGAATGGGCGGATTACCTGTTCTACCGCCGCAACCCGCGGGGCGCACACCGGGAGTTGTGGAATCACGCCCAGGGCTGTCGGCGGTGGTTTGGTGTCGAGCGCGACACGGTCAGCTACCGCATTGAGAAGAGCTACAGCTTGAGCGGCGCCGGCAACAGCCGGCCGGCCGGCGCCGCCGCCAATGTTGAAGCCGGCGCCGGGAAGCGCCGCTGACGATGGCCGCCGCCCAGCCGAATCGTTTGCCGCGCGGCGGGCGGATAGACCGTTCCCGGCCGTTGGCATTCTCCTTTGACGGCAAGGCCTGCGAGGGCTATGCGGGCGACACGCTCGCGTCCGCGCTGATGGCCGGCGGCGTATCCCTGGTGGGACGCAGCTTCAAGTTGCGGCGCCCGCGCGGGATCGTCGGCAGCGGCGCGGAGGAACCGAACGCGATCATGCAGATCGGCGAAGGCGCCGCGGCGCAGCCCAACCTGCCGGCGACACAAGTCGAACTCCGCGGCGGCCTGACCGCGCGCGCCACCAGGGGCTGGCCTGGCGTCCGGTTCGATATCGGCGCCATCAATGATGCATTCGGCCGAGTGCTGGGCGCGGGCTTCTACTACAAGACATTCATGTGGCCGCGCTCATGGTGGAAGCACTATGAGCTGGCGATCCGCAAGTCGGCAGGCTTCGGCCAGGCGCCGGAAGGACCCGATCCCGACCGCTACGAGCACATGAACGCGCACTGCGACGTGCTTGTAGCGGGTGGCGGACCGGCTGGCCTTATGGCGGCGCTGGCGGCGGCCAAGTCCGGCGCCCGGGTGATACTCGCCGACGAGCAGAACGAATTCGGCGGCAGTTTGCTCGCTTCCACCGCAAGCATCGACGGGGCCCCGGCCGCCGAGTGGGCCGCCGCCGCGGCTGCGGAGCTGCGCGGCCGGGACGACTGTGTCCTGCTGCCCAGAAGCACGGTTTTCGGTTACTACGATCACAACTTCCTGACGATTGCGGAGCGTTGCGCCGGCCATCCGGACGACTCAGGCGGCGGAGGCGTCCGGGAGCGGCTCTGGCGGGTCCGGGCCAGGCAGGTAGTGCTGGCGCAGGGCAGTCTGGAGCGGCCGCTGGTGTTCTGCAACAACGACCGCCCCGGCGTAATGCTGGCCTCGGCCGTCTCGACCTACATCGACCGGTATGCGGTGCTGCCGGGCCGCCGCGCGGTGGTATTCACCAACAACGATTCCGCCTACCGGGCGGCCATCAGCCTGGCCGGCGCCGGCGCCGAGGTTGCCAGCATCGTTGACAGCCGCCCCGGTGGCGCCGGGGAACTGGGCGCGCGGGCGCAAGCCCTGGGGATTCCGGTGCTGGCAGGCCACGTTGTGAGCGATGTGGCCGGGCGGCGGCGGGTCACAGGCGCCAGCATCGCGCGGTGGAACGGCGACAGTTGGGAGAATGTCAAAAGCACGATCCGCATCGACTGCGACCTGGTGGCCGTGTCCGGCGGCTGGAGCCCTGCGGTTCATCTGCACTCCCAGGCGGGCGGGCGGCTTGCCTGGGACGAATCGCGGCTTTGCTTCCTGCCCGCGGAGGCGCGCCAGGCCAGTATTTCGGCCGGCGCAGGCAACGGCAAATGGTCCCTGGGCGAATGCCTGGCCGACGGGCTGCGCGCCGGCGCTGAAGCCGTGTCGAGGCTGGGGCTGAAAACAGCGGCCATCAGGGCGCCGGACGCCGCCGCCGATGCCGGCGAAAACCCGATCGAACCCCTGTGGCGGGCGCCGGCGGCCAGGGATGCGGATCGCTGCCCCAGGCAGTTCATCGACTTCCAGAACGACACCAGCGTCGCCGACATTCGCCTCGCCGCGCGCGAGGGCTATCGCAACGTGGAGCATGTCAAGCGATACACGGCGCTCGGCTTCGGCACCGATCAGGGCAAGCTCGGCAACATCAACGGCATGGCGGTGCTCGCGGACATCCTCGGCAAGGCGATTCCCGAGGTTGGGACGACCACCTTCCGGCCGGCCTACACGCCGGTGAGTTTCGGCGTCTGCGCCGGCGAAAGCGTAGGCCCGCTCTACGATCCGGTTCGCATGACCGCGATCCACGAGTGGCACGCGGCCGCGCGCGCGCCCATGGAGACCGTCGGCCAGTGGCGCCGGCCGTGGTACTTTCCGCGAGGCGGCGAAGACCTGCGCGCCGCAGTAGCGCGCGAATGTCTGGCGGTGCGCAACTCGCTGGGCGTCATGGACGCCTCCACCCTGGGCAAGATCGATGCCCGCGGGCCCGATGTGGTCGAATTCCTGGAGCGGATTTACACCCACAACGTCGGCAGGATGAAGGTCGGGCGCTGCGCGTACGGCGTCATTCTGGGCGAGGATGGCATGCTCATGGACGACGGCGTGATGGCGCGAACCGGCGAGCGCCGGTTTTACCTGACCACGACGACCGGCGGCGCGGCGGCGGTGCTGGGATGGATGGAAAAATGGCTGCAGACCGAGTGGCCGGAGCTTGAGGTTTACCTGACGTCGCTCACCGATCACTATTCGACGATTGCGGCGGCCGGTCCCAACAGCCGCAAGTTGCTGGAAAAGCTGGGATGCGATATCCCGCTGGACAAGGAGAGGTTTCCGTTCATGACCATGAAGCCGGCGGTGCTGGCGGGCATGCGTGTGATGCTGTTCCGGGTGAGCTTTTCCGGCGAGCTGGCGTTTGAGATCAACATCGGCAGCAACCACGCGCATGCCATGTGGCGAAGGGTCATGGAGGCCGGCACGGAATTTGACATCGCGCCCTACGGAACCGAAACGATGCACGTGCTCCGCGCCGAGAAGGGATTCGCCATCGCAGGCCAGGACACCGACGGCTCCGTGACTCCCGTGGACCTCGGCATGAACTGGCTGCTATCAAAGGAAAAGGACTTTCTCGGCAAGCGTTCCCTCAAGCGCCCGGACTGCCAGCGCGAGGACCGCAAGCAATGGGTTGGCTTGCTGTCGCGCGACGGCCACACCGTGCTCCCGGAAGGTACGCAGCTCATCGGCGAAACCGGCAAGCCCGCAGCGATGTGCGGTCATGTCACGTCCAGCTACTTCAGCGCCTGCCTGGGTCACCCGATCGCGCTGGCCCTGGTGGCCGGCGGGCGGGGGCGCAAGGGCGAAACCATCTACGCGGCGCGGCCCGGACGCGACCCTCTGCCAGTGCAGATCGTGTCGCCGGCCTTTTACGACCCCAAGGGACAGGGTCAGCATGTCTGAGACCAGCCATGGCCGCCACGGCCTGGAACCCTTCTTCGCCTCGGTGGAATCCGCGCCGAAGGCGCGTGTCGCCATCAGCGTGAGGTCCGGTCGCGGGTTCCTCAACCTCAGGCTGAATCCGCGCCGTGGGCACGCCCTTGAGGCCGCCGAGCGGATCCTGGGCCAACCCATGCCGCTGGCCGCGAATACGTTCACGGCCGCCGAGCACAAGGTCTATTGGCTGGGGCCGGACGAGTGGCTGATCGTGACCGGCGCAGAGTGCGTCTCCGGTCTCGGCAGCCAACTTGCCGAGGCCCTCGCCGGGTTCCACGCCGCGGTCAACGATGTGAGCGGCGGCAATGTCGAGCTGCTTGTCAGCGGCGTGGACGCGCGCACGGTGCTGGCGAAGGGCTGCGCCCTGGATCTGCATCCGCGGGAGTTCGCCCCGGGGCAATGCGCCCAGACAGGCCTGGGCAGGGCGGCCGTCCTGCTGGCCGCCGCCGGTGACCGATCAACCTACGCTATCGTCGTTCGCCGGAGCTTCTCCGACTACCTGTGCCGCTGGCTGGCGAATGCCGCGCGGCCGCACGGCGCCCGTTTCTCGGTATAGCAGGCAGAGCCGGTTCCGGATCGCGGATGATTTAGGGCCTGACGCGGCTCAGAAAGGCAAGCACTTCCTCGGCGATTGCGCCCGCCCCCTCTTCCATGACCGCCCGGGTAACGTCCTTGCGCTCAACGAACCGGGCGCCGGGAATGTCGGCCGCCGCCTTCCGTGTGCGGTCCTTCAACATGTACTGGGTGGCGATGACCAGGGTGTCGTGCTCTATGGCTCCAAACCGGGCAGCACAATCATAGGTGAGCGTCGCGTGGTAGCCCCAGTTGGCGCGCTCCCCGGCGCGCAGGAGTTCCACGAAATTGCTGAAAGCCCGGTTGAAAGCCATCCCGTCGAGGCGCTTGACCACGCTGAATTCCCAGGCATCGGCAAGGCTCTCCAGTTCCTCGTCATAGCGAACCGCGGCGGTGGATTTGGGGTATCGGCCGGCCTGCTCCTCGGGTGTGAAGTAGGGCACATCGACGATCGCAAGTCTCCACACCCGGGACGGCTGCAGCCGCGCCATTTCCACCGCCAGGAGGCAGCCACTGTGGAAACCCATCAGGTCTACAGGACCCTCCGGCAAATTCTCTGCGCCATCGAGAGCATCTTCTCCGGGGCGTCTGATCCCCCGAATCCCGGACAATCGGGCGCACACACCATTCGCCGTTCACTCAACAGCGGTGCGACGGTCTCGAAGAAAGCGCCGCTATAGGGAAACGGATGCAGGCAGACAAGAGTTGGCTCCGCGCCTGGAAACGAGGGTTCATGAAACCGCAGGTGAATCTGACCCCGCTGCGTGGTTACGTACGCACGTTCCATAACAAAGAGTTATCAAAAATGCTTCTTAGATAAGAAATAGTTATCTTTTTCTCGCCCGCGGCGCGGGCGCCGTCATCAATCCCGACGTAGCGCCGGCGAATAGGCCAGGTCGGGTTTGCGGGCCGCAAGCACCTCGTCAGGCCGCCGAATCGGCATCCGGTGTGGCGCGGAACGCACCGCTTCTGGATCGCTCAAGGCCGTGTCGCGGATCCGGACCATGGCATCAATCAGTGCGTCCAGCGCTTCGGGCGACTCCGTTTCGGTCGGTTCAATGAGCAGGCATTCCGGAACCAGGAGCGGGAAGTACACCGTAGGCGCGTGAAATCCTTCGTCCAGCATGCCCTTGGCGAAATCGGCAGCAGTCACGCCCGTTTCGTCGCGCAGGCGTTTGAGGCTGATCACGAACTCGTGCCCGGCGCGCCGCTCGGGATAGGCAAGATCAAAGCCCTCTTCCGCGAGGCGGAACGCGAGGTAATTGGCGTTGAGTACCGCGTGGTCGGCCACCCGCTGCAGACCCTCTCGCCCAAGCATCCGCAGGTAAACCCAGGCGCGCAGCAGCACGCCGATATTGCCGCCGTTGGCCGCCAGCCGCCCGATGCTCTGCGGGCTTTCGGTTCGCCAATGGTATTTGCCATCGGACTTCTCCACGAAGGGAACCGGAAGAAACGGATTCAAGCAACTTGCCACGCCCACCGCACCGGCGCCGGGACCGCCGCCGCCATGCGGCGTGGAGAAGGTCTTGTGCAGGTTCAGGTGCACCGCGTCAAAGCCCATGTCGCCAGGCAGAACCCGGCCCAGCAGGGCATTGAGGTTGGCGCCGTCGTAATAGAGCAGACCGCCGGCGGAATGAACGCGTTTTGAAATCTCCAGGATCCTGCGTTCGAACACGCCCAGGGTGGAAGGATTGGTCAGCATGATGCCTGCGGTCCGCGGCCCAAGTGCCGCATCCAGCGCGTCAAGCTCGATATCGCCATCGTTGCCGGTGGCGATCTCTCGCACTTTCAGGCCACACATGGCCGCGGTGGCCGGGTTGGTGCCGTGCGCGGCGTCGGGAACGATGATCTCGTCGCGGCCGTAGTCTCCGCGGGCGTGATGGTAGGCCTTGAACATCGCCACGCCGGCGAATTCGCCCTGGGCTCCGGCCATCGGCGCCAGCGTCATGGACTCCATGCCGGTCACGGCGGCAAGCAGCTCCTGCAGCTCATAAAGACACTCGAGCAGGCCCTGCGAGGCGCTGTCCGGCGCGCCCGGATGCACTTCAAGGAACCCGGGCAGGGACGCCAGGCGATGGCAGGCACGGGGGTTGTACTTCATCGTGCAGGAACCCAGCGGATAGCTGTTGGTGTCGATGGAGAAGTTGAGCTGCGACAGGCGGGTGTAGTGCCGCACGGTATCCAGCTCCGAGACTTCAGGCAGGGGTGCGGACCTTTCGCGCACCAATTCAACCGGCAGGTCGGAAGGAAACAGATTCTCCGCCCGGGGAGCTTGCGCCCGCGCGCGCCGCCCGGGACGCGAGATCTCGAAAATGAGTCTACGCGGCATGACCGATCGCCACGGGAGCCGGCTTGCGGCTCATGATCTCGCTCAAGGAAGAGGCATAGCGCCCGATATCCCCGCTGGTGCGCATTTCCGTCGCGCACACCAGCAGGGCATTACCCAGTTCCGGGTAATGGGTCGAAATGTCGATGCCCCCCAGGATTCCTTTTTCGGCCAGTGCGGCCAGCACGGGCGCCACGGGCCGATCCAGGCAAAGGACATCCTCGTGAAAGTACGGCGCATTGAACGCCCTTCGGATCCCGCGAATGGCGGTCAGGGCCTCCACAAGTTCCGTCGCCCGCGTATGGCAGGCCGCGGCGACGCTGCGCAAGCCATCTCCGCCCAGCAGCGCCATGTACAAGGTTGCCACCGTCACCATCAGCCCCTGGTTGGTGCAGATATTCGAAGTAGCGCGGCTGCGCCGAATGTGTTGCTCACGCGCCTGAAGTGTCAGCACGTAGGCCGGATTGCCCGCCGCATCGACGGTCCTTCCCGCCAAACGCCCCGGCATTTGCCGCAGGTAGCGGGCCTTGCAGGCCATAAGGCCCAGGTACGGGCCACCGCCGGACATGGGAATTCCCAAGGGCTGGCCTTCTCCGCACACGATATCCGCCCCCCATTCACCGGGAGGCCTGAAAAGGCCCAGCGATACCGGATTGACGCCCACCACCAGCAGGGCGCGTTCCTGGTCGGCCCGCGCGCGCCAGGCCTTGATATTGGGCACGCCGCCAAGGTAGTTGGGCGCCGCAACCGCCAACGCGGCAAAACCACCTCCGGTTACGGTGTCCACGGAAGAAAAGTCCGCCCGGCCGGATGAATCCATCGGAACTTCCTCCAACTCGATTCCCTGTCCCTGCAAGAACGTGTGGGCCACTGATCGCCAGGCCGGGGGAACCGAGCGCGCCACCAGGATCCGTTTCGATCCCGACTGCTTGTTACAACGCACCGCCATCAGGCAGGCTTCGGCGAAAGCAGTGGCGCCGTCGTACAGCGAAGCGTTGGCCACGTCCATGCCGGTCAGCCCGGCGATCATGGTCTGGTACTCGTAGGTCAGCTGCAGCGAACCCTGGGCAGCTTCGGCCTGGTAGGGGGTGTAGTTGCTGTAGTACTCGCCTCGCGATGCGATATCCCAGATCGCAGCCGGAATGTGATGTTCATACGCACCGCCGCCGGCAAAACACAACAACGGCTCGTTGCGCCCGGCGCGATCCCGGGCAACCCGCCCGATCCCGGCTTCGTCCAGGCCAGGCGGAATACAGGGCGGCTCCGCGCGCATCAGTTTCGCCGGAACCTCGTCGTAGAGTTCGTCGACTGCCCCGGCGCCCAGGCGCCGCAGCATGTCCTTTACCTGCGAGGACGTGTGCGGAACAAACGGCATTTCAGTTAGTGCACTAAGAACCCAGTAATTCTTCGTACTGGTCCGCGTCCAGCAAGTCCTCCCAATCAGCAGGGTCGTCTGGAGTCAGTTCAAACAGCCAGCCGGCGCCATAAGGATCCTGCGAAATCAAATCCGGCGTATCTTCAAGGGCCTCGTTGACCGCAACGATCTCGCCCACCACCGGCGAGTACACATCGCTGGCTGCCTTGACCGACTCCACCACCGCACAGACGTCGCCGGCCACGAAGCAAGCGCCCGTTTCCGGAACGTCCACGTAAACCAGGTCCCCGAGCTGCTCCTGTGCGTAATCGGTCAGGCCCACCACCATGGTTCCCCGGTCCTCCATGCGCACCCATTCGTGCTCACTGGTGTATTTCAGATCAGTCGGAATTTCTGGCACTGTTTCTACCTCTTCATCGCTACTTGCCTGGTCAGGTCTCTACCAGGACCCTGCCGCGTCGCACAAAAGGCGGTTTCACAACGGCGCAGGGCACGCCGGCGCCACGGATCTCGGCTTCGCACCCGGTGTAGGCGCCGGAGGGCACACGAGCCAAGCCGATTGAGACGCCCATACTAGGCGAATAACCGCCGCTCGTCACTACACCGGAACCAATCGGCGTTTGCACCGTCTGGCCGGCGCGAAGCATACCTCTTTTTTTCAGGATCAGCCCCCTGAAAACGGGCAGCCTGGGATCTCCGGCAAGAGCCTCCAGCGCGCGCCGTCCGACAAAGTCCCGCTGGGCCGGTTCCATGGCCAGGGTCCACTTCAGACCGCAGTGCAACGGGGTCACCGTATCGTCCATGTCCTGGCCGTACAGGCAAAGGCCGGCTTCCAGCCTCAGCGTATCGCGCGCGCCCAGTCCGCAGGGCGCAACGCCGGCGTCAAGCAGGGCCTGCCAGAACGCTTGCCCCTGCGCGCCATCCAGGTAAATCTCAAAGCCGTCCTCGCCCGTGTAACCGGTGCGCGCGGCAAGGACGCCGCCCTCATCCATGGCGTTGAAGGTCTTCAGACTCGCAAGCGCGGCCGCATAATCGGTCCCGATTACCGTACCGGCCGCCGCAGAACCCGTTTCCATGGCCTGCGGTCCTTGCACCGCAATGGTCACCCTGTGCTCCTCGGGCTGAAGCCGCACGGGAAACGCGCGGGCAACCCTTTGCATCTGTGAACGCACGGTCTCGATGGTTGCGGCGTTGCTGACAACACGGTATCGGTCATCCGCAAGGCGATAGGCAATCAGATCGTCTATCACGCAGCCGGATTCGTCCAGCAGGCAGGAATAAAGACCTGCAACGCGCTCACCGAGGCGGTCAACGTCATTGGCAAGAAGCCGGCGCAGGTAAGCCTTGGCGCCTCGGCCCGACACTTCGATCAGCGCCAGGTGGGAAACATCGAACATACCGGCGGCGCCGCGCACTGCATTGTGTTCCGCAAGCTGGGAACCGTAATGCAGCGGCAGATCCCAACCGGCGAAGTCCACCATCCGCGCACCGCGGGCGCGGTGCTGATCAAGCAGGGGCGTGGCCTTAGCCGCCATCGCCCGAACGCGCGATAAAACCATCCACCTCGCGTTCCAGCAACGGCAAAGGCAGTGCCCCATTGGCGAGCACGGCGTCGTGAAACGCGCGCACGTCGAACGCGTCTCCGAGCGCCTGTTCGGCGCGCCGGCGCAATTCCTTTATCTTCAATTCGCCGAGTTTGTAGCCCAGCGCCTGGCCCGGCCAGGCGATGTAGCGGGTGACTTCATTTTCGACATTGGTCAGGCTCAAGGATGTGTTGCCCGCCAGGTAGGCCACTGACCGGTCACGGTCCCAGCCCTTTGAATGAACGCCGGTATCGATGACCAGCCGGCAGGCCCGCCACATCTCGTAACTCAGGCGGCCGAAATCCTCGTATGGCGTGGTGTAAATCCCCATTTCCACACCCAGCCACTCCGTATACAGCGCCCATCCCTCCACAAAAGCGGTAAATCCCAGGGAGCGGCGAAACTCCGGCACATCCTCAAGCTCCCGGGCCAGAGCAATCTGCAGGTGATGCCCCGGGACCGCTTCGTGCACCGTCAGCGCAGGCAGTTCATACAACGGGCGCTGATCGAGAGCGTAGGTATTCAGCCAGTAATAACCGCCGCGATTACCACCGCGAGGCGCCGCCCAATAGCGGGCGGTGGTGCCTGTGGGGGCCATTTCCGCCGGCATGGGCATGATTCCGTATGGCGTCCGCGGCAGCAGGCCAAACCAGGCCGGCAACAGGCCGTCCACCTTCTTGGCGATCAGCGAGGCGTGGCTCAGCAATTGTTCTTCGGTCTTGGCGTAGAAGCGCGGATCGGTGCGGAGAAACTCCACAAAGGCCTCTATGCCGCCCTCGAAATCCAGTTCCTCGACGATCGCAAGCATCTCCGAGCGGATGCGCGCCACCTCGGCGAGTCCCAGCGCATGTATTTCGTCGGGCGAAAGATCCTGCGTGGTCATCGCCCGGATCCGCTGGTGATAGAAATCGGACCCCTGGGGCAGCTCCGAAGCGCCGACAGTCTCGCGCGCATGCAGCCGGTATTCCTGGTCCAGGAATTCCGCCAAACGTCCCAGCGCCGGGAGCGCCTGCAGGCTGATGACTTCCCTGGCCTCGGACTCAAGCCGGGCCCGCTCCGTCTCCGGCATTCCCTCCGGCATGCGCTTGAAGGGCTGGAAGAAAGCGCTGTCCTCTACGGAATTTCCGGCGGGCGTGGCAACGGTCGGCAGGACGCTCTCCAGCACCACCAATGGCGCCACAAAGCCATCGGTAATGCCCGCCTGCATGTTTTGAATGTGTTGCTCCGTGTACTCGGGAATCGCCCGTAAGCGCTGCAGGTAATCGTCGTAATCCTGAAGATCGCGGAAGCTCACGCCGTCGGCGGCCCGTAGCAATTGCGAATGAAAGCCGCTGTCGGCGATGAAGGGAATGCGTTCCGGGTAGTAGGAAGCGGATTCGACGCGGTTGCGCAACATCCACTCGAACAGTTCGTAGTCGAGCCGGCGCTCGGCGGGGACCGCGTCGATGTCGATCCGGTTCAGGCGATCCATGAAAGCGGCTGCTTGCCGCTTGCGCCGCTCAATATCGTCGAACGACACGCCGGGCAGCCGGTCGTTGTAATCGTTGACTCCCATCGAAGTGGCCAGCATGGGGTTCTCGCGCAGCCGCGTCGCCCATTCATCGGCAAACAGCTGATCCAGTTGCTGTTCCGCCGTCGGCTGCTGCGCGTTTGCCGGGCTCATGGAGGCCACCAGAAGAACTGCCAAAACGTAAGTGGAACCGAAAATCGTTCGCATGCACTCAATCCTGAATCGGTTGTGGGTTACTGGGAGCGAGGGCGTCCCGCCCTCGTACCTGGGTGCGTAGGCGTCCCACCTTTGTCGAGGGCGAGACGCCCTCGTTCCCAGGGACGCCCTCGTTCCCAGGGACGTCCTCGGTCCCGTTCTTATCTCTCTCTATAGACGATACGCCCTTTACTCAAGTCGTAGGGTGTCAATTCGACCGTTACCCGGTCGCCGGTGAGGATGCGGATGTAGTGCTTGCGCATCTTTCCGGAAATATGCGCCATCACCATATGACCGTTGTCCAGGGTGACGCGAAAAGTCGTGTTGGGCAGAGTCTCCGTGACTATCCCTTGAAATTGAATGGGTTCCTGCTTTGCCACCGAGGGCTACCTTCTCTCAGTGCTGGTGGTTCCGGAAGACCTCATTGGTCCTCTTGGGCCAACTGGCGCTCCTCCACCTCAAGCGCCAGTTCGTCCCCCGCCTCGTCAAGCTTCACCAACAGTCGGCCACCGTCCCGCAAGTCGCCGAACAGCATTCGCTCGGCAAGCGGTTTCTTGATGTGTTCCTGAATTATTCGCGCCATGGGTCTGGCGCCCATTTTACGGTCATACCCGCGCATGGCAATCCATTCCCGGGCGGCATCTTCCAGTACCAGCGTCACGTTGCGGCCCTGCAGCTGGGCCTCCAGCTCCAGCACGAGTTTCTCCACCACCCGCAGCACTGAATCGTGTTGCAGCGCCGCAAATTGAATGACACCGTCCAGCCGATTGCGGAACTCCGGCGAAAACACCTTTTCGATCGCGGACATGGAGTCGCTGGAATGGTCCTGCGGCGTGAAGCCCATGGAACCGCGGGCGGCCTCTCGGGCGCCTGCATTGGTGGTCATGACCACGATCACGTGGCTGAAATCGGCCTTGCGCCCGTTGTTGTCGGTGAGCGTGCCATGGTCCATCACCTGCAGCAGCAGGTTATACACGTCGGGATGCGCTTTCTCGATTTCGTCCAGCAGCAGTACGCAATGGGGATGCCGGGTGACGGCTTCGGTCAATTGCCCGCCCTGGTCGAAACCCACGTAGCCCGGCGGAGCGCCGATCAGCCGCGAGGCGGTGTGGCGCTCCATGTATTCCGACATGTCAAAGCGCAGCAGTTCCACGCCGAGGCAATAGGCCAGCTGGCGAGTGACCTCGGTCTTGCCCACCCCGGTAGGGCCGGAAAACAGTAAACTTCCCACCGGCTTCTCGGGTTCGCGCAGGCCCGAACGCGCCATGCGGATCGCGGACGAAAGCGCCTCGATTGCGGGGTCCTGGCCAAAAATCACCCGCTTCAAGTTGCCCTCCAGCTGCTCGAGCAACTCGCGGTCCGACGCTGAAACGCTGCGTGGCGGGATGCCGGCCATCTGCGCCACTACGGCCTCGACCTGCTGCACATCCACCGTCAATCCCTCTTCGCCCTGGGCGTTGAGCTTGAGCCGCGCGCCGGCCTCGTCCACCACGTCGATGGCCTTGTCGGGCAGGCAGCGGTCACCGATATGGCGGGCGGAAAGCTCGGCCGCCGCGCGCAAGGCCTCGTCGCTGTACGCCGCCTTGTGATGCTCCTCGAACCGGCTCTTGAGCCCGCAGAGAATCTCGTAGGTTTCGTCCACGCTGGGTTCCGGCACGTCGATTTTCTGAAACCGGCGCGCAAGGGCACGGTCCCGTTCAAAGACGCCGCGGTACTCCTTGTAAGTGGTGGAACCGATGCAGCGCAAATCACCGTTCGCAAGCACCGGCTTGATGATGTTCGAAGCGTCCAGCATGCCGCCGGATGCGGCCCCCGCACCGATCACCGTGTGAATTTCGTCGATGAACAGGATGGCGCCCTCTTCCTCCGCCAGTTCATTGACCAGAGCTTTCAGGCGTTTCTCGAAATCGCCTCGGTAGCGGGTGCCGGCCAGCAGCGCGCCCATGTCCAGTGCGTAGAGTGTGCATCCGTCCAGCGAGGGAGGCACGTCCTCGCTCACCATCATCCGGGCCAGGCCTTCCGCCAGGGCCGTCTTGCCCACGCCGGCATCGCCGACGAAAAGGGGATTGTGCTTGCGCCGGCGGCCCAGCACCTGCATGGCGCGCTCGATCTCCTTGGCGCGCCCCACCAGCGGGTCGATGCGGCCGGCGCGGGCCCGCTCGTTCAGATTCGAGGCAAACGCGTCCAGCGCGCGTGAAGCGGCCGCCGAGGACGGATCCTCGCTGAGCTGGTCGTCGGCGGGCGGCTGCCTGGCGCGGGAAATGCCGTGAGAAATGTAGTTCACCACGTCCAGGCGCGTAACGCCCTGCCGGTTGAGTTCGCTGACCGCAAAAGTCTGGTTCTCGGCAAACAGCGCCACCAGGACGTTGGCGGAACTGACTTCCTTGACCCCGCTGTTCTGCACGTGGGCCATGGCGCGCTTCAAGATCCGGTCAAAGGCGCGCGTGGGCCGCGTCTGTCGATCGGCTTCCACACCCAGCGTGGGCATGGTTTCCTCCAGGTGCTCCTCAAGCGACCGTGCCAGATCATCAACGTCGGCTTCGCAGGCGGACAGGATCTCGGCCACCACCGGGCTGCTGGTGAGCGCCAGCAGCAGGTGTTCCGCGGTCAGAAACTCGTGGCGGCTCTCCCTGGCGCGCACCAGTGCGTTCGACAGGCAGATCTCAAGTTCGCGGCTCAACATGACGCGTCAGGCCTTTTCGACTACGCAAGCCAGGGGATGCTCGAAGCGGCGCGCGTATTCCAGCACCTGGGCCGCGCGGGTCTCGGCGATTTCGAACGCAAACACCCCACAAACGCCGCGCCCCTGCATATGCACTTGCAGCATGATGCGAGTCGCTTTCTCGCGGCCGTAGCCGAAAAGACTCTGTAACATCTGCACGACAAACTCCATGGGCGTATAGTCATCGTTGAGAAGAATGACGCGGTACAGCGATGGTTGGTCAACTTCCGGCGGCGCAGTCTCGGTCGACGGGGCGCCGAGGTTTTGCAGGAAATCGTTGTCCGATGGCTTGTTCATTGTGGTGCAGCCGAAATGATGCTTTTAGGGCATCTGGCATGATGCCCTAAATTATCACAGTCTGGCGGCGACATTGTGGCTTAATCGTGGATATTTCGCATGAATTACGACAATTGGATCAGGCCCCTTAGGCGCCTTCCCATGGTCGCTCTCCTGCTGCTTGCGGGATGGCTGCTGGTGCGAATCGGCTGGACGGCCTGGGACCTGGCAACGCTTGAAACGCCCGAGCCGCTTGTCTCGCGGTCAACCGGCATCGCCCGGAACGACGCCGCAGGGGTTCCGGGAAGCGGTCTCTTTGGCACGCCCGCGCAGTGGAGCAACACAAGCGGAGCGCCGGGCATTTTGCGCGAAGGGAACTTTCGTTTAACCGGCGTGGTGGCTTCCAGCAACAGCAAAATGGCGCATGCCATCATCGAAACCGGCGGGATTTCGGAAGCCTATTTCCTCGGAGACACCGTGGCTGCCGGCATCAGTCTGCAGGACGTGCGGCCAAACGAAGTCCTCCTTCGGCGCGGTGGCGAAATCCTCCGCCTGCCCCTCAGCGAAATGAGGCGCGGCGCGGGCGAGGCAGCCTCCGGCAACCGAAGATTGAGCACAGCAAACACAGCTGGCTTCGGCGGCGAACTGCTGGCGCCTCCGCGAATGTCGCTTTCGCAACTCATCGACATGCAACCGGTCATGCATGCCGACGGCAGAATGCAGGGCTATCGCATCTCTCCTCGCGCACGAAGAGCCTGGTTTGACAGCCATGGCCTGGTTTCCGGCGACCTGCTTGTTGCAATCAACGGTGTTCCATTTGACCCGGACAATTTGGCGCAGGCCGGGCAGGAAATGAGCAGCGGTGGAGATATGATGCTCAGCATTGTGCGTGACGGCGAACCGTTGGAAATCACGGTAGGAAGCGAGAATTTCGGCCTGCTGGCCATGTGAGGGTATGAAGATGATTACGATCTGCAGAAAACTCAACCGCTCATGGCCCTTGGCAGCTGCCTTGTTTATCGCCTGCACGGCCGCAGCCCAGCAGGACACGGTCCTGCTCAATCATCGTGGCTCAGACCTGGAAGAGGTGGTGGAGGCGGTAAGTCGGGTAACCGGCAGGAATTTCATTATCGATCCTGCGGTGGTTACCGATCTGAAAGTCAACCTGTTCGGATCCCAGCTATTGTCTCCCGAGGAGTACTACCAGGCTTTCCTGTCGATGTTGAGCGCGCACGGGATCGTTGCGGTGCCGGCCGGACCGGTAATCCGGTTGTCGCCGGATAGGACCTTGCGGATTTTCGCCGGCGTCGAGGCGGGTAAAAGCACGACGGAAGAACTTGAGACCCGCGTTCTGCCGGTGGAAAACGTGGACGCCCAGTCGCTGGTTCCGATACTGCGGCCCATGCTTTCAACCGGCGCCCATCTGGCGGCCCATGCTCCGACCAACATCGTCATCGTGTCCGACCGTGGATCGAACGTGAAACGGATCGTGCGCGTGCTGCAGCGTATTGATCTGAGAAACGACCAGCCGATCGAAGTCGTTCCGCTGGAGCACGCCAGCGCCCGCGACATCGTCCGCGTGCTCACCGAAATCAGCGAAGGCACGGGCGTGTCCTACAACCTGGCGATTGCTGACGACCGCACCAACAGTATCCTGCTGGGCGGCGATCCGGTCCGGCGGCTGGAACTTCGTGCACTGGTGGCCCAACTGGATACGCCCCTGCCGGACGGAGGCAATACGCGGGTGCGCTATCTCAATTATGCCAGCGCCGAGAATCTGGCGGCGCAACTTTCCGCCCAGTTCAGCGGATACGGTGACGCGGAAAACAAGATACTGGTCTCGGCCGACGAAGACACCAATGCGCTCATTATTGACGCCCCGCCGGCGATCTTGCGGAGCATACTGGCGGTAGTCGACCAGCTTGACATCCGTCGCGCGCAGGTTCTGGTGGAAGTCCTGATTGCGGAGGTCAGCGCGGACCGGGCCAACCAGCTCGGCGTGAACTGGGCCGCTTATGACCCGCAACGCATACTCGGCAGCACCGACTTTCCAGCCACGGGATCCAGCCTGCGCGAGTTGGTGGCCGGCTCTCTCTCGGATTCGGACCAGGGGCGGGCCGCGGCCGCTCGGGCCCTTGGGCCCGGAGCGGGCTTCGCTGTGGGACGCGTGCGCGACGAGGGCTTGAGCTTTGCGGCCCTGATCAGCGCGGTGGAAAACACCAACGGCGCCAACATCCTGGGCACCCCGATGCTGGTTACGCTGGACAACCAGGAGGCCACCATAAGGGTAGGTCAGAATGTGCCGTTTCTCACAGGCAGCTATGCCGGTTCAGGGACCAACCCCAGCACAGCTGATGGCCTGGTCCGACCGTTTAATACCGTCGCCCGCAATGATATCGGGCTTGAGCTGACCATCACGCCGCGCATCAACCAGGGCGACGCAGTGCGTTTGGAAATCGACCAGGAGCTATCAGAACTCGCGCCCTCGGTGGCGGGTGCGGTGGACCTGGTGACCAATACCCGTAATTTGAAGACCGCGGTTATCGTCGAGAACGGCGGCACGCTCGTGCTGGGCGGCCTGATCCAGGAGAAGATCCGCGAGAGCCGGCAGGCGGTTCCTTTGCTGGGGCGGCTGCCCCTGATCGGCGCGCTGTTTCGCGCCAGCGGCCAGACCCGCGAAAAAACCAACCTGATGCTGTTCATCCGCCCGACCATTTTGCGTGATTCGGCGCAGGCGGATGCCGCCTCCAACGTCAAGTACAACTACCTTCGCCGTCAGCAACTCATTCGATCGTACTCGGGCGAAGGCCCCCTGCTGCCGGAATTCGAGGATGCCTTCGACCTTCGAGACGATCCTGCGGATCCTGGCAAGGATAGCGACGAAGCTCCGCAGGGCGATGACAATCCCAAGCCGGATTGAACGCCCTGCCCTTCAGTTTCGCGCAGCGTCACGGCGTATTGCTTGCGCCCGGGCCCGATGGTGAATTGATCGCGCTGGTACGGGCCGGCGCCGGGCTGGAAGGTTTGGCCGAAGCCGGCCGGGTTGCAGGCCGGCCCGTTCGGCCGCAATTGATCGACGCGGAGGACTTCGACCGGCGCCTGCGGGCGCGCTATGAGATGGGCGCGGACAGCGCGCTCTCGATCGCCGAGGACCTGGACGAAGACCTGGAGCTGGGCGCGCTGGCGCGGGAATTGCCCGCGCCCTCGGACCTGCTCGACAGTGACAACGATGCGCCGATTATCCGGCTGCTCAACGCGGTTCTGGCATCCGCCATTCGCACCGGCGCCTCGGACGTTCACCTGGAGCCCGGCGAGTTCAATCTGAACGTGCGTTTCCGCGTCGATGGCGTCCTGCGCGAGACCTTGAAGCTCAGACGGGGCTTGAGCCCGCTGGTGATTTCGCGGGCCAAGGTAATGGCGGACCTGGACATTGCCGAAAAACGCCTGCCGCAGGACGGGCGGATTTCGCTCCGCATCGCCGGGCGGGCCGTGGACGTGCGCATCTCCACGCTGCCGGGGATGCATGGCGAACGCGTCGTCATGCGCCTCTTGGACAAGCAGGCAGGCCGGCTGGACCTTGCCTCGCTGGGGATGGACCCGCACACCCTCGAACGCATGGAGGAGTTGGTCGCCCGGCCCCACGGGATCGTGCTGGTCACAGGTCCCACCGGCTCAGGCAAGACCACCACCTTGTACGCTGTGCTGGAGAAGATCAACGACAGCACACGCAACATCATGACGGTGGAGGACCCGGTGGAGTACTACCTGGACGGCGTGGGCCAGACCCAGGTCAACAACCGCGTGGGACTGACCTTCGCCCGTGGCCTGCGGGCGATTCTCCGGCAGGACCCGGATGTGGTCATGGTCGGTGAGATTCGCGACCTGGAGACCGCCGAAATCGCGGTCCGGGCCAGTCTTACGGGCCACCTGGTGTTTTCCACCCTGCACACCAATACGGCGGTAGGCGCCGTTACGCGCCTGCGCGATATGGGCCTGGAGCCGTTTCTGATCTCCTCCAGCCTGCAGGGAATTCTTTCTCAGCGCCTTGTGCGACTGCTCGAACCGGCGTCCCGTGAGGCCTATTCACCCGGAGAGTACGAAAGCTCGCTGCTGGGCTTGAGCCCCGCCGATGGCTCCACTCTTTACCGGCCCGGTTCCGTTGCCGCCGCCGAAGGTGGCGGATACCGCGGCCGCACGGGGATTTATGAATTGATCAGCGTCAACGACCGGTTGCGCGAATTGATACATGACGGCGCGCGCGAACAGCAACTCGAGGAGGAGGCTCGCGCCGATACGCCTTCGCTCAGGGCCAACGGCCTGGACAAGGTGCGCGCCGGCCAAACTTCCCTTGAGGAAGTGCTTCGAGTGACCAGCAGGGACTAGGACGACTATTGCCTCAGTGGAGTTTCACCGCGCTTGACCCGGGCGGGCGCCGCAAGCGGGGCACGGTAGAAGGCGATAACCCGCGGCACGTCAGAGGCCTGTTGCGGGAACAGGGACTGCGCCCGCTCAATGTCCGGACGGCGCCGCCGCCCGGCATTGGCAACCGATTCTGGCCCGGCAAGCGGCGCGCGCTCGGCGACCCGGCGCTGGCGCAGGTAACGCGGCAACTGGCCACGCTGCTGCGCGGCGGCTTGCCGCTGGACACGGCCCTCCAAGCCCTGGTGGCGCAGCGCGGCCGCCACAGTGAAGTGCTGATGGGCGTTCGGGCCCGCGTGCAGGAGGGTTACAGCTTCGCCGAGGCTTTGAGTGCGTCGCGAAGAGCATTCCCGGAATTGCTGGTGGCTACGGTAGGGGCCGGCGAACGTATCGGCCGCCTGGAGGAGGTCCTGGAGCGGCTGGCGGAACACTTTGAAAAGCGCCAGGGCCTGCGCCAGCAGGTGCGAGCGGCGCTGGCCTACCCCATGGTACTGACCGTCTTCAGCCTCGCCATCGTCAGCCTGATGCTGGTCTACGTCGTGCCCCAGGTCACCCCCGTATTCGTGGACAGCGGTGTGGAACTGCCCTTTCTGACGCAAGTCCTGATGGGCGTCAGCGACTTTTCACGCGACTATGGATGGCTGGCGCTGCTGGCGCTGGCGCTGGCTGCCGTTATGGTCTCGCGTGCGTTGAGGTTGCCGGCAGCCCGGATACGGCTTCACCGGCTATTGCTGCGAATGCCGCTGTTCGGTTCGCTGTCGCGGGAACTCAATTCGGCGCGGCTCATGCAATCGCTGGCGACGCTCACCGACGCCGGGGTTTCCGTATGGGAATCGCTACGGGTGGCAGCGCGCTTGCTGACCAACCTGCCGATGCGCCACGCGGCCATGGCCGCGGCCGAAGAGGTCAGTGAAGGCAAGCCGGCTGCCGAGGCGCTGGAACGCAGTGGTCTGTTTCCGCCGCTTTGCATCCAGTTGATCGCCAGTGGCGAAGCCAGCGGCGAGCTTCACCAACTTCTTGGACGCGCCGCGGAAGCGCAGGAACGCGAACTTTCGGCCCGCATCGACACCATGACGTCCTTGCTGCAACCGGTACTGATCATGGTGGTGGGCGGATTTGTACTGTTGATCGTGCTGTCGATCCTGATGCCGATATTCGAGATGAACCGACTTATCGGCCAATAGTGCGGCCAGCAGCAGATTCCGACACCGCGTTCGGGCGTCGCGAATAAAGAGAAAGTCGTTTATTCCCGCGCTAGGGACAACGCGCGGAGAGGAGTGAATTACCCGGTAAACCGGGAGCGGGCGGAGATCGCCGGAATGGGCAAAGCGGCCGCGATATGACAATCGCGGCCGCTCTGCCTTGGGGAGACTATTTCTTCTCGCCTTCTACGAACATGCGGTTCATGCGTTCGCTGGTCTCATCCGCTGAGGCTTTAGCCTCGGCGGCGGCTTCAGCCGCACGTTCGGCGGTCATGTTGGCACGCTCAACCGCGGCAGCGGTCTGGCGCTGAGCCGCCTCAAGATCGCCGATCCTGCCCTCCAGGGCGGACATTCTGCTACCCATGGCGGCGGCATTGGCATCCATCTTTGCGGCCATCTCGTCCATGCCCGCAGTGCAGCAGCCGGAAAGAACCACCGCAACTGCCGGTGCTCCGAGTAAAGTTATAAGAAATCTGGTCTTTTTCATGAAGATCCTCAAGTCATCGGCCAGTGAGATACGCCTCTATCCAGCGTATCGAGCGTATCTTCGCCCAGCCGCCAGGAAAATGCAAGGGATTGGGGGGTTCAGCGGTCGAAATCTGATGGGAAAAACATCATGCCCCGACCGCGCTCGGGAACGGCTATCTGGCCGCTGTCCGGATGGGCTCCAGCTCCGGCGAAATCGGCACGGGAACACCCAGGCGTTCGATCAGGGCGCGCCGCATTGCGTCAAGGTCCAATTCGACTCGGCCGGCTTGTGCCGACAGCCTGATCCGGTTGATCAGCGCTTCCATTTCAACCGGCGACAGCTCCACCAGTGCCTGGTGGGCTTCCACGTAGAGCCGGCCGTCACGCCAACCCACCTTGACCGGCTGATCGACGATGGTTACAGGGAGGCCGGTCGGCACTTGTGGAAAAAGCCACTCGATATCCTCCGGCAGCATGCGCAGGCAGCCATGGGTCACCTGCATGCCAACGCCACGCGGTCGGTTCGTGCCGTGAATGAGATAGCCGGGCGCGGAAAGATTGATGGCGTAGTCCCCCAGTGGATTGTCGGGGCCCGGTGGGACCACGCGCGGCAGAGTCTCGCCATCGGCCGCGTATTCGGCAATGATGGACTTGGGTGGACGCCAGGTCGGCCGGGTGCGCTTGCGGGTCACTTTCCAATCGCCCAGCGGGGTCTGCCAGTCCATGCGGCCAATGCTGATCGGGAAGGTCGCCACCGTGTCCTGCCCATCCCGTTGAAAATAGAAATACAGGCGGTATTCGGGGATATTGACCACGACCCCCTGACGACGGGCGTTCGGGAGAATGAACGCCGTGGGCAACAGCACCTGTGCACCGTCTTTGGGCACCCACATGTCCACATCCGGGTTGGCATGCTTCATGTCGGAGAATCCCAAACCGTTGCGGCGAGCCACGTCCAGCAGGGACTCGCGGCGGTCCGCGGCGATCCAATGTGACTCGCCCACGACCGTTACGGCCGGCGATGGAAGGAGAAAGTTCTCGGCCCGAACAGGGAGAACAGCGAAAATCCCGGCAATCAGGAAAATCGGCGCCAGGAGCGCCACTCGATTCCCGCCAGCCAGTATCGTGTTACGCATCAGAACTGCATCAGGCCCGCGGCCCAGGTCAATCCTCCTCCGAACGACACCAGCATTATGCGCTGTCCGCGCCTGATTCGTCCATCCCTCACCGCCTGATCCAGCGCCAGTGGTATGGAAGCAGCACCGGTATTGCCGTGGTCCGCAACCGTCAGAATCACGTTCTCATCCGGCAGCTTCAGCCGCTTGCCGATCGCCTGAATGATGCGCAGGTTGGCCTGGTGCGGGATCAGCCAATCGATGTCATCGCGCCCCAGGCCATGCTCCTGGAGCAGTTTGTCCACGGTACTGCCCATGGTGCGCACGGCGATCTTGAACACTTCACTGCCCTTCATGCGCACCGCCGCGCCGCCGTTGCCCAGTTCTTCCGGATTGCGTGAAACGCCTGCCCGGCTGCGAAGAATATCCACGTAGGATCCGTCGGCGCCGAGAATGAATCCCATCATTCCGGGTTCCCCGGCAGGTTCCAGGACCACTGCTCCTGCACCGTCCCCAAACAGGACGCAGGTCGATCGATCGTTCCAGTCGGTAATACGCGAAAGCACTTCCACGCCAACAACCAGTGCCTTGTTCGCGCGTCCCAGGCGAATCAGCCCATCAGCGACGCTCAGCGCGTACAGCCAGCCCGTACACGCGGCCTCGCAACTGAAAGCCCCGCACGGCGGGATGCCCAATGCGTCCTGCACGATGCAGCCAACGTTGGGGAAGACCAGGTCGGGCGTTGTCGTTCCAACCACGACCAGGTCGATTTCCTCCGGCGCGCAATTGGCCGCTTCCAGGGCCGCCCGCGCTGCCGGAATCGCCAAATCGGAACTGGCCTGCTCCGCCGCCGCCATGTGCCGGCGCTCCATTCCGGTGCGAGTGCGAATCCATTCGTCGGTGGTATCCACCATCTTCTCCAGGTCCTTGTTGGTAAGCACGCGCTCGGGCAGGTATCGCCCGGTGCCGGCAATACGTGTGTGCCTCAAGCCGGTAATCGGGCTCGTCATGCCGCCAGATTGCTCCATAGTCCCTGAATCCGCTCATTCAGTCCCTTTGCCACCTCACGCATTGCCAGCTCAATGGCCTGCTGCCAGCCAACCTCGTTGCTGGAACCGTGGCTCTTGATCACGATGCCGTTCAGTCCGACCAGCGCAGCCCCGTTGTGCCGGTTCGGGTCCAACCGCTTCTTGATGGTGTACAAGAACGGCCAGCAGGCCAGTGCATACACCCGGTTGATCCAGCCGCTGCGAAAATACGAAACCATCTGGCGGTAAACGAATTGAGCGGAGCCTTCCATGGTCTTGAGCGCAATGTTCCCGGTAAACCCGTCGCAAACGATGACGTCGGCCCGGTGCTTGAATATGTCATTGGGCTCGACAAAACCGTGGTAGTTCAGATGGCTATCACTGAGTAGGGCATTGGCGGCCCGAACGGTCTCGATGCCCTTGATTTCTTCCTCGCCGTTGTTGAGCAGGCGTATTGACGGACTCTCGACACTATTGATCGAGGCGATTACCGAACCCATCACGGCGAATTGCAGCAGTTGAGTAGGAGTGCAGACGGGGTTGGCGCCCAGGTCCAGCATGTAACAGACGCCCTTCAAAGTGGGCAGCGCGACCAGGATGGCGGGACGGTCGATGCCTGGCAGCGTCCTTAAGATCAGCCGGCCCGTCGCCATCAGGGCGCCGGTATTTCCGGCGCTGACGCAGGCTTGCGCCTCTCCGGAGCGAGCAAGCTCCACGGCCACGCGCATCGAGGAACGCTTCTTGCGGCGCAGCGCCTCGGAAGGCGTGTCATCCATGGCCACCACCTGGTCGGCATGGTGAATTTCTACCCGGCTCGCTTCCTTGCCCAGTCGTCCCAGGTGCTGGCGCACGATGTCGGTGTCCCCTACCAGGATCAGGCGCAACTCTTCGCGACTGCGCAGCATTTCCAGGCTGCCGGCGATCGCCACTGCGGGGCCGTGGTCGCCGCTCATCGCGTCCACTGCGATTGTCACGAGCTTGCTCATGTTCGAGAAATTGCCGCCTTCAGCACGGTCCGAAACGGCCGGCTGATTTCATCGAGTGGATTTAAGTCCCTGCGCAGGCGCGCGGGACTCAGCCTTCCAGCTCCTCCTCATCCACCTCCGGCGGTGGCGGAATGATCTCGCGGCCACGGTAAAAGCCGTCGGGCGCGATGTGGTGCCGGCGGTGCAATTCGCCGGTCTGAGAATCTATCGAAAGCGTAGGACGCCCCAGCGCATCATGCGAACGGCGCATATTTCGGCGCGAGCGCGATTTACGATTCTTTTGAACTGCCATCATTATCTCCCTTGGAACCCGCCATGAACGCCGTCATTCCCGCCCTTGCCGCATCAAGGCTGCCAAGCCCGCGAGCGGCCGTGAGGCGTCCGGCGAAGATTGCGCTTTCGCTTCCCGTGTCACCGGGCAATCGTCATGCGCCGGCGCCATGGGCAAGCTGGTCAGAATTTCATCTTCCAGTATTGTACCCAGCATGAACCCCTCTGGACCGGCGACAACGGTGTCGTAGGGCGAGGAAACGTCCCTGATCTCCTTTTCGCTGCCGACCACCGTAAGCCTGGAATTCACTTCCAGCGGCCAGGTGACCGGCGTCAGACAACGCTGACAGGTGAGCCGCAACGCGCCGCGAGCCCAAAGCGTCACGATCGGGAAGCCCTCCAATCCGGTCTCAAAAGACCAGCGGGCGTCAAATCGCTCAGTCGCCCCGGCGCCTTGGCACAAGTCTCCCAGTCGCGCCGACTCACGCACGGCGAAAGAAGCTTCTACAACGTGACTGCGGCTCGCCCACTCACGCAACTGACGAATTGAAACGGCGCTATGCTGAACCACACATTCACCCCAAAGGTTGCCCCGAATAGCGGCACATCGCGCAATCGGGGCAGCTATCATAGGAAGCCGTCTTTACGCTGTCAATTCAGCGGGTTAGGGAATGTCTTCGAAGATCGTGCTGGCGACACAATCGCCGTACAAGCGCCAGTTGCTCGCGCGGCTGGTCAGCGATTTCGCGGCCGAGCCCCCAGGGATAGACGAGAGCGCGCTTGCAGGCGAGCAGCCCCGCGCCCAGGCGGCGCGGCTGGCGGCGGAAAAAGCACGCGAGGTCTCGCCCAGACACCCGGGCGCATGGGTGATCGGGGCAGACCAGCTGGCCGAATTCCAGGGGCGGGCGATCGGCAAGCAGACTTCTGCCGAACGGGCGAAATCGACACTGATGTCGTTCTCCGGGCGCGACCTCAACTTCCATACCGCCGTCTGCGTACTGACGCCTGACGGGGATGTGTACGCCCATACAGACCTTACGGTCGCGCGGTTCCGAAAGCTCGATACCGCGATCGTGGAGCGCTATCTGGAGCTGGACAAGCCGTACGACTGCACGGCCGCATTCCGCGCCGAGGGCGCGGGGCCAATGCTGCTCGAGGCGCTGGAGACATCAGACCCTACGGCCATAATCGGTCTGCCACTGATCTGGCTGGCCTCCATCCTGCCCCGGAACTCGGCGTAGCTCTCAGTCCCGGGAACGAGGGCGTCCCGCCCTCCCTGGGAGCGAAGGCGTCTCGCCTTCGTCGAGGGCGGGACGCCCTCGTTCCCAGGGGGTCAGACTTCGCCGAACGGTTGCGGCCGGACCGTCAGCTCTTGTCCGGGCGGCGAGAGGGGCGATAGCCGGAGACGATGGGGTAGCGCCAGTCGCGGCCGAAGGCGCGCTGGGTAACGCGAACGCCCGGCGGCGCCTGGCGGCGCTTGTATTCGCTCAGGCGCACGCGGTCGAGCACCTGGCGGACTACTTCCGGCTCAAAACCGCGTCCGGCGATGTGCTCCACTGACTCATCTTCCAGCATCAGGGCGTCCAGCACTCCGTCGAGCACTTCGTAGGGCGGCAAGGAGTCGCTGTCGAGCTGTCCCGGGCGAAGTTCGGCGGAGGGCGACCGTTCGATTACCCGCTCGGGAATTACGGGTGAGATCGTGTTGCGGTAGCGAGCCAGGCGATAGACCCGCGTCTTGGTGCAATCCTTTAGCGGGGCGAAACCGCCCGCCATGTCGCCATAGAGCGTTGCGTAGCCCACCGCGTACTCGCTCTTGTTGCCGGTGGCCAGGACCATGCGTCCCTGCTTGTTGGAAATCGCCATCAGCAGCATGCCGCGGCAACGCGACTGAATGTTCTCTTCGGTAACATCTTCCGGCAGACCTTCAAACATCCCGGCCAGCGTTTCCCGCATGGTCTCGACCATGCCGGTGATCGGCAATACCTGGTATTCCGCGCCCATGTCCCGCGCCTGCCGTTCGGCGTCCTCAAGACTCATCGGCAAGGTGTAGCGATAGGGCATCATCACGGCAAGCACCCGGTCCGCACCCAGGGCGTCCACCGCCAGGGCAAGAGTCAAAGCGGAATCAATTCCGCCGGAAAGGCCCAGAACGACGCGCTCAAACCCGCTCTTTTGCACATAGTCGCGCACCCCCGTAAGCAGTGCCTGATAGACCTCGGCATCTTCAGACATGAAGGGCGCCAATCTGCCCTTCTCGGGGCGGGCCGGCCCGCCATCTTCGGTCTTGAGTTTGCAGCAATAAAGGCCCTCTTCGAAGGCCGGCGCCCTCAGGCAAGCCCGGCCGGCGCCATCGATCACGCAGGAACCGCCGTCGAAGACCAGCTCGTCCTGCCCGCCCACCTGGTTCACGTAGGCAAACGGCAATCCGGCTTCCAGGGCGCGCTCGGCCAGCAGCGCCTCACGCCTTTGCTGTTTCGCCAACTCGTATGGCGAGCCATTGGTCACGATAATCAATTGTGCGCCGCCGGCCGCGAGTCGCCGCGGAACTTCCGGCCCCCAAACGTCTTCGCAGACGGCCAATCCCAGCCTCAACTTGCCCAGGTCTACGCACTGCGCAATGGCGCCGGGAGAGAAATAGCGTTGCTCGTCGAACACGCGGTAGTTGGGCAACACGTTCTTGTAGTGCAAGTGCAGGCGGCGGCCCTCGGCGAAGAGCGCTGCCGCGTTGTACCAGAGGCCATCGTCGAAGTGCGGGTAACCGAGCACTATGGCAATTCCCTTCGATGCTTCCTGCACCTGCCCAAGCCCTTGAGCCAGATCGTCGCGCAGCCCGGCATGAAACAGCAGGTCTTCGGGTGGATATCCGCACAGCGCCATCTCCGAGAACGCAACCAGGTCCGCGTTGCTTTTCCTCGCGCCCTCGACCGCGCTCAAGATGCGGGCGACGTTTCCGGGCACGTCGCCCACCAGCATATTGAGCTGCGCCAGGGCGATCTTCATGGCGCCGGCTGCCTCAGCCCCCGGTCAGGAGAGCAATTTCGCCATGGCTTTACCGATTTCCGCAGGAGAACGAGTCACGGTAACGCCGGCGGTTTGAAGAGCCTCGTATTTCGCCTCGGCGGCGCCCTGCCCACCGGCGACGATGGCCCCGGCGTGGCCCATGCGCTTGCCCGGCGGCGCGGTCACGCCGGCGATATACGCCACTACCGGCTTGGAAACCTCGCTGCGTATGTACTCGGCGGCCTTTTCCTCGTCGCCGCCGCCGATCTCGCCCACCATGACGATCCCTTCGGTAGCGGGATCGCGCTGAAACATTTCCAGGCAGTCAATGAAGTTCAGGCCGCGCACCGGATCGCCGCCTATGCCCACGCAACTCGTCTGCCCCAGGCCTTCGGCGGTGGTCTGATGCACCACTTCGTAGGTCAGCGTGCCGGAACGCGAAATAATGCCGACTCGCCCGGGCTTGTGAATGAAACCCGGCATGATGCCCAGCTTGCATTCGCCCGGGGTGATTACTCCAGGGCAATTCGGACCGATCAAACGGCAGTCGTACGACCTAAGCGCTGCCTTTACGCGCACCATGTCAAGCACCGGCACGCCTTCGGTAATGCAAATGATCAGGCGGATTCCTGCATCCGCAGCCGCGATGATCGCGTCCGCGGCGGCCGGCGCCGGCACGAATACCAGGCTGGTGTCCGCCCCGGTGGCCCGGACCGCTTCCTCCGCGGTGTCGTACACCGGCAAACCCAGGCACTCCTGTCCGCCGCGCCCCGGCGTAACCCCGGCCAGGATCCGGCTGCCGTACTCCAGGCATTGCTCGGCGTGAAAGCGGCCCTGGCGACCGGTCAATCCCTGGCAGATCGCGCGGGTTTCGGCGTTGACCAGGATGCTCATCGGGCCAATCCCACCACGACCCGAGCGGCGTCGGCCAGGTCCGTTGCAGCGGTCACCGTGAGCTCGCTCTCATCAAGCATGCCACGGGCCTTCTCGGCGTTGGTGCCTTCAAGGCGGGCCACCACCGGAACCTGCACCTTCGCCTCCCGCACCGCTTGAAGAACGCCCTCGGCAATCACGTCGCAGCGCACGATGCCGCCGAAGATATTGACCAGTATGGCGCGCACATTCGGGTTGGAAAGGATCAGCCCGAAGCCCGCGGCAACTCGCGCCGCATCCGCGGCCCCGCCCACGTCCAGGAAGTTCGCGGGCTCGCCCCCCTCCAGCTTGATCAGGTCCATGGTCGCCATGGCCAGCCCGGCGCCGTTAACCATACAGGCGATGGATCCATCCAATGACACGTAGCTCAAGCCCACCTCCCGGGCACGCCGTTCCAGTTCGTCCTCCTGGCCGGGATCCCGCTGCCCGGCAAGTTCAGCTTGCCGGAAGAGGGCGTTGTCCTCCACCGCGATCTTGGCGTCCAGGGCCAACAACTCCCCGGCGCCGGTCACGACCAGGGGATTGATTTCCACCAGGCTCGCGTCGCACTCGTCAAACAGCCGATACAGTGCCACGGCAATCCTTTGGATTTCTGTTGCCGCTTCTCCCTCAAGTTCAAAGGCCTTCGCCAGGCGGCGGCCGACATAGGGCATTACACGCAGCGCCGCGTGCACCTTCACTCGCGCAATCTTCTCCGGCGTCTGATGGGCGACCTCTTCGATATCCATTCCGCCGGCGGCCGAACCCACAAAGCAGGCACACTCGGACCCGCGATCAACAAGCAGGCTCAGGTAGAGCTCCCGATCGATCCCACTGGCCTTCTCGACGTAGACCTGCTCGACGGGCAGCCCCTCCGGACCGGTTTGCGGCGTGACCAGGCGTGTGCCGAGCATTCGGTCGGCAGTTTCCCGTACGGCATCCGGCGAGTCGCATAGTGAAACGCCGCCACCCTTCCCGCGGCCACCGGCATGCACCTGGGCCTTGACCGCCCAGCGCTTGCCGCCCAGGTTGTGCGCCGCGCGCGCTGCCTGTTCGGGCGAAGTCACGGCCTCCCCCGCCGCAACCGGCACCCCGTAACGTTTCAGCAGGGCTTTGGACTGATATTCATGCAGGTTCACGCTGGCATTCTGAATCATTAGCGCAAAGCTGCGCAAGCTTGTGTACGGGTTCACTGCATATGAGACTGGCCGGATTCGGCTGGCCTGTTTTTGAGAAGGTATTCCATTGGGGTCATCAAGTCCAGAGCGTAGTGAGGCCGTACGTGATTGTAGAAGTGCTGGTATTTGGCCAGTGCGGGGCTGGCGTCTTTGACGGTGAGTTCGCCGGGGTAGAGGTTCCAGAACTCGGTTCGTGAGCTGTCGTTTGCGCGTTCCACGACGCCGTTAAGCTGTGGGCTTTTCGGCGGCAGGACGGCCAGGGGGAGGTTAAGCGCCTGGCAAGCGTCCTCGAACTCGGCGCGGAACTCGCTCCCGCCATCGACCTCGATGGAGCGCAGCGGATACGGCAGGTCCTCGCGCAGCGCTTGCAAGAAGCGCCGGGCATTGTTTGCGGTGGCTCTGGAATAGACCCGCGTCACGAGTTGTTTGCCGACCGGACAGGTGGCCTTGAACTCCTTGAGGGTGTCGCCGTCGCGCGACACCGACAGGTGATCGATCTGGATCATCTCGCCGGGCCGTTTGGCTTTCATGTCACGGCGCCAGCGCTGTGCATGACCCGAGGCGAAGTTACGCCGCCGGGTGGCGTTCACCCGCCCGCGTAAGAAGGCGCACGGTTTGATCCGGCCTAAGCGCACGCCTTTGACCAGGATCCGCCCGATAGTCGATTCCGACAGCGCGAGTCCGTCGCGCGCCAGCATCACCGTAAGACGCCTCTTGCCCATGAACGGATAGCGCTTGCGCATCCGCCACACCGCCCATTCCTGAGCCCGAGTCCAGCGCGCCGGGTTCACCCGCCGCGGACGTCGGCTTTTGGCCGCCAGTCCCTTCACTCCATCGGCCCGGTAGCGCGCCTGCCAGCGGAAATACGCCGGGCGCGACCAGCCGATCGCCCGCAGCGCTGTGGCCTCGCTACAGCCCTCGGCGCGCAATTCCTGATAGGTCTCGATCTTGCGAAGGCGCTCGAACGCCTCCGCCGGGGTCGTATCGTCGATACGAAAACTGCGATACGATTTGATCCGCAGAGATTGAATCTGCATGGTTCGGCTCCTTTTTGCTTTGATAACAAAAGGCTAACCGAACCCGCGCCCCGGCGAGCGCCGGGGCGCACCTCTTCCCCTTCGTTCGCTACGCTCCCTTCGGGAAACAGGTGCGCCCGTCCCCGCCCAACACGGGCGAAAACAACAACTCCATCACCCCGATCCCAGTCTCACATGTATCTGAACCCGGACAGCTTGTGTACGGGCAACCTAACGCGCCAAATGCGAATGAGCTAGAATCCGCGCGGTTCCGAAACTGGATCGTCGATTGCTAAAGGAGAAATGATGAGCGAGAAGGCAGCACGTATTGCACGGATTTACGTCGTGAATGATAACTTTTATGAGGATACCCGGCTCGAAATTGACATCGCTGAAATGTGCAACACTGTCCCTGCCGTAGGAGATCTAATCTAAAGCCCCTGGGCTGCGACAAGAACCGATAGGTCAGACTATTCCAATAGAGAGGTCTTCAAGGTGCTCAATCGCTATTTTCTGCCGATGGAAAGTGAGGATTGGCATTATGTTGCGCTTGTGGTGAAGAGGCGCCCGGCAACGAGAATGGAGGCCGGGATCGAAAACAATAATTAGCGCGTCACGCCCTTCCCCTGCGGTGTCACACAGCACCTTGCTTCCAACCTGGAGGGCCGCAACTACATCATCGGACGGCATCGGATCCGCAATCACGGCAGACGTAATCAGCATTGCCAGGCGTTTCGGCGGCTCCCCCTCCAGTTCCTCCAGGCGTGGGCGCACTTTGTCCGCGAATTCCACTAAGTCCATATTTGCATCATGGGCGACCAATTGGATTGCTGCGACTCCTTAAATCTTCGCAAATGCGTAGCTTATTCTCGGCGACGCGAGGGGCGGATTCTACGGCAGTTCCGACACTTCCCTAATGCGCCTGCGAAAGCTCTCGCCATACGGGTGCTTACGTATGCTAGTGTCCCAACAACTTTGAAATGATCGGTAATTCATGTAAGCTCTCAAGTTGGAATTGCAACCTGTTAATAATTGGGGGTTTTGATACGGTGAAGAAGTACAAGGTTACCTTAACGACAGAAGAGCGGGCGATGCTAAGGGACTTGGTGTCGGTGGGCAAAGCCGCCGCCCGCAAGATCACGCACGCCCGGATCCTGTTGCTGGCGGACGAGCATTCGGATGCGGGCGAGCACACCGACGAGGCCATCGTCGGAGCGCTGCAAGTTGGCTTGGCGACCGTCGGCCGGGTTCGCCGCCGTTTTGTGGAACAAGGGCTTGAAGCCGCATTGAACCGCCAGTTTCAGCGTAACCGCAGAGCGCGGAAATTGGATGGCGGGGGCGAGGCTTTTCTGGTGGCGACGGCCTGTTCCGCGCCGCCGGAGGGACGCACATCCTGGACCTTGAGGCTGTTGGCGGATCGCCTGGTCGAATGCGGCATCGTTGACTCCATCAGTCCTGAGGCGGTGAGACAGACGCTAAAAAAAACCAACTGAAGCCTTGGTTGAAGGACTGCTGGTGTATTCCGCCGAAAAGCAATGCCGGCTTCGTCTGCGCGATGGAGGACATCCTGGAAGTGTATCAGCGTGATTTTGCCGGGGACGAGGTTTTGGTTTGCATGGATGAAACGAGTAAGCAACACATCAAGGAAACCCGCACGCCGGCGCCGCCGCGGCCGGGCGATCCGGCGAAATACGATTACGAATACGAGCGCAATGGCGTCAGCAACCTGTTCATGTTGTGCGCGCCGCTTGAGGGTTGGCGGCAGGTCAAGGTGACGGACCGCCACACGAAGGTCGATTGGGCGGAATTGATCCGGGAATTAGTTGACGGCCATTACCCCGGGAAACGCAAGATCGTGTTGGTGATGGACAATTTGAACACCCATAAATTATCCTCGCTGTATGAAGCCTTCGACCCGGCGCAGGCGCGTCGAATCGCCGAGCGCCTGGAAATTCATTTCACCCCCAAGCATGGCAGTTGGTTGAACATGGCTGAAATTGAAATCGGCGTCATGGCGCGTCAATGCCTTGATCGCCGCTTGGGAAACCAACGCATCCTGAGAAACGAAATTGACGCATGGCAAAAACAGCGCAATGAGGAAACCGTGGGCGTCAACTGGCGATTCACAACGGATGACGCACGCACGAAGTTGAAATCACTCTACCCATCAATACACAGTTGATGCACTACTAGGATATCTAAAGGGGACATAAGGTGGTGAAGCTAACACGAAAGAGGGTAGATCAATGAAGAAGTTCGCTGTGATTGGGGTATCGTTGCTTTTGGTGCTTGCTGTTGTGGCTTATGTTCTCCTGGCCGACCGTTCTGCTGATACAGAGGAGATGAAGGAAGCCGCACCCGCGGAAACGCTTTCCGATAATTCGGCCAGTGCGGAGGCTTCTGATTCCGCTGCGGGGGAGAAAGCAGATGTGGAATTACAGTCGATATTGGAGGAGCCTATTCGGGATAGCACCCAATCGGGCGCGAAAACGCAGTATGACCTGTACCTTGGAGAAATCGGGTATGTGGACGTGGATTCCATTCTGCAAGACCGCGATCCGTACAGCATCGTTGCCTTGCTGCAGCAACACCGTGCTCAAACCGGTGCACGTGAATTGTTGGAACTGGAAATCGAATCGACAGGTGGGACCCACTGGGGACACAACGCGAATTTTGTTCAAGTGATTGGGGGCACGCCAACGGAGGCGCGCGGGAGTGTGAGTTTTGATGCAAGCGGTGCGGTCTACACGATCTCCGGTAGTCTCTTTGAAACGCAAGCTGCAGGAACCGGTAACGTAGTAATCCTGCAAGCAGAGGCCGAAGCCATTGCGCGAGAGGCGGCCGTTCGTTTTGTTGAACCTCGGCGGGCGCCCTTCGCGGAACGGGGGAAGCCTTTGAGAATAGATGCCTTATCTGTGGAAATGCGCTACGCTGTGGATCCGAAAGCCGGGAATTCACTGCGGGCGGAATGGCGTGTAGTGGTTTCGACATTCAATCCTACCGATGACGTTGAGGTATTGGTGTCCGCAAAGGAAGGCCAGATCGTGGGTATGCAAAGCTTGATTCAGCGTGTAAACGCGCAGTCGGCGTGCTCGGAGCTAACCTTCCGCGTGTGCGATGGGAATAGCGCGGTTAAATGGTCCTGCTCTCCTCTTAGCGGAACAACGCGTGTTTTCGATGACGGCGAGTGTGTGGCGGTAGAGGCAGAAAACTGGAGGTGTGAGGATTCAAAGTACACCACTCCCAAGGATGTTGCTGACGATGCTCGTGATTATGTGAACTCTATAGGTAGCAAGTACCTTAAGGGCTTAGGTGGGACGGATGGCCAGATTGACATATTGATCAACGTAGATCACGACGAATTCTCTGGTAACGCAATGGGACTCTGGCGTAGCAGTGACCAAGCAATCCTCATCCGAAAGCCCTTCCCTCACTCAGAATCGGGACGTTGGATATACCCAGCGGAGGAGATTTCGACTACCGCTCACGAGTTATTTCATGGCGCCACAGTAGGAATTGGAAAAGTAGAGCACGGCTTGGTGTACAGCATGGACGCACTCTACGAGGACAAGTACGGCAGGAGCGACACTGAATGGGATGGCCCCGACGGCAGCCTTACGACCCCTCAGAAAATCTACAAAGGCGATACGCTCGAGGTTGTTGGCAACACGATGTATCGTATTTACAGGAAAGTTGGAGCAGGAAAAAGGGACGAGGTGTTTCGATTTGCCTTAGAGGTTGACCAAAGACGGGCGACGAGCCTGGTGGGCTTCCGGGAAGCGTTGACCACGGTGGTGAGAGATTTCCCAGAGTCGTTTCAACGAGCGGTGGCCGAAGTCCTGGTTGCTATGGGAATAAACGACGCCGTGGCCGGTACGGTTTCAATAACGATGCTGAGATTCATCGAAGCAAAAATGCGTGCAATTTTTGCCATGAATCCTGACGACGACACTATTGGCGCGGCGGCGGCGGAAGCAATGAGAAGAATCCGAGAATACTTCGGCATACAAGACGACCAGCCAATGAGATCGCATACGTGATGACGAGCAAATGAGATAGTTAAGCGCTAGAGATCATCCAGTCATACGCTGTGCTGATCCCACGCGGGCAGGCCTCTCGCTCTTCACCTTCAGACGCCCGATTGAACGGCGCGCAATTGCCACAGCCTCCAGCGCGGCGCCCGTGTCCAGGTGCTCACATTCCAGCCGGAAGCGAAGGGCGGGCATTACGGCCAGGTCCTGACTTCGACGGTTGATACGGCTGCGGGCTGGGTTTTGGCGGAAAGAGCCGTGTAATTCCGGGGACTTATTGGCGAGGGGTTCGGGATGCGCCAGTGTAGTGCCTAGTCCTTTTCATTGGTTGACAAGAGCGCCCCCAGACGTTACCCTGCGTCCATCTTCATCCGCGTCAAAACCACCCCCAACAGCCCCCGGCGTTCCGTTCAACTCGTCGAGTCCGTGCGCGCCGGCGGAAAGGTCCGGCAACGCATCGTCCGGCACGTCGGCATCGCCATGGATGACGGCGAACTGGTTCGGCTTAAGGAACTGGGGGAATTCATCAAGGCGAAGATCAGCGATGAACGCCAGCCGGGACTGTTCCCGCCCGAACAGATTGCCGGGCAGGCGATCCGGGCGTCACGGGCGGCGAACAAGGCGCTGCGGGTGGACTTGAAGCAACTGGAGGAAGAACAGCGCGTGGTCACCGGCATTCACGAAGTGTATGGCGCGACGTATCGCCAACTGGGTTTTGACAAGCTGTTGCCGAGGTCCCGCTACCGCGCTTCTCACGACAGTCTGCTGCATACCGTCATGGCGCGGATCGCCAACCCCGACAGCAAGCGCGGCAGCGTGCGGCGGCTGGAGCAGGACTTCGGGGTGGAGCTGCCGCTGGAGAAGCTCTACCGGATGATGGATCACCTCACCGGGCGGGTGATTGAGCGGCTCAAAACGCGGGCCGGCAGCGCCACGCAGGCGCTGCTGCCGGAGCCTTTGGACGTGCTGTTCTTTGATTGCACGACCTTGTATTTCGAGTCGTTCACCGAGGATGAACTCAAACAGAATGGTTTCAGCAAGGACGCCAAGCACCATCAGGTGCAGGTGCTGCTGGCCCTGATGGTGACGCGGGAGGGTTTGCCGGTGAGCTATGCGGTGTTCCCCGGCGCCACCTATGAAGGACACAGCTTCATCCCGGCGCTTAAGGACCTGCAGCAGCGTCACCCACTCGGGCAAGCGGTATGGGTGGCTGACCGGGGGATGTTCAGTGACGGTAATCTCAAGGAGTTGGAAGCGCAGGACTGCGGATACATCGTGGGCGCCCGGATTAAGAATTTGCCCAAGGCGCTTGCCGAGCAAATTCTCGACCCCGGCGCCTACCGGCCGCTGCAAGGCGTTGCGGGTATGCAGGTTGCGCAATGGCGCCACGGTGACCGGCGGCTGGTAGTGACCTACAACCCGGCGCGGGCGCGCAAAGATCAGCACGAGCGCCGCAAGGCGGTTGAGAAGCTGATCAAAAAACTGGGCAAAAGCGATAACCCCAAGGCCCTGCTCGGCCATCGCGGCAACCAGCGCTTTATCACCATTGACGGCGACGCACGGCTGATGCTCAACGAAGCCAAGGTCAAGGAAGCGGCGCGCTGGGACGGGCTGCAGGGGATCATCACCAACCTTGAGGATATGCCGCACCACGAACTGCGGTCGCGCTATCGTGGCCTGTGGCAGGTCGAGGAAAGCTTCCGCATCACCAAACATGATCTCAAGGTGCGCCCGATCTACCACTGGACGCCGCACCGGGTGCAGGCACACATCGCCATCGCCTTTATGGCTTTCGCCTGCATACGCCATCTCGCCTACCGGGTCGCGCTGCAGAAGCGGCGCATGTCTCCGGAAGTCATCCGCAATGCTCTCGTTCACCGCCAGTGTTCGGTGCTCCGGCACCGGCGCACCGGGAAACGCTATGCCGTGCCGTCCAAACCTTCCCGCGAAACAGAGGACATCTATCGGGCCATGGGGCTGCCACTTCCCACCACGCCCTGCGAACTCACCTGAACTCACCACTTCTCCCGGCGCTGCTGCTGAATGTAGTGCCTTGGCGCTGATGCGAATTCAGTTAAATCAATACGTTACGAAATCCAACCGTCGAAGTCAGGACATTCCAGCCGGAAGCGAAGGGCGGGCATTACGGCCAGGTCTCCCGGATCGCTGCGCTGCGCCCGCCATACGGATACTTGCGCGAGCAAAGTTTCGCGCTGCGCGTCCGCCAGTGTGGCGCCTGCCGTGCTCATTTGATCGGTACCGGCCATGCTCGATCATTCTTTAGCGCCCATCTTTTAACGCGCAATTTTGCCGATGCTGGCGTGAGGCCAAGATACGCCGCAATTACCTTCCACGGTTTACCCTGATCCTGCCGCATGGCGTAAGCCTGTTTGGTTTTTTCAATATCCCGAAGCGTGAGGGTGCGTTTGCCTTGTGGCTTGTATCGTCGCGACGCCGTGGATTTCTCACCGTCTCGGATCCCATGGCTGTCCGGCACTGCAGGAATCGGCAAGAGAAACGCGCTGAAATCGCACTCCCCGATTTCCGCGGCTTCGCCCTCTTCGGAATCTACAAAATCTCGTACAGACTGCAGTCTCGATACTACGGCTTCGTCGCTATAATGAGCAAGCAAGGTTGTGCTCACGGCGGCCAGGACTGCCGTTGAAACGTCCCATAACGGCGCGGCGCCGATTTGCTCTTGATATGCACGCGCTTGCATGACTGCCGCAATATCTTCACAAGTACGGAAATAGTTATGCGTCGGCCAGCGCAGCTTGTCCGCCAGATTCAGTGCGAACGCACTGGTGAAGTGTCCAAGCCTATCCTCCTCCGAACGACACCATAATCATGCGCTGTCCGCGCCTGATTCGTCCTTCCTTCATGGTAACAATGCCTGATCGGCAGCAGCGCAGCATAGACAGGATTGGAATTCCAGCGCGCTCACGCATGCGGGTCTATTGCAGACAAACACACATGGTTTCCCGCTTGCACCTGGAGAGCCGCTGAAATAGTCTGGCAGCGTTCCACGCAAAGGAGGCTGGACGCCATGCAGAGAATGTCACAAGGATTTACCCTGGTTGAGTTGATGATTGTGATCGCCATCATCGGCATTCTGGCGGCGTTGGCTATTCCCGCTTACCAGGACTACACGATACGCGCCCAGGTGCAGGAGGGCGTGGCGTTGTCGGTGCAGGCGCGCAACGCGGTCACCGAAGCCTATATGAGCAGCGGCAGCGGTCCGGCCAACCGTGGCGAAGCGGGCTTGAGCGCCGACGGCGAAGACACGCAGGGGCGCTATGTCAAATCGGTGGACATCATCGCCAGCGAGGTGGTGATCACTTTCGGCAATGACGCCAATCGCATCATAGAAGACAAGGTCTTGTACATGACGCCTTACCTGGCCCAGGACGGTACGACACTGATCTGGCGGTGCGGCAACGCCGCGGCGCCGGACGGAGAACCGCTCGGGGCGGAAGAAGCCGCAACCGACCTGGAAAACGCCTACCTTCCGCAAACCTGCCGCTCCTGATTTCCTGCCGCGCCAGCCCGCTTGCGCTGCCGGCGCCGGCCCGCCATGGAATCCGGCGCGCTCACAAGTCCTCTGGCCCAGCAACTGCTTGCCCGCGGTGTCGTAACACGCGAGACACTGGCCCAGTTGAACCGGGAACCGGGATCATCCGGCTACAGCCTGGTTACCTGGCTGGCGCAGCGCAAGGAAGTTGACCCCGCAAGACTCGCCCGGACGGTAGCGTTGGAATTCGGTCTGCCTCTGCTGGACCTTGACCGCCTGGCCAAACTTCCCCCGCCGCCGCTGCGCCTGGATCCGGATTACTTCACCTCGCGCAGACTGCTTGCGCTGGCGGCCGACGAGCGCCGGCTGGTCGTGGGCCTTGCCGACCCGGCACAGATCACAGCGCTGGACGAAATACGCCAACGTACGGGACTTGAACCGCGCGCCGTGGTGGTGGAATTTCAGAAACTGACAGCGATGCTCCAGTCACCGGACGCGGGTTTGCCGGTCGGCGGAATGCTGGAAGACGAGCTGCCCGGCATGGAATTCGAGGCCGAGGCCCCACAGGAAGAGGACACCGCCATGGTGGCCTCAGTAGAGGAAGCGCCCGTCGTGCGCTTCGTCAATCGCATCCTGCTCAACGCCATTCGCCAGGGCGCTTCCGACATCCATTTCGAGCCCTACGAAAGCAGCTACCGGGTAAGGCTGCGCATCGACGGTCTGCTGAGGATTGCGGCAGAGCCACCGTTTGCGCTGGCCGTCAAGGTCTGTGCGCGGCTCAAGGTACTCGCCCGGCTGGATATCGCCGAACGGCGCGCGCCGCAGGACGGGCGAATGCGATTACGCTTGTCGGATCAGCGCAAGGTGGACCTGCGCATGAACACCCTTCCTACGCTTTTTGGAGAGAAAGTCGTGGTTCGCATCCTCGATTCCGGCGCCGCTCTGCCGGGCCTGGAGGAGCTGGGCATGAACACGGGTCAGCAAAGCGACTTCACGGCAGCGCTGGAGCGGCCCCAGGGCATGATCCTGGTCACCGGGCCCACCGGTAGCGGCAAGACGGTGACGCTTTATGCGGCACTGGCGCGCCTGAACGTGCTCCAACGCAATATCAGCGCGGTGGAAGACCCCTGCGAGATACAGCTACCCGGCGTCAACCAGGTCAACGTCAACCGCATTGCCGGGCTTACCTTCACAAGCGCCTTGCGCGCATTCCTGCGCCAGGACCCGGACGTGATCATGGTAGGTGAAATCCGCGATGCGGAAACTGCCGCAATCGGCGCTCGCGCCGCGCAAACGGGTCACCTGGTGCTGTCGACTTTGCATACCGAGGATGCGCCGGCGTCCCTTGCCCGCCTTCGTGACCTTGAGGTGCCCCCGTACGCGGCCGCCGCCGTTCACCTGATCCTGGCCCAGCGGCTTGCCCGGCGACTGTGCTCCGTGTGCCGGCAGCACTACACGCCGAAAGAAGCCATGCTGCGCGAGCAGGGATTCGACGCGGCAGACCTTCATCCCGGACTGCGTATCTATCGCCCGGGGGCGCCGGGAAACTGCCGGCACTGTGCGGACGGGTACCGCGGGCGCGTAGGGATATTCCAGGTCATGCCGATTTCCTCCGCCCAGCGTCAATTGATCCTTGAAAATGCTCCCGTAGCTGCCATAGAGGCCCAATCGCGTGAGGAAAATGTAGTGGGATTGCGCGCTTGTGGACTGGCGAAGGTGCTGGACGGCGTTACCAGCCTCGAGGAAATCAACCGCATTACCGCCTCCGGCAGGGTGGGCGCCTGAGCTGGTCATGTCTGCAAGAGGCTATTACTGGGAGGGCCGGTCACGCGACGGGCGAACACTCAAGGGCTCGCGTCGCGACGCAAGCGCCGCCGGGGTCCGTGCGAGCCTTCAACGGGATGGAATCACGCCGCTTAAGGTCCGCGTCAAACGGCCGCGGCGGAACCAGCGGCGCGCCATCAGGACTGCAGACGTGGCATTCATGATGCGCGAACTGGCGACCGTACTGGAAGCCGGAATTCCCGTGGTCCAGGCGCTGGAGATCACTTCCGGGGGCCAGCAGCTGATTCGCATGCAGGACTTGTTGAATTCCCTGGCCCGCGAAGTGGCCGCAGGAAGCTCTCTCAGCGAGGCGCTGAATCGCCATCCAGGGTATTTCGGCGGGCTGCACACGAGCCTGGTAGCGGCCGGTGAACGATCGGGGCGCCTGCCGGAGCTGTTGGCCAGCCTTGCCACCTGGCTCGAGAGACGCGAGCAGATTCGCAAGAAGATCTCTTCGGCATTGAGTTACCCCGCCGCCGTGCTGGGAATCGCTGTCGTGGTGGTCGGCCTGATGCTGATCTATGTCGTGCCGGAATTCGAGCGCATGTTCTCGGGCTACGGAGCAGAACTGCCGCCCTTGACCCGTCTTGTAGTAAGCCTCTCGGAAAGTCTGAGGCACAACGGCCTTGCCTGGCTGGGAACTCTGGCCGCAGTGGCCGGCGCACTACTGTGGGCTCGCCGCCGTCTGGCGGGAGCGCGCAAGCTGGAGGACCGGCTCAAACTGCGCTTGCCCCTGCTTGGCAGCCTGATTGCGCGCGCAGCGCTGGCGCGGTTCATGCGCACGCTGGCGACAATGCTGGATGCGGGCCTTCCCATCATTGAGGCGCTCGACGCTGCAGCGGGCGCCTGCGGAAACCGCTTGTACGAATCGGCCATTCGGCAAGCTCGCGACGACGTGGCCACCGGCCAGGGCCTGGCTCGCTCGATGACCTATCTTCAGGCCATGCCCCCCACCCTGGTCCAGATGGTGGGCGTGGGCGAGGAAACCGGCCGATTGAGCGAAATGTGCTCGCACCTGGCGGACCGCTATGACGAGGAACTTCAGACCGCGGCCGACCGGCTCGGCGCCTTGCTGGAACCGTTGCTCATGGCCATCCTCGGCGTTCTCATCGGGGGGCTGGTACTGGCAATGTACCTGCCGATCTTTCGCATGGGTTCCGTCATCTAAGCTTGACACTGCTCGGCGGCGCCCGCTATATGAATCATCGAATGATTGGAGAAGCAGTTTGTATTGGGAGTTAGGCGGCGGGCAGCCGTTCCCCGCATGGACCGGGGCGTTCGCCCTGCTGGCGGGACTGGCCCTGGGAAGCTTCGCGGGAATGCTGGCGTACCGGCTGCCGAGAGGCCTGGCCCTGGACAAGCCCGACTCATTCTGCCCCTCCTGCCGGCATTCCATCGGCTGGCGCCGCAACATCCCGCTGTTGAGTTTCGTTTTTCTGCGCGGCCGTTGCGCACAGTGCGGATCGCGCATTCACTGGCGCTACCCCGTCAGCGAGGCCTGTTGCGGATTGCTGGCTCTGGCCAGTTGGTACGTATTCGGCGCCGGACTGGAAGCCATTGCGGTCCTGCTTGCCTGCGTAGCACTGGTGACCCTGGCGTTGATTGACCTTGAGCACGGCTTGTTGCCTGACCGCCTGACGCTCGGCTTGCTGTGGCTGGGACTGGCTTTCAGCCTGGTTCCGAAGTCGACGGAGACAGGTGTATGGACTATGCCGCACTTTCCGGCTCCAGGGCAGGCCATAGCCGGAGCGATCATGGGGTATGCCGTTCTGTGGGCCTTTAATGTCCTGTGGCAGCGATTGCGCAAGCGCAGCGGACTGGGAGGAGGCGATTGCAAGTTGCTGGCAGCCCTGGGCGCCTGGGTGGGATTGCAGGGATTGCCACTGGTCGTGGCGCCGGCAGCTACCGCCGGCGCGCTGACAGGGCTGATCATGATTGCCCTGGGACGCGCATCCTTCCAGACCGAATTTCCATTCGGCCCACTATTGGCTGCCGCCGGAGTCTTGACGCTGTTCCTCGGGCCGCAACTGGCCACTATGCTGAGCATCGGCGGAAACCTCGCCTGGATCGGGTTATGACAAAGCGCTTTACGGTTGGACTTACCGGCGGGATCGCCAGCGGCAAGAGCATGGTGGCCGACTGGCTGGGTTCCCTGGGTGCCGCGATCGTGGATACCGACGTCATATCACGCGAGCAGACCACAGCCGGGAGTCCGGTACTGGCCGAAATTGCGCGAGCGTTCGGTAAGGACCTGATCAAACCCGACGGAACGCTTGATCGGACGCGTTTGCGAGCACTGGTCTTTGCCGAACCGACAGCGCGCAAGCGCCTGGAGGCCATCCTGCATCCCCGGATTCGCAAGGCTGCCTGGGAGCAGGCCGCCACAACGCCGGGAAGCTACGTGGTGTTGGTCATCCCACTGTTGGCCGAGACCGGTTTTACGGATGGAATCGACCGGGTGCTGGTGGTCGATGCGCCGCGTGAACTGCAAATCAAGAGGTTGCGGGCCCGAGACGGCGCCTCGTATCGTGAGGCCCGGGCGATCATCGCGGCCCAGGCGTCGCGGCGGCGGCGCCGGGCGCTTGCCGACGATGTTCTCCTGAATGACGACTCGCCGGAGCAACTTCACAAACGCGTGGAGGTACTGCATCGCTCATACCTTCGAGAGTCAAGACATTCGCAAGTAAACACAAGGTGATTTGCGAGATAAGATAGCCGCCAATTCCGCAACCGCATCGCTGATGAACGACTTCGCCGGACCGCGTATCCAATCGGCCATCCTGTATGAGTTTCCCTTGCGGGACAGCACCCGCTTGTTCTTGCGGCTTGAGGTTCTGGGCGAGCAGTTGAAGCATGCCTCCGGCCACCGCGACGCGGAGACAAACCGCTCTGCCGCGCACGCCGTATTGGGAGCCCTGGACCTGGTGTTTCGCGAAGACTTGCGCGCCCACCTGCTGCAACAGGTCTACCACCTGCAACGAAATTATGAAATCCTGCGGGCAAGAGAGGACATACGCCAGGAAGGCTTGCAGGCCATCCTTGAGGAGCTTGAGGAGTTCCGCCAGGAATTGGCGCAACTGAAGTCAAGCGAGGTAAGGACGCTTCGTTTCGACCCCCTGATCAGCGCTTTGCGGCAACGGGATTCCGTAACGGACGCAGCCATGGCCGTGGACCTGCCCCTGTACCAATGGTGGTTGAATGCCGGCGCCGAGCGCTGCCGGGACGACATCAAGCGCTGGATCGAGACCTTTCAGCCGCTGTTGGAAGCCAACCGCAAATTTCTGACCTTGCTGCGCCAAAGGGGCGAGTACCGTGACTGCGAAGCCCGTCAGGGTGGTTTCACGGCATCCATTACCCTCGGCCATGAATTGTGGATGGTCCGAATTGCGGTTCCCGTGGACACGCCCTGCTTCCCGCAGGTCAGCGGCACGTCCGACAGCGGCAAGATTCACGTCCGCTTCATGCAGACCCCTTCCGGCAGGGATGCGGCCGAACCCTACCGGGTGGATTTTCCTTTCAAGCTCGCCGTCTGCTGAATAAGAAGCTCCACCAGGGGGCGATCCGCCGGCAGGAAACCCAGATCGCCCAGCCGTTCGGGGAATTCCCAGGCAAGATCCTGGTCCTCCCGGCCCCGCGGCGCACCCTCATAGTCCTCCACCGCGTAGAAATGAAGCGCAACCAGGCGGTCCGGATAGGCCTGGTCGTAGTTCATCAGCTCGTGGGCCCGGCGTACCACGATTCCAATTTCTTCCTGCAATTCTCGATCGAGGGTCTGTCGCGGTGTTTCCGGCGGTTGAACCTTGCCCCCGGGAAACTCCCAGGCGCCTGCCATGTCCTTGCCACGCGGGCGGCGCGCTACCAGCACGCGCCCGTCATCACGCCGAATCACGCCCGCCGCCACGCAGATCTTCTGCATAGCTCAGCCGCGGTCGCTCCGGGTGCGAGCGCAGCCCGGAATCAGGCTCTTGGTGACACTTCGGCGCCGGTGCATAATGGTGAAAACCGTTCTCACGCTATATCGATGGAGAAACCGAATGCAGCTTAACTTAAGTGGCCATCACCTGGAGCTCACACCCCGAACGAGAGAATACGCAAACAACAAGTTCAAACGCATTCAGCGGCACTTCAGCCGCGTAACCCAAATCCACTGTGTCCTGTCCGCGGAGAAATCACAATACAAGGCCGAAGCCACGGTCCATCTCAGCCAGGGGCGACTATACGCAGACGCCGTCAAACACGACCTCAACGCCGCGCTGGACGAACTGGTGCACAAACTGGATCGCCAGGTGCGCCGGCACAAGGAAAAACTTCACGATCATCACGCTCGCGAGGCGCCGCACCACGGGCTCAGCTGAGGGGGCCTCCTTCGGAGCGAAGGCGTCCCGCCTTCGCCGAGGGCGGGGACGCCCTCGCTCCCAGGACTGGCGCTAGCGCTGATGCAAAGATATCTGTTTGACACGGCGCTAGAGGAGCAGGATGCTCGCCAACCCCAGGAAGGCCGCGAAGCCGACCACGTCGGTTATCGTCGTCAGAACCACGCCGCCGGCCAGCGCCGGATCAATCTTGAAGCGCCGCAGAACCAGCGGCACCAGCACGCCCGCGACCGCCGCCGCCAGCAGATTGACGGCGATCGCCGCGCCGGCAATCAATGCCACCTTGAAGTTCTTGAACAGGAACCCCGTTACCAGCGACACCAGCAGCGCCCAACCCAGTCCATTGAGGAGACCGACCGCCAGTTCCTTGAAAAACAGCCAGCGCACGTTGGAATTCTGAACTCTACCCTGCGAAAGCCCGCGCACCATGAGTGTGAGCGTCTGGCTGCCTGCGATACCGCCCATGCTGGCGACTATCGGCAGGAACACCGCCAACAGCGCAACGCGCTCGATTGCCGGTTCGAAGCTCGCCACCACTCCGCCTGCCAGCATTGCGGTAATCAGATTCAAACCCAGCCACAGTGTGCGGCGACGGGTGCTGACCGCCACCGGCGCAAACATGTCGTCGTCATCGTCCAGGCCGACGGAACCAAGGATTTCGTGGTCCGTCTGCTCGCGCAAGGCATCCACTACGTCGTCGGCGGTGATCTGCCCCACAAGCCGGCCGGCGTCGTCGACTACCGCGGCTACGGAACTGTCGAGATTCTGAAACTGATGAATCACATCGGCAGCGGGCGTGTTGCAATGAATCGGCCTCGCCTCGACATCCATCAATTCACCTACGCTTGAGTCCGGCGATCCACCCAGCAAGTCGCGCACCTGCAACACACCGCGGTAGCCCTGCTGCCCGTCCACCACATAAACGCAATAGAGGTCTTCGGGAAGTTCCTCACGCGAGCGCAGATCCTCCAATACGCCTTCCAGCGTCATGTCCGACCGTACCGCCACCGTTTCCGGGGACATGAGGCCGCCGGCCGAATCGGGAGGATAGATGAGGACCGACCGCAGGAGTTGCTGGTCGTCCTCGTCCAGCGACCGGATGATCCGTTCGGTAATCGCATCCGGAAGGTCGGCCACGAGGTCGGCGAGGTCGTCCAGGGGCAGGCCCTCGGCTGCATCGACCAGCGCCGCGGATTCCATGCCCTCGACGATCTGGGCGCGAACCTCGTCGTTGAGTTCGACAAGAATTTCGCCCTCGTCCTCCTCGTCAACCAGCTCCCACGCCAACTCACGCCTGCCGGGCGGCAGGGATTCCAGGAGAATAGCGGCTTCGCGCGGGCTTAGAGCGTGTACAAGACGGCGCAGGCGCGGCTCGGTGTCCGACGCCAGCAGGGCACGCAAGGCTTCGCGCTGGGAATTATCGCGCGTGTGCTCAAGCATGTTCGGTCGCCCGTCTCGTTCATAACGGGCGTCATTTTACCGGACTGGGCGGCCTCAGACCTCGAGCGGCAGCACGGTAAGGGAATTGGTATGCCCCGAAACTCCCATGATCGCGCCCATGGTGATGATCACCAGGTCGCCGGATTCCAATCCTCCGGCTTCTTCAAGGCGCTTGAAAACCGCGCGAAACAACTTGTCTGCATGGGTATCGGTCACATCGAACCCGACCGGGACGACTCCCCGGTACAGCGTCACGCGGCGCTGCGTCGCCGGATGGCGCGTCAACGCGAAAATCGGAAGATCCGAGCGTATCCGCGACATCCACAGCGCGGTTGCCCCTGATTCCGTCAGTGCTGCGATTGCCCGAACCTCCATGTGGTTGGCGGCGTACATGGCGGACTTGGCAATGCCTTCGTCAACCCGCTCAAATGCGCCTTCCGTGACCGGGCTGGTTTCCATGCGGGCAGGCATCCACGCTTCGGCGCCCTGGCACACCGATGCCATTGCCGCCACCGCCTCGGGCGCATACTGGCCCACTGCGCTTTCGGCCGAGAGCATGACCGCGTCCGTGCCGTCCATCACGGCGTTGGAGACGTCGGATACCTCGGCCCGCGTTGGCATCGGCCGGTCGATCATCGATTCCATCATCTGCGTGGCCGTAATCGCTACCCGGTGGCGGTGCCGCGCACGGCGAATGATTGATTTCTGCAGGCCGATCAGTCCCTCGTAGCCGGTCTCCACGCCGAGATCGCCGCGCGCCACCATGACGGCATCGGTAACGTCCAGGATGTTGTCCAGATTGTCCAGCGCCTCCGACCGCTCGATCTTGGCAATGATGTGGGCGGAGCCGCCTGCCTCCTTGATCAGCGCGCGTGCTTTTTCAATATCGGCGCCGTCGCGAACGAAAGACAAGGCAATCCAGTCCAGGCCGGCCTTGGCCGCCAGCGCCAGGTCCACGCGGTCCTCTTCCGTCAGCGCGGGCACGGCCAGCAGTCCGCCGCCGCGCTTGTTGACGCCCTTGTGGTCGGACACTACGCCGCCATGCACGACCCGGCATTGCACCCGCCGCCCCCGGATCCCATGCACCCTGAGTTCCACGTTGCCGTCATCCAGCAATAGCGTGTCTCCGAGCATGACGTCTTCGCTGAGCGTCGTGATATTCAGCCCCACGCCATGTATGTCGCCGGCGTCTGCATCCAGATCGGAATCGATGAAGAAATCCGCGCCGTCCTCAAGCCGAACGGGGCCGTCCCTGAAGGTGGCTATGCGAATCTTCGGTCCCTGCAGATCTCCGAGAAGCGCAACACAGCGGCCCAACTCTTCTGCGGTCTTGCGCACCGCGGCGATTCGCTGATAGTGGACATCCCAGTCGCCGTGAGAAAAATTCAGCCGCAGCACGTCGGCGCCATTGTTGATCACGCCGCGCAACACATCCGGCCGGTCCGTTGCCGGTCCGAGGGTCGCGATAATCTTGGTCCGGCGCATGATCGCTGCATCATACACGGCGGGGTCGGGGAAGCGGACTAGAGTTGTGTCACGCCTTTTTAGCCGCATCAGAGCGTGCGGCAGGCCTCTTCAGAGCGGAAATCCCGGGCAGTTCCCTGCCTTCCAGCCAGGCCAGCATCGCCCCACCGCCGGTGCACAGATGATCAAGCTGCGAGGCCAGACCGAAATCATCCAGGGCACGCAAAGTGTCGCCACCTCCCGCCAGGCGATAGGCCTTGCTGGCGGCCACCGCCTGGGCCACGCGCCGGGTCCCGCCGGCGAAGGCTTCGACCTCGAACAGCCCCAGCGGGCCGTTCCATACGACCGTGCCGGCGCCCGCGATGGCCCGCGAATAGTGCGCCGCCGTTTGCGGTCCGATATCCAGGATCATGTCCCGCGGCCCCACCTCGTCGATCCGGGCCGTACGGGCGGCCTTGGACTGTTCCGGCGAAGGGGCCAGGACGGCATCCTTCGGCAACAGCACTCGCGCGCTGCCCGCCAGCACTTCTTGCGCCTGAGAGTAGAGTTCCGGCTCGGCGAGCGAGGCGCCGATTTCCACACCGGTCGCGCCGAGCAGGGTGTTGGCTATGCCACCACCCGGAATCAGCAGGTCCGCCTGCGCCGCAATCGAACGCAACACGCCCAGCTTGCCGGACACCTTGGCGCCGCCCACGATGGCCACCAGCGGACGTGGCGGATCGGAGAAGGCGTCCCCAAGCGCCTTGAGTTCCCCCAATAGCAAGGGACCCGCACAGGCTTGGGGGGCCGCCAGTGCAACGGCATGAACGCTTGCATGCGCCCGGTGTGCGCTGCCGAAGGCGTCCATCACGAACAGGTCGCACAGCGCCGCCATGCGGCGCCCGAGTTCCGGCGAATCGTCCTTCTCTCCCGGATTGAAACGCACGTTCTCGCACAGCACGGCTTGTCCCGGAGATAAGTCCACGCCGTCAAGCCAGTCACGCTTTAGCGGAACTGTAGTGCCCAGGGCGCGGCCGAGTTCGGCCGCGACGGGCGCCAGCGAGAAACGCGCTTGAAAGGAACCCTCGGACGGTCGCCCCAGGTGCGAAAGAAGTATGACGCCCGCCCCGTTGTCCAGGCAGTGGCGAATCCCCGGCAGGGCGGCGCGTATGCGCTGGCCGTTCGCTACCTGCCCCCTTTCGACAGGCACGTTCAAGTCCGCGCGAATCATGACCCGCCGCCCGGTCAAAGTGGCGAAGGTCAGCGCGGGAAGCGACATCACGGGGCGTCTAGCAGGGCCCGAGTGGTGTCGAGCATGCGGTTGGCGAATCCCCACTCGTTGTCATACCAGGAACACACCTTCACGAGATCGCCGCCCATGACCTTGGTCATACTGCAATCGACCACCGAAGAGTAGGAGGAATGATTGAAATCCGTGGACACCAGCGGCGCCTCATTGACCGCCAGCACTCCGCTCAGCTCACCGCCGGCGGCAGTCCGCATCACCTCATGAAGCTCGTCCACCGTGGTGGCCCGAGAGGCGCGGAAAGTCAGGTCAACCAGGGAAACATTGATGGTGGGCACGCGCACGGAGAAGCCGTCCAGACGACCGTTCAGTTCCGGAAGCACCAGCCCAACGGCCGCAGCCGCGCCGGTCTTGGTGGGAATCATCGACTGCGTCGCCGATCGCGCGCGGCGCAGGTCCTTGTGGTACACGTCGGTGAGCACCTGGTCATTGGTGTAGCTGTGCACGGTGTTCATGATCCCCTGCTCGATGCCGACTGCCTCGTGCAGAACCTTGGCCATGGGCGCGAGGCAGTTGGTGGTGCAGGATGCATTGGAAATGATGGTGTGAGTTGACCGCAACACATCGTGGTTTACGCCATAGACCACCGTCGCGTCCACATCTTTCCCGGCGGGCGCCGATATGACTACTCGCCCGGCCCCGGCGCGCAGATGCGCCCCGGCCTTCTCGCGGGTTGAGAACAAGCCCGTGCATTCCAGCACTGCGTCCACGCCCAGTTCCGACCAGGGGAGCTGCCCGGGGTCGCGCTCCGCCAGCACCCGGATTCGATCGCCGTCCACCATGAGGTCATTTCCGTCAACTCCGACGTCAAGGCCGAACCGGCCGTGAGCGGTGTCGTATTGCGTCAGATGCGCGTTGGTATTCGTGTCCCCGAGATCGTTGATGGCTACGATCTGAATGGAGCCGTGATGCCGGCCCTCATAGAGAGCGCGCAGGATGCAGCGCCCGATTCGCCCGTAGCCGTTGATTGCGATTCTCTTTGTCACCTTGACTCCTTAACCGTCTGTTGATTCGTTCGCCGCGGCGATGGACTCGCGAGCCAGCGCCGCCACTGCCTCAGGCGTGAACCCGAAATGCCTGAACAATTCAGCGCCCGGCGCCGACGCGCCGAACCTGCTGATCGCGAGCACTCGTCCGCAGGGACCGGCCATACCCCCCCAGCCTCTGGGGACACCGGCTTCCACCACCACGCGCGCCCGGACGCTTTCCGGCAGCACGGAGTCCCGGTAGCCGGCATCCTGTTGCGTGAACACGTACACGCACGGCATCGAGACCACCCGTGCGTTGATCCCCTCGCTTTCCAGTTCCACCGCCGCGCCCATCGCCAGTTGCACTTCCGAACCGGTCGCAAGCAGGAGTACGTCGGGGGCATCCGAGGCTTCCTGCTTCAGGACGTAGGCGCCACGAGCCACCTGCGCAAGCTGCTCCGCGCTACGTGTCTGGGCCGGCAAACCCTGGCGCGTAAGCACCAGGCTGGTGGGACCATCCCGGCGTTCGATCGCCGCGCGCCATGCCACCGCCGTCTCCACAGCGTCGCACGGCCGCCAAACACGCATATTGGGTATGATCCGCAGCGACTCCAGGTGCTCGATGGGCTGGTGGGTGGGACCGTCTTCGCCCAAACCGATGGAATCGTGCGTAAACACGAAAATGCATCGCTGGCGCATGAGTGCGGCCATCCGCAAGGCGTTGCGCTGATAGTCGGCAAAAGTGAGAAACGTGCCGCCATAGGGAATGAAGCCGCCGTGCAGCGCCATGCCGTTGAGCATGGCGCCCATGGCGAACTCCCGCACACCGAAATACACGTAGTTGCCGCCGCCTTCGAACTTGATGTCCACCGAACCCGAATGACGCGTGCAATTGGAACCGGTGAGGTCCGCGGAACCGCCGGCCAACTCCGGAAGCATCGGCGCAAAGCCCTCAAGCGCGCCCAGCGAGGACTTGCGCGTAGCTTGCGTCTTGTGTTCCGCTGCAATTTGCTCGATCGCCTCAAGCGAGCGGGCTTCCCAGTCCTCAGGCAGCCTGCCCGCCATACGGCGGTCGAATTCCGCGGCCAGTTCCGGAAACCCACGCCGGTAGGCCTCGAAACGCTTATCCCAGCTCCGCACCAGCTTGTCGCCCCGGTCGCGAATATCCCACGCGGCGCGAATCTCCTCCGGTACCTCGAACGGCGCATGCGGCCAGTTGAGTTCCTTGCGCGCGGCCGCAATTTCCGCCTCGCCCAGCGGCGCTCCGTGCGTATCGGCGGTGCCTTGCTTGTTGGGTGCGCCGAATCCGATAATCGTCCGGGCGCATACCAGGCTGGGACGGGTGAAGTCGGCACAAGCCTGGTCCAGGGCCCTTCGCAGGGCCTCGGGATCATGTCCATCCACGTCACGGACGACATGCCAACCATAAGCCTCGAACCGTCCGGGCGTATCGTCGCGGAACCAGCCGCGAACTTCGCCGTCAATCGAAATGCCGTTGTCGTCGTAAATGCAGATCAGCTTGCCGAGCCGCAGCACCCCGGCCAATGAGCAGGCCTCGTGCGAAATGCCCTCCATCAGGCAGCCATCACCCAGCAACACCCAGGTGCGGTGATTGACGATCTCGTGCTTCGGGCGGTTGAACTCGGCCGCCAGCAGGCGTTCGGACAACGCCATGCCGACGGCATTCGCCAGACCCTGCCCCAACGGCCCGGTCGTGGTCTCTACGCCCATCTCCACGTTCAACTCGGGATGGCCGGCCGTGTGCGAACCCAGTTTCCGAAAAGCCATCAGCTGTCCACGGTCCAGCGGATAACCCGCCAGGTGGGCGGCGGCATAGAGAAGCATCGAACCGTGGCCATTCGACAGCACCAGCCGGTCGCGGTCCACCCAGTCCGGGCGCCGCGGCGCAAGTTCAAGGTAATCGGAATAGAGAAGCTCGGCGATGTCCGCCATGCCCATTGGCATGCCGGGGTGGCCGGAATTGGCGCGCTGCACGGCATCCATTGCCAGTGCGCGCAAGGCGTTTGCGCGCTCCCGCCGGGCGGCGCGTGTCGTGTCTAGTCCCGCCACTTTATCGAACAACCCTGGCTTGAGTTCTGCGAGCTGGGGCCGTGGCCGGATCCGGCGATCCGCACCATGGCCTCATACAGTTCACGCGGAGCGTCGGGAGGCGCGGCACGCGAGGTACTTGAATCCAGCCGCCCGCGATATTGCAACTCCAGGTCGGCGTTGTAGCCGAAAAAGTCCGGAGTGCAGACCGCGCCGTAGCTGCGCGCCACCTCCTGCGACTCGTCGAACAGATAGGGAAAGGTAAACCCGGCCTGCTCGGAAAGCGCCGCCATTCGAGGTGGAGAATCTGCAGGATAACGAACGACGTCGTTGGGCATGATCGCTACGCTGCTGATGCCGTGCTCAAGCAAATCCGCGGTATCGCGCGACAGCTTGCCGAGGATGGCCTGGACATACGGGCAATGGTTAGAGATAAACATGATCAGCGTGCCGTTCTCGCCGGCGCAATCCTCGAGCCTGTACTCGCGCCCGGCGGGATCCGGCAGCTTGAAGCGTGGCGCCGGGGCGCCGAAATCACAGGGAGGCGGACCCATCAACATGGTGTGCTCCTGGCGTAATAGATTGATAAATCGGGGAAATGCGGGTTGCGCAAGGCATCCTGCGTCAGGCGCGGCGCAAGCGCGTAGAAAGAGTTAGTGTCGTGTCCCACGGTACCTTCGCTAATCTGCGGCCCTTTACTCTCCCCGGCTGCGTAGCTCCTCCTTATGTGGGGCCTGCCACACTGCGTCGTCGCGCCTTGCCGGAAAGCGAAAATGCCTCGCATCTTAAGCAAAGTTATTTGCGGGACACGACACTAGCGAACAAGGCGGTAACGGGTAATTTAAGGGTAGTAGGAAGCAACCGCCAGGGGGTTTGCTGAAGCGGCGCAAGTTTAGCATGTGGCCCGTTTGCGATAAACCGGATTGCGGGACACCACAGCGGCGGCAAGCCTTATTATTGGCGGATGCGGATCGGAACTCCACTGTTTCCACTGCCCACCGTCCTGTTTCCGGAGGGCCCGCTGCCCTTGCGCGTCTTCGAGCCCCGCTACGTCGACATGGTGGGGCGCTGCATGCGGGATGACGAGCCCTTCGGCGTGATTCGCATCCAGGACAATGACAAGTCGTCCTCGGACACGAAATTGTGCAAGATCGGCACGCTGGCGATCATCGCGGACTGGTTCCAGAGCGAGGGCGGCTTGCTGGGCATCCTGGCGATCGGTTCCTTGCGGTTTCAGTTGCATGGCACTTCCGTCCAATCCGACGGCCTGCGCACCGGAAATATTGAGGAACTGCCCCCGGAGCCGCAGGTTCCGCTGCCGCCCGAGTTCCTGTCCATGAGCACCGCGCTGCAGCACCTGATTCAGAAGCTGGACCGCCTGTACCAGGGAATCGAGACCAGGTATGACGACGCCAGCTGGGTAAGCCTGCGACTCGCGGAGATTCTGCCGATCGGACTGGAGCACAAGCAGCACTGCCTGGAGCTTGAGGACCCGCTGGAGCGCATGCGTTATCTTCGCCCGCTGGTGCGCTCGAGCCGCTAGTTGTGGCAGGAAATCTGATTACAGTTGAACAGAGCAGCGCAGGACTGCTGCTGCTGACGCTCAATCGGCCACGGCAACACAACGCCTTGAGTTTCGCCCTGCTGGAGGAGCTGCGCAGCTGCCTTGCAAGCTACGAGCAGGATACGCAGGTCAAGTGCGTGATCATCACCGGCGCCGGCAAGAAGTCCTTTTGTGCCGGCGGCGACCTGCACGAACTGGACGGGAAGCGTTCGCTGGAGGACGCGCGGGAAATTTCGCGCATCGGGCGGCGGGCGCTGGACCAGGTGCGCTATTTCCCGGTCCCGGTTGCCGCGGCCCTCAACGGCGTTGCCCTGGGCGGCGGCGCGGAACTGGCGCTGGCCTGCGACGTATGCCTGGCCGCGCCGCATGCCCGGCTGGGCTTCGTGCAGGCTCGCCTGAACCTGATGACCGCGTGGGGCGGCGCAGCCGACGTGATTGCGCGCTGCGGCAGCGCCAGGGCATTGAATTTGTTGCTGAAAGCGGAAAGGCTCACCGCCGGGGAAGCGCTCGATGCGGGCCTGATTGACGAAGTGTGCGAAAACGGCCAGACCATCGAGCAACTGGCGGAAGACTGGAGTGCAACCATGACCCAACGTAGCCGGGCCGTACTTTGCGGGCAGAAGGCTTTGGCCGCAGTCGTGCGCCGGCGCCTGCACGAGGCACTGGCGGAGACCGAGGAACAGAACATGGCCGAAGCGTGGGTCCATCCTGATCACTGGGAAGCCGTGCGCAGCAGTTTCGCAGGCAAACAGGGCTAGTGTCGTGCCTGTGAAGAACAGTGGGTTTCGCTGGCCGGACGGGAGTGGCCTAGCGCTCTCGGTAGTCCTGAACATTGAGGAAGGCGCCGAAGCCAGTCCCGCCGACGGCGATTCCCGCGCCGACCCGGTGGACGAACTTGGCCTGGCGCTGCGCAGCTCCGGCCGTAATCTGCCCAACGAGAGCAATTACCGGTACGGCGTGAACGCGGGAGCGCGCCGCCTGCTTGACCTGATGGACCGCTACGGCATCCCCTGTACGGTGGCCGCGGCTGCGCTGGCGCTGGAACGGGCGCCCGAACTGGCCGGCCGGATCGCGCAAAGCCATCACGAGGTCTGCGCGCATGGTTACCGCTGGGCCTTCCAGCACCGCATGACTGAAGAAGAGGAAGGCGATTTCATCCGCAAGGCCGCCGACAGCATCGAGAACACCACGGGAGAAAGGCCGCAAGGCTGGCTGTCCCGCTACCTCTTCACCGAGAACACCCGGCGCCTCCTCGCCGAAGAAGGCTTTCGCTATCACATGGACGACTTCAGCGGTGACATGCCGTGGTGGGACAACAGCCTTGAGCCGCCGATGCTGGTGCTGCCCTATGCACTGGACACCAACGACATGAAAATGTGGAATGCGTCGGCGCTGACGCCGCGGTCCTGGCTTGATTACTTGAATGACAGCCTGGACTGGCTGCTCAAGGAGAGCCGCGACGAGGCCCGGATGATGTCCGTGGGCATCCACGCCCGAATTGCCGGCCGCCCGGGGCGTGCAGCGGCACTCGACTCCTTCCTCGCCAGGGCCATCACGCGACCCGGCGTGTGGCCCGCCACCCGCTCGCAAATCGGCGCCGCATGGGAGGCGGCGCACCCGCCCGGGAACTAGTGCATCCTTCCCTCGAATACCCGTTAGAACAGATAATCTGCAAAAAAATGACTTGTCCTTCCTGCCCGCAACACCCGAAATAGGCGGACGATCCTGATCATGCCCATTCAGGAAAACGCCCTGAATTCTGCGCTTGCGGAGGCGCTGTCGGACCACGATCTGCATGCCACGCCGGAGCAGACCCATGCGAATACCGGCGCGGAGCGTTGCGATGTCCAGGTGCGCCAGAAGCACGGCGACCGCTACTTCACCGCGGTGGAATGCAAGATCGGCCAGGGGCCAACGCAGCAGCACGCGGCAGTGCGCGACGCTCAGCGCTGGCTGAAGCAAACCGACTGCTGGAATGCGCTGGCGGTCTGTTATCCGGAGGACTTGAGCGAAGACAGTCCGGCCACGCCACGGCAGCGGTTCATGGCTACGGACGACCTGCTGATGGTGCGCGTGGGTCAGGGCGGCGAACTCGGGAGGTGGCGAAAAGGCCGCCTGTCCGAACTGGCATTGCTCGCCGACGACATCGGCGCCAACGAAACCTATGCGGTCACCGACATCCTGCAGCAGGCCATTCTTCTTGCCAGCCAGCGGATCGATTCGGCAACGGGCCAGGACCTGGCCAGAACGCTGGCGCTGCCCTGGGCGCCAAGAATCAGAGGCGGCATTGACCCGCGCCCGGCGCGCATCGCCTGCCTGATCATCGCCAACATGGCGCTGCTGCAGAACCGAATGCGCAGCGAGGGGCATCGCATACCGGGGCTCAAGCCGCTATTGGCTATTCGAAGGAGCCGAAACAAGCAAACGGCCCTGCTGGACAACTGGCAGCGAATCCGCGCTGTGGACTATGCACCGGCCGTGGACCCGGCCCTGGCCGTGCTTCAGGAGCTGCCGGCGGATCATCACACCAACAGTCTGCTGGAAACCCTGATCGACGCCGTGTTCGACTGCGCGCCGCGGATCCGCGGGCTGCAGCTGGACCATGCCGGGCCGCTCTATCACGGCCTCTTGCAAACCGCCCGTTACGACGGATCGTTCTACACCAGCACCGCCGCCGCGATCCTGCTGGCAGGGCTGGCGATGCCGCCGGACTGGGTGGCGGTGGGGGGAAACTGGGCCGACGCCGACCGGCTGATGACACTTAAGGTGTGCGATCCGGCCTGCGGCACGGGCACACTGCTGATGGCCGCCGCCCGGACCATGGAAGAGCAGTTTCGTTCCGCCGGCGGCAATGAGGATGACCTGCCGGCCCTGCACCTCGGCCTGATCGAGGACGTGCTCCACGGCCTGGACATCAACCGCCATGCGATTCATCTGGCCGCTTCCATGCTCACGCTGTCGGCCCCGAAGATCGACTACAACCGCATGAACCTCTACAACATGCAGCATGGCGTGAACGCCGGCGGAGGGGTGCGGGCCGGCTCGCTGGACATCCTGGTGAACGACGCCGGATACCTCCCGGGGTTCGCGCCGGACTCCAGGCAAAGACGCGCAGCGGCTGGCGGCTACAGCGAAGAGGCGCCCGAATTGCAAGGGTTGTGCGACCTGGTGATCATGAATCCGCCTTTCACCCGGAACGACATCCGCAATCGCGGCCTCCCCAAGGCGGACCGAAAGTCGGTGCAGCAGCATGAAATTCACCTGGCTCAATCAACACCAGACCCTGTGCATAGGAGGGCCATAGATCAGACCTCAATTCGAACGTTCTTTACGCCGATTGCCGACATTCTGCTGCGACAGGATGGAGTTCTGGCGATGGTCGTCCCCTTTACAGCATGCACTGGTGCCAGCGGAATTGACGAAAGGCGGCTGCTGACCAACCCGGACCGTTTTCACTTGGAACTGGTGGTGACCAGCCACGACAACAGGAGAATCTTCTTCTCGGAAAACACCAATATTCACGAGTCGCTCATTGTCGCGCGCCGGCCAACGCCCGAAACGCGCGGCAGGCCAACCGCGTTTGTTTCCCTTGCGGAAAACCCGGCCAGCCCGAGCGAGGCTCATTTCCTGGCCGACGCGATCCGGCACGCTCTCAACGGCGACGAGGGCCTCCTGGCCCAGTACGGAACCATAGCCTGGCGATCTTTGGAACAACTGCGGGACCGCCCGTGGAACGCCGCCTGCTTCTACGACCAGGGCCTTGCGCACGTCTTCGATGTCCTGCTCGACTGCCCGGCCCTGAAGCCGCTTGGCGAGCTGGCCTCCGTCGAGCCGGGAGGCCAAAGGATTAGAGACGCGTTCCTCAAGGCCGAGCAGCGCCAGCGCCCGGACATGCGGGCGCTGTGGTTCAACAAGACGGGGCGCCAGACGGCCATGCGCACCAGCCCAGATGAGTTTCTGGTCGCAAAGCAGGGCAGGCAAGGCTACGCCGAACATCTGTGGCGCAAGCGCAGCCATCTGCTGCTTGCCAATCGGATGAGATTAAACCTGACGCAAACGCCCGTGGTGTTTTCGGATGAGCCGATCCTGGGCTCGGCCTTCGTGCCCGTCTCTCCGCGGACCGGGAACAGGCGCGAGCTCTGCAAGGCGTGGTGCGTCTGGCTCAATTCCACGTTCGGCGTCATCGCCTTTCTCAATAGCCGCCAGAAAAACCTCACTTATCCGAACTTCTCGCTGAAGGGTCTGCGCTCCCTTCCCGCGCCGTGTCCAGATCGCTGCGACACCGCGGCGCTCGCGGCGGTCTTCGACGACCGCGCAGAAGACCGCTTACAGCCCCTTCCCCGGATCCACGAGGACCCGGTCCGCCGCGCTCTGGATGACGCCGTTCTCACAGCGGTCCCCGGATTGCCGACCGGCGATCTGCCCCGCTGGCGACAGTCCGTCGCGCTGGAGCCCACCGTGAACAACGAAAAGGACCCGTTCTGCCTGAGCCCGGATTATCCATGAGAGATAAGGCAAAAGCCTTTGGCTGTAGGAAAATGGCTTTGGCTGGAAGTTCCTCCATCCCGTCAGCGCTGCCTCGGTACCGTTAGTCGAGCAGGCTGGTCATGACTACTAAGGAACTTGCCGCAGCCCCAGGAGGCGAGGTCATCGTCTACGAGTCCCCGGAAGGCGAGGGAAGAGTGGATGTTCGCTTCGAGGATGAATCGGTCTGGCTGACGCAACGGCAAATGGCGGAGGTGTTTCAATCCACGCCCGAGAACATCCTGATGCATCTGCGCAATGTCTTCTCCAGCAAGGAATTGGACGCCGAGGCAACTACTAAGGATTTCTTAGTAGTTCGATCTGAGGGAAAGAGATCGGTCCGGCGCAAGATCAGGCACTACAACCTGGACGCGATCATTTCCATCGGTTACAGGGTCAACTCGAAGCGGGCCATGCGTTTTCGCCAATGGGCCACCCGCACCTTGGGCGAGCACCTGATCAGCGGCTACACGCTGAACGAGCCGAGGCTTGCGGAACGTGGCCTTGACGAGGCGAGGCAAACCCTGGAGTTGCTCGCCCGCACGCTTGAGAACCAGGCGCTCGTGGACGAAACCGGACGCGCCGTGCTGCACATCATCACCGCGTACGCCGAAACGTGGCGCCTGCTGATCGAGTACGACGAGGACCGCCTGAAAACTCCAGCCAGCGCGAAGCCGGCTACGAGCGCGCTTGAACTGGATAGCGTCTATAACGCGATAGACGCGTTCAGGCGCGATCTGGCCGCGAAGGGCGAAGCCTCGCCGCTGTTCGGTAACCCGCGCGGCGATGCGCTGGAAGCGATACTGGGCAACGTCCAGCAGACCATGTTCGGCGAACCGCTTTACCGAAGCCGCGAGGAAAAGGCGGCCCACCTGCTCTATTTCGTGGTCAAGGATCATCCCTTCACCGACGGCAACAAGCGCATCGGAGCCCTTTTGTTCCTGCTCTACCTGACGCAGGAGGGCATCGAGAGCCGACCCGGTCCCGGAGCGTTGACAGCGCTCACCCTGCTGATCGCGGAAAGCGCCCCGCAGAACAAGGATCTGATGATCCGCCTCATCGTGAATCTGATGGGCGAATTCGGCAATTAAGCGCCCAGCTGGAGTCCGTTGCCGAGGATGCCGCGCCCGCATGGCTTGCCGGGCTGGGCCTGGCCGTGACACATTGGCCAGACATCGGACCGGAAGGCCGGGCGGTAGGCCGCATGGCTGCCGAACCAGGCCTTTTCCTCGCAGCCTCAACCGTTACGGAAAGAAAGGAGTATCAGGGGATGAGGACGGCGGCGCCGTTGAGCTGGCCGGAGCGCAGGTCGTTCAGTGCGATGTTGGCGTTCTCAAGGGCATAACGGGTTACGCGCGTGCTGATCGGGTTAGCCTCGGCCAGCGACATGAATTCCTCGGCGTCGGCGCGGGTGAGGTTGGCTACCGAACGCAACACGCGCTCGCCCCACAGCAGCTCGTAGGAAAACGCGGGAATCTCACTCATATGGATGCCGCCGCACACCACGGTTCCGCCTCTGCGCACCGCTGATAGGGCCGCGGGAATGAGGCCGCCCACCGGTGCGAAGATCAGCGCCGCGTCGAGTTCACGTGGCGGGGGCAGGTTGGACGGTCCGGCCCAGACCGCGCCGAGGTCCCGCGCGAACGCCTCGCCCTTGTCGTCCCCGGGACGGACAAAAGCATAAACTTCCTGGTTTTGCGCCAGCGCCACCTGGGCGACGATGTGGGCCGCGGCGCCGAATCCGTAGATTCCGAGGCGCTCGGCCGGGCCGGCCAGCTTCCAGCTGCGATAGCCGATCAGGCCGGCGCACAGCAACGGTGCGGCGTGTTCGTCGGAATAACCGTCGGGGATCGACACGCAATAACGCGCATCGGCCAAGATTTCCTCCGCGTAGCCACCATGGCGGTGAAAGCCGGTGAACCGTGCACTTTCGCAAAGGTTTTCCCGGCCTTCGCTGCAGTAGCGGCACGCACCGCAGGTCCAACCCAGCCACGGCACGCCGAAGCGCTGCCCGGGCCGGATATGTTTGACATCGTCTCCAACGGCTTCGGCGACCGCCACGGCCTCGTGTCCCGGAACGACAGGAAGCGTCGGGTCGGGCAGTTCGCCGTCGATGAGGTGCAGGTCGGTGCGGCAAACGCCGCAGGCCAGCACCCGTCCAAGGACTTCGCCTGCGGCAGGCGCCGCCAAATCGAGCGATTGAGAGTCAAGCCCCTCGCGCGGCCCATTGAAGATCATCGCGCGCATGGCTTTTGGAGATGAAAACCTGCCGGTCGCCTATGAGGGAGGAGGGGGTTAAGGCAGACCGGCAGGAAAAAGCAGTGGTTAGGGCCTGTTAACGCTATGCGATGCCGCTCTGCCGGGTCTATTTTCTTGCCCGGCAAGGCGGCGCAAGCGCCGTGTGGCTGGCCCACATAAGCGAGCGCCAACGCCGCCCGGCGGGAAAAGAGACCCGGCCCTGCGGGTTGGGTCTGTCCCGGCGCCACTCGGCGTTGCTCGCCGCTCATTTGGAATCACCAAACTACGCTCCTCGCGCCTTGATTGGCGCCGGGACAGACTCAACAGAGCGGCATCGCATAGCGTTAACAGGCCCTAGGAGTCTGCGCCGTAGAAAATATTCTTGGGACTAGCATGTCGAAATCACCTATCTTTGTGGATACAAACCCCACCATTGAGCAATTATGATCCTGTCCTGGATCGTTCCGTACCACTCTGAAGCACGGAAAGTGTTCTGCGGCGCAGACTCCTAGCTGGTTTGCACCTTGATCCGGCGCAAAGAAGGCGTCACTTCCGCGGACTTCGGCAGGTGGATCTCAAGCACGCCGTTCATGAGCGTGGCGCTGATGCCCTCGTGCTCGACGTTGTCAGGCAGGCGGAAAGACCGTTTGAACGCCCCGTAGCCGCGTTCGTTCAGGTATACGTTACGGCCATCGGCGTCCTGCTCGTGACTGCGCTCACCCCTGATGGTGAGCACGCCGTCGGATACGGACACTTCAACGTCTTCTTCGGCCATTCCCGGCAGGTCAGCCTTGATCTGATAGCCGGTCCCGGTTTCCGCGAAATCAATTCTTGGGGTCAATGCAAGGCGCGGTTCCAGGCTGGAAACAACCGAATCGCCGAAAGCGCGGTCCACCCAGTCATCGAGGGTCCGCTGCATCGAACCCAAAGTCCAGGGCGTTGCAAGCGTCCCGGGACGAGTCCTTAGGGTCAGGCTTCTCATTACTCTTCTCCTATACGTATGGTCTGCAACTTCGCTCCCCAAAGGGAGCCTTAACTGCAACTGAAATAAGGTCGCCGCGTGCAGATTTCAAGCGCCGCGCAGCCCCGCGAGGATGCGGTTATTCCGCTTGGGGATTAAGCTCGCGTGCGACCCGGAAGCCGACTTCGTTGCTTCGTGCCCGTGCATCGATCGAGGTGCGGAAGGCCACGCGCAGGGATTCAGGCTCATAGTTCCACGCGCCGCCCCTAAGAACTCGCTTTGAGCAATCCCCCTCCAGCTGGGGTGAGCCGTTCTTGGGGGCGCGCCGGTAATGGCCTTTCCAGCAATCCTGCACCCACTCCCACACATTGCCGTGCATGTCGTACAGGCCGAAGGCGTTAGGTCTGTAGCGCCCCACTTCCGCGGTTTGCTTGCCGACGCCGTCCGAACAGTAGGTATTGCGCCATTCGTAGTCGGTACCGGAATCGGCGTGATTGCCGTACAAACACAGTTGCGTAGAGTCATTTCCGAAATGGAACCTCTTCTCCGAGCCGGCGCGCGCTGCGTATTCCCACTCGGCCTCGGTCAGCAGCCGATATCGCTGCCCTGTCTCGGCCGAAAGCCAGGACGCATACGCATTTGCGTCGACCCAGGAAACATTGATTACCGGCCTGCGCTCCCGGCCCCAGCCTTCATCGGCAGGCCCGCGGCTCTTCCTGTAGCGGTCAAAGTCGGCGAAAGTCACCGCGTACCTGGACACTGCAAGGTCACGGGGAATGGTGACCCTGTGGACCGGCCTTTCATCCGGAAAGCAATCGCGGCGGGTCACGCAACCCATGCGGAAACGCCCCGCAGGGATGCTCACCATTTCCGGGCCGAAATCGCCCGAGGAAAGCGCGTCCGAGAACCCCTCTCCGTCCGCAGTCCTGGGCGTTGAGGCAACTTGCGGCACGGGCTCAGGACGCGGCAAGGCCTCTGCCAAAGCCTCCAGGCGCTCCGCCTCTGCCGCAGCGTTTTGCTGAAGTTCCGGTTGAGGCTCCTGTTGCGGCTCCTGTTGCGGCTCCTGCCCCAGTTTCGGCGTATCACTTGTTGTGGCATCCGCCTTGGTCATCGTCGCAAGCACTCTTGCGTCCACACCGGCCTTTGACAGGGCGACAAGCTGATTCACTGTGGTGTCAAAATCCGTCTTCGTGGCATTGATCTTCACGACGATCGTCTCTGCCGGCACCCCGGCTTCGGTCAGCGCGATGATGTCGTCATTGGTCAGCACTTCTTCGTCCTGCCCTTCCAGCGTCTCCAGCCAGAAGGCGGCGACTACCAGCATTGTCAATAAACCAACTCGTTTTCTCATGCAATCGACTCCGGTGCGCTCGTTTCGCAAATTATTCCACTTTTTTCGTCGCTACGCGGGGTGTCCTGTAAAATTATTTGGATATGTCCGGGCGTCTCGCGAACAAGGTCATGCTGGTCAGCGGGGCAGGACCCGTGATCGCGGCCGCCATCGCGCGCCGCGCGCTGGAACACGATGCCGAAGCAGTTCTCGTCGCGCATGATCCCGATTCGAAATCAGCGGCTGAATCGGCGTTGTCGGGCACCGGAGCGCAGCTGGTCGCCCACTCTCGGGGCAAACCAAGCGCCTGGCCCGAACTCTACGATCGCCTGGAAGCCAAATCATTGCTGCCCGACGTGCTGGTGAACGGCTGCTACGCGCATCATGCCGGCAGCCTTGCGGAAACCACGCTGGAACAGTTTCGCCAGGCACTGACGAACAACCTGACCGCCGCATTCTTCGGCACCCAGACCGCCGTGGTCCGCCTCCGCGCGGCAGGGCGAAAGGGCGCCATCATCAACTTGAGTTCCGTATTTGCGGACCGCGCCCTGCCTGGCGCCGCCGCCTATGCCGCCAGCGCGGGCGGGATACGCTCGCTCAGCAAGTCCGCGGCGCTGGCCTGTGCCGAGGCCGCCGACGGCATTCACATTCACGCCGTAATGACCGGCCGCTATGAAGGCTCGCCGGCGCTGCCCGGTGGAGGCGCTGGCTTGCTTGACGGGCAGATCAGCGCCGCAGAGGTGGCGGCCCTGGTCGCACAACTGGCCGGCGACGCGGCCACCTATACCCATGGTTCCACGGTCGCGCTGGACGGGGGCCTGTGGATTTCCTGAACGACACTGCCAAACACGGCGAGCCCGGACGACTTGCAGGCAAGCGCGTGGTCATTACCGGCGCCACCTCCGGCATCGGCCGCGGCTGCGCCATGCACATGGCGGAAGAAGGCGCGCGCCTGATCTTCACTGGCCGGAACAAGCAGGGCGCGGCCGAGACGCTTCGCATGGTGCAGGAAGTGGCTCCGGAAGCCGAGGTGGAATTCATGCGCCAGGACGTGACCATCGAAGCGGACTGGACCCGGCTTTATGGCCGCGTGCGCGAGGCATGGGGCGCGATGGACGTGCTGCTCAGCAATGCCGGCGACGCGAAGCTGGGGCCATTGGAGGATGTCAAGGCCGAAGACCTGGACTTCCTGTACAAGGTCAACGTGGAAGGCCAGTTCCTGGGATTGCGCGACGGTCTGCCGCTGATGGCGCCCGGAGGCAGCATCATCGTCATGTCGTCGCGGGCCGGTCTTCGCGGTTTTCCTCACGGAACGGCCTACACCTCGGCCAAGGGCGCGCTGACCGCGCTGACCAAGGTTGTCGCCGCCGAAGCTGCGGCCCTCGGCACGGGGATACGGGTAAACTCGGTGCATCCGGGTCTCGTCTGGACGGAAAGCGTGGAGCGGGTGCTGAAAGGCCGTGCAGAGGAGTTGCGGGCCAAGATGGAAGCCAACGTGCCGATGCACAAGATCGGGCATCCGCGTGACGTGGGCGAGTTGGTTTGCTACCTTTCCAGTGACGATTCCCGCCACATTACGGGGGCCGAGCTGTCCATAGACGGGGGCATGGCGGCTCAATAGGGAGAAAAAATATGCCTTTGATGGAAGTCGACACCAGCCAGGCGCTTGAACGCAACACCGCTACGGTCCTGCCGAAGCTCGCCAGCCGCGAGGACGAGAGTTACCTGGATTACGTGGAAAGCCTGCGGTCCTTCGTGCTGGACGGCATGCGCTTTGACGAGCAACTCGCAACCCGCACAGGCCATCTTGAGGACACTGCCGAAACACCGGCAGAGCGGCTGGAGAAAGTGCGCAAGGTGGCGGCAGAGATGCCGGTTGCGCAGGTGCGCGATCGCCTGATGCGCTCACAGCAGGAGATGAAATGGCGGCGCATATGCAGCTCGCTGGATGTGCGCCGGGAAACTTACCTCAACAGGCTCAAGGCAGCCGAAGACCGCGGGCCCGCCCGGCTTGAACTGGATCCCGACTTCGAGCGGCCGGAATATGCCAACGTGCACTTTCACCTGCAGCCGAATGGCTACCACAAGGACCCGCTGGCCGGCTTCCGCTACCACTACGGGACCAAGATCTTCTTTGTGGGCGACAACGACAAGGACCAGTTGCACGCCTCGCTGGTCGACAATCATCTGCCCTTGCCGGCAGACGGCCGCATAGACCGAATTCTCGACCTCGCATGCTCGGTCGGACAGAGCACCACCGCATTGAAGCAGAGATTTCCCCAGGCGGACGTGACCGGCATTGATCACTCCGAGCCGATGCTGCGCTGCGCCCATCACCGCGCAGTAGAGCTGGGTGTTGACGTGTGCTTCTCGCAACGCCTGGTCGAGAACACGGGCTTCAAGGACAACAGTTTCGATATCGTGTTCTCCTTCATCCTGTTCCACGAGATTCCCATGCGGATCATTCGAGAGACCCTGGCCGAAGTGCGCCGGGTCCTGCGTCCGGGCGGCATGTTTGCGGTGTACGACTTCATGATGGCCGGCGGAATGACCCCGGCCCAGCTCTATCACCGCCATTTCGACTCGCGTAACAACGGCGAGCCGTACGGCGACGATTTCTGCTATTCGGATTTCGATGGCCTGCTTGAGGAATTCGGATTCGTTCAGGCAGCGCCCGGCAAGCACCTGGGCACCACCCAGGTCTGGTACGCAACACTCCCTGCCGGGAACGAGGGCGTCCCTGCTGGGAACGAGGGCGTCCCTGCTGGGAACGAGGGCGTCCCCGCCCTCGACGCCGGGAACGAGGGCGTCCCCGCCCTCGACAAGGGCCAGTAGACTCTCGTTCCCCGCGTGGCATGACCACGAAGCGTTCCGCCGGACCTTCCGGACAGACGCCGGAAGGCGGCGCGCCTCTGGCAGGCGACAATCCGGTCTATTTCAAGGACCCGGTACAGGACGCGATGATGAACATGATCCTGGAGCTGAGCGCCCAGCTCTGGATGAGCCTGGATCGCGTGTATGCCCTGGAAGACGTGCTTTCGCGCCAGGGCGTGGTCAGCGCAGCCGACCTTGACGGTTACAAGCCGGACGCCGAGCGGTCAGCCGCGTTGAGAGTCCGCCGCGAACGATTTACCCACGACATCCTGCGCGACCTGAAATCACTGACCGAAGGAACAATGCCCGCTCCGGCGGCGTCCGGGGAGGAATAACAGACATGCCCCGCTTACCTTCACTACCCGAACAGGCAGACCTCACCGACGTGTTCCGCCGCTTCCCGCTGGGGGTGAAATCGCTTTGCGAGTACACCGACGACCTGTTGCGCGGCCCGTCTCCATTCACCGTGGGCGAACGCGAGTTCATCGCCGCCTACGTGTCGGGTATAAATGCCTGCCATTATTGCCATGGCGCTCACAACATCATCGCGGAGTTGCATGGCATCGACGCGAACCTGCTCGAGAATGTACTGAACGATCCATCCGAGGCTGGCGTGGAGGCGAAGATGCTGCCGGTCCTGGATTACGTGCGAAAGCTGACGGAAGCGCCTGCGCGTCTCACGGATGCCGATGCGCAACGGGTCTTCGATGCCGGCTGGAGCGAAGAGGCCCTGTATCACGCCATCTCGGTTTGCGCGATATTCAACTTCATGAATCGCATCGTCGAGGGCTGCGGCGTGCAATCCAACCCGGCCATCCGCGACGTTCAGCGCGAACGCCACGCGGCGATGCGCGATGAGCCGCGGCCCTACACGCTGTTCGCGCGCACGATCGGCGCGTTTGAATAGGCTGCGACCTGCGAGCTCTTATTCGGCCGGGGGCTGGTCAAAGAAGTAATTTGCGATCGCCGCAAGGTCGGCGTTGCTCATGAATCGCGTGCCGTGGTGCACCACTTCCGCCATTGAGCTGCCGTACGTGTCGCCGTCCGGCATGATTCCACTACGCAGCGACCAGGCCAGGTCGCCTTCGGTCCAACCGTTCGCTGCGAGCGTCGCTGTGGTGATGTCGGGCCCGTTTGCGCCGACTTTCTCCACACCGCCCTGGTAGCGGCGTGACAGATCCCGGCCTCCCATGACCCCGCGCGGCGTATGACAAGCGCCGCAATGCGCTGGTCCCTCGGCCAGGTAGCGGCCCCGGTTCCACTGTTCCGACTTGCTGTCATCCGGAGTCAGCTCACCGGAAAAGAAGAAGCGGTTCTTCCAGCCTCCAACTGTCCCCCGTATGCGATACAAGAGCTTTAGCTTGTGCTTGGGAGCGCGCCCGGCGACCGGCGGAACGGATTGCACCGCGGCCCACAAGTCAACGATGTCCTGACTGGTCAGGTGGGTATAGAAAGGATAGGGATAGACCGGAAAGTAATGCTTGCCATCGGGATTCAGGCCTTCGGTCAGTGATCCCGCGAAGTCCTCAAAGGTCCAGCTGCCGATACCGCCCTCAGGGTGCGGCGTGATGTTGGGCACAATGTAGGCGCCCGCCCGTGATTCAATCGGCAGGCCTCCGGAGAACAGCGACTCGCCTTCGTCTGGGGACCGGTGGCAGGTTATGCAGCCAGCCAGCCGGGCGACGTAGAATCCGCGATTTGTGTCGCCGGTCAGCCCCGAGTAGTCACGTGAAACGGCTTCACCCGAATCCTGGGCGGCCGCCAGACTGCATGCAAGAATCCCAATGGCGCCCAGTGCAAGGCGCTTGCCGGCGGGGATGCGCAAGACTGCGATCAGTGATCGTCCTCCGCGCGGAAGTCGTCGTGGCAGGCGCCGCAGCTCATACCCATTCTGATTACCGCCATACCGGCGTCCATCGCCTCAGGCTCTCCGCCACCTCCGGCGGCAGGATCAGGCGGCCCGGCGCTGGGCGGCGCCGGAGGGTTATCGGCGACTTCCGCCACCGTGTTGGCTGCATCCACCAGGTTCTGGGCAAGCATGGTGAAGCGCTCCCAATCCTCCCAGATCGCCGGCAAGGCCTCGCCGGCAGGATCGTAACTGCCTTCGGGAAACAGGGAAGTCAGGTTGTCGCCTCCAGAGTCAGCGATTTTCTGCGCCAGCTCCCGCATCTTGTCCGCGTCGTACGGCTGAATGCCGCGGACCATGGCAGCCATCGGCTCGATTGCCCCCGCCATGCCTTCCATCAGATCATGGCGTTCCTTGGCAACGCCGGTAAGGTTCTCGTCGTCAGCCACCGCGCCCGCCACGGCCAAACCACCGACTGCGAGCACCAGCAAACCCAGCAACTTGCGTTTCATATTCTCCCCTTTCCAAGGATGACAGCGTTGAGCGGCACATTCTAGGGGAGTTTTCTTTACTTTCCGAGATCACGCGTTATCTTCCGGCAAGCTGCCTGGCCAACACAGTGAAGAACGAAGCCTTCCCCGGACTCTGTGAAGCGAGCGAAAGAATTGCGTTAGTCGAAGGCGACACGCAGTTCTCCTTTCGCCAGGTCAATTCGCGCATGGATCGGGTCGCTTGGGAGCTTGTTGGCGCCAGGGGTGATCTTCAAGAGGAGCGCATTGCGATTCTGGCTCCGGCCGGTCTCGACTACGTCACGGCGCTGCACGGTATCTGGCGGGCAGGCGGTATTGCAGTTCCGCTCAATGTTTCTTCAGCCGAGCCTGAGCTGGAGCACTATCTGGACGACGCCGGCGTTAGGCGCATGATTGCCGCACACAATCATCAGGCAGCGGCGAGGCGCCTTTGCAAGCGTCTCAACATTCAATTGCATGCCGTTGATGCCCCGCTATCGAAGGGACGGGAAGAACTTCCGCAAATCGAACCGGACCGGCGGGCCATGATCGTGTTTACCAGCGGCGCCAGCGGAAAGCCGAAGGGCGTGGTGATCACGCATCGTGCGATACGCACCCAGATCACCATGCTCATCGAAGCGTGGAATTGGAGCGAGGACGATGTCCTGCCCTTGTTCCTTCCCTTGCATCATTTTCACGGCATCATCAATGTCCTGAATTGCGCACTGTGGGTTGGGGCAAGGGTGCACGCGATGCCGCGGCTGGACGTCGGAACGCTTTGCGCAGAAGTCGCCCGGGGAACCTACACGGCTGTGATGGCGGTGCCGACGATTTACGTAAAGCTCATCACCCATATCAGTACGCTTGCGCCTGCCGAGCAGGAAGCAGTCTGCGTCGGCTTTAGCCGAATGCGCGTCAACATTTCGGGCTCCGCGGCCTGCCCGGTCAAGGTATTCAGGCAGTGGCAGGAGATTACCGGGCAAGTGCTTCTTGAGAGGTACGGCACTACGGAAACCGGCATGGCTCTTTCCAACCCCTACGACGGAGAAAGGCGTGCCGGCACCGTGGGCCAGGCCTTGCCCAGCGTAACCGTGCAACTCTTCGATGAAGACGACCGACCCGTTGGAACTGAAGCCACTCTCGGGGAGATTCGCATCAGGGGCGACAGCGTCCTCAAGGAGTATTGGAACAACAAAGAGGCAACCGCAGAAAGTTTCAGGGACGGCTGGTTTTGCACCGGCGATATCGCTGTTTTCGAAGATGGCTACTACCGCATCCTGGGCCGCTCGTCGGTCGACATCATCAAGTCCGGCGGCTACAAGCTATCAGCTTTGGAAATCGAAGACGTGCTCCTGGCGCACGAAAACATTCGTGAAGCCGCCGTGATCGGTGTACCCGACAAGACCTGGGGAGAAAGCGTGGCCGCCGCCGTGACGCTGAAGAAGGGCGCCAACCTCGACTTGGCCGGCCTCAAGCAATGGTGCGGCGGCAGGATGTCCGCCTACAAGATCCCGAAACGCCTGCAGGTAGTGGATGGTCTACCCAGAAACGCAATGGGCAAAGTAATCAAGACTGCCTTGCGGAAACATTTCTAACCGGAGCGCCGGCGCCCACCCCTGGGAACGAGGGCGTCCCGCCCTCGACGAAGGCGAGACGCCTTCGCTCCCAGGGACGGCGGGACGCCCTCGTTCCCGGGCTGCTTCTACCCCTCCGATTCGTTGCGGGCTTTGCGGTCGGGGCCGTAATACTCCTGAAGGTAATCAAGGATCTTTACCCTGATTTCGGGCTGCAGGGGCGCCATTTCCTGGTCCTCGACCATTTCTACCAACACTTCGTCCCAGGTCGCGCGCGACAGACCCTGCTGGAGCACCAGGTCGATAGAGTGGCAGGACCCACAGAAGCCGAAGACCTCTATGCGGCCTTCATCATCCGGCATGCCGCGAAATAGCGTCTGCTCCTGTTCGTCCTCGGCATCGGTCTCCGGCTCGCCATCCGCCCAGGCATTCCCGCCAATATGCGCTGCAGCAAGAGCAACCGCGAGAACAGCCCACGTACGAATACGCGTCGCCATTGCGACTAGGCCACGCGCACCGAAATCTGGTGGAATGCGTTGTTCAGATAGCCCTTGGGATTCCAGGCTGGGGTAAACGGCTGGCTCACGCCGCTGCGGTCGGTAGCACGCGCCCAAACCTGGTAGTAACCAGGTTTGGGGAGCTCCACCGTGGCGCGGAATCGCTGCCAGGCATGCGGATTGTGCGGCGCCGACAAATCAGCAAGCTGCCAGGTGGCCCCGTAGTCCGTGGAAACGTCGACCCGTGCCACGTCGGAGTCACCCGCCCAGGCATGCCCTGCCACCTCCAGCTCGCGGCCTTCGATCGTGAGGCCGGTTTGCGGCCGTGTAATCAGCGACTTGACCGGCATGGCGTGGATGATCTGCATATCCTCGGCGGGAACCGATTCGCCCGGCGCCACCGGCTGAGGTGGAATACGATACGAAGAGCCGGTCATTTTCGGCCCGTCGTGTATCACGTCCCGAAGCCAGATGCGTGTCAGCCACTTCTGTGAGCACGAGCCGGGCCAGCCGGGAATGACCAATCGCAACGGCGCTCCGTTCATGGGATGCAGCGGTTCGCCGTTCATTTCAAAAGCGATCAGGTTGTACGGGTCCATGGCCTTGGCCAGCGGCACACCGCGCGAAATCGGCAGTTTGCCGGGTGTGCCGGAAAGATGCAGGTCGGCGCCCTCGTGGGCCGTGTAGATTGCCGTTTCCGCTACCCCGGCCTCGTTCAGTACATCGGCCAGGCGCACGCCGGTCCATTCCGAGCAACCCACCGCGCCATAGGTCCACTGGTTGCCGCGTGCCGGCGGATCGAAGCCGGCGCGGCCGTTGCCGCCGCACTCAATCACCAGCCGGTAGGTCACGACCTCAAACCGTCGGCGCAACTCTTCAATGCCTAGCGTCATGGGACGCTCGACCAGCCCGTCTATCTTGAGCGTCCAGGTGTCCGGTTTCATGTCGGTGGGCACAATGCCGTTGTTGCGGATGAAGTGACGTGCGATCGGCGTGACCTCGTCATCAAGCAGGTGCGCAGGGGTTTCTGCATTCAGGGGCCGGTCGTTCAGCACCGCCAGCCCGTCCTTGCCGTCAATCAGCGCCTCGGCAGCCGAAGCCGTCGCCATCAGGCCATAAGGTGTCCAACGAACAAATGGCAGGGCGCCGGCGGCCGCCGCGCCAATGGCGGCCGTCCCTGCCCCTTTTAGAAATCGACGGCGCTGCATGAAGTCCATGGTGGCCTCGTATTCTAGAATACGGTGGCCCGGAATAGATCCGATGGCCTTGGAGCCTCCTTCCCTCAGGCGGAAAAATCATGCCAAGCAAAGACCATAGACCCGTACTTGAAGATCAGCGATTGCTGAGAACCACGTCGTATGTGGACGGCGCCTGGGAGCCCGGTGACGCGCGTGAAGTTCTTTGCGTCAGCAATCCCGCCACAGGCGCGACGATCGCGGAGATCCGCAAGGCGAACGCGGCGGATACGCGGCGCGCCATTGAGGCCGCTCACCGCGCCTTCAAGGAGTGGCGCCGCACGACGGTCAAGGAGCGAGCAAGAATTCTCCGGCGCTGGTACGAACTGACACTGGAATCGACCGAGGACCTTGCCGTGCTGATGACCGCGGAGCAGGGCAAGACGCTGGCCGAGGCCCGCGGTGAGATTCAGTACGGCGCTTCCTTCATGGAATGGTTCTCCGAACAGGCAAAGCGCGCCGACGGCGACGTGTTCTCCGGCGCCACGCCCCACACCCGCGCCATCTGCATTCGCCAGCCGGTCGGCGTGGTCGCAGCCATCACGCCCTGGAACTTTCCCAACGCGATGATCGCCCGCAAGGCGGCGCCGGCGCTGGCCGCCGGCTGCACCATCGTTGTCAAGCCGGCGGAAGACACGCCTTTGTCGGCACTCGCGATGGCGGAACTGGCGGAGCGGGCAGGCTTCCCGGCGGGGTGCTTCAACGTCGTAGTAGGCGACCCGGAGGAAATTGGCGGCGAGCTGACCGGCAGCCCGCTGGTGCGCAAGCTCAGTTTCACAGGCAGCACGGAAGTCGGCAAGCTGCTCGAGGAACAGTGCGCGGCCACACTCAAGCGCACAACGATGGAATTGGGCGGCAACGCGCCGTTCATCGTGTTCGACGATGCCGACCTCGACGCGGCAATTGACGGGGCGCTTCTCTCCAAGTACCGCAACAGCGGCCAGACCTGCGTCTGCGCCAACCGCTTCCTCATCCAGGACAGCATCTACGAGGAGTTCTGTGAACGCCTGGTGGCCGCTTCCGGTGACCTGGTGATGGGCAACGGTGCGGAGGAGGGCGTAACCCAGGGTCCGTTGATCAACACCGAGGCGATCGAAAAGGTCTCCGGGCTGGTCAAAGCATCCATTGAGGCAGGCGCGGAATGCGTAGTGGGAGGCAAGCCCGCAGATCTTGGGACCTGCTTCTACCCGCACACGATCCTCCGCGACGTGACGCCCGAAATGCCGGTATTCCGCAACGAGATCTTCGGACCGGTCGCGGCATTGACCCGCTTCAGCGACGAAGCCGAGGCGGTTGCCCTGGCCAACGACACCGAGGCCGGGTTGTGCGCCTATGTCTACAGCCGCGATATCGGCCGCGTATGGCGGGTGGCCGAGGCGCTGGAATACGGAATGGTCGGAATGAACGAAGGTATCGTGTCCAGCGAGATGGCGCCGTTCGGCGGCGTGAAGGCCAGCGGTTGGGGCCGTGAAGGCTCGCGTTACGGCATGGACGACTACCTGGACATCAAGTACCTCTGCGTAGGCGGCCTTGACCGCTAACCCCCCCTGGGAACGAGGGCGTCCCGCCCTCGAAACTCCCGGGAACGAGAACACCCCCGGTAGCGCCGGCGCCCATGGGAACGAGGGCGCTCCTGGGAACGAGGGCGTCCCGCCCTCGCCTTCAAGAAAAAGCAACCAAGGCTCGCGCCTCCTCCTCACGTTAGGCGGCCTCGCCGAGGGCTCGCCCTTCGGTAGCGCCGGCGCCCTGGGAACGAGGGCGCTCCTGGGAACGAGGGCGTCCCGCCCTCGCCTTCAAGAAAAAGCAACCAACGCCTCCTCCTCACGTTACTCGCCCTCGCCCTTCTCCTGCCAACGGCCTCCGCAACCGCCTCTCAAAACAAGCCCGAACCCCAACCCCCCACCGAATGGCCCCACTACGCCGGCGACCAGGGCACGCAACGCTACGTGTCACTGCCCGCCCTCACCAGCGAGAATTTCACCTCGCTTATCTTCGCCTGGCTGTGGACCTCACCCGACGCAAGGATTCCGGGCGCCGGCAGCGAGGAAATCTGGGCCGGCAAGCATGAATCCACGCCCATCATGGCCGGTGGCGTGCTCTACAACAGCACTTCCTTCAACCAGGCATACGCCCTGGACGCGGCCACCGGCCGAGCGATCTGGACATACGATCCGAAGAGCTACTTGGCCGGCACCCCGCCGAATTTCGGCTTCATCAATCGCGGTCTTGCCCTCTGGAGGGAGGGTAACAAGCACCGGATCTTTCTTGCCACCGGCGACAGCCGCCTCATTGCGCTGAACGCCGCCGACGGGCAGCCGATCGAGAGTTGGGGTGACGGAGGGGAAGTCAACCTGCTCAAGGGACTCGGGAAGGAAGTGTCCAACGAGTTATACGGCGTTTCCTCGCCTGCCCTTGTTTGTGGCGAAGCCGTGGTCGTCGGGTCTTCAATCCTTGAGTTCCCGCCCCGTCCCGATACGCCCCCCGGCGACGTGCGCGCCTTCAATGCGCGCACCGGCAAGTTGATGTGGCATTTCCACAGCATTCCCAAAGATGGCGAATACGGCGCCGATACCTGGGAAGATGGCTCCAACAACCGCAATGCCGCCGCTAACGTATGGACGTACATGAGTTGTGAGGAGGAGGCAGGCCTCGTCTACCTCCCTTTCGGCACGCCGGTGAACGATTTCTGGGGCGGCAATCGGCTGGGCGACAACCTGTTCGGGGAGTCACTGGTGGCCGTGGACATGAATACCGGTAAACGCCGCTGGCATTTCCAGACAACGCGCCACGGCCTTTGGGACTACGACCTGCCGGCAGCCCCGGTCCTGCTCGATACTCCCCAAGGCCGTAAGCTGGCAGCGCAGGTCACCAAGCAGGCGATGCTCTTCGTATTCGACCGGCATACAGGCGAGCCGGTCTGGCCCATCGAGGACACGCCGGTTCCGCCTACGGACGTACCTGGCGAACAAGCATCGCCAACGCAGCCAATTCCGACTCGCCCGGCCCCGTTTGACCGACAGGGCGTGACCAAGTCCGATCTGAACGATCTGACGCCTGAACTTCTTGCGGAAGCCAAGGAAATCCTCGATTCACTTGACGGCGGGTCGATGTATTCGCCCCCGACCACTCGGGGCCGGTTGATGCTACCCGGCGTCGCGGCGTCCTGGTCAGGCGCGGCGTATGAGCCCAGCCGAGGGTACCTCTACGTGCCGTCCATAACGCTTGGGATGATCGTCAAGGTCATGCCGATAGGCCGTGACCAGAAGTACTGGCTCGGCACCGTGCCTACACCGGCGCCGTTCTTGTCCAATGGCATGCCGATGTTCAAGCCGCCCTATGGTCGAATTACGGCAATCGACATGCAAACCGGCGAACACGCATGGATGACTCCGGTGGGTCGCGGCTACGAGCAGCTACCGCAGTTCAGGGGCCGGGACATGCCTCCGATGGGCATCCCAAGCCGCACATTCGTGGTCGCCACTTCGAAATTGCTCCTGGCGGCGCAAGAGGGCATCAACCTCGTGGTCGGCACGTCTCCGGAGCGTAACGCGGCACGCTACCAGGCCAGTCCATATCTGCCTGCACTTAGAGCCTTCGATCTCGATACCGGAGCGCTGATCGGCGAAGTTCAGCTGCCCGGCAATGCCACAGGCGCCCTGATGGCCTACGAAATCAACGGCAAGCCGTTCATCGTGATCCCGGTAGGCGGCGCCGGTCTCCCCGCCCAACTCGTCGCCCTCACCCTCCCCTAGTAAACCCCCCGGGAACGAGGGCGTCCCTGGGAAAGTGGGCGTCCCTGGGAAAGTGGGCGTCCCGCCCTCGAAACATAACCCAAAGCAAGCCAAGCAAACCATCGCCACACCATCCGTTCGCAAGAACGCACCGGGCTAAAATACTGCTTCTCAGGCGGAATTTTCCTCACCCGCCATCACCATGGGGCCGTAGCTCAGTTGGGAGAGCGTCGCGTTCGCAATGCGAAGGTCGTGGGTTCGAATCCCATCGGCTCCAGATTCCCCCAGAACACTCGCGCGGCATTCCAAACAATATCAAGGTCGCAGCGGTCCCGGAACGCGCCGCCGCAAGGATGCGGCGGGACTACAGAGCCCTGTCCAGTTCGACCACGAGGGCGACGACCGCGTCGTGAACCAGGGTCATGGCCGTGTGATCGACCCGTTCGATGGTGTCCTCGCTCGTGTGAATGACCTGGAGGATATCGGGAACGGTGCGTGAACGAGAACGGGACCGCCTGTTCGCATTCATAAAGAGCCATAGCTGTCGCGACGAGATGGAACTGATCATGCCCAGCGAGACGTTTGGGATTCCGGCAGCCTGGAAGGGGCGATCGTCGCTTGGGGGGTACTGGGGAAAATCCCTGCAGGTGACCGTGCCGCCGGCGCATACGACGCGCAAACTACGGTAAACCACCTCGTTTCCGTCATGGGAAGTTGGCCCGTACATCAGGACACCATCGTCGGCCACCACGTCAACGTTGACCATGGCTGCGATTCGGTCTTTGTCTTCGTCCTGCACGTAGGCATGAGAACCGAGCAGCCCGATCTCCTCGAGGTCGAAGAGAACGACTCGCACGCGGTGATTCAGGCTGTGTCGCTGCAGGGTCTCGGCCACCCTGGTCAGAACGACCGAGGCCGCACCGTTGTCCACGGCGCCCCCCACTACACTGCCGTCTCGGAGGCGGACCACATCGTAGTGCGCACCCACCACGATATCGCGGCGCCCCGCGCCGACCGTAACAATCAGGTTCCTCCCGACTGCTCGCGACTCGCCATATGCCGCCACATTCGGAAACTCTTGTATTTCAGGGTCGAAACCAAGCTCTCGGAAAATCTGAAGGAGCGTGTCTGCACGTTCCGCGTTCTCGCGGCCAACAATGCGGGCCAAATCTGCACGAAGATTGTCGTCTCCAACATCAATCGACGGCTGTGCGAGAAGGGTGGATGAGACTAAAACCAGGGCAATGATTGCCGGTATAGCCTTCTTACGCATAGTTGGCCTCCGCTTTTCCAATGTAAGAGCTTAGCGTCAAATGAGGACTCCAGCGCAGCCAGCAGTTTCTTCCGGATTGGGAAGGCAGGTTACACACTTGGAGGTCGAACCAATTCCTCCGCCTCGAACACGCCATCCCGTCCGCCGTAAGGCTGTGAGTCTATCGTGTAGTACCGGGCGCGCCTGACTCGGTCCCGGTTGTAGGGGGGCGTGAACACATCGATCATGCGCGTGAATTCAGTGGCGCTTAGCGTATGGATGTTGCCTCGATCAACGGTCAATGCCGCGCTGTCCCCGGCGGAAATCTCGATTTGGCGCTCGATTCGCAGCAGCGGATTGCCATTCTCAGCCAACCCGCCAAGTCTGTCGTAGTGTTCGACTTGCAAGCGCCCGGTTGTGCAGTAAGCGACGCCGGTCATATCCGGATGGTCGTGGAGAGGAATCTCCTCCCCTGGCTCGAAGTCGAGCATCGCCACCTCGAACTGACTCTCGTAGTACATCGAGCGAATCTCGGGAAAATCGAGGTTCGCGTTCCGGTAACGCTGGATGTACTCGAGGATTTTCTGATCGTCGAGCCGCAAGCGGCGCGCGAGTTGCTCAATGTCCTTCGTGTACGTTTCCTGGTCCCATTCGTCGGCAAACTGCGATTTCGACAATTCTTGGCAAAGCTCGAGAAATCGCTCCCAGGTTACCGGTCCCGACTCGTCGGCCAGGGCTGTGCGAGTGAGCGGACCGAAAGCTGCGAGTGCAAGCAGGGTCTTCCCCGTCATGGAAATCGCCGTGCGGCGGGTAAGGTGCATCACTTTTCTTATCCGGTCAATGAACTGCAGGCTCGACTATTGTTCTCATCTCTCCTTACTGGAACCTTAACGGCAGCACTTTCCAGTATTTCCGTCATACTGTATCGCTCGGAAGGCGTCTCTGTACGCGGCTTGAAAATATGTCGGCTGCGCCTTGAACCTGAGAATCAGTGCTGCCGTCTTTGAGGCAGAAAACCGGTCGCCAGGAAGACAACAACAAAGACGATAAGAACGGTCCACATGGCCCCCGAGTACTCCAGTGGTTTGAGCCAGACCTCGTCGTAAAACCCATAGCGCGGCGCCAGCTCGCCGAACGGAATCCAGAAGATGGCTTTGGTGGGAATGGCATAGCGAATGGCCGCCATCACCCGCGTGAATTTCATCAGCCGCCATAGCAGATAGCATCCCCAAATCGCCAATGTGACGACAATGCCGTAGGTCACGGGATGGCTATAGCCGAGGAATCGGGCGTCGCCAAGAAACAGCGAAGCACCGTAGAAGAACCAGGTCACATAGAGTGTTTCCAAAAACGTAATCCGGCAGAAATTCCGCCCTCGCCCCGGTTCGCGATCGCCGAGATTGAGACGGCCGGTTTTCTGAATCCAGCGAAAGGCATTACACCGGCTGTTCTTGTTGAACACGAAGAAAAGCAGGGTCGCCACACAAATGCCGAACGATGCTTGAATGTAGAGCAGTTGCGCGGGCCACTTCACCCCAGGCGCCACCTCCGCCAGAGGCAGATGGAGCGAAACCTCATTGAACTTGAAGGAATAAGAGGCCCAGCCGATCCAGATCAGCATCCCGGCCGCAAACCCGAGCAGGGTGCCACTGACTTCGTCGTTACGTTTGGTGCCGATCAGCAAAAGCAACGCGGCTACCGCGCCGGTGGAGAGAAACAATCCGCCGGCATTCTCGTACCCAATGAGGTCCCGCACGACAATTACAAAGGAATGGGCCACCGGCAAGGCAAGAAGAACGGCGAAGAAGGCAATCACACCGATAAACGGCGGGCGGTAAAACCGCCGCAAAATCGTCCGTCTCGTGTCAGGAGATTCTGTGTCTGCCATCGTTCGTTTGGCTATTGCTTGCCCAGAAACGCATAATAAAGGCCGATGACGCTTCACAAGCGCCGCCAGGCCTGCGGGAAATCGAGTCCAGCCATTACGAGTTCCGCGCGGAAACGGCTGGAAGTTCATCCACTACGCCGAACTGGCCTGGGCCGCGCTTACCTACAACTTCCGCCCACGCTTGGCGGCGATCCGCAGACGTAGTGCGCTTGAGTGGATGAAGCCTTCCGCGTCTTTCTGGCTGTAAGCGCCGCGGTCATCTTCGAACGTGGCCATGCTTTCGTCGTAGAGGCTGTCGGGAGAACGGCGGCCGAGCACGGTGACAGCGCCCTTGTACAGCTTCAATCGAACGGTCCCGTTGACGTGCTGCTGGGAGTCGTCGATCAGGGCCTGCAGAGCCTTGCGTTCCGGTGACCACCAGTAGCCGTTGTAGATGAGTTTGGCGTAGCGAGGCATCAGCTCATCCTTGAGGTGCGCGACTTCGCGGTCGAGAGTAAGGGATTCGATCGCCCGGTGCGCCTTCAGCAGGATGGCGCCGCCTGGGGTCTCGTAGCAGCCGCGGGACTTCATGCCGACATAGCGGTTCTCGACCAGGTCCTGCCGGCCGACGCCATGTGCGCCGCCTATCTCGTTCAAGCGCGCGAGCAACACATGCGGGCGTAGCGGCTCGCCGTTCAGCGCTACGGCGTCACCGGCCGAGAACTCGACTTCAACCCTTTCCGGCTCATCGGGCGCCGCTTCCGGCGCCACGGTCCAGCGCCACATGCTCTCATCCGGCGCTCTCCACGGATCTTCCAGCATCCCACCCTCGTAGGAAATGTGCAGCAGGTTGGCGTCCATCGAATACGGCGACTCGTCGTGCTGCTCGAAGTCGACCGGGATCTGCCGCTCCCGGCAATACGCAAGCAGCTTCGCGCGCGAGTTCAGGTCCCACTCACGCCAGGGCGCGATTACCTTGATATCGGGATTGAGCGCATAGGCGCCCAACTCAAAGCGCACCTGGTCGTTACCCTTGCCGGTGGCGCCATGAGCGATCGCGTACGCTCCGGTTTCCGCGGCGATTTCCACCAGGCGTTTCGCGATGAGCGGGCGCGCGATGCTGGTGCCGAGCAGATATTCTCCTTCGTAGAGCGTGTTCGCACGGAACATCGGAAAGACGTAGTCGCGGACGAAGGTTTCCTTGAGGTCTTCGATGTGGATCTCGCCGACACCCATCGCCCGGGCCTTTTCGCGCGCAGGCTCCACCTCCTCGCCCTGGCCGATGTCCGCGGTGAAGGTCACTACTTCAGCACTATAGGTTTCCTGGAGCCAGCGGCAGATTACCGAAGTATCCAGCCCCCCGGAGTACGCCAGGACTACCTTGGCAGCCTGCATGACCGGCGATCCTCCGCGTTTTGCGCCGCTTGAGAAGCCCGGAGGCGCCCTCGTCAGCGCCCGAGCAATTCGTTCAATGCGGACGCGAACGCTTCAGGCTGGTCGATCATCACGTAACTCAGGCTGTTCCCAACGAGGATGACCTGGGCGTTTTGGGCGCTGGAATACTGGTCTTCGTACGCGTTCTGAAGCATGTTCCTGGGAATCGGGATGACGGACGAATCCCAGCCGGCAAGCACAACAATGGGTTGAGCGATTTCCGCCAATTCGGGCCTCAAGTCCGTCGAAATCGATTCCTTCATTGCGTTGACGACAGTGGCACGATCCGATGCGAGCACCCACGCCTCCAGCCTGGCAAGAAACTCCGCAGACTTTGAGAACATGCGCATTTCGCCCTTGCGGGCGTTCTGATACATCGCTTCAGGCATCGAGAGCATTTGCTGGACCATCATGTCGGCCATGGGTTTCGCCGCTTCCGCGGTCATGCCCGGCCCCATCATTGCCAGCGCGAAGGGCAGCGCGTCCACGACAAGCACCTTTGCGACGCGTTCCGGTTCGGCCTTCGCAAGCATCAGGGCGGCCATGCCACCGAGCGCGTGACCTACGACCGTGGCGCCTTCCGCATTCTCCGCTGCCAGAAGCAGCGACAATTCAGGAACAATCTCTCCCAGGAAACCGTTTTGCAGCCCCGTACCAGCCACTCCCGCCGTCCCAACCGGCGTTATTGCGATTGTCCGGTATTCGCCGGCCAGGGACTCCATCGCGGGACGCCAGGCTTCAGCATGGCAATCGAGGGCCGGAAGAAACAATACGACCGGCCCCTCAGAGCCCAGCCGCTCGACCTCAAACAGGTTGGAATCCTGAGCGCCGGCAGCGTGGCTGAACCCAACGGCAAGCAGAATTGCGAGTATGTTGATCCGAAAGAGTCTCATGAGCGTCACCTGCCACAGAAAACCAGCAGCTTATGGATGTTATCAAACGCCACCGGGAGCGGACTGGCAAGAACCGTTTATGGCGCACTACGTGCGAGCGATAAACGCCTGCAGGTAAGGAAGCAGCCTCCCCGGCGCCTCTTCGGCCAGGAAATGGCCGCAGTCCTTCAACTCGTTTACCTCAGCATGCGAGAGCGCCGATTGCCAGCTCTCAAGCTCCTTGTTGCGGAAGGCAGGGTCCTTGTAGCCCCAGAAAATCAGGGCAGGTTTGCCTTCGAAGGTAGAACGATCGTTCCAGATTGACTGCAGCCAGTCGCTTGCGCCCACGATATGGCCGGGCAGAGACGCGCTGGCCGCGCGCGCCTCGGGGGTCGGTAACGCGTGGCGGTAGTGAGTCATGACTTCCGGCGTTAGCACGCTTCGGTCGCCCACCGCCATCGGCATGACCCGATTGACGAAGAAGTTGCGCTGCTTGATCAGGTACTGGCCCAGCTGGCTCGACATGAAGAAGCTGAACGATTTGAAGTGAAAATCATCGGCGACTGGCCAGCACCATGTGTTCGTGATCACGAGGCGCTTTACCCGATCGGGATGAGTGCGGGCGAAATCCAAACCAATCGGCCCGCCCCAATCGGTCATGAACAATGTGATGTCCTTGAGGTCCAGGTGCAAAAGCAACTCGGCGAAAGTCGCCGCGTGAGCCTTGGGATGGTGGTCTTCAGGCCGGTCGCTACGCCCCGAAAGGCCGAAACCGATGTGATCGGGCGCTATGCAACGGTGATTGGACCGCAGTCCCTCGATGAGATGCCTGAACTCGAACGACCAGGAAGGATTGCCATGCACGAAGACGATGGGCTCTCCTGCGCCCTCGTCCAGGTAGTGCATCGTATGCCCGGAGGCGGTAGCGAAAAACCTGCTTTCGAACGGAAACAGCTCGTTTGAAACCCATTCCGGCCGAGTGCCCGTCATTTGGCCGGCAGCGATGCGGCAAACCGTGCCGCCTCAGCAACCCAGTCCTTGAGGTCGCGCTCAGCCTCAATACCCGCCGGCTCCACCAGGGCCCAACCCGTCATCACTCGGCCGGTGATGTTGGCCGGCTTGGTATGCGGCCGCGAAAGAGTCTGTTCGTGCCTGTCCTTCCCTAACCGGACAATCAGCGCACCTTTCCATGTCCCCAGGCACATATTTCCATTAATCAGGAAGCACACCCCGCCAAACATGTTCTTCTCCGAATACCCGTCGCGCCCCGCAAGGATCGGCCGGATCCGTTCAACCAATACCTCGTCTTCAATCAAACCGCTCTCCAATCAATACGCCAATGGGTTGCCGGGAGATTCGATGAAGCGACCGCTGTCGTCCAGCGTAAGGCGGGCAACAAGGCCGCGGAAGTCGCTGATTGCGGGTTCAAGTTCCAGCTTGGCGAATTCGCCGCCCATGCGGGTCTTTACCCAGCCCGGGCAAATGCTCACGACGGTAATGCCGCGGTCGGCCAGGTCGCCCGAAAGCAAGCGCGTAACCATGTTCAGCGCCGCCTTGCTCGAGCGGTAGGCGTACATGTCGCGTGTCGCCCGGCTGATCGACCCCTCTATGGACGAAAGCGCGACGAACTTGCGCTGCTTGCTGCGGGCGATGTGTTCCACAAAGGACTCGGCGCATTTCAGCGGCGCCAGCGTGTTGACTGTCAGCACACTTCGGACGATCTCGTAGTCGATGTGCCCGAAGGATTGCCGCAAGTCCGATTCAGCGCCGGGTTTGGGGCCGAACAAGCCCGCATTGCTCAGAAAAACGTCGATGGCTTCGTCCTGCAATTCCTCTGCAAGCGCCGAGATGGCTTCGAAGTCCGAAACATCCAGCTTGAAGGCCTGCACGCTGCCCCGATCCGCCATCGCCAGCAGTTCGCCGGCGTCCGCGGCATTTCGATACGTGGCCAGTACGCGCCAGCCATCGGCCGCGTACTGTTTGGCAAACTCCAGTCCCAAACCGCGGTTGGCGCCGGTAATCATTACGGTTGAAGTCATTACTGTCCCCGGAATCTCGTTTCCGACGGGATCGTACACCCGTGAGCCTCTATTCCGTCAACTACCCCCGATGCTGATGCGGGCCCGGCGCTGATAAAGTACGACCCGATGAGCGAGATTCTCCAACCGCCAGACTGGCCGCGACCCAGGGGCTATGCCAACGGCGTGGCGGCGCGCGGCAAACTCGTGTTCACGGCCGGCCAGGTCGGGTGGGACGCGGATGGGGATTTTGCGGGCACGCTGGCGGAACAGGTCGAGCAGACCCTGCGTAACGTCCTAGCGATCCTGGGGGAAGCGGGCGCCGGCCCCGAGCACCTGGTGCGGCTTACCTGGTTTGTAACCGACCGCCTCGCATACCTGGATGCACAGGGGGAAATCGGCGCGGCCTACCGGCGAGTTCTGGGCAAACATTACCCGGCCATGAGCCTGGTGGAAGTGTCCGCCCTGGTCGCATCGCAGGCACTCGTGGAAATCGAAGCCACCGCCGTCATTCCGGACTGAGTCGGACGAGAGCGATCCCATGGCGATGTGGCGCCCGCCCGAGCGCATCAAGTATGTCGCTGAACCCGGGCGATGGCCAACCCGGGAAGAGGCCAAACAATCGCGATTGTTCCAGCCGCTGCGGCTGGGCCGCAACGGGCACTGTCTTCTCAATGACCGCACCTGGGTGCCGGCGATGGTGCCCTGGCGGGCGACCGAAGACGGCATCGTCACAGGCGATATTCTCGATTGGTACCGACGGTTCGCCGAGGGGCGCCCCGGCGTGATCGTAGTGGAGGCCACCGGTATCCGCGATATCCCCTCCGGACCATTGCTGCGTATCGGACACGACCGCTTCCTGCCCGGCCTGCGGGAACTGACCAAGACCGTGCGCGAAGCAAGCGGCGGCTACACGCGCCTGTTCATCCAGGTCATAGACTTCCTGAGTATCCGCCGTCGCCCCCGCCGGGATCGATTTCTAAATGAGTTTCTGAAAATTACATTAGAACATATGGATAAACTTGGTTTATGCAATGACACGCCAGAGGGAAAAATCCGAAACGCCCTGGTGGAGATGTCGGACGATGAACTGCTCGAAGTGCTGGACGAACGCGAATGGGAAGCGCTGCACCTTGGCGCCCGTGAGCGTGTCACCGACACGGACCTGCCACATATTCGCGATCTTCCCGAGAAGCTGCCAGACTTGTTTGCTGACGCCGCCGAACGCGCCCGCAAGGCCGGCTTCGATGGCGTGGAACTGCACTACGCACACGCCTACACCATGGCTTCATTTCTGTCTGCGCTGAACACGCGGAAGGATGGCTACGGCGGCAGCCTTGAAGGCCGCGCACGCCTGCCGGTCGAAGTCTTCGACACAGTGCGGCAGCGTGTAGGCGACGACTACATCGTGGGTTGCCGAATGCTGACCGAGGACTGCCTCAACGGCGGAATGGAAACCAGCGAGGCCGCTTTCTTTGCCAGCCGCCTGGCCAAGCGGGGGATGGATTTCATCTCGCTGTCCCGCGGGGGCAAGTTCGAAGACGCCAAACAACCCAAGGTCGGGTGGGCCGCCTACCCCTACACGGGACCCAGCGGCTACGAATGTATGCCCTCGTACTACTCCGACGCCAAAGGGCCCTTCGGCCGCAACCTTCAGCCGGCAGGCCAGGTCCGGGCCGCGATTCGCGAGGCGGGACTGGACACGCCCACGGTGGCGGTGGGAGGAATCCACAACTTCGAGCAGGCGGAAGACGTGTTGGCAAAGGGCGAAGGCGATATCGCGGGCCTGGCTCGCCAGGCGCTGGCAGACCCGGACTGGTTCGAGAAGATCCGCAGTGGCCGCGGCGACCAAGTGCGCCTGTGCATCTACACCAATTACTGCGAAGCGCTGGACCAGCGCCACCGCCAGGTCACCTGCGAGCTATGGGACCGCGAAAACCTTGAGGAAAAGGGTATTGTCATGTCCAGAGACGGCAAGCGCCGCCTCGTGGCGCCGCGCTGGAAGAAGTAAGACCGGTTTGCGTCTGTCTCCTGGAAACTATTGGACAGAGATTTAGCGCGCTAATAAGCTACGCTACTTCCATTTTTCAGATCAACAAGGTGTCAAAGAACGGCACCATACGTAAAGACGAGGGTGCCAGTAACCCTAAAAGTACCGCACGCTAGACGCACTCGCGCCAATCCATGGAGCTTTCAATCCGAGTGCGGTGAGGGCAGCAGATCCTGGCTGCGAAGTTGTGCCACCAGGCGCGCCAGCACGTCGCGGCGGTAGGCGTCCTGATCGATATCAGCCCAGTCGTAAAGCCCCCTGCCCTCACGCAGCCCATTGCGGCCCGCGCTCATGTTGTCCCGCACGATTTTGGGCGCATCGTAGCGCTCGTCCTTCAGCGCTTCCGAAAGGTAGCGGCTTGCGTAAAAAAGCGTTTCGTTGCCGCCGTAGTCGATGAATTCGGCCACGCCCATGCCGGCGTAGCGGACGCCGAATCCGTGCCGTGTTGCGCGGTCGATCTCTTCCGCCGACGCGACGCCCTGCTCGATCATGCGCGCAACCTCGTTCATTACGAGGACCTGCAGGCGCGGCACGATGTAGCCGGGAGAGGGCGCGCAAACCACCGGCTTCTTGCCGATGGCGGCAAGCGTATCGCGAAGAAAAGTCAGCGAATCGCTGGATGTTTCGGGATGAGGCGATAACTCCACCAGGGGAATCAGGTAGGCGGGATTGAGCCAGTGGGCATTGAGGAAACGCTCCGGACGAGGCGCAAAAGCGGCCAGGTCGGTTGAAAGAAAGGTGGACGTCGTCGATGCGAGGACGGCGTCCGTGGGAAGATGCCGTCCGGCAAACGCCAACGCCGTCTCCTTGGCCGCCATGACTTCCGGCACGCATTCGAACGCCAGCTTCACGCCCGCAAGCGCTCGGGCGGCGCCCGCGGCGGCGACAAACCGGATGCGGCGCAGGATCTCATCAACCAAACTGCCATCAAAAGCATCCAGCTCGGCAAGCGCCTTGAGGTTGTCCCGTATCTCCCTTACGGCGGCGCGCTCCAGTTCTTCCACATCATCTTCAGGCCGATCCTTGAGATTGAGCAGCAGCACCGGGTGGCCACCGAAGGCGAAGGCCTGCGCAATCCCGCGACCCATGCGCCCGGCTCCAAGGGCAGCGATCACAGCGGCGCCAGAACTCGCTGCTTCGGCATGCTCAGTACTCAATCCGCAAATCCCTTCCTGAGAATCTGCTTCAGTACGATTCCGTCCAGGGACGCCAGCCCCAGCGATTCCAGCGTGCGCGGACCGGCCCGAAAGACGTCATCGCAAATGGCCGAGCACATCGTCAGCAAACCTCGGGCAACCGGCGCGTCTACGCCGGCCCAATCCGCCACCGACACCATGAACGCAAGGCCCAGCGCTACGTCTTCACGCATGTAGCGATGATCCGTAAGGTCGATATGTTCGCGCCAGTCGCCGCTGTTCACCAGCGCCTGATGGGCATTGCCGTACATCCATTGGTCGGACTCGTAGTGATCGCGCAGCGGGAAGTGGTACGGCGCATAGCCAAGGACCTGGCGTAATGTAATGCGCTCGCCGTCCAGCGCATCGGTCACACGCCGAACAGAGGCTTGCGTTCCTTCGTTGTGGATGTCCCATTCCTGGTAGTGTTCAAGCGGCGCCGCGTTCATCAGGATCAGCGGTGGATGAATGATCGGACCGGCATTCATTAGCGCGCCGGACAGGGCGTCTTCGACCGGCTCTACGGAGGGGTACGCCTTGTGCAGCACCTTGATTGCTTCGCCGGTCCGAATTGCGGGAAAAACGCCAGTGGGCAGGCGCGTCGCGCGCACCGTAATCGCGACCTCGCGCGAGCCGTGCTTGCGTGTCAGGTAGGGAAGCGTTCCGGTTTCGGCGTACATGACGCGGGCCGGATTCCCGGCGCGCCGGGTCTCGTCCGCCAGCAGGTAGCTGCCGAAGGTGCCCGGGGGAAGAAAAACCACCTGTCCCTCGCTGAGCCGGGGACAAAGTTCCCGGGCAATGTCGGGCTGGGCAAACGCCGGAAGCGGAATCAGGATCAGTTCCGCACCGTCTACCGCCTCGCTCATTTCTGCGGTGGCATGAGCAAGCGGCACTTCACGCCGTCCCTCGGCATCCTTGAGGATGATCCCGCCGTGCTTGATCACCGGGCCCAGGGCGGCGGCATCCCGGCGCCAGAGCCGGACTGCGTGACCCTGTTCGGACAGGTCGGCGGCGGCTGCGTAACAGCCGGCGCCTCCTCCCAGCACCGCTATTTCCACCGGCTTTAGGGGCGAGGGCGAGACACCCTCGTTCCCGGGGGTCTTGCAGGTGCGGTGAGGTTCATTGGTTTTAGGGGCGAGGGCGGGACGCCCTCGTTCCCAGGGGGTCTTGCAGGTGCGGTAACAGCCATCAGACTTACGTACGAGGGCGGGACGCCCTCGTTCCCGGGGGGTCTCAGAAGCGGTAACTTACGGTTGCCCCGCCCATGCCGGGTTCGGCCACGTGTGACCACTGGGTTCCATGGATGCCCGGCGGAGGCGCAATCACCAGTCCGTCGAAGGGTATCTGGAAGTTGCTCCAGGTCACGCGCTGATCGCGGCAATTGCGGCACCACAAGGACAACTCCCAGCACTCGTTGCGGATTCCCACACGCGCGTTGTAGAGCACAAAGCCGTCCTGCACACGGTCGGCAACCGGTTCGGTGAAGTTGAAATAGTCGCTACGGAAATAAGCGTTGCCGGAAAAGAACAGGCTCCAGCCGTCTTTCACATAGCGCTGAAAGTCCAGCCCCACCGATCCGGTCAGGTCGGAGGAAAACGGGATGTCTTCGCCACCCAGCGGCAAGAATCCCGGCGTCAATGGCGGCAGGCCATCCGCAAAAGTGGCATCCAGCCATTGCAAGGCGGCGTGAACGCTCATGTTGTCGTTTACAACCAGCGTCGACTCCATTTCCACGCCACGCGAGCGTGCTCCCTCGATGTTGACTACGGCAAACGCGCCCTCGCCACGCAGCGTTTGCGTCTGCAGGTTGTCAAAATCGGTATTCCATGCCGAAAGGTTCAGACGTAAGCGCCGGTCGAGAAGTTCCGACTTCAGGCCCACTTCAATGTGGTCCGCAGTCTCCGGTTCAAAGACGGGCGAGAAAGCCGGGCCGGCGCAAAGCGGTCCGAACAGCCGCGTGGTACCCGGCGCACACCCGAATACCGGGTGTCCCAGAGCAGCCGCGTTGCCTGCGGCGTCACGGGTCATGCTGATGCCGCCGGATTTGTAGCCCCGGCTGTACGTCGCAAACAGCATGACGTTGTCCGCCGGCCGGAAGTCAATGCTCGCGGTATAGGTGGGCTCGCTCTGTTCAATGCTGGCGAAATAGTCGTACACCACCGCCAGCGGAAGCGAATTAAAAAGGCCAAAGGCATTGGTCATCGGATGATCGCTGACCATGCTGCCCTCTTTCTCATCGCGCGAATAGCGCGCGCCGGCGGTCAGCGACCACTGTTCATTCAGCGCCACTCGCAGGTGCGAGAAAAGGGCGCTGCTATTGATCTCCTGCTCGAAAGCATGGTGGAAGGCGCGGCCCGGCAGATTTCCGAACAGCCCCGGAGCAAAGAACGGCCAGGACGTGATCTGCGGCCCCCAGATGAACTCGTTGGTCAGCTCGATGTTCTCTTGCGATATGAATCCACCCACCAGCCAGTCGATATTGCCGCTGGCGCCGGACAACCTCAGTTCCTCCGACACCAGGCTCACTTCCGGCAGATTCTGGTTGCTGCGCAGCACGTCCACACCCGAGAAGTCGTTGTCCTTGACGTTGGTGTCCTCGAAGCTGCGCCAGCCGGTAATGGAGGTCAGCGTCATTGTTCCCAGTTCCAGCGTCGCCTCCATGCTGATCCCGGAGTCGTCGGCATCGTATTCCGGCGGCAGGTTGGACTCCGCCAACAGCCGGTCCAGGTCCGGTGGATTCACGATGCCGGAGCCCACCGCAGCGGCAGCGGCGCCGTTGACAAAGGGACTCAGCGGATCGTTGACACTACGCAGCGGCGAACAACAGACCTCGGAAAGCGTCGCGTAGTCCGCGGTTACATGCACCTGCAGGCTGTCGGAGAGATTGAAGAGCGCCTGGGCCTTCAGTGCAAAGCGGTCCAGATCGTGGATTTCTTCATCGGAGTTGATCAGATCCAGCCAGCCGTCACCCTGGGCATAGGTTGCAGCAAAGCGAAACGCCGCATTCTCGCTGGCCACCAGGTTGACAGAACCCTTGATGCGGTAGCGTCCGTATTCCCCAAAGCCCGCTTCCACCTTGCCACTGGCGCCCTCGAAGTCGGGCTTGCGGCTGATGAAGTGGATGACCCCGGCCGTGGTGTTCTTGCCGAACAGCGTGCCCTGCGGCCCCTTCAGGACCTCCACACGCTCCAGGTCCAGAAAATCGGACGCTGACAGCAGCCCCGACCGGCTTCGGTACACCCCGTCCACGAAAGCGGCAACGGCCGGATCGAAACCCATGTTGAACACCGAGTTGCCCAGCCCCCGCAAGGCAAAGGCTGTGCCTTGAGAGGGTGGATCCACCGCATTTACTTCCAACGAAGGCACGGTGGCCTGCAAATCGTAGATATCGGTCACGAGATTTGCATCCAGCGCTTCCGCACCGATGGCCGTCACTGAAATCGGCACGTCCATCAGCGACTGTTCACGCTTCTGAGCGGTCACGACGATTTCTTCCAGCGCCGGTTGCTGGGCGGCCAAAGGCGAGACGGCCAGCGCCAAAGCCAGGGCCGGCAGCCTTCGCGCTGCTCGAATTACCGGGCGTGGGCAACAGGATCGATGAATATGCATGGCTGAGAGTCACTCCCCCGAAGGAATGTAGTCACGAAAACTGCCGGGGCCGCCGGAACAGGCTGAAGTGTAACCCGCTTGCCGGTTACGGTGAATCGGAACAGCGGCTACACCGCGCTTCTCAGGTATACCGGCCGGGCTTCTTCCGGCGCAATCAGCCGACCTTGTGTGTATTCCCGGAACGCAAGGCGCAAAACGGCGCGAGCGCGGGGCATGGCGCCCTCCTCCAGCGCGACGATTCTTGCAGCGTGTTGCGATTGCATTGCCGAGAACTCCGCCCATGCCTTACCGGCTGCGACGAAAGGCTCACTTCCCGGCACGGAACATGCCTCCACCGGCGAAAGCCAGTCCTCCGCAACGGCAGATACCAGACCCGATTTCCCGATGCGGTACCAGCCTATGTAGACCTGGTCCCTTCCCGCCGGCAGGCAAGGCGCAATCCATGCTCCCCTGGGAACGCTGGGAGCGAGGGCGTCCCGCCCTCGGCGAGGGCGGGGACGCTCTCGGTCCCAGGCATCCTGCGCAAGCGCGGCAAGGCTGGATACCCCGCACAACTTCAGGTCCATTCCCAGCCCCAGGCCCTGCGCCGCTGCAACCGCCACCCGAAGACCCGTAAACGTCCCCGGCCCACGGCCAAAGGCAATGCAGTCCAGGTTCTCCAGTGAGAGATCCACCCGGGCCAGGGCATCATCAATGGTTTCAAACAGCGCCGCAGCCGCCTTCCGGCCACTAGGCAGCAGCAATTCACAGTGTCGATCGCCGTTGCAAGCCGCCACCGACGAGGTCGGCGCCCCCGTCTCCAGGGCCAGGCAACGAAAATCGCTCATGTGGCCTCCGTCGACGATTGCGCCGCAACCCACTCCATGAAACTGACTGCCTCTTCGGCGTCGCAGGTCAGCGGCATGGGCGGCAGACTAGCCAGGAAACGGCGTCCGTAACCCTTCGAGAGCAGGCGTTGATCGCCAATCATCACTACCCCTCGATCGTCTTCGCCACGCACCAGCCTGCCGACACCCTGTTTCAGGGCCAGCACCGCCTCGGGGAGCGAGATTTCGGTGAACGGATCACCGCCGCGCGCGAGTATCGCCTTGCGGCGCGCTTGGTACACCGGATTGCCCGGCGCCTCGAAGGGCAGTCGATCAATAACCACCAGGACCAGGTTACTTCCACGAACGTCCACTCCCTGCCAGAAACTACGCGTACCCAACAGCAGGCAATCGCCTCGCCGCCGAAATTCCTCCAGCAACAGGTCGCGTGGCCGGCCCGCGCCCTGGGCCACGAACCGGTCCTTCCAGATGGGGTGACCGTTCAGCAGTTCGCGGGCCTCGTCAAGCGCCCGGTAGCTCGTGAACAGAAAGAAGGTTCGGCCGCCGGCTGCTTCTGCCAGGGGAAGTGCGGCCTCGAGCACCGCCGCGGTGAATCCCTCAGCCGTACGCCCCGGAACCGGCAGGTTCTGCGGAACGTACAACAGAGTATTGCGCTCAAAGTCGTACGGACTGGAAACGATCAATTCGCTCGACTCATCAAGCCCCAGGCGCCGCGCAAAATGATCCAGGTTCCCATCCATGCTCAGGGTCGCGGAAGCGAACACCCAGGTCGCTTCGGTCTCTGTGGAGAGACGTTGAAAGTCCTCGGCGATGTCCACGGGAGTGAGATTCAGGCTGACGCCGCCCCGCGTGGTCCGCATCCAACCGGCACGCGCGATATCCGGTGGTTTTTCGTTGCCTTCGAATTGTGCTTCCGGGTAGTCGTAACGATCTTGCCCGGTTTCCCGGGAGGCGCCGAGTTCATCCAGGGTCCGGCACATCACAGCGAGCCGCTCGCGCAGTTCACCCAGGGGGGCGGCAGCATGTATCAACGGTTCCTCATCCTCATCGGTCGCGTCCTCGCAGCACTCGATCAGTTGGTCCATCGCGAATCCCACCATCCCGATTTCCCGCCCCAGCATTCCGGGCGTCCAGTCCCTTTCGCCGGGTTCACGAGGACAGGCCAGCCGCAGGTCACGCGCTGCCTTCAGCAGCGCATCGTGTGCATCCTCCAGTTCCTCCCAAGTCCCGACCACTAGTGCCTCCCGCTGCACATCGCTTAAGGCGTCGGCGATCTGCCGGGTGCTCAAGCTCAAGGCGAAGCTTTCGCGAGCCACTTCCGGTAAGGCATGCGCCTCATCCACAACGACGCAATCGAACTTCGGCAACAGCCCGTCCGCGCCCGCGCCCTTGAGTTGCAGGTCAGCCATCAGGACATGGTGATTCACCACAACGATTTCCGCCCGCACAGCCCGGTCGCGGGCACGAAAAACATGGCAAGACTGGAAATCCGGGCATTCCCGGCCAAGGCAGTTGTCTTTGGTCGAGGTGACATGCCGCCACAGGAAAGCATTTTCCGGAACTCCGCCGCACTCGGCCCGATCTCCCGAAACCGTGTGTTCGGCCCAGGACTGAACGTGAGCCAGCTCCGCTTTTTCCACCGCCGACAGCCCCTCGGCACTTTCCGCGGTGCGCTCCAGGCGATACCGGCAAAGGTAGTTCGCGCGGCCCTTGAGCATGCGTACTTTCACCGGCCTCCCCAGTGCCTCGCTCACCATCGGCAAGTCGCGGCGGAACAACTGATCCTGGAGGTTGCGGGAATGGGTGGAAATAACCGCTCGACGGCCTGCCAGCAACGCGGGCACGAGATAGGCCAGCGTTTTTCCGCATCCAGGCCCCGCTTCGACGATCAGACAGCCGCCGTCGGCCAGCGTGTCGGCAACCGCCCGGGCCATTTGTGTCTGGCCTTCCCGCACAATGAATCCTTCGACTGCGGATGCCAGCGGCCCGGTTGCAGCGAACGCTGCCTGGACTTGTTCGGCCGTGCTGCTGATGTCGCCCTCCTGTGCCTCAACCCGCCGGCGGATACATGGCTGTATTTTAGGGCGGGATCCCGCGGGAATCCGGAAACTGGTGCAATATGCGGGCTGGCATGTGCGGGCGCCTCACTCAACGATTCTCCTGGCAGCAGGTTCACGACTACCTGAACCTGCTGGGTCCGCCTTTGGAATTGCGGCCGCGTTACAACGTGGCTCCGGGACAGGACGTTGCCGCAGTCCGGGCCCACCCGGACGGACGGGGACTTTCAATGCTGCGCTGGGGTCTGTTGCCGGGCTGGGCCAAGGACCCGAACGTGGGCTATCGGATGATCAATGCCCGGGCCGAAACGGTGGCGAGCAAGCCCGCTTACCGGGCCGCCTACCGGGCCAGGCGATGCCTGATTCCGGCCGACGGGTTCTACGAGTGGATGCGCCAGGGTGCGGTCAAGCAACCGTACCTGATCTCAGTGGGCGACGGCCGGCCGATGACCTTCGCCGGCTTATGGGAGCGCTGGCGGGCGCCGGACGACATCATCCTTCCACGTTCGCTGCAAGGTTCGGCGCCGGGTGACATAGTCGAGACCTGCACAGTGTTGACCACCGAGGCCAACGAAATCATGAAGCCGATCCACCACCGGATGCCGGTCATCTTGCCCCGGGAAGCCTTTACGCCCTGGCTCGACGGCGAAGAAGTAGCGCTGGCGCCTTACGCATCCGAGAAAATGACGATTCAGTCCGTGAGTCGGTGGGTCAACAATGCCGCACACGACGACCCACGCTGCATCAAACCGCAAGATAGCGGCCAATCACGGGGTTAAGGGCGGAACGCCCCTGGGAGCGAAGGCGTCTCGCCTTCGACGAGGGCGGGACGCCTCCCTGGGAACGAGGACGTCTCGTCCTCGTCGAGGGCGGGACGCCCTCGTTCCCAGGGAAGATTCGGAAATCTAGTATTCGACGGAAGGAGCGGGAGGGAGTTCTTCTTCGTCGTCGCCGGGCTGAGGGTCGCGAAAACGCATGTATTCGCTTTCGAAATAGACGTCGCAGTCGCCGGTCGGTCCGTTTCGCTGCTTGGCCACCCGCAGCAGACGCTTTCTGACCTCGTGAAGCTCCTGCCTTTCCTTGCTGTCCGGCAAAGTCACGAAAGCCACGAGGTCCGCATCCTGCTCGATTGCTCCGGAATCGCGCAGATCAGACAACTGCACGCGCCGGTCCGGCCGGCGTTCCACTTCGCGGTTCAGTTGCGACAGCACCACCACCGGCACGTCCAGTTCTCGAGCCAGCGCCTTGAGTGACTTTGAGATCGCACCCAGCTCCATGGCCCGATTCTGATCGCGCCGCTCGTTTGGCGAGGCGTCGACAAGCTGCAGGTAATCCACCAGAATCAGACCCAGCTCGCGCCCCGCCCGCTGTTCCGCCCGCGCCACGCGCCGGGCCCGTGAACGGATCCGGTCGGGCGTCAGAAGCTGCGAATCGTCAATCAGAAGCGGCGCATCCTTGAGCATGCTCAGCGCACTGTTCACCTTGCTCCAGTTGCGGCCGATCCGGCCGATGCGGAGTTGGCTATGGTCAATTTCGCCCAGTGAAGACAGCAGCCTGAGGGCAATCTGTTTCTTGGGCATCTCCAGGCTGAACAAGAGGGCCGAGACGCGCTTCTCGCTCAGGACCGCCGATTGCGCCATCGTCAGCGCCAGCGATGTCTTGCCCAACGACGGGCGTCCGGCGACGACAATCAGGTCGCCCTTCTGCAGTCCGGCGGTAAGGTTATCGAAATTGGTCAACCCGGTGGCAACGCCGGTCACTACGTCACCGCTTCGTTCCCGCTCGCGCAGCCAGTTAACCAGTTCGGTGCGGAAGGCGTCGCTCAACCCCAGCTCTTCCAGATCGCCCTGGTAACTCTCCTCGCTGATCCGGAAGATCTCCTGCTCCGCTTCTTCGAGCAGTTCCTGTGCCTCCCTGCCGCCGGTCTTTAATACGCGCCCCGTAATCCTTCTCCCTGCACGCGCCAGCTGTCTCAAGATCGACTTGTCGCGGACGATGCGCGCGTATGTCTGAACGTTGGCTGCGCTGGGCGTGCCGATCAGGAGATTGCCGACGTAGCCGGCGCCGCCGGCGTCGTCCAGTTCTTCGCGCGAGCGAAGATGCTCGCAGACGGTCAGGTTGTCGCAGTGCTTGCCGTCGTTGATGAGCGTGCGAATCGCGCCGTAGATCAGCTTATGGTCATCGCGCGAGAAGTCGCCGCCCCCCAACAGATCGGACACATCATCCCAGGCCTCGTTATCCAGCATGAGGCCGCCAAGCAAGGCACGCTCGGCGTCAACCGAAGACGGGAGAAGCTCGGTTTCAGCCATCTCCGGCGGAGTCCGGGGCATCGTCCTGCGCCTCGGTTTCGGAAGCGTCGCCCGCGGCGTCCGCCTCCTCCGCCGTCAGTTCCATCTCTTCCGCTTCTTCATCCTCGTCCGCGGGCAGCGGTTCGGCGCCCGGAAGCACTTCCGTCTCGCCGGCCAGCCCCACTATCCGGATCGTGACGTCCTGTTGCACGTCGGCATGCAACTTGAGTGTGATCTGGTGCTCGCCCAGCTCCTTGATCGGACCATCGGGCATCAGTACTTCCGCGCGCAGCACTTCCACGCCTGCCTCCTCGAAGCCGGCGGAAATCTCCGCGGGACCGACCGAACCGTACAGCTTGCCCACCGGACCGGCGTTGGCCACGATGGTCAGCGGAAGGACGGCCGTGACCTGCTCGGCGCGCGCCGTAGTGGCGGCCATGCGTTTCTTTTCCAACGCCATCAACTCGGAGCGGCGTTCCTCGAATGCGGCAATCTGTTTATTGGTGGCCGGCACCGCCTTGCCTTGCGGCAACAGGTAGTTGCGCCCGTAACCCGCGCGCACGTCGACGATGTCTCCGATCCCGCCTAGGCTCTCGACTCGTTCCAGGAGAATAATTCGCATGACGGCGTCCTATTTCTGCTGATCGGTGTAGGGCAAAAGCGCCAGGTAACGGGCACGCTTTACGGCCAGCGCCAGTTGCCGCTGGTAGCGTGCCGAGGTGCCGGTGGTGCGCGCGGGAATGATCTTGCCGGTCTCGGTAACGAATTGGCGGAGCAGACCGATGTCCTTGTAATCGATCTCCTCGATTCCTTCCGCGGTGAACTTGCAGTAGCGGCGGCGGCGGTTGTAGCGGTTCATTCTTTCTGCTCCTCGGCATCCTCGCCGGACTCGGCGGACTCACCGGACTCGACGGACTCACCGGACTCGGCGGACTCGCCAGACTCGGCGGACTCACCGGACTCGGCGGCACCGGACTCGGCGGCATCGGAATCGGCTTCATCGGACTGTGGTTCATCGTCGGGCCCGGATTCGGGCTGTTCGTCCGACGCAGCATCCGGTTCATCGGTAACGGCCTCATCCTCGGCCTCCGCGGCATCCTCCGAGGCCGCTTCGCCAGCCGCTTCATCCGCGGCTTGGGCTGCGTCTGCTTCCTCCGACTCCGAGGACTTGCCTTCGGCGTCGGTCTCTGCCGCCGCTTCGGGAGATTCCTTCTCACTTGCAGCTTCGGGTTCGGCTTTCGGTTCGGTTTCGGGCGAACCGGCCTGTGCACCGGGTCCGGCGCCCTTGCCGTTCGGCCGAGCTTCGCCCTTACCACTCGCAGCCTTCCGCCCGTGGGCTACTTCGCGGTCGTAGGGAAACTCGCGGTTCTCGCGCGCAGCTTCCCGCTCGACCGCGCGAGCCAGCGCGGATTGCTCGGAAACGGCGTCGTTGCGCCGAATCACCAGGTGACGCAAGACCGCGTCGCTGAAATGCAAAGCGCCCACCAGTTCATCCAGGGTCTTCTGGCCACACTCCACGTTCATCAGCATGTAGTGCGCCTTGTGCACCTTGGCGATCGGATAGGCGAGCATGCGCCGGCCCAGATCCTCCTGGCGATGGATCCGGCCTTCTCCACCTTCGATGATGCCCACGTAACGTTCCATCATTACCCGGGCGCGTTCACTCTGATCCGGATGGATCAGAAGCATGATTTCGTAATTTCGCAAGGAAACTCCTCAATGGTCAAGGCCGCCCGGCGCCCAGGTGCGGCTGAAGGAGAAAACTGCCGGTCAAGACCTGCAGCGTGGGCCGTGAATTATACGAGAACATCACATGCCGTGTCCCGTAAATGCATACGTTAGCGAACCGTAAAGGGCGTGTCCTCGATCTCGGCAATCAACCGTCCGTCCCGCCAGACCCGCGCGCCAACCCGGTGCTCTCCCCTCTCGACTGCCCAGGCGTAGCGGGAGCCTGCGCGCCGAAAGGCCTTGCCGCCGTTTACGCGCCAGTCCACTTCGTCGTCATCACGAACCCCCTCAAGCACAAAGTCGAACGCCTGGTATTCCCCCGGCACGCGAGGATCGTAGGCCAGCATCAGCCCACCGGTGGGCTGGCTCAGCCTCACGGCGTGTGTCCGGGCTTCATTGACCATTGCCTGGACAGGCGCCGTTCCGGGCGCAAAGTACTCCCCTCGACGTGGGCAACTCATGCCGGGTTGCCAGACCGCACCGGTGTCGTCGCAGATCTCATGCCGCGCCAGCCGGGGACTCAGCCACAAAGGCCCCGTATCGCCATAACGCGACAGAAGGTCGAGAGCTCCGCGCAAGACCAGGGCCGGGCCGGTGGACCCGGTCACGGACTGTGTGGGGCGTTGATCGAGATTGCCCATCCATACGCCCACGACGTAGCGGTCGCTGAACCCCAGCGCCCAGCTATCACGATAGTCGTTGGATGTGCCGGTTTTGACCGCGGTTTGAACCGGGAAATCCAGCAAGCCGCCGGTAAATTCTAGGCGCCGGGCCAAAGGATCGGAAAGAATGTCGGCGATCAGGGACGTGACTTCCGGCGAGATCACGCGCCGTGCCTGCTGCCGCGCGCCCCCGCCGGCCAGCACCGAAAATTCCCGGTAGAGTCCGCGATTCGCCAGCGCGGCGTATGCCTGAGTCATTTCAAGCAGCGTGACTTCCCCGTTTCCCAAAGCCAGCCCGGGACCGTAGTGATCGGTTTTACGGGTGAGCGTCCTGAAGCCCAGCAGGTGCAGTTGGTCCAGGTAGGCGCCCTCGCCGGTAAAGGCAATCGTGCGCACGGCGGGCGTGTTCAGGGAATTGCCCAACGCGTGGCGAAGTGTCAGCGGCCCATGAAAGACGCCCGAGTAATTGCGATAGCTGTGCAACCCCATGCCCACCATGTCGGCAAGCGGAGCGTCTTCGATCAGCGTCGCGGGAGTCCAGCCTTCTTGCAGGGCCAGCGCGTACAGGAAGGGCTTGAGCGCCGATCCAGGCTGCCGTGGAGTTTGCACCGCATCGATCAGGCGAGTTGGCGTGTCCTCGGCGGAGGCCGCCACCACCCAGGCCAGGATCTCTCCGCTTTCGTGGTCCGCGGCCAACAAAGCGCCATTGTTGACGCCCTTTTCGGCAAGCGTAGCCAGGCGCCGTTGGAGCAAGGCATGCAAACGCGCCTGCAGGCCGGCGTCGAGCGTCACGCGCAGGCTTGCAGCCTGGCTGGCGCGCTTGTGCGGGGTGTGCCGCACATTGACATACCGAATAAAGTGGGCCGCATCGACCGGGGCAACCGGCGACTTGAGATCGAACTCGCCCCAGGGTTCCCGATCTCCCGGCAGCGCGCCGGCGTCTTCCAGCCGCACCGCCAGTTGCCCGATCGCACGATCCAGCGCGCGCCGGTCGCCGCTCCAGAGATCCAGCCGTGATGGCGCTCGCACCAGCACGGCCAGGGCAAGCATTTCATGCTGATTCAGGGCGCTCAGATCGCGATCGAAGTAATAGCGGGCCGCCTGGACCACGCCTCGCCGATTGGCCGCATAAGGCGCCTGGTTCAGATAGAACTCCAATATCTGTTGCTTGGCCTGCAGCCGCTCCAGCCGCCGCGCCTCCCAACCTTCCACCCAGCGTGACCATAGCGTTCTCGGGCGGGGGCGAATCATGCGGATGACCTGCTCCGTAATGGTGCTGGCGCCCCGGACGATCTTGCCGGCCCGCAGGTTCTGCCCCAGCGCCGCCAGGCGCGCCCTCCAATCCTGCCCCGAATGTTCGAAGAAACGGGCGTCTTCCGCGTGCAAAAAGGCTGTAACCAGGAATTCGGGGACCTCATGCAGTTGCGCCCGCGCACTGAGGTTCCAGTCGTTGGTGTAGCTGACATTCAGCGGAATGCCGTTTCGGTCAACGATTTCGAGGCGCCGCACCGTCCCGGTAAGATCTTCCAGCCGCTCCGGCAGCGGTCCCATGGACGCGCGGGTGCTCAAGGCCAGCCCTCCAGCGCCTGCTGCCAACGCCAGCACGGGAATCGCGAGCAGAAGAATGCGCCTGAATTTCATCGCAGGCATCCAACTGGAGGGAGAGCATGCCGCGTTCGTGGAGGGCAGGATGCCCGCCTTGTGGATAGTGAGGGGCGACTAGTCATGGATTTCGAGGCGCAAGGAAGCGGATTTGCCGAAAATGTCGAGATCGTACATTTCGCCCGCATGGGTAGGCCGGACCTGGAATTCGCCCTCGGCGATAGCCTGAGCGGTATAGGCAAGATGATAGCGCCCTGGCGGCAGGTAGTCGGCAAAGAAACGGACGGCGTCGTGACCCAATTCCTGGTGATAAAAGCTCCAGCGCCGGGCACGGAAGTAGATCCAATCGTCGTAGTCGTGCCACCAGGAGCCCTCCGAGGCGGTGAAAGACCCCTCCTCGGCATCCACGCCCGAGGTGGTCGCCAGGTCCCGGTTGACTGGCTCCAGCCCTCCCGGCACCGGGTCGTCTACCACGACGAAATTCCGAGCCGCAGGCAGGTTGACGAACAGGTCCACGCGCACCAGCTCCCCGCGCCGAATGGTGTCTCCGGCTGCCAGCAACTGCCATTCGCCTTCTCGCTGCACCGAGTACTCACGTCTCACCCCGATTCCGGCGTTGACCCGCTCTGCTGCCGTTTCGCGCGGCGCGTACGTCAGGCGAGCCGTGTAGTACAGCCGCCCCTGCCCCTGGCGGCTGACACGAATCTGCGACCGCTTGCCGGGATGTTCGGACGTAATCGGCAAAGACAGCGTCACCGCCGCATCGCGAAAGTCGCTGAATCGAGTCTCCCCGATTCGCGTATCGCCAAGCGCCGCAACGGCTTGCATATCGGGCTTCACATTCTCCCAGCGGCGTGCGTAGTCCAGCAGGGCATTCATGCAGAAGATGTTCTCCTGGGTGCTTTCCCAATGCGTGCGGGCGCCCCGTGACTGCGTCAGCGCTCGCACCATGCGCATCGCGATGTCCTCGTTCAACCCATAATCGGCCGCGTTTTCCAGGCGCGAAAATGCCGAGAGCAGCGCGCAATTGGCCCTCAAGGGGCTGCTCAAGATCCGCGCATATCCCCGGTCCAACTGCTCGTTGAACAGCTGTTTGCCTGCACTGGCCACCGACTGGTCCATCACCTGTGTCAAAACCCGCTCCGCCAACGCCTGGGCGCCGTGCACGTTCAGCGCGGCTTCCAGAAAATGCGCCTTACCGAACAGGCTCATGTATTGCACTTGCTCGGCGTAGCGCAGCAATTCGTTCCTGGGCAAGCGATCCCGGCGCGCCAGCGCCGCCAGCGCCACCGCGCGCACCGACGACGACATGCCGCGCGTGTAGTAGCCTGGCATCACGTCTCGGCGCAGCAGGTTGCGCAAGTAGTCGTGCAGGCGGTTCTCCACGAGTTCGGGAATCTCGTAACCCGCTTCACGCAACCAGGCGAAAGCCAGCGCGGTGTAGGCCGAAAGGTAGGGGCTGGCGTAATCGTCGGAGGGACGCCAATAGCCCATGCCGCCGTTGGGCGCCTGGAAGCCGGCCGCCTGGCGCAAGGTCCGCCCTGGCAGGTTTCGGCTGCCGGGCCACGCAACGGAATCTTCCATCCGGCCCTTCAACGCCGTGAATTGCGCCGCGAGCAGGGCCTTGCTGAGCTTCTGCTCCCAGCACAGATAGGGATAGTCGCGCATGTAGCGGAAGGCGCCTTCCAGGTTGCCGATCACCGTAGGAGACAGCACCACCGACACGTCTCCGGTGTCCGTGTGGATGTCTTGGGGGAACCACACTTCCTGTAAAGCGGGCTCGTCGGTAATCGAGCCGTATTCGGCGGCGACTTCGAAACTGCGATTCTTCAGCACCGGAAGTTGATGGGCCAGGGCGTCGCCGTCGCCAGCGTCGCCAGCCTGGACCGTGAAGCGGATCTCACCTTCCGGCCGATCGCGATCAGCCTTGAGCCGGCCGGCATGCAGAGGCAGGTATACGGTCTCACGCCGGTAAGGCGCCAACTCGAGCTGTTCCGAAACACGAGCAGGCGCCTGGGTTTCGACGTCCCCCTCCGCCTCGATGATCACATCGATCGTGCGCGCCTGCCCGGTTCGATTCATTACCGAGAACCCGGCCGAGAAGGCGTCGCCTTCGGTGACCTGGTTCGGCATGACCGGCCGAATCTCGGTGGGCAGGTTGGTCTTGAAGCTCGTGACCCCCAAGCCGAAGCGGTCGGCCTGCGTGGCGGCCATTGCCAGTACCCGCCAGCCGGTCAGGTTTTCCGGCAGGATGAACTCGAATTCCGCCTCGCCACGGCGGTTGGCGGGCAACGAAGGCTCCCAGTGCGCGACATACTTGAACAGGGTCCGCATGTCCGGCCCGCCCCCGCCGTCACCGCCCGGATTGGCGCCTTTCTTCTCGAATTTCTGCCGGCCCAGGATGCGCATCAGCAGGCTGTAGTTCTCCACGTCCGGGGCATCCAGCCGATAGAAGCCCTTGTATGGATCAAAATAGTCGTCGCCCTGGCCGATGAGGTCGAAAACCGCCTCGTCCAGCACGGCCACCGCGAACTCCACCGGCCGGCGCCGGCCGTGGCGAGGCTTGGCGCGAAGCTTCACGGCAACTTTCTCGCGCGGCTTGTAGAGGTCCCGGCCGGTCTGCACCTTGATTTCGAGTTGCTTGTAAGGATCGACGACCGGCACTTCGGCATAACCCATGCGAAACGCCGGCTTGCCAAGGTCCACGTAGCCCGGGCCCTGATGGCTCTCGGGCGGAGGGCTATCGACACGCGGCGAAACGGCAACCACCGAGAGATAGGCGCCCGGCACATAGTCCGGCTTGACGCGAAACTCGATGATCGGCGTGCTACCCCTCAGTTTCTGTTGCCACTGGTCGATGACGCCGTAGCGCTCCACGGATACCAGCGCGGTCGCCCCTGGAAACGGGTTCTTGACCAGGTAACGAGCCTTGTCGCCTACTTCGAATTCCGTGGACTCGGGCGCCAGTTCCATTGCGTAACCCGGCCGCTCCCACCAGACCACTCGTCCTTCGCCAATGACCCACATGCGCATGACGGTCTGCTGCTGCCGGCCCCGCGTATCTTCAATCAAGGCCGTGACGCGATGCGAGCCAACGTGTTCGGGCGTAAAGCTGCAGTCCAGCGCTTCGCCGCGCGGCATCCCCGCACACTCGCCCACCTCGACCCACTCCTCGCTGAACCGCGGCAGATAAGCGTTGCCCGCGCCCTTGACCTGCGCCACCTTGCGCACCTTGCGCTCGATGCGCAGGCTGACATCCGTATCGGACACAGGCTCTCCGTGGCTATCCACCACGATGTATCTCACCTCGGCAGGTTCTTTCTGCTTGAAGACCCACCGGTCCTTGCGCAGGCCCACTAACCGGTCCACCGCCGAGAAGTCCGCATACGCGGTTGCCGTCACATACTTGCCGCGGTCATCGCGGACCGCACTCTCGGCCCGAAGCCGGCCATACACGATTCTTGCTGCCCGCAGTTCAACTTGGGCGGTATGGGAGCCCGAGTCGTCGAGGTCGCCGACTTCCTGGTGAACGTGCAGTTGATCAGGGTAGGTGGAAGTATCGAATCGGAACGTGGAGGCCTGCGGGTGCGAGGACCGGAAACCGGTACGGCGGAGATCGACCACCACCCTGGCCTGGGCCTGCGTGTAGGCGCCGCCGGAGTGCAGGGTGGCGCGCGTATCTACAGTAAGCGTATCCCCGGGGCCGAACAGGTCGCCGCTCAGTTGGTTGCCTACGCGGAACGGCGCGGGCGTAAAGTCGGTTACCAGAACCCGCATGGGCCGCCATTCGAAGTCGGTGAAATCGGCGCTCAGAACAAACCGGTACCAACCCATGACGCCGGATTCAGGAACGGAATATTCCCCATGAGCGGCGCCGAAGTCGTTCAGGCGGATGTCCTTGATCTCGTGAACGGTGTTTCCCGTGGGATCCTGAATGCGTAGCGTGAAGGTGGCGTATTCGGGCGCCACCAGCGTGCGGACGTCCTGATCGCGCACGTAGAACTTGTATTGAATCGTGTCCCCGGCGCGATAAATCCCCTGGGCCGTCGTGCCCCATGCCCTCACGTGGCCGTAGCGCCGCTGCTTCACGGTCCGGACCTGCCAGCGCGAAGCTGCCGAGGTCCGGGCAAGAAAAGAACGATCCAGTGGCAGCAGCGCCATGCCTTCGCGGCCGTTGACAAGAACGAATAGCCGCTCGCAACGAGAATCTTCCCTTGCGCACCACCCGAAGGTCTTGAGTTCCGGATCCAGGGTCTCCATGCCCGGAAGCGTGGCGACGCCGCGCGAGCTGGTTCGGACCGGTTCCGTGGCGCCGCGCGGTTTCACGAGGCTACCTACCACACGGGCAAAAGCGCCTCGAACGACCGAAACGTCCGCGCCGCGAACGGGCTTGCCGGTACTCAGGCTGGTAACCCACACCAGCGTGTTGTAGTGCCCGGCCTTGACATGGACCTGGTAGGGCGTGACCTGCGCGAAATAGTCCCAGGCCGGTGACTCGTCCCTGGTGGGAGGCGTTGTGCGAATTCGGCCCAGCACGGCGCCGCTATCGCCCCGAATCATTTCCCGCAGCCCCAGCGGCAGGGCGAACGAAACGTCCTCGACCGCCGGCGGCTTGAGGACGCGCGAAAGCCTGGTGTGTTTTCCGTCCGGGTTCAGAAGACGGTAACGCAGGCGCACTTCCTCAAGGTTTGTGACGTAAAGCGGAACCTCGCTGTCCACGCCCGATTCCAGCACGATGTCGCCGTACAGCAGTTTGGAATCCGGCTTGCGATGATCAGTCATGAACGTCAGCTCGAAGGCCCGGTCCAATGGCCGGCCGAATTCGTCACGAATGCCGGTTGGCGCCGATTCATCGGCATTTTCCGGGGAAACGCTGCTTACGCGGTATTCCTGGAATGCCTGCAGGCGCTCAGGCAGGTAGACGTCGAATTTCTGCGAGCCGTCCCTGCCATCCAGTCTCGAATAATCGCGAACCTGCTCCCAGGGGTCGTAGTCATCGCGTTTCCCGGCCAGACCCGGCGCGAACCCAACGCCACGCGCAATGTTCGAGGGAAGCACCGGGGCCGAGAATGTGAGCGACACTCTTTCCAATGGGTTGCACATGGACTGCTCTTTCGTTACGGGCTCCAGCCTTTCAACCGCAAGACCGTCCTCACTCGAAGTCCACCAAATGACACGAACCGCCGAGCCGTCGGGCAGGTAGCGAATTCGCTGGCCGGTGTTATTCGAGCAGCTCACGCCCTCGAACCTGAACTCATCGAAAGTAGCTGTACGGCTTACGTCGCTGCGTTCAAGACCAGGCACGGGGCCGAAAGCCGACACTAGGCCGGCGCCCACATTCAGGACCGCGATTCGTCCCGGCGGCAGTTCCACGGCGGGCTTCAACAACCATAAATCGCGCGCCTGCTGCCCTGGGAGCGAGGGCGTCCCCGCCCTCGAAGGCCGATCAGGCTCCGGGTAGATGGGAGGACGGCGATCATCCGGATCCGGCTCCGCCGTTACGGCTACCGGATCGTCAAGACCCGAAACGCTCATGTACAGGCTGGCTTCCACGGACTCGCGCGTCACCGGCTGAGTGAACTGTGCACGGAACACCGGCACGCCCGGATGCATCCAGGTTCTAAGCCAGGCCCAGGACACTTCCGGCAATCGGGTCACTATTGAGCGAGACACCGTCTCGCCAATCGTGGCGCCGTCCATCGCCTGGATCCCTGGTTCAACCGTGATGACGTATTCGTGGGCGGGCTTGAGGTAAGCCTGCTCGCCCAGATTGCAGGCCAGCGCCTGCGTGCTGACCCAGCGCCAGTGACAGTCCGCTTCCGGCTTGATCGAGATGGGCAATTCCGCCGCCTTGCGCTCCATGCGGCCGAGCGGGACGACGGGACGATTGAATTCGATCAGGATCTGGCTCTCGGCGATCGAAATCCGCGTAATCCTGAGAACCGGCGGCTCATAGGCCGCCCCGGCGATCGCAGCAGCGGCAAGACAAAGAGTGGCACGTAATGCCAGGCTACAAACATGACCTACCGCACTACTTCGCTGCATACATTGAGTATATGCGCCAGCAAAGTCGCTCTGCTCTGCTAAGAGCGTAACGAAACCTTTCCCGGACTCAACGCATCGACTTGGTAACCCAGGCGTAAGTAAACTGGAGTAGTCTGTGCCCGGTCGAAGGTCCTTAGTGATAGGCGGCAAGAGGATGACGGAAGACTTATCCACGGAAGCGGGGCAAAGGAGAACCGGCTTGTTGGCCTGGTTGCGGCGCAATTGGGGAAAGACCGTAATCGTTGGCGTGCTCGCTCTCCTTGTGGCCTGGTTCGCGTGGCCGGAAGGCGAAGAACCGCCACCACCGCCGGTGATTGTGCCAGTCACCCGGGGTGACATTGAAAGCAGTGTCGCCGCCGCGGGAACCCTGGAAGCCGGCAATTCCGTTGACGTGGGCGCCCAGGTGTCGGGACAACTGAAAAAGTTGCACGTAAAACTGGGAGATGTCGTATCCGAGGGCGATCTGCTTGCAGAGGTCGACGACTTTATCCAGCGCACCCGAGTCGCCTCGTCGGCCGCAAACCTCGAGGCACTTGAAGCGAACACCCTATCGATGGAGGCCGGTCTGGAGCTTTCCCACGCGCGGGTGCAGCGGCAGGAGCGGCTGATGCAGGCAAGGGCCACCACCGAGGTGGAATATGATCAGGCGGTCTTGAACCTGACGCAGTCGGAGGCGAATCTCAAACGCCACAAACTGCAAATCGAACAGGCGCGTGCAAGTCTGCAGGAAACAAGAGCGCTGTTGGACTTCACGCGAATTACCGCACCCGCGTCCGGCACGATCGTAAGCGTGCTCGTCCAGGAAGGTCAGACACTGAATGCTTCGCAGTCTACGCCAACTATTCTGCGGATCGGCAACCTCAATGTGATCAGAGTCACCGCCGGGATACCGGAGGCGGACGTCGGGCAACTGACTCCGGGAATGGAAGCTTATTTCACCACGCTGAGCTCCGGGGAGCGGCGCTGGGTGACCCGTCTCCAGGAAATTTCTCCGCTACCTACAGCAGCCGGCGGCGCAGGCAGCCTGGCGAGTTTCGATGCGTTACTGGAGATAGACAACCTGGAAGGTGCGCTTTTGCCCGGTATGGGCGCCAAGGTCTTTTTCTTGACCCGGGTTGTTCGCGACGTTCTCAAGGTTCCTCTGGGCGCATTGACGTTTACATCCGGCGCAGGCCCCAAGAGCGCGGCGCAACAATTTGCCATGCGTAACAAGCCCGATGTGGATTTGTCGGCCATTGATCAAGCTTCGCAATCAGAGACACCCAACGCTCGACGCTCGGGCCTGCAACAGGGGCAGTCCGATTCCGAGCGCCGAGCCACTGTGCAGGTGGTTGGTTCGAATGGCGAGATTGAGATGCGCGAGGTGAAAATCGGCTTCGACAACGGAATCGAAGCAGAGGTGATTTCAGGGTTGCGGGAAGGAGACAATGTAGTCGGTGGCATCAATCAGCCCCCAATGTCGAGACCTCAAGTCCCGGGCTTCATCTACGGCCCATGACCGCGAACGTGGAAACAACACGGCCGCTAATTGAATTGCGGAACGCCACCCGCCGGTACCGCACCGGTGGAGTCCAGGTAGGAGCACTGAACAACGTAACGCTGACTATCCACGCGGGCGAATTCGTTGCCGTAATGGGGCCTTCGGGCTCCGGCAAGAGCACCTTGATAAACATCATCGGCTGCCTGGACCGGCCGACCAGCGGCGATTACTACTTTCAGGGGCAGCCAGTCAAGGATGTGTACGGGTTCACTGCATATGAGACTGGCCGGATTCGGCTGGCCTGTTTTTGAGAAGGTATTCCATTGGGGTCATCAAGTCCAGAGCGTAGTGAGGCCGTACGTGATTGTAGAAGTGCTGGTATTTGGCCAGTGCGGGGCTGGCGTCTTTGACGGTGAGTTCGCCGGGGTAGAGGTTCCAGAACTCGGTTCGTGAGCTGTCGTTTGCGCGTTCCACGACGCCGTTAAGCTGTGGGCTTTTCGGCGGCAGGACGGCCAGGGGGAGGTTAAGCGCCTGGCAAGCGTCCTCGAACTCGGCGCGGAACTCGCTGCCGCCATCGACCTGGATGGAGCGCAGCGGATACGGCAGGTCCTCGCGCAGCGCTTGCAAGAAGCGCCGGGCATTGTTTGCGGTGGCTCTGGAATAGACCCGCGTCACGAGTTGTTTGCCGACCGGACAGGTGGCCTTGAACTCCTTGAGGGTGTCGCCGTCGCGCGACACCGACAGGTGATCGATCTGGATCATCTCGCCGGGCCGTTTGGCTTTCATGTCACGGCGCCAGCGCTGTGCATGACCCGAGGCGAAGTTACGCCGCCGGGTGGCGTTCACCCGCCCGCGTAAGAAGGCGCACGGTTTGATCCGGCCTAAGCGCACGCCTTTGACCAGGATCCGCCCGATAGTCGATTCCGACAGCGCGAGTCCGTCGCGCGCCAGCATCACCGTAAGACGCCTCTTGCCCATGAACGGATAGCGCTTGCGCATCCGCCACACCGCCCATTCCTGAGCCCGAGTCCAGCGCGCCGGGTTCACCCGCCGCGGACGTCGGCTTTTGGCCGCCAGTCCCTTCACTCCATCGGCCCGGTAGCGCGCCTGCCAGCGGAAATACGCCGGGCGCGACCAGCCGATCGCCCGCAGCGCTGTGGCCTCGCTACAGCCCTCGGCGCGCAATTCCTGATAGGTCTCGATCTTGCGAAGGCGCTCGAACGCCTCCGCCGGGGTCGTATCGTCGATACGAAAACTGCGATACGATTTGATCCGCAGAGATTGAATCTGCATGGTTCGGCTCCTTTTTGCTTTGATAACAAAAGGCTAACCGAACCCGCGCCCCGGCGAGCGCCGGGGCGCACCTCTTCCCCTTCGTTCGCTACGCTCCCTTCGGGAAACAGGTGCGCCCGTCCCCGCCCAACACGGGCGAAAACAACAACTCCATCACCCCGATCCCAGTCTCACATGTATCTGAACCCGGACAGGATGCCAAATCAGATGAGCTGGCCCGGTTGCGGCGTGAAATATTCGGGTTTGTATTTCAGAACTACAACCTGCTGGGAATGGCTACGGCCCGCGAAAACGTCGAAGTCCCGGCGATTTACGCCGGGACGTCCAAACGCGCGCGACTGACACGCGCTGTCGAGTTGCTCTCCCGGCTTGGGCTCATGAATCGTCTTCAGCATCAGCCACGCGAACTCTCGGGAGGAGAACAGCAACGCGTCGCAATCGCACGCGCACTGATGAATGGTGGCCGGGTCCTGCTTGCGGATGAACCCACGGGCTCGTTGGATTCCCGCAGCGGCCAGGAAATCATGTCGCATCTCAAGTCACTGTCCGATCAAGGCCATACAGTCATCGTGGTAACGCATGACGCCGGCGTAGCGTCACACGCGCGTCGCCGCATACAACTGCTGGATGGCCAGGTCGTCGCGGACACCCGCGACCCAGTTCGGACTCAGCCGGCTGCCGTGAAGAGCGCGATCGACCATGTGGTCCAACCGCAAGGGGGGGTGCGTGTTTCCGGCATTTCGCTCAAGGAAAGTGTTCGCACCGCGTTGCGCGCATTGCGCTCCAACAGGTTCCGCACCGCACTTACGCTGCTGGGCATTGTAATCGGGGTTCTTTCGGTTACCGCATTGCTGGGTCTGGCGGAGGGCGTGCGACGCGAGGTGCTGAATAGCTTCAGGCAACTGGGCGGGGCGAGTCTGACGATTATTCCATCAGGCAACGAGGAAGGCATCCTACCGACCCTCACACTGGGGGATTCAGAGGCGATTCAAAGTCAGGTGCCAAACGTGGTTTCAGTTACACCTCAAATGAGGGGGGGAGGCAGGTTGCTAGCCGGCGGGAAGGAAGAATTCGCGAACATCGTTGCGACCACGGCCCGGTCGCTGGGCGCGACCGCAGGAACTCTTGCGCAAGGGGTGTTCTTTACTGACAGTCAAGACAGGGATTACGAACCGGTCGTCATCCTCGGCGGGAACCTGGCAAGCAATCTCTATGGAGAAGAGGCCAACCCGGTAGGTGAACACGTGGTGATCAACGGTTTACCATTTCTCGTGATCGGGGTATTGAAACGCCCCGAGGGTCAGCTTGCCTACTTCAATTACGACGCACGTGCAGCCTTCGTGCCGCTAATGACCGGCGCTATCCGTCTTTTCAATCGCGAAAACCTGACCTCCATTGGAATATTGGTCGCGGATACGCTGCAAGTCGAACAAGCGCAGCAGGCGATTAGCACGTTGCTTCACTCACGGCATGCAACTCGCGACTTCCGGATCATTAACCAGCAAGAAGCGATAGAGGCTGAGAGCAACGCCATAAATATCTTGAAACTCGTGTTCGGCGCCATCGGCGGCATCTCGCTGATAGTGGCCGGTATCGGCGTCATGAACATCATGCTGGCCACGGTCGCCGAGCGCACTCGTGAAATTGGAGTCCGAATGGCTACCGGCGCACGGCAGCGAGACATCTTGTTCCAATTCGTCTGTGAAGCCGTGGTCGTTTCGGGTATCGGCGGGCTGGTGGGACTATCGCTGGCGCTGGCGCTAGGCGCCGCAATTAACGCTTTCGGCACTACGATAATGGCATTCACCGTTCCGATCCTGCTCATTGGGCTCTCCTGCGCCACATTGACGGGGCTATTGTTTGGCTTCGCACCGGCTCGGCGGGCGGCGCGCATGGATCCGGTTGCAGCGCTGGCGGCCCACTGACGGCAATCCGATGAGCGCGCGAACTTACGCAACGCTATTGCTTGGGGCAGTTGCCTTGGCAGCTTGCTCTATCCCTTCAATGCCGCCACTGGATGGGGATGTGCCCGAGGATTGGGGTGAAACCGTAAGCGCCGATTGGCCAGGCGAGGAATGGTGGGAAGCGTTCGGAAGCGCGGAACTGAGCAGCATCATGCAGCTCGTCGAAGAGCGCAACCTGGACCTCAAGAACGCCGAGCGAAGCTTCCGCCAGGCGCAGCTGGCGCTGATCGACGCAGGATTCGACCTGTATCCCACGCCGATCGTCGACTTCAATGCCGGCGCCACCTACTTCGGGAACAAACCACCCCAGGGAGATTTCTCGGACCGCCATTCGGAGTCCGCAAGCTTGGGCCTGGGCGTGAGCTTTGCGGACATTCTGAGCAAACCGTACCGCTACGACCTGGCCGAAGTCTCTTATGAGTCCGCCGCCACCCGACTCGCCGGCACACAGTTGAACATCCGGGTCATGGCGGCTTCCACCTACTTTCGGATTCTATTTGCGCGCGACCAGATCGAGGTCGCCCGGCGCAACCTGCAAACCGCGGAATTTATTGAACAGATCACGCAGGCCCGAGTGGACGCGGGAGTCCTGACGCCGATCGACGCGCTCCAGCAACAGATCGCGGTACAACGGCAACGCAACGCCGTGGCCCAGCTCCGTCAGGAAGAGTATGCGGCGCGTGCGGCGCTTGCGATCATGGTTGCGGAACCGGTCCGGAATTTCGACGTACAGGGCACGACACTTGCTGATCTTGAGGCCCCATCGGTGGCGCCCGGCCTGCCGTCGGAACTGCTGGTACGGCGCCCCGACATCGTGCAGGCGGAACTGAGTCTTCGCGGGGCGCGCGCCAACGTCGGCATCGCCCGCAACGCGCTCTTGCCGAGCATCTCGCTGACGGGATCGACCAATACCGCAAGCGACTCACTTCGGGAATTGACTTCTGACAACAGTTTCTCGGTTGGATTAAGCGCCTCGCTGGCGCAGAGTGTGTTTGACTTCGGCCGGCGCGGCCGCGCCAGGGAGAGCGCAAAGCTTCAGATGGAATCGTCGCTGGCCAGCTACCGGCAAACCGTGATCCGTGCATTCAATGACATTGAAATCGCCCTGGGAAATATCCAGTTGCTGGATTCGCTCGACAAGATCGCGCTGGAAGACCTCAAGCGGGCCGAGGAATCGCTGCGTATCGCCCAAGTGCGCTACCGCGAGGGCGTGATCGACTACCAGCGGGTCCTGACCGCACAAGACTTCTTGTACAGCGCGCGCAACAATGTACTCAGCAACAAGCGCGCCTATCTGAACTCGATCGTCAACCTTTATCAGGCGCTTGGTGGCGGGTGGAGGCGCGCGGGACCTTAGGCAGTAATCAGGGATTGGACTTTCGAGGGCGGGACGCCCTCGTTCCCAGGGGGGATCGGAAGCAGGGCGCGATCTTACGTAAGCAGGTCGAGGTCGAGGTGGCCCCGGTCCTGGTCAATGCGGGCTACCCGCACGGTCACGGGCTGCCCCAGCGTAAACCCGTGTAATTGCTGCCGCTGACCTGTATTGCGGGAGCGCCTGCGGCCCTGTCGCCGCGGCAAGCGCCAGCGGGGAATCAAGCCGTTCATGCCCACATCGGGCAGCTGAACAAACAAACCCTTGCCGGTGCCGTGGGATACCACGGCCCCAAAGCTGTCACCCAGGCAGGTGGACAGGTAACGCAGCTTGTAGGCCTTGACACTCGCACGCATCGCCCCTTCGGCCTTGCGTTCCAATTCCGAGCAACTCGTGCCCATTGCGGCAAGCTCCCCGCCGCGCAATGGGGCCGCCTCGCCGCGGCCACCGTCAAGCAGGTGCTTGATCGCACGGTGCGCCAGCAGATCGGGATAGCGGCGAATCGGCGAAGTGAAGTGGGCGTAGGACTTGAGGGCCAGGCCGTAGTGGCCGATATTCATCGGCTGGTAGCACGCCTGCTGCATGCAACGAAGCGTTGCGACCGCAATCATCCCATAGGCGGGATGATCCCTGACACCACGCAGCGCCTCATTGATCTCACCGGGATTGCGGCTGGCTGCTTCGGAAATCGAACTGCCCACGCCGGCAAACAGGTTGCGCAGCTCTTCGAAGCCGTCCGCGTCGGGTGGCGCATGCACCCGGTATAGAGCCGGCATGCGGGCGCGGCCCAGGAATCGAGCGGTCGCTACATTGGCGGCGATCATCAGTTCCTCGATTACCCGGTGGGCGTTATGACGCTTGGTCTGCTCCAACGCCTGGACTTCGCCGTTCGGTCTGAGCCGCACAACGGTTTCCGCCAGGTCCACATCCAGCGCTCCGCGGTGGCGGCGGGCCGAGGCCAGCGATCGCCACGCCCCGTAGAGGTTTTCTACCGGCTCCAGCCGCGGGCCCAGTTCGCGGCGGGCTTTTGCGTTTCGGGCCTCGATCGCTGCGTGAACCCCTGCATAGGTCAACCTCGCAGCCGAGCGCATGATGGCGCGAAAGAATCGCCAGGACTTGAGGTGTCCGCGGGCATCGAGGTGCATCTCGCAGGCTAGGCACAAGCGGTCCACGTCCGGTTTCAGGGAACAGAGATCGTTGGAAAGCACTTCCGGCAGCATCGGAAGCACGCTGCCGGGGAAGTACGCCGAAACGCCGCGCTGTGCGGCCTCCCGGTCCAGGGAATCGCCGGGGCGCACGTAATGGGAGACATCGGCAATGGCTACGATGACCCTCCAGCCGTCGTCTTGCGGGGTGGCGAACACGGCGTCGTCAAAGTCCCTGGCGTTGGCGCCGTCGATCGTGACCAGTGGGATCGAGCGAAGGTCTTCGCGCTCGCCGGCCGGTTGCGGGCGCGCCGCGATCCGGTTCGCGTGGTCACGAACCCTGCGTGGCCAGGATGCCCGCAGCCCTGCTTCCGCGATTGCGTGCTGTTCAATGGACGACGGCATGGGTTAATTGACGATGCGTGCAGAGGTAATCGTGAGGTGAGGGCGTCGTGCTCTCTTCCAGGGCAGGGCTGCCCTCGTTCCCAGGGGGGAATGCCCGCGTTCCCGGGGGAATCATTGACAGGAGAGGCTGCAAAACGCTAAATTTCCAGTTCCAAGCGCCTTGGCGCGCCTGCAGCGGGCATCCGCGAAAGGTTCGCAAGGCAACATCGTGCCGAGGTGGCGGAATTGGCAGACGCGCTGGCTTCAGGTGCCAGTGGGGGTAACCCCGTGGAGGTTCGAGTCCTCTTCTCGGCACCACACCGCAACGGTTCCAACGGTAGATGAGTAAAACTGATATTGAGGTGGCGCAAGCCTGCGCCGACCAAATGTGGGCCAACGACCGTGCCTCCAGGGAGATGGGCCTGGAGTTCGGCGAAGTCACACCGGGCGAGGCAAAGGTGCATCTCACCGTCACGCCGCACATGCTCAACGGCCACGGTGTTTGCCACGGCGGGCTGATCTTCGCGCTCGCCGATACAGCGTTTGCGTTCGCCTGCAACAGCCTTAATCGCCAGGCCGTGGCCATGCATTGCTCGATTTCCTTCATCGAGAAGGTCACCGCCGGGAGCCGTCTCACTGCGCACGCGGTGGGGCGCGCCGAGTACGGGCGCAACGGCATATTCGATGTTTCCGTGGTGGACGATCATGGCGTTCAGGTGGCCGAGTTTCGTGGCTACAGCCGCACCGTCGGCGGAGAGTGGGTTAGCAAGAGTTGAGGGTGGGGGCGAGGGCGGGACGCCCTCGTTGCAGGTTTCGAGGGCGGGACGCCCTCGTTCCCAGGGGGGACGCCCTCGTTCCCAGGGGGGTTCATTGTTATCCACGCGAATCGAAGGGGTGGCGGCGAATGATGGATTCATTGCGCGCCGGGCCGGTCGATACGATGCAGGCTTCAAGACCTACCAGCTCTTCCAGCCTCTCGATATAGGCCCGCGCGCGCGCCGGCAGATCGTCCCAGCAAGTAACGCCGCGGGTTGATGCCGTCCAGCCGTCGATTTCCTCGTAGCAGGGTTCGCATTCGGCGTAACGGCTCCTGTACTTCGGCATCGTCTCGAGCCGTTCGCCATCCAGCTGGTAACCCGTGCAGATCCTGATCGGGTCCACCGCATCGAGCACGTCGAGCTTGGTAATACAGAGGCTCCCAATCGAAGCGCGATGCGCCCCCTCGCGCACCGCCACGGCGTCGAACCACCCGCAACGGCGCGGGCGTCCGGTGGTCGCGCCGCGTTCGGCGCCTTCGCGGGCCAGGCGCGCGCCGACGTCATCGTGCAATTCTGTCGGAAACGGCCCTTCGCCCACCCGGGTGGTGTAGGCCTTCACAACACCGACGACTTCGCTTACGTGGTCAAGCCTTGCTCCGGCCCCGGTCAATGCTCCCCCGGCCACGGTGCTGGAGGAAGTGACATACGGATAGGTTCCATGATCGATGTCCAGCATCACGCCCTGGGCGCCCTCAAAGAGTACCGACTTGCCCCTTTCGGTGAGCCCCCGCAAGCGGGCTGAAACGTCGGCCACCAGGGGCCGGAACCTCTCGGCCATGGCCAGCCATTCATCCGCCACCCGGTCCGCGTCCACGGCCGCGGCGCCGTAGTAGTTCGCAAGCATGAAATTGTGCAGATCCAGGGCGGAATCCAGGCGTTCTCGAAAGGATTCGGGCGAGAACAATTCGCCTGCCCGAATGGCCCTTCGCGCTGCCTTGTCTTCGTAAGCCGGGCCGATCCCGCGCCCGGTGGTGCCGATGCGGCCTCGCCCGGCATGGCGTTCCCGCGCCGCATCCAGGGCCATGTGCGAGGGAAGGATCAACGGGCAGTCGGGGCTGACGAATAGCCGTCCGTCGGGATCCACTCCATGCCGCGTAATCGATTGCAGCTCCTCAAACAGCTGCGGGAGGTAGAGCGCGACACCGTTGCCGATCAGGCATTCCACATCCGGATTGAGGATTCCGCTGGGCAGCAGGTGCAGCACCAGGGTTTCGCCCCCATGGATCACCGTATGCCCGGCGTTATGTCCGCCCTGGAAGCGCACCACCGCGTCGCAGCGGCTGGCCAGCAGGTCCACCACCTTGCCCTTGCCTTCGTCGCCCCACTGGGCGCCGATCAGGACAATGCCGCAGGCTTGATTGTGACTCGGCATAAGGCGCCGCCCACGCGCGCTAGCCCGCCGGGCGGCGACAGCGGCCGCTCAAGGCTAGCGAAGAGGGTTATTTCGGACTTTCCGACTTTTTCAAATACCGGAAGAACTCGCTGTTGGCATCCAGCACCAGCAGATCGCCGCCCTTGCCGAACGAATTCCGGTAAGCATTGATTCTGCGGTAGAACGAGTAGAACTCGGGATTCCTGTTGTACGCGTTGGCGTAGGTCTCCGCCGCAAGGGCATCCCCTTCGCCACGAAGAATCTCCGCATCCCGGTAGGCTTCGGCCAGGATGACAGAGCGCTGCCGGTCCGCATCCGCCTCAATCTGCTCCGCCGTCTCCGCGCCTTCGGCCCGTAACTGCGAGGCGACGCGTGCGCGTTCCTGCCGCATCCTTGCGAATACCGACTCGCTGACCTCATCCCGGAACTCGATGCGCTTGACGCGCACATCGACCACGTCGATACCCAGGGTCTTGGCCGCACTTCGAGCGTTGTTGAGCATGTCGAACATCAATTCCCGGCGCTCGGCGGACACGACTTCGACCACGGTGCGTTTAGCGAACTCGGCGCGAATGTCATCCTTGATGATTTCCAGCAGGCGCTGCTGGGCGCGAATTTCGTTGCCGCCCTCGTTGGCGGTGTAGTACGTTGCGATTTCACTGATTCGCCACTTGACGAAAAAGTCCACCAGCAGGTTCTTCTTTTCCGCCGTGAGGAAAGGTTCCTGCGGATTGTTGATCGTGAGGATCCTGTCCGGGTAAAACTCGACGTTGTTGACCAGGGGCAATTTGAATTTCAGCCCCGATACATCGTAGACCTGGATGATTTCACCGAAACGGAACCGTATGGCGAACTTGCGTTCATCCACAACGAAGAACGGCTTGTTAAGAATCACGATGATGGCGAGCACCAACAACAATGGAAACAATCTTCTGAACTTCATGATCCTGAACCTCCCCGGCGACGGCGGGACTCTTCGGGGTCCGATCCCTGGGCGCCTGAATCCGGCGTGGTTATGGCCGCCGTGTCTGACTCCTCCCTTCGCTTGATCAATTGATCCACCGGCAGATACAAGAGATTACCGCTGCCTTGCGCTTCAATCATTACCTTGCTGGAATTCCCGTACAAGTCCTCCAGAGCCTCGATGTAGAGCCGTTCACGCGTGACTTCCGGCGCTTTCTCGTATTCCGTCAGCAACTGCACGAAGCGCTGGGCCTCACCCTCGGCGTCCGCGGTTACCCGGAACTTGTAGGCTTCGGATTCCTGCAGGCGGCGCGCCGCCAGGCCTCGGGCCTTGGGCACGACATCGTTGGCGTAGGCCTGGGCCTCGAAAGCGAGCCGTTCCTTCTCCTCACGCGCCTTGATGGCGTCCTGTACGGCGGCCTCCACCTGCTGCGGGTAATTCGCGTCGCGCAGGTTCACCTGGGTAACGCCGATCCCGGTCTGGTAGTCGTCCAGCGTTCGCTGAATCAGGTCTTGGGTTCGCTGGGCAATGTCGCTGCGCCCCTCGCCCAGGATGTAGTCCATCTGGTTCTTGCCGATGATTTCGCGGATGGCGCTCTCGCTTACGTCACCAAGCGTCTGCTCGGGATCACGCACGTTGAACAGAAAATCCTCCGGGTCACGGCGCTGGTATTGAACCACCAGGTCCACGACCACGATATTCTCATCTGCCGTAAGCATACTGGTCTGCTGGCTGAAATTAGCCACGGTGGCGACGTTGACCTTTTCCACCGACTCGATCGGCCAGGGCAAGTGCCAGCGCAACCCTGCTCCTTTCGTGGAGACGTGTTCGCCGAAGCGCAACACCACCGCGCGCTGGGCTTCATCCACCCGGTAGAGGCCTGTCAGCGCCCAGAGGGTAAGGAAAATCGCCAGCGCCCAGGTAAGCACCCGCTTAAAGGACCGCTTGCCGCCGCCGAATGCGCCGAACAGCTTGCCCAGCGTATCGCGAACGACATCTTCAAGATCGGGCTGCTGGCGGCCGCCCTGATTCCAGGGACCGTTTCCGCCGCCCGGTTCGTTCCAAGCCATAATATTTTTTCCGTGTTGTGTTCTTTAGGGGGAGCCTAAGCCGCGCCGAGATCCTCGCGGCTGGCCAGTTTTTCGTAAGTCCGGCGGGTCATTTCCAAGTCCAGTGTCCAGCCTCCGCCGGGAAGTAATCGTTCGCGGAGTACACGGCCACGACGGTAAAGCAATGCCCTGAGTCGTCCCTGGCCCGCGTTTAGCCGAACTGTGCGGCGTAACCGCCCCGCCGACAAACGCTGTGCAACCCTGGCTAGCAAATCTTCCACGCCGGCGCCGCTTAGCGCCGAAATCAAGGCTGCGCCGGAGGCTTTATCGACCGCCTGCAGCCCACCCGGAATTATATCCGCCTTATTGAATACACGCAGAAGCGGTTTTTCGCCCGCTCCGATCTGATCCAGGACCCGTTCCACCTCCTCAATCCGTTCCATCTGGTCGTGTGAGGAAGCGTCGATTACATGCAGGATCAGGTCCGCCGATGCGATTTCCTCCAGGGTCGAATTAAAGGCCGCAATCAGTTCGTGCGGCAGGTCACGAATGAAGCCTACCGTGTCCGACAGCAAGGCTTCCTTTCCGTCGGGCAGGGACACGCGGCGAATGGTTGGATCCAGCGTGTCGAAGGGACGGTCATGCGCAGTGACCCTTGCGCCGGCCAGCCGGTTGAAGAGCGTGGACTTGCCGACATTGGTGTAGCCGGCCAGGGATATGAGCGCCGCATCGGAGCGGCGGCGGCGGGCCCTTCCCCGGCGGCGGCGCGACATGACGCTATCCAACAGTGTCTCGAGGTGGCGGATGCGGCGCGCCACCAGCCGGCGGTCCGTTTCCAGCTGTGTCTCACCGGGTCCACGCAAGCCGATGCCGCCCTTCTGCCGCTCAAGGTGGGTCCAGCCGCCTACCAGGCGTGTGGACAGGTGCCGCAGCTGAGCCAGCTCCACCTGCAGCTTGCCCTCCCGGCTTCGCGCCCGAAGGGCAAAGATATCGAGGATCAGGCTGGTGCGGTCCACGACCCGGCACTTGAGCGCGCGCTCAAGGTTGCGCTCCTGCGAGGGACTCAAGACGAAGTCCACGACCACCAGTGTGGGCGAGGATTGCGCGCATGCGAGGCGAAGCTCCTCCCGCTTGCCGCTGCGGATCAGCGTGCGTGGATCAGGCCTGCGCAGCGGCGTCGTAAGCGTTTGTGCGACCTCCGCGCCGGCGGATGCGACCAGAGACTCGAATTCCTGCCGGCGGGCGTCATCACCCGCGGGTACCAGCAGGACGGCCCGCTCGAAAGCGGAAGACTCATTCAAACGATACGGCCTCTTCCTCGCGCAACAGGCTCTCCAGGTCTTGCTGGCGGACAGGAACGATGGCGGATATGGCGTGCTTGTACACGATCTGGCTGACGCCATTGTGCAGCAGGATCACAAACATATCAAAGCCTCCGATCACGCCCTTGAGTTTGATTCCGTTGACCAGGAAAACGTACACGCGCGCCCGGCTTCGCCGCAAGGCATTGAGAAATCGGTTTTGAAGGTCATGACGGCTTTCCATAAACGCGCTCCTTTGCGGGCTTCCGGCGAGCGGCGTACAAGCTGCGGCTTGGGGCAGGTTGCGCCGCCATCCCAACAAGCATGAAGAAGCAGCGGGCAAGCGCCAAGCGAGTATTGGGGCCTGTTTGGCCAGTTTTTGCGCCGCAGCGCAAATGCCGTGCCTGGTGCGTACTTTTCGGGGTCGATCAGCCGTCCGCCTCGCGATTCCCAATTCGGAAATTCGCACGGATCGCGCCTTCGATCTGCAATATGGAGTCCGAGCTTTCAGCTACGAGTCGCGTGATACCTTGCTCGGCGCGTAGCCAGGTCAATTGGCGCCGCCCCAGCGCCTTGGTCGCCCGGATGCCACGCTCGATGGCTTCCTCCATCGTGTATTCGCCGTCGAGATGTTCCAACAACTGGCGATACCCCGCGATCCGGGTTGCCGGCAGACCGGGATCGAGGCGCCGGGCGCGCAGCGCGCAAGCTTCGTCCAGCCAGCCCTGCGCCAGCATGTCGTGAAAGCGCTCCTCGATGCGGCAGCGCCAGGCAGGCCGATCTTCCGGAATCAGCGCGAACTTGAGATAGCGCTGCGCAGCATCGGCAGGCGCATCCCCCCATAGGTCGCTGATCGGCCTTCCGGTCAGTTGCCGCACTTCCAGCGCCCGTTCGATGCGGGCGCTGTCATTGGGCGATATCCTCCCGGCCGCCGCCGGATCGAGCGACTTCAACCGCGCGTGCATGGCCGGCCAGCCCTCCACCGCGGCGTGCTTGCGAATCGCTTTGCGTATCGAGCTATCCGCGCCAGGCATTTCCGCAAGACCCTGTTCCAGGGCCCGAAAATAGAGCATCGTGCCGCCCACCAGCAGCGGCACCCGCCGCTCATCCTTCGCCCGAGCGATTTCCTTGCGGGCGTCGGCTGCGAATCGGGCCGCAGAATAGCGTTCTTCGGGTTCACACAAGTCGAGCAGGCGGTGAGGCGCCGCGCGGCGCTCCTCTGCACCCGGCTTGGCGGTTCCAATATCAAGGCCCCGATAGATGGAAGCGGAATCTACGCTGATGATCCGCAAAGGAAGCCGCTGGGCCAATTCCACTACCAGCCGCGTCTTGCCCACGCAGGTGGGTCCCTTCAGAAATACGGCGTCCACTTGCTTCTACGCTCTTCCGGTTCGAGCGTCTTCTTGCCTCCTTCCGCGCGGAGCGTTGGAGACAGTGGGCGCCGATGACCCGGCGCTCACAGCGGAAACGAGCTCCATGGACGGATACTTGCCCTTGCGGGTCAAGCTGCAAGCAGTCATGCGTCTGCGCGCGGGAGGGGGCAAGAGGGCGAGCGCATTACCGGCCGCGAAGGAAAATGCGGTCCAGCTCCTTGATGCTGAAGGCCCGCCAGGTCGGCCGGCCGTGGTTGCACTGATCGGCGCGCGGCGTGTGTTCCATATCACGCAGCAAGGCGTTCATCTCCTGGATCGTCAGCTGCCGATTGGCGCGCACCGAGGTGTGGCAAGCCATAGTCGCGAGGATGTGATGGACCCGCCCGGTTAGTTCCTCGGCGGAATCCTCGCTCTCTGCTTCCTGGCGGGCCTGCGCGCCGGAGAGCAGGTCACGCAGCATCGCCTGTGCGTCTCCGCCCGCCAGCAGGGCGGGCACTTCACGCACCGCCAGGGTTTCCGGGCCGACCTGGTCCACCACGAATCCGAGCTGCTTCCAGGTCTCTCGCTGCTGCTGCGCCGCAGCCATGTCTTCCTGGCCCACACGCAGGCGAATCGGCTCCAGCAACAACTGAGAACCCAGGCCCTGCTGATCCAGTTGCGCTTTCATCCGCTCGTACACCACGCGTTCGTGGGCCGCGTGCGCATCCACGATGATCAAACCGTCACGGTTCTCCGCGAGGATGTAGATGCCCGCCAACTGGGCAATCGCATAGCCCAGCGGCGGCATCTCGCCGGGTGGTGTCTGCGTATCCGGCTCGCGGACGGAGCCCATGGCCCGAGCGCTGCTCAAGGGGATGGGAGAAGTGCCCAACAACAAGGCCAGGTTGGTCTCGCCCTCTCCCCGCCCCAACGCGCCGCCAAGGGTTCCGGAAGTGGCCGAAGCGTCCTGAGAAGGCATCGCCGGACCGTGCGCTTGACTGGGCCTGGTGTCCGCGAGCACCGCTTCCAGCGTGCGCCGAACGATGTCGTGTACCTGGCGGCCTTCGCGAAAGCGCACCTCGAGCTTGGACGGATGCGCGTTGACGTCCACGGCGGCGGGGTCCATTTCCAGGCACAGCAGCCAGGCCGGGTGGCGGCCGTGAAACATCACGTCTTCGTACGCCTGACGCACCGCATGCGCCACCGTGCGGTCGAAGATCGCACGGCCGTTCAGGAACAGGTGCTGCATATCGCCCTGGCGGCGGGAAAACTTCGGTCGCGCCAACCAGCCCCACAGGTGGATTCCCTGGCGCTGTTCCTCGAAGTACAGCGCGTGTTCCACAAACTCGCTCCCCAGCAGCCGGGCAAGGCGCTCTTCCTGCGCGGCCCGTCCATTTGCCGCCGGCAGGTCGTAACTCAGCCTTGCGTCCTTCTCGTAGCGCAGCCCGGTGGAGAAACGGCTCAGCGCCATGCGCAGCACGGCCCGGTCGATGTGGCGGGTCTCGGTTACGGGCTTGCGCAGGAAGCTGCGGCGCGCCGGCGTGTTGTAGAACAGGTCACGCACTTCCACCGTGGCGCCGCGCGGATGCGCCGACGGCAGCGGCTCGGAAACCCGGCCGCCGGAACTGTTCACGGTCCAGGCACTGCGTTCCCCGGCCACCTGCGAAGTCAGGACAAGCCTTGCCACCGCTGCGATACTCGGCAGCGCCTCGCCGCGAAATCCCAGTGTCGCTACGGTACGCAAGTCGTCCAGGCTGGCGATCTTGCTGGTGGCGTGCCGCTTGAGCGCTACCGCCAGTTCCCCTGGGGCAATGCCCACGCCATCGTCGCGCACGCGGCACAATCGCTGGCCGCCCTTCTCCACCTGCACGACGATTCTCCCGGCGCCCGCATCCAGGCTGTTCTCCATCAGCTCCTTGACCACCGAAGCCGGGCGTTCCACAACCTCGCCGGCAGCGATCTGATTGACCAGGTGGTCCGGTAGCTGTTGGATCATCATTGCATGGCCGCGAACACCTTGCGCGTGTTCAGCGGCCGTCCCTCCAGGTAGAAATCAATCGCGTTCTTGAGCAGGCGCCGGGCTGCACGGCGTGTCTCACGGCTCTCCCAATCCCCGCTTGCGATCCCGATCAGCTCGGCGCCGGAGAAGTTCATTGCCTCGCCAAGGCGAGCGCCCGCCGGCAACGCCTCTGCGCCCTGCTCCATCCGGAAGCAATAGGCCGTTTGCGGCGCCAGGGCCCGCCCCTGAGTGTCCCGCCTGAGGTTCAGCCCGTAGCCCAACGAGGCCAGGAGATCCAGCTCGAAACGCCGCAAAACCGGCTCCAGGGGCCGGGATTCGCCCAATCGCTCCAGCGCATCGGAATAGTGGTCGAAAAGTTCCGGATGCGGGTCCTCCCGGCGGGTCATGCGCAGCAACAACTCGTTCAGATACATCGCTGCAAAAAGTTTATCGCCTTGCGGAAGTTTGTGACCGCCAGGCTGACTCGCGCTCTCGGCGCGGGTGAGTGTCGCCAGTTCGCCCCTGCCGGTCCAGGAAAGATACAGGCGCCTGAAAGGTTGCGCCGCCAGCGCCAGGGACGACCGCGGCCGCCGCCCTCCGCGCGCCACCAATCCCATTCGGCCGTATTCCCGCGCGAAGGCCTCCACGATCAGGCTGGTTTCGCGAAACGGCCGGCTGTGCAATACCCAGGACTGGGCATGTTCCACGCGGCGAATCGTGCTCATCGGCAATAGCGGGGGTTGTTGAACCAGTTCTTTCGAACCCGGACCTGGGCGCGCAGATGAAAGGGACGTTTGAAGATGCGCTGCAATTCCATTCGTGCCTGGCGGCTCGCAGCCTTGAGGCGCAAACCGCCCCTGCCGATCACAATGCCGCGTTGCGAAGCGCGGTTGACCAGGACCTCCAGTTCAACTACCACCGCCCTGCCCCGTGTCTCCAGGGAGGTCACGACAACATCCAGATCGTAGGGCACCTCGCGGTGCGTGTTGAGCGTGAGTTTCTCGCGCAGCATTTCGGCAATGCGGAAACTCATGTCGCGGTCGGTAATCGCTTCGGGAGGAAACAGGGGACTGCCCTCGGGCAGGTACTCCGCCGCGACCTCTCCCAGCCGATCAAGGTTGTCGCCGCGAAGCGCGGAAATCGGCACGATTTCCTCGAAATCACCCTTCTCGGCGCATTTCTCGAGAAAGGGGAAGAGGTCCTCCCGGCGCTTGAGCCGGTCGATCTTGTTCACAACAAGGATGCATTTGAGGCCCGATTTCTTCGCCTCGGCCAGGACCCAGTCATCATCCTTCAGCCAGCGGCCCGCCTCCACCATCATCAAGAGCACGTCGGCGCCGGCCAGCGAGCCCAATGCGGCCCGGTTCATACTGCGGGACAAAAGCCGGGAGTCCGGCTCATGCAGGCCCGGCGTATCGACGAGGACGAGTTGGGCCTGCTCCGAGTGTCGCACGCCGGTTATTGCGTGCCGAGTCGTCTGCGGCTTGCGCGTCTCAATGCTGACTTTTTCCTTCAGCAAGCGGTTCAACAGAGTCGACTTGCCGACGTTGGGCCGCCCGAGGATCGGCGCCAGGCCGGTGCGGAAACTCACGGCGACTCCTCGATCGCGGCCAATACGGCCGCCGCGGCCTCGACTTCGGACGCCTGTATCGTCCGCCCTTCGCCCTCGGCGCTCAGCAAAAGCTCCGGTACCTCGCACACGGAACGAAATGATGGCGCCTGCGGATCCTCGCCGGCGCTGGAAAGACGGTATTCAGGCGGCTTGAAACCACGGCCCTGAAGGTATTCCTGCAAAAGACTCTTCGCATCGCGTGGTTGTTCCTCAACGGATTCAAGACGCCGGGCGAACAACTTCTCAAAGGCCGCCGCGGCCGGCTCGATGCCTCCATCCAGCCATAGGGCGGCAAAGACCGCCTCCAAGGCGTCGGCCAGCATGGCTTCATGCGCGGGGCCGCGGGGCGCCAGGTCCGCTCCCGTGTAGCTGAGGTGTTCGCCCAGACCCACTTCTGCCGCCACCGTGGCCAGCGTCGCTCGCTGCACCAGTCGCTGGCGCAGCTGTGTCAGTCCTCCCTCCAATTCTTTCTCATAGCCTCGGAACAGGTAATCCGAGCTCACCAACTCGAGGACCGCGTCTCCCAGGAACTCCAGGCGCCGGTTGTTGTTTTCTCCCTCACTGGGGTGCGTCAGCGCGAGTTGGAGCAATTCGAGTCGGGCAAATGCATGCCCCAGCTTGCGCCCGGCCCACCGGGAAAGCTGCCGGCCACCGGTCAACGAATCGCGTCGCCGATCCGGGCCCACTTGGGCACGCCAGGAATGTCCCAGTTGAACCAGATGAGCTCGGCGCGGCCCACAAGGCGATCCTCCGGAATAAAACTCACTCCCGGGTAACGGCTGTCCCTGCTGTTGTCGCGGTTGTCGCCCATCACGAAATAGTGTCCTTCCGGAACCGTGTAGGTCCCTTCTCGCCCGCGCTGGCTGGGAATGTAATAGACATCGTGTTTGGCCGCGCCCAGGACTTCTTCAGCCTTTTCGATGGAGAACAGGTTACCGAAGTCCTCCGGCAACGGTTCGCTCACCTTGACCAGCTCACCGTTAATGCGAAGGCGCTTGCCGCGATACTCGATAACGTCGCCAGGCAGTCCCACCAGGCGCTTGATGAAGTTGGCCGATGAGTCGGAAGGCAACTTGAACACCACGACGTCGCCCCGCTTCGGCGAACCCAGGTCCGCGATGCGCGTGTTGGTCACCGGCAGGCGCAGACCGTAGGAGAACTTGTTGACGAAGATGAAATCGCCGACTTCCAGAGTGGGACGCATGGATCCCGAGGGAATCCGGTAAGGCTCGTAGAGAAATGAACGGACCAGGAGCACTACCAGGAGTACCGGCAAAAAGGCGGCCGCATACTCGAATAGCTTCGATTTCGGCGGAGCTTCGCCGCCATCCGCCGCAAGGCGCTTTTCGCGCGGGGTTATGGCGAAGCGGTCAATCAGCCAAAGAACCAGCGCCAGGAAGGTAATGGCTACAAGAATCAAGGAAAAATCCATAAGACGGCGATTTTACCCGGCAGGCTCAAGGATTGCGAAGGCGAACCTGGAGACGGCGCCAATCCGCGGGCGCAAGCATTCCGGGTGTCAGCCACACCCTGAGTCGTGAGTCCTTGCGTTTGTGGGCAGCCACCGAACGGAGTGTCAATCCCGCCAGGTTCCGAGTGACAAAGCCCTGCCGGTGGAGCAATTCAGCCTTTTGGAGCTCGCCGCTCTCCAGCACCAGGCTCCAATCTCCGCCCGCGGTCAGCCATATGGCCGCTACTCCCGCAGCGACGCCGTTGCGCCTCGCCGCGCGCCATTCACGAACGGCCCCCAGCGCCAGGCCGAGCAACAGGACAGACCGTAACCAGCCCGGAAGGTCCGCGATCAGGACCGCGGCGCCCGCGAGCAGCAGGCCTGCCCCGATCACAGGCAGGGCCCAGGCGGGGCGGCCCGCACGGATTTCAATGGTTGCCGCGAATCCGTTCAATCAGGCGCACCTGTTCAGGGCCGTCGGGCGCCATGCGGCCGGTCAGCAGGTCTTCCAGTTCGGGGTCGCTCCATTCCAGCAGCTTTTCAAAGCTCAAGCGCTCTGCGTGATCGGCCTGCTCGTAGCGATCGTCCAGGTAGCGCTGGAGCAGGAGATCCAGTTCCCGGCGGCCCCGGCGGCAACGCCAGCGTAGTTTCGCCGCCCGGCTCATGTTCCCCCGGGAGCGAGAGCGTCTCGCTCTCGTCGAGGGCGGGACGCCCTCCCTGGGAGCGAGAGCGTCTCGCTCTCGGCGAGGGCGGGGACGCCCTCATTCCCAGCGTCGAGGGCGGGACCCCCTCGTTCCCGGCGTCGAGGGCTTGAAGAAGCAATTCTCAGGCGCGGCGCTCCAGAAGCCGTTTCTTGGTCTCCGCGATGGCGCGGGCAGGATTGAGGTCCTTGGGGCAAGCCTCCGCACAGTTCATGATCGTGTGACAGCGGTAGAGGCGGAAGGGGTCTTCGAGTTGGTCCAGCCGCTCTCCGGCTGCTTCGTCACGGCTGTCTTCCAGCCACCGGTACGCCGCCAGCAAGGCTGCCGGCCCCAGGAACCGATCACCGTTCCACCAGTAGCTCGGACAGCTGGTGGAACAGCAGGCACACAGGATGCAGGCCGCAGGCGAGTTGATTTTCTCCTGGTCCTCGTGTGACTGCAGCCGCTCCCGGTCCGGCGGAGGCGGCGTTTTGGTTTTCAACCACGGCTCCACGGAGGCGTACTGGGCGTAGAAATGGGTCAGGTCCGGCACCAGGTCCTTGACCACCGGCAGATGCGGGAGCGGATAGACCTTCACGTCCCCCTTGAGATCACCGATCGCCTGGGTGCATGCCAGGGTATTGATGCCGTTGATGTTCATGGCGCAGGAGCCGCATATTCCCTCGCGGCAGGAGCGGCGGAAAGTCAGCGTCGAATCGACCTCGTCCTTGATGTGAATCAGCGCGTCCAGCACCATCGGAGCGCAGTTGTCCATGTCCACTTCATAGCTGTCCACGCGCGGGTTCTCGCCGGAATCGGGGTCATAGCGGTAGACCTTGAAGCGGCGAATTTCCCGTTCGCCGTTTATAGCGGAGCTACTCGGCAGGGTGTGTCGGCGTCCGCGCTTTACTCGCGAGTTCCTGGGCAGCAGAAATTGCGCCATGTGAAGTGTCCTGTGTGGTGCATGCGTCCCGTCAGGCCGGGATCCTGAGATGTTAGCAAAATCTCGGGAAGGATGCCGGAATCGGTACTGCTACACTCGTACGATTAGCTGCGAGCGCGCCACATCGGCGCCTATTCCGTAACGGGAGATTCGCCATGACTGGTATTTCAAGATTCCTTTCAACATCCCCTGGGAACGAAGGCATCCCCGCCCTCGGCGCCGGGGCCAAACCTGGGAACGAGGGCATCGTGCCCTCGACGAGGGCGGGGACGCCCTCGCTCCCAGCGACCTTGCTGACCACATTCATCATTGCCGCCGGGCTGTTCCTGGCCGGCTGTCAGGCGGACACCGAGGCGCCGATAGTCCAGCCAAACGCCGATGTCGATGAATACCTGGCCATCGACTGGTACGGCGGCAGCGTGGAGGAGGCATTCGCCGAGGCCAAGCTATCCGCCAAGCCGTTGTTCCTGTATTGGGGCGCGGTCTGGTGCCCGCCCTGCAACCTGATGAAGAGCACCTTGTTTCAACAGCCGGATTTCATCGCCACGACGCGCGACTTCGTGGCCGTCTACCTGGATGGCGACACCCAACGTGCGCAAGTCTGGGGCGAGAAACATGATGCCGTGGGCTATCCCACGGTCATCGTGTTCGATTCCTCAGGCAACCAGCTGACCCGGCTGCCCGGCACCCTGACCGCGGAGTCCTTCATGGCGTCGCTGAACGACGCCCGGTCCGACCTGGCGCCGGTAACCGAACTGGTGCAGGTAGCACTGAACGACGAGCGGGCGCTTAACGATGCCGAATATCGCCGGCTGGCCTACCACTCCTGGTACCAGGACAAGCGCACTCTGGCGCCGGAACAATTCCTGGCGCTGTTCAACCGGCTTGCGGAACAGGCCCCGGATGACGACGCGGTGCTGGCCCGGCGCGTGCATTCGCTCAGACTATCGGAAGCGGTGGGTTCCGGGGAAACCGAAATGGATGCCGGGCGCTATTCGGAACTCCTGTTCGTGCTGGGGGCGGAAGAGCACGATCTCGACAACCTGATGATGTTCTTCGGCAAGCTTTCCGGCACGATCGACGCGCTGGCGGTTGATTCAGCGCAGCGCGAGGAACTGCACGAAGCCTTCAGCGGCGCAATCGAGGCGGTGCTCGCCAATCCCACGGGCAACAAGGGCGCGCCGATCTTCTCCCTGGGGATGCTGCTTGAACTGGAGCGGCTTGTTGACGCTGAGGCCCCGCCCTCGCCGGCGCTGCTTGAGCGCATCGTGGCTGCAGCGGAGCAGGCGGATGCCGCCTCGGAAACCCAGCAGGAGCGCCAGAGCGTGATCTACTACACCTACAGCCTGCTGAGCGACGCCGGCGAGTACGAGCGGGCGCGCGTTTTGCTGGAGAAGGAAGTTAAGACTTCTGAAGAGCCCTATTACTTCATGCAGCCATTGGCCACGCTGAGCCATAAGGCCGGCGATACTCAAGGCGCCGTTCGCTGGATGGAGCGCTACTACCGCGAGGCGCACGGACCCGCCACACGCCTGCAGCACGGCGTGAACTACGTTCGCCGCATGATGCTGTGGACGCCCGAAGACGCCGAGATCATCGTCAACGTGTCGAAGGAGGTGCTGGCCGAGATGAACGGACAGCCCGATGCCCTGGCAAACCGCAACCTGCGCTCCTTCGGATGGCTGGTCGACGCTTTGGAAGCATGGCGGGACGAGCACCACGCGGGCCTGTCGCTAGCCTCGCTGGACAGCGGGATCGCCTCAATCTGCGCCGAACACTCGGAAGAGGAATCCGTGGGCGCCTGCGTCGCCATGCAGCAACGCTTGAGCGACTCAACGCCGGGAATGTAACGATCACCAGGTTTACCTATTGCGTAGGCGCCCGTATCACCGTTCAATCACAATACGCGGATGCCGTTGCGTTTGGTCATAGCTGCCGGCCTTTCCCGGGAAACGCAATTAGCGCGGCGCAAGCATAGAAGACGAATAAGAAGCTGAAAAGCACCCAGCCGAAATAATCTCCCCACAAGGGAAGCTGGCCATCAAACACAAGCTCAAAACCCATGTAGACCAGCATTGCCATTAGCAGCGCCCAGCATACGATCCGAACGTCCCGGCGCTTCCCGAAAGCGCGCCAGGCACGCCAGCCGCGCTTGATTGCGCGCCACGCAAGGCGAAAGGCGCCGACGGCCGCTTGACCGCTACTCATGGCGTATCCAGTAGCCCCGGGGGCTCGGGAGTTTCGGTGGGTGGTTCGGAATCCTCAATCTCCAGGCGTTCGAGGTCCTGGATTGCGATGCTGGTGACCTGGCCGGTTGCGGGGTCCTCGCGAACTTCGCCGGTAATGATGACGTTGTGCTGCATATTGGCCAGCACCGCTCCCTTGCGTTCTTCATCGACCACGCAAAACAGCGGTTCTCCATCTTCCGGGTCCACGCGGCAGCGCGTTTCCTCATCCGTGAAATCGACCATGACCAACCGTCCCCTGATGGTTCGGATATTCACCTTCGGCCGGCTGAGCCACGTGCGTATGCGCTCAAGCTCCGCGTGTGTGAGTGCAGCCTGAACCGGCCCTTCACGGTCATTCAGGGTGAACTCGATCGAGTCAATTCCCTGCCCCAGCAATACTCCCGCATCACGCCAGGCCCGGAGAACACCCGGGTCACAGGCCGCAGGCATGGCATCGCCGTCTTCAGCCGTCGCAACGTCCTGCAGCCCGCCGATCGCCGTCTGCAGCACTTTCAAGCCAAAATCCATCTCCGGAAAAGACGCGTTTTCCAGCCGTCGTTCCAGTCCCAGGACTACCGCCTCGCTTTCCCCGGTCAGCGACACCATGTCGAACTCCAGCTCGGACCTGAGATCCTGCGGTGGCTGGCCGGGCCGCACGCTCATGGCCTCTCCCCGCATCACGCGGCCGGTTCTCTGCAACACCCTTCGCCAGCTCGTAAGAAAGCTCAACAGGTGGGCGACGGGCGCCTTACCTTGATCAATGGCCTCGCCGGCAAAACAGATTTGCAGAAGGAAGTTGTTCTCACTCACTGCGAAGCTTGCCTACTGCGCCACCTTCGCAATCTTCAAAAGCTGTTTGCCGCACACCAGCCTGCTCTGCAGCACTGTCTGGCCCCAACACGAGACGCTCGCCACTGGGTTCCGGAACGGGATCGCCAAACTCTTTCGCCGTTTCAATCCAGAGGTCCATTGCCAAGTGTATCTCTCTGCGAGCAGCTTCTTCGGTAGGACCGTGCGCCATACATCCAGGAAGTTCAGGCGCGGCCGCCACAAAAGCACCGTCCGGGTCGCTCCAGTGAACAACGACTTTGTACTTACCCATCAATTGTCCCTCTTTAGCAAGTATGCCTTGAGCACTTGACGCACCTGCTTGACTTGATACGGCTTGGCATGACTGCCATCGCGTTGCAAATTGATTTTCGCGCCAACGCCAGCCTTCCTGAAAATGTCGTGGCTTCCCTTGATACGCTCGGCAAAACGTAAACTCCTGAGCAAGCCACACAAGTCCTCAAATCGAATACTAGCATCGGAGCGACCACCGAGAACTCTTTGCAAAATACGTGCGCGCCGGCTCATCCCTGACTCCGGCCTGCATTCTGCCGCCAGCCGCAAAACTTGCTCTCGAGCAAATCCAGCGTGGTATATGCTGCACGCGAAGTTGCGGAACTCCGCTCCAAGCCGCAGGGGAAAAGACATGAAACGGAGAACATTTGTCAACGGAACATTGGCACTGACGGCGCTGAGCGCAGTGCCTTTGCGTCTGCTCGCTGCCGAAACCGACAAGAAACCGGTGATTGCGTTGTTCGGCGCCACGGCCCGATCCGGGCGTGTAATCATTCGCCAGGGACTGGAACGGGGCTACACCATCAAGGGGTTCGCCCGCACCCCCTCCAAACTCGGCATCGAGCACGAGAACCTGACCCTTTTCAAGGGCGACATTTACGAGCCCGAGACCATCGCTCCCGTGCTGGAAGGGCATGAAGTGGTGATTTCCATGATCGGCATGAGCGCACCCGATGATCCCTTCGCAGAAATGGGTCCGGTCGATATCTATACGGTGATGGGAGAAAACCTTATCGCGGCCATGAAAGCGAAAGGCAACACCAAACTCATGATGGCCAGCTCAACCGGCGTGGAGCACCGCCTTAACGTTGACGCCGCCAAACCGCCGCCGGGGGACATGTCCAACATGTGGCGGTGGAACGCCCGCCGGCTCTACCACGACATGTGGGAAATGGAGGAAATGATCGCGAACAGTGGTCTCGATTACGTGCTGTTGCGCCCCGGTTTCATGGTGGAGGAACCGGCCCGCCATGATCTACAGTTCAATATCACCGGCAATACCCCCGGCGCTCGCGTGATCACCTACGAAGACTTTGCTGCTGTGGTTCTGGATCACGTGGACGGAGGGGATTACTGGAACATGGCCGTTGGCATGTATACGGACAACATCATGGATCCGGCGGCTGAAATCGAAAGGATCCGTGCCCTGCAAAAGGCCAAACAGCAGGCCGAGCAAGAAATGGGAGTGCAACAGTGAGAAAAATGTCAGACAAAGCAGCCGCCTGGGAGGGATGGCGTCTCGCCCTCCACGAGGAGTGCAACAATGAAGAACAAGTTTGAAATAGCAGCCGTCCTAATGGGCGCAACCCTGTTGGCCGCGGTCGCGAGCAGTAGTCTGGGCAATGAGGATGAGGGCTTTGAGCGGCTATACAGCCAGTTTTATGAGCACGACAGTCCCTATGCCGAGGTGATCGCTCGCTCGGAAGAATTCTTCGAGAACCAGAACATCGAAGGCGCGATTCTGGGCCTCGATGACGACTTCACGATGTATTCGGTGACGGACGAGGGCGTCGAGGAGCGGGTCCGTGGCATTGAGCAGGTGCGCCAGGCCGTCGGCGCGGTGTTCGGCGCGGGCGCCTGGCTCGGGGCCAATGTCTACAAGTGGGGACTGACCGACAACATGCTGGTGCAGGTCGAAGAAGACTTCTACCGCACGGAAGACGGTGGCGCCCGGTCCGTCAAGACTCTGGTTGTGTTTGAGCACCGGGACGGAAAGCGTTGGCGGGAATGGCGGTTCAAGCCTCAGGACAGGTAATCCCATCGGGCAGATGGCCGCGTGCCATGGCCCGGGACTTTGGGATTCATTCGGCTGTCAAGATTGTCAACCCAAAATCTTCAAACCGGACGAAATCGTCTACATCCGACGTGGCAGATGGGCGCTCTTTCGGCCAATGCGACCGCCGCGATCATGCAGTCAGCAAATGTACCGCGCCGCCTACCGGTCTGGTTGAACAATTCGGCAGCGGTATCGGCATCGCTTGGAGTAAAGTCAATCAACTGACTAATGATCTGGACAACAGACTCGAGTGCAGCGGCGCCAATTGGACCGCATAGGAATTCGGCCCAAGCGAATGTGCTGACGTGAAACGTCTCGCCCTCAGCAATCCACGCTCGTAGCCTTTCGGCTTCAGGATACTGCGGGTCCAGTGATCGTATTAGAAAGCTGGTGTCCAGATGCAGCATCGTCTTCAGGAACAGGGTTCGTATGCCACCGCTCAGTTCTTACTGCCGCGGCCCACTCCGCGACATCAATCTCGTTTTCCCGCACAGTGGCCTGCAGGCGGTCAAGGGCGTCTAGTCTGGCAGAAATCGCTGAGGCATTTTCTCGGCAATACGAACACAACGATTCAGTATCTTGGATTTCGGAACTTTCCAGCGCTTTTGCAGCCTCTTAAGAGCATGCACGGATTCGGCATCCAATTTATATGTCGGCTTGGCCGGCGTCGTCATATATCTAGTTTATCGCTGTAACCCATACGACTCGCACTTTAGGGCAGTTTGCGGCAGGTTAAGCAATGCAGTCGGCCTCGCAGTACCGCGGAGAACTCTGCAAGCTTTGCACGGCCTAACGCAGCGCGGTGCGAAGGAAGTTGGCCAGCAGGGCGTGGCCGTGCTCGGAGGCGATGCTTTCGGGGTGAAACTGGGCGCCGAAGATGTCGTGTTTCCGGTGCTTGAGGCCCATGATCACGCCGTCGTCCGTCTCGGCACTCACCATCAGGCTATCGGGCAAGGAGCTCCGATCGACCATCAGAGAGTGATAGCGGGTTGCATTGAAGTGCTGTGGTAAGTCCTCGAAAAGGCCGTCGCCGCCATGGCGAATCGCGCTGAGCTTGCCGTGCATGAGCCGTGGCGCGCGCACGATTCGACCGCCGAACGCCTGCCCTATCGCCTGGTGTCCGAGGCAAACGCCGAGCATCGGTACAGAACCGGAGGCCTCCATAACCAGTTCCAGGCAGATGCCTGCACTGTCAGGGTAGCCCGGCCCCGGGGACAGGACGATTCCGTCCGGTTGCAGCGCGATGACCTCTTCAACGGTAATGGCGTCGTTGCGGAACACCTGGCATGCCGCTCCCAGCTCGCCCAGGTAGTGGACGAGGTTGTAGGTGAAGCTGTCGTAGTTGTCGATGAGGACCAGCATGTCAGGCGTCCAGTGCGGCGAAGCGCACGGCTTCCTCGGCCGCGCGGATCAGCGCGTTGGCCTTGTTACGGCTTTCTTCGTACTCGGCGGCGGGGTCGCTGTCGGCCACGATCCCGCTTCCTGCCTGCACATACATGGTTCCGTCCATGACCACGGCGGTCCGCAGGGCGATACAGGTGTCCATGCTGCCGTTGGCCGAGAAATAGCCGATCGCGCCCGCGTAAACGCCACGTTTCTCCGGCTCGAGCTCGTCGATGATCTCCATGGCGCGCACTTTCGGGGCGCCACTGACCGTCCCGGCCGGGAAAGCTCCGCACAGCGCGTCCATCGCGCCGTAACGCGGGTCAATTTCGCCTACGACGTTGGAGACGATGTGCATTACGTGCGAGTAATGCTCGATGACCATCTGTTCGGTTACCTTCACGGTGCCGATCTTCGCGACCCGGCCTACATCGTTGCGGCCGAGATCAAGCAGCATCAGGTGTTCGGCGCGCTCCTTGGGGTCGGAAAGCAGATCGCCGGCAAGCGCTTCATCTTCGCTCCGGTTTGCGCCGCGCCGCCGGGTTCCCGCGATGGGTCTTACCGTAACGGTCCCATCTCGAAGGCGTACAAGAATTTCGGGACTCGAGCCCACGATGGAAAAGCCGCCAAAGTTCAGGAAATACATGAACGGAGAAGGATTGGTGCGGCGCAAGGCCCGGTACAGGGCAAACGGCGGCAGCTCAAACGGCAGGCTGAAGCGCTGTGACAGCACGGCCTGGAAGATGTCACCGGCGGCAATGTATTCCTTGGCCTTCTCCACCATCCGGAAAAACGCACCGCGGCTCACGTTCGATGTGGGCTGGGGCGTTTCCGGCGCTCGTTCTCCCCGAGCATGTGCGATATAGCGACTTTCTTCCAGGCGTGAAACGGCATGAGACAGGGTTGCGCCGGCGTCCTCGTATGCGCTCTCGGCGTCGACCCCCTCGGCAGGGCGCACGGGTGTGACAAAGGTGACAACATCCTTCACGGAGTCGAAGATCGCCATCACGGTGGGGCGAATGAATACGCCATCCGGCAGGCCAAGCGAGTCCGGGTTGGGATCCCCCAGCCGCTCCATCAGGCGCACGGTGTCGTAGGCCATGTAACCGACCAGTCCCGCGGCCATAGGCGGCAAGTGCTCGGGAAGATCAATACGTGAGTCGTCGATCAGCCGCCGCAATTCGCTTAGCGCGTCGCCCTCGCAGGGTTCAAACGCATCAGGATCCGTCAGCGCGTTGCGATTGATCTCAGCCTGGTTCCCACGGCAGCGCCAGATGAGGTCTGGGTTCATACCAATGATCGAATACCGTCCACGCACCTCTCCGCCCTCCACGGACTCGAGCAGGAAGCTGTTGGGCAAGCCATCCGCCAGCTTCAGCATCACCGAAACGGGCGTCTCAAGATCGGCGACAAGCGTCGTCGACACCACTTGGCTGCGGCCCGCCTGGTAACGCGCGGCGAAGTCATCAAAGTTCGGAAGGAGTTTCATCGCAAGGAACCGCGGGGAATGAGGTGCAGACCAACCGCAGCATTCTGCGGCTGCGAGGGATTCGAGATTCTATTCGGCCCTTCTAGGCATCGTCCAGGGCTGCGAGTAGACGCTGTTAAGAACAACTGTCCGCATTTGTAACATTTGATCTGTCCGGTTGCCGACGCGCTTGCTTGCCATTGCACTAGCGAAACCATTTTGCTAGCATAAAGAATGCACCCAGGAGAAATGCATTGGGCACTCTAACAATTCGCAACCTGGACAATCAGGTTATCGAACAGCTCAAGGCGCAAGCCAAGGCAAATCACCGCTCCCTTGAAGGAGAAGTCCGGTTTGCGCTGACGCAACGCGCAGACCCCCTGGGCGGCATGGCGCAATTTCGCGAGCGAACGCGCCAACTCATGGCTATGACTGTAGGTACAGAACAAACTGACAGCGTGAAACTTCTGCGTGAAGATCGTGACCGGTGAAACTTACCGTGGATGCCAGCATCGTCATCAAGTGGTTCGTCCCGGAATCAATGTCCAGCGAGGCGCGGCTTTTGCTTGCGCGGCGCATCCATCTTTACGCTCCGGGCCTGGTGCTTGCGGAATTCGCCAACACGATCTGGAAGAAAGCGCGCCGAAGCGAGATTTCCGACCCCCGGCCATACCTTAACGAACTCTCCAGCCTGTCCGAACTGATTTCACTCTATCCCGCCGGCGTTCTGATTGAGCGCGCCGCGCAGATTGCCTTCACCATAGTCCATCCGATTTACGATTGCCTTTATCTTGCATGCGCCGAGGCCACCGATTCCGCCTTGATCACCGCCGACAAGCGACTGGCCAACAAGGTGGGCGATCAGTTGCCGGGTGTCCTTGTCCACTACCTAGGGACGCCTGCCACCGCCTCGTGGACCGAAGGCGGGATTACGCTTGCATCAAGCGGGCCAGGATCAAGGTTCACAGACACCTGACGGACAACATCTTTGAGAGGAGGGGTGGCGCGTATCGCTACGCCTTTCGAAGCGAAGAATCTATAGCCGATCCTCCAGTTTTCTCCTCTCTCGATTTGCCACGGCTTCCGGCAAGGGCAGGTAGCCGCCGCCTTCCCGGCACACGATTTCCTGACCTTCACGGCTAAGTAGGTAACGCAGAAATTCCGCTGCAATCGGATCGGCCGCCTTGCCCGGCGCCTTGTTCAGAAACATGGTGATAATACGAGTGAGCGGATAGCTATGATCGCCCACGGTTGTCTGCGTTGGCATCACCCATTTCTGCCCATCCGTTTCCGCCAGAGGCAATGCTCTCACGCCCGGATGGTCGTAGTCCAACCCTGCATATTCAATGCCACGCGGGTATCTTGCCAATTCCGCCAGCATGCGATTGGCGCCGTCCGTTTTCACCGAAACCGAATTCGGGTCGTCGGGAAATTCCCGAATCGACGGATTCCAAACGCGGCTGCCGAGAAAGACACGGTCCTCAATGTACTTGGCGAAGCCGCGGGCAATCGGCAACCCAAAAAGGTTGATCTCTTGTCTCGCCCAGTCGCCACCGAGACCAAGAACGCCCCAGGTCTCAACAGGCCCATGGTCACGCTGGCGCTTCACCCCATAGATTGCATCCAGCTGCCCAAGACTCAGCCCTTCAATGGGGTTGTCCTTATGCACGAATACAACGATTGCGTAACCCTTGTTACGAACGTTGAAGCTGCCGGTCATTACATCAATACCTGTAGGCGGATATCCCAACACCTCCGTGAAAGCATGGATTTCGGGCGGCCAGATCTCGCGACCCATCAGCGCGAGGTCGCCGGTGCCCGTATACAAGGCGCCGATTGCCGACGCCGTGCCATATAGGCGATTGTCGAATTGAATTTCGGGATGATGGCGGCGAAACCCTTCTTCCCAGGCGCCCACCAGGCCTTCGACGAAACTCAGCCGTTTGCCATATGCACCATGTCCCCAGATCGACAGGGTTCCGGAAACCTTTTGCCGAGGCACGAAGGATTACTCGGACGGCCCGGCTGTCGCGGGCAGGACCAGAAAAAGCAACAGAAGAACCCAGCTTTGGCGCATCAATTCAGGCGCTCGAGTTGCCGCTGCGCGTCTTTAGCATTGAGCGGCAGATAATCGCTAACCTTGTCAATGATTGCTTGACCCTGTGCGCTGAGCACGAATCTCAAGAACTCTTTGAGTTGAGGTTTTATCGGTTCGCTTTCTGCCCGGTAGAGAACCACGGAAATGACCCGGGTCAATGGATAAGCTCGGGCAATGATGTTCACGCGGGCAAGGAAATATGCCGCTTGATCAGCCGACGAGGAAATCGCAATCGCTTTAATGCCGGGCATTGCTAGTGTCCTGTCCCGCAAATAAGTTTACTTAATCGTTCCGCTATGGCGAGTTTGGAATCGGTGGTGTCGATCCAGGGGAAGAAAGTGACTGGCCTCGCCAGCGCGAATGGCTGGCGAGGAAGCCAAACGATAGGCGCCGCGTCTTTGCGCTGCGCATTTGCTCGCTGGATGCCGATCAGTCAACCAAGTCCTATTCGGCTCACAAATGGTGTTGTTCTAGCCTGATAATGAGCCGAATAGACCTATGCTCGTTACTGCGCGGCCAAAACTTATGCCAGGTCGTGTCCCGCAAATTAGTTTACTTAGTCGTTCCACTTTGGTGAGGATCGAATCAGCGGTGGCGGTCCAGACAAAGGGGCGGGTGTTGGCGTTGTATTCGCTGACGAAGCGGTCGATTTTGCGGGTGAGTTGCTTGACGGAGGAAAAAGTGCCGCGGCGGATCGCCCGCTGGGTGATGATCCCGAACCAGCGCTCGACCTGATTGAGCCAGGAGGCGTAGGTGGGCGTGTAATGCAGGTGATACCGCGGCCGCCTCGCCAGCCAGGCTTTCACCTTGGCGTGTTTGTGGGTGGCGTAGTTGTCCACCACCAGATGCACCTCCAAGGTCGCCGGGACGTTGCGGTCGATATGGCGTAGAAAGGCCAGAAACTCCTGATGCCGGTGGCGGCGCTTGCATTGGGCCAGCACTTCGCCGCTGGCGACGTCCAGCGCCGCGAACAAGGTGGTGGTTCCATGCCGGACGTAGTCGTGGGTGACGCCTTCGACATAGCCCAGTCCCATCGGCAGCAGAGGCTGGGTGCGCTCAAGCGCCTGGATTTGGCTTTTTTCGTCGACGCACAGCACCACCGCGTGATCCGGCGGATTCAGATACAGCCCGACGATGTCGCGCACTTTCTCGATGAAGAACGGATCGTTGGACAGTTTGAAGGTCCGCTGCCGGTGCGGCTGCACGCCGAACAGGTCGAACCAGCGCGCCACGGTGCTTTTGGACACGCCGCAGTGCTCGGACATGGAACGCACCGTCCAGTGGGTCGCGCCCGCCGGCGGCGATTGCAGCGCCGCGTTGATGACCTCGGCCACCTGTTCATCTTGGTGCGAGCAGGGACGCCCCGCACGCAGTTGGTCGTGCAACCCGGTCAGGCCTTGCTTGAGGAAGCGCTTGCGCCATTTGCCGACGGTGAACGGACTCAGCCGAAGGCGCCGCGCGATGGAGGCGTTGGGCTCGCCTTGGGCGCCGGCCAGAACAATCTGCGCGCGGCGCACGATGCCGTGGGGGAGGGAGCGGGAGTTGGCGATCGTCAGCAACTGGGCTTGGTCGTCCTCTCCGAGGACCAGGGGTGCGAGGGTTCGGCCGCGGGGCACGGGCGTACTCCGGTGAATAAGGACGCTCCTAATTATGTAACTTATTTATGGGACAAGACACTAGCGTAACGGGTGCGAAAGTAATAGCAGCCGGATCGGCGCGTAGCGCAAGCAGTACCGCGGAATTGTCCGTCAGAATTCGGTAGTCAGGATTCCACTTACGGCTATCGAGCATCACCGCGCGTCGAAAGAACAACGCCGCAATGCTGTCGACAATCGGCCCAACTGGATGAATGGGCCGCGACGCCCATGCACCGCTCGCGCCAACGTCTCCCCACAGGCGAGCGTTGCGCGGCCCCCTTTTTTGCTCGGCCCCGAAGATGGCATCGAGGGAGGCAAGCGAAAGCGCCTCGATCGGGTTATCCTGGTGCACGAATACGCCGAGTTGCGCCGATGGCCGATCGGATCGAAATCCGGCGTTTGCGATTTCAATCACGAAAGGCAGGGTCAGCTTGACCCACTGAAATGCCATGCGCTCCATGGGTTCCCGCAATTCACGCGCCATGAACGCAATATCAGTGACTCCGGTGTATAAGCCCGCAATCGTTGACTCCGCGCCGTAGAGCCTGTTGGAGAAAATCTCCTCTGGGTGATGCCCTGCAAACTGCGCTTGCAGCGCTTCAAAGAGTTCTGGATCCTCAGGGCTACCGGAAATACGAATCTCACCGCTCAGGCTAGCCATGGGGCGAAAGGTGGATGCCGACGGATTGCCTGCAAGCAAGCCCGTGCTGATCGCCAAGAACAGCATAGCGAAACGCATGCCAATACCCAGGAATTCAGTCTGGTTTCTGTTTTTTCTCAAGCACACGGTCCTTCTTTGCTCGGCCGTTCAAGCTCTCTCCACGGTTATGTCGCCATCAACTGATCCACGCGCTTTGCTACTTCCCGCGCTATTCTCAGCAACGCGGCGACGAGTAGTTCCTCAACATCCACGTCACCCTCGTACTCGGCGAGATTTCGCTTGCGGTGAGCCTGGTCCAGCGCCAGCGCATGGGCAGCGTTGTAGGCAAGGTCGAATCGGCTCTCAAGGCTCAACTCCTGACGCGCCGCGTCATCCAGGCGGCGCATGCCGGAGCGGATCGTGCGCATCACGCTATTGGCAGGAAAATCGGTCCGGCATTCACCAGCGCACCGAGCCCTGCAGTTGGATTGCGTCCTCGGCCACGCCGCGCGCGTCCGTTCGCCGGCCGAGCTCGAGCCCCGCCTCGAGGTTCGCGCCCGACGTGAGCTTCACGCCCATCCGGTACGCCTGTTGCCCGGCGGAGGATTCGGCGCCCACGAATGGGACCCAGAGCGCGCGGCCCCTGCGTCCCTCAAGCCCGTAGCCGAGCTGGGCGTGGAACCGCCGGGCGGCATCCATCCCTGCGCCCCGGGCGATTCCCGAGGCGTCCTGGCGGCTCCACAGCGCGTTCACGCCGCTTGCGGTGTCACCCCAGCTCGAACCCGCCTCCATCGCCCAGCCGCGCCCGTCCTCGTTGGGCTGCCACTTCAGCGAACCGCTGAACCCCCATTCCTCGTATTCGGCGTCTTCGTGCGCCAGCAACCCCCGCACGTTGACCTCGACCGACACCCGCCCGGCCGTGTAGGCCACTCCGCCGCCGACCTCAAGCCCGGCGCCCGTCTCGGCGTCGCCGCCGTCGTAGCGCAGCCCCGCCTCGAGCGTCGGGCGCAGCACACCGCCGTTCGAAAGCGCCATGGATCCCGAACCTTCAAGCATCAGCCGCAGCCGGCTCGCCGCGCCCTCGGCGCCCATGAGCCCCGTTGCGGCATCGGACACCGTGTTCGTGAACAGCGCGTCGGAAACGACCGCGAGCTCGAACCCGCCCCCGCGGCGGGAAAACACCCCGCGGCCGCCGAACGCCGCCAGGGTGGATTCAAGGCCGGTTTCAATGGCGTCCTCGGCGCGCTTGCTTTGAAGACTCAGATCGCCCACGCCGTAACCGACCGCGCCCCACAGGCTCAACCGCTCGTTGAGCGTGAAGTTCGCGTACGGGTTGATGCTCGTCAGGCGGCTCGTCACATCGCCGCCCGCGGCCGTGGGATGGCTGTAGGCGCCTTCGCCGAAGCTGTGGGACACCGCCACGCCCGCCAGCCACCGGCCCCACCGGGCGTCGGCGCCGACGGTGGCCGTGGCCACGGCTCCGTCAATCGAAAGCTCCCCGTCGGCGCCGCTGAACCGGGTCTCCGCCGCACGGCCCCAGGCCGACCAGCTTGCAAGCCCGTTCGCGGTCCCCGCCCCGTCCTCAAGCGTTCGCGAGTAATCGAACGAGCTGCCCATGAGCAGCGCCCGCCAGTCCTCGCGTCCCCTCGACAGCAGATCCGCGAACGGCCGGGCCGTGGACAGCAGTCCCGCGGACGACAGTCCGGCGGACACCAGATTCTCAAGTCCCGCGCGTGCTGCCGACGGCAGTCCTGCGGACGCCAGTCCTGCGTCGTTCGATCCTGAAGGCGACGCGCCTGAAGACGACAAGCCCGTGGGCGCCGGCCCGCCCATCCGCGGGGCCCCGCCCGCGAACTCGCCGGCCGCAAGCCCGATGCCGCCGGGCGCGGCCCTGCCGGGCGCAGCCCACCAGCCCATGGATTCGGCCTTGAGCCGGTCCATGCGGTCCCAGGTCGATTCGTCCTCAAGGCGCCTGTCCGGCGCTGCCCGCTCCCCGGTCTCCTTGGCATCGTCGCCCCGGGCGGCGCTGCGGAACTCGTTTAACAGTTGGTCCACGCGCCGTCCGCCCACCGTGAAGTGGTTTTCCTCGGGCCGGCGCGGCCCGCCGGTGAGCCGCTCCCGGATCGCATCGACCGTATGAACCGACGCCGTGCGCCCGAACCGCGCCAGCCACCCCTTCGGCATGGGGTCGGAGTTGTTGATGGTGCCCGTCGCCTTGCCGTCGGCGATGGTTGCGCCGGAAGCGTTGGAGAGCGTCATCGTCAGGGTCTCCGCGCCCTCGTCGTGGCTGTCGTCCAGCACCGCGATCGAGACGATCCTTCGCTGCTGCCCGCGGGTGAAGGTGAGCGTGCCGCTGCGTGAGTGGTAGTCCTGGCCCGCGGTCGCGGGATTCGCGCCGGCACCGTCCGCGGTCGCGTAGTCCACCGTGACCGTGGTGCTGGGCGCCCGGTTCAGCGTGACCGCGAAGTCGAGCAGCGTCGCGTCGTTCTCCTTCTCGTCCACCGACGCGTCCGCCACCGAGAGTGCCGGCGGCGGCGGGGCTTTCTCAATGGCTTCCTCCTCTACGGGATCATCTTCAACCGGATCATCTTCAACCGGATCATCTTCAACCGGATCATCCTCGGCCGTGTCATCCTCGGCCGTGTCATCCTCATCCTCGCGGTTCAGGATCGTCCCCGTCGCCCGGTCGTCGCCGATTTGAGCGCCGCTGGCCTCGAAGAGGTGGAAGAAGAACGTCTCGCCGCTGTCCTTCTCCTCATCGTCCACGATCGGCACCTCGACGATTTTCCGCCACTCGCCGGTGGCAAAGGTCAGCGTGCCCGTGGTCTCCTCGTAGTCCGCTCTCACCGTCGCCGTGCCGGATGACGTGTAGTACCGCACCGTCACCTCGCCGGTGGCCGCCGGCGCCAGCCGCACCGCGAACCGGATCGACGGGTTCGTCCCTTCCCGGCCCTCGGCGTCCGCCACCGACAGCGCCGGCGTGGTCCCCACCGGGTCCGCCACGACCCGGCTGAACTCCGCCACGTGGGGCACGGAGTGCCATTCTCCCGCGGCCCGCAGGTTCTCCGGCTCGTAGTACGACTTCCAGTAGCTGACCGAGACGGTCTCCTCGTCCGCCGGCCCGTCGTACTCCGTCCCCCCGCGCGTCACCGGGTTGAGCGTGAGCCGCACGATCCGGCAGGCCTGGCCGTTGGACGTGCAGGCGCCGGCATGGCGCGTCTTCACGATCTCGGTCAGGTTCACGCTGTGCCCGGCCAGGGTGTCTGGAAGACCGGCCGGCGCCGATTCCGAATAATGCACCCCGAACTGCGGCGTCAGTTTGTTGTGGCGCGCAACGCCCGTATCGAGGTCGCGGTCGAAGAAGATCCAGACCTGGTCGCCATGGCGCTCGATGCGCTCGACCTCGGGCGCGCCCCGGTTCGAACCCTGGCCCGTCCCGCCGACGTTGTACACCGTCGTCCACGGCCCCGGGCCGCGGTCGTTCTCCCAACGCACCCGCACGTCGTAGGCCTGCCCGGCCACGACGTCGAAGATGACGTCGCTGTCGCGTCCGGTGCGCTTCTGGCCGCGCCAGCCCTCCCTCTCGCCGGGCGATGCCCACGCCTTGCCGGCGCGCTGCCACTGGATGAGGTAGTCGACGCCCACCGGGTCCAGGTCGAAGCTCACCCGGAGGTCGTTCCCCCCGTCCTCGTGATAATCGATCGGTTCCACCGTGACGTTCCCCGGCGCCTCCGGCGGCCCGGTCACCCCGCTCACCGTGAGGTTCAGGCGCTTCGACAGCCCGTTCGACCCCGCGCACATCGCCCCCGCGGCCGGACACGGCAGCGGCTGGACCGTCACGGTCACGTCCCGCGCCGGGGCCGTCGGCGTCAGTTCCATCCGAATGCGGTGGTAGGCCGTGTCGATGAGGCGCACGGTGGCCCCGGTCACCCGCAGCGCGCCGTTCGGCCCGAGCCACTGCGCCGGGGCCGGGCCACGCGCGCATACCGTGAGGGTCTGGTACTGCTCCCAGGTGAGTGGCTGGCACCGCCCGGTCAGCAACACGTAGTCGCCCGCCCGCCTGAAGCCCACCGCGAGCTGGAACGGCTCGCCGAAGTGGTTGTCCGGTAGCGGACCGCCCCACCCGGCCACGTCGTCCGCGCCGCCCCGCACCGCCGTGAAATGCGCGTCGATCGTGCCGAAGGAGCCCTCGTCGTCCAGGACCGTGACCTCGACGTCGCCCGCCGTCACCCGGGCGTAGTTCGCGCCCGTCACCGCGTGACTGACCGTGGCGGTGTCATCTTCGTCGTCCGCGTCATGGTCCGCCGACACCGTCACCTCCTGCGCGTCCTGCCAGTTCATTGCCGTGAAGGTCAGCGCGCCCGACACCGTGACCTCGGTGTTGCCCACCACCCGCGGCGTCACCGTCACCGGTCCCGTGGGCGGCGCCTCCAATACGACCGTGTAGGTCGCGCTCACGCCCTCGCCGACATCCAGCGACGTGGCGCCGAGCGTCACGCCCGCGGCGGTGGCGGTGACGCCCGCGCCGGGTGCGGACCACTCGCTCGGGGTCTCGCCGTTCAGCGCCCGCACCCGCACCAGGTAGCTGGTGTCCGCGTTCAGGCCCGCGATCGCCGCGCTCGTGCCGGTGACGTTCTGCGGGCCGTCCATGAAGTTGCCGCTGGTGCCCGCGCGGTATTGCAGGTCGTAGCCGGCGATGGCGGGGCCGCCGTTGGCGTCCGGCGCGGTCCAGTTCACCGTCAGGCTCGTGGTCGTGCCCGGCGTCGAGCCCACCGACGGCGCCGCCGGTGTCGCCGGCTGTTCGTCCACGTCGGTGACGTTGATCGTCACGGTGATGCTGTCCGAGCCGCCGTTGCCGTCGGAGACCGCGACCGTCACCGAATGGCTGGACTTCGTCTCGTGGTTCAGCGCGGCCTTGGTCCGGAGCTGACCGGAGGTCGAGACGATGGCGAAGGCGGCCGCGTCCGTCCCGCGCAGGGTGTACGTCAGGGTGTCGCCCGTGTCCGTATCCGTCGCCTCGACGGGGTCCCCGATATTGGCGCCCGCCGCCGTGTTCTCGGCGACGCTGCGCGTGGCGCTGGCTCCCTCGGTGAAGGCCGGGGCATTGTTGGCGGGGTCAACCGTCCCGATCGAGGGATACGCGGCGCTTGTAAGCGCCTCGTCGTTGCTGCCGCCGTCGGTGAAGGTTACTTTCACCTTTACCCTCTTGCCCTCATCGTTCGCGTCCAGCGTATACGTGCTCGAGGTCGCCCCGTCGATGTCCATCGGGTTCGTGCCGCCGGAATCCTCGCGGACCCACTGGAAGGCGTAGTCGTCCGGGAAGGTGGACGGCAGCCCGTCGTCGTCGTCGATGCTGCCCCGCGCCGCGGTCAGCGCCCCGCCGACCCGCGCCGTGCCGGAGATCGTCGGTGCGCCGCTGGCGGGGTTGTTGGCGGGCGACCCGGTGCTGCCGGTGCCGGACGGCGACCAGTCGCTGGGGGTCTCGCCGTTGAGCGCCCGCACCTGCACCTCGTAGCTGGTGGCCGCGGACAGGCCCGTGGTGATCGCCACGCTCGTGCCGGTGACGTTCTGCGGGCCGTTCGTGAAGCTGCCGCTGGTGCCCGCGCGGTATTGCAGGTTGTAGCCGGCGATGGCCGGACCGCCGTTCCGGTTCGGCGCGGTCCAGCTCACGTCCAGGCTCGTGGTCGAGCCGGCGGTCGCCGTGACGCCCGGCGCGGCGGGCGTGGCCGGCTTTTCGTCCGCGTCGGTCACGTTGACGGTCAGCGTGAGATCGTCCGTTGCCGTCCCGTCCGAGACCCGCACGATGACCACATAGCCGTTGTCTCCCCCGGAGTCGGCCGGGACCTCGAAGTCCGGGGCGGCCGCAAAGGTCAGCACGCCGGCCGTCGTCAGGTTGAACTTGCCGGCATCGGCGCCGCCGTTTTTCGACCAGGTGAAGGTGCTGCCGGTGTCCGCATCGGTCGCGGCCAGCGTCACGGCCGCGGTCGTGTTCTCCGGGACCGATTGCGGCGAGGTCGTGGTGATGACCGGCGCGTTGTTGGCGGGCGACCCGGTGCTGCCGGTGCCGGACGGCGACCAGTCGCTGGGGGTCTCGCCGTTGAGCGCCCGCACCTGCACCTCGTAGCTGGTGGCCGCGGACAGGCCCGTGGTGATCGCCACGCTCGTGCCGGTGACGTTCTGCGGGCCGTTCGTGAAGCTGCCGCTGGTGCCCGCGCGGTATTGCAGGTTGTAGCCGGCGATGGCCGGACCGCCGTTCCGGTTCGGCGCGGTCCAGCTCACGTCCAGGCTCGTGGTCGAGCCGGCGGTCGCCGTGACGCCCGGCGCGGCGGGCGTGGCCGGCTTTTCGTCCGCGTCGGTCACGTTGACGGTCAGCGTGAGATCGTCCGTTGCCGTCCCGTCCGAGACCCGCACGATGACCACATAGCCGTTGTCTCCCCCGGAGTCGGCCGGGACCTCGAAGTCCGGGGCGGCCGCAAAGGTCAGCACGCCGGCCGTCGTCAGGTTGAACTTGCCGGCATCGGCGCCGCCGTTTTTCGACCAGGTGAAGGTGCTGCCGGTGTCCGCATCGGTCGCGGCCAGCGTCACGGCCGCGGTCGTGTTCTCCGGGACCGATTGCGGCGAGGTCGTGGTGATGACCGGCGCGTTGTTGGCGGGCGACCCGGTGCTGCCGGTGCCGGACGGCGACCAGTCGCTGGGGGTCTCGCCGTTGAGCGCCCGCACCTGCACCTCGTAGCTGGTGGCCGCGGACAGGCCCGTGGTGATCGCCACGCTCGTGCCGGTGACGTTCTGCGGGCCGTTCGTGAAGCTGCCGCTGGTGCCCGCGCGGTATTGCAGGTTGTAGCCGGCGATGGCCGGACCGCCGTTCCGGTTCGGCGCGGTCCAGCTCACGTCCAGGCTCGTGGTCGAGCCGGCGGTCGCCGTGACGCCCGGCGCGGCGGGCGTGGCCGGCTTTTCGTCCGCGTCGGTCACGTTGACGGTCAGCGTGAGATCGTCCGTTGCCGTCCCGTCCGAGACCCGCACGATGACCACATAGCCGTTGTCTCCCCCGGAGTCGGCCGGGACCTCGAAGTCCGGGGCGGCCGCAAAGGTCAGCACGCCGGCCGTCGTCAGGTTGAACTTGCCGGCATCGGCGCCGCCGTTTTTCGACCAGGTGAAGGTGCTGCCGGTGTCCGCATCGGTCGCGGCCAGCGTCACGGCCGCGGTCGTGTTCTCCGGGACCGATTGCGGCGAGGTCGTGGTGATGACCGGCGCGTTGTTGGCGGGCGACCCGGTGCTGCCGGTGCCGGACGGCGACCAGTCGCTGGGGGTCTCGCCGTTGAGCGCCCGCACCTGCACCTCGTAGCTGGTGGCCGCGGACAGGCCCGTGGTGATCGCCACGCTCGTGCCGGTGACGTTCTGCGGGCCGTTCGTGAAGCTGCCGCTGGTGCCCGCGCGGTATTGCAGGTTGTAGCCGGCGATGGCCGGACCGCCGTTCCGGTTCGGCGCGGTCCAGCTCACGTCCAGGCTCGTGGTCGAGCCGGCGGTCGCCGTGACGCCCGGCGCGGCGGGCGTGGCCGGCTTTTCGTCCGCGTCGGTCACGTTGACGGTCAGCGTGAGATCGTCCGTTGCCGTCCCGTCCGAGACCCGCACGATGACCACATAGCCGTTGTCTCCCCCGGAGTCGGCCGGGACCTCGAAGTCCGGGGCGGCCGCAAAGGTCAGCACGCCGGCCGTCGTCAGGTTGAACTTGCCGGCATCGGCGCCGCCGTTTTTCGACCAGGTGAAGGTGCTGCCGGTGTCCGCATCGGTCGCGGCCAGCGTCACGGCCGCGGTCGTGTTCTCCGGGACCGATTGCGGCGAGGTCGTGGTGATGACCGGCGCGTTGTTGGCGGGCGACCCGGTGCTGCCGGTGCCGGACGGCGACCAGTCGCTGGGGGTCTCGCCGTTGAGCGCCCGCACCTGCACCTCGTAGCTGGTGGCCGCGGACAGGCCCGTGGTGATCGCCACGCTCGTGCCGGTGACGTTCTGCGGGCCGTTCGTGAAGCTGCCGCTGGTGCCCGCGCGGTATTGCAGGTTGTAGCCGGCGATGGCCGGACCGCCGTTCCGGTTCGGCGCGGTCCAGCTCACGTCCAGGCTCGTGGTCGAGCCGGCGGTCGCCGTGACGCCCGGCGCGGCGGGCGTGGCCGGCTTTTCGTCCGCGTCGGTCACGTTGACGGTCAGCGTGAGATCGTCCGTTGCCGTCCCGTCCGAGACCCGCACGATGACCACATAGCCGTTGTCTCCCCCGGAGTCGGCCGGGACCTCGAAGTCCGGGGCGGCCGCAAAGGTCAGCACGCCGGCCGTCGTCAGGTTGAACTTGCCGGCATCGGCGCCGCCGTTTTTCGACCAGGTGAAGGTGCTGCCGGTGTCCGCATCGGTCGCGGCCAGCGTCACGGCCGCGGTCGTGTTCTCCGGGACCGATTGCGGCGAGGTCGTGGTGATGACCGGCGCGTTGTTGGCGGGCGACCCGGTGCTGCCGGTGCCGGACGGCGACCAGTCGCTGGGGGTCTCGCCGTTGAGCGCCCGCACCTGCACCTCGTAGCTGGTGGCCGCGGACAGGCCCGTGGTGATCGCCACGCTCGTGCCGGTGACGTTCTGCGGGCCGTTCGTGAAGCTGCCGCTGGTGCCCGCGCGGTATTGCAGGTTGTAGCCGGCGATGGCCGGACCGCCGTTCCGGTTCGGCGCGGTCCAGCTCACGTCCAGGCTCGTGGTCGAGCCGGCGGTCGCCGTGACGCCCGGCGCGGCGGGCGTGGCCGGCTTTTCGTCCGCGTCGGTCACGTTGACGGTCAGCGTGAGATCGTCCGTTGCCGTCCCGTCCGAGACCCGCACGATGACCACATAGCCGTTGTCTCCCCCGGAGTCGGCCGGGACCTCGAAGTCCGGGGCGGCCGCAAAGGTCAGCACGCCGGCCGTCGTCAGGTTGAACTTGCCGGCATCGGCGCCGCCGTTTTTCGACCAGGTGAAGGTGCTGCCGGTGTCCGCATCGGTCGCGGCCAGCGTCACGGCCGCGGTCGTGTTCTCCGGGACCGATTGCGGCGAGGTCGTGGTGATGACCGGCGCGTTGTTGGCGGGCGACCCGGTGCTGCCGGTGCCGGACGGCGACCAGTCGCTGGGGGTCTCGCCGTTGAGCGCCCGCACCTGCACCTCGTAGCTGGTGGCCGCGGACAGGCCCGTGGTGATCGCCACGCTCGTGCCGGTGACGTTCTGCGGGCCGTTCGTGAAGCTGCCGCTGGTGCCCGCGCGGTATTGCAGGTTGTAGCCGGCGATGGCCGGACCGCCGTTCCGGTTCGGCGCGGTCCAGCTCACGTCCAGGCTCGTGGTCGAGCCGGCGGTCGCCGTGACGCCCGGCGCGGCGGGCGTGGCCGGCTTTTCGTCCGCGTCGGTCACGTTGACGGTCAGCGTGAGATCGTCCGTTGCCGTCCCGTCCGAGACCCGCACGATGACCACATAGCCGTTGTCTCCCCCGGAGTCGGCCGGGACCTCGAAGTCCGGGGCGGCCGCAAAGGTCAGCACGCCGGCCGTCGTCAGGTTGAACTTGCCGGCATCGGCGCCGCCGTTTTTCGACCAGGTGAAGGTGCTGCCGGTGTCCGCATCGGTCGCGGCCAGCGTCACGGCCGCGGTCGTGTTCTCCGGGACCGATTGCGGCGAGGTCGTGGTGATGACCGGCGCGTTGTTGGCGGGCGCCACGGTTTCCTCGCCCGAGGGATAAGCCGCGCTGGTCAGTTCCTCGTCGTTGCTCGCGTCGTCGGTGAAGGTCACCTTCACCTTCACCCTCTTGCCCTCGTCCTCCGCGGCCAGCATGTAGGTGCTCGAGGTCGCCCCGGAAATCGGGGTCGGGTTCGTCCCGTCGGAATCCTCGCGGATCCACTGGTAGCTGTAGGTCGCGCTTTTCAGCCCGTCGTCATCCATGATGCCGGTTGTCGCCGCGGTCAGCGTCTCGCCGGCCCGCGCCGTCCCGGATATCGCCGGCGCGCCGGTGGCGGGGTTGTTGGCGGCGGCCACGGCGAGGGAAACCTTCACCCTGTCGCCTTCGTTCCAGGAGAGCCCGGCGGCGTCGAATGCGAACACAAGCTGGCTGCCGAGGCCGGCGGTGAAGGTGAAGGTTTCGGAGCCGAGGGTGAGGGCGAGCTCCTCGCTGCCCAGCAGCCCGTCGGCAGGGGTGGTGCCGGAGATGCGGCGTATCTGGAGACTGAGCTGCCCGCCCGTGCCACTGTTGTAGGCGACGTAGGGGACGCCGACGACGGCGGTGCCGCGGGTGAAGCTGTCGGGGGAGAGCGAGCCGATGTCGACGGGAGGTAAATCGCTGTAGCCGTAGAGGGTGCTGAGGTTCCCTACGGTGAGGGTGGCGCACCACAGGACCTCGCAGGCCTCCGCCACTGTTTCCATCCCCGAGGGATAGGCGGCGCTGGTCCGTGCCTCGCCGTTGCCCTCGTTATCCTGGAAGCTGACCTCCACCTTGATCTTCTTGCCCTCGTCCGCCGCGACCAGCATGTAGGTGCTTGAGTCCGTCCCGATGTCGACCGAGTTCGACTCGCCGTCCGCGTCCACCCGGACCCACTGCAAGGTGTAGTCGTCCGGGAAGGTGGCCGGCAGCCCGTCGGCGTCGGCGATGGTGTCTTTCGCCGCGGTCAGCGTCTCGCCGGCCCGCGCCGTCCCGGATATCGCCGGCGCGCCGGTGGCGGGGTTGTTGGCGGCGGCCACGGCGAGGGAAACCTTCACCCTGTCGCCTTCGTTCCAGGAGAGCCCGGCGGCGTCGAATGCGAACACAAGCTGGCTGCCGAGGCCGGCGGTGAAGGTGAAGGTTTCGGAGCCGAGGGTGAGGGCGAGCTCCTCGCTGCCCAGCAGCCCGTCGGCAGGGGTGGTGCCGGAGATGCGGCGTATCTGGAGACTGAGCTGCCCGCCCGTGCCACTGTTGTAGGCGACGTAGGGGACGCCGACGACGGCGGTGCCGCGGGTGAAGCTGTCGGGGGAGAGCGAGCCGATGTCGACGGGAGGTAAATCGCTGTAGCCGTAGAGGGTGCTGAGGTTCCCTACGGTGAGGGTGGCGCACCACAGGACCTCGCAGGCCTCCGCCACTGTTTCCATCCCCGAGGGATACGCGTCGCTGGTCCGTGCCTCGCCGTTGCCCTCGTTATCCTGGAAGCTGACCTCCACCTTGATCTTCTTGCCCTCGTCCGCCGCGACCAGCATGTAGGTGCTTGAGTCCGTCCCGATGTCGACCGAGTTCGACTCGCCGTCCGCGTCCACCCGGACCCACTGCAAGGTGTAGTCGTCCGGGAAGGTGGCCGGCAGCCCGTCGGCGTCGGCGATGGTGTCTTTCGCCGCGGTCAGCGTCTCGCCGGCCCGCGCCGTGCCGGAAATCGCCGGGACGCCGGTGGCGGGGTTGTTGGCGGCGGCCACGGCGAGGGAAACCTTCACCCTGTCGCCTTCGTTCCAGGAGAGCCCGGCGGCGTCGAATGCGAACACAAGCTGGCTGCCGAGGCCGGCCGTGAAGGTGAAGGTTTCGGAGCCGAGGGTGAGGGCGAGCTCCTCGCTGCCCAGCAGCCCGTCGGCAGGGGTGGTGCCGGAGATGCGGCGTATCTGGAGACTGAGCTGCCCGCCCGTGCCACTGTTGTAGGCGACGTAGGGGACGGCGACGACGGCGGTGCCGCGGGTGAAGCTGTCGGGGGAGAGCGAGCCGATGTCGACGGGAGGTAAATCGCTGTAGCCGTAGAGGGTGCTGAGGTTCCCGACGGTGAGGGTGGCGCACCACAGGACCTCGCAGGCCTCCGCCACTGTTTCCATCCCCGAGGGATAGGCGGCGCCGGTCAGTGCCTCGCCGTTGCTCGCCTTGTCAGTAAAGCTGACCCGCACCTTGATCTTCTTGCCCTCGTCGGCCGCGATCAGCGCGTAGGTGCGGGCGATCGCCCCGGAAATCTCCTCCCGGTTCGACTCGCCGTCCGCGTCCACCCGGATCCACTGGAAGGTGTAGTCGTCCGGGAAGGTGTCCGGCGGCCCGTCGGTGTCGTCGATGCTGCCCCGCGCCGCGGTCAGCGTCTGCCCGACCTGCGCCGCGCCGGAAATCGTCGGGACGCCGGTGGCGGGGCGGTTGGCAATGGCGAGGGAGACCTCCACCGTGTCGCCGTCGTCCCAGGAGAGCCCGGCGGCGTCGAATGCGAACACAAGCTGGCTGCCGAGGCCGGCCGTGAAGGTGAAGGTTTCGGAGCCGAGGGTGAGGGCGAGCTCTTCGCTGCCCAGCAGCCCGTCGGCAGGGGTGGTGCCGGAGATGCGGCGTATCTGGAGACTGAGCTGCCCGCCCGTGCCACTGTTGTAGGCGACGTAGGGGACGGCGACGACGGCGGTGCCGCGGGTGAAGCTGTCGGGGGAGAGCGAGCCGATGTCGACGGGAGGTACATCGCTGTAGCCGTAGAGGGTGCTGAGGTTCCCGACCGTGAGGGTGGCGCACCACAGGACCTCGCAGGCCTCCGCCACTGTTTCCATCCCCGAGGGATACGCGTCGCTGGTCCGTGCCTCGCCGTTGCTCGCCTTGTCAGTAAAGCTGACCCGCACCTTGATCTTCTTGCCCTCGTCGGCCGCGACCAGCGCGTAGGTGCGGGCGATCGCCCCGGAAATCTCCTCCCGGTTCGACTCGCCGTCCGCGTCCACCCGGATCCACTGGAAGGTGTAGTCGTCCGGGAAGGTGTCCGGCGGCCCGTCGGTGTCGGCGATGTCGTTCATATCCGCCGTCAATGTCTTGTTGACTTGCGCCGTTCCCGTGATCGCCGGGGCGCCGGTGGCGGGGGTGTTGGTGGACATTGCCGGGAGCGTTGTCAGCCGGACGTTGACCGTGTCGCCGTCGGACCAGGTCAGACCGCTATTGGCCCAGTGTAGTTCCCGGTTGCCCCTGATCCGGCTCGCATCGTCGAACGGGAACGCGGCGTCGCCCACATGAAGCGTCCAGCCGGACGGCGGCTCCTTGTTGAATTCAAGGATCAACTCACCGCGCAACACGGCGAGATAGACGATGGTGTACCCAGTGCCGTCATCTGTGAAACTGTTCGGGTTGAGCGACCCCGCTTGGCCGGAGGAAAAGCCCACGTATCCTGGCGATGGGTTTCCCGCCCCCATTACTGCGGAGTAGATTTCCGCGACCGCCTTGGACGCGGGATACGCCGCGCTGGTCAGTTCCTCGTCGTTGCCGTCGTCATCCTGGAAGCTCACCCGCACCTTGATCTTCTTGCCCTCATCGGCCGCGACCAGCGCGTAGGTGCTCAAGGTCGCCCCGGGGATGTCAACCGCGTTCGAGCCGTCCGAATCCTCCCGAATCCACTGGAAGCTGTAGTCGCCCGGGAAGTTGACCGGCAGCCCGTCGGCGTCGGCGATGTTGCCGATCGCCGCGGTCAGCGTCTCCCCGACCCGCGCCGTGCCGGAAATCGCCGGCGCGCCGATGGCGTTGCTGTGGCCCGTCGGCGTCAGACTGCCGTCGACCTTGTGCTCGGATTGCCTGCCGGGGCCAGCGTGGTTGAGGAAGGCGGAAACCTGGTCGTCGACGGCGCGAATGTATTCGCCGTCGTCAAGCTTGATGGTTCTCGTTTGATTCCCGATCCAGATGCCGTTGTCGTCCATGTCGGCGGCCAGCACCGTGTAGACGAACACCAGGGCCGTCGTGCCCGAGCCCCTCTCGTAGGCCGCCCGCGTGTCCGTCCCATCGAGCGAGAACTCGAAATGCGGCCGGCTCGCGCTCACCTCCACCTCATCGGTGAAGGTCACCGTGAAACGGATCAGCTCGCCCACCCCGTAGGTGTCGGATTCAGCGGTCGGCGTCGAGGTGACCGCCACCGAGGAAACCGTAGGGGCGGCGGCGCCAACCCGAAAAATTCCCGACAGGCCGAAAAAACGGCGAAGGTCTGTTTTGGCGGTGGGCAAGGCATCAATTTCGAAGCCTGCGGAGGCAGGATAGCCCTGATTAACCCGATCTGCACCGAGGTAGTTGCTTCCGCTACTCGCGCCTGATTCCAAACAACCGGTAAATACTCGCGATTCCGCCCCGCTTACCGGGGCATTCGTCCCGCCCGGATATTTGGGCCTGTTGGAATCCCAATTCCCGTCGTAAAGATCCGCGTAGTTGTCCGCGACCTTCGCCCCGTTGAGCCAGTAAATGGCGGCTGCCGTATCGGTGCTCCCAGTGTATGTATTCGCGATGGCGCTGGTAGTCCTGGTACAGCCCAGTATTTTGAAGCCTGCGGAATAACTTCGAATGTCCGCGTGACCGGTACTGGAAACATCGCCCCGGACCACGCTGTTGTAGTCGGCGATGGCGGTATCTTCCGCGTTTTGTCGAGTGGACGTGACGATCAGCAGGCGGAAAGCGTCGCCCTCACTCAGTCCCGAAGGAATCAGGCCCCAGTTCGCCGGAACCTGCGTCGGCGGGGGCGGCGGCGGGGGCGGCGACAGGCTGCCGTCCACCTTGTGGCCGCCCAGCGTCCCCAACCCAATATGGACCAACACGGCGTCGGCCGTATTGCTGACCAGGTCCCGGATCGTCTCCCCGGCGTCCAGCTTGATGGTTCTCGTGTGATCCCTGACCCGGATGCCGTTGTCGTCCATGTCGGCGGCCAGCACCGTGTAGGCGAACACCAGCGCGGTCGTGCCGTCCCCGCTCTCCAGCGCCGCCTCCTTGTCCACGTCGCTTCCCGACGGACCGAGCGAGAACTCGAAATGCGGGGCGCCCGTCACGCGGACCGGACCGTTGAAGGTCACCGTGAAACGGATCTTCTCGCCCACCCCGTAGGTGTCCCCCATCGCCGTGGGCATCGAGGTCACCGCCACCGATGAAAGCGCCGGCGGCGTGACGTCGAGCTCGAGCGCGACGGCGACGATCTCGCCGTAGCTCCAGCCCAGGCCCCCCGCCGCCCGCGGCCACTCGTAACAGTCGCTCGTCGTGATCGCCGTGGAGGCGTCGAACCGGAAGGTCTTGCCGCTGATGAGCACAACCAGCGCATTGCGCACCGCGTCCGGGGGGTTCGCGGAAGCGGCAAAGCAGGCAACGACCGTCTCGGGATTGTAATGGGTAGGGGCGGTCGCGCCGAACTCGCCGAGCAGGCCAAGCTCGTAGCGCGTGCTGTCGACCTCGAAGTCGGCGCCGGTTATCGCGCCGATCGTCGGCGAGAGGAGCGCGTTGTATCCGGGGAAGCCGTCCCTCTCGCCCACCGTCATGAGGGCGTTGAGCAGCAGCGCGGGATGCGCGCTCGGCGCCGCGGCCTCGCGCACCAGCGTCACCGTGTAGGCCTCGGTCGTGTTGCCGTCCTCCGCCGTCACCGTCACCTTGACCGTGTTGCGGCCCGGGTCGAGCGACAGCGTGGCCGTGCCGGGCGTGGCGGCGTCATCGTCGCCCGCGATCGCCACCGTGGCGGCCTCGTCGTTCTTCGTCGCCGTCACCGTCACCGAGTCGACCGGGTTCGCCACCCAGGCGCGGTAGTCCGTCGTGGCGCTCGCGAACGCCGGGTCGAGCGTCACGCCCGTGCCGAGCGACAGCGCGCTCAGCGTGGCGTCGGTGGAGGTCGAGGCGCCCTCCTCCGACAGACTCGCCGGATTGCTCAACGTAGCGATACTGCTGCCCGGGATATCGCTGTCGTCCTCATCCGCGGTCCAAAGTGTCGCCGTCACGGATTGAAGAGCAACGTCACTGGCAGTAACAAACTCGACTTCAATCGACCCCAGGGTGTACCCACCCGGTGTTGGTCCGGTCTCAAAGCCCATGGCCATTTCGTTGGTCGCCAGCACTATAGTGCTTGAGTTATCCTGCCCGATGTTGCTGACCAGTTCGGCGCCCTGGGCGGACGCGGGGATGACCAGTAACGCGCCGAACGCGAGCCTGAAGAAGGCGCCCGAAGGGCGAAGCAGCCGCGGGGCCCTCACACACGTAATTCCTGACAGTCTGCGCCCGCCGTCCCGCTCGCCGGCCATCAACTTGAGAATCGGCCCGGTATTCACCAGCGCACCGAGCCCCGCAGTTGGATTGCGTTCTCGGCCACGCCGCGCGTGCCCCTGCGCCGGCCGAACTCGAGCCCCGCCTCGAGGTTCGGGCCAGAAGTGAGATTCAGGCCCATTCTGTAAGCCTGTTGCCCGGCGGAGGCTTCGGCGCCGACGAACGGCACCCAGAGCGCGCGGCCCCCGCGTCCCCCGAGGCCGTAGCCGAGCTCGGCGTGGAACCGTTGAGCGGTATCCATTCCCGCGCCCCGGGCGATTCCCGAGGCGTCCCGGCGGCTCCAGAGCGCGTTCACGCCGCTCGCCGTGGCGCCCCAGCTCGATCCCGCGTCCATCGCCCAGCCGCGCCCGTCCTCGTTGGGCTGCCACTTCACCGAACCGCTGAACCCCCATTCCTCGTACGCGGCGTCCTCGTGCGCCAGCAACCCGCGCGCGTTGACCTCCACCGACACCCGCCCGGCCGAGTACGCCAGTCCTCCGCCGACCTCAAGCCCGGCGCCCGTCTCGGCGTCCCCGCCGTCGTAGCGCAGCCCCGCCTCGAGCGTAGGCGTCAGCACCCCGCCGCCGAGCGGGAGCGAGCCCTTGCCTTCCAGGGTGAGCCGCACGCGGCTCGTGGCGCCCGTGGCGCCGAGCAGGTTCTCCGACGCGCCCGATACCGTCTCGGTCAGCATGGCGTCGGAACGCACCGCCAGCTCGAACGAGCCCGACGCGCCGGTTCGCACCGACAGCACACCGCGCCCTCCAAACGCCGCCATGGCCGTGCTCAGGTCCGTATCCACGCTCGCGGCCGCCCCCTCGGGCGTCAGCAAAAGATCGCCCACGCCATAGCCGATCGTGCCCCACACGCTGGTGCGCTCGTTGAACCGGTACTGCGCGTATGGGTGCAGGCTCGTGAGCGTGCTGGTCACGGAACCGCCGCTGGCCGTGGCGTGCGTGAAGCCGCCTTCGCCCTCGCTGTGCGCGAGCACGACGCCCCCGAGCCATCGGTTCCAGCGGGCATCCGCGCCAAGCATCGCCGTCGAGACCTCGCCGTCGAGCGACAGCGGCCCGTCCTCGCCCCGGAAGCGCGTCGCGGCCGTGCGGCCCCACGCGGACCAGTCCCTGAACCCGCCCGCGGCCGGCGCATCGGGATTCTGCTCACCGTTCTCCTGCTCACCGTCCGCGCTCGAATAGAAGAAGGAGCTGCCCATGAGAATGTCTCTCAGGCTCGGCAGCCCGCGGCCTGAGCCCGTGCCGGCGTGCGCCGCGGTCCGAGGCTCAACGCCGCCCGCAAGACCGCTGCCTGGGTATGCCGCGGTTCCGGGCGCCCCGCCGGCGACCGCCGGGTTGCCGCCCGCGGGCCGCTGCGTGGCGTCGTCGCGGGCGAAAAAGCCGTCCACACGCAGCCCGCCCAGCGTGAAATGCGTCTCCCGGGGCGCGTCGGCGTCGCGCAATCGCGCCTGGATCGCCTCGACCACATGATCCGACACGGTTCGTCCGAACCGCGCGATCCAGGCCTTCGGCATGGGATCGGAGTTCTGGATGGTGCCTGTGGCCGTAGCCTGCACCAGGTACGCGTTGCCACCCGATGGGTTGCTGAGCGTCAGCGTGAAGGTCTCCCCGTCGTCGTCGTGGGCATCGTCGAGCACCTCCACCGCCACCGTCTTCGAGATTTCCCCGGCCTTGAAGGTCAGCGTCCCGGAGGTTTCGATGTAGTCCTCCCCTGGCGTCGCCGTGCCGGCGGCGGTCGCGAAGTCGACGCTCACCGCCTCGGTCAGCGCGCGTCCCAGGGTCACCGCGAAGTCCATGGTCGCGTCCGGTCCCTCCGCCACCCGGGCGTCGGCCACGCCGAGCCCCGGCGGACCCTTGACGACCGCGTGAATGTTGTTCGCAAGCCTGCGCCCGTCCCCGGTGCACACCGCGCCCTCCCCGGCGCAGTCGAAGGTCGGGCCGAGGCTGATGGAGACATCGGCCTTCGAATCGGGCTCGATGCCGACCACCCAGTATTGGTTGTCGCCCGCTTCGAGCCGCGAGACGTCCGTTATCCGCCCGCCCGTGACCAGGAACGACGACGCGCTCAGCGTCAACCCGTCGAGATCGGGAGGCGTCTGCGTCGCCGGCGGATCGTCCTGAGCCGGGCCGTCCGTCTGTCCGGCGCCATCCGTCTGCGCGGTCCCGTCGTCGCCGGCCGGGCCGTCCGTCGAACCCGGTTCACCGAAACCGACCTGTACGCTGAACGCCGTCTCCCCGTCATGCGCTTCCGGCACGGAGTCCGGTTCGAAGCCGGCCGTCAGCGCTTCTTCCGGAGAGCTCGCCAGGACCGTCGAGCCCTCGGAGATCGTCGTCAGCGGGTTTCGCAGGTTCGCCGCGTGACCGCCCGGACCCGTCGCATCCACGATCGTGGCGCCGCCGGAGACGGCGATCGCGTCCGCCGGCACGAAGATGCCGCCCGAGAGGTCGTCGCCCTCCTGGACCCGGTAGCGGAACTCCAGCCGGCTGCCGATGTGACCCGAACCGTAGTTCCGGAATGCCGGCGGTTTCGACGCGGCGGCGAACGCGGCCTGGCGCGTCTCCTCGCCGAACCCGATCCCGAGCGTGGGCGAGCCGTCCGCGGCCGCGACCCTCACCGGTTCGGTGAAGGCCATGACGAACACGAGATCGTCGTCCGCCTCGAACGTATCCACATCTACCGCGTCCAGCCAGAGTCCGACCACCCGCGGCGCCTCGTCCCTCATCCGCGCCTCGGTCGACGGCGCCGACGCCCTCGGCGTCATCCCCTCCTCACCGGAGGTCACCGCGCGCACCTGGGCTCGCAGCTCGAACGTATCGGGCAGCACGTAGCAGCCGAGCGCCTGGGCGTCGAAGCGGTAGGAACGCGCGTTGGCGCCGTCCGGTCCGCTGTCCGGGATCCGCCGCCAGCCGTCCGGCTCGAACGGCCGGTTGCCGGCGCACTGGAACGGCGCCGGCGCAAGCCCGTTGTCCGACTCCGGATACCGCCCGAGCCGGAACTCGAACCAGGAAGTGTCCTCCATGGCCTCTTCCATGCCCTCTTCCGAGGGATCATCCGAGGGCTCATCCGAAGTCCCGTCCGAAGTCCCGTCCGAGAGCTCATCCGAAGCGTCCTCCGGATCCTCCGGTTCCGGCGCATTCCACCGCAGCGCGATCTCGGTCTGCACGGTGTTGTTGGCGTCCAGGCTCAACGACCGGCTCATTGTCACGCCGGTGGGCGCCTCGGGTCCGAGCGCCGCCTGTTGCTCCTGCGTGTCGATCAGCTCGATGGCGACCTCGACCGTGTCGGCGCCGCCCTGGCCGTCGCTGGCCGTCACCGTCACCGCGTGCGACGGCTTCGTCTCGTAGTCGAGCACCGCGCGGGTCAGGATCTGGCCGGTTTGCGGGTCGATGTCGAAGGACGCCGCGTCGTCGCCGTCCAGCGTGTAAGTCAGGCTGTCCCGGTCCATGTCCACCGCCGTGACTGGGGCGCCGACCGGTTCGCGCCTGCCACTGTCCTCGGGGACGCTGCGCGTCGCCCTCTCGTCGGCGAACTCCGGCGGGTTGTTGTCCTCCCTGCCGGTGCTCCCGGCGCCCGGCTCCGACCACTCGCCCGGCGCCTCGCCGTTGAGCGCCCGCAGCCGCGCCTGGTAGTCCGCGGACACCGCAAGCTCCCCGATCGCCGTGCGCGTCTCCGCACCCTCGTGCCCGTGGTCGATCCACTCGCCGTCCGTGCCCTCGCGGTACTGCACCTCGTAACCGGTGACGGGCGGGCCGCCGCCGGCATCCGGCGTGCGCCAGCGCACATCCAGGCTCATGGTGGTCCCGGCAGTCGCCAGCACCAGCGGCGGCGAGGGTTGCGCGGGCTGTTCCTCAAGGTCGGCGACGTTGACCGTCACCTCGATCATGTCGGCGCCGCCCGCGCCGTCGCTGACCTGCACGCTGAGCGACCGGGATGCCCCGGCCTCGTGGTCGAGCGGCGCCCGGGTCCTGAGCTGGCCGCTGTCGGCGTCGAGCGCAAACGCGTGCCTGTCCGCGCCGTCGAGCAGCCAGGTGAGCACATCGCCGTCTGCATCGCCGGCGGCGAAAGGCGTACCGATGTCGGTGTCCGCGCCGGTGTTCTCGTCCACCGTCAGCGTGGCGGGCAGGCCGGCGTCGAACACCGGGGCATTGTTGACCGCCCGGCCGGTGCTCCCGGCGCCCGGCTCCGACCAGTCGCCCGGAATCTCGCCGTTGAGCGCCCGCACCCGCGCCTGGTAGTCCGTGGCCGCCAAAAGCTCCCCGATCGCCGTGCGCGTTTCGACGCCCTCGTGCTCGTGGGCGATCCACTCGCCGTCCGTGCCCTCGCGGTACTGCACCTCGTATCCCGTGACGGGCGGGCCGCCGTTGCCGCGCGGCGCGCTCCAGTGCAGGTCGAGGCCGGTGGTCGAGTCCACCGTCGCCAGCACGCCCGGCGCCGACAGCGGCGGGGCCTGCTCGTCAAGGTCGTCGACGCCGACCCTCACACGGATCGCATCGGCGCCGCCCTTACCGTCGTCGGCCCGCACCGTCAGGAAATAGCGGGGCTTCGCCTCATGGTCGAGCGCCGCACTTGTCCTGAGCTGACCGCTTTCCGGATCGATGGCGAAGGCGCGCCGGTCGGCGCCGTCGAGCAGGTAGGTCAGTGTGTCCTCGTCCGCGTCCGTGGCGGTGAAGGGCGCGCCGATATCGATGTCCGTGGCGGTGTTCTCGTCCACGGTCACCCTGGCCGGCAGGCCGTCGTCGAACACGGGCGGGCTGTTGACCGGGTCGCCGGTGCTGCCGGCGCCGGGCTCCGACCACTCGCCCGGGATCTCGCGGTTCAGCGCCCGCACCCGCGCCTGGTACGCCGTGGACGGCTCAAGATACGCGATCGCCGTGCGCGTGCCCGCGCCCCGGTGCCGGTGCGTCAGCCAGGGACCTTCCTCGCCGGTGGCTGCATCGAGTTCTGTACCTGTATCCGTGCCTGTATCCGCGATCGCACGGTACTGCACTTCGTAGCCCGCGATGGCCGGGCCGCCGTTGGTGTCCGGCGCGTTCCAGTTCACCTCCAGGCGCGTGGCCGAGCCCCGGGCCGCCAGCACCACCGGCGCCGCCGGCGTGCCGGGCTGTTCGTCGATGTCCGCGACGTTGATCGTCATCGCAAGGCTGTCGCGCCCGCCGTGGCCGTCATCGGCCCGCACCGTCAGCGAATAGCTCGCCTGCGACTCGTGGTCGAGCGCCGCGCTCGCCCTGAGCTGGCCCGTTTCGGCGTCGATCACAAACGCATGCCGGTCGGCCCCGTCGAGTAGATACGTCAGCGTGTCTTCGTCGCTGTCGGTGGCCGTGAACGGCGCGCCCAGGTCGGTGCCGGCGGCGGTGTTCTCCTCCGCCGTCAGCACGCCGGGCAACGCGGCGTCGAACGCCGGCGCGTTGTTGTCCGCGTCGCCGGTGCGGCCGGCGCCCGGCTCGGACCACGCGCCCGGCGCCTCGCCGTTCCGCGCCTGGACCCGGGCCTGGTGGTCCGTTGCCGCAGCCAGGCCCGTGACGGTCGCGCGCGTGTCCGTGACGGTGCGCCGGTGGTTGCTCCAAGCGCCCGTCGTGCCCTCGCGGTACTGCACCGCGTAGCCGGTGATGGCCGGGCCACCGTTGGAATCCGGCGCGCTCCAGCGCAGGCTCAGACTCGTGGTCGAGTTCGCGCTCGCCAGCACCGTCGGCGCTTCCGGCGTTCCGGGCTGCTCGTCCACGTCCGTCACCGTCAACCTCACCGCGATACCGGCCGTCCCGCCGTGGCCGTCGTCGGCCGTCACCGTCACCGAATAGCCGGCCTTCGTCTCGTGGTCGAGCGCCGCGAGGGTGCGGAGCTGTCCGCTGTCCGGGTCGATCGCGAAGCGGTCCGCGTCCAAGCCCTCCAGCGCGTAGCTCAGGGCGTGGGCGTGCTCGTCGGTGGCGGCGAGGGGTGCCCCGATGGCCGTGTCCGCCGCAGTGTTTTCCGCGACCTCGAGCATTCCCGGCAGCTCCTCGGGGAACACCGGCACGTAGTTCAGGTCGTCGTCGTTGATCGTGATCCTCGCACCAGTGACCTCAAGGCCCTCCGCCGTCCCGCCCACCGACAGTGCTTCGTCCTCCTCGTCCAGGTCGTCGGCCATCAGCGTCAACGTGAAGCTCGCCGTGCCCGTCGTGTCTCCGGCATCGATCGTCATCGTCAGGTCGTTCACCGTGGCGTAATCTGCGCCTTCCACCGCTGCGTCGCCGGTGGCGCCCACCGAGACCGTCACCGTAGTATCCGTGCTGAGCGGTGCGTGGTTAAGGGTGCCGGTGACCGTCACGCTCGTGGCCCCGGCGTCTTCGTCCACTCTTTCCGGCGACAAAGTCAGCGTGATCCCGGTCGAGTCCGTCTCGTCGTCACCCACCGTCACTGCCACATCGTCCGCCATGACGCTGTTGTCACCGTAGTCCGCGCCGGATACGGCGTGTTCGATGGTGGCGGTATCGTTCACCTCGTCGGTGTCCTGGGCGGCAAGGACCCTCATCGTCCGTGCGATATTCCAGGTCGAGGCCGTGAACGTCAGCCACGAAGATCCCGGCGTCACGTCGGAACTGCCGGTCACCGAAGGCGTCACGGTCACCGGCGCGGTCGGCTCCGAGGTCAACACCACCGAGTAGGTGGCTCTGCCGCCTTCGGAGACGATTAGCGAGGTCGGGCTCACGTCCACGCCGCGTTTATCGTCGTCGGTGATCGTGATCGTTGTGCCCGTCACTGTGAGGCCGGACACGGAGGTGCTTCCCGCCACCGCCAGCGACTCGTCGGCCTCGTCAACATCGTCGTCGTCCGGCATCAGGGAGAACGTCGCTGTGCCCGACGTTTGGCCCGCGCTTATCGTGAGCGTCAGGTCGTTCACCGTAGCGTAATCTGCGCCTTCCACGGCCTCGTCGCCGAATGCGCCGACCGAGACCGTCACCGCCGTATCCGTCGTCCGCGGTGATTGGTCAAGTGTCCCGGTCACTGTCACCGTGGTGGCGTCGGCACTTTCGGCCAGACTCTCCAGGGACACCGTCAGGATCACGCCCGCCGAGGGCGTCGCGCTGTCTACAACCGTGACCGTGTAGGTGGCGGTGGCCACGTTGTAGGTGGCGCTGCCCGCCGCGGTGGCGGTGACCAAGCACTGCCCTGCGCCCAGCAGGGTGAGCGCGCCGGTGGAGGCGTTGATCGCGCAGACCACGGTGGGAGTGGCCGAGTAGCTCAGGGTGGTCCGCACTCCGGCCGGGGCCGTGACGGTGGGGGCGGTGGAACCGAAGGTCACCGAGGCGGTGCTGTAGCGGAACCCAACGAGCGCCTGGTCCCTCTTGGCCACCGCCGGGAACGCGATGTCCACCGTGGCGGTGTTGCCGGCGGTGTCGCTCACCGTCACCTCGGCGGTGTCGGCGCCGGCCTCGGCGGTGTCCGGCGTGCCGCCGATCGCGCCCGTGCCCGGGTCGATGCTCAGCCCCGACGGCAGCCGTTCGGCGCTGTACGCGTCGATGCCGCTGCCCCCGGACGGATTCATCGCGTCGATCGGCACACCCACCTGCAGCAACTCCGGCGCCGTGTACGTGGGCGCCTCCGGCGCGACCAGATCCACCGTCAGCGTGCGCGCCACGTCATCGGGCGCGCTGAACGCGGTCTTGGCCGCCGACACGCTGACGGCCACGCTCGTGCCGGTTATATAGGCGGCATCCGCCGGCACGCTCACCGACCAGGCGGCGGCGCCGGCGTCATCGGCCGAGGTGGCGGTCAAGGCGATGGCGCCGATCCCGACGGTCACGGTCACGCCGCCCTCGGTTCCGGTGTCGCCGGTAATGGCGAACCCGGACGCCTTCTCGGCGATGTTGATCGTGTTGTCCGTGGCGATGGCGTCGACCTTCAGCGCCAGCGTGCCGGCGGCCTGCACCGCGACCGTGAACGTGTCGCTGGCCTCGTTGTAATCGTCCGTGCCCGCCGCCGTGACCGTGATGACGCAGTCCCCGGCGCCCACCAGGACAAGCGCGCCGGTGGCGGCGGCGGCCGTGCACACCGTGGCCGGCGTGGCCGAGTAGCTCAGCGCCCCCCGCGACCCGGTGGGGGGCGTCACGGCGGGGGCGGTCGATCCGTACCTCACCGAGGCGGCGCCGTACTGGAACCCGCTCAGCGTCTGATCGCCCTTGTCCACCGCCGGGAACGCGATGTCCACCGTGGCCGGGTTGCCGGCGCTGTCGCTCACCGTCACCGTCACCTCGGCGGCGCCGGCGCCGGCCGTGTCCGGCGTGCCGCTGATCGCGCCGCTGGCCGTGTCGATGTCCAGCCCCGGCGGCAGCCCCGGGGCGGCGTATTCATCGATGCCGGCGCCGCCGCTCGGATTCATCGCCGCGATCGGCACACCCACCGTCAGCGAACCCGGGGCCGTGTAGCCCGGCGGCGCCGGCGCCACCAGGTCCACCGTCAGCGCGCGCTGCTCCGAACCCGGCGGGCTATAACCGGTCTTCGAGGCGTTCACCGCCACCGCCACGCTCGTGCCCGTGATGTAGGCGGCATCCGCCGGCACGGTCACCGACCAGGTCGCCGGATTCGCCGTGGAGGAGGTCGCCGTCAGGTTCGTCTCCCCCACTGTCACCGTGACACTGACCTCACCCACCGAACCGGTGTCGCCGCTAATGGCGAACCCGGACGCCTTCTCGGCGATGTTGATCGTGTCGTCCGTGGCGATCGCGTTCACGTTCAGCGCCAACTGGTCGATGGCCTGCACCGTGACGGTGAACGTGTCGCTGGCTTCGTTGTAATCGTCGCTGCCCGCCGCCGTGACCGTGACGACGCAGTCCCCGGCGCCCACCAGGGTCAGCACGCCGGTGGCGGCGGCGGCCGTGCATACGGTGTCCGGGCTCGCCGAGTAGCTCAGGGTCGTCCGCTCGCCGGTGGGGGGCGTGACGGCGGGCGCCGCGTCACCGTACCTCACCGAGGCGGCGCCGTACTGGAACCCGCTCAGCGTCTGATCGCCCTTGGCCACCGCCGGGAACGTGATATCCACCGTGGCCGGGTTGCCGGCGCTGTCGCTCACCGTCACCGTCACCTCGGCGGCGCCGGCCTCGGCCGTGTCCGGCGTGCCGCTGATCGCGCCGGTGGTCGCGTGAATGCTCAACCCCGAGGGCAGCCCCGGGGCGGCGTATTCATCGATGCCGGCGCCGCCGCTCGGATTCATCGCCGCGATCGGCACACCCACCGTCAGCGAACCCGGGGCCGTGTAGCCCGGCGGCGCCGGCGCCACCAGGTCCACCGTCAGCGTGCGCTGCTCCGCACCCGGCGGGCTATAACCGGTCTTCGAGGCGTTCACCGCCACCGCCACGCTCGTGCCCGTGATGTAGGCGGCATCCGCCGGCACGGTCACCGACCAGGTCGCCGGATTCGCCGTGGAGGAGGTCGCCGTCAGGTTCGTCTCCCCCACTGTCACCGTGACACTGACCTCACCCACCGAACCGGTGTCGCCGCTAATGGCGAACCCGGACGCCTTCTCGGCGATGTTGATCGTGTCGTCCGTGGCGATGGCGTCGAGGTTCAGCGCCAGCGTGCCGGCGGGCTGCACCGCGACGGTGAACGTGTCGCTGGCTTCGTTGTAATCGTCGCTGCCCGCCGCCGTGACCGTGACGACGCAGTCCCCGGCGCCCACCAGGGTGAGCGCGCCGGTGGCGGCGGCGACCGTGCACACCGTCGCGGGCGTGGCCGAGTAGCTCAACGTCGTCCGCTCGCCGGTGGGCTCTGTAACGGTGGGCGCGGCGGCGCCGTACTCCACCGAGGCCGCGCTGTACTGGAACCCGCTCAGCGTCTGATCGCCCTTGGCCACCGCCGGGAACGTGATATCCACCGTGGCCGGGTTGCCGGCGCTGTCGCTCACCGTCACCGTCACCTCGGCGGCGCCGGCCTCGGCCGTGTCCGGCGTGCCGCTGATCGCGCCGGTGGTCGCGTGAATGCTCAACCCCGAGGGCAGCCCCGGGGCGTCGTATTCATCGATGCCGGCGCCGCCGCTCGGATTCATCGCCGCGATCGGCACACCCACCGTCAGCGAACCCGGGGCCGTGTAGCCCGGCGGCGCCGGCGCCACCAGGTCCACCGTCAGCGTGCGCTGCTCCGCACCCGGCGGGCTATAACCGGTCTTCGAGGCGTTCACCGCCACCGCCACGCTCGTGCCCGCGATGTACGACGCGTTCCGCGGCACGCTCACCGACCAGGCGGCGGTGCCCGCCTCATCGGCCGAGGTGGCGGTCAACGTGGCGGCGCCGATCCCGACGGTCACGTCCACCCCGCCCACCGAACCGGTGTCGCCGCTAATGGCGAACCCGGACGCCTTCTCGGCGATGTTGATCGTGTTGTCCGTGGCGATCGCGTTCACGTTCAGCGCCAACTGGTCGATGGCCTGCACCGTGACGGTGAACGTGTCGCTGGCTTCGTTGTAATCGTCGCTGCCCGCCGCCGTGACCGTGACGACGCAGTCCCCGGCGCCCACCAGGGTCAGCACGCCGGTGGCGGCGGCGGCCGTGCACACCGTCGCGGGCGTGGCCGAGTAGCTCAACGTCGTCCGCTCGCCGGTGGGCTCTGTAACGGTGGGCGCGGCGGCGCCGTACTCCACCGAGGCCGCACTGTACTGGAACCCGCTCAGCGTCTGGTCGCCCTTGGCCACCGCCGGGAATGTGATATCCACCGTGTCGGCGTTGCCGGCGCTGTCGCTCACCGTCACCGTCACCTCGGCGGCGCCGGCCTCGGCCGTGTCCGGCGTGCCGCCGATCGCGCCCGTGGTCGCGTGAATGCTCAACCCCGAGGGCAGCCCCGGGGCGGCGTATTCATCGATGCCGGCGCCGCCGCTCGGATTCATCGCCGCGATCGGCACACCCACCGTCAGCGAACCCGGGGCCGTGTAGCCCGGCGGCGCCGGCGCCACCAGGTCCACCGTCAGCGTGCGCTGCTCCGCACCCGGCGGGCTATAACCGGTCTTCGAGGCGTTCACCGCCACCGCCACGCTCGTGCCCGTGATGTAGGCGGCATCCGCCGGCACGGTCACCGACCAGGTCGCCGGATTCGCCGTGGAGGAGGTCGCCGTCAGGTTCGTCTCCCCCACTGTCACCGTGACACTGACCTCACCCACCGAACCGGTGTCGCCGCTAATGGCGAACCCGGACGCCTTCTCGGCGATGTTGACGGTGCCGTCACCGGCAATGGCCGAGACGTTCAGCACCAGCGTGGCGGCGGGTTGCACCGTGACGGTGAACGTGTCGCTGGCCTGCTTGTAATTGGCCGTGGACGCCGCCGTGACCGTGACGACGCAGTCCCCGGCGCCCACCAGGGTCAGCACGCCGGTGGCGGCGGCGGCCGTGCATACGGTGTCCGGGCTCGCCGAGTAGCTCAGGGTCGTTTGCTCGCCGGTGGGCTCTGTAACGGTGGGCGCGGCGGCGCCGTACTCCACCGAGGCCGCACTGTACTGGAACCCGCTCAGCGCCTGGTCGCCCTTGTCCACCGCCGGGAACGTGATGTCCACCGTGGCCGGGTTGCCGGCGGTGTCCATGACCGTCACCGTCGCCAAAGCCGTGCTGGCGTTCGCCGTGCCGGGCGTGCCGCTGATCGCGCCGCTGGCCGTGTCGATGTCCAGCCCCGGCGGCAGCCCCGTGGCATCGTGGGCCGCCACGTCCACGCCGCCGCTCGGATTCATCGCCGCGATCGGCACACCCACCGTCAGCGAACCCGGGGCCGTGTAGGCGGGCGGCGCCGGCGCCACCAGGTCCACCGTCAGCGCGCGCTGCTCCGCACCCGGCGGGCTATAACCGGTCTTCGAGGCGTTCACCGCCACCGCCACGCTCGTGCCCGTGATGTAGGCGGCATCCGCCGGCACGCTCACCGACCAGGCGGCGGTGCCCGCCTCATCGGCCGAGGTGGCGGTCAACGTGGTGCCGCCGATCCCGACGATCACCGTCACGCCGGTCTCGGTTCCGGTGTCGCCGCTAATGGCGAACCCGGACGCCTTCTCGGCGATGTTGATCGTGTCGTCCGTGGCGATGGCGTTGAGGTTCAGCGCCAGCGTGCCGGCGGGCTGCACCGCGACGGTGAACGTGTCGCTGGCTTCGTTGTAGTCAGCCGTGCCCGCCGCCGTGACCGTGATGACGCAGTCCCCGGCGCCCACCAGGGTGAGCACGCCGGTGGCGGCGTCCACCGTGCATACGCTGTCCGGGCTCGCCGAGTAGCTCAGGGTCGTCCGCTCGCCGGTGGGGGGCGTGACGGCGGGGGCGGTCGCTCCGTACCTCACCGAGGCCGCACTGTACTGGAACCCGCTCAGCGTCTGATCGCCCTTCTCCACCGCCGGGAACGTGATGTCCACCGTGGCCGGGTTGCCGGCGCTGTCGCTCACCGTCACCGTCACCTCGGCGGCGCCGGCCTCGGCCGTGTCCGGCGTGCCGCTGATCGCGCCGGTGGTCGCGTGAATGCTCAACCCCGACGGCAGCCCCGGGGCGGCGTATTCATCGATGCCGGCGCCGCCGCTCGGATTCATCGCCGCGATCGGCACACCCACCGTCAGCGAACCCGGGGCCGTGTAGCCCGGCGGCGCCGGCGCCACCAGGTCCACCGTCAGCGTGCGCTGCTCCGCGGAGGGGGATGTAAAACCGGTCTTGGACGCCGATACGCTCACCGCCACGCTCGTGCCCGTGATGTACGACGCATCCCCCGGCACGCCAACCGACCAGACGCCGGCGCCGTCAGATGTCACGCCATCAAGGGTGGTGCCGCCGATCCCGACGATCACCGTCACGCCGGTCTCGGTTCCGGTGTCGCCGCTAATGGCGAACCCGGACGCCTTCTCGGCGATGTTGATCGTGTCGTCCGTGGCGATGGCGTTGAGGTTCAGCGCCAGCGTGCCGGCGGGCTGCACCGCGACGGTGAACGTGTCGCTGGCTTCGTTGTAATCGTCGCTGCCCGCCGCCGTGACCGTGATGACGCAGTCCCCGGCGCCCACCAGGGTCAGCACGCCGGTGGCGGCGGCGGCCGTGCACACCGTCGCGGGCGTGGCCGAGTAGCTCAACGTCGTCCGCTCGCCGGTGGGCTCTGTAACGGTGGGCGCGGCGGCGCCGTACTCCACCGAGGCCGCACTGTACTGGAACCCGCTCAGCGTCTGATCGCCCTTGTCCACCGCCGGGAACGTGATATCCACCGTGGCCGGGTTGCCGGCGCTGTCGCTCACCGTCACCGTCACCTCGGCGGCGCCGGCCTCGGCCGTGTCCGGCGTGCCGCCGATCGCGCCGGTGGTCGCGTGAATGCTCAACCCCGACGGCAGCCCCGGGGCGGCGTATTCATCGATGCCGGCGCCGCCGCTCGGATTCATCGCCGCGATCGGCACACCCACCGTCAGCGAACCCGGGGCCGTGTAGCCCGGCGGCGCCGGCGCCACCAGGTCCACCGTCAGCGTGCGCTGCTCCGCGGAGGGGGATGTAAAACCGGTCTTGGACGCCGATACGCTCACCGCCACGCTCGTGCCCGTGATGTACGACGCATCCCCCGGCACGCCAACCGACCAGACGCCGGCGCCGTCAGATGTCACGCCATCAAGGGTGGTGCCGCCGATCCCGACGATCACCGTCACGCCGGTCTCGGTTCCGGTGTCGCCGCTAATGGCGAACCCGGACGCCTTCTCGGCGATGTTGATCGTGTCGTCCGTGGCGATGGCGTTGAGGTTCAGCGCCAGCGTGCCGGCGGGCTGCACCGCGACGGTGAACGTGTCGCTGGCTTCGTTGTAATCGTCGCTGCCCGCCGCCGTGACCGTGATGACGCAGTCCCCGGCGCCCACCAGGGTCAGCACGCCGGTGGCGGCGGCTACCGTGCATACGGTGTCCGGGCTCGCCGAGTAGCTCAGCGCCCCCCGCTCCCCGGTGGGGGGCGTGACGGCGGGGGCGGTCGCTCCGTACCTCACCGAGGCCGCGCTGTACTGGAACCCGCTCAGCGTCTGATCGCCCTTGGCCACCGCCGGGAACGTGATATCCACCGTGTCGGCGTTGCCGGCGCTGTCGCTCACCGTCACCGTCACCTCGGCGGCGCCGGCCTCGGCCGTGTCCGGCGTGCCGCCGATCGCGCCGGTGGTCGCGTGAATGCTCAACCCCGAGGGCAGCCCCGGGGCGGCGTATTCATCGATGCCGGCGCCGCCGCTCGGATTCATCGCCGCGATCGGCACACCCACCGTCAGCGAACCCGGGGCCGTGTAGCCCGGCGGCGCCGGCGCCACCAGGTCCACCGTCAGCGTGCGCTGCTCCGCGGAGGGGGATGTAAAACCGGTCTTGGACGCCGATACGCTCACCGCCACGCTCGTGCCCGTGATGTACGACGCATCCCCCGGCACGCCAACCGACCAGACGCCGGCGCCGTCAGATGTCACGCCATCAAGGGTGGTGCCGCCGATCCCGACGATCACCGTCACGCCGGTCTCGGTTCCGGTGTCGCCGCTAATGGCGAACCCGGACGCCTTCTCGGCGATGTTGATCGTGTCGTCCGTGGCGATGGCGTTGAGGTTCAGCGCCAGCGTGCCGGCGGGCTGCACCGCGACGGTGAACGTGTCGCTGGCTTCGTTGTAATCGTCGCTGCCCGCCGCCGTGACCGTGACGACGCAGTCCCCGGCGCCCACCAGGGTGAGCGCGCCGGTGGCCGCGTCCACCGTGCATACGCTGTCCGGGCTCGCCGAGTAGCTCAGCGCCCCCCGCTCCCCGGTGGGGGGCGTGACGGCGGGGGCGGTCGCTCCGTACCTCACCGAGGCCGCGCTGTACTGGAACCCGCTCAGCGTCTGATCGCCCTTGGCCACCGCCGGGAACGTGATATCCACCGTGTCGGCGTTGCCGGCGCTGTCGCTCACCGTCACCGTCACCTCGGCGGCGCCGGCCTCGGCCGTGTCCGGCGTGCCGCTGATCGCGCCGGTGGTCGCGTGAATGCTCAACCCCGAGGGCAGCCCCGGGGCGGCGTATTCATCGATGCCGGCGCCGCCGCTCGGATTCATCGCCGCGATCGGCACACCCACCGTCAGCGAACCCGGGGCCGTGTAGCCCGGTGGCGCCGGCGCCACCAGGTCCACCGTCAGCGTGCGCTGCTCCGCACCCGGCGGGCTATAACCGGTCTTCGAGGCGTTCACCGCCACCGCCACGCTCGTGCCCGTGATGTAGGCGGCATCCGCCGGCACGGTCACCGACCAGGTCGCCGGATTCGCCGTGGAGGAGGTCGCCGTCAGGTTCGTCTCCCCCACTGTCACGGTGACACTGACCTCACCCACCGAACCGGTGTCGCCGCTAATGGCGAACCCGGACGCCTTCTCGGCGATGTTGACGGTGCCGTCACCGGCAATGGCCGAGACGTTCAGCACCAGCGTGGCGGCGGGTTGCACCGTGACGGTGAACGTGTCGCTGGCCTGCTTGTAATTGGCCGTGGACGCCGCCGTGACCGTGATGACGCAGTCCCCGGCGCCCACCAGGGTGAGCGCGCCGGTGGCGGCGGCGGCCGTGCATACGGTGTCCGGGCTCGCCGAGTAGCTCAACGTCGTCCGCTCGCCGGTGGGCTCTGTAACGGTGGGCGCGGCGGCGCCGTACTCCACCGAGGCCGCACTGTACTGGAACCCGCTCAGCGTCTGGTCGCCCTTGGCCACCGCCGGGAACGTGATGTCCACCGTGGCCGGGTTGCCGGCGCTGTCGCTCACCGTCACCGTCACCTCGGCGGCGCCGGCCTCGGCCGTGTCCGGCGTGCCGCCGATCGCGCCCGTGGTCGCGTGAATGCTCAACCCCGACGGCAGCCCCGGGGCGGCGTATTCATCGATGCCGGCGCCGCCGCTCGGATTCATCGCCGCGATCGGCACACCCACCGTCAGCGAACCCGGGGCCGTGTAGCCCGGCGGCGCCGGCGCCACCAGGTCCACCGTCAGCGTGCGCTGCTCCGCGGAGGGGGATGTAAAACCGGTCTTGGACGCCGATACGCTCACCGCCACGCTCGTGCCCGTGATGTACGACGCATCCCCCGGCACGCCAACCGACCAGACGCCGGCGCCGTCAGATGTCACGCCATCAAGGGTGGTGCCGCCGATCCCGACGATCACCGTCACGCCGGTCTCGGTTCCGGTGTCGCCGCTAATGGCGAACCCGGACGCCTTCTCGGCGATGTTGATCGTGTCGTCCGTGGCGATGGCGTTGAGTTTCAGCGCCAGCGTGCCGGCGGGCTGCACCGCGACGGTGAACGTGTCGCTGGCTTCGTTGTAATCGTCGCTGCCCGCCGCCGTGACCGTGATGACGCAGTCCCCGGCGCCCACCAGGGTCAGCACGCCGGTGGCGGCGGCGGCCGTGCATACGGTGTCCGGGCTCGCCGAGTAGCTCAACGTCGTCCGCTCGCCGGTGGGCTCTGTAACGGTGGGCGCGGCGGCGCCGTACTCCACCGAGGCCGCACTGTACTGGAACCCGCTCAGCGTCTGATCGCCCTTGTCCACCGCCGGGAACGTGATATCCACCGTGGCCGGGTTGCCGGCGCTGTCGCTCACCGTCACCGTCACCTCGGCGGCGCCGGCCTCGGCCGTGTCCGGCGTGCCGCTGATCGCGCCGGTGGTCGCGTGAATGCTCAACCCCGAGGGCAGCCCCGGGGCGGCGTATTCATCGATGCCGGCGCCGCCGCTCGGATTCATCGCCGCGATCGGCACACCCACCGTCAGCGAACCCGGGGCCGTGTAGGCGGGCGGCGCCGGCGCCACCAGGTCCACCGTCAGCGTGCGCTGCTCCGCACCCGGCGGGCTATAACCGGTCTTCGAGGCGTTCACCGCCACCGCCACGCTCGTGCCCGTGATGTAGGCGGCATCCGCCGGCACGGTCACCGACCAGGTCGCCGGATTCGCCGTGGAGGAGGTCGCCGTCAGGTTCGTCTCCCCCACTGTCACGGTGACACTGACCTCACCCACCGAACCGGTGTCGCCGCTAATGGCGAACCCGGACGCCTTCTCGGCGATGTTGATCGTGTCGTCCGTGGCGATGGCGTCGACCTTCAGCGCCAGCGTGCCGGCGGGCTGCACCGCGACCGTGAACGTGTCGCTGGCCTCGTTGTAATCGTCCGTGCCCGCCGCCGTGACCGTGACGACGCACTGCCCAGCGCCCACCAGGGTCAGCGCGCCGGTGGCGGCGTCCACCGTGCATACGCTGTCCGGGCTCGCCGAGTAGCTCAGGGTCGTCCGCTCGCCGGTGGGGGGCGTGACGGCGGGCGCCGCGTCACCGTACCTCACCGAGGCCGCGCCGTACCGGAACCCGGCGAGCGCCTGGTCGCCCTTCTCCACCGCCGGGAACGTAATATCCACCGTGGCCGGGTTGCCGGCGGTGTCCATGACCGTCACCGTCGCAAGGGCCGTGCCGGTCTCCGCGGTCTCCGGCGTGCCGCTGATCGCGCCGCTGGCCGTGTCGATGTCCAGCCCCGGCGGCAGCCCCGTGGCATCGTGGGCCGCCACGTCCACGCCGCCGCTCGGATTCATCGCCGCGATCGGCACACCCACCGTCAGCGAACCCGGGGCCGTGTAGCCCGGCGGCGCCGGCGCCACCAGGTCCACCGTCAGCGTGCGCTGCTCCGCACCCGGCGGGCTATAACCGGTCTTCGAGGCGTTCACCGCCACCGCCACGCTCGTGCCCGTGATGTAGGCGGCATCCGCCGGCACGGTCACCGACCAGGTCGCCGGATTCGCCGTGGAGGAGGTCGCCGTCAGGTTCGTCTCCCCCACTGTCACGGTGACACTGACCTCACCCACCGAACCGGTGTCGCCGCTAATGGCGAACCCGGACGCCTTCTCGGCGATGTTGACGGTGCCGTCACCGGCAATGGCCGAGACGTTCAGCACCAGCGTGGCGGCGGGTTGCACCGTGACGGTGAACGTGTCGCTGGCCTGCTTGTAATTGGCCGTGGACGCCGCCGTGACCGTGACGACGCAGTCCCCGGCGCCCACCAGGGTGAGCGCGCCGGTGGCCGCGTCCACCGTGCATACGCTGTCCGGGCTCGCCGAGTAGCTCAGCGCCCCCCGCTCCCCGGTGGGGGGCGTGACGGCGGGGGCGGTCGCTCCGTACCTCACCGAGGCGGCGCTGTACTGGAACCCGCTCAGCGTCTGATCGCCCTTGGCCACCGCCGGGAACGTGATATCCACCGTGTCGGCGTTGCCGGCGCTGTCGCTCACCGTCACCGTCACCTCGGCGGCGCCGGCCTCGGCCGTGTCCGGCGTGCCGCTGATCGCGCCGGTGGTCGCGTGAATGCTCAACCCCGAGGGCAGCCCCGGGGCGGCGTATTCATCGATGCCGGCGCCGCCGCTCGGATTCATCGCCGCGATCGGCACACCCACCGTCAGCGAACCCGGGGCCGTGTAGCCCGGCGGCGCCGGCGCCACCAGGTCCACCGTCAGCGCGCGCTGCTCCGCACCCGGCGGGCTATAACCGGTCTTCGAGGCGTTCACCGCCACCGCCACGCTCGTGCCCGTGATGTAGGCGGCATCCGCCGGCACGCTCACCGACCAGGTCGCCGGATTCGCCGTGGAGGAGGTCGCCGTCAGGTTCGTCTCCCCCACTGTCACGGTGACACTGACCTCACCCACCGAACCGGTGTCGCCGCTAATGGCGAACCCGGACGCCTTCTCGGCGATGTTGATCGTGTCGTCCGTGGCGATGGCGTCGAGGTTCAGCGCCAGCGTGCCGGCGGGCTGCACCGCGACGGTGAACGTGTCGCTGGCTTCGTTGTAATCGTCGCTGCCCGCCGCCGTGACCGTGATGACGCAGTCCCCGGCGCCCACCAGGGTGAGCGCGCCGGTGGCGGCGGCGGCCGTGCATACGGTGTCCGGGCTCGCCGAGTAGCTCAGCGCCCCCCGCTCCCCGGTGGGGGGCGTGACGGCGGGCGCCGCGTCACCGTACCTCACCGAGGCCGCGCCGTACCGGAACCCGGCGAGCGCCTGGTCGCCCTTCTCCACCGCCGGGAACGTAATATCCACCGTGGCCGGGTTGCCGGCGGTGTCCATGACCGTCACCGTCGCAAGGGCCGTGCCGGTCTCCGCGGTCTCCGGCGTGCCGCTGATCGCGCCGCTGGCCGTGTCGATGTCCAGCCCCGGCGGCAGCCCCGTGGCATCGTGGGCCGCCACGTCCACGCCGCCGCTCGGATTCATCGCCGCGATCGGCACACCCACCGTCAGCGAACCCGGGGCCGTGTAGCCCGGCGGCGCCGGCGCCACCAGGTCCACCGTCAGCGCGCGCTGCTCCGCACCCGGCGGGCTATAACCGGTCTTCGAGGCGTTCACCGCCACCGCCACGCTCGTGCCCGTGATGTAGGCGGCATCCGCCGGCACGGTCACCGACCAGGTCGCCGGATTCGCCGTGGAGGAGGTCGCCGTCAGGTTCGTCTCCCCCACTGTCACCGTGACACTGACCTCACCCACCGAACCGGTGTCGCCGCTAATGGCGAACCCGGACGCCTTCTCGGCGATGTTGACGGTGCCGTCACCGGCAATGGCCGAGACGTTCAGCACCAGCGTGGCGGCGGGTTGCACCGTGACGGTGAACGTGTCGCTGGCCTGCTTGTAATTGGCCGTGGACGCCGCCGTGACCGTGACGACGCAGTCCCCGGCGCCCACCAGGGTGAGCGCGCCGGTGGCCGCGTCCACCGTGCATACGCTGTCCGGGCTCGCCGAGTAGCTCAGCGCCCCCCGCTCCCCGGTGGGGGGCGTGACGGCGGGGGCGGTCGCTCCGTACCTCACCGAGGCCGCGCTGTACTGGAACCCGCTCAGCGTCTGATCGCCCTTGGCCACCGCCGGGAACGTGATATCCACCGTGTCGGCGTTGCCGGCGCTGTCGCTCACCGTCACCGTCACCTCGGCGGCGCCGGCCTCGGCCGTGTCCGGCGTGCCGCTGATCGCGCCGGTGGTCGCGTGAATGCTCAACCCCGAGGGCAGCCCCGGGGCGGCGTATTCATCGATGCCGGCGCCGCCGCTCGGATTCATCGCCGCGATCGGCACACCCACCGTCAGCGAACCCGGGGCCGTGTAGCCCGGCGGCGCCGGCGCCACCAGGTCCACCGTCAGCGTGCGCTGCTCCGCACCCGGCGGGCTATAACCGGTCTTCGAGGCGTTCACCGCCACCGCCACGCTCGTGCCCGTGATGTAGGCGGCATCCGCCGGCACGCTCACCGACCAGGTCGCCGGATTCGCCGTGGAGGAGGTCGCCGTCAGGTTCGTCTCCCCCACTGTCACCGTGACACTGACCTCACCCACCGAACCGGTGTCGCCGCTAATGGCGAACCCGGACGCCTTCTCGGCGATGTTGATCGTGTCGTCCGTGGCGATGGCGTCGAGGTTCAGCGCCAGCGTGCCGGCGGGCTGCACCGCGACGGTGAACGTGTCGCTGGCTTCGTTGTAGTCAGCCGTGCCCGCCGCCGTGACCGTGATGACGCAGTCCCCGGCGCCCACCAGGGTGAGCGCGCCGGTGGCGGCGGCGGCGGTGCATACGGTGTCCGGGCTCGCCGAGTAGCTCAGCGCCCCCCGCTCCCCGGTGGGGGGCGTGACGGCGGGCGCCGCGTCACCGTACCTCACCGAGGCCGCGCCGTACCGGAACCCGGCGAGCGCCTGGTCGCCCTTCTCCACCGCCGGGAACGTGATGTCCACCGTGGCCGGGTTGCCGGCGCTGTCGCTCACCGTCACCGTCGCAAGGGCCGTGCCGGTCTCCGCGGTCTCCGGCGTGCCGCTGATCGCGCCGCTGGCCGTGTCGATGTCCAGCCCCGGCGGCAGCCCCGTGGCATCGTGGGCCGCCACGTCCACGCCGCCGCTCGGATTCATCGCCGCGATCGGCACACCCACCGTCAGCGAACCCGGGGCCGTGTAGCCCGGCGGCGCCGGCGCCACCAGGTCCACCGTCAGCGCGCGCTGCTCCGCACCCGGCGGGCTATAACCGGTCTTCGAGGCGTTCACCGCCACCGCCACGCTCGTGCCCGTGATGTAGGCGGCATCCGCCGGCACGCTCACCGACCAGGTCGCCGGATTCGCCGTGGAGGAGGTCGCCGTCAGGTTCGTCTCCCCCACTGTCACCGTGACACTGACCTCACCCACCGAACCGGTGTCGCCGCTAATGGCGAACCCGGACGCCTTCTCGGCGATGTTGATCGTGTCGTCCGTGGCGATGGCGTCGAGGTTCAGCGCCAGCGTGCCGGCGGGCTGCACCGCGACGGTGAACGTGTCGCTGGCTTCGTTGTAATCGTCGCTGCCCGCCGCCGTGACCGTGATGACGCAGTCCCCGGCGCCCACCAGGGTCAGCACGCCGGTGGCGGCGGCGGCCGTGCACACCGTCGCGGGCGTGGCCGAGTAGCTCAACGTCGTCCGCTCGCCGGTGGGGGGCGTGACGGCGGGCGCCGCGTCACCGTACCTCACCGAGGCGTGGGGGGCGTGACGGCGCGCCGTACCGGAACCCGGCGAGCGCCTGGTCGCCCTTCTCCACCGCCGGGAACGTAATATCCACCGTGGCCGGGTTGCCGGCGGTGTCCATGACCGTCACCGTCGCAAGGGCCGTGCCGGTCTCCGCGGTCTCCGGCGTGCCGCTGATCGCGCCGCTGGCCGTGTCGATGTCCAGCCCCGGCGGCAGCCCCGTGGCATCGTGGGCCGCCACGTCCACGCCGCCGCTCGGATTCATCGCCGCGATCGGCACACCCACCGTCAGCGAACCCGGGGCCGTGTAGCCCGGCGGCGCCGGCGCCACCAGGTCCACCGTCAGCGTGCGCTGCTCCGAACCCGGCGGGCTATAACCGGTCTTCGAGGCGTTCACCGCCACCGCCACGCTCGTGCCCGCGATGTAGGCGGCATCCGCCGGCACGGTCACCGACCAGGCGGCGGTGCCCGCCTCATCGGCCGAGGTGGCGGTCAACGTGGCGGCGCCGATCCCGACGGTCACGTCCACCCCGCCCACCGAACCGGTGTCGCCGCTAATGGCGAACCCGGACGCCTTCTCGGCGATGTTGATCGTGTCGTCCGTGGCGATGGCGTCGAGGTTCAGCGCCAGCGTGCCGGCGGGCTGCACCGTGACGGTGAACGTGTCGCTGGCTTCGTTGTAATCGTCGGTGCCCGCCGCCGTGACCGTGACGACGCAGTCCCCGGCGCCCACCAGGGTGAGCGCGCCGGTGGCGGCGGCGGCCGTGCATACGGTGTCCGGGCTCGCCGAGTAGCTCAGCGCCCCCCGCTCCCCGGTGGGCGCTGTCACCGTGGGCGCGGCGGCGCCGTACTCCACCGAGGCCGCACTGTACTGGAACCCGCTCAGCGTCTGATCGCCCTTGTCCACCGCCGGGAACGTGATGTCCACCGTGGCCGGGTTGCCGGCGGTGTCGCTCACCGTCACCGTCACCTCGGCGGCGCCGGCCTCGGCCGTGTCCGGCGTGCCGCTGATCGCGCCGCTGGCCGTGTCGATGTCCAGCCCCGGCGGCAGCCCCGGGGCGGCGTATTCATCGATGCCGGCGCCGCCGCTCGGATTCATCGCCGCGATCGGCACACCCACCGTCAGCGAACCCGGGGCCGTGTAGCCCGGCGGCGCCGGCGCCACCAGGTCCACCGTCAGCGCGCGCTGCTCCGCACCCGGCGGGCTATAACCGGTCTTCGAGGCGTTCACCGCCACCGCCACGCTCGTGCCCGTGATGTAGGCGGCATCCGCCGGCACGCTCACCGACCAGGTCGCCGGATTCGCCGTGGAGGAGGTCGCCGTCAGGTTCGTCTCCCCCACTGTCACGGTGACACTGACCTCACCCACCGAACCGGTGTCGCCGCTAATGGCGAACCCGGACGCCTTCTCGGCGATGTTGATCGTGTCGTCCGTGGCGATCGCGTTCACGTTCAGCGCCAACTGGTCGATGGCCTGCACCGTGACGGTGAACGTGTCGCTGGCTTCGTTGTAGTCGGCCGTGCCCGCCGCCGTGACCGTGACGACGCACTGCCCAGCGCCCACCAGGGTCAGCGCGCCGGTGGCGGCGTCCACCGTGCATACGCTGTCCGGGCTCGCCGAGTAGCTCAGGGTCGTCCGCTCGCCGGTGGGGGGCGTGACGGCGGGGGCGGTCGCTCCGTACCTCACCGAGGCCGCACTGTACTGGAACCCGCTCAGCGTCTGATCGCCCTTGTCCACCGCCGGGAACGTGATATCCACCGTGGCCGGGTTGCCGGCGCTGTCGCTCACCGTCACCGTCACCTCGGCGGCGCCGGCCTCGGCCGTGTCCGGCGTGCCGCTGATCGCGCCGGTGGTCGCGTGAATGCTCAACCCCGGCGGCAGCCCCGGGGCGGCGTATTCATCGATGCCGGCGCCGCCGCTCGGATTCATCGCCGCGATCGGCACACCCACCGTCAGCGAACCCGGGGCCGTGTAGGCGGGCGGCGCCGGCGCCACCAGGTCCACCGTCAGCGTGCGCGTCACGTCACTGGGCGAGGCGACCCCGGTCTTGGCCGCCGACACGCTCACCGCCACGCTCGTGCCCGTGATGTAGGCGGCATCCGCCGGCACGCTCACCGACCAGGCACCGGTGCCGTCAGATGTCACGCTATCGAGGCTCGTGCCGCCGATCCCGACGGTCACGGTCACACCGCTCTCCGAACCGGTGTCGCCGGTAATGGCGAACCCGGACGACCTCTCGGCGATGTTGATCGTGTCGTCGCCGGCAATGGCGTTCACGTTCAGCGCCAGCTCGTCCTCGTCGTTCACGGTCACCGTCGCCTCGGTCGTCGACCCGTCCAGCGAGTAGGCGGTGCCCGCCTGCACGGTCGCGGTGATCGAGCCGTCGGCCTCGTCGACATCGTCGTCGTCGATCGCCACGCGCAGCTCGGCGGTGGCCTCGCCCGTCTCGAACGCCACGCTCGTGGGCGGCGCGCCGTCGATGTAGTCGCCCTGCTGGGTCACCGACACGGTCACCGTCAGCGTTCCCGCCGTCTCACCCGTCCGGCTCACGATGAACACGGCCTCGTCGTCCGTGCCCTCGGTCACCGTCTCGCCGCCGCTCCTCGGCGCGATGGACACCGCCGGATCCGTGCCGACGATCAGCGGATTCGACCGTACCCCCAAGGCGTCGGAATTGCGCGCCCGTATCGTGACTTCGTAAGTCGTCGCCGGCGTCAGTTCCATGATCGTTGCGCTCATCGTAGACGCCGCCAAGGTCACCGTTTGCGGTGACGAAGAACTATCGTCCACCCGATACCACAGTCTGTATTCGGTTACCTCCGGCAACCCCGACGAGCCCCGCGGCGGATTCCACGAGAACTTCAGCGTCGTCCGGGTCCTTTCGTCCAGCCTGAAGGAACGCGGCGCGCGCAACTGCTCGATCGCATTGGTTACATTGACCGTCAGCGTCAGGTCCGCGCGGTCGGTTCCATCCGACGCCCGTACGTCGACGACGTAATCGTTGTTGGAGTCCGCATCCGCCGGATCCTCGAAATTCGGCCCCGTCACGAACGTCAATTCGCCATCGCCGGTGAGATTGAATGCGGCGGCGTCGGCGCCGCCGGTAATCGACCATTGGATCGGGTCGCTGTCCGCGTCGGTGGCGGTCAGCGTTGCAACCTCCGTCAAGTTTTCCCGGTGCTCGATGGGCGATGTCGTCGTGATCACGGGCCCGGCGTTGGGATTGTCGTTCACGGTCACCGTCGCGGCCGTCGCTCCGGGCTCCACCGCGTAGCCGGCGCCGTCCGTCAGGGTCACCGTGATCGACCCGTCGGCCTCGTCCATGTCGTCGTCGTCGATCGCCACGCCCAGCTCGGCGCTGGCCGCATTGGCGGCGATCGTCACGCTGGTGGGCGGCGTGCCGTCGATGTACTCGCCTTGCTGGGTCACCGACAGGAGGTTCACCGTCAGCGCTGCCGTCGTCGCACCCGTCCGGCTCACGACGAATACGGCCGCGCTGTCCGTGCCCTCGGTCACGGTCTCGCCGCCGCTCCTCGGTGCTATGGACACCGCCGGATCGGTCGGCACGGTCAGCGCGTCCGACCAGCCACCGTCCCCTTCGGCGTTGGTCGCGCGCACCTGGATGTCGTACACCGTCGCCGGACTCAGGTTGCGGATCCTGGCGCGGTTCAGGGACTGGTCCTGCGGCCCTGCGCGGTAGGCCGCGCCGCTCGCCCGGTATTGCAGGTCGTAGCTCTCGATCGGGGGTTTGCCGAGGTTGTCGGGATCGACCCAACTCACCGTCAGGCTCGTTCGGTCCCGCGCATCCAGCACCGGCGCGGCCGGTTTCCCCGGCGGCTCGTCCACGTCGGTCACGTTCACCGTCAGCGCACGGTCCGCCCTTTCCCGTCCGTCGGTGACCTCGATCGAAACGGAATAGCCCGTCTTGCCCTCGAAATCGAGCGCGCCTTTCGTCTTCAACTGCGCGCTCGACGAATCGATGGCGAAATGATCCTTGTCCGTCCCCGCGAGCGAGTAGGCCAGGGTGGTGCCGGCATCCGGGTCCGTCGCGGTGAACGGCGACCCGATGTCCGTGTCCGCCGCGGTGTTCTCGGCCACCCCGACGCTCCCCGGCAGCCCCGTGTCGAACACCGGCGGGTCGTTCGGCGTGTCCTCGTCGTTCACGGTCACCGTCGCCGTGTTCGCCCCGGGGTCCACCGTGTAGCCGGCGCCGCCGGCGAGCGTCACCGTGACCGAACCGTCGGCCTCGTCCCGCAGATCGTCCTGGATCTCCACCGCCAGCTCCGCGGCCGCGGCGTCGGCGTCGAACGTCACGCTCGTGGGCGCGGCGCCGTCGATGTAGTCGCCTTGCTGCGTCACCGACACGGCCACCGTCAACGCCCCGGCGGCCGCGCCGGTGCGGCTCAGGGTGAACGCCGCCGCCGCGTTCGGCCCCTCCGTCACCGTCGCGCTCGCGGCCTCGATCGACACCACCGGATCGGTCGCCGCCGTCAGCGCGTCCGACCAGTCGCCCTTGCCTTCATCGCTGGACGCGCGCACCCGCACTTCATATCCTGTCGCCGGCGCAAGCGGCGTGATCTGCGCGCGGGTCCCGGACACGACCTGCGGACCCGCGGTGATCTCGCCGTCGCTGCCGGCACGGTACTGCAGGTCGTAGCTCTCGATATCGGGCTTGCCGTCATTCGACGGCGCTTTCCACTCCACCGTCAGGCTCGTCCGCGCGCGCGAGTGCAGCGTCGGCGCCGCCGGCTTCCCCGGCGGCTCGTCCACGTCCGTCACGCCGACCGAAACCTCGTGCGTGTCGGAGCCGGTTCCGTCCGAAACGGTGACGGTGACGGAGTAGCTGCTCGTCGCCTCGTGGTCCAGCGCCGCCTTCGTCTTCAACTGGCCGGTCCCGGCATCGACCGCGAAGCTCGCCTTGTCCGTCCCGTCAAGCGTCCAGGTCAGCATATCGTTGTCGTTGTCGGTGGCCGTGAACGGCGACCCGATGTCGGTGTCCGCCGCGGTGTTCTCGGCCACCTCGACGCGCGTCGGCAGTCCCGCGTCGAACGCCGGCGCGGCGTAGACCGGTACCGTGACGGACGCGCCCTGCGTCAGCGGATGCAAGGCAACACTGCAGATACGCTCGGTCTCGTCCAACGCGCAGCGCAACTGCGGCGGCTGCTCGGCGTTGACGCTGACGGTCACCTCCGTTGCGCCCGAGTCCGGCTGAATCGTCAGGTTCCAGGCGCGGCTCCCCCGGCCTTGGCCCTCCCGCGCGAGTCGTTCATAGGTTCCGCCCTGAACGACGACCTGGCTCGTATGCTCGTGATGCAGCCCTTCAAAGCGTAGAAGATCCGCGCTGAACACGGCCGTTACCACGAATGCCTCACCGGACCGGAAATGTGTCGGCGGATCCTCCAATTCGACGGTGTACTCGGACAACGTCGTCACGTCGGCGGACCTCGCGGCGCTCTGATACTGTCCGACCGTGGCGCGGATTTCGAAGGTGTAGGCCGTCTCCTTGGCGAGCCCCGAAATCAGGAAGCTCGAATGGTTCGCTCCGTCCAGGTTGCTGTCGGCAATTTGCTGCCAATCGGGCGGGCTCCCCGTGCTCCAGTACCGGTAGTCGTAGGCGTGCGGGAACGGGTTCACGATCGGGTCCCAGCTCAATCGCACCGCCTTGGGCCCCGGAGTGGCCTCGAAATCGTCCGGCGCCAGCAATCCCACATCGTCTTCCTCGATTTCAAGCTCCACGCTGCTCGTCTCCGAATCCACCGTGACGTGCCCTTCGGAGGGCGTTTCCGCGGCGATCGCGATGCGCCTGTTCCCGGTGGCTTCGACGTTGTCGAGCGCGCTCAGCGCGATCGCGTTCGAATCCCGCGAGCCGGCCCGAATCGTGAGCCGCGTCCCGGAGGCTTCGATGTCGCCCGCCTCGTCGGTGATTTCAACGTCGACGTACACGTCCACGTCGCTCGTTTCGTTCGCCGTAGAAGCTTCTCCCCAGCTTCTGGGCTTGTGAAGCCTGGCGGTCAGGTTCGCGACGCCGCCGTCTTCGGAGATCGACGCGGTGTCCAGGGCCAGGCGGACCTCCCTCCGCGCCCTGACGATGCCCGTGACGTCCTCGCTGAGGGGCCGCAGGTCGGCACTGCATATTTTCCGTATCGGGGCGGTGTCGGCTTCGGCCGCCGTGCACTTCACCTTGGCTCCGTCCGGCGCCTTCAGGGTGATCTCGACCGACGTGGTGTTGGCCCTGGCCCGGAGCTCCATCAAGAAGCTGTCCAGGCTGCGTCCGTCATCGCGGCCAATGAAGATGGCGCCGTCGACCTCGACCAGGCCGTTGCGAGGGGCCAATACCCTGTTGCTGCGCAATTCGCTGCTGAACGCCCCCTTCACAGTGAAATACTGACTCGTTGTTGAGGACAAGCGACTGTCCCTGAACGCCGGCAGGTCGGTGAACCGCGCGGTGAACGGCTCGAACGTGGTCGCGCCCGCCTCGACCTCGGGGCCGGTACTGTTGCCCCTTTTGTATCTCAGCTTGAACGCGTATTCGGTACTCGAGGCGAGGTTCGGGACCTCGTACTGCCTGCCATTGCTCTGGGTCGGCCTGCTTGCGGGAATTTCCGTCCAGTTGCCGAACGATCCGCCGTTCGCCGAGAGCCGGTACTCGACGACCGAACTGCCGTGGCGATCCGCGAATACCCAGGACAGCACCGCGCTGTTGTGCGTCGGGTCGGCCGCGGCACGGTTCGGAGCGGGTGCCGCCTCGTCTTCCACGATTGCGACCATGCTGGAGAGAATGTCCACGTCCGCGGCCGAGGTACCGGAAAGGGTCACGCTTCGGTCGCCGGTGTAGGTATCGTCGTTCACCGCGGCGAGGGTGACCGTGCCGGTACTCGCGGTGGCGCCGGCCGCGAACGAGAGCGTGGTGTTGGAACTCAGCGTGTAGTCCCGTGCCGTGGCGGAGGTGCCGGCGGTGGGCGTCGCCGCCACGTCGACGGTGAACGCCGCCTCGGGCGCGGGCGCGACGCTGCCCCGGATCGTCGACTGGCCGCCGTTCTCGCCGATCGAGCCGGGGCTTGCAGTCAGGGTGACGGTCGTCGCGTCCGAAATCCGCGTCGCGAAGATCTTCATCCTGAAACTGTTTTGGTCCCTGCTCCAAAATCGATTCGACGGGCCATCCTTGCGGAGATGCTCGCCGTCGACCTGCCATCCTTCCAGCGAGCTGTAGGTGTTGCTTGCCGTGCCCACCAGGTCGATGTGCTTTACGTTGTTTTCCCTTGAGGGGTTGACCTGCGCCTGGTGCACGTCGATGGCGTACCAGGTATTGGGCGGGAGCGTCTTTTGCGCCTCGGTGGCGGCCGAGCTCGGCACGAAGTCCTGCGCCTCTTGAGCGGAGGAAGGCGTCGGAATCGCGAATGCGAATAGCTCGCTCGTATTGCTGTGCGGGTCCCTGGTGGTGGTGCGGTTGTGGACGCTTCTCAACCTCACTCGAAGTTCGGGCCTGCCGCCTGCGACATGGTCCGACGACGCGAAGTCGTTCATGTACAGCACGAGCTTGGTCAACAGGTAACCGTCCGGGTTGCTCCCCGTGCGAAACGCCTGGTTCCTGCGAACGGGTCCGTCTCTTCGGTTAAAATTCGAATCCCACTCGGAACCGATCTTCAGTTCGACGTCGGTGCCCTGAGTATCGTTGCCGAGGAATTCGACGGCCTGGCCGTGAACGGTCGCCGGACCGAACGCGGCGCCCAGCAGCACGAGAAACGCCGTGACGCGCCAGGCGGGCGAACCGGCTGATCGCGCCATCGGATTCATCCAGGCGTTGCCCTTCGGTATCGGACGGCCGGGGGGCCGGGCATTCGATCCGCGGGCGCTCGCGCCGTTTCGATCGTCCCGCCCGCCGGGCGTTGCGCCTCGCAAAGCACCGGCACGGCACGCCCGGCGCTCCTGAATTGGATGTGTGTGTGCGGGCGTCACGGCAGCCTACCAGCGCACCGTGCCCTGCAGCCGGAACGCATCCTCGGCCACGCCGCGCGCTCCGGCGCGCCGGCCGAGCTCGAGCCCCGCCTCCAGGTTCGGACCCGACGTGAGTTTCAGGCCCATCCGGTACGCCTGTTGCCCGGCGGAGGATTCGGCGCCCACGAATGGGACCCAGAGCGCGCGGCCCCTGCGTCCCTCAAAACCGTAGCCAAGCTGGGCCTGGAACCGCCGGGCGGCATCCATCCCCGCGGCCCGGGCAAGGCCCGAGGCGTCCTGGCGGCTCCACAGCGCGTTCACGCCGCTTGCGGTGTCGCCCCAGCTCGAACCCGCCTCCATCGCCCAGCCGCGCCCGTCCTCGTTGGGCTGCCACTTCAGCGAACCGCTGAACCCCCATTCCTCGTACTCGGCGTCCTCGTGCGCGAGCAACCCCCGCACGTTGAGCTCGACCGACAGCCGCCCGGCCGACCAGGCCAGTCCGCCGCCGATCTCCACACCGGCGCCCGTCTCCGCGTCGCCGCCGTCGTAGCGCAGCCCCGCCTCAAGCGTCGGGCGCAACACCGCGCCGTTTGCGAGCGGCATGGATCCGGAACCTTCCAGCATCAGCCGCACGCGGCTCGACGCGCCCTCGGCGCCCATCAGTCCCGCCGCGGCCTCCGACACCGTGTTCGTGAACAGCGCGTCGGACACCACCGCCAAATTCAACCCGCCCGCGCGGCGGGAAAATACGCCCCGCCCGCCGAACGCCGCCATGGTGGATTCGAGGCCCGTCTCGATCGCGTCGCCGGCGCGCTTGCTTTGAAGACTCAGATCGCCCACGCCGTAACCGACCGCGCCCCACAGGCTCAACCGCTCGTTGAGCGTGAAGTTCGCGTACGGGTTGATGCTCGTCAGGCGGCTCGTCACATCGCCGCCCGCGGCGGTGGCATGGCTGTAGCCGCCTTCGCCGAAGCTGTGGGACACCGCCACGCCCGCCAGCCACCGGCCCCACTGGGCGTCGGCGCCGACGGTGGCCGTGGCCACGGCTCCGTCAATCGAAAGCTCCCCGTCGGCGCCGCTGAACCGGGTCTCCGCCGCCCGGCCCCAGGCCGACCAGCTTGAAAGTCCGTTCCGCGTCTCCGTCCCGTCCGCAAGCGTTCGCGAGTAATCAAACGAGCTGCCCATGAGCAGCGCCCGCCAGTCCTCGCGTCCCCTCGACAGCAGATCCGCGAACGGCCGGGCCGTGGACAGCAGTCCCGCGGACGGCAAGCTCGCCGAAGACGGTCCCCGGCCCAAGAGCGGTTCTGCGGCCGGCAGCCCGGCCGAAGCCTCGCCTGAAAGCGACGCGCCTGAAGACGGCAACCCCGCGCTCGCCCGTCCGCCAGGCGCCCCGCCTGCGAACCCGCCCTCCGCAAGCCCGAAACCGCCGGGCGCAGCCCTGCCGGGCGCAGCCCACCAGCCCATGGATTCGGCCTTGAGCCGGTCCATGCGGTCCCAGGCCGATTCGTCCTCAAGGCGCCTGTCCGGCGCTGCCCGGTCCGCGGTCTCCTTCGTATCGGCGCCCCGGGCGGCGTTGCGGAAATCGTCGAACAGTTGGTCCACGCGCTGTCCGCCCACCGTGAAGTGATTGTCCTGCGCGCTACGCGGCCCGCCGGCGAGCCGCTCCCGGATCGCATCGACCGTATGAACCGACGCAGTTCGCCCGAACCGCGCCAGCCACGCCCTGGGCATCGGGTCGGAATTCACGATCGTGCCCGTCGCCTCGGCGTCGGCGAGGGACACGTTGCCCCCCGACGGGTTCGACAGCGCCAGCGTCAGGGTCTCCTCGCCCTCGTCCTCCACGTCGTTGAGCACCTCGACCTCGATCGTGTTCGACAACTCCCCCGCCTCGAACGTCAACGTCGCGCGGGCCGCCCTGTAGTCCACGCCCTGCGTCGCCGTCCCGTCAGAGGTGGCGTAGTCCACGCTCACCGGTCCGCTCATGGCCCGGCTCAGCGTCACCGCGAAGGCCAGCACCGCGCCCTCGTCTTCATCCACCCGCGCGTCCGCCACCGAGAACTCCGCCGGCGGGCCCTTGATGACCTTGTGGAGCCGGTTCGCGAGCTTGCGCTCGTACCCGGTGCAGATCGCGCCGCTCGTGGCGCAGTCGCCCGTCGTCGCCGGCAGCGTGACGGTGACATCGCCGCTGCCGGACGGCGCGACGGTGATTCTCCAGCGCCGGTCCTTCCCCTGCTCGAGGCGCTCCGCCCGCGTCACCGCGCCGTTCGTCACCTCGAACGCCGAATCGCGCAGCGTCTTGAAGCTGAGATTGTGCGGTTCCACGCTGAAGGCGATGCGGAAGACGATGTCGCTCGTCCCGTCATGCGTGCCGGGCACGCTCTCGAAGCTCACCGTGAGATCCGGCACGCGCCCCTCCACCGTCGCCGAGAGCACGCCCGAGAGCTTGCGCCCGTCCCCGGTGCAGATCGCACCGCTCTCGCCGCAGTCGCTCGTCGTCGCCGGGAGCGTGACGGTGACATCGCCGCTGCCGGCCGGCGCGACGGTGATTTCCCAGCGCCGCTCTTTCCCCTGCTCAAGACGCCGTACGCGCTTCACCGCGCCGTTCGTCACCGTGAACGCCTCATGGCGCACCGTCCTGAAGCTGAGCTCGTGGGGATCCTCGCTGAAGGCGATGCGGAAAACGATGTCGTTCGTCCCGTCATGCGTGTCGGGCACGCTCTCGAAGCTCGCCGTGAGATCCGGCGGACTCTCCGGCGGACTCTCCGGCGGCGCGGCCCGCTCCACCGTCGCCGAGATCGTCCCCGAGAGCTTGCGCTCGTCCTCGGTGCAGATCGCGCCGCTCTCGCCGCAGTCGCCCGTCGTCTCCGGGAGCGTGACGGTGACATCGTCGCTGCCAGCCGGCAGGACGGTGATTTCCCAGCGTTCGTCCTTCCGCGGGTTGAGCCGCCCCCGATTGAGCCGCCGTACCTCCGTCACCTCGCCGTTGGTCACCTCGAACGCGGAATCGCGCAGCGTCGTGTAGCTGAGCCCGTGCGGCGCCTCGCTGAAGGCGAAGCTGACGACGAACTCGTTCGTCCCGTCATGCGTGCCGGGCACGCTCTCGAAACTCACCGTGAGAGCCGGCAGCGGCCCCTCCACCGTCGCCGAAAGCTTCGCCGAGAGCGGGCGCCCGTCCGCGGTGCAGATCGCGCCGGGCGCCGCGCAGTCCGTCGGCGCCGGCAGCACCACCGTCACCGCCTCCTCCGAGGACGCCTCGACCGCGATCTCCCAGGACCTGGCGCCCGGCGGATTGAGCTGGCGTACCCCCGTCACCTCGCCGCCAGTCACCGTGAAGGCATGATCGCGCAGCGTCTCCGCGCTCACCGCGACCTCCTCGCTGAAACGCACCTCGAAGGTGAACGGGCTGCCGTGCCTCGCCGGGACGTTCCGCAACGCCCCCGTCAACGCCCGCCTCGCATCCACAATCAGCACTTCAACCTTCTCGCCGGCCGCCAAGGCCAGGCCGGTGCTCTGCCAGGTGCGGCGGTTGGCGGCGGCCTCGAAGGTGTCCGCCCTGGCCAACCGGAACTTCCTGTTACCGACATACAGGTCCAGCGGCGCGGCGGCGGCCTGCGTCAGCGAGCCGCTCAGGGTCAGCCCCAGGGCGCCGTCATCGCCCACCGACAGCGAGTGAACCGTGTACTCGGCGCGGCCGAAGAAAAAGCCGGTCCCGGTCAGCGCGCCGATCGGATCGACATCGCCGGCATCTATCGTTCCGTCGTTGTATCCGGCCCTGGCATTGCCGCCGTCGCGGCCCACGGTCATCGTGGCGAAGAACAGCTCCATGCCGCTCGCCCCGCCGTTGCCGGGCCCGGAGGACGGTATGCGGTTTTCCACCGGGTGGGCGGTCAGCTCGGCCGCGAGCCCTCCGGCGATGGTCTGCACCGGGTTCCTGGCCGGACGGGTATAGTTCACCGTCACCTCCCGTACCCGGTGACCGACTGCCCGCTCCATCGTCAGCTTCAGGACATTGCCAATGAAGTTCGTGCCCGTCACCGCCACCGGGTCGCCGTCCACCGTCACCGAAAAGGCGCTCGGCGGCGGCGCCACGGGGGTGTCCATGTTCCGGTCGTATTTCAGATACACGGCCTTCGCCGTCGTCTCATTCGAGAACGCCGGCGCAAGGTACGCCTGCTCAAGTTCCGGCGGGTCGCCCCTGACCAGCACTCTCAACTCGTAGTCTCTCGCGAATTTGCCCTTCTGCGAATACACCGTCACGTCGAACCGCCAGTAGCCGGCGTCGATCGATGTATCGATCCGTCCCCGCCCACCCCCGAGATCCACGACGCCGTCCTTGATAGCCCTGACGGACGACCCGCTTAGATCCGTCGCTTCCGAAACGGCGAAGAACCGCACGCTTGCCCTGGGGTCGGCCGTGCGGAACGTGATGCGTAGCTCGGCATCGATTGACCCCGCCACGACGCTGTAGCCGGTCCGCTGGCCCAAAAAGGCCGGCTCCAGCGCGACCGCCGCGCCGCGTGACATGTCCTCCAGGCGCAGCTCGCTCAGCGCCACGTCGTCCTCCACCCTCCCGCGCGTGATGTGCAGAGAAATGCGCTCGTCCTCCGACCAGGTCAGCCCGTGGCCGGTCCAGGAGTAGGCGTGGGAACTGGAATCGTAAGTTGCTTCGGAGAACGCGAACGGCTCCGCGTGCCCAGTGACGTGGAGTTTCAGGGAGCCGCGGACATCGTCGGGAAGCCCGGCTGCGAACGCTACGGCAAATTCATTCGATAAAATCGTTCCGCCAACGGCTGTTGCGACTTCGACCGCGATTTGCTCGACGGTATGCGTCTGTCCGCTGACTCTGACAGTCGTGTCGTCCAGGCTGCCTACCGACCCCGCCGCACCAAACCCCGTGAGCGCAATCGTGGTCCCGCCCGACGTTTGGGAACTTGTCCCGACCTCGACTTCCCCCCTCCACACCGGAACGTCCTGCGCGGCCGCGTCGGAGGCGAAGGGGGGGGCGAGCAGCAGGGCGGCCAGCGCGAACAGCGCTGCACTCCAGACCGCCGGCGCATCCGCGCCACCGCATGACGCCACCGCCTGCCCTGTTCTCGCCATAAACGCCTGTCCTCGTCCGCGCTGTGCCGCAGGGCCCTCGCGCGACCGCCCCCTCTGGTAACCGGCAAGTCGTGGGCCGCTCCTTGCGCTTCGCGAACACGCCTCTTGGCGTGCCGCGACCCTGCCTTGCACACGATTACTTTACTTATCGCAAGTGAAAAAGCAAGTGCGGGCGATTCCGCTGTTCCCCGGACCCATCGTACCGGGCCGCGACCGCGACCGCTTCATGACATAAGCAATTGAATTAAATAAGAACTTGTCTTGAAACCGCGGCGTTTCCGTCCTCCGCCGCGGACCTCGCCCACAGGGCCGCACGCGGTTGCGGAGAAAACTCCGGCACTTTGCTCGCGATAGTTGAATCCGGGCAACCCCCGTTCCCGCCGCCGGATCATTTGCGGTCCTGGAGCCGGGCCAACTGCGCGGCCCCGCTTCTTCTCGCCAGCAACCGCTCTCCGTAGCGCTGAACCATGACCGTGCTCTTCCAGCGCCCGGCCTGAAGAATCGCCGGCATCTCGATGCCCAGGGCAATCATGTCCTGTGCCGCGCCGACGCGGGGGCTGTGACCCGACAGCCCGTCCACCACCTCGTCGGGAAGGCCCGCCCGGCGCGCCATGGCCTTGTAGATCCGGGGAATCTGGCTCGCGTCCAGTTCCGCGCCCAATGAGCCGTTCTTGCGAACCGACCGGAACATCCGCCCCTCGGCCACGCCGCTGCGCCGGAGCCATTCCTGCACGAGCCTGACACTGTCCCGGGCGAGGAAGAGCATCGCGCCCGCACCTTCGCCGTCAGTCTTGCTGCGGCGCACGAACACGCTCGCCGAACCGTCCACTTCCATCAGCACATCAGACACTTGCAACGACACCAGTTCCGAACGCCGCAGCAGAGTGTCGTACGCGATTGCCACCAGCGCGCGGTTCCTCGCGTCGATCAGGCGGTCCGCGCAGGCCTCCACCAATCGCTGGCGCAACACCCAGGTCAGGCCCCGGACCTGGGTCTGGCGGCGCCCGTACTTGCGGTGCATCCGCTGCAGCGCGAGTTTTACCAGGACGTTTTCCGACGGGTTGTCGAGCCCCACCGCCTTGTGCAAGGTGGCGATGCTTGAGACGTAACGGCGCACCGTGGCCGGCGCCCTGTCTCCCGCCGTGGCGTCGATGAACGCGCTGACCGTGGCAGCCTGCGCGGGCAGCGCGGCCACGCCATGGTGTTCGCACCAGTCCGAAAAGATCTCCAAATCCGCCCGGATCGCCCGTTTGGTGTTGCCGCTGAACGCCCCCCGGGCGGCGCTGAGATAGCTCCAGATCCGCTCGCCGAGCGCCGCCGAGGCGTCAACGGCGCCGCGGCGGTCGAGTCCGTTTTCGGGGGCGGCGGCGTCCGTATTTTCGTTCCCGATAAGTAAAGTTATCGGGAGTAAACCATCGCCGAACAGATGCGGTCCTTGCTGCCTGGGATTCATCGGAGACTACTGTTTTTCCACAATTTTGGGGCGCTTATACACTTGACACCACCCTAACAGGGTGAATAACAGGGTATAAGTGAATGAGGAAGGCGAGATGTACCACAACTACGAAAGCCTGTATGAGACGTTGGAAGCGTTCCCGGACGAAGAATCTTGTGTCCGGCGCCTGGAATCAGTGCGCTGGCCGCTTGGGGTCATTTGCCGATTGTGCGGGTAAAGCCGTCAGATACACAACCTCAAGAGGGGATTCCGCTACCGATGCGCCGATTGCGGCAAAGATTTCTCGGTGCGTAAGGGCACGATCTTTGAAGAAAGCCGCCTGCCATTGCGCAAGTGATTTGCGGCCGCCTGACTATTCCATACCCACCGTAAGGGAATCCCCTCAACGGAACTCGCCCGCGAGATTGGCGTAACGTAAAAGACCGCCTGGTTCATGCTTGGCCGCTTGCGCGAAGTGGCAGGCGAGATGACGGATCACGGCGGGCCGATGGATGGCGAGGTTGAAGTAGACGAAACCTATCTGGCCGGGAAGGACAAGGACAAGCACGCCCAGCAACGCACCGGGCGCCGTGGGCCTGTGGGCCTGCGGGCAAGCAAGTCGTTATCGGTGTGCGCGAACGCTCCGGCAGGGTCAAGGCAAATGCGCTGAATCGCAGGACGCGGCAAGAGCTACAGGGCTTCATTCACGACCATGTAGCTTCCGGTTCAATTGTCGATACGGATGGCTTCCCGGCCTACCGCAAGATGGTGGGCTATCGGCATTCCAGCGTCAATCATTCCATCGGGCAGTATGTTCGGGGGCAAGCTCACACGAACGGGATTGAGCGCTTTTTGGCGCTGCTAAAGCGCGGCTATGTGGGAACCTTCCATCACTTCACCTGGAAGCATCTACACCGCTACTTGCGTGAGTTTGAGTCCCCCTGGGATCAGAATGGCGTATCTAGCGCAGTCCGCTTTGATTGCCTGTTGAGCTTCACGCCTGGGCCCCGGCGTGTTCCTGGAAGACCTGCCGGGACTGACACCGGGCGTAGCGGATATACCGGACGCCGTGGGCTGGGAACTCAAGTGGTAAACGCCGAAAACCCACCTTGTCATGCTGTTCCGCAAGGAACCCGACGGCCCGGACCAGATCATGCGCTACATGGTGCGGAAGCACGGCTGGAAGAACAAGCAGGGACGCATGAGCTTCCGGCGTGCCGATGCCTGCCAGGCCTTCCACCTGGCCGACTTTGCCTATGAGGTTACGCGGGGCGTGATCGCGATTGACTTTGACGCCCGCGAAGCAAGCCTCGGCAGCCCAGGGCTACGCAATCACGGCACTGAATTCGGCATCCCGCCCGATGCGGTCTGCCGCCTCTACATGCAAAAGCACCGGATTTAGTGGCGTTAAGTATTCAAGCCCGTTTTTGGGGGGCTTATATACAATAGTGAACCGCGGATACAATCCACTCATCGCCATCCAACTGGCTCTCTCCGGGCAAATCTATGAACTACGGGGTGAGTAGTTACCAATAGTGCCCACACACTCGCAGCAGTATGTCATTTGCCCTGTTTTTGTATAATGGCCGATATGCCACCCCGACCACCGCGTTTTCGATCACTCAGCGCACGACATCATGGCCATGATGGACAACGGGAGCCGGCAGATAAAGGTACTTAACTCCCTGGGCGGCGGTCTGTACCGCAATATCCAAAACTCCGAGCGGCGGCGCTATGTTCTGTATCCACGAACTGACTCCAGGGCAACAAGACGATATGGACAACCTTCTGCTGGAGTTGCCGTATGAGTTCTTTCGTGGCGAGCCCCGCCTTGTAGAAGAAGACCGCGCCCTGGTTGCCGAGTCCATCATCACCGGACAACGGCTGTTAATCAGCGAGAATAGGTCAAGCATCCGACAGCTTGGATTGAACCGCTGGCTGCAGGAAACGCAATGGATTAAGGCGGAGCAGTGGATTCGTCCTACAGCCGAAGTCTTGGGGGCCGTAGAGCCGGTCACCTGCGATGATGTGATTTACATTTGGGCGCTGCGGGCGTTCTTGCTCAACAACTCCTCACATCGGGATGCCGATACGGTCATGGAAGCCGCTCATGCGGAAGGCTATACACCGCCCCTCAGCATGTGAGCGGGGGAGCTGGTGATCTCGCCCCAGGGAGGAGGTCTTACTGCTGCGAGCGTGTGGGCACTATTGTGTATAAGCCCCTTTTTTTGGACACGCCTGCGCCCCGCGGGTTCCCCGCCGCGGTTGAAACCGCACCGGCGCGGCCGCACGGCGGCGTTCGTACCGTTCTGAGCCGCCGGCGCGCCCGCGCACCGCGCCCGCTGGCCTGAGCCATGAACGACGTCCCGAACGCGCCCGGCCGCCGCGCGGCGGCGCCCCGGGCGCCTGCGCCATCGGCGTGGCTGCTGCCTCACCGGGTCGCCGTACCCGAACCGCCCGCGGCGTACTGCCGCCGCGCCTCGCTCGCGGCCCGCTGCGACCCGACGCTCCGGCGCCTCACCGTGCTCGCCGCGCCCGGCGGATTCGGCAAGACGACGCTCCTCGCCGCGGCCTGCCGGGACGCGATGGCGCGCGGCGTCCCGGTCGCCTGGCTCGCGCTCGACCGCGAGGACGGCGCCGATGCGCTTGACGCCTACGTCGCCTTCGCCTTCCGCCGGGCGGGACTCGACGTGCTCGGGCCGCCCGGCGGCGCCCGATTGCCCGCCCGCCATCCGCGCACGGCGCTTCTGCTGCGGGGCCTCGGCTCCAGAACCGGTCCCTGCGTCCTGGCGCTCGACGGACTCGAGCGCGTAGACGACCCCGGCGCCATCGAGCTCGTCGGCTACGTGCTCCGCAACGCCCCGCCGTGTCTGCACGTCGCCGCCGCCTGCCGCGTGTTCCCCAACAGGCTCGACGCCGGCGGTGCGCTGCTCGACGGCGACGCCGGGATCCTGACGGCGGAGGATCTAGCGTTTACCAGCGGCGACATCGCAAGGTTCTTCAACTTCGCGCTTTCGCGCGAGGAGCTACGCGCCGTCGCGGCGGAATCGCGCGGCTGGCCGATCGCGCTGCACATCTGGCGCAACGCGACCGGGAGAAGGACCGCCGCGGAGTCGCGCGTCGCCCGCGACGCGGTGAGCACCTGGATCGACGGGCGGTTCTGGGAGGAGTTCGCGGACGAGGAGCGTGAACTGGTCCTCGATGCGGGCCTCTTCGACTGGATCGATCCGGGTCTCCTCGACGAAGTCGCGGACCGCGCCGGCGCCTGGTCCCGCCTGGCGGACCTGCCCGGGCTGGCCGGGCTTCTCGAACCGGTCGGACGGGGCGCCCCGGGCGTGCATCGCCTGCATCCGCTCTTGCGCGAGCGCTGCGCGGCGCACCGCAGGCGCGAGACACCAGGGCGTTACCGCGAGATCCACCGCCGCCTCGCCCACGCCATCGCCGGGCGCGGCGAAACCGTGCAGGCGATGTGTCACGCGGCCGAGGCCGGCGATGCGGCGCTCGGGGGACGCATCCTGCTGGGCGCGGGCGGGCTGTGGCTCGGGATGCGCGAAGGCGGCCACCGGCTCGTCGCCGCCGACCGCTACCTGAGCGCCGCCGCCGTCGCGTCAAGCCCCCGCCTGGCTATGGCCCGGTGCATCGCCCGCGTCATCGACGGGCGCCTCGCCGACGCGCGGCGAATCTACGCCGCCGCCTTGCCCACGCCGTCTTCGGACCCCGATCTCGCCTTCGACGCCTATTTCACCCGGGCATCGCTCTTCCTGAACGGCTGCCAGCGCCCGTCCGCCGGCGAGACGGGGCCGTTCCTGGCCGAAGTGCACCGCATGGCGGAACTCGCCACGGCCCCGGCCGTGGTCCGCGGCACGATGGCGCTCGGCCTCTGCATCCATGACAACCTCTACGCCCGGTTCGGCGCCGCGGCCGCCGCGGGGCGCCGCGCCCGCCGGATGCTCTCCGGGCGCTCTTCCTACCTCACCATGTTCCTGGACATGCACCTCGGCGAAATGGCCGTCGCGCGGGGCCGCCCGCGCGAGGCGGCGGCCCACTACCGCAGTGCGCGGCGCGCCGCCCGGGCGCGCTTCCTCGTGGACCCGCGCTTCGTCGCGTACGTGGAGATCCTGACCCTGGAACTGGCGATGGAACGCGGCCGCGCGCCGGGCGGCCGCGACCCGGTCCGGTTCGCGCGCGAGGTCTACCGGCGCGCGCCGCAGCTGCCCCAGTACGCCGCCGCCAGCGAGGTGGCGCTGGCCCACCTCCTCGACACCGAGGGCGCCGACGCCGCGGCCACGGCCGCAGACCGGATGTGGGCACATGCGCGCGACGACGCCCTCCCCGCCCTTGAGCGGCTGCTGGCCGCGCTGCGCGTTTCGCTGCTCGCCGCGGCCGGGCGCACCGGCGAGGCCGAACGCACCTGGCAGGCCGCGGGCCTGCCTCCGGCGGACGCCGAATGCCTGGATCTTGCCCGCCAGACGTGGCGCGAGATGGAGGCGGTGGCCTGCGCCCGGCTGCGGCTGCTCGGCGCGCGCGGCGAACGCGAGCCGGCCAGGCGGTTCGCGGCCGCGCTCGACGCGCTGGCCAAGGACCGGGATCTCGTGCGCACGCGCATGCGTGCGCTGGCGCTACGGATCTGCCTCGAACACGACACGCCCCGAGGCAACCCGCGCCCGCACGTGGCCGAGTACCTGCGCCTGTACGGCCGCGCCGACTACGCCCGGCCGCTGATCGGCGCGGGCGAAGCGGCTGCCGCGGCCATCGGGCGGTTCCTCGATGCCGAACCGAACGGGCCGCTCGCGGCCCCCGCCGAGCGCCTGCTCGCCGCGGCGCGGGTTCCCCGGCCCGGCGTACCGCGGTTCGGGGGACGGGAAATGGCCGTGCTGCGCCGCCTCGCCACCCAGCAGGACAAGGAGATCGCAGCGGCGACCGGGCTCTCTCCCCACGGCGTCCGCTACCACGTTCGCGGCATTTTCCGCAAGCTCGGCGTGCACCGCCGCGCCGAGGCCGTCAGGCGGGCCCGCGCACTGGGCGTGCTTCCGTCCGCGGACTAGGCCTCCGGCCCGGTTGGGGCCACGCCTGGTAGTCGGATGGAACCGGCAGTCCGCCACCCGCCGTCGCACCGCCGGGGACCGGCCCCGCCGCACCCCGCGTGGGCGCGGCGCGGTGCCCCGAAACCGCCGTCCCGCGCGGCCTGCAGCCGTTCCGGGCGGCCGCGCGCACGGCCCTGCCGCGCCCCCCGGACCCGCCGACGCGCGGCCGTTGCGGCGACCGGGACCCCCTTCCAATCGGGTGGGACGGCGGCGAGTATGCACCAACGACCGCACCGGGGAACGACCCGCAGACCCTCATGCCGCCCGAACAGCCACATCTTCCGGTTATCGCCGATCCGAACGCCGCGGGGCTCGCGGAGCGTCTCGCCGCCTGGGTAGAGGCGGCCGGGAGCGCCTTCAGCCGTAACACCGTTCGGGCGCTGCGCTCCGATCTCGCCCTCTACGCCGCCTGGTGCCGGGAGCGCGGCCTCGAGGCGCTGCCCGCCGAGGCCCGCACCGTGGCCGCCTACATCGATCACGCCTCCGCCCGGCGGGCCCCGGGCACCGTGCGCCGCTACGTGGCAAGCATCGCGACGGCGCACGGGGCCGTCGGCGGGCGCGGGCTGTCCCGGAACCCGGAGGTGAAGCTCGCCCTGCAGCGCATGTACCGCCGCAACGGGCGCCGCCAGCGCCAGGTCGGCGGCCTCGTCTGGCCGCTGCGCCGGCGCATGCTCGCCGCCGCCGGGGATCGGCTCATCGACGCCCGCGACCGCGCCCTGCTCGCCGTGGCCTATGACGCCATGCTGCGCCGCTCCGAACTCGTCGCGCTGCTGGTCGGGGATCTCGACGTCTCGGCGCGCGGCGGTGCGACCGTGCTGGTCCGGCGCGGCAAGACCGACCCGGACGGCGCCGGCGACGCGCTGTACCTGGCGCGCGACACGGTGGCGACGGTGCTCGAATGGCTCCGGCGCGGCGACGTCCGCGATGGCTTCCTGTTCCGCTCGGTCGCCAAGGGGGGGCGCGTCGGCGAGCGCCTGGATCCCAGCCAGGTGCCCCGCATCTTCAAGGCGATGGCGCGGCGCGCGGGGCTCCCGGCCGATGTCGCCGCGTCCCTTTCCGGACACAGCGCTCGCATCGGCGCCGCCCAGGACATGATCGCCGCCGGCATCGGGCTGCCCGCCATCCTGCAGGCCGGCCGGTGGAAGACCACGGCCATGGTGAGCCGGTACGGGGAACGGCTGCTGCCCGGCCGCGGCGGCGCCGCGCAGCTCGCCCGCCTGCAGCGGCGCGACTGACCGCAAACGCGCCGTCCTGGGCGCGACGAGCGCACAAGACCCGCGCCGCGGGGGTGATGCCTGTCGCGGTGTCCGCTGGCCGACCCGTCCAGCCCGCCGCGACCGGCTCCGCCGCACACCGGTCGCCGGTTGAACGAATCCCGCCGTTTTCGCCGGATTCGGGCATCGACAACGCGATCCTGCACTCGACAATGGGCGCCATTAGGATTGCGATCGCTCCCGGCCTTCTCGTATTAGCGCGGCTGTACCTGCGGCGCCGACGCTCGTTGGCGGACCGCCCGCGGCGCGCCCGCCCGTATTCCGGAGGCCCCATGAAACTCCCCACCGAAACGCGACGCGAGCAACTGTTCGCCAACGGCCGAAACCGTGACCGGGATCATCCCCCGGCCGTGAAATTTTTCAACCCCGCGGGGCTGGGAACGTAGTTGTTTTCCGAGCTCGAAGCCGCCGCGAACCGCCGAAACGCCGCAGCCGGCGCCTGACCGCGACACGTGCCCGTCCCGCGCGATCGACGATCTGTCGGACGGCTTCGTCTTTGAATCCTGGGCTGTGTCTTTGGTTGCTCATGGCACTTCCTCCTATACTCGGAACATAGCCCGGAAGTGTCTACCAGACCCGCGGCGCTCCACTACCCCATGACCCCCCTACAACCAACACTGGGGGCCTCTCAGCAAAGCAGCTAGTTCCCATCAAGGGCGGCGCCGTCACCGGCCATTTTCTGCACCCTACCAGTACGCCGTTACCGGCGAGCCTCTACCCGCTCACCAATGCGGCCCCAGCGGCTCGGAGTATGTCATTCCCATCGACAAGGCACGCATCTGCGCTTTCACCATGAACCACAGAGCCACCGGATCGTCCGTTTCGCGATCTGCACTGCGGGACCCTTCCATGTCGTCCCAGGTTTGCAGGATCTGATCGCCGGTAAGATCCGGACGCGAGTTGTAGAAATCCAGCGCGACCTTCACGGCCAGGTGGTCCCGCAGGCGCGTCCGCCAGGATTCGATTTGAGCAACAACGAACACTGCTTCCAGCGGTACGAAATTGAACGTGTCGAAATACATGTCGACAGGCGGGTTAAAGCCAAACTTCCTGCAAATGTCGACCGGGAAGATGCTCTGCGGATATAGATGCACAAGCTGTTCGAGCCCGATTCGTAGCGCATCGCGTGCAAGGACGAGCCAGTGATGCAAGAAACCTAACCGACCCCGCCCACATTGCCTTGGTTAAGCATTGTGACGGACTCTTCGCGTATCGGCGCGTGAACGTAGGAGCAGAGCTGATTGTACGTGCGCCGGACATTCTCCGCCGCTACTGCGGCAGCCGGAATTTCGAGCCATTCGAGGTTGTTCGCGACTATGTCCCGAAACTTTGGTTGCGATCTTCTTCCTTCAAGCCAGTCATAGAACTGCTCGAAACTCCCCTTTCTCTCTATGCGTTTCTGCCACCAGCAGTGGAGCAGGATCATCTCCAGGACGGACCGCAGGGAAATGGCATCATCGGGATGCCGGTAGATTCTTGCCATGGCCAAGAATTGCATTGGGCGCCTCATGTGGGATTTTGAAGAATTGCACCGCCGCAGTCTCAGATTGGGGCCTTACCTTACCTGATGCTGGATTACCATCGCGACAGGACCCGCTCTATTGAAACGCACCTTGAATGTAATCCCGTCACCTTGACGAAGCGTCCTCCATACGTCCTCGCTTGTGTCATTTGCGTGCGCAAACATTTCCGTGGGATAGGAAGGACACCGAATAAACGCAGTTGTTGCTCTCAAAGTGACCCAGGCGTTTCCCAATTTGTGGCGCATTTGTTGTAAATAACAATAAAACCCTTTCTAAATCAATACCTTCCTAACGTGCTAAATCGGAAACATAGCGCCATTACTGGCCTATTCCTCTCGCATCAATTAGGGCCTGTTAACACTAACGCAGTGTCTCTAAGATGAGTACGAAGAGGATGAACCCGAGGAAGATGACATCGAGTTTCTCGAAGCGGGAGAAGATGCGGCGGAATCCCTTCGGGCGCATCGTGCGCCTGCCCTGGGGAGAGCGAGAACGTCACGGCCGTTCGAGCATCCGCGGCAACCATATGAATCTTGGTGGTCCGGCCGCCGCGGGACTTGCCAATGGATTGGGGACCGTTTTTTTTCGCGACCCCGTCCCGTCCGGATGCACCTTCACCGCCGTGCTGTCGTTCGACAACGCCTCCAGCGTGATGCGCACGATCCGCTCACGCTGCAAATGTTCAAACACCCGGTCCAGCACCCCGTTCTTCGACCAGCGGTTCATCCGGGTGTAAATGGTGTGCCAATTGCCAAACCGCGCCGGCAATCCGCGCCATTTGCAGCCCTGCTCGGCGACATACAAAATGGCGTTGAGCACCAGCCCGCGCAGTTCCTCAAATACCCCGAGTCGGGATTGGCCTGGTAGTGCTTCTGTTTGCCGATGCGGGTCACGTTGACCAAGCGGCTTGAGGTGAGGCGTTTGATCTCACGCTGAACGGCGCCCGAGCCCGAACCGGTCAACCGGATCAGTTCGCTAGCAAAGAAACTGCGTGATGGTTGCCCAAACAGCAGCGACAGAACGCGTTGCCGGGTGGTGTTAAAGAGCGCATCGGCGAGGCTTGTCGGCATATCGGCGCGCTCGCTCGTCACCTTGCGGCGGGCCATACGTAAAAGTTGATGTCGGCGCTAAACTGCCCATTTCGAGCATTTTAATGCCCCTTTTTGGGCACAACAAAGATCAGTAGACGCGCTGTTTGAGCGCGACGGTTTCCACCTCGTCGGTCATGGTTTCGAGCTGCACCGGGCGGTAGTCCAGGCGCGCTTCGCCCGCCTCGTCGACCCAGGACAGGCTGTGCTTGAGCCAGTTGACGTCGTCGCGGTCGGGAAAGTCTTCGCGGGCGTGGGCGCCGCGGCTTTCCTCGCGGGCAGCGGCCGAGGCCAGGGTGGCCATCGCCTGGTCCAGAAGGTTCTCAAGCTCCAGCGATTCGATCAGGTCGGTGTTCCAGATCAGTGAGCGGTCGGAGATCTTCACGTCGGAGAAGCTCTGCAGTGTCTCTTTCAGCTTCGCCACACCTTGGTCGAGTACTTCGCCGGTGCGGAACACTGCAGCATGGTCCTGCATAAGGCGCTGCATTTCCACGCGAATTTCCGCTGTCGTACGCGATCCATCAGCGTGGCGCACGCGGTCGACGTGTGCGATCGATTCATCGCCTGCGCCGGCCGGCAGCGGCGCCGGCGAACTCTCACCGCGCAGCGTTTCGGCGCAGCGGCGTGCCGCGGCTCGGCCAAAGACCACCAGGTCCAGCAGCGAGTTGGAGCCCAGGCGGTTGGCGCCATGCACCGAAACGCAGGCCGCCTCACCCACGGCCAGCAGTCCCGGCGCGAGGTTGTCCTTGTCTTTCAGTGCCTCGCCGTGATAGTTGGTGGGAATGCCGCCCATGTTGTAATGCACCGTCGGCACCACCGGCATCGGCTTCTTGGTCACGTCCACGCCGGCGAACACCTTGGCGGTTTCGGCGATGCCGGGCAGCCGTTCGGCGATCACTTCCGGATCGAGGTGCATGATGTTCAGGTGCACGTATTCCTTGCGCGGTCCGATTCCCCTGCCCTCGCGCAATTCGATGGTGATCGCGCGGCTGACCACGTCGCGTGAGGCGAGGTCCTTGGCCGATGGCGCGTAGCGTTCCATGAAGCGCTCATTCTCCGAATTGGTCAGGTAGCCGCCTTCGCCGCGCACGCCCTCGGAGATCAGGCAGCCGGCGCCCGGGATTCCGGTGGGATGGAACTGCACAAACTCCATGTCCATCAACGGCAGTCCGGCGCGCAGCACCATGCCGTTGCCGTCGCCGGTGCAGGTGTGCGCGGAGGTACAAGAGTAATACGCGCGGCCGTATCCGCCGGTGGCCAGAATCACGCGGTGAGCGTTGAAGCGGTGCAGATTACCGGTTTCCAGATCCATCGCCATCACGCCCCGGCACACGCCGTCAACCATGATCAGGTCGATTGCGAAATATTCGACAAAAAACTGCGCTTCATGGCGTAGGGACTGCTGATACAGCGTGTGCAACATGGCATGGCCGGTGCGGTCGGCGGCGGCGCAGGTGCGTATCGCCTGGCCTTTGCCGTAGTGCGTGGTCATGCCGCCGAAGGCGCGCTGATAAATGCGCCCGTCCTCGGTGCGCGAAAACGGCAAGCCGTAGTGCTCCAGCTCGATGACCGCCCTCGGCGCTTCCTTGCACATGTACTCGATGGCGTCCTGGTCGCCCAGCCAGTCCGACCCCTTCACCGTGTCGTACATGTGCCAGCGCCAATCGTCCTCGCCCATGTTTCCCAGCGCTGCGCTGATACCGCCCTGCGCGGCCACGGTATGGCTGCGGGTGGGAAACACCTTGGTGATGCAGGCCGTGGTCAGGCCCGCTTCGGCCAGCCCGAAGGTGGCGCGAAGACCGGCTCCGCCTGCGCCCACGACGACCACGTCGAAGGTGTGATCGATTACGGAATAGTCACCTGGCATGGTTCTCGGTCTTCCTGGTTCAGATCTGCGTAACGATGCGGGCGATGGCAAGCAGGCCGGCCAGCGCCAATACGATGTGGGCGAGCCTGGACACGATCAGGCAGGCCACTCTTAAGCCACCACCCACATAGTCCTCAAGCACCACGCGCACGCCCAGCTCGGAGTGATAAAGAAGCGCCAGCAAAAAGGCGGTAAGCAGCGTGGCGTCTCCGAGCCCCTGAAAACAGTGAAGCAGATCTTCGTACTTCAAGGACGGCAGCAATGCCAGGCGCAAAACAAACCACGGCGCAAGCGGCAGGAGCGCTACCGCGCTGAGCCGCTGCGCCCACCAATGTGCGGTTCCATGACCTGCCGAGCCGAGCCCCGCCGCGCGGCCCAATGGTGTGCGCAAGCTCACAGCAGACGCCCCTCAAAAGGTCCGAACCACCAGTACGCGGCGGTGGCGGCAAACGATGCAAGGAACACGAACCAACCGGAAAAGCGTGCCAGCTTCAGGTCGAACCCGCGGCCGATATCCCACACCAGGTGCCGCACTCCGTTCGCCAGGTGATAGAAAAGGCAATAGGTCCAGCCCAGCGCCGCGAGGCGAACGATTGCGAAGCTGAACAGGTATTCCAGCTTGCCGCCCCATTCCGGCCCCGAGGCCAGCGCCAACAGGCAAACGACCATCCCCACTGCACCCACGGACAACATCACCCCGGTAAAGCGGTGCAGAATAGAAAGGGCCATGCTGTACTGCCAGCGGTACACCGACAGGTGCGGAGAAAGTGGCCGGTTGGCGGCGGGGGGCATTGGCTGGGTCTTGTTGGAGAACGATTGAAGAGTGCGCAATTCTAGCCCGCATATCGCAAAGTGGAAATGGATCGATGAACGTTAAGGCTTCGTCGGGGGAAGCGCTCGCGCCGGCATTGTTGCGCCTGGAGGAATTCGCTGCGCTGAGAGTCAGCGGCGAGGACCGCCTCGAGTTTCTCCAGGGGCAACTGTCCCAGGACCTGGCGCAAGTGAGCGCGAATCAGGCCGCTCCGGCAGCCTGGTGCAACCGCCAGGGCAGAGTGCTATGCCTGATGGTGGCCATCGAATGGAAGGACGCGACCTACCTGGTGCTGCCCGCGGAAATGGCCGAGACCTGCGCCACTGGTTTGGGGCGCTTCATCCTGCGCGCAAAGGTGCGAATCGAACGCTGGGAAGGCGAACCTGGGAGCGAGGGCGTCCCCCCTGGGAACGAGGGCGTCCCCGCCCTCGACGCTGGGAGCGAGGGCGTCTTGCCCTCGTCGAGGGCGGGGACGCCCTCGTTCCCAGGCGTATTCGGATGTGTTGGGTTCGAGAGCCTGAGTGCGGAGCCTTGGGCCTGTCGGGTCAGTGAGGAGTATTGCGCTGTTCGGCTTCCCGGGAAAGGCCGGCGGGCCTTGCTGCTCGGTAAACCGCCCGCCGCGGCCGCAATGGCCGTTGATGCGGGCTGGACCGCCGACAAATGGAAGCTGGCCGATATCGAGGCGGAACTTCCGTGGGTGGGAGCGCAGGCATCCGGCAAGTTCCTGGCGCATTCGCTGAATCTGGACCTTTCCGGCGCGGTGAGTTTCACCAAGGGCTGTTATGTGGGCCAGGAAATCATCGCCCGAATGGAGTACCGGGGCAAACCCAAGCGCCGAATGCGCCTGATTACTCTGCCTCCCGGCGGAGGCGCTGAACCCGGCGAAAAGGTGGAACATCCGGAACTGGGGGCGGTCACCGTGATTACCGCAGCGCCTGCCGGAGACCATATCGAGGCACTAGCCGAGGTGCGGCTCAAGCAAGATGCCGCGAAATACGACGAACACGAATGAAATCGGCCCAGGATCAAATTGACAACACGCGAATGAGCCGCTTTCAGGTGCTGGCGGTTGCCGTGTGTCTGGCCATCAACATGCTGGACGGCTATGACGTATTGGTGATGGCCTTTACCGCTCCCTTCGTTGCAGACGAATGGGCGTTGAGCCAGACAATGACCGGCCTGCTCCTGTCCGCCAGTCCCATCGGCATGGCGCTGGGTTCGCTGTTTCTGGGACCACTGGCGGATCTTTTCGGGCGGCGGCGCATGACGCTGTATTCACTCACCGCGGTTACCGCCGGAATGCTGGCTTCGGCGGCGGCGGCCAGCCCTGAGCAGTTGATCGCTTTGCGCCTGTTTACCGGTTTAGGCATCGGGGCCATGCTGGCCAGCCTTACGGTGGTGGTGTCGGAATATTCCTCCAAGCGCCGCCGCACCCTGGCGTTGAGCATCCTGCAATCGGGTTTTCCGGCCGGCGCCATGGTGTGGGGAATCGTCGCCACCTTCATCATCCTTGAGTTGGGTTGGCGTGCGGCATTCATCTTCGGGGGAGTACTCTCGGGACTGATGATTCCCGTCGCGATGGTGGCATTGCCGGAGTCGCTCGACTACCTCATTACGAGCCGCCCGGCCGACGCACTTGAAAAGGTGAACCGCGTCTTGCGGCGCATGGGCAAGATGCCCGTTGAGCAACTGGAGGCAGGGGCCCGGCAACGAGCCCGGCGCGCAGGCGTGTCCGGCCTGTTCAAGCACGGCCGCGCCCGCGACACACTGCTGATCTGGGTCTGCTTCTTCTGCACACTGCTGGTGTTTTACTTCTTCATGTCGTGGACACCCAAACTGTTGATCGACGCGGGCTTGTCCAAAGGAGCAGGACTTTCCGGCGGAATCATCCTCAACTTAGGCGCGATCATCGGCGGCGTCGGCCTGGGATTCATGGCTTCCCGAATCCGGCTCAATTGGCTGCAATCGGTGTACGCGCTGCTGGGCGGCGTGTTCCTGATTCTCTTCGGCCTATATGCGGGAGAACTCTATACGGCGATGGCGTTGGCCTTCCTGGTGGGCGTGTTCGGAACCGGATGCATCATCGGGGCCTATTCCGCCGTGCCACAGATCTATCCGACCGAAATCCGCACCACGGGCACCGGGGTGGCCATAGGGCTGGGGCGATGGGGGGGCGTGATTTCTCCCACCCTGGCAGGTGCGTTGCTCGACGCCAGCTGGACCGGCCCTGAGTTGTTCTTGCTGTTCTCGATTCCGCTGTTCGTGGCTGCCGTCGCCGCCCTGCTCCTGCGTTTCCGGATCTGACCCTCCCGGGAGCGAGGCCGTCCCACCGGGAGCGAGGCCGTCTCGCCGGGAACGGGGGCGTCTCGCCGGGAACGAGGGCGTCCCGCCGGGAACGAGGGCGTCCCGCCCTCGAATGAGCCCTCCGGGAAGAAGGGCTCCCCACCAATAAGGAGAGCACTACGCCCCCACTACGGGCGTTTCCCCAGCGCGCTACAGCGGGGTAGTGCCTAAAAAGCGGAGACCTGACGCAAAAATCATCAATTTTGATGATTTCTTTCCGCCACCCTGCTTGATACGTTGGGTGCATCGTGGCAAAGCAATTTATTCGCTGCGTCCTGCTCGTGCCGGCGCTCGCTATTCTCGGTGCGCAACCACTGAATGCCGCCGACATCCCGCGAGCGTCCATTTCGCTGCTACGGCAACAGATGGACGAAGGCGCGCTCACAAGCGAGCAGCTTACCGCCCAGGCACTGAACACCATTGATCAGCGGGACAACCTCAACGCCTTCATTTTCGTTAACCGCCACGGCGCTCTCGCCGACGCACGCGAAGCAGACCGGCGGCGTGCGCAAGGGAAGGTCCTCGGACCCCTGCACGGCATTCCCGTCGCAATCAAGGACAACATTCACGTCGCGGGCATGCCGAACACGGCAGGCACGCCCGCACTCCAGTCCTTCATTCCCGATGAGGACGCACCCGTTGTGGCGCGTCTGAAGGCGGCCGGCGCCATCGTGCTGGGCAAAGCCAACATGCACGAACTGGCGTTCGGCATCACCAGCAACAACGCGGCGTTCGGCGCCGTGGGAAATGCCTGCGACCCGGACTACTTCGCCGGCGGCAGCAGCGGTGGAACCGCCACCGCGGTGGCGGCCGGGATGGCCATGGCCGGTCTGGGCACGGACACCGGTGGAAGCAGCCGCATACCCGCGGCACTCAACGGAATCGCCGGTTTTCGCCCCACCCTGGGCCGCTATCCGGCAGAGGGCCTGACCCGAATCTCCAGCACCCGCGACACGGTGGGACCCATGGCCCAAAGCGTGGCTGACGTGGCCCTGCTCGACGCCGTGCTGGCGGGAGACAAGCAGGGGCTGCCCATGGTGAAACTTGACGGACTCCGCTTGGGCGTGCCTCGCAAATACTTCTTCGATGGTCTCGAACCCCTGGTGGCGAGACGGGTTGACGGCCTCCTGGATGCCTTGCGTCGCGCCGGGGTTGTGCTGGTCGAAGAAGACCTTCCCGATGTAGGCAGCCTGAATCAGGCGGTGAGCTTTCCCGTCGTGCTGTTCGAGGCCGGCGTCCTGCTGCGCAAGTACCTCAGCAAATACCTGCCTGGCCAGACCTTCGAAACTTTGGCCAGTTCAGTAGCCAGCCCGGACGTCAAGAGCATCCTGGCCGGAGTCGTAAAGGGAGAAATGCCCGAATCCGCCTACCGCGAGGCGATTGAGCATTACCGGCCGAAGCTTAAGGCGGCCTACGCAGGCTATTTCGACCAGCATCGAGTGGCGGCAATGCTCTTCCCCACCACGCCACTCACGGCTCGCCCGATTGCTGAATCCACCGAAACCGTCGAGCTGAACGGCGAACAGGTACCCACGTTTTCGACCTATATCCGCAACACCGACCCCGGCAGCAACGCAGGGATCCCAGGTCTGTCCATTCCACTGCCGGTCGCCGCCGGGGAGATGCCGGCAGGCGTCGAAATCGATGGCCCACAAGGCGATGACCGGCGGCTGCTCGCCATCGGAGCAGCGATCGAGGCGCTCTTGCGGGACGTCGGCGGAAAGCAAGCCGGTTCTTGAACCGGCACGACAAAAAAAGGAGTCACCCTGATGAATCACCGTATTTCGTCCACCGTATTGATCACCGCGGGTCTCATTGCGGCCCCGATTCATGCCCAGGAACTCGAGGAAATCGTAGTTACCGCCGAACGCCGGGCGGAAAACCTCCAGGAAGTGCCCAATGCAATAACGGCATTGAGCAACGTCACCATAGAGCGGGCGGATGTCCATGACCTGACCGACATCGCCACGCGCATACCGGGGCTTACGTTCTCCCCGTTCTCCCCCGGCCAGAACATCGTGGCTCTCAGGGGCGCATCCTCAAACGACGATGGCGCGGGAACCGACAACTCGGTAGCGGTATTCGTCGACGATGTGTACCTGGGCCGGGTATCCAATATCAATCCGGAAATGTTTGACCTGGAGCGGGTGGAGGTCCTGCGCGGTCCCCAGGGGACCCTGTACGGCAAGAACACGATCGGCGGCGCCATCAACGTTGTCTCCACCAGGCCGAACAGCGAATTACTGGAAGGCAAGGTCCGGGTGAACCTGGGCAACTACAAACGCCGCGACGTTGCCGGCTTGATTACCGGACCCCTGGGCGGCGGCTGGGCCGGCAAGGCGTCGTTCAGCTATCGCAAGCGCGATGGCTGGGTGGACAACGTCTATCTGAACAAGAAACAGAAGGACGATGACGTTCAGGCGTTTCGTGGGCAGTTGCTCTATGGCGGAGATAATTTCGAAGCGCTGCTCAGCGCCGATTTCAACCGGCTGGACATCGAGGACATGGCCCGCACTCCGGTGGCGACCGGCGAGGCTGGAGATCCCGCGTTCTGGGCCGCGCCGGTACCGGGCAGCTACGCGAACTTATGCGCCGGCCGGGGCGCGGACTGCTCGGCGGGACCGATCGACGGCTACGCCAAAAGAGAGGCCTGGGGCTTGAGCGCAAAGCTCAATTGGAGTCTTGGGGCCGGAGAACTGGTTTCCATTACCGCCTACCGCGAGAACGAGGCGGACTGGAACATGGACTCCACCGGCACACCGATGTCGCCCCTGCCGCCGCTCTTCAACCAGATCAACGACGACATCTTCGATTTGACCGACCAGTTCACGCAGGAATTCCGGTGGGTTTCGAGCATCGGTGACGACATCGACTACGTGGCCGGGCTTTGGTATTTGAATGAGGAAACCAACCGTACCGAGTGCTTCGACAACGACGTCACGACCAGCGACTGCACGCCTACAGCGGATAACGGCGCCACTGACTGGTACCGCCAGGTGAACCAGACGACCAGCTATGCGGCCTTTGGCCAGTTCGACTGGAGGATCGCCGAGGCGTGGGAACTCACGGCGGGCGGGCGCTACAGCGCGGACAAAAAGGAGATTGACAACAACGCCATCGCCGGAGATTTCGTGGTTATCAACCAGACCTTCTCCAACTCGGTGAGCGAAGACTGGAGCGCTTTCACGCCCAAGCTGTCTCTGGCCTATATGCCGAACGACGACACCACGATATACGGCGCGGTTTCCTGGGGATTCAAGAGCGGCGGGTTCGCCGCCGCGCCACAGGGCATCGAATTTACCGAACCGCTGGACCAGGAGGAGGCGCTGAACTACGAGATCGGCCTCAAGACCGATCTGGCGCGCAATTTCCGCTTCAACGCCGCGGTATTCTTCACCGAGTACCACGATCTGCAAATCCAGACCTTCGGCCCGCTCACGGCCGCCGCCGCGTTTGGAACCTTCCAGACCTTCAACGCCGGTGACGCGGAGGTTCAGGGAATCGAGGTGGAAGCCACCTGGGTGGTAACGGAGCAGCTCACGCTGTCGGGCTTTTACGGCTTCCAGGATAGTGAGTTCGGCGATACCAACATCCCGGGCACCGCATTTCCCGATCAGTCCGGGCAGGACTTGATTCGAGCGCCCGAGAACAAATTCAACATCAACGCGGATTACACCCAAGCACTGGCAAACGGCTCGGAATTGGGAATCCAATTAAGCTGGCGCTACACGGATGATCAGCGTGGCGAGTTGGAACCCTGGGCGATCCAGCCCGAATTCGACCTCTTCGACGCCCGCGTCAGCTGGACCAGCAGCAGCGGAGCGCTGGAACTGGCGTTATGGGGCAAAAACGTTGCGGACGAGGAGTACATCACCCATGTTTACACGATCGCATCCAGCGTCGTCGCAGTGTTCGGCGATCCGAGAATGTATGGCGCGACACTGACCTATCGTTTCTAGTGTCGTTTCCAACGATTACCCTCAGGGAAGGAGGGCGTCCCCCTGGGAACGAGGGCGTCTCGCCCTCGAGGGAGGGCAGGATGCCCTCCCTCCAGCCTCTCCCAAGCCTGGGGTAGAGTAATGCCGTGGATCTGACACAGAAAGAGTGGCGCAAGCTGCTGTCGGTGATCCAGCACTTAAACGACAGCCTGGATGATCAGCAGATTCGAAGACGGGCGGGCCGCGACCTGCTTGACTTGCTCCAGGCGGACTATTTCGCCTCTTTTGTGTGGGACGAGGATGAGGGTGTCTTTTCCAGGCCCGTGTACCTGAACATGTCGACGGACAACCTCAAGCTCTACGAGCAGTATTTCCAGTTTCACGACCCCATTACCTTCAAGATGCAGCCTTTTCGCCGCGCGGTCTCCGCCAACGAGGTGATGAAGCAGCGCGACTTGATCAGGACCGAGTTCTTTAACGACTTTCTGGCCGTCGACGGACTGTATTACGGCATCAACATATACGTATACGACAACGGCAAGCGGAACATCGGTGACTTTCGGATCTGGCGATCTCGCAAACGGGACAATTTCGACCGCCGGGAACTTGAGATTCTTGACATGATCGCCCCGCATTTCCGAAACGCGATGCGTAATATTCTGTTCGCCAAGCACCAGGTTCCGGCAATGGACCTGGAAGAGATCCGCAAGCAGTTATCCGATCAATTCGCCCTCACGCCGCGCGAACTCGAGGTCGCCTGCGCGGTGCTGGAGGGGGGTCCGGACAAGCTGATCTGCAGGGCGCTGCACATTTCCCAGCCCACCCTGCGAAGCCATATCCAGCACCTGTTCGACAAGCTTTCGGTGAACAGCAGAACCGAGTTCTGCAGCAAGGTATTTCTCGGCAGCCAGTCCGGCTAGGACAAATCGTCTGCTGTTTGGCCTTCAGGCAACCAAGCTGTGGAGGCACACAGATGGCTCGGCTTTAGGGGAACGGTCACCTCCAATAACTACATGATCCAGGAATCTTTGAGGAGTTCGAACAAAAACTCTTGAGCCCACCAATTCCTGCGGTTATCGCTTATCGAACCCGCAAACTTCCATCATTCATTGATTGGGTGTTCACCTTTCAATTGCCTTTACTGTCCTCCGCAAGGCTCGGGTTGTATTCGGTCATATTGTCAATTCCGGGAAGTAAGTGGAGAAAAAGCCTCGGTCGCGGGTCAGGAAAGCATCGGCGGTCTTGAGCGCATGCGCGCCGATGAGAAAGTCCGAGATTATCCGTTTTCGCGGTCCGCCGGCATCGCGGTAGCGCTTCCAGCGCAGTCCGGCTTCGTATGCAATGGAGGTATTGACTGGTGATGGGCTCACATTGATCGCCTGCAAGGCGCCGTCCAGCGCGGACCGATCGCGGAACGTCGCCGCCAGTTCCGCATAGACGATGTCGCAAACGATGATCGCGCCGGTGTCGTAAGCCGCCCGAAGCCGTTGCTTGGACTGCTCGCCATGGACATCATCCGGCAGAAAAACATCCAGCAGAACGCTAGTGTCCACTGCCGTTATCACCGGCCACGTATCTCCTCAAGATAGTCATCCGTGCTACCCGCGCGGCCCAGTATTGCGTAAACGCGTTCAACAGGATGTCCTGCCGCCGACCGCTTGCGGAGCAGGAGACCCTCCCGAGTGGGCGTCATCTCCACTTCCACGTTGTGGTTCATGCCAAACCGGTCCCTGAGTTTCTTTGGAATGGTGATTTGCCCGCGTTCGGAGACTCGCATGACAACCTCAATATGAAAATTGGATGCGGAAAATCATACCCTTAGAATCGGCTTCTTGCAATTGCTGTTTGTTCAGTCAAGCGCATTGACAAGGCGATTAACTAACATCAGGCGCCACACTTTCTCCTTACGGCGAACAGTCATTCCTGATAGACATCAATCAATTGACATAGGTATCATTATTTCCAACAGTGGGAAGATAACGACCGCGTCGAGCAACTCATCACCCAGGCGATTCCCGAGCGTGTGGCCGCCAACCAAGCGTACAGGAACGCTCGGGACAACTCGGATGTGGAGAACACGCGCATCGAATTCGACAAGGCGCTACGGCAAGTAGTGACTTCGATGATCAAGGACGATAACCAGTTGTTCAAACAGTTTGTGGACAACGACGGCTTCAAGCGCTGGATGACCGACGCGGTTTTTCAGTTGATTTCAGTGCAAGCGGAGGCCTCGTAACTGACGCAGTATTCAGGTAACTTCGCGCGTGGAATTTAGCCTCCACCTCTCAGGAACGTGGATTCTCTTGCTCTGGAACAACCGTCCGTCGGACAACTCCGCCTCTACTTGAAGTTTCGGCATCAAGAACACGGAAAGGGGATGGTCCGAAAGCATGTGCGGCAACTGTACTCGTGCTTTCGGTGCAAGACGGATTGGTTCACCTCCCATGAGATTAAAACAAATGGCTGAGTACCAGAAAGTTGGGTACAGCCTTGGTGGCACGAACGGATGCCTTAGGTGCTTCAGTAACGCTGCGCGAATCGTATACGCGCTCCTGGCCCTGCGCCCAACCACGACTTGGTCCTCACCGCTGATATTCGTGACGGTCGCGAACACCTGATCGGGATCAGAACCATCGAAAACAATACGCACACTGGGACGGATCCGAATCGGGCGAAACCAATGCAGAAAGCGGCGAATCGCAAAGAACGCCGTGACGACCGCCACGATGGCGCCCAACGCCCCAAGAATAAGAGTCAGATTGAGCATTGATGCAAGACCCACTCCATTTGCGCAAATTGGTTGTTCACTGCAAAGCATAAATGGGCTTGGACATTAGCCGAACCAATGCGGTGCAGCAATGTTGTGCGTACCGTCGCATCAACGTCTAAGGCAGCTGCACCGGCTCGTTCTCGCGATCGACTATGTGCCCGCCAGCTTCTACTTCGCTGAGGTTCGCGCTTTTGTAGCCGAGCAATTTCCCGATCATCGGCAGCCCTTCGCCGACCCGCAATTCACCAGTTGTGACTTCTTACCCTGACTGGATTACTTGTGCGAGGAAAGCGAGATTCGAGTAGGCCTATTCGAGGCCGTTGAAGCGGCGGTAGAAGCGCCGTCCGGCGGGGGGCATCGTTCCTTCGGCGTTTTGAAGCGCCTGGCGGATATATTGAACCGATGACGGCGCGAGAAGCTTGTAGGTCCGCTTGATCAATTCGTAGGCGGCAAACCCGAACCAGCCGGTGGGCAGCACCACGTCAGGGAACCCGGGATCACGCAGCAGGATACGGCGGTAGTCGTGCACCATCAGCGTCCTGATCCAGAAGCTCTGCGGAGGCGTCGGCTCGTTTTCGTCCAAGTCGCGCGCCAGCGGCCGATAGAAATCCAGGAATTCGTCGTACAAGTCCTTGAGTTCGTCCAGCTTCCACTTCCTGCGGGCCAGTTTCCGAATCGCCGACTGCGAATGGGAATCTTCCGTCGACGCCTGCAGCACCGCGACCTGGCCGGCAAGGTCAAGTCCGCTGATCGTGTCGTCCAGTTCGGCGCGCTCAGCCGACGGCCGGGCGTAGACGCCGCCCGAGAGCGAACTGAAACCCTGCCATGAGAGACTCTTGATCAGTTCCTCGCGCTTTTGCTCGGACACGGCCACGGGCAGAACCAGCGTCCAATAGCCGTCCCAGTCCTTGCGTCCCGATGAGTAAATACGCCGGGCAGCGCGCTGGTAATGGGCCTGGGCCTCGTCGGTCAGGCAGAAATAGCTGCGCCTGCCCACCTTGTCCGCCTTGAGCCAGTGTTGGTTCGCCAGTCGATTGACGGCGGTGCGCACGCTGTTCTCGCCGAAGCCGAAGGGCCTGAGTGCTTCAATCAGGCTGCCCAACCAGATCCAGCCGCCGTGCTGGGAAACCGCGTCGCCGAACACGGTGACCACCAGCGAAGTGCCGCTGATCGAGCGGTCGGCGACGCGCTGTGCAAGCGTTTCGCGGGTAATGCGGGATTCGCTCATGGCTTAGCGGGAGACGCCCTCCTTCCCAGGCTGGAGAAGAAGCTCATAGCTGGTCGAAGTCCACCACGACCTTCCTCGAGATCGGGTGCGACTGGCAGGTCAGGATCATGCGCTCCCCCAGCTCCTGCTCGCTCAGCGCGTGGTTGATGTCCATTTCAACGTCCCCCTCCAGCAACCGTGCCCTGCAGGTCGCGCAAACGCCTCCCTTGCAGGAGAACGGCAGATCAGCGCCGTTCCTCAATGCGCCGTCAAGGATGCTCTCTCCGTCGGTGGACAGGTCAAACCTCGACGAGCGGCCGGCCACCGTGACAGTCACTTCGCTCACCCGGCCCGCGTATTGCTGCGCCCGGGCGAGGTGCTTTTCCACCACGGCCTGTGCGTCATCCACCGAGGAGGAGAACAACTCGTAATGGATACGCGGCTCGTCCACCCCCGAGGCGCGCAGGCCGCGGGAGACTTCGGAAATCATTGACTGAGGCCCGCAGAGGAAGAACTCGTCCGTGGCGGCAATGTCGATCAAACGCTTTCTTTGCAACTCGCCGCCCTTGCGGTTGTCCAGCCGCCCGAACAGCACCTCGGCGTCCTGCTCCTCGCGGCTCAGGATATTGACCCAGTTAAATCGCGTCATGTAGCGATTCTTAAGGAAACTCAAGTCGCTTTTGAACATCACCGTGGCGGAGTTGCGGTTGCCGTACAGCAGGGTCACGACGCTGCGCGGCTCGCGTTCCAGGATGGACTTGACGACCGAAAGGATCGGCGTGATCCCGCAGCCGATGCAGATGCACATGTAGTTCTTCGCGTTGTCAGGGGACAGGGCTGTGTAGAAGCGGCCCTGAGGCGGCATGACCCGGATTTCGTCCCCGGTCTGGAGTGTCTGGTTGGCGAAGGTGGAAAAAACACCGCCGCCGATCTTCTTGATCCCCACCTTAAGGCAGCCGTCATCGATACCCGAGCAGATGGAGTATGAGCGGGTGACCTCCCCCCCGTCGACTTCGGCCCTCAAAGTCAGGTATTGGCCTTGAATGAACCGAAACGTCTCCTTAAGCGGCGCCGGCACGTCGAATGTAACGCACACGGCGTCGCGGGTCTCCGGTCGGACCTCGGCCACCGGCAAGAGAAAGAAACGGTTCGCGTCCACTTGGCAGCCTACCAGTCAAGCCCCGGATAGGTGCGCTGCATGTACTGCATTTCCGCAAGAAGATAGCCGTGAAACTCCGTATGTACACCGTCGCGCCCGCCGGAGATCGTCCACTCCCCTTGCGGGAGCTTCAGCGTGGCTTCGGCCAGCAGGTTCTCCATCTGCGCTTCCCATTCAGTCTTCAGCGTCGCTCGATTCACGGACACGCCGCTGTCGAGTAGCGCAGTCTCTTCTTCCGTCATCAGGAACATTTCAGGGGAATAGCCCCAAAGGCTGTCGAATGCACGCTGGATTCGCTCATGGCTCTCGCTGGCGCCGTCGCCCAGGCGCAAGATCCACTCGCGGCTGCGCTGAAGGTGGTAGCGGCTTTCCTTGACGGCTTTGGCGGCGATTGCGGCGATGTTGAGATCGGTGGATCCGGCCAACCGCTCAAGGTAGGGCCGGTTAAAGGCATCGACCATGACCTGGCGAGCCATGGTGTAGGCGAAATCGCCGATCGGGAGTTCGCAAATCAGCAGGTTGCGATATTCGCGGCTGTCGCGAAGAAGGGCAATTTGATCGGCAGTGCGCTTGCCGCCCTCAAGTTCAGCGGCGTAGCGGTAGAAGAGGTCGGCCCGGCCGATGTAGTCGAGTGCGACGTTGGCGATCGCCAGGTCTTCTTCGAGAAATGGCGCGTTGCCGCACCATTCGGAAAGCCGCTGGCCGAGCACGAGCGAGTCGTCGCCCAGGCCAAGCACGAAATTGACCAGCGCTTTCATAGTGCTAACGCCCCCCTGGGAAAGAGGGCGTCCCGCCCTCGACGATGGTACAGAGGGCGGGACGCCCTCTTTCCCAGGGGAATAATCACAGGTTCTTGACCGCCTTTGGAAGGCGGTAGTGGGTGGCGTGGCGGTAGGGCTTGTCGTCGGAAGGGTCGAAAAAGCTGGCGGCGTCCTCTTCCTGCGAGGCGACGATGTCGCTGGACTTGACCACCCAGATGCTCACGCCCTCGCTACGCCGGGTATAGCAATCGCGGGCGTATTTCAGCGCCTGCCCGCCGTCTTCCGCATGCAGGCTGCCGACGTGCTTGTGATCGAGGCCGCGTTTGGAGCGGACGAAGACTTCGTAAAGTGGGGGTCTCATGTTCTTGTTACCTCCAAGGTGCTTACCGTTCGAGGGCGGGACGCCCTCGTTCCCAGGGGGACGCCGTCTTTCCCGGGGGTTAGGCGGCACGGGAGGCGCGCGCTCGGCGCTTTTCTTCGTAGGCATGCATGGCTTCGCGCACCCATTCGCCTTCCTCGTGGGCCTTCCTGTGCCGCTCAAGCCGCTGGCGGTTGCACATGCCGTCGCCGGATACCACCGCCCAGAACTCGTCCCAGTCGATTTCGCCAAAGTCGTAATGGCCACGCTGCTCGTTCCACTTGAGCTCCGGGTCCGGGATCGTCAGCCCCAGGAACTCCGCTTGCGGCACGGTCTGATCGACGAAGTCCCGGCGCAGCTCGTCATTGCTCTTGCGCTTGATCTTCCACTGCATCGACCTGGCGCTGTGAACCGACTCGGAATCGTGCGGGCCGAACATCATCAATGTCGGCCACCACCAGCGATCCAGCGCGTCCTGGGCCATCGCTTTCTGCTCGGCGCTGCCGGCCACCAGCGTCATCAGGATCTCAAAGCCCTGGCGCTGGTGAAAGCTCTCTTCCTTGCAGATGCGGATCATGGCGCGCGAATACGGTCCGTACGAGGTGCGCTGCAGCGAGATCTGGTTGACGATGGCCGCACCGTCCACCAGCCAGCCGATCATGCCGATGTCCGCCCAGGTGAGCGTCGGGTAATTGAAGATCGAGGCGTACTTGGCGCGGCCCTCGTGCAGGGCCTCGATCATTTCATCGCGCGTGGCGCCCAGGGTTTCGGCGGAGCTGTACAGGTACAGGCCGTGCCCGCCTTCGTCCTGCACCTTGGCCAGCAGGATCATCTTGCGTTTGAGCGTGGGCGCCCGGGTAATCCAGTTGCCCTCCGGCTGCATGCCGATGATCTCGGAATGCGCGTGCTGGGAAATCTGCCGGACCAGGTTCTTGCGATAGGCGGCGGGCATCCAGTCTTTGGGTTCGATCTTGCGCTCGTCGTCCACCCGCTGCTGGAACGCCGCTTCCAGCTTCGCAACGTTCAAGCGGTATTCGGTCATTCCTCTCGCCGCTCCACCAGCGTCAGCACGTCATAGAGCGCCACGGGCGTTTCGTCCTGATTGATGAGTTCGACGTCCCAGATCACGATGCCCGTGGCCCGCTCTTCATCAGGACGCTTCTCCTTCGCGATCTTCTTCTTGACCGTGAGCCGCGCCTGGATGGTGTCGCCGATGCCGACCGGCTCGATGAAGCGCAGGTTGTCCAGCCCGTAATTCGCCAGCACCGGCCCCGGGGCCGGGTCAACGAACAAGCCGGCGGCCGCCGATACCAGGAAGTAGCCGTGCGCCACCCGCTTGCCGAACATCGAGTCTTTGGCCGCCTCTTCGTCGAAGTGGGCGTAGAAATGGTCACCGGAAACACAGCCGAAGTTGACGATGTCTGCCTCGGTGACGGTCCTTCGGTGGGTGGTCAGGCTTTCGCCCACACACAGGTCGTCGAAGTACTTCCTGAACGGATGCATTTGGGTTTCCGTCACCCGGGCGCCCGATTGATATTCGCGCGTAATCGCCATCAGCGAAGTAGGCGAGCCCTGCACCGAGGTGCGTTGCATGTAATGCTTGACGGCCCGCGCGCCACCCAGTTCCTCGCCGCCGCCGGCACGGCCCGGGCCGCCATGCACCAACATGGGCAACGGCGAACCGTGACCGGTGGATTCCCTGGCGCAATCGCGGTTCAAGACCAGCATCCGGCCGTGATAGGCGGCGGTCGCGAGAACGATCTGCGCCGCTTCGGTATCGTCGCGCGTGACCACCGACCCCACCAGGCTTCCGCGTCCCAGGCTCGCCAGGTGAACGGCCTCGCCGGTATCGCCGTACGGCATGACGGTGGCCACCGGCCCGAAGGCTTCCACGGAATGCGGCGCTTCGGTCGCGAGCGGGTCGGCGCAATAGAGAAGCGTGGGCGGATAGAAAGCGTCGGCGACGGCCTCCTCGCCGATCAACTCGAAGTCCTCGCAGCCGCCCATCAGCAATTCGGAACTTTCGGCCAGCTTTTCGACACTGGCATGCACCTCCGCTTTCTGCGCGGCGCCAAGCAGCGGACCCATCCGAACCCCTTCCGCCGCCGGGTCCCCGACCACAACTTTCGAAAGCCGTGCGCGCAGGGCGTCGACGGCGGCCCCGACCTGCTTTTCGGGAACCAGGATGCGGCGGATGGCGGTGCATTTCTGCCCGGCCTTGGAAGTCATCTCACGAGCGACCTCCTTGACGAACAGGTCGAACTCCTGGTCACCGGGGCCGACCGACCCGCCGAGGATGCAGCAGTTCAGCGAGTCCGCCTCCTGGTTGAACGGAATGCTCCTGGCGATGATGTTGGGATGCGTCTTGAGCATGCGGCCGGTGGCGGCCGAGCCGGTGAACGTCACCACGTCCTGCTCGGTCAAGTGATCCAGCAGGTCGCCGGTGCTGCCGCAGATGAGCTGCAGCGCACCTTGCGGCAACAGCCCCGAGGCGACGATTTCACGCACCATTGCTTCGGTCAGGTAGGCGGAGCCGGTGGCCGGCTTGACCACTACAGGCACGCCCGCGATGAGGCTGGGGGCGATCTTCTCCAGCATGCCCCAACAGGGGAAATTGAAGGCGTTGATATGAACCGAGACACCGCGCTTCGAGGTAAGAATGTGGCGTGCGGAGAAGGTGTTGTTGGCGGAAAGGCGTTCAGGAACCCCTTCCACGACAAACGGTTCGTTGGGAAACTCCCGACGGGCGAGGCTGGAGAAACTGAACAGCGTTGAAATCCCGCCCTCGATATCCACCCAGCTATCGGCGCGGGTGGCGCCGGTACAGGCGGAAATCCGGTAAAACTCCTCCTTGTGCGACAGCAGGTGTTTGGCCAGCGCCTTAAGGGCCAGGGCGCGCTCGTGGATGGTCATGGCGCGCAGCGCGGGGCCGCCCTTGGACCGCCCGTAATCCAGTACCCGCTTGAAGTCCACTCCCTTGCTGCTTGTGGAAGTAATACGTTTTCCAGTTACAGAATGGAATATATGTAATGCTTTCTCTCTTCCGGAAATCCAGTTGTCATATACGTAACTACTTGTTTTCATTTATTTTATTGGATATTCCTCTCAGGAAATTACTCCGCTTGTCCTTTTCTTGGGAAAATTATAACTCATATAATCGACTTTCTATGTAAAATATGTAATATATTGGAATACCCTGATCGAGTAGGACGGCAGCAGTCTTGTGAGTTTGAAAACAGGCTATGAAGGTATCGAGAACGCGAGCAGCGACGAAATTCGCGGTCTTCAGACGGAGCGCCTGAAAAACACACTGCAATACGTCTACCGGAATTCGCCCGTCTACCGGCATAAGTTCGATGAAACCGGCGTGGCGCCCGAGGATTTCCGCTCCCTGGAGGACCTGGCCAGGTTTCCGTTCACCACCAAGGCCGACCTTCGCGATAACTACCCGTTCGGACTCTGCTGCGTGCCGATGGATCGCGTAGCGCGTATCCATGCGTCCAGCGGTACGACCGGCAAGCCCACCGTGGTGTGTTACTCGCAGGCCGACATCGACGTTTGGGCCGGTGTATGTGCGCGCTCGATCTACGCTGCGGGGGGGCGGCCCGGTGACAAGGTGCACGTCGCTTACGGCTACGGCCTGTTCACCGGGGGGCTGGGAGCGCACTACGGCGCGGAGCGCCTGGGCTGCGCCGTGATCCCGATGTCCGGCGGCCAGACCCAGAAGCAGGCGCAACTGATTCACGATTTGGACCCGGACATCATCATGGTCACGCCGTCCTACCTTCTCAACCTCAGCGACGAGATCGCCCGGCAGGGCATCGACCCGGCGAAGCTGGCCCTGCGCGTGGGCATATTGGGCGCGGAACCATGGACCGAGTCCATGCGTGTGGAGATCGAAACGCGTTTGCGGCTGGATGCCGTCGACATTTACGGCCTTTCCGAAGTGATGGGCCCCGGAGTGGCGCAGGAGTGCGTTGAAAGCAAGGACGGCGCAACCATCTGGGAAGATCATTTCTACCCCGAGATCATTGATCCGGCGAGTGGTGAAGTGCTTCCCGACGGCGAGGAAGGCGAATTGGTGTTCACCAGCCTGACCAAGGAAGCCATGCCGGTCATCCGCTACCGGACGCGAGACCTTACCCGCCTGCTCCCGGGCACGTCGCGCACCATGCGGCGCATGGCCCGGATCACGGGACGCAGCGACGACATGCTGATCATTCGCGGCGTGAACGTGTTTCCCAGCGCGATTGAGGAACAGGTCCTGAGCGTCGCCGGGCTGGCCCCTCACTACCTGATCGAAGTGGATCGGCGCGGCAATCTCGACGAAATCAAGGTTTCAGTGGAGCGCCGGGGCGACGCTACGCCGGAAGTAGAGGTCCTGCGCGCGCAACTGACGCGCAGAATCAAGGAACTGCTCGGCATCTCCGCACGGGTCGAAATCAAAAGCGCCGGGGATTTGCCCCGATCAGAAGGCAAGGCCCAACGCGTCATTGACAGGAGGGTCAGCGGTTGATGTTAGCTGTAGGCGCTGATGTGGAGGCATTTCTTGGCGAGGGCGGGACGCCCTCGTTCCCAGGAGGGCGGGACGTTCTCTGTGCGCCAGGGCGGGACGCCCTCGTTCCCGGGAAGCGCCCTCGGTCCCGGGATAGACGCAAATTTCGAGGGCGGGACGCCCTCGTTCCCAGGGGTCAGAACCGGTGGCGGTAGCTTGCGTAGAGGACCCGCCCGTCGAGGCTGTAGAGGTTGTAGGCCTGCGGGAGCGGAGAAGAAAATGAGCCGAGTTCCGGGTCCTCGTCGGTGAGATTCTTGACGCCCACCGTGATGAAGCCATCCCAGGGCGCTACCCACTGATAGAACAGGTCGTACTCCGTGTGGGACGATATCGAGAACTCGGCTTCCGGCACGCCGAAACCGCCCACATAGTTGACGTAGGTCGAAAAGGTGTGATTGCCGTAGCGCCAGTTGATTGACGCGGAACTGCGATCCGAGGGCCTTGCTCCGGCGGCTGCGGCTGCCACGGAGGCGGTCCCAATGCCCGAACTCCATTGCGCGGCGAAACGGGAACGGGCTCGTGCCCGGAGTATGATCCCGGTTTGCAGGCTGAACCGGATGTTGCCGAACTTTGCCGTTTCGAGGTTGTATGACAGTTGAACGTCAACGCCCCTGAATTGCGCTCTGTGCGTATTGTCCCAGGGCACGTCAGCCTCCAGCAATGCGCCGGTGGCCGGATCACGCTTCAGCAGGCTGCCGCTGCCGCAAAGTACGATCTCCGCCGGCGTCCCAGTACGCCGCGTAGGTTCGATTCGACCCGTGTCCGCGCATTGACCCTCAAACTCCTGCGCTATCAGACCTTGCAGCGGCGGCAGGGCTATTCCGTTCTCAATATCAACGTTCCAGTAGTCCGCGCGAGCTGTGAGCGAGTTCCAGGCCAATACCACGCCCAGGTTGTAGCTTTCGGAAAGTTCCGGCCGTAAAGCCCGATTGCCGCCGGTGTAGGTGTGAAATTCGCCTTCGATACATTCCGAGGGGGCAATGCCGTCACGGCGGCACTTGACCAGGTCGAAGCCGGTCTGCAGCCAGAGGAAAGTGCCGTCGTAGAGATTGTTCATGCTGCCGGCGCGGAACCCCTCGCCCCAGGAGGCCCGCAACAACAGCCAGCCGGTGGGCTGATAGCGCGCGGACAGGTACGAGCTCAGTTCGCTTCCGGCGGAATCGTCGTACTGGTCCCAGCGAAGCGCAACGCTGACTTCCAGCTTGGACATCAGCGGCGCCAGTGTCTCGCCGAAAAACGCCTTGACGAGCCGCTCACCCGCGCCGCTGACACCAGCGCGGCCCAGCAGGTCTCTGCCCGCGGTCAGCGGATCGTAAATGTCACGATATTTCTGGTCAAAGTAATCAAAACCGAAGGCCCAGCTCAGTGGACCACCGGGTGCGTTGAACATGTCGAAATTGACGTTGCCGCTGTAGGAGCGGAAGTCGGCCCTGGAATCACGGGTCGAATTGGCTGCAATGGCAGCCAGAGCGTCGGCGTTGCCTGGATCCAGGGGGTCGAACGGGTTGTATCGTCCCTGCTCTACAAACTGCGAGGTGGTGAAAGCCCTGGGGAAGCAGCAACTGTCCTCCCGGCCGTCGTAACGGGTGTGCCGGGCTTCCAGTTCGTAGTCGAAAACGCCCACCGTTCCATAGGCGAGCAGCGCGTTCTCCCGCAGCGTCAGCAAGGCCTTGAAATCACGGTTGCCCATGCCGATGAAGCGGTGCCGCAGCGTGTAGGGAAGCAGTTCCGAATAGGGAATGGCGAAGCCGAGATTCTGCTTGAGCCCGGTCGCCGCGGCTTCGGTCAGCAGAATATCGCCTGGAGGGGGCGCGAAGCGGCCATGCACGTCCTGCGTGCTGAACAGCGACTGCAGGCGCAGGGTGTGATCCGGCGTCAGCTCGTAGTCGGCATGCAGAAAGGCACTTGCGCGCTGTAGGCCGGTGGTTTCCCAGGCCGCAGTCGCGTAATGGAAACCGCAGTGCTCTTCACCGGTCGTGGCGATGTAAGGCCCGGCCAGCACGCGTTGCCCGTTGGCCGGATCCACTGCCTGCTCGCAATTCGGCGCGGCAAGGTAGTGCGGCCAGATGGTATTCCCCCAGGAACTCACGTTGTCGGCGTTTCCCCAGGCAAACCAGGTCGCGGGAAACGGCGCTCCCGGGTATTCCGCCGCACCGGCGCCGTAGCCTGTTGTTCCCCTTGTGTAGAAACGGTCCGCGGAGGCTATGTGTTGCTTGTTGCGGAAGTCGGCGCTGAACAGGAAGCGGCCGCGATTGGTGGCGCCGCCCAGCGTGACCACGCCGGATTCGGCGTCCGCGCCTTCACGCGTGGGCCGGTCCAGCGAGGTTGCGATTTCGATGCCCTCGTAATTCTTGCGCAGGATGATGTTGACCACGCCGCCGATCGCGTCGGAACCGTATATGGCTGAGGCGCTGTCAGTAAGAATCTCGACGCGCTCCACGGCTGCCAGCGGGATTATGTTGAGATCAACCGCCTGGTTGGCCGTGACCGGCGACCGCGGCATGCGACGCCCGTCCAGCAACACCAGGGTGCGGTTTGCGCCGATCCCGTGCAGATTGACGGTGGCCTGACCGATCCACGCATAGCCCGAACGCTCGCGCGATGAGCCGAAGCTGTTGACGGGATTGTTTCGAAGCACGTCGGCCACCGATTCCCGGCCGCTCAATTCGATGTCCTCGCGGCTAATGACGATAACCGGGCGGGCTTCCTCCACGTCGATCCGCCGGATGCGCGAGCCGGTGACCACCTGGCGGCCGAGCTCCACGAAGTCCTTTTCGCCTTCATCCGAGTCTTCTTGCTGGGCCGTTGCCGGGGGAGCAAGAAGAAAGGCGGCCACCCCGGCTGCGCACAGCAGACAGTGCAGCGCGTGTGGCTTAGCTTCTGGCTCGGAATTCATGGGTTGCGCTTCTCGTAATCGTCTGCTCCAGTCACCATAATCTCTACCTGTTCTTCCATCGGTTCGCGCTGCAGATGTGAGAAAAGCTGCAGACCCGGCAACTCAATCATAGGGCACCGCTTCTTCATGGTCTCAGGCGGGCCTTGAAAGTGTGTGAAAGTGCGTGAAAGTGCAAGATTTTGTGCGCTTGAATGCATGGACGCGCCCGTTCCCCGCGCCCTAACGTTGGTGCGAGTCAGCAAGAATCGGTCTGGAGCACGACCGGAAGGTAACGGCAACGAGGCATCACAAGGCTGGGCGGAGCACATGGGCGTTCACGGCGGGCACACTCCTCTCGCTGGGTGGCGGGCATACCTTTGGCCAGGGTGCGGCGCTGGAAGAAATCGTGGTTACGGCGCAGAAGCGCGAAGAAGAATTAACGGGCGGAGGTGAGCAATAGCAAGTAGAAAGAAAAGGAAAAAGCCATGCCAACAAAGGACATGCCTCTCAACTGGGAGCCACCTGCGCCCGCCTGGCAGTCCGACTGGAAGGAACAGGCTGACCCGTTGATCACGGGCTATTTTGGTATCCAGGAGAATGATCCTTCGTTGCTCGATGCCTGGGTCGGAGCGGCGTTCTCGGGACCTTACGCACCTTTCGCCGCCGAACTCGGACGCCACGCGGCACGCGAGGGGCTCATCGAATACCTGTACATTGCCTACTGGCGCCGGTCCGTATACCAGCGATGGTGGGCCCGTGAGCAAGCGTGGTGGAATGACGACAAGAGGATCAGAGAGGGGGTGGGCTACTTCAGAGAAGTCATTACCATGCCTTTCGATCGCTTCGAGACCCTGCATTCCACTACTGAGCCCCACGGCATCGGCGTGTCCGCCGAGGAGATGGACGGGCCGATTGCGGAACACGGTTATCCCGGGGGGATGCGTGACCGCATCCCGCTCTCGGAATTTCATAGTCTGCGGGCTGCCGGCCGCTTCGAGACGCAACTGGAGTCACGGCGAACCGATGACGGCAAGCGGGTGATCGTGACGCCGCCCGAAAACATGTGCGTGATCCGGTCCGGACAGAATTGGTCGTTCTGCGACGGCGAGGAAAAGGCCTACTACCTGGAGAAGCTGCATCCGGTGCTGTTGGAGGGAATGCGCTATCTGCGCGACAACCCGGAGGAGTCGAACTGCTATTCGCTCCGATTCGTGAACAAGAAAAACGGCTTCTGGGGGCCCACCGAACAGAGTTTCGGGCTGGGGTATTCCGTGGATGTGTACGCCTTCGAGGAATGGGCCAAGAGCCATCGCACCCACATCGCAATCTTCAGCGGCTTCCTGGAGATGGTCGATACCTTCGGCCCCGAGAACATGAAACTCAGGCTCTGGCACGAAGTCACCGCCCTGCCCAACGAAGGCTGCGAATTCGAGTACATCAACTGTCACCCCGATACAGGATTGCTCCCCTACGCCTGATACGCATGGCTCTCCGCCTCCGGTAGCGGATAGCGGTAAACTCCGACCCTGATATGGCCCTGGTTTCCGGATGGCGCCATATGCCCGGCAACGGGTGGGGAGTGGTCGTTGAATCCATCGCAAACGTCGCGACGAGGGGAGGAAAACCTCAACGATTTGCCACGCTGGCGAGTCCCGGCGCCGCTTGCGGTTGCCGAGATCCGGATGCCTGACGGCGCTCCTGTCTTTCTGCGGCGGCACGGCACTCCCGAAGGCCCGCGGCTGGTATTGAGCCACTGCAATGGATTGTCCGCGGATACCTACTATCCGTTCTGGTCGCTGCTGGAAAGCCGGTTCGATCTCATCGTGTACGACTTCCGAAATCATGGCTGGAACCCGGTCGGCGATCAGCAGGCACACAATATCCCTACGTTCGTTCGGGACAACATGATTGTCACTCGCGCTATCGACCGGCATTTCAAACAGACGCCCAGGATCGGCGTTTTTCATTCAATGTCGGCGGTCACGGCGATTCTGCAAGTCATGGAAAGCAGGGATTTTTCGGCGCTTGTCGTCTTCGGCCCGCCTACCTGCCCGCATGGCCGGGAATCGCAGGACATCAAGAGAATGGCCAGCGGCATGGCGCAAAGGGCCCCACAGCGCGAGACCCGGTTCAACTCCCCCGATGAACTGACCGAGCAACTCCTTCACGCCCGCGTGTACGAACTCTTGCAGCCCGGCGTGGCGGAACTCATCGCAAGGACTACCCTGCGGCCGGCCGCGGACGGCAAAGCCGGTTTCGAACTCCGCTGTCCGCGCGAATACGAAGCGCAAATATACGATCAACTGTATGACTCGGCGGTGGCGTCCTACATCACCAGACTCTCCTGCCCCACCAAAGTGATCGGCGCCGACCCCATCGTGCCGTTGTCGTTCCTGCCGAGCGTGGACTTGAGCGACATCGTGGCCCTGGACTACGACTTCGTGCCGGACACCACTCACTTCCTCCAGCTCGAAGAACCACGCAAATGCGTAACCCGGATGCTGGATTATCTGCAGCGCAAGAGACTTGTTTGAGCACTTCGGATTCACGGAGGGACAACCGGGCGGGTTATAAGTTATGCTGCCCCTGCCATTAAGAATCAGGCTTACAGTTGTGACTGGCTCAATGGCCCGGCGGTTGCCTCCAACATGAAGTTCGTCGGCCACGAGTTGAATTTCCTCAGGTGACAATAGGTTGGACAAGGTGGGGGACAAGGCCGCAAATGGCCTGCAAATGGCGCCGGATGTCATGCTGGACCTGGCGCGCCAGGCCGCCGAACTGTTGGTTAACAGGACTCAGAGCCTGCCCGGCGAGGGCGCCTGGGACGGGGAGTTCCGCGAAGGGCTGACGAACGCTCTGATGGAAGACCCGCCTGAACTGGGGCAAGAGGGTGACAAGGTAATCGAGCGTGCGGTTCGTGAAATCCTTCCGTACACGCTAAGACTCGATCACCCGCGCTCGTTCGGCTTCATTTCCTCGGCCCCAACCTGGCCGGGCGTGCTGGCCGATTTCATCGCCGCCGGCTACAACATCAATGCCTGTTCGTGGCTGATAGCCAGTGGTCCCAGCCAGCTTGAGCTGGTGGTGATCGAATGGTTCCGGCAATGGCTGGATTATCCGCAGGGCGCGGGAGGTTTGTTTACCAGCGGCGGCTCGGCCGCCAGCCTGGACGCCTTCGTGGCGGCGCGGGAAGCCGCGGGCCATCCGGAACGCGCCACCGTTTATATGAGCGATCAAAGCCACACGGCTTTCTTTCGCGCTGCGATCATCGCCGGCATCCGGCGCGAGTGCGTGCGCGTTATTCCAAGCGACGATCGATACCGCCTCGATATGGCGGCGCTCAAGAGCCAGGTGGCCGAGGACCGCTCGGCCGGCTATACCCCGGTGGCAATATGCGCCAACGCCGGCGCCTCCAGCACCGGGGCCATCGATCCGTTGCGTGAAATGGCGGACTATTGCGAAGCGGAGGACATCTGGCTGCACGTGGACGCGGCTTACGGTGGTTTCGCGGTCTTGTGCGATGAGGGCAAGGCGTTGCTGCGCGGGATCGAGCGTGCTGACTCAATAGGGGTGGACGCACACAAGTGGCTGTTCCAGCCTTACGAGGCCGGCTGCCTGCTGGTAAAGGACCCCGCTACGCTTGAGAAGGCATTCCGGGTCCACCACGACGTACTTCAGGACACCGTCTGGGGCGCCAATCATCCGAACTTTTCCGATCGCGGGCTGCAACTCAGCCGCTCCTTCCGCGCTCTTAAGGTCTGGATGTCGATTCAGACTTTCGGGGTGGCTGCGTTCCGGGATGCGATCGCAAACGGGATACGGCTTGCAGCCCGGGCGCAGGAATACGCCGAGGCCAGTTCAATACTGGACGTGGTCAGCCCGGCGTCACTGGGCGTGGTGTGTTTGCGTGTCAAGCCGAAGAATGTTGACATGGATGACGCAACTCTCGAAGAAATCAACAGGAAAGTCCTGGCGCACATGTTCTGGGACGACCGCGCGTTCATGTCGTCGGCATCGCCGCACGGAAAGTTCTCGCTGCGCCTGTGCATCATCAACCACAACACAAGGTGGAACGACGTCCAGGAGACGTTGGAAGCAATCGAACGCTTCGGCGCGGATGCAATAAGAGGCGGGGACTGACCCTCACGCCTGGGTGGGACGCCTCAACCCTGAAATCGCCTCCGCTCCTGGAACTCTCGAATCGCCGGCGCTACCGTCTCGCGTAGATAGCGAGTGCGGGGCGTAGTTCCCCACCAGCCTGAATGGCCGCCCGCCGACGGGTGCGTGAAGGTAAGCATGTCAACGATATTGCCGGCGATCTCAACCTTTTCGGCCGTGGGGCCTTCGCGCGGAAGCGGCAGTGCATTGACCATCCAGCGCCGCAGCGCCAACCCGTGCACGACGATTACCGTTGGCTGAAGGATCTCCATCGTGCGCTTGAAGTGCGGCGCGCAATTGCGCTGCATCTCCACGCTTGAATTTCCTCGTCCGCCGCCGTGGGCATCCGAGCTTCGGGCCTTGTCAAGCGCCGTGCAGAGCAGGTAGTTCACCTGCGCGCAGCCATCGAAGACGTGCCCGTCCAGCAGGCGCTCGCCCTCCTCGTCATCGCCGAGTTCGCGCCCCAGCAGCAGACGCAGCGTTGAAGTCACCCCCTTCATGTGCGGATTGCGTCCCCGAAAACCCGCTTCCGCGGAGCGCTCGAGCATTTCCGAGCGGCCGGCCAGATCAACGCCTTCGCGCGCCTGCCCGTATTCCTGGCCCAGCACCACAATACGCATCGGGAGGCCATCCACCTCCAGGTCGTAGTGCCTGCCGACATGACTCATCTGTCCCGGGTGAAACGGAAAACCACTGCGGCTGGACCGGCACTCCCGGTAGCTGCGGCAAATGAACGAACCCCCTTCAGCAAGGAGATTCGCCTGCACGTACTGCTCAAGCAGCCGAATCCGCTCCCTGGTCCGCTCCGGATATGATCGAGTCATCGAGGCCCTGGTGCGCCAGCCCAGTAAATCTAATACAGCTGGGTCCGGTAGTTCTCCTTCAGAATCTCCTCGATTTCATCGCCGGACTTGCCGCCCTGTATGTGATCGGAAATGATGTCGCCGATGCGCGTAAAGGTGCTGGGATCGATCTTGGCGTCTTCATCCCAGAGCCGGGAACGTTTGATGGCCTTCGCACAATGTATGAAGGCCTCCCTGACGGTAACGGCAATCGCCACTTTGGGCACATGGCGCCGGAACTCGAATCGTGCAAGCTCCTCCTGGTTGTCGATGATCCTTGCATCGCCGTTCACCCGCAGGGTCTCCCCGAGTCCGGGGATGAAGAAGATCAGGCCGACTTTCGGGTTTTGCATGATGTTGCTCATCGTGTCCAGGCGGTTGTTGCCGGGACGGTCCGGGATCAGCAGCGTGTGGCCGTCCGCAACGTGAACGAATCCCGGCGGATCGCCGCGCGGCGACACGTCGGCGGCGCCGTCCGGGCGTGAGGTGCCGATGCACAGGAAAGGAGAACGAGCGATGAAGTCCGCACAGTGCCTGTCCAGCTTGTCAAGGACCTTGAGCTTGGCCCGCTCGGTTGAGACCGGAAAGTGCGTTCTCAGCTCGGCCTCGGATTTCAGTGCGTTGAGTTTCGCCATTTCCAACACCCGGTAGCGCGTCGCGAAGTTATGTTATAGCGAGCTTCAAGGATTGCGCTTTCTTGAGTCTGCAATACTCGGAAACTGCACACTGATTCCGGCTTGACGGCCAGACGCCTTAGGCATAGGCTAGGCATATGCCATTGGTATGAATGAAAGATGCCGACCCCCATGCGCCGCGCACGCTTATTCAGAAACGGCCGCAATCAAGCGGTTCGAATCCCGCGCGAGTTCGAGCTGTCGGCCAACGAAGTCGTCATTTACCGCGAAGAGGAACGGCTGATCATCGTGCCCGTTGAACGATCTCGGACCTTGGCCGACGTATTGGCCTCGTTATCGCCCCTGGACGTGAATTTCCCCGAAATACAGGATCCTCCCACGCAGCCGGAAGACCTGCTCTAGTGTCGACCGTGCATTATTTACTGGACACCAATATCGTGTCCTACATCGTGCGGCAACCCCATTGCGCGCTGGCCATGCGTATCGCGTCACTTGAGCCTCACAGCTACGCAATCAGCGTGGTCGTAGCCGCCGAACTGCAATATGGCGCACAACGATTGGGCTCCAAGCGACTGACCGACCAGCTTGAGGCCGTGCTTTCGGCGATCAAGGTTTTGCCGCTTGAACCACCCGCGGATCGCCATTACGGGACAATCCGCGCCGAACTGGATCGAAGCGGGCAGCCCATCGGTCAGAACGACCTGCTGATCGCTGCCCACGCCAGAACGCTGGGCGCGACTCTGGTAACGAACAATCCGAGGGAATTTGCACGAGTTCCCGGCCTGAACGTGGAAAACTGGCGCCAGGCCTGAAGAGTTCAATTGCGCTTGGCGTATTGCTCGCCGGCCTCGATAGCAACCTTCAGGCGATTGCGCGGCTGGGGCAATGGGCAGGTGGCAAAGTCGGTAAAGGCGCAGGGCGGGTTCTCGGCCCTGTTGAAATCCACGACCGTGATTCCATCGGGGCCGGGCGCGTACGCATACAGGTATCGGCCCGCAGGATAGGTGCTCTTCCCGGTGGTGAGATCGGCAAATATCAGGAGGTAACCCGGTCCCGCTGCGTAGGCCTCCAGCGACATGGGCTCGCCTTGAACTTCAAATTCCAGCGTTCCCGGAGCAGTAGGCTTCCAGCCGAGGCCTTCCACCACCGTATTCAGGACGCGCTCGCGCGGCTGGGCGTATGCCTCGAAACGCGCCTCCAGGCGCCAGGCCGGATCCGCGGGATACGACTTGATTCCAGGAAAAGCGGTCACGGCCGGGTGGTTCAAGTCCCGCAACCGCACGCCCATTCGGCCCATGCGGTGAATCACATGCCAGGAAAGCGTAGCGTGGGTCAGGACCGTGGGCTCACCCTCTTCGTCGTGCACCATCCGCAATTCCGTGACCGGTTCTCCGTTGCTGAAGATATCGGCCCCAGGTTCAGCGCTGAACGATACAACGCCGTCCTCCTGCAGAAACGCGCCAAGATACGGAGCCGCCGGCAGATTCGACAGCACGATGTCGTTGTCGGACGCCGATCCAATACGTGTAACGCCCGGGTCCAGCCAATACAGACCCGCCAGATTCAACCAGCCATCCGGACTCTTCAGGCTCGCCTCCCGCTCAGCCCAAAACTGCGCCAGGGAGCTTGTGTAGTCAGATGCTCCTTGCGCTTCGGCTGCGAATGCCACGCCGCCGGCAAGCCCAAACCACGCCGACAAAAGCACAGCGCTCACAACAGATTTCTTCATGTTTAGCCTCTTCTCGCCTTTGAGCATAAGGGCCCCAACACACCCACGGGAACCACGGTAACACCATCGGGGCGTTCGTAAGCATAGCCATTGGCGGTAACAACCAGCAGCTTCTTTGCAAGAAATTCGGAGATATTTATGCAATATTTTGAGAGGTACTTTTGCAACGATATTAGAGGTACTTTTGCAATATCTCCAGGCCATGCTATTGGGAATTACGCCAGTCGCAATCTGCATTGAATAGCAATCTTTCATACCATGTATATTAACCCCTATAGGGATTGTTTTACATGGTAGTATAGGCCAATGCTCAAGCGCCATAACGCCACCAAGGCGATAAGAACCGCTCTTCGCCGGGCGCCCGTGACAGTCTTGACGGGGCCTCGCCAGTGTGGAAAGACGACGCTCGCGCGCCAATTTCTGGACCCCGCCGCTGCCAATTACTTTGACCTGGAGTCACCACGCGATCTTGCTGTTCTTCGCGAACCCATGACCGCGCTTGAGTCCTTGACCGGCTTGATCGTAATTGACGAAGTACAACTTCGGCCGGAGTTGTTCCCAATACTCCGGGTCCTGGCGGACCGAACTCCACCGCCAGCGAAGTTTCTGGTGTTGGGAAGCGCATCCGGCGATCTGCTGCGCCAGACATCGGAGAGTCTGGCCGGACGTACGGAGAATGTGCCGTTAAGTGGCTTTACCTTGCGCGAGACCGGCGCAGGCGCTCAGGCAAAACTATGGCGCCGCGGAGGAATGCCCCGTTCCCTGCTGGCCGAAAGCGAGGAAGACAGCGCAGCCTGGCGGCGAAATTTCATTCAGACGCTGCTGCAGCGGGACTTTCCGCAATGGGGCGTCACCACGCCCGCTGCAACCATGGAGCGGTTCTGGACCATGCTGGCGCATTACCACGGCCAGACTTTGAACCTGAGTCAGCTGGCATACGCCATGGGCTCAAAACCCGCTACCGTGCGGCGCTATCTGGACTTGCTCACCGGCGCCATGATGGTGCGTCAGTTACAGCCCTGGTTCGCCAACATCAAGAAACGCCAGGTGAAGTCCCCGAAGACCTATATCCGCGACTCCGGGCTGCTGCACGAATTGTTGGACATCCGCGGGGAAAAGCAACTGTCGAGCCACCCCAAGGTCGGCGCATCCTGGGAAGGTTTCGCGATTGAGCAAGTGCTTGTCAGTCAGCCGCATGATGGAGCATTTTTCTGGGCTACACAGCAGCGAGCGGAGATCGACCTGATCCTCCGGCGGGGAGACGCCCTGTATGGCGTCGAATGCAAATTCGTAGACGCACCGCGCGTTACGCCATCCATCCGGCATGCTCTAAGCGACCTGGGCCTGAAGAACATAGCAATCTTGTATCCAGGCAGCCGCCGGTTTCGCTACTCCGATCAGGTCGAAGTCGTGCCGTTGCAGGCGCTTGCCAACGGCGAACCGCTGTTTGGCTGACCGCCGCCCGTCACGGTGAGGTTGCGCTTACAGACCCTTGGCACGTTACTGTCCCGCTTCGATAGTTGCCGGCAACTTGATTTGGGCGCCGAACCCCCACAGGACTAATCGTGCTCGCTAGCCAGGAACGACAACAGAAGATTGCCGCTCTCTTGCGCGACCAATCGAAGCGGCGCGGAGAGCGAGGCTGGCCGGAGTTGCCTTCTCCCGTAACGGCGCTTGTCAAGAATGATCCTTTCGCCTTCCTCCTGGCCGCCTGCCTCGACCGGAGCATGCCTTGGGTGAAAGCCTGGACGATCCCGTGGGACATCAAGCAGGCCGGTTTCTTGCAGGTTCACCGCCTGGCCAGCATGCAGTATCCGGATATCAATCAATTGTTGGCCAGCCTGCCGACCCAACACCGGTACCCGAAGCAAGCTGCAAAGACCATCGTGAGCGCGGCAAATTTGGTACGCGACCGCTACAACGGTGACGCGGCGTCGATCTGGCGCGACTCGCCTGTTGCGCAAGTAACTGTCAGGCTAAAGGAGATTTGGGGCGTCGGTCCGGGGCTTGCCGCCATGACGGTCCGAACTTTGCACGATCACTTCGGCTACTTTCATGACCAGGAGGCCGAAATCAACGTCAAACCCGATGTGTTGCTCGTTCGCGTCTTCCAGCGTGCCGGTCTTACGAGAACCGACATGGAAGACGAAGCCATCGCCGCCGCGCGGCGCTTGAATCCCGAATATCCCGCCGCCCTGGACTGGGCTTGGCACGTCGGCCGGAGGTGGTGCAAGAAGAGCGAGCCTAAGTGCGGCGATTGCCTGTTGTCGGAGCACTGCTTGTACGCAAGCCGCCTTGAGTGCTGAATGAAACTATCGCCCGCCGGGGGCAATTGGCGATTCGTTACCGAATACCTGTTGGTGGAAAGCAAGGGCTGAACGGACATCGGACATCGCCTCCTCATACGTGTCTCCCTGGCCAATCACCACACCATCCAAACCTCGCGCATGAGCGACATACCCGTCAGGATGCTTTTCTGCGATGAACTCAATTTGCGTTCCCATATGTTCAGATTCCGCGTCCGCCGACCGTTGCCACATCCGCCCAGGGTAGATGAATGCTGCCGATGATATAGAGCATCTTGGACATTCGAGTTCAGCGCCGTCGCGCCGGTCATTAGCGGTGCTTGATGAACTCGCTCGCGCTCATTCCGGTGTCTTGGGCAATGCGCTGAAGCAGGAGGGGTGATATGTCACGTCCGCCATGTACCGCCACAGTTGTCGCACGCCCGTCCGGGTGGCGAAACCGTTTATGTGAACCACGTTGGCGAACTTCCTGGAAGCCGAGCGCCACGAGAATGGCAATAACCTCGCGCGGCTTGAGGACGGGGATTGGGGCCACACGCTCCTATGCTATGGCGACAATCTGTGTGCCCACATATTCTCCAGCCATGTCGGGTTCGCCCTCTTCCAAAAGCATGGCAATAACTTCCCTAAGGTTGTTGTTAAGTTCGTCGAGCGTTTCACCCTGGCTCTGTGCGCCAGGGAAACCGGGGACATAGCCAACGTAAAGTCCTGTGTCCGCGCAACGCTCGACAACAGCAGTGTAGGTCATGGATATAGTTTAACCGTGAATGACCGGGCATCGTTAGCATTCATCTACAACAACCCGGCTACACCCTATTCTTGCTGCCAAGTTGTTCAAAGAATGGGGTCCACCTCTGACACCACCGAGCCTCAGAATCCCGGACTGATTTCCTCTTCAGAATTGGCTGCTGCGTTCACTGCCGCAATGTCGGCATTCAATGAGTGCTCCACCCATTGATCGAGAGTCTTGCCTGCGTTCGCGGCGGCATCAATAAGGGCCGTCAGCAAATCAGATTGGATAGACACACTTAGCTGAGCTCGAGGCTTGATGCCATCCTCTACGCACATTTGCTGAAATACTTTGAGGGACGCTCTCCCCTCGCGCTCCAGACCTTCAATGTCTTTCGCGCAAAAGTCCGCTCCCCCATCCGGGCCAAGAAACTCGCCCCGGTACATTTCGATCTCATCGTCATATTGAATTTCGGCCAAATAGCCACTCATCGCAATTTTCATGGCGTTACCTCATTCTGCTGCAGCCATTTGCGAATGCTGCGCACTAAGGCCTTATCAGCATTTGGACTCGGGTGTGGGCGATGAAAAACCCGCCGAACGCCAAAGAGCCGTACTCCGACTCGAGAACCCTCACGCTCACTCAACTTCGCCCCCAAGGACAGAAATAACGCCTCAATATCCTGCCAGGGAATTGTGCCGCTGACCGGGTGACGAAAGATCGCATCAGGTATCGCCGAGTGTCTGCGCTTCACCCATAATTTTTTCTATAGCACCGCATCCAGCCGTGAATGATCAGGCAACGAATCAAGCCATAGTAGATGCAATCAGCCCGGCACTGTCCCAAGGCACATATTCAAATGGATCCGCACTGGTCACACTCACCCGGTTTCTATACCGTCCCGTGTAATTGAATAGCTTTAGGAGAACGACTTCTATATACCACTGCCCCAAGCGTAGTGCATCCATCTGAGCTTCCGGCGAAATGACGCCGTATTTCGGCGTGGCATGAACCAGATCATTGCGAATTTCCGTAGTGGCCTTCAATCCGTCTTCGCCAATCGAGGGCACATTTGCGAACAACTCTCTCAGATGACTACATGACGCGGGTATTCGCGCCTCGATACCAAATTGGCGCAAAGATTCTGAAAGGTATTGTCCCGTTCCTTCGCGGCTTCTTTTAGGCCGAAATACTTTGTGGCACAACTTCTCAAGTGCAGCTTGGACAAGGATTATGCCGACATGGAATGCGCTGTTCTTGCTATTGAGGTACCAATCTATGGCTATGCGAATTGTGTCCCTCCATTCCGGGGCGACATGCAAGTTCCAAAAGCCAGGAAACAGTCCAGACAGGCAATCCCCTCCATCGTTAGTCGGCAGCCAAGAATCGCTACCTTGCCGCCAAGGATCGGTATGAGTAGTTCCCCATTCAATAACAACCTCGCACCCCTCGGCATCAATGCCTCTAACAAGCGTCAGCCCGCAGGCGGAACCTCTCGCGAAAGAAAGAAAGGCGCGAAGTCCGCGCAAGACTAACTGGACATCCTCGACCGCAAATAACACTCCATCCCGTCGAGAAATTATCCCTTCATGGGTAACCGCAAAACCATTCTCTTCTTGAAGCAACTTTCGATTCTCAGAAAAACCAGAATGCTCAACAAGTTCAATGCACATCCCATCATGTTGCAAGTCAGCGGTACCAAGTCGGCAAGATTGGCCGTCAATCTCAATCCATCTGTCGTTGTCGCCATAAAACGGGCGAAAATTCAATACGCCGAATGTTAGGGAGCGAATCTGGGTATCGGAGGGAATTGCGGTGCAGGGAGACTCGTGTGGGAACAAGATCCCCCGAAATGTTTCACTTCGGCGCATTAGGTCATTAAGCTGATATTGAAGAATTACCTTCGTCTTGACCCCATTTCCCGTAGTAATCGTAAACGTCCTATTGAGTTGACTCGCCAACGATCTGGGAAGATCTTCTGAATACATACGACAATCGACTGTTGGTGATAGATCAACGAAAACCCGCGCTGAGCAAGGCTCCGATAGGCGGCGATCTTCGATGTGAGTGATGGTGATGTCGTCAAGAAAAATTGCCTCATTGGGTTTCCCAATTGGCTTATCTGAACCAATCATCTTGCTTCTGGCCTCCCGCGCGTGGGCTTAGCGGCGGCGGATGGACGTTGCTCTCGCTTCAGCGTCCAAGGGAGTCCGGATTTTCTCATATAGGGCAAATAGATGTTCGATTCGAACACGTTCGGAAGTGAAGGGGGTGCGTGCGTAAAGACGGTCCACAGCGCGGTCAAGAGTTAGGTGAGCTCGGCGAAGGTTGGGCGGCATCAAGTCAGGATCGTAGAGATCAGCGAGCGTGGAGTCAGGCCACGCAGAGCGAGCATCAAGCACATCCCGCGCCAATTTCTCAAGGTGCGACAAACCTAAATCGCCGGTGCCCCAACCGGTAGGCGTTGGAAATGTGTTGTAGACAAGCCCACTAGAGTAGCGGTACCGGCTCTCAAGCCGTCCACCAACGTATCGCAGCCAAGCCATGTGCATAGAGGAGATCAGCAACGCAAATAGAGGCAACGTTGCGTTTTGAACGACCAAGAGTTGATTGCTTGGAATAACCGGAGGCTTCAGGTAACCAATCGGAACATAGGATCGCCGCTCAGAACTGACTTCTGGTATCACCAGATAACCCGTTTTCGGCACGACCGTCACATGGAACTTCGTAGGCTCATTGGCAAGCGCCTTTGCCAGTCTTCCCCCATGGTTCTCCCTATACTCTCTCACCGAGCGAATACGGCTCATTACTTCTGGGAGGCCACGCAGGACAGATGGTGAGGTACCGGACAAATAGAGAATCCAACGCTCCAAGCCGTTGAGATACTCCCGTCCGCCAACGAAGGGTCTTATTAGATTGATAGCGTCGGGCTCGCGCGTCAGGAATTCCTTCCTTTCGTCTCTATTCAAGATGAAGTAACCCCCGTCCACAGGTTTTGTGCCAACGCAAATTTTCGGCATCCCTGCGATGGCAGTTCTTTGTCGCTTGATCAAAAGCAATCCGTCGGCCAACCCACTCGTATCCGTAAGATATGGGCCGATACGGGATGGGTCGATCTCGTTTGGTTCACCACCTGGTACTTCGTATGTGAACAATCGGCGTCTGCGTGAGGCGGTGGCTCGGTCAGACAATCCAATAATCACTACATGCACATGTGCCGCGCCGTGCGCATCAGATCCCCACGCGAAGGTTCGGTGCCCCATTGTGATTTCAAGGCCGTATCTTTCGAATATCGCGGGCCATAATTGTGCTACTTGCTCGCCCTGAGTGATGGAATTAGTGGCAACGAAAGCTATTCGGGCACGCCTTCCTTGAAAGTAATTTCCCGCTTTCAGGAACCACGCGGCCACATAGTCCAGCCGTGATCCGCCGGCACCCAAACTAGCCATAACGGTTTTTGCCTGCGACTGTTTATCCGTATCACGCATAACAAACCCGCCAAAGGGCGGATTGCCGAACACGAACGAGCATTCTTCGGGCGGAAGCAATTCGCGCCAATCAATTTCCAGGGCGTCGGCCTGGAGGATGTGCGGCGAGGTTTGCAGTGGGATGCGCGCGTAGGTCTGACCGAACTCAAGGCTCAACCGGTTATTCATGATGTGGTCCATCATCCACATCGCGGTCTCGGCGATGCGTGCGGGAAATTCGCTGAGTTCGATACCGTAGAACTGGTCTACGTTAATCACCGACAACGTGGCGGCGTCGAGTTCGTCCTGCCCAAGCGTGCCGGACGCAGTTCGTATTTCGCGGATCACTTCGAGTTCCAGCATTCGCAGCTCGCGGTAGGCAATGATGAGGAAGTTGCCGCAGCCGCAGGCGGGATCGAAAAAGCGCATTCGACCGAGCTTTTCCTGGAAACGCTGAAGGCCGGCGCGGCGGCGGCTGTCCTTGCGGGACTTCAGGCGCGCGAATTCTGCCCGCAAGTCGTCCATGAACAGTGGTTCTATCACCTTGAGAATGTTCTTCTCGGTGGTGTAGTGCGCGCCCTGGGCCCGGCGCTGCGCCGGTTCCATGACCGACTGGAACAGCGCCCCGAATATGGCGGGCGAAATGTTCGACCAATCGAAGCGGCACACGTCCAGCAGCGCTTCACGCATCGAGGCATCGAACGAAGGAATGCGCAGCGGTTCGCGGAACAGGTCGCCGTTGACGTAGGGAAAGCGGGCCAAATCTTCATCGAGCGTGGGGCCGCGTGCGTCTTCGCGCGTATCCAGCACCTGGAACAGTTGCGCCAGCCAGGGTCCCAGGTCGGCGCCGTCCTCGCTGGTGCGGGACTCGATGAACTCCAGGAAGATGTCGCGCGGCTCGAAGATGCCGGTGTCGTCGGCGAACAGGCAGAACACGATGCGCACGAGGAAGGGCTCCAGGTCATGGCCCTGGTAGCCGGCGGCGTCCAGCGCGTCGTGCAAGCGGCCGACCAGCTCGGCAGCCTTGATGTTGGCGGGGTCCTGGTCGCGGAAGGTGCGCTTTTGAACGCCGAGGATGAAGCCGAAGGACTCAACGTGCGCGGGCAGGTCCTTGAGCTCGAACCGGACTTCCGACCGCTCGTCCAGATCGTGTAGCTCGAAGGTCTGGAAATCGCTGACCAGGATGTAGCGGGGGCGGTCGCGTTCCTTCAGAGCGTCGAAATATTCTCCTGCTTGACCGTAGGCTTTCTTGAGGTCGCGCCCAGCGCTCTTCTGCTCGACGATCAGGACGCCGGACCAGAACATATCGATAAAGCCCGAACTGTTGTCGAGTTTGGCTACGTGCTCCTCATAGCGCGCCACCGAGCGCCGCTCCACGCCGAATATCCGGAAGAAGTCGTTGTAGAAGCTGTGCGTTTCACTGGTCTCGCGAACCGCATTGCGCCACTCTTCGGCGAATACCGTAGCGCGGGCGCGAACCTCGTTCCAGGAAAGGCGCATAGGCTACGCGGCTTCCTCGTTGAAATTACCCTTGTCGATTCGCTCAGCGCTTTTGGTCGCCATCATGGATTCTCAGTCGCTACATGCTAATTTTCCACTAAAACTGGAGCCGCCGCTGCTCTTGAACACGGCAGCGCTTCCTTTCTGCGTTTTCGAATCCCAACTCGGAGGCACTTATTCATTTGAGGCTAGACCATGCGAGTATATATTTGCTCCTGGTACGACATGAACGGACGCGTGACGGAGGAATGAATCCATGAAGTACGACGGTCAACGTGCTCTGGAGTTGCTGAGATTGGGCACGGGGCGACGCGATGCCAGTTTCCACGAAGGTCAGGAAGACGCTATTCGCCACATCGTTGAGGGGCGTGGCCGGCTCCTTGTTGTCCAGAAGACCGGGTGGGGCAAGAGCTTTGTCTACTTCATCGCGGCCAAGCTGCTGCGTGAGGCTGAGGCAGGACCTGCGCTTCTCATCTCGCCACTTCTGTCATTGATGCGGAACCAGATCGGAGCAGCCGAGCGGATGGAGGTTCAGGCCATCCGTATTACCTCCGACAATCAAGAGGAATGGTCGGCCGCAGAAGAATGCCTGCAGAGTGACCACGTAGACCTCCTGCTCATTTCGCCCGAGCGGCTCGGCAATGAGCGGTTTCGCACCAGAGTGTTGGCAGATATCGCAGGTCGCATCGCTTTCCTGATCATCGACGAGGCGCACTGCATTTCGGATTGGGGACACGAATTCAGACCTCACTACCGACTGATCGAACGGATTGCCCTTACTCTGCCGGCAAATCTCAGACTGCTTGCGACTACCGCCACGGCAAACAAGCGGGTGATGGACGATCTTCGCAGGGTGCTCGGCCCTGACCTGGAAGTGCTGCGAGGTGATCTAAACCGACCATCGCTCACGCTTCAAACCATAAGGCTGCGCCAGCAGTCGGAACGCTTGGCATGGCTGGCGGAGCACGTTCCCTTGCTGCCCGGCCACGGAATCATCTACACACTCACCGTCCGTGATGCAAACCAAGTGGCAGGGTGGCTTCAATCAAGGGGGATAGCGGTAGAAGCGTACACGGGGCAGACAGGGGATGCTCGGGAAGAGCTGGAGCAAGCGCTGCTCGACAATAGAGTGAAGGCTCTGGTGGCGACGACCGCTCTCGGGATGGGCTTTGACAAGCCGGATCTTGGTTTCGTGGTTCATTATCAAAGCCCGGCCTCGGCGGTCGCCTATTACCAGCAAGTGGGCCGGGCCGGCCGCGCGTTGGACGCAGCCTACGGCCTGCTCTTAAGCGGCGAGGAGGAAATCAGTATTACTGATTACTTCATCAACAGCGCGTTTCCGACCACCGATGAAGCGCGGCTCGTGATCGAAGCGCTTGAAGCTGCGCCCGAGGGGCTTTCTGTTCCGCAACTGCTCGGAGAGGTCAATCTCAGCAAGAAACGCATCGAGAAAACGATCGAACTACTCTCGCTGGAATCGCCGGCGCCCATCGCTAAAGAGGGCGCCAGGTGGCAATTGACCGCCGCAAACCTGAGCGACGAATTCTGGGAGCGCGCAGAACGTCTGACCCGCCTGCGGCGTCAAGAGCAGCATCAGATGCAGGAGTATGTGGATCTTGAAGCGGAACATATGGAATTCCTGATCCACGCGCTAGACGGGGAATCAGGAACGCTCCAGCCGCCACACTTGCCACCTCTCCCTGCAGAGGCGGCGCCAGATCTCGTGCATGAGGCAGTAACGTTCCTCCAACGCACCAGCTTGCCGATTCAACCGCGCAAGCAATGGCCGGCAGGGGGCATGCCGCAATACGGAGAGCGTGGATCCATTTCCATCTCGCACCGTGGAGAACTTGGCAAGGCGCTCTGCGTCTGGGGGGATGCCGGCTGGGGCCGACTCGTGAAAGACGGCAAGTACCAGGACGGTCACTTCGCGGACGAGCTTGTCTACGCTTGTGCCGAGCTGATTGAGAAATGGGATCCACCTCCGGCGCCGGAGTGGGTGACCTGTCTTCCTTCTCGACGGCGCCCGAACCTCGTCCCCGATTTCGCCGAGCGCTTGGCGATCCGGATGGGGCTACCATTCCATACTGCGCTGGAGAAGATTGAGGATCGCGCCGAGCAGAAATCAATGGCCAACGGAACGCAACAAGCGCGCAACGTGGACGGCTCGTTGGCGGTCTGCATCGAACCGGTGCCGGATGGGCCGGTGCTGCTTGTGGACGACATGGTGGATTCTGGTTGGACGTTGACGGTTGCCGCGTGGTTGCTGCGCTCGCACGGCAGTGGAGAGGTGTGGCCCCTTGCCCTCGCCTCTGCGAGCCGCAGAGGATGAGGATGGATCTCTCTCCCAACGCACGGGCGATCCTGCTGCTGACCGCACCGTTGATTGCGGGCCAGAGTAAGTCGTCCGTAAATCCATTGAGTGCTGGCGAATACCGCCGAATTGCTCAGCAGCTCCGGGAACTGCGGTGTCAGCCTGCGGATCTGCTGGAAGCCGGAGCAAAGGAGGTACTTAAGAAGTGCCGGTTGGAACTGGACACCGGACGGCTAGAACGACTGCTTGGCCGTGGCTTTCTACTCAGTCAGGCGATGGAGCGTTGGCAAACCCGAGCGATCTGGGTCGTGAGCCGAGCGGACGCCGGCTACCCTCAGCGCCTGAAGAAGCGTCTCGGTAAGAACGCGCCCGCGGTGCTCTATGGCTGCGGGGACCCCGCAATTCTGGACACCGGCGGTTTGGCGGTCGTCGGCTCCCGGAAGGTGAGCGAGTTGCTGATCGCGTTCACGGAAGGTGTAGGTCAACTTGCCGCCTTGGCGCAGCGCACCCTGATATCGGGTGGCGCCCGAGGGATCGATCAGGCCGCCATGCGCGGAGCAATGGAAGCAGGCGGGCGCGTGGCAGGTGTTCTGGCCGACAGCCTCGAAAAGGCAGCCATGCGCCGAGAGAACCGCGAAGCGCTGATGGAGGGGCGGTTGGTTCTTATGTGTCCGTACGATCCAGCCGCGCGTTTCCATGTGGGACATGCCATGCAGCGCAACAAGCTGATATACGCATTGGCGGACGCCGCGCTGGCGGTTAACTCGGACTACGGAAAAGGAGGCACGTGGACCGGAGCGATCGAGCAGCTCCACAAATTGAATTTCGTCCCCGTGTATGTACGTGCCGATGGCAGCGCGGGAAAGGGGCTTAATGGACTTCGAGAACAGGGAGCGAAACCCTGGCCAAATCCGAAGACGCAGAAGGATCTGGAAGAGATCTTCGATATGGCGAAGAGTACAAGATATGGCGCTCCTGAACAGCAAACGCTCTCGGCGGAAATCCGGGACGAGGCGCCTCCTTTCGAGCACGACCGGCAGGGGGAACCAACGCAATCGACCGAGCCGGCGATTGCGGGCGAAGCTCACGTCATGGCCGATTCTATGTCCGCTGGCGAATTGTTCGCCAAGGTCGACGACCTGCTTGGGCGCATGGATGGACCCATGACAGAATCCGAAATCGCTGACAAGGTGGGAGTTCAAGTACTACAGGTTCGACGTTGCCTCAAGAGCATGCTCGAAAAGGGTGCAGTCGAGAAGCTCTCCCGACCGGTCAGGTACCGTTCCGCCGCCAACATCGGTCCTCTCTTCGATCAGACAGATTGACGGGGTGAGAAAAATGACGCGGTATCCAGCACTTATTGACGGCGAGTCCGGCGCCTATGGCGTGACGTTTCCTGACTTGCCGGGGATCGTAGCGATGGGAGCCTCATTGGACGAAGCAATGATCAATGCGGAAGAGGCCGTGCGCGACTATGCGCTTGAGACCGAAAGGGATGGGGACGCCATTGCGCCTCCATCCCCCATTGAGTCCGTTAAGCCTCCGGCTGGTTCGGCGCTTGTAGCGATTCCACTAATCCGGCTGTCCGGCCGCCGCGTGCGAGCCAACTTGACCCTGGACGAGGGTGTGGCCGAGTTCATTAACAGCGAAGCGCGCCGGCGGCATATGACCCGCACGGCCTACGTAGAGTGGATGGCGCGCCGCATCGCCCAAACAGGCGGATAGGCGCCGCCCAAGGGCCAGGTAATGGCTTGCGGGTCTGACTATCCTGCCGCCAGGTCCGGCAGGGTCAATATTGCGCCGCCGTGTTCGGTTGCGGCCACGGCGTTGGCGAATCGCCTGTCCGCGGTTATAAGTTTGGCGCCGAGCCGATGCGCCAACGCAAGATAAATACAGTCGTACGCGGGTCTGTCGAGTGCAACTGCGATACGCACCGCGTCCGCGCAAACGGTTTCATCCGAGCTCCAATGGATGGGCATGTGCGAAACAGCGGCCATCAGAACGGGGGCATGATTCCGTTCCACTTCCCCTGCCCGCACTTTCCGCCACAGCGCATTGGCGATCTCGGACACCATCAGGCGCGGAGCGTGCAGTTCATCGTCATCCTGCAACAATCGATCCGCTTCGGCCGAGTGTTCCTCTGCTACCAGCCACTTGACTGCGACACTCGCGTCCACGACAAGAATCATTACGTATCACGATGACCGGCGTCGCGATCTTCACGTATAAGAACCTCTGAGGGCGTTTGGAGCCGCGCCTCGGTCTTGCGCCGCAAACCGGCGGCCAAAGTTCGGAAAGAAGCGCGCTTTGCGGACATGTCTTCCCGAACCGCACACTCGAGAATATGCCGCGACTCACTTTCCAGCGAACGATGGTTGCCGGCGGCTCGCTGCTTGAGTTGATGAACGACATCGTCATCCAGACGCCGTACATTAATAGTCGCCATTCTTGTCCCTCATTGATGTGACATCATTTTGCTATCATAGCAGCGTTGTCGTTGCATCCAACCCTGCCGGCCGGCGTCACGGGCGAGCAGGATGCTGGACGTTGTAACCCGCGTCCCTGCCGTCTCCTTTCGGACACGTACTGTTTGCAGTTACTGCGCGGGGTCGCGGCGGTTCTGCGCTCGGCCCAGTGCGACGGAGAGCATGCACCACACGGCGGCGAACGGTACGACGGAAGTAACCAACAGCACAAGACTGCCGAGGAAACTCAGTAGCGCGTGGATACCGGCGCCGGCCAGATCGCCTCCGCGGTACAGGAACACATCGATAATTGGCTTGGCCTTGTAGCGTTCTGCCAACGGCGCCACGCTGAACAAAGTCTCGCGGGCCGGGCGCGAAATCGCATATCGGGTGGCGCGATGCACCGCCTGAAACACGGCCATAACTCCATAAACGGGCCACATGGCCAGCACCGCGAACCCCGCCAGCGTCACCAGCGGCAATATTGCAAGCGTCCAGCCTACGCCCAGCTTCTTGATCAAGCGGGTGGTAATGAAAATCTGTGTGAATAGAGTGGCTGTCTGCGTAAGGGCGTCCAGGAATGCGAACGCGGCCACGCGCTGGTTTCGGGCAGCGGGATCGATTGCTTCCCAGATGATGTTGGCTTGCGTGAAGTAGATCAGCGTGTTCGATATAGCCATGAACACAATGAAAAGCGCTATCCCCAACAAGTAGGGCGAAGTACCTACCGCAGTAATGCCGTCGAAAAAACGGCCTCCAATCTTTTCTCCCGGAACTGCCGCGGGCATGGCGCCAGCCTCCCCCAGACGAGAGTGGCTCGAACGCACCGCCGCACGGTCCAGCGTCAGCATCACAATGATTGCCGCTACGAACAGGCCCGCACCGGTCAACATCAGCCCCATGTGCAGGTAGGGCGATTCGGTCAGGCTGCTGACAAATGTAGTCGTCCAGCCACTCAACAGAGCGCCCAATGTTCCGCCGATGCCGATAAAGGCGAACATGCGCTTGGCCTGATCCAGGTTGAAGATGTCCACCATGAATGCCCAGAACAGACTGTTGATGAACAGGTTGACGACGCTCAGCCACACGTAGAAGGTGTAGCCCACAACGCGGGAAAGCGTGGTTTCCGCGTCGGTCCCGATGAGTCCGCCACCCATTTGTGCATTTGCAATGAGTAGACCGGCAAATCCCAAAAGGCAAACGACGACGAATCCATAGCCGATAGGAATGAACTTGCGGCGATCCAGTTTGGACACGGTCCCGCCGAACAGCAGCACAATAGCCAGAGAGCAAACACAGGTGACGGCGAAAAGCCAATACAAATCGCCCATTCCGCGCGACACGCCCATGTCCTCGCGCACCGGCCTGAGGACGAAGTATCCGCTCAATACGCAGAAATAGAACAGTGCCGCCAGCAAGCCCAGGCGCAGCTCGCCTCGGCTGAAATTTAATATGCGCGCAGCCCAGTCCGTCATCCTCGTTCTCCCTAGCGCTGCCTCTTTCTAGGAGGCTTTCGCGCCGCCGCTGGCACTCTCGCTAGCCTGCGTGGAATCTTCGCGCAACAGCCGGAAAAGTGACACGGCCATCGCAACGGCGATCACCAGCAAAGGCAGCGATACTACCAGCGTTGCGGACTTGGCCGCGCGCAGGCCGCCTACAAAGATCAGCGCAACCGGCAAGACCGCGATTGCCAGCGCCCAGAACACGCGATGCCAGCGCCGCGGGTTCAGGCCTTGGGTCAGCCCCCGGGTGGCGACGGCGGCAATCGCATAGGAAGCCGAATCGTAGGTCGTGGCGATGAAGACGAAAGTCAGCGCAATGTAGGCGATCAATGGAAGCGGAAAAAGGGCCAGCGCCGAAATGAACTCCGCGATCGCCGACTCAGGCCCGTGGGTGTGCAATACATCGCGAATCGCCAATGCGCCTGTGGTATCCATCCACTGTGCCGTATTGCCGATGCAGACATAAAACAAGACGCCGCCCAGCGTGCCGTAGAACAGCATTCCGCCGATCACCTCGCGCAGCGTTCGGCCACGTGAAATGCGGGTCACGAACACGCCCACGAAGGGCGCGTACGCGAGCCACCAGGCCCAGTAGAAGATAGTCCAGTCCTCGACAAACCGGGTGGCCAGGATCGGGTCGGTCCAGGTGTTCATTCGCACGAATTCCTGAAGCATCAGGCCCACGCTGTTGGTACCGAGTTTCAGTGCGAACCCCGTAGGACCGGTAATTAGAACGTAGAGGGCGAAGATGATCGCGGCAATGGCGTTGATTTCGCTGAATCGCTTGATACCCTTGTCGATGCCCAGGTAAACGCTGGTGGCGAACAACGCCACGGCGATCGCGATGACGGCGAGGTCGATGCCGAATGCTTCGCCAACCCCAAAAAGGGCGCTCAAGCACGCGCTCACCATCGGCGTAGCGAGGCTCAGCGAAGTTGCAGTACCACCCACCATCGCGATGATGAATACGAAGTCCACCGCCCGGCCCACCGGCCGGTTGCCGACGTCGCGGCCGAACAGACCGATCAGCGAAGTGGAGAGTCTCAGATAGGGCAGCTTTCTCTGGTAGTACGGATACGCGATAGCGATCGTGGCGAAGGTATACAGCGCCCATGCCGAAAAGCCCCAATGAAAGAGGCCGTAGGTGGCCGCCCATTCCTGGGCGCCTGCTGAGCCGGGCGCCAGGCCGAATGGCGGTGTATCAATGTAAAACGCCCATTCGATAGGCGCCCAATAAACCAAACCGCCGCCGATGCCGGCACAAAACAGCATCGAGACCCAGGAAAACGTGGAATACGGCTTGACGGCGTTTTCCCCGCCCAGGCGGTAGTGGCCGTACTTGCCCAGGGCGATCACGCCCAGCAGCACGAATGCCGCCATCACCGCCCACTGGTAGAGCACGCCCATTTCATAGGCCACCCAGTTGTAGAGCAGCTCGATCGCATCACCCGAGGCCTGCGGAAACATCAGCAGCGGAACGCCCATTGCGATGATGGTTGCGACCGTTGCCCAGAACAGTACGCGATCCACCTGGATCGCGGGTGTCCGCGCGCTGGATTCAGAATCGCTCATCAACCCGCGATCGGATCAGCTGCGCAACTGCGGAAACAACAGCACGTCGCGAATGGCCGGCTGGTCGGTCAGGAACATCACCAGGCGGTCCACGCCCAGGCCCAGGCCGGCAGTGGGCGGAAGGCCGTATTCCAGCGCGGTTACGAAGTCTTCGTCGTAGAGCATCGCCTCCTCGTCGCCGCCCTCGCGCAGGCGAACCTGCTCATGGAAGCGGCGAGCCTGGTCCTCGGCGTCGTTCAGCTCCGAGAAGCCGTTTACCAGCTCGCGCCCGGCGATATACAGCTCGTAACGGTCCGTAATCTCAGGGTCGTCGTCATTGGCGCGGGACAGCGGCGAAACTTCCGCCGGATGCCCGGTAATGAAAACCGGGCCGGACAGTTGGTCCTCCACCGTGCGGTCGAACAGCTCCGCCAACAGCTTGCCCCAGCCTGCATTGGCAGGAGCGTCGGCCTCGATCCCCAGCTTGGCGCGCCATTGAAGCAGATACTCAACTTCGCGCACGCGGGCCGGGTCCATGCCGGGATTGTGCTCCAGCACCGCCTGCTCAAGGCTCAGGCGTGGCCAGTCGCCGCCCAGCTCATATTCCTCGCCCTGGTACTGGACGCAGGTTCCTCCCACCACGGCCTGCGCCGCCGCCCGAATCATGTCCTGCGTCATCTGCATGAAGTCGTTGTAATCGGCGTAGGCCTGGTAGACCTCCAGCATGGTGAATTCCGGGTTGTGTTGAGTCGAGAGCCCCTCGTTGCGAAAGCAGCGGTTCATCTCGAAAACGCGTTCCATGCCTCCCACTACCAGCCGCTTGAGATACAGCTCCAGGGCCACGCGCATGTACAGCTCACGATCCAGCGCATGGTGCCGCGTGGCAAACGGGCGGGCGGCTGCGCCGCCAGGAATCGGCTGCATGACCGGGGTTTCGACCTCAAGGAAACCACGGCTTGCAAGAAAATCCCTGATTGCGGAGGTAACGCGGGCACGGCGCTCAAAGACTTCGCGCGAATCGCGGTTGACGATCAGGTCCACGTAGCGTCGGCGATAGCGCTGCTCGCGGTCGGTGAGCCCGTGAAATTTCTCCGGCAACGGCCTTAAGGATTTCGTCAGCAAGGCCATTTCGGCGACGTTCACGCTCAGTTCGCCGGTGCGAGTACGCATCATCACGCCCCGCGTCCAAACGATATCGCCGAGATCGAGGCCCGAGGCTTCCGCATACGCTTCTCGCCCATCCCGGTGCGCGACAGCATCAACTGAAGACGCCCGGTTCCGTCCTGGATTCCCGCAAAACTCAATCGTCCCATGCGGCGCAGCGATAGCAACCGGCCTGCAACCTGGACCTCGCGACCCATTTCATCGAGTGCGGCGGCATCCAGATCGGCACAATCCGCCTGCAATTGCGCCGCCTTGGCATCCGGCCGGTAATGGTTGGGAAACCGCCATCCCGTTTCGCGAAGCGCCTCAAGCTTGCGGCGGCGCTCGGCGATCAGGCGATGCTCAGGTGGATCGGCAGGCTGCTCGTTGTTGGGCGGCGCAGGCATCCGTCGGATTGTACGGCGTGACGGCGAGCATGCGAAATAAGGACAGATATGCATCGTCGCGACGGACGAAAGCGCTGCCGCAAGCCCCGGGACAGGCGCATAATACGGACGGCCCAAGTCGCGGGGAACGCCCTTGACCGAATACCTTCTTGCCCTGTCCTGCCCGGACCGCACGGGTTTGATCTACGCGGTCACCCGCTGGCTTTTGAACAACGGCTGCAACGTGATGGACAGCGACACCTACAAGAACCCGTTCCGCGAGAAGTTCTTCATGCGCGATAATCGGCCCATGAAAAGCACCAAACAGATCACCATCAGACCGGTCCCCCTCCTGATGCTCGGAATCGCCATCCTGTTGGCCGGCGCAGCACGGGCGGACGACCTGCAAGACGAACTTCGGCGTTGCGCCCAGCTGAAGAATCCGGAAGTGCGCCTGGCCTGTTACGACGCCCTTGCACGGATCAGCGAATCACAGCCTCTGGAAACGCTAGCTGCGAGTGAAGGCGCAACCTCGGCCATCGGCGCGTCTTCCCCGGAGGCTCAAGTGGTCCCGGAGCAGGCGGCCGAACAGAAATCCGAGCCGTCGCTGGCGAGTCGGGTCTTCGGCATGCTGCCCGGCGGCGGCGATGTCAAAAAAATCGAGTCCCGCGTTGTCGGTGAAGTCGACGGCCTCGGCCAGGGTACGCGATTTGAACTCGAGAACGGCCAGGTCTGGCGCCAGGTCGATCGCACCAAGCGGAACTACAGCGCCACCAACCCCAAAGTGGAGATCAAGGAAGGCTTCATGAACAGCTACCGCATGCGCCTGGAAGGAATCAACGCACGGATCCGCGTGCGACGCGTGAAGTAATTCCGGTCGCGCACCGGCGCTTCGCCGAAAGCGCGCTTCAGTTACGCAGCGCGATCGTTCAGAAAACTCGCCACAGTCTGAATCTGAATGCCGTGCGTGTCGGCAGGCCGGTTCATGAATCGGCCAAAATCCCGGATGTCGCCAGTCAGCAGATGCGTCGCCTCGCATGCCAGCGCCGCCTGGAAGATCGGCTGATCCTTGCTGGCCAGCCCGGTCAGCTCAGGCATGCCGCCGTGGTGGGACGATATCCTCATTGCCGGCCGTATCTCCTTCAGGGTGGCTAAGGACCGCGGAAATTTCCGTTGCAGGTTTCGTGCCGCCTCCTCCAGCGCATAGTCGCTGGTGAACAATTGCCAATAGCCCCGAACGCCCAGTTCGATGACCAGCGCCGCTTTTCCATCGGCGTTATGGGCCGCGGTAAACAACACGTTGGCGTCAAGAAAAACACGTATCACTTGCGTCCTGTAATGGCTTTGATGATCCGCTGCTTATCCCGCTCCGGGAGCTGATCCTCCCGATCCCATTCGGTCACCTGTTCATCGCTGTAGTAATCGATGGAAACGACCGCGCCGGGTTTCAGCACGATCTCATGCCCGCGCTCCTCCAGGAGGACGACATCGCCACCCTTGATCCCCAGGCGTTTCCGCAGGCGAGCTGGCAAGGTAATTTGTCCGCGGCTCGAAACGATAGTGGTGTCGGACATGGCTGCCATCCGGATAGGCTTCACGTAGCCATAGTGTAGCATTTGTTTCCGAATTTCCGCATTACCGATATTCTGCGTCGATCACGCTTTATTCGAAAACCAACCAGGCTCTTCGTGCGGCTGCGGGCTGGAACCAGCAATCCACGAACCGGATCAGGCGGCACGGCCACTGATGACCAGGTCACGTTCTACTGCGCGCCGCGCTTTCTCGATCTGGCTGATGTGCGACGGATGATCGGGGTTCAGCAGTTTGCGAACAGCCCCCTCACTCAGCCCCAGGCGGCTAGCCCATGCGGCCTTGGTCAGACCCTCGCCGCGCAAGCCGATCTCTCTTAGTGGAGGGAGTTGAACTGTCCTCGCGAGGCAAGTCGAGGGACTTCCAAGAAATTCAGGAGTCAGATTGGCGGCGGGCGAGCATCGACTGGTGCTCAGTGTAGGCCTGGTCCAGCCGGCGGCGCGCTTCGCCGGCTGAGGGGAAGCCGGCTTCCAGCCCGGCCAGCATGATTACCGCTTCCATTTCCTCGCGGCTGACGCCGTGGTATATCCCGGCGCGCACGAAATAGCCCACGTCGTGGCGGGCGGCGGTGATAATCCCGATGGCGCACAGGATCATGGTCTTGAGGTCCACTACGTCCTGATCCCAGACTTCCGGCGCGATACGCGTCATCAATTGCCGGTTGAAGTCGTTCCGGTCGAGCTGTTCGCACAACTCGGCCCCGTAGTCGGGCCCGAAGATGCGCAGGAACATTGCGCGTCCGCGCTCAAGCTCCGCCTCGGTAAACGGTTTGTATAGCATCACAGTGGAACCTCGCGGGCTGCCGCCCGTTATGAACGGACCGCACAAGAGTATAATGTACAGATTAAATGGCCATTTCCAGCAACGGGAAGAAAACCATGAAAAAAATTGCTGCGACCGCGTTCAAGGCCGAGTGCCTTCGGGTGATCCGGCAGGTAGGCAGGGACCGTGAGCCGGTTATCATTACCCGGCGTGGCCACCCCGTCGCGATGCTGTCACCGCTGCCCGATGCGGGCAAGCCAACTTCGATCATAGGGGCAATGCAAGGTTCAGTCCTGTCCTACGACGCGCCGTTCGAACCGGCGGCCGACCCGACCGACTGGGCCATCTTCCGTTGATTGTCCTTGATACGCATGCGCTGGTATGGGCAGTCAACGGCGATGCGAGACTTGGCAAGAATACGCGGGAACTCATAAGCGAAACTGTGCGCACCGGGCGTGTCGCGATTTCGGCGATCACGCCTTGGGAAATTGCTCTGCTGGTGGAGAAAGGCCGGCTCGGGCTTGCAAACGAGACGCGAACCTGGATCGAAGCGGCGCTGGCCCTGCCCGGCATCTACCTGGCGCCCATCGAACCCGCGATTGCTATCGACAGCGTGCGCCTGCCCGGCGAATTCCACGCCGACCCGGCGGATCGCCTCATTATCGCAACAGCCCGCTATCACAAGGCGCCCCTGGTCACGGCGGACCGCGCCATTCTCTTGTATGCGGCAAGCGGACTGGTTGAGGTGCTGGACGCGACCGCCTAACAGACATGACGGAGAGCTTATGCAAGCGCCCGTTCCACTCTGAAGTGCAACACTCAACGATGGTTGGCTAGCCTGGAAGCAAACGGGACTGTCGCCGAGCATTGAGAAGCGGCCAGGTGACGGCGATACTCTCCGAAATTACAGCAGGAGGGGATCCGATGGCCAAGGGCTACCATCACCTGACCTACGGGTCACGATGCCAGATTTACGCGCTGAAGAAAAGCGGGATGTCGATCCGGGGCGTAGCGCGCGCGCTTGAGGTATCGGCCTCGACGGTGAGCCGCGAGTTGCGCCGCAACCGTGGGCGGCGGGGTTACCGGATGCGCCAGGCGCAGCGGAGCGCCCAGTCTCGCCGGCGTTTGGCGTCATCGCGTCCGCGCAAGCTGACGGCGGCGTTGTGGGGCCGGATTGAAGGGTGGCTGGGCTGGCAGTGGAGTCCCCAGCAGATTGCCGGCCGGTTGCGTCTTGAGGGTGGGGTGTCGGCCGGCAAGACGTGGATTTACCGTCAGGTGTGGATGGACCGTGCGGCGGGCGGGACGCTGTATACGCATTTGCGCCGGCGCGGGAAGAAGGCCAACCGGCGCGGCCGGTGTGGTGCGGGCCGTGGGTTGATACCGGGCCGTGTAGACATCCGCGAGCGTCCGGCGGTGGTGGAGTTAAAGCGCCGGGCGGGTGATTGGGAGTTGGACACGATCATCGGCGCCCGGCATCGGGGGGCGCTGGTCTCGGTGGTGGACCGGTGTTCGAAGTTCACGTTTCTACAGCGGGTGATGAACCAGACGGCGGCGGCGGTTGGGGGCGCGATCCTGGCGCGTCTGGGTCCGGTATCGGCGCTGACGCACACCCTGACGGCGGACAACGGCAAGGAGTTTGCCGGCCACCGGGCGATGGCGGCCGGATTGTCGGCGGGGTTTTACTTTGCCACGCCCTACCACTCCTGGGAGCGCGGATTGAACGAGCACACCAACGGTCTGGTTCGGCAGTACTTTCCGAAGGCGGCGGACTTCACCACCCTCGGCGATGTTCAGGTTGGGCGGGTGCAGGATCTTCTCAACGGCCGGCCCCGCCGGATTCTGGGTTACCGCACGCCGGCGGAAGTGTTTGGCGAGGCCCTGGACGCTGCGGGGCTGGCGGGGCCGGACCCGCCGGCGGCGGTTGCGCTGGCGGTCTGACTGGCCTCCCGGTTCCGTCCGTGGCCTTCACAGGCGGCGGCCGGTTTTGCCGTGCCCGGGTGACGGGCTGACGGCTCAGCGGGCTGGCGGCGGCGGCGAAAACGGGTCCCGGGCGGCGCTTTTCGGAGTGAGGGCGTAGCCCGAACGGAAAAAGGCGCCGCCCGAACCCCACCGGATGCTATGCTGCGCTCCAACAAAGGAGAGGAATCACCGCCCTGACAGGTGTTGCACTTCAGAGTGGAACGGGCGCTTTCCACCGGCAATCCCGCCGGAAGAAACGCGTAACAACCACGCGTGAAGTTGTGCTCACCCAGGTGCAAGTCGCCTGCCAACAGAAGAATCTCCAGGTCACTGCGTAGCGAGCCGCTATCCCGCGTGCACCAATACGACTCGCCCCGCACCAGCAGGCTGCGAGCTCCGGCATTGCCGAGCTCGGCGCTCAACACACTTGCGCGTAATCCATATCCGAGTCCGGGCGCCGGCGGCGTCGTTGGCGCCACCTCATCCAGGCGCAGAAACTCAACCCGGCCGCGCGTCACGGCAGCTTGAAACGATAACCGCTTTCCAGATCGTTGCTCATGTCTCTACTCCAATCAGGGCCCGTCGGCCCGCTCGTAAAGCCCAGCCGTGGCTGCGCTGTCATTCGATTGCAACAGCCCCAATACCTCCCGGAAAGCTGGACTATATTATAGGGACGCGTGTTTGGTGCGGCCGCTCTCGGCACACTGGTAGTTGCGCTGCTTTTTTTGGGTCATGGCCAATGTATCGGTTGGAAGTATGAGACGTCTTCTGCCTCTCGAGGAAGCTACGCCGGAGGCGGTGGCTTCCTGCGGGCAGATCCTGGGCCGCCACGCGAATGCCGAGCCGCTGCCGATCAAGTTTTACGACGGCGCCGTGCAAACCTATCGAACGGTGAACTTTCAATCGGACGAGCAAACCGAACTCAGTCTTTGCCGCGTTCGTCGACGGCCCTATGAGGTGCGCTGGATCGAGCGGCACTTCAAGCATACGCAGACCTTCATACCGCTGAACGGGGCGCCCTTCATCGTGGTGTTGGCCCCTCCGACCGAAGGCGACATGCCGGAACTCACCCAGGTACGTGCTTTTCGCTTCGACGGATCAGCCGGATTCACCATGAAGATCGGCACCTGGCACGAGTTTCCGTTTGCGGTGGAAGAAGAGGCCGATATGGTGGTGATCCTGCGGCGCGAAGCAACGCAGAGCCTGTTGACCACCGACCCCGATTCCGGCGAAGTGCGCGGTTCCGACATCGACAAGAAGGACCTGCTCAAGCGCCACGGCATACAGCTTCAAGTCGACCTCTAGCTCGTTGACTACGCCCCCGGCGCCGAATCGCTTTGCGCGCGTGCTGAAGACGCGCGACGTTCTGGTGCTGGCATTCGGCGCCATGATCGGCTGGAGCTGGGTGCTGATGACCGGCTACTGGGTCGGCAACGCGGGCAGTCTCGGCACGCTGCTCGCATTCGGCGCCGGGGGCCTGGTCATCGGCTTCATTGCGCTGACCTATGCCGAACTGGCCTCCGCGATGCCCCGTGCAGGCGGCGAACACGTCTACACGCATGCCGGCCTGGGACCGGCCTGGTCCTTCGTGTGCACCTGGGCGCTGCTGATGGCGTATGTCACCGTGTGCGTCTTCGAATCGGTTGCCCTGCCCACCGCAGTCGAATACCTGTTTCCCGCCATTCGTCTGAGCGAACTCTGGCGGGTTGCGGGAGCGCCCGTGGACACGGGTTTCGTTCTGGTCGGGCTGGCCGGCGCGATTGCGATGACCTGGATCAACGTCGTGGGCATACGAACGGCGGCCCTGGTCCAGGGGATAGTGACCATAGCAATCTTTGCCTCCGGCGTCGTCCTGATCACCGGCGCCCTGGGATCGGGTTCACCCGAACTGGCCAAGCCCGCGATTGCCGTTCCCGCTACCGGGATCCTCAGCGTACTGATCATGGTCCCGGCCCTGCTGGTGGGCTTCGATGTTCTGCCGCAATCCGCCGAGGAGATTGACCTGCCGCCCCGCCGAATCGGGCGGCTGCTGGTCATTTCACTGGTCCTGGCGGTTGCCTGGTACGGCGCCATCGCCTTTTCCGTGGCCGTGGCGCTGACGCCGGAGGAACTCGCCGGGGACGGCCTGATTACGGCCGATGCGGCGCGCAATTTGTGGTCAGGGGCCGGCGGCGGATCGTGGGCGGGTGTTGCGCTAACCATTGGCGGGATCGGCGGGATACTCACCAGCTGGAATGCGTTCGTTATCGGCGGCAGCCGAGTGGTGTTTGCGCTGGCCGAATCCGGCACGCTACCCCAAGTCTTCGCTCGCCTGCATCCCCGTTACAAGACGCCCTACGTCGCCGTGCTGGGCATCGGGGTCTTGTCCTGCATATCCCCGCTCTTCGGGCGCACGATCCTGGTCTGGCTGATCAATTCCGGCAGCTTTTCCGTCGTTGCCGCCTACCTGTTCGTTCCCATCGCCTTTCTGGCTCTCAGAAAGAGCCAGCCGGACTTGCCACGGCCCTACAGACTGCGCTATCCGCGCTTCGTAGGCGTTTCCGCAATCGTATTGGCCTGCGCCCTGCTCTGCCTGTACATGCCGTTCAGCCCTTCCAGCTTGGCCTGGCCACAGGAATGGGGCATAGTATTGGGTTGGGGCGCCGTCGGCGCCCTGGTGTGGCTTACTCGCCCGAGGGCCTGACAGAACTTCGGCGAAGCACGCATCTCAAATTCAACGGGGGCACAAATTCCATGAAATTGGCGAGCGTACGATCAAGAAAACTGACTTCGGCCAGGAATCTTTTCCTGGCTTCCCTCTCCCTGCTGTCGGCCCTGCTACTGGCGCCGGCGGCGGTTGTCGCGCAATCCGCGGCGGCAGCAGACGAAGTAATTGAAGAAATCGTGGTGATCGGGTCACGCAAACGCGGGCGCTCGGCTGCCCAATCCACGGCGCCTATCGACGTGATCTCCGGCGAAGACTTCGGGTTGGTCGGTAATTCCGCGGACATCACCGACAACTTGCGGGTCAATGTGCCTTCCTACAACGCCAGCACGGCTTCCGGCGACGGCGACACCTTCGTCCGTCCCACGTCATTGCGTGGCCTGGCGCCCGATCAGACGCTGGTCATGGTGAACGGCAAACGCCGACACCGCGCCGCGCTGATCGCCGAGTTCGTCCCGTCCGCCGGAAAGGGTGCGCACGGCCCCAACATAGGCATGCTGCCCGCGATTGCGTTCAAGCGGGTCGAAGTGTTGCGTGATGGCGCCTCGGCTCAGTACGGGGCTGATGCGATTGCCGGGGTCATCAATTTCGTAACCCGAGACGCCGCCGAGGGCGGGGAACTCAGAATGCAATACGGGCAGTTCTACGAAGGCGAGCAGTCCTTCACGGTCGCCGGCAATATCGGCCTGCCAATAGGCCAGCGAGGCTTCATGAACTTCAGTGCGGAGTATGCCGAGAACGATGGCCTTTCCCGTGGGATTCAGCGCGCCAATGCGCAGGCGCTGATCGACGCCGGGGTTCCCGGTGTGGGGTCGGACGCGCCGTTCGATGATGCTCCCTTCGTGCAAACCTGGGGTCGGCCTTACGGTGAGAGCTATCGCCTGTTCTTCAATGCCGGCATCGAAGTCGATGCCTACACAACGGTATATGCGCAGGGCAACTACGCCGATACTTTCAACCGCTACCGGTTCTTTTACCGCGCTCCGGACCACATTACGCTGCGAACCCTGCGTGACGAATATGGATTCACGGGACTCCCCGCCGGGTTCACGCCGTTTTTTGATGGTGACCAGTCGGACTTGAGCATGGTGGGAGGCGTCAAGGGAGAATTCTCCGGCGGGATCCTGTATGACCTGAGCACCAGTTACGGCGAGAACCGAATCGATTTTGTCCTCAACAACACCATCAATCAAAGCCTGGGGCTCGGCCCTGACGGCAACCCGGCCCAGCGCGACTTTGACGTCGGTGACCTGGAACAGCAGGAAACCACGCTCAATGCCGATTTCACGCGCCAGTTCACCGATTCGGTTCACCTGGCCTTCGGGGCGGAATGGCGCGAGGAGACCTTTGTCGTGATTGCCGGCGAGCCATCATCCCATTTCGGCGCCGGCAGCAGCGGATTCAAGGGTTTTGAGCCGCAGAATGCAGGAAAGTTTTCTCGCGACAACTATGCCGTGTATGCCGAAATCGAACAGGACGTCTCGGAGAACTTCGTAGCGCAGTATGCGGCGCGCTACGAGGACTTCTCCGATTTCGGGGACACCATCAACGGCAAGATCGCCGCCCGCTATGGCGTAAACGAGAATTTCACCTTGCGTGCCGCGGTTTCTTCCGGTTTCCACGCACCCACGCCGGGACAGGCGAACATCCAGAAGATTACGACGACCTTCGACAATGACCTGGGCCTGCAGGTGGAGTCCGGAACGGTTCCGCCCAACCATCCGCTGGCTCTGGCGGCAGGGGGCACGCCGCTGACCGAAGAACAGTCAACCAACTTCAGCGCGGGTTTCGTCACGGGATTCGGCGACGCAACCACGCTGACGGCGGACTTCTATCGGATCGAGATCGAAGACCGCATTTTCAAGACGCAGAACCTGCCGGCCATCGACCCGGTAACCGGCGTCGGCAGTAACGTTCAGTTCTTCACCAACGCGCTGGACCTCAACGTGACCGGCCTGGACCTGGTGCTGACTACGGCAATTGATTGGGGCGACAGCGGTTGGAACACTGCGGTAACGGCGGCCTACAACCACAACGAGGTGAAGGTGGACAGCCAGACCGCCATAAACGGCGTGCTGCCGGTCTCCGCCGCCAGCGTGGAGGACATTGAGGAGAGCTATCCCCAGGATCGCCTGACCATTTCGGCAAGCACCTCGGCGGGCACCAACTGGGACCTGCTGGTGCGGCTCAACTATTACGGCGGCCACTACGACGAGCGGGGACGGATCGATGGTGTTGACGGGGGTGCTCCCACCAAGAAGCTCGGCTCGACCGTGTTCGTGGATTTGGAGCTGGGATATGAAGTTTCCGATACCCTGCGGTTGACTCTCGGCGCTTCCAATGCATTCGACGAATATGTCGACGAAATCGGCCCGCCGTATGCCAATCGCATGAATGTGGGCCTGCCCTACGCCCGGCGAACCGCCGCCAACTTCGAAGGCGGCTCCTGGTATCTGCGGGCGGTGTACGGCTGGTAGCTACCCTGGGAACGAGGGCGTCCCCGCCCTCGAAGCCGGGACCGAGGGTGGGGACGCCCTCGTTCCCAGGGGGGCTAGACGCCCTGCTTTAGGCCGGCCTCGATGAACGGGTTCAGGGCGCCGTTCAGCACCGCCGTGGGATTGCTGGACTCCACGCCGGTGCGTAGGTCCTTGACCCGCGACTGATCCAGGACATACGAGCGGATCTGGTGCCCCCAGCCAATATCCGCCTTGCTGTCTTCGAGGGCCTGCTGCTCGGCGCGGCGCTCGCGCTCGGCCAGCTCAAAAAGCTTGGCGCGAAGCTGCTTCATGGCCGTGGCGCGGTTCTTATGCTGAGATCGCTCGTTTTGACACTGCACGACGGTCCCCGTGGGCAAATGGGTGATGCGCACCGCCGACTCGGTGCGGTTGACGTGCTGGCCGCCTGCGCCGCTGGCACGGTAGACGTCGGTGCGTAAATCGGAGGGATGGACCTCCACCTCGGTTTCTTCCTCGATCTCCGGCGATACGAACACGCTGGCAAACGAGGTATGACGGCGGGCGCCGGAGTCGAACGGCGACTTGCGCACCAGGCGATGCACGCCGGTCTCCGTCCGCAGCCAACCGTAAGCGTAATCTCCGCGAACATGTACGGTCGCACTCTTTACGCCGGCAACTTCGCCGTCCGACGCCTCGATCAATTCCGCCTTGAATTTGTTGGCCTCACAGAACTTGAGATACATGCGAAGCAGCATTTCGGCGAAGTCCTGGGCATCGTGCCCACCGGACCCGGCGGTCACTTCGAGAAAGGCATTGGCGGGGTCCATTGTTCCGCCGAACATGCGGCGAAATTCGAGTTGCTCCACCTCGACTTCCAGTGCCGCAACACTTTCGCCGAGGTCCGAGAGCGTGGCCTCGTCCTGCTCTCCAAGCGCAAGCTCCAGTAGTTCGCCCAGGTCCCCGGCATCGCTGCCCAGGCGATCCAGTTTTTGCGTAAGTGATTGCAATGAGGCCCGTTCGCGGCCCAATGCGCCAGCGCGCTGGGAATCGGACCAAACAGAGGGATCGGCGAGTTCGGCTTCGACCTCGCCTAAGCGCCGGGCCTTTCCGGCGTAATCAAAGATACCCCCTAAGCGCTTCGAGACGGGCGCCGAGATCGGAGAGTAGCGGCTTGAGTTGTGAAGTTTCCATGGGCGGGCAAGCGTACGGCAGGTTTCCGCGCAACGCAACTCCGTCGCCTGGGAACTCCGTCGCCTGGGAACGAGGGCCTCCCGGCCCTCGTCGAGGGCGAGGACGCCCTCGTTCCCAGGGGTCAGCGGACGCGTAAGGCTGCGGCTACGGCCCTGCCTTCGGATGCCAGCACGTTGTAGGTGCGGCACGCGGCGCCCGTGTCCATGACCTCAAGTCCTATGCCTCGATTCAACAGCTTCATGCCGAGTTCGTGGTCCGGAAAGCTCTGCTGCTCCCCCGTCCCCAGGATGATGACATCCGGCTGTTCTTCGATCAGCGGCGCAAGGTTTTCCAGTGTGACAGGTTCATCCGCCTTCAGGGGCCAGGGCCTCACTTCTGTGGGGCTCAAGAGGACCGGCTCGCGCCAGACGTCCTTGCCGATGCGCAATTCGCCTGGCCGCCACCCTCGAACGGTAAGCGCGGCGCCGGCTTCCAGCTGCAGCTTCACCTCAACGCTTCAGTGCTATGCGGTGAACTGCTCGCGCAGCTTGAGCTTGCTCACCTTGCCGGTGGCCGTATGCGGTAGTTCATCCGCAAATTCAACGCCGTCGGGTATCCACCACCTGGCGACCTTGCCGTCGAACCATTCCAGCAGTTCCGCCTTGTCCGCCGAGGCGCCCTCTTTCAGGCAAACGACCAGCAACGGACGCTCGGTCCATTTCTCGTGCGGCATCGCAATCACCGCCGCTTCCCCCACCGCGGGATGGGCCATGGCCACGTCTTCCAGCTCAATGGAACTGATCCACTCACCTCCGGACTTGATCAGGTCCTTGGTGCGGTCCGTTATGCGCATGAATCCTTCCGAATCCAGGCTTGCCACGTCGCCGGTATCGAACCAGCCGTCCTCCAGCGCGGATTCTTCCGCACGGTAGTAACAGTTGGCGATCCAGGGCCCACGGACCTGAAGACGTCCGACGGCCTTGCCGTCCTTGGGAAGTTCCTTGCCGTCGTCGTCAACCAGGCGCATTTCCACCCCGTAAGGCGCGCGGCCCTGGCCCAGGCGCTCGGCCAGTTGCGCGGCGGGATCCAGTTGCGCGCTGCTAGCCTTGGGCGAGTTCACGCTGCCCAGCGGGCTCATTTCAGTCATGCCCCAGGCGTGATAGACCTTGATGCCGTAGCGCTGCTCAAAGTCCTCCATCATCGAACGCGGGCAGGCCGCGCCGCCTACGACCAGGCTCTGCACCGTTTCCAGACGAAGACCGCTGGCGTCCATGTAGTTCAGCAGGCCCAGCCACACGGTGGGAACGCCCAGGGCCTTGGTGACGTTTTCGCTGTTCATCATTGCCACCAGCGCCTCGGGGTCGCCCGCCTTGGGACCCGGCAACACCAGTTTGGCGCCTACCATGGGAGCGCTGTACACCACGCCCCAGGCGTTGGCGTGGAACATCGGCACCACCGGCAGGACACTGTCCGTGCTATTGATGTTGATGGCGTCCGCCAGGCCGCTGGCGTAGGTATGCAGGATCGTCGAGCGGTGCGAATACAAAACGCCCTTTGGATTGCCCGTGGTGCCCGACGTGTAGCAAAGGGAACTGGCCAGGTTCTCGTCCAGGTCCGGCCAGTCGAAGGAATCGTCCTCGCTCTCGATCAACTCCTCGTAACTGATCAGACCCGGCACCGACGACTCGGGCAGGGCCTCTTTCGAACACAAGAGCACGAAACGCTCTACCGTGGGAAACGCCTTGTGCATCTTCTCCAGCAGGGGCATCAGCAGGCGATCGGCAAACAGGTAGCGGTCTTCGGCGTGGTTGACGATGTACTGAAGCTGCTCGGGGAACAACCGGGGATTGACCGTATGCAGGACCCCGCCCATGCAGGAAATCCCGTAGTACAACTCCATGTGGCGGTAGTCGTTCCAGGCCAGCGTCGCCACCCGGTCGCCCTGCTCCAATCCCAGACGCTTCAGCGCGTTTGCCAGCTGCGCGCAGCGGCGGAAAATCCCGGCGTAAGTGGTGCGGTGCGCCGGGTTCTCGACCGTCAGCGAATAGACCTCCGAGCCGCCGTGTTGAGCGTCCACGTGGCGCATCAGCGTGGTCACCGTGAGCGGGTATTCCATCATCAATCCCTGCATGGGTCTCGCGCCTCCACAATCTTCCTTCGAAGCTGAAAATGTAGCACAGTCCGAAGGGTTTGGAGGGAGGGCCTGGAAGGGTGTGGGAGAAGACGCATCTGCCCATTGCGACGGTCAGGCGTTCTGCTCGCTTCGAGGGCGGGGACGCCCTCGTTCCCAGGGGTGGTTCAGTTCCGGGGCGGCAAGAGTCCAATGGGTTCGACCGGCTTGCCGTTGCGGCGGATTTCGAAATGCAGCATTGCGGCGTTGCCCGGGCCTACGCCCATGGTGGCGATGGCCTGTCCCACACGCACCTCATCGCCCTCGCCCACCAGGATTTTCTCGTTATGGCCGTAGGCGCTCAGCCACTGAGGCGTGTGCTGCACGATCACCAGCAGCCCGTACGCCTTCAGGCCGTCCCCCGCGTACATGATCTTGCCGCTGTCGGCGGCCACAATGTCCTGCCCGCGCTGGCCAAGGATGCGGACACCGAAATCCCCCGCCTTTACCCGTGAGCTCTTGGCGTCGACGCGACCTTGCGCCGGCCACTGCCAGTTGCTCTTGACGGCCGAAGGCCTGGACGGTGCAGATCCTCCGGCGGCCGAAGAACCCGGCGCCGACGAACTCGATTGCCCCGCGGCTGCAGGTTTGGCGCCGCCGCCGCCCGGCGAAGCCACGCTCTCAACTTGCTCCCAACCGCCGGCGCCTGTCGCGGGGGATGTAGCGGCCGTGCCCAGCGGAGGCGTCAGCCTCAACCTTTGACCCACAAGAATCAGACTGCCATCACCCAGGTTGTTCCAGGCCGCCAGATCGCTCAACTGCACGCGCACGCGCCAGGCGATGGAAAACAGCGTATCCCCGGCCTTTACCGTGTACCACTCTTCGGCCGAATCGGGCTTCGACGAGGAGGCTGGCGCCGCTTGCGTCTGCGAACCGGCTGGCGGCGGCGCTGCAGGTTGCGCCTGTCCGCCGGGAGCAGGCGATTCGGGAATCCAACCCCAACAACCGGAAAGAATCAGTGCGCCCGCCGCGATCAGCCACAGCTGCTTTTTGGATCGAAAACGGCCCATTTCGTTCACAGGTACCACAATAACCCAATCGTCAACGCCACAACGCCGATCAGCACCCATCCCACCGCGTCCGAATAACGGATAGCCTTGAGCGCCTTGGGACCGAGCCACGCCGCCAGGCCTGCGACCAGAAAAAACCGCAGCCCCCGCCCGATGATCGAAGCGGCCAGGAAGGCGCCGACGTCCATGTTCATACCGCCGGCGGAAATGGCGAAAATCTTGTATGGAAGCGGCGTAAATGCCGCAACAACCAGCGCCCAGTAGCCCCAGCGCTGATACCAGTCCTGCACCTGCAAGTACTGCTCGCCCCAGCCGAGTTCCTCGATCCAGGGCAGCAATGCGTCAATCGCCAGATATCCCAGCATCAATCCGGCCAAACCCCCGGCCACGGAAAACACCAGGGTCAGGGTGGCGAAGCGCAGGGTCTTTTTCGGTTGCGCAACGCACATCGGCACCAGCATCACGTCCACGGCAATCGGAAAGAACACCGACTCGGCAAAGCTGACACCGCACAAGACCGCGGGGGCTTGCGGCAAGCGGGCCCAGGCCAGAACGCGGTCGGCAAGCCGGGCGACTAGCATCGTGTCAGTCGCGGCCGGGCAGCAGCGGCACGAAGGCCACGGGCGCCAGGCTCTCTCGCAAGTCGCCGTTGTCTCCGCGTTCTATACATACCAGCTCCTGGTGATTGCGGCCCCCCAGGGGAATGACCAGGCGGCCACCCGGCGCGAGATGCTCCAGGAGAGCCTGCGGAACGGACGCGGCCGCGGCCGCCACAAGGATGCCGTCAAAAGGCGCCTGGCCCGGCCAGCCCAACATGCCGTCGCCATGGCGAAAACGCACGTTGCTGCAGCCCAGTTCCCTGAGCAGGGGGCGTGCCGTGTCCAGCAAGGACGCGATCCGCTCAATGCTGAACAACTGGCGAACAAGCGGCGACAGTATCGCGGTCTGGTAGCCGGAACCGCATCCCACCTCCAGGACCTTTGCGGGCCGCCGCATCGCACCGTCCTCATCCATCAGCAGAGCCTGAGTCATCAGGGCCACCACGTAGGGCTGCGAAATGGTCTGTCCTGAACCGATGGGCAGCGCGTTGTCGTTGTATGCATAGCGCTCAAGCGCCTCGTCGATGAACAGGTGGCGCGGGGTGCGCCGGATCTGCTCCAGCACTTCAGCGCTGCGGATTCCCCGGTCACGCAAAGAGTCGGCCAGCCGGTCCCGCACCCTCGCGGACGTCAGGCCGATGCCGCTGCGCCGGCGCCTGGTCGAATCCGACGAGATCACAGCTCCAACCAGTCGCGGGTTGCCTCAAGGCGGTTGTGGTCGGTGAGATCGCACTGCAGCGGCGTTACCGAGATCCAGCCCTCGCGCAAGGCATGGAAGTCGGTGCTGGGACCCGCGTCCAGGCCGTGGCCGGGCAGGCCCATCCAGTACAGCTGGCCGCCGTATGGATCGTCGGAAACCCTGACCCTTGCCGCCTTGTGCCGGTGCCCCATTCGGGTCAACTTGAATCCGCGAATGTCTTTCCAGGCAAGGTCGGGCACGTTCACGTTCAGCAGCATGTTCCCGGGTGGCTTTTTCCGGCTCAGCCGTTCGAACAGTTCGCTGACGGCGCGCTGCGCCGAGTCAAAGTTCTTCGGCGGATAGCCTGCCACCGATACGGCCACCGCCGGCACGTCCAGCACCCGCGCCTCCATGGCTGCGGCCACGGTGCCGGAGTACAGGACGTCATCGCCGAGGTTGGGGCCGTGGTTGATGCCCGAAAACACCATGTCGGGGTCCTCCGGCAACAGTCCGGTAATGGCGATATGAACGCAATCCGTGGGCGTGCCCGAGCAATACCAGCGGTTCTTGCCCAGCTGCGTCACGCGCAACGGTTCAAACAGGGTCAGGGAATTGCTGGCTCCACTGTGGTTGCGCTCGGGCGCAACGATCATGATTTCGGCCAGGCCCAGCAGTGCCCGCTCCAGGGCCTGGAGGCCCTCGGCGCGGTATCCGTCATCGTTGGAAAGCAGCACGCGCACGGAGGCGCTTACTCCCGCGCTTCGCCTGGCTGGCCAGGCTGCTCCGTTTCTTCGGACTTCTCCTCTTCCTCAACCAGCAGATAGAACTTCTCATCAGGACCGATCATTCCCAGTTTGGAACGCGCCAGCCGTTCGATCTCCTCGTCTCCCTCCTTGAGGCTGTCAACTTCAGCAGCCAGGCGGCGGTTGCGCTCCTGAAGCTCGGCATTCTCTTGCTCCTGACCGGCCGCTTCGCTCCGCGCTTCGAACAGGCCCTTCAGTCCGTCCTCGGCGAACCACAGCGGGTATTGCAGTCCCGCCAGCGCCAGGCAGGCTATGAGAATGCCGGCCGTCTTAGCTTTCATGGTGTTGGATCACTGATTCGGGAAAGGCCTGCATACCGGCGTAGGGGGCCTGTTCGCCGAGTTCCTCGGCGATTCGCAGCAGGCGGTTGTATTTCTCGGTGCGGTCCGAACGGCAGGGCGCACCGGTCTTGATCTGGGTGGCCGACGTTCCCACCGCCAGGTCCGCGATGAACGTGTCCGCCGTCTCGCCCGACCGATGCGAGATGACCGCGGCATAACCGGCAGCACGGGCCGCATCGATCGCCTGCAGCGTCTCGGTCAGCGTGCCGACCTGGTTCGGCTTGATCAGAATCGCATTGCCCACCTCGCGCTCGATGCCCTGGGCAAGAATGGCGGTTTGCGTAACGAACAGGTCGTCACCCACCAGCTGAACCTTTCCGGCCAGGGCTTGTGAGAGCGCTTCCCAGCCGGCCCAGTCGTCCTCGGCCATGCCGTCCTCGATGCTCACTACCGGGTAGCGGTCCGCCAGGTCCTTCAGCCAGCCGGCGAAATCCGGTGGGTCGAAAGTCCGGCCTTCCGAGTCCAGCCGATAGACCCCATCCGTAAACAGTTCGCTGGCGGCCACGTCCAGGCCCAGGAGGAAGTCGCCCGGGACGGAAAAACCGGCCCTTTGAATCGCCTCGATCAAAGCTTCGAGCGCCGCGGCGTTGGATGGCAGGTCCGGCGCAAATCCCCCTTCGTCGCCGACGGCCGTGGAGCGGCCCGAGCTGCGCAGGACGCCCTTGAGGACGTGATACACCTCAACGCCCCAACGCAGCGCCTCGGCGAAGTCGCCCGCGCCCACCGGGAGGACCATGAACTCCTGCACATCCAGGCGATTGTCGGCATGCGCGCCGCCGTTGACCACGTTCATCATGGGCGTAGGCATCTGCGGCGATCCGTTCCCCAGGGAACGATAAAGCGGTATTCCCTGTGCGTCCGATGCCGCGCGGGCACAGGCCAGCGAGACGGAGAGGATCGCGTTCGCGCCCAGGCGCGAGCGGTTTGCGGTGCCGTCCAGGTCAACCATGCAGGCGTCCAGCTCTTCCTGATGGGTTCCGTCCATACCGATCAGGGCCTTGCAAATCTCGCCGTTGACGTGGCCTACGGCCTGGCGCACGCCGCGGCCGCCGTAGCGGTCCCGGTCCCGGTCGCGTAGTTCGACCGCTTCGCGCGCACCCGTGGATGCTCCGGAGGGCGCCGCCGCCCGGCCGGCGGCGCCGCAACTGAGGGCAACTTCGGCCTCCAGTGTTGGATTGCCCCGCGAATCCAGGATTTCGCGCGCGTGAATGTGGACTATTGCGGACACGTTCCCTCGGCCAGCGGACGCGACTTCACCAGGCGATCCAACTCCAGCAGCGACTCCATCAGCTCGCGAACGCGGTGCAAGGGCCAGGCGTTGGGTCCGTCACTCAAGGCCTCGTCCGGCCGCGGGTGGGTTTCCATGAAAATTCCAGCTACTCCGGCGCCGACCGCGGCACGCGCCAGTACCGGGACGAACTCTCTTTGACCGCCCGAAGCCGTGCCTTTGCCGCCCGGCAGTTGCACCGAATGGGTGCAATCAAAGACCACAGGGCATCCCGTCGCCCGCAATTGAGCCAGTGATCGCATGTCCACGACCAGGTTGTTGTAGCCGAAGGAGTAACCACGCTCGCATACCAGGATGGAAGGATTGCCCGTGGAGCGCGCTTTCTCGACCACGTTGCTCATTTCCGGTGGAGAAAGAAACTGGCCCTTCTTGATGTTCAGGGGCCGCCCCGCGCCCGCCGCGCGCAAGATGAAATCGGTCTGCCGGCACAACATGGCCGGCGTTTGCAGCACATCGGCAACCGCGGCCACCTCGTCCATGGGCGTGTTCTCGTGAACGTCGGTCAGAACCGGCACGCCGACCTGGCGCTTCACGTCGTCGAGTATGCGCAGGCCCTGCTCCATCCCATGCCCGCGAAAACTGGACAGCGAAGTGCGGTTGGCCTTGTCGAACGACGACTTGTAGACCAGCGGAAACTCAAGCTCACGGCTGATTTCCGCAAGATGCCCGGCGGTCTCCAGCGCCGATTCCCTGGATTCGACTACGCAGGTCCCGGCAATCAGGAAAAGCGGCTGATCCAAACCGGCGGTAAACCCGGCCACCTCGGCCCGGCCGGGGGCCGCCTGGCCCGCCACGGATGAGTTGCGCGCCGCCACGGCGCGTTACGCGCCGGCGGCGCGCGCCGCCTTGGCCGGCAGGTCGCCGCGCTCGCAATAGCTCACGGCGGCGGCTATGAAGCCATCGAAGAGCCGGTGTCCGTCGCGCGGCGTGGAAGTGAATTCGGGGTGGAACTGGCTGGCCAAAAACCAGGGGTGTGACGGAAGTTCCACGACTTCCACGAGGTCGTCGCCGGAGCGCCCGGCGAACCCGAGCCCGGCCTTTCCCAGGGCCTTCAGATAGTGATTGTTGAACTCGTAGCGGTGGCGGTGCCGCTCATATACGGTTTCTTCTCCGTATTCCCTTCGCGCCAGGCTGCCCTCCGCCAGGTGGCAGGCCTGGGCGCCAAGCCGCATGGTGCCGCCTTTGTCGGAGTCCGCGTCGCGCCGCTCCACCTGCCCGGAATCGTCCACCCATTCGGTAACCAGCGCGACTACCGGATGCGGCGTATCCCTATCGAACTCGGAACTGTTGGCCCCTTCAAGCCCCGCAACATTGCGGGCAAAATCGATCACCGCCACCTGCATGCCCAGGCAGATTCCGAGATACGGAATCTCCTTCTCGCGAGCGTGGGTAACAGCGCGCACCATCCCCTCGATACCGCGCTGTCCGAACCCTCCCGGCACCAGGATTGCGTGAACACCGGCAAGGCAGTCCACGCCCTCATCCTCGACCTGCTCGGACTCGATATGACGCAAGCGCACGTTGACTCCAACTCGCCGTCCGGCATGACCCAGGGCTTCATTCAGGGAAATGTACGAATCGCGAAGGTCCATGTACTTGCCCACCATGGCCACCGTGACTTCACCCTCGGATTTGAGACCGGCATCGACGACCTGCTCCCACTCGGACAGGTCGGCGGGCGGCAGGTCCATTCCGAACTGCTGCAACACAACCTCATCCAGGCCCTGGTTTTTCAGTTCGATGGGAATCGCATACAGGTCGTCCATGTCGCGGGCGGAAAACACCGCCGATTCCGCAACGTTGGTAAACAGCGCTATCTTGCGCCGCTGCTCGTCCGGCAGCGCCAGCTCGGAGCGGCATACCAGCGCGTCGGGTTGTATGCCGATGGAGCGCAGTTCCTTGACCGAATGCTGGGTGGGCTTGGTCTTGATCTCCTGGGAGGTAGCCACGTACGGCACCAGCGTGGCATGGACGAAAGCTACGTTTTCGCGTCCCTTCTCCAGCCCGATCTGGCGGATGGCTTCCAGAAACGGCAGCGACTCGATGTCGCCGACGGTTCCGCCAACCTCGGTAATGCAGATGTCCGCATCGCCGGCGCCCAGGAAAACGGAATGGCGGATCTCGTCGGTTACGTGAGGGATCACCTGCACGGTCGCCCCCAGGTAACCGCCCCTGCGCTCCCGGCCGATCACCGCGTTATAGATGCGTCCAGTGGTGAAATTGGAGTCGCGCCCCGGTTTGCTTGAACGCACAAAGCGTTCGTAGTGCCCCAAATCCAGGTCAGCCTCTGCCCCGTCGGCCGTTACGTAGACCTCGCCATGCTGGAAGGGGCTCATGGTTCCCGGGTCCACGTTCAAGTAGGGATCCAGTTTGATCATGCTGATGGAAAGGCCGCGGGCTTCGAGAATTGCGCCCAGCGACGCGGCGGTGATGCCTTTTCCCAGCGAGGAAACCACGCCGCCGGTAACGAAAATGTAGCGGGTCATGCCACTCCGACCACTGTATAGGATCGGGCAATTAAGATAACACAGACTGGGAGCTGGAGAAGCCCTGGGAGCGAAGCCTGGGAGCGAGGGCGTCCCGCCCTCGACGAAGGTGGAACCGCCCCCGTAGCTGAAAAAGCCCTGGGAGCGAAGCCTGGGAGCGAGGGCGTCCCGCCCTCGACGAAGGCGGGGACGCCTTCGCCCCCGGCACTGGTCTCAGTCCTCTTCGGAGGACGAGTCCGCTGCAAGGTAAATGCGGCCACGACGCCGTTTAAGCCGGGCGCCGCGCCAACGGGCCTCGGGATGCCGGTCGGCGGCCGCGTTCAAGAGCATGTCCAGCGCGGCATCCAAGCGCGCCTGCGAAGGCGCGGCCATACCCATCGCCGCCATCCTTGCGCGCACCAGGTTGGCGCGCCGCGGTGGCGGCAATTGCAGCAGGCCGGCACAATCAATGCTGTCCTCGCTTGCGATTCCCCGGCCATCGAGTTCGGCGAGAGCTTGCAGCAGGCCCTCGGTATCCGCCGCCAGGCGAGCCATGCGGCCGGCCGTGGCTCCAGCGCCCGGCCACCGCTCCCGCAACAGCGGAACGACCTTGTCGCGCAGGAAAGAGCGATCAAAACCGGTGTCCCTATTGGAGGGATCGTGCACGTAGCGCACGCGTCGCTGCTCAAGCCAGCCCTCAAGCTCCCGGCGCGAGACCTGCAACAGGGGCCGAAGCAGCCAGCCGCGGCCACAGCGCCGGCTTTCGCGGATCCCCGCCAGGCCCCCAACGCCGGCGCCGCGCAGAAGGCGCAGCAGCAGAGTTTCCCACTGGTCGTCCTGGTGATGCGCGGTCAGCAGGCACTCGCCCGGGCTCATTAACCTTCCGAGCGCCGCGTACCGCTCCCGGCGAGCCGCTGCCTCCACGCCCCTACCGTCGGTGCGCACGTCCACCTCGCAGCTCTCCAGAGGCACGTCCAGGGACCGTGCAACCTTTGCGCAGTGCGCCACCCAGTTGGCGGCCTCGCTCTGCAGACGGTGATTGATATGCGCGGCACGCAAGCGATTGCGTCCAGCTTCGCCCAGAAGCTCGTGCATTGCGAGCAGCAATGCGGTCGAATCCCCACCGCCGCTGAAAGCCACCAACAGCGGGCGCTCTCTCCAATCGGGCCGCAAGCGGTCCAGCGCCGCTTCAAGCGCAGCAAGGACCGGGTCGGATGTCACACCTATCCAGCTTCGCCCGCCAGCACGGCTCGCGGATCCTCAATCAGGTCCGGGTGATGAATTCTCACCAGCCGCTGCAACTCAACCGGCAATGCATCCCACGAGTCCGAGCGGCTTCCGCGCCCGTTCTGCACGGTGTGACCCGGCGTATCGCCCATCTGCATCCAGGGACGAAAGGCCGTATTGGCTACATAGAGCAGGTCGGAAGACGCCATCGGCAAGTCCGGGTTCGATAACTCCGTCCAGCTGCCACGATTGCTGGTCCACTCACGATAGAAAAAACTCGGGTTTGACTCTCCGGGGCCAAATACCCGCGCACTGATGTCCTGGCGAATGAAGAAGTCATCCCCAAGGCGCTGGGGAAGGCTCAAGAAGCGCTGGCTTTCGACCTGTCCGGAGGCGAAAAACGAACCGCCATCGCGAGTCTCCCGGTCCATGCTGAATTCCCGGGTGTCTTCGGCGCGAACGACAAGATCCATGTGGGACGGGCCGGCCCGGTAGAGCGGCACGGTAATGGTCTTGCCGGTCACCGGATTGGTGAGCTCGTCCAGCAACTCTCCAGTCTGTATGTCTACGTACATGGCCACTTCAAGGGAAACGCTCTTGAACAAGCCGTCATCTACGCGCTGTGTCTGCCGCAGGGTCGTCGACAACAGGCGGTACATTGGATACGTTACGCCTTCGACGAAAGCGTAATTCACCGCATCCACCCAACCCATCGTGACGCGGTCGTCGAGACTGCCACGAATCTTCACGAACATTCGCAGCATTTCCTCATCGCTGAGCTCAAGGTCGGTGAGACCCTGATAGTTCTGCGCCTGGGCCGGCAAGCCGGCCAGCAACGGCGCCCCAAGCGCTCCCGCCAGCACCGAACGGCGATTGAAATTTCTGCTCATACTTTCCTCCGAATGACTCTGCTTATTGTGCCCTGAGGGAGCGATCGCGAAGCCGCCTTCGTCGAGGGCGAGACGCCCTCGCTCCCAGGTTGTTCCTTACGCGAAGGCGTCCCCGGCTTCGCCGAGGGCGAGACGCCCTCGTTCCCGGGGTGTTCCTTACACGAAGGCATCCCCGGCTACCACGTGGATGCGCAGCAGCCAATCAAGCGTCGCGATAGACGCCGTAGTCAAGTAGCCGCCGATGGCGGCGCTGCAGCAATTCCGCAGTATCCATGCGGGTCAAATCAAGCAGGTGCTTGCTGATCGCTTTCTTCAGGCTGGCAATCGCGGATGAAGGATCGCGATGGGCGCCGCCCAAAGGTTCATCGAGCACTTCGTCCACCAGCTTGAGCTTCATCAGCCGTTTGGCGGTAATGCCCATGGCATCGGCGGCCTCGGTCGCGTGATCGGCGCTCTTCCACAGGATGCTGGCGCAACCCTCCGGGGAAATCACCGAGTAGATGCTGTACTGCATCATGATCACCACATCCGCCACGCCGATGGCCAGCGCGCCGCCCGAGCCTCCTTCGCCGATGATGGCGCTGATGATCGGGGTCTTCAGACCGACCATGCAGCTCAGGCTCGAGGCGATCGCCTCGCTCTGGCCCCGTTCCTCGGCGCCGATACCCGGATAGGCGCCCGGCGTATCGATCAGGGTCACGACCGGCAGGCCGAACTTCTCGGCGAGGACCATGAGACGCTGCGCCTTGCGGTAACCCTCCGGGCGCGTCATGCCGTAGTTGCGCCGCACCCTGGAGGTGGTATCGCGCCCCTTCTGGTGGCCGATCAGCATGATCGGCGTGCCATCGATCCGGGCCAGGCCGCCCACCAGTGCAAAGTCGTCGGCAAACATACGGTCGCCGTGCAGTTCCTGGAAATCGGCGGCCATGGCGGCGATGTAATCCAGCGAGTACGGGCGCTTGGGATGGCGGGCCACCTGCGCGGTCTGCCAGGGTGTGAGCTTGCGGTACAGGCTCTTGGTCAGCGACTGGCTGCTGCGCTCCAGACGCTGGATCTCGGCGGCCACGTCCACGCCGGAATCGTTGTCGAGAAACCTCAGTTGCTCGATCTTGCTTTCCAGCTCCGCGATGGGCTGCTCGAAGTCAAGAAATGATTCCATACGCAGTGCGTCCGACTAAGCCGGGCCTGCGATTGTAAGCCCTAAGGCGCCCGAATGGCTCCGGAGCCCTCCTGAAAACGGGCTGGATCCCCGGCTAGAACTCCCAGTTCGCCTCCAGGAACAGCACCTGGCCGCGCGCGTCGTAGCGGGTGAGATCGTAAGGCCGGACTCCCCACGGCGTGGCCGGCGGGTCGGCGTCCAGCACGTTACGTCCGCCGCCGCGCAACTGCAGGCCGTTGTCGAAGCGATAGCTCAGGGTCAGATCAACGGTCAGGTAGGATTCCACCTTCAACGTGGGCCGAGCCTGGAACCTCCGTTCACATCGGCCAACCACCGCCGCGCAGGTACCGGTGCGATCGTTCTCGTAGCTCGGCGTATAGCGTACGTAGAGATCGGCGCCGTATCTGCCGGCCATCCAGGCCAGCGATCCCACCAGCTCGTATTCGTTGCTTCCCCAGACTGTGCCTACGCGGTGAATCAGCTCCGCTCCCGGGGCGATTGTGAAATACTCGTCGAGCGTCCGCATGTAACTGATTCCCGGCCTGAAGTCGCCCCAGGCGCTGCTGAAGCTGTATTCCAGTTCGGTAGTGAGGATTTCACTGATTTTCTCGAAGAGATTGATTTGCCTGGGGAAGACCCTGATCGCGTTTCCATCCGCGTCACGCTCGACGAATTCGGGAAGCAAAAACACCTCTTCCGGATCGCTGAAAATCAGGTTGTAGGAATACTCACTACTGTCCGGTTAATTAGTTGAATAGATTCAATTGGTTAGAAGGCATGTCATCCTCACAAGTGTACTGGGTATCGAAAAGTGCTTTGTTTAGCGGGGTTTTCTCGAACAGAGTGACCGAAAGAATCTGTAACAATGTGTAGAGCGAGACATCCAGATTGAGCCGCTTCTTGACGATGGCCACGAGCACGTACACCGATACGGCCACCCAAATCTGTGCTTTTACGGCATTCTCCGAAGTGCCGTAAAACGTTTTGATGCGTAGATGCTGCTTGATCCATTTGAAGAACAACTCGATCTGCCAGCGTGCTTTGTAGAGCGCGCAGATCGTCATCGGAGGCGGCCCGAACAGATTGGTTAGAAACACCAGGTTCTTTTTCGATTCGGTATCTTTGAAGCGAATGCGGCGCAGATGAATCGGGTAGTTTTTTCGGCTGTAGAACCCGGACAGCGCCACGGTCTGATCGCAGACAATGCCCCGCGCCCGATCGCTGGGCGCTGAATAGATTCGTCGAAGGCTGGCGTTCGATTTGGCGCGTGTGACAAAGAACGCGCCGGCCTGATGAAGTTCGAAGAGTCTTTCGAAATCCAGGTACGCCCGGTCCATGACGTAAATCGCCGCGGGTTCGGGAATCATCAGACCGAGCACGTTGACATCGTGCAGTTTTCCGTCGGAAATGTGGATAAAACTCGGAATATTGCCGCGCAGATCCAACAGCGTGTGCATCTTGACTGCCGCCTTGGCGCGGCGAAACGGCGCCCAGGGAAACAACGACAGGCACAGGTCTATCGTGGTCGAGTCCAACGCGTAAATCGTGTTCGACAGCTCCAGCCCAAGCTCCTCTTCGGCGTACAGCTTGCGGGCTTGCGCAATCAGCCGTTGCGCGAACTCGGCATAGATGCGCCAGTCTCTGCGTTCGTTGGCGTCGGCCAGCGTAGAACGCTTGACCGGCGAACGAATGCCCATATGGTAAAGCTTGCCCGATTGCGCCCAGAGACAAGCTTCGATGTCTCGTAGACTGGCCCGGTAGGTTAACTGCGCAAACGCCAAGACACGAAAATGTTCGGCGCAGGGGAGTGCGCGGATTCGATAGTCCCCTTGGTAACGCGACACCACTCGGTGAAACGTCTTCCATGGCAGATAATCCATGACCTGTGCAAACAGGGTCTTTCCGGTATTCATCCAATCCTCTCGCCATCAAGCGTCGAAAAGGATCAGATTCTGCCGGATCTCCGTTCAAATCGGGGACACTCCGATTTCGCTGTAACCCGTTGTGAATATTTACAAATTTACGCCTCAACTCATTCTTAACCGGACAGTAGTGAGGAATACTCAATCTTGTCGGTGAAATCGACCTTTGACCAGTGCACGGTCCAGCGCAAGCCCGGCAAACTAGCGGGCGTCCAGTCGAAACTCAATGAGTAGGTATCCGAACTCTCGTCCTTCAAGTCGTCCCCAAGAGCATAGATTGATTGCCTGCGGACCTGGCACCCGAAAGCCAGGCAGATAGGACCGCCGGGAACATCATAGGGATCCGGCACGTACACGGTGTCCTCGGAAGGTTCGCGTACGTGAAAGATATCGCTGAACACCGGTGGGCGGAACGATTCCGACCAGGCGGCCCGAAACGCCAGGTCCTGCGTGGGTTCATAACGCAATCCGATCCGCGGGCTGGTGTGGCTCTGCGTAACGCCAATGATGTTCGGCTCGCCTTCGGTAGCCCATAAACCGTCCGGTCCCCGCACACGCCCGCCGTTCTCATTGCGCACGTAGTCGATGCCGCCAAAGGCGCCGGTAGCTTCGTATCGGTCATAGCGCGCCTGCACGTTCAGAATGAGCGCGTGCAACCCCGGGCGAGCGTTTCCTTCGCCAACGATGGGGAAAGAGAATTCGGCAAAGAACGCCGTCAGGTCCTCTTCGGGTGTCTCCAGTCCGAGCAATACCTCCAGCCCCTTGGTCACGGTGCCCGCCGACTCGTCTGATTGGTCTTCCTGCTCCAGGCTTATGCGTTTCTCGCTCATCTGCGTACCCACCGCGTAGCTGATCGCGCCGCCCGGCAACCGGAAGAACTCGCCCCGCGCCAGCAACTCATAGGTGTCTTTCTCGGTGGAGCCTCTATGCGGCCCTATCCACGGGGAGGCCAATTCTCCGAGGTGGGGACTCTGCTTTGAGCCATCGCCGAACAGGTTGATCGCCACGGCAGGATCGGAACTGGCAAGCAATTCCTCAAGCCGCGCTTTCGTCGGATCGAAATCAGATAACCAGTTTGGTCTTATATAGGAAACCCGCCAGCCGAAGTTCTCCGACCTGGAGCGAACGGCCTGGAATTCCAACTGGTGGTCGTCTGCGAAGTTCCAGATAAACCCGGCATTGATATTGCGCTGCTCGTTCTTCGATTCGTGGTAGGCGCCAGGCAACAGGCCGGCATCCACCTCAGCGGTCGGCAGGTAGTTCACCACGACAGCCTGACCGAAAGGATTGAAAGCATTGCTTGCCGGCACGGTGAAACCGGTCAGCTCGGATCGATATTCCTGGTAGGCTTCGTGCTCGGAATACAGAAGATCCACAAAAACCCGAAAGTCGTCGGAGAAGAACTGTTCGACAAACAAGGTCAGCGAAGTATTTGTGGCATCCTCGCCGTTTTGTGGCGGTACGTAGTCGATGGGAATGATGTCCGAGGTGAATTCATCGGCGGTTGCCCCCTCGCCGGTATGCCCGGCAGGAAGCTGTAGCATGCCGCCACATGGATATTGCCCCCAGGAGTAGGTGCAAATCCTCCGCGCCACGCCCGGCTGGCCTATCGTTGTACTGCGATCATCGAATTCCGGGCCGAACAAACTGCGGAAGTCATTGGTGGTCCATCCGGTCTTGGCGTTGGAGATGGGATCTTGCCAGGTCTGCTGCAGTGTGGCCGTAATCTGGCCGCTGCCCCAACCGTAGCCGCCCTGAATGCTGGCATTGGTTCGGTCGGCGCCGGTTGAGCTGAAGTCCTGGCGCAGCGTCACGGCGGCGCCGGTGTAGTTCCGCTTGGTAATGAAGTTGATTACGCCGCCGATGGCGTCGGCGCCGTACACCGCCGAGCCACCGTCCAACTGAATGTCAACCCTTTCAATGGCCGAGAGAGGCACGTTCAAAAGGTTGGCGAAGCCCTCCTCATCCCCGGCACGCCCGGCGATACGACGTCCGTTGATCAGCACCAGCGTGTTGCCCGAGCCCAGGGCGCGCAGGTTGGCCGTGGAAGTACCGAAACCTGTTATGACTTCAAAGAGAATGAGCCCGGTCAGTGGATTGTCCACGTTCCTGATGTTCTTATCGACATCGCTGGGAGCGAGAGCGGAGGAGTCGATCGCGCTGGTTTGCTGCGTAATCGACGAATAGGTCCACGGAAGGGTGCGCATCAGCTCTTCCACGCTCGACACGCCGAGACGTTTGATGTCTTCCGCCGTGATGCTGTAAACGCGCGCAGTAGCGTCACCGGTGGTTAACCGCGATCCGGTGACCGTCTGGGTCTCCAGCTCAATCGGTTCTTCAGCCGCTGCCGGCCCGGAATCGTCCGCGTTGGCCTCGTCTTCGGTGTCGGCGTCCTGCGCCAGCCCCAGTCCCGGGAACGCGAAAAGTAGAATAGCCGCCGCGAGCAGGCGGTGCGAAAGTGTCAAGCGCATAGCGATGCCTCCAGTTTTGAAACACGCCCAAACTGCGGCAACCTCCCGCAGCCTAGCCTGCGCAGGAAGAAACCTCATGAAGCAGCAGTAGCAGCTGTGTCCCCGTGGTCGAAGCAAGACTACGACAGGGATTTCCCGAACCATGGCGCACGCCCGCTGCGGCGCCAGGCGCCGTGCGTCGGGAGTCGGGAGTCGGGAGTCGGGAGTCGGGAGTCGGGAGCTTGTTACCGCGCCGAATCTTGCCGTGTCTTGCGACGAAACTGCGGCGCCGCAACGGGCTCGGCGGCGCCATAAACGATTTGAAATCCACTTACCGCTTGAGCTTGCTTCAGTGATTGCTGCAGGTTTCTGCCGACACGAACTTTCCAACCGGAGCCCAGCTGAAGCCGGCCGGATGCAGTCTTGCCCGAATAGTCGATGACGCAAACAGTGTTGCCAGGCGTGTAGGGGCGGAGCAGTTCCTTCAATTGGGAGAGAACCTCCGCCGGCGCCGGTTCGGCGTCGCATCGCAAAAGCAGCAGACGAGCCCGCTGTTCGAAGACTTCGTCCAAGGACTCGACCGAGTCGGCCAACAGACTGACCGAACCGCGCTGCTGGCGCCAAAGGCGGCCCTGTACCTGGACCAGGGAATGCGGTGTGATCAGGCGCGCGGGCGGAGCGCCCGAGTCCCAGCGTGGCAGCCTTACCGGCAGCCGCGTCTGGCCATCGTCCAGGTCAAAATAGTTGGCGCCGGAACGCCGCCATTTGCGCAGTACGCTGCCGGCCACCTCGATCGGGGGCGCTTTGGGCTCCTCCCGGGTACCGGCCTGCGAGCGATCCAGGACTTCCCGCAGGCTCCCGCCCGTGAGAATCTGCGCCTCCTCGCGGCACTCGTCGAAGGGATGGCCGCTCAAGCAGAACCCCAGGCTGCGGCGCTCGCCGTCCAGCAGCTCGCGAGGCCCCCATTCCGGCACGTCGGGCACATCGATTTGAATCGGCTGCCCGCCACCGTTGTTGAACAGGGCCTCCTGCCCGCTCTCGGCGTCCCGGACGGCCTGCGCGGCGGCGGCCAGGGCGGCGGGGAGCACCTTGATCACCGCGGCGCGGTTCCGGCACAAGCTGTCCAGCGCCCCGGACCGAACCAGCGTCTCAGCCTGCCTCTTGTGAAGACCGGCGGCGCTGATCCTGGCGAAGAAGTCGGTCAGGCCGGAGAAACGCCCGCCGCCCTCGCGCTCGGAGCAAATGGCCTGTGCAGCGGCCTGGCCCAGACCACGGATGGCTCCGAGCCCGCAGCGAACGGTCTCGTCGTCCACGGCGCTGAAGCCGACGGCCGAGTGATTCACGTTGGGAGACAACACTTCAAGATCCAGCGCCAGGCACTCCTGTGTCATCCAGTACAGGCGATCGTGCGCGCTCATGTCCGTGGTCATGGTGGAAGCCATGTATTGGGCCGGGTAGTGAGCCTTGAGCCAGGCCGTCTGGTAGGCCACCGTAGCGTAGGCGGCGGAATGTGACTTGTTGAATCCGTACCCGGCAAAGGTCTCCATCAGGCTGAATATGTGTTCGGCCTTGCCGCGGGTCAGGCCGTGCTCCAGGGCGCCCTTTACGAACACCGAGCGCTGGTTCGCCATCTCCTCTTTCAGTTTCTTGCCCATGGCGCGGCGCAGCACGTCCGCCTGGGCAAAGCTGTAGCCGGCGACGAGGCGGGCGATTTCCATGACCTGCTCCTGGTAGAGGATCACGCCGTAGGTTTCGCCCAGCAGTTCATGCAGGTCTTCATGCAGGTAGTCCACTTGCTCCTGGCCGTGCTTGCGCTTGATATAGGTACTGGCCATGCCGGTCTGCAGGGGGCCGGGGCGGAACAGCGCCACGAGGGCAATCATGTCGCTGAATCGGTCCGGCCGTAATTCGCGAATCAGGTCGCGCATGCCCCTGGACTCGAGCTGAAACACCGCCCGGGTGCGCAGGTTGCGCAGCAATTCGAACACCTTTGCATCGTCAAGGGGAATGCTGCCGATGTCGATGGGCGACTCACCCGCGGCGCGGCGGGCGCCATTGATCTCCTTCACAGTGCGCGTAATGGTCGTGAGATCGTTCAATGCCAGGAAGTCAAACTTGACCAGGCCCACCGACTCGATGTCATCCTTGTCGAACTGGGTCACCGTGGGAGAATCGTGATCCTGACGGTACAGCGGCGTGAACTGTTCAAGCTCTGACGGCGCGATTACCACTCCCCCCGGGTGAGTGCTGGAATTTCTCGGGAGCCCCTCCAGCTGCAGGGCCAGGTCAATGACCTCCCGGGCCTCCGTATCGGTGCTGTACAGGTGGCTCAGCTCGCGATCGTCGTTCATGGCCTGCCCGATGGTCACGCCCACCGGCAGGGGCGGGATCAACCCGGCGATCTGCTCGCCCAGCCCCAGGGGATAGGCCAGGACCCGCGTCGCATCCTTGATGGCTGCGCGCGCAGCCAGGCGATTGAAGGTAATGATCTGAGCGACGCGATCACTGCCGTATTCCTCGGCCACATACTCCAGCACGCGTTCGCGCTGCTCGGCGCAGAAATCAATATCGATGTCCGGCATCGAGATTCGCTCAGGATTCAGGAACCGCTCGAAGATCAGCCCGTAATGCAGCGGGTCGATGGTCGTAATGCCGAGGGCGTAGCTGATCAGCGAGCCGGCGGCAGAACCCCGCCCCGGACCCACCGGGACGCCGTTCTCGCGGGCCCAGCGCACAATATCGGCCACGATCAGGAAGTAACCCGGAAAGTCCATGCGCTGCACCACCTCAAGTTCGGCCTTAAGGCGACTCCCGTATTCCTCCGGCAACTCGGCGTCTTCTCCGCCGCTGCCGTTGATTCCAAGCTGTCCCTTCAGGCCGTCGCGGGCCTCTTTCTCCAGAAACTCCCCTTCGCTGTAGCCGCCGGGAGCACGTGCCTTCGGTAGTCTCGGCTCGCCCAGTTGCAATTCCACACTGCAGGCGCGCGCGATCGCAACGGTATTGCTCAAGGCTTCGGGCAATTCGGCAAACAGCTCGGCCATTTCCTCGGGAGACCTCAGATACTGCTGCGGCGTATAGCGGCTGGTGCGGCGTGGATCGTTCAAGGTCTCACCCATGTGTATGCAAACACGGGCTTCATGAGCCGTAAACTCGCCGCTTTCGACAAAACGCACATCGTTGACCGCCACCAGCGGCATGCCCTCGGCATTGGCCAGTTCGACGGTGCGCTGGGTCAGCTCCGCCTCACCCGGGCGGCCCAGCCTGCTGATCTCAAGGAACAGGCCCTCACCTAATAGGTTGCGCAAATCCAGCACCCGCTCACGCTCGCGCCGCGCCTCCGGTCCGCGGCCGGCCGGGCTGCTCAAGGCCGTCAGGCCGATCAGGCCCGCAAGCGCCTCACCGCTCAGGAAGCTGCGCTCAAGCTGAGGCGTGCCGCCCGGTTGCAGTTCCAGGTACATCCGTGACAGCAAACGCAGTAGATTCCGGTAACCCTCGATGTTGCGGCACAGGAGCGTGAGTCGATCCGCGCGCCCACCCGCCGCTTCCGGCGCCAGAAGAAGGTCGGCGCCAAGTAGCGGCTTGACTCCGGCTTTCAATGCCGCCTGATAGAAGCGCACCGCCCCGAACATGTTGTTCAAATCGGTGAGCGCGACCGCGGGCATTCCCCGATCGCGCACCGCCCGGCAAAAGCCACCACTTCCGTCGCTGATGCGCAGCACGGAATCGACCAGGGAGAACTCCGAGTGCAAACGCAGATGAACGAATTGCACGGGGTCCTCCACTATCACATCAGCCCCCGATGCAGGCGCGAACCGGGGCGAAGCTGCGGCGGTGCGCGGGACTGGGTCCCAATCGCGTGAGCGCCTTTCGATGCGCCGGGACGGCGTAGCCCTTGTGGTCGGCCAGCCGGTAGCCCGGCCATTCAATGTCCAGGCGGCGCATCATGCGATCACGCCACTCCTTGGCCAGAATCGAAGCCGAGGCGATCGCCGGGCAATGACTGTCTCCGCGGACCAATGCCTGAAACTCAACGTTCCCACGCCAATACGCGGGCAGATTCGGCAGGTACGGTCCGTCGACGCGTACCAGCGCCGGCTTCCGCGAGAGGCCGAGGACGGCCCGGCGCATCGCCAGGAGGCTTGCCTGCAATATGTTCAGCCGGTCGATTTCCTCGACACTTGCCTGCGCTACGGACCACGCCACGCACCCGGCGCGTATTTGCCGGTCCAGGACCGCACGCTGCCTCGGGGACAATTGCTTGGAATCGCGCACGCCACTGACGCTTCGACCCCCGGCAAATGCGACGGCTGCGGCTACCACCGGCCCGGCCAATGCGCCGCGGCCTGCCTCATCCACGCCGGCAATCAGCCCTTGCATGACACGACACTAGCCCGATTGAGTCACGGCCAGCACCGCGCGGGCGGCACGATCGCTCACTCCGCGGCCCAGCGAGGCCGCAAGTCGCGCAAACTCGACACGTACCGCCTGGCGAGCGCCGGCATCGTCGTACAAGCGCAGCAGGGCAGCGCCAAGGATGGCGCCGCGGGCCCGGCCCTGCAGGAACTCGGGCGCCAGTTCGCGGCCGGCAAGCAGATTCGGCAGCGCCACCCAGGGAGTCTTCAGCAAACGGAACACACGCGCAATCCAGGCCGTAAGCGGCGCAACCCGGTATGCAACAACCAGCGGACAGGCACACAGCATGGCCTCCATCGTAACCGTGCCGGAAGTCGCCAGGGCCAAGTCGGCCTCCTTCAGCAGCGCGCGTGCGTTTCCGGTGTTGGTGCTTACTTCGATTCCGGGCGCAAACCATTCCAGTACCGCGCCGAACTGCGCGCTGAGTTGGCCGGAAGCCGCGGCGGTTGCAAACCGCACTCCAGGTCGCCGCGCGGCAAGCCAGGCCGCCGCTTGCGCAATCTCAGGACCGACCCGCGCCACCTCCGAGACTCGCGACCCCGGCAGTAGCGCAACCAGGAGGTCGCCCTCCCGGGCCTGTGCGGGAGGACCAACCGGATCCTGCGCTTCCTCATCCGCCATCGGGTGGCCCACAAACTCGCCGCGAATATCCTTGTCCTGCAACAATCCCGGTTCAAACGGCAGCAAGCAAAGCACCAGGTCGCAGCAGCGGCGGATGCGCCGCACCCGCCCGGCGCGCCAGGCCCAGATTGAGGGGCAAACGTATTGAACCGTGCGCACGCCCCGACGCTTCATCCGGACGGCAAGTCCCAGGTTGAGTTCAGGCGAATCGATGCCTATGAAGACATCCGGACTGAACTCGCCAAGTTCCTTAAGCAGCCGGCGGCGAAGCGACCAGAGCCGCGGCAGATGGCGAACGATCTCGGCCAGGCCCATCACGGCGAATTCCGATGCATCCAGCATGGCTCTGCAGCCCGCCTCGCGCATCGCCGGGCCTGCCACTCCGGCCACTTCCACCTCCACGGGGCCAGCTCGCAATGATCGTATCAGCCCTGCACCCAGCCGGTCACCGGAGGATTCACCGGCGACCACCGCAATGCGCAGGGCCCGATCAGGCGTTCTCAACGCAAGAGACCGCGCCCGGGCTCGGCAAGAAAATCAGCCAGAAGAGCCAACTCCGGCTTCTGTTTCGCCGCCTCGGCAATGATTTCCGACGCGTTGGCGCGGCTGAGCTCCTTCCGATACAGCGTTCGGTACGCCCTTTCGATATTGGCCCGCTGCCCGGCGTTGAAACCGTGGCGCCGCAGCCCGATCACATTGACTCCCCGCGGCTTGGGCGGCTGACCTGCGACCAGCACGTACGGGGGTACATCACGGGTCACGCCGGAGTAAATGCCGAGGAAACTGTAGTCGCCGATCCGGCAGAACTGGTGCGCTCCGGAGAACCCGGCCATCGTGACGTGATTGCCGATATGAACATGACCCGCTACGCTGGCGAAATTCGCCATCACCACGTCGTCACCCAGGACGCAATCGTGCGCAATATGCACCGTGGCCATCAGCCAGCAGTCATTTCCGATGCGCGTGACGCCGCCACCCTCTTCCGTGCCGCGATTAATGGTGACGTACTCGCGAATCGTGTTGCCGTCCCCGATCTCAAGGCGGCTGGCCTCTCCCGGGCGGAATTTCCTGTCCTGCGGATCGCGGCCGATAGAAGCGTGGGGGTGGATGACGTTGCGCGCGCCCATGCGCGTGGGCCCTTCCACTATCGCATGCGCGCCGACCTTGCAGCCGGGACCGATCTCGACCTCCGGTCCGACTACCGCGTAGGGGCCAACTTCCACGCCGGCTGCCAGCGCCGCACGCGAGGAAACGATCGCGCTTCGGTGAACCTGCGTCATTTTGAACGCTCCAGCCGCTGCACTTTCTTGTACAAGGCGTCGAGATGCTTGAAGCGCACTGCATTGCGGCGCCAGCTGGAGACGTCTTCCATGGGAGTCAAGGAACCCGCATAGGCTCCGGGTTTGGCTACCGAGCGGGTGACCACGGTCCGTGCCAAAAGGACCACGTCGTCACAGATCTCGATGTGCCCGGCCATCCCTACCTGGCCGGCAATTCGGCACCGGCGTCCGATCTTCACGCTACCGGAAATTGCGCAACCCGCGGCCATGGCGGTGTGCGCTCCGATGTGCACGTTGTGCCCGATCTGTATCAGGTTGTCCAGGCGAACACCGTCCCCGATCACCGTGTCCTCCAGGGCGCCGCGGTCGATCACCGTATTGGAGCCGACCTCGACGTCGTCACCGATGCGAACCGATCCAAGCTGGGGAATCTTGCGCCAACGGCCACCTTCCTCCGGAGCGTTGCCGAAACCATCGGAGCCCAGCACGGCGCCGGGATGGAGAATGCATCGCTTTCCAATCGTCACGCCCTCGCAAACCGTGGTGTTCGCCAGCAGCCGGGTGTCTTCGCCGATGCGGGCATTCGCGCCTACGGTGGCGTTGGGTCCTACATAGACTCCGGGCGCCAGCGTGGCCCCGGCGGCCACACGCGCCCCGGCCGCCACTTCGCAGGTTTCATCGACACCGGCATCAGGCGATACCGTCGCGTGGGCATGAATTCCGGAATCAGGCGGCAGCAGTTCATGCAGCTCATCGGCCACGCAGGCATACACACGATACGGTTCGGGCGTAATCAGCGCCGCTACCGGGCACTCCGGGGCATGAGGTTCGCTCAGGATCACGGCGCCCGCCCTGGTCGTGCGGAGATCGTTCAGGTACGCCTGGTTCAGAAAGAACGCGATGCTCCCGGAATCCGCCCGGCCCAGCGGGGCGGCGCGATGGATTCGAACGCCCGGCTCCCCACGCAAGGTGCAATCGTGGCGCCGGGCCAGTTCGCTAAGCGTCAACCCCCGCTCGTGCTGCGAACGCCGTTGCATCAGGTTTCCCGGCGCCAGCAGTCTGGTGCATATTCAGCGCCACGGGCCACCGCCCGAGATCAGTCCTGCTGTTCGCTACTGTAGGTTTCCTGCAGCGCGCCGAGAACCTGCGGCGTGAGGTTCACGGCGTCACTGGCATAGAGCACCACCTCGCCGGTCAGGACCAGATCGTAGTCATTGTCTTCTCCGACTTGCCTGATGTGGCTCAAGAATATGGTGCCGAGATCACCTTGCATATTCTGATTTTCCAGCTGGGCATCCTCCTGCAGGGCCTGGTTCATCTGCTGAAGGTCCCGCCGAAGGGCAATGATGTCACGTTCGGTGTTTCGCAACTGCTCGGTGCTCATGGTCTCCCTGTCGCGTTCGTAGATCTCGTTCAACTGCTCAAGCTCGGTCTGCTTGGCAGTGAGATTCCGCTGCCTTTCGGCAAACATCTCACTGATATTCTCCTGAGCCTCGCGACCCTGGGGCGACTCCACCGTGAGCGTCCGCGTGTTGACAAAACCGATTTTCAGAGTGGTTTCCTGAGCCAGCAAACCACCGGCGGCGAACAGGCCCAGGGCGGCGCCCAAAAGCAGTTTTCTTGCGATATTCATTTCTTGCGAAAAGCCTCGTGTTTCCATAGGGTAAGGGGCGAGAGCAAACTATCAGAACGCGCCGCCCAGCGAGAACTGGAAGCGTTCCACCTCGTCACCCCAAAATCGGTCGGTCTCCGGATCGGCGTTAAGCGGCGCAGCAAAGCTGAATCTCAACAGACCCAGCGGCGCCAGCCACTCCGCGCCAATTCCGACCGAACGTTTGATTTTACTCGTGTCAAAGTCGTAACTCAACGGATCGCCCATTCGATCGAAGAACTCCAGGCCGGAGGTCGAAAACACGTTACCTACGTCCAGGAACGCCGCCAGGCGAGCATTCTGCCGGAAGCGCTCCGGCATGGGCAGTATCAGTTCCAACTGGCCGGTGACCAGCAGGTTTCCGCCATAGGCATTGCCGAACCGGTCCTTGGGGCCCAGCCTGTATTCCTTGAAACCGCGCACCGAATCCGGGCCGCCACCGTAGTAGTGTTTGTACGGCGGCACAGCCGTGGTGTCTCCGAATGCCTCCGAAATCCCGATATCCGCGTTCAGGCGCAGGCTGAACCAGCGGCGCAAGCCCGGCACCGGCAGGTGCTGCGTGTATTGATATCGCACGGTCGCATACTCGACGTCGCTGCCGGGAACCGTGGCCGAAAGCGATAGCCGGTGGCGCATGCCCCGATCCGGAAACAGTACCCGGTTGCGGCTGTCATACAGCCAGCCCATCAGCAATTCGATGCTGTTGAACTTGGAGCCGAAATAAATCTGCTCTTCCCCGGTAATCGGGTTGGGGACCATGCGCTGATACGGTTTGCCGTTGACTTGCACCCATTGGCGCGACTGTGCGTTGCTGAACTGGGTCGTGATGAGGTCGGCCTGCTGGATCGTCGCGCCAAGGATCAGGCTCTGGTATTCGCTGATCGGGTAGCTGAGCTCGGTGGACGCCGAGGCCGTGGTGGTGTCGAGGTCGGAACCCGCGCTGAAGAACTGGCTGTAGTTCTGATAGGTGAGCGAACCGGTAATGCTCACGCCGTTCATGGTGGCGTACGGGTCCGTGTACGACAGGTTGTAGAGCCGCGAATAGCTGGTGCCGGTCAAACCGAGGGCCAGGCGATTACCACGGCCGAAGAGGTTGGTATGAACCGCGCTGCCGCTCAACTGAAGCTTGTAATAGCCGGAATATCCTACCGAGCCCTGGAATTCTCCCGGTTGGCGCTCGGTCAGGCTGAAGACCACATCCACCTGGTCCTGCGAGCCGGGCACGCGCAGCGTCTCAAAGTCCACTTCCTCGAGGTAGGGCAAGCGCTGCAGCCGAATCTTGGAGCGTTCCAGCAGATTGTTGGACAGGAAGGCGCCCTCGAACTGGCGCAACTCGCGGCGCAGAATCTCGTCTTCGACCGATGCGGCGCCCTCGAAACTGATACGCCGCACATACACGCGGCTTTCCGCGCTGATCAGCAATGTAATCGCTACCTCGCCGCGTTCCTCGTCGATCTCCGGGATCGGCGTGATTTCCGCAAAACCGTAGCCCTCCTGCCCAAGGCGCAGCCGGATGAGTTCGCTGCTCTGGGTGATGAGCTGCTGCGAGAAGCGCATGCCGGGCTTGAGCAGGACGTACTGATTCAGTTCCGCCTCATCGACCACGAAATCGCCGGCCAGCTTGATTTCCGAAACCGTGTAATTGCTGCCCTCACGAATATTGATGGTGATGAAGACGTCCTTCAGGTCGGGCGAGAGCGTTACCTGCGTGGACTCCAGATCGAAATCGGCGTAACCGCGATCGAGGTAGTACGAACGCAGCTTCTCAAGGTCGCCCTGCAGAGCCTCGCGTGAATAGCGGTCATCCTGGCGAATGAACGACAGCCAGTTGGGCGTCTTTGACTCAAAGTCCTTCTTGAGCTCCTTGTCGGTGAACAACTCGTTACCCACGATATTGATCTGGCGGATGCGCGACCGGTCGCCCTCCTTGATGCCGATCACGACGTCCACCTTGTTGTCGGGCAGTTCCGTAACGTCCACGTTGACGTCGGCGCCGTACTTGCCGCGGCTGAAATAGAGATCGGTCAAGGACAGCTCCACCTCTTCGAGCACCGACGGCTTGACCAGGCTGCCGGTGGCGATGCCGTTGCTGGTGAGATTCTTGGTAAGTTCCTCGGTCTTGACGTCCTTGTTGCCCTCAATCAGCAGCGATTCGATCGTGGGCTGCTCGCGAACCGCCACCAGCAGCACTTCGCCGTCGCGCCGGAACTCGATATCGGCGAAGAAGCCCGAATCGTACAGCCCCCTCAGCAGTTGCCGGACGTCGCCGGCGTCCAGCGTGTCGCCGATGTTCACCGGCAGATAATTCAGCACCGCGCCCTCGGAAATACGCTGCAGGCCTTCGATACGGATGTCCCGCACCACGAACCCCTCTTCCTGCGCGGGAGCCTTTGCAGGAAGCATAGCGAACAGCAGCAGCGCTGTCGCCGGAATCAATAACCGCTTCATTCGCTCAGCCTCCAGGGCGGAAGAATCCGCTGACATCATTGAAAAGGGCGACGATCATTATGGTTAGCACCAGGGCCAGGCCCACCCGCTGCACGGTCAGCTGGACGCGATCCGGGATCGGCCGTCCACGCAGTTGCTCGATAGTCTGATACACGATCTGTCCTCCGTCCAGGATCGGAATGGGCAGGAGATTGAGAATTCCCAGGCTCACGCTGATCAGCGCCAGAAACGTGATGAACGCGATCGCACTCATTTGTACCGCTTCTCCCGCATAACGTGCGATCCCCACGGGTCCGCTCAAGGTCTTCAGTGATACGTCACCCGTAAACATGTTACCGAGCACCCGTAAAGTAAGCCCGGTAATGCGCCCGGTCTCCTCCAAGCCTCGCGAGAGAGCCTCAATCGGCCCGAAGCGTTGGGTGATAAACAGGTGGGAACGCGCTTCACTCGACAGCCTCACGCCCACGAAGCCCACAGCAACGGGACCGTCAGCATCTTCAGTCGGTTCTGCAGGGCGACTTCCGATCCGCAGAAAAAGTCGCCGCTCAATCCCGTCGCGGTGCACGGTCACCGGCACGGTTTCTCCAGGGCGGGCGCGAACATAGTTCACCCATTGCGTCCAGGAGGAAATCTCCTCGCCTCCCGCGGCCACGACCCGGTCGCCGGGTGCGAAACCGGCCGTTCCCGCCGGACCGTTCGGGTCGATCCCATCCAGGATCGGCAGTGCCCAGTTCATCGGCTGAAGGCCCGAAGCTTCAAACAGATCGCCGTTCTCCAGGATTCCCTTCTTCTGCTCGGAGAGATCCAGATCCAGATTTCGTTGAGCGCCCTGCTCGTCTTCGACCGTTAACCGCACCGATGGATCACCCAGGATCTGATCGACGATGGACAGTACGGCGGACTGCCACGTGGGCGATTCCCGGTCTTCCACGGCCACGATGCGATCGCCCGCGCGCAGGCCGGCCTGTTCGGCCACGCTGCCCGGCGCCACCCCACCGACAATCGGCGCGATCGCCTGAACGCCGGCCATGAATATCGCCCAGTAGGCCACGACGGCGAACAGAAAATTCATCCCCGGGCCCGCGGCAAGAACAAAGATGCGCCGCCAGTAGGGCTGGCGAGTAAAGCTGCGATGCAACTCGTCCTCGGCCACCTCTCCCTCGCGTTCATCAAGAAGGCGAACAAATCCGCCAATCGGTAGCGCCCGCAGCTGGTATTCGGTGGCATCACGCCCGGCCTTCTTGCGCCAAATCGCTGGCCCGAAGCCGATTGAATACTCCAGCACCTTGATCCCGCACAGGCGTGCCGCGATGTAGTGCCCCCACTCGTGCACGGCGACAAGCAGGCTAATCGCCAGCACAAAGGCGCCAATCGCAATCAGGGTATTGACAAACATGGCGGGGGAGCGGTTCTCTCAGTAACTACTTTTATCGGTGGTGAGCGTCTATGCTAGCAAAAACACGCACTTTGGTCTCGACTGGAGCCGTGTCCCGCGACACTAAAGCGGCAACCAGCCCAGGGGTTCGAACACCAGCAGACCTAGCAAGGGCGCCGTTGCAAGGCTGCTGTCCATTCGGTCCAGCATGCCGCCATGTCCCGGCAGCAGGCGTCCGCTGTCCTTTAGCCCCGCACGTCGCTTGAACAGGCTTACGGTCAAGTCCCCAAGCATCGACAACCCTCCTACCGTCAGGCCCGCGACCGTCCAGTACAGCGCGGTCTGCTCCACAAAAAAGGATGCGCCAAAGCCGGCAATGGTCGCCAGGGCCAGGCCGCCCAGTGCGCCCTCGATGGTCTTTCCGCCGCTGAGACTGGGCGCCAGGGGCCGTCGGCCCACGAGTATCCCGACTGTGTATGCCCCGGTATCTGCGGCGCCGACCAGGACCAGCAAGACGATCAGCAGGTCCGCCCTGCCGGCCTCGACGATGGCGAGCACGGCAAGCCAGGCGGGCGCCATACCCAACAGCCCGTAGCCCACCACGGCGATCTTGCTCTTCGGCTCCGAGGATCCGCGAAGAAGCACCAGCGCCAGGGCCCACCAGGCAACACCCAGGGCCATGACGCCATACGCGAGCGGAAATGGCGGAGGCATCACTACCGGCAGGGCGAGCGCCAGGGCAAAAAGGACAATCCCAAGCGATCTTGGAAGTGGCGCGGCGATACCGGCAAGTCGAAGCCATTCCCGCCAACACAACAGCATCACCAGCCCAATCATGCTCAGCTTGAGGCTGACCGGCGACAAACTCGCCGCGACGACCGCCGCGACCAGCGCCGCCGAAGTCAGAAGTCGAGGCGGCAGAAGAGTGCTCATGCGGTACCGAAGCGCCGCTGCCGCGCCGCATAGTCATCCAGTGCGTCCTGAAGCTCATCGGAGCCGAAGTCCGGCCACAATACCGGAGTGAAATACAGTTCAGTGTAGGCCAGATGCCACAGCAGGAAATTGCTGATCCGGCGCTCGCCGCCGCTCCGAATCATGAGATCAGGCGGCGGCAGACCCGCCAGGCCGGTCCGCTGTTCAAACAGTTCCACCCCGATCTCGCGGGGTTCGAGTTCTCCGCGGGCCGCCTCTTCGGCCAGCTCCTGTGCAACGCCGGCGATTTCCTGCCGGCCTCCGTACGACAAAGCGACAACGAGCTGCATGCGGTCATTGTGGCGCGTGCTCTCCTCGGCCTTTTCCAGCGCGGTACTCACGCCGCGGGAAAAACGGCTGCGATCGCCGATGCAGCGCAGGCGAATGCCGTTGTCATTCAACAGTCCCATATGCTGCCGCAGGCCGTCAGTCAGCAGAGTCATCAGTTCACTCACTTCGTTTCGGGGCCTTTGCCAGTTCTCACTGCTCAGGCCGAACAGAGTCAAGACCGGCAGACTGCGGCGGGCGCAATCCTCCACCATCTTGCGGGCCGCCTCCACGCCGGCGCGATGCCCCTCCGAACGCGGCCGTCCACGGTGGGCGGCCCAGCGGCCGTTGCCGTCCATGATGATCGCCAGGTGTTGCAACGACTCCATCAATACTGAGCTACCTTGGAATCACTACAAGGTCAGGCGATAAGCCGGCGTCGGCCATACAAAATCATTTCAAAACAGGTAGGCAGGAGACAAAAGGCGCCCGCACTTGCAGGGCGGGACCGGAAGCTAGATCGACATGATCTCCTGTTCTTTTTCCTCCAGCATTGCGTTTATGTCCGCGATGTGTCCGTCGGTGAACTTCTGAATTTCATCCGCCGCACGCCGCTCCTCGTCTTCTGTGGCCATCTTCTCCTTTACCAGCTGCTTCAAATCGCTCAACACGTCTCGGCGGATATTACGCACCGCCACCCGGCCCATCTCCGCCTCGTGGCGCGCAACCCGCACCAGCTCAATGCGCCGCTCTTCGGTCAATTCCGGGATCGGCACCCGGATTACGGCGCCGGCGGTAACGGGATTGAATCCCAGGCCCGACACCCGGATGGCTTTCTCTATGGGCTGAACCATATTGCCTTCCCAAGGCGACACAGCGAGCGTCCGCGAATCTTCCACCGTAATGTTGGCCACCTGGCGCAAGGGCGTGTCGGCGCCGTAGTAAGGCACCATCAGGTGGTCTACAAGTCCGGCGTGAGCCCGGCCGGTCCGCAGGCGGGAGAGGTTCGAGCGCAAAGCCGCTACGCTCTTGTCCATCCGTGTGACCGCGTCGTCCTTCAGGTCATCAATCATGTGCGCTCCCTTGCCGCCTAAGTCGTCATTCCGCGGCGCTGGTTACCAGCGTGCCGACGTCCTCGCCCCGTACGATCCGTAACAGGTCGCCGGGCGAGCCGACATCATAAACGCGGATCGGCAGGTCGTTGTCCCGGCACATGACGGCCGCGGTTGAGTCCATAACACCCAGCCGGCCGCCGACCAACTGGTCATGCGAAATGCGCTCGTAACGCGTGGCGTCCGGTTCAAGGTTCGGATCCGCGGAATAGACGCCGTCCACCTTGGTGCCCTTGATAAGGAGTTCGGCGCTGATCTCAATCGCGCGCAAGCTCGCAGCCGTATCGGTGGAGAGATAGGGATTCCCGGTTCCGGCGGCGAAAATGCAGACCCGGCCTTTCTCCAGGTGGCGCAGCGCGCGCCGGCGTATGTAGTCCTCGCATACGGCCCGTACTGCCATCGAGGACATCACCCGCACCCCTGCCCCCACGCGCTCCAGCGCATCCTGAAGGGCCAGAGCGTTGATTACCGTGGCGAGCATCCCCATTTGATCGGCGGTTACGCGCTCCATTCCGGCACGCGCCAGACCCTCGCCGCGAAAAATGTTGCCGCCGCCCACAACCACGGCGGTCTGCACGCCTAAGTCGGCAAGTTCCTTTATTTCTCCAGCAATGCGCCGGAGCATCGACATGTCAATGCCATGCGGCTCCTGGCCCATCATGGCCTCGCCGCTGAGCTTCAGCAAGATACGGCGCAGCGTAGGAGCTGGATTCACCGACGCTCCCGAAGCTGGGTTTTCACCTCTTCCGCCAGACTCCCGTTCTTCAAAATGCCTCACGAACCTTCTTCACGACCCATCGTGCATTTTACAAAACACCTTATGCGTATTTGTCAAGCTGACCCACGATCGGGATCTGGTTCTTGCATACTTGCCTCACCATCATCCCGTTTCTGCGGCCACCTTACGCCTTCCGGGCGGCCAAGACCCTGGACGTCAAATCGACTGTAAAGGCCGCACAAGTGTCGCATTTTACTGTCGCATTTTACTTGACATCTCGCGCATATTTTGAGACAGTCGCGGTATCAGAATCAGGCACAAGGCGTTAAGGAGATTCGCCGCCACGGGCGACCCGCGAGGGCTGCCCGCCGCGAGCATAGCGAAGCTGGCCCGAATCCTCCACGCGCTGGCCGATGCGCGGGCGCCGGAAGACGCGCGCCTGCCTGGATTCCGGCTGCATTCGCTGACCGGCGGGCGGCTGGCCGGAATGTGGAGCATCCGGGTTACGGCGAATTGGCGCATTGTGTACCGGTTCGAGGGCGGCGAAGCCGTCGATATCGACTTGGTGGATTACCACTAACGGAGGGCGGAAAGATGGGCAAGACAAACGACGCGGGCGAGCGCGTGGAACTGCATGATTCCCTGCGGAGGCATCCGGGGGAATTCTTGCGCTATGAGTGCATCCGGGCGGCGGGCCTGACAGTGAAGGAAACGGCGGAGCGCCTGGGAATTTCACGCGCCGGCCTGAATCGCATCCTGGCCGGCGAAGGCCGGATTACGCCGCGCCTGGCGCTGAGCCTGGAAAACGATTTCGGCTGGAGCACGGCGGAAACCTGGCTACGGATGCAAGTTTCCTATGACCTCGCGCAGGAGCGCATCCGGCAAGCCGCATAGCTTGCCAGACTTGCCTTCCCATCATCCGATCTTTGCAGCCACCTTACACCTTCCACAAAATCCTCGGATCATCTGGCCCACCGTAATTTGCGGTCCTCACCAGGCTGCCTATCAAGCAACCCCTCGCCAGAAACTCCGCGAGACGTCTAGAACTGCTCCAGTCATGCCCCAAATGGTCGCTTGTCCCATGAACGGTCCGACTCCTTCCTTCGCCGTAAAGCCGCTTCAGGTCCTTTTCGAGTTGCGGCACGTTCGTGACCGTTAAGTGAGACTGAATCAGATCGGAAATCCCCGCTTTCTTCTTCCCGCCAGTCAACGCTTCCATGGATGAACAGAATTTCACTATCGCCATAACATCCACACGCTCTGTCGCCGCCTCGTAGAACCACAACAGCGCTTGCAAAAGCGCATTCATTATCTTGGGCCGGTCAACGGCGCTGTCGCCATGTGTGAAATACCGTATAGCGTTCCCCGCAGAATCAAATACCTCCTCCAGTTCAGATGCGAGGTCCGCCCACTGTTGTTCCGTCAGCCAACCTATCCCACCCGGAGAAAAGGACGCGGCGCTCGTCCATCCTGCCAGCCCGGAAGGCGAAAACTCAATGTGCTCCTCCACATGAAGTCGCGTGTCTCGAACAAGAACCATGTCACGAAGTGCTCGTGATGGTTTGTCGAATCCCAGTGCGACAGCAGCCATAGCAAGGCGAGCCGCGATCAACGACTTTTGAAGCCCAGCCTCGGACCCGGTAGGCCCGACAGAAACGCTGCACACGTAATCGCCATCACCCACGGTCTGAAGAATGCGGCGTTCAAAACTTGCATCTTGGGAAGATACCCTCGCGCGAAGCCTCTTCCCCTGCCAAGCCCGCCTTATACGTGACCGTGAGACAATTGAAACCTTTCCTTCACAGTGCAATCGCTCAAGCCACACGACCCTGGGCTCGAATCGCACCGGACCAATCGAAAACGTCTCCAGGTCCGGAATCTTGGAGAAATGACAACCGAATACGAACTCGCGTTCTTGAATTCCATCTACCCATGTCTTCATTTGCTTTTCTATTTCTGACAGGATGATCTTGGCAGTCTGGTGCGGGTCCATCTCAGGAATTGCGTCTGCAGAAAGGACACCGCCAAGAGCTGCCTTAGCCAGCCGACGCCAGTCCTGGTCACTGAATCGTGATCTATAGGACTGAAACCTTTGATCCATCAACGCTTTGGCAAGAGAGCCAATCAGTTGCTCGATCTCGCGGGTGATGAGTATTTGATCTCCGTCGCCGAGATTCAAGAAGGTGGGAAGGGGGTAGTTCTTGTCGGCGAAGTCTTGAAATCGCACGGTTCCTTCGCAAAGATTTCTGATCTTTCCGAGAATGCCCGCAAGAAGTCGGGCGCAGGATGCCTTATCGTTCATTGTTCGTTTCCCACAATCACTGTAGACAGGGAAGGTGACGCAGTTCACACGGGCCGTCAAGACCTTGGCCATCAAACTGACCAAAATGGCCCGCAACATATTGTTTTGATTGGTTATTCATGTTATAGTTCGAGCGTATCAACGGACTGAACGGAGCCTCGAAATGGACCTTCACTGCACTGCTTCCCACGCCCCTGTTTGCGACGCTGAACTGCCGGCGGTTGTCGCTGTCTCGGTAGAGCTTTCCCCCACTTTCGCCGTCGAGCCTCCCGCAGCCCGCAAAGCGCAGTATGCCCACCCGGACGCCGAGGTGCGGATTGCCGCCCGGGACCGCGCCGAGGAGGCACTCGATACGCTGGAGGCGCAGATCACGGAGGTGTGGGGGCATATCAACGCGGCCACCGCGCATTTTCTGGCCCTCGTCGCGGAGTTCGACCTCAAGGAAGGCTGGGCCCAGCACGGTCTGGCGAGTTGCGCCCAGTGGCTGAACTGGCAATGCGGCATTGGCCGGGTGGCGGCGCGCGAGAAAGTGCGCACGGCGCGGGCCCTGATGTCATTGCCGAAGATCGCGGCGGCTTTCGGCGATGGCCGGCTGTCGTATTCGAAGGTGCGCGCGCTCACGCGGGTGGCCACGGCGGCGACGGAGGACACGCTGCTGCACATTGCGTTGAACGGCACGGCAGCGCATGTGGAGCGCACGGTGCGGGGGTTTCGGCGGGTGCAGCGTGAGCTTGAGCGGGACGAGGCCGACGCCATTCACCAGCGGCGTTACCTGGACTGCCGGCGGGACAGCGACGGCAGCATCACGCTCGAGGCCCGCCTGACGCCGGAGGTGGGTGAGATGCTGCTCAAGGCGCTGGAAACTGCTGAAATGCAACTTGAGGAGCGGGGCGAGGATGGCGAGCCAGGCGAGGCGCCTGACAGTGTTTCCGCGGAAACACCCCCTCGGGGCGCCAGTCAGCGGCGCGCGGACGCTCTGGGGCACATGGTCGAACGGTTTCTTGCCGGGGGCGGTTCAGGTTCCACCGCCGGCGCTCATGAGGTTGTGGTGCACATTGCCCACGACGCGCTGCGTGACGTGCCGGAGAGCACGGGTGCTTCGTTCGGCCACGGCGGACAGGTGGCGGTGGAGACGGCGCGGCGGCTGGGCTGCGATGGCGCCTTGCTTGGGGTGGTTGAAGGCGCCAGGGGCGAGCCGCTGGCGGTCGGGCGCAGGACACGGGCCGTGCCGCCGGCGATCCGGCGCGCGCTGCGCCTTCGCGACGGCGGCTGCCGCTTTCCTGGCTTTATGTGGCGCACATGATTATGTGTCGCCACCCTCGTATGTTCTTGTTTTTGTTAGCTACAACCTCGAATCACGACACATAACGTGCGAGTGTCTTCATGTGCCAGGCATGTTGCCTGGCGGCTTTACAAGGGAGACATGAAGATGCTCGATTTCTATTTCAGATCTGCAGGTCATATGCGACAGCTACACGAGGGCCCATTGGCGGAACACGTCGATGGTCTGGCGGCGGAGTTCCAGCGCGAGCGCTATGCCAAGACCACCGCCCGACGGCTGCTGTCAATCATTGGTCAGTTCAACGGCTATATGAGGCTCGTCGGGTTATCGCCCGACGACATCGACGAGTCCGCCGCCGAGAGATTCTTAAGCGAGGTGTTCCTCGCTGACGAGTTTTGTAAGGAAGGTGGCAGGGCCATGCGTCACCTACTCGCCTACTTGCGAAGTCGGAAGGTCATCGCGCCGCCGCGACCCCCGATCCCACATCCGTTTGCTTCAACACTTGATGGCTTTGACCGCTATCTGCGCGATGTCCGTGGCTTGGCGGAAGGCACGCGTCGAGCGAGCGTCAGCGGCGCCAGGGTGTTCATCGACTGGCTTCGCAAGCGATACGACCGGGACGCGTTGACTCGACTTGCGGGCACGGACGTACTTGAGTTCATCACGGATCGACTCGGCCACTATGCGAGCCGCTCGTCGCGCGCTCATGTATGTGGCCAGGCACGGGGATTCCTGAGGTACCTTCATGCGTCCGGCGTGATTGCCGCCGATCTCGCTCGAACGGTTCCCCGCGTGTCCACTCCCCGCCTTTCAACGCTGCCGCGGACGCTGCCCTGGGAGGAGGTGCGGACCCTCATTGATGGCGTTGACACCAGTCATCCCGATGGGCTTCGGGACAGGGCGATCCTGCTGCTGCTCTCGATGTTGGGGCTGCGCAGTGGAGAGTTGCGGGCACTCGAGTTCAGACACGTCGACTGGCGGGCCGCCGAGTTGCGGCTGCCACGCACCAAGACTCGACGTGAGCGCGTCCTGCCCCTGATTCATGAAGTCGGCGCCGCTCTCGCGGACTACGTCCTTCATGGCAGGCCCGCCGTGGATGTGGCTCAGATCTTCCTGCGCCACGGGCCACGCCCGGGCCCAATGACCACGTCCAACACGGTTGTCTATATCGTGCGCCGCCACCTGGACCGCGCGGGGATCCGGCGCGAGCGGGGTGGCGCGCACATGCTTCGGCATAGCCTCGCGACGCGGATGGTGAACGAGGGCGTGCCGATTAAGTCGGTCGCCGACGTGCTCGGCCATGTGAGCATCGACACCACGGCCATTTACACCAAGGTGAATAGGGCGACCCTGGACACCGTGGCGCTGCCCTTCCCCGGAGGTGCGCAATGAACACTTTTCAAAGTGCCTTCGCGGAACATCTCGCCAGCTATGTGGAACTGCGCCGCAACCTCGGCCTTCGATTCGAGGGGCAGGAAGCGATGCTCCTGGCCTTCGACCGGTACGTCCAGGCCGGTCACCGGGGTCCGCTGACGGAGCAACTGGCCACGGACTTCGCCCTGGCGGTCAGCGATCCGGCGTCACCCACCGTGGCGCGGCGCTATCTCGTCGTTCGTCATTTCTCCGAGTACCTGGCCACTTATGACCCGAGCACGCCAAGACTGGATCCCAAGGCCATTGTCCGCAGCTGGCAGCAGCCTCCCCCCTACATTTTCACCGACCGGGAGATCGGCCGCCTTCTGAGTCTGACGGCCGGGTTCCGAGGGCGACATCCGGTCTCCAACGCGTCGTTACGCACCATGATCGGCCTGGCCGCGTGCACCGGACTGCGGCCAGGGGAAGTGATGGGGCTGGACCAGGCCGATGTGGATCTGGACACGGGTGTCCTGGTCATACGACACACGAAGTTCGACAAGGACCGGCTGGCGCCGGTCCACGCGACAGCCCTCAACATGCTTCGCGCCCATGCGGGCGACCGGGGCCGCATGCCGGGGGCGGACGCCGAGAAGGCCTTCTTCCTCAATGGCGGGGGACGCCGCTACAAGTCCGACAACCTCGCGTACCTGATGCGGCGGCTTGTTCGGCGGGCCGGCCTACACGCGCCGCGCGCCAGGATGCCGACATTCCATTCGCTCCGACACACCTTTGCCGTGCACAGACTGGTCGCCTGGTACCGCGCGGGCCAGGACGTGCAGGCGCTGCTGCCGGCCCTGGCGACCTACATGGGCCATGTTCACTATTCGGGGACAAGCTACTACCTGACCGCGACCGCCGAGATGCTGGGCGTGGCGGCGGACCGGCTCCTGACAACCGGGAGGGGGGGAGACGGCCATGACTAGGAAGCACAGCTCGTCACTTGGCGTTCTCATCGAGTCGTTCCTTACACGTCGGCTGATCCAGCAGCGACAGGCCAGTCCCAACACCGTGTCGGCGTACAAGGACGCGCTGCGGCTACTGTTCCGCTTTGCCGCCTCCCGACTTGGCAGGCCAGTCGACCGCCTCGATATTCGGGATTTGGACTATGACATGGTGCTCGCCTTCCTCGCTTTTCTGGAGGGGGAGCGCGGGAACAGCGTGCGAACGCGCAACGCGCGATTGGCCGTTGTTCATTCCTTCTTCCAGCATGTCGCCTACGCCGAGCCCGACGCGCTCGCGCTTTGCCATCGCATTTTGAACATTGGTCCCAAGCGCGCCGAGAAGCGCGTCGTTGCGTTCCTGCGACCCCCCGAGGTGGAGGCATTAATGGCCGCTCCGAATCGTCGCACCAAACAGGGACGGCGCGACTATGCCCTGTTGCTGTTCCTTTTGCATACTGGCACTCGCGCTTCCGAAGCGCTCGGGGTCAACGCGGCCGATCTCACCCTGCGCGCCCCTTCCCAGGTACTTGTTCGCGGCAAGGGATCGAAGCAGCGCGTGCTGCCGCTCGCCAATGACCTGATAGCCGTCCTGCGCAACCTGATTGAGGAACATCAGCTCGACCCGCATGGACACGTGCCTATCTTTGTCAATGCCCAGGGGATTCGTCTAACACGCTTTGGACTTACGCATATCGTCCGGCGGGCGGCCGCAACCGCATCGGCGGAATGCGCGACGCTTCACCGGCATTCCGTTTCACCGCATAGCTTCCGTCACACCGCCGCGATGCGTTTGCTGCAGGCCGGCGTCGATCTCGCCTCCATACGGTCATGGCTCGGCCACGCAAGTATCCGGACCACCCACGACTACCTCGAGGCTGACGTTGAGATGAAGCGAAGAGCGTTGGAATCCGCGAACGTCGCATCAGCCGATGCGACCAAACGCTTCAAACCAACCAGCGAGATCATGGCGCTCCTCGAACGCTGAAAACGTTATGTGGCGTATTCGCACCTGAAATTCCAATTAAAACCAGGACTTGGGAGCGGTACGCCACATAATCATGTGCGCCACATAAAGCCGGTTATGTGTCGCGACACATAACCGGCTGCGACCGTTCCCGCTTTGTGCAGTCCCACCACATACGCCATTGGGCCGATGGCGGCGAGACCAACCTTGATAACCTGGTGACCTTGTGTTCGTTTCATCACCGGCAGGTGCATGAGGGGGGTTATGGCGTTCGGGTGCGCCAGGGTGCGATCGAATTCACGCGTCCGGATGGACGGGTGATCCCGCCGGCGGGAAAGACGCATGGAACCTGTTTCCGCGGAAACACCTCCGCGGTGTGCGGCGCGCGGCGTGTGGCGGCGTTCAATACGGCGCGCGGCCTGACCATCAACGCCGGCGCCGCCCGCTGCCGCTGGCGCGGCGAGCGCATGGACTACAACATCGCCATCGAAGCGCTGTGCCGGGAGGCGGGCTATACCTGACCGGCCGCCTGAGCTGTGGATGAACCTTCAGGCGACGTTTGATCTGAAAAGACTTCGGCAGGCGCGAGCCGCATGAACAACTGCTCGAACCAACGCCCCTTCTCGGCCTGGTCGCGGCTCTCGTTGCGGATGCGGTCGAGAATGTCGCCCGCAATCGGTTTCCCGCCTAAATCAAGACTGGCTTGCTTATCCCTCACTCACCAACTCTTTGCAAGCCAACCGTAAGCCGAGTCCCCGTAGCTTTGGCATAGCGGCGCAGCGAAGGAGCCGGACTCACCGATGCTCCCGGAGCTGGGCCTCGACCTCTTCGGCAAGATCGCTGACGGGGCGCTCTATGCCCTCGCCCACTTCAAACCGCACGAATCCGTGCACACGCGCCTTGTGGGAATTGAGCAGCTTGCCGACGGTAAGCTTGCTGTCGCGCACAAAGATCTGTCCGCTCAGGCAAATGGTGTCGAGGAATTTCCTCAAGCGCCCTTCAACCATGCGGGCCAGTATTTCCGGCGGCTTGCCGGATTCGCCCGCCTGGTCCGTCAGGAACGTGCGTTCACGCTCGACCACATCAGCCGGCACCTCATCCGGGGATACATGCCGGGGCCGCATGGCTGCTACGTGCATGGCGATATTCTTGCCCAGGCCGGCATCGCCGCCCTCCATGTCCACGACCACACCGATACGATCGTTGTGTACGTATATGGATGTTCCGCCTTGCGGTTCAACGCGTTGAAAACGGCGCACGGAGATGTTCTCGCCGATCCGCGCCACTGCGTCCTGCCGCGATTGCTCCAGTGACTGACCGTCGACTTCCACGGCCATCAGGGCATTGACGTCTTCCGGAGCTTCATCAAGCACGGTCCGGGCTATGGAAGCGGCGTAATCGCGAAAGTCCTGGCGACGGGCCACGAAATCCGTTTCGCAGTTCACTTCAGCGATAGCGATTGCACCGGAGCCCTCGACCACGGATATCACACCTTCGGCCGCGGCACGGCCTGACTTTTTCTCTGCCGCTGCTGCGCCCTTCTTGCGCAACAGGTTGCGCGCCGCCTCGCCGTCGCCATTGGTCTCGGTCAGCGCGCGCTTGCAATCCATCATGCCCGCGCCGGTCTCCTCGCGAAGGGCCTTCACCTGGGCAGCGGTAATCGCCACTTTCTAGTCCTCCTGGTCGGCCGGAGCGGCAGTTTCTTCCTCAGCCGGCTCGGTAGCAGGAGTTTCGTCCGCGTCGGCCTCTGGCGCTGCCGCGTCGGCCTCAGCCTCTGGCGCTGCCGCTTCCGCCTCAGGCTCTGGCGCTGCCGCATCGGCCTTAGCCTCAGGAGCTGCCGCTTCGGCCTCTGGCGCCGGGGGAGTGGCGTCTGCCTCGGCCGCAGGCGCTGCGGGAGCAGTGGGAGCCGCGGCAGGGGTGGGTTCAGCAGGCCTGGCATCCCGGTCCTCGCGTTCGCGGGCAACCGCTGCGGTTCGACGCGGCATGCGTCTGGAAACTCCGCGAAGCCTGGCAGGCGTCTTGGCCCGCGACCTCATGCGATCGGTCCTTGAAATGGGCTTGCCGGAGTCGTCGAGCTCTACGAATTCGTCATCGCCCAGGGAGATTTCCGGCATTTCTTCACGCCCTTTGAGGATCGCATCAGCGATGCCGCGCGCATACAGTTCAGCGGCGCGAATGGCGTCGTCATTGCCGGGAATCATGTAGTCCACGTCCTGCGGCGAGCAGTTCGTGTCCACCACCGCAGCCACGGGAATCCCCAGCTTCTTCGCCTCGTTCAGGGCGATGCGCTCGTGCTCCAGGTCAATAATGAAAACGGCATCCGGAAGGGAATCCATGGCGCGGATTCCACCGAGCGACCGGTTGAGTTTCGCCTGTTGGCGCCTGAGTCCGAGAATTTCCTTCTTCGTGAAGCGATCCCGCACGGACTCGTCGTCGAGCGCCTCGAGTTCTTCCAGCCGGGCGATCGACTTCTTGATCGTCTTGAGATTGGTCAAGGTGCCGCCCAGCCAGCGATGGCTGACGTAGGGCATGCCGCAACGCGTTGCTTCGTTGCGTATCGCATGCTGCGCGGCGCGCTTGGTGCCTACGAACAACACGGTGCCCCGCTGCGAAGCCACGGATCGCACGAACTGACAGGTCTTTTCGTAGAGCGGGACCGTCTGCTCCAGGTCGATGATATGAAGTTGGTTGCGCTCGCCATAGATAAAAGGCGCCATCTTCGGATTCCAGTGTCTTGCACGGTGCCCGAAGTGCACGCCCGCATCCAACATTTCACGCACGGTGATTTCGGCCAAGAGTTTGCTCCCGTGAATTCCAAAAAGCTCCGAAGAACCGGTCGGCAACGGCAAGGCAACGCCGCTACCGGTTCCCGCCCGCCGGAGCGAGCCCGTAATTTTATATCATCGGGGCTTCCCGCTGCACAGCCACCTCAAGCGCACCGGTACTCTTGCCGAGCACGCAGGGCGCCGGGGCCGGAGCGATGCGCGGTACTATTTGCGGGTTACGAGACCCCCACCATGCAAGTCACCATCAAGTCCCCCGAAGAACAGCAACGCATGCGCGTTGCCGGCCGTCTTGCGGCCGAAGTTCTCGACATGATCGGGGAGCATGTGCGCCCGGGATTGACCACCGATGATCTGGATCGAATCTGCCACGAATACATCACCGAACAACAGCAGGCCATTCCTGCGCCGCTCAACTACCGCGGTTTCCCCCGATCGATCTGCACCTCCCTGAACCAGGTCGTATGCCATGGGATACCCGGGAAACGAAAATTGAGAAACGGCGACATGCTGAACATCGACATCACCGTCATCAAGGACGGCTTTCATGGCGATACCAGCCGCATCTTTCATGTCGGCCGGCCGAGCATCAAGGCGCGGCGCCTGGCGCAGATCACCTTTGAAGCCATGTGGGCGGGAATTCGCGCGATCGCACCGGGTATGCGGCTTGGCGATGTGGGTCATGCAATTCAGACTCTGGCCGAGTCGCAGAGCTTGAGTGTAGTGCGGGAATACTGCGGCCATGGAATCGGCCGTGGGTTCCATGAACCACCCAATGTCCTGCATTACGGAGAGCCGGGCACCGGAATGCCCTTGCGCGAGGGCATGACGATTACGGTGGAGCCCATGCTCAATGAAGGGGGTGCTGAGACCAGGCTGCTACCGGACGGCTGGACGGTGGTGACGCGAGACCGCAAGTTGTCGGCGCAGTGGGAGCACACGGTGCTGGTGACGGCCGGCGGATACGAAGTCCTTACGCTGGGGGAAGGGCCGCTTGAACCCTGAGCAAACAACCCTGGACGCGAGAACGTCGTCATCCCCGGATTTGCGGGAAAGCGAAATGGAAATTTTTCGCACCCGCATCCGCGAACATGACGATCGGATCCGCGACTGGTTCACCGAGGGGGAAAAAAGCACGGCGGCGCTGTTGAGGTTGCGTTCGGACCTGCTGGATGCCTTGCTCTGCGAGGCATGGCGGCTGCATGCCGGTCCGGCCTTGCGCGGCGCGGCCCTGCTGGCCGTGGGAGGCTATGGCCGCAGGGAAATGTACCCCGCCTCCGACGTCGATGTGCTGGTCTTGCTGGCGCCGGGCTACTCACGCGGCACGCGCACCGAGGTGGGCGCGTTTCTCGCGTTTCTTTGGGACATCGGGCTGAAACCCGGGCATGGAGCCCGCACCGTCGCGGAATCGCGCGACCAGGCGCGCGCGGACGCAACGATCATGACGGCCTTGCTGGAAGCTCGGCTGCTGACCGGTTCCCAGCGGCTGTTTGAGCAATTGCGCAAGGCGATCAATGCGCGCAGTGTCTGGTCCAGCGCGCATTTCTACCGGGCCAAGGTGAAGGAGCACAACGAACGGCGAATCGAGCAGGGCGACACGGCCTCCATCCTGGAACCGAATGTCAAGAACGGGCCGGGAGGCTTACGCGACCTGCACACCGTAAGCTGGATCATGCTGCGGCGGTTCGGCACGGCCACCCTGGGAACCCTAGGGGAACGCAAGATGATCTCCGGGGAGAAGCTGGATGAACTGCGCCAGGCGCGAGATTTCCTTTCACGGGTGCGTTTTGCCCTTCATTTGACCTCCGGCCGCATGGAAGACCGGTTGCTGTTTGATCATCAGAAGCAGCTCGCCGGCGTTTTCGGCTACCACGATCGAACCGGCAACCGCGCCGTGGAGCAGTTCATGCAGCGCTACTACCGGGCCACGCGCAGGGTCTCGCTGTTCAGTGAAATCGTCATACAGCGCCTGGGCGGCATCATCACGCCGCACCGCAGCGGCGGCCGGCGGCTGAATGCCCGCTTTGTCCTGCGCAACGGCTACCTGGACACGAAACGCCCCGATCTCCTGGAGGCCTCCCCGCAAGCCGTACTGGAACCGTTTCTACTTCGGCAACAGCAAACGGGAATACGAGGCTTCAGCGCCGGCCTGGTCGAGCGCCTCATCGAATTCGTGCCGAAGATCGACGCCGGGTTCCGGAACAACCCCGGGATTCGGCATATGTTCATGCAGATCCTGACGGCGCCCCCGGAGGCTCCAAGCCAACTGGAGGACATGAACCGATACGGGGTAATGGGAGCCTATATCCCGGAATTCGGCCTGATTACGGGGCGGATGCAATACGACCTCTTTCACAGCTATACCGTCGATGCGCACATCCTGCGCGTGGTCGGCAACCTGCGCCGTTTCGGCCTGCCCCAGGGGCGCGAGCAGGATCCCGGCCTGGCGAAAATCATGGACCGCATCGAGAACCCGGCGGTTCTCTATATTGCGGGACTGTTTCACGATATCGCCAAGGGACGCGAGGGCGACCACTCGGAACTGGGCGAGGACGATTCGCATCGGTTCTGCTCGGAGCACGGTTTAAGCGGCCGCGAAACAGCGCTGGTGGCCTGGCTGGTGCGCCACCACCTGGAGCTGTCCATGACCGCGCAGAAGAAAGACGTGTATGACCCGGCCGTGGTTCGGGAATTCGCACGGCTGGCCGGCGATCAGATCCACCTGGATCATCTGTACCTGCTTACCGTAGCCGACGTGCGCGGCACCAACCCGGGCCTGTGGACGGCCTGGAAAGCGCGTGTATTCGAGGACTTGTACCGCCAGACGGAACGGGCCTTGCGAATGAATATCGAGCACCCCAGCGGTAACGAGGAACTCCTGGCGGAGCGTGAAAGCGCCGCGCTGCTTGAATTGCGTTGCCGGGGGCTTGACGAAGGCCAGATTCGGGCGATCTGGAGCCGCTTTAAGGAAGACTATTTCTGGTTGTTCCGTGACGACGAAATCGTCTGGCACACCGAATCGCTGCACGCTGCCCACGCTGAAAACGGCGGATTCCTGGTGGCTTCGCGCGCGGAATCTCCGGACGGCAACACGGCGATCCTGGTGCATGGCCCGGCCTCAGTGCACCGCTTCTTCATCACCTGTGCGGAACTCGACGCCAGGGGACTCAACATCATTGACGCCCGCATCCTTCCGTCCGGGCGCCAGCACAGCCTGGCCCAATACCTGGTGTTGCAGGGCGACGGTGCTCCGCTCAAGGACCGGCGAAGGCTGAACACCATCTGCGACTCTCTGCGCGAGTCGCTGGCCCGAGGCGACCCCCCGGCCCGGCTACCTCGCCATAAGCTGCCGCGACGGTTGCGGGCCTTTGATGTTGGTGTGCAGGTCAGCTTCAGGGCGGACCCGCGGGGGCGCCATACGGTCATGGAACTGGTGACGGCCGATCGCCCCGGGCTCCTCGGACTGGTCGGCGGCGTCCTGACCCGCCAGGTCATCGGCGTGCGCACGGCCAAGATCGTAACGATCGGGGAGCGGGCCGAGGACGTCTTCCACCTTACCGGCAAAGGCCGGCAACCTCTGTCGGGGCGGCAACAGGAAGCGCTTCTTGCGGCCTTGGAGTCCGAATTGGAGGACGGCTAGTTTCGTCCCTCCACCATGCCGTCCCGCAGGGCAAGGCGCACGAAGGGCACGGTCAATTGCTTGCTGCGGCTGGCGGCAAGCGCTGCCAGTCGATCAACGAGAATGAATACGTCGCTGGGATTACGCCGTACGCGCCGCATCAAAAAGCGCGCGGTTGCCTCGGGAAGGTTTATGCCGCGGCTGCGCACCCGCAACTTCACCGCCTCCAGGCGCTCTTCGTCGGTCAGCGGCAACAATTTCCATATTTGCCCCGAAGCCAGGCGGGTGCGCATGTCATCACGCCCGAAACCCGCGCCGGCCGGCGTGCTGGATGCGCCCAGCACCAAGCGGGCGCCACGCCTCTCGATCTCCCGGCAAAGCTTGCCCATCGCCTCTTCAATGGGCGGTGTTCCGGCCAGACGCTCGGCATCGTCTATGCACAGCAGTTCGATTTTTCTTAAAGCATCCAGGGCGTCCGGCTTGAATCCGGCATGCGCAGGCAGGTAGGCGGAAGACAACCCCTCGTCGGTTGCCGCCCGCACGGTCGCCAGCAGCAAATGAGTCTTCCCGGTGGCGGGAGCGCCCCATAGCCAGAAAGGCGCTCCGGAATTCTGCCTGATGACGCTCCGAAGCGCGGATACCACATCGGCGTTGCTGCCGTTGTAGAAGTTGTCGAACACGCAGGGATCTTCCCGACTCACGTCCAATTCCAACTGTTGCTCCACGGCCTCCGCCGACGTGCTTTCCTCTTTCCTGCGCTGAGCGGCCAGCCGAGTGCCCGTCAACACGTAATCAACCCCGCTCAGCACCGCCAGCAGCAGTGCGAATGCGCCGCCTATGAGAATCCAGGTCTGCGGCAGAATCCCAGGAAAGGCCTGCGCTGCGATTACGGCAACACCCAGGCAGATCTGCACGACAGTGTTGGTCCGGCTGACCTTCGAAGGGCGCGGGCGCAATTCGCCCCGCAATAGGCGGAAGGTCTGCCAGCCTCCCACGATCACCAGGTCTCGGGCAATTACCACGGCCGCCAGCCAGGCGGGGATATGCGACAACACCGCCAGAGTCACGTAGACGCTGGCCAGCAATACCTTGTCGGCCATCGGATCCAGCACCGAGCCCAGATAGCTGTCCAGCTGCCATCGTTTGGCCAGAAAGCCATCCAACCAGTCGGACAGCGCGGCAACGGCAAGCAGCAGCAATGCCTGACCGTAACGGCCGCCCACCAGCGCAGCCACGATGACCGGCGCCAGCAGCAAGCGGAACACGCAGATCAGGTTCGGGATGTGCCGGCTTACGCTCATGACCCCGTCCTGCTCAATTCGAACGGGATTCCCAGCGAACCCAAAGCTTCCCGCAACGGCGCCTCGGCGGTGCGTGAAGTGATTCGAAGCGTCAATGAGTCACCTGAGGCGCCGTCAATCCGCCACTCCCGCACGGCCTGCAGGTCGGCCAGTCCTTCCTTGAGTCTTGCATACGCCGCCAGGTCCGGGACCGGCGCCACCACCAGGACATAGGAGCGAACGGGTCCCTGGGTCGCCATGAAGCGGGCGGCGAGCAGGTCGGTGACCACGTGAACCGCTTCTGCCGCATCGCTTTCCCATTCCATGCGCCACAACCCCTGCTCGCGCAGGTTCCACACGATGTCATTCAGTGCGCTGGGCACCGCCACACGGCCCAATACCAGCAATTGATCACCGGTTTCCGGCAGGCAGTCGGTAAAGCCGGCCCACAGGTCCTCGGCGCACTTCCCGGCCGCGACCGAGTCCGAGTCCGAGTCCGAGTCCGAGTGCGGCAGGAAATCAATTTCAATGCCCCGTAGCGCGGTTACCTCTTCAAGGGTCTGGCTCAGCGCGCCGCCTATGACCTTGCGAAGATCCACGGTTTGCGCTGTCGGTTCGGCAGCTATGACCGGCCGGTAGAGCCAGCGCTCACCATCGCTTATGACCAGCCAAAGCGCCAGGCGCGGCCGTTCGCCCTCCCAGATGCCCTCGCCCGCCTCATCCAGGACCCGACGAACCAGCGCCTCGTCGAATTCCGCATCCAGTTGATTCCCGTCAACGACGCGGTATTGCCGCACAATGCTGGATGCGGGAGGAAAATTGCCCACCAGGCCGGCGGCGGCGCGGCGGCCGGTTACGCGCACCAGCAATCGGCCCAGTGCGTCTTGCAAGGCACTCTCCTCGCCCGCCGGCGAAGGATTGCGCAACGGCGCGGTGGATCTAAACTGCGTTTCAGTTGCAGAAGCTCCGGACGCGAGAAGCAGCGTCAAAGCCAGGGCCTGTGGCACGATGCGCAAGAGCATGGAAAGAGGCATTATAGGATGCTGAGATCAGCACCGCGACCAGAGAAAATGCGATGAACAAGCGCGAACCGATCAGCTATCGAAAGGCGGGAGTGGACCTTGAGCGGAACGCGGATTTTGTGCGCCGCATTGCTCCGATTGTCCGCGAAACGCACCGTCCGGGAGTGCTGGGAGGCATCGGCGGATTCGGTGGCTTGTTCGAAGCGCCGACCAATGGGTACCGCAAACCAGTGCTGGTGGCGGGCGCCGACGGCGTGGGGACCAAGCTCAGGCTGTGCCAGGACGCCGGTCGCCTGGAGGCGGCCGGTGTGGACCTGGTTGCGATGTCGGTCAACGACGTGCTTGCCCAGGGCGCGGAACCGCTTTTCTTCCTGGACTACTGCGCCGCCAACCGGCTTGATCCGGCGCGCCTGGAACCGCTGATCAGGGGCGTCGCCCAGGGGTGCAAGGAAGCCGGCGCGGCGCTGGTGGGCGGTGAAACCGCGGAACTGCCCAACACCTACGTGGATGACGGATTGGAGTTGGTCGGTTTTTGTGTCGGCGTGGCCGAGAAGGAGCGGATCGTGGACGGCAGCGCGGTAAGAGAGGGCGACGTGCTGCTGGGTCTCGCCTCGTCCGGACCGCATTCGAACGGCTTTTCGCTGGTCAGGCGAATCGTTGCGGGCGCCGGCGGGCTTGAGTCTCTGAACAGCGGGGTGATCGACGAACTCTGCGAGCCGACGCGGATCTACGTAAAGTCGGTCCTGCCGCTTGCCCAGTCCGGCAAATTGAGCGCCATTGCCCACATCACCGGGGGAGGTTTGCCGGAAAACGTAGCCCGAGTTCTTCCCCAGGGCCTGATGGCCCGAATCGACACGACTGCCTGGAACTGGCCTTCGGTGTTCGGCTGGCTGAGCCGCGAGGGGCCGGTCGAGCGGGAGGAAATGCTGCGTACTTTCAACTGTGGTATCGGGATGGTGCTCGCCACCGCTGCAGAGCAGGCTGACGGAGTACGAGAAAGCCTGGCGAAGGCCGGCGAGCAGGTGTATGCGATCGGGCGGATCGAATCCGGAACCGGTGTGACACTGAGCTGACGCGGAATGTCTGCCCCGTGAGCCTGCGAACCGTCGTTCTGCTGTCGGGAACGGGCACGACTTTTCAGGCTCTTCTCGATCGGGTCGCCGCCGGGACGCTCGACCTTGAGCTGCTGGCCGCAGTCAGTGATCGTCCCGAGGCCCAGGGTCTTGAACGGGCCCGCAATGCCGGCATTGGGGCATTCAGCCTTGGCCGCGCAGAATATCCGGACGCTCGGTCGTGGTGGGAGGCCTTTGGACGGCGCATGGAGTCGCTGGCCCCCGACGTGCTTGTGCTGGCGGGCTTCATGCGCATCCTTCCCCCGGACTTTTGCGCCGATTACGAGGGTCGTGCGCTCAATATTCACCCTTCCCTGCTGCCCAGGTTTCCGGGTCTGCATACCTACCGAAGGGTGCTGGCGGCCGGGGATTCCTGGCACGGAACGACGGTGCACTTCGTGACCCGCGAGCTGGATTCCGGTCCGCTGATCGCCCAGGCCCGGATCACCGTGCGCCGCGAGGACAATGAGGACTCGCTTAAAGGCCGGGTTCAAGCCTGCGAGCATGTCCTGTATCCTCGCGTGCTGGATTGGATGTCGCGCGGCCGCCTGACCATGGGCGAACGCCACGCGATCCTGGACGGACGAGAATTGATCAAGCCGATCGTGTTCGAGGAACAGGAACTGTTGTGACAATTGCCAGACACGCCATCGCCGGGTTGCTGCTTGCCTTGCCGGTGTTTTCAGCGGCAGCTGCGCCGGAAGAAGCGCGACCCGCGATCGAGAGCATCGCCGTGTTTTTCGACGTGGATGCCCCATTCGGACAACACGGTGAAAGCTTGAGCGTGGTCCGGCGGGACGGCGAAGGCTATGCCTACGAGACCTATACCCGTGTGAAAGGCTTTGCCCGCCTGCTGGTTGCTTCCGACGCCGTTGAGCGCACGCTCTTCGATCTCGACAACGCCGGATTGGTGCAGCCTATCGCGTACCTGTGCCGTTCCTGCGATGGCAAGAAGGACGGGCTGGTGGAAATCGCCTATGACTGGCAGACGGGACTGGCTTCATACTCCGAGAAAGAGGAACAAGCCGTTTTCGAGCTTCAGCCGCGCGCCATGGACCGCAAGGCCTGGGAAATCCAGACCATGCTGGACCTCGGCGCGGGATTGCCGCTGAACGAGCGACCTACGCTGGAAGCCGGCAAGCTCAAGCTGTACAACGGACAGATGCTGGGGAAGGAAACCCTCAAGACCCCCGCGGGCGAAATGGAAACGGTCAAGTACCGCAGCCAGCGAAAAGGGTCGGAAAACTATCAGTACATCTGGTACGCCCGGGAGCTGGGTTGGTTGCCGGCGCGTTGGGAAATCTGGCGAAAGGACAAGCGCACCTGGATAATCGAGGCCGCCAATTACGGCTGGGGCGAAACAGCAGCGCTGGCGATGCGGCAGGACTGGCTGGACAAATGAGCGTCGGATCGGATGCGTGGATCCGGCGCATGGTGGCCGAACACGGGATGATCGAGCCATTCGCCGAACAGCAGGTACGGCATGTGGGCGAGCGTTCCGTAATTTCTTATGGTGTGTCCAGCTACGGCTACGACGTGCGCTGCGCGAACGAATTCAAGGTATTCACCAATATCCATTCGGCTGTTGTGGATCCCAAGAATTTCGAAAGCAAGAGTTTCGTATCGCTGGCAGGCGATGACTGCGTTATCCCGCCAAACTCCTTTGCGCTGGCGCGTACAGTCGAGTATTTCCGTATCCCTCGAAACGTGCTCACGATCTGCCTGGGCAAGTCCACTTACGCGCGTTGCGGAATCATCGTGAACGTGACGCCGCTGGAGCCCGAATGGGAGGGCTTTGTGACGCTGGAGTTCTCCAACACGACGCCGTTGCCGGCGAAGATTTACGCCAATGAAGGCGTGGCGCAGATGATCTTCTTCCAGGCGGGAGAAGTGTGCGAGACCTCGTACAAGGACCGCGGCGGCAAGTACCAGGGGCAGACCGGCGTCACCCTGCCCAAGACGTAACGCCATGGCGGCAGTTGCGTTTATCGGACTTGGGGTGATGGGGTATCCGATGGCCGGCCGCCTGGCCCGGGCCGGTCATGCCGTCACGGTTTTCAATCGCACGCAGAGCAAAGCGCAACGCTGGACCCGGGAATACGGCGGCGATCTGGCCGCCACTCCCGCCGAGGCCTGCGGGAATGCGGAGTTCGTATTCTGCTGTGTGGGCCGGGACGAGGATGTGCGTGAAGTCAGTTCTGGCGCCGACGGCGCTTTCGCGGGAATGCGTTCGGGAACGGTTTTCGTCGATCACACCACCACTTCGGCGGAACTGGCGCGCGAACTGGACCGGAAGGCCCGTGACGGGAGTCTTGCGTTTCTCGATGCGCCCGTATCGGGCGGGCAGGCCGGGGCCGAGAACGGCACACTGGCGATCATGGTGGGCGGACGCGAACAGGACTACGCGCGCGCACAACCACTGTTCGAATGCTATGCCGCCCGCACCGACCTGATGGGGCCCGCCGGCGCGGGCCAGCTCACCAAGATGGTGAACCAGATTTGTATCGGCGGCCTGGTGCAGGCGTTGGCGGAAGGACTGAACTTCGCGCAACGCGCCGGCCTTGACGGCGAGCAGGTTGCGCGCTTGATCGGCGCGGGCGCAGCGCAGTCCTGGCAACTCGACAACCGCCACGGCACGATGCTGGCCGACGAGTTCGAGTTCGGCTTTGCGGTTGACTGGATGCGCAAGGACCTCGGCTATGCGATGGAGGAGGCCCGGCGCAACGGCGCGGAGTTGCCTGTATCGGAATTGGTGGATCGCTTCTACGCGGAGATTCAGGCCAGGGGCGGTGGCCGCTGGGACACCTCCAGCCTGATCCGCCGCCTGCGCAACCCGACTTGGCGACCGAAGGATTAGTGAAAAAGGGGCAAGCCGGCCGATAAGCCGGGTTCTGTCGAGGGCAATCATTCCTCTAGGACCGCCGTCACCGACGGCCTCAAGCAGCTTACCCGGAAGCGCGCGCGGACATACGCATAGCTTCCCTATTCAGCCTTGCTCCAGACGGGGTTTACCCTGCCACGGCTGTTGCCAGCCGCGCGGTGCGCTCTTACCGCACCATTTCACCCTTACCCGAATCGCCCATGGGCGCCGGGCGGTATTTTTTCTGTGGCACTTTCCGTAGGCTTGCGCCCCCCAGGCGTTACCTGGCGTCCCGTCCGCCGGAGCCCGGACTTTCCTCCCGCCGTCACGGAAAACCCGAAACGGCCGGCGATTGCCTGGCCGGCTTGCCCAAGGCAACCCTAGACCAGTCCGTGCTCCCACGCAATATGCGGACAGCGGGTTGACGGACAATCAGCGCCAGCCTATGCTGGGTTGCACAGAAACTGTGAGACTGTGACCATGAAGAACATCACGGTATCAATCGACGAAGATTGTTATCGGCTTGCCCGGATTCGCGCGGCCGAGTTGGGCACTTCCGTTTCCGCTCTGGTGCGTGGGTATCTCAGGAGTCTGGTGGCGCACCGCGACGGGAAGCACGAGTCCGGCGCGGAGTCTGGCGAAACCTCCTATCAGCGACGCTGCAGGCAATTGAGGGAAGTGTTTGCAGACTTCGACGCGGAGGGCGTGGGATTGCGAATGTCCGAAAACCTGCCCAGGGAGGCGCTGTACGACCGCGCTGCGATGCGCTCGGAGGCGGCGTCCGAACGCGACCGCTCAAGCGGGAGTTCCTGAGCGCTGGGTCAATTCACCGTGCGATTTGTGGACACCAATGTGCTTCTGTACGCTGTCAGCGAGGATTCGGCAGAGGCGGGCAAGCGGGAACGCGCACGGCGCGTTCTGAGCGAGCGCGATCTGGCCGTGTCGGTACAGGTGCTGCAAGAGTTTTACTTTCAAGCCACCCGTCCAGCTCGGGCCACACGCCTTTCGGGTGACAGGGCATTGCGTTTCCTGGAACCGATTTTGCTGTTTCGGATTCAAGCCATGACCCCCGATGTGTTTCTCGATGCCGTCGATATCAGTCGCCGCTTCCAGCTTTCCTACTGGGATGGGGCGATCATTGCAGCCGCGCGGGTTCTCGGTTGTGAAGCGATCTATACCGAGGACCTGAACCCCGGACAGCGCTACGGTGCGGTCCGTGCGCTCAACCCGTTTGCTGACCCAACGCTTCCCGCTTGAACACCCCAACCTCCGAATGAGGGCTCACTCTTTTATTGACGATCTTCAATATTTGAATTTATAAGATATTTCTTCGGCTTCGGAGCTGCGTGCTACCGGCGAAAGCGGCCATTCCACTGATTAGTTCTTCCAACTGGTCATCCTGGCAGTTTATCCGACTTACTCCGTTGCAGACGTTGCCCATCGAGCGCCGGCAGGAGATGATCGTCGAACCCGCCTATACCGATGTAAACCCCAATGGGCTCATGCACAATACCTATCGATCAAGCTTGACGGAAAATCCATGCGAAGACTCAACGCTAAGTTAATGGAAGCCCACCACCAACCACCACCTCTCCGCTCCGCGGCGCTACTGAGAGTGGCAACTTTCGCACGAATCAGGCGGCAGTATTCAGCGGAATACACAAGCAAGACATCATGAGCCTTCTATCGTGGATCAAGTGGTACGCCGCGTACGGGAGATGGGTTGATTACGATGGGCAGACCAAATGCGGGGTGCCACACGGAAAGGGAAAATTGTGCACAAAAAGTGTCTCCAAGTTTCATTTTCTAGATTACGAAGGTGATTTTTGCGATGGCCTATTTCATGGGCATGGAAGAGTACGATATTCCGACTGGGGCGACGATCTAAAGTTCATCGGCGAGTTTGTGCAAGGTGAGCGGGGGCCAACTGGATTACTAACGAAGACGAATGGCGAGACATACGAGGGGGCTTTCGAGAACGGGTGGCCCAGCGGGCTTGGTGTCGCCACATGGCCAGACGGCCGAGTCTTCACTGGCGAGTTCCGCGGTTCAGGGCACCCTTGGAAAGGCTATTGGAAATGGCCAGGAGACACACCAAGGCACGGCAGAATTACCGAGCTACGGCACTCTCAATACGCTGGCCCAGGCCCCCATCCCAACCCATGGCAATTCTCTCTGGAACTTGAGGATGCGATTAAATATAGAGGGGGATACTCCAAGGGATGGCCACAAGGTCGAGGTATCTGGACCTTTCGAGATGGAACGCAATTCGAAGGAGAATTTCGTGGCGGACTAACTGAGGAACTTGGCACATGGAAATTACCCAATGGTTCCACGATAGAAGGAGAGTTTAGTCTGAGTGCGCGACCGATCGTCGAATCCTAGGGCCCAACCCTTTCGCGCTCCGGCATGAGCCTATGAGATCATCCAACAAATTTTGCTTGCTGCTCAGCGGGCAGACGGTCCCGACGAACCTTCTGGCTTTAGGATTCAGTAGATGGGAAAAGCTTCAACACGTAATTTCATAAGAAAGGTGTGCATGGCGTTAGTGTGCTGTCCCGCAAAAAAGTTTACTTAGTCGTTCCACTTTGGCGAGGATCGAATCGGCGGTGGCGGTCCAGACGAATGGGCGGGTGTTGGCGTTGTAGTCGTTGACGAAGCGGTCGATTTTGCCGGTGAGTTGCTTGACCGAGGAGAACGTGCCGCGGCGGATGGCCCGCTGGGTGATGATCCCGAACCAGCGTTCGACCTGATTGAGCCACGAGGCGTAGGTGGGCGTGTAATGCAGGTGATACCGCGGCCGCCTGGCCAGCCAGGCTTTCACCTTGGCGTGTTTGTGGGTGGCGTAGTTGTCCACCACCAGATGCACCTCCAGGGTCTCGGGGACGTTTTGGTCGATGTGGCGTAGGAAGGCCAGAAACTCCTGGTGCCGGTGGCGGCGCTTGCATTGGGCCAGCACTTGGCCGCTGGCGATGTCCAAAGCCGCGAACAAGGTAGTGGTTCCATGCCGGACGTAGTCGTGGGTGACGCCTTCGACATAGCCCAGTCCCATCGGCAGCAGCGGCTGGGTGCGCTGCAACGCCTGGATCTGGCTTTTTTCATCCACGCACAGCACCACCGCGTGATCCGGCGGATGCAGATACAAGCCCACGATGTCGCGCACTTTCTCGATGAAGAACGGGTCGTTGGACAGTTTGAAGGTGCGCTGCCGGTGCGGCTGCACCCCGAACAACTCGAACCAGCGCGCCACGGTGCTTTTGGACACGCCGCAGTGCTCGGACATCGAGCGCACCGTCCAGTGGGTCGCATCCGGCGGGGGCGTTTGCAGCGCCGCGTTGATGACCTCGGCCACCTGTTCATCTTGGTGCGAACGGGGACGCCCCGCACGCAGTTGGTCGTGCAATCCGGTCAGGCCTTGCTTGAGGAAGCGCTGGCGCCATTTGCCGACGGTGAACGGACTCAGCCGCAGGCGCCGCGCGATGGAGGCGTTGGGCTCGCCTTGGGCGCTGGCCAGAACGATCTGCGCGCGGCGCACGATGCCGTGGGGCAGGGAGCGGGAGTTGGCGATCGTCAGCAACTGGGCTTGGTCGTGTTCTGTGAGCGCGAGGGGTGTGAGGGTTCGGCCGCGGGGCATGAGCGTACTCCGGTAAATAAAGACGCTCTCAATTATATAACTTATTTATGGGACAAGACATTAGGTTCAAGTGCAAGAAGTGGTGGAAGAAGCGCAACAGGGCGACGTAACAAGCCCCTTCATTTCTGCCGGTGCTTGTCGGCGCACAAAGGAGTTTCAACGGCAATGACCTTTTCGCGAGCACAGGCAACTAGCGTCGCATCCCAAATTGCAAACTCCTTGGGAGCGGCTAGCCTTAGAGCTTTGCGGGCGGCGCGTTCGGCCTCGCTCCCTTCTTCAAGCGATACTGCAAGCCAGTTTGCATATTCGTTGGGTGCAGCCTCACTTAGTACGTTGCGGGCAGCAATTGCTGCGACCCAAGCGGCCATCCCACTTGAAGCGCCCGCTCGCAGATAGGTGGTAGCTGCAGTCAATGCCGCGTTGGCTGCTTCCTCGCTTCTCCCGGAATTCAAGTAACGGGCGCGGGCTTCCTTCCATGCTGCGCCCAAAATTCGGCGCGCAAGCCGTTCGGCATATCGCTGGCCAACGCGGTCCCACCAGGTACCTAGATGAGCCCGCAATCCATCAATGCGAACAGCCAACGCTCTCGCTTGCTTTGTCCAGTCGGGCTTTGCCATGCGCTCCTCACCGGTTGCGGTTTTCAGCTATCTTGCTGGATGCTACACCCCTCGGGTGTGTGTTTTCTCGCTGTTACTGGCTGGGCATCGCCTATTCTTCGAGCTCGCGCTTAAGTCTCTCTGCTTTAATCGCAGGTGTTTTCGGGACTATTGTGGCAGGCGTAACTCTGTTTATAGGAGGCGTGCTTAGCGCTGTCGAACTCAAGGGCGCGTCTATTGTTATCGGATTGGGCTGGGAAGGCGTAGCCTTTTCGTTTCTGACGATCATTTTGGGGGCCGTGGCCATTGGGGCAAAGAGCCGGTGGCCAGGCATTCTCCTAATCGTATCGGCCTTGGCTGGCGTGATTCTCGGAGGTACTTTGGTGGCAGTCTTTATGGTACTCGCGGCAGTGGGTGGCATCTTGGCGGTAGTAAAAGCGGGCGGGTAATCAAGCTTGATGTAGCGCGGCAAACAAGGTGAGATGCTGGTTCTCACCTTGATTGTCGCTGGACGCTTCAGGTGATCGGGTTCGATTGGACAGTTTGAGGACAAAGCCAAGATAGTTCTTGAATAGAAGAATGCTTTCAGCGATGTTGAATTTACCCTGGATCTCGGGACATGGTGAATTCACTTCCTGAGGTCGGAAAAGGGAGCATAAAAGATTGATTCTACAGGTGATTCATGCTATATTTCGGATACTTCAACGGACTGAAAGGAGCCTCGAAATGGACCTTCATCACACTGCTTCCCACGCCCCTGTTCGCGATGCCGAGCTGCCTCCGGTTGTCGCGGTTGATCATCACCCCGCCGGCGCTGTTCGGTCTTCCGCCGCCAGCGCTGCGCGCTATGTCCACCCGGACGCCGATGTGCGGATGGCCGAGCGGCAGCGCGAAAAGAAAGCCCTCAATGCCCTGAAGGCTGAGATCACCCAATTGTGGGGCCACATCAACGCGGCCACCGCGCATTTTCTGACCCTCGTTGCGGAGTTCGACCGCAGACAGGGCTGGGCCCAGCACGGCATGGCGAGTTGCGCCCAATGGCTGAACTGGCAATGCGGCATCGGCCGGGTGGCGGCGACAGAGAAGGTGCGCACGGCCCGGGCCCTGGCATCGCTGCCGAAGATCGCGGCGGCTTTCGGCGAGGGCCGGCTATCGTATTCGAAGGTGCGCGCGCTCACGCGGGTGGCCACGGCGGCGACGGAGGACACGCTGCTGCACATTGCCTTAAACGGCACGGCAGCGCATGTGGAACGGACAGTGCGGGGGTTTCGGCGGGTGCAGCGTGAGCTTGAGCGGGACGAGGCCGACGCCATTCACGAGCAGCGTTACCTGGACTGCCGGCGCCAGAGCGACGGCAGCATCACGCTTGAGGCCCGCCTGGCGCCCGAGGTCGGCGAGATGCTGCTCAAGGCGCTGGAAACTGCTGAAATGCAACTTGAGGAGCGGGGCGAGGATGGCGAGCTAGTCGACGCGCAACTCAATGGGCAGCCGGGGAACATTGAGCGCACCGAGGCGTCCCAGTCCGCGGTTTCGGCATGCGGAAGTGTTTCCGCTGAAACACCTGGCCCTCGAACCACGCTGCGGGAACCGCGAACCGCGGCGCCTGACAGTGTTTCCGCGGAAACACCCCCTCGGAGCGCCAGTCAGCGGCGCGCGGATGCCCTGGAGCACATTGTTGAACGGTTTCTGGCCGGGAAGTACTCGGGTTCGGCTGCAGGGGCTCACGAGGTGGTGGTGCACATTGCCCACGACGCGCTGCGCGACGTGCCGGAAAGCACGGGCGCTTCGTTTGACCACGGCGGCCATGTGGCGGTGGAGACGGCGCGACGGCTGGGCTGCGACGGCGCCTTGCTGGGGGTGGTGGAAGGCGCCAAGGGCGAGCCGCTGGCGGTCGGGCGCAGGACACGCGCAGTACCGCCCGCCATCCGGCGCGCGCTACGCATTCGCGACGGTGGTTGCCGCGTCCCGGGTTGCGGCCGGTCCCGCTTTGTTCAGGCCCACCACATCCGGCATTGGGCCGATGGCGGCGAGACCGCCCTGGGCAACCTGGTGACTTTGTGTTCTTTTCATCACCGGCAGGTGCACGAGGGGGGTTATGGCGTTCGGGTGCGGGCCGGCGCGATCGAATTCACGCATCCGGACGGCCGGGTCATCCCGCCGGCGGGCACGCTGCGCAGGGGGTGTTTCCGCGGAAACACTTGCGCAACATCCGGTACGCAGCGGCTTAAGGCTTTCAATGCGGCGCGCGGCCTGGCGATCGACGCCGGCACCGCCCGCTGCGGCTGGGGCGGCGAGCGCATGGACTACAACATCGCCATCGAAGCGCTGTGCTGGGAGGCGGGCTACACCTGACGGGCTGCCTGAACTGGGTTGGAGCGAACGCGTCTCGCGTTCTTGGAGGGGGGACGCCCTCGGTCCAGCGAGACGCTCTCGCTTGTCTGTTGTAATGAAGCCACCCTTGCCTCTGAATACCCATGCTTGACAACATGGATACTCCCAGGGCGTGGGATATGATGGCAAGCGGTCAATGGGAGGAGAAGCCGTGAGCGAACAAGCCATAGGCGGACGCATAGGAAAAATCGAGCTTGCGACAGGCGTGCGTGTCACGCACTTCTGGACATACATGTACGCGTCCCTGATCTGCATCGGGATGATTTCGAACATGAATTTCTCCCAACCCTACATCCTGATGGAGCACCTGGGAATTCCCGATTCGGGCGTCGGCAGGATCACCGGCCAACTCACCCTGATTACGGAAATCATGAGCCTGCTGCTGATCTGGCCGTTCGGCATTCTGGCCGACCGCATAGGACGCCGCCCGGTCATCATGCTGGGTATCGGGATGCTCGGACTCAGCTACGCCCTGTATCCCTGGGCTACGGAAGTTGACCAGCTCATGGCAATCCGGGTGATCTTCGGCATCGGCGTAGCCGCCGCCGCAGCCATGACGGCCACGATCCAGAACGACTATCCGGTCGAGTCCTCGCGCGGCCGCGTGATCGGGTTCAGTTCGGCCTTCAACGCGCTGGGCATCGTATTTGCAACATGGTTGGTGTCACACCTGCCGAAATGGCTGCAGGACGCCGGCATGGAGCCGGTAGCCGCGGGCCGTTACGCTTATGGTGCGGCCGCGCTTGTGTGTCTCGTGTCGATGCTGATATTCCGCTTCGGCCTGAAGGGGGGCGTGCCTGAACAAGCTCGGCAGCGCCCTCGCTGGTTGGACCTGATCCGAACGGGCTTCGAACAGATGAGGAACCCGCGCATCGTGCTCGCCTACCTGTACGCGATACCGGCGCGCGGCGCCCTGGTGGTGGCCGGCCTGTTCCTGTCCCTATGGGCCAGCACGGCGGAAAGGGCCGCCGGAGGCGAGGTCGCCGTGGCGCAATACAAGGTATGGCTGCCGTTTGCCGTAATGCAGGTGGTCGCCGTGGGCTGGTCGTTCGTGTTCGGCTGGATACTGGACCGCATCAGCCGGGTCGCGGGGGTGGTTCTGTCGATGGCGATATCGATCGTCGCCTACGGCTCGATGTATTTCGTGGAATCGCCCCTGGATTTACGCATGCTGCCGCTCTTTGCGCTGCTGGGCGCGGCCATGGCCAGCGGGATGATGAGCAGCATGGCGCTGGTGGGCCAGGAAGCGCCGCCCGCCAAGCGCGGAGCAGTCATCGGCTTGCTGAGCATGTTCGGTTCGGCCGGCATCATCCTGGCCGCCCTCTACGGCGGTGAACTGTTCAGCGCAGCAACGCCGTGGGCGCCGTTCCTGCTGATTGCCGGCGCGCAGACCGTGGTGATCGTAGTGGCCATCGTCATCTGGGTGGTGGCGCCGGGCGATTGGAAAGCGGCGCCCGTTGCCGCCATAGGCAGACACTGATCCAGGGCCGCGGTGGCGAGCAGTACCCTAAAGCGCGTCGTTCTCAGGCGACCAGCGCGGCGTCCACTTCGTCCAGTTGCAGGGTGAACATTTGCGCGTACCAGCCGCCCTGGGCCATCAATTCCTGATGGGCGCCGCGTTCGGCAATTTTTCCTTCCAGCATGACCAGGATCTCATCGCTATCGACCACGGTCGATAGCCGATGCGCAATCGTCAGCGTGGTCTTGCTGCTGCAAAGGCGGCGTTGCGCTTCCATTACGCCTTTCTCCGTTTCCACATCCAGGCTGGAGGTGGGCTCGTCCAGAAGCACGATCGGAGCGTCCTTGAGGATGGCCCGGGCGATGGCGATACGCTGCCGCTGACCGCCGGAAAGCTTGCCGCCGCGCTCGCCGGCCGGCGATTCATAACCGTCCGGCAACGAAGCGATCCACTCGCTTAACCCCGCGTCTCTTGCTGCCTCTTCCACCTCGGCCTGCGATGCGCCAGGACGGCCGAAGAGGATGTTCTCGCCGATGGACTCGTTGAAGATGTAGCTGCGTTGGGACACCACGGCGAACTGCTTCTGCAAGACTTCCAGCGAGAAATCGGTGATCGGCCTGTTGCCGATGGCAATCTCGCCGTTCTCGACGTCCCAGTGACGCAGGAGCAGATTGATCAGCGTCGTCTTCCCGGTGCCGCTTGGCCCCACCAGGGCCAGATGCCGGCCGGCCTCGATGTCGAGCGAGAAATTCTCCAGGACCCTGGCGCCACGGCTCCACTGGGTGTCGTCGGAATCGTATTCGAAAGCGACGTCGCGGAAATGCAGGGAGGCCGATCTTGAGCCGGCAGCCGCGGCATCGGCGGACTCCCGCACCGCCGGCGGTTTATCCATCATGGAGAACAGGCGGCGCGCCGCAATGATGGAAACACGGAAATCCGTGTAGTTGTTCGCGAGTCCGATCGACGTATAAAAGCCGATCACCGATACGGCGATTATCGCGGGCAGTTCCACCAGGGCGGATATCTCCCCGTCCAGGGTCAGTTCAATGCCCCACCATGCGGCGGCGAGAATGCCCACGGTAACGAAGATCTCCCCCAGCGCGCGCTGGGTAGCGTCGGCGCCGTAAAGCTTGTCCTGTCCCTCCTGCATGGTGGCGCCGATGCGCCAGAGCTGCTCGCCGCGGCGTTTCTCGTAGCCGAAGGCGACCGTGTCGCGGACGCCCTGAATGCTGTCGGCCACGTAGGCATTGACCTGCCCAAGTTTCTCGCGGTAGGCCACGCCATCGCCGCCCAGCTTCGCCACCAGCCATGGCAACACGAACGTTGTGGCCACATAGAACGGGGCCAGTACCGCAAGGAAAGAGGGGTGCACGCTGTAACACCACGCCAGAATGACGCCGGGAACGCAGATTGCGGCGACGGCCGGAGCGATGGTGTGGGCATAGAAGGGCTCGACGCGTTCGCAGTCCGACATGACCCGGCTGACCGCGTCGCCGGACTGAAGTTTCGAGGTGCGTGCGGGCGCCAGCGGCAACATCGCGTAATAGAAAATGTTGCGGAACGCCGCAAGGATCCGGAAAGCCACGTAATGACCGGTGTACTGTTCGATATAGGACGCAACGCCGACTGTCGTTCCCGCTATCGCAATCCACTTCACCTGCGTCCATATCACGTCCCAGAGAACGACGCCGGGTTCGTGGGCTGCAACGTAAATGCCTACGCTGGCAGCCGCGATCCCAAGCACGGCAGCTTGCGCAACGGTCTTGACGACGCGAGCGAGCAGCGAAATACACATGATCCAGCTAAACGGCCTCATGTGGCTCAACAGCCGCCAAATGACCCGGGAATTACGCGGCGGCGTGGATCCGTTCATACCGTCTGAAACCTGAGCGCCCGCCGTCATGCCGATGCCTCCGCCAGTCGGCCCTGATCGGGAAGCTCGGCCAGGCTCTCCAGCTCTTTCTTCGTCCTGATCATGCCCGCGTAGATTCCGCCGTGGGCAAGCAGCTCGTCGCGTGTGCCCTTCTCGGACACCGCACCGTCCACCATCACCACGATACGGTCGGCCTGTTCGATCGTGCTCAGGCGGTGGGCAATCAACAGGACCGTCTTGCCGCGGGTAAGGTGCTGCAAGGCCTGATGCAGGGCGGTTTCCGTTTCCACGTCAATCTGCGACGTCGGCTCATCAAGAACGACGACCGGCGCGTCCTTGAGAACGGCGCGGGCGATTGCCAGCCGCTGCGCCTGTCCGGCACTCAAGGCCATGCCCTGATCGCCGACCATCGTATCCAGACCGTCGGGACAAGCCTGCACGAAATCAAGGAGTTCGGCGCCCTTGAGCGCTTGAAGGAGTTCATCGTCCGATGCGGCCTCCCTGGCGACCCGCAGGTTTTCCGCAATGGTCCCGAAGAACAGGAACGGATCCTGCGGAACCAGTGCAATCTGCTTGCGAATCTGCTCAAGAGAAAGCTCGCGTTCCCGGATTCCGCCGAACAGGATCTCGCCGGAGTCCGGGTCCAGCGTTCGCAGCAGCAGGTTTGTCACCGTGGTCTTGCCCGAGCCGCTGCGTCCGACCAGCGCCACGGTCTCCCCCGGGTTGAGGTCCATTGAGAAATTCCGCACCGCAGGCGCGTCCGCGCCGGGATAGGTGTAGGAAACGTCATTGATTCGAATGCTTACTTCGTTACCGGGCAATTCCTTCGAAGCTTCTTCCGTTGAGAAACGCACGGGGGCCTTCTCATCCAGAAACTCCCGTACCTTTCGCGCCACCTCGCGGCCGAGTGCTCCGGCAAAGAAGAACTCGCCGATAAGCAGCAGCGTCCGGCTGAACTCCAGGCTGATGAGGACCACCGCGATTACCTCGCCCGGGCTTACATGGCCGCCGGAGTACCGGTACAGAGCGACCGCCATGGCGACCGCCGTCGAGAACAGGGCAAACCCGAGTTCCAGGAAAATGAACTGCGACTGGGCAACGGCCAACAGCTTCATCGTGGTGCGGCGCTGCACTTCGTTCCCCGCTTCCATCTCCCTGCCGCGCGTCTTTTCCTGATTGAACATCTTGAGCGTGGTCATGCCTGGATGGAATCCAGGTATTGGGAACTGTTGCGGTTCTTTACGTTCGCGTTTTGCGCACTGATGCGCCGAAATCCGCGCGCCGAGGACCCCACAAACAAGGGCGTCAGCGGAACGCCCGCCAGCATCCAGAGTCCCACCACCCAGTCGATCCAGAAGATCGCGGCGCAGAGCATTATGGGGATGGCGATGGCGACCCAGATCTGGACGAAATAGACGCTGAAGTAATAGTCCAGGTACTCGACGCCTTCGGTCGCGATATTGGCGATTTCTCCCGTGCGCCGCTTGCCCAGAAGACCCGGACCAAGTTCGACGACCTTCTTGTGTATGCGGTCCCGCACGTTCAGTTTGGCTTCGCTGGACGCCCTGAACTGTCCGGTTCTAAACAGCCACGCCAGGGCCGCTTTTGCAAGCACCAGGCCGGCCAGGACCCAGAACCACTGGCGCATCAGGTTGCTGCCCTGCGAGGCGGCATCGACCGCGAGACCGAGCACGTAGTAAAGCAGAATCGTCGCCGGCATCGCGGCGATACCGGCGATCAGGCCCACCTTTACCCATTTCATCGTGGCCGGCGTAACCAGCCGGTCATCTACACCGAGCATGCGGGAATTCCCCTCAGGGTGTACCGGTAGCCGTTCCGGGCGCGCACTCCGTTGCCTCCACGCACCGATCGTGCTCCAGTTGCACGGTCGAATGGCGGATGCCGAACTTCTCCCGCAGGCAGACAGTAATCCGCTCCAGGGCGAGATCGTGCGCGGCCTGCTGGTCGACGCGGGCGTGCAGGGTCATCAGGGGCTGGCCGGGACTGAGCGACCAGATGTGCACATGGTGTACGTCGCGGACCTCGGGAACAACGGACACAATCTCGCGGGCGACGTCCGAGGGGTGCAGGTTTTCCGGGCGGCCCTCCATCAGGACATGACCCGACTTCTTGAGCAGCGACACCGCGCTCCTCAACACCACCAGGGCCACCAGCATCGACAGGATCGGATCGATGAGGGTCCAGCCGGTGGCCAGGATCACTACAGCGGCGGCAACTGTCGCCGCCGAGCCCAGCAGATCGCCGAGCACATGCACCATCGCGCCACGCACATTGAGACTTTCCGTTGTGCTGCCGTGCAGCATTCGAAATGCAGCCAGGTTGACCAGCAGGCCGATCACGGCCACCACCAGCATGGGCACACCCAGTATTTCCACGGGCTCGCGAATCCGTCCGATGGCCTCGACCGCAATCCAGGCGACTATCGCCACAAGCGCAACCGCATTGGCGTACGCAGCCAGTACCGGGAAACGGTGATAGCCATAACTGCGCTTGGCATCGATAGGCCTCCTTGCCACCAACACGGCAATGTAGGCAAACGCCAGCGCCGCCGTGTCCGTGAGCATGTGCCCGGCATCGGCGAGCAGGGCCAGGGATCCGGAAACGATCCCGCCTGCGACCTCCACGAACATGAACCCGCCCGTGAGCCACAGGGCGCCGAGCAGGCGGCGCTGATCGTCAGCGCCCGGCGGGCGGGGGCCATGATCGTGCCCGGCATGCGCTCCGGGGCCGAATCCATGGTCGTGACGATGATCGTGCATCAGGAGAAACATTTTAACATGTGTTCATGTGTTACATTACATGGCCATGAAGGAAAACATGCAGCTTGTTCCGGAGCGCCTGGCGACCCTCGACGACGACACTGTCAATCAGTTGGCCGAGATGTTCCGCCTGATGGGCGATCCGTCTCGCCTGCGCATCATCATTGACTGCCTGCGCGGCCCCAGGGCAGTCGGCGACATCGCGGACCGGCTTGGCCTGTCGTCGTCACTGGTCAGCCACCACCTGCGCCTTTTGCGCGCCGCACGCGTGATGCGGGGCCGGCGGCACGGCAAGCAGGTGCACTACGGCGTGGCCGACGACCATATCAGCCGGGTATTCGTCGATATGCTGGAGCACGTGGGCGAACCCGAAGAAGACGACCTGGTCTGACTCCCCGCGAACCGGGGGCAATTCGCCCTGAACGCCACGTATATGATGGCGGCGGCATCACCGGGACCATTCAATGACCGATATTGCACACAGCGCCGGGGCGCGCCTGGGGGAGATTCAACTCGCAACGGGAGTGCGCATCTCGCACTTCTGGACCTACATGTACGCATCGCTGATCTGCATCGGGATGATGACGAACATGAACTTCTCGCAGCCCTACATCTTAGCCGAGCATCTTGGAATCACGGATTCGGATGTTGCCGGGGCCATTACCGGGCAGCTAACTGGGATCACCGAAATCATCGCGCTGCTGCTGATCTGGCCGTTCGGCATGCTGGCCGACCGCATCGGCCGCCGCCCGGTCATCATGCTGGGCATCGGGCTGGTCGGACTCAGCTACGCCTTGTATCCCTGGGCGACGGAAATAGCTCACCTGATGTACTTCCGGATCATCTTTGGCGTGGGCGTCGCGGCGACCGCATCCATGACCGCCACGATCCAGAATGACTATCCCGTTGAATCCTCGCGCGGACGGGTGGTCGGCTTCAGTTCGGCCTTCAACGCCCTGGGCATAGTCTTCGCAACGTGGCTGGTTTCAGCCGTGCCCAAGTGGCTGCAGGACGCCGGCATGGATCCCGTGGCCGCCGGCCGCTATGCCTATGGCGCCGCAGCCCTGGTGTGCTTTGTTTCGATCCTGATTTTCCGCTTCGGACTGAAGGGAGGAGTGCCGGAGTCCACAAGGAAGCGCCCCCGGTGGGCCGAACTCGTCGCTGCGGGCTTCCGCCAGGCCAGAAACCCGCGCATCCAATTGGCCTATGTCACCGCAATGACGGCGCGGGGCGACATGGTGGTTGCCGGATTGTTCGTATCGCTGTGGGCGACGATGGCGGTCACGGCAGCGGGCGGAGAAGCGGCGGTCGCGCAATACCAGGTATTTCTGCCCTTTGCCGTCATGCAGGTTTCCGCCGTGGGTTGGTCGTTCGTGTTCGGATCGATTCTCGACCGAATTAACCGGGTCGCCGGGATGGTCCTCTCGCTCGCGCTTTCCGTAGTCGCTTACGGTTCCCTGTACTTCGTGGAATCGCCGCTCGATCTGCGCATGCTGCCCCTGTTCGCGCTATTAGGCGCGGCGATGGCCGGCGCCATCATGAGCAGCATGGCCCTGGTCGGTCAGGAAGCGCCGCCGCGCGAGCGAGGCGCGGTGATCGGCCTGTTGAGCATGTTCGGTTCCCTGGGAATCATCCTGGCGGCGGGCATCGGAGGGGCGCTGTTCAGTGCGGACACACCCTGGGCGCCGTTCCTGCTCATGGCCGGTGCGCAGGCCGTGCTCGTCGTCTGGGCATTGCTGGTCTGGCTGCTGGCGCCGGGCGGGTCCAAGGCAGCCGCTGACACAAGCAGTTCCTGATCAACGGGCGGTTCCAGTATCGTCTGCGAGCGGCCGCCGGCCCAGCAAACGTCAACGCGGTCCACGCTTTCGCGATTCCCCAGGCCGAAGATCGGCGCGGGTTCGTCCACGGAGTTGTAGCCGGTGGATGAAAAGATTTCGCGCCACTGGACCAGTTCGCCGGAGACCACGCGTACTCGGGCGTTGATCCGCTGGCCTTCAAGGCGCACCTTGATCCAGTGGTTGTCGTTGCCCTGGTTCAGCCAGAGGAAATTGCGCTGCGGCTCCGAAAGCCGCTCGCCACGGTTGTAGAAGGTCCGCGCAGTGCCGACGATGTCGGCGAAACCGTCACCGTTGACGTCGCCGCTGGCCACCCCGGCGCCAATGCTGAAACCCTGGGCGCCGGATCCGGCGGTCACATCGGTGAAAGTTCCGTCGCCGTTGTTGCGAAACAACGCGTTGGCGGCCGGCTCAATCGCGATATAGAACTGCACGAAGGACGGCAAGTCGGTCACGATGTCATTGATCAGCACGTTGGAGGGCCCGCCATTGCTCACGTAGATGTCCAGCCAGCCATCGTTGTCGTAATCGGCCATCGTGCAGCCTCGGGCGCCGCCAAGGTCCCCTGAGCCCGAGGCAAGGCTGACATCGGTAAAGCCGGCCTCGCCGGTTTCCGCGTAGTCGTTGCGCACCAGGCGGTTGGCCTGATCTGCATTCGGCAGGTAGGCGTCGATGTCGCCGTCGTTGTCCACGTCGCCCAGGCACACGCCGTTGGCGTTGCCGGGATTGAGGAAGGCCCAACCGGACGGTGGCCGGCGTGATCGGGTGATATCGGCGAATGTGCCATCCCCCTGGTTCATGAACAGCACGTTGGGCCCGCCCTCGTTGGGCGAAAGCAGGTCCAGGTCGCCGTCAAAGTCGAAATCGAACCAACCCGGCGATCCCTGGCTGTTCGCTTCTTTCACGCTCTTGAGCAGGACTACGCCGGCGGCTTCGGTGGTGTCCTCGAATGCGCCGGCGCCGTTGTTGCGAAACAGCGCCTGGTCCACGTCGTAGTCGGCGGACCGCCACAACAGGTCCAGCCATCCGTCCCCGTCGTAGTCGCCAAAACCGACGCCCCCGGAGGTAGCGGTGATGCCCTCATTGGACTCGTCCTCGAACACGCCGGCGCGCATCACTCCGGCATCGCCGGTCACGTTCTCAAAGTCCGCAATACCCGTTTCAGCAAGCCGGTTGCGATACAGGCTCACCGGCGGATCGTTGCCGCTCCGCGCGCCCGATTGCATGTTGGCCACCACCAGGTCGTCATCGCCATCGAGGTCGTAGTCGCCAAAGCTGATGCCGCGTCCCAGCCCACCCTGGTTGGTTACCGAACGGGCCTCCGCCACGTCGGTGAAATAGCCGCGGCCGTCGTTTTCCCACAGGCGGTTGTGGAAGGCAAGTCCCAGTGTGCCGCCGTCGTTGTTGGTGATGTAGATGTCCGCATCGCCATCGCCGTCGTAGTCGTTGAAGGCCACCCCGGCGCCGTCCAGCCCGCTGTCGGCGATCCCGCGCTCTTCAGCCTGTTCCGTGAAGCGAATCGGTGATTGCGCCTCTTCAGGGCCGGTATCGTCCGAACAGCCGCCGATCAACATGACCGCAATCACCGCGAAGGCTCCCCTGGGTAATTTCGCAACCATCAGACTGGCTCCTGTGCCGGCGCGGTTTGCAGGGCCGGCAATTCAAAAGGAAGCTTGCGCAGCCGCTTGCCCAGCGCAGCGAATATGGCGTTGCCGACGGCGGGCGCGACCGGCGGCACGCCGACTTCACCGATGCCCCCGACCGGCGCCCCGCTGTTTACGATGTGGACCCGTATTTCGGGTGTGTCATTCATGATCAGCATCCTGTAGCTGTCGAAATTGCGTTCTTCAACGCCGTCCGCGCCGAGATTGATCCGGCCGTGCAGCGCCGCAGTCAGGCCGTAGAGGATGCCACCGCTGATCTGCGACTCAAGGGTGGCCGGATCCACGGCCAGACCGCAATCCACGGCGCAGTCTATGCGCTCGATACGCAATTGACCGCGCACCACCGACACCCGGGCCACTTGCGCGACATAGGTCCCGAAACTGATGGAACAGGCAATACCCAGGCCGCTTTGCGGCGGAAGCGGCCTGCCCCAGCCTGCCTGCTGGGCGGCCAGGGCCAGTACCGGCGACATGCGCGACTCGCCCGGCAGCAGCGAGAGGCGGAACGCGTACGGGTCGCGGCCGGCGGCCTCCGCCAGCTCGTCGACGAAAGTCTCGACGAAGAAGCAATTGAAGGAATGACCCACCGACCGCCAGAAACCCAGATTGACCGGCGCCGGCGGGCTGGAATGGCTGACTTCAAAGTTGGGTACCTGGTACGGCAGATCCGCGGCGCCTTGCAAAACGGTCGGATCCACTTCGAGGTCCATTCCCCGCATCTGCCTGAGCAGCGACGGCGAGGCGATGCGCTGCCGCCAGGCCGCGAGCTCGCCATCCTGGTCCAGCGCCCCATCCATCAGGGTGACCGCAGCCGGGCGGAAATAGCCATGCTGCATATCGTCCTCGCGCGTCCACATGACCTTGACGGGCCGGCCAGCGTACCGGGAGGCAAGCACGGCTTCGGCCACGTAGTCGTTCGCCAGGCGGCGCCCGAAGCCTCCACCCAGCGCGGGCGTATAGATACGCACCGCCTCGATGGGCAGGCCGGTGAGCCTCGCGGCGACCGCCTGGGCCGGCGTCTGGGCCTGGGTAGGCGCCCAGATCTCGCAACGATTCACCCGGACATCCGCGGTGCAATTCATGGGTTCCATGGTGGCGTGGTGAAGAAACGGAACTTCATACTGCGCCGTGATTCGCCGGACCGCAGTGCTTTTCAGGACCTCGTGGACATTACCCTCGCTGCGTGCCGGCCGGACATCGTCAAACAAGGCCGTGACCAGCCTGCCGCGAAAATCGGCGGAAGGGTCGGACGGGACCGAAGAAGCACCGCCTTGTGGCGGGACCCACTTCACGTCGAGCGCCTCCCTTGCCTGGTACGCCTGCCAGAAATCTCCCGCCAGCACCACCACGCCGGGCGGCCTGTAGCTGTCGCCCGGAATCTCAAATACATCCGTCACGCCCGGGAGGCTCAAGGCGGCTTCCGGGTCGTAAACCGCGGAAAGATCAACCGAACCGGGCCAGGGTGACCGGGCAATCAGCGCAGTCAGCTGCCTGGGCAGGCGCACGTCGATGGCGTAGCCTTGCGATCCAAGGGCCTTGGGCGGAATATCCGGCCGCGGGAACGGCCTGCCGATGAGGCGGTAGGTCGAAGGATCCTTGAGAGGAGGATTATCCGGCGGATCCAACTGCGCCGCAGCGGCGGTCAGCTCTCCGTACTCGAGTCGGGCGCCTGTGGCTCGATTGGTCACCACGCCTTCATTGCAGACGCATTCCGAAGGACTGATGCCCCACTCCACCGCTGCCGCCAGCCGCAACATTTCCCGGGCCGACGCCGCGGCCTCGCGAAGCAGGTCGAAGGACCCCCGCACGGCCTGACTGCCGCTGGTGGCCACCATCCGCGGCCAGGCAGCCGGATTCTCGGGCATGCGCGCAAGCGATATGCGGTCCCAGGCAACCTCGAGTTCTTCCGCAACGATGCGGGCGAGCGCCCAGGGACTGCCCTGCCCCATGTCTGTGCGGTCACAAACAAACGAAACATCGCCCGAGGGGGCTACCGAAAGCCAGACGCTGGGACGAAACTCCTCGGCATCGCTGGATCTGGCAGCAGGCAGGTAGATCGCCAGCGTCAATGATCCGCCGGCGGCGACAAATTCCCTACGGGTCAGCATGAACTTACGCGAACTCTTCGACCGGGTACAAAGGCCGGGCCGAATTTGGCGGAGAGCAGGGCGTTCCTAATTTTGGGGCAAAAATCCGTTTCTTTCTCCATAAAAGCATTATATATCAGTATCTTATGGGATATAAAAATGGCATATTTTGTGCCACTTTATGCTAGAATTTTCTTCCAGTCGAAATTCAACAGAATCGGTGTGACTGGAATGAGAGTAGAACCCCACAATGCCAGCGTATCCCAGAGTCCCTTTGCCCGCAACAATCGACCTGATCGGCGAGCAACGAACCCTTCAAGTTAACCATTGCCCTAACCCGCATTGCGAGAATTACGGCGTTCCCGCCCGCTCCGAGCGTGGCAAGCCCGGACCCTCCCCCGACCGGGATATGGCCTACAAGGTTCATAGCACCAGCAAGGGTTCCACTCCTTCCATCCGTTGCAAATCCTGTGGTGGCAATCCACCGCTGAAGTCCAATGCAGGCATTGCTGCGGAGATCCAGCGGATGCTCGCGGCAGAGGCGATCCAGAAGTATGAGGAGATCACCGGCTGCTCGGACTGGGATTGCAAGAACCATGCGCGCCCAGTGGCCTTGCACAAGAAGCAGTACCGCAAGCGCGGCCTGCCTGCCTCCGGTCAGGGACACTACTACGAGTGCAAGTGCTGTGGACGGAAAACGCTGGTGTCCGATCCGATCCGGCTGCACGGGACCAACCGTAGCCGCGCAGCCGACATCTTTGGCCGCATTGCCAACAAGTCCCCCGTACGCGGCACAGTCCGTGGCAGCGGTTGCCGGGGTACCGCCGGCTACTATCGGATTGTTGATTTCATCGTGGCGCGCTGTCGTTCCTGCTCCGGCGCCATCGACCGCGCCCTGATCGAAGGCCGTCTTTCTTTTCCGAAGAACCTGGTCATCGAAAGCGATGCGCAGGAATACACGCTGAATTGGGTCAGCCGATTGGATCGGCGCAATGTCGTGCTGTCGAGTTACTGCACGGCCGATTCCAGGAGCGGGTTTGTTCTCGGCATGCATGCCAATTTCGATGGCCGGGTCAATCCGTTCGAAATCAATGTGGAGGCGGCGGGCAACGGCGATCTGGAGGTCCCCGATCCATTCCGCCAATATGCCCAATATTGGCTGGCCGGCGATGAACTCCGTGCCGGGCGCGCCATGCACCAGCGGTTGCACAAGCACGATGCCGTTGCGCTCCGCCACCAGATCGCAGCCCTGTACGCAACCGCTGACACCCGCGCGGACGTGGAGGACATCGAACTGCACCTGCACAATGACCAGTACTGGCGCACCCCGTCCCTGGGCACAGGCATGCAGATGCATCTGCCGTACACCGTGTACGCCCACTGGGTGCTGCTGCACCGAATTCTTTGCGGAGCCGGCGTGAAACACCTGCAGGCCAACATGGATCTGAGTTCCACTTCCAGGGCCGCGTTCCTTTGCGCCTTTGCCGATGAAGTCAAGCGAGGCGATGCCCACGGTTTCTTCGTCAGATACACCAAGTATCAGACCATCGATGAGCGGAAGAATATTCTGCGCAAAGCGCAGAAGGCCCGGCCAGAGTTTCGGAACTCTTTGCCGGCGGAGATGCGGCGCAACAGCGTGGAGGTCATCCGGCACATGATGCGGGCGCGGATCGACAACGTGTTCATGAAGACCCGGCGTCTTTTCTCCGCCCTGGAACGGCCCGTGGAACCTCAAGCGGACAAAACCTGGTCTGGCACGGCTACGCGCCGTACAACCCCAGGATGCTGGAGAAATACCTGGCGATCTTCCGCGCCACCCATAACTTCGTGTTCGTGGGCGAAGACGGCAAAACGCCCGCAGTGCGCTTGGGGTTTGCGCGTCAGCCGCTGCGGTTCGAGGACATTCTGTGGCCGGGCCAGCGGATTCCGCAACCTCGGCGGTCGAGGAGGAAGGGACGCCGAATTGCAGCTTGAAAAAATGGAATCCCCGATGCATTCTTGCGCCCGCCCGAGGCATCCTGAGAAACCGATGCCGCGATGGCGATTATTCCAACGAAGCGGCTATCTCTTGTGTGGCTGATAGACACGCACGTCACACACGGGCCATCGCCAAAGGATTGCCTCAATGCGCGAGAGAACATCTGGCCACGCGAGACGTCCATGGCCACAGCCGAGTGCCGGAACCGCGACGGACTGGATGCGGTCTTCGAAGAGGAATATCCTCATGTCGCGGAGACCCGCCGAGATCTCGTCCAGGTCGGATGGCCAGCGCCACTTCTTCTTGGTTGGAAATGAAATGATGCAGCGTGGCTGGCCATCATCGGTCCAATACGGCCGGACTTGGCCCAGACGCACCTTGCCGTTGCGGCAGTCTTGCTCGTAGGTCTGGTAATACTGCGGATAACGCGTCTTGAATTGCAGCGCAAGGCCCGCGCCCATGACGCCGGTGCAATTGATCGGATTAACAAGAGCCTCAGCGTCGTCGGCAAAAATATCGTCATCGATGAGGTTCATAATGCTGACTATGGGGCGCGTCTCAATACTGATCCAACAGCGCCTTGGCCCAAATCACGTCACGCTGGCGGGCGTTGATCTCCACGCGAGCGTGCCTCGCCCCATTCGCGCGCGAAGGGCTTGGGGTTTGCGCGACGGCCATTGTCCATAAGGAGTTTGTTTACGGCGCTGATTACTTCCGCGCGGCGCTTCTGGACAAAGCGGAGCACACCCCGATCATCCAGAATGTAAATGGTTGGCCAGCCCGTGACGTTCCACCCGGTGGCGATCGGGCCTTTGGTGGGCTCCTCACCGTGACCATCCCACCAAACGCGATAGTCCAGCTCTTCGCGCTCCTTCGCCTCGCGTATGGTCCTGATGTCATCGTCACTGTTTACGCCTAGGATCGTGACGGGTTGATCCTTGAAGAGTTGCAGCTATCCTTTCCAAGAGGCCCACTAAAGCCTGATACGCTTCGGTCGTGAGCGACTCTCTCAGAGTATTGTCACCACGTAGGTTGAGCCGAGGATAGCATTCTGTACCGTCGTACGAATACGCGAACGACATCCATGTTCGTCTTCCACATAAACAGCGAAAGCCAACGCATCCTTGTCCCCCGCAAAAATTAACGAACGAGATCTGCCGGCTTCGGCCATGCGATAGTAGTTTTCCATGATGTGGGCGTAGTCGTTGCGCATTCATAGTATGCCAACGGCGCCTTACTGCGACGCCGTTGGCATGAGTATTGATCGAAACCCAGATAGGTTACTCGGCTACGATCGATCAATCGATCAACCGTCTCAACTCTATTCGATCGAAGTGGTAGAAGTCCTCCGGGTCCATGGTCCGGCTAATGGGCGCATAACTCTTGCCGAAGAACCTGGGAACAACGACGTTCACAGGCGCGTGGGTACGGTTTCCCGATGTGTCCCACTGCATGCGAAATTTCGCATACAACATATCATGGGCGTCAGAAAGACGTATCTCTCGACCGTCTGCACCTTGATGCGGATTACCCCAGCTGTTCACGTCACGATCTGTCTCGTGAAACTCTAGACGGCGAAAGCCTTCGTTAGCAAGGAGCCAGTCTATTGCATTAAGCCGCATGTTCAAACCGTCACGAGTTATTTCCGCAGGCGTAGGCCTAGAACGCGTCAAAGTACTGTGCGCGACAGCGATTCTCCAATACGACGACAACTCCCTTATTCTACGGGGGGTGGCGTAGAAACTAGCATTGAAAGGAGTGGCACCCGTAAGGAATGAGAGCCAAAACGACTCGGGACGCCCTCCCATCTCATCAACCAGGGGCTTGGTCATTATCCCATAGGGCTTATCCGAACCTCCTTCGACGCTATTATTTGTAGTATTGAAATCGCCCGTCACGATTATCCGCGCCATAAAAGGAATCGCAACATCTCGATTAGCTATTTTTTGGCTTCCGTCGTAAAAATCGGCATTCCACACACGATATCTCCGGGCCTTATGAGAAATAAAGTGATGCAATTCTTTCGCTTGCTTCATCCTCCGGTCCCTCGCATTATCATCGTGACGATGTGAGAAATGGGTATTGAAAACCCAGAATCTCTGCCAAGTCTGTCGATCTTGAAACTTGGCATACGTCACAATTCGACGCAACGGAGCACCCCACGCCTTAGTCCTGCGAGTAGGCATACCGGGAGCCAACCAAACCGTACCTGACGCGAGCACTCGAAGACGACTTTTTCTGTAGAGGATAGGATTGTATTCTCCTCTCGTACCTCCGTCGCGGCCCTCTCCAACGACCCCATAACCCAACGGACTAAAAAACCCGTGTCCTTCACCGTCAATACGAACAAAATCAGTGAGCTGGTTGTGCAACACCTCTTGCAAGCAGATGATATCAGGCGAGTACCTCATTAGTTCTACCGCCACTCTGCCCATCCGGTAGCGCCAATCCAGGTCACTGGGATCATCCCGGCCCCCGTCATATCGAATATTGTGAGAAACCACCCCGTATTCCCTATCAGAAGACGCAGCAGAATCCGGCAAAAGCGAGAACAGTCCGAATGCCACAAACAAATAGGCTAAGCGTAGTTTTTTCATGATTTGCTCCCGGAAAGGTTATTGGTGATACAAAACCACTACTGTCCGGTTAACTTCTCGAATAAATTCAATTGATTAGAGGCCATGTGGTGTGTGGAAGCGGAGATCAAAACTCCTTGCTGATCTCAAGGTAGTACATCTGTCCCCGAGCGTCATTCTCGCCGCGCGGAAGACCGGTGTCTCCACTTATTGCTTCTGGCGTCAAAATCCTTTCGGAATATGACCGAAAAACGTTATTGAGCCCGACTGCGACCACCGTGCCTTTCAACAGGTTGGGTGCAGTGGGCCAAAGTTCTGCGATGTCGAACTTACCGCGAAAATCGACTACCGTAGCGGGTTTCCGCTCAACCTGGACTGTCACCACCGTGTCTGTGAGACTGAGGTTCTCCCTTTTTTCGTAGCGCAGACTGCTCTTCGTTCGAGCATTGAAAGATAGGTTGAGACCTGGGCGGTTCCAAGACAACCCGGCGAGATATATGCGCGCCGGCAAGAAACGACCAACCAGATCCGCTTCAGGTGTAGCATCGAACGGATTGACGTCTTCTATGTAGTGGTCTGTGGTTGCGACATTGGCGGAGATTTCCAGCGTATTCGCGCCTACCGCGAATTCGTAAGTCAGCTGGTAATCTATTCCCCGTGTAGCGGTCTTGAAGATGTTGACGAAGCGTGTGTCAACCTCCGTTATCATCCCTTCTTCGTCAGTCGTGAACTGGAATGGGTATCTTTCGAAAAACGAATCACTTATACCAAAGAAGAAGAATGCGTTGGCTTCATCTGAAATGCGATTACGAAATGCCGTATCGTGCCAGTCAATGCTGAGACGTAGTCCGTCCAGCGGAGTGAGCTGGACGCCCCACGTCAAACTGGTTGATTCTTCCGGCCCTAATTCCGGGTTGCCACCTGTGGTGTGTTGGGCAATGTAACGAACACGATCACCTCCGCGGCGATCGAGAAGGCGAGTAGATCTAGCCAACGGCGGAAACAGAGAATGAGCGACATCTGGCGCACGGTAGCTCGTAGACTTGTTGAAGCGCAGCGCAACCGCCTCGATCGGGCGATAGACTAGTCCGGCACTCCACACGTTGCTCACGAAATGGTTCTCCGTTTCCATACCGGCGCTGCTAGAACCGTCCTTGCTTTCGTGCCGGCCGCTCATCAACACGTTGAGATCGCGCACGCCTGCCAGGTTATTTCGTTCACTCAAGATGGGAAAGAAAAGTTCGGCGAATCCCGCCTGAACGGTGTTCGTTCCTTTCAGCGCGAAACCATCAACCAATGCGCTACTCGGAACAGGGGATGCAGTTGTGATGACGCGCACGAACGTATTACCGTAGTCGACATCCACCGACGACCTGCGCCACTCTGCTCCAACGACGCCGCGAACGTCCCCGCCAGGAAGTGAGAACAAGGCCCCCTCCACGATCGCCTCACTGCTAGCGAGACGGTTAGTCGTCATACTCGTTTGAGATGGATGTCTGACACCTGAGGCAAGCAAGATGGCATTGTTGCCGTCCGTGTGGAAGGAGTCTCCGAAGATGTTCAAAGCCTCCGCGGGATCTGAACGGTCGTCGTCTACCAAGTCTCTTGCCAAGAAGGAGTCGTCAATGGCGTTATGCGTCTCGGAGAACACATCACGATTAGAGTATCGCGATCGCCATTGCCACCGCCACCTGTCGCCAAGCAATCCATCGAAGTCGAGGTCGAGTGTGAGACTGTCGCGTTCGCCGTTGATCATACGGGTGCCAAAACCCGGCACGTCCATACGCACGTAGACGTCGCGGCCGAATGGGTTGTAGGGATTTTCTTCCGCTACTCGAAATTCGAGGCCACCGACCGCGGCGCCGCTCCTGCTAGAAGTTTCTCGCGAACTGTAAGTAACGCCACCGGACACCTCCAGCCGCTCAGATATCGATTGCGCGGCCGAGACTCGAACGGTGTAGCGATCGCTCGCCGGAGTCATTGAGAATTCCTGCATAGGGTCTTCGTTCACGCGGTATTGGTTGACTGCGCCCACGAAATCGTCGAGGGTGAGTCCCGTTCCGTCTTGCCCTTCAGGTATCGCTACGTGGGTAGCGTCGTCGTCTTCCCCAATCACGCCGGCATCACGCGCGGCCTGAGTGAGATCCGGGCTGATTTCGCGCGGACTTGAGGGTCTACCGCGCCTTCCGAACACATTGCCTGGGTAGCTGTAGACGCTCTCCTCAACTAACGTGTATCTCTCGCGGTCTACTCCTTGGTCGGATGACCTATAGCCATCCAGGTTGATCAACACGCTACCTGAGTCCCAGGTTGTGCCTGCGAGGACGGAGACGTTATGCTCTGAATGGCCCCCGGAGGTATTGGCGGTTCGACGCACGGACGCGCGCAAGACATCATAGTCCTTTCTCAGGATGATGTTGACGACACCACCGATGGCGTCTGCTCCGTAGACGGATGATGCTCCGTCCAGCTGGATTTCAACCCGCTCGACCATGCTCATCGGTATTTCGGAGATGTCTGTAAATCCTCCCAACATACCGCTGTCGCCTACACGTTTGCCTTCAATCAAGATCAGCGTGGCCGATTCACCTAGTCCGCGAAGGTTGACGGTAGACGAACCATTGATGTTGGCGGTTCCCGTCAGCCCCTCATATTCATTGCCGGCACCTACGAGGCCCGCTCCTCCGAACTCGGTTGTGCCGTTGATGTTCTGGGGCAGTTGCCTCAAGGCCTGCTCCAGAGTGGGTGCGCCGGTTCTCTCTAGCTCCTCACGGTCGAGCACGATGACCTGTCCAGGCTTCTGCCACGTCCCGAGCACGAGCCGCGAACCGGTAACGGTCTGGCCTCGGAGTTCCAGCGGATCGTCTCCCTCGGCCCCTTCCTCGCCCAAGGCTTCCTCGTCCGCCTCGGGATCCGCAGACTGCTCTGCCGGCTGAACCAGAACCAGTTTGTCGGAGGCGAATTTGTATTCCAAATCCGTATTGGTCAAAAGGGCCGCCAGCGCCTCCTCAAAGCGATATTCGCCCTTCAGCCCTTCGACGTCGACTTGGGTGCTGGCGCCTTTGGCAAACAGGATTTGCATGCCCGAAGCCTTCGCTAATGTAACCAGGGCCGAACCGGCCGGTTGCGGCTTGATATCGATCGAAAGCGGTTCGTCGGATTGCGCCGACGCGCCGGCCATGGCGAACGCCAACACGGCCAATACCAAGACCGGCAACGCTTTCAGATTATGGATTTGGAATGGATTCCTCATGGTCTCTCCTTTGTGTCTTTCCTTCCGTTTGGCGCCGAAGCGGTAATTGCGATCCGGTCGTAGTACCAGGTCACTTTGACCGGCAACACTTGCTCCAGGCTGTTCAGCGCGGAATCGATGTCCTGGATGTGTATGACTGTGTACACCTGCAGTTCCAATACCGAAGCATCCTCAACCAGGATCTTCTTGCGTGAGTAGCGATTCAGCTCCTGGATTACCTCAAACAACGGCTCCTGGTAGAAGTCGAGCAGTCCGCTGCGCCAATCGTGGTAGCGGTCAATGGACTCGGGCCGAAACGCATTCAATTCGTTGCGGCGCGCGTCGAACTCGGCCACCCAGCCTTCTTCCACGCGGTGCTGCCTCGGAGTGAAAATGACCACTGCCTGACCATCGGCGGAGACCGGCGAAGGCGACGCGTACACAGCATCCGCCGACTCATGTAAAGCGACAGCGCCCTCAATCACCGCCACCTGGTGGCGTTTCGGGTTCTTTCGGATGTTGAACGCGGTTCCTAACGCGGTGACGGAGAGCAGGCCCAGATCCACCGTGAAGGGACGCTTAGGATCGTCCGCTACTTCGAAATACGCCTCGCCGCGCTCCAGCAGGATCCGGCGAGTCTGGCCGCTGTAGTCGACCGCCAGCCGGCTGCCGGTATTGAGCGTGACTACGCTGCCGTCGTCCAGTTCGATGGTCTGCTGCTCACCAATGCGCGTGAAGTACTTTTCTAGCGGGCTGTCGTCCAGCCCGCGCCAGGGTGAGAACACCGCCAGGGAAGCGCCGATCGCCATCAGCATCCCTGCGGCCATGCCCAGCGCGACGTTGCGCCGGGATTTCCGTTTCTGCATCAGGCGCCGGATCTTGGGGGCAATCTCTTCCATCGCGGGATCGCCCTCCAGTCCCTCCATCAAAGCGAGAATCTCAAGCGAACCCTGGAACTCATCCCGGTACTTCGGATCATTCCGAACGCGGGTACGGATCGCCGCCGCTTCGGCTTCCGAGAGTTGATCCGACCAAAGATGCAGCACCGCATCCTCCACCTCGCCGTTCAAAATCTCCTGCAGGTTCTTCAGCACGACCGTTCTCCTGCCGCCTCGATCTTTCGCCGCGCCTTGCGGATCCGCCGCAAGGCGCGACGCATGTAGTTCTCGGCCTGCGTCTTCGTTACGCCCATGTGCTGGGCGATGTCCTCGTAATTCATGTTGTGAAAGCGCTGCAAGACCAATACCGCGCTCCAATGCGGGCGCATGTTCAAAATGACGGACCGGATGGCTTCCAGTTCCAATTGCGCGGCGACGATCCGTTCCGGCGTACGCTCGTCCATGCGCTGGTACTCGAATCCTTGCTGCGCTTCTGCGTATGCCTTGCGCACGCGCGCCGTGCGCTGCTTGTCCACGACCAGGTTGTTGGCCATGGTCAGGAGATAGGAGCGATTGCTGCCGCTCGCAACGGCCATCTTCTCTTCCAGCCGTGTCGCGCTCATGAGGCGCGTGAAGAGTTCCTGTACCAGATCATCAATCTCATCCTGCGGAACCGACCTCCCGTGCAGAAAGATGCGCAAAGCCCGGGCATGGGTGTTAAAGAGCTGCTTGACCAGCTTCCGGCGCCCGGACCGATCATGCGAAGCCAGATCGACAATGTTGTTCTTTCGCGGTTTGGACAAAACGCTGATGGAAATGCTCCTTGTAATAATGAACGTTTCAGAACATCAAAACGGTCGTTTTACTTTGCCAACACCGCGGTATGCCTAGCCTCGGCGAGCGCCAGTGCGGAAAGAAGAACGGGGGTCACAAATGGAGTCTTGTTGTTCATGCTGTATACCTAAGCGCGATTACTCGGAAATTCAAATCGGGCGAACGGATAGGCCCCCTTCGAAGTAGGACAAGACGAATAGAACGTAAGGCTTCCCGTTGCGAACGAAATGCCCGGCAAAACGCCGGGCCGTTTATCAGCCTGCAGTAAATGCGGCTCTCGCCTATTCGCCTGACCTAAAGGAGCGACCTCCAAGCGTTATCCCGGCTGTTGTATTCGGCAAGCGAGAGCGTTCAGTGCACGCCGGCTCTTGAGCGGCACGCAAACACGGTTGTTGCGGTATCAAGCCAAGGCACAGCCGCTTGTCACGGCCGTGCCTCCTGATTTATGGATCCTCCCCAGCGGAACGCGGCTCCTGCCTATTTCCTAACCGCCCATTCGCCGCTGGTCATCCGAGGCGGCGGCTACTCCGTCTCGCGCAGCTTGAAGCATTGGCGCTGTCGTGGATTCCCCGGTGCAGAGGCGGGGGTGCTCGGCGCCGGCCGTTAACGGCATCGCCGAACTGAACCGGCCGCGCGGTTGGCTTGCAGGGTTCATCGTCCTCGCCTGGCTGCAGCAGTTTTCCGCCCGGCTCATCGAAGCGCGGATACCGAAATAGTCGGCCTGCCGCAGCTTCCTCGGCGGCAATCTGTTGCCGCGCCACGGCCAAGTCGAGGACGGCAGCCGTGTCGCGCGCCTCGACGTCGTAATAGTGATTCAGGCTACCGTCGCCGTCGCCGGAAAACCGGTCGGAATTTACTACAAGACTCGGGCCGAATTTGGCGGAGAGGGTGGGATTCGAACCCACGAAGGGCTTCTAACCCTTACTCCCTTAGCAGGGGAGCGCTTTCGTCCGCTCAGCCACCTCTCCGTCAGGATTCTTCTTCATCCTCGGTGGTGTCACTGCCTTGTTCTTCAGCAATGCGCTGGTAAACCTCTTCGCGATGCACGGTCACTTCGCGCGGCGCTTCCACGCCCAGCCGGACCTGGTTGCCCCGAATGTCCAGTACCGCAATGCGCACGTTATCTCCAATGATTACGGCCTCTCCCGACCGGCGGGTAAGAATCAGCATTCCCTAAGCCTCCCTGGACGAGCAGCCACGCAGCACGGCCCCGGCCCGCCCTGATTGTTGTGTTCAACATCATAACGCGGTTTCCTACCGCACGCCACAAAGCCCGTTCCTTACGCCTGGGCGTGGGCCTCGACCAACCACAGGTTCTTGTCGACAACCCGTGAAATCTCAACGCAAAGGTCCTCGGTGTCGGCGTCACCGGCATCACCAGCGGCAGCGATAGCTGAGCGCATGGCGGCGCCGAAAGCGGCCAGCGCGGCGCTGACGGCTTCAACATGGCTGCTGCCTGAAAAGATATCCAGCGGGTATTCCGGCAATCCCGATTCTGCCGCCGAAACCGCCACGGTCCCAAGGGCCGTGCCGCCCAGCGTGGTGATGCGTTCCGCCAGGTCGTCCACCTGTGTCAGCGTGTCGGCGTGAATCGCATCGAAAAGTTCGTGCAACGCGATAAACGAAGGACCCTTGACGTTCCAATGCGCCTGCTTCATCTGGGTGGAAAGATTCACGGCATCGGCCAGGCGCGCGTTAAGCAGGTCGATCATCTGCCGGCGCGTGGTATCGGGGAGGTCGATCTTGCTGGAGTGTAGTGATGTGTTCATGGATTTCTCCTTGTTTTATACCTACCCAGGAGACCTCGCTTGATCGCCGCAATTATCTCACAGCCGCAATCTTCGTTTGAGTGCGGGGGCGCTTTCGGCGCCTCACGGGATCAGACCGAGGCAACCGCCTTGCGGCCGTCAATACCGGTGGCCGAGCGCAGCACATACAGCGCCGGGTCCGCCAGTATCGGCTCCAGGACCCGGTATATGCGTTCGGCCATGCTGTCCAGCTTTTCCGAACTGTCGAGCAGATCCTGGCCGACTTCCACGGCGCCATAGGGGAACCTGCGTTCCTCGGCATGGTGGTCCACGGTGTAGTCCTCCCAGTGCCGCCCCGAGTACGGCTGATTGTCGCCTACAAGCAACTCCCCGCCGGCGCGAAGTCCGTCCATGAGAGGATGGGCGATCCTGGCGTCCAGGTCCCAGAGAACGCCGCAATCCCAGCGCCGCTGTTCCTCTGCCAGGACCCGGGTGAAGCTGTGAATGGCAATCAGCACCGGCGCTTCGACAAATTCGCTCAGGCGATCCAATTCCCGGTCGATCGCTGCATGGTAGGGCTCATGGATCGCGGCGGCCCTGCGCGCCTTCTGCTCTTTGCTCAATTGCATGTTGCCGGGCACATCGATTCCCGCGCTGCAGTCCAGGAATGCCGACTTGTCGGTTAGCGCCCGGTTGCAGTCCACGACCAGCCTCGAGTAATTGCAAAGAACCGCAGTTGCGTTGAGACGCTCGCTCAACCTTCGCGCCAGTTCACCGGCGCCGATGTCCAGGGCGATATGGCTCTTGCGCTCTTCGGATGACAGACCCAGATGACTCAGCGCGCGGGGAATTCGCCGGCTGGCATGATCGCAGACGACAAGCTGGGGTGCGCGCGAGCCGGGTCTGAGCAACTCGTACGGCGCCGGCTCGGCAGCATCAAGAAGGGGCGTCAGCCGAGAGTTCACGTCGCCCGATGAAATGTCTCTGTCTCCTCTGGTTTCCCGTCCCGCAAGCTCTTCACAGAATCCTCTACCCGTTGTCCCGAAAGCATGTGGCGTCCCCAAGGGGATTCGAACCCCTGTTGCCGGCGTGAAAGGCCGGTGTCCTAACCTCTAGACGATGGGGACGCCGGGGTTCTGGTGGAGCCAGGCGGGATCGAACCGCCGACCTCTTGCATGCCATGCAAGCGCTCTCCCGGCTGAGCTATGGCCCCGACACAAGTCGCGGAATTGTAGCCTCTAGAGTTGCGGCGCGCCAGCCTGCCGAAGTAAGCCAATGCCCGTTTACCCGCGGTTTTTTCTGGGCGCTAGTCACCGAACAACAGGGTGTTCAGGTACGGCAGTCCGAGTGCGAGGATGACACTGACGATCAGGCCGGAGAGCGCCTTGAGCGCGTCCATCGACACGTTGCGCAGGGTGCGTTTGGTGTCCGTATCGGCAAGGTACATGGAGAGCGCCAGTTCCCGGCCTGCCAATAGCCCCAGAAACACCCAGGTCGTACTCATGGGAATATTGCTGACCTCCTTGAAGATGAGCAGTACGACGCCGTAGATCAAGTCGATGAAGGTGGCCGCACGTATGTCCGTGGTGTCGGTCTTCGACAGGACGATCTTCTGAATCACGCCGCCGTAGGTGTAGAAGATGTAACCCTGCATCGCGATCAGCACTAACACGCCGAACATCAGCCAGGAGAAGGAGAGTTGGCGGGGCAGGTAGACGAAGATGTTGGCCAGGTCCTGGATCAGCCACTGACTCCACAGGAAGGCGGTGGACGACCACTGCAGTACTACCCAATAGCGCGGAATCGCTGCACCGCGCGTGCGGTGGAAATACTCGGTGGCCCGCTTGAACACCAGCCGGAAAAGGACGATGGCCGCGATAAACGCAACCAGGTAGCCCACCATGGACTTGACCAGCATGGCCTGCAAGTTGCTGATAGTGAACACGGTAAGCACCAGGAAAGTCGTGCTCACCGGCACGCCCAGTCGCGTCAGGAACAGCAATGCCAGCGGCGGGATAACGTGTATCCAGCCGATTCCGCCCACCGGAACAGGAAATTTCGTCAGCCGGCCATAGGACACGTCTCCGCCGTGGAAGACCCAACCGTAGGCCAGGACCGCGCACAGTATTCCCGATGCAAAAATCCAAAGCACCCACCAGGGCCGGTGGGAATTCGACGACAGGAACGTGCCGAGGGTCTGTATGGAGTCGTTGGCGACGACCGCGTAGGCCGCCAGCAGGAAGCCGGCCACCATGCAGATTTCGGTAAGTGAAAACGCCAAACGCAATTGCTGCGGCAGGCCAACCCGCCACGATTCCCCAAGAGCCACCAGATTGCGGGATCATGCCGGAATGGGCGATCCTGCGCGCGCCAATGATACCGGGCGTACGGCGCCCGAATAAGTCAGTATTGTTTCAGCCTGGCTCGGCTGTTGCGTTGGAAATTACTTGTAGAAACGCCGAGACGTCCGCGAGTTCCTCTCCGCATACCTGGTGCCCCATTTCGTACTGGCGCCACTCGACTGCGCAGCCTGCGGATCTCAGTTCATCGCGCAATTCAAGACCAAGGCGCATGGGCAGCACTTCGTCATAGCTGCCGTGGGCCAGGAAACAGCGCAGCCCGGCTGCTCCGGCGCCCGGACTGAGCGGCGCCAGCGGCGGCAGGTAGGTAGACAGCGCCAGCACGCCGGCCACCGGCCGTTCCGCCAACAGCGCGGTGCGCACGGCGATCGTGCCGCCCTGCGAAAAGCCCGCCAGCACGATGCGTTTGCGCGGGGCGCCCCGCTGCTCTTCCCGATCGATCAGTTCTTCGAGCTGCCGGCAGCTTTGAGCTATGCCCTCGCTGTCTATCGGATGGACGCTGTCGCGCGAAGAAATGTCGAACCAGGCCCGCATCGGCATGCCGCCATTGACGCTAACGGGACGAACCGGGGCATTCGGGAACACGAAGCGCCAGGCCGTCGAGGCGGGAAGACGAAGTTCCGGCACCATCGGCCAGAAATCACCGGCGTCCGCCCCCAGCCCGTGCAGCCAGATCACCGCGTAGGCGGGATTGGGGCCCGTGACCCGCTCCAGGCAACCCAGCATCGCTGCTTCCCAGTGCGGCTATCCGCGTGGCGCCGAGCCAACCGCTGCCGCTGCGATGCGGGCATCGATGTAGGCCAGCGCCTTGTCGAGACGTTTGAGCGTAGCTTCGCGGCCGGCGAGTTCCAGCGTGATATCGATCGGCGGAGAAATGGCGTCGCCGGTCACGGCCACCCGCAACGGCTGACCCAGCTTTCCGAACCCCAGGCCCAGCGACTCGGCGGTTTGCACAATGCAGGCATGGATTTCCTCGGAAGTCCACTGCTCGAGGCTCGCCAACGCCTCACGAACGGCCGCCAGCGGTTCGCGAACGACACCCCGCAGCACCTTTTTGGCTGCCCGTTCGCTGAATTCGATTTCCGCGGCAAACGCCCAGCGAGCTGCCTCGGCCATGTCCGCAAGCGTTTCCGCGCGTTCCCGCCAGGCCTCGACCACCTTCTCAAGGGGCGGACCGCCATCCGGATCAAGACCGATGTGCTTGAGTTGCGCTGCCAGACCCTCGCACAAGGCATCCGCCGCCATCGTCTTCATATGCTGCTGGTTGATCCAGTTCAACTTTGCCGTGTCCAGACGCGAAGCGGATGCACCCAGACCTTCCCGGCCGAAACAGGCGATGAGTTCCTCGATGGTGAACACTTCCTTGTCTCCATGAGACCAACCGAGCCGGGCCAGGTAATTGAGCACGGCTTCGGGCAGGTAGCCGGCGCGCAGATAGTGCAGCGCATCGGTGGCTTCATCGCGCTTGGAGAGCTTTTTTCCGTCAGGCGCCAGCAGCAGTGGCAAGTGGCAATACTCCGGCGGCGTCCAGCCCAGCGCCTGGATCAATTGCAGTTGCCGTGGCGTATTGTTGAGATGGTCGTCGCCGCGAATGACCTGGCGCACGCCCATGTCCTGGTCATCCGCCACGCAACTCAAGTGGTAGGTCGGAGTTCCATCGGCCCGCAACAGCACCAGGTCGTCGAGTTGGGCGTTGAGATACCGGACCTCGCGGTGCAGCCAATCGTGCACCACAACCGCTTCCACATCAGGCCGCCGAAAACGCAAGACCGGCTCCACTCCCGCACGCGGCCCGCTGCGTTCCCGGCAACGGCCGTCATAGCGGGGGTCTTCGCCCCGGGCGCGCTGCTGTTCGCGCATGGCGTTGAGCTCATCCGGCGTGCAATAACACTTGTACGCGGACCCGGTGTCCAGCAACTGCTGCGCCACCTCGCGATGACGCTCGACCCGCAATGATTGCAGCAGCGGTTCGCCGTCCGGCGCCAGCCCATAGCGTTGCAGCGCGTCGACAAGGGTCCTTATGTGCTCTTCGGTAGAACGCGTCCGGTCAGTGTCTTCAATCCGGAGAAGGAACTCGCCGCCATGGCGCCGCGCATAGAGCCAGTTGTACAAGGCGGTACGCAAGCCCCCCAGGTGCAATACACCGGTGGGACTGGGAGCAAAGCGGGTGCGAACGGACATACGGAATTGAGGTTTAGTTTCGACGCGACTTGCGGGCTACGCAAGCGGCGGACAATAATACCCGGCCACGGGCGATTAGCTCAGGGGGAGAGCGCTGCCTTCACACGGCAGAGGTCGCTGGTTCAATCCCAGCATCGCCCACCACTTACCCCATTTATCACATTGTCTTAATTATATTTTTTTACTTCAGGAATCTCTGGGATCACTTCCAGTATAACTAATTCGGGCATTTCCTCGGAACCGAGGAAGAATCGGTCCCACCTCAATTTCCAATTTGACCAACGCCACCTTGCCCATTGAAGAAAGATGAATAAGCAACTCAGTTTCGAGGCAAAGGAGAAGATGATTGCCCTTGCTGGAGCTTGCTTTTGGTATTGGAACGGTTTCCATAATTTTCTTGCTTCGGCCGGCGTTCCAGCGGGGCTTGTCGATCGGTACCCGCGGGGAGCGTTTAGCAAATACCAGACAATGCGCAATATTCTAAGAGACTTGGAACAAGCGAATGACATCGACACCATCAACAATCTAGCGTCGAACTTCTACAGGCTCAAGGGACCGTTGGACCGAGACAATCTGGACGTGCGCGCAGCCGTGAGCAAGCTCAAAGAATTCCGAGAACTCTTAGGTAACGACCCAATAGAGATGGAGATAGAGCGCCAGGCTAGCGAGACCCGGCGCGAAAATCGCAAACAGGCTGTTGAACAACTCCAGCAGCGCCAATCCCGACTTGAAGACCTCAATAAAAGGTTTGCAGACCTCACAGAATTGTCAGGAATCACACCGCAAAAACGCGGTTTCGCGCTGGAACGCCTCTTCTTCGATCTTCTTGTGCATTGCGAATTTGAATGCCATCCATCGTATCGCAATGCATCGGGAGAGCAGGTTGATGGACACTTCAGTTACGAGGGATTTGACTACCTTGTTGAAGCAAAATGGACGAAGGAGGTAGCCAAGCAACCCGATCTATCGGTCTTCGATATAAAAATCAGAGGCAAGGCGCAAAGCACTCGGGGATTTTTCTTATCCTCAACCGGTTTTGATCAAAAAGCCATCACCAAGTTCTCTGGTGACGCTCCGCGAATTGTGCTAATGACGGGCGAAGATCTGGCTCTAGTTCTAAACGGGCTGATCACGTTTGATGATGCGATGAAGGCAAAAGTAGATGCAATTGTCCGTCACGGCGCGATCCTTCTGCCACTTCGAGAAGTGACTAGGTAGAGTCCAAGTGCCAAAGCAAAGAGAAGAAATCCTCAACGGAGAGTTGGGCAAGCTGCTGATCTCTCGACACCCTTCATGGAACGAAGGCAACGTGCACATCGATTCGACGGAGACTATTCGGGGGCACTCGGGACTGAAGATTGATGTGCTGGTTGAGAATTCGGGTGGGCAAGCGGTCAAAGAGAGGTCCAATATGACCCGCCAATCTCTTGTTCCGCCGCCTCCGCGCCTACGATGCGGGGTCGAACACCGCTGTGGACCCCGCCCTGGTCGAGACGCGGCTTGCCGATGCCTAGATTAGGAGTACGAGAGTCTGGCCTGCAAGGATCGCGACGGCTGTAAGAGAAGGTGCGGTCTGGCGGCTCCCGCTCACAACTAGACCGATACAGCGTGCGCCCGAAAAAAACAAGAAACCCGCCTCGCGGCTTTACCCTTGAGTGGGTGGTTTAGGTGCTCGGATGGTAGAATTCGTATGTCACACTGAAGCGTGTTGTCACACCTACAGGTGCCAGGGAGTTGGCATGATGTGGAGCGCAGAAGCCACAATGCCGAGAATTTCTTTGCTCGTCCGATCGGGAGAAGAACGCAGTGCCGCGGGAGCGCGGCACTAGCGCAATTGTGAAAGTTACGGCAATGCACTTGCGAAGGCGTACAGGAGAAGAAATCGCATGAATGAGGACAAGCCCGAAGGGCGGCCAGAGGACAAGAGGTTTTCGATTACGATCAATGGAAGGCAACGGGAAGTGGAGAGGGAGGAGTTGACCTTCGACGAATTGGTGGACCTCGCATTTGACGATCCGGCCCGTGGGCCGCAGATCGTATTCACTATTACGTTCAGGGACGCCGGTGGCCGAATACAGGAAGGCGAGCTGGATGAAGGACAGAGGTTGAAGGTTCAGGACGGGACGATCATCAATGTCACAAGAACAGATCAGTCGTAGAGAGGACCTCAAGCGACTCGTCAAAGATGGCCACGAGATTGAGGTGCGGTCAGGATACTTGATCCTGCACCGCGTTCCTTACGTCACAAGCGAGCGAACCGTGAAGCATGGGCAGCTCGTATGTCCGCTGGCCGTCGATGGCCCACCGCCGGATCACACGATGTACTTCGCGGGCGAGTACCCGTGTGACGATCGAGGTGCGCCGATCGAGGCGCTCCGGAACAACAGCAATCACCAAGAGCTCGCCGAGGGGCTATGGGTCGATCACTATTTTTCGGCAAAGCCAGTCGAGGGGAACTACGAGGACTACCATCACAAGATGACGCACTACGCGCAGGTGCTGGGACGGTGCGCAAGACGAATAGACCCCGGAGCAATTGGACGATCGGGGAAACTAGTGCTGTCAGTGGATCCGAATGATCCTTTCGCGTTTATGGAGACTGCGTCAAGTCGCTCAGGGATAACGCGGCTGAACGAGAGATTGGCGGGGGACAAGATCGGATTAGTCGGGGTGGGAGGAACCGGGTCGTACATTTTGGACTACGTCAGTAAGACTCGGGTATCGGAGATCCACTTATTCGACGGGGACCGGTTCCAGCAGCACAACGCATTCCGCGCGCCTGGCTCAACAACAATCGAGGAGCTGGATAGGGCTCCCACCAAGGTGCAGATGTACAAGGAGAGATACTCAACGATGAGGAGTGGAGTCGTCGCACACGATGCCGATGTGACGGAAGAGAATATCGGCATGCTTGGCGAGCTAGATTTCGTGTTCGTCGCCGTTGACAATAACGAAACTAGGCAGTGGCTGCTTCCCGCACTGGACAGGCTGAAAGTGCCTTTCGTCGACGTGGGAATGGGAATCGAAAGGGAGGACGACAAGCTCCTTGGGGTTGTGAGAACGAGCTTCCGGGAGACACCGAAGAGTTCGGCAGCACGAAGCGGTGAAGGTGGATTTCGGGACGTTGGCGAATACGAGAGGAACGTGCAGATCGTGGAGTTGAACGCACTGAACGCGGCTTTAGCGGTAATCCGATGGAAGAAGCACCGGGGGTTCTACATGGATCTCGGGTACGAGGACAGGAGCACCTACACGATAGACGGAAACCACATGAATAACAGGATGGTCGGGAAGGCGCACGAGAGCCGATGAGACTGCGCCACGAGTTTGTAGACCACATACCGGATAAGTTGGATGACGGTGTCTTGTATGTGTCGATTCGCTTCGGGACGGTGGTTCACAATTGCGCGTGCGGGTGCGGGCAGGAGGTAGTGACGCCCCTCGGGCCAGCAGAGTGGAGGCTCACGTATGACGGAAGGACGGTCTCGCTTGCGCCGTCGATCGGAAACTGGAGTTTTCCCTGTAAATCGCATTACTGGATCGATTGTGGAAATATCCGGTGGGCGCGCGGCTTTTCACAAGCAGAGGTTGCGCTAGTGCGGAAAAAGGCGAGGACGCAGCGCGACAGTTATCACCTTACCGGCGAAACGGGCGTGATGAGCAAGGAGGCCAGGATAGCCGCGCCGGGCGAGCGGATGGACAAGGAAGAACCCGCGGCAAGACGGTCGATCTGGGCGAAGCTCAGAGCCTTGGGGCGGGCGTGGGCACGGGACGGCGAGTAAGCTGCCGGAATAAGGCAACGCGAGGTGGATGGAGGTTAGGGAGTGAACATTGGCTGATACAAGAGACGGGAAAAGAGCGTTACTTGAGAAGAGCATCGAAGAAGCTCGGAGTGTGTTGACGGAGCATTCCGATTACCTGCGCGGGAACGAGACGGCGACACGGATACTGGTCATCGACAAGATGTTGGTCGCATTGGGCTGGGACGTCACGGACCCGGCGAAGGTCCGGCTGGAACATCGAGCCAACAGGGACAAGGTGGACTACGCTCTCTTGTCGACGAGCGAAGAAATTCTCGGCATAGTGGAGGCAAAGTCTGCGGACACTGGGCTGGATAGCAAACGAAAGCAGGCGTCGGGGTACGCTACAGAAGTCGGCACCCGTTACGCGATCCTGACCAATGGAGGTCGATGGGAAGCATGGGAGATGGGGACGCTAAGACCAAGAGAGAAGACCGTTTTCGTCGAGGTGAATCTATCGACGGGGGAAGTGGCGGAGATAGCAGAGAACTTGGCGCAACTGCACTGGGACATGCTTGGGCAATAGCAGTGCTCAAATCGAATTACCAAAGCCCTGTCAAAATTTCGAGTGTGGGCCACTTTTGGCTGAACCGAAGACGGTTAGCCGATTGTTGGAATTGTAACCGGTCGGATCGGTATTGCTGATCCGCGCTCTTGGGCTGACCGCCGCCTCACTCGCTCCCCGCAGGTCGTTCCCCCTGTTTGCCAGAATTGGCATATTAGGTATCCGGCTATGGTAGCCTGTACCTTGTGACTGGTTCTCGGCAGCCCCGCGCTCTTCCGGGCACTTGCGAAAGGCGGGCGGTTGCACACTACGCTGAAAGGACTCTGTGCGGCATTGGTGACAGCGCAATCCCGGGCAAGTAGATCATGAAATACCGAGAGCAATTGCCGGAAGATTGCCCACCTGGTACCGCCGAAGAAATCCGAGAAACAAGGGATGTTTTCCGACTTGTCCGCTCATCACCGCCAACCGAATCGGATTTCCGGTCTCAGCGGGCCGAACAACTAGACCGCTTGTTTTCGGGCGTCACTGAATGCCAAGTCTGCGGCCTGTCCATCTTCCTACAGCGTAGCGATGCGGAGAAGCGGCTGACATTGCAGAAGATGCGGGGGCGGACGATATGTCGGCTGCGGTTGAGTGCCGGAGTGGGCTATATCCAAAAGACCGGGAGAGGCTCTCATCACACTTGGTGGCCGTTTGCGGACTACGACATACTGGCACAATGTCAATTGGAACCCACGTGAAAATCATTCGCTACACAACAATGCTGGACTACTGTGACGGGCCGTTGCTTTTCGAAGCGCGAGATCTGATCGGCGGCCACTATCTGGCAATGGCTGTGGAAACAACCGAAGAGCAGGACGCCTATTTGGTCGTGGGCGTTGCACCGGAGCGTTTGCGCCAGTTTCGCACGGGGTTGGTGGACTTGAGATTGCTGATCGAGGAGGCTGGCGCGGAAGAATGGTACCTGACGGTGGCGACTAATCTTGCTGAAACATTGAAATTAGATCTTCAGCAAGACTCTCTGTCTCATAGCGGATTCCTGCCGGACGAAGGGTTTGTGCTTCCTTATGCGCCAACAGGCGCATCCGTACTCAAGGAAGCTCAGGCCCGCAATAATCTGTTGCTTGAACTCAAGGTGGAACCGCCGGAGGCAGCAACCGACCACCGTATTCGCGTAGAGACTTTCGTAGGGTTACTCGATCAAATGCAAAAAATGGTGAAGCATGCCTACCGAGCGGCATTAAGGGAACTTCCCGCCAGCTATCGGTCACCGGTTCCACCAGCCGAGGCGGCATTGATGGATGTGGTTGTTCCTGCGGCTGCGGGTTCCTTTCGTGTGATTCTTGAAGCTGTCAGTCCCCCCGACCTGCTGGGCGGGAGCCAACTTGCCCTAGCATTGCAACGGGTAGACATGTTTTTTGAGCATACCGCAAGCCCTGACTCCGCACTCTATACGGCGAAGAAGCACCAAGGGCATCTCGCTGGCTCCTACTTGAAGCTGCTACGGTTTCTCACCCAACAACAGACAGGTTTCAGCTATTCCTGGGCCGAACCCGCTTCCGCAAAACCAAACAGTCAAGCGATATCGGCATCGGAAGCAAGAGTACTGGCTAAGATGCTTGCCAGCATCTCGAGTCTTGGAACCGAGGAAGTTACGCTCGTAGGGGAATTCATGAAGGTCAACCGCGACACCAGAGCCTGGGGTCTGGATACAGGGACTCGCATCCGGACGGGCAAAGTCACGGACGACGGCCCGAGTCTCAATGGACTGACGGTGGGCAACCGATACAGGTTTTTCTGCGTGGAGGAAATCGAAGCCGTTGAAGGCACAGGAAAAGAAATTCGGAATCTATATCTGCGCGAATTTGAATCTGATTAGGTTGGTAAGCCCGATCGGTGCTGGAAATGTGGCTGCTAACGGACGTCAGCCAAAGGACGGGCAGTACAACACTTGCGCTCAAGAACCGCTAAGAGATTACGTGTTTGCAGGCCGGAAGATAGTCCACCAGCAGGATGTTTTATGGCAAAGCAAGGACCGCGGATCGGCGGCGAGTTGCTCAGCGGGTTTGCTGGCGGTCTAGGATTCAAGTGAGCAGTGCGCGGGAGTTTGGCGCATCCGTACCGGTAGCGTGACCGCAACCATGATATGCCGCATGCAGCGCCGTACGGAATTTGGGAGAACCGCATGAGTACTGAAACACATTCCCAGCTCGCTAATTTCATCTGGAGCATCTGCAACCTGCTCCGGGGTCCCTACAAGCGCAACGAATACCGCAAAGTAATTCTGCCCCTCACGGTACTGAGGCGCTTCGACTGTCTGCTTGAGCCAACCAAGCCCCGAGTACTGGCTGAGCATCCGAAGATCAAGGCCAGACCCGAGACGGTGGTGCGAAGTCTCCTGGAGAAGATCACGGGGAGGCCGTTCTACAACCTCTCGAAACTCGACCTGCCGAAGCTGCTGAACGATCCCAACCAACTTGCACCGAACCTCAACGCCTATATCAACGGCTACTCGAAAAATGTACGCGAGATTATGGAACGATTCGCTTTCGACCAGCAGATCGTCCGCATGGCGGAAAAGAACCTGCTTTATGAGGTAGTCAAGAAATTTGCGGCGGTGGACCTCTCTCCTGAACTCGTTGACAACGTCCAGATGGGTTACGTCTTCGAGGAACTCATCCGAATCGGTGCGGAACAGTCCAACGAGGAGGCCGGTGAGCACTTCACGCCGCGCGAAGTCATCCGACTGATGGTGAACCTTCTGCTCGCGCCGGAGAAAGACCTGCGCAAGAGCCACGTTGTCAAAACGGTCTACGATCCAGCCTGCGGTACTGGCGGCATGCTTTCGGTCACCGAAAAATACATCCGCGACCTCAATGCCGACGCCGCGCCACACCTCTTCGGCCAGGACTGGAACGATGAATCCTGGGCTGTTTGCAAGGCAGACATGCTGATCAAGGGCGAAGACGCCGACAACATTATCCTCGGCGATACTTTCACAAGGGATGGTTTCGATCGCGACGCCGAGGGCCAAAAACGAACCTTCGACTACATGCTCGCCAATCCACCTTTCGGCGTGGAATGGAAGCAACAGCGGAAGTACATCCAGCGTGAAGCCGAGACGCTCGGCTACGAGGGTCGCTTCGGCGCTGGTCTTCCGCGTATCAACGACGGTTCGTTGCTGTTCCTGCAGCACATGCTGGCGAAGATGCGCGCACCCAAGGACGGTGGCAGCCGGATCGGCATCGTGTTTAACGGCTCACCCCTTTTCACCGGCGATGCCGGCAGCGGCGAAAGCAACATCCGCCAGTGGGTCATCGAGAACGACTGGCTTGAAGCCGTTGTCGCGCTCCCCGACCAGCTCTTCTACAACACCGGCATCTCGACGTATATCTGGGTCCTGACGAACCGCAAGGAGCCACGCCGGAAAGGCAAGGTGCAGCTCATCGACGCGCGGCGCTTCTTCGTGAAGATGCCGAAGAGTCTCGGGAACAAGCGCAACAAGCTGGGCGACCCAGCGGACCGGGCGAGCGAACCCGACCAGATCGGTGAAATCACCCGTATTTTCGGAAACTTCGAGGACGGCGAGACACGAGGCTTTATGGAGGAAGACCCCATTACCAAGGAGCAGATCGAGAAGAGCCGCGTGGTCAGCAAGGTTTTCGACAATGCCGAGTTCGGTTTCCACAAGATTACCGTGGAGCGGCCATTACGCCTGAACTTCCAGGCAACGGCGAATCGGATTGCTCGCCTTGAGACCGAACGCGGCTTCGTCAGACTTTCAACGAGCAAGAAGAAGAACGAGAGGGCGCGACTAGAAGAGATTGCGGCAGGCGAGCGGCGGCAGGCTAAGATCCGCGAAGTGCTCGCGGATTTCGCGGCGCGGCACGGTGACACGCATTACAAGGACCGTAAGGCCTTCCTCACGGAACTCCGCGAGTTTGATCGCGCGGCCAACGCGCGGTTCCGGGCGCCCGAATTGAAGACGATGCTCGCGGCACTCGGAGAGCGTGACGAAACGGCCGACATTTGCCGTGACCGACATGGCAACCCAGAGCCCGACCCGGAGTTTCGGGATACCGAGAGCGTACCGCTCAAGGAGAGTATTCAAGCTTACTTTGAGCGCGAAGTACTGCCCCATGTTCCCGACGCCTGGATCGACGAGACCAAGACCAAGGTCGGCTACGAGATCCCGCTTAACCGCCACTTCTACATGTACGAGCCGCCGCGTCCGCTGGAGGTGATTGAAGCCGATATCAAGACCCTGGAGCAAGAGATCATCGAACTACTCGCGGACGTGACCGGCAGTCACGGAGTAAATCAATGATCGGTGCCAGCTTCGATAGCACTAAGACCTCCTTGCAGGAACTGCTCGTACGCGCCCGTACGGGTCATCTGCAGCTCCCCGACTTCCAACGTGGATGGGTGTGGGATGACGAACACATCAAGAGTTTGCTCGCGAGCGTCTCAGTATCCTTTCCGAAAGGCGCCGTGATGTTGCTTGAGACGGGCGGTGAGCACATCCGCTTCAAGCCCCGACCGATTGCAGGGACTGATGAGAGCCCAAAAGCAGAGCCGGAGACGCTCGTCCTTGACGGACAGCAACGGTTGACCTCGCTCTACCAAGCCCTGATGAGCACGTACGCTGTGGAAACCAGAGACGCCAAGGGCAAACCGATCTGCCGCTGGTACTACCTCGATATGAAACAAGCAATCGAGCCCGAGACTGATCCAGAAGACGCTTTGCTGAGCGTGCCTGAGGATCGGCTGGTGAGAGCATTTGGGGGAAAGATTACCTTGGACATGACCAAACAAGAACACGAATATGAAGCCGCATTGTTTCCCGTGAATCTTATCTTCGACAGCGCAGAGTGGCGGCAGGCTTACAGCGAGTACTGGAATTTCGACGCTGACAGGATGCGGTCTTTCAATGAATTCGAGCGCGATGTAATCAAGCGCTTCGAGCAATACCAGGTACCCGTGATCGAGCTCAAGAAGGAAACCCCGAAGGAGGCTGTATGTCTGGTCTTTGAGCGCGTGAACACCGGCGGCGTGGCACTCACTGTCTTCGAGTTGCTCACCGCCTCGTTCGCCGCCGACGACTTTCAGCTTCGCGACGACTGGGACGCACGGGAAGTACGCCTCAAGCAACGGCATCCGGTTCTGCATAAACTGCAAAGCGACGACTTTCTCCAAACTCTCTCGCTGCTAGTTACACGGGCGCGCCGTCGCGCCGCACTCAACGCCGGTACACCCACTGATAAGGCTCCCGGTATCAGTTGCAAGCGCCGGGATATCCTGCGGCTTGAGGTCGCTGACTGGCAGGCGTGGGCCGATCGCGTCGAAGAAGGGTTTGACTTAGCAGCGCGCTTCCTCTACGGACAGGATATCTTCAAGGCGCGGGACCTGCCCTACCGCACCCAGCTCGTTCCGTTGGCCGCGCTCTTCACCGACCTCGGCCAGACTGGCCAGACAGAGGGCGCGCGACAAAAGATTGCACGCTGGTATTGGTGCGGGGTACTGGGCGAGCTCTACGGCAGCGCCATCGAGTCTCGCTTCGCGCGCGACTTGCCTGAGGTCTACGCCCTTGTTCGCGGCGAGGCGGTCGAGCCGAGGACCATCACCGAATCGAGCTTCCAGGCAGGCCGCCTACTGACGCTGCGCACGCGCAACAGCGCCGCCTACAAGGGGCTCTATGCGCTGTTGATGCACGACGGAGGTCGCGACTTCCGTACCGGCGAGCCAATCGCAGCGCAGACTGTCTTTGACGACGACATCGACATCCACCACATCTTCCCCAAGAGGTGGTGCGAGAAAGCGGAAATCGAATCCGGTACCTACAACAGCATCATCAACAAGACTGCGATCTCGGCACGCACCAATCGCCAGATCGGCGGTCGCGCCCCGTCGAACTACCTGCCTACCCTAGAGAGGGCCGCGGACGTCGACACCGCACGCTTGGACGGGATACTGGCTTCCCATCGCATCGCTCCGGATGCTGTACGAACCGACCGGTTTTGGGACTTCTACGGCGCCCGTGCCGAGGCGCTGCTCCAGTGCATTGAGGTCGCGACCGGCAAAGCAATCACCCGCGAACCGGAGGCATTCCGGGCTGATGTCGAGCCCGAGACCTACGACGAGGGCCCAAAGGAGTGGGATGCCGAGGAGATAGTCGAGGATGTGTTGTCGTGAGGCTGTCGACCTACCCAAAGTACAAGCCGAGCAGTCACGCATGGGTACCCGCGATTCCAGATAGTTGGGATCTCGTAGCCCTACGCTGGCTGTCCGAACGTTACGCGGGCGGAACGCCCAACAAGGGAAACACTGCCTTTTGGGATGACGGTGACATCCCATGGCTCAACTCAGGTACTGTCAACGACGCATACATCACCGAGCCAACGGAGTACATCACTAGCGTCGGATTCTCAAATAGTAGCGCGAAGTGGATACCAAAACACTCACTGGTTATGGCTCTTGCAGGTCAGGGCAAGACAAAGGGTAAGGTCGCGCAGTTGGCCATGGATGCGACTTGCAATCAGTCCATGGCTGCAATTATTCCATCAATGAGGACTCGGCCGCGCTACTTATATTGGTGGCTCACAGCGAACTACTTCAACATTCGAAACTTGGCTGGAGGCGAGGCACGCGACGGTCTCAATCTAGATATTCTTGGAAGTATTCCCTGTCCTGTACCTAGCGATTCTGAGCAGCGAGTCATATCAACTCTGCTCGACCGCGAGACGGGGAAGATTGACACGCTGGTGTCGAAGAAACGGACGTTGATCGAGCGGCTGAAGGAGAAGCGCAATGGGCTCATCTCTCGCACCGTCACCCGCGGCCTCCGGCCAGACGCCGCACGCGCCGCCAGCCTCAACCCGCACCCCAAACTTAAACCCACCGGCATCGACTGGCTCGGCGACGTCCCAGAGCATTGGGATTTGAAACAACTCAAGTGGGCCGTAACATTTCAGCGAGGCCATGATCTGACTGCCAAACAACGTGAGGTAGGCAGCGTGCCTTTGGTCTCCTCCTCGGGGGTCTCTGCTACGCACTCTTGCGCCAAGGCCTCCGGACCTGGGATCGTGACAGGGCGCTATGGAACAATCGGTGAGTTCTATCTCATAACCGAGGACCACTGGCCCCTCAATACGACTCTCTACAGCATAGATCTGCACGGTAACGAACCAAGGTTCTTACAAGCCATGCTACGACATCTTTCTCCGCTGTTTTTGCTGCATGCGGTGAAATCCGCCGTGCCTGGCGTGGATCGTAATGATATTCATCCGATCACTGTCGTCGTTCCGCCTCTTGTAGAACAGGAGGCCATTGCCAACTTCCTCAACAACGAGACCGCAAAGTCCGACTCGATAGTCGCCAAGATCGAAACCGCCATCGAACGCTTGCAGGAATACCGAACAGCGCTGATCACCGCAGCCGTAACCGGCAAGATCGATGTGCGGAAGGCAGATGCATGAGCACTCCCTTTAGTGTCGAGAACTTCGAGGAATACCTCAATATCGTCCGTAACGAACTACCGGAGACGCGCAAATACTTCCGCGGCCAGACGAAGCTCATTTCCGCCGGCTATCCGCTCAAACCGTCCATCGGGCGCTACGATCACGTGAAGTCGAAGTCCTTCCGCGAACAAGATGAACTCGAGCGCGAAGTGCTGGAAGTATTCAGCAACCATCTGGTCACACACGTCCAGCATCTGCCGCGCAGCGAATGGGAAGCGCTCGCCATCGCTCAGCACCACGGGCTGCCAACCCGTTTGATGGATTGGACCGAGAACCCACTCGCGGCGCTCTACTTCGCGGTACGGAAAACAAAGAAGGACGACGAGGGCCAACCCATGGACAGTGCGGTATACGTCTTGATCAGCAACCCGGCACGCTATACCGATTTCTCCCGCGACCAGCACCAAGCCGTAAAGCCCGTCGGGGACTCGGCGACGAGTCCGCCCCCGGAGGAAACGGGTTACGCAGAGTTTGGCGTCGAGGAACTGGAAGGAGAGGAAGGCGATAGCGACGAGGCGGCGGTAGACAAAGAAACATCCGATGCCGGCTCTAGCGAAACACCTAAAGCGCCTCTTCCATTCGAGATCACGGAAAACGTCATCTACCATCCGCCTCACATCTCTCCTCGCATGCGGGCTCAAGACAGCGTATCACTTGCCTGCCACCGGCCTTTCAAGGCGTTGGAGGATCGCGACTGGATTGAGATCGTGATTCGGCACGATGCCCACGATGACATCCGTCGCCGTCTCGATCAGTACGGCGTATTCGACCGCCAGCTCTTCCCCGACCTGGACGGCATCGCAAAGTGGCTCCGCTACCGCGTGTTCGAGAGCGGGGGAACTCTATGACCGATCGCGCCGCAAGCGTAACCTGTACGCAGGACAAGCATTTGGCGATTGAGCGTATTCCGGGGAGAATGGTTCTATGAACCGCGTCCCGGTTCAACCCGAACTGCTGTGCTGGGCGCGCGAGCGCGCCCGCTTAAGCGCGGAAAGTCTGGCTAGCCGCTTCCCGAAGCTCGAAGACTGGGAGCGTGGGGCCGTGCGCCCGACGCTTAAGCAACTCGAAGCTTTCGCGAAGGCGACCCGCGCGCCGGTTGGATTCTTCTTTCTCGCCGAGCCGCCGGTCGAACGTGTGCCGATCCCGGACTTCCGCACGTTTGCCAATGTCCACGTGAGCCATCCGAGCCCCGATCTGCTGGACACCGTCTATCTCTGCCAGCAGCGCCAGGACTGGTACCGTGACTTCGCGCGCTCCATGCATGAGCCAGCGCTCAAGTTCGTAGGTTCCGCCCGTCTCGAAGACGACATCCTCGAGACCGCCGCCACGATGCGTCACAGCCTGGCGCTCGACCTTGGGGAGCGCCGCCAGCTCTCCACCTGGACCGACGCGCTGCGGCGCTTTATTGAGCAGGCGGATGCGCTTGGTGTTTTGGTCATGGTCAGTGGTGTCGTCGGCAGCAACAACCGTCGCGGACTCGACCCGGAAGAGTTCCGCGGTTTCGCGCTGGCGGATCCGCTGGCGCCCCTAGTATTCGTCAACGGCGCGGATACCAAGGCAGCGCAGATGTTCACGCTGGCCCACGAACTCGCCCACCTGTGGCTTGGGCAGTCCGGCGTCTCGGATGCCGAGGCACGGGCCGCACCGGATCATGAAGTGGAGAGCTGGTGCAATCGGGTCGCCGCGGAGCTCCTGGTACCGCTCTCCGCTCTGCATGACGAGATCAACGTCAGTGCCGACCTGCAAGACGAACTTCGGCGTCTGGCGCGAAGGTTCAAGGTCAGCACCCTTGTTATCCTCCGGCGCATACACGACGCCGGCCGGCTGACGCGCGCTGAACTGTGGGCAGCGTACGAGGAGGAACTCGCACGGCTGCGCGCATTGCCGAGGGGCAGCGGCGGAAATTTCTATCTGACACTCGGAGCTCGTGTCAGCAAGCGCTTCGCGCGGGCGTTGGTAGCTAGCACCCTCGAAGGCCGCACGGGGTTCACCGAAACCTTCCGGATGCTTGGCCTGAAGAAGATGGCGACGTTTAACGAGCTGGGGCGCAGCTTGGGAGTGGGGCACTGATGGCCTACCTTGTGGATGCAAACGTCTTCATCGCCGCCAAGAACTTGCACTACGGCTTCGACTTCTGCCCCGCCTTCTGGGACTGGCTTGTAGCCGGTAACGAAACGAAGCGCGTCTTTAGCGTTGAGAAGGTAGGCGACGAGGTCCAGGCAGTCGGAGACGAGTTGTCGGAATGGGCCGCGGCACGAGGCGAAGAATTCTTCTTGCCGCCGGAGGCTGCAGTCTTCCCGGCGATGGCCGAAGTCAGTGCCTGGGCCAACGGCCAAGCATACGAACCGGCGGCCGTGAGCACGTTCCTGCAGGTCGCCGACTACTACCTTGTGGCCCAGGCTCGCGCCGGCAGGCACACGGTCGTGACGCACGAAGCGCCGTCGACCTCAATCCGCAAGATCAAGATTCCCGACGCCTGCATCGGCCTGGGAATCAAGTGCATGACCCCTTACGAGATGCTGCGTCGCGAACGGGCGCGATTTGTCTTGGGACCTGCGCCATGAGTGGGGACACGACGGCGATGGGCGGCAAACTCGTCGTTTGGCAGGCGCCCGTCGGTACGATCCAGGTCAACGTGCGCGCGGTGGAGGATACGATCTTGCTCTCGCTGGCCGAGAAAGCGGAGCTTTTCAGTCGCGACAAATCCGTTGTCTCCAGGCACTTACGGAACGTCTTCTCCTCGGGGGAGCTGGAGCGAGAGGCAGTTGTTGTAAAAAATGCAACAACTGCGGCCGATGGAAAAACCTACCAAGTCGAGTTCTTTAGCCTTGCGATGGTCGCACTGGCGCTGCTCGTCGCCGCGAGCGAACCCGCGCAGAAGGCGCTGATGATTCGGCTAGTGCTCAACCTGCTGGGGGACGAACCCTCATGAGTGGGCAGACTAAGGAGCGCGCCTTCGAATCCCACGTCGAGGAGACCCTGCTCGGCGCGAGCGGCTGGCAGTCCGGGACCAACGCCGAGTGGGACGTCGAGCAAGCGCTGTTCCCGGCACGGGTTTGCGCATTCCTGGAGGCTACCCAGCCCCAACTCTGGTCCGGCATGCGCACACTGCACGGCGATGCGCTGGAGAAGTTGCTGCTAGCCTCGCTGGTCAAGGAACTCAACCTCAAAGGCACGCTGCACGTGCTGCGTCACGGCTTCAAGTTTTACGGCAAGACCTTCCGCCTCGCCACTTTCAAGCCCGCGCATGGTCTCAATGACGAAGTATTGTCGCTTTATCGCCAGAACCGGCTCACGGTCACGCGGCAGGTGCTCTGCCATCCCGGCAAGCACGACACCGTCGATCTCGTGTTCGCGCTGAACGGCCTGCCGGTGGCTACCTGTGAACTGAAGAACCCGGGCACCGGCCAGAATTGGCGCCATGCCGTGCGCCAATACCAGAAGGATCGGGATCCACGCGCGCCGCTCTTTCGCTTCAAGACTCGCGCCCTGGTGCACTTCGTGGCCGACCCTGACGAGGTTCACATGGCGACGCGGCTCACGCGCGCGAAGACGCTGTTTCTCCCGTTCAACCGCGGCAGCCGACCGGGCGAAATTGGATGCGGCGCTGGTAACCCCCAGCATCCATCCGGCTACCGCACCGGCTACTTCTGGCAGGAGGTGCTCCAGCGCGACAGCTTTCTCGACATCCTCGGGCATTTTCTTTTCATCGAGACTCAGGAGCAGAAGGTAGAAAACGGCAAGGGTGGTCAGCGGCGGGTGACCAGGGAAACCATGATCTTCCCGCGCTATCACCAGCTTGACGCTGCGCGGAAGATCATCGCGGCCGCTCGCCAGGAAGGGCCCGGGCAGAACTACCTGATTCAGCACTCTGCCGGCAGCGGCAAGACCAACAGCATTTCGTGGCTCTCTCACCGCTTGGCCAGCCTGCATGACGAGGAGGATCGCAAAACCTATGACTGCGTCGTGGTGATCACCGACCGGCGCGTACTCGACCGCCAGCTCCAGGACGCCATCTATCAGATTGAGCATGCCCAAGGAGTTGTACAGGCGATTGATCGCGACAGCCAGCAGCTTGCGGAAGCCCTGGTCGACGGCACCAAGATCGTTATTACCACCTTGCAGAAGTTCCCTTTTGTGTTGCGTGGTCTGCTGCATGTCGCCGGCGCGGAAACGCAGGAGTCCGCAAGCGCCAAAGAGAAAGCTCAGGCGAAGGCGTGGGAGGCGGAAATCGCCAAGCGCCGCTACGCCGTGATCGTGGACGAGGCCCATTCCAGCCAGACCGGGGAAACCGCGCGCGAGCTGAAGGCGATTCTGGGCGCTGTGGCAGACGAGGACGCCGAAGGCGAAGCCGATTGGGAAGACCGGCTGAATCAGGTCATGGCTTCAAGAGGGCGGCAACCGAACCTGAGCTTCTTCGCCTTCACCGCAACGCCAAAGGGCAAAACTCTCGAACTGTTCGGCCGTCCCGGCGCCAATGGCGCGCCGGAGGCATTCCACCTCTACAGCATGCGTCAGGCGATAGAGGAGAGCTTCATTCTCAATGTGCTCTCGAACTACACGACGTACAAGGTCTATTACAGATTGCTTAAGGCGGCCCAGGACGATCCCAACCTGCCGAAAAAGAAAGCGGCGCGGGCGCTTGCCAAATTCATGAGCTTGCACCCGCACAACATTGAGCAGAAGGTTGAGGTCATCGTTGAACACTTCCGCCGTAGCGTGCTGCATCGTCTGGGCGGTCGAGCCAAGGCAATGGTCGTAACCTCCTCGCGCCTGCACGCGGTGCGATACAAGCTCGCCTTCGAGCGATATCTTGAAGAGAAAGGTCACATCGGCATCCGGGCGCTCGTTGCTTTCAGCGGGACCGTACGCGACCCGGAGACGGGCGCTGAGTACACCGAACCCGGCATGAACACCGACGTAGTTACGGGCAAACCCATCAGCGAGGCGGCGCTCTCGGACCGCTTCGCAAGCTCGGACTATCAGGTGCTGCTGGTCGCCAACAAGTATCAGACGGGCTTCGATCAGCCCCTGCTCTGCGCGATGTATGTGGACAAGCGCTTAGACGGCGTGCAGGCGGTGCAGACGTTGTCCCGACTGAACCGAATGATCCCCGGCAAGGACGCGCCATTCGTCCTGGATTTCGTGAACGATGCTGAGAACATATTTCGGGCATTCAAACCGTATTACGACAAGACTGAACTTGCCGAACCTTCCGACCCTTCAAGCCTCGAAGCGCTCAAGCATGAACTTGATCAGGAGCAGGTCTACCATTGGAGCGAGGTCAATGCCTTCGCCCAGATTTTCTATATGCCGACCGAACGCCAGAGCGCGGCCGACCATGCCCACATGCAGCGGCATTTGCAACCGGGCGTAGATCGTTTCAAGGCAATCGTCGATGAGGAACGCCAAAAGGCATTTCGCGACAAGCTTGCAGGATATGTCCGGGTTTACGCCTTCCTAAGTCAGATCGTTCCGTACGCCGACGCTGATCTGGAAATACTCTATAGCTACGGGCGCTTCCTCTTACCGCATCTGCCGCTTGATCAGGACGCGACTATCGTCCAGGTTGGCGATGAGGTGGCGCTCCAGTACTACCGTTTGGAGCGCGTATCCTCAGGCGCTATTGAGGTAAAGGACGGTGAGGCGCAGTACATCAAGAGTCCAGTTGCAGTCGGTACGGGTAAGGCCAAGGACGAGCAGGCGCCGCTATCGGAAATCATCGAGGTGCTGAACGAGCGTTTCGGCACGCAGTTTATCGAGGAGGACCGCCTCTTCTTCCAACAGATCAAGGAGAAGGCCTGCAACAGCGAGCAAATCGTGAGGACGGCCCTGGCCAACCCACTCGACAAATTCGAGTTGGGAACCCGCAAATTCATTGAGGAGCTGATGATCGAGCGCATGGCGGAGAACGATCAGATTGTGACGCGATACATGGAGGACAAGGAATTTCAGGCCTCTGCGTTCCCGATTCTGGCGCGGGAGATATTCGACGCCGTTCGCTTACAGCACAGCGATGGCTCTTTGATGAAGGCAGCACCGAAGGACGAGGGTGCTCAGGCAAGCTGATTGGATTGGCAAGTTGGCAACAAATAGAACTGTCCGGTTTTAGAACAAATGAACTGTCCGCTTTGGCGAGGATGACATCAGCGGTGTTGATCCCAGGGCAGAAAGTGACTGGCCTCGTCAACACTAGTGGCTGGCAACGCAGCCAAACGATAGGCGCCGCGTCTTTGCGCAGGGTATTCGTTCGGCGAATGCCGATCAGCAGACAAAGTCCTATTCGGCTCACAATTGGGGCTTATTCAGCCTAATAATGAGCCGAATATGCCTAAGTTTCCGAATCGGGCGAAATCTCGCCCAATAGCCGGGGCACAGATTCGGCACAGTTTCAAGCGCTATTTTGAATCAGCGCGCCTTCAGCAGCGATCAAAATGCGGCTCTGCAGCAGGTGTATTTCTGGATACTTGTAACGGGCAAGACGAAGAGCAACGCCGTCGCCAGGAAGTGTATTGGAGAGCTCATTGGCAAGACCTTCTCCACTGACTTCTATGTGGAAGCCTGTGACCGAGCGACGGTCATGCCCGCCTCCCGCTCTCTAAGGATCGAAATGATCTGCTCTTCGGTAAATCGCTTGCGCTTCACCTGATGACCTCCCTCGGTTCAGAATAATGGGAAAACCTCAGCCCGAATGGACCGGTTTATGGGAGGAAGATCAAAAACAATGTCTTGCGCGAATTACGCCGACCGAGGCATCATTGCGGTGCGTTTTTTGTTAGACCGTGAACTAAGTGGATCGGAGTGACTTTCTCCTGAATGCCGCGACGGCAGCGTCAGCTTCCTTTACGCCGGGCATGTCAATCGAAGCCAGGGCCGAGGCGGTTGAAGCGATGGCCATGGAATCCTTGGACAGCCGTGCCCTGGAGCAATTGGAGTTGGATGTGGGCGTAGCCCGTCCATGGGTCGCCGCACCCGAACTGCCCTGGCCCCCGACCTTTGAGACCATCGGAGGCAAGCCCGTTCCTGTCTTCGATCCTCCAAAGGGCCGCATGCTGATGGGCAGCGATCCACGATTGCCACCGATGCCTGAAAAGCCCACTCTAGTGGATTTCTTTCAACGCCGATGGCATCCGGCAAGCCATTTGCTTCAGAGCGCCAATCGGGCTCTTCAGGATGGACAGAACGAAAAGGTCATTCTCGCTTGCCTGCTTCATGACGTATCCATTTGCGGGCTGATTCGCACCGACCACGGCTATTGGGGCGCGCAATTGATCGAGCCTTATGTGGACGAAGAGGTAAGCTGGGCCGTGCGCGCCCACCAGGCACTGCGGTTTTTCCCCGATCCGTCCGTGGGCTACGAGTATCCGGATCTCTATGTTCGATTGTTCGGGGAAAACTACACGCCCAACGACTACATCCTGAGCGCCTACGAGGAAGCCAGGGACCACAAGTACTACATGACCGCGCGGCTGATATGCCTTTACGATCTCTACGCTTTCGATCCCGACGCGCATTTGGAAATCGACAGGTTCATCGACATCATCGGCCGCAACTTCCGCCAACCCAAGGAGGGCCTGGGTTTCGACAACAGCCCCGTGGCTCATATTTGGCGCACCATGATTTGGCCAAACAACGTCATGTAGCAAGCGGATGCGGCTTTGATTCGACAATCGGCTCACATCCCCCCACAAGTACACCCGGAGCCGCGTCGCTCGGCGGCACACGGTGCTCGGTACGGGTCTTCATCCGTGTTGCCCGTATTCGCCATGTTGCGGAACTCGGGCCTGTTAACGCTATGCGATGCCGCTCTGCCGAGTCTCTTTTCTTGCCCGGCAAGGCGGCGCGAGCGCCGTGTGGCTGGCCCACATAAGCGAGCGCCAACGCTGATCTGCTCCCCGATTCTTAGGCCGATCAAAGTGAGAAAATTCCCGGTTAGGTTTTCGATCACCAACCGAGGACAAGAGGATGAAACGATCGAAGTTCAGCGACCAGCAAATCGCGTTCATATTGCGCCAGGCGGAAGAAGGCGCCCGGGTCGAGGAGGTCCAATAGTGGTTTGAATAATCCCTTCTTAAGCTAATTGAGACCTCAAATTATTCACTGGCCGCTGAGCCCCGCTTGATAGGTTGGATTCCTCAAAATCGCGGCGGCGGCCGGGTGCCGTTGCGCTCCGAAGCAAGATACTAACCCGGATAATGCACGCGCTCATGTTCCGGAGATGATTCCTCGGACCCTTTAGGAATCATATTCTTAAGCGCCAACAGCGCCTCATCGAGGCGTTGTTCTGAGGAGTGTTCATCCAGATCCAGTAGTTGATCGATCCAGGCCTCGGCCTTGTCTAGCTGCTTCGCAAGCTCTGCCGGGTTGATTTCATGTTGGCGCATCGCAAAATAAAGCGCGAGTTTGTCCCCTACGGGCGCCGCAAGTCGAATGACGGGGCGTCCTTCCGCCGCCGAGGGGTTCGGAATAGCCCATCCACGAGAGATGTACCCACCCAATGCGCCGATGAGGCAATCCCGCGCTTCGGCTAATGCTTCTCGTTCGTCGGCTCCTTCCGTTAGAGCCTCAGGAACATCGGAAAATGACACCACAGTCGCGCCATTTCGCTGGCTGTCAAGCGTAATGGGATATGCGAAACGCATACGTGCTATTGGTCAGCCACGGGGTCTGGATTCCAGCAGTGCTAGCGAATATCGCGGGTTCTCGAAACCGCAGATCTGAGTTCGGCGGTTTTTTCAGCGAGAAGTTCCGGGGCGGCGCGAGTCTCGAGGTTCAGTCGCAGCAGCGGCTCCGTGTTGGAAGGCCTTAGGTTAAAGCGCCAGCCGGCGAATTCCACCGACAGGCCATCGATTTGATCCAGCTTGCCTCCCTGCCGTGAATACTCGGTCGCCAGACGCTCCAGCAACGGCGCGGCATCATCGCCGGCCGGCAGGTTGATTGCACCGCTTATCGGGTAGCGCCGACGCCGCTCGGCGGTGCGTTCCGCCAGACCGCCGCCCTGCGCCGAAAGGATGCCGGCCATGAGGATCCAGGGAATCATCCCGGAATCGCAGTACAGGTACTCGCGGAAGTAGTGGTGCGCGCTGCTTTCGCCGCCGTATACCGCGTCCTCGTCACGCATGCGCTGCTTGACGAAGGAGTGCCCCGCTCGATTTCGCAACGGCTGGCCGCCCGCAGACCGCACCTGCTCTTCGGTGTCCCAGACCAGCGTGGGATCGTGGACAACCCGCCGGTCGCCGGTTGGCCGGGAAGAAATCAGAATGGCTGCGAACATGCCGACGGTGTAGTAGGGATCGACGTATTCGCCGCGCTCATCAAAGAAGCAGCAGCGATCGAAGTCGCCGTCGAAGGCAACGCCGAAATTGGCTCCATGCTCTTTCACGGCCTCGGCGGTAGCCTGGCGGGTGCTTTCCAACAGGGGATTGGGCACTCCGTAGGGAAAACTCCCGTCCGGCTCCGGGCGCAAATGCACGATCTGTAACGGCGTGGCCGCAACCAGTTGCCCCACGCTTGGGCCGGCGGCGCCATTTCCCGAATTGACGACGACCTTCAGGGGCTTTAAGGGAAAGTTCTCGACGAAGCTCATTACCTTGCGACGCCACGACACCTGGACATTCGCCGAGCGGCGGCGGCCGCGAGCGCCGCGTGGCGGTGAGGACTCCGCCATTGTCTGAATTTCCGCAAGACCGTTGTCGCCGCTGATCGGACGCGCCTGTTCGCGCACGAGCTTCAGCCCGTTGTAGTCTGCGGGATTGTGGCTCGCGGTCACCATGACGCCCGCGCCGCTACCAAAGCGGCCTGTGGCGAAATACACCTGCTCGGCGCCGCATAACCCGAGATCGGCCACATCGGCGCCCGCGCGGGTCACGCCTTCGGCCACGGCATCGGCGATTTGCGGGCTGGACAGCCGTGCGTCGTGACCCAGGACTACTTCCCTGGCCCCGGTAAAGCGAACCAGCGCCGCGCCGATGCGGCCGGCCAGGTCGGCGTTGAACTCGCCCGGAACGCGCCCGCGGATGTCGTAGGCCTTGAATGGGGGCTTGAGCCTCATTTGTTTATGAGCGAGGGCGGGACGCCCTCGTTCCCAGGGGGGTTCCCGGGATGAATGACAAACTCGTCATCAACTACGCGCGGCCGTAGACGTCTTCGAAGCGCTCGATGTCGTCCTCGCCCAGGTAGTCGCCCAGTTGCACTTCCACCAGTTCCGCGGGTTCCTCGCCGGGATTGTGAATGCGGTGCACGGCGCCCAGGGGAATCAGGATGTGATCGCCGGCTTGAAGCGAATGGCTCTCGCCATCGCGTTCGGCCACCGGCGCGCCGCTCACCACCACCCAGTGCTCATCACGGCGGTGATGGCGTTGTAGCGACAGCGTCTCGCCCGGAAGTACGCGCAGGCGCTTGACCTGGTAGCCGCTCCCCTGCCCCAGGCCCTCGAAGCTGCCCCAGGGCCGGAAGACTTCCTCCCCTACGGGTTGTACGCCGGCGCCATCGTCCGGCAAGAGGCGCTCGCCCCGCCCCACGCCGAAATACCGAAAGCCGCGATCCTTCATTGCCTCGGGCGCATACAGGTTACGCCCGTCAAAAATCACCGGCTCCTTGAGTCTGGCCTGCAGACGATCAAAGTCCGGTGACCGGAACTGGGGCCATTCGGTCACGATTGCCAGGGCGTCGGCCCCATCCGCGGCTCCAGTAGCGCTTGCGGCGTATTCCATTCCCTGTCGCTCGCCAAGCAGCGCGCGGCATTTTTCGACAGCTACCGGATCGTAAGCCCGAACATGGGCGCCATGCGAAAGCAGGAAATCGATCAGCGCCAGGCTGGGCGCCTCGCGCATGTCGTCGGTCCCGGGTTTGAACGACAGGCCCCAAAGGGCGATCCGGCGGCCGGCAAGCGTATCTCCGAAATAGGCCTGGATCTTCCGTCCAAGGAGTACCTTCTGCATCTCGTTGACTTGCGATACGGCCTCAACGATCTGAGCAAGATAGCCGTGCTCGCGTGCTATCTGAGACAGGGCGCCGGTGTCCTTGGGCAGGCAGGAACCACCGTATCCACACCCGGCATACAAGTAGTTGTAGCCAATCCGCTTGTCGGCCCCGATGCCGCTGCGCACCTGTTCGATGTCGGCGCCGACGCGCTCGGCCAGGCCGGCCAGTTCGTTCATGAGACTGATACGGGTGGCCAGCATGGCGTTGGCCGCGTACTTGGTCATTTCGGCCGATGCGCGGTCCATAACCATCAGGTGGTCACGATTGCGGTTAAACGGCGCATAGAGCCCGCTCAAGTAGTCGATTGCCCGCTCGCTGTGCGTGCCCAGGATGATGCGCTCCGGGTGCATGAAATCGTTGACAGCGGACCCGCCCTTCAGGAATTCCGGGTTTGAAACAACATCGAAATCATGCGCCGCGCCGCGCCCGGCCAGCCGTTCGCCAATGCGTTCTTCCACCCGCGCACAAGTGCCTACCGGAACTGTGGATTTGCACACAACCAGGCGGTAACCGGGCATGTGCTCGGCAATCGCATCAACTACCGAGTGAACCTGGCGCAGGTTGGCGGCGCCGTTGCCTCCCGGGGGTGTGCTCACGGCAATGAACTGCGCATCACCGTGCTCCACGCCCAGTTTGAGATCGGTGCTGAAGGTGAGGCGGCCGGATTCAAGGTTCCTCTTGGCGAGACCTTCGAGCCCCGGCTCATGGATGTGCAATTCACCCTTGCAAAGCCGATCAACAGTGGCCTGGTCGATATCCAGGCAAACAACCTGCACACCCGTTTCCGCGAAACAGGCGCCGGTCACGAGGCCCACATAGCCGCAACCGTGAACGGTGATCTTCATGATGCCGTTATTTTAGGCGCGGAGAGAGGGGGCTGGGAGTGAGGGCATTGCCCTCACAGCCTCCCGGCCCTCGTCGAGGGCGGGGACGTCCTCGTCCCCATGAGGACGCCCACGTCCCCAGGGGGAGCTTAGTCGCCGAGCAGGGCTGCCAGGGGTGGCTGTGCCGACTCGTCGGCCGCCAGGCGCTTGGCGTGTTCCACGCCCCATTGATCGAAGGGATTCACACCGAGCAGGGTCGCCTGAACGAAGACCTGGTGTTCGTAAAGCGCTATCAGGGCGCCCAGGTGCACGGGGTCCAGCTTCTTCAGCAGTAACACGCTGGATGGACGGCTGCCGGGTAATGCCTTGTGATCGGCCAGGGGGTCGGAGGCGATTTCGCTCCGCGGCAAACCGCGTGCCAGCGTTTCGGCCTGCGCCAGCATGTGCCGCAACGCTTCCGCATGCATGCCGGGATATGCGCTGCCGGCCTGCCGAGCGGCAATGAAGTCGGCGCAAATCGTCCGGTCCCCCTGTTGCGCCCATTGCATGATCGAATGCTGGGCGCTGGACCCGGTGGCGCCCCAAACTGCCGCAACGCCCTTCACGGCGAGCGGGCGCCCGTGGGCGTCATTGCTCTTGCCCAGGCTTTCCAGCAGCAGTTGCTGCAGGTACGCGGGCAACAGGGCAAGGCGGGCGTCGTAGGGAAGCAGCAATTGGCTGGAGCACCCGAGAAAGGCCTGGTTCCAGACTGCAAGCAGCGCCATCAGCACCGGCAGGTTTCGATCGAGTGGCGCCTGGTAAAAATGCTCGTCCAACCAACGCCCGCCGGTTAGAAACTGCTCCATCTTCTCGCCGCCCAGCGACAGCCAGGCGCTCAGGCCGGCGGCCGACCACACCGAATAACGCCCTCCCACGCCAGCGGGCACAAGGAACTGCATTTCCGGTGCGATGCCCCAGGCGGTCATCGCGTCCGGGCTGGAGGAAACGGCGGCAAAGTGCCGTGCCGGGGCAGCCTGGCCCAGCCCGGCCACCAGCCAGTGGCGAGCCGTGTAGGCATTGGCCATGGTTTCGGCCGTGGCAAAGCTCTTGGAGCACACCACGAAGAGAGTCCGGTCCGGGTCAGCGCCCGCCAGTGCGTCCTGAAGTTGCGCCCCGTCCATTTCGGATACGAATTGCACCGGCCCGGGCCCCTCACCTGCGAGCGCCGCGCACAGCAGTCGAACGCCGAGGCCGGAGCCGCCTATCCCGATATTGACGACCCGCGTAAGCGGTTTGCCTCGCGCGCCCAGCACCTTTCCCGCCCGAAAACGCTCGGCGAATTCCTTTGTCCTGGCCCGCGCGTGCGCCAGAGTCGCATCGTGCGGATCCACCGACCTGGCATCCGGATGCAGCGCCGGGCGGTTCTCGCTCAAGTTCACGACTTCGCCCGCAAACAGGGCCGCGCGCGAGGCCTGCACTGCCCGCGCATCGGCAAGCGCCAGCAACAACTGCAGCGTCTGGGCGGTCACTTTCTGGCGGCTGTAATCGAAGAACAGCCCGGCCCCGCCGGGACCTTCACACCGCAAGGAAAACTCGTCAAACCGGCCGGGCGAATCCAGCATCGAGCCCAGGTTCCAGCCGCATGCTTTCCCCGCATGCTCCACAAGCACGTCCCAACCAGGCATGGAGCGAGATTCCCGGGCTATGTGCGCCAACCTCGCCTACAACAGGTAGATGATGGCCAGCAGGCCGGTGATGGTCATGATGATCGTGTACGGCAGTGCCATCAGCACCATGCGGCCGTAGCTCAGGCGGATGGCCGGCGCCAGGGCCGTGGTCAGCAGGAACAGGAAGGCGGCCTGCCCGTTGGGCGTGCCGACGCTGGGGATGTTGGTGCCGGTATTGATGGCCACCACCAGCAATTCGAACTGGGCGCGGTCGATCAGCCCGTCGAACAGCGCCTGCTTGACCTCGGCGATATAGACCGTGGCCACGAACACGTTGTCGCTGATGATGGACAAGAGCCCGTTGGCCAGGTACATGATCGCCAGTTGCTCGGCGCCGTCCCGAGTGAAGATCATTTCGGTCACCGGCTTGAACAGTTTCTGGTCGTAGATGACCGCGACTATGCCGAAGAAAACCACCAGCAAGGCGGTAAACGGCAGCGCCTCCTGAAAGGCCTTGCCGAGACGATGCTCTTCGGTAACACCCGAGAACGCAGTGGCCAGCACGATGATCATCAGGCCGATCAGCCCCACCTCGGTGTGGTGAAACTGATGAAGGCTCAGTGCGATGATCAGTATCACGGCCGCTATTCCCTGGGCCACCATCGCAGCATTCTGCCTTGGCGTGCGGCGTTCGGCGGCCTCGTGGTCGTGGCGCTCGAGAACCTCCCGCACCGCAGGGCTGAGCTTGACGCCGTAGCCCAACCAGCCGGTCAATTCGAGCATCGCGCAGGTCAAAAGGCCCATGAACAGAACGGGGATGGTCACCGGCGCCATATTCATGAAGAACTGTCCGAAATCCCAGCCCGCCTCGCCGAAAGCGCGGCCGGCCTCTTTCGCCAGCAGGAGGTTTTGCGGCTCGCCCACCAGCGTCGTGACCCCGCCCAGGGCCGTGCCGACAGCGGCATGCATGATCAGGCCCCGCAAAAACGATCGGAACTTGCGTAATTCCGCCATGTTCTCATCCGGTACCCGCGAGTCATCGGTCAATCTCGCGGCGGCTTCGCCTTCCTTCAATTCAGACGAAACGGAATGGTAAATGCGGTAGAAGCCGATCGCCACGGTAATGACCACGGCCGTCACCGTCAGCGCGTCCAGGTAGGCCGAAAGGACCGCGGCAGTAGCGCAAAAAAGCAGCGACAGCACCAGCCTGGAGCGCACCCCCAGCAGAATCCGGGTGAACACGTACAGCAGCATCTCCTTCAGGAAGAAGATGCCGGCCACCATGAAGATCATCAGCAGGATGACCGGAAAATTTTCCAGCGTCTTGGTGTACAGGGTCGCCGGTGAGGTCATGCCCATCAGTACCGCCTGTATCGCCAGGAGTCCGCCGGGCTGCAGGGGGTAGCAACGCAAGGCCATCGCCAGCGTGAAGATGAACTCGAGTACCAGCAGCCAGCCGGTAAAAAACTTCAAGTCCGGCAGCAGATACCACAGCAACGGGTTGATCACCAGGAACGCGATGATCGTTTGCTTGTACCAGCGGGGCGAGTCGCCCAGGAAGTTTTGCGCGAACGCGGACCGAATCGATTGCCCCACAGTCTTCTCCAGTTCGGGGAAAAGGCGGATTCTAATGGACGGGGCCCAGCTTATTCGCCGGACACCACACTAACTTCCCTTGAATCCCTTTAGCCAGGCGGCCCCGTCTTCGGCTTTCTCGTCGATTGACCGCAGCATTTTCTCGTGGGCCTCAAGCTCCTCCTCGCCCGGTTCGAATCGAACCAGCTTCATGCCCTCTCGATTCAGGGAACCTGCCGTGCCGGGCCCCGTCACGTCGCTCATGCTGAGCTCTCCCTGTCCCACGGTCATGCGCAGCCAGGCGCCAGCCGTCAGCCGCGCATCCTCCAGGGCATCGTGGTAGCCGCGCTTCGTCGATGTGACACCCAGGCGCTGGCACAAGGCGTCCAGGTTGTTGCGCTGCGCCGGGTAGCGGGCCCGCGCCATCTTGAGCGTGCAGGTAAACCCGCAGATGTCTTCCAGCTTTTCCGCTCTCTTCGCCCGGCGGAGTTCTTCGTCGAGGAAACCCTGGTCGAAAGCCAGGTTGTGGCCGAGAAGATGCGCGTCGCGCACAAATTCCAGGAACTCATTGGCCAGGTCCGCGAACAGTGGCTGCCCCTTCACCTCGGCGTCGGTAATGCCGTGAATCCGCGAGGACTCGGCAGGGATGGTGCGTTGAGGATTCACCAGGCGATGCAAGGTACGGCCGGTGAACTGCCGCTTAATCAGTTCCACACAGCCAATCGATATGACGCGGTCCCCGCCCGATGGGTTCAGGCCGGTAGTCTCAACGTCGACGGCTACGTGGCGCATTCCCCCTCCGTCGAACCCCCAGGATTCATAGCGGTCATTGCCTCGCGCGCCAGCTGGTCTGCACGCTCGTTGTCGGGGTGGCCGGCATGCCCCCGCACCCATCGCCACTCGACCTGATGCCGGATGCAGGCCGCGTCAAGCTCGCGCCAAAGGTCTTCGTTGCGCACCGGCTTCTTGCTCGCCGTTCTCCAGCCGTTGCGCTTCCATTTCTCCAGCCAGCCGTTCATGCCCTGCTGCAAATATTTCGAATCGGTGTGGAGCACGACGAGGCAAGGCCGCTTCAAGGCTTCCAGAGCCCGAAGCGCGGCAGTCATTTCCATCCGGTTATTGGTCGTGTGAGGTTCCGCGCCGGTCAGTTCACGTTCATGGCCGGCGGCACGCATAAGGGCCGCCCAGCCACCCGGTCCTGGATTGCCGGAGCAGGCGCCGTCGGTATAAATCTCCACCTGCTGCACGGCTAGTGATTGTACCTTTCGGGGGGATCGCCCCGGGTTGTCTATTGCCTTGCAATGACCTGTAGAATCCCGCCCATGCCGATTCTTCAAGGAAAACGGGCGCTGGTTACCGGTATTGCCAGCAAGCGGTCAATCGCCTGGGGCATTGCCCGCTGCCTGCATCGCGAAGGCGCGGAGGTCGCCTTGAGCGCGCTGCCCGGCCGGCTCCTGGAACGCGCCGAATCGTTCGGGCAAGAGATAGATTCGCCCCTGTGCCTGGGAATGGACGTGAGCAGCGATGAATCGATCGAGGATGCGTTCTCGCAGCTTGAGCAATCCTGGCCTCAGCTGGACGTGCTGGTGCACTCGATCGCTTATGCTCCGGCCGATAATCTCCAGGGCGATTTCGCGGAAAGCGTGACTCGGGAAGGCTTCCGCGTTGCCCACGACATTTCCGCCTACAGTTTCGCAAGCCTGGCGCGCGCGGCGGCGCCGCTGATGGGTGAAGGGGGCGCGCTTTTGACGCTCTCGTATTCCGGCTCGCTAAGAGCGGTGCAGAACTACAACGTCATGGGGCCGGCCAAGGCCAGCCTGGAGGCTGTCACGCGGGCGCTGGCCATGGACCTGGGGAAGAAGGGCATACGCGTTAACGCGCTCTCGCCCGGACCGATCAAGACGCTGTCCGCCGCGGGGATTCCCAACTTCCGCAAGATGCTGCATCACTACGAGACCTCGGCGCCGCTCAGGCGCAACCTGACGCTGGATGAAGTCGGCAACGCAGCCGCCTTTCTTTGCTCCGACATGGCCTCCGGGATTACCGGGGTCGTGTTGCAGGTGGACGCGGGGATGGGCGCGGTAGGTCTTTCCTTCCCCGACTGAGCCCGGCGTACGTACGCCGGGCGAGGGCGAGACGCCCTCGTTCCCAGGGGATCAAGCCAGCTCGGTGACGACGTCCTCGACCGGACGGCGCTTCTGTTCCGGCACGATACGCGGATAGCCGATGGAGAACAGGCCGACGACCATCTCCTCTTCCAGGTCGGCGCCCAATATCCGATAGAAGCGCTCATCACGGGTTACCGCGCCGGTGCTCCACTTGCACGCTACGCCCCCTTCCCAAAGACACAGCATGAAATTCTGGATCGCGCAACAGCAGGCGCCGTAGTCCTCACGTTCGCGAAACGGGTCCTCCGACCGCCGGCAGGTCACCGCCAACCAACGCGGAACTGCCTTGAGAAGCTGCCGCCTCTTCTTCGCCGCGCCGGCCCCGCGCTTGGCGAGAGTCAGCTCCCCGGCGATTTCGATCATTGACCGCGCCGACTCGGGACCCAACAGGAAGAAGCGCCAGGGCTCGGTCACATGGTGATTCGGGGCCCAGCGGGCCGCATCGAGAGCAGCAAACAGCAGTTCGCGCGGAGGCGGTTCAGGTTTGAACAGTGCGACCGTTCGGCGCTCGCGCACCAACCGCCGGCCCGGCTGTTGGTGGGAAGTCAAGCCGCGCTGCGGCCCCTAAGCGAAGTCGCTACGCCCAACACGCCCTTTTCCCCTTCCAGCCTTGAAATCGTCACCGCTCCGCAACTGTCGCCGAACACGTTTACCGCGGTGCGGGACATGTCGAGTATCCGGTCAAACACGAACAGCACGCCGATCGCCTCCACCGGCAAGCCAACGGCGCCCAGGATGACCGCAATCGCCACAAAAGACGCGGCCGGGACACCGGCTACGCCGATTGAGGTCAGCAGCGCCGCGAAGATAATCGTAAACTGTGTGGCGAAGGTCAGTTCAAGGCCAAAGGCCTGGGCAATGAAGACCACCGCCACGCATTCGTAGAGTGCGGTGCCGTCCATGTTTACGGTGGCGCCCAGCGGCAGGACGAAGCCCGTGGTGCGGCTGGACACCTTCGCATTGTCCTCCACGCAACGCATGGTTATCGGCAGCGTCGCCGAGGAAGAAGAGGTGGAGAACGCTGTGAGCAGGGCGGGCGCCATGGCCCGGTAATGGCGCAGCGGGTTTACCCGCGCCACGAACAGCAGTATCAGCGGCATCACGACCAGAAAATGGATCGCCAGGGCAATCAGCACCGTGATGGAAAAGATCACCAGCGCCGGGGCGGCGCCCAGGCCAACGTCTGCGACCACCGAAGCGACCAGCCCGAAGACACCGATCGGGGCAAACTTCATGACGAAGCGCGTGACTCCCATCATGGCCTCGAAGCAGGCCTGCACGAAAGTGGTGACCGGCTGGCGCTTCTCTTTCACAAGGCGCGAAATGAAGTAGCCGAACAAGATGCAGAAAACGATTACCCCGAGCATCTGCCCTTCGGCGGCGGCCCTCACAATATTCGGCGGAAACATCCGCAGGAAGACCTCGGCGACGCCGCCCTCGGCGCCGGCCACCCGCTCGGCAACCTGTTCGGCATTGGTCTGGAAGTCGAGCAACTGCCCGACCGCAACTCCATTGAGGATGCCGGGTTTCACCAGGTTGACGACGGTCAGGCCAACCAATACGGCCACGGTTGACGTGGCCAGGTAGTAGAGGACGGTCTTGCCGCCCAGCCTGCCGAGCGCGCCGGACCCTCCCAGGCCAGCCACACCCGAAATGATGGACGTGGCGATCAGGGGCACGATCAGCATCTTCAGCGCGTTGAGGAACAGCGTCCCGATGTAGTCGTACACCGAGTCGAAGGTCACGCCGCTGAAGATCTCCGCGGTAGCCCCGCTGATCAGGCCGGCGCCCACTCCAAGAACGATACCGGCGAATATCTGCGCGTAGAGCGGCCAGCGAAGCGGATTCCATTGGTTCATTGTGTGTCTCCCAGCGCCTCAGGTGAAATCCAGACGCTCGCGCGGTCACGCAAGCTGGCCCGGTAGGCATCGTATTCCATCATCCCTTCGCCATCTTCCAGCTGGACCTTCGCTTCGTCGCGCTGGTCCCGGGGTATCAGTTCGGGCCGGCCGGGAAAAGATTCGGTGACCTCGTAAAGCGCGTAACGTCCGTCCTGCAATTCCAGGCCCTCCACGGGATGCCCGGGGGTGGCCGAAAAAACCGCGTTCAGCAATTCCGATGGGAAATCCGGGGAATCACGCCTTAATTCCTGCTCTTCAAAAGACTCCACACCCTGCTCCTGGGACAGGGCGTCGAGGCTCTCATCGGCTTGCAGACCCTCAAGCAGAGCCGCGCCCTGGAACGCGGCGGCCGCGGCGGCCGCGTCGGAGACGAGTATTTCCAGTATGCCCGCGGCCACTGTCTCCAGCGGCTGCTGTTGGGAAGGCTGGTGACGGGCAACGCGCAGGACAATCGCCCGCTCGGGACCGATCTGCAGAATGCGAGAATTCTCGCCGCGCTCAAGCACCGGTTCGCTGTAGGCGGCATCGATAACCCGGCGATTGCCGGTGAATTCACCGGCGCCCTCCCGGGTAAAGTCCTCAACCATCTCGAGCGGCAGCTGAAGTTCTTCGGCGATCCACGCCAGTCCATCTTCGCTTTCCAGGGCCATGTCGGCCAACTGATCGGCCAGGTCGAAAAAACGTGTCCTGCCGCGCCGCTCCTCAAGATCGGCCATTACCATGTCACGAGCATCCTCAAACGACGCGATGTCACCGCCTTGAATGCCCTCCAGGCGAATGATGTGGTAGCCGTATTGCGTCAACACGGGTTGCGTGTACTGCCCGATATCCGCCAAAGCGAACAACGCTTCCTCGAATTCCGGCACGAATACGCCGCGCTCGTTCCATCCCAGGCCGCCGCCCACAGAAGCCGAACCGGGATCCTCCGAGAACTCGGCGGCAAGGGCGGAAAATTCTTCTCCCGCATCGAGCCTTGCAATCACCTCGTTGGCACGAGCCAGGACGTCCTCATCACCCTCGGGGCTGGCTGCCAGGAGAATGTGACTGGAGCGCCGTTGAAACGGACTGATGAACTGATCGCGGTTCCGCTCGTACCATTCAAATGCGTCCTGCTGCGTGATTGCCCCAAGCCCCGGAAGGGTTGCGGCATTGAGATCGATATACTCAAGGCCGGCCGATTCGCGCGTCCAGAACCCCGACATGTTGTCCTGGTAATACTCCGCGACCTCAGCGTCGCTCACTACTACCTCGTCCCGGAACGCTTCGGGCATCAACATCAAGCCACGCACCGAACGAGTTTCCTGCACCAGCTCGATGTAAAAACGAAAATCCACCGGCGTGTAAAAAGCGCTCTCGACAATTCCCCGGTAGAACTGCTGAAGCGTCATCAGCCCACGCTGCTGAAACTCGAACGATGCCGGCGTTTGGCCTTCATTGGCGAGTGCGCCGCGATACAGGTCGGTGGAAAACTCCCCCTGGCTCAGAAACGCGGGGACGTTCTGGATTACGTTCGCAAGTCTGCGGTCGCTGGTGGTAAATCCGCGGCTTTGAGCATGCGCCTGCACCATGTGGGAGTCGATCAGATTGTCAAGCACTTCGGCGCGCAACAGCTCGTCGAATTCTTCCGGCAGGGCGCCGCCGATCTCATCACTGATTCGAAGCTGCTCGCTCTGGAAAGCGCGCAGGAACTCAGTTTGTCCGATATCCATGCCGTCGACGCTGGCCGCTGCATTGGCCGACATGCCCACATTTCCACGCATGGTGCCGAAAGTCAGCACCAGGGCCAGTCCGATTACGCCGAATATGACACCGGCCACCCAGCCGCTGAGCCGATCACGTATGAGCAGGAGCACCGATCTAGTCCAAGGAAGTGAATTGGTGGCGGAGTGGACGGGTGAGATACGTCATTTAATAAGTTCCTGTTATTACTTGATTTCCTACAGTTGATAACGGCATGGAATTTGAGCGTTGATACATTGTTTGATGTGTTTCGCTGCCTGGTGGCCCGCCGCTCCCAGATCCGATTTTACCGCCTTACCGCCGCGTTCCGCATCCACCCCGGCGCTTCTGACTCCCGGCGGCGAGCTGATTCTCGGCTACGTGCCGCCCATGCGCCTGCCCGCGCCCCTCGCCGAAGACAAGGCCGCTGCGCAAGGTCAGTCGCCGGGCGGTCTTGGCCTGCCCGGCGGCCAATGTCCGGGCCTCTCTGGCGGGGAACGGGGCGCGACCGGAACCTGCATGCCATCGTTGTCGCGCCGCTCGATGATCCGTTCGATTACCTCTCTGATCCATTCCCAATTCCATTGCGCTATCGCCACCGTCGTAGCTGCTTGGATTTTTCTCTGAGCGTCGGAGTACTGGCCTTGGATCTCCGCGCGCTCTGCATTCGTTAGTTGCGCCATCGCTTCCCTGAGCCGCTTTTTGTATTCCTCTTTGGCATTATTCAACTCTTCGACTTTCTCCAACCGGTACTCTTTAGCCTTTTTGACCGCCTCGTTGATGATCTTGCGTTGGTGGAATTCTCCATTGCGCAATTCTTCGTTCACTAGCTCTTCGATCTTGTCCTCCATTTCATCCTGTGGTGGAACTTGGAATTGTCCAAACGTTCGTTTCATTTCCTTCATGACGCTGGCAACTATGTTGTCTATGTCGGCTTGCGACGGCCAAATGCCCATGTCCTCATAAATGCCGGTGACTGCGGCTTCTGCTCCTACCTTCTTGGCCTCTCGAAAAATCACCCCGTGCACGTTGCCAAAGTATGGATTTTGTCGATCAGTTCCCAAAACAATCTTGAACGCCGTGTCTTTGTTAGTCGCACCGAGGATGCGGTAAATGACGTGCGCAACGCTGTGGTGCGTGCCGGAAGGTCTGCCGAAAGACACGGACGGGGGTGGGTCTGTGAAATCTTCGCCGGCGTAACGCCAACCGAATCCCACGTGCAAGGATTCCGCCGCAGTAACGATCCCGTGCTCCACGTCCCCGGATGTCGTTCTCGTGAGGGCGTGCATCACTTCATGCGCTACCGTCGGTTTGGTCGTACCTGCTCGAACCAATATACGATCCCATCCCTCTTGGTAGAGGCCAGCGGCGGGTCCTTCGAGTGTCGTAACCACTTCATCCGGCACGTTAATCACGATGTCAACCTCGCAATCGGTCCCTCGGACATCGCCGATGTAGTCTGGATCGGCCGCGTTGATGGAGGCGGTCATTCCTTTCGCGTGCCCTATGACGGCAGCAGGCCACGGGTCGGTGTCCGGCAAGCGGGTGCCGTGGGCCTGTTGCTGGTTGTCCATCGAACTGCCGTCGAATACGCGGTAAGTGAGATCGGAGCATACCCCTGCATAGGGTTGATCGAGGTTCCTGATGCCGACAATTTCGCCGGTGCTGGCGTCCACCAATACTTCCCAGCTAATGCCGGGAGTGAAATCGCCGAGGTCGGCGCTAATCCACACGGGCCATTCAACGCGGGCTTTGTTCGTTTCCCAGTCCACTGCGTAGCGGAGTTCCTTCGGGGTCACACTATAAATGTCGAGGGCAAAGCCGGGCCGCAACCGCGGCCGGACACCGACCCGGCCGCTATCGCTCTCGATGGCGACCGTCTTCTCCTCGAGAACGGCGGAGGTAACGAAGGCGCGCGCGATGGCGACCGCCTCATCCTGAAGAATGACAACGCTGGCCGCCAGCGCCGGATCGGGAGTCACAAGCGAAACATACGCGCTTATCACGGCGCCGGTCGCTGGATCAAAGGTGATGTCACCGCTCCCATGTGGCAGCCTCTTCCCGTCGATTAGTTGATTGATAATGACCGATTTGCTGGTGGGGTATTTGCTTATGCCGACGATTTCTATTTCGAGCGGTTCATCCGCGCCGGTATCGTCGCTGTGCGTTTGCAGAAAGGCGACGATGCTCGAAGGGTCGTTGCGGTTAGTGATGGCGTCAACGTCCAAATAGCCCAGTCCGTCGCCTGACACACTGATCGTCGTCAGGTCCCCCTCATCGAAGTCCCAAACATCTTCAATGGCGCTGCCCGACGGCGGGGCAGCGGGCAAAGCGGGCGTATCCGGCGCGGCGCGGACAGCCTCAAGCTGTTGCGCGGGCGCTTCGGCTTCCTCATCCTCCGGCAAAGGCGCGGAATGGTCCCGCAAAAAAACGGAAGCGGCTACCGCCAGCACCGCAATCACCGGGACGCCAACCCAAAACCACTTTCTATTCATATCTCCTCTCCAAGAGCATGTCCACCACTTTCGGCGCGCAAGGCGCCGGGCCAAACAAGCGAACTTACGGAAGGAGATACTCCCGACTATCCACCCTTCGGCGCGGTAGCTAAACGCACCTGTTACCAAGCTTATTCATCGGGCAGCCCGTGAATCGACTTGATGGACTCGAATATACCAGACGGTTTTCACGCGCCCCTCAAGGCGTTCCTTCCGTGCCGAAGCCCGATACGCGGGAATGCCAAGAATCGCCCCTACGGCGCTGGAATTGGCCGTGCGCGCACGATTGCGCTGGGCCGATCCGGGCGCTACGGCGCTCTATGGGCACGGTGGGATTGCCGGTGGGCGAGTTGCTCAAGGCGTTGGGCAAGCTGGGCGAGCCGCAGGCGATGCGCATCGTGCGTGAGGCGGGTCCATGCGGGTATTCGCTGGTTCGGCTTCTGCGCTCGTAGGGGTATTACCGAATCCACGAGGCGCTGGGCCGCCTCTCTTTCATGCCCTCGCGGCCAGCCATTCGGCCATCGTCTTGCCGCCCTTCGAGCGGTTGCAGCCGGAGCACAGCAGTTGCAAGTTGTCCGGGTGGTCTGTGCCGCCGCGCGGTTCACGTTCTCGGCAATGTAAAACGGCGCGGGTGTTCCCGGTCCCCTCCGCCCCCACCTCTGGCCGGTGCCAAGGGCCGCTTGCTCCGCACGGATGTCATTCGCGTCCCTCGCGTCTTGAACCTTGTCGCAGATGTGCCGCAGGGGGGCGATCAGCCCCTTTATGTCATCCCTCGTCCAGCCGTCGGGCAACATTTTGATAATGGTCGATACGGTTTCAAGCACCCTCGGGCTCGCGTGTCGGCGCGCTTGAGATAGAGATTTGGGGGCGTGAATCGCCGCTGCCGCCAAATCGTAGGCGTCCCGCACCGCGATTTCGCCGTTCTCATACATGCGCTTCACGATTTTGGCATAGAGGATCTGGGCAGTGCCTTGGAGCATCAGGTCGGTGCCCGCGAGGCGGGTGGGCTCTGTCGGATCAATCGCCACAACCCTGGGGAGGACCGTTGCTTCAATGTCCCCAATCACCGCGTAGGTTGCTATGTCCTCGCACCAAGTGGCGTTTTTCTCGCAGCCCTCGATTTGGCAAATTGAATCTTCAAGTTTCTCCCTGTCGCGCCGGGAGAACCTTCCGTAAACATTGGGGTCGCAGAACAAATCCACGTCGAAGGATTGGCGGTGATCCCACCGGGCTGCCAGCACTGTGCCCCCACCGAATGACAGGCTTCGACCCGCTATCGTTGGGGTGAGCGCCTCAAAAAGCGCCGCCGCCACATCGCCTTGCGGGGCAGGGACAAGCTCTTCTTTGACGCGGGACATAGTAGATGGGCCGATGGGGACTTATGTAGTTTGGTTGAGGTGGATGCTTCTCGGGGCCAACCCACTACCCATTTCACGGATCGCCGGGGTGCCCGACGGCAACGCCTCTCCCGCCGCGAACTCGGCCCATCGGTCCATCAGCGCCCGGCGCTTGTCGAACAGATCGGAGCGCGCGTACGCTCGCTCGACCTCGCTTGCGGTCGAGTGGGCGAGGCACATCTCCATGACCGCGCGCGGCGCGTCCGTCTGCTCGGAAAGGAAGTCCCTCAGCGATGACCTGAATCCATGTGGCACCGCCTTGATCCCGTTCTCCCTGACCAGCTTGGAGAGGGTCGAATCGGAGAGTGGCCGGCCGGACAGGCTGGGGAACAGCAGGTTGCAGCCTGCCAGTTGCCGCGTCGCCATGGGCCCTTGGGTGAGCTGGCGGGCCTCGTCGAGCAGTTCGAGGCAGCGTGGGGCGAGAGGGACGCGGTGCGGCCGGCTCGTTTTCATGCGGGTCGAGGGGACCGTCCAGGTCTTCTCGGCGATGTCGATCTCCTCCCAGGTGGCGAGGCGCACCTCGCCGCTTCGCGCGCCCGTCAAGACAAGATATTCAAAGGCGAGCCGCGTGGAGAGCCATGCGCCACTCTCGCGGATGCGCGCGATTGTGGCAGGGACCGCCGCGTACGGGAGCGATCGGTGGTGCTTGACCGGGGCGCGGCGCTTCGGCAGCAGTTGCAGCGCCGCCTTGGCGGGGTTGTCGGTCCGGTGCCCGTAGGCGATGGCCGCGTCCAGGATGGAGGCGATGCGCTGCCTCACCCGGCTTGCGGTTTCGCGTTTTTCCTGCCAGATCGGCTCGACGCATTTCATCACGTCGGCCACGGTGATCGAGTCCACGCGTTTGCGGCCGATGAGCGGATAGGCGTAGGTGGCCAGCGACGATTCCCATTGGGCCTTCGACCTGGGATTCTTGTGCTCGGCTGCATGCATGTCGATGACGCGCTGGGCGAGGCTTTGGAAATTGGGTATGCGCCGCGTGCCGTCGCGCTCGGCGATGGGGTCTCCGCCTTCGTAGGCGATCCGCTTGTTCTCCAGGGCCTTCTCGCGGGCACGCTTGAGCGTGACCAGTGGGTAGGGGCCGAGGCCGAGCCAGCGCCGCGTGCCGTGAATGGTGATTCCCTGCACCCAGGATTTGCTGCCGCCCGGCTGGATGTTCAGCGCCAAGCCGGAACCGGCGCCGTCGTAGTGGCGCTGTGCCGAGCGTGTCCGCCCGTCGTGCTGGGCGTTCTCGACGGCCTTTGCCGTGAGCCGTTTCTGCCTTGCCAAGTCCGGCCCCCTTGATACATTTCTTGCTGCATTGTATCGCGGATGGTAGAAAAGCTCAATGGCGCTCTTCGGACACTAAACCCTTGTTTTCCCGCCCCTTACTGGCGGAATAGTGGCGCTCTACGAACGGTAAAAAGCAGTAAAGTGGCGGAGTGGACGGGACTCGAACCCGCGACCACCGGATTGACAGCCCGGTATTCTAACCATCTGAACTACCACTCCGCTATGGGTGCTGAGGGGCTTGAACCCCCGACCTTCGCCGTGTAAGAGCGACGCTCTCCCAACTGAGCTAAGCACCCGCCGGCGCCGAAACCCTAAGCGGAACTCGCCGCATGCGCTAACGGGGACCAGCCCCGATAGCCGGAAGTGTTAGTTTACGGCATCCTTCAACGCGCGACCTGCCTTGAACCCGGGAACCGAGGTGGCGGCGATCTGAATGGTCTCGCCGGTGCGGGGATTGCGTCCCTGGCGTGCGGCGCGATGCTTGACGCTAAAGGTCCCGAAACCGACCAGAGAAACCGAGTCTCCCTGTCCCAGGGCGCCGCTGATGGCCCCTAAAACCGCATCCACGGCTCTACCCGCTTCCGCTTTGCCAAGACCCGCATCAGACGCCACGGCATCCGTTAGTTCCCGTTTGTTCATGCAATTCTCCGTAAGTGTTGCCCGGATTCCCGGGCCAATTCGCTCTGGCGGTGTCTTATGGACAAGGAAATTCACCCCCAAAAATGGTTAAGCGTCATCCCAAATTGGATGTTGCTATAACTCCCCGTTAGCCGGAATTATGTACTAATCCCTACCGGGTCGCAATAATACCGTTACTTTCCTGCCAGCGCACGCCCATAGCGCGCCGGTAAAGCTGATTTCCCGCCTTGAAACTCAATGCGCGCGCGGCTGTTCCGGCGGCGTTTGCGTGGTAGCTGGAGTGGACGCAGTCGAGGCGCCCTGCTCGCCGGAAATCGAGCTTGGAACCTCAGGCATGCTTTCCAGGGCAAGCTTCAGCACCTCGTCGATCCAGCGCACCGAACGGATGTCCAGGCTGCGTTTGACGTTGGCGGGTATTTCGGCCAGGTCCTTGACACATTCCTCGGGAATAAGGACCCGTTCGATTCCGCCCCTATGGGCGGCCAGCAGTTTCTCCTTGAGACCCCCAACGGGCAGCACCTCGCCTCCGAGCGTGATCTCACCGGTCATTGCCACATTGGCGCGGACCGGGATACCGGTTAGCGCGGACACGATCGCGGTACACATACCGATACCGGCGCTGGGACCGTCCTTGGGGGTGGCGCCTTCCGGCACATGCACGTGCAGATCCAACTCCGATTGGAATCGAGGATCCAGCCCAAGCGAAGCCGCGCGGGTGCGCACCACGGTGACCGCGGCCTGAATCGATTCCTGCATCACCTCACCCAGCTTGCCGGTCAGGGTGAGTTTGCCCTTGCCCGGCGCCACCGAAGCCTCGATCCGCAGCAGCTCGCCTCCGACCTCGGTCCAGGCCAACCCCTGCGCCTGGCCTACCCGGTTCTGATTCTCCGCACGGCCATAGCGGAATTTCCGCACGCCCAGGTACGGCTCAAGTTGCCTTGGGCCTATGCAGATTTCCCGGGGCGTGGGACGTAACAACTGGCGCTTGACTACCTTTCGGCATACGCGAGCGATCTCTCGTTCCAGGTTGCGCACGCCCGCCTCGCGCGTGTAGTGGCGAATGATGCTGCGCAAGCCGCCCGGCGTGAACCTGAGTTCGTCTGAGCGCACACCGTTGTGCTTCATCTGCTTGGCAATCAGGTAGTGGCGCGCGATGGCCAGCTTCTCGTCCTCGGTATAACCGGGTATACGCAGAACTTCCATACGGTCCAGCAGCGGCGGAGGTATCGCCAGCGTGTTCGCCGTGCACACGAACATCACGCGCGAAAGGTCGAAATCGACCTCCAGGTAATGATCGTTGAAGGTGGAGTTCTGTTCCGGATCCAGCACCTCCAGCAAGGCCGAAGAAGGGTCGCCCCGGAAATCCATGGACATCTTGTCCACTTCGTCGAAAAGAAACAGCGGGTTGCGTACACCCGAGCGTGCCAGGTTCTGTACGATCTTGCCCGGCAGCGCTCCAATATAGGTGCGACGGTGACCGCGAATTTCCGCCTCGTCTCGCACGCCGCCCAGGGACATCCGCACGAAAGACCGGTTGGTGGCGCGCGCAATCGAGCGGCCCAGCGAAGTCTTGCCCACACCTGGAGGGCCGACCAGGCACAGGATGGGGCCCTTCAGGGACCGCACGCGCTTGTGGACTGCCAGGTATTCAAGGATGCGTTCCTTGATCTTCTCCAGCCCGTAATGGTCCTCTTCCAGCACTTTTTCGGCCCGCGTCAGGTTGCTGTTTATGCGGCGTTGCTTTTTCCACGGCACCTTGAGCAACCAGTCGAGGTAGTTACGCACGACGGTCGCCTCGGCCGACATTGGCGCCATCATCTTGAGCTTGCCCAACTCGGTCATCGCCTTTTCTTCGGCTTCCTTGGGCATTCCCGCTTCCTTGATCCCCTTTTCCAGGGAGGTAATCTCGTCCGGCGCGTCGTCGAGTTCGCCCAGCTCCTTCTGGATGGCCTTCATCTGCTCGTTCAAGTAATACTCGCGCTGGCTCTTTTCCATTTGCGTCTTCACGCGGCCGCGAATCTTGCGCTCGATCTTGAGCATGTCGATCTCGCTGCCCATGAGTCCCACCAGGTACTCCATGCGCTTTAGGGGATCGCCGGTTTCCAGCGCAACCTGCTTCTTTTCCAGCGCCAGTTGCATATGCGCCGCGATGGTGTCGGCCAGGCGGCCGGTGTCGTCCAGGCCCGAAACGCCGGCCAGGGCCTCCGGAGGCACGTTCTTGTGCAGTTTTACGTAGGACTCGAACTGGGACAGCAGGGAGCGGCGCAGGGCTTCCGTTTCTTCCGGCTTGGTCTCATCAGCGGCGTGGTCGGAAATCGGCGCGAACTCGGCGCTGAAGAACTTGCCGGACTGGAGTGACTTCAGCCGGGCGCGCAGCACGCCCTGGACCATCACCTTTACGGTGTTGTCCGGCATCTTCATCATCTGCAGCACGGTGGCCAGCGTTCCCACGCGATAGATGTCGCGTGCGCCCGGTTCATCGACTTCAGGCTTACGCTGGGCTACGAGCAGGATTTCCTTGCCTACCGCCATGGCGTTTTCCAGCGCCAGTATCGAGGGCTTGCGGCCCACAAACAGAGGCACCACCATGTGCGGGTACACGACCACGTCGCGTAACGGCAGGACCGCCAGACGGCGCGGAATGCCTACGCTGGTTTTCGCTTCTTCGCTCATCGCGTTGCCTCAATCAGGAGCCGGCCGCTCCGGTATCGATATGGGGTTGGCCGGGAGAATCCCAACCCGAAATGCGCACAATGGCCTACAGGCGGGACACGACACCAGCGGCTAACCATCCGACCCCGTCGGCCGTTCGTATTCCTCCGGCGGCTTCAGCGCCAGCGGCTCTTCGGTCTCGTACACCACGTACGGTTTGTTCTGCCCCATGATCGCTCCGCGGTCCAGCACTACGCGCCGTGCGGTCTTCATGGAGGGAAGGTCGAACATGGTGTCCAGCAGCACGTCCTCCAGGATGGTGCGCAGGCCGCGGGCGCCCGTCTTGCGTTTCATGGCCCGCTCGGCGATGGCCTGCAGCGCGCCCTCATGGAACTCCAGCTCGCAGTCCTCCATCTCGAACAGCACCCGGTACTGCTTGGTCAGCGCGTTCTTCGGCTCGACGAGGATGGCCATCAGCGCATCCAGGTCCAGCGGATGCAAGGTGGCCACCAGCGGCATGCGGCCCACAAATTCCGGAATCAGCCCGTAGCGGATCAGATCCTCGGGCTCGACATTCGCGAGAATCTCGCCCAGTCGCTGGTGCTCATCTTCACCCCGAACCTCGGCCGTAAAGCCGATCCCGCTGCGCTCCGTGCGGTTGCGGATAATGGCATCGAGGCCTGCGAAAGCGCCACCACAGATGAACAGGATGTTGGATGTGTCCACCTGCAGGAATTCCTGCTGCGGGTGCTTGCGTCCTCCCTGGGGCGGCACCGAGGCGATCGTGCCTTCAATGAGCTTGAGCAGGGCCTGCTGCACGCCCTCGCCGGACACATCGCGGGTAATCGACGGGTTGTCGGACTTGCGCGAGATCTTGTCGATCTCGTCGATATAGACGATACCGGTCTGGGCCTTCTCAACGTCGTAGTCGCACCTCTGAAGAAGTTTCTGAATGATGTTCTCCACGTCCTCGCCCACATAGCCGGCCTCGGTCAGCGTAGTGGCGTCCGCGATGGTGAACGGCACGTTGAGGATGCGCGCCAGCGTTTCGGCCAGCAGGGTCTTGCCGCAGCCGGTGGGCCCGATCAGCAGGATGTTGCTCTTGGCGATCTCGACGTCGGGGGCGTCCTTTTCCCTGCGCCGGGAGCGCATGCGCTTGAAGTGGTTGTAGACTGCAACCGACAGGACTTTTTTGGCGCGGTCCTGGCCGATCACGTACTCGTTGAGGAACTTCATGATCCCGGCCGGCAAAGGCAGGGATACCGGCTGGTTGTCCGAGCGCTCCTCGAATTCTTCGCGGATGATGTCGATGCACAACTCGACGCACTCGTCGCAGATGTACACCGAGGGGCCCGCTATGAGCTTGCGCACCTCGTGCTGACTCTTCCCGCAAAACGAGCAGTACAGGAGCTTTCGCTCACCTCCTCCGCCACGATTATTCTTGCTGGACATAGCTCAAATTCGATGCAGGCGCGCCTTCACGGCGCGGTGGCATTGTAACCGCGCAGCAGCGCGCCACGCGAGTGCGCTCGCTTCAGCGTGGGCCTGGCCGTGACACGACACTGGCGCTACTCCTTGCTTTCCTCGGGCTCCGCGACGTCGGCCCGGCTGGCCAGGACCCGGTCGATCAGACCGTAGGAGCAGGCCTCGCCGCCACTCATGAAGTGGTCACGATCGGTATCCCGGGCGATCCTTTTCAGGGGCTGACCGGTATGTTCCGCCAGAATCCGGTTGAGGCGCTCTCGAGTCTTGAGCATTTCCCTGGCGTGGATGTCCACGTCCGAGGCCTGACCCTGGAAGCTGCCCATGGGCTGGTGAATCATGATCCGGGAATGCGGCAGGCAGTAACGTTTGCCCTTGGCGCCGCCGGCCAGCAGCAGGGCGCCCATGCTGGCGGCCTGCCCCAGGCAAAGCGTGCTGACGTCCGGCTTGATGAATTGTATGGTGTCGTAAATGGAGAGTCCGGAACTCACCAGGCCACCGGGCGAGTTGATATACAGGCTGATGTCCTTGCCGGGGTTTTCCGATTCCAGGTAGATCAGTTGCGCCACGATCAGGTTGGCCATGTGGTCATCCACCGACCCCACGACGAACACCAGGCGCTCCTTGAGCAGGCGGGAGTAGATGTCGTACGCGCGCTCGCCGCGGGCGGTCTGCTCCACCACCATGGGCACGAGATTCAGTGCTTTCTCATTCATTTTGGTAATTCCTCGCTCGCTCTCGAAAAAAGCATAAGTTCTAGCTTCCGCCGGACAACACGGGCGGCATGGGCTCCATGAACTCGTCGAAATTCATTGTGCGCCTGGTGATGGCGGCTTCTTCGTACAGCCATTCAAGCACCTGCTCTTCGCGCAACCTGGCGCGCAGGTTGCCGACCAGCTCCCGGTTGCCGGCCAACTCTGTCAGGGCCGCCTCCGGATCCGGCGTGCCCCTGGCCAGCATCTGCAGCCGCTCCCGCATGACCTGTTCATCGGCCGCGATTTTTTCGCGCGCCGCCAGTTCCGAAAGGAGCAATTGCATGCGAATCCGGCGCTCGGCGGCCGCACGCATCTCCGGCGTCTCCTCGGGCCCGGGTTCCGGCTGCGGCTGTTCCTCACCTTCTTCAGCCTCCGGCGGCGGTGGCCGGCGCATTGATGCAAGGGCCTGCTCAACGTCCTGGTCCACCAGGCACTTGGGCGTAAGGCCCGGATTCGCGGTGAGCAACTGGTCGAAAAGCGTTTGCCGCCTGTGGTCCTCCAGGACCGACTTCAGCTCCCGCTCCAGGGTTGACCAGACGTTGGACCGCAAGTCATCGACCGATCCGCTCTCCACTCCCAGTTTCTTCACGAATTCCTCGTCCAGATCCGGCAGCGCCGCCTGGGAGACACTGACGACTTCCACTTCGTACAAAACACGTTTGCCGCGCAGGGATTCGGTGGGGTATTCCGCGGGCATCTTCAGGCGGAACTTTTTCTTTTTCGACGCGGACAATCCGATCAGGCGCTCCAAGAGCTGTGGCATCAGGCGGGTCTCGCCAAGCATCAGCGGAGCTTCCTTGATTTCTCCGGCCTCCAGCGTCTTGCGTCGGCGCGAAACGCGGATATTGGCCACCATGCGGTCTCCTTCCTCCGCCGGGCGATCGGCGTCGTTCCATTCCGCATCGCTGCGGCGCAGGCGATCGATGGTGCGATCCACGTCGCGCGCGGAAATCTCCACTTTCGGCTCCTCGTAGGTCAATTCTTCCAGACCCTGCCATTCGATCTCGGGAAGAATATCGAAGGTGGCCTCGAATTCCAGGTCGGCGCCTTCGCGCGCCTTCCTGGTCTGCACCTGACCGCCTCCGACTACACGTAACTTCTGGTTCTGCGCACCTTCACGAAAACTACTCTCAATCGTCTCACGGGTCAGTTCGTTCCAAACGTCCTGCCCGTAACGCTGCCGGATCAGCTTGATCGGCGCCTTGCCCGGACGAAACCCGCTGATTCGCGTGCGGCGCCGAAGGGCGCCAAGCCTGGTCAGGAATTCCTGCTGCATGGCCGTGGCCGGCACCTGCACGTGCATGATGCGGCGAAGTCCTTCGCCGTCTTCCACCTTGTAATTTATGCCTTGAAGATTCATCTTGCCGGGATCGGTTTAGCTCCTTTTCGGGGGCTGGACAATGGTGCGAAAGGAGAGATTCGAACTCTCAAGGGGATAACCCCACAGGAACCTAAATCCTGCGCGTCTACCAGTTCCGCCACTTCCGCCTGATACACATTATAAATTTGCCCAGCCGTGGCCGGATAACGAATGCGCGTCTATCGGCCGGTTTTTCGCGAAGCAGGCCGCATGCGGGGCTCAGGACGTGAGGAGTTCAAGCGCGGCCTGGTACTTGTAAGCGGTCCTTCCGACGACCTTGCCGGGCAAGCGCGGCGCGGGTGGCCGATGGTCCCATTCCACCGAATCAAGGTAGTCGCGCACATACTGCTTGTCGTAACTCGGCGGCGAGACGCCCACGCTGTACTCCGCTGCCGGCCAGAATCGAGAAGAATCAGGGGTAAGGACTTCGTCGATCAGCACCAGTTCCCCGGCCGCGTTGATCCCGAATTCAAACTTGGTGTCCGCCACGATGATCCCCCGTTCGGCGGCGTGCTCGGCGCCATGCCGGAACAGGGCCAATGAAACATCGCGCACCCGCTCCGCCAGCGCTTTCCCGATCAGGCCGGCCGCCTGGTCGATGCCGATATTCTCGTCATGTTCTCCGGGGGCGGCCTTGGTGGCGGGCGTGAATATCGGCTCCGGCAACTTCTCGGCAAGCCTCAATCCCTCCGGCAGCCGTATGCCGCATACCTCGCCGGCCGCCTGATAGTCCTTCCAGCCGGAGCCGATCAGGTAGCCGCGTACGACCGCTTCAACAGGAAGCGCACGCACCCGCTCCATCAGCACCGATCGCGAGGCGAGTTCATCGAGATCCTCCGGTTGAAGACCGTCGATGAATTCGTCAAGCGGCGTATCCAGGAGCGCATTGGGCACAATGTGGCCGGTATTGGCGAACCAGTAGCGGGACAGGCCGGTCAGCACTCTTCCCTTGCCGGGTATCGGATCCGGCAATACGACGTCATAGGCGGAAATTCGATCGCTGGTTACCAGCAGGAGACCGTGGTCGCCCACTGCATACAAGTCGCGAACCTTGCCGCGGCCGATGGCCTCAAGACCCGGAATTTCGGTATACGATACGGTCACTGCCTGTTCCCTCGCGCGTGCGTGTCGAGCGTATTCTAGTGTTGTGCCGCGTGGCCTGCACTTATAGCAACACGAATTTGCGAGATACGACACCAGCCACGCCCAATGTACGTATATCTCCTCGGAAAAATAACCGGTTTTTTCTTCGGTTTAGCGTTCGGCGGCCTTCCCGGGGCTTTCATGGGCGTGTTGATGGGCCACCTGGTCGACCGCAGCATGGCAAGGAATACACGTGTTTCCTGGCAGACGTTTTCCGGCGCGCAAACCAGGAACAGGCGGCAGGTCTTCTTTGCGGCGACCTTCCGGGTCATGGGCCATATCGCCAAGGCCGACGGGCGGGTAAGCGAAGAGGAGATCCGGGCGGCACGCCAGGTCATGCGGGGCATGCGCCTCAACTCGGCGCAGATGCGCCAGGCGATGGACTATTTCAATGAAGGCAAATCGGCCGACTTCGACCTGGATTCCGAGCTCCTGCGCATGAACGAGGCCTGCCGCGGCCAGCCGCTTTTGCGGCAGTTCTTCCTTCACACGCAATTCTTCATGGCCTTCGCCCACGGCGACGTCACCAGCGAGGAACGCGCGGCGCTGAACCGGATCGGGGAGGCGTTGGGCCTCTCGCAATGGCACATCAGCCAGGTCGAAGCGCAGGCGAGAATGCGCTTCGGCTATGCAGGCGGCAATGGCCGCGCCGGTCCTGCCCAAGCCCAGCCAATGTCGGACGCCTACCAGGCGCTGGGGGTGAAATCCTCGGCCACCGAACAGGAAATCAAGACCGCTTACCGCCGCCTGATGAAGGAAAACCACCCGGACAAGCTGGTGGCGCGCGGCCTGCCCGAAGCGATGATGGAACGGGCCCGGGAACGGACCCGCGAAGTCAATCGAGCCTACGAACGCATCAAGGAACACCGGGGCATACGTTAGTGTGCTGTCGGGGGCCCTTAGGGTCTGTCGGGAGTTATTCGCCTAGCGCGCGGCGCATTTCGCCAATCGCCTGCTCATAGTCATCGGCGCCGAAGATGGCCGAACCGGCCACGAAGGTGTCGGCGCCGGCGGCGGCGATCTCTGCGATATTGCCGGCTTTCACGCCTCCGTCGATTTCCAGCCACACGTCACGGCCGCTATCGTCGATGCGCTGCCGTGCCTCGGCGAGCTTGGCAAGGCTGCCCGGAATGAACTTCTGCCCGCCAAAGCCCGGATTCACCGACATGATGAGCACCAGGTCCAGCGCATGCAGCGTATGGTTTAGCCAGTCCAGGGGCGTTGCGGGATTGAAGGCCAGACCAGCCCGGCAGCCGTTCTCCCGGATCACGCCGATGGTGCGGTCCACATGTTCGCTGGCTTCGGGGTGGAAGCTCACAATGCTGGCGCCGGCTTGGGCGAAAGCCTTCGCCACGGCATCGACGGGACTCACCATCAGGTGCACGTCGATGGGCGCTTCGATCCCGTGGTCGCGCAATGCCTTGCAGACCAGGGGGCCGACGGTCAGGTTCGGCACGTAATGGTGATCCATGACATCGAAGTGGATCACGTCGGCGCCGGCCTCAAGGACGGCTTGGACTTCCTCACCGAGCCGGGCGAAGTCGGCCGACAGGATGGAAGGGGCGATGCGCGCGCGTTTCATATCGGGTGCGCCTGTTCTCAGATGTAGCGCGCGGTCGTGGTCATGACTTTGGACACCAGCCGCATGGCCGAGCGCGCAACCTCCGGCAGTGGCTCGCCGCCGGCCTGCTCGGCGTCGCGGCCGTGGCGTATCTCATCCTCGCGCATCTGTTCCAGTATCTTGCGGCTGCGAATATCATCGGCAGGCAATTCCTTGAGGTGGCCGTCGAGGTGACTTTCGACCTGCGCCTCGGTCTCGGCCAGAAATCCCAAACTCGAACGATCGCCCAGCAATCCCGCGAAGGCGCCGATACCGAAAGAACCGGCGTACCACACGGGCGTCAGCAGGCTGCGCCTGCCGTTCAGTTCCTCGATACGCTCTCCGCACCACTTGAGGTGCCGGCCTTCCTCGTTGGCGGCATCCAACATTTTGCGGCGCAAGCCATCGTCACGGGCAACCAGCGCCTGTCCGCGGTACAGGGCCTGGGCGGAGACTTCGCCGGCATGATTAACGCGCATCAGGCTGGCGCTTAGTTCGCGCTGGCTATGGGAACTGAGCGAATCCTCCGTGTCCCCGGCGGGGTTGTCGGCGGCCGGGGCCGGCTCGCCAGCGCACACGCGCAGCGCATGGCCGAGTTCCGCGACCAGGCGGTCGCCGATGGAGAGGTCTCTATCCGTCATGACTGAATTCAACGTTTCGTTGGGTAGTCATGCTAACAAATGCTGGCTGGGGGACCAGGATTCGAACCTGGATTGTCGGAGTCAGAGTCCGATGTCTTGCCGTTAGACGATCCCCCACCCGTGTTCTACCGGGCTGGTCCGCCGGCAGCGATCAGCGCTTGGAGTATTGGGTGGCGCGGCGAGCCTTTCTCAAGCCCACCTTCTTGCGCTCTACCTTGCGCGCGTCGCGCGTCACGAAACCCGGCGCCCTGAGCTTGGGCCGCAGTTCCTCATCGAAAGCAAGCAGGGCTCGAGTCAAGCCGTGGCGGATTGCGCCGGCCTGGCCGGTCGTGCCGCCACCCTTGACGGTCACGGTCACGTCCATGCGGCCTTCCAGGCCCACCACCTTCAATGGCTGATGCACGATCATCCGAGCGGTCTTGCGCCCGAAGAACTCATCCAGCGGGCGCCTGTTGACGGTTACCTGACCGGTGCCGGGACGAATGAACACACGGGCGGTAGAGGTCTTGCGCCTTCCGGTGCCGTAAAAAACCGTATCCGTCACGCCTGTATCTCCAGTGGCTGGGGCTGCTGAGCAGCATGATTGTGCTCGGGGCCCGCGTAAACCTTGAGCTTCTTTAGCATCGCGCGGCCCAGGCGATTCTTCGGCAACATGCCGCCGACCGCGGAAAGGATGGCCCGCTCCGGGGTGTCCTTCATGACCTTCTTCAGCGGTACGGACTTCAGGTTGCCGATGTAGCCCGTATGGCGATGATAAATTTTCTGGTTCAGCTTGTCGCCGGAAACGCGCACCTTCGATGCATTGACGACCACGATGTAATCGCCGGTATCCACATGCGGAGTGTATTCGGGCTTATGCTTGCCCCTGAGGCGGATGGCCAATTCGCTGGCCAGACGGCCCAGCGTGCGGCCTGAGGCGTCCACAAGGAACCAGCCCTGCTCAACCTGCCCCGGTTTGGCGGATACGGTGCGCATAATTCTCTATTCGGTGAAAGCGGCGCCCGGTGGACGCGAAGCCGCGGAATTTTACACTATCGATGGCGGTTGCAGCGTGCGGCAACGAGTCGCGTGTGACGAAGGGGACTATCGCAAGGCGCCAGAATGATTATCATTTGCGTAAGTTTTCGAAGCGAAGATCCGGAGAGTAGCGAGTGAGCGACATTGGCAGGCGCAAATTTCTCAAGTCGACCCTGGCCGTTGGTGCGGCCGCCTCACTGAGCAGCCGCGCGGCGGCGGCGGGCGCAGAGCCTCAACCGCCGAGGGCTGAGGGAGCGGGCTCGGTGATGAACCTGGCCGCGCCCCGAATGGAAACCGTACGAGTGGGTCTTGTCGGTGTGGGCGAGCGCGGCACGGGGTTCGTCCGGCATTTCTGCAACATCGAGGGCGCACGCATCACGGCAATTTGTGACACCCACAAACTCGTACTGGACCGTGCGGCGGGAATCATGGCCGAGCTGGGCAAACCCGCCCCGGCACTCTATACGGGGGACGACTACGCCTACCGCGAACTGCTGGCCCGCTCGGACGTCGACATCGTGGTGATCGCAACCCCCTGGCGCTGGCACGCCATCATGGCAGCCGAGGCGATGGAAAGCGGCAAGCATGCATTCGTCGAGGTTCCCGCGGTCACTTCGGTGGAGGAGGCATGGTGGCTGGTCGATACGTCCGAGCGCACGCAAAAGAACTGCATGATGCTGGAGAACGTGTGCTACGGCCGGGATGAGCTGATGGTCCTCAATATGGTTCGCCAGGGAGTCTTCGGTGAACTGCTGCACGGCGAAGCCGCATACATCCACGAACTGCGCTGGCAGATGAAGGAGATCGATTACAAGACAGGATCCTGGCGAACGTTCTGGCACGCGAAGCGCAACGGCAATCTCTACCCCACGCACGGTTTGGGGCCGATCGCTCAATATATGAACATCAATCGCGGCGACCGCTTCGATTACATGAACTCCATGAGTTCTCCCGCCGCCGGCAGGGCCGCGTACGCGCGCCGGGAATTTCCGCCGGAACACGAAAGAAATCAGCTCGACTACATCAACGGCGACATGAATACCAGCCTGATCAAGACCCGCAAGGGACGCACGCTCATGGTGCAGCACGACACGACCACGCCGCGGCCGTACTCACGCCACAACCTGATCCAGGGAACCAACGGGGTGTTCGCGGGCTTTCCCAACCGTATCGCGCTGGAGGAAGGCGGCGGCGAGTCGTACCACGAGTGGGACCACGACATGAGCGCATGGCAGGCCCGCTATGACCACCCTCTATGGGTGCAAATGGGCCGGCGCGCGGAGGAACAGGGCGGTCACGGCGGCATGGACCACCTGATGTGCTGGCGGCTGGTGGATTGCCTGAGAAACGGGGAAGCGCTGGACCAGAACGTCTACGACGCCGCGGCCTGGTCAGTAACCGGGCCGATCAGCGCGGATTCGGTGGCCGACCGGGGCAACAGCAAGCCGATACCCGATTTCACCCGCGGAGAATGGCGGAAGAGCGAACCTTTGCCAGTGGTGGGCACAGAGCACACCGCTTAGAGAGCATTTCTCCTTAGGCTTCTTTGCCGATCCGCTTGGAGGGAAAGTGGCAGGTAAACGTGCTGCCCGAACCGGGTTTGCTCGCCACCTCGAGGTTTCCGCCGTGACGCGTCAACACGTGTTTGACGATGGCCAGCCCTAATCCGGTACCCGGCACCACCGGGCTGCCCTCGCCTCGAACCCGGTAGAAGCGTTCGGTAAGGCGCGAAATGTGCTCTTGCTTGATGCCGATTCCCGTGTCGGAGGCGGCAAGACGTCCCCCGGACCGGCCCACTCGCCAGTGCAATACGACTTCGCCTCCAGGCGGGGTAAATGCCACCGCATTGATCGCAAGGTTGGTTGCGACCGAACGGATTTCAGCCTCCTCGCCCAGCAGCGGCCGGTCGCTCTTCACCTCGGCCCGAATATTCAACTGGCCTTTCGACCGCACCCTCCCGACCTGTACTGCCTCGCCAAGCAGATCAGCCATGTCCAGGGGCGTGAGTCCGGGCGGAGTTTCAGACGTCTCCAGACGCGACAATTCAAGCAGATCCCGCACCAGCCGCGTCATGCGGTCGCACTGCACCGCCATGTCCTGCACGGGGCCGCCCCAGCGTTCGGCGAACTCCCGGTCCTCCTCCATCGACTCAAGGTAGCCGGTAAGCACGGTCAGGGGCGTCTGCAATTCATGTGAAGCGTTGGCCACAAAGTCGGAACGGGTCTTGTCGGCCATCACCGCGGTCGTGACATCCCGCACCAGGAGCAGGAATTGCCTTTCCGCGTAGGGAACCCGCTGCGCCTCAAGCCAGCTGTCATTCTTCACCGGCGACCTGAATCGAACGGATTCCTTGGTCCCGCTTTCCAGCCAGTTCCTGAATTCAGGATTACGGATCAGGTTCATCGCCGGTCGGCCCTTGTCCAGCCGGCGCCGCACGCCGAGAAGTCGACGGGCCTGCCGATTGCTTACTACGACCTCGCTCTGGTCGTTCAGGACCAGGGCCGCGTCCGGAAACGATCGCGCGGTGCTGCGCAGTGCCTTCAGTACCGCCTGCAGCCGTTCTTCCGCCTGCTCCGTGCGGCTCTCGAGATCACTCAGCTGCTGCGGCAGTTCGGCAAAAGAGAACGCCCCGCCGGACCAGGCGTCCGGGTCCAATTGCTCCGACAGCTTGCCCGCGGCCCGCACCTGTACCGACAATTCCCACACCAACGCCAATACAGCGCCTGCCAAAGCAGCGGCAAGCACCTGGCCGGCAATGAACCAGCCCGCGACGGCCGCCACCGCGGCACAGCCGCAAGTCCGCAAAAGGATGCGGTAAGCCAGCCTGCGTACCAAGGCATCCATGTGCAGTCCCGGCATCTTCACGCGACGCAGGAAAGAATTGCTGTTCGGTACAAAACGCCCCCCTTTAGGGTGTTCAAGGCCTGAAAGGCCATTCGCTGCCGACCCCGACCGGAGCCAGTGCCGCTAGTTTGCCATCCCGCCAACTAGTGTAACGAGAAACGGTAACCTGCACCTCTAACGGTCTGAATGTAACCGTCTACCTGGTGCGGCTGCAGCGCCTTCCTGAGGCGCCGGATATGCACGTCGACCGTACGGTCCTCTACGAATACCGCGGGTCCCCACACCCGGCCGAGCAATTGTGAGCGGCTGAAGACCCGTTCCGGGCGTTCCATGAACAGGCGCAGGAGCCGGAATTCGGTAGGTCCCAGCGCCACCGTGCCTTGATCGGTATGGGCCCGATGACTGACCGCATTCAGGGTCAGTCTGCCCCGCGTAATTTGTTCGTCCGCGGAACTCTGTGAACGGCGCAACACGGCTTTGACCCGCGCCAGCAACTCGCGGCTGGAAAAGGGCTTGGTCACATAGTCGTCGGCGCCACTGCTCAAACCCGAAATCTTGTCCTCCTCCTGCGAACGCGCCGTGACCATGATGATTGCTATGTCGCGCGTTGCCGGAGTGCGCTTGATCCAACGCGTCAGTTCCAGCCCGCTGCCGTCGGGCAGCATCCAGTCGATGATGGCCAGGTCCGGCAAGCGCTCTGCAATGGCTTTGCGAGCGGCGCTGGCGTCCGCAGCCTCCCGGACCTCAAAGTCCGCGCGGCGAAGGTTGAAAGCCAGCATTCCGCGAATCGCGTTTTCGTCTTCAACTACAAGTATGTCGCGCCGCATTTCGTTTGAAAATTATGCCATCCGCACTCAGTGTTCATGGGAGCGAAGGCGTCTCGCCTTCGTCGAGGGCGGGACGCACGCCTGGGAGCGAAGGCGTCTCGCCTTCGTCGAGGGCGGGACGCACGCCTGGGAGCGAAGGCGTCTCGCCTTCGTCGAGGGCGGGACGCCCTCGTTCCCAGGGGGACGCCCTCGAGGTTAGCGCGTATTGCGCTCCCTCGCTCTTGGGGGAGCGTTGGAGGCAGGGATGCCGGAAACGAGCCACAGGGATGTGCTTGCCGCGTCTCCCACAAGAGCGAGGGAGCGCAATACGCGCTAACCGTGAAAACTTACTCGGCGATTTCCTCGACCAGTTCTATGGCGAAGCCGTTCGGCGCGGCCAGCGTGGCGCGGCGTGTAGCCATCCCAACGGGCCGTGCATCGACGGTTTCGGCCTCACACAGCACTTCCGCTCCGAAGGCCCTGGCCCGCTCCAGCACGGCATCGAGATCAGCCGTCATGAACGACCACATCACCATGCCTCGATTGGGCGGACGGGACGGCGCGATGGCGCCGGCGCCGGTCTCGTACCAGTCCAGGAACACGAGGTACTTGCTCTCGGAACCGGGTGCAAAAACCTGCAGGAAACGCATCCGCGAGTCGGGCGGGACACCCAGCAGGCCGCCTGCAGGGCCCTCGCTGACGAGATCGATGTCCCGGCGCACTTCATACCCCAGCACCTCGCAATAGAAGTCCAGGCTGCGCTGGCCATTGTTGATCACCTGGCTGGAATAGGCGGGCCCGCCGGTCAACGTCCCGTCGCCGATGGGACAGATCGGGGCCAGATCGGACGGCCGGGCAATGCCCAGAACGTAGACGCCATCCGGAGCACGCAAGTGGGTTTCCAGGGCTTCGTAGGGCGAACCGTCCGGCCTGTGAAGCGGAATGCGAGTAACGCCGGCAACGGTACCGAAGCCCATGCGCTCGCCCTCGGCGATCAGTTTCTCCATGTCGGAACAGGCGAAGCCGACCGCCAGTCCGCCCTCCAACAACGCGTTCATTCCCGGGCGCACTTCGGGACGGTCTGAACCCACGCCGATCACCCGCAGATAGGGCATGTCGGCGCCGCCCGGCTGCTGATAGAGAACATGCTCCCAATCGCCGGCGTCCTCAAGCCCCCAAAGGCGGGTCAGCGGCGCCCGGGTCTGTTCGGGCAGATGGTCGAGAGCCGGCTGCAAGCCCATCAGGTCGGAATAGAGGCTGCGGCAGCGGTCCAAATCATCGGTAACAACGGTGGCGGCGGCCAGTGGGCCCACCAGGGCGGCGCCCTTTGTCTGGCCGGGCGCGAGCGGGTTGGTTGTGTTCATGGCGCGCAATGATAGCCAACACTGGTAGGTTATTCTTTAGTTCTTCTTTTCTTGAGGCATCCGAATGTCTAAACAGCGCCGCCGGTTTCTCAAGCTGCTGGCCGCGAGCGCGGCCGGCGTGGCGGCGGCCGGCTGCGCACCGCCTGCTGCCGAGTATTCCCGGGCTGGCGCGGGAGAAAGCGGCAGCAGAACACGCGAACGCTACCGATGGCGATTGGTAACCGCCTGGCCCCCGGGGCTTCCCGGTTTCGGCACCACGGCAGTTGCGCTGGCGGATACCCTGCGGGAGGTTTCGGGCGGACGGTTAACGGTGCAGGTCTACGCGGCGGGCGAACTGGTGCCGGCATTCGAGGTCTTCGACGCAGTATCGCGCGGCAGCGTGGAGATGGGCCACTCGGCGCCCGCCTACTGGAAAGGCCAGGCGCCAACCACGCAGTTGTTCACCGGGTATCCGTTCGGCATGCTGCCGGCGGAATTCAATGCCTGGATGGCCTACGGGGGCGGTATGGAGTTATGGCGGGAATGCTACGAGCCATACGGTCTGGTTCCGTTCCCCGGCGGCAACACGGGCGCCCAGATGGGGGGCTGGTTTCGCCACGAGATCCGCTCGGTGGAGGACTTCTCCGGGCTCAAGATCAGGATGCCTGGGCTGGGCGGCGATGTGCTTCGGCGCCTGGGGGCCACCGTGGTCAACCTCCCGGGAGGCGAGTTGTTCACCGCGCTGCAATCGGGGCTGATCGACGCCACGGAGTGGGCCAGTCCGTATAACGACCTGCCACTGGGCCTTTACCAGGCGGCGCCCTACTACTACTTTCCCGGCTGGCATGAGCCGGCGGGCTCGATCGAGGTGATCGTCAATCGAGAAGCGCTTGAGTCGCTTCCCGCCGATCTGCAGAAGCTCATCCAGACGGCTTGCGCGGCGGTCAACCACCTGATGCTGTCGGAGTTCATGGCCCGCAATGTGCAGTCCCTGCGGGTCCTCATTGAGGAGCACGGGGTCAAACTGCGGCGTTTCCCGGATCCTGTCCTGCAAGCACTGCGTTTGGCCGCCAAGCAGGTGCTGGATGATCTCGGGGCAAAAAACCCCCTCGCATTGCGGATCCTCACCTCGTACCGCGAATTCCAGAAAGGGATTTCCGGCTGGCAGGCCATTTCCGAAGGCTCGTACCTGACCGCTCGCGACTCGTGAACCGGCAGGACCCCGGCTTCAAGGCGCCGGCGAATTCGAGCATGGCGATCCGGCCTGACCGCCGTGCGGTGGTGATCGCGGTCCTGACGGCGGTGGTCCCAACGCTAACGGTCAATGTCTGTTACATCATTTCCAGCACGCAGGGCCTGGTCCCCGCCTGCGTTCCGTATCTTGAGGGCTGCACCTCCATCAGTTCCGCCGGCCGCTACGGGATCAGCTATTACCTGTTCAAGATCGGCATGGTGGCCGGGGCCGTCCTGCTGGTGCTGTTCTGGCGGCAGATGTCCCGGCACATCCGCATGGCCACCGGAACGGGCGCACCGGTGGTGGCTGCCGCTGGAATGGGCGGCGCCGTATTCCTTGTGCTCTATGCGGCATTCCTGGGCACCGAAGGACATATCTACTTTCTGATGCGGCGCTTCGGCGCGATCCTGTACTTCGGCCTCACAATGCTGGCGCAACTCATGGCCCTGCGGCGGCTGGAGACGTTTGCCCCGAAATGGCTTACACGCACCAAGAAATGGGGCTGCTTTTCCATGCTTTTCATCGGCGCCGCCAGCATCCCGGTGATGAACTACATGGACAACAAGGACACCTTCCAGGACATCATCGAGTGGGATTTCTCCCTGCTGATGCAGATGTATTTCCTGCTCTATGCGATCTGGCTCGCACGCGTGCGCCGCGAGGTTAGAGCTTCGCCTTAGGGCCTGTTTACGGTGCGTTAGTCCTCACCCTTCCAGCCCATCGCTTCGATGAACCGGGGGTCGGAGGGATCGGCGACTTTGCACCGGGCGGAAGCCCACTCGGCGGTAAAGCCCACCCGGCCGCTCTCCGGTGTTGCCCACGCAACACCGATGACATCCTCTTCGGAATACTCGCCCGGCTCTCCGTCATGCAGCGTGAGGCGCATGAGATCGACAAAGTTGCGCCCGGAATTAGACGGCCAAAGAGATGTCAGAAATTCCACATTCAGTTCACGCGGTTCGGGCTCGTTGGTGGTGATGGTGAAGACGTCTCCGCGGTCATGCATAAAAAAGGGGTTGATTACCTGATTGCCGCCATCCTCGAACCGGAATGCGGCGAAACACTCAAAGCGTTTCGCCTTGTACATGCGCAGGTGGGTGCGGTCTTCCCGCCCGAAAAAGAGGGAACCGTCATCCAGATAGCCGTTGTCATAAACCCAGAGCTCTTCGGGGTTGAGAATCCACTCCGCATCCCAGGTCATCTGGTGGCCGGTGTTCCTGGACACCATGGTGCATTCGCCGAACTCACCCAGCAGACCTCGCAGTTGTTTGCCGTGCCGCCGCCAATTGAAGGCGCAATTGCCCCCGTAATTGGGATCAGGCTCCAGGTCGGGCCATACGTCGGGACGGAGATGGGCATCAACAAACTTGTGAGGATCCTTGATGCGCCGGCCGGAAATGGAAACGGCGCCCAGTTCTTCATTCATCGAAATCAGAAACACGATCTGCTGCCCGGGAAACACCGGGCCGTCATCAGAATCGAGCCTGATTTGCGTATAGATGACGTGTTTGGCCAGATGCGGCGCATCGATCCTGGCAAACACCCTATAGAAGATCTCATGCTCGCCATCCGGTGGGGCGCCCAGATTGCGCTCCAGGAACACTTGAGGGACGGACGTGTACTCGCCCGGCAGCCAGGCCATCAGGTCCTCCAGGACCTTCATCAGTTCGGGCTTCGAGTTGGTGGCCGCCGCGGACAAAGGCATCAATGACAGAGCGATGGCGAAGACGATGGCGCGCATGGATCCCTTTTCCTCTCATGGGTCTCGACAAGAGCCTAAGCCCAATGGGCTACACCGTAAAGCCGGCTCAGCAGCCGAACTCCCGGAAATTCGGCGATCAGGCCTTGATGTCTTCTGCTTGAAGTGGGAGTTTGCGGACCCGGCGGCCGGTGACGGCGAACAGCGCGTTGCAGAATGCCGGCGCCACCAGCGGAGTGCCCAATTCGCCGATGCCTGTGGGCGGAGCGCCCGATGCGATCAGCTCGACCTCGATCGGCGGTATCTGTCCGATCGTCAGCATCCGGTAGCGGTCAAAATTGCCCTCGACCACGGCGCCGCCCTCAAGATTGATTTCGCCGTGCAGCAAGGCCGTCAGCCCATACACGATGGCGCCTTCGATCTGCGCCTCGATGTTGTTCGGATCGACCGCCAGTCCGCAATCCACGGCCGCACGAATGCGCTTGGCGCGCCATTCCCCGTCTACCTCGCCCATCTCCACCTGCAGACCGATATAGCTTGCAAACAGCTTGGCCAGGGCAATACCGCTTCGAGCGGTCCAGCCCTGGGCAGCCACTTCGAGCACTTTCAACGCCCGCGGGTCGCCGGCGGCCAGTTCTGCGCGCAGCTCCACTGGCCCTCGGTCGCCGGCGTGGGCTACCTCGTCGAGGAAACTCTCGGCGAAAAAGGAGTTCATGCTGGATGCCACGCTACGCCAGAATCCGCCTCGCACGGGCATCTGCCGCATGACGTGGCTGATCCGGCGGTTGGGGATGGAATAGAGGTCGTTGAAAAGGGCCCCGGCGGAGGCGCCATCGGCTGATTCCTCCACCATCCAGGGCCAGCGCTCATACAGGAGCGAATGTCCCACTACCTTTCCGGTCCAGGCAATCGGCAAGCCTTCGGCGTTCAGCGCGGCGCGCAGACGGGCAACGTATGGCGGGCGGTAACAGTCGTTACGCATGTCTTCCTCGCGGCTCCAGACCAGCCTCACCGGCTGGTCCGGCAAGCCCTGTTCGCGCAGCGCCTTTGCGATGGCTACGGCCTGGATGGCGATTTCGGACTCGATGCGGCGGCCGAACGCGCCTCCCATGTGACAGGGATGCAGCGTGAGGTTTTCCGGCTGCATTTCAAATGCGTTGCTGATGTCGACGCTCAAGCGCTGCAGGTTTTGCGAAGGAATCCAGATCTCGCAACCGCCACCGGCCAAAAGCGCGGTGGCGCCCAGGGGCTCCATGGTGGCGTGGGCCAGTATCGGCGCCTCGTAAGTCTCTTCAAGACTGAACTCGGCAGCGGTCAGCGCGCCGTCGGGATCGCCGCCCTCGATGAAAACCTGGCCGTCCTCGTCGCGCAAGGCTTGCCGCAACTCCTCGAAAACCGTCTCCGTGCTGCTTGTATCGCCGCCTTCCCAGGTGATCTCGGCCTGCTCAAGCGCTTGGGAGGCGGTCCAGTAGTCTTGAGCGACGGCGGCTACCGCATGCTCGCCCAGCGCCATGACCCGCGGCCACTCACCATCGGAATTCGCCGGCGTCACGTTCTTCAGGCGCGCGCCGGGGCGCGGCGCATTCATGACCGCAGCTCGCAGCGCAGGGTCGCCGCCGGCGTAGTCGGCCATGAATGGAAAGCTGCCGTTCACCTTGGGCGCCGTGTCCTTGCGTGGAGCATGCTTGCCGATCAGCCGGAATTGTTCCGGAGACTTGAGCGGCGGATTCTCGGGCGCAGGAATTGCTGCAGCGGCAGCGGCCAGTTCGCCATAATCTGCCGAGCGGTCGCCATGCCAAACGCGAGATTTTTCGGCCCGGCACTCGGAGGGGGCAACGCCCCATTGGGCGGCTGCCGCGGCAATCAGCATCTCACGCGCCGCCGCGCCGGCCTGCCGGAGGCCGTTGTGATAGCCCATCACTGAAATGCTGTTTCCAGAGCCCTGGGCGTGATCAAAACGGCCCGGGTTGCCGTAGACCTGCGCATTCAGGGGCGCGTAACGGACCTGGATTTGCTCCCAGTCGGCCTCCATTTCTTCCGCGAGGATCAGCGGAAGGCTGTGGATAATGCCCTGCCCCATGTCCGCCACGGGACACAGAACGGTCACAGTGCCCTGTTCGTCCAGCGTTACCCAGGCGTTTAGCGGCCTTTTTCCCTCGCTGGCCATGACCGCCCGCACACCAAAGACGGGAGTGGCCAGAAGTGCTCCGGCGGCGATCAGCATCTCCCGACGGTTCAACATCAGGGAGGGCCGCGCCGATTCGACGTCCAAGGCCTTTGCCTCGGCTGGTGGAATGCTTGTATTCGACATCTGGTTGCGAATAATAAACCGTAGAAAAATCGAGACCCTGATCATGCCCGACATCCCGGCAGTTGCAATCATCGCAGTAGTCCTGCTCCTTATCCTGGGCGTGGTCCTGATCATTGCCTGGTTCCGGCATCGCAGGGAGATACAGCCTTACACGCGCCTGGGTCTCTACGCGGCCGCCGTTTTGACCATCGCATACCTGGTCGGCGCGGCCGGCATGTGGTTCGCGGCAGGCGAAACACACGTCGTATGGCTGGCCTTCGAATTGACCTTCAATTTTTTCTGGACCATCGTTGTGGTCGCAACGGGAACCATGCTCGCACTCGCGGCGGCGATCAAACCATTTCCCCTGATCCGCCCCCTGCTCGGCGATCCCCGCCCCGTGAGAGACATTTCATTGCCCAGCCTGCCGGAGCCGGTCTCCGGCTTGCGCGCCATAGCGGCGCCGGTAGTCCTGCTGGTGGCCGCAGCTCTTGGCTATACCGCGCTGATCCTCTACACAATCGATTGGGAGCCTGGCGTTGCCAAGTTGACTATGGCGGGGATAGACATGGAGAGCCTCAATCCCTGGAACCCGTTTGTAATGTTGTCACTCACCTGCGTGTCGATCGTTGAGGAACTTACGTTTCGACTGGCGATTCAGAACCAGTTGGCGCGAATGTTCAAGTGGCGGAACGGGAAGTACTGGCTGGCAATTATCGCAACAGCGCTCCTTTGGACCTTCGTACACGCGGGCGCCATCAACCCCGACTGGGTTAAATTCCTGCAGGTCTTCCCGCTCGGACTCGCACTGGGGTGGATGGCCAGAAAATACGGAATCGAGAGCTGCCTGGCAGCGCATGTGCTGTTGAACCTGACGGTCATATTCCTGCCCATGTAAATCAGCTCGGGCTCCACACAAAGCGCAGAAACCGTCGCGTGATAAACTGCCGAGCCGTGGCGAACTTCACTCTCAACGGACGCACGGTCGCGCTGGATGTGCCCGGGGACATGCCTCTCTTGTGGGCTCTGCGCGATCATCTGCGCCTGACCGGTACCAAATACGGATGCGGCATCGCCTTGTGCGGCGCCTGCACGGTACACATGGACGGCGTTGCGGTGCGTTCCTGCCGGATCAATACCGCGGCCGCCGAGGGGCGCAGTATCACGACCATTGAAGGATTGGCGGAGAACGGCAAGCCGCACCCTGTGCAGCAAGCCTGGATCGACGAGCAGGTCCCCCAGTGCGGCTATTGCCAGCCGGGCATGGTGATGGCGGCAGCAGCGCTGCTGGCGGACAACCCCTCGCCCAGCGATGAAGAAATCAACCGTTCGATCACGAATATCTGCCGATGCGGCACCTACCCGCGTATCCGGCGGGCCATCCACGCCGCCGCCAAAGCAATGTCGGCAACGGCCGGCGAGAGTTGAAACCCATTCAGCGAATCATGCCGGCCCTGCTGGCGGCAGCGCTTGTGCTGGGGGCATGCGGCGGCGAGACACCGGCGACTGGTTCGGCGGAGGCTGAGGCCCAGGCCGCGTCCGTGGCGGCGGAGGAAGACATAGCGACCTTGCTAGCCACGGCCAACCCGGATCGCGGCCGCCGGCTGTACATCCAGTGCCGCGCCTGTCATACCCTCATCGCAGAAGGCAATCAGCTCCTGGGTCCAAATCTCCTCGGCTTCATGGACCGGCCGGCAGGCGCCGCTCCCGGCTACGAATATTCCGAAGCCTTACTGGCCACGGAAATCACCTGGACTCCCGAGACCCTGGATGACTGGATGCGAAGTCCTTCGGAAGTCATCCCCGGTAACAAGATGATCTTCGCGGGCATTCGCAAGGCCCGCGACCGCGCCGACCTGATCGCCTACCTGCAACATTCCACCACCCAAGAGTAAGCCAGCCTCTGACGGTATGACGCCGTCATCCCCGACAAGATTCCTATTGACTTGGCCGGACACTTACTCTATATTTCAGAGTAATATTATTTTGAGAGTTCGAAATCCTGAGCAAGAAGGAGAAAACATGAACGACAAGCAGAAACTGACGGAAGACATCGCGTACGTGCGCGCCGCGGCGGAGCGGTCCGCGTCTGTTCAGATTCCGGCGATCTACCTCATTTGGGCAGTGCTTTGCCTGTGCGGCTTCGCACTGGTGGACTTCGTGGGGCCTGGATCAGCCTGGATCGGGCTTTACTGGATGATTGCCGGACCCGTTGGTTTTGGGCTTTCCTGGTGGTTCGCCAAGCGAGCGAGCCGCGATGCAGGACAGGCCGATGTCCGCGAGGGCAGACTCTGGGTGTTTCACTTTGTGGGCTTCGGCGCCACCGGGCTGCTTGGCTTCGGCCTGGTCGCAACCGGGCAATTGACGTGGCCCGGAATGAGTTCGCTTTGGATACTGCTTCTGGCCCTGACCTATTTCCTGGCGGGGTTGCATCTGGACCGGCGCCTGTTACCGATTGGCCTGTTGCTGGGCGTCGGCTACATCATCACGCTCGCATTGCCGGCCCACGGATTCACGCTGGTTGGTGTGCTTGTCGCTATCGCACTTGCGACGCAGGCATTTCTTGGCGCAAGAGCGCAACATGCCGAAGATTGATCCGCAAGTCTCAAATCTCGATGAGCTGAGTTCGCTCAAGGGACTTCTTGAGCACAGGGTGCGGCTGGCCATCTGCGTGCTGCTTTCCAAGCACGACGCAATGTCATTCAGTCGACTGAAGCAGGTGCTTGAAGAGAACGACGGCAGTCTCGGCACGCACCTTCGCAAACTGGAGGACGGCGGGCATTTGGCGATCGAAAAGAGTTTCCGCGACAGGCGGCCGGTAACCTGGTATCAGTTGACCGATCTGGGCCGGACCCACCTCAAACAGCATATTAAGAACCTGATGAGGTTGATTGAACGCGCAGACTAGAGCCTGTTAACGCTCGCTTGTGGGGACTCGCCACACGGCGCTCGCGCCGCCTTGCCGGGCAAAACAATAGACCCGGCAGAGCGGCATCGCATAGCGTTAACAGGCCCTAGAGCCCCAGGACGGGCATGATCAGATTGAACAGCACATGCGCTGCAATACAGCACTCTATCCCGTATTTCCTGAAGGCCCATCCCAGCGCCAGCCCCGCCGGAAATACCTGGACGAGCTTGACCCAATCGGGTTCCAGGACCCCGGTGTGGCCGATGGTCCACAAGAGGGAGGTCAACAGGATGGAAATCCAGTACTTGTTACCTTTCCAATTGAACAAGCGCGCCAGCAGACTCTGAATACCAAGCCGGAAAGTCAGCTCCTCGGCAATGGCCATGACCGACACCGCAAGGGCGCTGGCTGGAGTCAAGGCCATGCTTAGATCCCCGTCAAGATGATTGATTACTTTCTGTAACGACTCGGATACTTCCGGGGAGAACAGAAAGAACAACAACTTTGAATACCCCAGCCAAACGGCTACCAGCACCAGCACCCAGATTGCCCGGGTTCGCAAGTCGGCATCGGAGTCTCTCAGATGGATTACAGACCCATCCTCTGTCGTAGCCTCCTGACCAAGGCCCGGGCGCAGCAAGGGAAAGGCGTTGTAACCGGCCAGCCGGGCGCAATACGCGCCGACCGCTACGACGAGCACTATCTTGAAGAAATCGAAAACCAGGGAAATTGCAGGGACAAGAAAACCCAGCGGCAGCCCCTGCTCAAAATAGGCTACGGCCAGCGTGACCACGGAAAAAGCGCAAAAGGCGCACGCTGCGTAAAGGCCAAATCTCGTGTACTCCCGAATGTCCTTGCGGTTTCTGGCCCAAAAAATCAGCATGACTATTGTCATCGCAAAAGCCACGACAAGGTAAATGGTCCCTAAGGTTGCAAACTGGGGCATGTCTTACTCCTCCGAAGCGTACCGCTGCGGGCAGGTCATCAGCATCGGCAACTAATCGACCTGGTTTTCCTGCGCGCGCTTGGCGTCGATGTAGTCCTTGAATACGGTCCACGACGTTTCCCTGGGGTTCCCGGTGCGTATCGGCGGTGGCTCGTTGTATTCCGGATAATTCGCGTTGATCTCGTCCATCATCAGGGCCGGCATTTCGTCGAAACTGCTCAGTCGCATGCCGGCGGTATGGAACACCGCCACGCCGGGGCGGTCGCCCATCTTCATCCAGGGCAGCCACTTGGACACGCGACCCCAGGAGATCACCCGGTCCTCGGCTGCGGGAATATCCGCATCCAGAATTTCCTCAGCGGGCGATGCCGAGGCGCCGAACTCCATCGCGTGATAGATCCCGCCCACGTATGGCTGGTAACCGCCGCCCAGGGGATTGTGGTAGAAGAGCCGCGCAGCGCCCCCTCCGTGCATCATCACGCCGTCCTTGAAGAAGTAAAACAGCCCCGCCGTGGGGTTCCCTTGCTCGTCACGGGCCCAGTTCTCACGGTAGTTTCCGGGCGGGTCGTTGGCCACCTGCACGACCTCCACATCCTCGCCGGTCCAGGGGTTGGTCCAGGTTCTCATGACTTCGTTGGTTTCCGGGTCCAGGTAGAACATGAGTTCCCGTGATCGGGGGGCAAAGCCCAGGCCGCGTACGGGGTCGTTCAAAGTCTCGCAGTGCCGGATATTCATGCCCTGAACGTTGAACAGATGCCGGTCCTTTTCACCGGGCTTGCGCGAATACATCCGTCCCTCCCACCAGTACAGCGCCGTTTCGCCGTCATTCAAGGAGCACCGGGTCTTCATCAACAGCCGGATGACATCGTCCGGATCGTCGAGGTCCAGTTGCCCGCCGAAGGCCGGGCCCGGCGACAACAACAAGGCGCCGGCGAGACCGGCCAAAAGGCCAAGAGTGTTTCTTGCGTTGTTCATTCTGCTGCTCCCTCCGGCTCGGTTACCGACTTGAAATACGACCAGCTCGTCACATTGGGCCGCGCGTCATCCAGGGGCGGAGGCTCGGCATATTCCGGGTAGTTGTTGCGCAATTCGCTCAGCAACGGTTCGGTAAGCGCATCCACTCCCGACACCCGCTTGCCCACGGTGGTAAAGATCATCATCCCGGGGCGATCGCCCATCCTCATCCAGGGCAACCACTTCGAGGTGCGGGCCCAGGACAAGGTGTAGCGCTTGAGCGTCTTGAGCTCGGGGTCCAGCAACTCGTTTTCGTACGCGTAGCCGTTAAGCATTTCCATGGCGTGATAGGCGCCGCCCACATAGTCCTGGTAGTCGCCGGCGAGCGGGTTGGTGTAGAACAGCGGAACGTAGCCCGTGGTCCACACCCTGCCACTGAGAAAACTGCCGTTGAATGTGTAACCCGTTCCATCGGGGCGCCTGGCGAATCAAGGACCACGCATGTTGACCGGATCATTGGCCACATGCACGACCTCCACTTCCTCGCCCGACCAGGGATTGGTCCAGGTGCGCAGGACTTCGTTGGTTTCCGGGTCCAGGTAGATCAGCAACTCCCGGGATACCGAGCGGTAACCATGGCCGCGTTCCGGGTCCTTAACATTCTTGCATTGGCGGATGTTCATGCCCTGAACGTTGAATATGTGGCGGTCCTTCTCTCCCGGCATGCGGCTCATCGCGCCGCCCTGCCACCAGTAGAGGACCGTTTCGCCCTCGTTTAGCGAACAGTTCATCTTCTGTGCGAGAAGAATGGCGTGGTCCGGGTTTGCCGGATCCAGCCTTTCCGCGGCCGTCGCCGAAGCCGCGGACAACATCAGCAGCGCGCCGGCGCCAAGCGCTGCGCGGAGTGGATACCTCATTTCCTGTCTCCTCCCACAGTTCGGGCGCGGTATACGGCCCGTCCAACAGTTGTTAAGCCTAAATCATTGCGTGGGCCAGCCGTCCGCGAGGCCCGACTCGGCCAGCGTCCTGAGCAGGTCGGCAGCCTTCTTCAACGCTGCCGGGTCCGGATGCGCGACCGGCGGCGTTGACGGATAGCGAGGCAGAGTCGCATCCAGGCCCGCCTTGGAGGCGGTCTTGCGGCCCGGTTCCAGCGACGGATCGAGCACCGAGGTGGATAGGTTATCGACCTGAATCAGGTCGCGGTCCCACTGAAAGCGCGTCGCCAGCGCCCAGTTGACCTGTTGCGGATCGAACAGATCGATGTCCGAATCCACCGCTACGGCCGTCTTGACCCGCCGCCAGGCAAGAACGGCGGCCAAGGCGTCACGAACTTCCCCCGAAAGGGCGCCGTCGAACTGCAGCAGCGCCAGGAAACGCCGCCCCTGCGCCGGAGCATGGACGTTGATCAGGCGCGGCGAAACCGCGCGCGCCAGAGAAAACAGCTTGCCCTCCATGGCGATGTTGTCGGGTGTCAGGTTGTCGGCCAGACCGGAGCCGCAATCGTGCAGCACCGCGTCCTTGCGGTAAGACATCGACAGCACTTCGCAAACCGGCGCCTCGACGGCGGGTCCCAGAAAGCCCGTGTATTCGGCGAACGGCCCATCCGGCGCCGTGGCGCCCGGATGCGCCAACCCTTCAATCACGATTTCCGCGTCGGCCGGAACCAGCAGACGGCCATCGAAATTCAGCGACGGCGTCAGCCGAACTGGTTCTCCTATGAGCCCGCCGGCCGCCGGCCAATGGCTTTCCGGGTAGCCCAGCTTGACTTGTGCGGCGACGCTTACCGCCGGATGGTGACCGATCCAGAACACCACCGGGCAGGGCTCGCCTCGCTGGTGCCAGGCCCGCATGTTGTGCGCGTTATGAGAATTCGGATAAGGAAACCAGCTCATGCGACGCTGATCCTTCAGCCAGCAGCGCTGGATCGCCGAGTTGTCGATGCCCGACTCCGGATCACAGGTCGTCGCGTGGGCCGCAGTGAGATACGGGCCCGGATTTCCCTTGTGCTGGACGGTGGCGGGCAGCAAGCGCAAGTCCACCTCTTCGCCGTTCAGGACCGTATCCCGCACTGGTGCATCCGCAGCAGCCACGGTTACCGGCTCGATCCTGCGTTCCTGACGCTGCGCCCACCAGGACGCTGCCCGCCGGTGGTCATCAAGCCCCAGCGCAGCGCACACCTGCTCCCGGCTTGCAGTCAGGTTCGTAACCAGCTCGAACGGCGATATTTCTCCGTTGGGCAGGCGTGGGCTGCGCACCCAGATCGGCGGATATCGGCCTTCGGCATCCAGAGCGTGCTGCAGGGCCGTCGCCTGATACTCCACCGCCATCGGTTCATCGACGCGCAGGACTCCATCGCCCAGCGCCTCAAGCCACGCGCTCAGCCCATCGCTTACGCCAACCTTTCCGCTCGAGGAACTCATGGCGCGGCATCCACCTCGGTCAGACCGTAGACCGCAAATGTTGCGAGCCAGTGCTCGCCTTCGTAGTGACCGCTAAAGACATGGTCCAGGCCCGCCCGCAGGTGGTCCTGCGCCGATTCAAGGAGAACTTTGGCGCGTTGGTCTTCCGCGGGCAAGGCCCCGGCGACCGATCGCATGGTCCAGGCGCGATGCAGGTTCAACCCGGCGAGGTGGACGATCTTTGCGTCGGTGACGTCGCTGACCGTTGCCGGCTCCAGCAGACGCCCCAGTTGACCTTCGCGCAGCGCCGGAAAGAAGCCGTCCAGCCAGGCGGAAAACTCCGGCGCAGGCAATACGCGGCGCATCAGGTCCGCTTCGGCCAGCGCGGCCGAAAAGAAGTCCTCGCCGCTGGGCTCGTAATTCACGGGGTACTGCTTGTCCTGGCCGTAGTAGGCCATGCTCCTGTCGAGAAGCAACTGCTCGAGTTCGCCATGTCCGACAGCCCGCGCGTAATCCAGCGCCTGGCCCAGCGCGAAGGCGGTATTGGGATGCACGCCGGTGCGCACCGGCCAATCCAGGCGTGGCAGATAGTCCAGCGTAAGCGCCACAATACGCTGTTCCAGCGGCGCCAGGCGCTCGGCCCACATGCGTGCATCGGGATCATCGAAGGAGCGAAGCTCCACCACCATTCGCAGCACCCACGCCCAGCCGTACATGCGCTCAAACGGGCGGTTCTGCGGCTCATCAAAATACTCCACCTCGGTCAGCAGCGCAGCAGCGTCAAATTGTTGCGCCAGCCTGCTGCGCGTGCGCTCCGCTTCCGGATGATTCGGATAGAGCTTGAGGAGCCGAATCAACAGCCAGTGACCATGCGCGGCCGAGTGCCAGTCGAAGCAGCCATAGAAAACGGGGTGTAGCTGCCGGGGCGTTTGCGCGGACTCGTCGCCCACCATCACCTGGCCCGGCTTGTTCGGGTATTCCGTCGTTACGCAATCCAGCGCCAGTGTGGAGAAAGCAGCGACCTGATCTTCGGTCAGCGGTTGATCAAAGCTGGGCATGGCTCCCTCACCCAACAGCGACGCCCTGGCCTGATCCTCATCGGAAGCCGGGGATGCAGGAATTGCCATACTCAGGACTAGCAATCCCAACAGCCAGCGCAGCATGGCTCGGGCCGCCGTTACCAGCATGCAGGCAGCCCTGTATGCGCAACGACGCACAATGCGCGTTTAACGCGAAAGATCAGGGGCTTGCCAACTGCGGCAAATTCGTGATCGCGCTTCATGCAACGGGTCTCGTGAACTCGAGCGGATGGTACCACCGCGTCGCCTTTAGGGCATCAGGACAAGAAATAACGCATGAGTAGAGCAACAAGGGTGCCTATAAGCCAGAAAAGTACCTGCTGCAAGGACGATTGAAATTTCTTGTTGGACACGGCCGTGTGCACCGCTGGTATGACCGGTCCGGTTTGCTTGCCGAGCGCGTTGAGTTGCGTCTTGTAACGCTTCATTTCGTCACCGAATTCCCTCTTGTGAAGACACATGGAGGCGTGCGCGAGACTTGCCAGCGCAGCAGTTTTCTCATCGGCCCTCTCTTGCTCCCGGATTGCCCCACGCAGCCTCCGCACGATCTCCTCACGCACCTCCGGCTTGAGAATGGAGAATCTGCGCTTCTTCCTGGCAATGATGCCCTTTACCACCAGTCCCGAAATGACCGCATTCTGCAGCTGGGCCCTGGCCGCTCTTTGCAACCACTTGTTGATGCGCATCGGCTTGAAGGGATCCGCCTTGTTTTCCAGGCCCTTCAATAGCTCGTCGACCTCACTGTCGCCGACGGAAAGCTGCCCCCGCACGCTGAAACTGTCGCGTTGAAAGGTTACTCGGCCGCGGCGCAAGAGCAGGAGAAGAATGGCTCCGGCGACGCCTATATCCAGGAACTTCGCGGTGATCCGCAAATCAATTGGACCGTAGGTCGTGTCGATAGCGAGCAGGACCAACTGTTCGTGCAATGAGAGTTCAATGCGGGACATCATGTTCCGGAGTCGTTTGACCGGCGCAGAATAACAGCAACCCGGGTTCGGCTATACGCGGGGCACGAAAGGTCGGCTATCCTCTCCGGCAGTCATGAACAAAGGACATCTGCCTGATTACTTTTCGGTCGCCAACCCGGCGGCGCTGCGACGCGAGTACCCCCTCGGCGATGACTTTCTGACGCGATTTGCAGGCATGAGCCGTGACGAATTGCGTGCGATTCAGGAAGGACGCTTCAGGCGCTGCCTGGAACGGGCTTGGGCCACGCCGTTTTACCGCCGCCTGTGGGGCGAGGCAGGGCTGGAGCCGGGCGACGTGCAAAGTCTTGAGGACCTGCCGAGACTGCCGGTCTTCTCGAAGTCCGACCTCATGAAGAGCGTGGAGCGCAATCCGCCTTTCGGCGACTACTTCCTGCATCGCGACAGGGACCCGCAATCCGGTCCCGCGGGCCTGGTAATGCAGACCACCAGCGGCACAACTGGCGCGCCGCAGCCGATCTTCTTCGGACCGCGCAGCCGAGAGCTTCAGGCGCTGATGGTGGCGCGCGCCTGGCTACTGCAGGGGCTAAAGGCCGGCGACGTCGTACATTCCAGCTACGCCCACGGGATGGTGAACGCCGGGCACTTCGTGCGCGAGGCGGCCCTTCACTACACGCGGGCGGTGCTGCTGTCGGCCGGCGCCGGCAACGAAACGCCTTCCGTCACCCAGGTAGCCAACATGTCCCGGTTCGGCGCGAATGTCCTGGTGGGCTTTGCCGACTATCTGCGCAAGCTGGCCGATACTGCCCGGGACCGCGGGCTCGAACCGGGCCGGGACATCCGGGTACGCATGATTTCCACGCACTTAGGATTGATGCCGCGCGAGGAAATGGCTGAAGCCTGGGCCACGGACAGGGTCTACGACTGGTACGGCGTGGGCGACACCGGCCTGATCGCAACGGAAGGACCCGACCTCGATGGCATGCATGTTATGGAAGACGCCCATTACCTGGAGATTCTCGATCCCGGCAGCCAATGCCCGGCAGCCGACGGGGAAGCCGGCGAACTGGTCTGCACCTGCCTGTACAAGGACGATGCCTACCCCATCATCCGCTTCAACACGCGTGACATGAGCGCCCGCCTCACCGGCAGTAATGCCCTGGGATTGCCCTTCGACCGGATCGCCGGCTTTCTCGGCCGCAGCGACAACATGGTGAAGTTCAAGGGCATCAACTTCTACCCGGAGGCGGCCGCCGCCGTACTCGGCGAACTGGAAGAATACGCCGGCGACTATGTGTGCGTGCGCGACGGCGAACAGTTCTGTATGGAAATCGAGGTGCACGACCCCCGATTGCCCGGCCTGGCCGATCGCATCACCGCGCTTGTCCGCGAACGAATGGGCGTTCGCGTGCCGGTGCGATTGCGTGAGCCTGGCGCCCTGGGCGATCTGACCGGCGCCGACTCTCGCCAGAAACCCCGCCGCCTTCTGTCCAGGCCGAGCTAAATGTGAGACTGGGAACACCCCTGGGAACGAGGTCGTCCCGACCTCGAAAAAACCTGGGAGCGAGGTCGTCCCGACCTCGGCGAGGGCGAGACGCCCTCGTTCCCAGGGGTAGCGTTTTACTACAGTACGGCGACCTGTTGCCGCACCGTGTTCACGACCCATTCGGTGAATTTGGGATGCTGGGACAGACCTTTTTCGTTGAAGGTGTAGTCCAGACCCATAAGGTCCTGCGTGATGTGGTGCTGCAACCCGTCTGCGGAGGATGCCGGGGACACGACGATGAGCTTCTTGCCCTTGCGTTGTGCCTGCTGCATCCATCGTTTCAATTTGCGCACGTTGCCTTCGCGCACCGGCGGTATAGCGTCATCCTGAAGGTTGATGGCCCGCACTTCACTGATTCCGGTAGCTGCCTTGACTTGTTCGGCCAGGCTCTCGACCACCGGCAGATCGAGTACGTTGTCATAGTCATCCTCCGGTCCATGGGCCACCAGGAACAACGCTTCGTTGCCGGGATCCGTGCTGATTTCCAGGGCATGGTCGGACAGGATTTCGGCAATCAGGGGATGGTCGTCCATGTGTGGCGCAAACACCAACTTCGCGCTGGTTTCGACGGGCTTGACCGACAGGTATGAGGACTCCTCGCGCTGACCCAGAATGTACTCCCACTGACGAGTCATGGAGTTGTGGGTGGTGGACGTCGTCTGCACCAGCACAATGGTCCTGGCGCCCGCCGCTTCGAGATCATCGATGGCCGCCTGCAAATGGGACGACGTCATCATGGCCATGCCGTAGCCGATCGCTGTGGGATGTTGGCTGGCAATGGCGCGCAAGGAGTCAGTCATGATCCGATCGCCGGCCTCGCTGACGCCGTGGGAAAGAACAAGGACACCGATATCCCCCTTCAGATCAGCGTCACTCACATTCCAGGAGTAGTTCTCGCCCATTTGCGCCACGTTGATCATCAGTTCGTTGTCTGTGAGCAGCCGGTACAGGGCGATCTTTTCCTTCAGGCCGGCGAGAACGTCTTCGGACAGCATGTCCCGCATGTCCATGCCCATGCGGCGGCGGCCCAGCTCGTCGGGTGGCGGCATTGGCATGTCATGGCCCTGGTATCCGTGGGCGCGATGAGCGCTGTGATCTTCCTGCGCCTGGGCAGATGTGAAGCCGACACTAACGCCGAAAGCGGCTACGGTCAGAACAAGGAATCGTCTAAGGCTCATAGGGAGGTCCTCCGTTGAGAAGCAGCCGGCGCAGTCAGGAAACCATCCTCGATTTCCGCCACCCGGTCCGCCCAGGGCAACATGGTCTGGTCATGGGTCACCATCAAGGTGGCGACACCATGCTCTTTTGTCTGTCTGGCCAGGAGTTCGACCACCTCTTTGCCTCGGCCGTGGTCCAACATGGACGTAGGCTCGTCCACCAGCAGCACAGCCGGTTCGGTCATCAGGGCCCGGGCAATACCGACCCGCTGGCGTTCGCCGCCGGACAATTGGTGGGGCCGGTGTCCGGCCCTGCGCGCGAGGCCAACCTCTTCGAGAAGCTGTTTGGCCCGGTCCATGTCGGACCGGTCCGGGGCGTGGCCGTTGATATGAACCATCAGCAGAAGCTGGTCCATGGTGGTCAATGCGGCGACAAGGTTGGACTGCTGGAAAATAAACCCGATGTGCTCGCGCCGCAGGCGCGCCCGGTCGTTTTCCTTGAGCTCGGTCAGGTCTTTGCCTTCGATCGTGATGCGGCCGGAGGTGGGTCCAAGAAGGCCACCGCAGACCGCCAGCAAACTGGACTTCCCGGCCCCGGACGGCCCCATCACCGCGCACAGGGCACCCGCTTCGACCGTCAGCGACACGTTGTTCAAAGCAGTAACCTGCTGGTTGCCGTCACCGAGAACGAGGGATACGGATTCAACGGCGAGCGTCATCGTAACTGCCCCAAGGCGATGATGGGATCGATACGAGCAATGGTGCGCACCGCCAGGGCCGCTCCTACCAGCCCGCCGCCGAACACCAGACTGCCGGATATCAACATGGCATTGATATCGATGACATAGGGGATATCAGTGCGTTCAACGATAAGGCCACCAAGGCCGTACCCGATCACTACGCCGATCGTCACGGCAACGGCCAGAAGCACGGATGCCTGTGCCAATGCGTCGCGAGTAAGATATCCCGTAGACGCGCCCAGTGCTTTGATGAGACCGATCTCCTGGGTGCGCTGGATGGTCCATATCGAAAAGAAGGCGCCAATGATCAGCGTGGCAATGACCAGCAGGAAACCCTGATTGATGCGCACCGAATCCCGTTCGGCCGTGTAGCCGGGCGACGCCACAAACGACATGGGCTTGTCGAGAGCAACCGTGAACAATTCCTCGTCAATGGAAGCGATTTCCGTTGTTTCTTCAAGATGCAGCGCCACCACGGTGGCGAAGTCATAAAGGATATCGGGAAGAGATTCTCCCGGTGGCGCGCCCCCCGGCGGGCCGTAGGACGCTTCAGCCCACAAGCGGAATGGCGCATAGACGACGGGCGTATGGGCAATGTTGTTGTGGGCGTTGAGGATGCCGACCACTTTAAGTTCGGTCAGCACCCGATCCAGCACAATGGTGTCGCCGACATCCACGTCATGTTCCGCCACCAGCGTCCCGCTGACCACGACACCATAGGGGTCGGCGCCGATGGGTAAGCCTAAGTCTGCGCCGGGATCGATAAACGAACCCGGTTCCATGCCCCAGAGCGCCAGAGTCACCGGCTCGCCTTTGGAAGTGCGGGCATTGAAGTTGGTGTTGCCCAGCGGTGTCGCCTTTCCTACTCCGGGTTGATCAGACCAGCCTTCCCACATCGCCCGTTCCACCATGCTGTTGGACCAGGTGGGTTTGTCGTCGTATTCGAAAGCGAGGTGGGTGACCGGCAAGGCACGGATGCCGGAAATGTTACGGTCAACCAATCCGCTCGACAGCCCGGTCAGCAGCACCATCATCAAAGCCACCATGACAATGACCGTGGCCATAAGCAGAAACCGACCCTTGGCGAAGACGAGATCCCGGAGAGCAAGAAACATGGGAGAACTTTTTCTTTCGGCGCGCGTCGCCATTCTGAATTAAACACCTGCCAAGGGCAAGAATACGCGTGTCAAGGGTTCGGACCGGTTGCAATCTTTCGCCGCAATGGTTAAGACACGCGCCATGTGGCCGCACGCAACAATGCAGCAAAAGGCCATAATGGCAACCCCAACCAGCTTTGCGTGGACAATTCAGGGGCAGGCCATTCGTACTGACCGATCAAGGAGCATCTCCGTATGAGAAAACACAATCGCATTCAGACCGCCTTATGCTGCGCGGCCCTGGCGGGCGCGCTGATCTCGCCCCAGGCCGCGGCCAAGGAGGGGATGTTCACACCCGACCAGTTGCCGAGTATTGCCGAGGACCTTCGCGCCACGGGGCTCAATCTGGACCCGGCCACCCTGGCGGATCTGACGGCGTTTCCGCTGGGCGCTGTAATTTCGCTGGGCGGATGCACCGCCTCCTTTGTATCGCCCAAAGGCCTGGTGGTTACCAATCACCATTGCGCGCGCGGTTCGGTTCAGTTCAATTCCACCAAAGAGAACAACTACCTGAAGAACGGCTTCCTGGCTGCCTCCATGGCAGACGAACTCCCTGCCGCGCCCGGCTCGCGGGTCTATGTCACGGTGCAGGTCGACGACGTCACCGAGCAAATCACCGGCGGGCTGAATCCCGACCTGGCGCCGCGTAAACGGGTAGCAGCAATCGAGCAGCGCCAAAAGGAGCTGATCAGCAACTGTGAGTCCGAACCCGGCTACCGCTGTCAGGCGGCTTCCTTCTACGGCGGGCTGCAATACAAGCTGATCAAGCGTCTGGAAATCCGAGATGTGCGGATTGCCTATTCTCCGGCCGACTCCATCGGCAAGTACGGCGGCGACATCGACAACTGGCGCTGGCCACGGCATACCGGCGATTTCGCCTTCTACCGCGCCTATGTCGGGGCGGACGGAAGCCCCGCGGACTATTCGGAAGAAAACGTCCCCTATTCCCCGCCACACTATCTGGAAGTTTCCGCCGCCGGGTTGGACTACGGCGACTTCGTCATGGCTATCGGCTATCCGGGACGCACCTCGCGCTATGCGCGCCTGGCCTCGGTCGCGCAAACCTTCGATTGGCAATATCCGCTGGTGGTCGAGGTACTGACAAACTGGGTGGCGGAAATTGAAGCCGCGGCGCCCGAGGGCAGCGAGGCGCGCATTCGCTATGAAGGACGGCTTGCCGGGCTGAACAATTTCCTGAAAAACCTCAAGGGCCAGATCGACGGAGCGCGCCGCAACGACCTGGTCGGACGTCGCGCACAACGCGAAGCTCAGCTGAACGCCTGGATTGCCGCCGACCCGCATCGGAGCATGCTGGGCCAGGCAATCGAAAAACTGGACGCGCTGGCCGAGGAACGCGCCGTCGAGGCGAAGAGAAGTTACTGGTACGGCAACGCGCTGCGCCCGCAATTGCTGGACGCGGCGCTGCGCCTGAACCGCCTGGCGCACGAACGTCAAAAGCCGGACGCGGCGCGTGAGAGCGGCTTCCAGGACCGTGACATGGCAATGTTTCGGCAGCGCATGAGCGCGATCGATCGCCGCTACGATCCGGCGGTGGACAAGGCGGAATGGCTGTATTTCTTAGTTGGCTACCTGGCGCAACCGGCCAAGATGCGCATCGCGGCGCTGGACGAAGCGATGGGGCTTTCGCGCGAGTCAATCGACGACGAGTTGTCGCAGAAGCTCGACGATTACTACGCCGGCACAACCTTGAACAGCCAGGAGACCCGGTTGGCCCTGATGGACGCTACCCCCCAGGACCTTGAGCAGAACAGTGACCCGTTCATCCAACTGGCGGTGGCGCTTTACGAAACACAGATGGCGCGTGAAGAGGCATCCAAGGTCCGGGCCGGCCGCGCCAACCTGCTGAACCCGCAATACATGCGAGCAATCATCAGCTGGCAGCAATCGCAAGGGCACGCGGCCTACCCGGACGCGAACTCCACTCTGCGCGTGACCTATGGCTCGGTCATGGGCGGCTCGCCCGCCGACGGGCTGTTGTATGAGCCGTTCACCCGCCTTGAGGGCATTGTGCAGAAAGACACGGGTGTGGAGCCGTTCAACTCACCCGAGAAGCAGCTTGAGTTGATTCGCGCCAAAGACTACGGCGACTACTATCTGGAGTCCATCGGGTCGGTGCCGATCGACTTCCTCTCGGACCTCGACTCCACCGGCGGCAACTCGGGTTCGGCCACGTTGAACGCCGACGGGAAGCTGGTGGGCTTGCTGTTCGACGGCACGCTTGAGAGCGTGAACTCGGACTGGGACTTCGACCCGAGCATTACGCGCACTATCCACGTGGACACGCGCTACATGCTGTGGGTCATGGAGAAAGTCGACGGCGCCTCGGCTCTGATCGACGAAATGATCATCGTCCGCTAACACACTGGGAACGAGGGCGTCCCTGGGAGCGAGGGCGTCCCGCCCTCGACGCCGAAGGCGTGATTTTTTTACGAGGGCGGGACGCCCTCGTTCCTGAGGGCCGAAGCCAGCAGGCCTGCGCCACCTGAAGCGCCGCTGTTGCTCATGAACACGACGGCGTCGCCGGGCCGCGCGGCGGCGGCCACCTCTGCGGCGGCCTCTTTCGCATCGGCGCAAGGCGTCACGTGCGAAACATCGGCGAATGCAGCCTCTGGGTCCCAATCGAGGCTGCCGGAAGGCGCGAGCCAGACATGAGACGCTGCCGCCAGGGCCGCGGGTAACCCCGCAAGGTGCGCCCCGGAGCGCATGCTGTTGGATGCCGGTTCGAAGACGGCAAGCACTCGCGGGTAGTCCGCCTGCAAGGCCTCCAGTGTTGCCCGGATTGCGGTGGGGTGGTGGGCGAAATCGTCGTAGAGGGTGACGCCTGACTCGGCCTCGGGATAGCGACCGATCAACTGCAGGCGCCGGGCAGGCGGCTTGAAATGCTGCAGCGCGCCACAAGCGCGCTTGAGATCAACGCCGGCGCTATCCGCCGCCGCCAGGGCGGCCAGCGCGTTCGAGAGGTTGTGGTCGCCCGGCAGCCCAAGCGCTCCTTCGGCTTCGCTCGAATCGTGCACGAATCGTGCGGCCGCGCCGCGCAACCGCCGGGCACGCCACTCCGCCCCAGCCCCGGGCTGCACGGCAAAGCGCTGTACGGGCGTCCAGCAGCCCTCTTCAAGCAGTGCAGCGATGTTGGGGTCCGCACCGTTGACGATCAACCGCCCGCTTCCCGGCATGCGCCGCACCAACAAATGAAACTGCCGCAGCACCGCGTCCAGGTCGGGGTAGATGTCGGCGTGGTCATGCTCGATGTTGTTGATGACCACGGTACGCGCGCCGTAATGCAGGAACTTGGCGTTCTTGTCGAAGAATGCCGTGTCGTACTCGTCACCTTCAATGACAAAATGCCGGCCGCTTCCAAGTCGCGCTGTGCGGTCGAAATTCCCCGGGGCTCCGCCGATCAGAAAGCCGGGCTTGAGTCCCGCCTCTTCCAGCAGCCAGGCCAGCATGCCTGCCGTCGTGGTCTTGCCGTGGGTTCCGGTTACCACGATCACCTCGCGGTCACGCAAAACTTGAGCGCCCAACCACTCGGGACCCGACATGAACTCAAGGCCGGATTCCAGTAGTGCCTCGACGACAGGCATGCCGCGCGACATGATGTTGCCCACCAGCACCAGGTCCGGCCCGGCATCCAGTTGTCCGGGGTCAAAGCCTACGATGGGTTCGATGCCGAGCTCTTCAAGCCGCGTGCTCATCGGCGGCCAGGCGGCGCGATCCGCACCGTTAACTTCGTGTCCCAGCTCGCGGGCAAGGGCGGCCAGGCCACCCATGAAGGTTCCGCAGATACCGAGAATATGAATGTGCATCAGGATTCTTCGATCGGCATGCCGAGAAACGGGGAAAGCATGAGGTAGACGATCATGAAGAGGATTACTTGAGCCATGGAGAGAAGCACTCCCACCCAGATTCTCCGCTCGACCGCTTTTGCGAAGATGTTGCCCATGGCCAGCAACCCCCAGGCAAGGAAGCCGTACTCCGCCGCGTCGAAGAAAAGACCCGTCTGTTCCCGAGACTTGGCAATGTAGATCAGCGGCAGATACAGGGTGTTGATCATTGCCTGGACCCCGACCAGGGCAACCAGCGTCTGTGGCCAGCGCTCAGGTTTACCCGCCAGCCAAAGCACGAATCGCGAGTAGGCCAGCAGCAGCAACAACTCAAATATCACAATCGGCAGCGCCATGACCACTGACAGCGGGAGCAGCATTGCGTAACCGCAAATGGATACCGCCACCCAGGGAACCAGGCATATCGCAAACATCGACCGCGAACCGGGCAGCGAGTCCGGGCCGCGTAGACCGACCGACACCAGAAAGACGCTGCTGAGTATCTGAACCATCGTGGATCCCGTTGCTGTTTCGGGAATTGTGCCTGTCAGGTGTCCGCGGCAACGGACTCAAGCGCCGCCAGCACCCGCCCAAATACCTCGTCTGGCGTGCCCGGCCCATCGACGCGGCGCAGCAGGCCGGTGTAATGCTCAAGCAGCGGCCGGGTCTGCCGTTCGTACACGTCAAGCCGGTTGGCGATGGTTTCCTCCTTGTCGTCATCGCGCTGCATCAACTCTCCGCCCGCCGCGCGGCTCGCCGCCAATTCCTCCGGCGAGGAGAAATGGATATTCAGCAATTTACCGGTGGCCGAACAGGTACGGCGGCCGGTCAGCCGTTTCATCAATACGCCGTGATCGACTTCCAGCATCAGCACCACATCCAGTTGCTGGCCCGAGGATTCAAGCAGGTCCTTGAGAAGCCGGGCCTGCGACCGGTTGCGCGGGAAGCCGTCGAGAATGAAACCCTCTGCGCAGTCATCCTGTTCGAGCCTCTGGCCCAACAGCTCCATGACGAGTTCATCGGATACCAGTTCCCCGGAATCCATCGCCGCCTTGGCGCGCAGCCCAAGCGGAGTGCCCGCGGCGACCGCGGCGCGCAACAGGTCGCCGGTCGACACCTGCGGCCAACCGTTGCTCTCTTCAAGCCTGCGCGCCTGGGTGCCCTTACCTGCGCCCGGGGCGCCCAGAAAAACAATCCGCATCGAGTCCTCCGGCTGTGCTTTGGTAGCGTAAAAGGCGGTGCTATCGTACACGGTCGCTCGTTTCGCCAACCGTTCGTCCAAATGCCCGCACCCAACGCACTCTACGCCCAGTCGGGAGGCCCGACCGCCGTCATCAACGCCACCGCGCAAGGCGTTATCGAGGCCGTGCGCAAGGCCCGGCCCAGGGTTGGAAAACTCTACGCAGCCCGAAACGGAATTCTCGGGGCGCTGCACGAGCAGCTGCTGGACACCGACGCCGCATCGGACGATGCGGTGGCCGCCCTGGGCCAGCGGCCGGGCAGCGCCTTCGGCACCGCCCGTTACAAGCTGGCCCGATTCGAGGACGACGACCGCGAGTATCGCCGCCTGATTGACGTGTTCCGCGCCCACGGCATCGGCATGGTGTTCTTCAACGGCGGTAACGATTCCATGGACACGGCCCAGAAACTCTCGCAACTCGGGCGCCGGATGGACTACCCGCTTCAGTGCATCGGCCTGCCCAAGACCGTCGACAATGACCTGCCGGTCACCGACTGCTGCCCCGGCTTCGGCTCGGCAGCCAAGTACGTGGCGGTGTCCACCCGCGAAGCCGCGCTGGATGTCGCGGGTATGGCGCGCACTTCTACCAAGGTGTTCATCCTGGAGGTCATGGGACGGCATGCGGGCTGGATCGCCGCCGCGGGCGGCCTGGCAGGCGCCGGTCCCCACCAGGCACCGCACATCATCCTGTTCCCGGAAGTGCCCTTTGAGGCGGAACGCTTCTTGAGCCGGGTGCGCGAGGCCGTAGAACAGCATGAATATTGCGTGATCGTTGCCAGTGAAGGCGCGCGTTACGCCGACGGACGATTTCTGTCTGAAGGGGGCGGCGCCGATGCCTTCGGGCATGCTCAACTCGGCGGGTTGGCCCCCGTGTTGGCCAGCATGATCCGCGAGGGCCTCGGTTACAAGCACCACTATGCAATCAGCGACTACCTGCAACGGTCGGCCCGGCACCTGGCGTCGGCCACGGATCTGCAGCACGCTTACGCTGCCGGCCGGTCGGGAGTGGAACTGGCGGTCGAAGGCGGCAACGCGGTGATGGTGACGATCAAACGTACCGGTGAGGATCCTTACAGGTGGGAAACCTCGGCCGTCCCCCTCGAGCAAGTAGCCAACCACGAAAAGGAACTACCGCGCGAGTTCATCACCGGGGACGGTTACGGAATCACTCAGGTTGCGCGCAGGTACCTGCAACCACTGATCGAGGGTGAGGCTTTGCCACCGTTCCGCGACGGCCTTCCCGTTTACGTGGAAATCGACCTGCCTACCGTGACCAGGCGCCTCCCTGCATTCGGATAGATCGATGGCGGCTTCAGGCCGTTTTGCCGGCCCTGCGGTTTTGTCCGCCCCCCCTTTCCGGAACACGCCGGCAAGCACATCCTTGTGGGCTCGACTTCGCCATCCCTGGCTCAGACGGTTCCGTAAAGGAGGGGCGGACAAAACCTCAAGTATCGCTAGTCATTGTGGGCGGCGAAGTGGCGTAGTTGCTCCTCGGTTGCGGGTTTCTGGTACTTCCTCTTCCAATCTGCATAAGGCATGCCGTAAATCCGTTCCCGCGCCACGGTTTCCGTTAACTCCATACCGCGTTCGACCGCCGCCTCCGCGTACCAGCGGCTCAGGCAATTGCGGCAGAAACCGCCGGCAATCATCAGGTCGATGTTCTGCACGTCCTTGTTCTCGTCGAGGTGCCTGAGCAGGCGGCGCAAGACCGCTGCCTCCAGATCACGACTCAAGTTCGCCTCTTTCATTTCATTTCTCCTATCGCCCGGGAGAGAAGGCGTGGGAGTATACTCCCGCCGATATTTCGGGAGGACCCCTTTTGAGCATCGCCTATCAGGGAATCGCCGGCGCCTGGTCGCACTTGGCCTGCCGCGCCGTCCATCCGGAACTGGAGGCCGTGTCCTGCCCGAGTTTCGAGGACGTTTTTGAGATCGTCGAAGCCGGTGGCGGCGATCTCGCCATGATTCCGATCGAGAACAACCTGGGCGGACGAGTGGCCGACATACACCAGCTTCTACCCCACCAGTCGCTGCACATTGTGGCGGAGTATTTCCAGGCGATTCGACACCAGCTTTTGGCCGTCCCGGGCGCCTCACCCGAGGACCTGAAGGCGGTCTATAGCCATCCCCAGGCGCTGGCGCAGTGCCGGCGCTACCTTCGCAGGAAAGGGCTGGAGCCCCGGGCCGCAAGCGACACGGCCGCGGCTGCCGAGTGGGTCGCGAAGCAAGGCGATCCGGCAATCGGCGCGATCGCGTCGGGGCTGGCCGGCGAACTGTATCAACTGAGCAGCCTGGGCCGGGACATTCAGGACGAGCAACACAACACGACGCGCTTTATCGTGCTGGCGAGAGAAAAGAACAGGCAGCCTGCGGATGCGGAGACGGATTACATCACGGCACTGTGGTTTCAACTTCGCAGCGTGCCTTCCGCCTTGTACAAGGCCTTGGGCGCGTTCGCCACCAACAACGTCAACCTCACCAAGCTGGAAAGCTATATCGGCACGGAGAATTTTGACCGGGCGCGTTTTTTTGTGGAGATCGAGGGCCACGAGTCCGATGCCCCGGTGTGTTCGGCCCTGGAGGAAATCGAGTACTACACCGACATCGTTCGCGTGCTCGGCAGCTTCCCTCAGCACGAATTTCGGCGGCAATAGCCCTTAACATAGGCGGCCCGTTCTGCCGCCATCCGCGGTAAGCGCAAGAGACAATTGTGAGGAGTCAAACATGCACAAGATTCTGGTTACGTACACTCGCCCGGACGATGTAGACGCATTCGACAAGTACTTTCGTGAGGTGCACGCCCCTATGGTGCGCATGATTCCCGGACTGCAGAGGCTCGTAGTCAATCGCATTACCGGCAACGCATTGGGCGGTGAGCCTTCGATTTATCTGCTGGTGGGACTGCAGTTCGGCTCAAAGGAGGATTTCGACGCCGCGATGAGCTCGGCGGAAAATGCCGCCGCGGGAAAGGATGCGGTGGAATTCTGCCACGCCACCGGATCGCAGTTCGAAGTGCTCATTGCCCATGAAGACTGATCTGCCGGGTATTGCCGGTTCCCGGGGGCGAGGGCTTCCCCGCCCTCCAGGCCGGGGAACCAAGGCGTGCTCAACGAGGGCGAGACGCCCTCGCCCCCAGACAAGGCGTGCTCCACGAGGGCGAGACGCCCTCGTTCCCAGACAAGGCGTGCTCAACGAGGGCGAGACGCCCTCGCCCCCAGGCGATGAGTGAGCGAATGACGGGAGGCGAGGCGCTGGTGCGCTCCGTGCTGACGCACGGAGTCGATACGGTTTTCGGCCTGCCAGGTGGTCAGACCTATGGGCTTTTCGATGCGCTTGCCAGCCACGGGAGTGCCCCCGAGGTCATCAATTCACGTCACGAACAAGGCGCCGCCTACATGGCGCTGGGATACGCCGCCTCCACCGGACGCCCCGGCGTGTTCAGCGTGGTCCCCGGACCGGGCGTGCTCAATTCCGGGTCGGCGCTGGTCACCGCCTACGCCACCAACTCGCGAGTGCTTTGCCTGGCCGGGCAGGTTCCCTCCGAACACATCGACGAAGGCTGGGGCATGCTGCATGAGATCCACGATCAGCGCGGCATCCTCAGGCGCTTGACCAAGTGGGCGGAGCGGATACCGCAAGGTGCGGATGCGCCGAAAATGGTGGCCGAAGCGTTCCGGCAGCTGAACACCGGACGGGCGCTGCCGGTAGCGCTGGAAATGTCGCCGGACATCATGGAGGGCCAGTGCGACGCCGCGCTGCTTCCGCCGGCATCGTCGTACGAAACGAACGAGGCGGACCCGGATGCGCTGAAGGAGGCGGCCCGTATTCTGGGCGCGGCGAAGAATCCGATCATCATAGCTGGACCCGGGGCGCTGGACGCGGGAGCGGAACTGTTGCGCGTGGCGGAGATGCTGCAGGCGCCGGCGGCCGCCAACTTCAACGCCAAGGGCGTTATTGACGAGCGCCATTACCTGGGAATCGGATTCCCGGTGGCGAACTCGCTATGGGGCGAGGCGGACGCAGTGCTGGCGGTGGGCACGCGGTTCAGCGAACCTGAACTGGAATGGGGCCTGGACGACCGCGTGGCGGTAGTGCGGATGGAAGCGGACGACACTGCGTTCAAGCGCGGGCGGGCGCCTAGCGTAGCGTTGCGCGCCGACGCCGGCGCCGGACTCATGGGGCTGGCCGAAGCGCTGGAGACCGTTAACCGCAAGCGCGAGTCACGAAGAAAGGAATTGCTGGGGCTGAAAAGCCGCTTCGACAAGGAGTACGCCCGCAACAACGCCCCGCAAACCGCGGTGCTCAAGGTTGTGCGGGAGGAACTGCCGGAAGACGGCTTCCTGGTGGACGAGGTCACGCAGATGGCCTACACGTCATGGTTTGCGTTTCCCTCCTACCGGGCGCGGCATTTCATCAGCAGCAATTTTCAGGGCAACCTGGGTTACGGCTACCCCACCTCGTTGGGCGTGCAGGCGGCGCATCGCGACCGCAAGGTGGTGGCATTCGCCGGCGATGGGGGCTTTCTATATGCCGGCGCGGAAATGGCCACGGCCCGGCGCCACGGCCTCAACGTGGTGGTGATCGTGTTCAGCAACGACGCCTACGGCAATGTCCGCCGGGACCAGGCGCAGCGCTATTCGGGGCGCGTGTTCGCATCCGAGTTGACCAACCCCGACTTCAAGGCCATGGCTGAATCATTCGGGTTGGGCGCCTGGCGGGTTCATACGGCCGAAGAGTTGCGCATGGCGCTGCGTGAAGCGCTCGAGGCCGAGGCGCCGGGACTGATCGAAATGCCGGTCAGCGAGATGCCCAGCCCCTGGCCCTATATCTTGCTTCCCCGAGTCAGGTAGTCCTCAAGCCGGGTGGCGTCCAGCCCCGGCACTTCCTTCGAGACAAACTCGTCTTCCCGGCCGAAGGGGCGGGTGGCGTCAAGCCCTACCCGGCCCACGAAATCGTCCTGCGTATCACGGTAGAAGCCGGCGCGGCCGGTCACGACCAGGGTGCGCGCATCGACCCGGCCGCGCGTGATGAAGGCATGAATCACGGCGTTCATGTCATGAAGGTCCACGTCCTCTTCGACCACGCAGCACAGCTGGTTGTAATCGGCGTGGCTGTCGAACACCACCTCCATGACCTCCCGGGCATGACCCTCGTACTGCGGGCGTATCTGCACTGTAGTGTTCATGAACGCCGGGGCGCAGGATACGTCAATGATGCCGGGCAGGCGCCGGGCCAGGTCCCGGTAGACCCGCGCCGCGTTGACCGCCTCCAGCAATGCCAGGTCTTCGCGTGAACCGCAAAGCAGGCTGTGAAACAGGGCATCCCGACGCCAGTTGACGGACTGGATTTCCATGACGTGATTGAGGCCTTGGGGCACGTAATACCCCAGCACTTCGCCGAAAGGACCCTCGGGACGCCTCTCGTGGGGCAGGATGCGACCCTCAATCACGATTTCCGTTGCAACGGGGATCGGCAGCCGGCTGTGGGAGCCTGGATAAACCTCGACCGGCGCCCGCGCCAGTTCAGCCGCCAGCGCGTACTCGTTGATCCCGGCCGGCAGGTGCGTGCCGGCGGCGAAGAAGACCGGCGGCGGCACGCCGATCAGCAAGGCGATTGGCAGCGCCTGCCCAGCTTGCTCGGCGCGGCGCTGGTAGTCGGTCAGGTCGTGACTATCGCCCAGCCGCAGCCGCAATTCTTCGGGGCCGACAACCATCGCGCGGTGGAAAGACAGGTTGGGCACGCCGCTGTCGGGATCGCAGGCCAGCACGATTGCCGCCGTGAAGTAGGGTCCGGCGTCCCGCTCGTGGTAGGTAATCAGCGGCAGGTCAGTTAGAGGCCCACTTTGAAGGTCGCCGGGCGCCCGCACCTGGATGGTGGCAGGCTCCACGCGTGCCTCGGCGGCGTCCAGCACCTTTGCGTAGGCTGCTGTGAATGGCTCGCCGGAGTTGTCGATCACGCTTCGCAGAGCTTGCGCGTCGGCAAACATATTGGTCGCCACGCGCAGCTTCGTTCCGCGCACATTCTCGAACAACAGCGGCCGATTGCCCGCCTCCTGAGCGCGCTTGGTTACCGCGGCCAGCTCAAAAAGCGGATCGACTTCCCGCTCCACGGTGAGTAGCCGGCCCGATCGGGCAAGCCGGTCCACCCAGGCCCTCATGCCGCGGCCTTGGAGCCGTCGCTCCAGCGGGGCAGAAATCCAGTCACGAGCGCGGCGATGGCGCAGCAGCACGCGCTGACCAGCAGCATCAGGCTGTATGAACCGTTGGCGTCGTAAGCCTCGCCGTAGGCCCAGGGACCAAGCGCCGTGCCGGCCAGAAAGGCGCTGAACAGCAGCCCATAAATCACCGCGAACGACTTCAGACCGAAATAGCGGCCCGCCAGATAGGCCAGCAGATCAATCTCCGCGCCCATGCTCAGGCCCAACAGCAGCGCGGCGGGTATCGCAAAACCGGCTGCATCACCCGTGGACAGCACGTACATGCCCGCGGCCGAGAGCAGGAACACGACCAGGGCGACACGGGGCGCAAAGATGCGGTCGATGAGAAATCCGATCACCACCCGCGAGACCATGACGGCGATGCCGACCATGCCTGCAATCCACCCGGCTTCGGCGCCCGGGACCCCCATACCGGTCAGCATCGGTTTGAAGTGCGCCAGCATCCCGTAGAGGCTGAATGACAGCAATGCGAAGACCACGATCAGCATCCAGAACACGCCCCGCCTGATGGCTTCCCGCCATGCGTCGCCGGAGAATTGCGCGGTGTTATCGCCTGCGCTGCCCGCGGGGTCCATGACCGGCCGCGGCGGATCTTTCAGGAACAGGGCCACCAGGGGGGTTGCCACGAAGATGATGATTGCGCCCAGCGCCAGGAAGCTGAAACGCCAGCCGTAGGCATCATTGATGTAGCGGACCATGGGCGGCACATAGGCGTAACCCAGCCCGGCGCCGGCCATCGCCACGCCGATTGCGAGTCCGCGGCGGCGATCGAACCAGGCCGAAACCGTTCGCATATAAGGCGGGCTGTTGGCGCCGGCGCCCAGCACCCCGATCAGCACGTACACGGTGAACAACACCCCCAGCGAATCGAGCCGCCAGCCCAGGACGCAGAGCGCCAGCCCCAGAAACAGCATCGAGGGCGCCAATACCCCCCGGGAACCGTAGCGGTCCACCAAGCGGCCGATCAACGGCAGCGTGACCGCGAGGCACAAGGTGAACAGGGTAAGCGCCAGGCTCATATCGCCCCGCGCCCAGCCGAATTCCTGCTCCAGGGGCTCTATGAAGAGGCTGAAGGCGCCGAAGGCGAACTGGCCCGGGCTGGTCGAAAGCCCCAATGCGGCCACAACCACGATCCACCACCGGCGCTGCGAGTTACTGGATTCCAACATGCGTCGGTACTATATGCCCCCCCTGGGAACGAGGGCGTCCCCGCCCTCGACACTGGAAAGAAGGCATCCTGCCTTCACGAGGGCGGGACGCCCTCGTTCCCAGGGGCGGGGACGCCCTCGTTCCCAGGGGGTTATTCTTTCGCACCATGATGGAGAGTCTGGTTCGTGATGGCGCAGTGGATGGGCAGGTCTATACCTGCCCCGAGATATTCACCGCCGAGCAAGAAAGAATTTTCGCCGGCTGCTGGAACTACCTCGGGCACTCAAGCGAGATTCCCCGGCCCGGCGACTACCGGCTTGTGACCGTGGCCGGGCGCCCGCTGATCTTTATTCGACACCAGGACGGAACTCCGCGCGCCTTGCTGAACCGTTGCGCCCATCGCGGCGCCGAAGTGTTGGGACGCGACTGCGGCCAGACTCAGCGCCTGCGCTGCCCGTATCACGGCTGGACTTATGCAACCGACGGAGCGCTCAAGCAACTGCCGCTGCCCGGCGGTTATGTGGGCAGGGATTCGCCGCGCTGCGGAGACCCGGCCTGGGCGCTTGCCTCATACCCGGTAGAAACGTACCGGGATTTCGCTTTCGTGCGTTTGAACGATACGACGATGCCATTGTCACTGGAGGAGTTTCTGGGGCCCGCAGGCGAAGCATTGGACCTGATGGCGGACCGCTCACCCTCCGGCAAGCTCACGGTGGCTGGCGGCCGGCTCGCCATCCTCTTGCGCTGTAACTGGAAGGTGTACCTGGAAAACCTGCACGACGGCCTGCACCCACCGCATGTGCACGAATCCTCGATCTCCGCCGCGCGCGCCGCGAGCAGCGCCAATGAAGCGCGCGAGGAAGTACGCTGGGTCGCCGCCAACGGTCAGCCGCTGGCTACTTTCGGCGAACTTGAAGTGCGCTGTCATCCTTACGGTCACAGCGATATGAGTGGCTTCCGCAAAGAGGCGGACGAGCGGGAAGCCGGCTACCGCGCAGCACTCACCGAGGCTTGGGGCACTGAGCGGGCGGAACGGGCGCTGACCCGCAATCTGCACAACGCCTGTATCTACCCTGGCGCATCGGCCCACCCGCAATACATGCAAATGCGCCGCCTGACGCCGATCGCGGTTGATCGAACGCTGGTCGAAAGCTGGACCTTACGTGCGGAAGGAGCGCCACCATCGCACTTCCTGCGCAACATCCGCTACGCCAATACGATCCACTCGCCTTCCTCGCTGGTCAAGCCGGATGATGCGGAGGTCTACCGGCGCGTCCAACAGGGGCTCAAGGGCCGGGCCGGTTCGGTCAGCCAGCACCGCCAGGACGAAAACAGCGAGGCTGGACGCTCCGCTACCGCACTCAGCGAAGAATACGTTCGGTCCCAGTACCAAGCCTGGCGCCAATACATGGCCGACTAGACGATGATCAATCTGGTAACCGGGCATGAGGTTTCCGAGGCGCAAATGAAGGCCGCGGAAGAATTGCTTTATCTTGAGTGCGAACTACTGAATTGCAGCCAATACGAGGACTGGTTGAACCTTTTTGCCGAAGATTGCCGCTACTGGGCGCCGCTTGCACGCGGCCAGGAAGACGCGGACTCGCACTCGTCCCTGTTTCTCGAAGACCGAACGCTAATGCAAATGAGGATCGCACGCCTCACGCACGAGGGGGCACATTCCCTGGCGGGAGGCATTCACACCAGCCGCACGGTCGGCCCGGCGGCGCTACGCCAAATTGATGAAGCCGGCGGTGACTGGGTAGTCGAGCGGCGGTTCCACATGAGCGAGCGCCAAGGTGGCCGGACGCGGCTGTTCGCCGGGTTGTTCACCTTTCGCCTCAAGCCGGAAAGGCAGAGCTTTCTGATTCGCGAGAAACGCGTGGACCTGATCGACTGCGACGCACCGCACGAGCCGCTTGAAGGTTTTTTCTAGTCCATGATCTGCGGCAGCGGGGGGAGCGTGTGGGTTTTAAGCTCCGTGGTAACCGCGCGGGTTGACATGACCGGGACGCCGGAACCACGCGCCGTTTCTTCGAGAATCGCGTGTTCCACGCTCAGCGAGTAGCGGCTGGCGGGCGCCAGCGCGGAAGCGGGGATCACGCGTTCGGTATCGGAATAGACCATGAAGCGCTGGCCCTGGAACGGCCGGCCGCTGTGGTCCACCTTGTAGCTCTCTTCATCCCGCAGAATCACGAAGATCATGTCGTCCACGATCTCGCGCGGGTCCTCATTGCCGGACGCGAAAGGCGTGAACCGCACCACGAGATCCAGCGTGGGATCGACGCTGTCGTAGGCGACTTCCGCGCCGTCCTGTTCCAGCCACACATGCGGGCCGTCCGGGAATTTTCCGTCTCCCAGTCTGACGGCAATAGAGACGGGATCGGACGCACCGGGCGGCGTGTAACGGAAGACATACTCGCCGTTGGGCCATTCTTCGTCCAGCTCCGCCTCGCTTTCGTAGCGCCGATCGCCCCGTACCAGCAGAATCTGGTCTCTTGATGGACCAACCACCAGTCGCTGATCGGTGAATTCAACTTCGCCGCCATCCGGCCGGATTAGCGTGGCTTTTCCGAGCGGCGTTCCGTCGGCCAGAAAAATTTCCGAGAAGAACGAGTAATACTGGCGCTCGGGCTTGCCGGAGCCGTCCTGCTCATATCCCGCATGCTTGCCGACCACGGCGAAATTGACGTCACGAGTCTGCGCCGAGGCGGGAGCCGTTGCAAACGTTACGGCCGCAGCCAGGAACGCCACGAAAAAGGCTGGGAACGAGGGCGTTTCCGCCCTCGTTGAGGGCAAGGATGCCCTCACTCCAAGGGGGCCTCCTGCCCTTGACGGCAAGATACTACCTGCCAAATTGGTAATTGACCTTGGCGCCCCATATGCGGGGATGCGGACGCAGGCGGAAACCACTGAATCCGAAGTTCTCGCCGGTTCCGGTGTAGTAATCCTCGTCAGTCAGGTTCTCGATGTAGGCCACGACTTCCCAGCACTCGTTTAGATGTACGCCCGCCCGCAGGTTGAAGATGTCAGCCTCGGGGGTGCGGAAGGGGAAGCCGTCGGTGCGGCTGGGAACCTGCGCTCTCCAACTTGCCGGATCGCCTGGATCGTCATAGATGGTCGCGCCGCTGGTCTGCAGGTAGGTCACGTCCTCGATCGTAGAGAACTGCGAATCCTTGTATATCCATTCCAGCCGCGCCCAGCCGTCCCACTGGTCCAGCGTAAAGCTGTAATCGGCAATCATGCTCCATGTCAACTCAGGAGCCCGCGGCAGCGGTTCGCCCTTCAGGTCCACGAACAACCTGCCGTTCAGTACCGCTGTCTGGTCACTCAGAATCTCAGTGTCGATCACGCCGAAACCTGCCGTAACGGTGAGGTTCTCGGTCACCAATGCCACCAATTCCGCCTCCATTCCAGTAGCGCGCGCCTTCTGAACGTTGATGGTCTGCTCGACATTGCTCGAGAGATCATCCGGATCCAAGAAGAAAAAGGTCTCGAGTTGCAGGTCTTTCCAGTCCAGTAGGAAGGTTGCGACATTAAGGCGCGCGCGCCCATCGAACAATTCCGACTTCACTCCAAGTTCGTAATTCGTCAAGATCTCCGGGTCAAAAGTCGGGTTTCTCGCCGAATCGTTGGGGCCCCGGCCCAGAGAGAATCCCCCCGCCTTGTAGCCCCGCGAAACGGTAGCGTACACCGTGGCCTGCGAAGTGAGATCGTAGGACAGCGCGATTCGAGGCGAAAGGTCCGTGTAGGTTTCTTCGTCGCTGATAGAAGCCGTGGGCACCAAGTCATTGGGCCACCGCGACATATGGTCCGCGCCCAAAGGATTAAAACTATTCCTTACGTCATCTGATGTGTAGCGCCCGCCCAGTGTAAAGTCGAAACGGTCACTCATATGCCAGGTTACATCCGTAAACACCGCCACACTGGTCAACTCAAAATCATTGATTCCACAGGATAAGCAAAAGCCGCGGGGCCAAGGTGGCGGAAGCACGAACACGCCTCCAATCGAACGATCAGCGCCCGCTTGCACCCTGCTGTCATTGTGCTTTTCATCGCGCGCGTACATTGCTCCGATGGTCCAATCATAGGCATCGGACGTAATATCAAGCCGCAACTCGGTGCTGAACGACGTGCCTTCCCGGATGTGGTCTCGAAAGATGATATCCTCCGGGATCAGGTCGTTGTCGAAGACTCGGTCGGTGTCGGTGTCGATCCATCCGCTAATCCAGTTGAGCGTAGCCGTGTCGGACATCTCGCGCCTTACCTTCAGTATCGCAATGCTCGTTGTGTTGTCGTTCTTTTCACCGATTGCCGAACGCCCAGTCTTATTGCGATTGTCCGGCCAGAATCCGGTGCCCGGATCGATCGGCGCCAGGAAGGTGCTGCCAGGCCCCCGGAAACCGAACGTGTCGACAATATCCGCATCCCACACACCCGAGGGCACGTTCTCATCATGGCCCTGCTGCTCGTCGCTGTGCATCAGCATCAGGTCCACGGTCGTGGTTTCGTCCAGCATCATGCGTGCAGAAACTCGAAGCATGGTGTATTCGTGGCCCGAATCGCCGCCGCCCGGAACGATGTTCTCGACCAGGCCGCCGGAGTCCTCGAAATACGCCACGCCGCGCAGCATGAAGGCATCGGATACCGGCAGGTTGACCATGGCGCTTACGTCGTGTTGCTCGCTGGCGCCCTCGAACCTGCGGGTGCCGACGCTCATGCTGGCGTCGAATTCAGGCTGCGGTTTGCGGGTGGTGAGGTTGAGCGCGCCGCCCACGGCGTTGCGCCCGAAATAGGTGCCCTGTGGGCCGCGCAGCACTTCGATCCGTTCCAGGTCCTGCAACTGCGGGTTGACGGTGCCCTGTCCCACGGAAGCCACGCTGAACTCATCAAGGTAGACGCCGATCGACTGAATGAAGGAACTCTCGTCGGTGTTGATGTTGCTGACACCGCGCATCGCAATGCTGATGCCGCGTGACCCGACCTGGCCGTCTTCCGTATAGCTCACGTTGGGCGTGAGGTTGAGATACTGCGATGCCTCGGTGATATTGGCCAACTCAAGCGCTTCGCCGGTAAACGCGGTAACCGCTACCGGAACTTCCTGCAGGCTCTGCTCGCGCCGCTGGGCGGTCACGATGATTTCCTCCAGCACCATGTCGTCCTGGGCCAGGGCCATCGGGGTGATCATTACAGTGGCCAGCAAACCTGCTACAAGAATGCCTTTTTTCATCCGCTTTTCCTCCAAAGATTCAATGTCCCACACACGGGGAGATAAGCGAAAAGATGATAACACCGATGAGGCTGCGCCATTCGTCCGAAATTGGCTCAGGAATGGCCCGAAACCCGCCAGGAACGGCGTATCAGGCTGGCGGTAGTTCGTAGTCCAGGACCACTTTTTCGCTGCGCGGGAGGGACTGGCAGGTGAGCACGAATCCGGCCTCGATCTCCTCGTCCAACAGCGCATGATGCTGGCGCATTCGCACCTCGCCTTCGACCAGCCGCGCCCGGCAGGTGGCGCAGATTGCGCTGCGGCAGGAATGAGGCGGCGTGAAACCGGCCTCTATCGCGGCGTTCAGAATGTCCAGACCGCGTCCCGGGTCCATCCGGAATTCGAGGCGCTGACCACGCAACAGCAGCGTCACCTGCACCGTTCGGCCGCCGGGTTGGCTCACCAACCTGAATCCGTGCGGTGGGTTACTCTACGCGCCATGACGGCGATGTTATATGGACTCGGGGGCATTCGACCGTGAGCCAATTCACCAGCCGCTACGGCGAATGGGCGCTGGTTGCCGGCGCCTCCGAGGGTCTCGGCGCAGCCTTTGCGGAACAGCTCGCCGCACGTGGCATGAATGTCCTGCTGCTGGCGCGCCGGGAGCAATTGCTGGCGGAATTGGCCGAGCGGCTGGCTGCCGATTACGACGTTGAGACCCGTTGGCAGGCGCTCGACCTGGCGGATCCGGACCTTGCTTCACGAATGAAGGCCATTTGCGGCGAGATTTCGCCCGGCCTGCTGGTCTACAACGCTGCGCTGATCCCCACCGGCCCTTTTGTCGACCTGTCGCAGGACACGCTGGACCGGATTGCGAAGGTGAATGTGCTGGGGCCACTCACCCTGCTACGGGCGCTGCTTGATCCCATGCGCAAGCGCGGCCGCGGCGCCGTGGTCCTGATGTCCTCCATGTCGGGCATACAAGGCTGGCCCGGGCTTGCAGCTTACGCGGCGACCAAGGCCTTCAACACCACGCTCGGCGAAGCGCTCTGGTACGAGTTGGGCGAAGAAGGCATCGACGTCGTGGTTTCGTGCCCCGGCGCCATCAGCACGCCAGGCTACTTCAGGAACTTCCGCCGCAGTTCGCCGGGCATGCTGTCTCCCCGGACCGTGGCGCGAACGACACTGGACGCGCTGGGCAAGGGACCGAAGGTGGTCCCGGGACTGCTCAACCGTATCGGTTGGCAGATCATGACGCGCATGCTGCCGCGCAAACCCCTCATACGCCTGACCGGCAAGATGATGAAAAAGGGGCGATTTACCTAGGTTGACGCGCCAGAGCATGGGGGTGCGCCAACCGCTTGAATGATAAAATACAGGCGCAATTGAGTATGCACCGTAATATCACGTATCGCTTGCTTCCTGGCACCCGGGGCAAGGCCGCCAAGCTCAGTCAGACCGCCGGCGCCTGCCGGTTCGTATGGAATCACAGCCTTGCGTCTGCCCGCCGTCGCCAGGCCCGCTTTCTTGCGCAGCAGCGCCTGATGCTGTCGGGCGCCATGCCCGGCGGGTGGGGCGTTGCGGCAATGTCCGAGATCGCACGCAAGCAGGCTCAAGGCATTCGCCCGCCGGTCACCTTCTTTTCGTTGGGCAAGCAGTTCACACAGCTGCGTCAAGCCACGCCGTGGCTTAAAGAACTGCCGTTCGCATGCGTGCGCCACGCACTCAAGTACCAGGCCGACGCCTGGCAGCGGGCGTTCAGGGGCGAGAGTGGCTTGCCGAAGTTCAAGGCGCGCCGGGGCGATGATGGCTTTACGATCCCGCAGGACATCCGGCTTCGGTCTTGCGATGGCGGGTGCAACAGCATCCTGCAGGTCCCGAAGATTGGCCGCGTCATCCTGCGTCGGCACGGCGGCAACCCATATCAGGGCTGCAAGCCGGTGCAGGCGGTCGTCAAGCGCGTACTGGGACGCTGGTATTGCACCGTCTGTTATGCCGTTCCCGACGCCATCCCAGCCCACAACGGCCGGGCCGTAGGGCTGGACTGCAATGCCGGCCAGGTGGCCACCAGTGAAGGGGTCATCTTCCGGATGCCGGATCTCGCCAAGCTGGAGGCGCGCAAGCGCCGTTATCAACGGATGATGTGCCGGCGGGTGATGGGCAGCCAGCGCCGGGCGCTGGCACGGTACCGCTGTGCCAAGACACAGCGCCGTATCGCGATGATCCGCGCCGACTGGCAGCATCACGTCAGCCGGGAACTCGCGGATGGCTATGGCACGGTGGTGATTGAAGCGCTAAACACGAAGCACATGACCGCCACTGCCAAGGGCACGGCAAAGCGCCCGGGTCAGCAGGTCAAGGCCAAGGCCGATCTCAACCGCAGGATCCTGGCCACCGGCTGGGCGGGCCTGAAGGTGAAGCTGGCCTACAAGGCGGCGGAGCTGATTGAGGTGGAGCCGGCCTACACCAGCCAGCGGTGCTCGGCATGCGGACATACGGCGAAAGAGAACCGCCGTTCGCAAGCGAAGTTTGAATGCGTGGCCTGTGGCCACCGAGGCAATGCCGACGTGAATGCGGCGTTGAACATTTTGGCGCTGGGGACTGGCGCAACTGGACGGCGAGGAGCGTTCGCACTAGCGACTCCGATGAACCGTCAACCGGGTATACCGATGGGAGGCGCGGCGGCTTTGGCCGCAGCGTCAACCTAGGTATATAAGTCCCAAAAGGGTCGTATGAGCGGTTTAATTGCGGGCTTCTTCTCCGCCTGGTTGATATTCGCCGTCGTCCTGGTCCTGCAGTTGGTGCTGCCGGCCCGCAGGATTGAAGGCTATGCGCGGCACGAGGAAACCGGCAAGCGTCTTGGCTACCGGCTTAACGGGCTGAGGGTATTCGCGGTGGCAGTTCCCGGTGGGCTCGTAGGCCAGGCCATCGATCGGCGTGTCGATCCAGGCGATCAAGGCTTCAAAGCCCGCTGCGTTGTTGCGGAATCGGGCCGCCTTGCCCTCCTTCAGCTGGTAGGCGTCCAGGTGCTCTTTGGAGATGTCCACTCCCACGGTATGATCAGTCATCTTTTCTTCTCCTGTGCTTGTCGTTCGAGCCGTGATGCTCATGTATCCATTCAGGACGGTGAGAAAAGACGGTGGTGACCCAACTCCCAAACGGCTCTTTAAGGCCAACGAGGACACGGTCCTACCACCGCCGCCTTCGGCACATTGCAAACTGCCGAAGGCGGCTTCATTACAACAGACAAACGAGGGCGTCCCGCCCTCACCCCAAAAAGTCCTCGCCTCAGTGCCCCGAGGGTTCCGGCGTTGGCAGCACAGCGGTCAACATGCCTTCAATCCGGGCGACCCGCTCAGAAAGAACATTGATTCGCTGGCTCATACGCTCCTCCAAGCCGTCGATGTGACCGTCAAGCCGGTCGATGCGGCTGTCCAATCGAGTCCCCAACTGACCCATCCACGCCCAAATCGCCCAAAGTCCTCCGGCGAACACGGCGCAAAGGCCCATTAGAGCAATTTCGATAGCCATAGCGATCCTCCCTAATCGACTGAATCGTCGAAACAAAATCGTAGCACAGGAACTCCGCAAACACCGGCGCGAAACTACCCGAAATTTACTACAAAAAAAGAACCGCCGGTCAAACCCAAGGAACGCATCCCAAAGCGGGTCTCAATTGTTCCGAGCGGCTGGCGATCTACCGTTGCAACGCCCCTATTCCGCAGGTCACTTTGTCCTGGTGAAGGCGCCGGTGGCCGCGTCCATCGTCCAGAGCTCCCCGGAGGCGATGTCGAACCATGCGCCGAGCAGGCCGAGCCGTTTGCGGCTCTCAAGATTGGACACGATGGGAAAGGTCCGCAGGTTGGCGATCGAATGCCGAATGGAGGCGCGTTCAAGCGCCGTTTGCCGCTCCGCCTCGCTCATCCCTCCGTCGGTCTCCACCTCGTCGGCAGCCGGGCGAAGCAGGCTCATCCATTTGCCCATGAAGTCTCCTTCCGACAAGGGTTCCTCGGCAGGCTGCAGTACCGCCCGTATCCCGCCGCATCGCGCGTGACCAAGCACAACGACGTGCCTGACCTTGAGACTCTGGACAGCGAACTCCAGTGCCGCGGAAGTGGGGTGATGGGCGCCGTCGGGTTCATAGGGAGGAACCAGGTTGGCGACATTGCGCACCACGAAGATCTTTCCCGGCGCGGCGCTGAAAATGATCTCCGGCGCCGTGCGGGAATCACAGCAGGCAATGACCATGACCTCATGCGCCTGTCCGCGCTCGGCAAGCGAACGGTAACGGGCGCGATCCCGGGCGTACCGGTCCTTCCTGAATGAACGATAGCCGTCGAGTAGCGATCCGGGGAAGTCGGACACTGGATTAATCCGAGATGTCCTCCAGGCGTTCGCCGGAACGGACGTTGACCTGCATCAGGGTGGAGAAGCCGGTCAGCAGCAGGCTGGGGACCACGGTCACGGTGAAGGCCCATTGCCAGCCGATAACTCCGACCAACGCTCCTACTACCAGCGGATAGATTGCAAAGCCCATGTTGATGCCCACGCCGGCCACGAAGGCCACGGCGGTGGCGCGTACCCGGGTAGGGAAAACTTCGGCCAGGTAGGTTTGCAACACGGCGATCGTGCCGTAGAAGAAAAAGGTCATGGCGGCCATCAGCGCGATGTCGGCGGTTAATCCCCAGTCGGTCCAGAACACGGCGGCCGCGATGGGAATCGCGATGAATACCCAGATCGCCACGGTGTTGCGGCGCGTGGTCAGGAATTCGCCGACCAACGACGAGGCCACGTAGCCCAGCGCGCCGATGCCGTAAGAAACGCCCACGATGAGATTGGCGTCCTCGAGGCTGTGTCCGCGCACCTCGTGGAAGAAGGTGGGGAAGAAGAACGCGGTGCCGGCGTAGGCGCCGCCGAAGGTCATTGAGGCGATCCAGCCCAGCGAAACGCGCCGGATATATTGCGGACTCAGGAGCAGAGCGATACGCTCGCGCGCACTCATGGCAGCTTCAGGAGCAGCTTCCTGCGCCTTCTTTTCCTCCAGGAATCGGCGGCTTTCGGGCAAGAACCAGTACAGAGCGATGGCGATGGGTATGACCGCGAACGCCACCATGAACAGCAGACGCCAGCTTCCAGTTTCGCCCTGCACGACTTCAGCGGACATCACCCCCAGCGACTCCCAGAACGCTCCCACCACTCGTCCGATCTCGGGATTCCCCATCAACTCGACCGCCAGCAGCCCCCCGATAAACCACCCCAGCGGGTAGCCGATCTGAAGGATGCCGGCGTTGAACCCGCGGAAACGGGCCGGCGAGGTCTCCACTACGTATGAATTGACGACCGGCACCATCCCCGAACACAAACACCAGCCGACCAGGCGCAGGAAAATCAGCATGGCCAGCGTTTCCGCCAGGGAAAAGAGACCGACCATCAGCGCCGACAGGCCCAGGAACACGGAGAACATAACCCGCCTGCCGTAGCGGTCGGTAAGTAGCCCGACCACCACGATGAAGAACGCGGCGGCCAGGAAGGACGCCGACAGGATGTAACCGATTTCCTGGTCGCCGATCCCGAAATCCAGCTTGATCGGCGGAATGGCGTAACCGAAGAACGCCTGGTCCATGTTGGCCAGCGTCCAGCCGAACAGGCAGATGCCGAACACCTGCAGGAAGTACGGGTTTAGCAGCGCGCGCCAGTTGACGCGCTCGCCGGGTTCATTCAAGTGCCGGCCCTCCCGCGAAGCTCGCGTTCATCCGCTTCATTTGGTGGAGGGCGGGGACGCCCTCCCTCCCGGCCTCACGATGTGGTGGAGGGCGAGACGCCCTCCCTCCCGGCCTCGCGCGATTCCTTGAGCGCCAGCATTCCGGCTGCCGCCATCACAACGAGGTTGGCGCAGCCCACCATCAGGAACGGGGCCGACGGGCCGTACTTGTCGTACAACAAGCCGCCGAGCCAGACAAACACCAGGATGCCAAGTACTCCGCTCAGATTGAAGGCGCCGACTACCGTGGCGCGCGATGCCTTCGGCGCCTCGCGTCCGATCAGCGTGGTTGCCCCCCAAAAAGCGCTGATCTGGCCTGCGCCCAGCATGCATAGAAACGGAATCGATTGCGCCGAAAGCAGGTCGTCAACGAAAAACATCCCCAGGTAACCCAACGTGGCTACTCCGAAGCTGATCGAAAACGCCACCACCCGGTCGCGCTTCTCCAGCATGAAGCCCAATAGCACGATCCATAACAGGCCGGCGGTCTGGGCCGCAGCGAAAGGGCGCACGCTCATCGCCTGGGCCTCGGCGCCGGTAATCCCTGCGCTCTCGACCGCAAACCGGCCCCACAAGGTCAGGAAACTGCCCAGGATCACCAGGTCGCTGCGGGCCACGAACGCACCGGCATAGGCCACCGCAATACGGGGATTCCTGACCGCTTCGCGCACCCCAGCGGTCAGCAAGACCTTGACCGGCGGGCGCTCTTCACGTTTGGTAGGCGTTCCGGGCTGCAAGCCACACGCCGCCACGACGGCCGAAATGAATGCGATCGCCGCGACCAGGAACAAACCCAGCGTCAATGCCGAGTCCTCGGGCAGACCCATCCGGTTCACCAGCACCCGGGCGCCGTCGCCGAACATCAGCTTGATCAGCACCACGCCCAGGCCGGTGAGAGCACCGCTAATCGCCACCACTCGGCCGCGCGAGACCTCCTGCGGGTAGTCGGCCAGGATAGTGCCCAGCATTCCCGTGGACGCGCCGATACCTATGGCATAGATTACGCGCGCCCCGAACAGCTCCCAGATTTCGCCGGCGAAGGCGTGCAAGACATAACTCATGCCCAGAAACAACAGCCCCACCGCGTAGAGTTGGCGGCGGCCGATGCGATCGGCGGCAATCCCTACAAGGGCGAAGACGCCGAGCAACACGAATTCCGTCCACAGCACCAGGCCACTGATCCACGGTCCCTGGTCCCTGGCCTGTATGCCGAAGTTCTCGCTCAAGACATTGGTCTGAACACCGGTTATTGCGGTGAGCAGGCCCACTGTCGTGAACGAAAGGACAATGAATGACCATCCGTGGCCGCGCGTCAGGCCGGGCATGAACCAGAGGCCCATCAGGCGTTCACCGGAAGGATCCGGCTTGAGATCACGCCCCGAGGCTACATTGACTCCGCGCGCCATCTTTGAATCGCTCCCTTGCCGGCGAATCCTTGCCGCCTACGGCCGGCCGGCGGCGGCCGCAGGCTACAAGTTCAGTCAGCGACCGTTATTCGCCTTTCGGTCCGGCCGGTTCGCGCTCGATCGCGTACATCTCCAGGCTTGACAGACTGGGCGTCTCCGGATCGTAGGTTTCCGGCGCATTGAAGTACTGCGGATGGTGCTTCTCGGCGTAATCCAGCAGCGCCCGGTCATGAACCTGCTCCAGGTCCTCTCCGGCGCCCATGAAGGCGGCGTACTGGCAAAAGCCCGGCTCCTGACCCATCAGCATCCACGGCAGCCAGGGGGTGGTGCGGTTCCAGACCCCGTGGTACGCGAGCGTGGTCATGTCGGCGTTCTGCATGTCGGAGGCGTTCAAGTGATAGGCGAAGAACTCCGATACACGCACCATTGCTCCGGAAGACTCCCGCACCCATTTGGCTGGATCCAGCGCGTTGGGATAAAGCAGGTGGATGTGGATCTCCATGTCGATCCGGTCGCCTTGCTGCGTCCAGGGCAGGATGAACGGTTCTGGCGGCGGTTTCTCCTCGTTCAGTCCGCCAAACTCCGGCGGGTCGGGACGGTAGTCGCTGATCACGAAATTAAACGGGTCGTTGGCGATCGGCGCCACGGGGACGGTCTCATCGTTGTACGGGTTGTGCCATTCCTCCAGAATCTCGCCGCTGCGCAAATCGGTGTAATAGCCCACCTCGCGCAGGATCTTGGCAATCGAACCGTCCTCGTTCTGCTGCAGGCGGGACACGCCGAAGCCGGCAAAGCCGAACAGGTCACGGATCTGCTCGCCCGGGCGCACGCCCATCACGTAGCCCTTGAACCATCCGGTCTTCTGGACGCTTTCATTGAGGTCGCCCTGGGTGCGTGCGAAGGCGATCTTGTTGCCTTCACCGGTGGTCAAATCGACGTACGGACCGTTCAGATAATCCTGCGAACCGTTGTCCTCGCTTTCGTCGTCGTCACCGTCATTGATGGTGACGTTGACGTCGCCGCAAGCCGACATGCTCAACGCCGCGGCGCCGAACGCGCCCACGGCCCCAAAGCCCTTGATGAATTCCCGCCGTTTCGATTGCATGGGTGTTCCCCCTGTTGCGTTTTCCCTAAACTTCTAAACCCGCCGCGCAACGCTCTTGTGGAGTACTCCCCTACCGCGCTTGGCGATATGCCTTGGCTGGCGCGTGGCCCGCAAGGATACCAGCACGCCCCTGTGCCGCCTAGCCACCCTCCTTCGGCCCGGCCGGCGTGCGCTCCTCGGAATATCGCTCCAGGCTCGAAAGACTGGGCGTGTCCGGGTGGTAGGTCTCCGGCGCATTGAAGTACTTCGGGTAGTGTTTCTGGGTGTAATCCAGTAGCGCCCTGCTATGGACTTGCTCCAGGTCCTCCCCCGACCCCATGAAGCAGGCGTACTGGCAGTGGCCGGGAGACTGCCCCATCAGCATCCACGGCAGCCAGGGCGTGGTGCGATTCCACACTCCGTGGAGAGGCAGATTGGTGAGATCGGGGTTCTGCATGTCGGCGCCCTTCAGGTGGTAGGCAAAGAATTCCGATACCCGCACCATGTCGCCCGATGACTCGCGCGCCCACACTTTGGGATCGAGCGCGCTCTTGTAATAGAGATGGATATGGCGCTCCATCTCCAGGCGCTCTCCGCGTTGCCGCCAGGGAAGGATGAAGGGCCGGGGCGGACGGACGTCATCCTTGTTCAGGCCGCCGAATTGCGGAGGCCGCGAATAGTGATCGCGTATTACGGTATTGAAGGGGTCGTTGGCGATTGGAACCGTAGACACCGTCTCGCCGCTATACGGGTTGTGCCACTCCTCCATGATCTCGCCGCTGCGAAGGTCCGTGTAGTAGCCCACTTCGCGCAGCACCCTGGCGATACCGCCGTCGGGCTGAGTTTCCAGGCGTGACGCACCAAACCCCTGAAAGCCGAACAGGTCGCGGATTGCCTCGCCCGGCCGCACGCCCATGACGTAGCCCTTGAACCAGCCGGCCCGTTGCTTGCTCTCGTCTAAGTCGCTGGACAAACGGGCATAGCCGATCTGGTTTCCCCCCGCAGTGCGCAAGTCCAGGTATGGCCCGCTTAAGTAATCCGTCGCGGCGCTGGAATCGTGTCCGGCCGCAGCGGCCTTGCGCGGCGCCTGTCCCAGCGCAAGCGCTGCCGCACTGAATGCGCCGACGGCGCCGAAGCTCTTTAAGATTTCGCGTCGTTTTGGTTCCATGAGTCGTCCCCCATTCAGGAAATGCCGGCCAGTCGTTTTTCTTCCCTGCGGCGCCTGGCCTCGTAGCGCAACAATATCAGCGCCAGTGAAAACACCACAATGTTTCCGATGCCGACCATTACGAACGGCCCGTAGCGCGCCCAGTGATCAAACAGCCAACCGCCGAAGACGCCAGAGCCCATGATTCCCAGAGCTCCAAAAAAGCTGAACAGGCCGATCACGGCGCCCCGGCCACGCACCGGTGCTTCCTTGCCGATCAGCGCGATGGCCGAGAGCTGCGCGCACATCTCCCCCATGCCGATCAGGGCCGCGCCCAGGAACATCCAGTTGCTGATCGGATCCTTGAAGAACGGCAAGCACAGGTAGCCGCAGGCGGCCAGGAACATGGCGATGACAATGCCCGCCACGCGGTCGATGCGGTCGAGTATCGGCGCCATGATCGCCGCCCACGGCACCGCAAAGGCCTGGGCAACGACGTAAAAAAGAACCGCGCGGGATTGCGCTTCCTCGCTGGACAAGCCCTGCTCCAGTCCCACCTGCCGCAGCCACAGGGAATAGAAGACGCTGACGACAGCCAGATCGCCGCGCGAGACCAGCGCGCCAATGTAGGCGAGCGCCACCCTGGGATTGCGCGCCGCGCGGAACGCTACGCCCCAGGTCTTGAACAGGCCCTCCCGCTTCGTGACCTGGGCCGGCGCGCCCGGCTTGAGAAATATTGCCAGCACCAGGGCCACGACCAGACAGAATCCGGCCGCAGTCCAGAATGTGGCCCGCCCAACCATCACAGATTCCAGGCCGAGGCCCTTGTACCACTCTATTAACCTGCCGGCCATGCCGTTGACCAGGGCAATACCGATCCCGTTGAGTATGAAGGCCACCGCCTGGAACCTGCTGCGCGACTTCTCGTCGGGGTAGTCGTTGATGACCGAAGCCAGCATGGCGGAAATACACGCGGCGCCGAAGGCGAATAGCGGCCGGGCCAGGAACAGGTGTTCGGCCGCCGTGGCCATGGGATACAGCACGTAGCAAATGCCCACCATGCTGAAGCCCAGCGCGTAAACCACGCGCCGCCCGATGCGATCGGACAGCGTTCCCAGGAAATACACGGTCCCCACGACGACAAATTCGTTGAGCAGGAGGAGACGGCCGGCCAGTCCGCCCCACTCTTCCTCGGGAATGCCCAGGTTCGTGAACAGGTATCCCTGCTGCACGTTGATAAACGTGAGCAGTCCGATGGAGAAGAACGCGCCGAAGTAAAGCGCGTTCACGTGACGGTTGCGTACCCCTTCCTCAAGGCGCAGCGGGATGAACCCTAGCAGCCGGTAAACGTCCCCCGTTGACGTTGGAGAATTCGACATCCCGGCGGATACTTAACGATTTAACCGGCAATTACAATCCCAGCGACTGAATGCGCGCTGGAGAAACGCCATGACCGACTACCACGGCCACCGCCTTCGCGTCGGCATCGCCGTGCCTTCCACCAACACGACGGTGCAGCCCGAATGCGAGCTGTTGCGCCCACCGGGCGTGACCAACCACACGGGCCGGGTAAGCATTCGCCAGCGCAAGATCACCACCGAGAAGGACTTCCTGGAGCACGTCCAGGCGATGCGCGACGGAATGGGCGTTGCGATCGATCGGGTGGCCTCCGCGCAGGTCGATCACGTCATCATGGGGGTGGCCCTGGAGGCATTCTGGGGCGGCGTGAAGCAGGCTGCGGAACTCCAGGACGGCCTGGCGCAACGCGCCGGCGTGGGCGTCTCGATGGGCTCCACGGCCACGGTGGCGGCACTGCGCGCCTTTGGAATCGAGAAGATCGCCGTGCTGACTCCGCACATGCCACGCGGCGACGAGCAGGTGCGCGATTATTTTCTTGAGGCCGGCTTCGACGTGTTGCGGCTGACCGGGCTCAAGTGCCCGTCACCGATAGAAATTGCCTACACAACGGGGCCGCAGATGCGCTCGGCCCTGCGCAAGCTCGACGGCGACGACGCCGAGGCGATCGTGCAGGTAGGCACCAACCTGCCGGCCATGGACATCTGCGCACAGGCCGAGACCTGGCTGGACAAGCCGGTGCTGGCAATCAACGCGGTGACTTACTGGGACGCGCTACGCCGCTGCGGCATCCATGACCGGATCTGCGGTCACGGAAGCATTCTGGAACAGCACTAGCCGGGAGGAACGCCTGGGGGAACCGCGGGAGGAGCGCCAGGCGGCGTACCCGGAGGAGCACCGAGAATCATTCCGAGCGGCAGTGGATTTCCGTTCAGCTTCAAGACACTGTCCTGCATCGTGATACTGACCCGGTAGTCCGTCCCGTCTTCCTGAAGCAGTCCCTGCATCCGGCCTATCTGGAAGACCGCCTGACCCAGTAGTTCTTCAGCGATTTTTGCCGGAATGCCCAATTCAACGGTGAAATCCAGGCCGGCAAGGAGGCCGGGCAAATTCAATGGCTCTTCCGCGCCAGGAGCCTTTTCGCCGTTGTAAGCCAGGTGAACGTCGTAACTCAGGACATGCTCCCCCTGAAAGGTGAGACTGGCGTCCAGGTCAAAAAACGGACTCGCCGCGAGAAGATCACGAAGGGCCCGGGCGGCCTCCTGACTCACGGGTGGAAACCCCATGAGGGATTGCTCCGGCGGCTGCGGGCCGTCTGGCGCCGCGGTGTCCTGTTCCGCTGGTGTTTCCCCGAGCGTCTCAAACGATGCTCTCATGCCCGCAGACAGGTAGTCCATGAACGCTGAGTCGCTGATACCCCCGAATGTCTGCTCAAGTTGAACGGGAGAAAACTCTCGCCCCATGAATTCCAGAGACTCAATGGTCATGGTGCTCTCACCGCTGTAGATGCCATACTCATCGCGGGCCGCGAACTCTTCCGCGCTCGCCCCCTTCATTCGCATCAGCAAACCGGCCCGGGGAACACGCAGCTCAAATTCTTCTATAGAGTAGGTGGAAGAACCTGGCGCAAGAAGTCCGCCGCTTGCGAGTCCTTCTGGAAACGTGCTGCGAGCCTCAAGTTTGCTCATCTTCATGCCCATGTTCAGGGGTTCGTCGAAAGCAAGATCGAATTCGCCCGCCGTCAATTGCAGCGACTGGGTGGAGTCCGGTCCCGTCCAGTCGCTCTCTGCTCGAATGTCCTCAAGCCGCAGGACTACCGGTCCCGCCGCCGACTCGAATTGCGGCAGTTCCGCATGCATGTTGACCGTCCTTCCCGAGAAGGAACCGGCGGAAATCTCCAGGTAGACATCCTCCGAATCGGGGGTTTCCGGCCCAGCCCCCGCCACGAGGCTTCCGAGACTCACCCGCCCCTTCATACGGAACAGGCCCACGCCCGGACTCACGGTAAAAAACACCGGCCCGTGCGCGATTTCCAGGTCGGCCGATAGCAAGGAACGGGCCATCAGGTCCGCAAGCTGTGGAAAATTACTGTCGGGACCCCCGGCCAGGGAATCCATCAAGCCTTCGGGCAGGTCATCAGCGAATCCCGCAAGCGGTTTCCATGCGATCCGTGCCGTGGAGGAAAACCAGCCACGCTCGTATTCCACGACCTCCATCCCGTAGCCGTAGGGCATATTCTCCAGGCGACTCCGCAGGATCTGCTCGGTTTCCTGCCCGAAATAACTTGACGGAAGCACTACTCCCGCCGCCACCAGCACCAGGACCGCTATTACTACTGTAGATTTCTTCATGAAATTCTCCAAGATTCACACATACAACCGCCGAGCAACGCTAATAAAGACAGCCCGACTTAGCCAGCCCAAAATCCACCCCTTTTCAGACAATTTAATTTCTAGCCCGCCTACAGGTCAAGCGTTTGCCGCATGGCCCGCAAATCCGGCGCCGCCGGAGCTCCCGAAACGACTAGGCCTGCGACCCAAGAAGGGCAAACAGGATACGCCGCAGGCAGGACTTGAGTTCGGCGGCCTTCAAGGCGCTGTAGGCGCCGGGTCGGGCGCCATCCATGTACGCATCCTGGGCGATTTCCATCTGCAGGGCATGCCGGCCCTGCTTCGGGTTCCCGTAACGCCGCGTAATGTAACCACCGATAAATCGACCGTTGACCGCGTAATTGTAGCCGCTGCCCGCCACCTCGGCTGCGGCCCGCTCCTGCAGGGCCAAACCACAACTCAGACCGTTGTTTGTGCCCAGGTTCAGCGCCGGCAAGCGGCCTTCGAACAAGCGGGGCACGACTGCGGCGATGGAGTGGCAGTCGTAGAGAATCGCCTTGCCGTAATGTTCGCAGGCGCGATTCAACTCGGCCTGTAGCCGGCCGTGATAGGGCTCCCAGTACTTCGTCCTCCGGCGCTCGATCTCGGCATGATCCGGCTCGCTGCCGGCGCGATATACCGCGTCGCCGTTGAACAACCGCAAAGGACACAGGCCGGTCACCACCTGCCCCGGGTACAGCGGCTCGCCGTCCGGCGGGCGATTCAGGTCCACCACGTAACGGCTGTAATTCGCCTTGAGCACCGTTGCATCCAGTTCCGCGGCAAAGTCGTACAGCTCGTCCACACGCCAGTCGGTGTCAGGCAAGTCCCGAGCCTGGGCGGTCATTCCTGCCGCGATCGTTGCGGGAACCTTAAGCCCCGAGTGTGGTACCGAGAGAACCAGCGGGCTATCGCCCCGCCTTAGGGAATACAAGCTTTCGTTACGGTCCCGGCGGCGCTTTCGCTTAGGCGATTCCTGGGAGGGAGGGCGTCCCGCCCTCCGCGAAGGCGGATCCTGGGAGGGAGGGCGTCCCGCCCTCCGCGAAGGCGAATCCTGGGAGGGAGGGCGTCCCGCCCTCCGCGAAGGCGAATCCTGGGAGGGAGGGCGTCCCGCCCTCCGCGAAGGCGAGTCGCCTTCGCCCCCGGGTCTCCCTTCGGCCATTCAGCTCCCGGGTCGCCTGGCCGCGATCTCAGCGGCCAGTTCCGCCAGCACGCCCTTCTCCACCAACGCCCGCGCGGCGGCGATATCGGGCGCAAATTCGCGGTCCGCCCTCCGCTCCGGCACCTCGGCGCGCAGCAATGCAAGGACCCGCTCCAGTGCTTTGGAGGACCGCAGGGGCCGCAGCAGGTCCACGCCCGCTGCTGCCGCCAGCCACTCGATGGCAAGAATGTTCGCGGTATTTGCGTTCATGCGCGCCAGCCGCCGCGAACCGTGGGCCGACATGCTGACATGGTCCTCCTGGTTGGCGGAAGTAGGAATACTGTCGACACTCGCCGGCGTGCACAGCTGCTTGTTCTCGCTGACCAGCGCCGCCGCGGTGACGTGCGCCAGCATGAAGCCCGAATTCAGGCCGGGGTCCGGCATGAGAAACGGCGGCAGGCTGCTCAGCTCGCCGGTCACCAGCGCCGCTATGCGCCGCTCGGACATCGACCCCGTCTCGCTGATCGCCAGCGCAAGCGTGTCGGCGGCGAAAGCGACGGCCTGGCCATGGAAGTTGCCGCCGGAAACCACCTCCGCCTGTTCCTCGAAGACCAGCGGGTTCTCGGTAACGGCGTTGGCCTCGATCAGAAGCGTACGCCGGACGTTCCCGGCCAGGTCAAGGCAGGCTCCCATGACCTGCGGCTGACAGCGAAACGAGTAGGGATCCTGCACGCGGTCGCAGTCGACGTGCGAGGCGCGAATCCCGCTACCCGCCAGGAGCCGGCGCAATACCCGGGCGACCTCCACCTGTCCCGGGTGCGCCTTGAGTGCGTTGAGGCGGTGATCGGCAAACACATCGGTGGCCCGGAAAGCATCGCAGGCCAGCGCGCCGATCACGACCGCGGAGTACATATTGCGCTGTGCCCCGATCAGTCCCCGCAGGGCCTGCGCGGTTGAAACCTGCGTGCCGTTGATGAGGTCCAGACCCTCCTTGGGACCCAGGTCCAGAGGCTTCAGGCCGGCCTCGCTCAAGGCCTTCGCTCCAGACATTTCGCGACCGCCGTAACGGGCCTCGCCCCGTCCAACGAGCACCAGCGCCATGTGAGCCAGCGGCGCCAGGTCCCCGGAGGCCCCTACCGAGCCCTGCGAAGGGACCACCGGCAAGATTTCCTCGTTGATGCATTGCGCAAGCAGGTCCAGCAGTTCTTTCGACACGCCGGAGTATCCCGCCGCCAGGCTATTCAGCTTCAGCACCATGGTCAGGCGCACCACGCTGTCCGGCAAAGGGTCCCCAACGCCCGCCGCATGGGACCGCACCAGGTTCAGCTGCAGCGTGCGCAAGTCTTTGGTGGAAATTCGCTCCAGGGCCAGTCGCCCGAACCCGGTATTGGCGCCGTACACCGCAGCGCTCCCCTCCACGGTCTGCAGCAGTACCTTTCGAGCCGCGTCAGCACGCGCCATGGCCTGCGGATGCAGCGTCACGCGCACGGACCCTTCCAACACCGTGCCGATCGTCTCAAGGTCCAGCGCCCCGTCGCCAAGTGTGATGGGAACCGGCGGTTTGACAGCGTTCATTGCAACAGGGACTCCGCCGCCTTGCGATAGCGGCCGACAATCGCCGATTGGTTGACGTGGCGGTGATCGCTCACGACGTGGCGGCCGCCCACGAACACGTCGCGGACGCATCCTGCGCCGCCGGCGAAAATCCACGAATCCAGCACGTCGTCGCCGGTTCGGCCGATCAGCGCCGGGTGTTCCTCATCCAGAACAACAATGTCGGCCCTTGCTCCCTCGGAAAGAACGCCGCAGGGCTGCGCAAGGGCCTGGGCGCCTGCATCGAGTACGCGGTTCAGCAGGAAACCTCCCAGTGAACGGCCGGACTCCACTGCCAGACCATTGCGCGTTTCTCCGACCAGCCGTTGTCCGTACTCGAGCAAACGCAACTCGTCGGCGGGACAGATGGTGACCTGGCTGTCGGAACCGATGGCGAAGGCCCCGTTCAGTTCCAGCCACTCGCGGGCGGCGAACACACCGTCACCCAGGTTGGCCTCGGTCGAAGGACACAACACCACCGCGGCTTGAGCGGCGGCCAGCGCCCGGCGCTCGGCATTGCTCATATGCGTAGCGTGAACCAGGTTCCAGCCTGCGTCAACGGGCGCCGTGTCCATCAGGCGTTGTACCGGAGAAGCCCCGCACCATTCAAGGCAGGCATCCACCTCCCGGCGCTGCTCCGCGACGTGAATATGAACGGGAGCGCCGGGGTCTTCCCGGTGCACTTCCGCCAGCACTTCCTGCAGCAGCTTTTCATTGACCGCGCGCAGGGAGTGGGGCGCAAAACCCACGCGCACGTCCCCCAGGCCGGCCACGGCAGCGTGAAGCGAGCAATAGATCTTCATGTAGGTCGCAGGATCGCACAGAAAGCGGGCCTGCTCCGGTTGAGCCGGCCGACTGCCGAACCCACCGTAGGCATACAGGCTCGGCAGGAGTGTCATGGCGATGCCGGTTTCCCGCGCCGCTTCGATACAGCGCAACCCCATCTCGGCGGGCCGTGAATAGGGCGAGCCATCCGGGGCGTGATGGAGGTAATGAAACTCGCCGACCGAGGTATAACCGCTCTTGAGCATTTCCATATAGGCAAGTTCGGCAATCGCCTGAAAACTGTCGGGGTCCATCTTGCCGACCACCCGGTACATCAGCTCGCGCCAGCGCAGGAAATCGCTTCCCGAACCCCCTTCCGCCAACCCGGCAATCAGTCGCTGGTGCGCATGAGAATGGGCGTTGGGAACGCCGGGTATCGCAATGCCAGGAATTCTCGGCGCGGAGCCATCGCGCGCCTTTGGCTCAATACTGCAGATGCCGCCTTGCGGGTCGATTTCCACCAGCACATCCGGGCTCCAGCCGTCCTGAGTCAGCATTGTTGAGAACAACAACTTCTTCACGCTCTACCGCCAGTTAAGCAATGGGCCTATTTCAACAGATTCCGGGGCTGCTGTGGCGCCTGCGCCCGATCTGCGGCCGGGCTATCATTTCGCGATTGATTGCGGGGAAAAGAGTAGTGGCGGTCAACAAGCCGAACAGAGCATTGCCGGAATGAATTTCCACCTGACCCATTGCCGGATCGCCACGATGGAGCCCGGCGATCAGGGGTACGGCCTGATTGCAGACGCAGCCTTGCATGTCAGAGACGGCCGCATTGCATGGGCCGGCGCCGCCGCGGATCATCGGCCCCAGCCCGGCGAGGAGCAGGTCGATCTGGGAGGCCGGCTGGTCACTCCCGGTCTCATCGATTGCCATACCCACCTCATCTACGCTGGCAACCGTGCCGGCGAATGGGCGTTGCGACTCAAGGGCGCGTCGTACCAAGAGATCGCGCGCAAGGGCGGCGGGATTGCCTCCACCATGCGCGCCACCCGCGCGGCAAATGACGCGGAACTGCTGGACGCCGCGACGGCGCGCCTCAAGACGCTGGGCCGCGAGGGTGTGACTACCGTGGAGGTCAAGTCCGGGTACGGCCTGGACCTCAAAACCGAACTGCGCATGTTGCGTGTCGCCCGAGAACTCGGAAGGCGGCAGGATCTCGATGTAATCGCGTCATTTCTGGGCGCTCATGCACTGCCACCGGAGTATGCCGAACGGCGTGACGACTATCTGCGGCTGTTGATCGAAGAAATGCTCCCTGCCGTGGTGGCGGAGGGTCTTGCCGACGCCGTGGATGCGTATTGCGAGCGTGTGGCGTTCAGCACCGCCGAAGTGCGGACGCTGTTCGAGCGCGCCCGCGAACTGGGCCTGCCCGTTCGGCTGCATGCGGAACAGTTTTCGAATTCCTCGGGCACGGCAATGGCCGCGGAACTCGGTGCGCTGTCGTGCGATCACCTCGAATACCTGGACGACGAGGGAATAAGCGCCATGGCCGCTGCGGGAACGGTTGCGGTGCTGGCGCCGGGGGCCTGGTACTACCTCCGCGAAGACCGCAAACCTCCGGTCGAAGGTCTGCGGGCCGCAGGCGTGCCAATGGCGGTCAGCACCGACCACAATCCCGGCACTTCGCCCATGCTCTCGCTGCTCACGGCCATGAACATGGCCTGCGTGATGTTCGGACTCACCCCGGAAGAGGCCGTAAGTGGCGTCACCGTCCACGCCGCCCGCGCATTGGGCCTTGACGACCGTGGATCAATCCGTACAGGAATGCTGGCGGACCTGGCCGTCTGGGACGTCCAATCACCCGACGAACTCAGTTACGCTTTGGGCCATAACCCCTGCCGGCAGGTGTTCAAGGCGGGCGTATCGCGTGGAGGAACAGCGCATGACTGACAAGCGCATCATTCGGGCGCCGACCGGCGCCCGGCTTTCCTGCAAGTCCTGGCTTACCGAAGCCCCGATGCGCATGCTGATGAACAATCTCGACCCGGACGTTGCGGAGAACCCGGCGGAGCTGGTGGTGTACGGAGGGCGGGGCAAGGCCGCCCGCAACTGGGAAGCCTTCGACCGCATCGTCGCCTCGCTCAAGGCCCTTGAGGCCGACGAAACGCTGCTGGTTCAGTCGGGCAAGCCGGTCGGCGTTCTGCGCACCACGGCGGATTCGCCGCGGGTGCTGATCGCCAATTCCAACCTGGTTCCGCACTGGGCCACGCTGGAGCATTTCAACGAGCTGGACCGCAAGGGCCTGATGATGTTCGGGCAGATGACCGCCGGTTCGTGGATCTACATCGGCAGCCAGGGCATCGTGCAGGGCACTTACGAGACCTATGCCGAGATGGGCCGGCAGCATTTCGGCGGCGACCTGCGCGGCACGTGGTTCCTGACCGCGGGGCTGGGTGGCATGGGCGGCGCCCAGCCGCTGGCCTGCACCATGGCCGGCGCTTGCATGCTGGCGGTTGAATGCCGGCAAACCGCCATCGATTTCAGGCTTCGCACCGGCTACCTGGATCGGCAGGCAGAGAACCTCGACCAGGCGATCAAGATGATCCACGAGGCCTGCGAGCGAAAGAAAGCGCTCTCCGTGGGACTATTGGGGAATGCCGCCGACATCTTTCCCGAACTGGCGCGCCGGTCAGCGGTGGATCCACGATACGCACCGGGTGCGGTTTCCGATCAGACCTCCGCGCATGATCCCCTCAACGGTTACCTGCCCCAGGGCTGGACGCTTGCCGAACACGAACAACGCCAAGAATCGGACCCGGCCGGGACAGTCCGCGCGGCCAAGGAGTCCATGGCGGTGCAGGTGCGCGCAATGCTCGAGTTCTGGGACCGCGGCATTCCCGTGGTGGATTACGGCAACAACATCCGGCAGATGGCGCTGGAGACGGGCGTAAAGAACGCATTTGACTTCCCGGGCTTCGTCCCTGCCTACATCCGGCCCCTGTTCTGCCGCGGCAAGGGGCCATTTCGCTGGGCTGCGCTTTCAGGCGACCCCGAGGATATCGCCCGCACCGACGAGAAGGTCAGGGAACTCCTGCCCGACGACGCAGCGCTACACCGCTGGCTGGACATGGCGGCCCAGCGCATCCACTTCCAGGGCCTGCCCTCGCGCATCTGCTGGGTAGGACTGGGTGACCGGCATCGCCTGGGCCTGGCCTTCAACGAGATGGTCCGCAGCGGCGAACTCACCGCGCCCGTGGTGATCGGGCGCGATCACCTGGACGCCGGCTCGGTGGCCAGCCCGAATCGCGAGACCGAGGCCATGAAGGACGGATCGGACACGGTATCGGACTGGGCGTTCCTCAACGCCCTGGTGAACTGCGCCTCGGGCGCCACCTGGGTGTCCGTCCATCACGGCGGCGGCGTGGGCATCGGCTACTCGCAGCACGCCGGAATGGTCATCTGTTGCGACGGCAGCAAGGCGGCCGACGAACGGATCGCCCGGGTGCTGTGGAACGATCCGGCCACGGGCGTAATCCGGCATGCCGACGCCGGCTATGACGAGGCGCTTGAATGCGCCGCTGACTTCGACCTCAACATCCCGTAACCCCCTGGGAACGAGGGCGTCCCCCCTGGGAACGAGGGCGTCCCGCCCTCGAACCTGGGAACGAGGGCGTCCCGCCCTCGACCAGGACGAGACGTCCTCGCTCCCAGCTACGGCACGTCCTTGACCCTTGTGAGCAGAAAGAAGCCCGCAAGCAAGAGCACCAGAATCGCGAGCACGCCCAGGCGCTGGCTGTCCAGCACCAGTGCGGTATAGCCAGTAAGGACGGGACCCACGATCGCCGCAAAGCGCCCGAACATGTTGTAGAAGCCGAACATCTCGCCGACCCTATCGGGCGGGGCCAGGCGTGCGAACAGGGAGCGGCTCAGGCTTTGCACGCCACCCTGAGCCAGGCCGATCATTGCGGCGAGCAGGTAGAAATGCCAGGCCGTGCTTGCCATGCTGGCCAGAAGAGTGACCACGCAGTAGACGGCAAGCGCTACGTAGATGCAGCGCCTGGGCCCGAAACGCTTGCCGGCAAACCCGAATGCCAGGGTGGCCGGGAAACCCAGGTAGTTGGTCAACAGGATCGCGAACACCAGGTCGGAGGCCGGCAGGTTGATCGCGGCGCCGAAGTCCACCGCCATCTTGATGATGGTGTAGACCCCGTCTATGTATAGAAAGTAGGCAAGCAGAAACAGCCAAAGCTGCGGATGCCGGCGCGCCTCGCGCAAGGTGGACGCGAGTTGCCGCCAGGCCTTCCCCACACGCAAGCGACGGTCCGTTCCCGGGGACCGCGAGCCACCCCGCAGCAGGGGGAAGGAGAAAAGCACCCACCAGACCCCGACCACCAGCATGCTCAACTGCATGGCCTGCACTCCGGAAGCCAGGCCGAACATTGCCGGGTTCACCGCAACCACCGCGCACAGCGTAAACAGCATGGCGCTACCGATATAGCCCAGCGCGAAGCCGTAGGCGGATACGAGGTCGTATTGCTCGGGCTCGGCCACCTCCGTCAGCAGCGCGTCATAGAAGATGTTGGCAGTGGAATAGCCAAGCCAGGCCACAACGAACAAGGACAGGCCCGCAAGCCACTGCCCGTCGCCCGGCGTCGCCAGCAGCATGGTGCACAACGCCCCGGGAACCAGGCAAACGGCCAGCAGCGCCCTGCGCTTCCCACCCTGGTCGGCGAGCGCACCCAGCAGCGGGGCCGCCGCCGCCAGAAGCAGTGCCGCGAAGCTGTTCGCCGAGCCCCAGAGAAAGGTGATCTCGGTGGACGATTCGCCCGCCGACCAATGCTCGCGCAGCAGCAGCGGCACGAAGGAGGTCATGACGATCAGCGCAAAGGCCGAATTGGCCCAGTCGTACATGGCCCAGCGCCAGGCCTGGCCGGAAAACACCCGCAGCGCGGCGGTCCGTTTACCGCCCCCGGCGCTCAAGTGGCGTCCGCAGCCTGCTTCAGAGTCTTCATTTCTCCCATCGCCAGCTTGAGGTCCTCCCAGGCCTTGCCTTTCTGTCCGGGCGAGCGCAACAGGTATGCGGGGTGATAAGTCGCGACCACGGGAGGCTCAAGGTGCGCGCAATGGTGAACCTGGCCGCGCAGCGCGCCCACCGGACGGTCGGTCTCCAGCAGGCGTTGCGCCGCCACCGCACCGAGCGCCACGATCAGCCGCGGCGCCACCAGTTCGATCTGGCGCCTGAGGTAAGGAATACAGGTGGCTGCCTCCTCAAGGCTGGGGTTGCGGTTGTTCGGCGGGCGGCATTTCACGATGTTGGCGATATAGGCGGTGGTGCGATCCAGTTCCATCGCGCGCATCATGGCGTCCAGCAGCTTGCCTGCGCGACCCACGAAAGGTTCGCCCCGGCGGTCCTCTTCCTCGCCGGGGCCTTCGCCGATGAACATCCAGTCGGCCTTCGGGTTGCCGACGCCGAACACCGTTTGCCGGCGCCCCGCATGCAGCGGGCAAGCGGTACAAGCCGCCACCTTGCTTCGCAGCGCCTCAAGCTCCGGCGGCGGTGCACCTGTGGAAGCGGAGCCCTCCCTGGGGGCGAGGGTTTCCCTGGGGGCGAGGGCGTCCTCACCCTCGATGCTGGAAGCTCGAGTATTTCGAGGGCGGGACGCCCTCGTTCCCGGCGTAGATGCGCTCTCTCCAACCGCATCAGACGGCTCCGGCGACGAACGTGGCGTCCAAACACTCACGTCCATCAACTCAAGCAGCTCTCGCTGCGCAGCGCTCAATTTGCCGGCCGGCTGATTCATGAATCCGGATCAGCCCGTGAGGGCATGCCGCCGGCCGTTGAAATCCTCGCCTGCAGCCAGCATGCGAACAAGAGTCAGTCGACCGCTTTGCGCAGCTGGCGGCGACGGACCTTCTGCAGTGCGCTCCACAACATCAGCCCCGGCCCCAGGGCGACGTAGACCCCGAACAGCGTAAACAGCATGCGCGGCGGGTCCATGGCGATCAGGGCGAAACACACCAGCATGGAAGCCATCTGGGTAAAGCGCAGCCGGCGGTTCACGGCAAAATGCTTGAAGCTGGGGTAAGCGACCCGCACGCACATCAGCACCGCGGCCACCAGCGTTACCAGCCCCCCCAAGGCAAGCACCGGCAGGCCGCTCCATTCGGAATCGGCCGCCAGCCACACAAATCCGGCCACCCACCCGGCGGACGCCGGGCAAGGCAAGCCCTCAAAGTAATTCTTGTCGCCGGTGGAACCACGGGCGTTAAAGCGCGCCAAACGCAGGGCGGCGCCAACTGCAAACAGGAAGGCAATCACCCAGCCGACCTTGTCCCACACCCAGCCGTAGTCGCCCATGTACTTTAGCCCCCACTGGTACATGACGACGGCGGGGCCGAGTCCGAATGCGACCACGTCAGATAGCGAGTCGTATTGGCGGCCGAATTCCGTTTCGGTACCGGTCATGCGCGCCACCCGCCCGTCAAGCGCGTCAAGAATCATCGCAACATATAACGAGACTGCCGCGCGCGTAAAATCGCCATCCGCCCCGGCCACGATGGCGTAAAAACCGGCGAACAGAGCGCCGCTGGTGAGCAGGTTGGGGAACAGGTAGATCCCACGTTTGCGGATTACCGCCCGCCCCTTTCTGATTTTCTTGCGATTGCCCTTCACGCGGGCAAGTCTGCCACAACCCGCTGGCGCCGGCATTTGGACGAGTAAGAAACACGGGTTGGCCCATTGACACGAACTTCGTGTTCTATTATTTTCGTGACATGAAAAACGTCACCGTCACTTTGCCGGAGGATGTTGCGCTCTGGGTTCGGATTCACGCCGCCAAGAACGGCCGCAGCGTATCCAGGTGGTTGGCGGACCTGCTTTCGGGCATGAAGCGGCAGGACGATGAGTATGAGGTTGCGATGGAGCGCTTCCTGACAAGAAAGCCGCGGGTGCTGAAATGGGTGGGTGGACAGAAACCCTCTCGGGACGAATTGCATGACCGCGCCGGTCTTCGTTGATACCAACGTACTCGTTTACAGGCACGATAGCACCGACGGTGTGAAGCAGGCCCGTGCCCAGGAGTGGATAGCGTTTCTGGCCCGGCAACGCCTGGCGCGAATCAGCTTCCAGGTGCTTCAGGAACTCTACGCCACCCTTACACGAAAACTTGAACCCGCCTTCAGCACAAAGGAAGCAAGGGACATCGTGCGCGATCTGGCGGTCTGGGGGCCGGCTACCATCAATTTCGATATTCTGGAGCGATCCTGGCTGGTGCAGCAACGCTACTGGATTTCATGGTGGGACGCCTTGATCGTGGCGGCTGCGCAATCCTGCGGTTGCCCCATCCTCCTTAGTGAAGATCTCAAGCACAAACAGGATTACAGCGGCGTGCTCGTGGTGGACCCGTTTGCCGATTTAGCCGTGAGCCCGGCTGATGCGGTAGCAGCCTTGAAGACTCGCCGCTAAGGCATTGTCCGGCGCCAGGCCACCGGATTCCCGGCGACCCGTCACATGAATTTAAGGCATTACCGCCGGCAAGTCCGCTTCCTCTACAATTGCCGCTCCGATTCACCGAACCAACCATGCGCCTTTCCAAGCTGCCCCTGGCCACCCTGCGGGAAACTCCTGCGGAAGCAGAAATCGCAAGCCACCGCCTGATGCTGCGCTCAGGGATGGTACGGCGCCTGGCGTCGGGGCTGTTCACATGGATGCCCATAGGCTGGCGGGTAGCGCGGATCGTCCAGCAGGTAACCCGCGAGGAAATGGAGCGAATCGACGCGCACGAGGTGCTCATGCCGGCCGTGCACCCGGCCGAACTCTGGCGCGAAAGTGGCCGCTGGGAGGATTACGGCGACCTGCTGCTGAAGATGCGCGATCGAGGCGAGCGCGAATACTGCTTCGGCCCCACCCACGAAGAGGTGATAACCGACATCGCACGCCGTGAGCTGAAGAGCTACAAGCAGCTGCCGGTGAGCTTCTTCCAGGTCCAGACCAAGTTCCGCGACGAAATCCGCCCGCGCTTCGGCGTCATGCGCGCCCGCGAGTTCATCATGAAGGACGCCTATTCGTTTCACCTGGGCGAGGAGTCGCTGCGGGGCGTATACGGCGACTACCGCAAGGCCTATACCCGTGTGTTTGAACGCCTGGGCCTGACGTTTCGCGTGGTGCAGGCGGATTCGGGCGAAATCGGCGGGTCGCGGTCCCAGGAGTTTCACGTTCTGGCCGAATCCGGCGAGGACCTGATCGTATGGTGCGACGGCGACGATTTCGCCGCCAACCTCGAGCTGGCCCCCGCACTGCCGCCCGAGGGCGACCGCTTGGCGCCGGACGGCGAAATGGAAGAGGCCCACACCCCGGGGATGCGCACCATCCGCCAGGTCGCCGGGCGCCTGGACCGGCCGCTTGAGGACTGCCTGAAGACGCTGCTGGTGAAAGCCGAAGGCGGCGGCGTGGTAGCGCTGGTGCTGTGCGGCAACCACGAGGTCAATGAACTCAAGGCAGTGGGTCTGCCGGAAGTGGCCAAACCCTTGCAACTGGCCAACGCGCAGGAAGTCGCCCAGGCGGCGAGCTGCCCGCCGGGTTTCGTCGGGCCGGTCAACCTGAAAGTGACGACCTATGTCGACCATGCCGCGGGACACCGCGCGAATTTCGTTTGCGGCGCGAACCGGCGCGATACGCACCTGGTCAACGTCAACTGGGGACGCGATTTGCCGGAGCCCGAATGCGTGGACCTTCGCAATGCGGTGGAAGGCGACCGAAGTCCGGGAGGCGGGGGAGGCCTTCAGATCGCCCGGGGTATCGAAGTGGGCCACATATTCCAGCTCGGCGACAAGTACAGCCGCTCCATGAATGCGACCGTGCTGGACGAGAACGGCGCCGATCAGCACATGCAAATGGGTTGCTACGGGCTTGGCGTTACGCGAACCGTGGCGGCGGCCATCGAGCAGAACCACGACGAACGGGGCATCATCTGGCCCGAAGCGATGGCGCCGTGGAGCGTGGTGATCGTCGCTTTGAATATCGCCCGCGACGATGCCGTGCGCCAAACCGCCGAGGAACTCTACGAAGAACTCAAATCCCAGGGCGTGGACGTGCTATTCGACGATCGCGACGCAAGCCCCGGCGTAAAGCTGGCGGACGCCGACCTGGTCGGCATCCCGCACCGCGTGGTGGTCAGCGCCCGCGGTCTCAAGCAGGGCACGCTGGAATACAAGCACCGGCGCTCAGACACCGCCGAGAACTTAGGCGCCGCGGAAACCGCCGGGTTCCTGGCGGAACGCGCCCGGCGCTAGTGTAGTGATGCGGCGCCAGCGCCGTGTCAAAGTCTTCCGAAGCAACAGCCGGGATTCCGGCTCGGGTCGATCAGCCGGTTCTGAAGTCCGGCAGGTGCTGCCACTGGTCGACCTGCTCCGCGGTTTCCTCCACCTCGGCTACTTTGGCCGAAGGCGGTCCGCGGTGCAGCCACTGCCCCAGTTCCTCGACTGCGGATACGGGTCCCAGGGCGAGGACACTGACCTTGCCGTCAAGCATATTGGAGGCCCGGCCGCGCAAGCCGAGACGATGTGCGACGCTGGCCGTGCTGGCGCGAAAGAACACCCCCTGCACGCGCCCGGAAACGATGTATCGACGGCAGATTTCTTCGGCCATGGAGGGCATTCTAACCGGTTTGAAAGACTCACCCTGCCGGTCCTCAAACCAATCGGGACAAACCCGAAAGACAGGCAGGAACGGTCGTCGCGTTAGAATCAAATGACGCGATTGCGGAGAGAGGAAATGGCTCATGGTGGAACGCAGAGACGTCCTTCGCGGCGGCCTGGCAACGGCCGCGATGACGATAGCGGGCGCCACGGGCGCAAGGACTGAAACACCGGCCATGGGCGCGCATGAATCCCTCCGCGAGACTGTTGCCGCAGGCGGTTCCCTGCTCAAGGGCGGACCGCTGTTCAACCGCGAACGGGCCGAGAAGGTCATGCAGGAGGAATCGCTGGCGGGCCTGATCGTGGCCGAGCCGGTGAACGTCTTCCACCTCACCGGCTATTGGCCGCAACTCGGAAAAATGGGCTTCACGGCGCCGAGCCTCGCCTTGCTCTCGGCCGATCCGAACAAGCCGGTGGGACTGGTGATCCCGCAGTTTCTCTACTACTACGTGTATGCCGATGCCCATTTCGCCGGCGACGTCGAGCCCTACGTTTACACCTACCGCGCCGTCAATGCGACCGCGATCCTGGGCGATGAGGGCGAACCCGCCGCCGGGGACCTGCGCGTCTTTCGCGACAAGGGCGAGGCGCCGATCGGCCAAATCGAGGCCCACAGGCGAGCCGCCGTCGAGGCGGTGGGCGCACGCAACGGTGTTAGCGCCGAACGCGAATGGGCGATGGCGAAGGCTGCCCGCGCCCTGGGCCTTGAGAAGGGCCGCATCGGCGTGGATCACATGGCGGTCATGGCCATGCTTGAGTCCTCGTCGCTGGGCGCCACCGCGGTACCCGGTGAGAACACCATGCGCAAGATTCGCCTGGTCAAGTCCCCGCGCGAAATCGAATTGATGCGCCTGGCCTCGCAGGCCAACGCCGAGGCTGCGCTGGCAGCCGCCGCCACGGTGCGCGACGGGGCCACCACCCAGGAATTGCGGGCGGCATTTTTCTCCGAAGCCGCCAGCCGCGGCAACGCCGGCGTGTTCATGGCCATCGACCGCATGATTACCGAGGTTGTCGACTTCGAGTTCAAGGAGGGGTCGGCATTCTTCATCGACTGTGTCAGCCACGGCTGGCATTACCACGGTGATTTCGCCCGCACCATCTTCATCGGCGAACCGGCAAACTCGATGCGCGACGCAACCCGCGCGATGCACATCGGTTGGGAAGCGATTCGCGACCAACTGCGCCCGGGGCTGCGCTACTCGGAAATACCGCCGATCGGCCAAACCGCGGTCCGCGCCGCCGGCCTCGACTTCGATATCCCCTTCTCACCGCACAGCGTGGGACTTACGCATACCGACGAGCCCGGCCAGGACGGCCGCCCCTACTGGGTAAAGGACGACCTGACACTGGAGCCAGGCATGGTCCTGAGCGTGGATTGCCCGGTGCTGAACGCAGGCATCGGCGGCTCCGCACACATGGAAGACTTAAGCCTGATCACCCCCGATGGCGCCGAACCCATCCACACCGTCACCGACCCCGTAATCATCCTCTGACGCACCCATGACTTCCGGACAACAACTCCCCGGATCCGCAACGAGCATTTCCTGTGCCCCTTCCTTCTGGAGCCACATTCGCGACGCTCCTGCCAGGAAGGGGCACAGGAAATGCGATCAAACAAGAATGAACTCCAATGAAGAGTGACCTGAAGATCCTGGTCGTGTATTACTCCGTGAAGGGCGCCACCGAGGCATTGGCCCGCTCTATCGGCCGCGGCGTCGAAATGACCAAAGGCTGCGAGGCCGTGCTGCGCACCGCGCCGGCGGTGGCAGCCCAATCGGGGGAGAAAATGCCCGATGTTCCCGAAAGCGGCGCCCCCTATGTTTCCAAGGACGAATTGCGCGATTGCGCGGGCCTTGCGCTAGGCAGTCCCACCCGCTTCGGCGCCCCGAGCGCCCCAATCCAGCATTTCCTCGACGGCCTGGCCGCGGAGTGGGTCTCCGGGCTCTTGGTGGACAAGCCCGCCGCAGTATTCACATCATCCAACAGCATGCACGGCGGCCAGGAGGCCACCTTGCTTTCTCTGGCAGTGCCTCTGATGCATCACGGAATGCTGATCGCGGGAATTCCCTACACGGTGCCGGAATTGCGCAAGACGGCTTCGGGCGGCTCGCCCTACGGCGCATCACACGTCGAACGCGCCAGCGAAGACGGTCTCACGAACGACGAAAAGATTCTCGCCGAAGCACTGGGACGACGCCTGGCCAAACTCGCCGGCGCCCTCAACCCGGCCTGACACCCTGTCGAGCGCTTTGTGATACCCATTCGACCGAGAGCCGCATTCCCGAGCCTCTTGCCTGCTCCAATCCCCTGCGTCCCCGGCCGATGGTAAAGCGGCCGCAAGCCAACCCTTCACTTCCGCCGCCGGGCTCGAAGAATCCTGCCCACACGACGTCGCAGAACCAACCGGATTTGTTCGACGAACGCGGCACCGTGAAGCCGCCGCGCGCGACGCGGCAAAGCGCGCCGCCCGCCCTTCCGCCGCCGGGCATGCTGTCGGACGGCGAGCTGTGCGAGCGGGTCCGGCGGGCGGGTCCGGCGAATGTCGAGGCGGTTTGCGGAGAGGTTGCTTCCCGCTCCCTGGAAGCGGCGGTCCCCGCGCTCGAAGCCCTGTGGCTGCGCTTCACCGGGTTCGGCAACAAAAAGCCGCTCCGCGAGCAACTTGCCATCCTCAACACGCTCGCGCAGCTCGGCGGCACGAACGCGCGCTCTGCGCTCCGGCGGATTGTGCTGTGGAAAGCCTTGCCTGCTTCGCTGTTGCCCGCCGCGTTGCGTGCAGCCGCAGATGCCGAACTTGCACTGCCTGCCACATTCGTAAGCGCGTTCCTCGACCATGCTGACGCCGCAGTGCGCGGGGCGGCTTTCGCTCTAGCGGACAGAGCAGGCGTTCCCGGCGACCGTCTTCGCGACGGCCTCTTCGACCTCTCGGCCACGAACCGCCGGTTGGCGGCGACCGCGCTCGGACTTCGGGGCGACCCCCAGGCTCGGCAACCGCTCCTCGACCTGCTCGAACGAGCTCCATCGAAGGAGATCATCGAGGCTGTTGCGGCGATCTGGGACGAAGACGCGATCGTGCTCCTCGGCCGCTGCGCGCGGGTCCATCCGACGCTCGCCGAAACCGTTCTCGACAGGCTGGGCGATATCGAGAACCCGCGGGCGCAGGTCGTCGCCCGGAATCTGGAAACGTGGATCGAGGATTCTAAGTCCGGTAGCGCATGATCTGCGCAGCGCCAGGCGCAGCGCGACACCGGAGCACTTCCTACCGCTTGCCGCTTGAAAGAGGTCGTGGCTTTCGAGACGCGCGAAGGACTAACCAGGATGCGATAATTGCGCCCGCACCGTCTTAAGGCGGCCTGATCCACACCCGAAAGAACCGAAGTGCAAGACCTGCGCAACATTATCGAAGCCGCGTACGAACGCCGCGCGGAACTCGCGCCCGAAAGCGCGCCAGGCGAGCTGCGCGACGCGATTGAAGAGGCGATCGGGCTGCTCGATACTGGCAAGGCGCGCGTGGCCGAGCCGGCCGCGGGCGGCTGGCAGGTCAATGAATGGCTGAAGAAGGCCGTTCTCCTGTATTTCGCGGTCACGCCAAGCCGCGAGATTCCCGGCGCGCATACCCGTTATTTCGACAAGGTTCCGCTGAAATTTGCAGGCGGGGACATCCAGTCGTCCGGCGTGCGCGTGGTGCCGGACGCGCTGGCGCGCCGCGGGGCCTATATCGCGCCCGGCGTCGTGCTCATGCCCAGCTACGTCAACATCGGCGCCTACGTGGACAGCGGAACACTGATCGACACCTGGGCCACGGTGGGCAGTTGCGCGCAAATCGGCAAGAACGTCCACCTGTCGGGCGGGGCCGGCATCGGCGGAGTGCTTGAGCCACTGCAAGCCACGCCTACGATCATCGAGGACGATTGCTTCATCGGCGCGCGTTCGGAGATCGTGGAAGGGGTGATCGTGGAGCGCGGCGCAGTGATCGCCATGGGCGTCTACATCGGGCAGAGCACGCGCATCTATGACCGGGCCCGCGATGAAGTGCACTATGGCCGTGTGCCCGCCGGCGCCGTGGTGGTGCCGGGCAGCCTGCCGGACGGCAAGAGCCGCGCACAGTTGTACTGCGCCGTAATCGTCAAGCAGGTGGACGAACGCACCCGCCGGCGCACGTCCCTGAATGAGTTGCTGCGCGATGACTGAAGCACGGGCAAAACAGACGCTGGACCTGGTGCTGGACTTGATGCGCCGGCCATCGGTCACGCCCCAGGACGGCGGCTGCCAGGAACTGTTGGCGGACATGCTGGAGGAGGCGGGCTTCAGCGTGGAGCACATGCCGTTCGGCAAGGTCTCCAACCTGTGGGCGCGGCACGGCGGCGACTCGCCGGTCCTTTGTTTTGCCGGTCACACGGATGTCGTGCCCCCGGGACCGTCCAAGGACTGGGACCATGACCCCTTCAAGCCTGAAATCCGCGACGGCTGGCTACTCGGTCGGGGCGCGGCCGACATGAAGTCCGGCATCGCGGCGATGGTCCGCGCCGGTATCGATTTCGTCAACAAACACCCCGAACACCGCGGTTCCGTGGCCTTTCTGATCACCAGCGACGAGGAAGGTCCGGCTACCGACGGCACCCGCCGGGTCATGGACACACTCAGCGCCAGAAATGAAACGATCGATTGGTGCGTTGTGGGCGAACCCTCCTGCTCCAAACAACTCGGCGACACCCTGCGCGTAGGCCGGCGCGGCTCGCTTAGCGGGATCATGACGGTTCGCGGCGAACAGGGTCATGTCGCCTACCCCGCGCTGGCCCGGAACCCCATACAGAGTTTTGCTCCGGTGCTCGCGGAGATGTACGCAAACCCGCTGGATGACGGCAACGAGCATTTTCCGCCCACCGGCTTCCAGGTCGTGCGGGTGCATGCGGACGCCGGCGCGGCCAACGTATTTCCCGGCGAACTGGTCACGCGGTTCAATTTCCGCTTCACCAACCAGTGGAAGAGCGGGCAGATCCAGGAGTGGGTGGAGAACCTGCTCAGCCGCCACGACATCGAATACGAGATCGATTGGAAGCCCGCCGGCGAACCCTTCCTGACCGCCCACGGTCCGCTGGTGGAAACGGCCCGCGAGATCGTCCATGACGAGTGCGGAATCGCCCCGGAACTGTCCACCGGCGGCGGCACCTCTGACGGGCGTTTCATCGCGCTGCACGGGGCCGACGTGGTGGAATTCGGCGTAATCAACCGCACCATCCACCAGGTCAATGAGCGGGTTCGTTCCAGCGATGTAACAGGCTTGCGGCGCGTCTACGAGCGCATCATGCGGCGGCTGTTGCTCGATCAAGAGTCCGGGTAAGACCAGTGAAAGTCGGGTTTATCGGCGCCGGCACGATTACCGAGGCGGTGGTTACCGGTCTTTGCGAGGCCGGCGCACAAGAACTTTCCATAATCGTCTCACCGCGCAACCGCGAGCGCTCCGCGGCCTTGAGCGAACGCTACGACGCGGTGCGGGTGGCCCCCGACAACCAGAATGTGATTGATCAATGCGACCTGGTCTTTCTTGCAATGCGGCCCCAGGACGCCGGCGCGGTCTTGAGCGGGCTCAAGTTCCGGCAGGGTCAGCAGGTCGTCAGCTTTATCGCCACCATCAGCGCCGCCGACGTTGAACAATCCGTCAAGCCGGCAGAGTTTGCCGGCCGCGTGGCGCCGGTTCCGCCGGCGGCGCGAGGCGCCGGCCCAGTGGCGATCAGCCCGCCGAATGAGCGGCTGGCCGAGTTCTTCCGTCCGATCGGGACCGTAATCCAGGTCGACGACGAAGCGCACATCGATGCGTTCTTCTCGGTTTCCGCCCTGATGGCGCCCTATTTCGAATTGCTGGAGACGGTAACGATCTGGTTGCGCGAGCAGGGTGTCGAAGCTGTCGACGCGGATACCTATGCCGGGTCTCTTTTCCGCGCCATCGCCGAGCGCTCCACCGAGCCCGGCGGCGAGGGATTCGCGGAACTGGTCGAAGAGCATGCGACCCGCGCCGGCATCAACCAACAGATGCGCCGGGAAATGCTGGCGACCGGGTTCTACGATCGGATCAAGGCCGGCCTCGACCTCATCCAGGCCCGCATGCAGGGCCGCGCGACGCTTGCGGACACCCTCGATCCGGACAAGCTCTCGCCCGAGAAATAGAACACCTGGGAGCGAGGTCGTCCCGACCTCGGCGAGGGCGAGAACACCCTGGGAGCGAGGTCGTCCCGACCTCGGCGAGGGCGAGACGCCCTCGTTCCCAGGGGCGCCCTCGTTCCCAGTGCTGTAGCTAGAACATGTTCCAGGGATAGTTGAGGTTTGCGTCGACTGCGGCCAGGGTTTTTCCCTGGGTCGAATGATCATCGAGCGCTTCGACGATCAGGGCGGCCAGGTCGCCGCGGTTGATGATGCCTTCCGTTTCGCGGCTCTCACTCAAGTAGCCCCCGCCGGTGGGTGGCTCGGATTTCAGGGCGCCCGGGCGAATGATCGTGTAGTCGAGCCCGCTGGCCGTCAGGTGCTCTTCAGCCTGCGTCTTCAACGGCAGTATTTCCCTCAGGAACACGCGGGCCAGCCAGGGAGCGGCCTTGAAGCTGTCGCCCGAGCCGATCGACGTGACCAGCAGCAGGCGGCTGACGCCAGCCTCCGCCGCAGCATCGAAAATATTGGCGTTGCCGAGATAGTCCGGCCGGGGATCGCAGCTGAAACAGCCGATGGTCGTAATCACCGCGGTGTAATCCCCGCCCTCGAAGGCAGCGCGCACCGTATCCGCCTCAAGGGCATCGCCGACCGCGAATTCCACGCCCAGCGGCGCCAGCCCGGAGCGGTCGGAAGACGGCCGGACGAATGCCGTAACCCGGTCACCCCGCCCGACAAGGATCTTCGCGACCTCCAGCCCGGTGTTCCGGGTCCCCCCGAACAGCAGCACGTGGCGCCCGCCTTGCGGGGGCGCATCGGCCGTCATTTCGAAGACGGGATATTGGGTGGTCCGGAGTGACAAGAGGACAAGCAGGGCGATCACCGCCAGGACAAAGAGAATAATGCGTTTTTTCGTCATGAGCAGACCTCTCTCCTATCGCTCAGTCCGGTCAGCCGGGAAATTGCGCCACGCCCGAGAGCGAGTTGCGTTGGCCGATGTTATTGCTGCGAACGACTTCGCCGGTTTCAAGGCTGATGATCACCACTTCACCGGTGAAGAAATTGCCCACCAGGATGCCTTCGCCGTCCGCGGTCGGGCCCGATGCCGCCCATCCCGGGCTGCGCATATCGTAGTAGCGCAGCGTCTCGCCGGTGTCCTTGTCGAGGACAACCATGCCGTTGCCCGTGCTGATCAGCAGCGAACCGTCAAGCATGGGCATCAGCGTAAGGACCATGAAGACATTCTGGTCGTCGTCGAATACCCTGAGATCGGGCAACTGCCGGTCGTTGGCCAGGTCGTATTGCATGACCCGGTTGCCGGTTTCGGAGACATAAACCATCCGGCTGTCGTTGTCGGTCAGCACGGTGGACGTCACCCCGTGGATGCCGACCACGCCGCCATGGGTATCCGAATGGAACTCCTTGAGGAGCATGGCGTCGGGGCTGAACTTGAAAATGTTGCCATCGCCGATCACATCGCGGTCCGGCAGGAGGTTGAACACGGTCGTGTTGGTTGAAATGCGCGTGTTGCTTCCCTGCAGATGCTCGCCGAAGAATAGGCTGCCGTCGGCGCCGAAGGTCACGCTGCTCAAGCTGCGGTTCGAGAACTTGCGGACCGGCCTCTGCACGCCGGAGGAATCGATTTCCACGACCGCGGGCGTGCCCTGAGCGAAGGCCCACAGCGTGCCGTCCGGCGCGATTGTGAGACCGCCTATCTTGTGCGTGGTCCCCTTCGTGTAGAGCTCGCCCTTGAGATTGAGGTCGGCGTCATACTGAAAGATCCGCCCCGTTCCCATGTGGTCGTCGGCCGGATGGTCCATGATGGTCGCCGCCACGAAGACGTCGCCCTGCACGAAGGGCTGGAAGGTCGAAACGCGTTTTTCACCCTGGGAAGCCACGCTCGTCATCAGCGCCAGAGTGCCGGTTACGACGAGCGCGCCCCGCAAGGTTTGGCGGTTGATCGATGTTTCTCTTCCGACCAATGCGTTCATTCCCCGTCCTCCAGGCTGCCGCCCGCATTCGCCGCGCAACGGATTGTAGGAGACTCGAGCCCGTCGCCGAAGTCCCACACGTAATTGCCGGCCCGGCGTTCACCGGGGTCGATAAAGCCGTTGCGGTTCGAGTCGCAATACAGGTCGATGAGGTCGAGAAAAGCGCCCGACAAAGGGTTCCAGCCGCTCTGTTCCACCGTCAGGGCCTTGAGGTCGGACGCGTTCTCGACCTGCGCGTCGGCGGACCAGAAATTGGCGTTCTCTTCGCCTTCCACCGTGAAACCGGAAATACCGCCGGAGGACCCGGCGCTGGTCACGGTCCCCGAGGCATAGCTGCGCCGCACGCTGCCATTGTTGCGGCCGACCAGCCCGCCGACCGCATCGGCGCCGAATACTGCGCCTGATGCGTAGCTGTTGCGGATGTCGCTCAAGGAATTGAAGCCCACCAGGCCGCCGATATTGCTGCCGTCACCTTCCACGCCAGACGTGGAGAAGCTGTTGCGTACCTTGGCGTCGGTATTCATGCCGACCAGACCGCCGAGATCGTTGCTGCCAATGACGGCGCCGGTAGCGTAACTGCTCAAGACCAGGCCGAAGGCATTCAGGCCCACCAGGCCACCCATTCCGCGGCTGCCGGACACCTCGGCGCTGGAGCGGCTGAGATAGACGGCGCCGCGCATGTCGCCGATCAGCCCGCCGATGGCCTGACTGCCCGACACGCGGCCGGACGATTCGCTGAACGCGACCAAACCGCCGCTGCCTCCAACCAGCACGCCGAGCGCCAGTTCTCCGGCGACTTCGCCTTCGGCCCGGCACTGGTAGACCATGCCGAAATTGCTGCCCACCAACAGGGCAGTCCCGCCGCGGCCGATGACAACGGCGTCCTCAAGCGCCAGGTTGCGCACCGTGCCCTGGCCGCCCAGCACGCCCAACAGGCCGATGCCCCCGCCCCCTGGCTTTGAGATACGCAGCCCGCGTATTGTGTGTCCCTGTTCATCGATGACGCCCTGAAACCCGTAGCGGTCAAGGGTGACCATGCAATTGCCCTGCGGCCCGCAATCGCCGATCGGTTCAAAGTTCGGGATGACCGAGGCATCGAGGTCGGTGACCAACTGGTAGTTGCGCGCCATGCGCACATTGCGATCCAGGGTCGTCGCCGTCCCTTCGGCGCTGCCCAGGCTGCCGATGGCCTGCAACTGCTGGATATTGCAGATTTCGTAGAAGCCATCGCCGCTGGCATCCACGACGAATTCGCCGGCATCGTCCGGCGCGGCGTCGTAGGCGTCGGCGAGGCCGTCACCATCCAGGTCGGATTCCGCCGAGCCCGAAAGCACTGCACATACGGCGTCATCGACCTTCTGGGTCAGCTTTCCGGCGTCGTATATCGCCTGGGACAACATGCTGCCGTAGCGGGCTATGTGATCGCTATGATCGAATTTCGGCGGCGCCGAGGGGCCCCGGGGTGGACCGCCCTGCGGCTGTCCGGCGGCGGCCGGCACTCCCTCCTCCTTCCGTTGGCGGATTTCCTCGGTCGTCAGGTAGCCGGGTTGGCTCGCATAGTAGGCCGCAATGTCCTCCAGCTCCTGGTCCGTTCGGCTGAGCACGGACCCCCGCATGAGCGAATGAGCACGGCCGCCGTCCCGGTATTCCTTGAGCGCCAGGAACAGGTAGCGCTCATGCTGACCGCCGATCTTGGGATTGATCGGCGAGGGACTGTAGCCGTCCTGGCCATGACAGGCAAAACACTCCCTGGACAGGCGCCGGCCCCGTTCCACGTCGCCTTTGGCCAGCGCCGTTCCGGCCCCGCCCACGGCCAGAAAAAGCGCCAGAATCAAGGCCGAAAGCCCGGTGTGTCTGGTCATGAAAAATCCGCTCGCAAGGCGGCCAACAATACAACAGGCAATTGCAATAGAGTCCTGCAATCGCCTAAAATCCCTGCTCCTTGCGACGAGGAAATCGACTTGCCGAACGTACGGATAAAGGAAAACGAAGTCTTTGATGCGGCGCTGCGCCGCTTCAAGCGCGCCTGCGAGAAGGCCGGCATCCTGGCCGACGTGCGCCGCCGCGAGTTCTACGAGAAGCCGACCCAGGTTCGCAAGCGCCAGAAGGCCGCCGCCGTCAAGCGTCAGGCCAAGCGCACCAGCCGCGAGCAGAATCGCCGCCGCCGCCTCTACTAACCCCCTCCCCCTGGGAACGAGGGCGTCTCGCCCTCGCCATCTTCGCTTCTTACTCTCGAGCGCTTGGCGCTCCCCCTTGTGGCCTCAGCCACATTCGCGACTCTCTTGCTCAACTAGCGCTCGAGCGCTATGTGATCCCCCCTTGGACGCGAGCCACATTCGCGACGCTCTTGCCCAAGGGGGGATCACATAGCGCTAAACCGAACGGTGGTGCACCAACTAAAGCGCGGTATTGCCCCCTTCCTGGCAGGAGCGTCGCGAAGTGGCTCCAGAAGGAAGGGGGCAATACCGCGCGAAGGATTGGCGCAACTTGCCTCCAACCCAGGGCTAGTCTTGGGAGCACGACAGGAATGGTGCAATATGCAGCCTTATGGCGGGGCCGATTCCAAGAGAGTTTATTGACGATCTGCTCGATCGCGCCGATATCACCCAGATCATCGGCGAACGCGTCAAGCTCACGCGCGCCGGGCGCGAATTCAAGGGCCTGTGCCCCTTCCACCAGGAAAAGACCCCTAGTTTCACGGTAAGCCCGGCAAAGGGCTTCTTCCATTGCTTCGGTTGCGGCGCCCACGGCAGCGCGCTCAGCTTCATGATGTTGCACGATCGGCTGGATTTCCCGGCGGCGGTCGAGGCGCTGGCCGACCGCTACGGGCTCGAGGCGCCACGGCGCGGTCCGTCGCGGCCTTCCGGCAAGGGGCTTTATGAACTGCTGCATTCGGCCGGCCGGCACTTTATCGACCAACTCAAGGCCAATACGCAGGCAAAGGAGTACCTAAAGGGACGGGGTCTGACCGGAGAGGTTGCGCGCACCTTCGGGCTCGGCTATGCGCCGCGCGGCAATAGCGTCCTGGCGCGTTTCGGGCAGGCGGAGGAAGACCGCCGCCGGCTGATCGACGCGGGACTCGTGCTCAAGAGTGAATCGGGCGATTCGTTTGACCGCTTCCGCGACCGCATCATGTTCCCGATCCGCGACCGGCGCGGGCGGATAACCGGTTTCGGCGGACGGGCGATGGGCGACGCCCAGCCGAAGTACATGAACAGCCCGGAGACGCCGGTCTTCCACAAGGGTCGCGAACTCTACGGGCTTTATGAGATGCGGCGCGCCAAGGTAATGCAGTGCGTCCTGGTGGAAGGCTACATGGACGTAATCGGGTTAGTCCAGTTAGAGGTTCCGGGCGCCGTAGCTACCCTGGGGACCTCGGTAACTCCGCAGCAGTTGACCCGCCTTTTCAGCATCGCGCCGGGCGTGGTGTTCTGTTTTGATGGCGATGCCGCCGGGCGGCGGGCGGCCGAACGCGCCATGGAGCGGGCGCTGCCCGAGATGCGCGATGGGCGCCAGCTCGGCTTCGCTTTTCTGCCCGAAGGCGAGGACCCCGACAGCTATGTGCGATCCAACGGCCCCGAATCCTTCGGTGAAGTGCTGGCACAGGCCACGCCGATGTCCGAGTTGTTGATGCAGACGCTTTCTGCGCAGTGCAACCTGGCTACCGCGGAGGGGCGCGCGCGGATGGCCGAACTGGCGCGACCGCTGCTCAGCTCCACGCCCATCGGCGTATACCGGGACCTGCTGGTGAACCGCCTGGCCGAAGAGGTGCATGTGCCGCAACAGCGCCTTGCGCAACTTCTCGAAGACCCGCAGCGCCGGCGCGCCGTTCCCCGGCGAACGCCGAATCGATCCGTGGGAAAGGGACCTGGAGGACCTCTCGCCGAGAATCTCATAAGCGTTCTTGTGCACTTTCCCGGTCTTGCCAAAGACATGGAAGCGCTTGAAGAGTTTGAATCCCTGAAGGATTCTCGCGTCGCACTCTTGAATGATTTGTTCGAGCTTGCACGCACCTCGCCGAGCATTACCGCGGCGATAATGATGGAACGGTATCGAGATCGTCCCGAATACGACTTGGTTTCCGGGCTTGCGGCAAGAGACCCTGGACTACGCTCGCAAGACGAGGCAGCACTTGAGTTCACTGATGGCATCAGAAAAATGAGCGCCGAGAATGCCAAGTACCGCATGGCGGCACGCACTCCCGCCTGTTGACCACGCCGGTATGATCAGGCCTGACGTTTGAGGGTCCGGGCTTGACCCAACGAATCTACCTTGCAGTGGTGGGCGGTATCTTCGCGGCCTCCGGGCTGTTCGCCTATATCGATCCCCAGGCCATGGGCGACTTCCTGGGAATCGCCGCCGTGGACCTTTCCGGCGAAACCGAGATCCGCGCGACCTACGGCGGCCTGGTAGTGGGCATCGGGCTCCTGTTGCTTGCCGGAATCCGCTCCAAGAACCTGGCCCTGGCCGGCCTGGCCTGCACGGTGTTCGGCGTCGGTTGCCTGATGCTTACACGGCTGGTAATCGAGGTGTTCTTCGGCGGCCCCGGGATCGCCGCCAACCAGGGGATCGCCATCGTCTTCGAGTTGATCGTGGTGGTCATCGCCTTCTTCCTGCTGCGGCGTGCGCTGGCGGAAAAGCGGAGCCTGGGGGATGACACCTATTGAATTTCGATGAAACGGTTCTTACATCCGAGGCATCAAGAATCGTGAATCTGATCGCAAAATCCCCTTCTCCCGTTTATAAAGATTGACAAATGGGCGATAATTGTTTGTTTGACCTTCGTGGAGACACCGGCCGGACATGACCGCAGTAACCACCACCCAGCGCGCCCCTCAGCGTAACTGGCTCAAGAACCTCATCTCGCTTGGGCGGCAACGCTCGTACATCACTCATACCGAGTTGACCGACCAGTTGCCCGACGAAATCGTCGAGATGGAGCAGATCGAGGAGATCATCAACGTGCTCCGCGATATGGATATCAAGGTGTACGAGGAAGATGAGGTCCCCGATCCCGACACGCTGGCGCTGGCCGAAGGCGAAGCCACCAACGACACCGACATGGCCGAAGCCGAAGACGCCATCAGCGCGTTTGAGGTCGAACTCGGCCGCACCACCGACCCGGTGCGCCTGTACATGCGTGAGATGGGTTCCGTGGAACTGCTGACCCGCGAAGGTGAAATCAGCATCGCCCGGCGCATCGAGCAGAGCCGCAGCGAGATCAAGCGCCTGATGGCCTATTACCTGCCTTCCGTGCGGCACCTGCTGGACCGCTTCGCAGATTGCCGCGAGGGGCAAATGAAGCTCAGCGACCTTGTGGCCGGGATCCTCGATCCGGACGAACCCGAAGACCTGCGTCCAGCCGCCGAGCGCGATCCGGCGGACAACGCCAAGAACAAGCAGCCACCGAACCCCAGGGAGCTGGAGCGGCGCTTGCTGGCGCTGAAAGTCCAGTCTGAACGCGTGCATCGCGGCCTCAAGCGGGTTCGTGAACAGGAACTCAAGGCCCAGAACGGCGGAGAACCGGAGCATTTCAAGCTTTCCTGCCGCAACCTCAACCATGCGCAACAGGGCCTGGGCCGCATGCTGCTGGAACTGAAATTCACGCCGCGAGCCTTCGACGGCATGCTCGGCGCCCTGCACAGCACCATGCGCGCGCCCATGGATGATCAGGATGCCCTTTACCCCTCCTCCGTATCGGGCTGCGAGAAACGGTTGCGTGAGATCTTCGTGCGCAAGGCGGGTCTGCCGCAAAAGCAATTCAAACAGTATTTTGCTTCGGAGCCGAGCAGCGACATCTGGCTGGACGAGCAGCTGGAAACCGAATCGCACGGTCCGAAGTTGGCGCCGTACGTCGAAGAGGCGCGGCAACTTACGCGGCGGCTTCGCCGCGTCGAGCACAATTGCTGCCTGCCGATCAATCGCTTCAATGCCATCCCCCAGGGTGACGACGGCAAGCCGATGGCGCGCGGCATCAAGGAGTTGTACCGCGAGATTTCGCACAATGAGCTGAAAGCCAAGGATGCGAAGAAGGAAATGGTGGAGGCCAACCTTCGCCTGGTGATTTCAATCGCCAAGAAGTACACCAATCGCGGCCTGCAGTTCAACGACCTGATCCAGGAAGGCAACATCGGCCTGATGAAGGCGGTCGACAAGTTCGAATACCGGCGCGGATACAAGTTCTCGACCTACGCGACCTGGTGGATCCGCCAGGCAATCACCCGCTCGATCGCCGACCAGGCGCGCACGATCCGGGTGCCGGTTCACATGATCGAGACGATCAACAAGCTGAACCGCATTTCCCGGCAGATGCAGCAGGAAATGGGCCGCGACCCCACGCCGGAAGAGCTGGCGCAACGCATGGAGATGCCCGAGGAGAAGGTGCGCAAGGTTCAGAAGATCGCCAAGCAGCCAATTTCGCTGGAAACACCGCTAAGCGAGGACGAAGACTCGCACCTCGGCGACTTCATCGAGGACCAGAACGCCACTTCGCCGATGGACGTGGCCACGACCCGCGGGCTGGAAGAAACGATGCGGGACGTGCTGGCCACGCTGGGCGCCCGCGAGGCCAAGGTGCTGCGTATGCGCTTCGGCATCGACATGAACACCGACCACACGCTGGAAGAGGTCGGCAAGCAGTTCGACGTGACCCGCGAACGCATCCGCCAGATCGAAGCGAAGGCGCTGCGCAAGCTGCGCCATCCCTCGCACGCGGAACGCCTGCGCAGCTTCACCCAGGAAGAATAACCCCGGCGAGGGCGTCCCCCTGGGAACGAGGGCGTCCCGCCCTCGACATTTTCCCTATTTGCGCTCAAGCGCTGTGTGCTCCCCCTTGTGGCCTCAGCCACATTCGCGACGCTTCCGCCCCAAGGGAGATCACACAGCGCTAATCCGAACAGTCGTGCACCAGCTAAAGCGCGGTGTTGCCTCCTTCCTGGCAGGAGCGTCGCGAAGTGGCTCCTTAAAGGAAGGGGGCAACAACGCGCGAAGGATTGGCGAGTGTTCAATGACACACATAGGGCGCGCAACAGGATCGAGTATCACGGCGACCCTTGTATTACGCCAGCAGCAGACTTGCAGGCTTGCATGAAGGAGATGAACGCAACGAACGTACGAAGTGGAGATTCCCCTTCAGGTCCAATATATGGAAATAGTGCTTATTCGGCTCACAAACGACCGCATTTCCAGTTAAACATGAGCCGAATGTGCCCATGTTCGTGACCATGACCCGCGTCGCGGAAAGAGCCGGACTGGGCCGGGAGAGCCTCTACAAGGCGCTTTCGGCAGAAGGTAACCCGAAACTCGCCACAGTGCTCAAGGTCATGCAGGCACTGGACTTCCGGTTTGTTTTGTCCGTTGCCCAGCCATCAAGACCGAGTCCGCCCCAAATGAAAGGCCTATGGGAGAGCGCATTTATGCATCCATCGCACCCCTTTGGAGTATGCGCGGTCGCAAGCAGGCAGCGCGATGCGGCTCCACCCCGGCGATGGGCGTATTCTTGAGCGTCGGAGAACCGAGCATGAACGGTGCACAGTACCTGCGGCTGGTGGCCGATACGCGGGCCTTTTTGCAGACCGCTGGGCTGATTGAGGACGAGATCCGCAAGCTGAGTGTGCGCTGGGACACCAGCGAGCCGATCGATGGCGAGAAGGGCTGGCCTTCGCAGATGGTCTGGGAGTCGCTGAAGACCGCCAGCCATTTCAACCTTGCCATTGCGCTCGAACTCCGGCTCAAATCCCTTCTGTGCCTACACGGTCTGGATTCGAAGATTCCGCGCGGCAGCAAGGGGCATTGGCTGGCCTCGCTCCTGCCGCTGATTCCCGAGCCCACGGCCACGCAATGCGAACGCCTGTTTCGCGCAGCGATGGACAATTATTCGTTTCAACTGATCGCATTTTGCAGCACCCGGACGTCCAAGGCCCCCAAGCCGCCAGGAAACGTGGAACTCAAGACACTGCAGGACTTCTGTGCGTATCTGGACCGCGATGCGAAGCTGTGGAACAAGCGGTACGCCTGGGAAGGTGCGTCGAGCTCCGAGTGGCGGCATTACCTGGACAAGCTCGATAGGTTCGTCGTGTTCCTTCAGGAAACAGAAGCGACGGCCGCAGAGTTGGCGCAGGACAAAGGCTTGGTGAAGTAGGCTCAACTTGAGCTGGCCTGCGCGCGTTCTCCTTATCCCGCAATGAACAAGCGCAAAGGGCAGCATATTCTTGTGGCCTCAGCCACATTCGCGACGCTTCCGCCCCAAGGGAGATCACACAGCGCCAACCCGAACAGCCGCCAGCCGCCACATGCCAGTATCCCGCCCGCCAACCAGAGCGCGGTGTTGCCCCCTTCCTGGCAGGAGCGTCGCGAAGTGGCTCCAGAAGGAAGGGGGCAAGAGCGCGCGAAGGAATGGCGCAAACTGCTCGCGGCTAGCAGGAGCGTCGCGAAGTGGCTCCGAAGGGAAGGGGGCAAACACGCGCGAAGGATTGGCGCAATAACGCGCGAAGGGTTAACTGGCGTAGCTGCTGCGTAAGGGGGCGATGCGGTTGAAGACCAGTCCGTTCGGGGATGAGTCCGCGGAGTCGGGAGTGAAGTAGCCCAACCGCTCGAACTGCCAGATATCGCCTACATCCGCGAGCGCCAGGCCGGGCTCCAGGCGAGCCTGCGGCGCAACCTCCAGAGACGCGGCATTCATCTGCTCTTGCAGCGGCGGCGTACCGGAATCCAGGTCCGGGCGCTCAACGGTGAACAAGGGGCGATAGAGGCGCAGCTCGGCGGGGACCGAGTGTTTCGCACTGACCCAATGAACGGTGCCCTTGACCTTGCGCCGAGCGCCTTCGCTGCCGCTGCGGGAATCCGGATCCACGCTGCATCGCAATTCCGCCAGCTCTCCGCTTGCCCCGCGCACGACTTCGTCGCAACGAATGATGTAGGCGTTGCGCAGACGCACCTCGCCGCCGGGGCGAAGCCGATGGAATCGGCGCGGCGGGTCTTCCATGAAGTCAGTTCGCTCAATATAGATTTCGCGCGAAAACGGCGCCATCCGGCTGCCCATTTCAGGACGCTTGGGATGGTTTCCCGCGGGCAATTCCTCGAAATGGTCCTCGGGGAGGTTCTGCAAGATGACCTTCAGCGGGCGAGCAACCCCCATGGCGCGCGGTGCGTCGTTGTTTAGCGCATCGCGCACGACGCTTTCGAGCTGATCGGCGCCGATCATCTGGTCGGAGCGGGTCACGCCGGCCCGGGCGCAAAATTCACGCAGCACTTCGGCCGGATAGCCGCGCCGACGCAGTGCAGAGAGGGTCACCAGGCGCGGATCGTCCCAGTCATCGACGGCTCGCATTCGGATCAACTCGGCCACGCGCCGCTTGCTGGTGACCGAGTGGCCCAGGTTCAGGCGGCCGAACTCGTACTGGCGGGGACGGGTCTTGAGGCTCAGGCCACTGTGGTCCAGCAGCCATTCGTACAGCGGGCGATGATCTTCGAATTCCAGCGTACACAGAGAATGGGTGATGCCTTCCAGCGCGTCGCTCAAGGTGTGGGCGAAGTCGTACAAGGGGTAGATGCACCAGTCTCGCCCGGTGCGCGGATGCGCTACGTGGCGGACGCGATAGAGCACGGGATCACGCAGGTTGATATTGGGCGAAGCCATATCGATCCTGGCCCGCAGTACCTGCTCGCCATCGCCGAACTCGCCAGCCCGCATGCGCCGGAACAGGTCGAGGTTCTCGTCTGTGGAGCGGCCACGGTAGGGGCTGGGACGGCCGGGGCTGGTCAGCGTCCCGCGATCCACGGATATCTGTTCGGCCGAACTGCTGTCTACAAATGCGCAGCCGTTCGCGATCATGTGCTCGGCAATCTCATAGAGACGCAGGAAATAGTCCGAGGCGTGGGTCACCAGCGGCGTATCAAAGCCCAGCCAGTTCACGTCGGTCCGTATCGCGTCCAAGAAGGCCTGTTCCTCGGCTATGGGGTTGGTGTCGTCGTAGCGGAGGTAGCACGAACCGCCGTTTTCGGCGGCGGCGCCGAAGTTCAGGCAGATGGACTTGGCGTGCCCGATGTGCAGATAGCCGTTGGGCTCCGGCGGAAAGCGCGTAACCACGCCGGAATGGCGGCCTGATGCCAGATCGTCGGCGATGATCCGCCGGATGAAGTCCTTGGCCGCCATTGCGTGCGGGATAGCGGGTAACTACTTACCGGGAGCGTAGTCGCTGACGATGTCGCGGCGGTGATATGCGGGGCAAAAGAAGCGGCCGGCTGAGCGCAATCGCGTCAGCCACCGGATTTCCGCTCCGTTCTTGCGGTTCGCCAGCACTTTCTCGACCAGCCACGGGGTAACGCGTTCCACGCGATCGCCCAGTATGTTGTACACCTTGGCGGCTTGTTTGGCGCGCTTGCTATCACGCCCGGCGGCCAGCATCGACATGTCGGTGATCACGATGCCCGGGCTCAGCGCACCCACGATCACGTTGGTGCCGCGCACTTCCTTGGCCAGCGATTGCGCCATGTAACTAATCGCGCGCTTGGTTGAGCCGTATGGAGTAAGCCCGGGAGCGGTCATGCCGTTGCTGCCGAAGCCTTCGAACACGTACACCGCCCCGCCTTTTTCCTGCTTGCGCATTCCTTCCATCGCGACCCGGCAGCCGTTGAACGTTCCGGTCAGGTTTGTATTGACGACTTCGGCCACCTCTTCCGGGTCGAGCTCGCTTACGTTGACGCGACGATTGCTGAGGCCGGCGTTGTTGATCCAGATATCGACGCTGCCGAAGCGCTCAACGGCGGCATCCCACAGAGCCTGCACGCCGGCGTAATCGCTGACGTCGCAGCCCTTGCCCATGACCTCACCGTGCCCGGCCAGGCCGGCGGCCGCGGCCTCGGCGCTTTCGCCGGTGCGCCCGCACAGGACCACCCGATGTCCTCGCTTCAAGAACTCCAGGGCCAACCCGCGGCCGATGCCGCGCGTGCCGCCGGTAACCACAACTGTTCGTGCCTCTGCCATTGAAGACCTCGCCGATGCCCGAATGGGGCGTTAATCTATCACGCCACTCAGAATGAGAATCATGCAACCGGAACCGCCTTACGCCAAGCTCACACCGGATCGGGTGCTCGCGTCCCTGGAAGGGGTGGGTTTCGCTTGCGACGGGCGCATACTCGCGCTGAACAGCTACGAAAACCGCGTGTACCAAATGGGCATGGAAGACGGCGGTTTTGTAGTGGCCAAGTTTTATCGTCCCGGGCGCTGGACGGATGAAGGCATCCACGAAGAACATCAGTTCGCCGGTGAGTTGGTGGAACGCGAACTTCCGGTGGTGGCGCCCTTTTCGATGGACGGGAACACGCTCCACGAGCATGAGGGGTACCGGTTTGCCGTATATCCCAGGCAGGGCGGCCGCTGGCCGGAGCTTGGCTGCTCGGAGGAGCGGGTGCGAATGGGCCGCTTTGTGGGCCGCATCCACGCGGTCGGCGCAGTAGGCAGCTTTCGGCATCGCCAGCATATCTCGGTGGAACGCATGGGGCGCCAAGCCGCCCGATTCCTTCTTGAAAGCGATTGGATTCCGGCGCACCTGGCCGAGAGCTATCGCCTTGTCACCGCCCGCTTGCTGGCGTCCGTAGTCGAGTCATTTGCCCGCGCGGGGCAGTTCAGGCAATTGCGGATTCACGGTGACTGCCATCAGGGCAACGTGCTGTGGACGGATGATGGCCCGCATTTTGTGGACCTGGATGACTGCGTGACCGGTCCGGCAGTACAGGATCTGTGGCTGTTTCTTGCCGGCGAACGCGAGGAAAGGTCTATCCAGCTACAACAGCTCCTGGAGGGCTACCAGCAGTTCTACGACTTCGACTACCGCGAACTGCACCTGATCGAGGCCCTGCGCACGCTACGCATGATTAACTACAGCGCCTGGATCGCGGGGCGCTGGGAGGACCCGGCGTTCCCGAAAGCCTTTCCGTGGTTCGCGGAAACCACGTATTGGGAAGAACACCTGGCGGCGCTGCAAGAGCAGGCCGAGGCCCTGGAAGAACCCCCGCTGGAAGTCTCTTAGCAAGCGGGGCGCGCGTATGGCAGGGACGGCCTGCCTGGCGCTCGGACATAGGGGAATTGAGTCGGGGGGCATTGGCGCAGGAGTATTGGGCTTATGGGAGGCGGAGACGTCATTTCATTGACGCGCGGCGGCGGACGCCGCCATACTTACCCTGAAAGCCCGCGGGGCCCGAAAGTTGCCGGACGCAGCTGCATCCCCTTAAGAGAGGATTGGAATGAACACAAACACTCTAACGCGCCTTAGTCTCGCGATACTGGCCGCCTTCCTGCTTGCGCCGGCAGCCCCGGCCCAGGACGCGATCGAGGAAATCATCGTCACCGCCCGGCAACGCGAGGAGACCCTGCGCGACGTGCCCGGCACGGTCCGCGTGCTGACCTCCGAAGACATCGAGCGCTCCGGAATCCAGCGCGCCGAGGACTTCGTCTACATGACGCCCGGCGTGTCGATCGTGGACTCGGCCGAAGTCGGCGACACGCAAGTCAACATCCGCGGCATCAACGGCGCCCGCGACGCCGAGAACTCCTATGCGCTGATCGTCGACGGCGTGCTGATGACCAATCCGGCGGCCCTGAACCGCGAATACGCGAATCTCCGGCAGATCGAAATCCTCAAGGGCCCCCAGGGCGCGCTCTACGGCCGCAATGCGGCGGCCGGCGCGATCATCATCTCCACCGAAAAGCCCACCAGCGAGCCGGGTGGCTTCCTGAAGGTCAGCGCCGCGGGCGACAGCACCTGGCTGTATTCGGGCGCGGTCGAGGGCGCTTTGGCGGAGAACATGAACTACCGCGTGCAGGGGGACTACCGCTCCACCAAGGGGTTCTACGAGAACACCTATTTGAACCGCGATGACATCGTGGACGACTACCGTGGCTACAACGTCAACGCGCGCCTGACCTGGGACCCCTCCGAGGAGACCAGTTGGGACTTCAAGTTCCGTTACGGCGAAGTCAGCGCCGCCTCGATCACCTTCAACGCCGCCTTCCACCTGCCGCTGTTTGCACAGCTCTTCGGCGTGCCGCAGTTCTTCGAGGACGTCAACGACCATCAGTTCGATTTCCAGACCAACATTGACCCGGGCAACGAGCAGGAAGCCACGGAGTTCTCCGCCCGTGTCGACCACTCCCTGGGCTGGGCGGACATGCGCGCCTGGTTCCTCTACAGCAAGATCGACAACAACCTGAGCGCCGACGGCACCAGCGGCGCGTTCGGTTTCTTCAACGCCAACCAGCATTGCCTGGATTCGGTGACCGCCGCGGTCAACGCCGGCGTGCGGCTGCCGCCTCCCACCTATCTGGGGCCCAGCCCGAACTTCCCCGTATCGCTGCTCGGCCCCTACACGCCGATCGCTTGCGACGGCACCCAGTACCAGGAACGCAAACAGACGGACTACAGCGTCGAGGTGCGGCTGAATTCCACCGCTGACGGTCCGATGACCTGGCTGGCCGGCGCCTATTTCCTGGATATCGACCGCGAGGTCGGCGTCAACACAGGCCTGGACCTGGGGAACGGCATTACCAAAGAGTTGTATGTCCCACAGACCGGCAACAACCCCACCGAGCAGCTCGTTCATGACAACTTCACCAGCCAGGTGATGGCGGCCTTCGGCGAAATCTCGTACGAAATGACGGAAACCACGGAAGTCTCGCTGGCGCTGCGCTTTGACAGCGAGCGCCGCAAGGTGGACAACCTGGTGCCGGTCAATGCGCTTTCTCAATACATCGACTGCGACGGCCCGCCCTACACCGGCGCCGCGCCGATCAACCCCGGTCTGTGCCCCGGCGTGAACCCGGCCGGCTCGATAGCGCCCAAGTCGCGCACCTTCAGCCAGTTCCAGCCCAAGCTTTCGCTCACCTGGGACGTGACCGAGGACTGGACGCTGTTCGCCAGCGGCGGCGTGGGCTTCAAGAGCGGCGGCTTTAACAACCAGGGCGCCAAGGCCACCGTGGATATCTTCATCAACGGCCTGATCAACCACGTGTTCCTGGCCAACCTGGGCCTGCCTCCGCAGGCGCCGGTGGGCATCAAGGATGACGTGGAAAAGGAAACTTCCGTTTCGCTTGAAGTGGGCGTCAAGGGCAGTCTGCTCGATGATCGCCTGAGGCTGGAAGCGACCGCCTTCAACGTGCAGGTGGACGACATGCAGTTCTTCGAGTTCCTGGTCGGTCCCTTCGGCCTGCTGCGCCTGAACGGCAACCTGGACGAAGTCAGCCTGCAGGGCGCCGAGGTTGGCGCTACCTGGGCGGTGACGGACATCCTGGACGTCTACGCCGGCTGGGGTTACGTGGACAGCGAGATCGAGGCCAACAGCGTGCGGCCCGACACGGTCGGCAACAAGTCACCCTATACACCGGACTGGACCGCCAGCGCCGGCGCGCGCATCGTCATGCCTTTGGCGGGTGACTGGAGGCTGACCGCCTCGGCGGATGTGTCCGCGGTGGGCGAAACCTGGTTCCACGTGGTCCAGGACCAGCAGCGCCACACGCTTTTCGAAGGCGCCGCCAGCGACTTCACCCCCACCCGGCGTGACAGCTACACCGTGCTGAACGTGCGCGTGGGCATTGAGAACGACCGGCTTTCCGCGGTGGTGTTCGCCAAGAACGCGACCGAAGAGGTGTATCTCGAAGAGGTGATTCCGGCGCCGGAATTCGGCGGCACCTTCATCCACCCGGCTGACCTGCGGCGCGTAGGCGTCGAGTTCACCGCCCGCTTCTAACCTGGGAAAAGGCTTGATTTTGTATAATTTCCATTCCTATCACATGGACTGTGGTCGATTAGGAGCATGTCATGGTGACTGACTGGAACACCTGCGCTGCCGTTGAGCGCGATCCCAACAAGTTGAGTGGGGCGCTGATTTTTCGCAACACGAGAATTCCCGTAGCGACTCTCTTTGAAAACCTGAAGCGGGGCGCAACCGTTGACCAATTCCTGGAGTGGTACCCCGGGGCGACACGCGAGCAGGTTGAGGCTGTGATGGATCATGAGGCCCGTGGAATGCAGGCCCCCGCGCTGCAAGAAGCCGGCCTTTGAGAATACTGTTCGACCAAGGCACTCCCGCACCATTGCGCAACGCGCTTAAGGGTCACATTGTTGATCTCGTCAAAGACCGTGGATGGCAGACGCTCCAGAACGGAGAGCTTCTGGATTTGGCCGAACAAGACGGCTATGACCTGTTGCTCACAACAGACAAGGGCATTCAATATCAACAGAATTTGCAGGGCAGGCAACTGACGATAATCGTTGTTGCGCCGGATTGGCCGCGCGTTGCGCGTCAGGTTGACGCCATTGCAGCCGCGATTGAGAAGGTTCGACCAGGGGAATACCTGGAGGTCCTGAAGCGAGATCGCCCGGAAACGAAATCAGGGAAATAAAGCCGAGCCATCAATAGCAAATTAGCTATTCGAATGAGTCATTTCCTGCTTCGGGCACGGCGGGCCCAATCGCCGGAAATCAAGCTGAGGCATCTGGCGGCAATTGGCATCCGCCTCAGCCTCATCACATAAGCCCCCAATAAGTGGATATTGTGCATTGTGAATGCATAATATCGACCGCCTTAAGCGCCGCCTTTATTCTTCTTGTTATCAGCATCGTGCGGCATTCTCGCCCTCGACGCTGGGAACGAGGTCGTCCCGACCTCGACGAGGGCGAGACGCCCTCGCTCCCAGTTACATCGGGCGGCGGATGAATTTGCCGGCCGGTCCTCCGATGACGGCGCCGTCGTCGTAGATGCGCTGCCCGCGCAGGAAGGTGGTCTTGACCCGCGCGTTCAGTTCCTCGCCCTCGAACGGCGTGTAGCCCTGCTGCGATTCGGACTCTTCAGCCCGCACCACCCAGCTCTCGTTCGGGTCCACGATGGCCAGGTCCGCGTCCAGGCCTTCGGCAATTTCGCCCTTGCGGGACAACCCGAAGCGCCGCGCCGGGTTCAGGCTGGTGACCTCTGCCATGTGATTGAAACTCATGCCTCTGCGGCTGCCCTCGCTGACCAGCGCGGACAGCAGGTACTCGGTGCCGCCGAAGCCGGACTTGGCCAGCCAGATGTCGTCGGGATTGTCCTGGGAAACCTTGCGCTCGTGCTTGCAGCAGGCGTGGTCGCTGCACACCCAGTGCAGCTTGCGATCAAGTAACTGCTCCCAAAGAAATTCCACGTCCTCGCGCGGGCGGATCGGCGGATTGACCTTGGCCAGGTTGCCGTTGGGCGTGTCCACGTCCAGCACCAGGTGCCCGATCGTGACTTCGCGGCGGAAGTCAATGTGCGGGAAGGCGCCTTCCATGCGCAAGGCGGCATCCACCGCCTTGGCCGAACTCAAGTGCAAGAGATTGATGTTGGGCAGTTCGGTCTCATGCGCCAGGTAGGAGGCGATGCAGATGGCCAGCCCTTCGGAATGCGGAGGCCGGGCAGCGTTGTAGGCGTGCAGGCCCGTGAGCTTGCCCTCTTCCAGCACAATCCGCGTGTAGGCCGACATGATCTCGGCGGTCTCGCAGTGCAGGCTCAGGCTGATGGCGGAAGCCGCCTCGGGATGCTCCTGCATGGCGCGCTTGATGCCCCGCATGACGAATTCGAAATGCGCATAGTCATAGCGCTCGTCCTCGCCGATCATCAGGAAGTCGTTCTGGCTGGCGGAAGCGCCGTGCAGCCCGTAGCTGCCGTAGAACATGAAGATCTTGAAGGAAGTCACGCCGTGCTCGCCCACCAGCATCGGCAGTTCGGAGATGTGCGTGCTGTCCATGGGCGCCAAGTGATAGCAGTAGTCCACGTGGAAGCGCCCCTCGGACTGGGCCAGCACCTCGGGGAAGAAGTCGGCGTACGGCCCGCCCTTGTTGAGGTAGTACTGGCCGGTGCGCATGTAGTTGAGGCTGGTGGTTACGCCGCCCTGCGCCGCTGCGCGGCTCTCGGTTTCGGCATCTTTCTCCAGCGGTCCGTAAATACCGCAATGCATGTGCGGGTCCACCACGCCGGGAAACGCGATCCGGTTGCGGGCGTCGTAGGTTTCCCTGGACCGCTCCACTGCGATTTCGGGCTTGAGACGCGCAAAGCGCCCGCCCTTGATCGCGATGTCCAGGTCTTCCAGGCCGTCGCCATCCGGGCGCGCCACGCGCACGTTCTTGATCAGCAGGTCGAATTCATGGGTCCCATCAGTCATTAAAAACTCCGGTCGGACGGATCGTCCGCATAGGTTTAGGCCGCTACGCACCGCCGGGCTGCCGGAACTCGCGGGAACGGCGTATGACGAGGGCGCGCTTGCGGGGCGAAAGTATAGGGGCTAATTTTCGCTTGAGTTGACCTTGCCTCCATTTCTTGGACCCGAAATCCCCTTTTCCCTAGCTATTTCAAAGCGATAGATGATAAAATAGGGACTTATATTTTTAACTAGAAAGCTACGCTCTGTCCGGGTTCAGATACATGTGAGACTGGGATCGGGGTGATGGAGTTGTTGTTTTCGCCCGTGTTGGGCGGGGACGGGCGCACCTGTTTCCCGAAGGGAGCGTAGCGAACGAAGGGGAAGAGGTGCGCCCCGGCGCTCGCCGGGGCGCGGGTTCGGTTAGCCTTTTGTTATCAAAGCAAAAAGGAGCCGAACCATGCAGATTCAATCTCTGCGGATCAAATCGTATCGCAGTTTTCGTATCGACGATACGACCCCGGCGGAGGCGTTCGAGCGCCTTCGCAAGATCGAGACCTATCAGGAATTGCGCGCCGAGGGCTGTAGCGAGGCCACAGCGCTGCGGGCGATCGGCTGGTCGCGCCCGGCGTATTTCCGCTGGCAGGCGCGCTACCGGGCCGATGGAGTGAAGGGACTGGCGGCCAAAAGCCGACGTCCGCGGCGGGTGAACCCGGCGCGCTGGACTCGGGCTCAGGAATGGGCGGTGTGGCGGATGCGCAAGCGCTATCCGTTCATGGGCAAGAGGCGTCTTACGGTGATGCTGGCGCGCGACGGACTCGCGCTGTCGGAATCGACTATCGGGCGGATCCTGGTCAAAGGCGTGCGCTTAGGCCGGATCAAACCGTGCGCCTTCTTACGCGGGCGGGTGAACGCCACCCGGCGGCGTAACTTCGCCTCGGGTCATGCACAGCGCTGGCGCCGTGACATGAAAGCCAAACGGCCCGGCGAGATGATCCAGATCGATCACCTGTCGGTGTCGCGCGACGGCGACACCCTCAAGGAGTTCAAGGCCACCTGTCCGGTCGGCAAACAACTCGTGACGCGGGTCTATTCCAGAGCCACCGCAAACAATGCCCGGCGCTTCTTGCAAGCGCTGCGCGAGGACCTGCCGTATCCGCTGCGCTCCATCCAGGTCGATGGCGGGAGCGAGTTCCGCGCCGAGTTCGAGGACGCTTGCCAGGCGCTTAACCTCCCCCTGGCCGTCCTGCCGCCGAAAAGCCCACAGCTTAACGGCGTCGTGGAACGCGCAAACGACAGCTCACGAACCGAGTTCTGGAACCTCTACCCCGGCGAACTCACCGTCAAAGACGCCAGCCCCGCACTGGCCAAATACCAGCACTTCTACAATCACGTACGGCCTCACTACGCTCTGGACTTGATGACCCCAATGGAATACCTTCTCAAAAACAGGCCAGCCGAATCCGGCCAGTCTCATATGCAGTGAACCCGTACACGCTCGCTTGCGGGGCCTCTCGTTTTGGTAAAATAACCCCACTCTCCGTATGCACCGCAATATCACGTATCGCCTGATTCCAGGCTCCCGCTCCAAGGCTCAGAAGATCTGTCAGACCGCTGGCGCCTGCCGCTATGTATGGAACCGTATTCTGGCTTCGTCCCACCGCCGCCAAGCTCATTTTCTGTCCCAGCAGCAACTGATGCTGCGCGGTTCCATGCCTGGCGGCTTCGGGGTCGCAGCGATGACCGATGCTGTGCGCATGCAGGCTCAGGGGCTTCGCCCCCCGCTGACGTTCTTCAGCCTGGGCAAGCAGTTCACCCAACTGCGCCGGGCCACGCCGTGGCTTACGGCGTTGCCGTTCGTCCCGGTGCGCCATGTACTCAAGTACCAAGCCGATTCCTGGAAGCGGGCGTTTAGTGGAGGGGCCGGTTATCCGAAGTACAAGGGCCGCTATGGCTGCGACAGCTTCACCCTCCCGCAGGACGTGAAGCTCCGTATCGACTCGATCACCGGCATTCGCCGTATCCGTATCCCGAAGGTCGGATGGTGCGTACTGCGGCGCCACGGCGGCAACCCGTATGACGGTTGCAACGCAGCACAGGCAGTGGTCAAGCAGGTGCTGGGCCGCTGGTATTGCACCGTCTGTTACGAGGTGCCGGTTGGACGCCTGCCTGTGCCGGCGTCAAGCGGCATCGTTGGCGTGGACTTCAACTGCGGGCAGGTCGCCAGCAGCGATGGTGTGTTCTACCGTATGCCGGATCTCGCCCGGCTCGAAGCGCGCAAGCAGCGCTATCAGCGGATGATGGCTCGGCGAATGAAGGGCAGCAACCGCACAGCGCTGGCCCGCCACCGCTGTGCGAAGACCCAGCGGCGGATCGCAATGATCCGCGCCAACTGGCAGCACCACGCCAGCCGCGAGTTGGCCGATGGCTATGGCACTGTGATCCTTGAGCGCCTTAATACCAAGGCCATGACCGCCAGCGCTAGGGGAACGGCGCAGGCGCCGGGCAAGAACGTCCGCGCCAAGGCTGGGCTGAACCGCAAGATCCTGGCGACCGGCTGGCATGGTCTCAAGCAGAAGCTGGACTACAAGGCGCTAAACGTGATCGAAGTGCCGGCCGCTTACACCAGCCAGCAGTGCCGAGTATGCGGGCACACGGAAGCGGCCAACCGCCGTTCGCAAGAGAGTTTTATTTGCGTGGCCTGCGGCCACCGAGGCAATGCGGATGTAAACGCCGCATTGAACATATTGGCCCGGGGGACTGGGGCTTCTGGACGGCGAGGGGCGTTGGCCTTGGCCACCCCGACGAACCGTCAACACGATATGCAGCGGTTGGCCGCGTGACGCGTTTCAACTAATGTATATGAGCCCCCTACACTAGCCGCCCCGGGAGAGGGATGCGAGAAACCATGAAGAGACGCAAAGGCTATGCCGACGGGCCGTTCGGGCAGATCCACTACCAGGAAGCGGGCAGCGGCACGCCGCTGTTGCTGTTGCATCAATCACCCAGCTCCTCGGAAATGTTCGAGGCCGTCTATCACCTGCTGGCGGACCGGGACATACGGGCCATCGGCGTGGACACGCCCGGCTTCGGCCAGTCCCATGTGCCCGACGAGCAGCCTTCCATCGCCGATTACGCCAATGCCATCCGCAGCGTGATCGATCATCTGGAACTGGGCCGGACCACGCTGCTGGGGCATCACACCGGGGCCTCCATCGCCGCGGAACTGGCCGTGATGGAGCCCGAGCGAGTTACCCGCGTGGTGCTGAACGGCGCGCCACTGTTGGCCGCCGAGGAGCAGGCAAAGTGGAGAGCAGCGCTACGCAAGCACCCGGAAATGCCGCCGCAGGCCGACGGCAGCCACCTGACGGACATCTGGAACCGGCGGCTTCACTTCACGCCCGGCTGGACCAGCCTGCGGGCCATGCATTGGGGAGTCGTGCAGATGCTGATCGCCGGCGAGGCGGCAAAACTCGGCCACGCGGCCGCCTTCTCCCACGACCTTTGGGCGCCCCTGCGCGAGATGGCCCAACCTACGCTGGTCTTCACCAATACCGGTGACGATATCTACAAGGAATGCAAGCGCATCACCGAGCTGCGCGCGGATTTTGAATACGCCGAGTTGCAAGGCGGCACTCACGACATCGTGGATGAACAGCCCGAGGAATGGACCCGAATCGTGGCTGATTTCGTACTCAAGGAGCAGGCATGACCGACACATTGGGATATCGCATGAAGTTCGGTGTGGTGGCGCCGTCCACCAACACCAGCGTGCAGCCGGAATATGACGATATGCGCCCGCGCGGCGTGACCAACCACTTCTGCCGGGTATGGATTCCGGACGACCCGGTGAACAGCGACGAAGAGTTTCTCAAGCTCATGGACAACATCCGTGACGAGACCGAGAGCGCCGTGGACCGGGTGATGACCTGCAGTCCGGACTACATCGTGATGGGCATGTCGGCGGAGACCTTCTGGGAAGGTGTGCTTGGCGCCGAGCAACTCAAGCAGAAGCTCGAAGAGCGCGCCGGCGTTTCGGTGGGCCTGGGCTCGCACGCCTGCCGCGATGCGATCGCCAAGTACGGCGACATCAAGCGCATCGGCGTGATTACGCCCTACATGCCGGTCGGCGATAAGGAAGTGCAGAAGTTCTTCGAAGGCTGCGGGTTCGAAGTAGTGCATCTGCTGGGATTGAAGAGCAAGAGTCCCATGCTGATCGCCCACGAGTCCCCCGAGACGCTGCGCCGCGCGGTGCATGAGGTCAACGACGATTCGGTCGAGCTGATCATCCAGGTGGGCACCAACCTGGCATTCGCCCACATCGCGCCGGAGGCCGAAGCCTGGCTGGACAAGCCGGTGCTGGCGATCAATACCTGCACCTACTGGTACTCGCTGCGCGAGAACGGCATCGAAGACAGGGTCTACGGCTTTGGTTCGCTGATGGCCGAGCACTAGTCCAACCCTGGGAACGAGGGCGTCCCGCTCTCGTCGAAGGCGAGACGCCTTCGCTCCCAGGCTGAGCATAGACAGTACTGACTGACGGAGAACCAGCGCTTAATGCAATACGAATACACGCCGATTACACAGCGGCCCCGGCTGACGTGGCCGGACGGCAAGCGCGTGGCGCTGCTGATCACCTTCAACCTCGAGACCTGGGACTTGACCAAGGACACCGACGCGCCCTACTACGCCGGCGGCCCGCCGATCCTGCCTGACACCCTGCCCGGCCGGATCCCCGATTTTCCCAACTACACCTGGCGCGAATATGGTCAACGGGTGGGCATCTGGCGGCAGTTCGAGCTGATGGACCGGTTGGGTGTCACGCCTGCCTGCACCCTCAACGCGGTGACCTGCGAGCGCCGCCTGCCGATGGTGCAGGCCGCCATGGAGCGCGGTTGCGAGCTGATCGCCCACAACTACGAGCAGGGCGAGTTGCTCACCGATTTTTCCGGCGACGAGGCCCGCGAACGAGAAGTCATTCATCGGACGCTGGACATCTACGAGCGCACCGTCGGCCGCAAGGCGCGCGGCTGGCTGTCCTCATCGCTGCGCGGCACGCTGGCGACGCCCGGCATCCTGGCCGAAGCCGGCCTGCTGTTTTACTGCGACCTGATGAACGACGATCAGCCGTACCTGATCGAAACGCCGTACGGCAACATCGTCTCCACACCGTATTCCAATGAAATCAACGACTTTACTCTTCTCACCCGGCGCGGGCACACGACCGACGGGTTCCGCGACATCCTGATTGAAGAACTGGATGTGCTCTACGAAGAAGGCGCCCACCAGGCGCGCATGATGAACGTAGGGCTGCATCCGCACGTGTCCGGGCGCGCCTACACGATTCGGGCCTTGCGGGAATTTGTCGAGCATGCCCAATCGCTACCCGGAGTGTGGTGGACGACGCGCGAAGAAATCGCCGAGTGGTACCTGGCGCAGGCTGGGAACCAATGATGCAGATGCCAAACCCCCCGGGAACGAGGACGTCCCGTCCTCGTCGAAGGCGGGACGCCTTCGCTCCCAGGCAAGCATGAGCAGCGAAAAGCTCCTAGAAGGCAAAGTCGCCGTCGTAACCGGCGCCGCCCAGGGCATCGGCCGCGCCTGCGCCCTGGCCTTTGCGCAACACGGCGCCGACGTAGCCCTGGCCGATGTCCAGGGCGAAGCATGCGAGCAGGCTGCCCGCGAAATCGCCGCCGAGACCGGGGTGAAGACGCTCGCGCAGCGCTGCGACGTGGCAAACGACGAACACTGCGAAGGCGTGATCGCCGCAACCGCGGATTACTTCGGCGGCCTCGACGTGCTGGTCAGCAACGCGGGCATCATCGCTGCCGGCGATATCCTCAGCGTAAGCCGGGAGGACTTCGACCGAGTCCTTGGCGTCAATCTCCGCGCCGGATTCGTGCTCGGTCAGCTCGCCGCGCGAGAGATGGTGCAAAGCAAGACCAAAGGCAGCGTGATTTTCATGTCCTCGGTGAACGAAACGCTGGCGATTCCCAACCAGCTTCCTTACGTGGTCTCCAAAGGCGGTCTTTCACAACTCACCCGCGTCATGGCCCTGGGACTGGCCACCCACGGGATTCGCGTCAACGCCATCGGCCCCGGCTCCATCGAGACCGAGATCCTCAAGTCCGTAATGCAGGATGAGGCCGCACGCCGCATGATCCTCTCGCGCACACCCATGGGCCGATTGGGCCAACCCGAAGAAATCGCCTCCGTGGCGGTATTCCTGGCTAGCGACATGGCCTCGTACATCACCGGCCAGACGCTGTTCGCCGACGGCGGCCGCCTGCCGCTGAACTACACCGTCCCCGTCTAAGAGCCATCACAAGCTATGATTTATTGCTAGAGCGAAGCGGCCTTGGCGAAGCGCAGGAGCGGAGAATGAAGACATGAGCGATTCAGTCCGCCAAAACAATCTTGAACTCGAAGTAAGAGACTTCGGACCCATCATTGCTGGCGAGATCGATCTGCGCCCACTTACGGTATTCGTCGGACCGAGCAACACTGGCAAGACTTATCTGGCAACGCTGATCTATGCACTGCACAAGCACTTCAGCAAGAACGTCTACGTGGACCGCTTTCGCTTGTTTGAAACGCGAATCTTGCCACGGCCCCAAGAGATTCCGAAGCTCGACCCCAAGTCAAAGGGCGTATTAACTGACTGGATAGCGCAATTGTTTTTGCACAAGCCGCCAGAAGTAGGAACTCTCAAACTCCCCGATGACGTGTCGGAAGTGGTTCACGCAAGATTGGGCATAGATGGAGTGGAACTGCGAAATGAAATACTCCGATGCTTTGGCGTAACCGATCCTGGAGCGCTGAGACGCAAAGCAAGATGTGAGGGAGCGCACGTAATTCTTGGAAGATGCCTATCGGACGGCGCGCGGGCATTCAGGCATGAACAGACGCTAAGAAGTCAATATCCTGAGTACATCACGCATGGGGGAGATGCGCCGCTGTGGATCAACATCGACAGAGATGCAAAAGAACGCTTACGCCGAATCGCGCATTCGCTGTCAGCGAATGATCAATCAGAAGATGACCGAGATTTTGCAGTAAATGAACTATTGCTTGTCTTGGTGAACCTCGTCCTTCCAAACCTAATTGCGCCGTTGGACAACCGTGCGTTCTATCTGCCAGCAAGTCGAACCGGCTTGATTGAGAATTACGACAAACTAATTACTGGTTTATTGGGGCAAGCTTCAGTTGCAGGTATTCGTTCAGACACTCGCGCTCCCACGCTCTCGGGTGTGGTGGCTGATTTCCTTGCGCAGCTAATTGATTGCGATTCAAAGGCGCATCGCACGCCGGATAGCATACAGAATCGCGCCACTAAGATCGAAGAGCATATCCTGGGCGGGTCAGTGTCTGTAGAGAAGTCTGAAGGAATGAATCATCCTGTTTTTTCCTATAGGCCAGCGGGGTGGAAAAAGGAGGACATGCGACTAATGAATGCCTCTTCGATGGTGACGGAACTCACTCCGATAGTGCTGTTCTTGCGCCAGCTCGTCCGTCGACACAACCTGTTGATAATTGATGAGCCAGAGGCGCACCTGCATCCAGCACTGCAAGTTGAGTTCACTCGTCAACTCGCTGCGATAGTAAATTTGGGTGTCCGGGTTGTACTCACGACGCACAGCGAGTGGGTGCTGGAAACGCTTGCCAACATAGTGCGCCGGTCCACACTGCCTAAGGCCGAACACAATGGCGACGTGGCACTGCGCCAAGAAGAAGTTGGCGCGTGGCTGTTTAGGCCCAAGCGTCGCCCCAAGGGATCAGTAGTGGAGGAGATCAAACTGGACCATGAAACCGGCCTCTACCCAACCGATTACGGTGCAGTTAGCGAGGCGCTTTATAACGAAAACGTGAGTATCTTTAATCAAATTCAGGACGCTAACACCAAATGAGAGGCGTTGCCGCGGATGTTGCAAGAAAAGTGCCCCGTGAATGCCAAGCTACTCAATGCAAAAAAGAGGGATGCAAGCTCAATCTAAAGGGATCACCCCAAGAACGCGTTGTTGTTGACTTGGATTGCAAAACCCTGTCAATTCCGGATGATCAAAAGCGCTGCGACTACGTGTTTGTAGGCGAAGAAGGCATTACGACTTGGGTATCCCCGATTGAACTGAAGAGCGGGCGATTTAGTGTCAGCAGAGCGCTAGCCCGGATTATTCATGTATAGATAAGACAAAAGCCCTTGGTTGTGAGAAAATAGCGTTGTTATTCAACTGCTTAAACACACCAAAGGCTTTTGCATGTCCCACGATACCACCAAACAGAGTGTTTTGTTCGAGGATCTGTCGAAGAAGGCGGTGATCGTCAGGTTCGACCAGGATCATGCCAGTTCCGATGGGGGTGCGATTCTTCTCAAGGCCTGTGATGAACGGCTTCAGTTAAGCGCGGCGCTGGCGGCGTGTTTGCCGGACGGGCGCCAGCGGTCGAAGGTCAGCCATTCCGTGCGGGAGTTATTCCAGCAGCGGCTGTTCGGTATCGCCTTGGGCTATGCCGATGGCAATGACGCGGCGCGGCTGGCGGACGATCCGGTGATGAAGTTGGTGGCGGGACGTGATCCGGTTGAGGGCGATGCGCTGGCCTCGCAGCCGACGCTGTCGCGGTTTGAGAACGCGGCCAAACCGAGGGATTTGATGCGGCTATCCGAGGCCTTGGCCGATGCGGTGATTGCCCGCCATAGGCGGCGCAACAAGCGGGTCGGGCGCATCACCATTGATCTGGACCCGACGGTTGATCCCACCCATGGCGGTCAGCAGCTGACGTTCTTCAATGGGTTTTACGGTTCCTGGTGTTATCTGCCTTTGGCCGGTTTCCTGACCTTTGACGATGAGGTGGAGCAGTATCTGTTCTGCTACGTCTTGCGCCCCGGCAACGCGGTGGCCAAGCACGGCTGTATCGGCCTGTTGAAGCGGCTGCTGCCGCGCCTTCGCCGGGCCTTTCCCAAGGCGAAGTTGCGGATCCGGCTGGATTCGGGCTTTTCCGGTCCGGAGTTGTATGCGTTTTTCGAGGCCGAGCAGCTCGAATACGTGGTGGGCATGGCCAAGAACGCAAAGCTGGTGAGCCTGGCCGAGCCGCTGATGGCTGAGGCGCGGGCCGAGGTTGAAGAGCAGCAGGCGTCTGCGCGGCGCTATGGCGAATGCGCCTATCAAGCCCGGAGTTGGCCGCACGAGCGCCGGGTCATTATCAAGGCGCAAGTCCTCCCTCACTTCGGCCGCCAACCGAAGGACAACCCGCGGTTTGTGGTCACCAACCTGAAGACCACCCCGCAGCACGTCTATGAGACCGTGTATTGCGCCCGCGGCGACGCCGAGAACCGGCTGAAGGAACTCAAGTACGGTCTGGAGATCGACCGCACCAGCTGCACGCGCTTTTGGGCCAACCAGTTCCGCGCGCTGATCACGGCGGCCGCCTATGTGCTGATGCAGGAACTGCGCCTGAAGGCCAAGCGCACCGGCTGCGCGCGCGCCCAGGTCAGCACCTTGCGGCTGCGCTTGCTCAAGCTCGGCGCCTGGATCGAGACCTCGCTTCGGCGCGTGGTCATTCACCTGCCGGCCGGCGCACCGTTTGCCGACGACTGGAAGCGCATCGCACGCGCGGTGGGCGCCTTCGCCACCTGACCCCGATCCGACCCGCCTCATTCGCCGCACAGACCCCCCGGTCTGGAGCCGCGCTCGCCTTCAATCCGCCGAGGGGACAAAATCACCGCCCACAATCCCCATTCCCAGGCCAGACAACCACTATTCCGCCTCAACTCGCCATCGCGTTACGAAAAATCAGCTCGAAATGCCCCCATCAGACCCCGACAATCAACCTTCATGAATAAGTCGGGCTAGAGCAATTGAGGGGTGGGATTGGAGTGGCGGAAAAATGGCTCCCACCAGGTGTCGCGTTACAATTTGTCCCTGTTCTGGCACATGGCAAATCAATACAAAAGGAAGACCGCCTGAGACTTCTTTCCAGCACCCTAAAGTTGCGTGGAAAAACGAGCAAGACCATGCTGCTCAAGTGTGGCGATCGACTGACTAAGGCGCTTCGTGAGTGACGGCGATGGCGAACACTCGGCGATGGCTGAGTTGGTCGGGTGCATTGCAAAGAGGATAACGATGGTTAGGCGACTCGACTACCTGCGAATAGTAAGGCCCGAAAGCCATCTGGGTTGTAAGAATGAAGGAAGCGCCGGCCCTTTGCTGAGACGGTCACCAAGTTAAAATCGCCAAGTCTATGAAAATACGCTACGGCATTGCAGAGTGGTACGGAGAACCGTTTGCTGACATGGCTCCAACCCGCCGGCAGGCGCTTGCCGGAATTGCTCTAGGTGAAAATAAGCGACTGCCGGTTTGTCCGTTCCAGAGTGGCAATGTCACTTGCAGCAAGAAGGGTGGTGTCTGCTCGATCCAGCGCTATAGCGAGGAGTCCGAGAAGCACCCAGTGGGTCGTATCGGAACTCGCGAGGGCATGCCGGTAATCACCTGCCCGCGTAGATTCGAACAGAACGACCTTATCCCGAAATGGCTCGCAGAAATCGTCGATTTCTCTGACGCATTCCTTGCCCGGGAAGTGCCCTTTATGCGATCAACATTTACGGGTAAGCCCGCTGGCCGCATCGACCTGGTCTTAGCGAACAGCGAAAGAATTGACAAGTCCTCCCAATGGTTTGGGCTTGAGATTCAGGCGGTTTACTTCTCTGGGCCAAGCATGAGTGCCGACTTTACGCTCTTGCGGACAGACAACGGACTCCTGCCGCCTGCGCCAACCGCAGTGAGGCGCCCCGACTGGCGCTCTTCCAGCGCCAAACGGCTCATGCCCCAGCTTCAGGTGAAGGCGCCCACGCTTCGCCGATGGTTTACTAAACTTGCCGTTGCTGTTGACTTTCCGTTCTTCGAAGCCGTTGGAGGACAGAGTGCCGAACCGTCACAGGACATAAATGATGGCGACATTATCTGGCTGATCCCGCGAGTATCCGAGCAATACGAACTGGAAGCTGTCTATTGGGAAGTACTTTCGCTAGAGGATTCAAGCAAAAAGCTGCTTGCCGCAGACCCCATAAGGCGAGGGGAATTTGAGGCCGTGCTGAGCGACAAACTTCGCCGTTTGCCACTGCAATAGGAGCGGGGCAGATCGTTCTTGAACAGGGGCTGCAGGTCACACCAAGAGGACGGATGCTTCTCTCTGAGTGAGTAATCCTATTGCTCCATGAAATCCCTTAAGAGACTATGAAGCTGGTCGCTTTTCTTTGTCATGCACTCCCAAACCACAAGCACGTCCCAGCCTTCTGTCTTCAGGGATTGCCAGTTTTTCTTATCTCGCACAACGGTCCGCTCAAGCTTCGGCAACCAGTAGTCCTGATTCGACTTAGGCTTTCGCACGAGCTTGCAATCCTCCTCATCGTGCTGGTGCCAGAAACATCCATTTACGAAGATGACTTTCTTCCGCGCAGGGAAAACGAGATCAGGCCGGCCCGGCAGATCATGCCGGTGAAGCCTGTAGCGGTACCCCATCGCGTGGATTAGCCGGCGCACAATTATCTCCGGCTTCATATCCTTGCTGCGGATAGCGCGCATATTGGCGCTGCGTACTTCAGGCGTTACGCGGTCCATCACCCTCGCGCACTAATCGTCTTGGGGCTCGAGCCGAATGGCGTCAAGCGTAGAAGAGCTTTCCTTGTGTGTAGCCGGTTCCGCGCTCCTGCCGAGGATTTCTTTGGAATCAGATGGCAACAGCCAATGCCCACGCTGGATCGTCGGCGCCTTGCGCATCTAGTGTTTGCGACGCATGCAATATCGCCTTGGCTACGCATTTCCCAATGACAGGAGGAACCGCATTGCCTACTTGGACGTATTGTTCGGTTCTCGGCCCCAGGAACTGAAACCGATCTGGGAACGATTGCAGCCGCGCCGCCTCACGCACGGTCAGCACTCTGTCTTGCTCCGGATGGATATAGGCCCCCCAATGAATATCGCACTTTGTCAGAATTGTGCTGGACAGCCCGTCCGGACGCAGCCGGCCATAGCGTTTCGTATGATCGCAGCGGCGCGCTCTTTGCATACCAGCCGGCAACAAGTCGTAAGGAATGTCCCGCCAGCTCCCGCCCGGGGCGATGTGGCGCATGCGCTCTTGATTGATCTTCGTGAGGCATGGAGCGGCATGATTTTGAACAGTTTCCGTATCACCGCGCATCATCGCTTGGTAACCTGAACTTGCTGGCGTCCCATACGTTGTGGGTCCAGGGTCTTCGCCATTCTTTAGTACAGGAAGATCACTGATGGCGTCCGCCACGGTAACAAACGGGAGCGGGCCGTCTCCATGCGTAGGTTTCGGCCACAGGATCGGCAGTCCAAGCCGGTTGCCGACAAAGAAAATGCGCCGGCGTTCCTGCGGCACGCCATACTCTTCCGCTCGGAGAACCCGCATGTCAACCGCGTAGCCCAATTCGCAAAGCCCAGCCACTATTGCGCGTACCGCCCTGCCCTTGCCGACAGATGTAATGCCCGTGACGTTCTCCATAATCACCCATTTGGGGAACAATTCCTTAACGATTCGCAGATATTCCTCAAACAGCTTGCTGCGCTTGTCGTGCAACCCCCGGCGGTGGTTATAGACACTAAATGCCTGGCACGGCGGCCCTCCTATCAGGCAGTCGAGCTCACCCTTCTTGAGCCCCGTTTGTTTAAGAAAATCACTTGCACTGACATCTTCAATCGGTCCCGGCAGAAACTTGGCCTCGTTGTGCGCCAACCGAAACGTCTCCCCGGCATGCTCATCGAAATCATTACCAGCAAGTATGCGAAACCCGGCTTGCTGGAATCCTTCCGATAGTCCGCCTGCACCACAGAATAAGTCGATTGCTGTCAATTCCGTCATTGCCCTAACTCCTTGGCTTGAAACTTGTGACCGACATACTTGTCGCTCTATTGCCTGTTGGCTCGTCCGCCGCCAGCTCGCCCTTCTGGTCCAAGACTGAGCGGCAATTGAAGTGTCTCTTGCTGGCAACGTTCAAGAAAGTCGCCTATTGCGCGGCGGCTTAGCCATGCCATGGATACGCGGTACTTTTCGGCCAGCCAGGACAGTTCCTGGTACTCCTCCGCCGACAGATTGACGCTAACCCGGTGCTTGACAGCCACCACCACAACTCCACTTCACTACGCGAGGCGCTGCACTCTGCAGCACTATGCCGCAGAGTGCCGCATCTTCGGCCTTGAGTCAAGTCAAATGTTGAGCAAGCGAACCTGCCTCCCCGCTAACCTGCGGCGGCGCAGAACTCCTCGTAGTCCGCATAACCCGGAAACTCCGTTCCGTCGGCGCAATAGAGGCATTCGGCGTCGCGCTCAAGGAAGAACTCCGAGAACTTCGCCGACAGCGCATCGTAATGCAGCAGCCTGCCCACCAGCGGGTCGCCGGATCCGAGCAGAATCTTGATCGCCTCGACCGCTTCAAGCAGGCCGACGACGCCGGGCAGTATTCCCAGCACGCCCGCCTCCGCACAGGAAGGGGCGAGTTCCGCCGGTGGCGGTTGGGGATGCAGGCAGCGGTAGCAGGGCCCGGGGGCCGGCTCTCGCGACGGCCAGAAGACGCTCACCTGGCCCTCGAAGCGGAACACCGAACCGTGGACGTTGGGGATGCGCAATTTCACACACGCATCGTTGACCAGGTAGCGGGTGGCGAAATTGTCCGAGCCGTCCACCACGACGTCGTAGCCGGCAAGGATCTCTTCCACGTTGCCGCTGTCCAGGCGCACCGGGTACTCCTCCACCCGTACCGCGGGATTGCGCGCCTGCACCGCTTCGCGCGCCGAGACAACCTTGAGGACCCCCACCCGGTCGTCGGTGTGCAGAATCTGGCGCTGCAGGTTGCTTCGATCCACCACGTCGTGGTCGACGATGCCGAGCGTGCCGACCCCGGCTGCCGCCAGGTACATCGCCGCCGATGAACCCAGACCACCGGCGCCGACCAGCAGTACCCGGCTCTCCATCAGTTTCAGCTGGCCCGGCTCTCCCACCTCCGGCATGACCAGATGCCGGGCGTAGCGCTCGCGCGCTTGAGGATCCAGAAGCCGCGGCATATCAAATGGCAGGCCCTCACGTTTCCAGCGTTCAAAGCCGCCGGCCACGGAACGGACGTCCCGGTAGCCCATGCGCCGAAGTTCATCGGCCGCGAACAGCGAGCGTTGACCGCTGCCGCAAGTGACCAGCAGCGTGCGGTCGAAGTCTCCGATCGCCTCCTCGATTTGAAATTCAAGCAGGCTGCGCTGCAGCCGTTCGGCGCCTGCTGGACTGCCCTGAGCGATTTCGTGCGGATCGCGTACGTCCACCAGCGCCGCGCCGGTCGCTTGCAGCGCCAATGCCTGGCGAGGCGAAACCTCCGGAATGCTCCGGCGGATTTCCGCAAGCCGGCGGTTTTTCGCTGTCATGATTTCGATCTGGACACCGCTAGAATTCTACTATTGGAGCTGCTTTGGGCTCGGTGCGGCAATGATCCCGGACCGCCGAACAAGGGTAGCGGTCAAACACCCATGAAGAGAGAAAGAACCGGCCTGTCCGGGTTCAGATACATGTGAGACTGGGATCGGGGTGATGGAGTTGTTGTTTTCGCCCGTGTTGGGCGGGGACGGGCGCACCTGTTTCCCGAAGGGAGCGTAGCGAACGAAGGGGAAGAGGTGCGCCCCGGCGCTCGCCGGGGCGCGGGTTCGGTTAGCCTTTTGTTATCAAAGCAAAAAGGAGCCGAACCATGCAGATTCAATCTCTGCGGATCAAATCGTATCGCAGTTTTCGTATCGACGATACGACCCCGGCGGAGGCGTTCGAGCGCCTTCGCAAGATCGAGACCTATCAGGAATTGCGCGCCGAGGGCTGTAGCGAGGCCACAGCGCTGCGGGCGATCGGCTGGTCGCGCCCGGCGTATTTCCGCTGGCAGGCGCGCTACCGGGCCGATGGAGTGAAGGGACTGGCGGCCAAAAGCCGACGTCCGCGGCGGGTGAACCCGGCGCGCTGGACTCGGGCTCAGGAATGGGCGGTGTGGCGGATGCGCAAGCGCTATCCGTTCATGGGCAAGAGGCGTCTTACGGTGATGCTGGCGCGCGACGGACTCGCGCTGTCGGAATCGACTATCGGGCGGATCCTGGTCAAAGGCGTGCGCTTAGGCCGGATCAAACCGTGCGCCTTCTTACGCGGGCGGGTGAACGCCACCCGGCGGCGTAACTTCGCCTCGGGTCATGCACAGCGCTGGCGCCGTGACATGAAAGCCAAACGGCCCGGCGAGATGATCCAGATCGATCACATGTCGGTGTCGCGCGACGGCGACACCCTCAAGGAGTTCAAGGCCACCTGTCCGGTCGGCAAACAACTCGTGACGCGGGTCTATTCCAGAGCCACCGCAAACAATGCCCGGCGCTTCTTGCAAGCGCTGCGCGAGGACCTGCCGTATCCGCTGCGCTCCATCCAGGTCGATGGCGGGAGCGAGTTCCGCGCCGAGTTCGAGGACGCTTGCCAGGCGCTTAACCTCCCCCTGGCCGTCCTGCCGCCGAAAAGCCCACAGCTTAACGGCGTCGTGGAACGCGCAAACGACAGCTCACGAACCGAGTTCTGGAACCTCTACCCCGGCGAACTCACCGTCAAAGACGCCAGCCCCGCACTGGCCAAATACCAGCACTTCTACAATCACGTACGGCCTCACTACGCTCTGGACTTGATGACCCCAATGGAATACCTTCTCAAAAACAGGCCAGCCGAATCCGGCCAGTCTCATATGCAGTGAACCCGTACACGGCCGGGCGAGACTTTCGCGAAACGGCTAAAATTCGCGGGTTTGCGGACACTCGCCGTAACCTGGGAAGGAATTTATGAATTACGTGTATAGCGCCATCGCCGCCGGGATGCTGGCCATCATTTACGGGCTGGTCAGCACGCGTTGGGTTCTCAAGCTCGATCCGGGCAACGAGCGGATGCAGGAAATCGCCGCCGCGGTGCAGGTCGGGGCGAAAGCCTACCTGAACCGCCAATATACCGCGGTGGGCATCGTGGGCCTGGTGCTGCTGCTGATCCTTGGGGTCCTGCTCGATTGGTGGGTGGCCGGCGGCTTTCTGCTGGGTGCTGCTTTTTCCGGCGCGGCCGGCTATATCGGCATGAACGTCTCGGTGCGCGCCAATTCACGCACCGCCCAGGCCGCCTACAACGGCATGAACGCAGCACTGGCGGTGGCTTTCCGCGGCGGCGCGATCACCGGAATGCTGGTGGTCGGTCTGGCGCTGCTGGGCGTCGCCGGCTACTACCTGGTCCTGGACAGCGCCGGGCTTGAAACGGGCGAGGTACTGCACGCGCTGGTCGGCCTGGCCTTCGGCGGCTCGCTGATTTCGATCTTCGCGCGACTGGGCGGCGGAATCTTCACCAAGGGCGCCGACGTGGGCGCGGACCTGGTGGGCAAGGTCGAGGCCGGGATTCCCGAAGACGATCCGCGCAACCCGGCGGTGATCGCCGACAACGTGGGCGACAACGTGGGTGACTGCGCCGGAATGGCAGCGGACCTGTTTGAGACCTACGCCGTGACGTTGATCGCCACGATGCTGCTCGGTTTCCTGACGATCAAACATGCCACGGACGCGGCCGTGCTCTATCCGCTGGCGATCGGCGCCGTATCGATCGTGGCGTCCATCATCGGGACTTTCGTGGTGCGCGCCGGCAAGGGCCAATCGGTAATGCCGGCCTTGTACAAGGGGGTGATCGTGGCCGCCGTGCTGGCCGCCGTGGGAATCTGGTTCCTTACCCAAGAGATATGGGCCGAGGCGGGCTCCCATCCCCCCATGAGCCTGTTCCTTTCGGCATTGACCGGCCTGGCGCTGACCGGCGTCATCATGTTCATCACCGATTACTACACCGGCACCCAGTTCTCGCCGGTGCGCAAGCTGGCCGAAGCCTCCACGACCGGCCACGCCACCAACATCATCGCCGGCCTGGGCCTTTCCATGAAGGCCACCGCCCTGCCGGTGCTTGCGGTGTGCTTGAGCATCCTGGTTACCTACCAGCTCGCCGGTCTTTACGGCATTGCGATCGCGGCCACGGCGATGCTGTCGATGACTGGAATGATCGTGGCGCTGGACGCCTTCGGGCCGATTACGGACAACGCCGGCGGCATCGCCGAAATGGCGGAGATGCCCGAAGAGATCCGCAATATCACCGATCCGCTGGACGCCGTGGGCAACACCACCAAGGCGGTGACCAAGGGCTACGCCATCGGCTCCGCGGGACTGGCGGCGCTGGTGCTGTTCGCCGACTACACCTACAACCTGCAGGCCGCCGGCAAGAGCTTCGTGTTTCGCCTTGACGACCCGGCGGTGATCATCGGCCTGTTCATCGGCGGATTGATCCCGTACCTGTTCGGCGCGATGGCCATGGAGGCGGTGGGACGCGCTGCCGGCAGCGTGGTACAGGAAGTGCGGCGGCAGTTCCGGGAGATCGCCGGGATCATGGAAGGCACGGCCAAGCCGGACTACGGCCGTGCGGTAGACCTTCTCACCAAGGCGGCGATCCGCGAGATGATCGTGCCCTCGCTGTTGCCGGTGCTGGCGCCGGTAGTCCTGGTGCTGGCCGTCGGCTGGCTGATGCCCGGAGAAGGCTCGGGCGCACGAGCGCTGGGCGGCATGCTGATCGGCTCGATCGTCACCGGGCTGTTCCTGGCGATTTCCATGACCACGGGCGGCGGCGCCTGGGACAATGCGAAAAAATACATCGAGGACGGGGCGCTGGGCGGCAAGGGCTCCGAGGCGCATCACGCGGCGGTGACCGGCGATACGGTGGGCGACCCCTACAAGGACACGGCCGGCCCCGCCATCAACCCGCTGATCAAGATCGTCAACATCGTGGCGCTGCTCATTGCCCCCCTGTTGTAATCCCATGCAGGCAGAATAAGCACAATGACTGTGTGCGCCGTTCAAGTCCCCACCCCTGGGAACGAGGGCGTCCCCGCCCTCGACACGGCATGTGGTTTCTTTTCGAGGGCGAGACGCCCTCGTTCCAGGGCGAGACGCCCTCGTTCCCAGGGATGATGGCTGACTTAACGGACACACGGGTGCGGGACCGCATGGTGCGGAGCCAGGTCCGGTGCTGGAGCGTGCTGGACGAGAAGGTGCTGGCCGTAATGCGCGATCTTCCACGCGAGGACTTCGTGCCTGAGCAATTCCGCGAACTGGCCTATGCCGACCTTGCGCTGCCGCTTCCCGGCGGCCAGGAAATGATGACACCGTCGATGGAAGGCCGGATCCTCCAGGCGCTCGAACTCAAGCCCACTGACCGCGTACTCGAGGTCGGGACGGGCAGCGGCTGGCTCGCTGCGTGCGTGGCGCAAATGGCGGGTGAAGTGCACAGCCTTGAGATTTCGCCTCAGCTTCATGCTGGCGCCACGCAAAAGCTGGCGACACGGGAGAACGTAACAACGATGTGCGCCGACGCGTTCGAGTGGAGCCCCGAGTTCGAATATGACGCCGTGGTGCTTACCGGCTCGCTTCCGACCTACGACGACCGCTTCGAGCAATGGCTCAAGCCCGGCGGGCGACTGTTCTGCATCGTGGGTCAGCAGCCGATCATGGAAGCCCTGCTGATCACCCGCGGAGCGTCTCCCGCCCGGGAATCGCTGTTTGAAACCGTTACGATTCCGCTGGCGAACGCTCCTCAACCTGACGCGTTCCGGTTTTAGTGTCGTGTCAAACAGACACTAGCCGGCAGGGGTTAGAATCCACAGGTTGATGCTGGCCGCCCGTCACTTATGAAGAAAGTAATTCTCTTCGCCGCACTCGCGGCGCTCATCTCAGTACCTGCGCCCGGCTGGTCCGATAACCTGCTGGAAGTGTACGAGAGGGCGCGCACGGGCGACCCGATACTGCGCGAAGCGGAAGCCCGTTTGATGGCCGCCCGTGAAGTGCGGTCCCAGGCCCGCAGTTTCCTGTTTCCGGAAATCGACGCTTCGAGCAATTACTCCAAGAGCGACAGCCGCAGCACCCTGCTGTTCTATGCGCCCACCCCCAGCGGGGAATTTGCGCCGATCATCGAGAGCAGCCAATCGGAATCGAGCACCCGGGGTTGGGGATTGACGCTGACCCAGACCCTGTTCGATTGGGGCGCAATCATCGCCATGGGCGCGTCCAGGGACGTCATCGCACAGGCCGAGGCGGACTTCGAAGCGGCCCGTCAGGAATCCATGCTGCGCACGTCCCAGGCCTATTTCGCCGTACTGGGCGCACAGGACGAACTGACGTCGCAAAGCGCCGCACGAACGGCCATCGCCCGGCAGCTGGAGCAGGCGCAGAAGCGTTTCGAGGTGGGCCTGATCGCCATTACCGACGTGCAGGAGGCCCAGGCCGCGCACGACCAGGCGGTAGCCGCGGAGATCGGCGCCAAGCGGGCGCTGGCATCGGCCGAAGAACAACTGCGGGAAATCGTGGGATCCGCGATGCCGGTGGCCAGCCTCACCAGTCCAGGCGATGGCATGCCGCTACCCCTGCCGTCACCCAACGTCGAACAGTCGTGGGTCGACACGGCGCTGCAGCAGAATCCCGGCCTCGTTTCCGCCCGGCTGGCGGCATCGATTGCCGAGAGCGAGATCAAGCTGCGCCGTTCCGAGTACTTGCCTACCCTGGATCTGGTGGCGGACACCGGCGGCGGCAACGGCAACCGCGAGCGGGGTTTCCGCGGCCAGAGCAGCGACTTCCGCGACAGCAGACAGAACAACTCGATACGGCTGACGCTGTCTATTCCGATTTTCGCCGGCTTCATGCGCTCCTCGCGAATCCGCGAGGCCAAGTTCCTGCACCGTGCGTCCACCGAGCGCCTGGAAGGCGTTGAACGTATGGTGGTGCGTCAGACCCGCGACGCCTTCCTCGGCGTAAGTTCCGAGATTTCCCGCGTCGCCGCGCTGCGCCAGGCCGTTGCTTCCAGCAGAACCGCCCTGCGAGCCACCGAAGCCGGCTACGAGATCGGAACACGCACGATCGTGGACGTGCTCGATGCGCGCCGCAACCTGGTCGCGGCCGAGAGCAATTACTACAGAAGCCGCTACGACTTCATCATTAACGTGCTGGCGCTCAAGAACGCAGCGGGAATCCTGAGTGAATCGGACCTTGAGGAAGTCAGCCGCTGGATGGAGCAGGCCGCCGAGGAGGAAGAAGCGGCTCAATAAGGCCCAGGGTGCGCTCCAGCACGCCGCCCTGCTGTGCCTCAAGACATGCCTTGCCGGCCGCACCCGCGGTCTTGCGCGCTTGCTCGTCTTCAAACAGGCGCGCAAGTTCGCCAGCTAATTCTCCCGCCTCGGAAATGGTGAACAGGGCGCCCGCATCGCTTAGGATCCGGGCCATATCCCGAGTGTGAAACAAATGCGGCCCGGTGATGACCGGAAGACCCAGGGTGGCCGGTTCGGCGAGATTGTGCCCGCCGACACGCGCGATACTGCCACCGACGAAGGCCAGGTCGGCGGCGGCATAGAAGGTATTCAATTCGCCCAAGGTATCCAGCACGAATACCTGAGCGCCGGCAGGCGGCTGGCCGTCGCTTGAGCGAAAACCGAATTTCAGTTCCGTCTGCTCGAGCAGGTTTCGCACCACCGCAAACCGCTCCTTGTGGCGCGGGGCAAGAATCAGCAGGGCGTCTTTGCGCTGCGCCATGAGATGGCGATGCGCCATCAGCATCACGTGCTCTTCGGGCTCATGAGTGCTGGCCGCCACCCAGACCGGCCGGCCGGCGCCGATTCGCCGGCGAATTTCGGCGCCCTGCTTCAGCGCCTCGTCACTGAGCCGGTAGTTGAGCTTGAGGTTGCCGGTTACCCGCACGTCGAGTTTCTTCGGGCCGATGTCCCGAAACCGCTGGGCGTCCTCTTCGGTCTGCGCGCCGACCACCCTCACTTGCTTGAGCGCGGCTGCCATCAACCCGCGTACCCGGCGGTAGCGTGCGTGGGACCGTCGTGAAAGACGGGCGCTGGCTACCACCAGCGGCACGCCTGCCGCGCCGCAGGCGGCATACAGGCCTGGCCAGATCTCGGTCTCCAGGATGATGCCCAGGCTCGGCCTGGCCGCACGCAGGAATCGGTGGTTCGCCGGGCCGAAATCCAGCGGCAGAAAACAATGGAACCGGGACTCGCTTTGCTCTTGTTGAATCGAGGCCAGACCGGCAGGCGTAAACGCCGTGAGTAACTGAGGCAGGTCGGGACGGAGGCGGCCCAGGGCCTCCGCCAGTATCGACAGCGCCTGGGACTCTCCAAGCGAAGAAGCGTGCAGCCAGAGCGCCCCTTCCGGCGCCGGCGGCGTGCGAAAGCCCCAACGTTGCGGCAACCGGCTGCGCCAGCCGGGATCGCGCACCGAGCGCGCCAGCATGTAGCCGAATAGGGCCGGCGCCGTGATCCAGGAAAGCGCCCCGTAAGCACGCAGAAGCGCCTGCTTGCGCATGGCCATGCGCCTATCTAGTGACCTGTCCCGTCACTGGACATCCGTTTGAGAAGGCTGGATGTGGACAGGCCTTCGCGGAAGCCAAGAATCGCAATGCGCCCGCCCTTGCGCTCGACGGCTTCGCCCCCGGCGATCTCCTCGGGGCGATAGTCGCCGCCCTTGGCCAGCACCCGCGGCGCTACCTGCTCGATCAAGTCTGCCGGGGTGTCCCCGTTGAAGGGCACCACCCAATCGACCGAGCCCAGCGCGGCCAGGACCTCCATCCGCTGTTCAAGCGGCGCCAGCGGGCGCGACTCGCCCTTCAGCCGGCGCACGGATTGGTCGTCGTTGACCGCCACCATCAGGTGATCGCCCAGCGAACGGGCCTCGGTCAGGTAGGCCGTATGGCCGGCATGCAACAGGTCGAAACAGCCGTTGGTCATCACCAGCGTCCGCCCCGCCTCGCGCAGGCCGCGCCCGATCTCCGCGGCCTCGGCGGCGTCGACGATCGAGGACTCCGGCGTTGGGGCCTGGCCGAGTTCCTCCTGAAGGTCTTGCAAGTGGATGGGCGCCACGCCAACCCGCCGCACGACGACTCCGGCCGCCACGTTGGCGAGATGGGCTGAATCACCCAGATCGGCGCCCAGGGCCATACCCGCGGCCAGGACCGCTACCACCGTATCGCCGGCGCCGGTCACGTCGAACACCTCGCGCGCCCGGGCCGGAAGGTGGCGCGCGCGGCCGCTGGCCGGCGCCACCAGCAGGCCCTGTTCTCCGAGGGTAACCACCATGCTGCCGATTTCGAGCAATGAGCACACGCGCTGCGCCCGCGCGGCCATTTCCTGCACGGATTCCGCCGCGCCACCCAACGCCGCCTCGAACTCGGCGCGGTTGGGCGTCAGCAGGCTGGCGCCGCGATAGGTTCCGAAGTCGCTGGACTTCGGATCAACCAGAATCGGTTTGCCGGCGGCGCGGGCAGCCTCGATCAGGGTGGTAATACCGGCCAGGCTGCCCTTGCCATAGTCGGAAAGGAGCACCGCCGAGCAATCGGAAAGGAGCCCCCAGTAGCGCGCTACCAGGCGTTCGGAATCCTCCGCGCCGAACGGGGTTTCGCGATCCAGCCGGATCACCTGCTGATTCTGGCTGAGCACCCTCAGCTTGCGGATGGTAGGCCGATTCCCGGACTGCAGCCATTCTCCCTTCACGCCGCTGCCGCGCAAGGCTTGATCCAGCGCGTCGGCCTCGGCGTCTTCGCCGACGATGCCAAGCAGGGTCACGGCGGCGCCGAGCCCGGCCAGATTGCACGCAACGTTGGCTGCTCCGCCGGGGCGATACTCGTGGCGCTCCACTTTCACAACCGGCGCCGGCGCCTCCGGGGAGATTCGCGTTGCGGCGCCGTGCCAGTATTCGTCCAGCATGACGTCGCCCGCCACCAGGATGTGCGCTTTGGAGAAATCTGGTATCACGTAATCAATGTCTCGGCTAACAGTGGCGGCGGCGCTGCCCCGTACCCGGCAATTATCGCAACATCCTAATGCGAGCGCTAACGGGAAGAAACGCCGCCCGTTTGAAAGCAAGGATTTTCACGAAGCCTACAACCTGATAGTGTCGTATCCCACAAACACCTGGATCAATGATGAATGAGCAGAATGCTACGGATGCTCCACGCTGACTCGCCAACTTTTTGTTCGGCTCCCCGGCGGCGCCGGGCATTGGCCTGCGTCGCGGTGTGCCTTGGCATGATCGTGAGCGCCGCGGCGGCCCAGCAACGGCCCAATATCCTCTTCATCACGGTGGATGATCTAAACAACGACCTGGGGGCTTATGGTCATCCGGCCGTCCAGTCTCCGTCCATCGACCGGTTGGCCTCGGAAGGCATACGTTTTGACGCGGCCTACGCGCAATATCCCGTGTGTTCCCCCAGCCGGAGCAGTTTCCTGACCGGCCTTTACCCTCAGCAGACGGGTATCGTCGCCAATGGACCGCACTTTCGGGAATTCCTGCCCGACATCGTCACGCTGCCCCAGTTCTTTGCACAACACGGATATTTCACGGCGCGGGTGGGCAAGATTTATCACTACAACGTTCCAGGGCATATCGGCACCGACGGACAGGACGACCCCCGGTCCTGGAACGAGCGGCGCAACCCCAAGGGTGATGACTTCAGCTTGGGTCCCCAGGTGAACAGGATAAGTACTGACACGCCAATCGGCGCGACCCTGACCTGGCTGAGCGTTCCCGGCGACGGTTCGCGGCACACCGACGCGCTGGTAACGGACGCCGCCATCGATCTGCTCGAAACGCATCATCCGCGGCGCACGGGCAAGCCACTGTTCCTGGCGGCGGGCTATTTTCGGCCTCATACGCCCTTCATCGCCCCCTCCGCATATTTCGAAATGTACCCGCGGGAAACAATCGAGGCGCCGCCGGACTATTCCGCCGACCGGACGGATATTCCGACTGCCGCACTGGCGGATCGGCCCGGTCAGCTCGAAATGACCGAGGCGCAGAAGATCGCGGCAATCCAGGGTTACTACGCTTCCATTTCGTACGTGGACGCACAGATCGGCCGGCTGCTGCGCGCCGTGGAGGCGGCAGGACTGCGCGACAGCACCATCATCGTGTTGCTTTCGGACCACGGGTACCACCTGGGCGCACATGGGCTTTGGCAAAAGGGCGACCTGTTCGAGGGGTCGGTGCGCGTTCCCCTGATCCTTTCGGTTCCCGATTTGCCCGGCGCCACATTTGTGCGCGGCGGGAGTTCGGCATCATTGGCGGAGCTTGTCGATCTTTATCCCACGCTGGCGGAACTTGCGGGCTTGAGCATTCCCGAGCACGCCGCTGGTATCAGCCTCGTCCCGGTGCTGCGGAACCCCTCCATATCGGTGCGCGAAAGCGCCTATACGATGGCGCTGAGCAGGGCTGGATGGATACGGCCCCAATGGCGCCACCAGGACGTGATGGGCGAGTCCGTCCGCACCGAGCGTTATCGCTACACGGTATGGGACGGCGGAAAACTGGGGGTCGAACTCTACGACTACCACTCCGACCCGGCGGAACTGGTTAATGTAGCCAACCAACCGTCGCATCGGGAAGCGCGCGAGCGGCTGGCCGCAGAGCTTTCCCGGCGCCGGTCGCATGCGGGCACACGACCCTGAAGGATCAGACGGTCCTGGTCACCTTGGACAAGTGCGGCGGAGTATCCGGGTTGCACCCGCGCAGGATCGATACGGCATTGACGAACCGGTAGAAGCTTTGTACCTGCACGAGCGGCGCAAGCAACCCGTGGGGCGGCTTGGGGCAGGGAAGGGAGAACGGGTACGACCGGGATGCGCCGGCGACAAACACCTGTGCTCCCAGCACCCGCGCATCGGCTGCGAATTGCAGCACTCCGCTCTGGGTGCCGTCGTTCTGGACGAAAGCGAGTATCGGAAAGTCCCTGCGCACCAAAGCCATGGGCCCGTGGCGGGCTTCGGCGGTGCTGAAGGCTTCCGCGTGCAATCGTGCGGTTTCCTTGAGCTTGAGGGCCGCCTCAAGGGCCAGCGCATAGCCGACGCTACGGCCTACCACGAATGCGCCGCCGGCAGTCTCCAGCACATCGATCAGAGCGCTCCAGTGGCATCGCCATGCCCTGGCCATGGACTCAGGAGTAGCTTCAAGCCCCTCAAGCAGGGCTTGGTCCTTGGCCAACGCGCCCACCAACAGCGCCAATGCGGCCAGCGAAACGATATACGACTTGGTGGAAGCCACACACTCTTCCAAGCCCACATCCAGAGGGATCAGATGATGAGCAAGCTCCGCCAGCGGAGAATCCTCCTGATTCACCAGGCCCACCACCATGGCGCCCTGATCACGCGCCATGGCGGCATGCTCGACGATGTCGGGACTGGCCCCGGACTGGGATATGGCTACATAGAGTGCATGGCGCAAGTTCAACCGCGCCCCGTGCAGGGAGGCGACCGAGGGCGCCGCTGAAGATGTCACAAGGCCCAGCCGGGTTTCGAAGAGATACTTGCCGTAAGTGGCCGCATGATCCGAACTGCCCCGGCCGCAGGTCACTACCATGGTCGGATCGAAACGTTTGATTTCGGCAGCCAGTGATTTCACGCGAGCCGCATTCGTTTCCAGCAGGCTCTGCACCGCGCCGGGAGCAGAGGCGGCTTCGAGGAACATTTGAGTCGGGGCCGCTGCTGCTTTCATTGTTGCGGCGCCTGCCGAGAGAGATTCCTGGTCCGCGAGAGGGGGCTAGGAGGGCTTGTTAACGCTATGCCCCAGCAGCCTTTGCCGCAGTGCGGCGAGCGATACACGGCTGTTTTCGATCAGCGGGCGGGCGCGAATCCCGATCACGAACAGGAACGCGAGCGTCGCCACATTGATCAGCATCGCCGTGCGCAAACCCAGCCAGTCACCGACGACGCCGATAAACAGCGGCGCCAATGCGCCGCCGAAGATTCCCGTGCACAGGATGCCGGAAAAGGCGCCGTGGTGGACCGTCACGGAATTCAGCGCGAGTGAGAACACGATAGAGAACATCACCGAAAGGAAGAAGCCGATCCAGGGAAAGACCGCGACGGAAATCCCCATCGGACCATACAGCGCCGCAAAAATAAATGCGGCAGCCACGGCGCAGGCCAGCCGCAGCAAGACCCGGGAGTCCATGATCTTCAAGAGACCCAGGCCGACGATGCAGCCGACGGACATCAGGCCCCAGAATCTTCCCACCAGGGCGGCGCCCTGCGTTTCGGGATCGACGCCGTGATAGGTCTGCAGGAATTCCGACATCCAGTTGGCCACACCCTGTTCGGTACCGACATAGCACACGATGCCGAAGAAGAACATCAGTGCGTGCGGGTTCTTGAGAAGTTCCCGATAGGCGTCCAGGCTTCCCGTTCGCTCGTGCTGTTCGAGTTTCACTTGCGGCAGCCGGATCAGCCATACTGCCGCCAGCAGCATCGCAAATGCCGCGCTGAACAGCCAGTAGAGGGCGACCCAGCTCAGGCTGGCGGGCGCCAGTGCCCGCAACGCGTCCAGCAGGGCGTTGGATCGCGCCGGATCCGGCAGGCTGGTCACAAGATAGGTGAATACGAAGGGGCTGACGAAAGAGGCGAACCCGAAAACCAGCTGCCCCAGCACCGAAAAGAAGGCGAAATTCGCCTCACCGCCCGACGTGCGCATGAGTGGATTGATGATGACCTGCAGCATTGCCATGCCGATGCCGATCACAAACAGGGAAGCGATGACGACGCCGTAGGCCGGGAACAGTGAAAATGCCATCGCGCCAAGCAGGACCACGGCAAAAGCGATCAGCATGGAGCGCTTCATGCCGATGGCCTCGATCATGATTCCGGAAGGAATAGACGCGATGCCGTATGCCAGGAAGAAGGAAAACGGCAGCAGGGCGGCCAGCGTCAGCGTGAGGCCGAAATCATCGATGATGACGGGCATCAGCGGGCCGATGATGTTGGTCACGAATGAAATCGCAAACCAGATAACCAGGATGAAGAGCACCACTCCCGGACTTCGAAGGCTGTTCACTGTCCTTGTTCCCTCATTCTTGTGTCATTTTTTCAAGTTGCTCCACCGCCACGGACGAATCATGGCCTGTCAACAGACCCTGGCGTCACGCCTCTGGAACAGGCAGGCGGCGCCAATGCACGCGGCCCAGTTTCCCAGGGCCGCCGGATCGATGGATGCCTGATTCTTCGAGCCGTTCATCACACCCGGGGGAACCCGGCGGCGCACCTCGGACAGGTAGAAGTCACCACACTGCGTGATGCCGCCTCCAACGACAATCTGCTGCGGATCGAAGATATTGATCAGGCTGGCGATAGCGGCGGCAAGATAGTCGAAGTGCAGTTGCAGCGCCTCCACAGCGGCGGGATCACCCTCAAGGTAGAGGCTGATCAGCTCGGATCCCGTCGGCGGCGTGCCGGACGCTGACCCCGCTTGAGCCGACAGGCGCATATACCGGCCGATCAGCGCCGAGGTCGATGCCAGTGCCTCAAAACAACCCCTGTTTCCGCACGAGCAGCTTGGACCGTCATAGGCCAGAACCATGTGTCCTATTTCGCCGGCACAGTGATTCGCGCCTCTGTAAAACCGGCCATTCAGCTTGAGGGAAGCGCCGATGCCCGTGCCCACTGTCAGAAAAATGACATTGGCGGAGTCCCTTGCGGCGCCGAATCGAGACTCACCTATCCCCATCAGGTAGGCATCGTTCGCCACCTTGATCGGCAGGTTGGCGGCCGCCAGCTCTTCCGCGAGCGAAACGCCGGCCAGTTCCGGGAAGTTGTTGACGCCTCCAACGATGCGATTGTCCTGAACCTGGCCGGGCACACCGATTCCGATAGCGGATACTTCCGCGCCGCTTTGCGACGCTTTGGCCATGGCGTGATCCACGCGCTGGTGCAGGTCCTTCAGAAACCAGACCCGGTCCTTTCGCGTTGGACTGCTGCTCTCGTAGCAAGTCGATGCATCTTCCTCAACAACCGCAAGCTTTACCAGGGTTGCGCCAACATCGATTCCCAGCGTCCTCATGGTCGTTATCGGCCTGCGGCGCAGTTAGCGCTCGCTGACCCAGATGGGGCTTGACCAGGCCCATTGATGGTCGGTCTGCCGGACCCGCAGGAAGTAGTAGTCCTCTTCTCGGCTCGCCTCGTCGCGAAGGTCGAATTCAACCATAAAGCCGCTCTCGGGAACGGCGCGGTTAAACGACACGGCCTCGGTCAGCCATCCACGCATGAACCGGGAACGGCTGCCTTCAAGCAGTTCGGCCAGCGAATAGGAAAACTCCTGACCGTTGACTTCCGCGAGGATCCGATCACCGGGCTGCATCTCAACGTCGAGTGTGATCGACTGGGTTACGGGATGCATGGGCGCCGGATTGGATTCGCTCTTGGCGTCGAAAGAGACGCTGCTATCCGTGGTTTCCGTGATACGGCTGACCCACGACTGCCAGGGAATCACATGCCCCTCGCCGTCCCTTTGCGGCGACGTGAATGGGGCGCCGCGAAATTGCGGCGTGGCTTTGAGCAGACGTCCTCCGCTCAATGACAGCCTGCCCCGCCAATCGATACGGTCCTTGCTGGACACCTGGTTCCAGCCGAACTCAAAGCGGACCTTGGCGCGAACCGGTCCACCGCTGTCATCGTACCGTGGCGTATAGCTGACGTGCTCGCGATGAAGCGTCTCCCCGTTCTTGACGAGTTCAACGTAGTCAATCTGGTTCATGCCTTCGACGGCGACTTCGATAATGCGCCGGGGGGACTCGCCGTCGGTCACCGCTTCTCCCATATGTGCGCCGTTGATGCGGAAATCGAGGATGATGTTGGCGCCGGTGGTCGCGTAGACGCGCCGGGCGCGCATCGCCTCCCAGACGTCATCGCGGGTCAGCGCCCGGGCCAGCACCGCCATGCGGCCATCGCCGAAGCCTCCGGGATGCCCGGCATGCGAATCTGACGAGGCGACCACGCCGAACTTGAGACCACGCTTCAGTCCCGCCTCCATTGAACCCCCGTAATCTCGCGGCCCCATATCGTGGTACATGCCGAACGGCCCGATGGATCCTTCGGAACCCCCGTGGCGGGAATAGATCTCAACGAAGGGCGTCTGTTCGCCCTGCCTGAAATAGTCCCAGTTATAACCCCGGAAATTGGATTGGTAGCCGATCCCATGCGGTGTGATGATGGTGTTCCCGGCATCCAGCACCTGATCACGCAGTTCCACGACCGTGGCGCCGGCCGGCGGTAGTTCAAGATCCTGAAGCCTGGAGACAACGACGTGGTCGCCGTACTTGAGGCTGTGAATCTCGAACGACGGAAAGGTGATGCGGACACCGGGGATGTTGTACTGCTTGAGCTTCTCGATGTAGTTGCTCCAGTACTCGGGGTCCCGCAGGCGCACAAATGCGCTACGGTGATAGTCAATTACCCACTCAAGCTCCGGATTCCCCTGCAACTGGTCGATATCCGGCCACATTGCGTGCGGCGTAACGGTGAAAAAGTCCACGGACTGGGCGGCGTTCTCAAGCGCGTTCTCAAACGAGCCGTGTCCGTAGGTCAGGCTGGAGTGATTATGGAGATCGCCGAAATAGACCTTTAACTCGCTCTCCTCAGCCGCCTTTTTCCCGGCCCCGGCCGGTTCGCGGTCACCATCCGGGGCGCAACCGGCAACCGCCATCAGACAAAGCACAGGCAGCAGCCGCAATCCTGCCCCAACATCGAAAATTTGCTTCATTTCAATAGTTTCTCACCAGGAATCCAGGCCACATTGCACCTGGATCACGCCGATGGCCAGGAAATTTGACACCGCTGTCTTTTCATGCGACCATCCTAACACAGGCTCAAGAAGCCAATGGGAGGAATTGCGATGGTCAGCGAAAGCGGAAAACACGAGAAGGGCATGATCCGTAAGACGCCGCGCCCGTTGGCGGCCCTTTACCTTGCAGGCGCGGCGGTTGCATTTGCCTTGAGCGGGATGGATCGGCTTCACGCCCAGGAGTCCGACGAGGAGATTATCGAGGAGATCGTCGTCGTGGGGACACGCGCCGACCTTGGCGTGGCGATCGACTACAAGCGCAATGCAGACACGATCGTTGACGCCATTTCCGCGTCCGACATCGGCAAGATGCCGGACCAGAACATCGCCGACTCCCTGCAGCGCGTGCCGGGGGTGCAGATCCAGAGAAACCGCGGCCAGGCGGAAGAAATCACCATTCGCGGGCTGCAGGGGCGGTATACCCAGACCCTGGTCAACGGACGGCCGATCACCACCGTCTTCAGCGACACTCTGAGCAACCGCAATTTCCACGCCTACATCATGCCTTCCGCATTCGTATCCACGCTCGCGGTCCACAAGTCCGGCAAGGCCGATGTGCAGGAAGGAGGAATCGCCGGATCGGTCGATATCATCACGCAGCGGGCGCTGCAAATCGGCGAGAGGCGCTTCAATATATCCGGCAACGGCAACTGGGACAGCAACAACGGCGAAATCGGCAGCGACATCACCGCGGTTTACGCGGACATCTTCGCCGGCAAGACAGTGGGACTGGTGCTGGGCGTCAACCTCGTCGACGAGGATCAGGGACTGCACCGCGACCGCGGCGGTCTCTACCGCCGTCTCTACAACGAGGCCAGGAACCGGGACCTCAATGGCGACGGGGACTTCGACGACAGGGGCCTGGTGGTGCGCGACAACGTACTCTCGGAGAACTTCGAGCAACAGCGGGAACGCCAGTCCTACCTCGCCAACCTGGAGTGGCAGCCCACTGATCAATTCACGCTCTTTACCGAAGTGCTCTACAGCCAGCAGGACACGATTTCACCGCGCGAATCGGTCCGCTACGACTTCCGCAACAAGAAGACGGTTTCCGAGGGCCAGAAGACGGTTGTCATCAACGACATCGAGTACGTTTCCCAGTATCACAGCATCGATACGCAACTGCAGGCCGAGAAGGAACTGCAGGTCCGCGATGCGGACCTGCTTTCGGCCCAGGTCAAGGCCAGCTTCTATCCGAATCCTGCGCTTTCCGTGGACTTCTCGTTTTCCCGTTCGGAGTCCAATCACTTCCAGACGCGCGCCCGGGCCATCGCCAGGATCAGAGGCGTCGAAACCCTCATTAACATGGAGGGTCGCGACCGGCCGACAGCCGTGACGGTCTTCGGTGAGAGGCACCTGGACCCGGAGGCTTACGCCATCAATCAGTTCAATTCCGGTCCGGGCACCAATATCCGCAGCGAAAGTCAACAGGACGATTTCCGGATCGATGTCGAACGCCTGCTCGACGCCGGTCTTGCACGCGGCCTGGGCTTCGGCATGTCCATCTCCGACAGCCTGTTCACCTCCAGCCGCGACCGTTTCGCGTCAAACGCCCGGGAACTCCGCCAAATCGGCATCGAAAGCTATCCGATGGTCCTGACCGGGTCCGATCGCGGCGGCTTTCTCGACAGCTCGGATCGGCCCACCATCGGCAACTGGCTGGTGCCCGACATCGATGCGGTCATTGACGCGGCCGGCGGCGTGCAGGCGATCATTGACGCGGATGGCGCGGCGCTTTTCAACGACCCGGCCGCCTTCGTCCATATTGATGAGAGCTTCAAGTCCGCATATCTCATCCTCGATTTCGGCAACCAAAACGAGACCATCAGCGGGAACATCGGCGTACGCCATACGCGGACCGGCGAAACCGTGCGCGGGACTTCCATTGACCTGGGCGCCGGATTCACCCGCGACGAGAGCGGCGACCTTTCGCCCAATGCCGCGGGCGCAGCCGTCAGCCGCGACCGCGATTATTCAAACACCCTGCCCAGCCTCAACCTGCGCTTTAACCTGGGCGACAACCACGTATTGCGTTTTTCCGCCGCCAAGACGATGACGCGGCCGGCGCCGTCGCAACTCGACCTGATCGTCAGCGGGCTCCGCGGGAGCATCGACAGCGGCAACGCGATCTCCTACAGCGACCCCAACCTCGAACCGTTCCTGGCCAATGATTTCAATCTCGCCTGGTCCTGGTACTACGGCGAAGAGAACCTGTTCTCCACGGCCCTGTTCGTAAAGGACCTGGAATCGCTCATCGGCAGAAAAACATTCACCACGAATTTCGACATCACCGACAGCGTGTCCGGCGCGACCGCCTCGGAGTCCTTCAACGTGGAAACCGACAGCAATTCCACGGGCGTCAAGCTGCAGGGCGTGGAATTGAGCTGGCAACACGCGCTCACCCAGCTTCCCGGCATATTGGGCAATACCGGGTTTGTGCTGAACTACACCTATATCGACAATTCCGCACCGGAACGCCTGCGGGCGGCTGCCGAGGACAACTACAACGCCATCGTCTATTACGACGGTGGTCCATTCGATGTCCGCGTTTCCTATACCTACCGTGGCGAATACCTGCTGACCCCGGCGACCGGCCTGGAGCCCATGCAGTTGTTTTACCCGCGCCGATACCTTTCGGCAAGCATCAACTACAGACTGCCCAACGGCATGCGGCTGCGCCTGGCGGGCGCCAACCTCACGGATGAGGCAGACATACGGCATCATGAAGGCCTGATCAGGCAATATATCGACTATGGCCGCCGTATTTCGCTGTCCATCAGGGGTAACCTCAAGTTCTAGTTCGCTTCGTTTCTCCTGAAGGTTGAACAGGTATCACATTGCACTCCTGCCGTTTCTCTTAGCGGCATGTAGTCCGAGTTCCGGCAACGGCCCTCAAAGCCCGGTTTTCATTCCGAACCGGGTTGTCCCCTATGTCGTCGATGTGGAAGCGCCCATGGCGCAGCTTGCGGCCGATCTGGAGCCGGACAGCGTCGCGGCCGCCGGGAACCTGGTCGCCGACTGGCAGGTCCGCCACATGGACAAGTTCGAGGCCAGCAACCAGGTCAACTTCCAGGGTCATCGCCGCTACAGTTTCGGCGGATGGCTGATGGGCGCCATGGCCATCGGCATGACGCGCTGGGGACTGATATCGGACAACCCGCGCTACCTGGACTTCGTGCGCGATGAGGCGCAAGACTTCGGCTGGCAGGTTGAAGCGCGCGTTTTCGACGCCGACGACTACGTGATCGGCCAGACCTACCTGGAACTGTTTGAGCTGGATCGCGATCCTGAAATGCTCGCGCCGCTCACCGGGCGACTCAACCACATTTACGCCAACTGGCCCACGGTGAACGGCGATTTCGGCAAGCAGTGCGAATCAATGGAAATTGCCTGCCGAGAGCGCTGGACCTGGATAGACGCGCTCTTCATGGGCGCCCCTGTATGGATACACATGGCCCGGGCCACCGGGGACGAACGCTACCTGCAATTTGGAGATCGGGAATTCTGGACTTCGTTTGACACGTTCTGGGATGCCGGCGAAAGTCTGCTGTACCGCGATCGCCGCTACATGTCCATGCGCGACTCAAACGGCCACAAGGTGTTCTGGAGCCGAGGCAACGGCTGGGTGTTTGCGGCATTCGCCCGAATCCTCCCTCGGCTGCCCAAGGGGCATGTCAACCGCCAGCGGTACATCGACCGGTATCGCGCGATGGCCGCGAGGCTGGCCGAGTTGCAGCACCCCGGGGGCTACTGGACTTCATCGCTGATCAACAAAGCGATCTCGCCAACGCCCGAAACCAGCGGCTCGGCGTTCTTCACCTACGGATTGGCATGGGGAATCAACGAAGGCCTGCTCGATCGCGAGACCTATCTCCCCACCGTCGAGCGCGCCTGGTCCAGCCTGGTGGCCAACCTATATGCCGACGGCCGGCTTGCCTACGTGCAGCCCTCGGGTTCCGCGCCGCAGATCGTCCACAAGGAAAGCACCGACGTATATGGAGTCGGAGCTTTTCTTCTGGCGGCATCCGAGGTCTCCCGGCTGGCGAATTCGCTTGCGGCGACCCATTAGTGGCGTAACGCGGCGCTAGTGGTGAACCGGAGCGTCCGCAAGGCTGCCGCCGTGCAGCATCCCTCGACCTGCAAGGCGATGAAGAGCGCCTGTCTGGCCATCGCACTATCCATGGGGCTCTTCGCGCAGGTGTCGGCGGAGGCTGTCGGTCAGGAACGCCTGGCCGGCCGCTACGAAGCAATGCTTTTCTTTGTTCGGGGCGACTACCTGAAGAGCAGGACAGCCCGGAGAGTGTTCGACGAACTTCTGCTCAAACAATTCGAAGCGGCGATCGATCACGCGCAGTCCTATCCATACGAGTATCGCGGCGTGCCTGCGTATTACAACCAGGCGCTGGAGGACCAACTGATCGGTTCCCAGGCGCAAAACGGGCAGCACGTCAATGAGCGGTTCTATGAACTGTTTTCGTCGACGCTGCCGTTGCTCGCTTATGCCTATCGGACGCCCGGACCGGACCACGGAGACAACCCCTACTACCGCAACAGGGACGTCGTGCGTCTCTATGCCTACCTGCTGGAGTATTGCTACAGCCGCGGGCTTACCGAACAGGCCTGGACGCCGGATCATGCCGGCAAGGCCAGTGAAAGGGCGCAGCGCCTCGGCCTGGCAAGGGACAGCGGAGATTTTTCCGGCGTCAGCCTGCATCTGGGCGGCTTCATACAAAGCATCTTTCTGATGCGCGAGCCCCTGGCGAAACTCGGCTTGCTGGACCGATACCGCCGGGTCGCCAGAAACCTGGTGATCAACAACGGCGCCATGTACGGCGCCTTCTTCCTTGAAGCGCGAGAAGAGGCGGGCGTTGACCATCCGCATCCGCTGCCGAAAGAACGCCGGTTTCATCTGAATGCGGATGGAATACGGCTGTTCGCCGACTACTTCATCCCCTATTTCCTGCTGATCGACGATCCCGAGGAGCGCCGGAAAATGGAAGAGATACTGCGGAAAGTCATCTCGGCCAATGTCACCGTCGTGCCGGGTATCCAGGACACGATCAAACCCGACGGTACCGGCTTTCATCATGGCGCGGCCTACGTCGGCGCCTATAGCCCGTTCGCGTTCGAGTCGATGGCGCGACTGTTGCATTTGCTCAATGGCACGGATTTCTCCGCCCCGCGAAACGTCGAGGCGGTGAAGCTGGCGCTGCGGAGCTTCCGCTTCATGGTCCAGAAATACACAGTCTCCAGTGCATTGCGAGGCCGTCTGATTGAGGGTGAGGGGGACCACGCGGCAACGGCGGTGACCCGGGCGATGGCGCTCCTCGCGCATCCCGACGGAGGTGGCGACCCCCAGATGCGGGCCCGGTTCAACGAATTCTTCGACCCGGATTACTTTTTCTCGGAGGAACGCCTCGAAAACTACCACGCAGGCCGGCGTGGAGTGCCCATTCGTGGTCTGGGCATTTACCGCCTGATCGATGATGTCCTGGATTCACAGGTAGCCGCCGAAGTCCCGTCGGGGGTGGAAATCAAGCCCTATGCCGCGGCCGCCTTCTTCCGCCGCAACGACTGGCTGGTAATCGCAAAGGGCTTCAGCCGCTACCTCTGGGACTACGAGGGCCCCCTTGAGAAGCGCCAGAACAGTTTTGGGCAGAACTGGTCCTACGGCCTGCTGCAGGTGTTCAGCGCAGGTGATCCCGTTAGCGAAACGGGATCCGGTTACGATCTCAAAAATGGCTGGGACTGGTACCACGTACCGGGAACCACGGCCAGCCATCTTGCCATCGAAAAGCGGTCCTACATCGATGTGGTCAAGGCGCGCGGTCAGGCGGGCATCCGCCGGCGGGACCCTCAGCGCAATTACAACAGCAAGACCTTTGTCGGCGGGGTTACGCTGGGCGGCCATGGATTCTTTGTCCAGGATCTCGAAGGGGTCCCCTTCACCGCGCCGACCGACCTCGGTGCGCGCAAGAGCTACTTCTTCGTCGGCGACAAGGTGGTTGCGCTGGGCACCCGGATACGGGGCGGCACGGCGGACGACGCGACACATACGACCTTGTTTCAGACGCGTGTGCATGGCGGCGCGCCGCGCGGTTCCATCAATGGCGAGCGGGGCGTCAAAAAGGGTGAGTTTGAGACCCGGGCGCCGGCTGGCGGCCAGGCCCTGTTGACCGACAGCGCCGGCAACAGCTATTTCCTGGCCGACAGCTCAACCGATCTCGTTTTCTCGAGACGCCGGCAGCACAGCCTCACACCTCGGTACGAACTCACTTCCGGCCGATTCGTGCAAGCCTACCTTGATCACGGCATAAAGCCGGCAAATGACCACTATGTTTACGTTCTCATACCGTCGGACCCGGACCGAAGCAAGCTCCTGGCCCTGGCATCAGACCCTTCGGCGTATTTTCGTGTCATCGAAAGCGGCCGAATGCACCTGGTCCATTTCCCGCAATGGCAAGTCACGGCATACGCCTTTTACGAAACCGTTGAGACCGCCACCGATCAGCTTGTAAGAAGCGCAAGTCTGCCGGCTGCAGTCATCACCCGGGAAGCAGCAGGGGAATTGCGCCTGGCGGCCAGCGTCCCCGACCTGGGCTGGGACTCGGACGATAAGCGGTTGCGCAGGGGCCTGGCCTACGGTTCGCGCCACTACGCGACGCAGAGCGCCAAACTGCATCGACTCAAGTTGGTGTTGCGCGGCCGCTGGGAACTGGCCGAGCCTGCTTCGGACATCAGCGCCCGAACCGGGGGTGGCGAGACCGTCCTTCAGATCTCTTGCAGCGATGGATTGAGCCGGCAACTCACACTGCGGCCCGTCCGATGACTTGACGGCCGCTTGTTCGCCAATCGGTGGGTTCGGATCGAGACGAACCAATCCTGCGAACGTGGAAAAGAGCTAGCGCGCGTTCGCTGCGCAACGAAATCCGAGGTTGTTGAGACCTGAGTCGGGCGCCGTCATCATCCTGGCAGCCACGCGGTATCCGCGGCAATAGTTCTCGCTGCACAGCCAGCTGCCCCCGCGATGCACCTTCTCGGTTCCGCCCGTTGGGCCTTGAGGGTTTCTTGTCGGTGAAGTGGCGAAATAACCCGGCCTGTACCAGTCCTGGACCCACTCCCAGACATTGCCCGTCATGTCGTACAGCCCGTAACCATTCGGAGGAAAAGTCTTGACGGGGGCCAGGCCCGCGTAGCCGTCACGCGCCAGATCTTCATTCGGGAACTCGCCCTGCCAGAAATTTGCCTGGTAAGCGCCGCCCGGGCTCAGTATTTCCCCCCACGCAAAACGGGCGTCTTGCAATCCTCCTCGTGCCGCGTACTCGAATTCGGCTTCGGTGGGCAGGCGGGCTTTTCGCCAATCGCAATACCTGGCGGCATCGTACCAGGAGAGATGGACAACCGGAAACTGTTCCTCATGCGAGGAACCCGGGCCGTATGGATGACGCCAATCGGCGCCGTTTGCCTTGGTCCAGGCGCCACGCCGGGAATCGAAAACACCGGACCAGCCCAGCGTCTCGGAGTAGGTAACATAACCGGTTACATCAGCGAATTGAGCAAACTGGGCATTTGTGACCTCGTGCAGATCCAGGTAGAAGGAATCCACCGCGACCCTGTGCGCCGGCCCTTCGTAGGCCAGGCCGTCGTTGCTACCCATCGTGAATTCTCCGCCATTGATAAGGAGCATTCCCGCCCTATCCGGCGGCTCCTCCGAACCGCAACCGTAAGCAAGCACGGTCAAAGCCGCCAATCCAGCCAATGCGGTCAATGCGGTCCGTTGACTGCGTTTCGGAAGTAAAGCGGGGCGCCGGCGCATTGCACTCATCAGGCAACCACAAAGTGGCTTCAGGCAGCCGCCGGAAAATTGCGAGGGGAACACGGCACTAGCGCGCCTGCCGGAACAACAGCTCGCGGGTCAGGCCGTGGTCCAGCCGGATCCGGCATGTGGTTTGCCCTTCACTACTTGCCACGGACAACACATCCGGATGCGGTTCCCGCAAGGTCCATTCACCGGCAAGCCGGATCTCGGCAACATGCGCGCCAGCGGGCCGGTTCTTGATGGAATCCGGCATCCGGGACATATTCCTCGGCCACACACCGAGCCGCAGGTCCGGGTCCGCAACGCTCAGCCGAAGCTCGTCTGGAGTTTCCCCGGCGATCAAGACCAGGGGCGTATCCACGGAGTTGACTGCCCCGGGAAGTCCTTCCTGTGGTGCAAACAGGGCATAGGCGGTCAGGCCCTTGCCCAGATGCTCGACGACGTGGGCGCGGTCATCCCTTCTGTGGATCCGATAGCTGGGGTCTTCCGTGAGACGTTTCGCGGTCTTGAGATCTCCCTGAACAAGGATCTGGTATTCGTAGGAACCACCGTCCGGCGCCGGGCCGTGGTCCAGCCATGCCTTGACGTGGCGCGCACTGACCGGCAGATGCTGCAGCGCGTCTCCGATCGGGGCCTTTTCAGGCGACCAATTTGATATGAAGGAGCTTTGTTCGGATTGTTCCAGTACCACCGGCTGGCCGGCCGGCACGAGGTAGAAATTCTGCTGCGGATCGGCAAACACTCCGCCATCGTACCGCGCCCGGTGGTCGCCGACAACTTCCGCGCCTTCAAATTGCGCTGCGCCGTTCGTAATCGTGCTCTGGAACAGCGTCGTAATGGTCGAGTAGTCGGAATCCGTATTGGCGATGCCGGATCCCAGCGCGATGATCTGATCATCCACAAAGAAGAATGATTTTGTCGCCCGGAAACTGTCGTCGAACAGGGGCCGGCCCTCCGGCGGGACGGTGTCCTGGAACTTCATGGCATAGAGCCCGTCCCATCCCCTGTGCGAAACGCCTCCTGCGAACGATTCGGCGCTGAAGTTGCGATGCTTGCCTTCGGGATAGTCCGCGGTGGGCTCAATTTCATAGAGAACATGCTCCATCGGCAGCGCCTTGGTGGTAGCGCCGGGGGCATAGGCCCAATGGAAGCCGCCGTCGAGATCGATTCCGCTCGCCTCCAGGCCCAGCGGGGAACCTTGAGTGAACAGCAGCAGCGAGCCAAAGGCCATAAAGCGGCCGTACGGATTCTCGCCCCGGTGCCCCGACTCCCAATCCCAGACATAGCGGCTCCAGCCGCGAACAGCCGCCGCCCATCCCGGGCGCTTGTGGTTGGCGGCGGCCCCGTAGGGAAAAGCAAAGTGCCCGGATGGCGTTTCCCAGGACAGCTCTTGAGCCTGCGAGACCGCGGACGCCATGATCTCAAGTGTCCCGAAGCTGCCGTAGTACTTGAGCTTGGGCATCAGGCTGCCGAATATCCTTCGCAGGTTTGAGCGCGGATACGCCCAGGCAAGCGCGGCGCCCAGCCTTGGCTCGACCAGCCGGCCGTCGTGCATCGCGGCGAAGGCGAATCCCGGCAGCATGTATCGGTCGATGGCGGTGTTGGTGTAGGGAAAGCGGCCGCTCAAGCCCGGATGGAGTTCGAAATCCGCCGCCATATCGAATTGCGCCATCAGGGTGTCCCGCAATCGCTCGCTGGTCTTTTCGGGCAGCGCAAAGGACGTGCCGCGCAGCAACCAGTCGAGCATCGCCAGGGTAGTCAGGGCCTGGACGCCATACGCGTTCTGGTAGGCGGCCAGGTGGTGAAAGAGCGTGAAGTCCGGCTTGATCGTATCCGCGTAACCCGGGGCGAACTCGGTGCAATGGACAAGATAGTCGCGAAAGGCCAGCATCCGCGCGATTTTCTCGGGCGAACTCTCCATCAGCAGCACGCTGATGAGCTTCGGTCCCGCGCCACCGCGAATGTGGTCGGTATTCTCGCCGGCTGATGTGTCCAGTTCCGTTAGAGCGCCGAACCGCGTGTACCAGGCGATGGCCTGCTGATGGCCGCGCAAGCGGCCGACTTCGCGCAATTCTTCGCGCAGCAGGAATACGGCGTTGGCGTAAGGATTCAAACGAATGAGGTGATTGACCGTCCCCAGGGCGCTGCCGGCGGCCCAGCCCTGATCCGCCATGTGTTCAAACAGCGCGAGCAGGCGTTGTTTCTTCTCATCGCTGGGACTGCGGCCGTAGTCGAGCGCCAGCGGGGCCAGGACTTGTTCGCCGGCCTCCGCGTAGGTGAGCGCGGGCTGTGCCGGATGTTCGTCGCGCGAGGCGAACAGGGGCATTCCCGTAACGCCGTGGGTGGAGCGCCTGATGCCCAGCGTTTCCCACGCCCGATTGGCGGTTGCGGCCTGGCCTTTCAGGTACTCGCCAAAGGCGTGACTTTCGCCACCGGACGCCACAGCGGACTCGCCGGACGCCAGCAGCAGGCGTTCATAACGCGCTTCGATTTGCGCAAGCGCCCGATAGTCCTCTTCGAGACTGCGATCATTGAGACCGGTTTCGCTGAATCGGTCCAGCATCCGCCAGGCCGGAAGGATGCGGTAATGGTCCTTTCGGGACCGGTCCTTGCCGTTGACGAACTGCAGGTCGGAATGGCGCTTTCTGGACAGGTAGGTGACCAGCTGCAGCATGTCCAGGTAGACACGGCCGTTGGCCATGTTCGCGGAGGGCTCGATGCGCAGGGTATCGAGCGGCGCAGTGCCCGCGTGTTCCCCGGCCTTTGCGTCTTGCTCGAAATGCACCCACAGCGCCCGCCAGCCGGAGAAATCCTGTGACATTTCGAAGCGATATGCGGGGCGATGCTCCGCCGCTTCCGGGCCTGCGCCAATCTGGAATACGAGCCTTCCGGCAGGATGCGGCGATTCGCGGTAGACCCACAGTTTGAGGCCGCCCTGTCTGGACGGAGGAACGTAGGATGGCTCCAGTTGCTCGGGCTGGCCGCCGGGATACTGGCCTGTCGCGTCTTGAAGTCCGCTGAGGTCGCGGAATACCAATGGTTGGGGGTCGGACCAACTCCACTCAAGAGATCGTTCGCCATCCTTGAATCGATGCGAGGACAGCGCCACTGAGCCGGACACGCCCTCAAGGGCCGCCGCATCCTCAAAGGAGATCCGCCGGGCCAGAACACCCGGGCTAAGTACCAGTTTCGAGCCCGGCTTTGCGTATCCGGTCTGGCCAAACCCCTGCGGAGTCCAAACCATGAGCGCCGGCAGAAACAGCCAGGCCCAGACAGCCATTCGGCGCCCGCCAGGCTGGTTGCCGCAGCCCGCCCGCATCACCTTGGGCCGTGTTCCGCGCACGTCAGCGAAGGCTCCTCAGGCGAGCGAGTTCGGCTTCGTCGGTGACCTTGAGTTTCTCCTCGTCGGTAATCTTGAAATCACGCAGGTCGGCTTCCTTGCCCTCCTTCATCCAATGCGGGGGGTGCCCGGCGGTTGCGCTGCCCGTATCGCGTCTAAAAACCGCTCCCTGGTTGTACTTGTAGGAATAGGGAACGACATTGCGGCCTTCGCCGTTGGTGAGCATCCGGTGCAGACGCCGGCGCAAATCCACGACCGTGTCGAGATAGGCCCGATCCTCGATCAGGTTGTACATCTCTTGCGGGTCCGCGCGCATGTCGTACAACTCGTCGATATCCCAGATGCCGTGGTATTGGATCAGCTTGAAATCATTGCTGCGGATCGCGAAGGTCGTCGGCGTGTGCGGAAAGTTGAACTCCCAGAAATACTCATACAGCATGGCGTCGCGCCATTGGGCGGAATCCGCGGCGCCCTCCGCCAGGCCTTCAAAGCTCCGGCCCTCGAACTGCTCGGGAATGCTCACGCCGGCGAGATCAAGGATGGTGGGAGCGATATCGAGATTCGCCACCTGCGCGGAAACGGTTGCGCCCTCGAGAAACCGTCCGGGCGCGCTGACGATCATCGGCACGCGAATCGACTCTTCGTAGGCGCTGCGTTTGTCGATCAGCCCGTGCTCGCCGAAGTAAAAGCCGTTATCGCTGGTGTAGATGACCACGGTGTTTTCCGTTTCGCCGGTTTCGTCGAGCCACTCGAGTATCCGGCCAAGGCTGTCATCGACCGCCGAGATGGTTCGGTGGTAGTTGCGCTGGATCTCAAGCAGTTCGACAGCGGGATTGTGGTACGGAAATTCGATACCGTGGAAACTGTTGCGCTGATTGCGCACCCACATCGGGCGCAAGGGGTTGTCCTTGTCCAGATCCGCGCTTGCGGGCAGCTTCAACTCGACATCGGAGTACTGGTTGTTGTGCCGTTCGGCCGGCGTGAAGTTGGAATGCACGGCCTTGTGCGACAGGTAGAGGAAAAAGGGGGCAGCGTCCCCGGCTGATTCGAGCCATTCGACGGCATAGTCGGTCAGTTCATCGGTGATGTAGCCCCGTTGCGGGACCCGCTCGCCGTTGATGTTGAACTGAGTGACATTGCCGAACCGATCGGTAGGCAGGTAGGCGCCCTGCCCGGCGAAACTGACCCAGTGGTCGAATCCCGGTCGAGGTTCATCGCTCAAGCCGCCCATATGCCACTTGCCGATCAGCGCGGTATGGTATCCGGCCTCCTGCAGCATTTCTGGGAAGGTCCTGGCGCCGGCCTTCAGCGGCGTATTGTTGTCAACGACACCGTGGTTGTGCATGTATTGCCCGGTCAGGATGGTGGCGCGGCTCGGCGAGCACAGAGAAGTGGTGACAAGGGCGTTCTCGAAGAAAACACCCCGTTCGGCGAGTCTGTCCAGGTTTGGCGTATCGAGCAAGGGGTTCAGAAAGCCGAGCTCGTCATAGCGTTGATCGTCCACCAGGATGAAAATGATGTTGGGCGGCCGGGCGGTTTCCTCTGCATCCAAAGCCAGCAGCAAGCCGGCCATGGCGGCGAGCGCCAGGACCAGTCCAGGCAGCTTGGCGCCTTGCCGCCGTAAGCGTTTCATCCTGTTGCAGAGCGTGGAGGCGCGCACGAATCCCGCTCGATGATCTCGTACTGAAGAATCGTGGCGACCGAATCCATCTTGATCGCCTTGTTGGCGCGAATGGCGTCGATCAACATTTGCGCCGCTGTGGAGCCCAATAATCGAATAGGTTGGCGTACTGTCGTCAGCGTCGGCCAGATGTAACGCGATATGGCCACATCATCGAAGCCCGCCACCGATAGTTCGGCCGGAATGCGGATGCCGGCTTCGTGCGCGTAATGTACGACCCCCACTGCCGTATCGTCGTCACTGGCGAAGATCGCCGTTGGCGGCTGCGGCGCGTTCAGTATTCTCCTGGCGCCCCGGACACCGGAGCGGAAGCTGAAGGAACCCTTGGCCACGATGCTGGTATCCAGCCGCAATCCCGCATCGCGCAGCGCGTCCTTGTAGGCCTTGTATCGAGCGTGGCTGGAACTGTGCGCCGGGTCGCCCTTGATGAAGCCGATTCTCTGATGGCCCAGCTTGATCAGATAGTCTGTCAGGTCGTAGGCGGCCTGATGCTCCATGAAATACACCTGCAGGCCGCGGTCATGGTCCTGCGGCGAGATCATGACGTGCCGTATGCCGGTTCGCTCAAGCGCCGAGACCAACTCCCGATTGTCGCAAAGCGGGGGCGTAACCACGACACCTTCGACCGCTGTCTGACCCAGAAATGTCCTCAAGTCTTCGCTGGGGGACTCAAGATCGATATTGCAGGGATGGAGAATGAGTTCGTAGTGCAGGGGCATGCAGGCTTCAATCATGCCCAGTTGCAGTCCGGCGATATAGGAACTGAAGTCACCGTCATAGAACAGCGCTACCGTATAGGAGCGATTGCCCGCCAATCGGCGTGCGGCGAGATTGGGCGTGTAGTTGAGTTTCTTCGCCGCTTCCATCACCCGCTGCCGTGTTGCCGGGCGAACGCCCTGTTCGCTGTTCAGGGTCCGGGATACCGTCTTGAACGAGACCTTGGCCTCCCTGGCGACATCGTAGATGGTTGCCTGCTTGACCGTCACGATCAGCCGCCCGGCGCCGCCGCAGAGTCGAGCAAGGCGCTCCATTCATCAGCGGATGTGATCTCCCCGTCCGCTCGCCATGCGAATCCCGCACGATAGGGCAGCGCACCTTGTTCGCCGCAGGCCGTCACCGGCCGGATGTGACTTCGGTCCTTCTCTTCCGGCCGGCTTTCGCCACAGCCCGCGAACGGCAAAATCCCAATCGCCGCCGCAATTGCCGAACCTCTGGTTCTTATGGCGATATCCCCTGGGCCGAACATGAAATCGACGAATGCTGTTTATCCCGACACTCTGCTATCTGAGGTCATTCGGGGCGATGAGGTCCATATCATCGAATTCCTGGTTCTCACCGCCCATGCCCCAGACGAAGGTGTAGTTTCTCGTGCCGACGCCGCTGTGTATGGACCAGCTCGGCGACACCACAGCCTCGCCGTTTCTCACCACCAGCGATCGCGTCTCGGCGGGTTCCCCCATGAAATGAAATACGTTGCATTCCTCGTCCAGGTCGAAGTACATGTAGATCTCCGAACGGCGGCGATGGGTGTGCGGCGGCATCGTATTCCAGACACTCCCGGGCGCGAGTTGCGTGAAGCCCATCACAATCTGGCAGGTATCCACGATTCCAGGCCTGATGGATTGGAAGATGCTTCGTTGGTTGCATGCTTCCGCGGATCCGAGGTTCAGTCGCACGGCATCGGCCTGACTCACCAGGGTCGACGGGTAACGGGCGTGTGCCGGATAGCTCAGAAGATAGTACTTTGCGGGATTGGCCTCGGAATCGCTTGCCAATGCCACATCTTTACTGCCCCGGCCGATGTAGAGGCTATCCCTGTTGTTGACCTCGAAGGTTTCGCCGTCGACCAGGACCTTGCCGGGGCCGCCTATGTTGATGACACCGAGTTCCCGGCGCTGGGCAAAGTAATCGGATGCCAGTTCCTTGTGAACGGGCAGAACCAGCGGTTCGCTCTTCGGCACGGCCGAGCCCGCGATGGCGCGGTCCACATCCGTGTAGCTAAAGACCACTTCACCGGGTGCAAACAGGCCGTCTATCAAGTGGCGCTCGCGCAACTCATCGGTCGTCATGCGACGATAGCTCTCGCGATCCGCAGTAAAAAGAAACTTCACGATGAGGTCTCCATGACAGCGCTAACGTAAGAATGCAATTGTATTACTGCATTAGCCCCCGAGTTGATCTTGAGTTGAATTCGGCCCCTGGTCGAGCCGGTCCGGCATCGATTGCTGGCCGCGTACCCGGGCACCGTGACCCCACCCTGGAATGAAGGAAGCGAAGCTGTGAAGATGATCTTGCCCGAACCCTTTTCAACCATGTCGCGATCCAATTCGCGACTCAGGATGAACTGCGCGCTCAAGTTCACCTCAAGCACCCGATCCCAGTAGTCGTCACCGTGCCCCGGGACAGGCGCGCGCAGCCTTGCCATGAAGATTGAACGGGTCGCTCATGGCGCCAGGAACCTGCTCACGGCACTAGCGCCGTGTCCGGGACACGACACTAATTACACTTCGAATCGCCGCAATTCAGGCAAGTCAGGCAGCCGTCCATCATGACCACGGCGGCCGTGTGGCAGCGCCCGCAAAGCTGTGCCCCTGCGGGGAAACCGCGCTTTGCAAAGGCGTCTTCCTGGCGCTGGGAATCCTCGTAAGTCTGCCGCTTGGCTTCCAGCTCCCGGCGTTCAGCCGGGTCCAGCGTGTTCTCGCCCAAAAAGCCGATGTCCTCCAGGTGCTCGCCCACCACGCATCCCAGCTCGGCAATGATCGACGGCATATAGACGCCGCCGGCCTGCCAGTAACCGCCGCGCGGGTCGAACACGGCTTTGAGTTCGTCCACCAGGAAGGCGACGTCGCCGCCCTTGCGGAACACGGCGGACATCACGCGGGTCAGCGCCACGATCCACTGGTAGTGGTCGAGGTTCTTGGAATTGATGAAAATCTCGAACGGACGGCGGCGCTCGTCGGGCGTGTTTTCGTTCAAAACAATGTCGTTGATGGTCACGTACATGGCGTGATCGGACACCGGGGTCTTTACCTTGTAGGTGGTCCCTTCCAGGCGCGTGGGCCGCTCCAGGCCCTCGTGCATGCGCACCACCTTGCCGTCTTCGCTGGTGCTGAGCGCCTGGCGCGCCGTGGGCGCTTCAGGCTGCCTGGCGGGCTGGGGCGTTTCGGCCTGGGGCGGCTCGGGGGCGGCCGTTTCTTCCGAGGACGCTTCGGGCGCCGCGCCGGATTGCTCCACGCGGTAGCCCACGATCCTTCGGGTGATACGTTTGGCGGAATCAGTCATTCTTCAAAAGCTCTTGAACGGTCTTCTTGTCCCCTGGGAGGGAGGGCGTCCCGGGAGCGAGGGCGTCCCGTCCTCGTCGAGGGCGGGACGCCCTCGTTCCCAGGTTTACTCAGAATTTGCCGTAGTAGCCCTCCTTGAGTGCGTCGAAGAGGTTGGCGGCGGTATGCACCTGGCCGTCGTACTCCACTTCCTCGTCGCCGGCGAACCGCACCTCGCTGCCGTCTTCGAGCTGGAACACGTAGAAGGTGCTCTTCAGGTCCTTTTCCTTCACCAGCACGCCCTGGAAGGCAGTGGGATTGAAACGGAAGGTGGTGCAACCCTTCAGGCCGCTCTTCCAGGCCTTGATGTAGATGTCCTTGAAGCGCTCGTACGGGTAGTCCGACGGCACGTTGGCGGTCTTGGAAATGGATGAATCCACCCATTTCTGGGCCGCCCCCTGGATCGCCACGTGCTCCGAAGGTGAAACATCGTCGGCGGTAATGAAGTAGTCCGGCAGCGCCTGGCCGCCCTCGCCTTCGGGGCTCGCCTCCACGTTGACCCGCTCGCGGTAGGCCAGCAGCTCAAACGAGTACACCGGTACCTTTTCCTTGGTCTTGCGTCCCTCGCGGATCACGTTGCGGAAATAGTGGTGGGCGAAGCTGGGCTCGATGCCGTTGCTGGCGTTGTTGCCCAGCGACAGCGAAATCGTGCCGGTGGGCGCAATCGAGGAATGATGGGTGAAGCGCGCGCCCTCTTCGGCCAGCGCCGCAACCAGTTCCGCGTCTTCGCCGGCCACGCGCTGCATGTAGCGGCTGTAGCGCGCCATCAGCACCTTGCCCGGCAGCATGTCGCCCGCCTTGATGCCGTCCTCAGCCATCTCCGGACGGCGGCGCAGCATATGCGGCGTGACCTCGAACTCCTCCTCCATGATCGGCGCCGGCCCCTTCTCGCGCGCCAGCTCCAGGCCTACGCGCCAGCCGGTCATCGCCAGTTCGCGCGCCACCCGCTCGGTAAACTCGGTCGAATTATCACTGCCGTAGCGGACCCGCAGCATGGTCAGCGTCGATCCCAGGCCCAGAAAGCCCATGCCGTGACGCCGTTTGCGCAGAATCTCGCTGACTTGCGTTTGAAGCGGCAGGCCGTTGATCTCCACCACGTTGTCCAGCATGCGGGTGAAGATCGCCACCACCTCGTTGAACTCGTCCCAGTCGAAGTAGGCCTGCGCGGTGAACGGCTCGCGCACGAAACGGGTCAGGTTGACGGAGCCCAGCAGGCAGGCGCCGTAAGGCGGCAGCGGCTGCTCGCCGCAGGGGTTGGTGGCGCGGATGTTTTCCACGAACCAGTTGTTGTTCATCTCGTTGACGCGGTCGATGAGAATGAAGCCGGGCTCGGCGAAATCGTAGGTCGACTGCATGATGAGATCGAACAGCTCGCGCGCCGGCAGGGTTCCATAGACCTTGCAGGCCACCCGCCCTTCTTCATCCGTGGCATAGCCCCTGGTGACCGGCCAATCGCGCCACACGACCTTCTCCGGATCGTTCAAGTCCAGGCCGTCATCTTCCGCCTCGGATGGTTCCAGCGGGAAGGCCAGCACCCAATCGCCCTCGGCCTCCACCGCCTGCATGAACTCGTCGGTAATCATCAGCGACAGGTTGAATTGCCTGAGCCGCCCGTCCTCGCGCTTGGCGGTGATGAATTCCTTGACGTCCGGGTGTCCGACGTCGAAGGTTCCCATCTGCGCGCCGCGGCGTCCCCCGGCGGACGACACCGTGAAGCAGACCTTGTCGTAGATGTCCATGAACGACAGGGGCCCGGAGGTATAGGCGCCGGCGCCGGCCACATAGGCGCCGCGCGGACGAAGGGTGGAGAACTCGTAGCCGATGCCGCAGCCGGCCTTGAGCGTCAGCCCGGCCTCATGCGCCATCTCCAGGATGCTGTTCATGGAGTCGCGAACGGTGCCGGACACCGTGCAATTGATGGTGGAGGTGGCCGGCTTGTGCTCCTGCGCGCCTGCGTTTGAAACGATACGTCCCGCCGGCACCGCGCCGTGGCTCAAGGCCCAGAGGAAGGATTCATACCACTTCTCGCGGACTTCCCCGGGTTCCACTTCTGCCAGGGTGTGCGCCACCCGGGCATAGGTGGCGTGGACGTCGGTGTCGAGAACTTCGCCTTTCTTGGTCTTGAGCCGGTACTTGGAGTCCCAGATATCGAGGGAGGCTGGCTGTAAGGAAATCTCCTCTCTGTCTTCGCCGTAATCGGCCAGCTCTACCGGTTGACCCATAACCTCCCCTATGAGATTTTGTTTTCTTATGTGCCTATTGCAACATTAACCGAGCTAGCTTGATATAGGTACAAGGTTTAAGGAAGCAATTGGAAATAACCAACTATTAAGAAATGGCTATTCGATTCTTCGAATAGCCATTTCTGCAGTAATTCTTATCGATTATTGAAGCAGAAAACAATACGCTTCTGGAATACAATGATTTCACCATTTCCTTGTCCTTATTCAAAGTCGGGAAATGGCTATTTGCGGCAAGCGACCAAATTTCTTAACTCTGCATCAAAGCAAATGCCTTAAAAATGTAGAGAATCAAATTTTGGGACAGGAAAAATGAAAAGATCTATCTTCCTAGGAATTTCGGCATTCGCGCTGATTCTTGTCGGCGCAGGCTTAGGCCAGGTCAGCTGGCAAGCTCAGACCGCATACGCCCAGGCGGCGGGGTCGCAGGTGCGCCTGCCGCTGGCAGAGAACGGCCAGCCACTTCCCAGCCTCGCGCCTCTGGTGGAGGCAACCAAGCCGGCGGTGGTGAGCATCGCCGTTGAGCGGCCTGCGCGGAGCTCCAGATCGCCGTTCCAGGGGGACCCCTTCTTCGAGCGGTTCTTCCGTACCCCGCCGCAGCAACAGCGCGAGCCGGACGGGCCCAGGCCTGCCGGTTCCGGTGTCATCGTGGATGCGGCGCGTGGCCTGGTATTGACCAATCACCACGTGATACAGAATACCGAAGCCATCGAGGTCACATTAAGCGATGGTCGCACCTACGCTGCCGAGATTGTGGGCTCCGATGCAGCCACCGACGTGGCGCTGCTGGAACTCGAAACGGCCGATGACCTGACCGAGATGCCCCTGGGCGACTCCGAGGAATTGCTGGTAGGCGATTTCGTCCTGGCCATCGGCAACCCCTTCGGTCTAACCCACACGGTCACATCCGGAATCGTCAGCGCGTTGGGGCGGGACATGAGCGACAGCGGCCGCTTCTCCCGGGCAGCGCGTTCAATCCAGGATTTCATCCAGACCGATGCATCCATCAACCCCGGAAACTCCGGCGGCGCGCTCGTGAACATGCGGGGCGAACTTGTGGGCATCCCTTCCAGCATGCTGTCGGGCGGCGGTGGAAATATCGGCATCGGTTTTGCCGTCCCGACCAATATCGCCCGCGGAATCATGCGGCAATTGCTCGAATTCGGAGAAGTCCGCCGCGGCCTGCTGGGCGTGATACCGGAGAACGTCGATGAGGAACTGGCCGAAGTGCTGGGGCTGGAGTCCGCCACGGGTGCACATATCACCGAAGTCATTCCCGACTCGGCCGCCGAAAAGGCCGGAATCGAGGCCGGCGACGTGATCCTGCAGGTCGAAGGCCGGGACATCGAGACGGCCACCGATCTGATCAAGACCGTGGCGCTGCGCTCGGTAGGCGAGGAAATATCGCTTGAAATCGTGGATCGCGACGGTCGTACAAAGACGATTCGCGCGGTCTTGGGGGCCCTGGTCTCAGCGGCGGGAGAAGAAATCCACCCCGCCTTGCGCGGCGCTTCCCTGGTGGACTCCGAAGCCGGCGAAATCGAAGGCGTAATGGTGGAGTCCGTTGCAGGCGGCAGTTCCGCCGACCGAAGCGGCCTGCGAGCGGAGGACCTGATTGTGAACGTCAACCGTCAACGCATTGTCAACGTCGAGCAGATGAAGGATGTGGCCCGGAACAAGTCGCTGCTGGTGCTGGATATCCGGCGGCAAGGTCGAAGGGTGCGCATCTCTGTGCGTTCCTGATCGGGTTGATTGCCCCGATCCGGGGGCCGCGGGAATCTCCGCGTGAAGACGTACCTGGTAGGGGGCGCGGTCAGGGACCGCCTACTGGGGCTTGAGGTGCGCGAACGCGACTGGGTTGTGGTCGGCGCAACCGCCGAACAACTCCAACGGCAGGGCTACAAGGAGGTAGGCCGCTCGTTTCCCGTCTTTCTTCATCCCGACACGCGGGAGGAATACGCGCTGGCGCGCCGCGAAACCAAGACGGCGCCCGGATACCGGGGGTTCGAGGTGGACTTCGGCCCCGAGGTCACATTGGAAGAGGACCTGATGCGGCGCGACCTGACGATCAATGCGATGGCCGAGGAAACCGGCAGCCGCCTGATCGACCCTTACGGCGGCGAGCGGGACCTGCGCGAGAAGACGCTACGCCACGTATCCCCGGCGTTCCGTGAGGACCCCGTGCGCATACTGCGCGTTGCCCGCTTTACGGCCCGCTTTGCCGGGTTGGGGTTCGAGATTGCGCCGCAGACGATGGCGCTGATGCGCGAGATGGTTGCGGCCGGCGAGGCTGCGGCGCTGGTGCACGAGCGGGTTTGGCAGGAAACGGTTCGGGCACTGGGCGAGGAAGCTCCACAACGCTTCTTCGAGGTCTTGCGCGAGTGCGGCGCGCTGAAAGTCATCTTTCCGGAGATCGATTGCCTGTGGGGCGTTCCGCAGCCCAAGCGCTGGCACCCGGAGATCGACACCGGCGTGCACGTAATGATGGTGCTGGAGCAGGCGGCGCGCTTCTCGCCCAAGTTGGAGGTGCGATTTGCCGCCCTGACGCACGATCTCGGCAAGGGCGTTACGCCGGAGCATTACTGGCCGCGGCACAGCGGCCACGAGGCGGCCAGCGTTCGCCTGGTGGGCGAGATGTGCGAACGCCTGGGTGCGCCCAAGCGTTTTCGCACGCTGGCGGAGAAGGTGGCACGCTACCACGGCGTTTGCCACCGTGCCGACGAGTTGCGCCCCGACACCCGGCTTAAAGTGCTGGAATCGCTGGGTGCATTCCAGTCCGGCAGCCTGCTGGAGGATTTCCTGGTTGCCTGCGAGGCCGACTACCGGGGCCGCAAGGGCATGACCGAGGACGCGTATCCCGCCGCGGACGTATTCCGCCGCGCTTATGCGGCCGCGGCCACCGTGTCCGGTGGCGACCTGGCCAAGGAAGGCTATGAGGGCGCCCAACTTGGCGAGGAACTAAGGCGGCGGCGTATCGCCGCAATTGCAGAAAGCTAACCCGGGAACGAGAGCCTGGGGCAGAGGGCGTCCCCCTGGGAACGAGGGCGTCCCGCCCTCGACTCGGTTCTTTCCATCCGCCCAATACATCTTCCATGGCAATATCAGCAATCCGGCGACTACAGCGAAGGAAGAACAGCATGAACCAGAAGATCACCCGCAGAGAGGCGCTGTTGGGCGCCGGCGCCACAAGCCTGGCGCTTACCCTGCCCGCCCTGGTCGGCGCAGAAACACGAATGCACCACATTCCCTCCAGCGGCGAGGCCCTGCCGCCGGTAGGCCTGGGCACCTCGCGCGTGTTCAACAGCGTCCGCGGCGAGAACCAGCGCCAGGCGCTGGTCGACGTGCTCGAAGCGCTGTTTGCACGCGGCACGCTGGTGGACACGTCTCCCATGTACGGCAACTCCGAGACCCACCTGGGCGAATTGCTGCCGCTGGCGGCCGGCAACGAGACCATGTTCTGCGCCACAAAAGTCTGGACCGAAGGCCGCAAGGCAGGCGCCCGGCAGATGCAGGAGTCCATGGACAAGATGGGCGTGAACCGGATCGATCTCATGCAGGTACACAACCTGGTCGACTGGCAGGTGCATCGCGAGACCATGCTGGAAATGCAGGCGGCCGGAAAGTTCCGCTACCTGGGCATCACCACCTCGAACCCGAGGCAGTTCGGCGATTTCGAGCGCGTGATGCGAGCCGCCGAATGGGACTTCGTTCAGCTCAACTACAGCCTGGGCGAGAGGGAAGCCGAGGAACGGCTGCTGCCGCTGGCGGAGGAGACGGAAACCGCAGTCATGGTGAACCGGCCGTTTGTGCGCGGCGACCTGTTCCGCAGAGTGGGCCGCAAGAAGCTGCCTGACGTGGCCGCCGAACTCGGCTGCGACAGTCCGGCGCAGCTTTTCCTGAAGTGGATCCTCGGGCACCCTGCCGTGACCTGCGTCATCCCCGCGACCACCAAGGTAAAGCACATGATCGACAACCTGGGCGCGGCCACCGGCCAGCTTCCCGACGCCGATCAACGCGCGGCGATCGCCGCCTGGCTATAGCGTAAACCTGCTGTCAGGTTGCCTGGTTAGAAAATGAATGTCGGCTTTGTCTCTTAGATCGGGCATGTTCACGCTCGCCAGCCTGTGGTTGGGCGTGATTCAACTCGGCAGTGCTAACCCGAACATAGATCAGAGTAGCCAATCCGCAGCCGCAATCGACTTGTCGGATTGGCCGGACCTGCAGTCTGGTGAGAAGGAAGAGGTCAAGCAGTGCCTTCAGGGAAGTGCTGTTTTAGGTGATCTGCACCCGCTGGGAAACACTCCTCTCCATTGCGCGGCGTGGATTGGCGCGGCGAATGTCATTGCAACTCTGCTTGACGCGGGCGGCGATGTTCATGCAAGTAACGACGATGGCGAATCTCCACTGCAATACGCAATTAAAGGGAGCATGATCAGGAAGAATCTGGCAGGGATTCCTATGGGCCCCTACGCCCGCCATTACAGAGCCGCGAACCGAGCCCAGGCAGCAATAGAAGGGGATTACGCGCTGGTCATTTCCATTCTCGCAAATGCGGGCGCCGATGTGAACCCGCACAACGAATTCGGTCTTACGCCCCTGCACTCCGCCTTGGGGCCATGCCAATTCGATCTGGTTCAAGCGCTGGTGACTGCCGGGGCGGATGCAAATATTCCGAGACGCAAGTACAGCGAAGGACACACTCCGCTCCATACAGCAGCCTGGCAGGGATGCTCTGAATCCATTCCTCTCTTGATCAAAGCGGGCGCGAAGGTAAATTCACGGGAAATAAGTTTCGCGCCCCTGCATTTTGCTATCAGGAATTCAGGCGACCCTGAGACTGTAATGGCTCTACTACGCGGTGGCGCGAATATCAATGCGATAAAAGGCTCTGTAAACGGGACACCGCTTGACCTGGCTCTTTGGAATAAGAACCTATACCTTGAGTTCCTGGCCGAAGAGTCGGATGAAGGTTACAGACAACGTATAAGAGATGAAGGTTACAGACAAGGTATCGAGAAACTAATCATCGATTACGAGACCATTATTTCGATGCTTGAGGCTGCGGGCGGGAAGACGGCGGAAGGCCTTCGGAAGGAGGCGGGAACTGCAGTGGCGGAACAAGAGTGAATTGCTGAGGAATCTGCAATTGCTTGCACAGGGCGCTCAGAAAGGCGCCCGAGGCCGGGTGGCGAAGGTTCGGAGCGAGGTCCGCCAGGGGTTTCAGCACGAAAGCGTAGCGTTCGATGTCCGGGTGCGGGAGCTTGAGCGATGCATCCACCTGGTCGCCGTAGAGCAGCAGGTCCAGGTCCAGCGTGCGCGAGGAGAACTTGCCGCTTGAGCGGTCGCGGCCAGCGCTCGTTTCCAGGTCAGCCAGCGCTTTCAGGACTTCGCGCGGCGCTTCTGTGGTGCGAAAGCCCACAACCAGGTTAAGGAAAGGCGGACCGCTGAAGCCCTCGGCCGGGCTTTCGTAGACCGGCGAGAGGTCCAATTCGCCGTAGCGCTCCTGCAGCCCCGCGCACGCCGCTTCAAGGTTGGCGCGCGGGTCGATATTGCTTCCGGCGCTGACGAAAACGCGGGCCGGCACGTCCACGCGCGTCAGCGCAATCACGCGCCCTTGCGCGTTCGATTGCTGCGTTCGATCACCACGCCGACGTCGCGCGCGTTGCGCAGCGCCCAGGGCTTGCGCGCCGTCACCCGCACCCACGGCGCGCCGTGCTCCCCGAGCACCAGCGAGGCGATCGCTTCCGCTAAGGTTTCGATCAATTCGTACGGCCGGCTGGCCGCCAGTTCCGTGATGTCGCGCGATACGCGCTTGTAATCGACCGTGGCGGCAATCTCGTCGGCCGCCGCCGCCTTCGCAGCGTCCACAGCGATCTCCAGGTCCAGCGCGACCACTTGAGGCGCCGCCTTCTCCCAGCGATTGATGCCGACCGTCGCGCGAACGCGCAGGTCGCTAATGATGATCTTGTCGGTCATATTTCTGCCGTTGGCAATATGCTCATCGCCGAGCAAGTCCCTGGGCCAGATAGGTCGCGGCAAGTTGGTTCAGGCTAACACCCTCGCTCGCCGCCCGCTTGACCAGACGCATGTGCAAGGTCTTGGGAATACGCTGCACGAATTGACCGCTATAGGTCCTTGGCGCCGGAATTGTTCCCTTGTCCTCTACTTCCGCCTTAGTCCACGCCGCGAAGGCATCTCTTGCTTCTTCAATCGCCTGGTCGATCGTATCTCCGTCGGCGACGCATCCCGGAAGGTCCGGCAAGGCAACCATGTATCCGCCCCCTTCTTCGCTTGGAATCGGCGTCACGCTGATCGGATACTCTTCAAATTTCATTTTCCCTCCTCAATCAGTCTAACCAGCAGTCTGATACTACATGCAGTATCGTGAGAATACCTGTTCGTACATTAAAATCCATTCGATGCGTGTTCTGGGCATCGAAACGAGTTGCGATGAGACCGGCGTGGCCGTTTACGACGCCCGCCGGGGTCTTTTGGCGCACCGATTGTATAGCCAGGCTGCGCAGCACGCAGAATTCGGGGGCGTGGTGCCGGAACTCGCCTCGCGCGATCACATCCGCCGCCTGGCCGCGCTGGTCAACCAGACTCTGGCCGACGCAAACCTGAAGAAAACGCTACTTGACGGCGTCGCCTGCACGGCTGGTCCCGGGCTGATCGGCGCGCTGCTGTCCGGCCTCGTGTTCAGCCAGGGGCTGGCGCGCGCGCTGGGCGTGCCGCTGATCGGCGTGCACCACATGGAGGCGCACCTGCTCGCGCCGCTGCTGGAAGGCGATGCACCCGAGTTCCCTTACCTGGCGTTGCTGGTTTCCGGTGGCCACAGCCTGCTGGTGGACGTGCGCGGCTATGGCGATTACCGGCTGATGGGCGAATCCCTGGACGATGCCGCCGGCGAGGCCTTCGACAAGGGCGCCAAGCTCCTGGGCCTGGGCTATCCCGGCGGCCCGGAGATCGCCCGGCTGGCGGAGCGGGGCGAGCCGGGAAGGTTCAAGCTGCCGGCGCCGATGCGTGGGCGCAAGGACTTCAACTTCAGCTTCTCCGGGCTCAAGACCGCGCTGCTTTACAAGGTGCGGGACCTCACCGCCGAAGCCTCGCTCAACGACCAGGACCGCGCTTCGCTGGCGCTGGCGCTGGAGAAGGCGATTGTCGAAACGCTGATCGACAAGACCGGGCGGGCCCTGGAGTCGACCGGCCACGAAAGCGCCGTAGTTGCCGGCGGTGTGGGCGCAAACCGCCGTTTACGACTTCAATTGCAGAAGCTTTGCGGCGATTCGGGCGTGAAGCTCTACTACCCGCGGCCCGAATATTGCACCGATAACGGCGCAATGATCGCGCTTACGGGTTGTTTGCGCCTGTCCGGCGGCGTCCCTGGGAACGAGGCCGTCCCTGGGAACGAGGGCGTCCCGCCCTCGATAAATCCGCGCCCCCGCTGGAACCTAAACGAAGTCACGCCATTCTCCCCCGGGAGCGAGGCCGTCCCTGGGAATGAGGGCGTCCCGCCCTCGAGAAGAAAAAACCAGAAGTAAAGGCCTCGCGGCGTTTTCGAGGGCGAGACGCCCTCGTTCCCGGGTTACCAGCCCAGGCTGCGGCCGCCGTCCACCGCGATGATCTGCCCGGTCACGAAGGGTGCATCGCAGACCACGAACCGCACCAGCTTCGCCACGTCGCCCGGCTCGCCGGTGCGCCGCAGCGGCGTCTTCGCGAGGATCGCCTTCTTGACGTTCTCGGGCGGCGGCGGTTCGGCCCACATCACCATGCCGGGCGCGATACCGTTGACCCGCACTTCGGGGGCCAATTCGCCGGCCAGGCTCAGCGTCAGGGCGGCGAGGCCGGCCTTGGCGACGCTATAGACGGGGTATCCGCGCAAGGGGATGCGGGCGTGGATGTCCACCATGTTGACGATCACGCCGCGCGAAGCCTTCAGCGCCGGCGCCAGCGCCTGGGACAGGAACAACGGAGCCTTCAGGTTGCTGCCCACCAGGCTCTGCCAGTCGTCTTCGGTTATCTCTCCAACAGCGGTGGGATAGAAGGTCGAGGCGTTGTTGACCAGGCAATCCAGCCGTCCGGCTTGCTTCAGCACTGCCTGGGCCAATCGGTCCCCGGCGCCTTCGTCCAGCAGGTTGGCCTGCAGCGAGAAAGCGGAGTCCGGGCGCGCGGCGTTGAGGCGCGCGACCATTGCGTCGGCGTCCCCGAGTGAACGGTTGCAATGCACGGCCACGGAAAAACCGGCCGCATGCAGCTCCTCGGCGATCGCCGCGCCCACGCGCCGCGCACCGCCCGTCACCAGTGCGACCTTCGCCGTCGTCATAGCCTTCGATTCGACCTTTGCTGCCCAGTGGCGGCATTATATGTAGTGGCCGTGAGCACGACCGAGTACAGCCCCGTAGAGCCTCCCCGGCATATCACCGCCGCCGTGCGCGAGTCCGGCGGCTGGCTGGCGTTCGACCGCTACATGGAGCTGGCCCTGTACCACCCCGACGAAGGCTATTACGGCGCCGGACGATCCCGGTTCGGCGAAGGCGGGGATTTCGACACCGCTCCGGAGACTTCACGGCTGTTCGGCCGCGTTCTTGCCGGCCAATGCGCCGAAATCCTTACCGAATGCGAAGGCGGCGACATCGTCGAACTGGGACCCGGCAGCGGACGGCTGGCTGAAATCGTACTGGGCGAACTCAAGGCGGCCGGCAAGCTGCCGCAGCGCTATCTCCTGGTCGAGCCTGCACCGGGCATGCGCACCCTGCAGCGCGAGCGCTTGTCGAAAGCGCATCCGGACCTGATCGACCGTCTCGAATGGGTGGACCGGCTCACCCATGAGCACGTACGGGGCGCGATCCTCGCCAACGAGGTGATCGACGCCCTGCCCTGCAAGTGCTTCAGGCGCTCAAGTGGGCGCTGGCTGGAGCGCGGCGTGGCCTGGAGCGCCGGGCGGCTTGACTGGGAGGACCGGCGGGCCGACGCAGCCCTGGAAGAAGCTCTGGACGCCTTGCAGGCGGAATTGCCCTGGACGCTGCCGGACGGCTATTGCTCGGAGATCCGGCCGAACCTGGATGCGTTCATTGGCGAGCTGGCCCACTCGCTGGAAGCGGGCTTGATTCTGCTGGCCGACTACGGGCTGCCCCGGCACGAGCTGTACCTGGCCGAACGAAGCGAAGGCACGCTGGGCTGCCACTTCGAGCAGTGCTGGCACGATGACCCGTTTCACCGGCCCGGGCACGAGGACATGACCGCCTGGGTGGATTTCACGGCCGTCAAACGCAGCGCGGAACGGGCCGGACTGGCCACGGTTGGCTTTACCAACCAGGCGCAGTTCCTGCTCGCGGCCAATATCCTGGAACTGGCGGGATCACCCCCGGCGCCGCAGGAGGCCGCGTCGCTGCGCCGCCTGATGCTGCCCGGCGGCATGGGCGAAGCCTTCAAGTTCCTGGGGCTCGCGCCGGGAGCGAGGGCGTCTCCGCCCTCGTCGAGGTCGGGACGACCTCGTTCCCAGGAAAGCTCTCGTTCCCAGGAAGAACAGCTGATGGCGCCCAGCGGCTTCGACGGGCGTGATTTGCTGGGGTCGCTGGATTCGGCGCCCGAAGCGGTTAGCGCATGAGTCTCTGGCAGGTCATCGTGCTGGCGCTGCTGCAGGGCGTCACCGAGTTTCTACCGATCTCGAGTTCAGCCCACCTGATCCTGGCGCCTGCCTGGCTGGGCTGGGAGGACCAGGGCATTGCCTTCGACATCGCGGTGCACTTCGGCAGCCTGATTGCCGTGATCGTGTTCTCGCGGCGTGAAATCGCGGCGATCCTGGGTGAATGGCGGGCCTGGCTTTTTGACCGCGTAGCCCCAGGCCCCTCTGCGCGCCTGGGCTACATGATCGTGCTGGCCTCGCTGCCGGTGTGCGTGCTGGGGCTGTTGCTGCACGACACGGTGGAAGCCTCGTTCCGCGACCCGCGGCTGATCGCGATCGCCGGCGCAGCCTTTGCGATTTTGATGGTGCTGGCCGACCGCCGTGGGCAACAGATGACGCGGATTCGCGAGGTCGGCTGGAAGCAGGCGCTGTGGATCGGCTGCGGCCAGGCGCTGGCTTTGATTCCGGGCGCGTCGCGCTCCGGCGTGACCATGACCGCCGCCCGTGTGCTGGGCATGGCGCGGCCGGCTGCGGCGCGGCTGTCGTTCCTGCTGGCGATTCCGGTCATCCTGGGCGCCGCGGCCCTGGAGACACTGAACCTGGCGGGCGCTCCCGTTCAGGCCGAATGGGGCGCGTTGGCGCTCGGTATGGTGTTGGCGGGCGCTTCCGCTTTTGTCTGCATGGGCGCGCTGCTACGCCTGGTGGCGCGTTGGGGGCTGTGGCCGTTTGCGGTTTATCGGCTGGCGCTGTCGGTGGTGATCCTGCTGTAGCTGGGGGCGAGGTGCTGGGGGCGAGGTGCTGGGGGCGAGGTCGTCCCGACCTCGTCGAGGGCGGGACGCCCTCGTTCCCAGGGGGTTGTGCTTATACTCGCGGCATGAAGAAATTCCTTATCGTTATCGGCGTCCTCGTCGGAGTTGTGGTGCTCGCGGCCCTGGCCGCCATGAACCGCATGAACGCATTCGTCAGCGTCGAAGATGAACTGCCCTTCGACTGCACCGCGATGCGGCTTCCCGGCAGCGCCGAGGACATCGTGATCGATCACCTGCGCGGCATCGCCTACCTCTCGGTCCTTGATCGGCGTGCGTTGATGACCAATCGCAGCATCCGGGGCGTCATTCTCGCCCTGGACCTCAATACCGACCCCGCCGCCCAGTTCCTGCCGATGGCGGAAGTTCCCACGCACCTGCATCCGCATGGTCTTAGCCTGCACCAGGATCCCATCGGCAACACGCGCCTGTTCGTGATCAACCATCCGCGCGACCGCGACGGAGAAAGTCCCGAAACGGTGGACATTTTCGAGCGGCGCGATGACGGCCTTCTGTATCACGTGCGCTCGATCACGAGCGGACTCATGAACAGCCCCAACGACCTGCAGGCCACCGGGCCGGAGCAGTTCATCGCGGTCAACGATACCGGCGCCACCAACAGCTTTGAGCGCGTCCAGGAGTTTCTGCTGGGAGCGGGCCTGGCCAAGGCGGTGTATTACGACGGCCAGGCCATGCATGTGGCGGCCGAGGGCCTGTCCGGGGGCGCCGGAATCGCCTACGCCGACGGCGGCTTCGTCATTGCGGAGACCCAGGGCAAGCGTTTGCGGTTCATGACCGCGGATACCGACGGGCGGCTCACCGAGGTTTCCCGGGTATCCATGCCGGGTTTCCCGGACAATATCGACGTGGACGCCGACGGCATGCTGTGGGTGGCCGAGCATCCCAACGGGATGGCGCTGGGCCGCCACTTCGGCGACAAGGACTTTCCGGCGCCCAGCCGCTTCTACCGGGTGGCCGCCGACGGCTCCGGGCTGAAGCTGATGGCGTCGGATTCCGGGCGGCAGCATTCAGCCGGCAGTGTCGCGGCCCGTTACGGCGACAAGCTGCTGCTGGGATCGATTACCGCCACCCAGGTGCTGGTCTGTAAAATGCCCCAAGGAGATATATACGAATGAATACCGAGTCCCACCTGCGCGTTCGCGAGGAGCGGATGCGCATGTCCAAGGTGCGCCGAGTGCTCGGCGTGGCGCTGGACGGAGATGCCGCGGTCGAGGACCTGGCCCCGCTCTACCTGGCCTGTTCGGATTACCTGAAGCACGCGCTGGACCGCCTGCACGCCCAGGACCACCGGCTATGGGAGCGGCTCAATCCGCACGCCGCCCCGGAGAACCACGTGTTCCGCGACAAGCTCGACAAGCTGAAAGCGCGCCTGGGGGCCAGTGAGCTTGCGTTGGCGGGCCTGGTCATGGCGCGCGATGCCTTGCGGGAAAGGGGCGAATCGGAGCGTGACAGCTTTGAAGACGAGGCGCAAAGGTTCCTGGACGTGTTTATTAACATCCTCGCGGCCAGCCGGCATTCCACCCTGGCCGAGGAAGAGGCGGAATTCGCCGACGCCGATTGGGATTATGTGGCCGACAACACCGCCGAGGCCGCCGAAGAGGAACTTCGCTTGTTCACGGAGGTCGAGAAGGCGGCGCCCGGGGTCATGGACGCGTTGCCGCCGATCCAGCCTCCGCCAGGTCACTGAACGCAAGCAATCACACGGGATTCCGCGCGTCCTGGCGCACGCCTGGCGCACCCTTGGCAGCGTTACAATGCGGGCATGTTGATCGGTGTACCCAAAGAGATCAAGTCCGACGAACATCGGGTGGGCTTGAGTATGAGCAGTGCTCGCGAGTTGATTGAACATCGCCACGAGTTACTGATTGAAACCGGCGCCGGCGCAGGACTCAGGCGTAGCGACGACGATTACCAGGGCCTGGGCGCACGTATTGCGGAAAACGCCGCGGAGGTATTCGGGGAAGCGGAGATGATCGTCAAGGTCAAGGAACCGCAGCCCGAAGAATGCAGGATGCTGCGCGAGGGCCAGCTCCTGTTCACCTACCTGCACCTGGCGCCCGACCCGGACCAGGCGCGGATGCTGATGGATTCAGGAGTCACCGCGATCGCCTACGAGACGGTGACCAACGCGCAGGGGCATCTGCCGCTATTGGCGCCCATGAGCGAAGTGGCCGGGCGTATGGCGGTGCAGGCCGGCGCGCGATGCCTGGAAACCGAGATCGGAGGCTGCGGGAAGCTGCTGGGAGGTGTCCCCGGCGTGCTGGCGGCCAACGTGGTGGTGCTGGGAGGCGGCGTGGTCGGCACCAACGCACTACGCATTGCGGTGGGCATGGAAGCGCGCGTGGTCGTGCTCGACAAGTCGCTACTGCGGCTGAGAGAGCTGGACCTGCAGTTCGGTTCCAGCCTCAACACCATGTATTCCACCCGCTCGGCCATCGAGGAATACGTCGAACAGGCGGACCTGGTCATCGGCGCGGTGCTGGTGCCGGGCGCATCCACGCCGCGGCTCGTGTCGCGGAAGATGGTGCAGAACATGGCGGCCGGATCGGTCCTGGTGGATGTGGCCATCGACCAGGGCGGGACTTTCGAGACCAGCCACGCCACCACGCATTCCGATCCCACCTACATCGAGGAGGACGTGGTGCACTACTGCGTGGCGAATATGCCCGGCGCGGTGCCACGGACCTCGACCCAGGCCTTGAACAACGCCACTTTGCCCTTTACCCTTGCGCTGGCAAACAAGGGATGGCGCCAAGCCATGCGCGAAGATGCCGGCCTGATGGCCGGGCTCAACGTCCACGCGGGGAAGGTCACCAACTCGGCGGTGGCCGAGGCGCTGGACCATTCCTTTACGCCACCGCAGGACGCGCTGAATATTCACTGATCTGAAGATCACCGACAGCAGCACAGCAACCGGAACCAGCCATGCCTACCAATACACAAGCGGACAAACGCCCAAGGCGGGCGCTGGGCAAGCGCCCGGCGTTCTATGGCGACGAGCGCCTGGATATGTTGTTCGCCATGCTGACCGCGCTGTTGGGCGAGGTCAGCGTAATCCGCGAGCGTCTGGATACGCACGAACGGCTGCTGGAGAAGGCCGGGCTGTTCGGCAAGGACACCGTGGATGCCTGGCTGCCGGACGAGGCCGCCGAGTCGGAACGGGCGCCGATCCGGCAAAGGCTGATGGGGCGCGTGCTACGCTACCTGGAAGAAGATATGGAACCCGCAGCGGCCGGCGGTGAACTCGACCGGATTTCAAAGGAGGTTCAACATGGTGATGTTTGAAGCCGAAGGCGTTCGCCAGGACACCATGCGGAGCGATGTCTATCCCCGCCACGGCATGATGGCCGGCGCCAATCACGACGAGCTGGCGGCGCAGAAATTCTTCTTAGGGCTGAGGGCCTATGCGAATGGCCGCCTGATGGCGCAATGCATCGAGGAATGCACCGAGAAGGTGCTGCCGGAGATGGGCGTGAAGGACCCGGAAGTCGAGCAGGACCGCACCGCCGTGCTGCGCAAGGCCGAGGAGCTTCCGATCTTCCAGAACTGGGGGGCGCTCTTGCGCACCTCGCAGGAACTGATGTGGGACTACGTGGCCGACACCGTGGACCGCCAGCTTGACGCGCTGGAAGACAAGTTCCGGTCGATCACCGACCCCCTCGGCAGCCTGACACTGCATCCCGAGGTGGAGAATCCCGAGTACCTGACGCTGGTCGATCAGCACATCCAGCCGGGCGGCTATCTGCATGACGCCGGCGGTGACGACGTGCGCGCCGGGGCGATCTACGACCGCGGCGCCGTCCTCTACGGCCTCGGCCGGGCGGGTGGCCTGAACGACGTTCGCGGCCATACACTGGCGTCTTTCGTCATGGACGGTTTCCCGGAGATGAAGCCCAAGCGGATCCTGGACCTGGGCTGCGGCGTAGGCCACGGCACGCTGGCGCTAACCGACCTTTTCCCGGACGCGGAATTGCATGCGGTGGACATCGGCGGGGCGCTGCTGCGCTACGCTCACGCCCGCGCCGAGTCGCTGGGCAAGAGGGTACATTTCCACCAGCAGGACGCGCGCAAAGTGATGTTCGAGGATGAGAGCTTCGACATGGTCACCTCCGAGATCCTGTTCCACGAGACTTCCCGTACCGGCATGCCGGCCATTCTCAGCGAGGCCTACCGGGTGCTGAAACCCGGCGGCGCCATGTGCAACCTGGAAGTGCCGCTACGCTACAAGGGCATGGACATGTCCGGGGTGGTGGTGCGCGACTGGCAGAACTACTACAACGCCGAGCCGTTCTGGGGCTCGCTGGGCACCGTGGACATCAAGGCGGCAATGGAAGAGGCCGGCTTCAAGCGGGTCCAGATGGGTTGGCAGCCGCGCACCCTGAACGCCCTGGGCGAGCGCAAGAAGTTGACGCAGGACAGCACTGCCGGCGATGGCATGCTTAGCCACTGGCTGGTCTTCGGCGGCTACAAGGACTAACCCCCTGGGAACGAGGGCGTCTCGCCCTCGACGAGGACGGGACGTCCTCGTTCCCGGCCGTCGAGGGCGGGATGCCCTCGTTCCCGGGAGGACGTCCTCGTTCCCAGGGTTAAAAGCTAACCAGCACCTTCAAGCCGACTTCGCGCTTGCGCGGCAGCGGCGCGAAGGTCTTGCGGTTGGGCAAACCAAATATGCTGGTGGTGCCGCCCGCCGTCGTCCAGCTCATGTCATCGGTCAGGTTGGCGCCGTACAACTCGACCGAAAAGGTGTCGTTGATGTCGGCATGCAGCCGCGCATTGAGCTTCCAATGTCCCTCGACGGAGTTCCACTCGAAGTTGTCGATATAGAACTGCCCCAGGTAAATCCCGTCGACGCGCAGCCAGATGTTGTTGGCGAGACCGGCCATTTGACCAATCTGGACAGTTGCCGACAGACTGCCGGTCCATTCCGGCATGTAGCGGGGCCGATGACCGACCGCCGAAATCTGTTGACCCAGAGAGAGCGTGGGCGCGAGAACCGCCGAGGCCACCGAACCGGCGCCGGCGAAGTCCTTGAACTCCACGCTGTTGTAGGCAAAGCCGCCCGATAAATTGAACCATTCGTTGGGCGAGATGTCGAACTCGACTTCCATGCCCCAGGTTTCAGAGTCACCGGAGAGGTTGGCCGCGGTAAAGAACGGCGCCGGACTCAGTTCAAAGAAGGTCTGATTCTCCCAGTCCATGTAGTAAACGGCCACGGCATAGTTCAGCCAGCCGGACACATTCTGCTTCAGGCCCACCTCAAAGGCGGAGAGAGTCTGCTTGGGCGTGAAGAAGCCAAGGCCCAGGGGGATGCCGGTGTTTTCCGAATAGTCGCCGGCGTTCGTGTCGATGCCTTGCAGATTGCTTTGCGAGAAGTGGGCGTAGAGATTGGTGTTCTCCGAGGGCTGATAGGCAAGAATCAGTCGCGGCATGAAGGCGCTGTACTTCTGTTCGTGGTTCACTATCGCATCGAGATCGATGCGCTGGGCTATGGAAACACCGTCATAGACGATCGTCTGCGCATCGGTGTTCCAACGCCCTTCCAGCGAAACGGTCCACTGCTCGTTCAGTTCGTAGTTGACGGACCCGAATATCCCGAAATTCTCCCCGTCCTGGAAATTCAGATTGTGGGTGGCGCCAAAGGCGGAGAAGGCAGCCCGCCTGTTGTCCTGCGCATAGTAGCTGGCTCCGACCATGTAGTTGATGCGCTCCTGTGCCTGCGGCATGTAGCGGGTCTCAATGTAGGTATCGCGTACCCAGCTGGCGATTGAGCTCAACCACGGAGCGCTCGAGTTTGCGAAGACGAACAGCGTCGGCGTGCCGAAGTTGTTGTCATTCATGACCCAGCTTGACGATTCCCCCCGGGCGATTTGGGCGCTGATTACGCCCTCGTTGGCCAGTTGGTATTCTCCTGAGACATCAACCCGCCAGAGTTCGTAGGTGTTTCCCAAGCCGTCCGGAGGCGAGACCATGCTTACGCCGTGCATTTCCGGCGGCAGTGTCGTTGCGAAGGACCAGGGATTGGAAAATAGGAATAGCGGCGTGCTGGCGGTTACCTTGCCGACATCGGAGTGGTTCACTCCCGTCACGTCCCAATCCGGAATATTCCCGCAGAACGTGTTTCTGAAGGACTGCGAAAGATCGGTGGTAAAGCTGCCCGAATTCTGGCCGGTGCCCACTGAGCGGAAATTACCCGAATAGGTCCGGTTGCAGGTACCCGCCGCTACGTTAGCGTGTTGCGATTGAAGTATCCGGGTGTCATCGGAGTCCACATAGAAGCCCGAGATCTGGAAGCTCAGGGCATCGGAAGCCTGGAATGTCATCATCCCGGTCACTGACGTGGTGTTTTCTTCCCCAAGGGGGTCGCCGTTGTCAAACTGGTAGTCTGCGCCCACCTTTTCCTGCATGAAGGCGATCCGCACGCCGACCTTGTCGCTGACCGGCCCGCCTAAAGCGGCGGTGACATTGTGGCTGCTTTCGTCCGAAGCGGAATAAGACAAGGATGCCTTGCCGCTGAACTCGTCACCCGCCGTGACCGGGATGTAGTTGACGGCCCCGGCAAAGGTGTTGCGGCCGAAGAAGGCCGTTTGCGGTCCTTTCAAAATCTCGACCCGTTCCAGGTCGATCAGCGGCAGGATGCCGGCGCCATCGGAAATGTAGCCGCCTTTCCAGAAAACCGCGCCGGCGCGCGACGCGGGGCTTGCCTGCTGCACACCCAGGCCGCGAAAGCGAATGGAGGGATTGTACCGGCCGCCGAATCCGCCTGCGCCGATCGTCTGGAAAACAAAGCCCGGCGTCACCGTGGAAAGCGCCTCCAGCGTATTCATGCCGAGGGCGTCGAGATCTTCCTGGCCTTAGGCCGATACGGACACCGGAATTTCGAGCACCGACTCGTCGCGCTTTCGCGCGGTGACCACGATTTCTTCGAATTCCTGAGCCGCGACATCCTGAATACCCATCAGGGCTGCGGCTGAAACCAAGGCAGCGCCGGCTAGCCGCCGGAAGCAGACACGAATTGTCATATTGTTGACTCCTTGAAGTCGTCTGATTGCGCAATTCCCGAGAGAAATTGGAAATTGAGCGTCCCCTCGGCGGGTCAATATATGTACATTGGCGGTTGATGCAAAATGCCGCGGGCATACGCGCAGCAAACAGGGCGCCTTCGGGCGCTTTGCCAGTATCCGGAAAAGGGATGAACGAGAGCGCGGTGAAGGATAGAATTTCGTTCTTTATTTCCAGCGATCCGCGCCGGGGCCCATGCCAAAGACCGATTCCCCCGATAACGCCGAGGCAAGAGCTGCCGAGCAGGTGCTCGGCGCGTACGGCCTGCGCGCCGTGTCGCTGGAATACATGGACCACGGCCTGATCAACCGCACCTGGCGGGTGCAGGGCGAAAACGGCGCAAGTTACGCGCTGCAGCGTTTGAGTCCCATCCTGGGCCCGGAGATCCACGACGACATCAAGGCCGTAACGGCCCATATCGCCGCCAGGGGCATGGCCACGCCCCGGCTGGTGCCCACAGAGGGCGGCGGACTATACGTAGAGCGCGACGACGGCATCTGGCGCCTTCTCACCTGGCTGGGAGGCGAGTTCCACAACCGTCTTGAGAATACCTTTCAGGCGGGTCAGGCGGGCGCTCTGCTGGCGCGCTTTCACACAGCGTTGGCGGACTTCGACCACCCCTTCGCCAGCAAGCGCCGTCCGATTCACGAACCCGATCGCCGCATCAGGGAGCTGGAGCAGGCGCTGTCTGCGCATCGTGGACATTCCATGCACTCGGAGGCCGAGCGCCTGCAGCTCAGGACGCTGGATTTGCTGTCCAAACTGCCGCCCATGCCCGATACGCCCTTGCGCGTGGCCCACGGCGACCCCAAGATCAACAACATGCTGTTCTCACCCGAGGGAGAAGGACTGGCGATGGTGGACCTGGACTCGCTGGGCCGCCTGAGCCTGCCGTACGAGCTGGGCGATGCCTTCCGGTCCTGGTGCAACCCGGCCGGCGAGGACAGCGAGAACACGAAGTTTTCGGTGGAGCTGTTCGAGGCGGCGCGGTCCGGATACCTCGACGAGGCCCGCTTCATCACCGAAGAGGAACGGTCCTGCCTGGTGGACGCCACGCTGTGCATCACGCTGGAACTGACCACGCGGTTCACGGCCGACATCCTCAACGACCGTTACTTCGGCTGGGACCCGCGGCGCTTCGCATCGCGAGCCGAACACAACCTGTTGCGCGCCCGCGGCCAACTCAGCCTCGCCGAGTCCCTAATGACCGCCCGGCCTTCCCTGGGAACGAGGGCGTCCCGCCCTCGCCACAGAAAATGAGGCGTCCCCCCCTGGGAACGAGGGCGGCCCGCCCTCGACGCTGGGAACGAGGGCGTCCATCATGGTCAACCACGCAATACACTTCATCCCAACCGGAGTCCTTCTTTAATTCCTCAACAGCACGCCGATTTAGTCCGAGAGGTCCGGGCTGCCCGCGGAGTCCCTTGATTACGACGCTGGTAATGCGTTTGTAAGTCTTTAGACCCTTGAAGTAATTGATTTCAGTCCGCGCCCCTTCACTCAGAATCAAGATCCGTGGTTTCCCTTCCAGGTAGGGAGCGCTCCGCCGAGACCGGCGTGGATTTCGGGGGTGGAGGGAGCGCCTGGCCAATAGATTCTGCTTCCGCAACATTGGGTATCGCCCCATACCTTCCCCCATGGTATCCACGGAAAAGTGATTCACTCTTGCGCGGCCGGTAGTTCGAGGCTGGCGTCAAACTGGCGGCCTGATCGACATCCTTCTCGCTAAACCAGATCTGATTGCGATCCAGCGCGTCTCTCAGCAACGTCGTGTCATGTACGGTTGCGACAAGCTGAGCCCGCTGGTCGCCCGTTTGGCCCGCACAGTTGATGAAGTTGATCAAGAACTTCACGAGATGCGGGTGCAGGCTGCGATCCAATTCATCCACAACCACGACCCGCCGACTATCAATCACATCCAGCCATGGACCGGCAAACGCGTACACGCGCTGGGTTCCATCCGACTGGTCGTCCAGGTCCAAATAGATCAGCGCATTGGTTCCCTTTTGCCGCAACCCGAATTCCGCAACCAGGACCTTTACGTCGTCTGCGTCCCTTATCTGATCAAGAATTGAGGCAGGAAAATGCCGGGCCACCAGGTCCAGGTCCATTTCCTCCTCGCGCACCCGGATATTCGAGAAGGAAATGTCCGCCTGCCTCAGGAACTCAATCAGACGCTCACGGAAATCCTCGTCCTTTCGAATCAGGTGAGAAGTAAAGTTGGGCGCCAGTCCATTTGTGCCGACAATCGCCAGCCTGCGGAACCACTCAACAACAGGCAGAAGAGACTCACTGTTCAGTTGCACGGCAGTGGAAACATACAGGGCTTCCGGGCGAGTTGCCTTTCGCCATAATTCGCGCGAGCCTCGAAGGGACGAACCAAAAGCCCAGTCATACTCCTTTGCGAGATGATCGTAAGCCCGGCTGTACCAACGCTGAATTCTTCCCCCGGGAGGCCGAACAAACAACCACTCCTTCCATATCCGTTCGGAATCAGCCGCGAACCCGAATTCATAAACCACTCCGTTTTCTACAAATGCAATTTCAAACTGCGTCGGCTTGAGAACTGATCGGGCGTCGAACAGAAAAGGCTTGACTTCGATCGGTTCACCGGCTTGCGTACTCTTCGCGGACTCAATAACCAAGTGCTTCATCAGCAAGAGTGCGTCCACGAAAGAACTCTTACCGCTACCGTTTGGTCCGTATATGGTTGCGACTCTATTGAGACGGGGGTATCTTGAAATGTCCGTATTGAACGCAAACTCTTTCGGCACACGTCCAACCGTTTCCATGCTAAATTCCAGCCGATCCCGGAAACAGGCCCAATTCTCGAGTGCAAGGGAAACAAGCATCTTTGCTCTCCTCAGTGTGGTCTTCGGCCCAACGGCGTAGTCACGCTGGTTTATCAGGGCCTGTAAATCGATTATATGCAATAATATACGAACTATCTGCACATATCTTCTCTTATCTATATAAGAATGGAATTAACCCGGTGATTCTGCATATTCGCTCCGAGGAGGCGGCTGGAGCTCTCCAATCGCTGAGACCTCAGACTCGCTACGGGAGAATCTGATGGCGCTGAAGCATTTGATTGAGACCATTCGAAGAATGGAAGGTGGCGGGCGGCCCGCCCTCGACGCTGGGAACGAGGGCGTCCCGCCCTCGCCACAAAAATTGAGGCGCCCGACCCGGGAACGAGGGCGTCCCGCCCCGGGAACGAGGGCGTCCCGCCCTCGACGCTGGGAACGAGGGCGTCCCGCCCTCGATCAAACCGCCTCCACCCGCGGCCCCGAGAGTCCTGGAGCGCCGCCACTTCCAGCAAACGCGGTACCAATTGCCCTACCTCGGTGCTGGGCGAGTTCCCTGCCGGACTAGATCTCAATGCCTTAAGCCGGTCTGCGTTGGCAACTGCATCTTCGACATGCTCCCTGAACTGCCCAAAGTTACGCTGCGCGTTCTCTTGATACTCCGGAAGGTGTTCCCGTAGTGCTTCAATCACCAACCCGCAGGCGGTTCTGCCACCGCCCGCAGAAAGAAACAGCCGGTCGGTAACGCCAAAATGCAGAAGCAGCCAGAATTCAAAGCACGGGAGCTTGGGTACAATTCGTCACGGGTAAAGTCCTCGTTCGATTCAGCCGAAGTAACTGAACTATTTCGAACAGGTTTTGCCCTCTTTATTGGCGCCGCTTCCACTCTGAAGTGCAACACCTGTCAGGGCGGTGATTCCTCTCCTTTGTTGGAGCTCAGCATAGCATCCGGTGGAGTTCGGGCGGTGCTTTTCGGAGTGAGGGCGTAGCCGGAACGGAGAACCGCACCGCCCGGGACCCATTTTCGCCACCGCCGCCGTCCGGCTGAGCGGCCAGCCCGTCACCCGGACACAGTAAACCCGCCCGCCGCCTGTCAAGGCCACGGACGAGACCGGCAGGGCGGTCAAGCAACCGCTGCCGGCGGGTCCGGCCCCGCCAGCACCGGAGCGCGGAGAACCGCACCGGAGAGCCCCGCGGCGTCCAGGGCCTCGGCAAACACTTCCGCCGGCGTGCGGTAACCCAGAACCCGGCGTGGCCGGCCGTTGAGAAGATCCTGCACCCGCCCAACCTGAACATCGCCGAGGGTGGTGAAGTCCGCCGCCTTCGGAAAGTACTGCCGAACCAGACCGTTGGTGTGCTCGTTCAATCCGCGCTCCCAGGAATGGTACGGCGTGGCAAAGTAAAACCCCGCCGACAATCCGGCCGCCACCGCCCGGTGGCCGGCAAACTCCTTGCCGTTGTCCGCCGTCAGCGTGTGCGTCAGCGCCGATACCGGCCCCAAGCGCGCCAGGATCGCGCCCCCAACCGCTGCCGCCGTCTTGTTCATCACCCGCTGTAGAAACGTGAACTTCGAACACCGGTCCACCACCGAGACCAGCGCCCCCCGATGCCGGGCGCCAATGATCGTATCCAACTCCCAGTCGCCCACCCGGCGCTTTAGCTCCACCACCGCCGGACGCTCGCGGATGTCTACACGGCCCGGTATCAACCCACGGCCCGCACCACAACGGCCGCGCCGGTTGGCCTTCTTGCCGCGCCGGCGCAAATGCGTATACAGCGTCCCGCCGTTCGCCCGATCCTTCCACACCTGACGGTAAATCCATGTCTTGCCGACCGACACCCCACCCTCAAGACGCAACCGGCCGGCAATCTGCTGGGGACTCCACTGCCAGCCCAGCCACCCTTCAACCCGGCCCCACAACGCCGCCGTGAGCTTGCGCGGGCGCGATGACGCCAAAAGGCGGCGAGACTGGGCTCTCCGCTGCGCCTGGCGCATCCGGTAACCCCGCCGGCCACGGTTGCGCCGCAACTCGCGGCTCACCGTCGAGGCCGATACCTCAAGCGCGCGCGCTACGCCCCGGATCGACATCCCGCTTTTCTTCAGCGCGTAAATCTGGCATCGTGACCCGTAGGTCAGGTGATGGTAGCCCTTGGCCATCGGATACCCTCCTTCTGTAATTTCGGAGAGTATCGCCGTCACCTGGCCGCTTCTCAACGCTCGGCGACAGTCCCGTTTGCTTCCGGTCTAGCCAACCATCGTTGAGTGTTGCACTTCAGAGTGGAACGGGCGTGGTGAATTATCCGGGTTAGGGGGCGATAGCCATGACCATGACAGGGCGGTGTTTGTGCGGAACGGTGACCTACACTGCGGAAGAGGTTCAAACCGAAGTCCGCAGTTGCCATTGCGGCCAATGTCGGCGCTGGTCGGGAGCATCGATCATGGCCGCCCACGTTGGGCAAATCGAGTTTTCCGGCGCCGACCACATCACGCGTTACGACTCCTCGGCCTGGGCGGAGCGCGGCTTCTGCGATCGTTGCGGAACCAGTCTGTTCTATCGCTACAAGCGTAACGATCACTACGCGCTTTGGGTGGGCACCTTTGACGATCAGTCGCCGTTTCGTCTGGTCGGCGAAATCTTCATTGAGGACAAGCCGGACGGCTATGACTTCGCCGGCGATCATCCCCGCCTGACCGGGGAGGAAGTCATTGCCTTGTTGAAAGAGTCATGACGCATCGCAGGCGGGCGTCCCGCCCCCCGGGAACGAGGGCGTCCCGCCCTCGGCCAAACCGCCTCTACCCGCGACACAATCCATCCATTTCGGAGTATGTTCCGATTTGGCATAGCCATTTCGGAACATATTCCGAATGAGTCTGTACAAGCGCGAGCTTCCCCTTGACCTTCCGGCCGGGCAATCCGCCTTCCTTTGGGGGCTCGCAAGGTGGGCAAGTCCACGCTACTTGCTGAGCGGTTCCCTGGGTCGGCGCGTTTCAACCTGCTCGGCGGTCAAGCGTGGCGTTTCCAGCTGCACCCGCTCATTTGGCGGGAATTACCGGACTTTGGTCTCTTGCGGGCGCTGAGGAGCGGCTTTGGTCGGACAAGCTGATCTGAGACGGCACACACGCAGAAGGAGAACTGGATGGCGCTGAAGCATTTGATTGAGACCTTTGAGGAGTGGAAGGCGGCGGGTGGCCCGCTGGTGCTGGCGACGGTGTATGAAACCGCCGGTTCCACCTATTCGAAGTCGGGCGCGCGGGTGCTGATCGACGGCGAGGGCAACTACCAGGGACTGGTAAGCGGCGGTTGCCTGGAGGGCGACCTGGCCGAGCATGCCGCCGCGGTGCTGGAGTCCGGCGAGGCACGCTCGGTTTGCTACGACATGCGCGGCGAGCACGATATCCTGTTCGGGACCGGCGTGGGCTGCGACGGCATGCTCAAGGTGCTGCTGCAGCCGCTGGCCGGTGAAGGCGAGCATGCGTGGGCGCCGCTGGAGCGGATGTGCGAGTTGGCGCTGGGCACAGAGGCGTCGCGCTGCGCGGTTGTGGTCGAAGGCGACGAGGCGCCGGTCGGACGCACGATATTGGATCACGAGGTGCCGGACGAGCATCCCAACGGCCTGCACACGCTCAGCAAACCGGCGCGCAAGGTATTGGTGTATCCGCTGCAACCGATTCCCCGGCTGCTGGTGCTGGGCGCCGGGGTGGACGCCGTGCCGCTGGTGGAATTCGCTGAACGGCTGGGCTGGCGGGTCACGGTCTGTGACCACCGCCGCTCGTACCTTCAACGCGGGGACCTGGGCGCGGCCGAGAACATCGTAGAACTCAGGCCTGATCACCTGGCCGAAGCGGTGGACCTCGATGCCTGGGATGCTTGCGTGGTGATGAGCCATCACCTGGCCTCGGATCGTTCGTACCTGGCCGCGCTCGCAGACCGGCCGATCCCCTGGGTGGGTGTGCTGGGCCCCAAGGCGCGTCGTGAGCGCCTGCTGCGCGAACTGGGCGATGGCGCCGGCAACTTGCACGGCAAGCTGCGCGGTCCGGTGGGTCTGGACATCGGCGCCAACGACCCGGCCTCAATTGCGCTTTCGATCATGGCGGAACTGACTGCCGAGCTCACCCGCTGACGCATCCCCCCTGGGAACGCCCCCTGGGAACGAGGGCGTTCCGCCCTCGACGACAAAAAAGACGTCAGGGGCGAGGGCGGGACGCCCTCGTTCCCAGGGTCTTCAGTTGGTCGCGGTGCTCGCGGGCGCGGAGCAGGTACACTTCCGCGCCTTCCGCTACCCTGGCGCGCTCTTCCCCGGTCAGTTCGCGAACCGCGCGGGCGGGGATGCCCATGATCAGGCTGTCGGACGGATACTCGCGCCCTTCGGGCAACAGCGCGCCGGCGGCGACCAGGCTGTTGGCGCCGACCCGGGAGCCGTTCAGCAGGATCGCGCCCATGCCGATGGTGCAGCCGTCGTCCACCGTGCAGCCGTGCAGGATCACGCTGTGTCCCACGGTAACGTCATCGCCGACCGTCGTGGGATAACCGGTGTCGGTATGCACCACGGTTCCGTCCTGGATATTGCTGCGCGCGCCGATGCGGATCGGCTCAGTATCGCCGCGCAGAACGGCGCAGAACCACACGCTTGAGTCCTCACCGAGCTCCACGTCGCCGATCACGGCGGCGTCCGGGGCGATAAACAGCGCTTTCGAGCGCGGTTCGCGGTCACCGAGCAGGTAGATCATGACGACGCCCCCACGTAGCGGCGCGGCTGCGCCTGCATGCCGGGGCCGAACGCATACAGGATCGGCGCCCCGGTCGGAATCTCCAGCCTGACGATCTGGTCATCGGAGATATTTTCCAACAGCTTTACCAGCGCCCGCAGGCTGTTGCCGTGGGCGGACACCAGCGTGCAGCGTCCGGCCTCGATGTCAGGCGCGATATGGCGCTCCCAGTAAGGCTGCACGCGGTCCAGCGTGTCTTTCAGGGACTCGCAGGCCGGCGGCGAAGCCAGGTCGGAGTAGCGAGGGTCGTGGCGCGGATGCCGGGGATCGTCGGGCGCCAGCGCCGGTGGCGAGATGGCGTACGAACGCCGCCACACCTTCACCTGCGCCTCACCGTGCTTCTCCATGGTCTCGGCCTTGTTCAGGCCCTGCAGCGCGCCGTAGTGGCGCTCATTCATGCGCCAGCTCTGATAGACCTTGATCCCGCTCGCGTCCAGCTCATCCAGAATCAGCGACAGCGTGCGCACGGCGCGTATCAGCACCGAGGTATGGGCCACCTCCGGCGCCAGGCCGGCTTTCTTTAGCAATTGCCCGGCCGAGCGGGCCTCTTCCTCGCCGGCAGGGCTCAAGTCAACGTCGGTCCAGCCGGTAAAGCGGTTCTCGCGGTTCCACAGGCTCTCGCCATGCCGGCAAAGGATCAGCCGGCCGTACGCGGACTTCACGAGGCCAGCTTAAGGTCCGCCAGCACCGCGCCAAAGAAACCCGAGGCGTCAGCGCCGGCCACGCAGCGGTGATCGAAGGTCAGCGACAGCGGCAGCATCCGCCGAATGGCGATCCCGCCGTTGACGGCCACCACTTCCTCGCGCGCTGCGCCGCTACCCAGGATGCCGACGGTGGGGGGGACCATCAACGGCGTGGCGTAGCGAGACGACCCGCCGGCGATGTTCGACAAAGTGATCGTGTAGCCGCGCACCTCGCCGGGCTTCAGTGTGCGCTCCACGCCTGCTTTCTTCAGCCGCGCCACCTCGGCGCGCAACTCATCCAGGCTCAGCGTGTGGGCGTTATGGATGGTCGCCACGATCAGCCCGTGGGGCGTGTGCATGGCCAGTCCCATGTGCACTTCGTCGGTCATGGACAGCACACCGGTCTCGGCATTGAAGGCGCCGTTGAGCCGCGGTTCGGCGCGGGCGCCAGCCACCATGGCGCGGACCAGCCGCGGGGTGAAGTCGCGCGGCGACTCCCAGTCGTGGATATCGGCATCGTCCATCACGGTGCACAGCGCCACGTCACGGTGAGAAGCGGTCATGCTCTGGAACATGGCGCGGCGCGGGCCGGAGAGCTTCTCGTCGGTTCCGGAATGCCCTGGGAGCGAGGACGTCTCGTCCTCGTCGAGGGCGGGACGCCCTCGTTCCCAGGGGGGTTCTGCGGTTTTCGCCACGTCCTTGGCCGTTATGCGGCCGCCCGGGCCTGATCCCTCAACCTGCGTCAGGTCAACGCCCATCTCGCGCGCCAGGGCGCGGACCGATGGTGCGGCCTTGACGCGCTGCTTCTTCGGCGCCGCGGTCGCCGACTGGGTCGTGTCGCTCATCACCAAGGAGCTGGCGGGAAGTTCGCCGACTACGCCGGGGGCGTCGGAGCCTTTTTCGAGGGCGGGACGCCCTCGTTCCCGGGGTGGACGCTTTCCTGAGGGCGAGGACGTCTCGTCCTCGTCGAGGGCGGGACGCCCTCGTTCCCGGGGGGGTGGACGCCCTCGTTCCCGGGGGGGTGGACGCCCTCGTTCCCGGGTGTCGAAACGGGCCAGCACGTCGCCCACCGGGATGACGTCGCCGGGGTCGCCATGCAGCGAGATCACGCGCCCGGAAACCGGCGAAGGCACCTCGACCACGGCCTTATCGGTCTCAACCGAGAGCAGGGGCTGATTCAGCTTGATGTCGTCGTTGGCAGCCACGTGCCATTCAACGATTTCGGCTTCGGTCAGGCCCTCGCCAAGATCGGGCAATTTGAACTCTCTCATTCGAATCTTCCCGCTTAGCTCTCCATACATTCCATCACTGCATCCTTGATGCGCTGGACGCTGGGAATATAGCCGTATTCCATCCGGGCCAGCGGCGGTACGGTATCGTAACCAGCCACCCGGATCACCGGCGCTTCCAGACTGTACAGGCCTTCCGACGCAAGGATCGCGGCCACTTCCCCGCCCAGGCCGCCACTTACCGCAGCCTCGTGCACGATGACCGCCCGGCCGGTGCGCGACACTGATTCCAGGATGGTTTCCTTGTCCATCGGACTGACCGTGGCCAGATCCATTACCTCGCAGTCAACGCCCTCTTCGGCCAGCTCTCCCGCGGCGTTCCAGACCTCCAGCGCACAAGCGCCCCAGGTGATCAGGGTCACGTCGCTCCCCGGCCGGGTCACGAAGGCCGTGTCCAGCGGCAGGCCCTCGCCGTTGTCCTCAACTTCCTGGCGGAAGGCGCGGTAAATGCGCTTGGGCTCCAGGAAAACCACCGGGTCCGGATCGCGGATCGCCGATAGCAGCAGGCCGTAGGCGCGCACCGGCGAGGACGGGATCACCACCCGCACGCCGGGCATGTGGGCGAACAGCGCTTCGGTGCTCTCTGAATGATGCTCCGGGGCGCGGATGCCGGTCCCGAAGGGCGCGCGCAGCACCATCGGGCAGGTCAGCCGTCCGCGGGTGCGGTTGCGTATCCGGCTGGCATGGCTGATGATCTGATCGAGCGCCGGGTAGATGAAGCCCATGAACTGGATTTCCGGCACCGGCTTGAAACCCTGCGTGGCCATGCCCACCGACAGGCCGGCAATCATCGCTTCGGCCAGCGGCGTGTCGAACACCCTTGCCGCGCCAAATTTGTCCTGCAGGTCCACCGTGGCCCGGAATACGCCGCCGTTCAAGCCCACGTCCTCGCCGAACACGACCACACTGTCGTCGTGCGCCATCTCCCAGGCCAGCGCCTGGTTTACCGCTTCGACCAAAGTCAGGTTCGCCATCAGTCGTGATCCCCGACCGGGTACTTGCGGGCGATTTCGCGCTGCGCCTTGAGCGTGGCGGGCATGTTGCCGAACTGGTGGTCGAAGATCTCTTCGATCTTCGGCCGCGGAACACTCAGGTAGGCCTCGACTTCTGCTTCCACTTCCGCTTCCAGTTCCTCGATCAGGGCTTGTTCCTGTTCGTCGGTCCAACCGAAACGCTCCTGCATGAACCGCTTCATGCGTTGCAGGGGCGCCCGTCTGTGGGCCTCCTCGACCTCCTCATCGGGACGATAGCGTCGGGCGTCATCGGCCGTGGTGTGGTCCGCCAGCCGGTAGCTCAAGGCCTCGATCAGCGTGGCGCCGCCGCCGGAGCGGGCCCGCTGCATGGCGAGTTCCGCCTGGTTGTGCACCGCGATGAGGTCGTTGCCGTCCACCTGCTCGCCCGGAATCCCGGCGGCAATCGCCTTCTGCGCCAGTGTTGTGGCAGCGGTCTGGCCCTCGACCGGCATGGAGATGGCGTAGCGGTTGTTGGTAACCACGAACACGACCGGCAGATGAAATGCGCCGGCAGCGTTCAGGGCCTCGTAGAAGGCGCCCTCGGAAGTGGCGCCGTCGCCGCACAGCGCCACGGCGCAGTTGGCCTGGCCGCGCATCTTCATCGCCATCGCCGCGCCGGCGGCGTGCAGGCATTGCGTGGCGATCGGCACGCAATAGGGAAAGTCCTGCTGCGGGCCGTCCCAGTTGTGTCCGCGCTCGTCGCCGCCCCACACCGCAAGCAACTGGCTCATTCGAACGCCCCGCCAGATCACCGCCCCATGCTCGCGATAGGAGGGCGCCAGGACATCTTCGGGATGCATGGCCGCGGCTACGCCCGCCTGGGCCGCCTCATGACCGTGGCTGGAAGCGATGGTGCCCACCTGCCCGGTCCGCTGGAGGTTGATGCAGCGTTGATCGAACGCCCGGGTCAGGTGCATTTGCCGGTACATGCGCGCCATATCGTCCGCGTCGGCCGCAAATTCCGGCAATTCTTTCTGGGCTTTACCGTCCTCGCTTAAGAACTGCGTATACGTAATCTCAAACTTCGCTACAACCGGCATGAGGCAACTCGAGTCTGGGTTGCAAAGTATATCGCGGATGGCTAATTGTCCAGTGAAACGGCGAGCCTGTCAACGCAAAGCAGTAATGTCCCCTTTTCTCCAATTCTAAAATGTCCCCTTTTTGGTATTCAGTTTCCCTCGATTACGAAGTTTGAACGGACATTTAGGGTAATCGAGGAAGGGACGAAGAGAGCGTAGCGAACGGAGTCCCTTCCTCGGCGGGCTTCCCCGCACGCCCCCGAACATCACTTCGCCGCGGCTTGCCGGCCGGCGGCAACCGTAACGGCCTGCCGCGTCATCCGGTTCCAGGGATGATCCGGGGACGGCTTGTAGCGCGGCTGAGCCCGCTGGCGCGCCTGGGCTTCGTCGGCCGTGTGCTGCACGCTCTTCTCATCGTCCAGCGCAACCGGCGCCTGGCCCTCGGCCAGAACCCGAAAGTCGAGCGTCTTGCCCTGATGGAGAATGGACACTTCAGCGCCGAAGGCGTCACACACCGTAACTTGAGCGCCGCGCAGCCGGTAGCCGCGGCCGTACCCGGTTAGCTGATACTCGCGATTCAAATACTGAAAGGTCAGATTCTTCGACAGCTTGCGCTGCGCGTGCAGACACAAGATCAGGTCCAGTTCCTTGGCGTCGTGCAGTACCTCCCGGTGCGCATCCACAGGGCTTTTAGGCGCCACCGCAAAGCGCCGGTTGTAGTCGGCCATGAACACCCCCAGATACGCATTGGCCGATTCCATGTCATCAATGCCTTGCAGCCGCAACTCTTTGATCAAGCGATCCTGAAGGGTCTGATTAGCTCGCTCGACGCGCCCTTTCGCTTGCGGCGTGTTGGCGTGAATCGGCTCAATGTCCAGGGTTTTCAACGCCCGCGTGAATTGCGTCACTTTCCCCTCACAGCGCCCATGATTGACCCGGAAAATGCTGTGCCGGTCCGAATACATCGCCACCGGGCGGCCATCCCGGCCGAGATACGCCCGCAAGGTCTCCATATACGCCTGGGTCGTCTCCGCCGCCACCAACCGCAAGGCCAAAAGCCCGCTGGTGGCGTCATCAATGAACACGATCAGCGTGCAACGCGCCCCCCGCTCCTCAAACCAGGCGTGCGGCGAGCCGTCCATCTGAACCAACTCGCCGAAACAGGGCCGCCGAGGACGGCGCTGATGAATGCGCGCGCGGCGCCGGGACTTCGCTTGCCACAGCCCTTGAGCAATCATCCAGTTACGCAGCGTCTCCACCGACATCCGGTAACCATGAACCTCGGTCAGCTTCTCGCACGCCAGCGTCGGGCCAAAGTCCCGGTAGCGCTCCACAACCCAGTCCATGATCTCCCGCCGAACACCCGGCTCAATGGCGTTGCCCGGCCGCTTGCCCCGCCGTCCAGAGATTAAACCCGCCGCACCGCGCTTCCGATACGCCTGTACCCATCGCTTGACTTGCCGAACACTCAAACCCAACTGCTCCGACGCCTCGCGTTGCCGAAGCCGCTTCGCCACAACCTCCTGTACGACCGACATGCGATCCACTTCCTTGCTGCTCATCAATAAACTCCCCTTTGTCAAATGCCCACCCTCCGGTTCCAACAAAAGGGGACATCTTAGAATTGCACAAAGGGGACATTACTGCTTTGGGCTGACAGTGAAACGGCGAGCCGGGGCCGGTCGGAAACTATAATTTGCAGTGATGCTTACGCACTTTGATTCGAAGCGGCGCCCCGGCATGGTGGACGTGGGCGGCAAGGCCGTAACCGAGCGCACGGCCACGGCCCGCGCGGTCGTCGTGCTGCCCGCCGAGGCCGCTGGTCAAGCCGAAGACGGCGAAATCCGCACCCACAAGGGACCGGTTTTCCAGACCGCCATCATCGCCGGGACCCAGGCGGTCAAGCGCACGCATGAGCTGATTCCCTTCTGCCACCCGCTGCACCTGGAAGGCTGCCGGATCGAGCTGGACCTCAAGGGCAACGAGGTCGTCATCGAATGCGCGGTCAAGGTCACCGGCAAGACCGGGGCGGAGATGGAAGCGCTGACCGGCGCCACGATTGCGGCGCTGACCGTCTATGACATGCTGAAGTCGGTCTCGCACGGCATCGTGATCACCGAAGCGCGGCTGTTGAAGAAGACCGGCGGCAAGAGCGGCGACTATATCGATGAGCGGGCCGGCTGAAGCGCCGATTTCCGGCGTGGTGCTCGCCGGGGGATTGAGCACCCGCTTCGGAAGCGACAAGGCCGCCGTCGAAGTGGGCGGCTCAAGCATGCTGGAGCACGCCGTCGGACTGCTTGAGTCCTGTCTTGAGGACGTCTGGGTGAGCGTACGGGCGGACCAGGCTTCCGACGCGCTGCGCTCACGCTACCGTTGCCTGTTCGACAGCCGCGAAGGCCAGGGACCGGCGGCAGGCCTTCAGGCGGCGCATGCCGGCGCGCCGGACCGGGCCTGGCTGGCGATCGCCTGCGATCAGCCCGGCCTGGGCGCCGCCGAGCTTAAGCGCCTGATCGCCGAGCGCGACCCGCAAACCGCTGCCACGGCCTACTGCGACCCCGATACTTCCGCGCCCGAGCCATTGTGCGCGATCTACGAACCGGCTACGCTTGCGGGTTTGGCGAAACTGACGGCTGCGGGGGCGGCGCCATCGCCGCGCGATTACCTTCAAGGCCTGACGCTGAAACTGATTCCGCTGGAGATTACGAACATCAATAGTCACGAGGATTTACGCAGGTTTCTGCGCGGCGGCGCTTTGCTGCCGGGAGCGGGTCTATGAGCAAGAACGAGAACAGCAAGCCGACACGCCGGGAGGCCGAAGCCGCCGTGAAGGTGCTGATGCGCTGGACGGGCGACGATGTCGGGCGCGAGGGCCTGATGGACACGCCCAAGCGCGTGGTGCGCGCCTACGAGGAGTGGTTCAGCGGCTACAGCGTGGACCCCTACGATTTTCTGGCCCGCACCTTCCGGGAAGTCAACGGCTACGACGAGATCGTGGCGCTGACCCATATCGACTTCAACTCGCACTGCGAGCATCACATCGCCCCCATCATCGGCAAGGCGCACGTGGCCTACCTGCCGCGCGACAAGGTGGTCGGCATCAGCAAGCTGGCGCGGGTGGTGGACGCCTACGCGCACCGCCTGCAGGTTCAGGAAAAGCTGACCGCGCAGATCGCCGACTGCATCTCCAGCGTCCTGGAGCCGCGTGGCGTGGCGGTGGTGGTCGAGGCCGCGCACGAGTGCATGACCACGCGCGGCATCGGCAAGCGCAACGTAAGCATGGTGACCAGCCAGATGCTGGGCGTTTTCCGCGATGACGCGCGCGCACGGGCCGAATTCCTGTCCATGATCGACCGCAGGCGGTGATAATACGCAGCGGCGGGGGCTGCCGCGAGATGTCACTTGGGTTACGAGATTCGATCGATTGACGACGCAAAGGCGCTGGAAGGCGTTGAAGTAGGCGTGTCCGACTGGATCCTGGTGGACCAGGAGCGGATCGACCGCTTTGCCAGGGCCACCGAGGATTACCAGTGGATCCACGTCGATACTGAGCGCGCGGCCAGGGAACTCGATACCGGCGCGACGATTGCGCACGGTTACCTGACACTGTCGCTGATCCCGGGCGCGACCGAGCAATTCGTGAGTTTCCCCACCTTGAAGCGGGCGATCAACTGGGGCCTGAACAAGGTGCGTTTTTCCAACATGGTGGTGTGCCCGAGCCGCGTTAGAGTGCGCACCACGGTCCTGCAGGCTCGCTCGCGCGCCGGCGGTATTCAGATGACCTGCCGGCACAAGATCGAAATTGAGGGACAGAGAAAGGCGGCCTGCACCGCCGAGACACTCGGCCTCTACATGGTCTGACCCCTGGGACCGAGGGCGTCCCGCCCTCGTCGAGGACGAGACGTCCTCGTTCCCAGGGTTAGCCGGGATAGCCGGTGGGGGTTTCCGAACTGTCGGCGCCGATGTTGGCGTAGTAGATCAGCATGAACGTGATCCGGCCGTCGGCGAACTCGAAGAAATTCGAGTTCATGAGCTGCTGCTGCGGGAATTCGGCGTAAAGGCCATCGGGCTTCGGCGTCAGGCGGACCGTAAAGCGGCTGGCGGCCCGCTGATTCGGAAGGTCGATGGTGTGGCGGAAATTGCCGAACCAGCAATCGTAGTTCTCGCAGAGATGTCCGAAGAAGCTCAGCAGTGATTCCTGTCCCGGGCCCGGCGAGGGTGAATAACGCCGTTCAGGGTTATCGCCGTGTCGGATCAGGACTTCGGCGTCGTCCGCAAAGCAATTGCGCACCGCCTCAAGGTCGCCCAGGGCCACGTTGCCGAAATAGCAGCGCTCGATGAAGTCCACGTACCAGGCGTGATCGCTCATCTCAGGTGCCTGCTATCGGGGAAGTGAAGGCAACCTCCCGGGAGCGAGGATGTCACGTCCTCGTCGAGGGCGGGACGCCCTCGTTCCCAGGGGGACGTCGTCGTTCCAAGGGGGGCTTGGATCCGTCGAGGGCGGGACGCCCTCGTTCCCAGGGGGACGCCCTCGTTCCCAGGGGGGACGTCGTCGTTCCCAGGGGGGCGGCGCCTAGCGGGCGGCGCGCATGCGCGCCAGAAAAAGGCGGATGCGCCGGGCATTGGTGCCGACATCGGATATGCCCAGCCGGGACTTCGAGCGCACGTCGACAAGCACAGGCTCCCCGGTCTGCGAGATGCGAACGACTATATCGTCCTTGTACCCAAACCAGGTCGTGGTGGCCACCGCTTCCAGGCGCCCTTCAGCAGGCTCCATGGCGACGATTTCCCAGCCCATTTCTCCCGCAACCTGGGCTGCAAGCACCAGGGCATCAGCCTGCGATAGGGCAAGCTCGAGCGTTTGTATTTCGGGGTAGGCCGAGAGCTGCTGCCCGGCTACTTCATCACCGCCGTATTCCGGCGGATGGGCTGCGCCGGCGCGCAGCGGCAATATGTCCACGAAGGCCGGCGGATTCACCGTGTCTGTAGTGATGTCGTGGATCGGCGGAGACACCTGCATCTGGCGGAGCCACAAAAGATTATTGAGGGTCATTCCCACGCACAAGATCAGGGCGATCCAGCTTGCGGCCATGAGTTTCCAGCCCCCGAGCCGGCCGCGGCCGCCGATCATCCCCACCAGCAGGAACAGCGTCGCCAGGGCCATGAGCAGAACGCTGCCGACGTAGCCAAGGAAAGCCGGCGCCAGGGAAAGCAGGTCCAAACGGTAGCCGGCGATGCTGACCGTGAGGACAACCGCGCCGATCGCCGAAATCCACACGCCCACCTTGCCGAGCGTTACGGACATCCTGCCTTGTTTGGCCAATTCCCCCCCTCTCGAACAGCGAGCAGCCTATCTTACGGCATTATTTTTTGACAATGCTGGTACGCTTGTTGGCGTGAACGAGCAAAGCCCGGAATGATCGCGGACGGATTGCGAGACCTGATCGACCAGCTTGAGCTGGAGCAACTGGAGCAGAACCTGTTCCGGGGCCAAAGCCGCGATTTCGGCAGCGGGCGGGTATTCGGCGGCCAGGTGCTGGGCCAGGCGCTGTACGCCGCCCTGCGCACGGTCGAGGGTCGCGTGGCGCACTCGCTGCACGCCTATTTTCTGCGCGAGGGCGACACGCGCGCGCCGATCATCTACGAGGTGGACCGCGCCCGCGATGGCGGCAGCTTCTCCAACCGCCGGGTGGTGGCCGTCCAGCACGGCCGGCAGATCTTCAACATGACCGCCTCCTTCCAGGCCGTCCAGCAGGGCCCCGAGCACCAGGACCCCATGGGGGATGTTCCGCCGCCCGAGGACCTCAAGGACCTGCGCGAACTGACCGCGGGCGAGGCGGACTGGATGCCGCGGCGCTATTTCAACCTGCTCAGGCTTTCGAAGGCGCTGGATTTCCGGCCGGTAAAGCCCGAGCACACACTGGGCATCGGCGCGCGCGAACCCCGGCAGAGGCTTTGGTTGCGCACCTCCACGCGGCTGCCGGACGATATCGAGGCGCACCAGGCCTTCTTGGCTTTCTTGTCGGACATGGGACTGATCGGGATGGTGACCTTCCCGCACGAGAGGCCGCCGCAGGGCTTTCTACTCGCCAGCCTCGATCATGCGATGTGGTTTCACTACCCGGTTCGCGTGGACGAGTGGATGCTGTTCGACCTGCACAGTCCCTGGGCCGGCGGCTCGCGCGGATTCGCCCGCGCCTCGATATATCGCGGTGACGGCGCCCGGGTGGCGACCATGACGCAGGAAGGCCTGTTCCGGGTCCGGCGCGCTGCAACGAAATGAGCACGCCGCGCACCCTGTTCGACAAGCTCTGGGACGCCCACGAGGTCGCCCGTGCCGACGATGGGCAGTCGATTGTCGCCATCGACCGGGTTTTTCTGCACGAACGTACCGGAACGCTCGCCCTGCAGGCGCTGAAGAAGGCCGGCCGCGAGATCCGGGGTCCGGAGCGCGCCTTCTGCGTAATGGACCACATCGTCGATACCCGGCCGGGGCGCCCGGGCCTGACCCGGATGCCGGGCGGCGCGGAGTTCATTACTGCTACCCGCGAGGCCGCGCGCGAGGCCGGGATCCGGCTGTTTGACATCGACGACCCAAGCCAGGGCATCGTCCACGTGATTTCACCCGAACTGGGCATCGCCCTGCCCGGCCTCACGCTGGTTTGCCCCGACAGCCACACCTGCACGGTGGGCGGCCTGGGCGCGCTGGCCTGGGGCATCGGCACCACTCAGGCCGAGCATGCGCTGGCCACCGGCACGCTGCGTGCGGAGCGCCCGGCGGCGATGCGGGTGCGCTTTCTCGGCCGGCCCGACCCTGCCGTAACAGCCAAGGACCTGATCCTGGCGCTGATCGCAGAGCACTCGGCCATGGGCGGTTTGGGCTGCGCGGTGGAATTTGCCGGTGATGCGATCGACGCGCTGGGCGTGGAAGGGCGCATGACGCTGTGCAACATGGCCATCGAGTTCGGGGCGTGGACCGGGATGGTGGCGCCGAACGACGACGTTTTCGAGTACTTGAGCGGGCGGGAGTTCTCACCGCGCGGTGCGCTGTGGGACCAGGCGGTCGCGGCCTGGCGGGACCTGAAGACCGACGAAGAAGCTGAGTTTGATCGCGAACTGGAAGTGGACTGCTCGGCGCTCGCGCCCCAGGTGAGCTGGGGCACCAGCCCGGAGCATTCGGTTGGCGTTGACGCGCAGGTGCCGTCGCCGTGCGGTGCGGCCGGGCGGCGCGAGGCCATGCAGCGGGCTTTGGATTACATGAACCTGGCGCCGGGTCAGCGCATGCAGGACTTGAGCATCGACGCCGCCTTCATCGGTTCGTGCACCAACGCGCGTCTGTCGGATTTGAGGGCGGCGGCGAAGGTGCTCGACGGCCGGCGCGTAGCCGAAGGCGTCAAGGCGATCTGCGTGCCCGGCTCCACCGCGGTCCGCGCCGCCGCCGAGGCCGAGGGCTTGCACCGGGTGTTCGAGAACGCCGGTTTCGAATGGCACGAGTCCGGCTGCTCTATGTGCTTTTACGCCGGCGGCGACGGATTCGGCGGAATGCGCACCGTTTCCAGCACCAATCGAAACTTCGAAAACCGCCAGGGACCCGGCGCCCGCACCCACCTCGCCAGCCCGGCGACCGTGGCCGCCTCCGCAGTCGAAGGCCGTCTGGCGGACCCGCGCAAATTGTCTTAAGCCCACAATGAATTCTCTGCTTGACAGTAAACGGTGAGCATTGCTATAAGGGTGGCTCAATGGATTGGGTCGTACAGACCCACATCCGCTTTGTTCAATGAATTTCGCAGGGAGTGTGATAATGGAAGAACTGGCATAAGACGCGCTGTCCGAAGCAATGGAACTGAAAGCAGCCGGCTTTAGCGGCAGTCAGGCGGAGGCAATTGTGGGAACGGTAAACCGCGCAATGGCGATCAACGAGCAAATTGCCCGGGACTTGGCTGCTGTCAAGGCCCGTGTCGATAACGAAATGGTCACCAGGGCGGATCTCAAGAATTTCGCAACCAAAGATGATCTCAAACACTTCGCGACCAAGCTGGATTTCGCGGACTTGCGCACGGAAATGGCGGAAGGCTTTGGAGCGCTGAGAGCGGAAATGAAGGATTCCATTACGGGCGTTTACCGCTCCACATTGCGGGTCGTGATTGGAACGTTCAGCGTGTTCATTGCAATCCTGATGGCGCTGCGCATTTGGGGATGAGAGGCGTAGTGTCGGGTGTGGCGGCGCCGTTGATGCGGCGCAACGTCGATACGGACGCGATCATTCCGAGCCGCGAGATGAAGCGCGTGTCGCGCGAGGGCCTGGGCGAGGGCCTGTTCGCCAACTGGCGCTATACCGATCTCGCCACGCGCGAGGAAGCGCCGGATTTCGTGCTTAACCGGGAGGGTTACCGGGCGTCGAAGATACTGATTTCCGGAGATAATTTCGGCTGCGGCTCGTCGCGCGAACACGCCGTATGGGCGTTGGCCGACTGGGGTATCGGCGCCGTCATCGCGCCCAGTTTCGGAGAGATCTTCCAGGCTAATTGCGCGCAGAACGGTCTTGTCGCCGTGGTCCTCTCCGAACAGCAGGTGGCCGCGCTCGCTGCTGAGGCAGCGCGCCGGGAACTGCGCCTGACTGTCGATTTGGGAGCCTGCGAAGTGCAGGGCCTCGGCGATCAGCCCCTATCCTTCTCCATGAAGCCGCGCGACCGCGAAATGATCCTCAAGGGCCTGGACCCCATCGCCCTGACGCTCAGCGAACACGGCGAAGCCATCGAAGCCTTCGAACAAGCCGACCGCGCCGCCCGCCCCTGGGCGTGCAATCGCCGGCCAAACCCGCATAGTTGACGCGACAAAATGATCTGCGTTGCAACAAACGGTCCGTGATACAAATGCAGCACCTCATCCGCGCATTCTTGTAGAACGCAGCACAGTTTTGGCTAGGCTCAAAGGCTAGTGGCGGCCCAGGAAAGAACTGTCGTGCGTCCTCGCAGGCAGGGTTGCCATCACCCCCAGGACTTGACTGACGCGCTATAGGAAAAGCGTCACGACACCATCAGCAGGCGAACAAATACGGTTTCCCCTGAAACGTAATATCCAACAAGGATTCTGGGTTGGCCCGATTCCGGATCCGGACCCGTGGCAAACAGTCGGCTGGTTGGACCAAGTCTGGGTTCCGGGATTCCGACTGTATGGGCTACGATCTTCAGGTATTCAATCAGATCGTCCCAGAAGCGGCTGAATTTCGGGTCTTTGGCCTTTTCGGACTCCACATAATCACGAATACCCGGGGTCAAATCTATCTTGAACCCCGACGGTGGCCGAGCAAACTGCATCGCTTATTCGGCGAACTCTGCCTTGCGCTCCAGAGCTAACTCAATGTCTTCAGGCAATACGTTCGACGGTATCACGGCCGCAGCCCGGATAGGCATTTGCTGGCCATTCAGCAGTTCATCCCATAAGGGTCCGTGAGTGCGCTCACTTGCTTCCTGTGCTGAAAGCCGCACAAAAAAATCAATCGCCTCATGCAGCGTCTCAATTTCTTCTGGAATAAACCAAGATGCCTCCGGCCTTTCCACGTGAAGAAACTCTCTACGGTTTCCGGCGGACGTGGGAATCTGCCGCTCAAAAATCTTCTTGCTTGCTTTTAGACTATCGAGCACCTTATAGATCCCGTTCGGAACGGGACCATTGTCCATCCGGACATAGGATCGCTGACCGGAAATGGTTTGCCCATAACGCCGGTAATGCAATACATCTGCGTGCCACATCACCTTACACAGCTTGGTCGCACCTAGCTGGGAAGATCGTGTGTGAGCGATGATGTAGTGTGCGACTTTTTCGGTTTTGTCTTGAGGTGTATTCACAGTTTTCATGACGAACGTCCCGCAACGGCGCTAAAGCGGCAAGTTGCGTTCCCACTACAAAAAAACTGTACCACATAAGTTCGTCGCTACGACAGGGCGCAAAAAGTGCGCAAGACAGCAATTTTTGCAAGTTTACGCCTCATGCAGAGATCATTCTCTTACCTGACACTTCTAGTTTGTTAAGGAACTGCCAGGATGGGCAGCTTGCGTAGGGGCGCGGGTAATTTCCCGATGCACAACCGCCGCCACGCCATGCAGCCGCCCGACTCAACTGCAAGCATCATCTGATTTGAACTCGATCCTGGGGGGAATATCAGACATCGCGTAGTGGACGAATTGCTGCCCGAGATCCGTCAACTCGTATCCTTCGTTCTCGTCGAACGCGGAAACTAGTGGCTTGGGACCGCTACCCTTTGGGCGCCGCTGTCTTTGCTTCGGAATGAAGTTGCCCCAATTGTCAACTTCCCGATGCTGTCGAATTATTCCTCCCGTGCTGAGATCCCTATACAAGAGCTTGTAAAGATCTGCGTCAGCCGAGTCCTCTCTTACCTGCCCTTCACCTATCTTTCACCAGACTTTGCCGCGAGTAATTCCATCACTATTGTAGATAGCTGCGATCACGTGAAAGTGCATTTCTGAGTACTGGTTGATCCAGTCCATATACATCCTAACGACATCGTCGCTAGAGACCTGAGAAGCAGCCGCATTGGAGAGTATGTTGCGAACGTAAATCTACAGCGACAATCAAGATGAGAATTCGCATTGCCTCACTTGAAATGCTCCCTTGGCTTAGTCTGTTGCCTCATCTGAGATGCTCCCCAGTACGATTGCTTTGGGAGCTTTGGAATGAGGAAGATGAGCAAGACGGCGCGCGCCGAACTCGTTAACGCCTTAGCGCGAAGATACGCGGTTGGCAGCCGCCATGAGAAGAGACGGATTCTCGACGAGTTCGTTGCGATCACCGGTTTTCACCGCAAGCATGCGATGCGCCTGTTGCGGTCCGGCCCTTCCGTCCGCGGGCCGGAAGCAAGGGCCACCCGGCGCATATACGACGACGCGGACCGCGAGGCATTGGTGGTGCTCTGGGAGGCCTCGGACCGCATTTGTGGTAAGCGTCTGAAGGCGTTGATACCGACGCTGGTCGATGCGATGGAGCGGCACGGTCATCTGCAGCTCGGCCCGGATATCCGTGCTGGATTGCTCGCCATGAGTGCAGCGACGATTGACAGGTCACTGCGCGATGTCCGGGAACAGGCTGGCGGCAGAAAGCGTCGTCGGGCGGCCCCGCCATCATCAATCCGCCGTAGCATTCCGGTACGGACTTTCTCGGACTGGGACGATCCACCGCCCGGCTTCGTGGAAGCCGACCTTGTCGCACACTGTGGACCCGTGGCCAACGGGAGTTTTGTACAGACGCTCGTACTTACCGACATCGCCACCGGTTGGACCGAGTGCGCGCCGCTGCTGTATCGCGAACAGACACTGCTCAGGGAAGTGCTTGGTGAGATCCGCAAGCGTATGCCGTTCGAGTTGCTCGGCTTCGACACGGATAACGACAGCGTTTTCGTGAACGAGACTGTCCGCGACTACTGCCGTGATGCCGGAATCGTGTTCACCCGCTGCCGGCCGTGGCGCAAGAACGACCAGGCCTTCGTCGAGCAGAAAAACGGGACCGTGGTGCGGCGCATGGTCGGCTACCGGCGGCTTGAGGGCCTGGAGGCCGCGGCGGCACTGTCCCGGCTGTACGCCGCCACTCGGTTGTTCGTGAATTTCTTTCAGCCGTCGTTCAAGCTGGCCGAAAAGCGCCGAGATGGCGCGCGCGTCAGCAAGCGCTACCATGCACCGGCCACGCCGTGCCAACGGCTGCTCGCGGACCTCAGGACACCTCGATCCGTGCAGGAGCACGTTGCCGGTCTGTCGGCAACGCTCGACCCAATTCGATTGCTGAGAAAGATAAGATCGCAACAGCAGCGTATCGTCGATATCGTGGACAAACCTGTTCTCAAGCCGTCAGACACGGCCACGCCGCCGTTGGAGCAGTTCCTGGCCGGATTGAGGACAGCGTGGGCGGAAGGCGAGGTCAGGCCTACGGCCAAGCCGGTCGAGAAACCGAAGCGCGGCCGGTGCCGGCCGGATCCGCTGGTGAAGGTCACAGAGCAGTTGCACGCCTGGTTCGAGTCGGAACCGTGGCGTACGAGCCGCGAACTGCTCGAGCGGCTTCAGGCAACGCATCCAGGCGAGTACCCTGACAGCCTGCTGCGCACCGTTCAGCAGCGAGTGAAGGTCTGGCGAAAGGAGAAAGCGATGTCCATGGTGTTCGGTAACCTGCCGGCCAAGGAATTGCTTGCTGGGGAACAAGGTCATTAATGACCTTGTTCCCCATCGGCATTCAGTGAGCTACGATTCCGAAAGGAGCATTTTGGTGAGGCAACATGCCAGAAGCACGGGAGCATTCTTGAATGAGGCAACACGTCGTCTCACCTTGTGTGTCGCGCTACACGTAAACCCGTTTCTCGCCGCTTTCCGCACCGGACCACTCCCGGAATGTCTTTCTTGACAGCGACTGATATTCCTTGCTCTCGACCCTAGCCGATATTGCCTCGTCTTGAATATCAAGGCGGGACATAATCTCCATGATTGTCTGTTGCTTTTCTCTCAGCTCATCTTGAAGCATTTTTACCCAGTGCTCGAAGAATCGGTTTATTTTTTCTTGCTCTCCTTCGGACCATGCGCCTGCGACAGCAGAGAACGGTCCACTACTCTTCGCTCCATTGATATCGCACCTTAAGTCCATTCAGATAATTCTGCGGAAGAAGGTTGTCATGCTGCATCCTGCCAACGACAATCCCGGGAGCGACACCGATACTGTTGGAGAATGCCGTTACTTCTGCATTTTGATGCGCCAGGTACGGCAGGGCCTCCGCGTCTGCCGGTGGTATCAGGAAATCACGAGCAAATCTGTCCGCTTCTTTCTCGTTTCTTCCATCCATTCCGCGCGCCATTTCCAGAAAAAGCATTTTCTTTCCATGTAGAAGCAGGTGGCCCGCCTCGTGAAAGAAGGCAAACCATAGGTGATCATTCGATTTATGGCGGAGGCTCAGCATCAGAAGGGCCTTGTCTTTAGTCAGCCACTTCGTCGCTCCTGTTACAGGGCAACCTTTAGGCGCCGGTTCGAAGACAACTGCAACTCCGACACGCGCGCAAAGCTCAGTGAGCCTGGCAACGAATACACTCGGATCGGTTTCGTTCGTGAGCTTTCTTAGTTGATGAAGCTCGGCCTTGAACTTGCTCTTGTCAAATTGACCACACTCAAGGTCGGTGGCGGCCCTCTCGCCCTGGCGAAGCCACGCTGCAACTGCAGCAGCCTTTTTTTCGTATTTTGGCGACGCCTTGTAAGCGGCGAGTTTCAGCGGCTCTGCATATCTCGTGCGCCAAGCCTCCACAGAGGCTACACCGAAGAATGTGAGGCATTCCGCTACCTGCTTCGCTTTGTCAGAGACCCTGGAAATCCACCGATACTTGATCATATGGGCTAGCGGAAGCTCTCGAAGCCATCCGGCCTGAGCGCGTAGTGATGCCAACTCGTCTTCTCGAGCAACGGCTTCACGATACTTTGCCTCCCTTGAAAGCCAGAAATCCGCAGGTCCTCCAAGCACTCGCTCAAGGCGAAACGCTGTATCTTCCGTAATTGATGCCTTGCCGTTGATGAGCAGGCTTACGTGCTTTGACGTGTAGTCCGCGCGCGCCGCGAACTCGGTCTGTGACCAGCCGCGCTCTTGAAGAATATCCAACATGGTGTCTCCAGGCGGAGACACCCACTTCGGTTCAAACTGAGAAGTAATTTCAGTCATGATAATCTCCAATAAAAACAATCCTCACGGATACAATATTTTTCCAATCCGTATCCCCGTCATCGGTTACGGGAATCGGATTCTCGTCCGGTTCGAATACGAGCCTGTCGCCGCCCGCAAGACGAACTGAGCACTGCCCCGCGCGAGACCCCTTAAGTGGATGTGGGTTCCCTGCCGGCAAGTCACCAAGTCGCGCGGCCGCCATTAGGTCTGCAAGCCGCCTCTGAAGTTTCTGCGCCGAAGCTGGACCCAGTTTCCTCGCGGCGACCCGCGGTTCTTCACAGATCTTCTTGAGGCCCGGCTTGGCGAAGGTGACTTCCACGCCATTTCCTCAGTAATTTGTTGTTTACCATATCCGTAACCTTTCCCATCAAGGGAACTCACATTATATTTACCATTGTGGTAAAAGACAATTGGCAGCGGGTTGCTGGGCGAGTAGCTGGGAACGAGGGCGTCCCGCCCTCGGCGAAGGCGAGACCCTGGGAACGAGGGCGTCCGGCCCTCGAAAAATGCGTAGTACAAGAATCGAGGGCGGGACGCCCTCGTTCCCAGGGGGACGCCCTCGCTCTCAGGAGCCTGTGCTCACCTGACGCGTTACAATTCGACAACCCTTAGAGGCGTCACACCTTGTCTATGAGACTTTCCAGCCACCTTGCTATGGAACACGAGAACATCCACTCTCAAAGGCGCCTCCCGGCCGTTTACCTACAATCGGAAACAAGAAATGTTCCGGCCGTGCCATTAGAAATCGGCATTTTTCCAATGCCGTGGAACTTCAACGGATTCGTAGGTGAACTCAATGAACCAGCACCAAATTCAACATGACCTTCAGTCTTTCCGCACAGACGAGCCGAGAGCTGCGGATATCGACGAGCTTCTGGGGCAGTACGAGAGGTTCGTAAAGGCTCAGAAACTCGACAGAGCGAACAGATTGGGCCCGAAGGCCTTCTTCCTGGCTCTCAATTTCCTTCTGCTGCTCGTTTACGGTTTCCTTGCTGTTCAGCAACAAAGCGGCAATTCCATCCCGCCCGCCTCGTTCTACGTGCCCATTTTGGGAATCGGAATGTGTATTTTTTGGTGGAGCTTGGTAAAACTGTTTTACGCATTGTGCAGAGGCAAATTCCATCTTGTTGATGATCTTAGACGAGGCCTGCTTCGCCGGGTCATCATGATGCGCTCGTATTGGTTATTGGAAAGAATTCCTCTATATGACCACACGCCACCCGAGAGCGTTGCGGCCGCCTTACCGTTAACCTTTCTTGGGCTGCACATCCTCTTCGCAGGAATGGGCAGCGCGGTCTTTGTGTAATCGTGTTAGTGAGCGAAACGGGCCGCGCTAGAATTGAAAGGCAAATTAGCTAGCCGCACTATGCCGTCCAATATCTTTCTCAGTTTTGCCATGGAGCACAAGAGCCTGGTGGATCAGTTTCGCCGCCAGGTCAGGGAGAGCTGTTCGGCGCTACGCTTGAGAGACTACTCCATCAAGGAACCGGTCGAAGGAGCCTGGAAGGTCCATGCCGAGCAGCGGATTCGCGCCTCGACGACGACCATCTGTCTGGTTGGAGACAACACCTGGCAGAGCGAACCCGTGAATTGGGAGGTGCGTAAAAGCGCAGAACTTCATAAGCGCGTACTAGCCGTTTACCTACAACCGGAAACAAGAAGAGTCCCGGCTGCACTTTCCGAAATCGGGGTAACCCCGATGTCCTGGAACATCAATGCAATCGTAGGTGAGCTAAGTGAGCGAAGACACAGAGCAGCTTGATGCCGAGCTTTTTGCAGGCGGTGAACCTGGAGTTTCCGAAACGCCAGCGCTGCTGAAGCAATACGAACTATTTGTTGGAACATCCGAAGCACTTTCCGCGCGCAGGCAAGGCGTAAACACGTTTTTCCTGTCGGTGAATTCCATAATCCTGGCCGCAGCCGGCCTTCTGTGGAGCAACGGCCAATCGGGCGATTTGGAATCTGTGGCATTAGTCGCCCTAGGCTACGTCGGAGGAGTTCTGTGCTTTGCCTGGTACAAGCTGATCGAATCGTACCGCCAGCTCAGCCAAGGAAAGTTCGACGTCATCCATGCGCTTGAACGGCGATTACCTGCGCGAATATTCAAAGGAGAGTGGGTAGCCCTAGGCGAAGGCCAAGATTCCAATAAATACACGCCGTTTACCAAGACCAAGCGCGCCGTTCCAAAAATATTCGCTACGGTGCAAATTCTTGTGGCCATTGCTGGAGCTGTAACTCTTGTTCGCAACATGATTTAGTGAGAACGACGCATGAGCACACACCAGATACCACTACTGTCCGGTTAAGAATGAGTTGAGGCGTAAATTTGTAAATATTCACAACGGGTTACAGCGAAATCGGAGTGTCCCCGATTTGAACGGAGATCCGGCAGAATCTGATCCTTTTCGACCCTTGATGGCGAGAGGATTGGATGAATACCGGAAAGACCCTGTTTGCACAGGTCATGGATTATCTCCCATGGAAGACGTTTCACCGAGTGGTGTCGCGTTACCAAGGGGACTATCGAATCCGCACACTCCCCTGCGCCGAACATTTCCGTGTTCTGGCGTTTGCGCAGTTGACCTACCGGGCCAGTCTTCGAGACATCGAAGCTTGTCTCTCGGCGCAGTCGGCGAAGTTGTACCACATGGGCATTCGTTCGCCCGTCAAGCGCTCCACCCTGGCGGACGCCAACGAGCGTCGAGACTGGCGCATCTACGCCGAGTTTGCACAAAGGCTGATTGCGCAAGCCCGCAAGCTGTACGCCGAAGAGGAGCTTGGGCTGGAGCTGTCGAACACGATTTACGCGTTGGACTCGACCACGATAGACCTGTGCCTGTCGTTGTTTCCCTGGGCGCCGTTTCGCCGCGCCAAGGCGGCAGTCAAGATGCACACGCTGTTGGATCTGCGCGGCAATATTCCGAGTTTTATCCACATTTCCGACGGAAAACTGCACGATGTCAACGTGCTCGGTCTGATGATTCCCGAACCCGCGGCGATTTACGTCATGGACCGGGCGTACCTGGATTTCGAAAGACTCTTCGAACTTCATCAGGCCGGCGCGTTCTTTGTCACACGCGCCAAATCGAACGCCCGCCTTCGACGAATCTATTCAGCGCCCAGCGATCGGGCGCGGGGCATTGTCTGCGATCAGACCGTGGCGCTGTCCGGGTTCTACAGCCGAAAGAACTACCCGATTCATCTGCGCCGCATTCGCTTCAAAGATACCGAATCGAAAAAGAACCTGGTGTTTCTAACCAATCTGTTCGGGCCGCCTCCGATGACGATCTGCGCGCTCTACAAAGCACGCTGGCAGATCGAGTTGTTCTTCAAATGGATCAAGCAGCATCTACGCATCAAAACGTTTTACGGCACCTCGGAGAATGCCGTAAAAGCACAGATTTGGGTGGCCGTATCGGTGTACGTGCTCGTGGCCATCGTCAAGAAGCGGCTCAATCTGGATGTCTCACTCTACACATTGCTACAGATTCTTTCGGTCACTCTGTTCGAGAAAACCCCGCTAAACAAAGCACTTTTCGATACCCAGTACACTTGTGAGGATGACATGCCTTCTAACCAATTGAATCTATTCAACTAATTAACCGGACAGTAGTGACCAGATACATGTATTCATTAGCCATTCATGGACCCATTCGGACCATTACATAAGGTTGAGGGAATGGATTTTTGAACGTAAGTGGCGAGTTGGACAAGCTTCATTACGGCTTCGGGATTACTCGGTTCCCAGAAATGATCCGATTCACAATGCACGGACCGCCACCAGGCTTCGGGCAGCAATCTACAGGAAAATCGACCGAAGTCACGTAATCGTCATCCCAACGGGAATGTACGCCAATTACAGCAAGTGGATAAGGGAAGAAATCAAAGGAGCCGAGCGCAAGGACAAGCCGATTCTAGCCGTAGATCCATGGGGACAAAAACGATCTGCTTCAGTGGTTGCGCGGTCGGCGAAGAAACCTGTAGGCTGGAACCAAAAGAGCGTCATTGGTGGAATTTGGGAACTCTACAACAAGTAAGACTCTCCGGAGTTTGCTTGCTGGTTTCGGCGAAAGCACGCATAGGGGAGACGCCTCGAAGCTTCCACCTGGGCGCAATGAGATGAAGTCGGGCGTAACTTGAACGAGAATTCCTGCCGGCCGCTTAAGGGACTGAAGGTCCTGGAGCTGACCCACATGGTGATGGGTCCGGCCTGCGGGTTGATGCTGGCCGATCTGGGCGCCGACGTGATCAAGGTAGAGCCGCCCGGCGGTGATCCGACGCGCCGCCTGCCCGGTTCGGGCGCCGGCTATTTCCCGATGTACAACCGCAACAAACGGAGCATCTGCCTCAATCTGAAGTCGCCGGAAGGCATGGAGACGGCGCTCAAGCTCGCCGACCGCTCTGACGTGCTGGTCCAGAACTTTCGCCCTGGGGCGATGCAGCGCCTGGGGCTCGATTACGAGACCCTGTCCAGGCGCAACCCGCGCCTGATCTATTGCACCGAGAAAGGGTTCCAGGCGGGACCGTATGAAAATCGCGCGGCGCTTGATGAAGTGGCGCAGATGATGGGCGGGCTCGCCTACATGACCGGGCCGCCGGGCAAGCCCTTGCGTGCCGGGGCGTCGGTGATCGACGTACAGGGCGGCATGTTCGGCGCCCTGGGGATCCTGGCGGCGCTGCACGAACGCGAGCGTACCGGGCGAGGCTGCGAGGTGGTGGCCACGCTGTATGAAAGCGCTGTGTTCCTGGTCGGCCAGCACATGGCGCAGAAGGCGGTGACCGGCGCCGCCGCCACGCCGATGCCGGCGCGCGTATCGGCCTGGGCGATCTACGAGGTGTTTGCGACCAAGACGGGCGAGCAGATCTTCGTGGGCGTGGTCAGCGACGCACAGTGGGTGCGGTTCTGCGAGGTCTTCGGGCTTGATGAACTGGGCGGCGACGAGAACCTGAAGACCAACTCCGACCGTGTGGCGCGCAGGGCCGAGTTCATTCCGAAAATCAAGGAGACCTTCGCGGCGATGACGCCGGCGAAGCTGATGGACCTTTGCGCGCAAGCGGGCCTCCCGTTTGCGCCGATCACGCGGCCTGAAGACCTTTTCGCGGACGAGCATTTGACGGCTTCCGGCGGCCTGATCCCGGTTACCGTGCCGGACGGCGAGTTCGCGGGCGAGCAAGCGGTTCTGCCGGCGCTGCCGATCGCCATGGGCGGCAGCCGGCCGGCGCTGGTGCGCGACGTGCCTAGAGCCGGTGAGCATACGGACGAAATCCTCGCGGAACTGGAGGACAAATGACGCCGGGAACGAGGGCGTCCCCGCCCTCGAGAAGAGAATAAGGAATGACCACGAAACTCAACCTCAAAGGCTACAGCAATCCCCTCTCGCCGGAGGGCGAGGCCGCGCTGGTTACCGAGACGCCCCACCATTACGGCGGGCACTTCATCTTCGTGGACTATCGCGCCGATGTGAACGAGGTGGCCCGTTACCTGCCCGCACCGCTGGAGCCGGATCCGACAGGCCGCGCGTTCGCCATCGTCGATGAACTGGTGTGCGTGCCCGGCAACGATCCGGGGCTGGTGCACAGCAACCCGGAACGGACCCGCTATACGGAGGGCGTAGTGGGCTTGAGATGCTCGTACAAGGGCGAGCCCGGCACTTTCATGAACGCGATGTGGGTGTCGAAGGACTGGTCGATGACCTTCGGCAACTTCATGGGCTGGCCGAAGAAGATCGCCCGCATCAACCTGACCTATATCCCGCCGAACCATCCCACGCTCACGCCCATCGGCATCGGCTCGAACTTAAGGGGCGTGGTGGACCGCGAAGGCTATCGCATCCTGGACGTGTCGGTGCGATTGGAGAAAAAGGAAGAAGACTCGGCCGCACCGAAGTTCGGCTGGCTCTACTCGGTGCGCTACTACCCGGAGATGAGCCCCAGCGTGCCGGCGACCAAGCAGCTCATTCGCAACCGGATCAGCAACACCCGCGCGATGAACGTCTATTCCGGCGAGGGCAGCGTCGAGTTCGGGTTTTCCGACAACGAGGAGCTGTTGCCGCTCAAGCCGGTGGAAGTCATCCGGGGCTACTCGTACAACCCCTGCTGGACGACGTCGCACACCGCGGAACTGCTCGAGACTTACGAATAGGCCGGGGGAGAACCCGGGAACGAGGACGTCCCGTCCTCGTCGAGGGCGAGACGCCCTCGTTCCCAGGAGACGCCGTCGTTCCCGGGGGAGCTACAGGGAGGGGGTGAGGGCGCCTAAGGTGCGCAGGAGGCCGACACGGGCCTGGGCGAGTTCCATGCGCTTCTCCAGGAGTGTCACGTCGGTGTTGGCAACGATTTCTTCGGCTTCCAGCCGGTCCAGCACGGTGCCGCGGCCCACGCTTAGCTTCTGCTCGACGATAGACACGATCTCGGCGGCGTCTTCAAGCGAGCGCTCCAGTTCCAGGCAGGCCGCGGCCAGGCCGTTGACCAGGTTCCAGGTCACGGTAATGTTCAGTTCCAGCTGCTCCAGGTCGGCGTCGAGGTCATACTCGGCTGCTTCCATGGCGTAGCGGGCCTTGCGTAATTGCGCAAATTTCTTGCCGCCCTCGAAGATCGGCATGCGCAGCATTAGCTGAGCGTCGGCGTCGCGGGTCTTGATTTGGCCCACATAACCGTCGCCGCCACCCAGCTTCAGCTCAAGCGACGGCCAGAGATCGGCGCTCTGGAATTCCATGCGGCTTTTGGCCACGGTGAGGTTTTGGCGGGCCTTGCCGGCGATGGGCGCGCCTTCCAGGCCGCGTGTTCTGGCGGCCTGTAGCGTAGCCGGCAACCCGCGCTGCAAGCCGGTCAGGCCCTCGTCATCGAGATTTTCGCGGATGGCGCCGGTCAATTTCGCCAGTTCGAACTGCGCGCGTTGGTAGGCGGTCTCCGCCTCGATCCGCTGGGCGCGCGCCTGATGCAGGTAGCGCAGCACTTCGTGCACCTGGGTAAGGTCGGACCTGCCGAGCTCCAACTGCTCACGCACCGAGTCCTCCTGCTCCCCGACCAGGCTTTCGAACTCAATGCGCCGGTTGAGGATGCTCAAGTTGTAGATCTGCTTGGCATAGGCAACAGCCACTTCGGTCATGACCGACTGGCGGGTATCCGCGGCGTCGAATCCGGCGGCCGCGATCAAGGCGCTGGCCTCGCGCTCGCGGGCGCCGATGCGGCCGAAAGAGTAGATCGTCTGGCGGATTTCCAGCCCGGAGGTTTGGGAATCGCCTTCGTAGATGCCGATGCTGCGCGCCTCGTTGCGGCTGTAGCCGTAGCCCCGGCCGCCGGTGAGGTTGACGGTGGGGAAACGCTGGCTGCGCGCTTCGGCAAACCCCTCGCCCGCCTCCGAAACGCGGCTACCGGCGGCGCGGATGCGCGGGTCGCGTTGCAGTGCGTCGCGCAGGGCTTCATTCAGCGTGTAGGGAGCGTCAGAAGCGGGTTGCGCCGAGATGGCGGGCGCCGTCAGTAGAGCGCAGGCGGTCAGAGCGGCGATTGTTGTGGTGCGTAAGAGGTGGGTGTTCATGGTTCAGTTTTTCGAGGGCGGGACGCCCTCGTTCCCAGGGGGGTCACAGGGGGGCGTTCTTTGTCGAGGGCGGGACGCCCTCGTTCAGGGGGATCATTCTTCTTTCATGGCGCGGCGGATCAGGCCCGAGAGAGGCTCGGCAAGGTATTGCATCATGGTGCGCTCGCTGCCGCTGAAGGTCACTTCCACCGGGAAGCCCGGATTGATGTCCTTGCCGCCCAACTTCTCTAATTCCTCTTCCGGGATGACGATTACCGCCAGGTAATACTGCATCTGGGTGTCCTTGTCGGTGAGGATGTCGGCGGACACCAGCCTTACTTCGCCCAGCAACACGGGGGTCGCGCGCTGTTTCAGCGCCGTGATCCGCAGGCGGGCCTCCTGCCCTTCGTTGACGTTGTCGCGGTCCATGGGACGCACCTGGGCTTCCACGATCAGCTTTTCTTCCTCGGGCACGATGTTCATGATCGGCTCGCCGGCGGGCACAACACCGCCCACGGTGTGGAACTGCAGGTTGATGACCTTGCCTGCAATCGGCGCGATGATGCGGGTCCGGATGACCTGGTCGCGAACGGCGCCCAGGCGGTCAAGGGACTCGAAGTAACGATTCTGGGCCTCGGTGAGGTCGTCTGACAACTCGGTGCGGTAGTTGTTCTTGAGCTGGATGATCTGCTGCTTCGTCTCGCCGATGGCGAGCCGCGCCTCGGCAATCTCGGCGACGATCTGCCCCACCTGGCCACGGGTCTGCGCAAGGGCCAGGCGTTGCTGCGTCAATTGGCCCTCGGTCTCAATCTGCTTCTCGACCAGGGTGGTCAGCGTCTCGACCTCCTTCTCCAATAGCTCCTGCTCCTCGCGGGCAGCGTCACGGCGGGCGGTCAGCCCATTGACCTGTTCGCCAAGCTGGTCCACACGCCCTTCCAGAATTTCGATTTCGCCAAAGTGCTGAGCGCGCCGCTCCTTGAACAGGTCGACCTGGGCCTGCTGGATCTCCACGATCCGGGGATCGTCGGCCAGGGACTCGAATTCATCCGAGAAAGCCACTTCGCCGCGGCTGTACAGCTCGGCGTTCAGGCGGTCGATCTCGGCCCGGGCGCCGTAATAGCGCGTTTCCAGCAAGTCCTGCTCGGCGCGGGGCCTGGTGTCGTCGAGCAGCACCAGCAGATCGCCAGCTTCAACGGTATCACCCTCGCGCACAAACAGGGTCTTGACGATGCCGCCTTCCAGGTGCTGGACCGTCTTGTTCTCGCCGTCCACCTGGACGACGCCGATGGCCACCACGCCCTGGGCCAGCGGCGCCAGCGAGCCCCAGAGGATGAAGACGAGCAACAGCCCGCTCACCACGCCGCCGCCGATCCACATGGTGCGGTCCTTTAAGGGATCAATGGATTCGTTTTCCTCGATCTTGGGCGGCGTTTCGAAAATACGACTGAGGAAAGCCATGACCTTGCCACGCCAGTTATCGGGCGGGGACTCCATCTGCAATTGAATGTTCATTGCTGGTACTTCACCTGTATGGGCCGCGCCGGACCGGCCGGCTGCCGGGCGGGTTTCCCCGCCTGTGGCCTGGGCTTGGCGAACTGACCCAGTATTTCGTCGCGCGGACCGAAGCTCACAAGCTGCCCGTCGTTCATCACGCCGATCTGGTCCACTCGCCTCAGCAAGCGGATGTTGTGCGTGATCAGGACAGTGGTGATGTGCTTCTCACGCAACGTATCCAGAACCTTCGCCAGCGCTTCCTGGCCCTCGCTGTCGAGGTTGGAGTCCGGCTCGTCCAGGACCACAAACGCCGGGTCGCCGCAAAGGGCGCGGGCCAGCGCGACCCGCTGGCGCTGCCCCGCGGAAAGCCCTTGGCCGCCGGCGCCGATGAGCGTGGCGTAATTCTGGGGCAGGCGCATGATGATCTCGTGGCAGCCGGCGAATTGCGCCGCTTGAATGACACTCTCGGCCTCGGGTTCCTCCTCCAGGCGCGAAATATTCTCCGCTACCGTTCCCTGGAACAATTCCACCGTCTGCGGCAGGTAGCCGAAGTGCTTCAGGCGCAGGTGGTCGGGCCAGCCGGCGATCTTGGCTCCGTCCAGGCGCAATGCGCCTTCGGCTGGCGGCCAAACGCCCATCATCACGCTGGCCAGCGACGACTTGCCGCTGCCCGAGGGGCCGATCAGGCCGGTCAGCGTGCCGGCCGGCAGCTCGAAATTGACGCTGCGCACTACGGGAGTTTCGCCGCCGGGCGGCACGGTGCTCAAATTTTCGGCCTGGACCTTGCCAGCCGGACGCGGGAGGTCCGGTCCTTCGGCGGTCCCGGCGTCGCCAAAGTCCTGCAACAGCGTGTTGACCCGCCGCCAGGCCTGACGCGCGCCGACAAATCCGCGCCAGGCGGTGATGCCCTGCTCGATCGGGGCCAGCGCGCGGCCCATGATGATGGAGCCGGCGATCATCATGCCGGGGGTAAGTTGTCCGTCCACCACAAGGGCGGCGCCGGTACCGAGAATGCCCACCTGCACGGAGAACCGAAAAGCCTTGGTCATGGCCAGCAATACGCTCAGGCGGCCGGCGGCGGCGACCTGGTAGGAGGCTGAAAGGCGGTGACGGCCACGCCAGCGGTTCAACAGACCTTCGAACATGCCCATGGCCTTGAGCGCATCGGAGTTGCGCATGGAGGATTCCAGCAACTGGTGCGATTGCAGCCCTTCAATGGCGGCGGCGCGCATCGGCAGGCGGGAGCGGAATTCAGCCAGCAGGCCCAGCGTGAAGATCACGAGTGCGCCGAACACGGCCACCGCGCCCATAAGCGGGTGAAACATGAAGATGACGGCAGTGAAGATGGGCGTCCAGGGAACGTCGAAGAAAGCGAAAATGGTGGGACTGCCCATGAACTGGCGGATGGAGTCGAGATCGCGCACCGGCTGGGTGGCGCCCTGGGACTGATTGGCCAGGTTGCTGCGGAAGGCGCTGGTGAGCACATCGTTGGCCATGTTCAGGCCGAGCGCCAGGCTGATGCGCTGCATCAGCCGCTGACGGGTCCATTCGAGACCGCCGTAGCAGGCGAGCAGGAACACGGCAATGATGGTGAGCATCCCCAGTGTTTCCAGGCTGTTGCTGGTAAGCACCCGGTCGTACATCTGCAGCATGTACACGGGCGAAACCAGCATCAGGATGTTCACCAGCCCACTGAACACGGCGATGGCGACAAAGCCGCCGCGATACTTGCTCAGCGCGGCCCTAAGCGGCGTTACGGGGCGCTCGGTTTCGGGAGTCTTGGGCTGCTGGTTCATGTCACGTTAGCTTCCGGGAACCTGGGAACGAGGGCGCCCCTGCCCCCGGTATGTCACGCTTCGCGTGTCGAGCGCAGGGGCGCCCTCGTTCCCAGGCGACGTTCCCGGGGGGCTCCCCAGGGTCTCAAGTAGCGGTGCCGCCGTTGGCCTGCGCGGCCCGCTGCTTCTCGACTTCCTGGCGCAGGCGCTCGTTTACCTGCTGCATCATGCGCATCGTGCGGAGAAAGCCGGGCCAGGGCATGGCAATGCGGGTCTTGGGGTTCATCTTGGGCGGCGTGTCCGCCGCCTCGCCCTCCGCATCGGCCTCGAATTCGCCGAACTCAAGGCGTACGACGCCATCGCGCAGGGTCGCGGACATCAGTGAGTCCACAAAGATTTTGGTATCGCTCATTTAGCGTTTCTCCCATAGAAACTTGAGAAAAGCGGCGGCGCCTGGTTTTCGTGCGCAACCAACGGTAAGGATTCTAGCGGAGATATGGGGCCGTGAGGAGTTGATTCAAGCAACGGTTTTCGGAGCCGCCACCCTCACAACGTTTGAGTGGAGTCGACAGGCAGCAATACAGGAGGTTGTAGAGGAATACTGCGGTAGTCCTTGTCCAGCCGCTTGAAGCGGCGAAGGTCGGCCACAGTCAGATCGTCTTCGGGGACCGCTACTATGTCATCCTCAAGCATCTGAATCCCAGGACAGCTTTCCACTATCCAGGCGAAGCGGTTCTCAAAGTTCTGCAACAATTTCAGGGACTCTTTCTTCTCCCAGACTTCGATATTGGCCGTAATCCTGACGCCAATTTCGTAGGCCCTTTCATCAAGATATTCTTCCTCGGACACTGCCACGTAAATTCCTGTGACGACCCTACCGTCTCGGCTCTTAAAAAGAGCTTCCAGTTTCTTGTCCACATGTTCCAGCCTTTGGTTAAATGCATCAGGAAAGGCCGGCCTCGTATAGCGCTTGGCGAGCCACCGACCTAGCAATCGCACCTCGCCGGCCTTCATCCAATGGGTGTCATCCACACTCACACCCGCCAGTGCTTTCTTCTCTATCCGAAAGCGGTCGTGAATAGTGATATCAAGCCAGGCGACAGTTTCTCGTGGCCCGATTGTTTCAATGTGCAAGCGCCGAGGATTGCGTCCATTCTGGTATAGCGGTTCGGGGTGAGCCGCCTCTCTGCAGAGAATTAGTTCAGCATACGGCTCAATGTCTGGATCACGCAGCAGATCGCAATCCTGGGAAATGACTACTAGACAAGGAGGCGCAGTTTCCTGGTGGGGAACCTGATCGATTGACTTGGCCAATACTTGGCCGGCATCACTTCGCCTGACAATGCTACCTTGCCGCCATCTCGATGCTCGAATCCTTTCGGCCACTGATGGCATTCATCGCCCCTCACCAAGCGAGAGCAGGTTATCCATCAGGTTTTCTTTGCCCTCTCCCCGGTTGGTCGAGCGCCGGCCCCTATTTCGCATTCCATCGCGCTCTGCCGTCATAGCTCGCGCTCGCCGCAACTGCGCTAGTATGCGTTCCTTATCCCACCGCTCGGCGAGCAACAGGTCGAGTATGCTGGACTTTCCCTCCTCAAGCGGCTGCGTGGTGAATCGATGATAGAGGGGCCGCTTTGTATCTCCTGTTATTTCCCTTAGCAACTTCGCCAACTCAGAGAGTTTTCTTGTGTTCTTCTCACTTACGTTGCCACCGTTTAGCCAATCGTAGATTGCCTGCCTGGATACACCGAAAAGTTCCGACAACTGGCGCTTGTTGAAACTTAGCGTATGTACGGCCAATGCTATTTGATCAGCGGTAGAAACAAATCTGGGGATCGCTCGCTCAGTTGCGCCAACTTCTCTCCGCAAGACTGCGGAACTCGAATCGAAGGACCCGGAACTCCACGTATTCGCTATGACCAAGACATAACAGTAAGCGCTATCCCGGAGTTGCGATCCGGACTGCGTTCCACGGCGTTCAAATTCGGAGAAATCTGAACCAATCGAGCTTCCGTCCAATTCCTGATAGTGAGTACGCTCAGGCGTTTCGGTCATAACTGCAATTGCCGTGTTCACTACGCCCAAGTCTCCAAAGCATGTGGCGTCACCATGGCCCGGAACATAACGTCAAGTCCAGCATGCAGCTCCCACGCCTTTTCCATGACGTTTTCGATCCTAAACGGCTCCCTGGATTCACGAAAATGGTCAAGATCAAGAAGGGTGATCAACTTTCCCTCTTCGGCCTGCCGCTCAAGGACGGGACGATGAGGAACAAGATCCGGGGGTACGAGCGCGCCCTCACGATTCTGAGCCAACCGAACGATCATGCTTTGATTTGGGCCGGTATCCGCCACGGTTTGCATGAAACTTACGGTATTTTCGGTACCCATGAGTTCATTCTCTTGCCCGTGATATCCGGGCTGCACATAGTTTTTCCATGATTCATGGGGCTGCGGTTCAATCAAATTGACATAACGCAATCCGACTCGCTCCACGACCAAATCTCCAACTACTTTATCGACAGCTGTCATGGCAAGCAAAAGCACGTCAAGAAACCGTTCAAAACTCGAATACGCCGTCGTCTGAATGCTAACAGCACTTTCACCCACGATGATGCTGCAATCTTCCTGCAAAGTTCTGAACTCCCAGTGTGCCCGGCGGCGCTTGGTGACCGAGCCTTCCGCCGGAACATTTAATTCGACCAGCTCACGACTGGCGTCAACTGGAAACTCTTCTCTGCGCAACCTATCCTGAAGCTTCGGAATGTACTTTGCCATGTCGCGTACAGCACTAATTCGCACCTGGCAAAGCACCAGTACGAGGGGAGATTTTGTGAGTTGAAGGGGCGGTTGCGTGCGATTCATTCCTGGAGTACCAAGCTAGCGCGCCGATGTCGGAATAGTCACGGTGATGTGGCACTTTACAAAACACTTGACATTTTTGTCAACTCTTGAAATGACGTGCTGCTAGCCAGAAGATGGGGCCGCGCGGGGTTGATTCAAGCAACGGTATCAGAAAGGGATGTACTCGCGTTCTGCTCTTTCCTGCGCCTCCATCCCGGCTGTGTGGCGCTTGGCGACATAGCTCATGAGGCCTGGAATACCCGGCTCAAAGGAGTCACCCACTTCCCAAACGAACCCTAATCGCTTCAACTGATCGAATGCCTCATTGACCACTTGCTCATCAGGCCGATCTTCAGGCAATGCCGATTCAATCGTGAACGCCAGTTCCGTGTCGTACGCCCTCTCCGGCCGGCCGCTGTTCCTTATTTTCTGATAGAGATCAGTTATTTCCGCGGCAACTTCAAGCAGCCCCACTCGCCACAACTCCTGATACCGGTTGCCATAGTAGTGCCGAACCCGTTTTTCGGCGCGTGACGACGCCCGTTCCACATGATCGAGACTCACCCGGGAAGGACGACGCTCCTCCTTACGCTCTTCCTCCAAAATTGCCCAGCAGATGGCCTGCCCCCACACCTGGAGGAAATAGGGGTAGCCGCTGCTTTGCCCGGCCACTCGTTCCAAGGCGTCCGTTTCAAATGAAATGCCACATTCCTCCAACGGCTTCACAAGGGCGTCTTTCGCGGCGCCAGGATCAAGGCGATCCACCGGCAACAGCAAGCAGCGATCCCAGAACGAGACCTTCATGCGGTTCAGGTGGTCTTGCAAGGCGGGTGTGCCGGCCAGCATGAGAAGCACCGGCAGTTTGCCGGTTCTGGCGTTCTGCACGAGGTCAAGCAGGACCCCGCCCACATTGAGGTCGAGTTCGTGCGCTTCGTCCACTGCAAGCAACAAGGGCCCGTCGGCGGCTCGCCCTGCCAACACGTCGGCCAGAAGTGGTTGACTACCTCCTTCCAGGCCAACTTTCAGTGATGAAATTTCTATCTGCCTGGCCGTCTTCAGCCGTTCCCAAAACTCTCTCCAGCCACCGCGAGGTTCCAAGGCCTGGCGCAATTCGTCCTTGCTGGAGATTATCTTGGCAGTAAGGCGTTCAACCTGGAGAGTTTGTCCGGCAGCTTGAACGAGACCCGCAGTCCGCTCGACCGCCTCCTGCATCAGAACGGTCTTGCCGTTTCCGCGAGGGCCAACAATAACGACGCTTGAGGGTGGAACCCGAGTGTCGCGATCCGGACTCGCAAGCCGTTCCGCCACAGAGGCAATTTCCGCCAACTCCGGCTCTCGTCCCGCCAGGAATGGGGGCCGGCCGCCCTCCCCGGGTGCAAACAAGCTCGCGAGACTGACATTTCCCATCGTCATGTCGTCTGGGAAAACTTGCCGCCGCCGGTTGCGCCTTCCTTGTCCATTCCAGGGAACCTGCTCTACAGGCATACCGTAACACAGCAAGAATACGGTACGTGCTGGCAAATCCGGCGGGTTTGAAGAGAAAAGGGTGGGGCTTACTGGGAGTGAGGGCAGCGCTGCCCTTGAGAAAACACGCTGCGGGTGTCGAAGGCAGGGGCGCCCTTGAGAAGACACGCTGCGGGTGTCGAGGGCAGGGGGGCTCTCGTTCCCAGGGGGGCTCTCGTTCCCAGGGGGGATACAATGCGGGGCTCGGTCTCTTGGGGAGAAATTTGAGAGCTGGCAATAGGTTACGGTGGTTTCTTGCTGCCGTGTTGATGATTGCGTTGGGAGCGATCCTTGCGCTTTTTGTTCTGCGCGCGCCTGATGGGCCCCCGGAGACCAAACAGGATGTCGTATCGCCCGTGTCTAGCGAGGCCCAAATGGAAGCGCAGGCCCAACCTGCAGGCGCGCAGATTCCCGCCGGCGGCGCCGCCTGGGTGGTGGTCGATCCGGAGTCGGTGGACAGGCTGCCTCCGTACAAGGAAGTGGCGCCGGGACGGGCGCTGGTTCGCGTATCCGAAGCGCTGCGGCTTGGATGGGTGGGCGACCGGATCGAACTGGAAGTTCCCCAGATCGGGGCAAGCTTCGAAGGCGTGGTCAAGCAGGTGGACCAGGACGGTTACGGCAACGTGACCTACATCGGGTTGCTGAAGGAAGCGAACGGGCGAGACTACCGCTTCATCATTACGGCCGGGGCTCGCAACACTTTCGCCCACCTGGGCACGTCACGCGGAACTTTCGAGCTGGTGGCCTCCAATGAACTGGGCTGGCTAATGCCGACGGCCAACATGGATCAGCATGTCGATTACAGCAAGCCGGACTACTTCATCCGTGAAGAGCCGCCGCGAGATGAGGAATAGGGGAAGACGTGGTTTCCGGGGACCTTAACCTGGGGGCGAGGTCGTCCCGACCTCGTCGAGGGCGAGACGCCCTCGTTCCCAGGCGGGACGACCTCCTTCCCAGGCTGGTTTTCGCGGTGGTGCTGGCGGGAGTGTGGGCGGCGCCGGCGGAGGCGCAGACGCACCTGGAACTGGTCTGTCCGTGCCGGGTCGAGACTTCCAACCTGACCACGGTCGACGTGCACTTCGGTGTAAGGAGCTTGCTGGAAGAAGGCGACACCGGGCCGCTGGTGGCCAAACTCCAGGGCCGGCGGCAGGGCGGCAACGGGAATTGGAGGCGGTTGGGGACCGTCCATCTCCCGGCAGTGGCGGCGGAGGCCACCGTGGATCCGCAGACTTATACCGTCGCCTTCCGGCAACGGCTCGCCGGGACGTGGGAGCTGCGTCTGCGACTGGATGGGGACAGCTACCGCGCCTTCGACTCGATCTACTGGTTGTCGGAACCGGTCGAGATGAATACGGGCGGTGGTTCGTTCTCCAGCGTGTACTTCGACGGCGCCCCCACCATGAGCGGCGCCAACGGCAACGCCACGCTTTACCTCCCCGCGATCAGGAACAGCGAAATGGGAACGCTCGCGAGCCAGGTGTCCGTGGCGCTGGTCGCAGCGGCGGGACTGGAAGTGGATCTCGAGGAAGTGGCGCTGGCAACGCACGCGTACAACGCCAACCTCGCGCCAGGCGGCATGATCAGGGCCGCCGACGTCACGGTCGCGATGGGTTCGACCGCCAGCCACGACTACCTGCAAGTCCAGATCAGGGACGGCGAAGGCAACATTCTCGCCTACGAAACCGTGGATGTTCCGCAAGGCGAGTCGCTGCCGGTGCGCGCCATCGCCACCGCCGATGGCGACATTCTCTTCGACAGTGACGAAGACGGCGTCTCCGACGTCAACGAGCGCCTCATGGGCACGGACCTTAACGACGCCGAGTTCAAGCCCGGCGACTCCACCATCGACGTCCTGGCCCTCTATAGCCCGGGCTTCGCCGAGACTTTCGACGGCGAACCCAGCACCCGGATCCGGCACGTCATGACGCTTGCCGACACCATCTTCAGCGACAGCGGCGTCAACGCGCAGTTGCGGCTGGTGGGCATTTCCGAGATCGAACTGGACGAATCCCATGCCTTCACCAGCCCCGACCCCGACACCACGAGCGAGCTGATCGAACTGCACGGCGCCGATGTCGCCGTCATGTTCCGCGCCTGGGACAACTACGCCAGCCTGTGCGGTTGGGCCTTCCTGGGCGGCATCCAGAGCCAGGGCACCGGCGTCCACGACTTCGAGGAACAGCGAGTTGTGCACGTGCTGGGCGAATGCGGGGCAGCCACCACCGCGCACGAGATCGGCCATCTCATGGGGCTGGGCCATTCCTATGCGCAGGACGAGGTGGGCACGTTCCGGTGGTCGCGCGGCCACGGCGTGGCCGACGAGTTCGTCACCGTCATGGCCTACGCCGCGGCTTTCGGATTTGCACGGGAGTTGGACAAGTTCTCCGACCCCGATAGCGACTGCGAGGGGTTGCCCTGCGGCGTGGATACCGGTGAGCCCGATGGGGCCGACGCGGTAACCACACTTAACACCACACGCTTCCAGGTGGAGAATTTCGAGCAATCCAAGCCCGATACCGACGACGACGGCTTCGTCGACCCGGTGGACGCTTTCCCCGAGGATGCGTCGGAACAGTTTGACTTCGACAATGATGGAACCGGAGACAACGCCGATTCCGATGACGACAACGACGGCGTGGCGGACCTGACCGATCCCTTCCCCTTCGACCCCACCGAATGGGCGGACAGCGACGGCGACGGGACCGGCAACAATGCCGACGCGTTCCCCCTCGACCGCTTCGAAGCCTTCGACAGCGACGGCGACGGGACCGGCGACAACGGCGACCGCTTCCCCGGCGATCCAACCGAAACGGTAGATACGGACAACGACGGCGTGGGCAACAACGCCGACGCTTTCCCCTTTGACACCCGCGATTGGCTGGACAGCGATGGCGACGGGACCGGCGACAACGCCGATACCGACGACGACGGCGACGGCGTTGCCGATATTTCCGATCACCATCCTCTGGACGCCGCCCGCGACAGGGTATCCTCGTACCGCTTTGTGGTCACCCACGGCGCGAACCAGCAACAGAGCTTCGCGCCCGCCGGCGATGTCGACGGCGACGGCAAGGGCGATTTCCTGATCGGCCTGGTCCATTACGACAGCGAAATGGCCAGCCCCTGGAGCTCGGCCGCCTACCTGATCGCCGCGGCCGATCTGCCCGCGGCCGACGCTGCAGACGGCGCGGTGGACCAATCCATCAACCTGGCGTCGATCGCGGATCAACCGGGATCGTGGAAGTTCATCGGCGAGGGTCAGCAGGACCAGGCGGGGCACAGCGTCGCCCCGGCCGGCGACATCGACAACGACGGGAAGACCGAGTTGTTCATCGGCGCGCCTGCTCACGAGGCGCCCGGCAACCTGGGGCTCCCCGGCGCTGCCTACCTCATTTCCCCGACAAGCCTGCCGGCGGCGGACGCGGCCGATGGCGAGACGGACGGCGTTGTCGATCTCTCCAACATCGCCGCCCAGGCCAATTCCTGGAAGATCATGGGCGAAGAAACCGGCGACAGCGCCGGGGGCAGTGTGGGATTGGCCGGCGACCTTGACGGCGACGGCTCCGAAGAGTTGTTCATAGGCGCGCGAGGGCAGGCAGACGGCCACGGCGCCGTTTACGTCCTCTCCCCGGCCCAACTCTCCACCGGGGACGAGGCGGACGGGACCGGCGACGGGATCATTTCGCTCGGTGACGTGGCGGCGCTGGCGGGATCGTGGAAACTGACCGGCCAGGACGCGGAAAGCCAGATGGGCAGGGTGGCGACGGCCCCGGCCGAGGACAACGCCGGGAACGCGGCCTTGCTGGTGACATCCGAAGACTACCAGGGGAACGAGCAAAACCGGATTGGGGCCGTATACCTGGTGTCGTCGGCGGACCTGGCTTCGATAGACGAAGCAGACGGCAATACCGACGGCGTGGTGGAGCTGGGCCGGGTGGCGGCGGCTGCCAATTCCTGGCAGTTCATCGGCAGGGAAGGCAAACGGATGCGGGGCGCCGCGAACCTGGGCGACATCGACGGGGACGGCATCCCGGATGTATTCCTGGAAAGCAACGGCCGCGCCTTTATGGTGTCTGGCGCCGACATGGCGGACCTGGACAAGAATGACGATACGGACGGTGTGATTCAACCGCACGGGCTTGACGCGCCCAACTCCTGGGAGGCGACCGGCCACTGGCCCAGGGGGAGCCCGGCGGAGCCCGGCAAGCTGGATGGCGATGGCGTTCGGGACCTCGCGATACTGAACGGCCAAGGCGCCTGGCTGGTGTCCGGCAGCGATTTGTCCGCCGCGCGGGCAAGTACCAACCTGAGTTTCCCTGAAATTCCCTCGCCTGCCCGGTCCTGGCGGGCGCAGGTGGGATCCGCCGACGTTCACGGCGTGCTGGAGGTGGGCCTGGCGGGCGATGGCGATGGCGATGGCCTTGACGACGCCATGCTGTTTTCCGACAACAACGAAGTCTTCATTCTGGCATCCGCCGACCTGCGCGTCCTGGATGAGGCGGATACCCGAAGCAACGGCCGAATTGACCTTGGGCAGTTGGCCGGAGACACCGACGGCGACGGAATCGATAACGTAATCGACGGCGACGACGACAACGACGGCTACGAAGACTTCGACGACGTCTTCCCGCACGATGCCGCCGACTGGACGGATACGGACGCCGACGGCGTGGGCGACAACAGCGACGCCTTCCCACGAGACGGGACGGAGCAACGCGATACCGACGGCGACGGAACCGGGAACAACGCCGATACCGACGACGACGGCGATGGCGTGGCGGACGATGACGATGAGTATCCGCTCGATACCGACAACGATGGAACCGGCAACGCGCTCGACGAGGATGACGACGGCGACGGAACGGCGGACGCCCAGGACCACTTTCCGCTGGATTCGGCCGAATCGGTAGATACCGATGGCGACGGGACCGGGAACAACACCGATACCGATGACGACGGGGATGGCGTGGCGGACTCAAGGGATGCGCTGCCCCTGGACCCGGATGAAACGGCCGATGCCGACGGCGACGGAACCGGCGACAACTCCGACGCCTTCCCGAACGACGCCGCGGAAACCACCGACAACGATGGCGACGGGACCGGCGACAACGCCGATACCGACGACGACAACGACGGCGTGCTGGACACGGCCGACGCGTTCCCGAATGACTCGGCCGAGTCGGCCGACAACGATGGCGACGGCGTGGGCGACAACGCCGACGCCTTCCCCAATGACGCCGCTGAAACGGCCGACACCGACGGCGATGGGACCGGCGACAACGCCGATACCGATGACGACGGTGACGCACACACCGACGGCGCCGATGCGTTCCCGCTGGATTCCAGCCGGACCCGGCTGTTCAACTTCCGGCTGACGGGCGAGAATGCCCGCGCCCTGGCAGGTCTTGCGGTGGCCACGGGAGACACCGACGGCGACGGAACGGCTGAAACGCTGATCGGAGCGCCGGGCACGACACCCGATTTCCGGTACTTCTTCTCCTTCGCTTACGGCGCCGCCTACGCGCTCTCCGCCGGGGACCTCGACGGCGCGGATGAAGCCGACGGCCTTGCCGACCAACTCATCGAACTTGAAAACGTCGCTGCACAACCGTCGTCGAATGCGGTCAGCGGAGAATTCTCCGGCGATGAGGCGGGAGAATCGCTGGCCATCGTCGGCGACCTCGGCGCCGACGGCAAGGCCGAATGGTTGCTGGGCGCCCCGTTTGCCGGCGGCTACCGGGGCGTGGCGTATCTGGTGTCCCCGCCGGACGTGGAGGCCGCCGACGTGATGAACGGCGCCGACGGGAACGCCAGAATCCAGGACCTTACCCGGCAGTCCGGATCGTGGGTGTTCGAGGGCGAGGAATCCGGCTCACGCACCGGCAAGCATGTTTCGCCGGCCGGCGACGTGAACGGTGACGGCAACACGGATTTCCTGATCGGCGCACCGCGTTATGGCGAGGACCTGCGTGGAGCGGCGTACCTGGTCTCCGGATCGAGGATTCGCGCAACCGATGCGGCCGACCGCCTCACGGACGGGCGAATCGAACTGGGCGGAATCGCCGAGCGGGACGGTTCGTGGAAATTCACCGGCGAGCCCGGCGACAGTTCCGCCGGTTCGCATGTCGCGCCCGCCGGGGACATCGACGGCGACGGGATGGACGACTTGATCATCGGGGCGCCCTACCACACAGAAGACGAACTCACCTGGCGCGGCGCCGTGTATCTCATCGCGGCTGCGGACCTGGCTGCCGCGGACGAAGCCGACGACACGGCCGACGGCGAGATCAGCCTTGCCAACATTTCGGCGCAGTCGGCTTCCTGGAAACTCATCGGCGAGGCGGCGCGCAATTACGCCGGCTGGCAGGCCCTGACGGCCGACACCGACGGCGACGGGAATCTGGAGCTGATCGTCGGCGCGCCCGGCAACGAATCCGCGTATGGCGCAGTCTATGTCCTGCCGATCTCAAGCCTGCAGGCGGCCGACGACGCGGACGGGACCAGCGACCGTGTCGTTGACCTGGGCCGCGTGGCCGCGTTGGCCCATGGCTACAAGTTCTCCGGCGATGCCGCCTCGGCCGGCCTGTTCGGACGCGGCTCGGGGGCCGGCGGCGCGTTGGCGGCAGCAGACCTCGACGGCGACGGCCGCGCGGAGCTGATCGTCGGGGCCGAGGACTACCAGGCCGGTGGCGTCTGGTGCCCGGCGCCGGGCGAGCAACAACAGTCGGGCGCCGTGTATGTGATCTCCAGCATGGACCTCGCAAATGCCGATGCAGCCGACGGCGCCACCGACGGTGCGGCGCGCCTTGCAAACGTCGCCGGGCAGCCCAACTCCTGGCAGTTGATGGGCGAGCCCACCGACCGTCTGGGCGCCAGTATTTCGGCCGGCGCCGATCTCGACGGCGACGGCCACGCCGACCTGGTCATGGGCGCTCCCGAACAATTCAATCGCTACGCAGCCTGCGGAGAATCGCGCGGCGAAGGAGTGGTCGTAATAATCTCCGGCGCCCAACTCGACGAGGCCGACAGCCGCGACGGCGCCACCGATGGCGTGGTGGACTTCGAAGCTCTCCGGCGCCTGAGCCGCTCGGTGGACTTCGACTTCGACGGCACGGAAGATGCGCTGGACAGCGACGACGACAACGATGGCGTGGCGGATACCGACGACGCCTTCCCGCTGGACCCGGAAGAATCCGCCGACAACGACCATGACGGGATCGGCGACAAAGCGGATACCGACGATGACAACGAAGGGACGCCCGACCGGCTGGACGCCTTCCCCTTCGATCCCTACGAGACAACCGACACCGACGGCGACGGGACCGGTGACAACGCCGATACCGACGACGACAACGACGGGACCCGGGATACGAACGATGCTTTCCCGCTGGACGCTTCGGAGACCGCCGACAGTGACGGCGACGGAATCGGCGATAACGCCGACAGCGACCCGGACAACGCGACTATCGATACCGACGGCGACGGGATGGCCGACGTTTATGACATCGATGATGACGGCGACGGCGTCAACGACGCCGAGGACCCCTACCCGCTGGACGCAGGCAAGTCCGGCCTCTACTACTACCAGATTGCAGGCAACGCCATCGGCCTGCCCGGCGCCGACTTCGATGGCGACGGGCTTGAGGACCTGGTGGTCAAGAGCGCCAAGGGCGTCACCTACCTGGTCTCGTCCGCAGACCTTGACGCCACCGACAGCGCCGACGGGACCGCCGACCGCGTGGTCGATTTCGACCAGGATACGGTCCCGGCCAATTCCTGGAAACTGAACGCCAACCAGCACGACAAGGTGTTCCCGGCGGGCGACGTGGACTCCGATGGCGCCGGCGAACTGATCGTCCACAACCTGCTGGTCTCCTCCTCCAGTCTTTCGGCGGAAGACGACGCCTATGGCACGGCCGGCGATCGCCTGCTGAGGCTCTCGGTAGCCAGCGCCGGGCGGGATGCCGGAATCTGGCGGCTTAGAGGATCGCGGCTGGATTGGGGCGTGTTCTCGCTGAGCGATCTCAATGCCGACTCACGCGAGGACCTCCTGGTGGGCTCCCCGTTGCGGCGGTTCGAATCCGAGCCATACATCGATGCCGTTTACGTGGCCTCCGGCGCGGACTGGCAGTCGGCCGACGAACTCGACGGCGCCGACGACGGCAGCATCAGCCTGGACGAACTGGCCAAGCGGTCCGGATCCTGGAAGATCGAGAGCGAGTCCGACATCGCGATGGGCGCGAGCATCGGGACCGCCGGCGACATCAATGGCGATGGCCATCAAGACCTGATAATCGGCGCCCCGGAAATGCCCTTCGGGACCAACCCGGACTCGGGTGGCGTGATCCTGCTGTCGGGGGCGGCGATGAGTTCGCTCGACGCCGCCGACGGCGAGAGCGACGGCGAGATCATGATCACGCAAGGCAAGCAGGAGGGCGTCTGGAAGCTGGGCGGCAAGGACTTCGATATCGGCGAAGCCGTGTCCGCTGCGGGCGACACCGATGGCGACGGTCTGGACGATTTCCTGGTCAAGGCGAGTTCGGGCGTGTACCTGGTCACGGGCGCCACCATCATGGCCTCCGGAAGCGGCAGCGACTCCGCTGCAACCGGGACCAAGCGGTTCGCCTGGCTGAACTACGGGCTGGGCGTTGGCGACGTGGACGGCGACCGGCTGTCGGACTTTCTGCTGGTGGACTACGGGAGCGCCTACCTGATTTCAGGCCGGGACCTGCAGGGCCTGGGAAACGCCAACGGCGTGGTGAACTTCGAGGTCGACGCGGTTCCGAAATACTCCTGGCGTCTGACCTTCCAGGACCGGACAACCGAGTTCACTGACACGGCATCCCTGGCGGACCTTGACGGCGACGGCAAGCCGGAACTTGTCCTGCCCGCCAACCTTGAAACTGAAGACGGGTCCGAAGACGCGAGCTACATCATTTCCACTTCCGAACTCGCTCTCCTCGACCGGCAGGACGGCGCCGCCGACAGCGTCATCCACCTCGACACCATCTCCGACTAACCCCGGGAACGAGGCCCCTGGGAACGAGGGCGTCCCGACCTCGTCGAGGGCGGGACGCCCTCGTTCCCAGGGGGGAGAATCAGTTATCGGTCAAGTGTTCGGCGATCATAGAGAGCGCGAGCGAGCGATCGGATGCCCCGTCCAGACGATCGGCCTCGGCAAGTTGTGCGGTAGAGACTATGTACGCCGACTTGGACGCTGCATTGCTCGAGGAGTAGATTCCGAGGACCAACTCCGGCCGGCCATCGCCGTTAAGGTCCCCGCTGGAAGCAATACCGTCGAACAACGCGTCGGCGCCTGTCAAATCCAGCACCCAGGAATTGGGGAGCGACGAAATGCGGGAGACATTGACAATGCCATTGGTCTTGTCCAGCGCGCTCAAATCCTTCGCGGCGATCAATTGTGCCTTCGAAGAACCGCTGCGAACAATCGCGATGTCATCCAAGGAATCTCCGTCGAAGTCACCGACACCTATCACTCGCAACCCGGATCCGCCAGATTCCTCCGCCTTGAATTGGTATGAGCCTGGCTGAGCGAGCACATTTACAAGCTCAATCGCTTGATCCGATTCGCCATCGGCAGCGTCCGCAGCGGAAATGTCACCGCCGGCAATCAGGAAGGCGCCCTGCTGCCCGGCAATGAGTACATCCGCAAGTCCATCGCCGTCTACATCGCCGGCAGCGGAATGAAGCTGCTCGGCGTCAATCCCGTCCCCTGTGAAGTGCCAGAGTCCGGTTCCCTGGGACTGACGCAGCCGAATGACCCCATCGATCGTTCCGTCCCTTCCGTCCATCGACGTCATGCTCAATCCCGAAAGCAAGTACAGAGCACTCGCGCCTGGCAAGCTTTCAGGCAGGTTCCCGGGCACCGTGATCATCAGGTCCGCATAACCGTCGCCGTCCACGTCGCCGGCCGGCGAAATACTCGCGCCACTGACCGGGTTGCCTTTGGCAATCACCTTGAACGATCCCGACCGCTGAGCCACTCGATCCAGATCGATAATGTCGTCCTCGTGCTCATCCAATCCATCCGCCAGTAACCAGTCCGAGCCTGAAACCACGTATGCCGTATTCGAGTCCACGGGAGCACTTCCCTTACGTGAGCCAATCAACAACTCGTTGTGCCCATCGGCATTGATATCAGCAAGCGAGACAACACCCAATTCCCCAGGTCCTTCAGCCAATCGCCAGACGCCCGTCGCCGAACGGAGGAGGTTTTCGCCAAGAGTGATTGTTCGGTCGGTCCGGCCGTCGGCCGCGTCCGCGGCATACAAGCTATTGATGGGCACGAGGAATGTGCGCTGCTTGCCGAATACCAGTACGTCGTCAAGCCCGTCGGAATCCACATCGCCGGCAAAGAACATGGAGCGTGTCTCGGCAAGCCCGGAGAACTTCCACGAGTTTGGCAGCGAAGACACGCGGTCGAAGTCCACGAGGCGATCGCTCGCCCCGTCCGCATCGTCGGCGTGACCGATGTCCGCAGCAGAAATGAGATAGGCGGCACTCGGGAAAGCAGCCGATGAGACGATGATGTCAGCAAGCCCATCGCCATCGAAATCGCCGTCGCCAATCACCAGGGACTCGCCCCGAATCGTGTAGAAGAACACATCCCTTTCCGGCGCGGAGTCCGGGGTACTGGCGATGCCCGCGCCATCGCCATCGAAGTATCCCGACCCACCGCGAGGAGTGTCATCCTTGTCGTCCGGTATGCCATCATTGTCGTCGTCGGGGTCTATGTTGTCGCCGATCCCATCACCGTCGCTGTCCACGGACTCGTAAAAATCCAGTGGAAATGCGTCGTCTTCGTCGAGCACGCCATCGTTGTCGTCGTCGGTATCGGCGTTGTCGCCAACGCCGTCGCCGTCGCTGTCGATGGTCTCGTAAGGATTGAACGGGAAAGCGTCGGCGGAATCCTCGGTTCCGTCGTTGTCGTCGTCCGGATCGGCATTGTCGCCGATACCGTCGTGGTCGCTATCGAGCGATTCCGAGGCGTCGTTCGGAAAGGCATCCCGAGAATCCGCCACATCGTCGTTGTCGTCATCGGTGTCCAGGGGGTCCTCGATTCCGTCGAGGTCGAAATCCGCCGATCGGTACCAATCCGGTAAACCTCCCGGGTAGATTACGCCATCCGCCGCGCCATCCTGACTATCCGCCAGGGCCAGTTCGCCGCTGGAGACAATATGTAACGACCCATAGGAATCCCACCACGGATTTCCAATGGTTGCCATCGTCACATCAACGATCCCATCACCGTTCAGATCGCCGGGAGCGGCCACACTGGTGAGGAAATCGTCGTGGACAAATTTCCAGGAGTTTTCCTGAGCGGCGATGTTGGCAAACAGGATCTCACCATCAAGCTGACCATCGGCCGAGTCTGCGGAAGCGAGGTCTGCGGCGGAAATGAGATAGGCGGTGCTGCCGGAACCAAGATAATAATGATCAGGGGTCCCAACCATGAGCTCCTGCACGCCATCTCCGTTGACGTCCCCGACCACTACCCTGGGCGCGGCGATCAGTTCATGGCCAATGAAGAAGTCCACGTAGACTGCCGAGCCGTAGGATCTATCTTCTCCTTCGAGCTTCCAGCCGTTCTCCAGCGAAGTCACGTGGCTCAGGCTGATGACCCCATTCCTCGCACCATCCGCCGCATCGGCGGCCGGCAGCTCGCTTAGCGGTAGTACATAAACCGCTGCCGGGCTGCCAGACACGCCCGCCGCAGTGATGACCAGTTCGGCTTTCCCGTCTCCGTTCAAGTCGCTTCGCGCCACGGAGTAGCCTGCCAACCCGTTCTCGTGCTCCCCAAGCAGCTTCCACGAGGACGACTGCCTACTGACATTGGCGAGCCGGATTACTCGGTCCGTCCGGCCATCGGCCCGATCGGCAGCACTCAGGTTCGCGGCGGCAATCAGGTAGATGGCGCCCTGGTCATTCAGGGAGTCGGTGTGCCCAAACGCCCCAATCACCAGGTCGCCCAGCCCGTCGCCATCAATGTCGCCGGCGGCCGCAACGCTTGCTCCAGCCCGGTCGCCATCGGCTTCGCCCAGGAATTTCCAGGCGCCGGACTTGCCCCTTAGATCTGATAGCTCGATACGGCTTCCGTCGCCCGTGCTCGCAGCGTTCGCGCTTGTAAGGTGAGCGCTTGAAACCAGGTAAGCGGCGCCGGGCGCGGCGGCGTCAAGATCGTGATCTTCACTGTGCCAGGGAGTGCCGATCAGAAATTCGGGCTTGCCGTCCCCGTCCGTATCCTCGATCCGGGTTACCTTCGCTCCGGCGGAAAAGTCGTGACCCTGCCCCTCCGCCGTAAGCTCCCATGAACCTGCTGCGGAAAGAATCTCGGCGATATTGGTTGCTCCATCCCGGCTTCCTCCAGGGTACAGGTCAACCAGATCGGAGGGAGAAACAAGATAAGCGGCCGCTGTGGTGTTGTTTCGACCGCTGGCGCCGAGCAACCAGTCTTCCTTGCCATCGCCTCCGATGTCTCCGGCTGCCAAAAGGTCGTAGCCCAGGCGATCGTCATACCTTTTGCCTACAAGGGCCCAATGCCCCGATTGAGCAGCAATATCGCCCAGGGAAACGACGCCGTCCCGCATTCCATCGGTTCGGTCCGCAGCCTCAAGCTTCGGACCGGTCACCACGTGGGCCCTGCCGTCATGTTGGCCGGACCGTGGTGCTCCCGGAGCGCCAATAAGCAGATCGGCCTGCCCGTCGGAATCCACGTCTCCTGCCGAGATTACTACGTCGCCGAACAGGGACTCCTTGTTTTGGCCGGACAACCGGAACATGAACAGCCGCTGACGGTCGGCATCCAGCGGATAGGAATCGGCTCCATCCGTGTAACCATCACCGTCATCGTCCGTGTCGGCGTTGTTTCCTTTGCCGTCGCTGTCCGTATCGGTCCACTCCGTACTGTCCTGCGGGAATGTGTCGCCGTTGTCACCTATCCCATCGCTGTCGGAATCCATTGTTTCGGCAGCGTCCAGGGGAAACACATCGCTGGCGTCGGCCGTCCCGTCGTTGTCGTCGTCCGTGTCCGCGTTATTGCCCTGACCGTCCCCGTCGGTGTCGATCGATTCGTCGGCGTCGTTCACGAAAGCGTCGCTGTTATCGCCAACCCCGTCGCTGTCCGTGTCTACTGATTCCCTGGCGTCGTTCGGGAAGGCGTCGGATGCATCCAGCACGCCGTCATTGTCATCGTCGGTATCGGCGTTGTCGCCCGTCCCGTCCGCATCGAAGTCACCGGACTCCGCCGAGTTCAGCGGAAAAGCGTCTTCTGAGTCCTCCACCCCATCGTTATCGTCATCGGTATCCTCTGCATTGTCCGTAGCGTCATTGTCGGTATCCAAAGGATAATCGTCGTCGACATCAGCGATTCCGTCGCCGTCATCGTCGCTGTCCTGACGATCAGCGATTCCGTCGCCATCGGTATCGAAACGCCCGTTCCAATCGTTTGGAAAGGCGTCCGTGTTATCACCCACGCCATCCCGATCAAAATCCGCCCATTCGCTTGAGTCTTGAGGGAACCTGTCCTCAAAGTCCGGGAAACCGTCATTGTCATCATCCGGATCGGTAATGTCATCGACTCCATCCTGATCAGTGTCACCGGTGGTTTGCCCCAGGTCGATGATTTCGTTCCTGCTGTCGTCCGCTGAGTCCAGGGCATCCAGATCCGCGGAATTGATGAGGTAAATCCAGCTATTGCTTCCAAGAAGCACGTCTTCCTTGCCGTCCGAGTCGACGTCGCCGGCCATTGCAACTGCCGTAATCGGATTCAGAAACGATAGCAGTTCCCAAGTGCCTTCTCCCGCAAGGAATTCATCCGGCTGCACGCGACCTGTTCCTTCGTAAGCCGCCAGGGCGGCGCCGGAGAGAAGATAAGTGGGCGTGTCATAGTAGCTGGTTTTCGGGTTTTGCATGACCAGATCGTCATGTGCATCTCCATCAATTTGACCGCTTGCGATGCCTCCATTGTTGGCGGTTCGGTATGGGCTCAAACTGCTCCAGGAATTGGGCGCTTCCATATCAGGAGTCAAGACGATCGATCGGTCACGAATTCCGTCGCTCTCATCCGCTACGACAAAGTCCGCCCCGGAAAGAAAATAGGCGTATCTCTGCACCCGGACAATCACGTCCACCGTTCCGTCGCCGTCATGGTCCCCGATCGAGGCGCCATGCTGTGCACGATTCCCATCTTCTCCGATCAACTGCCAGGAACCCGGCCGCAAAGCCGCCTGAGCCAGGCCAACAATGCCGTCCGCCTCGCCGTCGGCCGAATCGGCGGCCGACAGTTCGCTGAATGCAATCAAGTAGACGGCGCCCGTTTTTCTTACCGAATCGCTTGTGAGGCTTGGAGCATGCACGATGAGCCTGCGTTCACCATTTTCGTCAACGTAGGTGCTTGGAGCGGTAGTACCCACATGGTCCCCGGCAATTTCTCCCGTGAGCTCCCAGGAGCCGGCCTGCGAAGCGATCTCAGCCAGATCGATGATTCCGTCCTCATCGCCATCGGCCATGTCCGCAGCCTTGAGGCCCTGTCCGGACACCAGGTAAATCTGGCCCGGATCCGGAACTTCCGCCCACCGATATCCTGGAGCTCCGATGACAAGGTCGGGCACATTGTCTCCGTTCACGTCGCCAAGGGGACCCACGCTAATGCCCGCCCGTTCTTCCGCGCCTTCTCCCACAAACTTCCAGGAATTCGCTTGCGCGGGAATGTTGGCCAATCCCACAACGCCATCAGTCGTCCCGTCCGCTGCATCCGCCGCCGAAAGATCCGCAGGCGAAACCAGATAGACGGCGCCCCTTCGCCGCACAGAGGTGGATCCGTTTTCTTCCGGTGCGCCGATGAGAAATTCGGGCAGTCCATCGCCGGAGATATCGCCCGCCAGCGCGACGCTGAACCCTACCTTGTCTGCACCGCGTTCACTGATGAACTTCCAGGATCCCGGCTGACTTACGACCCTTTCGGCTTCCACGACCCGGTCGGCGGCGCCATCGGCCGCATCCGCCGCTTCCAGATCCGCCGCGGCAATCAGGTAGGCGGCGCCGCTCGATTCGCGTTGCACAGAATCATAATTAACTACTCCAATCAGGAAATCGGCGCGGTCATCACCGTCCACGTCGCCTGCGGACGACAGGCTGAGTCGCTCATTTGCGCCGTCCTTGAGCTGTATTCGATACGAAGTGGCATCCGAGCGAGTCGCGTCCAGCGGATAGACGTCGTGCGTATCAGCCACGCCGTCGTTGTCCGCGTCGCCATCGGCGTTATCGCCCATGCCGTCGCCATCGGTGTCCAGCCACTCGCGCGTGTCATACGGGAAAGCATCGGCGTTATTCCCAACACCATCGTTGTCGGTATCCACGCTTTCCAACGGGTCTTCGGGAAACAGGTCGGTGTTATCGCCCACGCCATCGTCGTCGGTGTCATACGTCTCGCCTGGGTCATCGGGAAAGGCATCGGTGTTATCGCCCACGCCGTCGGAGTCGGCATCCGCCCAGTCCAGCGAGTCCAGCGGAAACAAATCGTCCGCATCGGCGATCCCATCCCCGTCATCATCCGTATCGGCCTTGTCTCCAATACCGTCGCTATCGAAATCCGAGTGCTCATCCGGGTCGTTGGGAAACGCATCAACCGGATCCACGACTCCATCGCTGTCGGTATCCGGTTTTGCCTCGGCGATGCGAGCAACCTGAAACCGCGTTGCGTTGAGCGCAGCGACCGCGTCGGCGGCGTCCTTCTGATCGGTGGCGGAACCGCAGGGCAGACCCTTGCAGTCTCGATCGGGATCGGAGAAAAGGTCCAGCACAGGAGCACCGCCATACAAGTACTCGTACGTCATCGTCGTCCCGAATTTCTGAAAGACGCCGTGACCCCGCGCCCACCGGTATGTTCCGGTTGGCGCATTGTTGCGCTGAATGACGGAATGCCCAAGTCCCATGACATGGCCGATTTCATGTGCGGTGATGCCGGCGCCGCAGGGAGCTACGACGTTCGCGAGCGGTACTCCAAAAAACGAAATTGCACCGTTGGTGTTGAAGCCTCCAACCGGGGCCCAACCGCAAACTGACCCACGAGATTTCCAAAAAAGCAGGCCCATATCGGCGCCGTACTCTCGCGCCATCTTGTCAACGAATTCGATATCGTCGAAGTCCTCCTCTTCCACTGCCAGCATGCCGACCAGACGCAACTTCACTCCTGTGCCGCTGTCCTTGAAAATGATGCTTGCCAAGTTCACCACATGACCCAGCCGCGTAGTCGGATCGCCGCCATACAATTCCACGACGCTTGGAACGTACATACCCAGCACGTCGATCGTGGTTTCCGCTGGTGTGGACTCCGAATCATCGGGATCCGTTCCTTCCATGCGCTCATTCACGTCTCCCACCCCGTCTCCATCGGAATCCACAAGCATGCTCGCGTTTTTCGTTGTGAATTCTCGCGTCGGCAGTTCCTCGCCATCGGGAACGGATACGACTTCCTGAAGTATTCTTCGGTTATCCGAATTGACGACAATAAGGGAAACGTAGTCCAGCAGCCGGTCCGCCTCGAACGACATGTTGATCGTGGCTGCGCCGGTGCTGTTGCCGGGGATCAAGTCCTTGCCCAAATCGTGCTCGGCAATGCGAGACGGGTAATCCAATAGTTCAGAGTGGGTTCCCAAATGCAGCTTGAGTCCATCCGCCTGCGTCCCACCTGGCCCGTTCTTCATCGCAGGAAGCTTCACGGTGGCTGAATCGTCACCGAGATCAATGGTGGGAGTACCGTCAAAATAGACACTGGAGTAAGCCGTTCCGCCAGCGGGAAACTCCACGGCATCGGCAAGCCAGGTAACGGACTCAACGATTCGTCCTCCACCCTCGGAAAAAAGATCCAGCTTCAGCTCGTACGGACCCTGTTCCCTACGCCGGTTGAACGCGGCGGTGTACTTCTGTACTGCGCGAGTGGAGTTGGCGGAAACAGACGGCAGATCAATCGTTGCGACGGTGTTAAAAAATCTCCGCATCCCATCACCCGATTTGCGAGCTGAGAGCCGAACGGACAGCGAACCGGTGGCGCTCTCGGGCTGCAGGTTGCGGATCCCGAAACTGAAGGAAACCGAAGTGAGGTTGGAGAACTCGACCGTGCAGGGGCAGATAATGTCGATGTCGTCGTCGGCGCGCGCGCCCGACGGAAAGGCGCAGCAGAGCACGACTGCGGCCGAGGCAATCCAGCCGGCGAGGCGTTTACGGTGGCAGTTCATTTCCCCTTTGCCCCTTCTCTCCGGGGATGTAGTAGTCCGGCTTGCTGTAATCGACGTGCTGGTCCATGCCGGCGGTAGGCATCAGCCAGCCAAGCTCGCCGTCGGTGGCGACCAGTTCAAAAGTTCCGCGTGAAGTTCCGATATGCGCGAAGGTGTTGCGGGCTCCCGCGGTAATGAGGAATCGATAATCCCGATCGTCCACGTCCCGGACCAGCCCAACGTAGGAGACATTGCCCCAGGGGTCTGTTTCGACCTGCTCGATGACTCCGTCATAGGTTTGCCCCAGTTGGGGCACCGCCAGGCCGACCCGGTTGCTCATCGCGCCGAGCCGCAGCGCTTCAGACACCTGGACAAGTGCTCGCCCCGCGACTACTTCCTTGTACGGAGGCAGTTCATCGACCGTACTTGGGTCGATGACTACCCAGGCGGAACCTTTGGGAACAAGGGTCGGGGGTGGCTGGGAAGCCGGGACGGCTGCCTCAACGGAGGCAGGAGAAGACGGTGATTTCGAGGTCACCTCGTCGGGTGTTGAAGGCGTGCGATCTGAGAGAAAAGCGAGGAAAGCGCCGGATGCCAGCGCTATTGCGGCAGCGATGAGCCACCACTTTTTCCTCCCGCTTTTCATGTTACCTACCAGAAACCTGGGGCAGAACATTGTAACTGAAAGAAAATCCATCGCTTATTGCGGCAGCCCCGTGAACTTGGGGGCGAGGACGTGTCGTCCTCGGCGAGGTCGGGACGACCTCGTTCCCAGGGGGGTTAGAGGAGCATTGTGGCGGCGATAATCAGGCCGAGTACCATGCTGATACTGAGGTTATTTTTCCACGAGTTCAAGTGTATTTTGGAGCTGCCGGACATATTTCGTGGTTAGGATCCCACCACAGCACCTTCATGACACTGAACTGCCGTACGCACCAAACTCGTTTGCTGCCGGTTAGACGAAACGACATGAGTTCATCGACATCGTCCTTACTAATTTCTTGAAGGCGGCGGCGGGCAGATTTCACGATTTCTGCGACTGGTATTGGATGGCTTCCGCCTCTTGTAATCTCATCCCAGTTCTTCCTTTCGAATTCTTGAAGCTTCTCCATCACGTCTCTGTAGCTTGACGAACCAGAGAGTCTTGTCCAAGCCCAATCGCCACTACGATCACATTCACTAAACCTCCAAGAAAGGGGCCTCCCGTGAACGGCCGGCTCAACACGCTTTGGCTGCTTTGCAGGATGAGGCGGTTGAGAAAACTTGGGCCTCTTCTCGGGCTGAGGCTGCCGCTTAAGCCTCGGCCGCTTCCTTTTCGACCCTCTAGCCAAGAGTTCTTAGAGACTGGAGTAGTACTCGAGCATTGATGCATTCGTGATAGAGACCTGTCCACGTTCCCCGCTACCGAGCCCTGCCTTCTCACGAGTATCCCGCCAAGGCGCCTCCATATGAGTCAATTCGCTCAGCCAATGTGAGGATTGTTCTCCATAGAACTTGAGGATCGCATCGACTGTCTCACTTTGATCCTTATCCAAACGCGCGGGGTCTCCGTCGGGAATGCCGGACACCAGGTACTGTCCACGATGCGCATCGTAGAGCTCTCGAATCACCGGGCCGTTGGCCCAAGCCTCAATCCCTTCTTGAATAAGAGAACTGTCATCCCAAACGAGAGACCAAGCCTGCGAGTAATAGACCAGCTTTTGAAGCTTCATCGCTGGCAGCGTTCCCTGCTTGCGCAGGATGTAGGCGGCTACGTCACCTGCACTTACGGCCATGAATCAATCCCCGGGACAATACAAAGTTGTCTTGCATAAACTAACTGAGCCAGCAGTCTAGCACGCTGTGAAACGACCCTGGGTCCAATAAAGGTCCGACAATGGCCATTTACGCAGTTTGCCAAAATACTTCCCAATCAATTGCGAGTTATGGACCGAACTCATTATTGGATACTGCTCTTGCTCAAGAGGTTGGGGCCGGGAGAGGTTGAGTCAAGTGATAGCTGCGTTTCGAGGGCGGGGAGGGCCTCCCTGGGGGTGAGGTCGTCCCGACCTCGACGAGGGCGGGGACGCCCTCGTTCCCAGAAGGGGGGTCAGGTTAGTAGCAGGCGGACAAGGAGGAAGGAGGCGCCTACACCGGCTGCGCCCAGAATCCCCGTAACCATGTTGATCTTCGTATCGACTCTGCCGAGTGTAACTTGCACCTGGGCGAGCGTTGTCTCGAACCGATCGAAGCGCTGATCCATCGTATCAAAGCGCTGATCCATCGTATCGAAGCGCTGGTCCATCGTATCGAAGCGCTGATCCATCGTATCGAAGCGTTGATCCGTAGCGGTCAGGCGATGAATAATCACGCTGTTCTCGCTAGCGCCGCCGGACATTGCTGATTTACCCATGACTCCTCCTTGAATTGTGCTTCATTACCTTAGCACGGGGCCGACACGGGATGTGGTGTCAATGGCAACCGAAAACGGCACACATTGAAACGGGGCATTGGGTTGCTGACGTCCTGCGCTGAAACGGGGCATTGGGTTGCTGACGTCCTGCGCTTGATCCGGGCTGGGCCGGCTGGATTGCACGCAGGCCGCGAATCGGATGAAGGGTGCGTTACCTGGCAACGGTCACTCGCTTAGCCTCTTACCCCTTAAATAAGATATAATGCAAATACCTCTTAAGAGAGGTATTAATCAACCAATTGCTCATGGCCATTATACGCAGCGCAAACACACTAGGCGCTTCTATCTACACTCGGCGTAAACAGAAAGGCTGGCGGCAGTCTGACTTGGCTCGCCAGGCATCCGTGCGTCAGCAACTGATTTCCGATTTGGAAAACGGAATCCGAACACCTCGGTTGGATACCATGGTGAAGGTGCTGGCGGCTCTCGATCTCGACCTCTCGGTCGTTCTTCGGCAAGCGCCATCTTTTGATCCTTCGGTCTATTGAAATGGGTCGCAGGAGCGCATCTCTAATGGTCTATGCCGGCGATAAGCAAGTCGGTGTTTACGCACGTAAATCCAGCGGTGCAACAACTTTCCGGTATCACGATTCCTGGCTTGGTTTAGTTCAAGCATTTCCGGTTTCCCTGTCTTTGCCGTTATCTACGCGGGAATGGACGGGCGCTGCGGTTGAGCAGGTGTTTGACGGTCTGCTTCCTGACAGTCCGGGGGCACGCGCCGCGCTTGCTGCGCATACCGGCGCCGAGAGCGCCGGAGTGTTTGACCTGCTTGCGGAAATTGGGCGTGATTGTGTGGGCGCGTTCCGCTTTCTGCCGCCGGGCGAAGAACCTGGCAGCGCCAGACTTATGCGCGCCCAAGAATTGAGCAAAACTGATGTCGCGCAACGCTTGGCCACTCTTTCGCAGCACCCGTTAGGTGTCGCCACACGATCGTCAGAGAGCGAGGATTTTCGCATCTCGCTTGCCGGCAACCAGGAAAAGACGGCACTGTTACAGATCGACAATGACTGGCATCTACCCTTGGGGAGTACACCGACTTCACACATCTTCAAGCCGCCTATGCGGCCTCGACCGGATGGCGTGGATATGTCGGATTCACCTTGGAACGAGTGGTTCTGCCTGAAACTATGCGAGGCATTCGGCCTGCCGAGCGCCAAGGCCCGGATTCAACACTTCGATGGCCATCCCGTCCTGGTGGTTGAACGGTTCGACCGACGTTGGCAGGGCGGGGTTCTCTACCGCCTTCCTCAGGAAGATCTCTGTCAGGCCCTTGGCGTCTCCCCTACGAGAAAATACGAAGCCGATGGCGGCCCCGGCATTCCGCGCATTCTGAGCTTTCTTCATCAATCCGCCAGGCCGCAGGAGGACCGATTAGCTTTTCTCAAGACGCAGATCGTCTATTGGCTCCTCTCCGCAATCGATGGTCATGCAAAGAATTTCTCGATCTTCCTGCGTCCCGATGGCTTCTCGCCGACACCTGTGTACGATGTGATGAGCGCCGCGCCCTACCACCCAAAGCTCGCTGCGCAGAAAATCAAACTTGCCATGGCCATCGGGCGCAACCAGCACTACCGCATCAGCGAGATCATGCCCAGGCACTTCTATCAGACTGCCCAGATGGCCGGGCTTGCTACCGCCGATGTCGATACCCAGTTTGACAGCATTGAAAAAACCGCCGATTCAGCGTTACAAGGCACAATAGTGGACGCAGAGCACGATGGCATGCCTTCTCAGGGCAGGGATGCGATTGTGGACACGGTGAATAGCCGTATCCGATTGTTGCAGTTCGCAGCGCCGTCAAATGTGCACTCCGCTGAACCGGTGCTGGATCATACTGCGGAGCAGCCGGGGAGCTTTTTCAATTGAAAAGGGTTTGTGCAGGAGGGGAATCGGCGTTTCTGTAATCCTTGTTCTTCTTCCACGGTACGGACAAAATCGTTTCGGCGATACTCACGGACCCTTCAATACAAGGATATCCCACATCCGAAACCGCTCGGAATACGGAGGAACGGTCAGCAGCAGCGAGTTCCGCGCCCAGTTCGAGGACGCTTGCCAGGCGCTTAACCTCCCCCTGGCCGTCCTGCCGCCGAAAAGCCCACAGCTTAACGGCGTCGTGGAACGCGCAAACGACAGCTCACGAACCGAGTTCTGGAACCTCTACCCCGGCGAACTCACCGTCAAAGACGCCAGCCCCGCACTGGCCGAATACCAGCACTTCTACAATCACGTACGGCCTCACTACGCTCTGGACTTGATGACCCCAATGGAATACCTTCTCAAAAACAGGCCAGCCGAATCCGGCCAGTCTCATATGCAGTGAACCCGTACACAACTGGCGCTCAGATCTCTCTGGGATAAGTCCAGCCACCTTTTTCTTGTCTTAGCCACTCCACTAATCGTCGAACATGCTGGAACGATCTCGAATGTTGGACTAGATTATCGAAATCCAACGCGCTCACGAAACGAGCTTGATCTCGCGTTGGCTTATAGGTTCCACTTGACATTAGGCGAGCCAACCTCCCTTTTGCATCCCTTATTCCTTCCACATCCTCTGGTGCAGGCGCGTCGTTTAGCCTGAATCCCAACTCTGGGTATTTCTCATTCAACGAAGAGATGCAGCCAAGAAATAGAGCCTCGAATTCACGGCAGAAAAACCCTACACCTACTTTCTTCCCCGCTCCCTGCGCGATGTCATACAAACGCTTAGAAAATTCAAACGCGACATCCCGTGCACAATCATCGTCACAATCAATCAACACCAGAACGGAATCGCATCCGGCGCGTGCACATGCAAGTTGGACAAATCTCTCCAATTCGCCTTCTCGACGCACCGTTGGAATATCCCGAGCAAGAATGGGTCTCTCAAGTATGCCATGATCGAAAAATTCTTCGTGCTCAATCACACGCCGCAAGAGGAATGGAACCGCCTCTCTGTCTGCATCACCCTCTACTATTACGACGGTTGACTTGCAAGCAATCATCTAATTCCCATACAGGCCTTCAACAGTTACTAGTTCGCCAAGAGTAAACAGCCGCTCTCTTACTACACTCCGCTGCGCATCCGCAATAGCCGAAACTTTCGTGAGGCTGTCGATCATTTCAACGGCTCGTATCTCTTCTGGTTCGAATTGGTCTATGAAGTGTGGGCTATGCGTTGTCACAATAACTTGTGACTTGTTGCCTACGTCCTTTATCGCTTCCGCTACCACCGCAAGGACTGCGGGATTGACAGTTTGTTCCGGCTCTTCCAACGCGATTACGCTTGGCCTATTGGGCTGGTAAAGTGCGGTGAGCAAGCCCAATACCCGTAGCGTGCCATCTGAGATTTGCGAGACATTAAAGTCGTGTCTTGTTCCGTCCGATTCCTTTACACGAAACGCCGGTACCATTAGGCCGCCTACGCTTTGAATAACAATTGCGTCCAAATTCGGCATGATCTTTTTCAAAGAGTCAGTAATCTCCGCGCGTGCAGCTGACCCACGTTTAGTTCGAGACATTGCTTTAAAAATAGATGTCAGATTATCGCCAGTTGAGTGCAATCGAGTATCAACGGAAGGAGTTTGCGGAGTTCGCAAGACGTTTGGAAATATCGAATACGTCTCAATGTCGTGTAGCGCCGCGCTAAGACCACGAATGCCAAAGTATCGAAGTCCTGAGATGCTAAACCAAGGGTAGCGCGCGAGGCTGCCAGCCGTACCTGATAGCAGTAGTTCGTCCTTAAACTCTACGTTAGCCGTTTTCCGTTCAGTGTGCCCTTCCTTAGTTTCCGCCAATTCGACACTGCCATCGCGATTTCTTACTAGGCGAGTGGAAACACGAGTCGGTATTCGGCCACCAGGATCATTGGGATTACCTATTGAATATTTCCCAGTTACCTCGTTCCAGTGAACTTCTTCGCGAACAATCTGGAACTTTCCACGCTGCGACGCTAAAGTAACCGCGTATTTGCCGTGTCTTTCGTTGGAAAGGTGCAGCCCGAGTTCTATCTTAAGATTGTAAGGCCTACGAGGAGACCATTGTCGAATGCTGTCGATTCCGTGCCGCTCAGATACCGCTCGGTCCAAATCGAACTGAACTGCATCCTTCATGAAGCGAATCGCATCAACAAAATTGCTCTTGCCTGTGCCATTTGCACCGACGAGTACCGTTACGGGACTCAATTCCAGTTCGACATTGTCGAGACTTTTGTAATGTTCAACTTTTATGAATTTAATCACGATGGGGCCATATACTGAAGGGAATAATGTCGTTACGCGTTAGAATAGGACTTGGGCCGATATCCTAGCTTCTTAAGTGTTCACACGGTGACTATAACGCAAGTTGCCGGGTGTTCCTTGACCGTTCCGTTGCTCTCGAAGAACTTTTTGCCCAAATTTGAACTTCCGCTGATAGTGGTCGTTCCCACGGACCCAAGCAGCCATTGAGACGCGCGGCTCAGCGTAACAGCGGCCTGTGCGCCGCCGGCGCCGCGACACGCCGGCGCTTTGTCAACGATCTGCGCAATCTCACGCTGGCTGCCCCTGTCAATGGCAATCGAAAACTGCACATTTTTGGCAACTGAAAACGGCACACTTTGGAAGGGGGCATTGGGTTGCTGACGTCCCACGCTTGAGCCGGGGCTGGACATCAGAGCGTGAGCGTACAGGTCCCAGTAACCATGAGCTCAGCGCGTCGATATGGAGCTTCCAGCCCTTCCCAAAGCGTTGAATTGGCGGTTTCGCATCCTGCCCAACGGCCAGGTGTGCTTAACGGTCGGCACGTTGGCAACGCGCCAAGTGCGCAGTGCCGCTGTGCAGTTCAGTGAGTCGAACAGGCGATCGGGAAGGCGTTCCTGATTCGCAAGTAATTCAATACATACACGCAAGGCGCCCATGTCCAACTTGCGTCGCTTTAGACGCTTAACGTCGCGCCGAAACCGTTTGGTTCGGCGGGCTTTCAGCGCCAACCTAAATGCCTAAGTCGCTATACAACTCGTCGAGGGATGCAAACTCTTTGTCCCTGCCTTCCTTGATTTCCCGCATCGCTTCAATCGATGCTCGATTGGGTCGCTTGCCTTGTTGCTCTTCGATTGCTTGAAATAACATCGACATGGTCTGATGAGACCGGCGTGCGTAATCCAACAATTTGCGGGATTGAGAAATTTGGTCGAGCCGGACCACGCGCGCACGCAGATACACTTCGGAAAAATGTGCTTGACCTTCCCGAGCTTCGCGTGCTCGACCGTCTCGTTCTTGTATGTCCAGTATCTCAAAAAAAGTGCCATCCGCCCAAAAAACTGGTGGTGGCGGGGCTGGAGAAGTATCCGTGCGGGTGACGGAGTGTGCGGTCATCTTACTAGCCTCCTAAGCGAGAGGAATAAACGAGCCAAAAGAAAGCGTAGCAGAACAACCTTGGAATAGAATTGAAAAGGGTTTGTGCAGGAGGGGAACACCCTTTGGTTTCTATAATCCTGGCCGGGTTCAGATACATGTGAGACTGGGATCGGGATGTTCAGCGACAATCAAGATGAGAAGAGCGCGACAGTGCGTAGCGCCGAAGGCAGTATCGCCACCGTCCAATACGAAGACGGCCAACTGCTGACACCGCAAGGCAGCGCACAACAGTAGAACCCTGGGAGTGAGGAGGTCCCTGTCCTCTCACGAATCCGTTTGGTACGCCCCCTCTCCATGGGACTCCGCAACTGCTGCGAAATTAGGCGTATTTGCGGTCTTGATAATACAACTCATTTTCTTAAGTACATGTCACGAAAATGAGTCATATTTTGTGAATGTATTTAGGAGATATATCAGTGGGTTACGTGTAGATAAGCTGGTGTCAGAAAAAAACGTAATACAAAGAATGGATCGATTGGGCGGAGAGGGGTGTTACTTACAGCGGGGTGTGAGCCTGGGAAGAAGTCGTCCCGACCTCGTCGTGGGCGGGACACGCGCGTTCCCAGGGGGGGATGCTAGAGGGTTCGGATGGCCACGTGCACGTGGATCAGTTTCTGTATTACCTAATAGGGCTTGGGCAAATGAAGCTACGCCTAATCAGACTTTCCTTCAGCCGCAGGTTCCGCGCCGGCGGTCTGGCCTTGCTGCTTGCTTACGTCCGCCAATTTGGGAACGCCCACTTGTAAGTCGCCTGTTCCCACAACGCTCTCCGGACCTGATTGCTCCATTCCTTTACGCCGCTTCCCATAGATGAAGACACCTGCCAGCGCGACAATAGCGCCAATTGCTTCTCAGTCATCGCGACGATGCGGTCCGCAAGTCCGGGTTGTACCGCTTCAAACTGCTTGAGGTGGTTCGAGTGTGGCACTGGACCAGCATACTTTTCTGCGATGATTGCTGAAAACTCCGGCTGCTGTTCAAAAACTTCTTCAACAGCTCGCTGGAGTTCAGCGGGAGTTATAGAAGCCGGGAGCCCGCGCTCGCCTTCAACCTTTTTTGTCGCAGAAAGGTTCTTGTTCGCAGCCGGTTTACGGCGGCGCTTACGAGGCATCGGCGCCCGCCGGAAGTTTTTTGCAACCCTTCATAGCGGTCCGAAGATTATTGCCTACGGTCCGCCACGCATTGTGCAGCGCCTCAGCGTCCCGATTGCTGGACGGCCCGAAATTGTATTCGTCCAGCACACCCCCGAGATCCAGAGTCCGCGCAACGGCGACGAGAAATGACGGCATCGGAGATCGCGAAAGCGCCAAAGGATAGCGAGCTCCTACTTCCGGGACTACGCTGTTGACGGCCATTTCGGGGTACTTCTGGTAGATGGCTGACAATAGGTTGCCAAAGGAGAGAGAAAACACCCACCGCGCGCACTCCTCGAAGTACTCCCTCACTGCTCCCGGTAGGCTACTCAATACCGCTGCACCTGATTCTTGACCTTCGTCAGTTAGCCAATAGGCGCGACGATGAGATTCTTGGGTTTTGACTTTGCCGCTTCCCTGGAGAGCTCCTAGCTCCTGAAAAACAGCTCTGTCAAATGGTCCGTACCGGTATGGCCGAAAATTGAAATGTGGGCCATCAATGTGCGGAGTTGCTTCCTGTTCAATCAGGAAGAGCAATTTTTGAATCCGCACTGGATCGAACCGAATATTGGTTCCAGAAGCTGCCATAGCGGCAAGGATAATTTGGGATCGTTCCATCACTTTCTCGGCGTCCGAAAGGGGTTAGCACTACTCACAAGAACGCTCCGCAAGTGTAATTTGGCAAGCATAGGGCCTTTCTCCCTTTGTGTGGAACCCTTTTTCACAGCATATTTATGCAGGTTTAGAGGGAAAGTGCGAAGAATTACTGCTATGGCTTTCAAAGAAGACGCTTGTTCGAAGGGGATGTGTCGAGGGCGAGACACCATACCCTGGGGGCGAGGGCGTTTCGACCTTGTGGAGGGCGAGACGCCCTCCTCCCCAGGGGACGTGCTTCTTCCCAGGGGAGAGTCCTGGGTGCGAGGTCGTCCCGACCTCGTGGAGGGCGGGAGGCCCGCATTCCCTGGGCCCAAAAAAAGCGCGGCGGGCATAGAGCCCGCCGCGCTGCAACGTTGTGTTGCTTGTTGGTTTAGGCGACGTCGATGTCGTCTATGGCCAGGACGAAGCTGTCAAGCAGATCTTCTTCCATGCCCATCATCATGTCCGGATCCGGTGGCGGCAAGCCAGCGTCGTCGTCGCTGTCGTCGTCACCTGTTCCAGTTCCGTCATCCACCAGGTCATCGTTGTCCATGTCGTCGTCCTTCAGGCCGGGCACCGGGTCATCTTCTGGTGGCGTAACCGGCGCCGTGTCATCGGACTCGTCGTTAGAGACTGAGACAGTCACTTCGTGCTCGATCTCGAAGGTGCCTGTAGCGTCCGTGGCGGTAATCGTGACCGTGAACTCACCGTCATTCTCGGCCAGAGCATCGGCCTCAAACGTCTGGCCCGCCTTGACACTCAGGGTTGCCATACTGCTATCGGTATCGTCCGCCGTAACTTCAAAGCGATCATCATCCACTGCCCACTCATACTGGCCATACTCATGCATGGGCGAGTTCTCGTCCTGCACATCCAGATTCGTAATGAGATCCGCAGCAGCCTGATCGTTTTCGCTAACATTAGCGGTGTCACCACCCGTAACCTCAGTAGGCGCCACGTTCAGGCGAACACTGACCATTGCCGTATTGGTATCTGTGCCGTCACTAGCCGATATGTTGAAGACCACAGCGTTACCTTCACCGTCTGTGCCGCTGTTATCGTGGCCGTGCGACTCGTCAGTGATGACGATAAGGTCGCCGGTGTCCCCATCCAGATGGGCATAAACGCCGTCGTTCAGTTCGCCATTCGTTCCGACCGCACGGGTAACCGTATAGGTCAGCGAGTCCCCATCAGCGTCGTCAAAGAGGCTGTCGAGATCGACTGTCTCCGTGACTTCGGTGATGACCGGGTCCTCATCCTCATCCGGGTCCATGACCTCACCACCATCAACGAAGATATCCTGCAGCTTGTACGGCGCCCTGTTTGTCCCGGCTGGGATGGGCACGTTGGCCGTAGCTACTATCGCAGTTATTCCATTGTCGTCCGTGTAGGTAACCAGGGCACGCAAGGTCTCACCCGCGTGGTCGTTGGTCAGGGTCAGGTCTCCATTGCCGTTGTCAGCAATATCCACCCAATACTCGTCTCCATTATCCGCCGTTCCATCCGGGTCCACCAGCTTCTGCCACTGAACCGCATTACCGTCGGCATCGACCACCTGCGTTCCGCCTGGCGACGGATCGCCGGAAACGCTTGGCGCAACAGTGTCAGCCAGCATGCCGACTTTCACCTCCACCGAACTACTGCTTTCGATGCGCTCGTTTTGGCCGCCGTCGTCGGCGTAGGTCACTACCACGCGGTAGTAACGGCCACCGCCGCCGTCCGGCAGATCGACCATCGTGTCAGTTGCATCGTCGTCGGCCACTTCGCTCCAGCCGGTTTCTCCACCGAAGGAGGATTCCCATGTATAGGTCACTGCGTCCGCTGCTGCGGGAACGCCATCTGCGTCCGTGATCTCCACGTCGGCCATCAGCATCGTACCGCTGGTCGTCAGAACGAAATGCGCTGACGCATCATTCGGAATGTTTTCCACCGCGGCCATCGTGACGGCTGTGCCGCCATCCTGTGCCGCGAGGATCATTCCGTCCGTACCCAACTCGTAGTACTGGACGCTGGCCTGGATATGCATGCCCACATGCGCTTGCGTGAGTATCAACGGGGACGGACTTCCGATACTGGTCTGCACAACCGTCGGCGTTCCGGTCACATTTCCGTCAACATCCACCTCTGCCGTCGACCAGGTGTAGACCACCAGGACCGGTTCTCCGCCGTCGGCGTAGTCAGGATCCGCAGTGTGGTCGAATGTCATGGTCAGAGCTCGACCTTCCCTGGGCGTGCCGTTGATCCGCACCGCGTTGGCGTCTTCGGGGATGTCCAGGTTTGCGTCGGTAACGACCACTGTGATCGCCCCTTCGCCTTCCTCGCCATCCTCGTCGGCCGCTGTCAGCTCGATGGAACCATCGTCCGTATCACCCGTGTTCATCATTCGGTCGATAACAACGATCGCGACATAGTCGCCGTCGCCCGGCGCTGTCCCGGCCCACGTGGGGTCGTCGTCATTGGTATCGTCGTCGTCGGCCGTGTCGTCTTCCTCGCGGTCCACGCCATTCTGCACGTCTTCCCACAAACCCTGGTCCATGACCGTGATCCAAGGGGTAGACGTTGAGACGTTGTAGGTCAGCTCGTCATCATCGTCGCTGCTGTCCTCATCCTCAAAGAATTCATGGAGGTTGAGGTAGAGCGTTGTTGTAGTGGTTTCTTGCTGTCCAACGGTCACACTCGCTCCAGTGGCCGTATCAGTGACACCGTTAGTCGATCCGCCGGTGGCGTCGAAGTCGAACGTCGGAGCCTCGTTGACATCTTCCACGTCAATGCTGAGCTCTTCGACGTCGGTTCCATCGCCGCCATCCGTTGCGGTAACCATGATGGTGACATCCTCCAGGGTCTCATGGTCCAGCGTGTTGGTCGCCGTGGTCCATACCTCCCAGGTACGTTCGGTGCCGTCGCTGTTTTCCGTATATTCATCCGACAACTTGAACTGACCCGCGCTGGCGCCGCCCAGAACAGGCTCGCCATCATTGGTGAGAACGCCAAAGGGATGCGGCGCCTGGCCGAAATCTTCGTCGGTAACGGTGATCGTGGCAACCATTTGCGCGCCGGAGCCTTCGTCGTAATTGCCCTTATTGACGAGGTCAACATCGACCTCGGGCGCGGAATTCTCCCCGTCATCGGAAACAATCACGAACAAGCTGAAGGTCACCGATGCGGATTCGCCGTCGGTGTTGATCGGCTCTCCGTCGGCGTCCTCTTCATCGCGATCTTCGCCCATGTCCGTGGCCGTCACCGTCACTACGTGTTCGCCGGCTTCCGGCAGCATTTCTTCCACGTTGGTGATCATTCCCGTCTCAGGATCGATCTGCAGCCATGCCGGGCCGCTGAGGCTGTAGGTCAGCGAATCGCCAAAATCGGGGTCTTTGAACGCCGGATTGGCATCGCCGTCGGCTTCCGTCTCCAGGCCGAAGCTGATGAGGTCGCCCTCGCCTACGTCATCTTCGTCAAGGTCGTCGTTGACTGTCGCCCACCAGTTACCGATGGGCTGCCCTTCCGGTGCGTCGTTCTTGTCGTTGACGGTAACCGTGACTATCTGGTCCTTGGTCGCTCCAGCGCCATCCTCTACCGTGACGGTCAGGATGATTACGGCATCGTCCTCGTAGTTCACCGACATGCCGGGAACCATCCTCAGCACGCCAGCGTCCGTTACCTCAAACGCCTCATTGTTCGTGGTCCATGTGTGCTGGCCGTTGGGATGATTGGGAGAATCCAGATCGTCCACAGTCACCGTGCCCAGAACCACTCCGGAGGTATCGTTTTCGTCAACCTCCACTTCGTAGTAGACGTTGTCGGTACCGTCGTGGTTGGCCAGGTGGATGGCGGTGGGCACGTCGTTGCCGTCGTCGACAATTACGTCGAACTCGGCCCTTCCTTGTGCGCCTTCATCATCGGTGGCCACGACCGCCAGACCGACGGTGCCGGAGAAGCCTTCCGGAGGCGTTCCATTAACGGTTCCGGTGATGAAAGTGACTTCCCTGGTCTCAGGCATCGGCTCTTCTTCTTCCATGCCGTCGCCGTCTTCCATGCCCATGCCGTCTTCCATGCCCATGCCGTCTTCCATGCCGTCTTCGCCTTCCTCTTCCACCACGGCGATGGTGATCGTCACCGTGCCGGCGCCGGACAGGCCGTAGCGGTCCGTTACGGTAACCGTGACGGTGGTGTCTTCTTCAAGCACCTCGCCGGCGTTCAGGGTGAGATTGCCGTCCTCATCGATTGCGAAGCGATCGTCGTCCACCGAGTAGGTGTGCTCGTCGCCGCGGCCGACAGCGCCGTCGATGTCCGGATCGGTAATGGCTATCGTGACGATTGACGTGGCTTGGGCTTCCTCTTCCATGCCGTTGCCCATTTCATCGTCTTCCACGGGCGGGGTGTATACGTATTCGTCGTCAACCACCGTGGGCGCCGTAGCCATGTAGGTTACGGTTTCCGTGGTGAGTGTCAGGTTCCAATCTTCCGGTCCCTCCACCTGGTAGGTGAACAACGAGTCGGTAGCGTCCTGATCGCTGAAGATGTCCTCCAGATGGAGCAGCGGAATAACAAGAGCCTCGTCCGCCGAGGCGTCTTCTATGTCGTCAATTTCCTGGTCGACAGACGGCGCTTCGTTCAGGTCGTTAATCGCGATGGTGACCGCGGTCCCGGCGGAGGTTGCCGCCGGAGTCTGATCGTCCTTGGCCGTCAGCATGACGGTCACCGAGCCTTCTTCGGCCTCATGGTCAAGGCTCATGCCAGCCACAAGTTTCAGCACGCCGTCGGCGTCCACTTCAAAGCGGGGGTCATCGACGTGGTACGTGATGGCGTTGCCTTCGGGGTCTGTGCTGAGCTCCACGACACCAATCGTGGCGCCCTCGTCGTTCTCGTTGACATTGCGGGAATCCGCATTGCGAACTTCAGGCGCGGTCGGCGCTTCGTTGCCGTCCGTGACCGTAACCGTCACGTCGGCGCTGGCAGTGTTGCCGGCGCTGTCGGTAAAGGTAACGGTAACCGGGACCGATTCTGCCTCCTCAAAGTCCAAACTTACATCGTTCTTGAGCGCCAGCCACAGGCCATCCTCGGGATCGAGCTTCACGAAGAAGCGATCATCGCTGAGCGTAATCGCATCCACAGCAACTTGGCCCGTCAGGTTGTAGCCATCGGCGTGGTCGTCATCCACCAACTTGATAAGGGCCAGCGGCGGCAAATCCGCGCCCACAGCGTTTTCGGCCACGGTCAGGCTGGATGTCGCACCAACAACTGGAACAACCACACCGCCCGTTATCGTGATCGAAGGATCTTCATTGATATCAATCACAGTGACGCTCGCGACCGTGCTGGCCGACAAGCCTCCCGAGTCGGTAACGGTTACGGTAACCGGGATTGTGGCAATCTGATCCCCTGTCGAGTAATCGAACTCCGTTCCTTCGATCGTATGGACGCTTTCCGTGTCCAGGCTTACACCTGCCGCCAGCGCGAGTTCTCCGTCCTCATTAACCACAAATATGTCGGGGTTGCTGACCGTAATGTCGTAAGTATCGCCGTCGTCAGGGTCGGTGACCATGATCGCGCCCAGAGACGCGCCGGCGACGTTTTCATCCACGGTGCCACCAGCTGCCGAAACCGACGGCGCTTCGTTCACGTTGCCGACCGTAACGGTCACGTCCTGAGAGGCCGTCAGACCACCGCTGTCGGTCACGGTGACCGTGACCATCATCGAATCGGCTGCCTCATGATCAAGGCTTACATCGTCCTTGAGCTTGAGCATGCCATCGGCAACTTCAAAATCTTCGTTGCTGACCGTGTACGTAAGCGTATCGCCATCATCCACGTCGGAACCCGCCACGGCGCCTACCATTGCGCCTGCCGCGTTCTCGTCCACGGCGCCATCGGCGGCCGTGATCGTGGGTGCTTCGTTTACATCGTTGACCGTAACGGTTACATCGGCGCTGGCTTCAAGCCCGCCGCTATCAGTCACGGTTACGGTAACCGTCATTGAATCGCCTGCTTCGTGGTCAAAGCTTACGCCGTCCTTGAGCTTGAGCATGCCGTCGGCAACTTCGAAGTTATCGTCGCTCACCGAATAGGTCATTGTGTCGCCGTCATCCACATCCGAAGACATGACTGCGCCGACCATGGCACCCGCGGCGTTCTCGTCCACGGCACCGTCTGCGACCGTGATGGACGGAGCTTCGTTCATGTCGTTGACCGCGACGGTCACCATGGTCATCCCGGACATATTGCCGGCCGGATCTGACGCGGTGAGCATCAAGGTAACGGAGTCCTCGGTCTCGTGATCGAGGGTCATGCCGTCCTTCAGCTTCAGCACCAGGCCGCTGGTGATCTCGAAGCGGTTGTCATCCACGGTGTAGGTGATCGCGTCACCCTCCGGATCCATGCTGTCCGCCAGGGACGTGATTGCGGCGCCGTCGTCGTTCTCGTTGACGCTCAACACGCCATCGCGCACCACAGGCGCAGACGGGGCTTCATCCACGTTGCGGACCGTGAGCTCGACGTCGGCAGTGCCTGTAAGGCCGCCCGCGTCGGTAACCGTCACGGTTATCGTCAGGGATTCTTCCTCTTCGAAGTCGAAACTCTGGTCGTCCCTGAGTTTCACCCACCAGCCGCCAAGGTGGTCCTGCTTCGCCTCGAAACGGGCGTCGTCGACGGAAAGTGTGTAGGTATCGTCCGCGTCCGGGTCGCTGACCGTGATTTCGCCCAGCGGCGCGCCGGCGTTGTTCTCGTCCACGGTCGGGGCGGCAATCACGCCACCGGGCGTTACGCCCTGGCCGACCGAAACGGACGGCGCCTCGTTTACGTTGTTGACCGTAATGGTCACGTCGATGGTGTCCGAAAGGCCACCGGCGTCGGTGACGGTCAAGACAAGATTCACGGAGTCTTCATTTTCGAAGTCAAGCCTCTCTCCATCCTTGAGAGCAATCCACATGTCACCGTTCTCGTCGGTAATGGCGGTAAAGCGGAAGTCGCTGACCCTGACGCTAAGCATCTCGTCCGCGTCCTGATCGCTGAGCGTGATCGCGCTCAGCACGGCGCCATCGGCGTTCTCGTCGACATCGCCGTCAGCGGCCATGATCGAAGGCGCTTCGTTTTCGTCTTCGATCTCGACAGTGATAACAGTCGCCTCGGAGGTAGCTCCGCTGGGGTCCGAGGCCGTAACCAGGACATCGACAGAGCCGCCTTCTGTTTCGTAATCCAGGGATTCGCCGTCCTTCAGCTTGAGGACGCCACCCGCGATGACTTCAAAGCGCATATCGTCGACACTGAAGGTGACAGCGTCGCCTTCGGGGTCGGCGCCGGTCTCCAGGGAAGCAATGATGGCGCCGTCGTCGTTCTCGTCAACCGATCGCGGCAGGCCGCGAATCTCCGGCGAGGACGGGGCCTCGTTCACGTCGTTGACCGTAACGGTCACATCGGCGGTACCGGTTAAGCCGGCAGCGTCGGTGGCGGTAACGGTAACCGCTACCGAATCTTCCGTTTCGTGATCCAGACTCATGCCGTCCTTGAGCTTCAGCATCCCGTCAGCGACTTCAAAGCGTTCGTCGTCCACTGTGTAGGCAAGCGTGTCGCCGTCGTCCACATCGGAACCCGTAACCGCGCCCACAACCGCGCCCGCGGCGTTCTCGTCCACGGCGCCGTCAGCCGCCGTGACCGCAGGCGCTTCGTTCACGTCCGTGACCGTAACGGTCGCGTCAGCGGTAGCCGTAAGGCCGCCGCTGTCGGTGGCTGTAACGGTAACCGCTACCGAATCTTCCGTTTCGTGATCCAGACTCATGCCGTCCTTGAGCTTCAGCATCCCGTCAGCGACTTCAAAGCGTTCGTCGTCCACTGTGTAGGTGTGCGTGTCGCCGTCGTCCACATCGGAAACCGTAACCGCGCCCACAACCGCGCCCGCGGCGTTCTCGCCCACGGCGCCGTCAGCCACTTCGAGAGTAGGCCCTTCGTTCATGTCGTTGACCGTAACGGTCACATCGGCGGTACCGGTTAAGCCGGCAGCGTCGGTGGCGGTAACGGCAACCGTTACCGAATCTTCCGTTTCGTGATCCAGACTCATGCCGTCCTTGAGCTTCAGCATCCCGTCAGCGACTTCAAAGCGTTCGTCGTCCACTGTGTAGGCAAGCGTGTCGCCGTCGTCCACATCGGAACCCGTAACCGCGCCCACAACCGCGCCCGCGGCGTTCTCGTCCACGGCGCCGTCAGCCGCCGTGACCGCAGGCGCTTCGTTCACGTCCGTGACCGTAACGGTCGCGTCAGCGGTAGCCGTAAGGCCGCCGCTGTCGGTGGCTGTAACGGTAACCGCTACCGAATCTTCCGTTTCGTGATCCAGACTCATGCCGTCCTTGAGCTTCAGCATCCCGTCAGCGACTTCAAAGCGTTCGTCGTCCACTGTGTAGGCAAGCGTGTCGCCGTCGTCCACATCGGAACCCGTAACCTCGCCCACAACCGCGCCCGCGGCGTTCTCGCCCACGGCGCCGTCAGCCGCCGTGACCGTCGGCGCTTCGTTCACATCGTTGACCGTAACGGTCGCGTCAGCGGTAGCCGTAAGGCCGCCGCTGTCGGTGACGGTAACGGTAACCGTTACCGAATCTTCCGTTTCGTGATCCAGGCTCATGCCGTCCTTGAGCGTCAGCATCCCGCCGACAACTTCAAAGCGTTCGTCGCTCACCTCGTAGGTGTGCGTATCGCCGGCATCTACATCGGTAGCCGTTACGGCAGCCGCGTCGGCCCCATCTTCATTCTCAGCCAATGAGGCAGCGTCGACTGTGATCTCCGGCGCCTCGTTCACATCGTTGACCGAAACGCTAACCGTAGCGGTGGCGGACGCGCCGTCGCCACTGGCGGTGATGGTGACGTCAATCGGGGAAGTGTCCGACTCGAAGTCCAGGCTCATGCCGTCCTTCAGCTTCAGGTTGCCGCCGGCGACCTCAAAGCGGTCGTCGTCAACCGTTGTCGAAGTGGCGTTTTCGGTGGCCACGGAAACAATGGCGCCGCCGTCTGCGTTCTCGTCCACCGACCCAGAGGAGTCGACCGTGATCGTCGCCGCTGGCGGAGGAGGAGGTGGTGGTGGAGGCGGAGGAGGTGGCGGAGGAGTTGGCCTCTGAGAGCCGCCGCCCCCACAAGCGTCCAGCGCGAGCGCCAGTGCCGGAATGATAAGGATGTTCGCGCGCGACGGGTTTTCCCGGCGCCAGCGTATCGCCCTTTCCAAGCGTGCCTGCAAGAGTTCTAGTACGGTTGCTGATTTAGACATGAGCCTGCCTCCTTAACGAGCAAGTTCGATTGGTTAGTTCGTTTGAGCCCTCCCGGGCGCATATAGGCGCAATAGTATAACTTTGCGCCTAGTCAAGCAATAGATTGTTTGGGTTATAGAGCACATACTCTTCCTTGCGCACCACTATGGCCAGCGCCCCAAACAAAGGGCAATGCGTGCAGCGGCGAGCACCTTACAAGACGAAGTGTCAGCGGGCGGATCAACGCCCCCGGGAATAGAAAATCCCGACACACACAGAACCATCGCATGGATGGCCCCTCCCCATAGTCCACACTGTGCACGGGCTCTTATTGTATACCAAGAAACCATTGTTCGTGGAATAGCATAGCAAGAAGTTCTCGCGCATACTCTCAAGCGTTGCGAAAGCGTAACACATCGCCATCACGAACTTCGCAGTCGCGGCCCTTGAGCTCGGGTTGGGCTTGCGGGGTGTTTGTGAAAGCCTCCCAGTTGGTGACTTCGGCGCGCACGAAGCGCTGCTGAAAATCGGTGTGGACCTTGCCTGCGGCATGCCAGGCGGTCTGGCCCTGCGGCAGGAGCCAGGCTCGGGCCTCGGAAGGGCCCGCGGTGAAGAAGGTGTTGAGGCTCAGGAGGCTGCGCAGGGACTGCATGAATCGGGCCAGGATTTCGCTCGGGAGGCCGAGTCCTTTTCGGAGGGTGTCCTGCTCTTCGCCGGGCATGGCGGCGAGCTCCGATTCGAGCGCTGCGGTGACGCGCACGGCTTGTGCGTTTTGGGCGGCGGCGTATTGTTCGGCGTGGTTTGCGGGGCCGCCCTCCTTGAGGTGCTCTTCGGCGACGTTGAGAGCGTAAAGCGTGGGCATTGCGGTGAGGAGGTTTGGGAGGTCTCCTGGGAGCGAGGGCGTCCCGCCCTCGGCGAGGTCGGGACGACCTCGTTCCCAGGTCTTGTAGAGGGTCTCGAGGTCGGCGGCGCGCTTGCGTAGATCGGGATGGCCGGACTTGGCGCGGCGGCGGGCGGAATCCAGGGCGCGCTCGATGGTGGCGAGATCGGCCAGCATCAGCTCGGTGTTGACGATTTCGGCGTCGTGGACCGGGTCGATCGCGCCGGAGACATGGGTGATGCTCTCGGATTCGAAGCAGCGCAGCACATGGACCGCGGCGTCGGCCTCGCGCACCTGGGCGAGGAAGCGGTTGCCGAGGCCCTCGCCGTGCGAGGCGCCTTTCACCAGGCCGGCCACGTCCACGAGTTCGAGGGTGGCCTGGACCTTCTGTTGCATGCCGGAGGCCTCGGCCACGGCGTCCAGGCGCGGGTCGGGGATGGGCACGCGGGCCAGGTTGGGCTCGATGGTGCAGAAGGGGCGGTTGTCGGTGGGGACTTCGGCGGCGGCCAGGGCGTTGAAGAGCGTGGACTTGCCGACGTTGGGCAGGCCGAGGATGGCGGCTTTCATTGTTTTTTCGAGGGCGTCCCTGGGGGCGAGGGCGTCTCGCCCTCGACGCTGGCGCTCTTGGAGGGCGGGACGCCCTCCTTCCCAGGGACGCCCTCGATCCCAGGCGTGTGGAGTTGGGTCATGGCGGTTTGCATTCCTTTTATGTACAGGGTGTCGATGGCTTCGAGGGCTTCCTGCATGGCTTCGTCGATCGCTTTGCTCTCGGTGGCCCTGGGTTTCGACAGTACATAAGGAGTGACGCGGTCCTTGTCGCCGGGGTGGCCGACGCCCAGACGCAGGCGCTGGAAGTCGGGGCCGCAGTGGCGGATGACGTCGCGCAGGCCGTTGTGGCCGCCGTGGCCGCCGCCGGACTTCAGCCGGGCGACGCCGGGCGGCAGGTCGAGGTCGTCATGCACGATGAGCGCCGCGGACGGCGCGAGCTTGAAGAAGTCGAGGACGCCGCGCACCACCTGGCCGCTTAAGTTCATCCAGGCCAGCGGCTTGATCAGCATCACGCGCCGTTCGGCGATCTCCACGCGGGCGGCTGCCGCCTGTGAGCGGGGGCTTCCGGTAAAGGGCGGCGCCGAGTAACGCGCCGCGAGCAGGTCGATGAATTTGAAGCCGGCGTTGTGCCGGTCGTCGGCGTGATCAGGGCCGGGGTTGCCCAGGCCGATGACCAGGTCGGGAGGGGATTCAGTCCTCGCCAGAGGATTCCTCTTCGGCCTGCTCCTCGCCCTCGGCCTCTTCGTCGAGCAACTCTTCCTCGCCTTCTTCCTCTTCCTCCTCGTCGACCTCCAGGCCGCGGCGCAGGTGGATGGAAACCACCGGGTGGTCGGAGGTTCCGTGAACGCGCTCGTTCACCGAGACTCCTTCCGGCAGGTCGAGGTCGGAGAGGTGGAGCATTTCGTCCAGCTCCATCTCGGTCAGGTCCACCTCGATCTGCTCGGGCAGATGGCGGGGCAGACAGATGAGGTGCAGTTCGCTCAGCAGGTGGGAGACGCTGCCGCCCATCTTCACGCCCGCCGACATTTCCGTGTTGAGCAGGGTGATGGGCACGGCCATGCGGATGGTTTCCTCGTCGCGCACGCGTTGCAGGTCGATATGCAGGACCGTGTTGCGGGCCGGATGGCGCTGCACGTCCTTGACGATGGCCGGCTGCGACTTCTTGCCGACGCGGATGTTCAGGACGCGCGAGCGGAAGGTGGGGTCTTCCAGCCGCCGGGCAAGCTGCTCGGCGGGGAAGGACAACATGCGAACGGGGCGGCCGGCGCCGTACAGCACGCCGGGCGCCTTTCCCTCCCGGCGGGCGCGGCGAGCGGAACGCTTGCCGCTGGCTTCGCGCAGCTCAGCTTGTAAATCGATCATGGAGGCCATGGCGGGGCGGAATTGTAACGCAACTTGAGGGGGGCTGGGGGCGAGGACCTCTCGTCCTCGTCGAGGGCGGGACGCCCTCGTTCCCAGGGGGGACGCCCTCCTTCCCAGGGGGGACGCTACCCTGGGTGCGAAGGCGTGTCGCCTTCGGCGAGGGCGGGACGCCCTCGTTCCCAGGTGGAGGGGTGGCGCTTGCGCAGGGCCTGCACCGCGCGAGACACGGCGTTGATCGGGCGGGTGCGGCCGGCCAGCATCGCGTAGAAGCACGGCACTATGTACAAGGTAAGCACCACCGACACCAGAACGCCGAACAGCACCACAACGCCGATCGAGCGGCGGGCCTCGGCGCCGGCCCCGGCGCCGACGATCAGCGGGATGGAGCCGCCGATGGTGCACACTGGTCATCAGCACGGGGCGCAGCCGGGTGGTAGCGCCCTCCAGAACCGCCTGCACTACCGGCAGGCCACGGTCGCGGAGCTGGTTGGAGAACTCGACGATCAGGATGCCGTTCTTGGCCGCCAGGCCGATCAGCATGATGCAGCCGGTGAGGCTGAACACGTTGAGCGTCCCTCCGGACAGGTTCAGCCCCAGCATCCCGCCGGCCAGCGCCAGCGGCACGGTGAGCAGGATGATGAATGGATGGATGAAGCTTTCGAATTGCGCGGCCAGGACCAGGAAGCAGATCAGAAGCGCCAGCAGGAAGCTGAAGTAGATCAGGCTGCCGGACTCCTTGTATTCGCGCGATTCGCCGTCGTACTGAACGCTCAGGGACTCGTCGTCGACTTCCTCGGAGATCACCATCTCCATGTAGTCCAGCGCCTCGCCCAGCGAGTAGCCGGGCGTCAGCTGGGCGGACAGCTTGATGGCGCGGCGGCGATTGAAGCGCTGCAGCTGGCGCGGTCCGGAACTTTCCTCCAGGCGCACCAGGCTGGCCAGTGGCGCCAGGCCGCCGGAAATGGAACGCACGTAGATGTTGTTGAGGTCCTGCGGGGTGACGCGGTCTTCTTCGGTAGCCTGCAGAATTACGTTGTATTCCTCGCCGCGGTCGATGAAGGTGGTCACGCGCCGCGAGCCGAGCATGGTCTGCAGGGTTTCGCCGATATCGCGCAAGGACACGCCGAGGTCGGTGGCGCGGGAGCGATCAACGATCACCTTGATTTGCGGCTTGGTCTCGTAGTAATCCGAGTTCATGCCGGTAATGTTCGGGTTCTCGCGCACCCGGGCCATGATCTTGTCGCGCCATTCAGCCAGCTGCTCGTACTCGTTGCCGCGCAGCACCACCTGCAGGGGCTGGCCGCCGCCTATCGCCAGGCTCGGCGGCAGGAACACCATGGCGCGCACGCCCGGCAGGGCGCCCAGCGGGCCGCGCAGCATGCTGGCAAGTTCGGGCGAGGTGAGTTCGCGGTCGGCGCGCGCATTCAGGGGCGTGTAGATGAACGCCGAGTTCACGTCGCCGCCGGCGCCCCAGCTTCCGGTGCGCAGGATGATCCGCTTGATCTCGCCCTTCTCGACCCATGGCATGGTCAGGTCTTCGATCTGGTTGAGTTGCCCGTCCATGTATTCGAGGCTTGCGCCTTCCGGACCGCGCACCATCATGACGATCATGCCGCGGTCCTCGGTAGGCGTGTATTCCTGGTCCAGGTTGTTGAACAGGAACCAGCCGGCGCCGGTCACGCCGATCACCAGCACCACCGCCAGCCAGGGTGCGCCGAGCGCATGGGTCATGCCCTTGCGGTAGGCGCCGGCCAGGCCGCGGAAGGCTGCGCCCCGCTTGCGGCCGCGGGTGGACTGGGTGACCTTCTCCCGGCTGCGCATCATGCGCGAGCACAGCATCGGAACCAGGGTCAGCGCCACCAGCGAAGAGAACGCGACCGCGGCCGCCAGGGTGATGCCGAACTCGCCGAAGATCACGCCGATGCGGCCCGGCGAGAAGGCCACCGGCAGAAATACCGAAATCAGCACCACGGTGGTGGCAATGACGGCGAAAGCGATCTGGCGGCTGCCGTCGATGGCCGCCAACAGTGGCGGGCTGCCCTGCTCGCGGTGGCGCACGATGTTCTCCAGCACCACGATGGCGTCGTCCACCACCAGGCCGATGGCCAGCACCGCGGCCAGCAGGGTGAGCGTATTGATCGTGTAGCCCAGGATCGCCAGCACCATGGCAGCGGCGATGATCGACACCGGGATCGTAAGTCCGGGGATCAGCGTGGCGCGCCAGGAGCTCAAGAACAGCAGCATCACGATCAGCACCACGCCGAGGGCGATCGCCAGGGCCTTGAACACCTCGCGCATGGACTCGCCGACAAACTCGGAGAAGTCGACGTTCACGTCCACGATGATGTCGCCGGGCAGCGAGGGCTGCAGCTGCTCCACTTCCTCCTTCACCAACTGGTTGGTCGCGACGATGTTGGCCTGTGCCTGCGGGACGATCCCGAGGCTCAAGCCGGCCTGCCGGTTGGAGCGGGCGATGGTGCGCATGTCCTCGGGCGACAGGCGGATGTCGGCGACTTCCTCCAGGCGCACGAAGCGCCCCGATGCGCCGCGGCCTATAACCAGGTTGCCGAAGTCTTCGGGGGTGTTGAGCGCGGTGACGGCGCGCAGGGTGAACTCGCGGTCCACCGACTCGATGCGCCCGGCCGGCAGCTCCACGTTCTCGCTTCTCAAGGTGCGTTCGACGTCCTGCACGGTCAGCCCGCGGGCGGCCAGCCCCTCGCGGTCCAGCCACACGCGCATCGCCGGGCGGCGGCCGCCGGACAGGCGGACCGATGCGACGCCTTCGATGGCGCTCAGGCGGTCGACCAGGTTGCGTTCCGCGTAGTCGGTAATCTCCATGATCGAGCGGGCATCGCTGGCCACGTCCACGTACATGGTCGCGTCCATCATGTTGTCCTGCTTGGTGATCTGCGGCGGGTCCGCCTCCTCGGGCATCGCGCGCATCACCCGCGCGACGCGCTCGCGCACGTCGTTTGCGGCGGCGTCGAGATCGCGGTCCAGCGCGAATTCCAAGGTGATGGTGGAGCGCTCGTCCTGGCTGCGCGAGGTCATCTTCACCACGCCGGGAAGGCCGGCCACCTGGTCTTCGATCACCTGGGTGATGCGCCGTTCCACGATTTCGCCGGATGCGCCGGTGTAGTTGGTGTCGACGGACACCACCGGCGGCTGCACGTCGGGGTACTCGCGCACCGACAGGGTGTTGAGCGCCAGCAGGCCCAGGATGAACAGCACCAGGCTGATCACCGCGGCCAGCACCGGCCTTCTTACTGATAAGTCAGATATCAGCATCCTGGGAAGGAGGGCGTCTCTGGGACCGAGGGCGTCCCGCCCTCGGCGAAGGCGAGACGCCTTCGCTCACAGGAAACATCCACGCCCTCAAAACCTGTACGGAGGGCGCGGCGCCCTCCTTCCCGGGGGTCCATCATTGCGGTTGCGATGCCGCCGCGCCGGGTGCGCCCCTGCCGGAGGGAGCGTCGACCATGCGCACCGGCAGGCCGTCGCGCAAGCGCTGCACGCCCTGGGTCACAATCTCTTCGCCCGCTTGAAGACCGCGCACGATCTCGACCCGGCCCGGTGTGCGCGAACCCAGCTTCACCTCGCGCTCCAGTGCTCGCCCCTCGGACACCACGAATACGAACTGCCGGCCCTGGCGCGGAACCAGCGCGGCCTCCGCCGCCAGCACCACGCCCTCTCGGCGCCTGCCGATTACCACCTGCAGAAACATGCCGGGCTTCAAGTCGCCCTCGTCATTGGGAAGTTCCGCAACCACGGCCATTGAGCGGGTCATGGGATCGATGCGGCTGTCGATGCTGATGACCGCGCCGTGGAACAGGCGGTTCGGCCAGGCCGCGCCGCTGGCTTCGATGGCAAGGCCCTCGACTATTACCGAGAGGTACTCCTCCGGCACCGAGAACTCCAGCTTCATGACGCCGGTGTCGTCCAGCGTGGTAATGATTGTGTTCGGTTGCACCAGGCCGCCGATGCTGGCGCGGCGCAGGCCCACGGCGCCGTCGAACGGCGCGCGGATGATGGTGTCTTCGAGGCGGGCGCGGGCCGAATTGACCTGGGCCTCGGCCACCTGCAACTGCGCCGCGATTTCTTCCAGCTCGACTTCGGAAACCACCTGGCTGGCGGCCAGCGTCTCCAGCCGTCCGTAACGGCTGCGCCGTTCGCGCAGGTTGGCTTCGGCCAGGTCGAGGTCCGCGCGGATCTCGCGGCTGTCCAGCTCCACCAGCAGGTCGCCTTCGGCTACGGCCTGGCCTTCGTCGAAATGAATCGCCGAGATCACGCTTGAGATGCGCGGCGTCACGTCGATGGCCTCGTTCGCCCGGGCCGTGGCCAGCGCGATGTACTCGTCGGTGATCGTACCCAGGCCTACGGTTTCAGTGAGCACCGGCGCAGCGCCCCCGCCACGGCGCATTTGGCTGCCGTTCTCGTCTCCGCCACAACCCGCAAGCAGCAGCGCGAGCGCCGCCAAACCGCCGAGAGCGGCGTGGGTTCGGGTAGCGGATGTGGGCCGGGGAATAGACATGGTCTGATGATGCAATTCGCAGCGCCCTGGCGAGCGGATTTAATCCACCATTCTACCGCGCCCGGTAAGCGCGGGCATCCCACCGGTAAGCGCGGGCGTCCCCCCTGGGAACGAGGGCGTCCCGCCCTCGACGAAGACGGGACGCCTTCGCACCCAGGAAAGCATCCCACTTTCGAAATGCAATACAGACAAGAGGTATTACTGCCCCCCATGGCCAATATCGTGCGTGCTAGACTCGCCCCACTAGCGCCAATCGGGCGAAGGACAAGGGAATGACGAACGAACTGATCGCCATATTCGGCATGGGCGCAGCGATTCTTGGAAGCATCGGTTTCGCCTGGAGGGACCTGCACAGGGACATTACCGGCGTTAGTACCCATGTTTCTTCCCTGGAGCAAAGGATCGCAAGAATCGAACGATGGCTGGAAGGCTGGCAAGCACCGTTTCCGGGAACCGACAAGCAGCCGCCCGCCTAAGTTCTTACGGGAATTCAGGCGCCGAACACTTCCCCCGGGAACGAGGGTACGGTCCTACCACCGCCGCCCTCGGCAGTTTGCAATCCGGCGTGGTTGAAGCATGGCGAGGGGGAGCCCTCTCAGGCGAGCAGGGCGGGTTTTAGGGGCAATACACCGCTGCTTGAACTGTTGGAGGACAACCAAGAGGCCAGTCTCTATTTGGTCCGCTCGAATTGTGAGAATGCCGATTTTTGCATAGTCCTTTGCCCTAACAGATATGCATGGAGAGTATTCGAGACGATCGTGCGCATTGCTTCTGAGTTGGGCGCTGGTGGACAACATGCTTAGTCAGAGTGCATGCGAATCAGTTAATTGAACGTTGCTCTGTTTGCGAGTCGCCCATGATGTGGGAGGATCAGTAGGTTTAACTCGCCCCTGACACTGGAAGGTAGTGGTCAAAGCGGAAAGCTTTGGGTTATTTGCTGACCGTTTTCTCGGCCCCGTCAACAATCTTGGATAGTTCCCAAGAACGTACGGGTTCAGATACATGTGAGACTGGGGCCGGGGTGATGGAGACATGGTTCTGGCCGGGGTTGAGCGTTTGCGGTTCAAACGGCCCTGCTGCGCACTGGAGTTGATGACGCCCATGGAATACCTTCTCCAATACCGTCCAGCCGACCGCATCTGGCCTAAGAAGCCCTTATTCGGATCACATTATCCTGGTTAATGGCTATTTATGAGCCGAATAGCGCCATCATTCGAGCTACACCCCCCTCCCCAGGCGTGCGTCCTTGGCTTTCTCGTCTTGATTGTCGCCGTAATTCACGCGGTGATAACTCGATCGAAGCCGCTGGCTATGCCGTGGATTCGGGAATCCAAAGACTGGCCGCCGGGAGAACGTTCTGACGCGCCGGCTGCGGGATGGCCAGGCAAGCCTGAAGGCAGGGATCAGCGCAACAAGGCATATACGTCTTACCGGATGCTCCAAGGCCACAGCTACCCGCGACCTGACGTCGCTTGTTCGGATGGGCGCGCTTGAGCGAAAGCCCGGCGGCGGGCGCAGCGCCCGCTACGCCATTCGGCTGCCGCGATGCTGAATATTCAGGTCGGTGAAAAGTCGATAAGTATTTGACATATCACGGTTTTTCGACTACAATACCCGTTACGATTCACACCGCAGGGAGGCGCTCATGGATCAACTTACTCCACCCCTTGGCGACCACGCGCTGGATACGCTCGAAGCCCGTCTCACCGAAACCTGGGGCCACGTCAACGCCGCCACCTGCCACTTTCTGGAACTGCTCGCGGAGTTCGACCGCGCCGAGGGCTGGGGCCGGCACGGGCTGGCCAACTGCGCCCAGTGGCTGAACTGGCAATGCGGTATCGGCCCCTGCGCGGCGCGGGAAAAGGTCCGCGTCGCCCGGGCGCTGGAATCCCTGCCCCGGATACGAGGCGCTTTTGGCGAGGGCCGGCTGTCGTATTCCAAGGTTCGCGCCGTGACCCGGGTGGCCACGCCGGAAACCGAAGACACGCTGTTGAACATTGCGCTGAGCGGCACGGCGTTGCACCTGGAGAAAACGGTGCGGCTGTTCCGCCGGGCGAAGCGAGGCGAGGACCGGACCGAGGCGCAAGCCCTGCACCGGGAGCGGTACCTGCGGTGGCATTACGAGGAAGACGGCGCCTGCGTATTGACGGCCCGGCTTGCCCCGGAGGTTGCGGCCCTGGTCAAGCAGGCGATCCAGGCGGCGATGGAAGCGGAGGAAGTGCGGGAAGCGGAGGAAGTGCGGGAAGCGGAGGTAGCGCGGGAAGCGGAGGTAGCGCGGGAAGCGGAGGTAGCGCGGGAGGCGAAGGAAGCGCGGGTAGCGGAGGAAGCACAGCAAGCGGCGAAAGCGAGGGAAGCGGAGGGCGGCAAGCCGGAGTCCCACGGCGCAGGCGATGGAGCGGCGGATGGCGGCGTGAAGCCCGAGGCAAATGTTTCCGCGGAAACATTGGTACGCGGCTGGCCACGTCCGGCGGCGGGCCCGATCGACCTCGATGAAGCCGAGGCTGCCGAGACCCGGCTGGGGCAGCGCCGTGCCGACGGTCTGCGGCTGCTGGCCGAGCGGTTCCTGGCCCGGCATGGCGAAAGCGCGGGTTCCGGCGCCGGCCGCTACCAGGTGGTGGTGCACATCGATCAGGCGGATCTCAGCACGGCGGACGCGGAAAACGCGGACCAAGCGAACAGCGGGGATAACGCGGATAACGCGAACAAAGCGGATAAAGCGAACAAAGCGGACAGGGCGGAAAACGCGGACAATGTGGGCTACGCCGAGATTGAGGACGGGCGCAGCCTGGCGGTGACCACTGCCCGGCGGCTGGCTTGCGGCGGCGCGCTGGTGGGGATCGTGCAAAACAAACAGGGCGAACCCTTGAGCGTGGGGCGCAAGACCCGGGCGGTTCCGCCGGCAATACAGCGGGCGCTCAAGGCGCGCGACCGAGGTTGTCGGTTCCCGGGCTGTGACCGCAACAACCGGTTCACCCAGGCGCATCACGTGAAGCACTGGGCCGATGGGGGAGAAACCAGACTCGGCAACCTCATCACTCTGTGCTATCACCACCATCACCTGGTGCACGAAGGCGGCTTTGGCGTGCGGGTCACCGCTTCGGACGCGTTTGAGTTCACCTCACCCAAGGGGGAGCTGATCGCGCCCGCGTTCGAGCTGCCGAAATGTTTCCGCGGAAACACGCACGGGGACGATATTCGGGTGGACCCGCGTGCGTTGCCGCTGGCGGCATGGAACGCGCGCCGCGGCGTCACCATCGACGCCGATACGGCCTGTTGCGGATGGCTGGGCGAGAAGATGGACTACAACCTGGCGATCGACGGGCTGTGCTGGGAGAGCGGGATGCGCTAACCGGGACATCTCGCCACGGCCAGTCTCATAAGGTATGAACCCGTACAAAGAATTGACCTACGGGCAATTGATAGGCTAGAGTGATACCTGAGGCGCTGGAAGATTCCTGCCCTCCTTCCGAGGCCCGTACGCGAGTGCGGGCTTTCGTGTGTTTGGAGCCCTATAGACGCAGATCGCTTACCTTGACGAGTTCGGACACGTCGGCCCGTACGTTTCCCGAGGCGACTCGCGGCATAACGACAGCCCGGTATTCGGTTTAGCCGGATTCATTATGCCGGCGGATGAAGTGCGGGGCTTTGGGACTTGGTTCTTCCAGCGCAAGTGCGAACTCCTGGATTTCGAGATCCGGCGCTCCGGGGAGCACCCTGCCGTGTGGGAGAAGAAAGGATCCAGCCTCTATACAGTCAAAAACGTCGAGCGCTATCCTGAACTGCGGAGAACTACCTTTCGGCTATTGAACTCGGCTATTGAACAAGATCGCGGGCGTTAGTGGTCGAGTGTTTTACGTCGGCATAAGGAAATCAGCCGAACCGAAGGCGCACGACGCGAATGCACTGTATCGGTACGTGCTTGGGGAAGCGATTAGACGGCTCGACGCTTACTGCCGCGAAGACCACGCAAGCACGGAGCGTTTTTTCTGGCCCTGGACGAGCATCCGCAGCGCGCGGAACTGCTCACGGCTGCCGCCCAGGACATGTACGGCGGCGACGAACCGCGGCGGCAGTTGATCGAACCGCCGTTGCAGTTGGAAAGTCATCGCTATCAGACACTTCAGGTTGCTGATTGGATAGCGGGTCTCGCCGGCCGTCTCGGGGCGATATGGTCAAGGTGCTTCAACGCGCGTTCTTCTCGTCCTACGACGATGATCACCGGCACTACTTCGGGCAGATCCTTGGGCAGTTCTCCGGCATAGGGTCGACGCTACCTAACGAAGGACGGTGACAAAATTGTTTGGCTGTTCCGGGTCGATATGCACTTCCATGCTGTGTACGCGTTTTTTATCGACCCCACGAATCCGGAGCGGCTCATTGACCGGGGCTGGTTCCCGTTCATACAGTTCTCCGCCGGCGAATTTCATCAGCTTCGTTATGGGATCGACGACTCGTCGGAACTGGATACTGTGGAAGCGAATATCGTCAGCGAGGCGGAAGGCATCGTCCGGCTGCACTTCCACAGTGACATGGGAAGGAAGCCAACGACGAGGGAACTCATGGAGTAGATGTCGGCCCGTGGCAAGAAGGCGAATTCTCTGGGTCTGGCCGTCAGCCGGGCTATCGATGTTCTTATTCAGAGGCGCGGTATTCGATGTCGACAGTGACACGAAAACTGTTCATGCAATCTCTGTTGCGCCACCCCTGACGGTTTCCCTGGATCCTAGCCACGCTTGCCGGAAAAGTGACCTCTGTTGTGGACTTGCTTAACCGAGTTATGAGGCATACCAAGAGGTGACTGGACCACCTGGGCTTCATTACAAAAGACAAACGAGGGCGGCCCCGCTGGGAACGAGGGCGTCCCGCCCTCGGCGAAGGCGAGACGCCTTCGTTCCCAGGAGGCCCCGCTCTCTCAACGCGCAACCCAGGCGCTACTCCATTCCCAATCCGCCGCCTCCTGGCAAAGCCCCGCTTTCACCGGGTTCTGATGAATGTAGTAAACCGTAGCCCGATAGTGCCGTTCATCTCGCACAAACCGATCAAAGTAGTCGGGCTGCCAAAACGGGCCGCACCGGCCCAAGAGCGCATTGGTCCTCCTAACCGTATAAGACTTCCACGAGTGGAGAACGCCGGACAAGGTGATATCGCCCAGCAGCGTTACCAGCACATGAACGTGGTTGGGCATGATTACCCACGCGTGTAATCGGTAGCGGGCGCCTGCAAAGTGCTTCAGGGCGTCGGCCACCACACTCGCAATTTCAGGCCGCCGCAGCCAGCACGCGCCAAGTCCTTTATCAAGCGTTTCGTCGATTCGGCGGCGTTTCTCAGTATCACGTCTCGATTTCGGCTGGGAGCGTAGTTCCTCTTTCCAGCGCATCAGCAAGCTGAGCGGAAGGCTGTCGGCCAGTCTGAAGCAGATGTGCTGGGGGACCTCGCCGGCTTCGAAATGCGGCAGGTAGGTGCGGTGGTATGGGGTTAAGGGGGCGACGCCGGTTGGGGTTTTTTCGAGGGCGGGACGTCCTCGTTCCCAGGGGGTGGGGCGAACTTCCGGGTTGTTCATGGGATTGCATCCTTGCAAGGTGTTGAGGGTGTGGGGAGATCATAACTTCTTTCGAGGGCGGGACGCCCTCGTTCCCAGTGTCGAGGGCGAGACGCCCTCGTTCCCAGGGGGTTAGGAGAAGAGGGCGTTGTACATGATGATGAGGATGGCGGCGGGGGCGACGACGCGGAGCAGCCACAGCCAGGCCGTGAACAGCGGGCCGTCCTTCCAGCCCAGTTCTCCCTGGAAGATGGCGCGCTTCATCCGCCAGCCCGCGAACAGCGCCATCAGCGCGCCGCCCAGGGGCATCATGATGGTGGCGGTGAGGTAGTCGATCACCTCGAAGGCGTTCATGCCGCCGATCACCTTCCAGTCTTCTCCGGCGCCGAACGACAGCACGGTCAGCCAGCCCAGGCCCCACATGGTTCCGCCCACGCACCCGGTCGCGGCCCAGCGGCCGAGCTTGAGGCGTTCCTGCAACAGGCTCACGGCGGCTTCCATCAGGGCGATGGCCGAAGTCAGGGCTGCGAACGCCAGCAGCAGGAAGAACAGCGCACCGAAAAAGCTGCCGCCGGGCATGCCGCCGAAGGCAATGGGCAGCGTCAGGAAAACCAGCGACGGGCCGGAGCCGGGTTCCAGACCGTTGGCGAACACCAGCGGGAAGATCGCGATTCCCGCGAGCACCGCCACGCCGGTGTCGGCAACGGTGATGCCCACGCAAGTCTGCGGAAGCGATACCTCGCGGGGAGCGAAGGCGCCGTACATCATCATCAGCCCCATCGCCACGCCGATCGAGAAGAAGGCGTGGCTGATGGCTTCAAGTGCTGAGTCCGCACTGACTTCCAGGAAGCGGAAGTTGAACATGAAGCGCAGGCCTTCGGCGGCGGCGCCTTCGACCAGCGCGTAGCCGATGACCGCCAAAAGCAGGAGCAGCAACAGCGGCATCAGCAGGCGCACGGCCGCTTCGATACCCCGGCGCAGACCACGGCCGACGATAAAGCAGCTCACCAGCATGAACAGCGTGTGCCAGCCGCCGAGGCGCAGGGGGTTGTTGTTGAGGTCGGCGTTGAGCGTCTCGGCGGCTTCCGGGGTCAGCCCCTTGAAGGCGCCCTTGACGGCCAGCACCAGGTAGTCGATCGTGCTTCCGGCAATGACGCTGTAAAAGGTCATGATCAGGTAGCCGGTCAGAAGGCCCATGCCGCCGACCAGGCCCCAATAGACCAGGCGGCCGCTCTGGGTGGACACCGAGGCCATGGCGGTATAGGGACTGGCGCGGCCGTGGCGGCCGATGGCGACCTCCGCCGAAAGAATCGGCACGGCCACCAGGAAGGCGGCGATCAGGTAAACGAATACGAAAGCGCCGCCGCCGTTCTCGCCCATGATGTAGGGGAAGCGCCAGATGTTCCCCAGGCCGATGGCGCCGCCGATGGAGGCGAGCAGAAAGGTGCGTCCCGAACTCCAGCGCCGGGCGGCGGTGTTCTCTTGCATGCGTTACGTACTACTCTTGGAAGCGGTAGAAGGATGATGCCACATGGCCTGGGAGCGAAGGGGGGGCGCCTTCGTCGAGGGCGGGACGCCCTCGTTCCCAGGGGGAATGGAGCCAGTTGTAGGCTAGCCGCGTCCGCTCTTAGAAGGACTCGCGACCCCCCTGATCCTGACCTGAGCGTACGGCCATGAAGTCATCACTTGCGCTCAATGAATTGAGGAAAAAGCTGTCCCAACCCTGGTCGGCCGGCGACAGGATGCGTTCCGACCCTCTCATCCGCACAAATACCCTCTTCACACTATTGGGGAACCGGGCGCCAACAGGCAAACTAACTGCCTGAGCGCCGCGATGTTCAAAGATCGACCCCATTGGCATTACCGGGTTCTCCTGGCGACTATTGCGCGTACCTAGAATAACTGCGAGCGGGGTGCTAGTGGCGGTCGGGGCGGAAGGTTTGGCTGAACAACAGCCTTATGCGCCAAAGACTCTCTTCAGCCAGTCAGCAAAACTGATGGCGACAGGCACACCCACAGGCAAGTCTCCGGCGCCAATTGCCTCTCCTAAGTGCCGTGGCTTCTTTCGAGTCGCAAGCCATGCACGCACGCTGGCCTTTGTAGTCTTGTGCGCTGAAAACTTGCGTTCGCTTTCGGGAATATTGTCAATGAACTGGCATGCCATTTTCCAGACTGGATCATTTGCTGGAATTAGCTCTTTGACAAAGTCCTCGAGTTCACCCTCCTTTTGGTTATCTGGCATCAGCCAAATTCCAATCCGCGGCGCGCCATGTAGAACAGCGCCACCCTTTCTTGGAGTTCTGGGTGCCCTTATGCCCTCTCTTCTTAAGTGCTTGCAAATCGATTGCCAGCGCTTTTTTGGATCATCATTAGCGTCCACCACAATGCCCAAAGCGATCCGCCCAGGCGCTTTCAATTCGGGAACGATTGCGTTTAGCACGTGTTCGATACCACCCCTTGCCTTGGTTTCGAATATCGGCATGTCTGGATGACATCGGGTGAGGTGCTCAACTACATGTTTATCGTCATCCCCCTCCACAAGCAAGAGCCTCTCGGGCGATGAATTGCCAATCACCACCTGACTACCTAACTTCTATGCCTTGCTCGGCCGCTGTCTTCAAGTCCTCTTCCGAGTACTGAATCGTCTTGACCCTGCCTTCTTCCTGCTCAAGTCGAAATAAGGCGCCTCCGATTTCCGGCAGGTCCTGGATTGCCCTGGCAAAGCCGGCCACACAATCCCAACTGTGCGTCGTTGCAAACACCTGTGCGTTGTTTTCTTCGGCCGTCTGCAACACCATTCTCCAAAAGTCCTGTTGTACGGCCTGATGAATTCCATTCTCGACCTCGTCAATTAGCAGGAAACCGTTATGGCTGTTTGCCAGCGCCAGTGCCACGCCGCACATCCTGGTTACACCATCGCCAAGGCTCTTCAAGGGAACTGGACTGGGGTAATTGGGAAGTTTTACAACAACTCTTGGGTGCCGGGCGCCACGATAGTTACCTCTTTGTCCGTCTCCAGTAACTGCCACTCCTTCTATCCTGCTGCCAAGAATTAGACTGAGGGACTCGTTTAGGAGGTCTTCGTGTTTTGTCAGTGCTACTTTGTCCCAGAGGCGCGCCATGGTCGTATTGTCCAATAGCCCAGGCCCCAAGGACTGGCATTGAGCTTCTATCGGCCAATCATCAGCATCGAAGCGGCGCTGGAGCCGTCTCCAATTTGGCGCGCCAGAGTAGTTCTGTCTTCCTTCGAAAAAACGTGCTTGTTTTTCGGTCGCGGGCATCCAAGGCAGTAGTCTCTCCTTGCCGCGAAATACGGTCTTGAGAAGTTGGACTTCTGAGTCCATATACATTGGTAGATCGTCGAAGAGCTTCTGCTGACTGTCAGATAGATCCTTTTGAGTGCAAATCTCAAATCTCAAATCATCTTTCCCAGCACCTATGGATACGGTTGAGACCTGCGTCACACCCCGGCCAAAAAATAGTGCCGTGACATCGGGATAAACAACGGAATCCTGGTCCTCATCCAGTCCCACGGCTAGTTCTTCCCGCCCCCTTAGAATCTGTTCTACGACGGCGGGCCCGCCTCGTGCGGCATATAGCCGCACGGCATCCAGAACCGTGGTCTTCCCAACACTGTTCCGGCCGACCAGTAGAGTTACTCGGCCCAACTGCGAAACAGAAAGGTCCTCAAGCCCGAAGAAGCCCTTGATAGAAAAGTCAGGAAGGTGCGGTTGGCTGCCCATTGGATAGTCCGACAGTAGATCCGACGAGAAAATAAGTCAGGACAACAAGTTTAACCAATGGCTTCTTTGAGTGTAAACCGCACTGAGAGCCCAAGTGAGGTGCATTGGGCTACGCCTAATCCCTATTGTGTATACGCGGCAATCAACTGCCACGGGAAGGGGCAGATTGGATTCCGCATCCTAAATTCCCAGCACACAATGGATCATGCGCCAAGGTGAACGGGTCAACTCCAGGCTGGCGCCAAAGAAAGGGCTTGTAGCGTACCGCATGGGGCTTTTTTTTCGAGGGCGGGACGCCCTCGTTCCCAGGGGGGACGCGCGCGTTCCCCGGGGAGGTTATTTGGCGGCTTCGGCCTCAGCCTCTTCGACTAGGCGGACGATGGCCATGGGGGCGGCGTCGCCGGGGCGGTGGCCTTTCTTGAGAATGCTCAAGTACCCGCCGGGGCGCTCCTTGAAGCGCGGGCCCAGCTCGGTGAACAGTTTGCCGACCGCCTTCTTGCTGCGCAGGCGGTTGAAAGCCAGGCGGCGGCGGGAAACGCCGTCAACTCCTGCCAGCGTGATCAGTGGTTCCACGACGCGGCGCAGTTCCTTGGCCTTGGGCACGGTGGTGGTGATGCGCTCGTGCTCGATCAAGGAGGCCGCCATGTTGCGGAACATGGCGCGCCGGTGGGCGCTCTCGCGTCCAAAGGTGCGGCCGGACTTGCGGTGTCGCATGACGTCGTTCCTTCTCCTTAAGGCCGGTCGATCAGGCGGCGGTCTTGAGCCCGGCCGGCGGCCACTCGGGCAGCTCGGAACCCAACTCCAGGCCCCGTTCGCCCAGCTTCTCCTGGATCTCGGTAAGCGAGCGCTTGCCGAGATTGGGCGTGCGCAGCAGCTCGGCGTCGGTCTTCTGCACCAGGTCGCCCACGAAGTGGATGCTCTCGGCCTTGAGGCAGTTCACTGAACGTGCGTTCAACTGCAGGTCCTCGATCGGCGACATGTAAAGCTGGCGCAGCTGCGGGTCCAGGCCCATCAGGCCGATGTTCTCGGCAGGCGCCAGGTCGACGAACACGGTGAGCTGATCGCGCAGGATTTCGCCGGCGCTGCGCACAGCGTCGCCCGGATCGATGGCGCCGTTGGTCTCCAGCTCCACGATCAGCCGGTCCAGGTCGGTGCGCTGTTCCACGCGCGCGGACTCGACGTCGTAGCTGACGCGCTTGACCGGGCTGAAGGAGGCGTCGAGCTGCAAGCGGCCCATGGTGACGGTGCCTTCGGTGACTTCGGCCATGCGCGCCGCCGGGCGGTAGCCGCGGCCGGTGGCCACGGTCAGCCGCATGCTCAGCTCCACGCCGGAAGTCAGCGTGGCGATGTGCTGAGAGGCGTTGACCACTTCAACGTCGTGGTCGGTGGCGATGTCGCCGGCTGTGACCTGGCCGGGGCCGGTCTTGGTCAGCATCAGCTCGGCGCTCTCGCGCGCGTGCATGCGCACGGCCACCTGTTTCAGGTTGAGCAGGATCTCCACCACGTCTTCCTTGACGCCTTCGATGGAGCTGTATTCATGCAGCACCTCGTTCTGGATCTCGGCCTCGGTGATGGCGGCGCCCGGCATGCTGGAAAGCAGCAGGCGGCGCAGCGCGTTGCCGAGCGTGTGGCCGAAACCGCGCTCCAGGGGTTCGATGGTGATGCGCGCGCGGTTCGGGTGGCCGCGTTCTTCCACGCGAACAATGCGGGGCTTTAAGAAGGTATGTACTGATTGGTCCATGGCGCTTGCACTCCGGCTACTTGGAATAAAGCTCGACAACCAGGCTTTCGTTAATGTCGGGCAGGATTTCTTCTCGTTCGGGCAGGCTCTTGACGGTGCCGCTCAGGCCTTTCTCGTCCACGTCCAGCCACTCGGGGAAACCCAGTTGACGCGCGATCTCCAGCGCGTTCTGGATCCTGAGCTGCTCCTTGGCGCGCGGTTGCACGGCCACGATATCGCCCGCCTTGACCTGGTAGGAGGGGATGTTGACCGGACGGCCGTTGACCTGGATGCCGCGGTGCGTGACCAGTTGCCGGGCCTCGGGCCGGGTGGCGGCGAAACCCAGGCGATAAACGATGTTGTCCAGGCGGCCTTCAAGCAGGCGCAGGAGGTTTTCGCCGGTGGAGCCCTTCTGGCGCGCGGCGCGCTTGTAGTAGTTACGGAACTGCCGCTCAAGCACGCCGTACATGCGGCGCAGCTTCTGCTTCTCGCGAAGCTGCAGACCGTAGTCGGACATGCGCGAGGGGCGCTGCGTGCTGCGCGCGCCGGGCACGCGATCGTGCCGGCACTTCTCTTCCAGGGAGCGGACCCGGCTCTTCAGCAACAGGTCCGTGCCCTCGCGCCGCGAGAGCTTGCAAACGGGTCCGGTGTAACGAGCCATTGGTGCGACCCCTTTATACGCGGCGCCGCTTGGGGGCGCGGCAGCCGTTGTGCGGGATGGGCGTGACATCCTCGATGTGGGTGATGCGGAAACCGGCGGCGTTCAAGGCCCTGACGGCCGACTCGCGGCCGGGGCCGGGGCCGCGGACCCGCACCTGCAGGTTGGACATGCCCATTTCACGCGCCCGGTTGGCGGCCCGCTCGGCGGCGACCTGGGCGGCGAACGGCGTGGACTTGCGCGAACCGCGAAAGCCCGAGCCGCCCGAGGTGGCCCAGGACAACGCGTTGCCCTGCGGGTCGGTGATCGTGATGATCGTGTTGTTGAACGACGCGTGGATATGCGCGATGCCGTCTACGACATGGCGCTTGGCCGCTTTCTTTCGGGGTTTGGGTTTTGCCATATCTTGAAACCCCTACTTGCGAATGGGGCGGCGCGGCCCTTTGCGGGTGCGCGCGTTGGTGCGGCTGCGCTGGCCGCGTACCGGCAGGCCGCGCCGGTGGCGCAATCCGCGGTAGCAGCCCAGGTCCATCAGCCGCTTGATGTTCATGGAATTCTCGCGGCGAAGGTCGCCTTCGAGCTGGAAGCGGGCGACGCTGCCGCGGATACGTTCGATCGCGGCCTCGTCCAGGTCCTTGACGGGAACGTCGGGCGTGACGTTGGACATCTCGCAGATCTGCAGCGCCCGGGCCGGGCCGATGCCGAAGATGTGCGTGAGCGCAACGCGCACGTGCTTGTACACGGGTACGTTGATGCCGGCTATGCGCGCCATGTTCAGCCCTGCCTTTGCTTGTGCCGCGGGTCCGTGCAGAGCACGCGCAGCACGCCTTTGCGCCGCACGATCTTGCAGTTGCGGCAGATCTTCTTAACCGATGCGCGTACTTTCATATGCTTGCATCTCCTATAGCCGGTTCTCGCCCAGCACTCAGCGAGGCTTGCGCCCGTACGAGCCGAGGTTGGCTTTCTTCATCAGGCCGTCGTACTGGTGCGACATCATGTGCGCCTGCAACTGGGCCAGGAAATCCATGGTGACGACCACCATGATGAGCAGCGAGGTGCCGCCGAAATAAAACGGCGCCCGCGTGTACATGATCAGGAACTCGGGCATCAGGCACACGCCGGTGATGTAGATGCCGCCCCACAAGGTGATCCGGGTCAGCACCCGGTCGATGTAGTTGGCGGTCTGCTGGCCGGGGCGAATGCCCGGAATGAAGGCGCCCGAGCGCCTCAGGTTGTCCGCGGTATCGCGCGCGTTGAACACCAGGGCGGTGTAGAAGAACGCGAAAAACATGATCAGCGCGCCGTACATCATCACGTAGACCGGCTGACCCGGCGAAAGCCGCGCGCCTAAGGTTTGCAGCCAGCCGAAGCCTTCGCTGGTGCCGAACCAGGAGGCCAGCGTGGCGGGGAACAGGATGATGCTGCTGGCGAAAATCGGCGGGATGACGCCCGACATGTTGAGCTTGAACGGCAGGTGGCTGGATTGGCCGGCATACATGCGCCGGCCCTGCATGCGCTTGGCGTAGTTGACCGGGATGCGCCGCTGGGCGCGCTCCACGAACACCACGAAGCCGGTGACGCCCAGCACCAGGAGCAACAGGACCAGGGCAAACGCGCCGGCCATCTCGCCGGTGCTGACCAGTTGCAGGGTGCCGCCGAAGGCCGACGGCAGGCCCGCCAGAATGCTGGCCAGGATGATGATGGAAATGCCGTTGCCGATGCCGCGCTCGGTGATCTGCTCGCCCAGCCACATCAGGAACACGGTGCCGGTGACCAGTGTGAGCGCCGAGGTCATCAGAAAGCCGGGGCCGGGGTTGATGACCACGCCCTGTGACTGCAGCGCCACGGAAAAAGCGATCGACTGGAAGGCGGCCAGGATCACGGTGAAATAACGGGTGTACTTGACGATCTGACGGCGGCCGGACTCGCCTTCCTTGCGCAATTCGGCCAGCGTGGGCACGACCACGCCCCCGAGCTGCATGATGATCGACGCGGAGATGTAGGGCATGATGCCCAGCGCGAAGATGGACATACGCTCCAGCGCGCCGCCGGAGAACATGTTCATCATGCTCAAGATCGTGCCTTCCTGCTGCTGGAAGAACTGCGCCAGGGCCTCCGGGTCCACGCCCGGGACTGGAATGAAGGCGCCGATGCGGTACACGATCAGCGCGCCCACCAGGAAAAACAGGCGCTTGCGCAGCTCGGAGAAGCGCGTGGCTTCGCCCAGGGCCGCAGCCGGGTTGAACATGCCGCGTCCGCCGCGTTGCGCCATCAGTCCTTCTCCCCGCTGGGAGCGAGGGCAGCCTTGCCCTCCCTGGGAACGAGGGCGTCCCCGCCCTCGGTGCTGGGAGCGAGGGCGTCCCCGCCCTCGACAGACCCGCCAGCCTTTTCAATCGCCTTTCGCGCGCCAGGTGTGGCGGCAATGCCGACCAGCTTCACCGGCCTGGTAATCTCGCCGCTCAAGAACACCTTGGCGGAACGCGCATCAAAACGCGCCAGCCCGCGTTCCTTGAGCATCGCGAGGTCCACTTTCTTTTCGCTTAAGGCCGCGATCTCGCTGGTGCGGACACGGGCGGTGTAACGGGCGGTGCGCGACGCAAAGCCGACCTTGGGCAGGCGGCGTTGCAGCGGCATCTGGCCGCCCTCGAAACCGGGCCTGACGCCGGAGCCGGAACGCGAACGCTGGCCCTTCTGGCCGCGGCCGCAGGTCTTGCCGCCGCCGGCCGATGCGCCGCGTCCCACGCGCTTGCGGTGCTTGCGCCCGGGTTGCGATAGCGAATTCAACATCAGCTGAGCTCCTCCACGTCCAGCATGTAGGAAACCTTGCGCACCATCCCCATGTTCTCGGGCGTGGCCGGCACGGTCACCGTCTGGTGAATGCGCCTCAAACCCAGTCCGCGCACGCAGGCGCGATGCTTGCGCAGCCGCCCATGGATGCTGCGCTTGAGCGTGATCCGCACGTTTTTATCCTTCTTAGCCATTCGCTTTACCCTGGGGGCGAGGGCGTCCCGCCCTCGTGGGAAACGCACGTACTGTATCGAGGGCGGGACGCCCTCGTTCCCAGGGGAGAGTTCATGCGAGGATCTCCTTGACGGTCTTGCCGCGAACGCGGGCGACTTGGCCGGGCGAACGGGCTTCGTGCAGCGCCGTTATGGTGGCCCGCACCACGTTGATCGGGTTGCGCGAGCCGTACGACTTGGCCAGCACGTTGCGCACGCCGCAACATTCGAAAACGGCGCGCATGGCGCCGCCGGCGATGATGCCGGTTCCCTCGGCGGCCGGCTGCATGTAGACGCGCGTGGCGCCGTGGCGTCCGGTCATGGCGTAATGCAGGGTGCCGCGGCGCAGCTTCACCGGCTTCATCTCCACCCGCGCCTGCGCCAGCGATTTCTGGATCGCCAACGGCACTTCGCGGGCCTTGCTATGGCCGAAGCCGACCATGCCGCCCCCGTCGCCGACCACGGTCAGCGCGGTAAAGCCGAATTGCCGCCCGCCCTTGACCACCTTGGCCACGCGGTTGACGTGCACCAGCTTCTCCAGCAGGTCTTCGCGAGTTTCGTTTTCGTTCGCCATGGTTCGCCGTTGATTCACTCGTTGGTTAAAACTTCAGTCCCGCTTCGCGAGCGGCATCGGCCAGGGCCTTGATGCGTCCGTGATAGCGGAAGCCGGACCGGTCGAAAGCGACCGTGTCCACCCCGGCCTTGACGGCCTTCTCGGCCAGGTTCTTGCCCACCTGCTTGGCCGCCTCGGCGTTGCCGGTGTTCTTGACCTCGCCACGCAGTTTGAGCGTGGAATACGAGACCAGCACCTTGCCGTCCTCGGGGCCGATGAGCTGGGCGTAGATGTGCCTGGGAGTGCGATGCACGCTGAGCCGCGGCCGCGTACGCCGGGCAATCCGCGCACGGGTCTTGCGGGCGCGGCGGGCACGGGCGGTTCTCTTGTCGATGGCCATATCGTTGCTCCGCCTACTTCTTCTTCGCTTCCTTCAAGCGCAATTGCTCGCCGAAATAGCGAACACCCTTGCCCTTGTAAGGCTCCGGCGGACGCAGGGCGCGGATTTCCGCTGCCGTCTGTCCTACCGCCTGGCGGTTGATGGATTCCAGCACGATCTCGGTCTGCGACGGGGTCTTCACCGACACCTTGTCGGAGACCTGGTATTCGACCGGGTGCGAAAAACCGAGCTGCAGGGCCAGCTTGTTGCCCTTGGCCTCGGCGCGATAGCCGGTGCCCACGAGCTGCAGGCGGCGTCGAAAGCCTTCCGTAACACCGGTGAACAGGTTGCGCACCAGGGCGCAGGTGGTGCCGGTCATGCTGCGAGCCAGGCGCGAGCCGGAGCGCGGCGCAACCATCAGGGCGCCGTCATCCAGGCGCATCCTGATCTCGCTGTGCACGTCCATGGAGTCCTCGCCCATGGGGCCCTTGGCGGTCAGCAGGCCGTTGGCCAGGCTGGCCGTCACGCCGTCGGGGACGGGGATGGGGCGTTTTGCAAGGCGGGACATGATGGATACGGCTCGTGTTCGTTCTCGGGCTGCTCAGCTCACGATGCAGAGCACTTCACCGCCCTGCCCGGCCGCACGCGACTCGCGATCGCTCATTACGCCCTTGGAAGTGGAGATCACGGCCACGCCCAGGCCACCCATGACCCGCGGCAGCTTGTCGGCGCCGCGATACACCCGCAAGCCCGGGCGCGAGGAGCGCTCCAGCCTGCGGATGACGGGCACGTCCTGTATGTACTTCAGCTCCACGGTGAGCTGGCGTTCGGGGCCCGCCTCGCCTGAGGTCTCGTAGCCCTCGACATAGCCTTCGGATTCCAGCACCTTGGCGATGGACTCCTTGATATTCGAGCCGGGCATGGACACGTGGGTGTGGCCGGCCTTCTGCGCATTGCGAATGCGCGTCAGCATGTCCGAGATGGGGTCTTGCATGCTCATGCTCTTACTCTTACTCTTGGGAACGAGGGCGTCTCGCCCTCGAGGGCGGGACGCCCTCGTTCCCAGGGGGGGTTGTCGTTGCGGTTACCACGATGCTTTACTCATGCCGGGGATGTTGCCGAACATGGTTTCTTCACGCAGTTTGTTGCGGCTCAAGCCGAACTTGTTGAAGTAGCCACGCGGGCGCCCGGTGATCGCGCAGCGGTTGCGCAGGCGCACCGGGCTGGAGTTGCGCGGCAGCTTCTGCAGGGCCTCCAATGCGGCGGCCAGCTTTTCCTCGCTGACCGAGCGGTCGGCGATGATGCGCTTTAATTCGGTGCGGCGCTCCCGGTAGCGTTCCACCGTGCGCAGGCGCTTCTTCTCGCGCTCCACCATGCTTGTCTTGGCCATGCGTTACCTCTTGAAGGGAAACTTGAACTCATCGAGCAACGCGCGGCCCTGCTCGTCGTTTTCCGCCGTCGTGGTGATGGCGATGTCGAGGCCGCGGATGACGTCGATGTTGTCGTAATTGATTTCGGGAAAGATGATCTGTTCGGTCACGCCGATGTTGTAGTTGCCGCGCCCGTCGAAGGAACGCGGGTTCAGTCCGCGGAAGTCGCGGACACGCGGGATGACCACGTTTACCAGGCGCTCGACGAAGTCATACATCCTCGAACGGCGAAGCGTGACCTTGCAGCCGATGGGATAGCCCTCGCGGACCTTGAAGGTCGCGACCGAGCGGCGCGCGATGGTAATGACGGCGCGCTGACCGGCGATCAGCGTCAGGTCCTCGGCGGCCTTTTTGACCGCGCCGCGGTCGGTAGTGCCCTCGCCCACGCCCATGTTGAGCGTGATCTTTGTCAGCTTGGGGACCTGCATGGGGTTGCTCAGATTGAGCCGCTCTAAAAGGCGCGGCGCCATCTCGCTGCGATAGGTCTGTTCGAGCGCGTTCATACGGTGTCGATGACCTCGTTGTCGCTCTTGAAGTAGCGCACGCGCTGGCCTTCGGTGAGCGTCTTGATGCCGATGCGGTCGGCCTTCTCGGTGGCCGGGTTGTAGATCGCGACGTTGGACACGTGCAGGGGCCGTTCTTCCTCGATGATGCCGCCCGGCTGGTTGCTCTGCGGGTTGGGCTTGCGGTGCTTGCGCACCAGGTTGACGTTCTCGACCAGCACCCGGTCGGCGCTCACCAGGCGGCCCACGATGCCACGGGCGCCGCGGTTGCTGCCGGCGATCACGATCACCTCGTCACCTGACTTCAAGCGATTCATGCTATTGCGCCGAGAGTGGGCATCGAGGGCGAGACGCCCTCGTTCCCAGGGGGACGCCCTCGTTCCCAGGGGGGGACGCGCCCGTTCCCAGGGGGGTGTTCAGAGGCATCAGAGCACCTCGGGGGCCAGCGAGACGATCTTCATGAAGCGGGCGGTGCGAAGCTCGCGCGTAACCGGGCCGAAGATGCGCGTGCCCACCGGCTCCAGGCGCGGGTTCAAGAGCACCGCGGCGTTGCCGTCGAAGCGGATCAGCGACCCGTCGGGACGCCTCACTCCACTGCGCGTGCGCACCACCACGGCGTGATAAAGCTCGCCCTTGCGCACGCGCCCGCGCGGCACCGAGTCCTTGACCGTGACCCGGATCACGTCGCCGATGCGCGCATAGCGGCGCTTCGAGCCGCCCAGCACCTTGATGCACTGCAGCTTCCTCGCGCCGGAGTTGTCGGCCGCGTTCAATACGGTTTGGGCTTGAATCATGACCGCGTACCCTTGCTATCACTCGCTGCTCCCATCCGCGCGCCTTAGCACGCGAACCAGGCTCCAGGACTTGCGGCGTGAGATGGGGCGTCCCTCGGCGATCGCGATCAGGTCGCCCTCGCGTGAAGTGTTCTCCTCGTCGTGCACCAGCATGCGCGTGGTGCGCCGCACGTACTTGCCGTACATGGGGTGTTTGACCAGCCGTTCCACGGCCACTCGCCGCGTCTTGTCCGAGCCTCCGGGCAGGACCCGGGCGGTGCGTTGGGCCGTGCTCATGACTGGGCAGCCTCCCGCATGACGGTCTTTAACCGCGCAATGTCACGGCGCAGCTGGCGGTGGCGATGCACGCGCGCCTCCTGCCCCGTGGCCTGGCTCATGCGCATCTGCAACTGCTCACGCCTGAGCTCGACAAGCCGCTGCTTGAGCCCCGGGGCGTCCAGTGCTCTGATTTCGGATGCCTTCATTGCAGTTGCCTGTGTACGAATGTGGTATCTACCGGCAGCTTGGAAGAAGCCAGGCGGAAGGCCTCGCGCGCATCCGCCTCGGGCACGCCCTCGATCTCGTAGAGCATGCTTCCGGGCTGGACCAGCGCGACCCAGTATTCAACGTTGCCCTTGCCCTTGCCCTGGCGCACTTCCAGCGGCTTCTGGGTGATGGGTTTGTCCGGGAACATGCGAATCCATACCTTGCCGCCGCGGCGAACATGGCGGGTCAGCGCACGCCGCGCGGCCTCGATCTGGCGGGCCGTGATCCGTCCCCGGGTGGTGGCCTTGAGGCCGAACTCACCGAAGGCGACGAAATTGCCGCGCTGGGCCAGTCCGCGGTTGCGGCCCTTGTGCATCTTGCGATACTTGGTGCGCTTGGGCTGCATCATGACGGCGTGGCCGGTGTTTCGGGCGTGGCCGGCGCCGGTGTTTCGGGCGTGGCCGGCGCCGGTGTCGCGGGTGCGGCGGGCGTGGCCGGTGCCGTTGTGGCGGGTTCGGCCGGAGTTGCGGGCGTCGCCGGTGTTGCGGGCGTCGCCGGTGTTGCAGGCGCGGGAGCGGCCTCAGTGCCGGTCGGTGCGCCGGCCGGCGTTTCTGCGGCGCCGGTGTCCGTCGGAGAGGACTTTTCGCCGCGGTAAATCCAGACTTTCACGCCCACCACGCCGTAGGTGGTGAACGCCTCGGCCAGGCCGTAGTCGATGTCGGCCCGGAACGTGTGCAGGGGCACGCGGCCTTCGCGGTACCACTCCGAGCGGGCGATCTCCGCCCCGTTCAAGCGGCCGGCCACCTTGACCTTGATGCCGAGGGCGCCGAGGCGCATGGTGGTGCTGACCGCACGGCGCATGGCGCGGCGGAACATCACCCGCCGCTCGAGCTGCGAGGCGATGTTCTCGGCCACCAGCCGGGCGTGCAGCTCGGGTTTCTTGATCTCGTTGATGTTCACGCGCACCTGGTGCAGTTGGGCGCCGACCAGCTTGGCCAGGTCCCGCCTGAGCCTCTCGATGTCCTCGCCTTTCTTGCCGATGACGGTGCCGGGGCGGGCGGTGTGAATCTGGATCTGGGTGCTCTCGCGATGGCGCTCGATGTCGATATGGCTGACCGCGGCGTCCTTCAGGCGCTTGCGCAGCATCTCGCGAATCCGGTAGTCGGACTCCACCAGCACCGGGAACTGCTTGGAATCGGCGTACCAGGTGGACGACCACGGACGTGAAATGCCCAGCCGGATGCCGATGGGATTTACTTTCTGGCCCATGATCGTTACTCGTCGGATACCGTGACGCTGATGTGCGTCTGCGGCTTGATGATGCGCGCACCGCGGCCGCGCGCCCGGGCGCGGAAGCGGCGGAACGGCTTGGCCTCGTCCACCAGTACCTCGCTGACGCGAAGCTCGTCGATGTCGGCGCCGAAATTGGTCTGCGCATTGGCGATGGCCGAATTGAGGACCTTGTTGAGCATCCTGGCGGCGTGCCGCGGCGTGTACGCCAGGGCGTTGGTAGCGTCCTCGACGTTGCGGCCACGGATCATGTCGGCGGCCAGGCGCGTCTTGCGCGTGGAAATGCGCGCGTAACGCAGGCGGGCTGATACTTCCATCATCGTCCTCCGCCCTACGTGGCCTTGGCCTTGCGGTCGCCGGAGTGACCGCGGAAAACGCGGGTGGGCGCGAACTCGCCGAGCTTGTGCCCCACCATGTTTTCGGAAATCAGGAGCGGGATGTGATCGCGCCCGTTGTGTACCGAGATGGTCAGGCCGACCATGTCGGGGACGATCAGCGAGCGGCGCGACCAGGTCTTTATCGGACGCGGGCTGCGGGTAGCCGCGGCCACCTGCACCTTCTTCAGGAGGTGCAGGTCCACGAACGGGCCTTTGCGCAGGGATCTCGGCATGACTAGCGGTCCTTGCGCCGGCGCACGATCATGCGCTCGACACCCTTGCGGCGGCGGGTGCGGTAGCCCTTGGTGGGCACGCCCCAGGGACTGACCGGGTGACGTCCGCCCGACGAGCGGCCTTCGCCGCCACCGTGCGGATGATCGACCGGGTTCATGGCCACGCCGCGCACCGTGGGACGGATGCCCCGCCAGCGCTTGACGCCGGCCTTGCCGTCCTTGCGCAGGCCGTGCTGGTCGTTGCCGACCTCGCCGATGGTGGCCCGGCAGGTCACCGGGACCTTGCGCATTTCGCCGGAGCACATCCGCAGCGTAGCGTGCGGGCCCTCGCGGGCCACAAGCTGGGCGGAGGCGCCGGCGGCGCGCGCCAGTTGGCCGCCCTTGCCCGGCTTCATCTCGATGTTGTGAATCTGCGTGCCCAGCGGAATCCGGTTCAGCGGCAGGCAGTTGCCTGGCCGGATCGGCGCGTCCAGCCCGGACATCAGTTCCTTACCCTGCTTCACGCCCTTGGGCGCCAGGATGTAGCGCCGCTCACCGTCGGCATACACCAAAAGCGCCAGGTGGGCGCTGCGATTGGGGTCGTACTCCAAGCGCTCGACGCGCGCCGGGATTCCGTCCTTGTTGCGCTGGAAATCGATCTCGCGATAGTGGCGCTTGTGACCCCCGCCGCGATGGCGGGTGGTGATGCGCCCTGCGTTGTTGCGCCCGCCTCGTCCAGGCAGCGGCTTGGTCAGCGGTGCGTAGGGCGCGCCCTTATGCAGTTCGGGCGAAACCACGCGCACGGCGAAACGCTGGCCGGGCGAGGTGGGATTGAGTGGTTTCAATGGCATGGTGCTATTCCCCTGCCACGAAATCGAGGTCCTGGCCGGGGGCCAGCGTCACGTAGGCCTTCTTCCAGTTGGGCCGGCGGCCAAAGGTGGCGCCGCGCCGCTTGACCTTGCCCTTGCAGTTGATGACCGTGACCGAATCCACTTCGACGTCGAAGATTCCCTTGACCGCCGCTGCGATCTCGGGCTTGGTCGCGTTGGTGGCGACCTTGAAAGCGAGCTGCTTGCGCCCTTCGCGCTCGGACAGGTTCAGGGCCTTCTCCGAGAGGTGCGGCGAGCGGATCACGTTCAGCAGGCGTTCGGAAAGCTGATCGGCGCTCATTGCAAACGCTCCTTGAGCTGCTTGAAAGCGGCTTCGGTGATCAGCATCTGGCCGGCGCCGGCCAGCGCCACGGGGTTGATCTCACGCAGGTCGATGATGTCGACCTTCGGCAGGTTGCGGATGCCCAGGCACAGCTCGGCATACTGCTCGTAGTTCTCAACCACGATCAGCCCGGTGGAGAAATCCAGCTTCTTCAGCAGGGCCACCGCCGAGGCGGTGCGGTGATCGGGGGTTTCCATCTTGCGGGCGATGGTCAGGCGCTTGCTGCGCGCGACCTCCGCAAGAAGGCAGCGCATGGCGCCGCGATACATCTTGCGGTTGATTTTCTTGGCGTGCGAACGCGGTTGTGCGGCGAAGGTACGGCCACCGCCGCGCCACAGCGGGCTTGACCGCGTGCCCGCGCGGGCCCGGCCGGTGCCTTTCTGCCGCCAGGGCTTGGCGCCGCCGCCGCGCACGCCGGCACGGTTCTTCTGCGCCTTGGTGCCGGTCCGGGCGCCGGACAGCCAGGCGACAACGGCCTGGTGGACCAGCGACTGGTTAAACGGAACGTCGTCGGAGAACGCCTTGAAGACCTTTCTGGTGGGCTTGGCTGGCTTCGCAACGGCTGGTTTCTTTGCCTGCCGGTCGGTTTTCTGGGCCGTTGCGTTCATGGTCTATGCCTGTTGGGACGGCATCTTGCCGGCGGGTTGGGGTTTCGAGGGCGGGACGCCCTCGTTCCCAGACATCTTGCCGGCGGGTTGGGGTTTCGAGGGCGGGACGCCCTCGTTCCCAGGGGCTTTTATGGCGGGACGCACCAGGACCTGGCTCATCGCGTGGCCTGGAATGGCGCCCTTGACCATAATCAGGTTGCGCTCCTCGTCAATCCGCACTACTTCGAGGTTCTGGATCGTTCTTCGCACCGCGCCCATATGGCCGGACATCTTCTTGCCCTTGAACACGCGGCCCGGCGTCTGGTTCTGCCCGATGGAGCCGGGCACGCGGTGGGCCTTGGAGTTGCCGTGGGTGGCGTCCTGGCCGCTGAAATGGTGGCGCTTGATGGTGCCGGCAAAGCCCTTGCCGATGGTGGCGCCGGTCACGTCGACCTGCTGCCCGGGCGAGAAAACGCCCACGGTAATTTCGGCGCCCGGCTGATAGTCCTCAAGCTGGGCGGGATCGTCCAGGCGATGCTCGTAGAGGCCAACGCCCGGGGCCTGACCGGCATACTGCCCGGCCAGCGCCTTGCCGGGCGCCTTGCGGGCCTCGCCCACCGTGACCTGCAAGGCGGTGTAGCCGTCCTTGCCCTTCACGCGGTGGCGGGTCACGCGGTTCGGGCGCGCCTCGATCACGGAGACGGGCACACTGGCCCCTTCCTCCGTAAACAGGCGCGTCATTCCTCGCTTTTGGCCGATCAAACCAATGCTCATGCCGGTGCTCTTAAGAGTGCGGAACCTCGCCGGATGGGTGGCGAGGGTAAAGACGAACAATATTAGCAATCATGACGGCCTAGTTCAAGCGGATTTGCGCATCCACGCCGGCCGGCAGCTCCAGCTTCATCAGCGCGTCCACCGTCTTGTCGCTGGGTTCGAGAATGTCCAGCAGCCGCTTGTGGGTGCGCAGCTCGTACTGGTCGCGGGCGTCCTTGTTGACATGCGGCGAGATCAGCACGGTGAAGCGCTCCTTGCGGGTCGGCAGCGGCACCGGGCCGCGCACCTTCGCCCCGGTCCGGCGGGCGGTCTCGACGATCTCGCGGGCCGACGAGTCGATCAGCCGGTGATCGAAGGCCTTGAGCCGGATACGGATATTTTGCGGTTCAGCCATTGTTGTTTTCTCCAGTTAACTGTATCGAGGGCGGGACGCCTTTATCGAGGGCGGGACGCCCTCGTTCCCAGCGGGGACGCCTTTGTCGAGGGCGGGACGCCCTCGTTCCCAGGTGTTCATTCCACCACTTTTGCTACCACGCCGGCGCCGACGGTGCGGCCACCCTCGCGGATCGCAAAGCGCAAACCGTCTTCCATGGCAATCGGCGCAATCAGATTCACTTCCATGCGCACGTTGTCACCCGGCATCACCATCTCCATGTCCGCCGGCAAGGTCACCGCACCGGTCACATCGGTGGTGCGAAAATAAAACTGCGGCCGATACCCCTTGAAGAACGGCGTATGCCGGCCGCCCTCCTCCTTGGTCAGGATATACACCTCGGACTGAAAGCCGGTGTGCGGAGTGATCGAGGCCGGCCTGGCCAATACCTGGCCACGCTCCACCTCGGTGCGCTTGACACCGCGCAGCAAGACCCCAACGTTGTCGCCGGCACGGCCCTCATCCAACAGCTTGCGGAACATCTCAACGCCGGTGCAGGTGGTCTTGGAAGTCTCCTTGATCCCCACGATCTCCACCTCCTCGCCGACCTTCACCACGCCGCGCTCCACACGCCCGGTCACTACCGTGCCTCTTCCGGCAATCGAGAACACGTCCTCAATCGGCATCAAAAAGGCCCCGTCAATGGCCCGCTCGGGCTCGGGAATATAACTGTCCATAGCGTCTATCAGCGCCCGGACACTGCCTACCGCACGCTCGCCTTCCTGGCCTTCCAAAGCGTGCAGCGCACTGCCGATGATCACCGGCGTGTCATCGCCGGGAAAGTCATACTGCGACAGCAGGTCCCGGACTTCCAGCTCGACCAGCTCCAGCAACTCCTCGTCGTCCACCATGTCGGACTTGTTCAGATACACCACGATATACGGCACACCCACTTGCCGGGCCAGCAAAATGTGCTCGCGGGTCTGCGGCATCGGACCGTCCGCCGCACTCACCACCAATACCGCACCGTCCATCTGCGCGGCGCCCGTGATCATGTTCTTGACATAGTCCGCGTGACCGGGACAGTCAACATGCGCATAGTGGCGGTTGTCGCTCTCATACTCCACGTGCGCGGTCGCGATCGTGATCCCGCGCTCGCGCTCCTCGGGCGCATTGTCAATCTCGTCAAAGGCCTTGACCTCACCACCATGACGGGCCGCCATGATCTTGGTCAATGCCGCCGTCAACGTCGTCTTGCCATGGTCCACGTGACCAATCGTCCCGACGTTGACATGCGGCTTGGTACGTTCGAATTTCGCCTTGGCCATTGGTTCTTGCTCCTTTGCTCTAATGCGTGGCTGTCAGCCGGTAGTAATCAGTTCCGCCGCCACCTTGGCGGGGACCGGTGTGTATCGGGAAAATTCCATTGAATATGTGGCGCGGCCCTGCGACATGGAACGCAAGGTGGTCGCATAGCCGAACATTTCCGCCAGCGGGACTTCGCCGCGCACCACCTTGCCGGTGGGCGACTCCTCCATGCTGTGGAGTTCGCCGCGCCGGCGGTTCAAGTCGGCGCTGATGTCGCCCATGTACTTGTCGGGCGTGACCACCTCGATCTTCATGGTGGGTTCCAGAAGGACCGGCTTGGCGCGCTTCATGCCATCGCGCACGGCCTGGGCGGCGGCCACGCGGAAGGCCACTTCGCTGGAATCCACCTCGTGGTAGGAGCCGTCATAGAGCGTGGCCTTCATGTCCACCACCGGATAGCCGCCCAGCACGCCTTCGGCCATCTGCTGCTGCACGCCCTTGTTCACCGCCGGGATGTACTCCTTGGGCACCGCGCCGCCGGTGATCTTGCTCTCGAACTCGTAGCCCTGCCCGGCCGTCCGGGGCTCCAGGCGCAGGAACACATGGCCAAACTGGCCGCGGCCGCCGGTCTGGCGCACGAAACGGCCTTCCTGTTCCACCGCCGTGCGGATGGTCTCGCGGTAGGACACCCGTGGGCGGCCCACGTTGGCTTCGACCTGGAACTCGCGGCGCATGCGGTCGACCAAAATCTCCAGGTGCAGCTCGCCCATGCCGGCGATGATGGTCTGGCCGGATTCCTCGTCGTTGGAAACCTTGAAGGAAGGGTCTTCCTTGGCCAGCTTCTGAAGCGCCCGGCCCATCTTGTCCTGATCGGCGCGGGTTCGCGCCTCCACCGCCACGTGGATGACGGGGTCCGGGATGGTGATCCGCTCGAGCGTAATCGGTCTGGCGATGTCAGTCAGGCTGTCGCCGGTGGTGACTTCCTTCAAGCCCACAGCCGCGACGATGTCGCCGGCGCGCACCTCCGAGACCTCGGCGCGCTCGTTGGCGTGCATCTGCAACAAGCGGCCGATGCGCTCCTTCTTGCGCCGAATCACGTTCAGCACCTTGTCGCCGGAACGCAAGGTGCCCGAGTACACGCGAATGAATGACAGGTTGCCCACGTAGGGATCGTTGGCGATCTTGAAGGCCAGCGCCGCAAAGGGCTGGTCGTCCCTGGGGGCGCGCTCCCCGGTCGCGCCCGAAGCTAGCGTGCCGGTGATCGGGGGTTTCTCGGCGGGTGACGGCAGGTAGTGCACGACCCCGTCGAGCATCGCCTGAACGCCCTTGTTGCGAAACGCGCTGCCACACATGACGGGCACGATTTCGTTGTTCAAGGTGCGCGAGCGCAGGCCCTTGCGGATTTCTTCGACGCTAAGCGGCTTCCCACTTACGTATTTCTCCATCAGCTCGTCGTTTCCTTCGGCGGCCGCTTCCACCATGCGCTCGCGCCACTCGGCGCACACATCGGCGAGATCTTCGGGAATGTCGTCTTCCCGGTAATTGGTACCGAGATCCGTCTGGCTCCAGTAGATGGCGCGCTCCTCCACCAGGTCCACAACGCCGGCAAAGTCCGCTTCGCTGCCGATCGGCACCTGGATGGGCACGGGCCTGGCGCCGAGGCGCCGCTCGATCTGGCCGACCACGCGAAAGTAATCGGCGCCAACGCGGTCCATCTTGTTGATGAAGGCCAGACGGGGCACCTGGTAGCGGTTGGCCTGGCGCCACACGGTTTCGGACTGCGGCTCGACGCCGCCTACCGCGCAGAACACCGCAACGGTGCTGTCCAGCACCCGTAGCGAGCGCTCGACCTCGATGGTGAAATCGACGTGGCCCGGCGTGTCCAGGATGTTGATGCGGTGCTCGGGGAACTGGCGGCGCATCCCGCTCCAGAAGCAGGTGGTGGCCGCCGAGGTGATGGTTATGCCGCGTTCCTGCTCCTGCTCCATCCAGTCCATGATGGCGGCGCCGTCATGGACTTCGCCTAGCTTGTGGGAAACGCCGGTATAGAACAGCACCCGCTCGGTGGTCGTGGTCTTGCCGGCATCGATGTGGGCCATGATGCCGATGTTGCGGTAGCGACCGATAGGCGTAGCACGCATGGGAGGATACCGGGAAGGCCTGAGGACGGTCGGGCGAACAAAGGAAGAAAGCTGGCGGGAGGCCTACCAGCGGTAATGCGCGAAAGCCTTGTTGGCCTCCGCCATTCGATGGGTTTCCTCGCGGCGGCGGGCCGCTGCGCCGGTGTTTTCGGAGGCGTCCATGAGCTCGCGCGCCAGGCGCTCGGCCATGGTCTTCTCATTGCGCCTGCGGGCCGCGTCGATCATCCAGCGCATCGCCAGCGTCTCGCGGCGGGTGGTGCGCACTTCCACCGGCACCTGGTAGGTGGCGCCACCGACCCGGCGGGAGCGGACCTCGACCGCAGGCTTGACGTTCTCCAGGCCCTCCTCCAACAGTAGCAGCGCCTCCTCGGCGCTCTGCTTGCGGACCCTGGCGATCACGTCGATGGCGCCGTACACGATACTTTCGGCCACCGATTTCTTGCCGCTCTTCATGATCATGTTGATGAAGCGCGACAACAGCTCGCTGCTGTACAAGGGGTCGGCCAGGACCGGACGGCGGGGGGCTCTTGTGCGGCGGGACATGGCTCTACGGTTCCTGCGGGGCTGGTTCGGTCAGAACGGACGGATTCTTGGTCGGGCTGGTTGGAGCGGTGAGATCAGCGCGGCCGCTTGGCGCCGTACTTGGAACGCCCCTGGCGGCGGTCCGTGACGCCGGCGCAATCCAGCGTGCCTCTGATCGTGTGATAGCGCACGCCCGGCAGGTCCTTGACCCGGCCGCCTCTGATCAGGACCACCGAGTGCTCCTGCAGGTTATGCCCTTCGCCGCCGATGTAGCTGGTGACCTCAAAGCCGTTGGTCAAACGCACCCGGGCCACCTTGCGCATCGCCGAGTTCGGCTTCTTGGGCGTGGTGGTGTACACACGCGTGCATACGCCCCGCTTCTGCGGACTGTTCTCCAGCGCCGGAACGCTGGTCTTGACCCGCCGCGGAGCGCGCGCCTTGCGCACAAGTTGATTCACCGTGGACATTGTGTTCTGGCTCGTCCGAAGCCCTGCTGTTGCTAAAGGGAAAACACCGCGCTTGTGGTGTTCTGGAGCAGCCTTCGTGGCAACCCTCAGCAGCAAGCGCCGAATCAGTGAATTATGCGGAATTCGGCCTTTAAGTCAAGATGCCGGGGGTGAGGGTGTCTCGCCTTCGTGGAAGGCGCAATGCGCTCCTGGGGGCGAGGACGTCCCGTCCTCGTGGAGGGCGCGACGCCCTCCTTCCCAAGGGGTACGCCTTTGTTTCCAGGCACTCTTATGGAGCCAAGGAAATGACTTCGAGCAACAGCTTCAGTTGATCGTCGTAGCCCGCAGCGCGCTTCAGATCGTCAAGGCAGAACCTGGAGTGCAACTCAGCGGCGGATACGCTTTTTTTGTAGTCTGGCCACAATCGTTGCAGTTCAGCAAACGTATCCTCGCCTTGGAACTCCCTCGCCTCGTATCCTTCATGCAGCCTTATCAGCAGTCCCTCAAGGTTTGGCTGCAGCCACACCAGAGTCATATCTCTTGGTAAATCTCGCGGGTCACGGCCTGCTCGCCGGTCTGCTTCCTGTCGATCGGAATCCAGAAGGACAAGCGACCGGCAATAGCCTCCATCGTTGCGAATCCGCTTTCTTCTTTCATTGATTGAGCGGCGAATCACGCTCGCACCATCACCTCCCCCAGCATTGTAGTGATCCAGGTGAAGGTGCAAATCAATCTCGTCGCAGAGCCGGCTTAGCCAGGTCACAAATGATCTAACGCTGGCTCCCTCGCAACCGAAGAAGATTCGTTCTCGCCGGGGAATTCGACTCCTTGTCGCCATCACTCCCTATCCCAGGCGCGGCAACCCCCCAAGCGCGCCGCTGCGATATTCGCGGTCAAGGCTGGCGGAGCGGCGCACTCCCTCAACCTGCCACGCACCGTATGCGCTTGTCGCCCCATCAGGGCCTTTCTCGACGATCACAAGTTCATCCTTTTCCAGTTGGCGGAGCACGCCGACGTTGTGTAGCGAGCAGAAGAGCTGCGCGCCGTGAGGATTGGTGTCCGGCGACTGGAACCAATGGATCATTTCCGCCGCCAGATCAGGATGAAGTTCATGATCCAGCGCGTCAAGCATAGCAATACCTCCGTTCTCCAATGCCCAGTTGATGAACGGAAAGAGTCGCACAAAACTGCGGGTTCCCTCAGATTCCTGCTGGAAGAATAGCGACCAATCAAGTCCTTTGTGCGTAAATTTCAGCGCCGGCGAATTATTGGAAGCTACGTCGACGCTGAAGGCCTCGATTCCCACGTCGATACGCTGCAGGCGGCGGGAAGTTTCCGCGACCAGCTGTGCGTCATCCCGATAATTTTTTGTCGTCATCTCAACATCCGGCCGCCAGAGTTCATTGCCGACACTATTGGAGTAAATCATTGACAGATCATCACGAATCCGCATGAATCGCGCGGCATTTAATTTCACCAAGGTGGAAATAACGGAGGCGTCGGCGCGCACGAATTGCAGGCGTTCGCTATTTGGTTTGATTCCGGTGGCGCGAGACACGTAAATAGGCTCATCCCCGCGCCGTTCAAATATACGGCGGGGGCGCCGATACGGAAAAATGTGTAAGGCCTCGTAGGCAACTCCTGTTGGCGCAGGGTGATTACTCCCATGCCCCAATTCCAGCGTATAGCGGTACAACCCAAACTGGTCGCCCCCATCCTCCGCGAACCAATTTGCGTCAAAATCAATCTGAATACGCGTGGGTTGGGACGCACTAGCATTCGAGAAAAAAGGCCAAAAACTTGCAAAACCAGACTGATCATGAGAGAAAGCGGCGAATCGTACGGTACTGATAAGCGCATCCAGAATCGTTGTCTTGCCTGAACCGTTGGGTCCGACAAGGGCCACGACCGATGGCAGGCGTGTCTCGGGACGAGATTGGCTGACGCGAAACCGCAGCATCTCCGGCGTGGTCCCCGGAATCCGGAAATCCAATTCCAAGGGATCACGAATAGATCCGAAGTTACTAATATTGATTCTATGAATCATATCTGGATTATAGCAATAAAGTGTTGTTATTGTCTTTTGTTACACCCTTTTCATCCTATTGGGAACCTGGAGAGATGCAAGATGCGGAAATCGCGGAAATTGGCGCCCACGCGCTTTGCGTTGGGAAATGGGCACTACGCTTCTTCCGCGTCGTCCATTGCCTGCGGCGGAAGTTCAATGCTTATGGTCGCCGTATCGGATGAATCGGAAGCTATTGGGCGTCTCGTCTTTGTGGAGGGCGGGGACGCCCTCCTTCCCAGGGGGACGCCCTCCTTCCTAGGGAGAGGTGCTTGTGGAGGGCGGGGACGCCCTCCTTCCCAGGGGGGACGCCTTCCTTCCCAGGGCGTGGGCGTTGCGTAGCAGCGTCTTGAGATCTGCATCGCCGGGATTGGGCTTGCCGGAAAGCTCGCCCATTAGCGAGCGGCGGAAACGGGCGCTGCCGCCGATTTCGCCGTCGCCTACCAGGTCCTCGAACTCGAAAGCGTAGTACATCGCCAGGGCATCGGCGCCGTCGATTAGGCCATCGCCGTTGATGTCGCCGCCTGCGCCAACACCTGCCGCTCGCCACGTATTGGCCTTACGCAGCATTTCGCGCAACTCGTCATCGCTGGCGCCCGGCGCATCCGCCAGCCCCGAAAGCAGCATCTGCCGGGCCGCCGGACTGCCGCCCGTTTCGCCGTCGCCCACACGGCCGGCCGATTCGTACGCGTGGTAGATGATCATGGCGTCGTCGCCCTCGATCCTGCCGTTGCCGTTGACGTCCGCACCCGAGGCGTCGGCGATTTCGCCCGCCGTTGATCCGCTCGATTGCGCCGACAGGACCGTAAGCGGCAGGGAGTCGTCCTTCTCCAGGGCATAACCCGTGTGGTTCGTAGGCAGACTCGGCAGTGTGCCAATATTCACGGTAACGGCAGCCGTCGTGCCGGCCACCCGCGTTACGGCCACCGCGCCGCTTTCCACCGCCCCGGTCGAAATCGTCACGCTGTCGGCATCGCCATCAATTTCTCCACCGCTGCTGACGGTCACCGGAAGATCAAGGCTGAACGGCGCGCCCGCAGGCGCAACTGCCTTGAACTGATCACTCCCCACGGCCTCCAGAGAAACCGTAAGCGGCATCGGATCAACCCTGTTGCCGCTGAGATCAAGGCTGTCCAGCGCGGTCAGATCCGAGAAAATGCCGGCCGGAAGACTGGACAACTTGTTGTCGTTGAGCGTCAGCTCCTGCAACGCTCCCAGATTGTTGAAAGTATCTGCCCGAAGACTGTCGAACTTGTTACTGCCGAGTGTCAGCCTCTCCAACGCTGCCAGATTGGCGAACAGTCGTGCCCGAAGCCGGTCCAGCTTGTTGTTGCTGAGTGTCAGCTCCTCCAACGCCCGCAGATTGCTGAAAGTGGCTGCCCGAAGATTGTCCAGATCGTTCCCGTAAAGCCCGAGAACTTCAAGCTTGGTCAAACCCGAAAAAACGCCGGAAGGTAGAGTCGTTAACGCGTTGCTGCCCAGCCGGAGCTCTTCCAGCGCGCTCAGACCGGAGAAAACTCTGGCCCGAAGACGGATCAACTCGTTATCGAACAGGCCGAGGACTTCAAGCGCAGTCAAATCCGAGAAAATGCCGGCAGGCAATTCGCTCAGGCTGTTAGCACCTAGATGGAGATTCTTAAGCGCGCTCAGACCGGAGAAAATTTCCGCCGGAAGACTGGTCAATTCGTTATCGTAGAGTCCGAGGGTCTCAAGCGCGGTCAGCCCGGCAAAATCGCCTGACTGCAGCGAAGATATTTCGTTGCTTGTCATGCCAAGCGATGTGATCGCCAACAGATGGGCTTCGCTAACACCCTTGCATGCGTCCACACCCGATACCGCCGCCACGATCGCGTCGCGCACCTGCGCGGTTCGCTCGCAGACACCCCCGGCAACTTCCACAGCACTTTCCCGAGTGACGACGATCGCGTAGGTCTGTGTGGTGGTGGTGTCCTCGGCCGTGACCTTCACCTTGAACGTGTTTTCGCCAACGTCCAGATCCACCTGGTGACCCGTCGTGCCGGTGTCCGCATCCGCAAGCGTACTGTCGTCGGAATCCAGATATTCCAGCGTGGCGTTGGTATCGCCCTTCGCCGGCGTGACCGTGAGCGATGAAACGGCGTTCTCAACCGACGCCGTGTAACTCGTAGTCGCCGAAGCAAAAACCGGGTCCAGCGTTCCGTCGCTCAGCGAAAGACCGCTTAAGGTGGCGTCGTCCGATTGGGCGGGAGTTTCGCTTACGTCGCTTACCGCGATCGTCAGGGTCAGCGTCGTTGCGTCCGTGATCTCATCGGAGGCCTCCACCACCACGACATACTCGTTGTCGCCATTCGCATCCGACGGCGCCTCAAAGTCCGGCGCCGTCAGGAAACTCAGCACCCCCGCAGAGGTCAGATCGAACAGCGCTTCATCCGCCCCACCGCTTGTGGACCAGGTAATCTCATCACCATCGGCGTCAGTAGCCTCAAGCGTCGCCACCGCTGTCTGGTTCTCGGCCACGGAAATCGGCGAAGTTGTGACGATCACCGGCGCGCGCTGTAACTCTTCATCCCGAGTGACGACGATGGTGTAGGTCCGCGTGGTGGTTGTGTCCTCGGCCGTGACCTTCACCTTGAACGTGGTGTCGCCGACCTCCAGGTCCACTTGGTGGCCTTCCGAGCCGGTGTCCGCATCGGCAAGCGTACTGTCGTCCGAATCCAGATATTCCAGCGTGGCGTTGGTATCGCCCTTCGCCGGCGTGACCGTAACCGATGAAACGGCGTTCTCTACCGAGGCCGTGTAACTCGTGGTCGCCGAGGCAAAGACCGGGTCCAGCGTGCCATCGCTCAGCGAAAGACCGCTTAAGGTGGCGTCCGGCGGGGTTCCGGGCGGCAGAATCTCCACCGGCAAAGTGCCGCTCTCCTCAAAAGCATAGCCATCATGGTTCGCCGGCAAACCCGGGAGCGTACCGAGATCCACGGTCACAGCGGCCGTCGCGCCGGACACGCGGGTGACCTCCACCTCCGCACTCTCCAAGGCGCCGGCAGGGATGGTTACCCTGCTCACACCGCCTGCAAGCTCACCGGCGCTGCTCACGCTCACCGGAAGCCCAAGGGCAAACGGCGCTCCCGCAGGCGCAACCGCCTTGAACCCGCTGCTCCCCACCTTCTCCAGAGAAACGGTAAGCAGCAGAGGATCGACCGTGTTGCCACCAAGAGAAAGCTCGGTTAGCGCCCCCAGACCGGAGAAAATGCCGGCCGGAAGACTGGACAACTCGTTGTTGCCGAGTGTCAGCTTCTCCAGCGCGCCCAGATTGGCGAAGACTTTTGCTCGAAGACTGTCCAGTTTGTTGTTACTCAACGTCAGCTCTTCAAGCGCGCTCAGATTGCTGAAAGTGTCTGCCCGAAGACTGGACAACTTGTTGCCGTACAGACCCAGCTCTTCAAGCGCCGTCAAGTCCGAAAAGACGCTGGCCGGAAGAGCGCTCAGTTCGTTATCACCAAGCCGCAGCTCTACCAGCGCGCTCAGACCCGAAAATATGCGTGCGGGGAGACTGCTCAGCTGATTCTCGTACAAGCCGAGGATTTCAAGCGCCGTCAAATCCGAAAAGACGCCGGAGGGCAACACGCTGAGGCCGTTACCACCCAGATGGAGATTCTCAAGCGTGCTCAGGCCCGAAAAAATGTCCGCCGGAAGACGGGTCAATTCGTTATCGTAGAGTCCGATGGTCTCAAGCGCGGTCAGGCCGGCAAAATCGCCCGATTGCAGCGAAGAAATGTTGTCGCCTGTCATGTCAAGCGATGTGATCGCCGACAAATGGGCTGCGGTTAAATCGGCGCATGCGCTTACGCCGGGAACGGCCGCCACAATGGCGTCACGAATCCTTGCCGTTCGCTCGCAAACATCGGTGGAACTCTGCGCCGGACTCTGGCGGGCAACAGCGAGTGTGTAGGTCGTAGTGGTGGTCTCGTCCTCGGCTGTGACCTTCACCTTGAAGGTGTTCTCGCCGACCTCAAGTGCCACCTGCTGGCCCCCGGCGCCGGAGTCCGCATCCGCAAGCGTACTGTCGTCGGAGTCGAGATACTCCACCGTGGCGGCGTCATCGCCGGCCGCCGGCGTGACCGTGACCGACGAGACCGCGTTCTCTACCGAGGCCGTGTAGCGGGTCGTCCCCGAAGCAAAGACCGGGTCCAGCGTTGCATCGCTCAGCGACAGACTGCTTAAGGTGGCGTCCGTCGAGGGCTCGTGGACGTCGGTCACGTTAACCGTTAACGTCCATTCGACGGTTTCCGTCCCGTCCGAGGCAAGCACGATCAGAACATATTCGTTATTGCCGCCGCTATCAGCCGGATTTTCATAGTCCGGGGCAGTCGTAAACACAATGGACCCGTTTGCGTTTACGTCAAATTCAACGGCATCCTCCACGGCCTTCGCACTCCAGCGAATGGCGTCGCCATCGGCATCAGTCGCGGCCAGGGTCGTTACCGCCGTCTCGTTCTCTTCAACGGATAACGGCGATGTACTTGTGACTGCCGGCAAACGGTTTCGGGTAACAAGCACGGTGTAGCTCTGCGTAACCGTTCCGTCGCTTGACTTCACCTCAACCTTGAAGGTGTTCTCTCCGGCATCCAGGTTCACCTGGTGACCATCCGCACCGGTATCGTCATCCTCTTTCACCTGGTCACTGGCGTCCAGGAACCGTACGCTGGCGCCTGCATGGCTGGCGGTCGGCGTGACCGTGATCGAGGACACCCCGCTCACCACCTTTACCGTGTAGCTGGTGGTGTTCGAAGCAAACACAGGGCTCAGCGACCCGTCGCTCAGTTCCAGGCGGCTCAGTCTTGCGTCCCGAATGGTGGGATCGTCCTCCTCAACGTCAGTCACCTCGACGATCAGTGTCAGCGTGGTTGCGTCCGTGATCTGATCGGAGGCCGACACTTCGACCACATACTCGTTGTTCCTGTCGTCATCACCCGGCGCCTCAAAGTCCCTTCCGGACACAAAGGTCAGTACGCCTGCCGAAGTCAGATCGAAGTTGTCCTCATCCGCCCCGCCGCTTGTGGACCAGGTAATCTCATCGCCATCGGCGTCAGTCGCCTCAAGCGTCGCCACTTCGGTCTGGTTCTCGGCCACGGCAATCGGCGAGGTGGTGACGATCACCGGCGCGTTGCGCACGACCTCCTCCCGAGTGACGACGATTACATACGTCTGCGTGGTGGTAGTGTCCTCGGCCGTGACCTTCACCTTGAACGTGTTTTCGCCAACTTCAAGATCCACCTGGTGGCCTTCCGTGCCGGTGTCCGCATCGGCAAGCGTACTGTCGTCCGAGTCCAGATATTCCAGCGTGGCGTTGGTATCGCCCTTCGCCGGCGTGACCGTGACCGATGAAACCGCGTTCTCAACCGAGGCCGTGTAGCTGGTCGTCCCCGACGCAAAGACCGGGTCCAGCGTGCCATCGCTCAGCGATAGATCGCCAAGCTCCGCCTCTGCCGAAACGGTGGTGGGCAGAATCTCCACCGGCAAAGCGCCGCTCTCCTCAAAAGCATAGCCATCATGGTTCGCCGGCAGATCCGGGAGCGTACCCAGATCCACGGTCACTGCGGCCGTCGCGCCGGACACGCGGGTGACCTCCACCTCCGCGCTCTCCAAAGCGCCGGCGGGGATGGTTACCCTGCTCACACCCCCGGCAATCTCTCCATCACTGCTGACGCTGACCGGAAGAACCAGGCGGAACGGGGCGCCGGCCGGAGCCACTGCCTTGAACCGGTCTGTATCCACCTTTTCCAGCGTGAGAGTGAGCGGCAACGGCTTGACGGTGTTGTCGTCAAGGTCCAGTTCCGCAAGCGAACTCAAGCCGAAAAAGAAGCCGTCGGGTATCTCACTCAGCCGATTGCCTTCGATCTGCAGGTTCTCAAGTTCAGGCACACATAAGAACTGGTTGCCGGCAATATCGGGTAGCGAGTTGTTGGATAGATCGAGCGTCTTGAGTTTGCCCATGCCGCAGAGCACATCGGAAGAAATGCGGGTCAATTGGTTGCCTTGCAGTTCAAGAGTGTCAAGCTCGGCAAGCTCGGCAAAGATAGCGACCGGCAGGACGGTCAAATCGTTGTCGCTCAACTTCAGCAGTTCCAGTGCGGCCAAGCCGCCAAAGTCGCCCGCCTGCAACGATGCAATGTCTTCACCGGATACGTCCAGCCCGGTAATTTCGGACAAGTGCTCGTCGGTCACTTCATCGCACGATTTGGCATCCGCTACCGCCGCCACAATCGCATCGCCGACCTGCTTGGTGCGGCCGCACACGCCACCGGTACTCTGCGTGACGCTTTCGCGAGTCACGATGATTGTGTAGCTCTGCGAAACGATCATATCCTCGGCCGTAACGACCAATTTGATGGTGTTCTCGCCTACGTTCAGATTCACCTGGTGGCCAGCGGCAGCGGAATCTGCATCGTCAAGGACCTGATCATTGGAATCGCGATACTCCATCGTGGCGTTGGCAGCGCTTGCCACCGCTGTGATGGTGATCGACTCAACTGCGTTCGTGACCGACACGGCGTAGCTTGACACCTCCGAAGCAAACGGAGGATCGAGCGACCCGTCGCTAGTCGAAAGCTGCTGCAAGGAGGCGTCACTGCCGGGTGTGATCAATGGAAGGACCTCAATCGGCAAGGCGCTGTCCTTTTCCAGGGCATAGCCTGTATCGCGATCAGGTATTTCCTGCAGCAAGCCGATATCGACGGTGATGGCGTCCGTCGTCCCCACCACTCGCGTTATGCGTAAAGGTGGGCTCTCTACTCCGCCAACTGAAATCGAAACGTCGGTCGCACCGCCCTCGATTTGGCCGGCGCTGCTGACGACGACGGGAATACTTGTGTCAAAGGGCAATCCGGTTGGGGCTACGACTTTGAACTGGTCTGTGCCGACCTTTTCTACCGAGAGCGTAATTGGAAACGGATCAACCACGTTCCTTCCCAGTTCCACGGACCTGAGCGAGGTCAGGCCGGAAAAAAGGCCATCGGGCAATTGGCTGATACTGTTGTCGGCAAGCGAGAAATGAAAGAGCGAAGTCAGCCCCGAAAAGAGGCCGGATGGCACATCGCGTAACTGATTATCGTCAAGTCGCAAATATTCAAGGATTGACAAACCCGAGAACAAATCAGGAGGCAAATTTGTCAAGCGATTTTCATCAAGGCTAATTGATTCCAGCCCCGTCAGCCCGGAGAATAAGTCGGCAGGCACGGTGCTTAAACGATTGTTTGCGAGCTGCAATGTCAGAAGCGAGTCAAGTCCTGCGAAGTCTTCGGCACTGACACGGGACAGTCGATTCCTGGACAGATCGAGCGCCTCAAGCGCCGAAAGACTTGAGAACAAGCCGCCTGGCAAGCGGCTCAGCCCATTTACACTCAGATTGAGCTTTCGGAGCGCACCGAGATCTGCGAAGATTTCGGCCGGTAGTTCTCTGATGCCGCTGCCCCAGAGATCAATCTCCTCAAGCGCGGTCAGGCCCGCAAGGTCCCACGGCTTTGGAAATGGCATTTCAGATTGCCGCAATGACAGTTCAGTAATTTCCGACAGATGCGTTTCGGTAACCTCCGTACACTCTCCGATGCCTGTGGCAGCCAGGATTGCAGCGCGCACTCGGGGAGAGCGCGAACAAACATTCATTGGGCCGTCGCGTTTGACGACCAGTTCGTAAGTCAGGTTGGTTTCCGTGTCCTCAGCCGTGACCATTACCTTGATTGTGTTTTCGCCCACGTTCAGCGTGACTTGATGGCCTTGGGCGGTAACGTCCGCATCCACCAGCACCTGGTCGCCACCGTCCAGGAAAGAAACGATCGCATCCGGATTGCTGGTTACAGGCGTAAGCGTTATCGATGAGGCCTCGTTTGGGACTGTCGCCGTGTAGCTCGTAGTGTCCTCGGAAAAATCGGGGTCAAGCGTTCCGTCACTCAAGGTGAGATCGATCAACGTCGCGTCGGAGGCCAGGGACGATGCCAGGATTCGTAGCGGCAGGATTGGGTCTTTCTCAAAGACGTAGCCAGAATGTCCGCCAGGTGGATCGGGGAGCGTGCCAAAATCAGCGCTTACGGGATCCTGCGTACCAGTAACGCGGGTGACCGTGAGTGGTGCGCTCTCGCCGGCGCCCGCCGGGACCGGGACCGGGACGGCGCCGACGCCGCCGGAAATTTCGCCTGCGCTGGTAACGGTGACCGGCAGGCTCACCGAAAAAGGCGCGCCGGCGGGAACCACCACCTTGAATCCGGATTCCCCCACCTTTTCCAGCGACACGGTTAACGGCAGCGGATCGACCCTGTTGCGCCCCAGCGAGAGCTTATCAAGCGAGGCCAGGCCCGAGAAAATACCGCCAGGCAAACTGTCCAGGCGATTGCGGAATAACGAAAGATCGCGAAGCGCGGTCAGCCCGGAAAACATGCCGGACGGCAGGCTACCCAATTCGTTGCTCCCAAGTGTAAGTCGTTCGAGTCGGGCCAGTCCGGCGAACAGTCCGTCGGGCAACTCGCCCAGGTCGTTACCGTACAAGTCCAGTTCCCGCAAATTGGAAAGACCGTCAAATATCCCAGCCGGTAATACGTTTAGCCGGCCACCCCAAAAGCCAAGGTCCTCCAGGCTGGCGAGGTCGGCGAACACATCAGTTGGTAGAGTCGGGAATTTGCCCAGGGTCAAGTCCAGTCCTTTCAGCTTTCCGAGGCCGGAAAAAATACCGGGCGGCAAAGCGGCTACCTGGTTGGACCAGAACGACAAGTGTTCAAGGTTGGAAAGACCCGTGAACAGATCCTCGGGCAATCGGCTAAAGGGATTCCCTCCCAGGCCCAATTCCTCAAGGCTGGAAAGACCGGAAAACAAGCCGGCCGGGAGTTCGCCCAAGTCGTTGGAGAAAAGATTCAGCCGCTCCAGTCCGGCAAGCCCCGCAAACGTTTCTGGCGACAAGCTGTTCAGTGCGTTGTAATGGAGTCCCAGTTCCTTGAGGCTCGATAGACCCGAAAACAGATTCTCAGGCAAGTTGGCCAATTGATTTCCGTTCAGAGAAAGTTCTTCCAGCTTGCCAAGACCCGTGAACAAGTTCTCAGGCAAATGGGTCAGGCGATTGTGGGCCAAATGCAAGTATCTAAGGCTGACAAGATCGGCAAACAGCCCATCAGGCAGTTCAGTCAATTCATTCGAGGACAATGGCAGCCGGGTGAGGCCGGTAAGCCCATCAAAATCTCCCTTCCTTAGAGAAGAGATTCCCAGATTGTGTAAATAAAAGCCTGTGATTCGGGCCAGTTGCTCATCCGTAACTTGATCGCACTCCTCAATACCGGAATAGTGCGCCGCTCTTGTAATGGCGTGTATGACCGCGGCTGTCCGGCCGCATACGCCTTCATCGGTGGCCAATTGACGCACCATGACCGTGTTTCCCGCTACGGTCAGTGTTCCGCTCCGTTCCGTAGCGCTGCCGTTCGCCGCAACACTGACGCTGACGAAGCTCGGCCCCTGCACGAGTGAGTCCGAAGTTACCGTAAGAAAGTCGGATTGACTTGAGGATTCCCAAAGACAGCCTGGAGCCGTATCCACCTCAAAAACCAGTTCCCCTCCGTGAAGCGGCGCAATGGCCGTTGAAGGTGATACTGCAAAATCGGTGCAGGCCTCTGAACGGAAAGATCCCACCCACCGAGCCGCGTTGTTGATCGTAAGCCGGGCATCGGCCGGGCCGTCCGGACCCGTTGAGGTGTTGGTGGCGGCGACGCCCATCGGATCGCCCATGTATGTCTGGTCCGGATTCGAGAAACGAAGGATTCGGCGGCATCCGACTCCGGCTTCAGAGCAGCCATTTCCGTACGACATGATTGTCCTCCATTTGGCCGTATAGGGGGCATTGGGTTCGAAGGCCTTCTGGTTCAGGTACCCAAAGGCGTAGGGATAGATGGCGTACCGGTAATCGTTGACATACCGGTCGTGCCGCAAGCCGAAATTGTGGCCGATCTCATGGGTAAACGTTGCCTCGCTTCCGGTTGCGGTAACGGCGAAGGCGTGTCTGCTTTCGGAGGCCAGGGATTCGGACAAGAGGCGGTACGAGGATCCGGCGGCGCCGACCGGCACATTTGTCAGAAGGTGGATCAAGTCCGCGGCATGTCTGTTCCGTAACTCGTGCAGTTCATCCATATGGCCGTCGTCGGAAACGGCAAGGCGGCGCAAGTCGGTCCGGGGGCCAGCCGCCACATAGTTGACCATTTCCGAATGAACCAGCACCAGCCTTGGGCTGATGCCACCGTCCTCGAAGGCCTGGTTGGCGGATTGGATCATCAGGTCGATCAACGCCCGCATTCCGGCAGCTCCGCCCTTGGCCGCCTGGAGGGCCGGCGTATAAGCGATGATGATCCGGATTTCCGAACCGTCTTCCGTAGGCATGCCGCTCGTCTGAACAGCAGGTGAAGCAACAGCAATGGCGGGTGCAGGGCCAATAGACGAAATAGCCGGCAGGTCCGAAGGGGGCGTTATGGATTCTTCGGCGACTTCGCATTCGAACGGTTCCCTGGAGGGATCGATCTGGCGGATGACGTGCCGGCCAGCACCGCTGGAGCGAATAGTGAACTTGCGTTCCGGCGTCACCACGGTGCCCACCATCACCGGACCGTTGACGACCAGTCGGACTTCACCGGCCTCCTCGCCCCTCGGTCGACCAGAAATAAAGTAACCGGTGCGTGTTGGGCGGACCCGGCTGATTGAGACTTCAACGACGGCGTCGTCGAACAGATTCAGCTTCAGGACTTCCCGCCCGCGGCGCGCGGCGGTGATCTTCTGCGTGTCCACCTGAACCACGCGGCTGCGCATGGTTGCGGGTTCAAGAGCGGGGCTTAAGCGCGGGACGACCGCGGTGGGGACTTCGGAGAACACGCCGGGCGGAGGCGCCTGCGCCCATACGGCTTTCGACAGGAGCGCGCAGACCATCAGCGCCACCGCGCAACCGATGCGCCGTTTGGCTGCGCTGTTCATTTGGATTTAAGGGCCGGGCCGCCGGATCCGGGTGATCAGAAGCCTCCGCGGGCGTTGATTACGATGCCGTATGCCGGTTCGGCGCCTGGGCCCGCACCCATGCGCTCCGCAAAAATCTCAAGATTCATCGCCGATTGTTCGGTTCCCATCCGCGCAAGCTGCGTGCCCAATCGCAGCCGCGGCGGCGAACCTGTCGGCTTGCCCATTTCTCCGAAAAGTGTCAGGAGGCCCTGCCCGTTCGGCAGGTTCAGACCGTAGCCGACGCGGGTGTCCAGATTCATGCCCTGTTCGGTCTCGCCGGCCAGGAAGCTCTCAGCCACCCGGGTGGTCTCCCACATGCCTTCGGCGCCGGTGGCGGGCGCACCCCAGGTCGGCGCCAACGCAAAAAACAGGCCCTCGCCCTGCGGACCCCAGTCAAAAGTGACCGACAGCCTTGCGCCCCATTGCTCGAACTCGCTCTCTTCATGGGTGAGCAGCATGTGGCCGTGCGCCTGGATGTCGATGCCGCCCGGGTGCTGGTAGGCAAGGCCGGCGCCCAGTTCGGCGCCGGCGCCCGTCTCGGCGTCGCCGCCGTCGGACAGCGCGCCCAGTTCAAGTGTTCCGGTGATCAGCGAGCCGCCCTCGAATTCGAAGCTGCGACTGCCTTCCAGCGCCAGGCGCATGCGCGACGTATCCGCCTGCACGCCCGGCAGGTCCTCGTGCTCGTCGGCTGCCATCTGAACCAGAAAGGCGTCGGCCTTTATGGCCAGGCCGAAGCGGCCGATCGGCATCAGCTCGCGCCGAGCGCCGAGCGCCGTCATGCGCATGGAAATACCGGTCTCCACCGCGCCTTTCTCGTCGCTAAGCGTCGCGCCGCCACGGCCGAATCCGACCGAACCCCAGACGCCCAGCCCGTGGAAGGGCGTCCAGTGCAAATAAGGATGGGCGCTGGTGAGCTGCATCTCAACGCCGCCGTCGTCACCGACCGGACCGCTGAAGCGGTAGTCCACGTCGCCCTTGCTGCGGCTGACGATCACGCCGGCGAGCATCGAACCGCTGAAGCGATAGTCCAGACCGATATGACCCGCGAACACTTCGCCGTCCATCGAGAATCGTTCGTCGGGCTGTCCGCCGAAGGCATCCATGTCGCCGCCCACGCCCCAAAGCGTCCAGGCGCCAGGTGCACCGTCGTCACCGCCCAGGCCGACTTCGAAAGAGCTGCCGGTAAGCAGGTCGCGCGCATTGGGCAGCAGATCAAAGTTCAGGTGGCCGGAGGACAAGCCTGTAGCCCGAGCCGCCTCCCAGGCCAAACCGTCCTGGCTGTTCAGGTTTACGCCCAGCAATTCCATGGCGCTGGCGAGCCAGCCCGCCGCGCCCCCGCCGTCGCCGTTGCCCTCGCCAAAGCCGAGCGCCGCCAGATCCAGCGGCCGGCCGCCCAGCGCCACGTACGCCTCGGCCGGCCCGGCGCCGTTCATCGCGGCCCGCTCGCCGATCATGTCGACCACGTTGCCGCCCACCTCGCGGCCAAAGCCCGCCAGCGCGAACTTCATCGCAAGGGTGCGTGACTCGCGGTCCGGTTCGCTGTTCTGGTCGGCGACCGCGCAGCCGGAGGCCGGGCAAATGTTGTAGCTGATGCTGTTGCCGCTCTCGACATTCTCGTCGGCCCGTCCGAACATGGCGCGCACGGCCACGGACTCTTCCGCGGACGTTACCCCACCGAAGCGCAGCGACAGGTTGCCGACCGCGTCGGCCGGCAGGTTTGCGACAGATATAGCCAGCACACCGACAAAGATGCTGCAACTCCCGCCCTCGCCATCGCACCAGGCGCCTCGCGGATTGGCCTGGGTGTTGGTGGGATCCGACCAGAAGGCAATCCAGGAAGTCTCGTTGTCACTCTCTTCGGGAGGGCCCAGCCAGCCGTCAGCGACGGGGTCGAAGGACGCGTTGTCCATGTGCCGCTGCCAACCCTGCCCGCCGCGCAGCGACCGGACGACCGGCCCGATGTCGCTCGTGTTCAGTTCGCCGCTTGTGAAATGAATCGCGCCGCTGAAGGAATCGAAGCCCAGGTGCGCGGCGTTAGCGGACGACGAACCATCGGCTTTTACCGCGATATACAGGCCCACGCGCAGAACCTGATGCCGCGCTACATCCACCGGACCCGCCGGCAACTCCTGGCCTTCCGCATCCAGGCGCCTCAACTCGGGCGTAAACGTCCAGCTAGCCGCTTGCGCAGCGCCCGCTGGAATTGTCGCCAGACAAAGCGCCAGGCAACTTACAGCCCAATTGGCTTTGCGGTTTGCAGACACGGATTCCCCTCCTCGTGCCAACTTATATCACACTCGCGGACAAAATTCCGGGAACGAGGGCAGCCTGCCCTCGACGAAGGCGTGGAGGGCGGGGACGCCCCCTGGGAACGAGGGCAGCCTGCCCTCGACGAGAGTGGGGAGGGCAAGGCTGCCCTCCTTCCCAGGGCCGCCCTCCTTCCCAGGGGGGCGGGATTAGTTAAAGTCGGCGCGCAGCTGGTTGGCTCTTTGCAGCATCTTCTTTAAGTCCGCATCCGTGGGATCGTCCTGGTTGGAACGCGACGACAACAGCAATCGCCGATGGCGCGCCGTGCCCCCCGTCTCGCCATCGCCCACCAGGTCCGCAAAGTCATACGCGTAATACATCACAAACGCATCCGATCCATCAATCTCACCGTCCTCGTTGATGTCGCCACCATGAGCCACACCCACGGCACGCCAGACGTTGGCCTTGCGTAGCATCGCCCTTAAGTCGTCATCACTCGGATTGGATACACCTGCCAATCCCGACAGCAGCGTTTGACGCGATGCCGCCGTACCGCCAGTCTCGCCATCGCCGACCTTCACGGCTGAGGCATAGGCCTGATACATCACCTGCGCATCCTCCCCGTCCAGCACTCCGTCACCGTTGACGTCCGGGTCCGGCGAGGTCGGCGTACCGGTGACTTCCTCGGAGGGCAATCCGTCCTCAGCGTGCGCCTTCATCGCAATCACACGAACCGTGTATTGCGTGTCGGCGGTCAGATCAATGATCGTGTAGCTCACCGTCTCACCGCCTAACAGCGCGACTTGCCGCTCTTCGTCGTAGTCCCAGGCGCCCGACTTCCATTGCACCTTGTAGCCATCGGCATCCGAGACCGCAGCCCACGAGACCTCCAGTTGCAGTACGCTTGAGGCAACTTCAACACCGACCACCTGAGCCGGGGGCAAAGCCCGGGGAATGCCTGTCACTTCGTCCGAGGGCAGCCCGTCGTCGGCGTTGGCCTTGGTGGCAAAAACCCGAACCGTGTACTCCGCGCCTCCGGTCAAGCCCATTAACGTGTGGCTCACCGTATCGCCACTGGCAATCACAGCCTGGCGGGACTCGTCATAGGCTTCTTCGCCCGACTTCCATTGCACCTTGTAACCACTCGCATCCGCTACTGCCACCCAAGACACGTCCAACTGATCAATGCCCGGTGTGAGCTCTACGCCCGTCACCTGACGGGGAGGATCGGCCTTCGGCACGCCGGTCACTTCCTCCGACGGCGTCCCATCGTCGGCATGCGCCCTCGTGGCAATCACGCGAACCGTGTAATCGGCGCCAGCCGTCAGACCTGCAAGCGTGTAACTCACCGCATCGCCACCGGTCAGAACCGCTTGGCGCGACTCTTCGTAGTCCTCTATACCCGACTTCCATTGCACCCTGTAACCTTCGGCTTCCGAAACCGCCGTCCAGGAGACTTCCAGTTGTTCAACGCTCAAGGCGACCTCAACTCCTGTTACCTGCGCCGGAGCAGACGCAATCGGAGTGCCGGTGACCTCGTCGGAGGGCAACCCTTCATCCGCGTGCTCCCTGGTGGCAATCACGCGAACCGTGTACTCGGCGCCCACCGCCAAACCGGTAATCGTGTAACTGACCGTATCCCCGCCGACTAGCACTCCTTGAAGGGCTTCGTCGTAATCCTCCTCGCCCGACTTCCACTGCACCTTGTAGCCACTCGCATCCGAAACTGCGGTCCAGGACACCACCAATTGCTTCACGCCCGCCGCAACCTCAACGCCCATAGCCTGGGCCGCAGGCAACGACTGCGGCACACCCGTCACTTCGGCCGAGGGCAGCCCGTCATCCGCCAGCTCCTTCGTGGCAAGCACACGGACCGTGTAATCGGTGCCTGGGACCAGGCCCGAAATCGTGTAACTGACCGTATCGCCGCCGGTGAGCACCACTTGACGGGCTTCGGCAAAGTCCTCCTCGTTTGACTTCCACTGCACCTTGTAACCATCGGCATCCGACTGTGGTGTCCAGGACAACTCCAGTTGTTCAATCCCTGCCACAACTGCAACGTCTTGCACCTGCGAAGCTGGCATTGCAGACGGTGTGCCGGTTGCTTCCATGGAGGGCGAACCATCGTCGGCGTCCTGCTTCGTCGCAAGCACGCGCATCGTATATTCCGTGCCAGCCACGAGTCCCGTAATTGTGTAGCTCACCATATCGCCGCCCGTGAGTACCGCCTGACGGGCTTCGTCGTATTCCTCGGTACCCGACTTCCACTGGACCTTGTAGCCGGCGGCGTCCGCAACCGCCGTCCACGACACGTCCAACTGCTCCACACCCGCCGTGACTGCAACCCCGGTGACCTGGCCGGGAGGCGGCGCCTTCGGTCCCGGCAAAATCTCCCTGGGCAGGGAATCGTCTTTTTCCAAGAAATAGCCTTGATGCTGCTCGGGAAGCTCAGGCAAAGATGCGATGTCAACGCTGACGGCGTCCTCCGTCCCGGCCACGCGCGTGACGCCAACCAGCGCGCTCTCAACAGCACCTGCAGGAATCGTTACGGTGCTCGCGCCACCCTCAATCGTGCCCGCGCTACTGATGCTGAGCGATAGGTCCATGGCAAACGGCGCACTCGTTTGCGCCGCCGCCTTGAATTGGCGGTCTCCTACCTTTACCAGGGAGACGGGCAGGGGCAGGGGATCAACCGTGTTCTGTTGAAGAAAAAGCTCCTCGAGTGAAGTCAGTCCGGTAAATAGGCCGTCCGGCAGACTGCTCAAGCGGTTGCGATACAGATTCAGGTCCTGAAGAGCCGTCAGGCCCATGAACACAGTTCCCGGCAGGCTGCCCAACCGGCCGTCGCCGAGATCAAGTTCTTGCAGTGCAGTCAAACCGGAAAACAAATCCGCTGGAAGACTTTGAAATTCGTTGCGCCCCAGCCGCAGTAATTCCAGAGACGTCAGGCCGGAGAAGATGCCCGCCGGCATGCTGGCCAGTCGATTGTCGGAGAGATTGAGCGTTCTCAGCACGGGCAAGCCCGAAAACACTCCATCAGGTAGGCGCCATAACTGGTTTCCGTGCAGGGAAAGTTCCTGGAGGGTGGCCCGGCCAGAAAACACCGATTCCGGCAGACTGCGAAATTGGTTGTATTCAAGGTGCAAGTATTTGAGCGCACTGAGCCCCGAAAAAACATCGGCAGGAAGTTCGATCAACTCGTTGCTGCCGAGTTCAAGACCGGCAAGAGACGTCAGCCCCTTGAAATCCCCCGATTTCAAACTAGCAATGTTCTTGCTGACCAACCGGAGGAAGTTGATACGCGACAAGTGGGCTTCGGTCACGTCGGCGCATGTGGCCACGCTCTCCACCGCCTCCACAATAGCGTCCCGCAATTGCGCTGTGCGAACGCAGACACCCTGGGGACCATCGCGGGTGACAACGAGCGTGTAGATTTGAGTGGCTGACCGATCCTCGGACCCGACTCGGACCCTGACCGTGTTCTCGCCGACATTGAGATGCACCTGATGTCCGGTCCTGGTTGTGTCCGCGTCCGCCAGTGTGTTGTCGCTCTGGTCCAAAAAGGCCACTACCGCTTCCGCATTGCTTGTAGCCGGCGTCACCGTGACTATGCTTGCGCCATTTGCGACAACAGTCGCATAGTTCGCCGTATCCACGGCAAATATTGGTTCGAGCGTTCCGCCGCTCACGATCAGGCTGGTCAATGCCGCGTCATCGGGGAGGAGCGAGGGCAGAATCCGCAGCGGCAAGGATTCATCTTTCTTGAGGGCATAGCCGGAATTTCGTCCAGGCAAACCCGGCAAAGCGCCGAGATCCACCTCGACGGCTTCCAGTGCACCCGCGACGCGCGTCACTCCCAAGGAAGCGCTCTCCAAAGCGCCTGCGGCAATGGTCAAACTGCTCGCGTCACCCTCAATCATGCCCGCACTGCCGATACTTACCGGAAGGTTCAGCGCGAACGGCGCACCTAAAGAGGCGACGGCCTTGAACCGGTCTTCCCCCACCTTCTCCAATGAGAGAGATAGCGGCAGCGGATCGACCAGGTTGTATGCCAGATCGATTGCTCTCAGCGCGACTAGACCGGAAAACACACCGGCAGGCAGGTGACTCAAGTAGTTGTAGGACAGATCCAGATCTTCAAGTTTGGCAAGACCGGAGAACATGCCGTCCGGCAAACCAGCGATCAGGTTTGCCCGCAAATTTAGATGCCTCAAGCTCCACAGACCGGCAAATAAGCCCTCATGCAGTTCGGTGAATTGGTTGTTATTCAGGCGCAGGCGCTGCAGGTTGGCGAGACCGGCAAATAAGCCTTGCGGCAAATCGGTCAACTGGTTGTTGCCCAATTCCAACCGTTCCAAGGAGGAAAGATCTTCAAACACGCCCTGCGGCAACCCGATCAATTGGTTGGATTGAAGAAACAGAGTCCTAAGGCTGGAAAGACCGGAGAACGCGCTCCCGGACAATTCGGTGAGCCGGTTGCCGCTTACGCTGAAGGATTCAAGATTTGAAAGATCGGACAATAGGCCGGCGGGCAATCCAGTCAATTGATTGAAAGACAGGCTCAAGTGTCTCAAAGTGGACAGATGGGCGAATATCCCTTGCGGAATTGCGGTTAGTTGATTACCGTCCAAATAGAGGAATGCCAGACTGGGAAGACCAATGAATAAGTGTTCCGGCAAAGCGGTCAAGCGATTGTGTCGAAGGTACAGGCTCTTGAGACTGGAAAGCCCCGTTAGCGAGTCCTTTGGCAAGCTGGCCAACTCGTTCCTGGACAGGTTCAACACTTCCAGGTTGGCAAGGCCCGCGAATACACCATCGGGAAATTCGGCTAATAGGTTGTCGGACAGTCGTAATTCTTCCAACGCGCGAAGACTCGCAAAAGCGCCATTCGGAATCTCGTCGAGTTGGTTCCGGTAGAGCCGCAGGTCTCGCAACGCGGAAAGGCCGGCGAACACGCCGTGAGGCAATTGGGCCAGTTGGTTCTCGCTAAGGTCCAGGTATTCCAGCTTGGAGAGACCGGCAAATACACCCTCGGGCAACTCCGTCAATTCATTTTGGCGCAAGTCCAACCGCTCCAAGCCGGACAATCCGCTGAAGTCTCCCGGCTTCAGAGAGTTGAGCCTTTTCGATTGCAAACTCAGTGATGTGATCCGGGCCAGATCGTCATCGCCTATTTCATCGCACCCGGTATCGTGAGGGATGTTGGCCGCCCGTATGATTGCATTCAATACCGCATTGGTACGGCCGCAAACGCCATCCGTGGTCGCGATCTGACGCACATCGATGGTTCGCCCTGCTACCGTAAGGGTTCCGCTTCGTTCCACGCCGCCGTTGTTCTCCTGAACATCCACGTACACGAAACCAGGACCCGCGTTTAACGCATCGGAGGTAACCGTCAGAAAATCCGAGTCGCTTGACGCCTCCCAGAGGCAGCCACGTATCGTACCCACTTCCAGAATGAGTTCGCCGCCGTCAACAGAAGCAGTTAGGGCTCGCGGCGACACCGTGAAACCGGTGCAGGCTTCGGATCGAAACGATCCCACCCACCGAGCAATATTGTTGATCGCAAGCCGAGCATCCGCCGGCCCATCCAGGCCTTGGTGCGTACCGCCGTTTGCAACCCCGAGGCTATCACCGTTGTAGGTCTGGTCGGGATTGGAAAACCGAAGCAGCCACTCGCAACTGAACTCTGAGGCAGCGCAACGGTCGGCGTAGGACATGATCGTCCGCCACCGGGCAGTCTCCGGGGCGCCGGACTCAAAGGCGCTCTTGTTCACGTAGCCGAACGCGTAAGGATATGTCGTTGACGGAATTCTTGACCTATATGCGTACCTGTCATGCGCCATTCCCATGTTATGACCCAATTCATGCACAAATACATGCTCCAATCGATTCGCGCTTACGGCAAAGCCCAAGTCATCGGCCACCGCCTCGAAGAGAAGGCGAGACGCACTCCCACCACCGCTATCGCTTGGCAGCAGGTGCACCAAATCCGCCGTGTATTTGTTGCGAAGCGCGTGAACTTCGTCCATGTAGCCGTCGTCGGGGCTTTTCAGGCGGTACAGATCCAGGGTGGGGTCTTGTGAAACATAATCCACCATCGCGGTATGAGCCAGCACCAGCCGGGGGTTGATCCCCCCGTCCTCAAAGGCCTGATTGGCGGATTGAACCAGGAGGTCAATCAGCGCCCGCATGCCGGACGGCCCACCTTGCCGGGCTTGCATGGCCGGCGTATAGAGCATGAGAATCCGAATTTCCGAGCCGTCCTCCGTTGGCACATGATGGCGTTGGATCGGTGGCGGCAGTGCCGACGAAAGCGGAGGCGGAGGATCAATGGATGAGATGGCGTTTTGAGGAGGGGCAGGGAGCCCAGGCGCAGGAGGAAGCGGCGCATCTTCCACATCGCATTCAAACGGTACCTTTGAGGGATCGATCTGGCGGATGATGTGACGGTCGGAACCGGCCGAGCGGATCGTGAACGTGCCTTCTGACGATACAACAGTGCCTACCATGATCGGGCCGTTCACTACGAGCCGCACCTCGCCCCATTCCGTGCCTCTGGGAGTACCGGAGATGAAGTAGCCGTTGCGCGTGGGGCGGACTCGCTTGATCTGGACTTCGACGACGGCGTCGTCGAACAGGTTGAGCTTGAGTACGTCCCGCCCGCGGCGCGCGGCGGTGATCTTCTGTGTGTCCACCTGCACCACACGAGTTCGCATGGTGGCCGGCTCCAGAGCCGGGCTCGGGCGAGGAGCTACTGCGGTTTGTATTTCCGAGAACACGCCCGGCGGCGGAGCTTGCGCCGTTGCGACCTGCGGGACTAGCACGCACGCAAGTAACGCGGCCCAGCACGCCACTGGGCGGGTGGCTGCGCTTCTAACGCGACATCCTCTGGTGCATTGCTGCATGGCCAACGGTTACAGCCTCCATTGAGCGCTCAACGATCGGCTCAACCGCTTGCGAAGCGAGAAACAGTGTCTGCATCTTAGCCGCAATGCCGGGAGCGAGGACGCACCCCGGGAACGAGGACGTCTCGTCCTCGTCGAGGGCGGGGACGCCCTCGCTCCCTGGGGACTAGCCGAAGTCCTCGCGCAGCTGGTTGGCCCTGCGCAGCATCTTCTTCAAGTCCTCGTCCGTGGGATCGTCCTGGTTGGAACGCGACGACAACAGCAATCGCCGATGACGCGCCGTGCCTCCGGTCTCGCCATCGCCCACCAGGTCCGCAAAGTCATACGCGTAATACATCACAAACGCATCCGATTGATCGATCTCTCCGTCCTCGTTGATGTCGCCGCCATGCGCCACACCCACCATCCGCCAGACGTTGGCCTTGCGTAGCATCGCCTTTAAATCGTCGTCGGTGGGATCGTCCGTTCCAGCTAACCCCGACAGCAACGTTTGACGCAACGCCGCGGTACCGCCAGTCTCCCCATCGCCGACCTTCTCGGCCGAAGCGTAGGCCTGATACATCACTTGCGCATCCTCTCCATCCAGCATCCCGTCGCCGTTGACGTCGGGGTCCGGCGAGGTCGGCGTGCCGGTGACTTCTTCAGATGGAGGACCGTCCTCGGCGTGGTCCTTCGTGGCGATGACGCGGATGGTGTATTCGGTATCGGCGGTCAGATCGATAATCGTGTAGTTGATGGTATCACCGCCCAAGAGCGCGACCTGACGCCCTCCGTCGTAATCCTCTGTACCAAACTTCCATTGCACCTTGTAGCCATCCGCGTCCGATACCGCCGTCCAGGACACCGCCAGTTCATCAACGCCCGCGGTGACCTCAACTCCTGCCACCTGCGCCGGAGGCATGGCTCGGGGAATCGCCGCCACTTCGTCCGAAGGAGGCCCATCGTCCGCGTTCGCCTTCGTGGCGATCACACGAACCGTATACTCGGCACCCCCTGTCAAGCCCTCAATCGCGTAACTAACCGTATCGCCCCCGGTAATTACCGCCTGGCGGGCTTCGTCGTAATCCTCCACTCCTGACTTCCATTGCACCTTGAAGCCACTCGAATTCGGCACCGCCGTCCATAACACTTGCAACCGATCAATGTCCGGCGTGACCTCAACGCCCGTCACCTGAGGGGGAGGATCGGCCTTCGGCACGCCAGTCACTTCGTCCGACGGCATCCCATCGTCGGCATGCGCCTTCGTCGCAATAACGCGAACCGTGTACTCCGTGCCCGACGTCAAGCCTGCAAGCGTGTAACTCACTGCATCGCCGCCGGTCAGAACCGCCTGACGCGTATCATCGTAGTCGTCCTCGTCCGACTTCCACTCCACCTTGTAGCCATCCGCATCCGGGACCACCGTCCACAACACCTCCAGCTGTTCAACACTCAAGGCGACCTCAACGCCTCTCACTTGCGCCGGCGCAGACGCAATCGGTGTGCCGGTGGCTTCCTCGGAGGGCAGCCCGTCATCCGTGTCCTGTTTGGTTGCAATCACGCGGACCGTGTAATCGGCGCCCGCCGTCAAACCGGGAATCGTGTAACTCACTGCAGCGCCGCCGTCTAGCACTGCTTGACGGGCTTCGTCGTAATCCTCTATACCGGACTTCCACTGAACCTTGTAACCGCTTGCATCCGAAACCGCCGTCCAGGACACGTCCAACTCCTCCAAGCCCGTCGCAACCTCAACTCCCATAATCTGGGCTGGGCGTATCGACCGCGGCGTGCCGGTGACCTCCTCGGAGGGCAGCCCTTCATCCGCGTACTCCCTGGTGGCTATCACGCGGACCGTGTACTCGGCGCCCGCCGTCAAACCCACAATCGTATAACTGTCCAAAGCACCGCCGTCCAACACTGCTTGACGCTGCTCATCGTAGTCCTCCGTGCCAGACTTCCACTGAACCTTGTAACCACTCGCATCCGAAACCACCGTCCATGAGACGTCCAATTGCTCCACGCCGGAGGTAACCTCAACCCCCGTCACCTGCACCGGGGGCACAGCCCTCGGCACGCCCGTGACCTCGTCGGAGGGCAAACCATCGTCGGCATGCTGCTTGGTCGCGATCACACGAATCACATACTCCGTACCGGAGATTAGGCCCGAAATCGTGTGACTAACCGTTTCGCCGCCGTCTAGCACTGCTTGACGCCGCTCGTCGTAGTCCTCCTCGCCCGACTTCCATTGGACCTCGTAGCCACTCGCATCTGACACCGCCGTCCATGAGACGTCCAACTCCTCCAAGCCCGAGGTGACCTCGACTCCCTTCACCTGCGCCGCGGGCACAGCCCTCGGCACGCACATGACCTCCTCGGAGGGCAGCCCGTCATCCGCTTGCTCCTTCGTGGCAATCACTCGAATTGTGTACTCGGCACCCTCGGCCAATCGTGTAAGCGTGTAACTCACGGTCTCGCCACCGGGAATCACCGCCTGACGCGTTTCCTCATATTCTTCGGCACCCGATTTCCATTGCACCTTATACCCACCCGCATTCGGCACGGCCGTCCACGACACGTCCAATTGCTCCACGCTCGGCGTGACCGCAACCCCTACAACTTGAGCGGGAGGCGGTGCCTTCGGTCCCGGCAGAATTTCACGCGGCAGGGTTTCGTCTTTCTCAAGGACATAGCCTTGATGCTTATCCGGCAGGCTTGGCAATGTATCGACACTTACAGAAACGGCGTCCTCCGTCCCGGCCACCCGCGTTACCCTCAACAGCGAGCTCTCGACCGCGCCAGCTGGAATCGTGACAGCGCTCGCGCCACCCTCAATCGCACCCGTGCTGCTGATGCTCACAAGAAGGTCCAGCGTGAATGGCGCACCGCTTGGAGCAATCGCCTTGAATTGGTCGTCTCCTATCTTTGTGAGGGAAATGGGCAACTGAAGAGGATCGACCGTATTCTGCTGAAGATAGAGACTCTCAAGCTCAGTCAGGCCGGAAAAGATACCGTCCGGTAGACTGCTAAGCTGGTTGCGATACAAGTTCAGGTCCTCAAGTGCCGTCAGACCCATGAACACAGTTCCTGGCAGGCTGCTCAACCGGCCGTCGCCGAGATCAAGTTCTTGCAGTGCAGTCAAACCGGAAAACAAATCCGCTGGAAGACTTCGAAACGAGTTGCGCCCAAGACTCAATACTTCCAGAGACATCAGGCTGGAGAAGATGCCCCTCGGCATGCTGAACAGTCGGTTGTTGGTGAGATTGAGCCGCCTAAGCGAGGATAGGTCTGAGAACACTCCATCCGGGAGGCTCCCTAACTGGTTTCCGTACAGCGATAGTTCCCTGAGGGCGGTCCGGCCAGTAAACACCGTTTCCGGCAGACTGCGAAATTGATTGTATTGAAGGTGCAAGGAGTTGAGCGCAGTTAGCCCAAGAAGAATATCGGCAGGCAGTTCGATCAACTCGTTGCTGCCGAGATCAAGTATTCGAAGAGAGGTAAGTCCCTCGAAATCCCGCGACTTCAATCTAGTGATATTTTTCTCGGCCAACCTGAGGAAGTTGATGCGGGACAAGTGGGCTTCGGTCACCGCGGTGCATGCGGCCACAATTGCTACCGCGTCGACAATGGCTTCCCGCACTTGCTCTGTGCGACCGCAAACGTTTCCCGCCCCGTCGCGTGTCAGGACAAGCGTGTAGCTCTGCATCTGGGTCGCATCGTTGGACGTCACCCGGACCTTTATCGTATTTTCCCCTACCCGGAGACTTACCTGGTGGCCTTCCATGATCGCGTCTATATCCGGCAGATTCCGATCATTCGCATTGAGATATGTCACCGTTGCGTCCGCATTACTCGTGGTGGGCGTCAACGCGACCATTGTGACACCGTGGGCGACAAGTGACGTGTAGTTCATGGTATCCGCCGAGAATACGGGAATAAGCGTCCCTTCGCTTAAGGTGAGATTGATCAGATTTGCGTCTGAAGCAAGTAGCGAGGGCAGCACCCAGAGAGGCAAGGACTCGTCTTTCGCATAGGCATAGCCCAGATGGTCGGTGGGCAAATCCGGCGGCGTGCCGATATCCAGATTTACGGCTTCTTTGGCTCCGTCCGCCCGCAACACCGCTACGGGCGCACTCTCCTGGGCGCCAGCGGGGATAACTAAGGCGCTCGCGGCGCGTTCAATCTCCCCGGCGCTACTCACTGTGATCGGAACACGAATGGCAGAGGGCGCGCCCGTCGGCGCAACTGCCTTGAATCGGCTATCTCCCGTTTTCTCCAAAGACAGAGGTAATGGGATGGGACCCAGAACGCCTTCATCGAGATATAGTTTTTCCAGCGCAGTTAGACCCACGAAGATGCCGTTCGGCATGCTTGTCAGCTGACTGGAGTTGAGGTTGATCTCTTGAAGCTGGCTCAAGCCCGAGAAAATATCCGGCGGCATGCTTGTGAAGAAATTTGCACCAATAAAGAGTCGCTGCAAGTTGGAGAGACCGGAAAAAAGACCCGAAGGCAGCTCAACCAACCGACTAGTGTGAAGGTTGAGTTCCAGCAGTTTGGAGAGACCGGAAAAAGCACCCACAGGCAATTCATTCAATTGACTGTCCCAAAAACTGAGGACTTCCAAATTCGAGAGATCGGAAAAAACGCCGACCGGCATTGTGCTAAAACTGCTCTGGCTCAAATCCAATCGTTTCAATCCAGAAAGACCGGCAAAAATATTCGCGGGCAAGGAGGCAATCTGGCTGGAGCCCAGATCCAATTGTTCCAAACTCACCAGACCCAGGAAAAGGCCGTTGGGCAACTCCGTCAAGCGATTAATGCGTAGATTCAGTTCTTTGAGGCTGGAAAGACCGGCAAAAATACTTTCAGGCAATTCAGCTAACTCGTTGGAGATCAAATCGATCTCTTCAAGATGAGATAGACCGGCGAAAAGCTCTGGCGGCAAGAAGGCCAAGTCGTTGTAGCCAAGCTCTATGGTTTTTAGGCTTGAAAGACCGGCGAAAATGCCTCCGGGGAGTTTTCTCAATCGGTTGCTTTCTAAGCGTAGTCTTTCCAGCTTGGAAAGACCGGCAAACAGACCCGATGGCAATTCGGTCAACAGGTTGTAACCCAAGCTCAGCGATGTCAAGCTGGCAAGGTCGGCAAAAAGGCCTTGGGGCAGTTCAGTTAACTGATTGGATCCCAGACTCAGTCTGGTCAAACCGGACATTCCTTCAAAGTCCCCTGCTCTCAGAGAAGTAAGACCTTCACCGCTTAGCCCCAAGGTGCCAATCCGGGCCAAGTCTTCGGCGGTTATGTCCTCACATGACGCACCTCTAGCGATGGCCCGTATCACGGCCGATGTACGACCGCATATGCCTTTGTCCGTTGCGAGCTGGCGCACTGTAACCAAAGCTCCTGCCACGGCAAACGTTCCGCTGCGTTCTGCACCAGTCCGGTTGGGCTGTACTTCCACACGGACAAAGCCTGGGCCTGCAGACCGCGCATCCGACCCAACAGTGAGAATTTCGGAACGGCTTGCTGCATCCCAGAGGCAGCCGGGTCCAGCCTGCACTTTGATGATGACCTCCCCGCCATTAACCGAAGCGATCTGCGTTTCTCCTGACACGGTGAAGTCCGAGCACGCTTCCGACCGAAATGAACCCACCCACCTCGCCGTACTGTTAATCGTCAGCCGGGCGTCCGCAGGACCGTCCACACCGGAGGTTGTGCTGTCCGCGGAAACACCCAGCGGATCACCCATATGGCTCTGATCAGGATTTGAGTAGCGAAGCAGTCGCGGACAACGCAAACCTGCGTCGGCGCACCGGTTGACATAGGCCATTAGAGTAGTCCACCGGGCGGTTTCGGGGGCGCCCGGCTCCAATGCCCTCTTGTTCACGTATCCGAAAGCGTACGGGTATATAGCGCTAATCGGACTGTTGACATATCGATCATGCCGCAGGCCGAAGTTGTGACCAATTTCGTGGGCGAATGTTGCCGCGCTGTTCGTTGAAATCCCAAAGGCCGCGTAATCCTCACGAAAAAGGGACTCGGAAAACAATCGGCCGGCAGATCCCGCAGCACCGCCCCCCTTGATTCGCGCCAGGAGATGTACCAGGTCCGCCGCGTACTTGTTGCGGAGCGTATGAACCTCATCCATGTAGCCATCTTCGGGATTAATGAGGTGGCGCAAATCAGCATGGGTACTCTGCTCGACATAGTCCGCCATTACCGAATGCGCCAGAACCAGCCGCGGATTGATCCCGCTGTCCTCAAAAGCCTGGTTGGCAGTCTGAATGTACAGGTCGATGAGGGCCTGCATTCCGGCCGCGCCGCCTTGTTCCGCCTGCATGGCAGGCGTAAAGACGATGAGGACTCTGACTTCCGAGCCGTCCTCGGTGGGTATGTTGTCGGCTTGTGGAGTTGGGGATGGGAAAGCGCCGGAAGGCAGAGGATCAATCGATGAGATGGCATTTTCTGGACGGGCGGGCAGTGGCGGAGTGGAAGGAAGCGGAGCGTCCTCCACGCCACATTCAAACGCTTCCTTCGATCGATCAATTTCACGAATGACGTGACGGCCCGGACCCCCCGAGCGGATCGTGAATTTGCCCTTGGGGGTCTCTACGGTGCCTACCATCACCGGACCATTGACGACCAGCCGGACCTCGCCCCAATCCACGCCCTTCGGAGTACCGAAGATGAAGTATCCAGAGCGTGTGGGACGGATTCGTTTGATCTGGACCTCTACGGTCGCATCGTCGAACAGGTTCAGCTTGAGGAACTCTCGCCCGCGGCGCGCGGCGGCGATCTTCTGCGTATCCACCTGCACTACACGGGTGCGAAGCGTGGCCGGTTCGAGCACGAAGTTCGGACGGGAGACGAACGCGGTCTGGATTTCGGAGAAGACCCCCGGAGGCGAGGCTTGCGCGTCGAGAGAGCAAGGAGTCAGTGCGCACGCGAACAGCACGACGAGACTCGCCGGGAGTCCTCTGCTCACGTCGCCAACTCGAACTCCCAAAGCGGGCAGACCATTCCCCCCAAAACCGCGAACCGCATTCGTGTTATGTCCGCATTATAGTGGTCAGGCGGGGACGGCGGGCGTTTGCTCCTCGGCGGCAGCCGTCACGCCTTCTTCGGCCGGGACGGTCCCGAATTCGGCCTCGGCGGCCTCGGCGGCCTCCATCTCCAGGCGTTTTTCGCGGCGCTTTACGCGCTCCTGGTGATAGTGGAAACCGGTGCCGGCGGGAATCAGCCGGCCGACGATGACGTTTTCCTTCAGGCCCTTGAGTTCGTCCGTCATGCCGATCACGGCGGCCTCGGTGAGCACCCGGGTCGTTTCCTGGAACGATGCCGCGGAAATGAACGAGCGGGTCGCCAGTGATGCCTTGGTGATGCCGAGCAGCAGGGGCTGGTAGGTGGCCAGGGTGTTGTCCTCCTCGACCATGCGCTCGTTGATCTCGACCAACTGCGAACGCTCGAGCTGCTCGCGTTTGAGCAGGCCGGTTTCGCCCGGGTCGATGACTTCGACGCGCTTGAGCATCTGGCGAATGATCACCTCGATGTGCTTGTCGTTGATACGCACGCCCTGCAGGCGGTACACGGCCTGGATCTCGCCCACCAGGTATTCGGCCATGGCCTGGACGCCGCGCAACCTCAGGATGTCGTGAACGTTGGGCTCGCCGTCGGCGATCATTTCACCGGTTTCCACGTGCTCGCCGCCGAATACGTTCAGCGGACGCTCCTTGGGAACCAGCATCTTGACTTCCTCGCCTTCTTCATCGGCGATGAGCAGCCGGCGCTTGCCCTTGGTGTCCTGGCCGAAGCTGACCACGCCGTGGTGCTCCGACAGAATCGCGGCCTCGCGGGGCTTGCGGGCCTCGAACAGGTCGGCCACGCGGGGCAGACCGCCGGTGATGTCGATGGACTTGGCCTCGCTGGCCGGTACCCGCGCCAGCACGTCGCCGGTCACGACTTTCAGCTTCTCACCGGACTGCGCCGCGTTGTCCTCCAGCCCGCGGGAGGTCTGCAGGGCCGCTGCCAGAATCGGGTCAAGCACCGAGCCCTCGGGCAGCTTGTGTTCCACCGGCGCGTCGGTGCCCGCGAAATGCAGCACTTCGCCGTCCTTGTCGGTCAGACGGATGCGGGGTTCCTTGTCGGTGCCCGAAGAAGGACGGCGACGGCGCTCCAGCACCGCCACATTCGACAGTCCGGTGAACTCGTCGATGCGTTCCTCAACCGTGATGCCTTCCAGCAGGTCCTCGAACTCGACCCAGCCCACGACCTCCGAAATGATCGGGCGGTTATGCGGGTCCCAGGTGGCCACGGTCTGGCCGGCCTTTACCTTGTCCCCGTCGGTGACCAGGATGGTGGCGCCGTAACTGACCTTGTGGCGCTCCAGGGCCCGGCCGTCGGTGTCCACCAGGGTCAACTCGCCGGTATTGCTCACCGCCACCCGGCGGTCCTCGTTCTGATGCTTCAGGGTCTTTAAGTTCAGCAGACGCACAACGCCGTCGCGCCGCACCTCGATGCTGCTGCGCGCACCGGTCCGCGAGGCCGCGCCGCCGATGTGGAAGGTCCGCATGGTCAACTGGGTGCCGGGCTCGCCGATCGATTGCGCGGCAATCACGCCTACCGACTCGCCGATGTTCACCCACTTCCCGCGCGCCAGGTCGCGCCCGTAGCAGCCGCGGCACACGCCGAAGCGCGTCTCGCAGGTGATGGGCGAACGCACTGTGACCCGCTCCACGCCGTTGTCCTCGATAAGCGCCGCCAGGCGCTCGTCCAGCAGCTCGCCGGCCGGAATCAGTTCTTCGCCGCTGGCCGAGGACATGATCGGCTGGGCGGTTGCGCGACCCAGGATGCGGTCGGTCAGTGACTGAATCTTCTCGGTGCCGTCCAGCACCGCTTCCAGCACCAGGCCCCGGGTAGTCTCGCAATCCTCTTCCGTCACCACCAGGTCCTGGGCCACATCCACCAGCCGGCGCGTCAGGTAGCCGGAGTTGGCGGTCTTCAGCGCCGTATCGGCCAAGCCCTTGCGGGCGCCGTGAGTGGAGTTGAAGTACTGCAACACGTCCAGGCCTTCACGGAAATTGGCGGTAATCGGCGTCTCGATAATCGAGCCGTCCGGCTTGGCCATCAAGCCACGCATACCGGCCAGCTGGCGCATCTGGGCCGCGGATCCGCGGGCGCCGGAGTCTGCCATCATGAAGATCGAGTTAAAGGAAGTCTGCGTGACCTCCTCGCCCTCGGCATTGGTGACGGTCTCGACGCCAAGGTTGTCCATCATGACGCGCGCCAGCCGATCGCTGGTGTGCGACCAGATGTCCACCACCTTGTTGTAGCGCTCGCCGTCGGTCACCAGGCCCTGAGCATGCTGCTCCTGGATCTCGTTGACCTTCTCTTCGGCCTCGGCAAGGATCTCCGGCTTCTCTTTGGGCACTTCCATGTCATTGATGCCGATGGAAATGCCCGCCGAGGTGGCGAACTGAAAGCCCATGTACATCAGCCGGTCCGCAAACACCACGGTCTTCTTCAGGCCCGCCTGCCGGTAACAGGCGTTGATGAGGTGGCTGATGGCGCGCTTGTTCATCGACTGGTTGATCAGCTCGAAGTCCAGCTCCTCGGGCAGCAGCGCGCCGAGCAGCGCGCGGCCGACGGTGGTCTCGACCAGCTCTTCACCAATCCGGACCCTGATGGCGGCGTGCAGATCGGCCGCCTTGGTTTCGTAGGCGCGATGCACCTCGTCGCGGTCACTGAAGACCATGCCTTCGCCGCGCGCATTGATACGCTTGCTGGTCATGTAATACAGGCCCAGCACCACGTCCTGCGACGGCACGATCACCGGTTCGCCGTTGGCCGGCGAAAGAATGTTGTTCGAGGCCATCATCAGGGCGCGGGCTTCGAGCTGTGCTTCCAGTGACAGCGGCACGTGCACGGCCATCTGGTCGCCGTCGAAGTCGGCATTGAATGCGGTACAGACCAGCGGGTGCAGCTGGATGGCCTTGCCTTCCACCAGCAGCGGCTCGAAAGCCTGGATACCGAGACGATGCAGCGTCGGCGCGCGGTTGAGCAGCACCGGGTGCTCGCGGATCACCTCTTCCAGGAAATCCCAGACGATCGGCTCTTCGCGCTCGATCAGGCGGCGGGCCGCCTTGACCGAGGTGGCCTCGGTGAACATCTGCAGCTTGGACAGCACGAAGGGCTTGAAAAGCTCCAGCGCCATCTTCTTGGGCAGGCCGCACTGGTGCAGCTTGAGCGTGGGACCGACCACGATGACCGAACGGCCCGAGTAGTCCACCCGCTTGCCCAGCAGGTTCTGGCGGAAGCGGCCCTGTTTGCCCTTGATCATGTCGGCCAGGGACTTCAGTGCCCGCTTCTTGCTGCCCGTGAAGGCCCGGCCGCGGCGGCCGTTGTCCAGCAGGGCGTCGACGGCCTCCTGCAGCATGCGTTTCTCGTTGCGCACGATGATTTCCGGAGCGTTGAGGTCCAGCAGCCGCCGCAGACGGTTGTTGCGGTTGATCACGCGCCGGTACAGATCATTCAGGTCGGAGGTGGCGAAGCGCCCGCCCTCCAGCGGCACCAGCGGCCGCAGTTCCGGCGGCAGCACCGCCAGGCGGGTCAGCACCATCCACTCGGGACGATTGCCGGAATCCCTGAAGGCCTTCAGCAGCTTGAGACGCTTGGTCAGCCGCTTGATCTTGGTCTCCGAGCCGGTGGCGTCGATTTCCCCGTGCACCTTTTCGATGGCCTCATTGAGGTCCACCTGCCGCAACAGCTTGCGGATCGCCGCGGCGCCCATCTCGGCCTCGAAAGTGGGACCGAATTTTTCCAGCGCCTCGCGCTTGAGTTCTTCGGTGAGCAACTGGCCTTGCGCCAGGTCGGTATCGCCGGGGTCGGTCACCACGAATGCCTCGAAATACAGTACGCGCTCGATCTCGTGCATGGTCATGTCCAGCATCAGGCCGATGCGCGACGGCAGCGACTTCAGGAACCAGATATGCGCCACCGGCGTGGCCAGGTCGATATGCCCCATGCGCTCGCGGCGCACCCGGGCCTCGCGCACTTCCACCCCGCACTTCTCGCAGATCACTCCGCGGTGCTTGAGCCGCTTGTACTTCCCGCAAATGCACTCGAAGTCCTTCAAGGGACCGAAGATGCGGGCGCAGAACAGGCCATCGCGCTCCGGCTTGAAGGTCCGGTAGTTGATGGTCTCGGGTTTGCGTACTTCGCCCCAGGACCAGGACTTGATCATCTCCGGGGACGCGAGTCCGATGGTGATGGCGTCAAAATCTTCGAATCCGGGGGCGGCCTGGGCCATGCGAGTGATTTCTCTCATGCATCGCTCCTTAAAGCGTTGAGTTCTTCATTGGGGCTGGGAGGGCCTGGGGGCGAGGGCATCTTGGCGAGGGCGGGACGCCCTCGTTCCCAGGGGGGGTTGTATGCGTGCATATGCGTGTCATGGGGCTAGCGCCTCGTCAGTTCCACGTTGATGCCGAGTGCTCGGATCTCCTTCACCAGCACGTTGAAGGATTCCGGCATCCCTGCTTCCACGCGGTGGCGTCCGTCCACGATGCTCTTGAACATCCGGCTGCGGCCGGACTGGTCGTCGGACTTCACGGTGAGCATTTCCTGCAGGGTGTGCGCCGCGCCGTAGGCTTCCAGCGCCCACACCTCCATCTCGCCGAAGCGCTGTCCGCCGAACTGGGCCTTGCCGCCCAGCGGCTGCTGGGTCACCAGGCTGTACGGTCCGGTGGAGCGCGCATGCATCTTGTCGTCCACCAGATGGTTGAGCTTGAGCATGTACATATAGCCGACAGTGACCTCACGGTCGAAGGCCTGACCGGTGCGTCCGTCGTAAAGGCTGGTCTGCCCGGATTCGGGCAGGCCGGCCAGGTTCAGCATGTCCTTGATCTCGGCCTCGGTGGCGCCGTCGAAAACCGGCGTGGCCATGGTCACGCCGTTGGACAGGTTCTCGGCCATGTCCTTGATCTCGTCGCCCTTGAGCGACTTGAGACTCTGGCCCGAACCGCTGGCGGAGGCGCTGTAGATCCGCTCCAGCGCCTCGCGCAGGGGCTTGACCTTGCCGTCCTGGGCGATCAGTTCGCCGAGTTGCAGCCCCAGGGTCTTGGCGGCCCAGCCAAGGTGGCATTCGAGGATCTGTCCGGTGTTCATCCGCGAGGGCACGCCCAGCGGGTTGAGCACCATGTCGACCGGTGTGCCGTCGGCCAGGTAGGGCATGTCCTCTACCGGCACGATGGTGGAGATCACGCCCTTGTTGCCGTGGCGTCCGGCCACCTTGTCGCCGGGCTGCACCCGGCGCTTGACCGCCATGTAGACCTTGACCATCTTGCGCACGCCGGCGGCCAGTTCGTCGCCGGCAGTGATCTTGCGGGCCTTTTCGGTGTACCGGTGCTCCATGTCCTGGCGAATCTGCTCCAGGTGCTCGCGGGACCGCTCAAGAATGTCGTTCAGCTTGCGGTTGCGCAGGATGATCTCGAACCACTGCTCCCGCGGCAGGCTCTCAAGCTTCTTGGGCGTGACCTTGCCCGGCTTGAAGCCTTCCGGCCCGCCGTCGGCCAGCTTGCCTTCAAGCTGCTCGCGCACCCGCTGGAACAGGTCCTCCTCGATGATTCGCCGCTGGTCTTCGAGGTCCTTCTTGACCCCGGCCAGCTCCTGGTCCTCGTTGGCCAGCGCGCGCTTGTCCTTGTCGACGCCCTTTCGAGTGAACACGCGCACGTCGATGACGGTGCCGTCCATGCCGGCCGGCACCCGCAAGGAGGTGTCCTTGATGTCGGAGGCCTTCTCCCCGAAGATGGCGCGCAGCAGTTTCTCCTCGGGAGTGAACTGGGTCTCGCCCTTGGGCGTAACCTTGCCGACCAGGATGTCGCCGGCCTTCACTTCGGCGCCGATGTAGGCGATGCCGGACTCGTCCAGCTTGCTCAGAGCGGCCTCGCCCACGTTGGGAATGTCGGCGGTGACCTCCTCGGCGCCAAGCTTGGTGTCCCGCGCCATGCAGGTCAGCTCCTCGATGTGGATGCTGGTGAAGCGGTCCTCGTGCACCAGGCGTTCGGAGATCAGGATCGAGTCCTCGAAGTTGTAGCCGTTCCAGGGCATGAACGCCACCAGCAGGTTCTGACCCAGGGCCAGTTCGCCCATGCTGGTCGCCGCACCGTCGGCCAGGACGTCGCCCTCGGCCACGCGGTCGCCCCTGCGCACCTGCGGACGCTGGTTCATGCAGGTGTTCTGGTTGGTGCGCTGGTACTTCATCAGGTTGTAGATGTCCACGCCGGGCTCGTCGGCCCCGGCGTCTTCCTGCTCCACGCGCACCACGATCCGCGACGAGTCCAGGAAGTCCACGATCCCGGCGCGGCGCGCCACGGTGCAGGATCCCGAATCGATCGCCACCGCCCGCTCCATGCCGGTGCCGACCAGCGGCGGCTCGGCCCGCAAGGTGGGGACCGCCTGGCGTTGCATGTTCGAACCCATCAGGGCGCGGTTGGCGTCGCCATGCTCAAGAAACGGAATCAGCGCCGCGGCCACCGATACGGTCTGGCGCGGCGAGACGTCCATGTACTGGATGCGCTCGCGCGGCATCAGCGTGGACTCGTTGCGGTGACGGACCCGAACCAGCGGTTCGATGAACTCCTGCTTGCCGGTCACCGTGGCGTTGGCCTGGGCGATGACATACTGGCCTTCCTCAATGGCGGACAGGTAGTCGATGTTGTTGGTGACCTTGCCGTTGGTCACCCGCCGGTAGGGAGTTTCCAGGATCCCGTATTCGTTGGTCCGCGCATATACGGCCAGCGAATTGATCAGACCGATGTTCGGGCCTTCCGGCGTTTCGATCGGGCACACGCGGCCGTAGTGGGTGGGATGCACGTCGCGCACCTCGAAGCCGGCCCGCTCGCGGGTCAGACCGCCCGCGCCCAGCGCCGATACACGCCGCTTGTGGGTGGTCTCGGCCAGCGGATTGTTCTGGTCCATGAACTGGGACAGCTGGTTGGAGCCGAAGAATTCCTTGATCGAAGCGGACACCGGCTTGGCGTTGATCATCTCCTGCGGCATCAGTCCGTCGCTCTCGGCCATGGAAAGGCGTTCCTTGACCGCCCGCTCCACGCGGGCCAGGCCCTGGCGCAGGGCGTTCTCGGCCATCTCGCCGACGCAGCGCACGCGGCGATTGCCCAAGTGGTCGATGTCGTCGACGTTGTCCTTGCCGTTGCGGATGCTCAGCAGCACCCGCAGCACTTCCACGATGTCCTCGGGACTCAGGATGGAGCTGCCGGTAATCTCTTCCCGACCCACGCGGCGGTTGAACTTCATGCGGCCGACCCGTGAGAGGTCGTAGCGTTCGGGGCTGAAGAACAGATTTCGGAACAGGTTCTTCGCGGCCTCCGGAGTGGGCGGCTCGCCGGGGCGCATCATCTTGTAGATTTCGACCAGCGCCATGTCCTGGTTGCGGGTCTCATCAACGCGCAGCGTCGAGGAGATGTAGGGGCCGTGCTCCAGTTCGTTGACGTAGATGGTCTGGATGGCGCCGATGCCGTGGGCGATGAAGCTCCTCAGGACTTCGTGGGTGATCACGTCGTTGGCCTGGGCGAGCACTTCGCCGGTCTCGGTATCCACCACGTCGCAGGCGAGCGTCTCGCCCAGCAGCGGATGGCCGAGTTCCTCGTCATCCCCCGAGGCGGCCTCGCCGTTGTCCTTGTATTTCGGCAGGTTGGGCAGTTCCAGCCACTTGACCCTGGATTTCTCCAGCATGCGCACGTGACGCTGGGTGATGCGCCGGTCCTTGGGCGCGATCAATTCGCCGCCGACAACGATGTCGAAGCGGGCGGTGAGGCCACGCAGGCGCACCGCCTCCAGGCGCATGCGCACCTTGCCCTTCTTGTCGATCCGGTACTCGTCGCGTTCGAAAAACATTGCGAGTATCTCCTCGGTGGAGAAGTTCATGGCGCGCAGCAGGACGGTCGCCGGGATCTTCTTCTTGCGGTCGATGCGGGTGTAGACGGAATCCTTGGCATCGAACTCGAAGTCCAGCCAGGACCCGCGATAGGGAATGACGCGGGCGTTGTGAAGCAGCTTGCCCGAGGAATGCGTCTTGCCGCGGTCGTGATCGAAGAACACGCCGGGCGAGCGGTGCAGCTGGGAGACGATCACCCGGTCGGTGCCGTTGATGATGAAGCTGCAGTGCCCCGTCATCAGCGGAATCTCTCCCAGGTACACCTGCTGCTCGCGAATCTCCTTGACCGCCCGCGAACTGCCGCGATCGAAGATGACCAGGCGCACCATCAGGTTGAACGGCGCCGCGTAGGTGGCCCCGCGCAGGCGGCACTCTTCCTCGTCGAACGGCGGCTCGCCCAGGCTGTAGCTGACGTATTGCAGCTCCACATTGCCGGTATAGCTTTCGATCGGAAAAATCTGCGAGAAAACCGAATGCAAGCCATGGTTCTCGCGCTCGTGCGGCGGCGTGTCCTCTTGCAGGAACTGCGCGTAGCTGTCCCGCTGCATGGCAAGCAGGTACGGCACCTCCAGCACAGTGGAACTCTTTCCGAAGTTCTTACGGATGCGTTTCTTTTCGGTGTAGCTATAGGTCATACGGCGTTAGTCCTTATGGTGCAGGCGCATGCGCGCGTGCGCTACGCTCGGGAGCGAAGGCGTCCCTGGGAGCGAGGGCGTCCCGCCCTCGTACGAAGGCGTCCCTGGGAGCGAGGGCGTCCCGCCCTCGTACGAAGGCGAGACGCCTTCGTTCCCAGGCAAGAATGGGCGATCAATGCCCAACTACTTGACTTCTACCGTCGCGCCGGCTTCTTCTAGCGTGGTCTTGAATTTCTCGGCGTCGTCCTTGGACACGCCTTCGGACACGGGAGCGGGAGCGCTCTCCACCAGGTCCTTGGCTTCCTTGAGGCCAAGGCTGGTGATGGAACGCAGGGCCTTGATGACGCCTACCTTGGAACTGCCGAAGCTCTGCAGAACCACGGTGAATTCCGTCTGTTCCTCAGCGGCCGCTTCTTCGGTGGGGCCAGGAGCGGGACCGGCAACCACGGCGGCGGCGGCGCTTACGCCCCACTCATCCTCGAGTTCCTTGATCAGCTCCACCAAGTCGAGCACCGGCATCTTGCCCAGTGCTTCCCGGATTTCTGTTCTTCCTACAGTCATGGCTTGCTCCTTGTGGGAATGATTCAAATAATTCGATGCGGCAGCCGGCCTATTCGGCTCCCATCTGATCTCGCCGCGCCGCCATCAGGCGCGCCAGGCGCGCCTGCGGCTCGGCAAGCGTTGCAACCAGTTTCTGCATCGGCGCCTGGAAGACGCCCAGCAGCTTCGCGCGGGCTTCGTCGAGCGTCGGCAGTGTGGCGATACGGTCGGTCTGATCGCCGGCATGCAAGGTCCCGTCGAGCACGTAGCCGCGGGGTTCCAAGGCTTCGTGCTGCTTGCCGAAGTCCTTGAACAGCCGGGCCACGGAGCCCGGGTCGCCGTCCGAGAAGGCCAGCAGCGTGGGGCCGGTGAGCGCCTCGCTCAAGCTCTCGCAGGGCGTGTCCTTGACCGCCAGGCGCGAGAGCGTGTTCTTGACCACGCGCAATTGCACGCCGGCGCCGCGCGCCTTGCGGCGCAGGTCGGTCATCTCCTTGACGTTGAGGCCGCGGTAATCGGCCGCCGCCGCCACGACCGCGCCTTCGGCGGCCGCGCGCAGATCTTCGACCAGTTCTTTCTTCTGTTGCAGATTCAGGGGCATGGGTGCTGTTACCTTTTCGAGGTTATTGCAGCTTGATGCTGGACTGATCGATACGCACGCCCGGTCCCATTGTGGAGGACAGGGTGATGCGCTGCATGTAAATGCCTTTGGACGCGGGGGGCTTGGCCTTGAGCAATTCGTTCAAAAGCGTCGTAAGGTTTTCAAGAATGGCTTCTTGCGTGAAGTGCTTCTTGCCGATGGAGCAATGGATGATCCCGGCCTTGTCGGTGCGGTAGCGGACCTGGCCCGCCTTGGCGTTGCGCACCGCCTCGCCCACGTTGGGCGTTACGGTGCCGGATTTCGGGTTCGGCATCAGCCCGCGGGGGCCGAGAACCTTACCCAGGCCTCCCACCACGCGCATGGCGTTCGGGGCGGCGACGTACACGTCGTGCTCGATCTTGCCCTGCTTGATCTCATCGGCCAGGTCCTTGAGCCCCACCGCGTCGGCGCCGGCTTCCATCGCCGCCTCGGCGGCTTCGCCGTCGGCGAATACGGCCACCCGGATCTCCTTTCCCAGGCCGTGCGGCAGCACGGTTGCGCCGCGCACCATCTGGTCGGCCTTGCGCGGATCCACGTTCAGGTTCACGGCCACCTCCACCGACTCGTCAAAACCGGTTTGCACGCCTTCGCGAATCACCTTGATCGCCTCGTCCACCGGCAGCGGCTCCTTGCCCGCCAGCTCGCGGAAGGCCTTGCGTCTCTTGGTCAAACGAGCCATGACTAGACCTCCGCACCGGCCACGGTCAATCCCATGCTGCGAGCCGTGCCGGCAATGGTGCGCACCGCGGCGTCCATATCGGCGGCGGTGAGGTCCGGTTCCTTGGTGCGCACGATTTCCTCGAGCTGCGCACGGGTCACCTCGCCCACCTTTTCCAGGTTGGGCACACCGCTGCCCTTGTCCACTCCGGCGGCGCGGCGCAGCAGCACCGCGGCCGGAGGGGTCTTGGTAATGAAAGTAAAACTGCGGTCGTTGTAGATCGTAACCACCACGGGCGTGGTCATGCCGGGTTCCAGGCTCCCGGTCTGGGTGTTGAAGGCCTTGCAGAACTCCATCAGGTTCACGCCATGCTGACCCAGCGCCGGCCCGACCGGCGGGCTGGGGTTGGCCTGCCCCGCGGGCACCTGCATCTTGACCAAAGCCATTACGTTCTTCGCCATAATCTGTCCCTTGCTTATGCCTTTTGTCTACGCCTTGCGGACCTGACCGAAACTCAATTCCACGGGCGTCGAGCGGCCGAGTATCTGCACTGCCACCTGTAAGCGGTTCTTCTCGTAGTTGACCTGTTCCACGACCCCGTTGAAGTCGTTGAATGGTCCATCCACCACACGCACCACCTCGCCGGGCTCATAGAGCACCTTGGGCCGCGGCTTCTCGGAACCCTCTTCCACCTGTTGAAGGATGCGCTCAGCCTCCTCATCGGTGATGGGCTCGGGATGCTCGCTGGTGCCGCCGACGAAGCCGAGCACCCGGGGCACGCTGTTGACCAGGTACCAGGAGCTCTCGTCCAGGTCCATTTCCACCAGCACGTACCCGGGGAAGAAGCGGCGCGAAGAGCGGCGCTTCTGACCGTCGCGCATTTCCACGACCTCTTCGGTGGGAACCATGATCCGGCCGAACTTTTTCTCCATACTCTCGCGCTCGATGCGCTCCATGAGAGCGGCCTTCACCTTCTCTTCGTAGTTGGAGTACGACTGAACGATGTACCAGTGCATGGCGCCCTATCCCTTGCTCAAGCCGAGGTCAGCCAGCGGGTAATCGCCGCCAGTCCCATGTCCAGCAGCCAGAAAAAAACGCACATGATCAGCACGATGACCAGCACCGTGGCGGTGGTCTGCAGGGTCTCCTGGCGATTGGGCCAGACGACCTTGCGGAGCTCCACGCGCGCGCTCTGCACGAACTCCCAGGCGGCCTGCCCGCGGGTCGTGCGAAGCAGCACGATTGCGGCCAGCGCCAGGCTTGCCAGGACGGCGCCCACGCGGATGAGAATCGAGAGTTCCTCGTAGGCGTAGTACAGGTATACCCCGCCCACCAGCAGCAGCGCGGCGATCAATAGCCAGGCCACGTCCAGGGGATTGCCGGTCTTGATGGGGTTGTTGTCTTTCATCACCTGTCACGCGCGGAGCCGTTATTGGCAGGCCAGGAGGGACTCGAACCCCCAACCTGCGGTTTTGGAGACCGCTGCTCTGCCAAATTGAGCTACTGGCCTGCTGCCTTTCAATGCTTGCGAACGGCTGCCTTATTCCACCACTTTTGCTACTACGCCGGCGCCGACGGTGCGGCCACCCTCGCGGATCGCAAAGCGCAAACCGTCTTCCATGGCAATCGGCGCAATCAGATTCACTTCCATGCGCACGTTGTCACCCGGCATCACCATCTCCATGTCCGCCGGCAAGGTCACCGCACCGGTCACATCGGTGGTGCGAAAATAAAACTGCGGCCGATACCCCTTGAAGAACGGCGTATGCCGGCCGCCCTCCTCCTTGGTCAGGATATACACCTCGGACTGAAAGCCGGTGTGCGGAGTGATCGAGGCCGGCCTGGCCAATACCTGGCCACGCTCCACCTCGGTGCGCTTGACACCGCGCAGCAAGACCCCAACGTTGTCGCCGGCACGGCCCTCATCCAACAGCTTGCGGAACATCTCAACGCCGGTGCAGGTGGTCTTGGAAGTCTCCTTGATCCCCACGATCTCCACCTCCTCGCCGACCTTCACCACGCCGCGCTCCACACGCCCGGTCACTACCGTGCCTCTTCCGGCAATCGAGAACACGTCCTCAATCGGCATCAAAAAGGCCCCGTCAATGGCCCGCTCGGGCTCGGGAATATAACTGTCCATGGCGTCTATCAGCGCCCGGACACTGCCTACCGCACGCTCGCCTTCCTGGCCTTCCAAAGCGTGCAGCGCACTGCCGATGATCACCGGCGTGTCATCGCCGGGAAAGTCATACTGCGACAGCAGGTCCCGGACTTCCAGCTCGACCAGCTCCAGCAACTCCTCGTCGTCCACCATGTCGGACTTGTTCAGATACACCACGATATACGGCACACCCACTTGCCGGGCCAGCAAAATGTGCTCGCGGGTCTGCGGCATCGGACCGTCCGCCGCACTCACCACCAATACCGCACCGTCCATCTGCGCGGCGCCCGTGATCATGTTCTTGACATAGTCCGCGTGACCGGGACAGTCAACATGCGCATAGTGGCGGTTGTCGCTCTCATACTCCACGTGCGCGGTCGCGATCGTGATCCCGCGCTCGCGCTCCTCGGGCGCATTGTCAATCTCGTCAAAGGCCTTGACCTCACCACCATGACGGGCCGCCATGATCTTGGTCAATGCCGCCGTCAACGTCGTCTTGCCATGGTCCACGTGACCAATCGTCCCGACGTTGACATGCGGCTTGGTACGTTCGAATTTCGCCTTGGCCATTACTACTCCTTGTGTGATCCGCCCGCCCGCGCGCGGGCGGGCATGAAGTTGCAAAGTAAAAAGCCCACAACCGGACTTGAACCGGTGACCTCTTCCTTACCAAGGAAGTGCTCTACCGACTGAGCTATGTGGGCGGCGTTTTCTCCCTTCCAAGTGGAGCGGACGATGGGAATCGAACCCACATCATCAGCTTGGAAGGCTGAGGTTCTACCGTTGAACTACGCCCGCAATGCTCAGCAAGCCCTTCTGTGGCCGTTCCCAGCCGGGTACTCAAATGGTCTTGGGGGACCCCCACCAAAAATGGAGGGGGTAGGATTCGAACCTACGAAGGCTGAGCCAGCAGATTTACAGTCTGCCCCCGTTGACCGCTTGGGTACCCCTCCGTGGACGGAACGTCCCATCATCTCACAGGAAAGTTACGCATGTCAAGAACAAGAACCGCATGTTTCGACGGGACTTGCGCCCTGGCGAATCCACGCAAGGCGGCGCCACCGAACCTAGTGTCGTAATGGTGGAAAATAGCCCCCCATGCGACGTATAACCCTACCGCTGCTGATCGCGCTGATCACCGCAGGCCTGATCGCGCTGCTGGTTCTCACGCGGCCCAGCATGGCGCCGGTGAATCAGGCCGAGATCGAATGGCCGGTGCGGGTCGCGACCGCCCGCTATCAGGACCTGCGCCCGGTCCTGAAGCTGTACGGCGAGATCGTTGCGGGGCGCGAGAGCGAATTGCGCGCCCTGACCTCGGGGCCGATCGTGGAGGTCGGCGAGAACTTCCGCGAGGGCGGCGCCGTCAGCGAAGGCGAACTCTTGCTGCGGATCGATCCTTTCGACTACGAGATCGCGCTGGTGGAACAGCGCGCCGCGGCAATGGAGGCTCGGGCCCAGTTACGCCTCAAGGAGCAGGATACCCAACGCATCGATGCGCTGTTCGCCGAGGGAAACGTCTCGGCCCAGCAGCGCGATACCGCCGCATTGGAAGTGGATATGGCGCGGGCGGCTCTGGAACGCAGCCAGGCCGGTGCGCGGCGGGCGGAACGGGACCTCAAGGACACGCGGCTTGTTGCGCCATACAACGGCGTGCTGGTGGATGTGAGCGCCAACCTGGGCAAACAGTTGTCGACCTCGGATCGCGTGGCCCGAATTGTCGATCCGGTTTCCCTGGAGGTGGGATTTCCGCTCTCCAACGAGCAGTATGGAAGGCTGATGTCCGAGGGCAAGCTGATGGACCGCCAAGCCCGGATCTTCTGGAAGATTGGCGAGGTCGAACTGGAATATGGCGCGCAAATCGAACGGCTGGGCGGCGAGATTGCCGCGGCCAGCGGCGGTGTGCGTGTGTTCGCGGAACTGCTGGAAACTTCGCCCGACACTCCGCTTCGCCCCGGCGCATTCGTGCGCATCGAGCTTGACGACCGGCTGTTTTCGCAGGTAGCGCCGGTCCCGGAGACCGCCCTTTACGGGGAGGACCGTGTGTTCGTGGTGCAGGACGGGCGGCTACGGTCCCGGATGGTCGAATTGCGTGGCTACGACGGTGAATTCATGTTGCTGGGCAAGGCGCAGGAAAACGCACTTTCGAACGGGGAGCAGGTAGTCATCACGCAGCTCCGCGAAGCCGGCGAGAACGCGCGGGCGGTAATCGTCGAGTAAGGCCCCAAATGGCGGCTAACCGCATCCTGGTTTTCTTCGCCCGCCACAAGGTCGCGGGCAACCTGCTGATGGCGCTGATGATCCTGTTCGGGCTGTTGGGACTGGGTCAGCTCAACCGCCAGCTCATGCCCGACTTCACGCTTGAGCAGATTCAGATCGACATGACCTGGGTGGGCGCCAGTCCCCAGGACATTGAATCGAACGTGATCGAGCCCCTGGAGAGGGAGCTCATGCTGCTGGACAACGTGGACCGGGTGTACGCGACTTCCTTTGAGGGTCGCGCCGTGGTCATTCTTGATTTCGATTACGGCAGCAACATGGCCAAGGCCCTGACCGATACTCAGTCGGCTGTTGCGCGGGTCGCGACCTTCCCCCAGGAAATGGAGCGGGCCCTGGTGCGGTTGCTGGAACCCACCGAGGTGATCTGCAACATTGAGATATCCGGTCCCTTCAGCGAGAGCGCCCTCAAATCGTACGCCTGGGAGATCCGCAACTCACTGCTGCAGCGGGGTGTCAGCTCGATCCGCATGAGCGGCCTGCGCAAGAGCGAGCTCAGGGTGGAGGTACCCGCGGAGACGCTGCGGCGCCTGGACCTGACATTGGACGACATCGCCCAGCGCATCGCGCGTTCCAGCCTGGACCTGCCGGGGGGAACGCTGGAGACCAACCGCATCTCACGGCAGATTCGCAGCGAGCGGCGGGCGCGCACGGCGGCGGAACTCGGGGAACTGCAGGTGCTGTCAAACGAGTCCGGAGAACGGCTGCAGTTGAAGGACATCGCGCGGATTCACGAAACTTCGGCCGACGGCGAAGTGGCCCGGCAGGTTGGTGACTATTCGTCGATCAACCTGAACGTCCGGCGCAGCCGAGGCCTGGATTCGATGCTGGCGCAGCAGTGGGTCGAGGCGTACCTGGAGGAGTTCCGCGCCACCGCTCCTTCAAGTCTCCGGGTGGAAACATTCGACGTGTTTGCCGACCAGGTGACCCAACGCGTGAATATGTTGCTGGTCAACGGCGCCGGTGGACTGCTGCTGGTGCTGGCGGTCCTCTACGTATTCCTCGGCGGCCGGCCGGCGTTCTGGGTTGCGGTGGGCATCCCCATTTCCTTCCTCGCGGCGATGGCCGGGATGGCTGCGATGGGATTGACCCTCAACATGATCAGCATGTTCGCGCTGATCATGGGTATCGGCATCATCGTTGACGACGCCATTGTGGTGTCCGAACACGCCGGCACCCTGTACAGCTCGGGCGTAGGGGGAGCAGAGGCCGCGGAGCGGGCGTCCCGCGTCATGTTTCCGCCGGTCCTGGCCGCTTCGCTAACCACGCTGGCGGCATTCCTTCCCATACTGATGGTTCAGGAGGAAGTGGGCAGCGTCGTCAAGGAACTGCCGCTCACCCTGGGCCTGGTGATCGCGGCCAGCCTGGTGGAGTGTTTTCTCATCCTGCCCATGCACCTGCGGTCCGCCTTGAGCAAGCAGCGCAAGCCCTCGGGATGGCGAAAACGCTTCGAGGCAGGCTTCTCGCGCTTCCGTGATGTCGCCTTCAGCCGCTTCCTTCAGGGCGCCCTGCGGCAGCGCTATGCGAGCGTAACCACCGCGCTGTGCCTGTTCCTGTTGTCGATCACGATGATGGTTACCGGAAGGGTGGGTTTCGACTTCTTCCCGACACCGGAATCCGATCTGATATTCGCCAATTTTTCCTTTACTCCGGGCGCCCCGCGGCGTGACTCCGAGGTCATGGTGGCGGAGCTGGGCAGGTCGTCGCGCGCCGCCGAGCGCAGGCTGGGCTATGCACCCGGCGAATTGATCGCCTTTGGAGTGGGTTCGGTCGCCACTCGCGATCCCGGGGTAGGTAACGCGCCGCTGGAGGTCAGCGGCGACCACCTGGGCGTCTATACGATCGAACTGGCGCCGGGCGATACCCGTTCGGTTCGTAACGAGGCGTTTATCGAGGTCTGGAAGCAGGAGGTTCGCCGCGCGGCTGGAGTAGAGAAACTCATATTCTTCTCCCGCCAGGTGGCCGGGCCGCCGGGGAATGACGTGGAATTGAGTCTCACGGGCGCCAGTCTGGACGGCATGAAGGAGGCTGCGAGCTATGTAGCCCGGTGGCTTTCGGCGGTGCCCGGCGTTGATTCGGTCGACGACGATCTGCCTCGCGGCAAACAGGAAATACTCCTGGAAATCACGCCGGCCGGCGAAGCGATGGGATTCAGCGCGGCGGAAGTCGCGCGCCAGGTGCGTAACGCCTACGAGGGCGCGCTGGCCGACCGCGTGCCCCGCGACGAGGAAGAACTGAAGGTGCTGGTGAAACTGCCGGAGGGGGGTCCGGGCGAGACCGGTCTGCGCAGTCTCTACCTCCGTTCGCGCTCGGGCGTGGAAGCGCCGCTGACCGAAGTGGTGAACCTGCGCCAACGCGTCGGTTTTGCCCAGATCCGTCGCAGCGACGGGCTGCGCCAGGTCACGGTGTCCGCCGATCTCAATCCGCTCATCACGACCAGCGGGCAGGTCATCCGCGCTGCGCAGGAACAGGGCGTAATCGGCACGATACGGGAGCAATACGGCGCAACGGTCAGCTTTCTGGGGCGGGCGGAACAGCAAAACGCGGCGCTGGCGGACTTTCGCATGGCCGCAATTGTGGCCCTGGGCAGCATTTACATCGTGCTGGCCTGGATTTTCGCCCGTTATGCAACGCCGCTGGTAGTGATGAGCGTGATTCCTTTTGGCCTGGTGGGGGCGATCCTGGGCCACCTGGCGTTCGGCTTCAACTTGAGCATGTTCAGCCTTGTTGCGCTGCTGGGGCTGGCAGGAGTACTGGTGAACGACTCGATCATCCTGGTCACGGCGGTGCAGCGCCACCGGGAGGAGGGCGAAGCGCTGATGGACGCGCTGCTGAATGGGGCGCGGGACCGGTTGCGGCCGGTGCTGATGACCAGCATGACCACGATCGTGGGCGTAACGCCGATCCTGTTCGAGGGAAGCCTGCAGGCGCAACTGGTGCAGCCGCTGGCGATTACCCTGGTGTTCGGCCTGATGCTGGCGCCGCCGCTGGTGCTGATCTATGTGCCCTGCGTGATGGCGATCGGCGGTGACCTGCGCAGGTGGGCGCGGGCGCGGCGGGCTCCCGCCGCAAGGCCAGCTTCCTTAACAGGCTAAGTCCCCCTGGGAACGAGGGCGTCCCGCCCTCGAAGCTGGGAACGAGGGCGTCCCGCCCTCGAAACAAGGAACCCACAGCTGCCTCCATTTTCCGAGGGCGGGACGCCCTCGTTCCCAGGGGGAGTCAGGCGCCGACGGCGCGCAGGGGTTGGGCGGCAGGTTTGGGCTCGACCAGCGGCACCGGGTCCAGCACCCAGGTCTTCGAGGTGCGGCGGGCCGGTGATGGGATGGCATAGACCACGTTGCGCCTGGCGCGCATGCGCTCGAGCTCCCCGGTGTCGATGCGCCATCCCTCGTCGTCCCAACGCTGCAGATGCTCGCGGTACAGATAGATGACCTTGTCGGCCGGCATCAGCAACTCACGGGTGGTGCGCTCCGCCGGGGTGCATACCGGGTCGAGCTTTTCGATCACGGCGCGGTCCTGTTCGGCTATCGCGTAATTGCGCTTGTCCATGTTCTTGTCTGTGATGTTCAGGAGCCACTTGTTCCTGGGGATCATGCAGTTGCGCATGGATACCAGGAAGGTATGCAGGTAGTGCTCGTCGACGGGGGTTTCCCATACGTACTGGTGGAACCACTTGGTGGGAGTGAGGTGGATGTAGGTATACAAGCCGTTGGGCCCGTGGTGGCCCGAGCCCGCGTCCAGGGGACCGTCGTAGTCACGAATCCTCCTCATGAGCCAGTTCTTCAGCGGCGGCGACTGGAACGTGTGCATGAAGCCGAAGCCGTGATCGTGGTAATCAAGGCGTAACTCGTTGACCTTGTATGCATCGCGCTCGCCGGAGTAACCGTGGGTGGGATGCACGAATTCGTTGTGGGCCGGATCGAGGCCGTTCTCCACCGCGCGCTCGTAGTTGGCGTTCCAGTGGTAGTCCATGGTGTTGGCCCGCCAGCCTTCCTGTTCCCACTCCGGGATCGGCATGATGGGTGGGCGCTCTTCCTCCGGCAAGTCGCCCAGGAACACGAAGATCAGGCCGTAGCGCTCTTCGGTCGGATATCCGTCCACCTGGCCGCGCGGCGGCACCTTGGTGCGCCCTTGGGGACCGAGCGAGGGAATGTTCACGCAACGGCCACTGCCGTTGTATTGCCAGCCGTGATACGGGCATTGCAGGCAATCACCCTTGATCTTGCCGCCGGCCAAAGAGGAACCACGGTGGATACAGGTATCGCTCAGGCAATGCGCCTTGCCCTCGGTGTCGCGAAACAGCACGAGTTCGTGACTCAGCATGCGCACCCGTAACGGTTTGTCCGCAGTTAGTTTCTCGGACCGCTCTGCTGCGTACCAGAAATTTATGTACATGTGCTGCCTCCTAAGTCGGGGGGGCGGGTATTAGATTTTAGCGCAGGCTCTTCGCACCCGCTCAACACCAACTACACTGTTACCGCGAACCCGCCGCTACTGGGCGCCCCTGCACAGCAAGCTGCAATCTAGGGTGCGTTCTCTCCGCCCCGTAGCAATTGCCCGTGAGTAGCGGTTCTATCCCCATTTACATGGGTAGGTGCTTTCGAATGATTCGCCTACGTTGCCCAATTGGGTTCATAGTCTTCGGACTGATCACCCCAAGCAAACCAACCAGGCCGCTGTCCCCTGGCGAATAGTTCGAGATACGGCCCAGGACTGCACGATTCAATCAAAGAGTATTGCTCATCCGGCTTCCGGCTATGTTCCCGTTTACGGGATACGATGACATTTTCCTGGCGCCTTCCGGGCGCAAGTGTTCTTGCATTCTTCCCCCGAACGCCAAACAGGATGACCTCAGTAACATTGCGGAAATAGAATCCAACCCCACGCCGATCCGGGCCACCGTCTTTCCGCACCTTGTACCAGATCAGGTTTGTCTTGTACTCAAATCCCCATTCGCGCATGGTGTCGAGGCCATGGGCGACCAATGCGTTGGGCACCCAGAGGTACAGGTGGGCTGGTTCCCTAACCAAAGACCCGACCGGCAGAGCCGCGATGTCGTCGAAAGACAGCGTCGAGTAACGCGATAGCCGCTTGTGCTCGGGCGCCATCTTGCCGGTCTTGTTTTGAAATCGCCACGGTGGGTCGGCCAACACCGTAGAAAACTGTCTGCCTTCCAATTTGCGCAAAAGGTCTTCGGCAGGCTGCATCATGCATCCTCCACGTATAGCTTCCTGGAAATTCCAAAAACAAGTAGCGGGCATCCGCCGCCTCCCCCGCCATCAATACGGGGAAGCAATTTGCTCATGTGAGTTGTGGACGAGCCGTACGAAGCTCCTCGACCCAGGGAATCAAAAATCGACTGCAACTCGTCGCACCGAGTGATAATCAATCCCACACTGATAGCACGCAAATCGAACAGCAGGCGGAAATTGTTGAGGTCCCGATCATAGAACGGATCTTTGTTGTTCCATTCAACCTCTAAAGCCACCCTATTCCGGAAGCAGTCCACCTTATGCGTTGGAGTATCTACGGGAACTCCATCTACTCCCATCTTGGTCGAAAAGGCCTTTTCCTCCCAACCACGATCATACAAGTATTGATCAATACTTGACGCTACAAGAGACTTACGCCCGCCACCCTGCGTGATCCAGCTCTTTCTAAGACGGAACTGCTTTAGGAGATTCACAATATCGCCCCACTCCTTGGGGAAGTCACGGTTCAGAATCGCACACGCATGCTTCCACTCGCGCACCTCGTAGTTATCTCGAACGAACCGTGGCAGTAAGCCCTGTCCCATAATCGCACTCGTATGCGTCAATGCCAAGACCGCCGCCGCCAATGGTTTCTGTCAAACAGTGGTTGGATCTGGCGGTGGCGCCATGGCATCACTCCATCCATTACGAGTTCAGCAAGAATTGTGTTTCTATTCGCTAGTGCCGTGTCCCGCAATTAACTTTGATTAGGATGCGCGGCATTTTTCTTCCCGGCAAGGCGCGACCGATTCGTGTAGTCGGCCCGAATGTCCCTATTTCGGGCGCCTTTAGCACTTGTACCCTACTCAAGACCCTGGTACCTTGCGCAAGATGAGCAGTTTGAGGCTGCAGCGCAACGTGCAGTTCCTCTATGAGGAGCAACTGGCGCGGATGGAGGCCCAAGCGCTTGGATGCGAAGGCTGGAAGCGGGATGGCGACAACCCGTGGCGGGTCAGTGTTGATACGGGCGGTCACGCGGCGGATCTACTGCGCCGTTCCGCCTATGTGGGCGAGCTGGACGGAAAACAGACCGTCTACGCTCAGCTCATCCGCCCCAACTACCAGGGTGGCGACTTCAACCGCACGCGGTCCGTCAACCAGTACCTGACGCACTGGATCTATCCTTACCAGGGCAAGTTCCATCCCCAGATGGTGCGGGGCCTGCTTAACATCGCCGGCGCCCATGAGGGATCGCTGGTGCTGGATCCGTATATGGGCAGCGGGACGACCGCACTGGAGGCCTCACTGCTGGGCATGCATTGCATCGGGATCGACATGTCCCCGCTTTGCGTATTGCTGACACGGGTCAAGGTCCAGTCGGCCCAGGCGCTGGAAGCGATCCGGGAGCAGGTGGGCATTCTGCTGGACGACACCACTTTAGACCCGGCCGAGCCGGCCTTCGCGGGCCACACCGATACCCGGGTCGCCGAATTCGTACAGATCGCCCGGATGGTTGCGCTGAGCGACGTTGCAAGGCGCCGCCGGGACGGCCCCGCCTCGTTCAAGAAGAGCCTCAAGGCCATGCTGCAGTCCGTCGAGGCGCACTCCGAAGCGCTGCGACGCTTCGCGATCGAGCCGGGGCCGGTGTCAATGGCGCCGGGCGATGCCGGAAACCTCGCCTCCGCCGGGGTCGAAGACTCGACCGTGGACGCCGTGGTGACTTCGCCGCCCTATTCCATCGCCCTGGACTACGTGAAGAACGATGAGCACGCGTTGCGCGCATTGGGCGTCGATCTGCCGGAGCTTCGCAGTGCGATGACGGGCGTTCGTGGGACCGGCCCGAAAGAAAAACTGGCCTTGTACAACCGGGACATGCAACAGATGTTCCACGAGGTCGCCCGGGTGCTGAAGCCCGGAGCACGGGCCATATTCGTGATCGGCAATGCGACCGTGGACCGCAGCGAGTACACCACCACCCAACAGATGAGCGAGTGGGCCGTCGATGCCGGCATGGCCCGCGAACACGAAATCCCGAAAATCGTGTTCGGCCTCTACAACGTCATGAGGGACGAGAAGATCCTGATTTTTCGCAATCGTGCGGCCTGACCGGCCGCCTCAACCGGCAATGAGAATCAGAAGTGGCCGGCCAGCAGGTAGATCAGAGATCTGAGCTGGCGCGTGACCGGGATGATGAACGCCTGGAAGATACTCCAGTTTCTGCCGAGTTGCGCTCCCAGCCACGGGAGCACGAAGAACAGGCCCAATATCACCGCAAACCCGTGCCTTTCCAACCTCGCCAGCGGCGCCGCCAGCGAATCGGGCAACAGGCCAACGGCGACCCGGCCGCCGTCCAGCGGCGGCAGCGGCAGCAGGTTGAAGACGGCCAGCAGCACGTTGAAATAGATGGCCGCCTGGAGTACCTGGTGGAGCCAGCTGTCCAGCGCCGACATGCTGCCGCCCGCCGCGTGCAGCAGTAACGCCGCCACCCAGGCCTGCAGCAGGTTGCACAGCGGGCCGGCCGCGGCCACTTTCACCATGTCAATGCGTGGATTGCGCAGCCGGTGAAAGGCGACCGGCACCGGCTTGGCGTAGCCGAACATGAAGCTGCCCCCGGACAGCGCCAACAGGATCAGCGGCATTGCGACCGTGCCGACCGGGTCGATGTGGCGCAGCGGATTGATCGATACGCGCCCCAGGCGCTTGGCGGTGTCGTCCCCCAGTTTCAGCGCCACATAACCGTGCGCCGCCTCGTGAAGCGTGATGGCAAGCAACAGGGGGACGATCCAGATGGACACGTCGTACACGATGTTTGCGATGGATCCCATGATGGCGGCCTTGCCGGAAGTCTAGCGCGTCTTTTCGCGCTCAACCGGCGCGCTCATTCTTCCTTGAGCAGATCAGGCATTTTCTTGAACCACTGATCGCTCTTGTACTTCGGCAATTCATACGCCCAGCCGGCCAGGCGGGCGTTGAGCTCCGCCGCCCGCTCCCCGGCGCCGGGTTCCGGCTCCCCTTGTTCGTCAGTAGCGGCGCCAGCCGCAGGTTCGTCCTCGCTCTCAAGCGTTGGGGAAGCCGGCGGCAGATCAACAGCGCCGGCAGAAAACAGCACCCAGTAGCGAGGGTCGGCGTCCTCGGCGGCGGCGTCGGCGTCCTCTGCCGGCGTGTCCGGGACTTCCTCGCGGACATCGAGTTCCACGACAAGCCCGTCAAAGGTCTCGTAACGGGCCAGCACCGCCCGCGGCAGGTCGTTCACGTTCGCGGCAGGCAGCACGTCGTTGGCCTCGACGTTCGCCAGGGCGCTGCCGATGCTGTTGGCGACGCTGCCGTAACTCAGTTCTCGTCCTTCAGGAATTTCCGCGGGCGTGAAATTGATGTCGCCGGAATCTTCCTTGGCGATTTTCAGCAGATCGCCGGGTCCGCGATCGAGCACGACCCGTCGCACCTTCCTTGAGCTGAGATCAATGACGGCCCGGTCCACCCAGTCGCGGGTCTCGTCCGAGAGGTCGAAATCCGCGCTCACCAGCCAGCTCTGCACCTCGCCGGCGGTTCGGATGTAAGCCAGTTCGTTGCCCGCCCGGTGACCCACGATGAACCCTTCGGCCGGGTGCTTGTCCCCGTAGTCCAACTCCAGCAGGTACCCGCCGGCATCCGGACTGGCCACGTCCTCGACGCCAAGCCGGGAGTACATTTCGGCCATCGCGGTCTTCCTCTCGACCCTGAGGGCCTGGGACAAGGCGCGCAGGCTGCCCCTGAAGCGTTCGAATTCCACCGGATGCCCGCCTTTCTCGCTTAGCACCCATCCCAGATCGCCGCGCTGAACGGTCGCGACCACCCGGTTTCCCGCCGCCAACACCCGCAAGCTCGCAAGGTCGTCGAGGCGATCCGCCAGGCCGGGCGCGTGCAGGCCGCCCGCGGATCCTTCACCGGCGAAGTCCAGCCGCGTCAGGAGCAATACCGCAACCAGAACGGCCCCGATGGCCGCCAGGCAGGTGAGAGACCGGCGGTTCATGACCCGTTGATGCGCTTGCGCCGCCGCACGAGGGCCACGACAAGACCGCCGGCGCCGATCAGCAGAGGAATCAGCCCGATATTGATCACCTTCAGCCTGGCGCCCAGGTTCTGGATGCTGGCGTCCAGGTTGCGTTGCACCTCGCGTAGCTCGCGCCGGATGCGCAACCGTTCTTCGGTGAATTTCTCCAGCTCGGCTTCCTGCTCGGGCGTGAGCCCCAGGGCATAGGCGTCGCCGCGGGCTTCCTGTAGTTCCGCCAGCCGGCTCTCGGTCCTCACCAGCTCCTGCTGCAACTGGTCCTCGGTCAGGCGGAACTGCGCCTCGGCCTCCAGGCGAAGTTCATCGACGCGATTGAATGGCCTGGAAAATGCGGCGCGGCCCCGCAGGCTCATCAGGTCCGAACTGCCCGCCAGCTGGTCCAGGGCGTTGATCACGAAATCTCCGTTGCTGGCAAAAGCGGTCACCAGCCGCTGACCGAAGAGGCTTTGCGCCTGCGCCCACATGCGGTCGGACAGCAAGTCGGTATCGGCCACCAGGATGATCTGCACTTCCCCTTCCGCGAGGTGCTCTCGGGGGTCGGTCTCGTCCTGGCCGGCCGACTGCCCGGCCGCTGAGAACGGGCTCGGGCCTTCCTGGCCGTCTTCACTGGAATCGCCATCATCCGATTCTTCCCCGGGTTCCTCGGGGCGCCCGCCGGGGAAAGCGCTTTGGACCTTGCCGCTGACGCGGGCCGCCAGCGTCAGGTGATCACCTTGCGGTGAAAAGCCCGACCACAGGCTGTCGATATCCGGTGTGAACGCCAGCATGGTGGGATCCAGGAACCCAGCGTCGGTGCTGCTTTGCACCAGGGGTGCGATCTCCACCACCGCGTCTTCGCTGGCCTTGAGATAGCCGGCGAAGCCCAGGTTCAGCACGTCCAGTTCGGCGATGACCACTTCCCCGGAGTTCGTATGCTCAAGATCAACCCCGATGTAGGCGGGGTGCCGAACCAGGGCGCCGTCAACCTCGCTGACGCGCAGTGCGTAGCGGCCGTCGCCGACAACGGTTTCGCGCGGCATCTGAAGGCCCCAGTGCGAGAGCAGCATTTCAAGATTGGAGGAGCGGTCCGCCGGCATTCCGGCCATGGCGCCGGCCGGCGGGCTGGCGGGGTCCGCCTCGGAAAGCGGATCGATGAAGACCAGCGCGCGGCCGCCGCGAAACAGGAACTGCTCGAAGGCGTACATCTGCTGCGGCGTCGATCCCTTCGGATGCACCAGCATCAGCACGTCGACCTCTTCGTCGACCTCGTCTTCGAGAATATCCAGGTTTCTCAAGTCGAACAGATCGCTGATCTGGGACGTGATGATCCAGGGTTCGGTCATTTGTGTCCGCACCGGGTCGAAACCGCCGGCCAGCGGCAGGCTGCTGACCAGGCCTACAACCGGTTCTTCGGTTCGGGCGAGCGTATACACCATCTTGGCGAGGTCATATTCGAGATACTGCTCGCGCTGGGGATCCATGAAGGCGATGAACTCCTCGTCGCCGACCGCGTTCGAGCCGGCCACGCCAAAGTACAGGGGATCGTCGCTGATCTGAAGGCGGGCCGCCTGCAGTCCGAAAGCGGCAGCGCGATCCTCGTCTTCGGAAAACGGCGCGGGCTCGATAATGCTCACCTGAAGCCGGCCGCCGGACTTGGCCTCGAACTCCAGCAGCATGTCCTCCACCCGGCCGGCCCAGGCGCGCAGGCCGGGGCTGTCGGCAAGGCCGCTGCGCGATATGAAGAAATACAGGCGGATCGGCTCGTCGATCTGCTCCAGCACGCGTTGGGTACCGCCCGAAAGGGTGTAAAGGCCCGCCTCGGTCAGGTCCAGGCGCACTCCGCGAAAAGCGAGATTGACCAGCCCCACCGCCGCCAGGAAAACCAACGCCAGGGCGCCCAGGCCCAGTTGCCCGTACCGCGGCCTGATGCTTTGCGTCACTTCTAATGACACGGCACTATTTCCCCCGGCCCAGGTCCAGCACGATGGCGTTGGCGTAGAGGAAGGCCGCTATCACCAGGAGGAAATACAGCACATCGCGCGCGTCCAGCACACCCTTGCTGATGGCGTTGAAGTGGGTAAGGAATCCCAGCGAGGCGATCGTGTCCACCAGCACGTCCGGCGCCCAGCCGGCGAAGGCGTCCAGCACCAGCGGGAAGCCCGCCAGCAGAAAGGCAAAGCAGACCACGACGGTGGTGACGAAGGCCACAACCTGGCTGCGGCAGGCCGCCGAAATGCAGGCGCCGATGGCCAGGTAGGCTCCGGCCATCAGCACGCTGCCGCAATAGGCGGCAATGATGACGCCGTTGTCCGGATTACCCAGGTAGTTGACGGTGATCCAGGTGGGAAAGGTCAACGCCAGCGCGGCGGCGATAAAGCACCAGGCGGCCAGGAACTTGCCAAGCACCGCCTGCCAGGCGGCGACCGGCAAGGTCAGCAGCAGCTCTACGCTTCCGGATTGGCGTTCTTCCGCCCAAAGCCGCATGGAAACCGCCGGCGCCAGTACCAGGTGCAGCCAGGGATGGAAACCGAAGAACGGCGTCAGGTCGGCCTGTTCGCGCTCGAAGAAGTTGCCGAGATAGAACGTGAACACCCCGCTCAGCGCCACGAAAATGACGATGAACACATAGGCAACCGGGGTTGCAAAGTAGGCGCGCAACTCCCTCAAGGTAATCGTTCGGACGTGATTCATCATTGCGCCTGCCCGGTGGTAATGCTGCGGAACACATGATCCAGGCGGTTGGTCTCGGCGCGCGCTGCCAGCGCCGTGGGGCTGTCGTCGGCGACGATGCGCCCGGAGGCGATGATGATGGCGCGGCTGCAGACGGCTTCCACTTCCTCGAGAATGTGGGTGGAGATCACCACGATCTTGTCGCTGGACATGCCGCGAATGAGCTCGCGGACCTCGTGCTTCTGGTTCGGGTCCAGCCCGTCGGTGGGCTCGTCGAGCAGGAGTACCGGCGGATCGTGCAGGATGGCCTGGGCCAGGCCGACCCGGCGTCGAAAACCCTTCGACAGTGTCTCTATCCGCTGGTCCAGCACGGCATCAAGTTGCAACAGGCCCACCACCTCGCCGAGGCGTTCGGCGCGCCGCTCGCCTTGAAGCTCGCGGACATCGGCTATGAAATCCAGGAAAGCGCGGGGCGTCATTTCTCCCCACAGCGGCGCTCCCTCGGGCAGATAGCCGAACGTCTTCTGGGCGGCGATGGTCTGCGTGGGCAGGTCGAATCCGTGAATTTGGACACTGCCGGAAGTGGGCGCCAGGTAGCCGGCGCACATGCGCATGGTGGTGGTCTTGCCGGCGCCATTGGGGCCGAGCAGGCCGACGATCTCCCCGGGCTCTATGGTGAAGGAGATTCCGTCAACCGCTTTGATCGCGCCGTAGTGTTTGCTCAGCGATTCTGCTCGGATCATGGCGGCGGTATTTTAAGACCGCGCGGCCAGAATTAGAAGTGATCCCGGAATGAGGGCGTCTTGCCCTCACAATCCGTGCTGAGGGCGGGACGCCCTCATTCCCAGGTACGAGGGCGGGACGCCCTCGGTCCCAGGGACGCCCACGTTCCCAGCTATTCAGGTTTGCGGAAGCGGAGCGTGAAGCGGTCGCTCTCGCCGATCTCCACGTATTTCTCACGGTCCTCATCGCCCAGACGCAGCGTGGGCGGCAGGGTCCATACGCCCTCGGGATGATGGTGATTGTCCTTCGGGTTGGCATTGACGTCGGATGCGCCGTCCACCACAAAACCGGCTTTCTCCGCCAGCATGATCGTGTGCTCCTCGGTCACGTAGCCCGACGCCGCCTCGGGGTCCTGCTCCGACCCCGGGTCGCCGCGATGCTCGACAATCCCCAGGATGCCGCCAGGCTTCAAGACATCGTAGAACGCCTGAAAGACCTCATCCACGTAGCCGCGGGGCATCCAGTTGTGGATGTTGCGGAAGGTCACGACGAGATCCACAGGCTCCGGCGCCAGCGCCATCTTGCCCGGAAACATCACCGTGACTTGAGCGTCACCGTAAACCTCCGGATGAGCCGCAAGTTTTGCCGTGTAGGCTTCATGTGCCCTGCGAAAGTACTCGATATCGCTGTCGGCCGGAACATGCGCACCGTAGTATTGGCCTTTCTCCGCCACGAAGGGCGCGATAACCTCGGTGTACCAGCCACCGGACGGCCAGATCTCAACGACCTTGGAATCGGGCTGAAGGCCCAGGAACTTCAGGGTCCCGGCAGGATGGCGCGCACCGTCGCGTGAGGAATTGGGCGCCCCGCTACGGCTCGCCCCGCGATGGTCACCGGCAAGAACCGCAGCCATGGAGGAATCCCAGGATGCATCGGCCTCCGCCGCCTGGACAGGAGACAAAACCACAAGAAAAAGGAAAGCCGCTGATGCGGCAAGTACGGTTCGGTTCATATTCGGATTTCCAGTATCTAAGGAGAACTCGTTGCGCCATCGGTTTCGGCACACGAGGCGCTTGGGCCTTATGCCAAGCAGGACGCGGGATTGGCGGCTGGCATGTACGCCAACACGTGGCCCTTCAACCGGACCCCGGCGCTTTTGCGCCACCCCTTCCCGAAACTGCGTGGACGGAACGCCGTCCACGCAGGAAAGTTTTTCAGCTAGCTGGAATCGCCTTCGCCGCCGTCATCCGCCGGAGCGAGATCTTCCATAGGCATCTCTTCTTCAGCGGCGTCATCCGCCGGAGCGAGATCCTCCATAGGCATCTCTTCTGCAGCGGCGTCGTCCGCCGGAGCGAGATCCTCCATAGGCATCTCTTCCGCAGCCGCGTCATCGGCCGGAGCGAGATCCTCCATAGGCATCTCTTCCGCAGCGGCGTCGTCCGCAGCTGCGCCATCATCGGACGGAGCGCCGCCCCCACAAGCCGCCAACGCGAAAGCCGCCGACAAAAGAACAAGGTTCAAACGCACCATGGTATTCCTCCAGAGTTATTTCCCAAGAAATTAAAACCGCGCTTTGCGACGCGGCAGCATTAAGCCTACCAGAATCAGCCCGGAAAGAAACCCACCAATGTGCGCGAAGAACGCGATTCCGCCCTGACCGGCCTGAATCGTAGCGCTGGAGGCCAGCTGAAACAGGAACCAGAGGCCCAGGACCAACCAGGCGGGTACCCGGATCGTATAGAAAATGATCAACAGCGGTAACAGCACCCTCACCTGGGCGTGCGGGTAGAGCCTCAGGTAGGCGCCTAATATTCCGGATATGGCGCCGCTGGCCCCGATCATTGGAACCACCGAGGTGGTCTCGGAGACGCTCTGCGCCAGCGCCGCAGCGATCCCGCACAGGAAGTAGAAGGCAACGAAGCGGCCGCGGCCCAGCGCGTCCTCCACGTTGTCGCCGAAAATCCACAGGTAAAGGAGGTTGCCCCCAAGGTGCAGCCAGCCACCGTGCAGGAACATCGACGTGAACACCGTGGCCCAGGCCGGCGCCCACTCGAGTTGCGGCGGCAATGCGGCGCCGTGCAGCAGCCGCGCAGGAATCAGCCCGAAAGCATAGACCGCGGCGTCTCCCGCCTGCCGCTGCCAAAGGAAAGCCAGGACGATCGCGGCCAGCAGCCCATAACTTATGACCGGCGTGCGACTTGTCCTGTTGTCGTCGCTGAGCGGAATCATTCCTCTGAATGATTGCGGCGCAGCCGTTCGCGCTCCTCTTCCTCAAGCTCCCAATTCTTGCGGCCGATCTCCTTGAGCATGATCCTCAGCCATTCGGTCTCGCCGGGCGGCTGAGCAGGGCCGGACTGCTCATCCGGCGGCGTTTTTTCCCCTGGCTCGCGCTTGGCGGGTTTGTTCACTCACACACCGGGCGCACGCCGCTGGTCACAGCCGCGTTATACCGATCCAGGGCGTCGCTCATCCGAGAAATCAGGTTGCCCATACGGTCCTCCGGCGCCGGGTGGGTAGACAGGAACTGTGGCGGCCGTATGCCGCCGGACTTGGCTTCGTCCATGTTCTTCCAAAGCGTGATGCTGGCGCGTGGATCAAACCCGGCATCGGCCATGTACAAGAGGCCGATGTCATCGGCCTCGCGTTCGTGTTTGCGGCTGAAGGGCAAGGTCAGGCCGACTTGCGACAAGGTCTGGACCGTGTTTCCCGTGCGCGCGGCGGCGTCAACTACAGCAGCAGCCCCTCGGGTCGCGAGCCCCCGATTGGCCTGGGCCACCTGGTGCTCTCGGGTCACATGAGCGACCTCGTGGCCGATCACGGCGGCCAACTGGTCCTGATCCTGCGCGACCTTCAGAATCCCGTTGTAAATGCCGATCTTGCCGCCGGGCATGGCGAAGGCATTGGCGTCAGGCCTGTTGAACACTTCGATTTCCCAGGCGCGGCTGGCATACGGTTCCTCGACCACCCGCAGCACCGACTGGGCCACGCAGAAAATGTAGGCGCGCTCGACCGGATCCTGCGAGATCGGCATGGTCCTGCGCATCTGCTGGAATTGCTGGTTGGCGTCAACCCGCATTGACTCCTCGCTTACGCAGCCCGCTGCAGCCAGGGCGACGAAAATTACTGCCAATTTCTTCATTTCTACCTCCTGATCACGTCAGGTTACTGAGAACGCAGGTTCTGCTACGACACTGCTGCCGCCAGCGACGGAATGCTTCATAAGCTCCACACCGGCATTATTGCCCATCAGGGCGCGTTCGGCCCGGTAGCTCGAACGAACCAGCGGGCCGGCCACAACTTCGACAAAGCCTGCCGCCAACCCATACTCACGCCAACCGGCAAACTCGCCGGGCGGCACGAACCGCTCCACCGGCAGGTGGTGCGGCGTGGGTCGCAGGTACTGCCCCAGCGTCAGCAGCGACACGCTCTGTGCGCGCAGGTCGTGCATCGCCTGGCGAATTTCACCGGCCTGCTCGCCCAGGCCCAGCATGATGCTCGACTTGGTGAGGATTCCTGCGCCGTCACGCCCGGCGGCGTTGAGCACGCGCAAGGACTGATCGTAGCCCGCGCGCGGGTCGCGCACCCGGGGTGTTAGCCTGCGGACGGTCTCGATGTTGTGGGCGAACACCGCCGGTAAGGAATCGAGAACCGTTCGCACCGACTCCTCGCTGCCTTGGAAATCCGGCGTCAGCACTTCCACGGCGGTCTTCGGACTGCGCCTGCGGATTGCTGCAACGCACGCGGCGAAATGAGAAGCGCCTCCATCGGGCAGGTCGTCGCGGTCCACCGAAGTCAGCACCACGTAGCCCAGGTCCATCAGCCGCACGGTCTCGGCCGCGTTCTCGGGCTCTTCGGGATCCAGCCAGCCGGAGGGATTGCCCGTGTCCACGGCGCAGAAGCGGCAGGCCCGTGTGCATACGCCCCCCATCACCATCAGGGTGGCGGTGCCGGCGTTCCAGCACTCGCCAATGTTGGGGCAGTGCGATTCCTCGCACACCGTGGCCAGCCGATGCTCGCGCATCAGGCCTTTCAGGCGCTGGTAGCGCGCCCCGTAGGGCAGTTGCGCCCGCAGCCACGGCGGTTTGCGGCCTGCCCGGTCCGGGATGCTTGCAGCGCGGCGCTTCTGGCCGTTTCTCACCGCGCTGAATCCCTGCGGGGTGCGGTACTTGGCGCCGCTGACCACCGGGATCGCACCCAGAGCGGTCAGCGCCGGGCTGTTCTGCTGCGTCATACCGGCTGAACCCCTTCGGCGGTCAGCAGGCTCAGTTTGCGCTTGAGGCCGCCGCCGTAACCGCACAAGGTTCCGTCACCGGCGACGATACGGTGGCAGGGCACCAGCCAGGCTACCGGGTTCGCGTTCAGGGCGCCGCCTACCGCACGCGAGGCGCCCGGCTTCTTCACGCGCTTCGCCAGTTCTCCATACGATTGCGTGCGTCCGGCCGGGACACCGAGCAGCGCCTGCCAAACGGCCAGCTGAAACGGCGTGCCGCGCAACAGCACGTCCACGGTTTCCGGGCTTTCAGACGAAAAAAGGGCCGATGCTCTCGTGCCCGCCCACTGGTCGTCGCGCTTCAATTCCGCCCCGCGCCAGCGGCGGGCCAGTTGCCCCCACATTCGTTCTTCAGAGCGCTGGGCATACCCCACCCGGCACAAGGCGCCATCCACTTCCGCCAGCAACAGCTTGCCGAGTGGGCTTGGGGCGAACCCCGCCTTGATTGAGCGCCCGTTCAGCGATTTCTGGTCGCGATCTTCTACGCGGGCTCGGACTGGCGGAGGAATCAGTGAAACCGTGTTCATGTCATTACTTGAGTTCCAGACCAAGTTTATCCGCTTTCGACGGGCGTGCCCGGCCATAGCCGGGGAAGCCTGCTCCTGGCGGAGGCCTCCTCTCTTGATGCGAGCGGGGGGCGGCGAGTTGCAGCGAGCAAAACCTTTCCATCCCAGCTTCTCCCCCTGGTCGCATACAAGGCCGAGGACAAGCGCCGGCACTCGGTTGACGCCGGCTCACCGAGGCGCTCGGCCAGTTCGTGGAGATTGCGGGGCGCCCCCCGCCCCCAATACGCACGGGCCCAGTCCAGCAAGGCCCGTTCAAGCAAATGGGCGTCTTTCGCGCGGCAGGCAGCGGCGACGGCCGCCAGCTTCCTGGAGACCTCAGCCTTCCCGCCGGACGGATCGCGCGCGAAACTCGACAGGACGGCGGCTCGGCGGTGGCGGCCGGCGCGCACGCGATGCGTCACCCACCAGGCCACTGCGGTCAGGAACCAGCCCGCAGTCAGAAGCGACGCCAGCCAATCATTGCCTGGCGCGAGCGCTCCGGGGGGTTCGGGGGGTTCGCCGAACACCGGCGGCGGAGCTGCCTGGGCCTTAAGCACGCGCTGGGGCAACTCGGCGACCTCCCAACGCTCACCGACGGTGTTCCACCAATTCAGCCGAATCGGCGGCAGTGACAGATCTCCTTCCTTTAGCGCCAGGAGGGCCGCGCGTTGCCTGCGCACGCCTACAAGACCACTGCCGGTGATGATGTCCTCGAACTCCGGGCGCTCGATGAAGTGGCGGAAATTCGGCCCATCACCGGGATCGAGTTCCGGAATCTGGCGCGCCGGCTGGCCTTCGACCCGCACTTCGAATGTACGGATCAGCGGCTCACCTGTGATCAGATCGTCCGGCGAGCGTTCGAACTCCTCGGACAAGCGCACGTCTGTCGCCGGCAGCCACAGGCCGTCGGGAGGGACCGGAACCCGCCGCGCTTCAAGCCGCTCAGGTATGCCCCGCTGGCCAAAAGACTGGGTGCGAAAACCGTACTCCCCTCCAATCCACTGCACGCCTACGGGCATCAACAGCAATTCGCCTGGCGACTGGGGAAACAGCGCGTAGCGGCGCTCCAGCATGAGGGACTCGCTGTCCTCGGACCGGGCGTTGTACTCCCGGTCGGTCCCGAGCTGTTCGATCAGTGCCTCGCCTTGAAGCAGGACCGGATCATCCAGGCTGCGAATACGCCCATTGCGGCGTGAACCGGCAGGCCGGTAAATGCGCACCGTATAGAGGACCTGAGAGCGTTCCCAGGGATTCCGCTCGCTGAATTCGGTTCTCACCACGAAAGGAATCTCTTCCTCGGCCGCTTCCTCGGCCGCCGCAAGCACCACTGACGCGGCCATCGCCGTCAGCGCAAGTCCCATTCGGCCGACTACCATGGCTCCGCCTGGTCAGCGGGCCAAAGGGGCTTACCGTCCTGATCAACGCCCTCGGCCCGGTACTGCCGCCGAAATTTGCGCCGCAGCAAGCCGCCGGGATCATCCGGCACCTGCTGAAGCCAGCGCTGGGTGGATTCGTAGAGTTCAGGTTCTTCCGCATCCGTCTCGACAACGGCATTCAGCGCTCCCCCTTCATCCAGGGAGGACTGCTCCAGCGGCCCGACAGCTGTGTTCGAAGGGGCCTCCGGCGGGTTGCCACCAACCACCGCGCCCGGAGCACTGCGCCGTCTCAGCACTTCGAGATTGTGACGCGCATCGGCATGACCGGGGTAGTCCAGCAGCAATTCCTCGTACAGGTGAATCGCGGTTTCGATATCGCCGGCCCGAGCCATTGCGGTGGCGCGGTTGTAGCGATCGGCCGGCTTGTCCGAGGCTTCAAGGAGCCGGGCTGCCTCCAGGAACCGATTTTGGCGATACAGCGCCGCCGCCCTCCACGCGGGATCGTCAAGTAATTCCGCGGCCCGGCCGTAGGCCCCATCATTGAAAGCGCGGACACCCTGACGGTCGGCGGTCGTGAACCACCCATCGGCGGCGAACGCCCCAAGCGGCGCCGCCAGCAAGACCAGGATCCATCCGCGGCGAAAGGCCAAAAGCGCCAAAGGCGCCAGCAAGAGGACCAGCACCGGCCCTTCGTCCCGCCAGCGCACCGTTTCCACGCCGGCTTGCCGTATCGAGTAGCGCCCGGTCCGGCCCAGCGCCAGTAGTTCTTCCAGGTCGGCGTTGTCGGCCGTGATTCGCCGGTAGGCGCCGCCACCCTCACGCGCCAGACGCAGCATCGCGTCCTCATCGGGGCGGCTGACCACCAGCCTGGCGAAGTCGTCGGTGAGGAAATCGCCGCGCGCATCAGGGATCGGCGCCCCTTCCGGGGTGGCCGTGCCCAGCACCAGAAGAGTGTGACCATCGGCGTAAAGCGCGCGGGCAGCCTTTGTGGCCCTTGCACCGCCGGCCGAGTCGGTGAGCAGCAACAGCTGGCCTTCCCGCACGCCGGCCTGCCGCAGCAGACGATGACCCCTGGAAATCGCGGCCGCGGCATCACTGCCCCGGCTGGGCATGATGTCCGGCGCCAGCACGTCCAGCAGATTGATCAGCGTTTCCGCGTCGGTGGTCAGCGGCGCTGCCGTAAAGGCATGACCGGAATAGACCACCAGTCCCGTCTGGCCATAGGCACGGGCGCGCAGGCTCTCCTTGATCTTCAGGCGGGCCCGATCCAGCCGGGAGGGTGTCAGGTCCTTCGCCAGCATGGAATGTGAGACATCCAGCGCCACCACCAGCGCATCGTTGCTGCGAGAGGGGGTCGAGGGAATCTGGCGGTAAGCCGGGCCGGCCAGGGCCGCAATGCACAGGGCCAGCAGCGCGGAGCACACCAGCCGCCAACTTCCGGCCCTGGCCTGGCCGGACCGGGGCAGTAGAAACGGCGCCAGCGCGGGGTCCAGCACCTTCAACCAGGGCCCTTCGCCTGGCTTGCCCCGCAACCACGGTAGCGCGGCCAGCGGCAGCGCCAGCAACCACAGGGGGCGAATCCAGTGCAGTTCGAATTCCATGACTAGCGTGCTCGCCGGGCCAGGACCAGGCCCAGCGCCAATGCCAGGACCAGCGGCGGCAGGTGCACCGGCCTGCCGGCGCGGATATCCAGTTCGTCCAGCGCGGCCGGCTCCAGGCTGTCCAGTTCCGCGTAGATCTCTTCCAGGCGGGCGGCGGCGCCGCCTCGAAAATAGCGTCCGCCGGTGATTGCGGCAATACGCAGCAGCGTCATCTCGTCCAGTTCCGAGGCGACCCCCGCCTCGGCCGAGCGAGGCGATCCAATGCCGATGGTATAAATCTTCAGTCCAACCTCGCGCGCCAGCTCCGCGGCCTTCAGCGGCGTGAGCACACCGGCCGTGGCGGCGCCGTCGGTCAGCAGCACCAGCACTCGATGTTCGGGCGCCGGACCGTCCGTCGCCATGCGTTTTATGGCCAGGGCAATAGCGTCGCCCAGCGCGGTCTGACGCCCGGCCAGACCCACGGCGGACTCGTCGAGAAAGCTCCGTACCGTGGCCCGGTCGAAGCTGAGCGGCGCCTGCAGGTAAGCCTGCCCCCCGAACAGGATCAGGCCGACGCGATCCCCGATGCGGCGTTCGATGAAGTCTCCCGCCACCGCCTTGATTGCCCTGAGCCTCGAAGCCGATCCTCCATGAAGCTGCATGTCGCGCACTTCCATGCTGCCCGAAAGGTCGACCGCCAGCATCAGGTCACGCCCGGTCGCCGGCGCCTGGACCTCCGCATCCATCAGGACCGGCCGTGCGCCGGCGCACAACAGGCACAGCCACATCAGCACGGCGAGGACCCAATCCGGATTCAACCGGGAGCGCGTGGCCACGGAAATGCCCAGATTCGCAAAGCGGCCACGATCCGGGACCGTGAGGGCCGGGCCGGCGCCGCGGCGCATCGGCGGCATGAGCCGGTACGCGAGGAGAGGAAGCGGCAACAGCAGCCACGCCCAGGCCCACTCGAACGCCAGGTTCACGAAGCCGCGCTCCTCGTCCTGCGGGCCCTCTTGATCCAGGCCGCTACGCTGCGCGAGAACGCGCCCACATCCAGCTCAGTGTGTTCCCGGTAAGGACCGTTAATCAGCGCCTCCTCGGGCGCCGGAGAAACGCCCCGGCCCAGTTCACGCAGGCACTCAAGCCAGGCCTCGCCCGTCAGGCCGGCGACCTGCCCACGGTCCTTGAGGAGCAGCGCGCATGCGCGCAGCAGAATGGACACGTCCGCCAGCAGGCGGGCTGCGTCCCCATGAGTAGCGTATTTTTCTTCAGCCTCCTGCAGTCGCGCCAGGGCCTCGCGTTTCCATGCCGGCGGACGCATTGTCAGCCAAAGCCCGGCCGCCAGCAGCACAATGGCCAGCAACCACCATCCGGGCTGCGGCGGCCACCAGGAAGGCGGCGGCGGCAGGTGAATGTCGCGAAGCTGCAATGCCAGGTCGGCGCCGTCGTTCATCGCGCCCTTCTTTGGGACGCGGAGCGCAGCTTCAAGACCTTTCCCGGGCCCACGTTACGGCTGGCGGCCGGGTCCTGGCCGGTGCGAAATTGCATGCAGGCGCCTCCGCAATCGCGCGCGATTTCAGCAAGGGCCCGCGTGGTTTCGGCGAAGGCTTCGCTCCACCGGCGCCGGGCCGCCGGATCGCCGCTCTCGAAGACCAGGCCGCCGCGGCCATCGCGCACCGCGTAACGCCCCGGTGGCGGCAGATCGCGGTCCAGGGGATCGTGGATACGCACGGTCAGCAATGGGCGGCGGGCGGCCAATTGGCGCAGGGCGCCGAGATCACCGTCGCCCAGGAAATCACTCACCAGTACCAGGCGGCTGCCGGATGGGGCGTGGCGCTGCAGCAGCGGCACCGCCTCGGCGAGTTCGGGTTTCCCGCCTGCGGCAGCACCGGTATCGGTTTGAAACACCTCAGCCAGCGCCCGCGCCAGCCGCTGCCCGCCCCGCCGGCCGGGAAGCGGCGGTGTTACGGTCAGGCCCGCCGAAGAAATGACCAGGCCCGAGACCCGGTCCCGGGCGGCGACCGCGGCCCAGGCGATCATCATCGTGACCCGCGCCGCGATGACCGCCTTGAATGCGCCCGTGGTGGCGAAATGCATACGATGCGTCAGATCGACGCAAAGGACGGTGGGACGCTCGCTTTCCTCCTGGTACAGCTTGGTGTAAGGACGCCCGGTGCGAGCCGTGGCTTTCCAGTGCATATGCCGGGGATCGTCGCCCGGCTGCCAGGCGCGAACGTCGTCGAATTCCATCCCGCGGGCGCGCAACGGGGCAATCCTTGCCGGACCGGTGCGGGTGTCGCCGCCGAAATGGAACGGCGATACGAGCGGCTTGCTGCGCAAGGCCAGCAACTCGGCCAGCGAAATCCAGGTGCGGCCCTCGCCCCTGGGATCGTTGAGCGCTGCTTCAGCCATTGCGCCTGCCGAGATGGCCATAAAAGGCGTTTAAGGCTCGACATCTCCCAGTGTCGTGTCCCGTAAATACCTTGCATCTCAAGCAAAGTTTTTTGCGGGACACGACGCTACGGGACCGCCACGCAGTCGAGCAAGCGGTCGATGACTTCCTCGGAGCTTCGACCTTCCGCCTCGGCCTCGTAAGTCAGGATGATGCGGTGCCGAAGCACCGGCGGCGCCACCGCCTGAATGTCCCCCGGCGTTACGAAATCACGGCCGCGCAGGAAGGCGCGGGCGCGGCTGCAGCGGTCCAGGGCGATCGAAGCACGCGGGCTTGCGCCGTAGCTCACCAGCCCATCCAGCGAGTCGTCGTAGTCCTTGCACGCGCGAGTGGCGCGAACCAGTTCCACGATATAGCGCTCAAGGCGCTCGGCCAGGTGGAGCTGCAATACCCGCGAGCGGTCATTGCGGATCTCCCCGACCGTGTATACCTCCCGTGGGTTGCCCGCATCGGCGCCACTCGCGGACGCTTCGCGGCGCGTCAGTGCAAGAATCTTCTGTTCTTCCTCGGCGCTCGGATAGCTGATCGTGGTCTTCATCAGGAAGCGGTCCAGTTGCGCCTCCGGCAGCGGATAGGCGCCCTCCTGCTCGATGGGGTTTTGCGTGGCCATGACCAGGAACGGGTCGGGCAGCGGCCAGCTCTTCTCGGCTACCGTGACCTGCTGCTCCTCCATCGCCTCCAACAGGGCCGACTGCACCTTGGCCGAGGCGCGATTGATCTCGTCGGCCAGCACCAGGTTGTGGAAGATCGGGCCCGCCCGGAACTTGAACTCGCCGGTCTGCGGACGAAACACCTCGGTGCCGGTCAGGTCCGAAGGCAACAGGTCGGGCGTGAACTGGACCCGGTGGAAACTGGCGTTGAGACATTGGCTCAATACCTTCACCGCCCGCGTCTTGGCCAGCCCGGGCACACCTTCAACCAGCAGGTGCCCGCCGGCCAGCAGCGCAATGAGCATGTGCTCAATGAACTGTGCCTGGCCGAGCACTTGCGCCTCCATGCTCCGGCGCAAGTCTGCAAGCGGCGAGCGCGGCGATTCCTGCGGTGCGGGTTCGGCTGGCATTTTGTCAGGGTTCTCGTTGACCTGGTGTCCGGCAGGCGCCAGCGGTCTGGCCGATGCGTTGCGCCCGCTCGCGCGTGCCGCGGATCAGACGGTAGGTAATGTTGCGGTGCGCCACGTCAAGCAAAGTATAAGAGCCTCGGTACATACTTGCCTCGTGAGATTAAAGACATTTGTATTGGCGAGCCTGCTGCTGGCCTGGCAGTCGGCGGGCACTCAGGACTTGAGCGATCTGGAACGTGCGCGCGGCGTGCTCGAGGCCTCCGGCGGCCAGTGCGTGTTCCTTGAAATGTGGCTTGCCGTAACCCCGGCGCAGCAGCGCCGCGGGCTCATGTACGTGCAGGATGTGCCGGACGGCTGGGGAATGCTGTTCGTGTACGACCGCGAAAAGGAGATCAGTATGTGGATGAAGAACACCTACGTGTCGCTGGACATGCTCTTCATACGCGCGGACGGCGCCATAGCGAGCATCGCAACCGATACCCAACCCAAGAGCCTGAAGAGCATTTCGTCCGGCGAACCCGTAAACCGAGTGCTGGAACTCAAGGCTGGCACGGTCAAGCGCTGGGGCATCAAGCCCGGCGACCGTTTGCTTTCGCCCTGACCCTCGAGCGGCCGGCATGCGGCAAGGCGGGCGCCAACGTCAAATTGAGTCCAGCTATCGAAGAGGTCTGTGTGTGAGCCGGTACGCACCAAGTGCAAGTCGTCTCCAGTCACGCGATAGATCAGCAGCCAGTCCGGCTCAATGTGAATCTCTCTATAGCCTTTCCAAGGCCCTCCAAGCGGGTGGTCCAGATGGCTTGCCGCTAAAGGAGTCCGCCGGATCAGGGCATCCAGCAAAAGGCGCAACCTGGAAAGGTCCTTTCCGCGCTTTCTTGTTCTTCTTATGTCGCGTTTGAATTGCCGGGACCGAACCGGCGTCAGCATGTCATACGCCGAGGTCCTTGAACAATTCCTCGGCACTTTCGAAACGCTGGCCTTTGCCTTCCTCCAGTTCGCTTATGGCCTTCGCAGTGGTTGCATTCGGTGCTTGAAGAACGAACGGCAAGCGCTTTTCATTCGCCACTCGCACCAGCAGCAAACGAATTGCATCAGATACCGACAAACCCATAGCCTGAAGCGCTTCGGCGGCTCGCTTCTTGGTGTCGCTATCGATTCGTGCACGCACTACCGTATCGGAGCTCATGTGAACGTCCTCCTGCGTTTGTAGCCCCATTGTGGCTACAACGGCCAGCCAATTCAAGAGCGCCAAGAGTTACGAGACTCCACGCCAGCGGGCTGTGCGTTGGAAGCAGGCCCAACGACACGCGCCCCGAGAGCCTGAAGAGCATTTCGTCCGGCGAGCCCGTAAACCGGGTGCTGGAACTCAAGGCCGGCACGGTCAAGCGCTGGGGCATCAAACCGGGCGATCGCTTGCTTTCGCAAACGCTGCCGTAGTTGCTTGTCAGCCTGACTGCTTTGCGTCGGTAAGCGTGGCGTGGAGCAGTGCCGGGCGGATCAGAAGGCTGCTCAGAGCGAACGTCGCCAATGCGATGGAGGGTCCGAGCAGCACTTCGTCCGGCCACAGGTTTCGCACTACTTCCCACCAGACAGCCAGGCCAAGGAAGATCAGCAGGGGAACCACACCGTTCTGCCAACCCTTGTTTTGAAAGTAGAAATGAGCTGGGATGAGCAGGCTGGTAGAGCCCGCGATTCCAGGCAAGGTGAACAGGGCCCTGTCGGCAATTTCTCTGCTTTCAACATAGAAAACCACCAGCGTGGACAGGACAACCTGTGTCAGGAGTACGCCGAGCATCAGCCCGATGAGTCTAAAGCTGTTTCGGCCTACGCTGTAGGGATGACTGCCTTTCGTTTCAATAGCGTCTTGGAAGGAAACCGCGATTCGCCAGCAAAGCAAACCAAACCAGATTACCCAATCGCCACCGATGAGAAGGAATCCACCGGCGGCTTTGGCTATCAACAACATGACCAGGAACGCCACGGTCAAGATCAGAACCAGCCCCAGGTTTCGGAGGAACAGATTCGCCATGAGTTGCTTGCCTTTGCGGAAGTTCGGCTTGATCAGGCAATGTTATACGGGTCGAGGGCGGGACGCCCTCGTTCCTATTCTTCGCTGGGTTTGACGGCTTCTTCGAACGCCTTCTGGATAACAGGAGATCAGCATGTGGATGAAGAACACCTACGTGTCGCTGGACATGCTCGACATGCTCTTCATACGCACCGATGGCGCCGTAGCAAGCATCGCCACCGACACACGCCTCAAGAGCCTGAAGAGCATTTCGTCCGGCGAGCCCGTAAACCGGGTGCTGGAATTCAAGGCGGGCACGGTCAAGCGCTGGGGTATCAAGCCGGGCGACCGGCTGCTTTCGCCATAACCCTCGAGCGGCCGGCATGCGGCAAGGCGCGGCGACGCAGTGTGGCAGGCTCCACGTAAGGAGGAGCAACGCCGCCGGAGACGAACAAGCACCGCAGAGTAGTGAAGGTATTTGCGGGACACGACTTGGCATGAGTTTTGGCCGTGCAGTAACGAACATAGGTCTATTCGGCTCATTATCAGGCTAGAACAACACTATTTGTGAGCCGAATAGGACTTTGTTGACTGATCGGCATCCAGCCAGCAAATGCGCTGCGCAAAGACGCGGCGCCTATCGTTTGGCTTCCTCGCCAGCCATTCGTGCTGGCGAGGCCAGTCACTTTCTTCCCCTGGATCGACACCACCGATTCCAAACTCGCCAAAGCGGAACGATCAAGCAAAGGGGTTTATGTACCGAGGTTGACATGCGGCGCGTAAGTCGGCCGTTCGTCTGCACCCCCAACATTCATAGCCCTCTACGAAGAAAAACTGAAAGGCTCGTTCGCTGAGAGTTGAGTCGACGAAGCCTTTTCTGTCTTCGACATTCGTTCGGGCAAGTTCGGATCTTCCAACAGATCCAACAGACCGGCATGCAGGAAAGCCGGCGCTATGGTCTGACAATCCTGTTCGCTCACTCCGCATTGGCGCAGCGTTGGTTCCCATTGTGCGCGAACCCTCTCGGAAACCTGTTTGAAAATCTGCTCGGCTTCCTCCTTGCCCAGCAGAAACCGGCCCGCCCCGGCGATCAGATTGCCTCTATTAGCCATCTTTCCGAATGGACCGCAAGCCATGGCCAGGGATCCCTGGCCGGCCGCATGGGCCGGCATTGGCATCACATCGTATGCAGGACTCAAACGCCAGGTCCTGCCTTCGGCCAGCAGAGCGTGATTGCGGGGATGGTCATCGGAATTCGACACTGAGGCGTTAAAGCACATGCGTGTGAACAGTTCGATGAGATCCTGCTTCGATGCCGCGCTGGCGCGACGAATCTCATCGGCCAGCAGCAGGTAGGACCAGCGTTGGCGGCCAGCCTCGCTGCTGTCTGATTGAAGTAGCGTAAGCGCGCTGATCATGCGGTGGCGGTTAAACCCGGCGTCGGCTCGTTGCCGGTCAAAGCGGCGCACCAGCAAGACATCGCGAGAGCCGATGGTCTCAACGCGGCTGTCTGCGACGCGGATGCCACACGCCTTCGCCAGCATCAGCAGCCCGTGCTCCACGCGCGGGTGATTCCATCGGTCATCCTTGTGTGCGAACTTGGCCAGCCAGAGTTCGCCCGCGCTCTCAACAACGATCTTGGGACGAGCGCCGCCCATCGAGGTTCCTGGCGAAAGCAGGCCTGCCACCTGCGCAACTGCCTGGGCGTCAGATGCGGGATCTCCAGCAACGATCGCATCGGCGAATGCCTGCAACCCTTCAAGATGAACCGCATCGGGAAACGACCGCGCCGGTTCGGGAGTCGTGACGGTTTCGCTGAAACCAAGTGCTCCGGCCCGGTCATCGGGTCCTTCCATCAGGTAACGAAAGTCATCGAGCGGAACGCCTCCGAAGCGCCTTTCCATGACCCGCCGGCCCCAATCATCCGGCATTGAATCCCGGATGGCGCCGAAGAACCCTTTTAGTTGTGCGGTTTCATAGGGCTGTGCTCCCAGGCGCAACTGCACGGGATCCAATTCAACGGCATTGCTCCGCTTCAGGTAACTGCGCCCGTAGACGAACTGGCCGACCGCAGCGCCGTTGCGCGAAGCACTCAACCGGAAGCGTCCAGCCGGCACAAATTCCGTTTCGCCCGGCAAGACGATATGTACGAAACAGTCGCGATCAGAAGTCATTGTCCAGTGTCATCCGGCGGCGTGGCGCCTGGGTCGGTCTTCGGGCGTCTTCAAGAACCTTGCCTTCTTCGTCAAAATCCGGGTCGGCCACAACCGTCATTTGGGGCAGCAGCCCCATGGCCCACAACGCCCCTGCATACGCCGCCATCGAAGCGCTGATCTTGCCCCTCTCCAGATCCGCCACGGTAAACCGCGAAGCGCCGATCCGATCCGCTACATCCTCGATCCGCAGCCTCCTGCGCAGGCGGGCTGTGCGTAGGTTACGCCCCAATCGGCGAATGGCCTCTTCAACCTCGACCGGGGGTGAGGTGGTAATCCCGCTGGGTCTGCTCATAGTGGTTCAAATAAACATAAAGGGCTTATATGATAAATTAAATGATCATCGGATCCCACCAACGCAACACGTCAACCCAAGTTTACAAGCCCCTAAGCAAAGTTATTTTCGGGACAGCACACCAGAGGAGTCTGCCGGATCAAGGTATCCAGCAAAAGGCACAACCTGGAAAGCTCCTTTCCGCGCTTTGTTGTTCTTCTTTGGCGCATCAAACCCGGCGACCGGCTGCTTTGGCCCTGATTCCTTTAGAAAGTGGTCATATAATGTGTCCACTTTCTCTTATGGGAGTGCGAAATGAAAACGGTGGGTGCGGCAAAGTTCAAACAACAATGCCTGTCCTTGCTTGATCATCTCGATCCCGACGGCCTCGTCGTTACCAAGCACGGCAAACCGGTTGCGCATGTTGTGCCGTATGAACGCCGTTTCGCTCCCCTGATCGGCAGCCTGCAGGACAAGATCACGATCCACGGTGACCTGCTGAGTACCGGGTCCGTCTGGCAGGCCAGTACTGAAAACGACGCCAGTGCTGAATCTTGACACGCACATCCTGATTCACGCCCTCGGTGGGGAACTCCGCCCGCGCGAAAGGAAACTGCTGGAGCGCAATGAATGGAGCATTTCCGCGATCGTGCTCTGGGAACTCGCCAAGCTGGCCCAGCTCGGGCGGATAACGATGGATCTCGATGACCGCCAAGTAGCGCGTGTGTTGAGCGCAATTCACCTTTGGCCGATCGACTTGAGCATCGCGCGGACCTCGACCCAACTCGATTTCGGCGGTGATCCGGCAGACGAACTGATTGCCGCAACCAGCGTCGTGCACGAGATTCCGCTGCTTACCCGCGACCGCGCCATTCTGGACTCGAGAATCGTTCCGCTGGCCTGAGTTGTCAGCCGAACCGGCGTCAGCATGTCATATGCCGAGGTCCTCGAACCATTCCCTGGCGCTGTCGAATTTCCGGCCCTTGCCTTCCTCCGGTTGGGTCAAGGGCTTTAGTACTTCGGCGGCTGGATTTACTTGGATCCAGACCCAGGCCTGTCTGGCTGCCGGATAGCTCAAGCTGGGAAATTCACGCAACGCCACTTGAATGCGCGTGGTGGAATGGAAGGGGTTTGGAACTGGACCATAGCGATTTGGCAATGACTTGCCTCGAAAGGTACCAGGAAGACAATGTTCCTCCCACTAATACCAGAGGGGCAAATGCCTGCAAAACGGGGAATTGGAAGGCCGCGAACGTCCAAAGGAAAATCATCAGAACCAGGGCAAGGATTATGGGAATCCAAGCCACCAGCCTAAACCACGCAATAAGCCAAGCTGGACTGTAGAGACTGCTAACGCCGGTAGCTCCCAGGAGTGCGAGAAATATCTGCATCGCCACATTGCTGTCCACAAAACAGAAGCCAATTGCCGCAAGCGCGATCAAGATAAGTGCCAATCCCACCGGCAGCATCGACACTCGCAGGCTGAGTTGCTCCGGGGAGAAAGGCAGGGTACAAATCACCCGGGGTACGACAAAACTCAAAGCAGTAGCAACGAAGACAAGAAGCACGGAGAAGCCGAGAAAAATTGAATGCAAAAAGGGCGCGCTGTTCTGAGACTGGTATTGCAGCTGGTTCCTCCCCGCGAGCAATAGGATTGACAATAGCAACATAGCAGCGGCTATAGCGAAGGAAACCGCAAAGCAGGTCAGCGCAACGGACGCAAACCCATACATCTTCCCGAAGCGGACTGACGGGAGGCTTCCGGTAGAACGGGGAGCCGCAAACCATGAGCCGACGTTGGCCCTGTCGGAATCAAGTAGTGTGCGAATTCTCCGGAACCCATAGGCGGATGCGGCCAGACCCAATGCCAGTGCCCACAGCGCCGGCGGCAATTCTCCGAAATGCGCAGCAGGAACCAGAAAGTAGCCCCCACCAGCAAGGGCGATAACCATTAGCGCAGCCCCCAGGAGTACCGAAGAACTTGTTGCCGTAGCCCGCGCAATTCCGGTAACTATGTCCAGACAATAGAGAATGCCGGCACAGGCAAACACGGCGGCGAACATCACGAATACGGCAATCCAGGTGAATCGGTTTCCTGATGCCGCGAACGGAAGAATGATCAAGGTGAGTCCAAACACCCACAGCAAGGGAACTCCCACAGCCAGGAACAAGTGGGTTCGGGCCAGGACACTTCGCTCAATCGGCAAAGCCAACAAAGTTCGGCTAATGCCATCATGCGGATATGCGACCAACGGAATCACCCTAAGCACCACCGGAAATGCTCCCAAGTACATGAGGGATAAGCCAGGTGCGAAAAGCCAGGAAATGCTGTAAGTGAGCGAGGAAAGGATGAGATATCCCACGCTGGCAGCAAGATACAGCCAGAGCCACCTTTTCAGGAAGTCGCCAACAACGCGCCAATCCATAAATCAACTCTCCTTATTCAATACTTTCCTGCTTCACTCGACCAGGCCCACGAAGAGTTCTTCGAGGGTTACGGGCTGCACCGACACGCCGGCGGCGCCGCAGCCGTTCAGGCACTGGACGTAGTCGTCTGCGGAGTCGGTGAGAACGCGCAGTTGGTCGCGGTCGCGTTTGATCAGGTGGGCGCCGGCGGGCGGCTCGCCGGCCAGCGTGAAGCTGACTTGGCGATAGGTTTCAAGCAGGTGGTCCGTGCGCCCTTTCAGCAGCATCGTGCCTTCATGGATGACGCCGATGTGATCGGTGAAGCGCTCCAGGTCGGCCAGGTTATGTGAGGAAATCAGCACCGTGTGCTCCTCATCGCCCATGAGCGCCAATAGCTCGGCAAACAGCTCTTTCTTGGACAATGCGTCCAGCCCCAGGGTGGGTTCGTCCATGATCAGTACGCGAGGACGCCGGGCGAGAGCCAGGACCAGCCCCAGTTTTATGGCGTTGCCCAGCGAGAGCGTCGCGATCTTGTCATCGGCGTCGATCTTGAAGCGCCGGAGCAGGTCGCTGCAGTAGTCCTGGTCCCACTCCGGATAGAAACCGCGAATGAACCGGATGGCGCGCCCCACGTACTTCCAGGGGGCGTAGCTGGTGTGCGGGCTGACGTAGGCCGCGATGCGCTTCATCTCGACCTCGTCCTTCTTGTGGTCGAGTCCAAGAACGCGGATTTCCCCGGCCTCCGGCAATCCCAAGCCAAAGATGAGGTCCAGGGTGGTGGTCTTGCCCGCGCCGTTGGGACCCACCAGGCCGTACATGGCCCCTGCGGGCACCGTCAGGTCCAGGGGCCCGAGCCGAAAGCGGGGGAATTGTTTGCTTAGGCCGCGGATTTCGACAGCGTTTTCGATTCGCATGATTCTTCCTTGGATAGGGTCTCTGTAGTAATTCGGTTGACGAAAGCCTTGGCCTGCCTGGGGCTGAGGCCGGCTTCCCTGGCCTCCTTGAGGGCTGAACGGATCAGTTCTTCGGCATTGCGGCGTTTGCTCTCCCGGCTGCGCTCGCGGCCATCGGCGGCGACGAAGGTGCCGAGTCCCTGGCGGCGGTAGATGATCCCTTCGCGCTCCAGTTCCTCGTAGGCGCGCCGGACCGTAATGATGCTCACCAGCAGTTGTTCCGCCAGCAACCGGAACGACGGCAGCGGCGTACTCCCGGGAAGGCGGCCATCCCCGATCTCCCGCTTGAATCCGCTCACGATCTGCTGGTACAGGGCGCCGGAAGCGGCCGGGGAAATCGGACCGATTCTCAGCGCGATGTCGTTCGGCTTGGTCATCTTGGTGTGTATATTTAACATATACAGTTGGATGGCGCAAGGATCCGTGTGGGTTTTCGAGGGAGAGGACGGCCTCCTGGGAGCGAAGGCGTCTCGCCTTCGACGAGGGCGGGACGCCCTCGTTGCCGGGGGTGGGTCTTCGAGGGCGGGACGCCCTCGTTCCCAGGGGGGACGGCCGCGTTCCCGGCGGGGGTTAGGAGTCGTCGCTGGGTTTGAAGGCTTCTTCCAGGGACTTCTGGATGGGCGGCGGGGCTATGGCGAAGTGGTCGAACTCCATGGTGTAGGCGCCCTCGCCTCCCGTGAGCGACTTCAGCCGGGTCTGGAAATCGCCCAGCTCGCCGATCGGCGCCTGGGCGGAAATAACCACCTGGTTGCCGGGCAGGGAGTTGTTGCCACTGATGCGGCCGCGTGAGCCGGACAGGTGGCCGGCGATGTCGCCCATGTACTGACCGGGCGCCGTCACCTCAATCTTGGCGATCGGCTCCAGAACGATGGGCCGCGCCTTGTTGATGGCATCCAGAAAGGCCTTCTTGCCGGCCGCGACGAAGGCCACTTCCTTGGAGTCCACCGGATGGTGCTTGCCGTCGTACACGGTCACGCGGATGTCCTGCAAGGGGTAGCCGGCCACGGCGCCTTCCTGCAGAACCTGGCGAATACCCTTCTCTACGGCCGGCATGAACTGAGAAGGAATCACGCCACCAACCACCTTGTTGACGAACTCGAAACCACTGCCTCGCGGCAAGGGCTCGATGTTCAGGAATACCTCCCCGAACTGCCCGGCGCCGCCGGTCTGCTTCTTGTGCCGGTGATGGCCCTCGGCCTTTTTCGTGACTGTCTCGCGATAGGCGATACGCGGCTGGCGGGTCTCGACCTCCAGGTTGAACTCCTCGCGCATCCGGTCCAGCACCACCCTCAAGTGGAGCTCGCCCATGCCGCGCAGCACGGTCTCGTTGGCCTGGGAATCGAATTCCAGGCGCAAGCTGGGGTCTTCGGATGTGAGCTTTGCCAGTGCGTCGGACAGCTTTTTCTCGTCGCCGCGGCGTGTCAGCTCAAGCACCACGCCGTGCATGGGCGCGGGCAGCGGTGCGTCCTTGAACTTCAACTGATCGTGGTCGTGGCTGGCGTGTAGCACGCCTCCGTAAGACAGCTCGTTGATCTTCGACAGCGCGGCGATTCCGCCGGGACCCACCGACTGCACTTCCTCGGACTCGGCGCCCTGCAACAAGTAGAGGTGCGCGGCCCTGATCGCCTTGCGCTGGTCGTCCAGATACAGCGAGTCGCCCACGTTCACCTGTCCCTGGTAGACCCGGAACACGCCCATCTTGCCGACGTAGGGATCGACGTTGATCTTGAACAGCAGCGCAACGGTTTCCTCGTCCTTCTCCGCCTTCAGCGCGACCGCCTCGCCTTCGACGGCGCAGGCCGGAGGATTGCCCTCGCGAGGGGAAGGCGCCAGTTGGTTCATGGCGTTGAGAAGCTGGTTGATGCCGGAGCCGGTGGCCGAGGACACAAAGCAAACCGGCACCAGGTGCCCCCGGCGCAGCGCGCGTTCAAAGGCGCCGTGAAGCTGCTCCGGGTTCATGTCCTCGCCCTGCTCCAGGTACAGCTCCATCAGGTCGTCGTCCAGTTCCACCACCTGGTCCACGATTGCCGTGTGCGCCGAGGCGACAGAATCGAAATCGGTGGCCGCTTCTTCAGGGCTGAAGTAGCAGTCCGCTACCCGCTTGGCATTGTCGGCCGGCAGGTTCAGCGGAATGCACTCGCGGCCGAAAGCTTCGCGGATCTGCTCCATGAGCCCGGGCAGGTCGACGGATTCGCCGTCGATGTGGCTTACCACAATGAACCGGGCCATTTTCATTTCTTCCGCCGCGGACATGGCGCGCCGGGTCATCAGCTCGATGCCGGACGCGGCGTTGATCACGATCATGGCGGTCTCCGCCGCGTGCAGCACTCCCAGGGCGCGTCCGGCGAAGTCGGCCGAGCCCGGCGTGTCCAGGAGGGTGATATTGGCGCCTTCGTGTTCAAGATGGCAAAGCGCCACGTCGGCCGAGTATTGCAGGCGTTTCTCTTCCGGCCGATAGTCACATACCGTGCTGCCGCGCTCTATGCTGCCCGGCGTCTTGATTGCGCCGGACGCCGCAAGCAGCTTCTCGGCCAAAATGGTCTTGCCGGCGCCGGAGTGTCCGAGAAGAATGATGTTGCGCAGGGACGCGGTGGATGGATGGGTCATGCTCGGCAATCCTCGGCTTTAGTTAATTCGGAACCGGCTAGCTCGCCGGTTCCGTTTCTTCGACTTCCCCAGGCGGCATCGCCTCGACTTCCTTGGGCTGAGCAAGCGGCTCGGGTTCCGGTTCACTTTCCAGGATCTCCTGAAGCTTGGCCAGGCCCTGTTCGTACGCAGCCCCGACCATGCCATCCATAAACAACCCGACATAGCGAAATATCGGATTGCCGCCCATGTCAGCTTCCAGAGTCCAGGTGAGCTCCGCCCCGCCATCTTTCTCGTCAATCAGATAGTCGGAGTGGGCCAATCCCTCCGTACCGAAGTCCAGAGCCATGCGCACCTTCGAATACGGTTCGCTCAGGGTGATTTCCTGCATCCCGTCGCCCACATCGGGATGGTCGCTGTACCACATCATGCGGGAACCGGCGCCGGTCGCGGGTCCTTCATAGACATAACGCGTATCGGGATCGATCTGGGCCCAGGGCTGCCAGCGGTTGAACTGCTGAAAGTCGTTGACCATGTCGTAGACCTGCTCGGGCGATGCGTCGATATCAACGGAGCGTTCTACGCGAATGTCACTCGGAAGCAGGAACCCCACGACGAAGAACAGGACAAGCAGCGCAACGATGCCGATCAGGATTCGTTTGATGATGACCATGATGTACCTCTCAAATCTCTAGTTATTGCGCCGCGAGCCCGGCCGCAAGGTGCGGGAATTTACCACAGCCCGGCCCGTTACAAGCGTATTGGCGTTAATTCGGCGGTTTGAGGCAATATGCGCGCTTGAGATTCGCCTCCTGCAACAAAGGGAAAGTCCATGTCAGAAGCACCGCCGCTGCGCTTGAGCCGCGCATTTGCCGAAACGGCCAAGGGCCGTATCCACTATCGCTACCACTTTCCTGGATCGGCCCAGGGAACGTTGCTTTTGCTGCACGCCTCGCCCACCTCGTCGTGGAGCATGCGCACCTTGGGCGGCGTATTGGGCGAGACCATGAATGTCGTGTGCCCGGATACGCCCGGCAACGGCGACTCGGACCCGCTGCCGATGGAGCAGCCCTCGATCGAGGACTTCGCCACATCCATGCTGGCGCTGCTCGACGCTCTGGGGATCGAGCGCGCCTCGGCGTACGGCAGCCATACGGGAGCGCACACGGCCATTGAACTGGGAATTGCCGACCCGAAGCGGATCGAGAAAGTCGTGCTGGACGGCATCGCGCTCTTTGAGGGCGAGGAGCGGCAGGACATGCTGGACAATTACGCGCCGGAGGTCCACCCCGATCTCGAAGGCTGTCACCTCCTTTGGGCATTCCAGTTCATGCGCGACCAGAACATTTTCTTCCCCTGGTTCAAGCGCGACAAGGAGCATCTGCGCGGCATGGGCATCGTGGCCCCGGAGTTGCTTCATGCCGCAACGGTGGAGGTCATCAAGGCGCTGACCACCTACCACAAGGCCTACCGTGCGGCCTTTTCACACCGGGTGCGCGACCGGATGCCGCTATTGACGTGCGAAACCCTGGCGCTGTGTGACGAGCAGGACCCGCTGCTGGATCAGACGCGGGATGCGGCGGCGCTGGCGCCGCGTTCGCGGTTCATGACGATGCCCCCGTACTCCGACCCCGGTTTCCTGAGCCGTAAGGTTGACGCTATCCGTGAATTCGTGACCGGCTGATCCGCCGGACGCCTGGGAGCGAGGACGTCCCGTCCTCGTCGAGGGCGGGACGCCCTCGTTCCCGGGGAGGGACGCCCTCGTTCCCGGGGGGATTAGAGGAGGGAGCCGGTGTCGTCGGGGCCCATCATTGCCTTGCGCAGCACGGGGAGCGGGGCGCTGCCTTTGTACAGCAGCGTCTCATGGAATTCCTTCCAGGCCGCGCGGCCACCGCGCTCGGCGGTCCAGTCCTCGCGCATCTTCATGATGATGAGTTTGCCCAGGGTGTAGACGAAGTAGCCGGGGTCGTAGGTTCCCCGCAGCGCCTGCTGCTGGGCGTTGCCCGGATCCAGGTAAGCCAGCTCGGCAAACATCTGCTGCGAAGTCTCGACGCTCATCCCCTCCACGTGCAGGCCGATCGATGACAGGAAGCGCACGTCACGCATCAGCGCATCGAGGATCTGGCCCACGTGCAGCAGCGGCTGGCCTTCGCCCAAGCCGGCCTCCTGCATCAGTTCCTCGGTGTAATGCGCCCAGCCTTCGCTCAGCATCCCGTTTCGGACAATCTTGCCGATGAAATTGCTTGAGCCCTTGACATACAGCGAATGCAGGAAGTGCCCGGGCCAGACTTCGTGCACGGAGGTGTTCAGCAGGTCCGCCTCGCCGGGAACGTACTGCCGTTGCACTTCCGGCGGCCACTCGGGATCGGGGCCGGCGATGTAATAGATCGCGGGAAGACCCTTCTCGTAGGCCCCGGGAATCTCGATGTAGGCGGAATTGGTGCGCCGATAAGCCGGAGCTTCAGCTACGAAAGCCGTCTCTTCGCTGGGAATTGAGATGATGTCCGCTGCAATCAGGAACTCCTTGAGTTCCGGCAACTGCTCGTTGGCCCGCGCCACGGCGCCCGCCTCAGGTTTGTCGTCGCGCACCCGCGCGGCGCAGTCGGCGATGGCGATCTCGGGATCGATCAGATTGCAGGTGGTCCTAAGCAACTCCAGGTTGCGGGCCAGATCAGCCTGCGCCACGTGCTTCAGCGTTTGCCACGAAAGATCGATCCGATACGAGCGCCAGAGCAGTTCGCGGTATCGCTCCTCACCCAGGGCGAAATCACCGGTAGCTTCCTCCAGGCGAAGCTCCAGCCAGGTCTCCGCCTCCCGCAGCGCCGCCACGGCCGGCTCAAGGGCCGCGGCAAAAGCAGCCTGCAATTCCTGGTCCTCGACATTGGCGAACAGGCCCGGCACGTCGTCTTGAAAATGCGAAGCCAGGCCGCCGAACCCGACCAGCGCGGTGCGTACAAACGGACGTGGAAACGGCGGCTGAAGCGTGCCGCGCATCTGCTGAAGGTAGGCCGGTACCTGCTCCAGGTGGGCGGTCAGCGCCGCCAGCCGCACGTCCTTGGAGGCATACTCGCGCGTCACATAAACGCTGGGGCTCAAGGCCCCGGCATACCAGGCGGGGTTGCGCCGGTGGTATTCGGCCACTTCCACGCTGAACAGCATGCCCTCGATTCCTGAGATCAGCTGCTGGCGTTCCAGTTCCTCATCCGCGCTCAAAGCATCGGCGGGAAACTCCTCACCCGCCCTGCGCGCGTATTCGCGCAGCATGTCGCCGCGTTCCCGGATCGCCCGGGGCGTTACGTCGTAAAGCCGGCCGTCGTATTCGTGCCGGCCGGCCCACACGCCGCGAGGAGGTGCGGCTTCGAAAAGGCTTTCAATGAACTCGTCGGTGAATTGTCGCCAGCCAGGAGTTTCCACGGTCGCAGGTTCCTCGCCGGGCGCGTCGCCATTGCAGCCGTAGATCACGGTGGCCGCTATTGCCGTTGCCGCGATTAAAACCGAAATGGCCTTGCATTTGTTCATGAAAATCACCTCCATCGAATTGTATCCAGTGTCGTGTCACGACACTAGCCCGACTTATTCATGAAGGTTGATTGTAGGGGTCTGATGGGGGCAGTGTGAGCTGATTTTTCGTAAAGCGAAGGCGAGTTGGGGCGGAATAGTGGTTGCCTGGCCTGGGAATGGGGATTGTGGGCGATGATTCTGCCCCCTCGGCGGATTGAAGGCGAGCGCGGCTCCAGACCGGGGGGTCTGTGCGGCGAACCCGGCGGATCGGGGTCAGGTCACGACGGCGCCCACTGAGCGTGCGATGCGCTTCCAGTCGTCGGCAAAGGGTGCGCCGGCCGGCAGGTGAAGGACGACGCGCCGCAGCGACGTCTCGATCCAGGCGCCGAGCTTGAGCAACCGCAGCCGCAAGGTGCTGACCTGGGCGCGCGCGCAGCCGGTCCGCCGGGCCTTAAGACGCAGTTCCTGCATCAGCACATAGGCGGCGGCCGTCATCAGCACCCGAAACTGGTTGGCCATAAAGCGCGTGCAGCTGGTGCGGTCGATCTCCAGACCCTGTTTGAGTTCCTTCAGGCGGTTCTCGGCGTCGCCCCGGGCGCAGTACACGGTCTCGTAGAGGTGCCGCGGGGGGGTCTTTAGGTTGGTGACCACAAACCGCGGGTTGTCCTTCGGTTGGCGGCCGAAGTGAGGGAGGACTTGCGCCTTGATGACGACCCGGCGCTGGTGCGGCCAACTCCGGGCTCGATAGGTGCATTCGCCATAGCGGCGGGCGGCCGCCTGCTGCGCTTGGAAATCCGCCCGCACTTCGGCCATCAGCGGTTCGGCCAGACTCATCAGCTTTGCGTTCTTGGCCATGCCCACCACGTATTCGAGTTGCTCGGCCTCGAAAAACTCATACAACTCCGGACCCGAAAAGCCCGAATCCAGCCGGATCCGCAACTTCGCCTTGGGAAAGGCCCGGCGCAAACGCGGCAGCAGGCGCTTCAACAGGCCGATACAGCCGTGCTTGGCCACCGCGTTGCCGGGGCGCAGAACGTAGCAGAACAGATACTGCTCCACCTCATCGTCGAAGGTCAGAAAACCGGCCAAAGGCAGATAGCACCAACGGTCGTAGAACCCATTGAAGAACGTCAACTGCTGACCCCCATAGGTGGGATCAACCGTGGGATCCAGATCAATGGTGATCCGCCGAACCCGCTTCTTGCGCCGCCGGTGGCGGGCAATCACCGCCTCAGCCAGCGCCTCGGAAAGCCGCATCAAATCCCTCGCACCGGCCGCGTTCTCAAACCGCGACAGCGTCGGCTGCGACGCCAGCGGCTCCCCTTCGATCGGGTCCCGTCCCGTCACCAGCTTCATCACCGGATCATCCGCAAGCCGGGCAGCGTCATTGCCATCGGCATAGCCACAGGCAATACCGAATACACGCTGCTGGAACAACTCCTCCAGCGAATGCCTGACCTTCGGCCGCTGGCGCCCGTCCGGCAAACACGCCGCCAACATCGCACTCAACTTAAGCTGTTCGTCGCACGCCTTGAGAAGAATCGCACCCCCATCGGAGCTGGCATGATCCTGGTCGAACTTGGCTATGACCGCCTTCTTCGACAGGTTCTCGAACAAAACACTCTGTTTGATGGTATGGTGTGACATGCAAAAGCCTTTGGTGTGTTTAAGTAGCTGAATAGCAACGCTATTTTCGCACAACCAAGGGCTTTTGTTCTATCCGTACATGAATAATGCGGGCTAGGACTTTGCCGGGTCCGAAGCTCGAGTACAGAATGCCCTCGCGCTACTCCTCTTGTTCGGATCGAAACTCCCGATGGCAGTTGCGGCAGGCGTCCGCCAGCCGCTTTAGCGATTGCACCATGAATTCGCGGTCGCCGGACTCGGCCGCGGCCTCCAGGTTGCGGCCCTCGCGCTCGGCGGCTTCGGCCCGCGCCAGAAACTGTTCCGGCCGCTGCCAGATGCCCGGCAAGGCTGCCGTTTCTCCCTCGTCGGAACCCGGCGGGAACAGCGTGCTGACCAGCTGCGCATTCAGTCCCAGGGAGGCAGCCTGGGCCTGCACGTGGCTCTCATCGAAGTCCATCTCCCCGGTCAGCAACTCGGTCAGCGCGGAAAGATGCGCCGCCATGGAAAGCATCACGTCCTTGCGGTACTCGATCGCGCTCTCTTCGGCCGCCGCGCCCACGGCAAGAATTGCGGCAGCGCCCAAGGCCGCCGCAAACGCCCGTCCTATGCGCCCCACCTGCATTGGATCATCACCGCAGCGAACTTCCCGGCGCGAAGGTAACTGCGGCACACGACACTACAGCTCTCGTAGAGCCGTGGTTATCTTCGCAGTTGCTGCCCGGAAAGCGGGGAAGCTGCCGCCCACCAGGCCCACGATCAACGCTGCCGCTATGCCACGCACGAGCAGGTCGGGCGTTACCGCGAAATTGAACACCACCTGACTGAAACTTGAGGCCAGGGTAGAAGCCTGGAAACCGTTCAGGGCCAGCCAGGCAACGGCGCAACCGAGCACGCCCCCCAGGAACGCCAGCACCACCGATTCCAGCAGGGTTGCCAGGGCCGTGGGGAAGGAACCAAAGCCAACCGCCCGCAGCGTGGCAAGCTCCCTCGCGCGCGCCGCTATCGAAGCGTACATCGCGTTCAGTGCGGCAAATACCGCGCCGATGGCCATGAGCACGGAAATGGGCAGGCCGATTCTGCGGATCAGCTTCGCTGTGTCCTCGGCCTGCTCGGAGTAGAACTGCTTCTCGCTCCACACGTCCACGCTGAGGCGCTGATCACCGGCCAGCGTCTCCTCCAGGGTTTGGCGGCCGGCCGCTGAATCCACGCGCGCGCGCACCACCTGAAAGCCATTGCCCAACCGATAGGCCGATTGGAGCACGTTAACGTCGCACCAGAGCTCGGACTCGAATACGGAGCCATCGGTCTCGAACACGCCGGTCACCAGCCACTCGGTCTTCCCGAAACGGATGGTCTGACCAGGCTCCAGCCCCAGGAACTGGTTGCGTGCCCCACGGCCGACGATCAACTCGAATCGCCCTGGAGTGAATTCCCGGCCTTCCGCCAACCGGTAGTTCTTGCGCAGCGCGAAACCGGCGGGCTGAATGCCGCGCAAGGCCACGTTGGCTTCCGTACCCGAGGACTTGCCCACCGCATTGACAATCCAGAACAGTTCCGAAGACACGTCCGGTTCTCCGGCCGCGTCCCGGGCGATGCCCGGCGCATAGCGAATGACGTCCGCCTGTTCGCCGGTGAAGCGGCTGTTGAGTTCCGCGGTCGCACCGCTACGCAAGACCATCGCCACGTCGTCTCGGCCGGTACCCTCCATGGTCTTCTCAAAGCCCGACGCCATGGAAAGCACGCCGGCGAAAACGCCTGTCAGCGCCGCGATACCGGACATGGCTACCGCAGCCGTGCCGGGCCTGCGCGGAAGGCTGCGCAGGTTCAGGCCCGCCAGGGCCACCGTCTGTGTGAGCCAGCCGGACACTCGTCTAGGTGGTGCGCAGAAGGGCGACGATATCCAGCCTGAGCGCGCGGATCACGGGCGGCAACACCGACCCGAGGGTGATCGCCAGCATCAGGGCCAGCCCCAGCAGGATGGAATACTCGCCGATTCTCAGGCCACCGGGGAACATGGACCCCATGATCCCCGCAACGAAACTCAGCGTTAGCCAACCCAGCACCATCGCCAGGATACCCACCGGCAGAACCAGCAGCAAGCCTTCCAGAACCGTCAGCCGGAATAGGGTCCCGGAGGTGAATCCGAGCGTCTTGAGCACGCCCATCTCATGGATCCTCTCGCGCACCGACTGCGCCATCGTGTGGCCGGTCACCAGCAGGATCATAAATACCACCGCCGCCAGAATCAGGGTCACGATCAGGCCGATGTTGCCGAACTGCTTGGCGTATTGCTGGGCAAAGGCCTCCTCGGTGGTGGTCTTGGTTTCCGCCGGCGAATTGGCGAACTCCTGATCGATTGCGGCCATCAGGCTATCGAGCGGTACCGTGCCGTCCCCCTTGGACACGTACCAGCCGACGGTGCCCTTGCCCCAGCCCCGGGCCTCCTCGAAGTAGTCGTAGTGAAACAACAGCACACCCGAATTCATCCCGTTGCTGGTGTCCTCGAAAATGCCTTCGATATCAAATTCCCAGACGTCGCTGCCGTTGCTTCGGGTCCATATGCTGGACTTGAGGGGCACCCGGTCGCCCACCTGCCAGCCGTACTGGGTCGCCACCGGCCGCCCGACAATCGCTCCGCCCCGGTTGCCCAGCCAGGCCTGTTTCTGGCCCTCCTCCAAGGTGATTTCGGGATTCAGGGCGAGGTATTGCTCGGCCTCCACCGGGTACTGAGCGAACTCGGGGTTGTCCTGGTAGCGAGCCCCGAACCAGGTGGCGTGAGACACCGCCTCGATGCCCGAAAGGCGCGCGATCCGGGACTGGTAGGCCTCGGGCAGCATCATGATCAGCGACACCTTGTGCGACGTAAGTAACCGTTCCTCAGCCTCGGCCCCAACGTTGGAAAGCGAGAACGCGATCCTCAAGCCCTCCAGAACGGTAAAGAGGAAGAACACCACCAATATCGCGAGCATGGTGAACACCGTGCGGATCGGCTTGCGCCACAGGTTGCGCCAGATCAGGGTGAATCGATTCATGCGCGAAATACTCCGGAAACTAGTGCAGTTCCTCCGGCGCGGACCCCAGCTCGCCCTTGTCGAGATGCAGCACGCGGTGGGCGAAGGAGGCGGCGCGCGGATCGTGCGTGACGATGACGATGGTCTTGCCGTAGTCGCGGTTCAGCCGCTGCAAAAGGCCCATGATCTCGTCCGCCGTGGAGCGGTCCAGATCGCCGGTGGGCTCGTCGCACAGCAGGATGGGCGGATCGGAAACGATCGCGCGCGCGATTGCCACCCGCTGCTCCTGGCCGCCCGAAAGCTCCCGGGGGTAGTGCTTCGCGCGGTCGGCCAGGCCAACGAGCTGCAGCGCCGTATTGACGTGCTTCTTGCGCTGTGAGGCGGAAAGGGAAGTCAACAGCAGGGGCAGGGCCACGTTGCGGGCGGCGGTCAGCACCGGCAGCAGGTTGTAGAACTGAAAGATGAACCCGATGTTGCTCGAACGCCATTTCGCCAGTGCGCCCGTAGACAGCTTGCTGATGGTCTTGCCGTCCACCTGCACCTGGCCCTTGGTCGGTTTGTCGAGACCGCCCAGGAGGTTCAGCAGCGTGGTCTTGCCGGATCCGGAAGGGCCCATCAGGCCCACGAAATCGCCCTTGTCTATGCTCAGGCTAATTCGGTCGAGGACACGAACGATCTCGCGCCCCTTGCGGTAATTCTTGCTGACGCCCGTGAGCCGGATGAGTTGTAGAGCCATAACTTGCGCTTATGTTTCCTCTGATTTCAAGGATATTGAATTTCCGCTCCGTGGGATAGCCCCGCCGGGGGATCCAGAATGACATTTTCGCCCGCGGAAAGCCCGGAAAGAACCACCACCCGCGCGCCGTCGCGCTCACCGGTAACGACGGGGCGGCGCACAGCCCGCCCTTCCACAGCCACGTATACCCAGTGACTGTCGAGCTGACCCTGAAGAGCCGAGGAAGAGATGCTGAGCCGGGCGGGCGTGGCCGAGTCCCCGGTCGCCTGGCGCCCCGATTCGATGAATGACACCTTCGCTCCCATGTCCGGCAGGATGCGCCCATCGCGTTCGAGTATTCCGACCCTCACGCGCACCGTGGCCTTTTCGCGGTTGGCCGCCGGCACGATGGCGATCACTTCCGCCGGAATGCGCCATGAAGGATAGGCATCCAGGCGGGCCGTCACCGCGCCGCCGGGGCGCACGCGCTGCAGGTAAGCCTCGTTGACATCGACCTCGATTTCCAGCGATTCCATGTCCACCAGGGTGCAGATACCGGTGCGGGTAAAACCGCCGCCCGCCGAGACCGGCGAGACCATCTCGCCCGGCTGGGCGTTCTTGTCGATCACGACGCCGGCGAAGGGCGCACGCACCACGGTTTCGCTGTGGGCCTGACGCTGCACCGCAAGGACCCGCTCAGCCACCGTGACGTTGGCCCGGTCGGATGCAAGGCGGGCGTTGAATCGGTCCCTCGCGGCCTTCGCCGCGTCCAGGTCCGACTCGCTGGCGAGACCCTGTCCATGCAACTCGGTCAATCGCCCAAGGGTCAGCTCGGCCTCGTGCAACTGCGCGTTCGTTTCGCCCTCGGCAGTCATGGCCGATGCCAGTTGCGCTTCGGCCAAACGCAACTGTGCGATTTCCTCGGCGTCGTCCAACCGGGCCACCACCTGGCCCTCCTCCACCGTCATACCCTCCTCCACCAGCACCGCGCTGATCCGGCCAGTGCGCTTGGATGACACCGTGGCGCTACGGCGGGCCGTAACGTAGCCGCTGGCGTCAAGGACGCTGCCGGCGCCGCCGGCCGAGGAAGAGCGCACGGTCTCGACGCGCACTTCGGTGGTGGAGTCCGGCCAGAAATAAAGGGCCAGCAGCGCAAGGACGCCAACCACGCAAACCGTGGCGATCGACGGCCAGAGAATGCGCCTTAACAGGCCTGGCGCGGGCGCCTCATCGCGCGGAATACGCAGCCCTTCCAGGCTCGGGCTGCTGGAAGCTTCGTTCATTGCGCTCCGTGCTCAGTGCTCTCCGCTTGGGGCGAGGTTGTGCTGACTTGGTCGAGGGCGGGGACGCCCTCGTTCCCAGAGTCGAGGGCGGGGACGCTTCCTGGGTGCGAAGGCGTCTCGCCTTGGTCGAGGGCGGGGACGCCCTCGTTCCCAGGGTCGGCAAGACCCGTAAACGGCGCGGAAAAAGCGGCGCCGGCCACCTGAGTCGGCTCGCTGCCGGAAGGATTGCCGGAATGCTGCGAAAGAATCGAGTCCATGGCCTGGAAAAACGCTTCGACGATGGGCTTTCTATAGTGGCCCACCGGCGTGCCGTTATAGATCACGCGAGAGCCATCCTGCATGAATTCGCGCACCATCGGTTGGTTCCAGTCCGGGTAGTCAATCGGCTCGTAAATACTGAAGTCGTCGAAGTACTCGAAGTTGAACATGGCGTGGGAGAAGGCCGTGTCGGTGTTCTCCACGTAGAACTCAATGGGCACGTTCACGATCTGGCTGTAGCCCTCACGTATGCCATCCCAGAAGGCGTCGTTGGTCGAGAGGTACTTTCCGTCGGGATTGTTGACGGGGTCCGCGAAATGGTCCTGGCTCAGCACCACGTCATGCCGGGCAAAGCCATAGCTCTCGACCATGTCGCGCGCGTCCTGCACCATCGCGTCGCGGTACGCCGGGGCGAGCTCCAGCCAGGCCTCGTGCGGCACGAAGCCCCAGGGCATGCCGTGGGTCGATATGACGACCTTCACGGAGTCCTCCAGGGAGAGAGTATCCAGCCGGTCCTTCAGCATGTCGAGGTAGGCGCGGCGCAGGACGGGGAACTCGCCCAACTGCGGCAGGATGATCACTTTGATGTGCTTGCCGTTGCGTTCTTCCCACTCCTCGACGTAGTGCATGGCGTGTTTGAAGCTGCCGTTGAATTCCTCGTGATGCGAGAAGATCGGCCGGGGCGCTGCAAGCAATACCGTGTCGACCCCCGTGTCCAGGAGATCGTACATGGCCTGGCGGGCCATGCCGAAATTGTCGGCGGTGACCCAGGCCCAGGGAAGGTCTCCGTACTTGTCATGCACCCTCTGCATGGTCTCCTCGGCGATGACTCGATTGCCCGCCTCATGCGGTATCCGGCCGTCGACGAATCCCTTGCCGGCGGCGTAGTAGTAAACCTGGCACTTGGTAACCAGCTTGGCCGACAAGACCGGCATACCGGCCTTGCGCCCGGGAAGCAGGAAGTAACCGTGATCCAGGTGGCGAGTCGGTGACGGCGGCGACCACACCACGTCGCCGGTCAGGTACTTGTCCGCATAGGGCACGCCGTCGTAGTCCGTATCGCGTCCCAGGTGATCGACCAGGCGGGTGGGCGTGAATTCCTCGAACTCGTAGAAGCGCTCCGAATCCATGAGCAGGACTCCCCGGTCACCGCCGGCGATGTTGCGGATCGGCCAGGGAATGTATTGCAGACTCTTGTGGGCGAGTACGTAGAAATCTTCAAAACGCAACTCCTCCGGCTGGATGAGGTGCGACACGAACACGCCCACGCGTCCTTCGGGTTGGGTGTCCTGCGCCTTGTAGACCGCAAAATAATTAGGCTCTACGAGCTGCGGCGGAGTGCGGTTCTTGTACTTGAACACTCCGAATCCGGCGACCGCCAGCGTGAAAACGGCAATCACCGCTACGACGAGCGTTTTCAGCAGTTTCTTCATCATTTCGACTGACCCTCGTCAGGAGGCGAGCCAGCGGGTTGGGCAAATGGCGCCCTTGCGAGCCAGGCTCCCGCATCCGTGGCTGTCTCAAGCGGCGCTTCCTGTATCGCCATATGCCCCACGCCGGGGTAAATGATAGTCTCAACCGAAGGCGAGTTTGCAAGCAGGCGGGCAAGCTCGCCGGCGAGTTCCACATGCACCTGCGGGTTCGCTTCGCCCCATTGAATGAGGACCGGGGCGCGCACCTGCCCGATGAGCTCCTCGATGTCGCCGGAGATGTACTGCCGCAGTCTTTCCAGCTGCGCCGTGCGCTGGCCTTCCAGACGCCAAAGGTTGTGCCAGCGGTCCACCAGTTCGTCGGTGACCTTCGAGGGATCGCCGAAGCCGGTCTTGAGCATGAATTCAGGCATGGCGCGAGGAGTAATCCAGCGCACCACGGCGGTGGCCGGCGACATGCGTGGCGGGGCCTGGCGGCCGCGCACATTGGGCTCCAGTGAACCCGGCGAGATCAGCACCAGTCCGGCTACACGCTCCGGGTTGCGGACCGTGTAATGCATGGCCACGGTGCCGCCCAGGGAGGTGCCGACAATCGCGCTGCGCTCCACCTCAAGGCTCTCGAGAAGCCGTTCCATCAGGCTGACGGTGCGAGGCAGGCTGTAGTCGCCGGTCGGGTCGGCGCCGGAAAGGCCGTGGCTGGTCATGTCGAAGCGCACCACGCGGTAGCGGTCCTTAAGCGCCTCCACCCACGGATCCCAACCGATCAGGCTGGCGAAGTTGGCGTGAATCAGGACTACCGCGGGGCCCTCGCCTTCATCGCGGTAATGGACGCGGGCGCCGTCGATCTCGGCAAACCGGGAAGCCGGCGTGGCATAGCGGGCCTCAAGCCTTTCCGCCGGAATGTCCCGCCAGATCCAGGCGGCTATGGCAAAGGCGACCAGCACCAGCGCGACCAGGCCGCCGACAACCCAGGCCAGGCCCAGCAGGACAAGCCGCAGGATTCTCACGAAGAACTGTCCGGATGTTGTCCTTCGGCGGCCACCAGCAGCAGTGGGCCGTCGGAAACCACTACGCCGCCTGCCTGTTCCAGCGTTACCGCAAACGCCACCGGGCTATCCACGGGCAGTTTGGCATTCACCGGCACCACGAATTCACCTTCCGTGGACGCATTGAACACGCCACCATCTACCGGATTGCCGTAACGGTCGGGATCGACGATCCAGAGTTGATATTGCTGATCATCCGGATTGTTGGCCGGCAGTCCCGCAAACCGCATCTCGCCGGCCTGCAGTGAATCGCTCCAGACAATTTCCCCGCTCACCTGCTCGTAACCTCCGATCTCGGATCGCCAGGGAAGTCTAACGGCGTCGGGCGCCGACTGCACCATTGCAGGCTCAGGCTCCTGGATGAATTGCCCGCGCTCCGGCAGGACTCCGATCAACAGCCAGACCAGGACCATTGCAGCGGCGGCCGCCCAGCCCCAGCGGACCGGCCAGTTCACCCGCCTCGGCGGTATGTCGACCGCCCGGGCGCGGCTCATCGCCATCAGGCGAGATCGCAGGTCTTCCGGCATCCCGTGCCAGGCGGATCGATCCTCCGCAAGGAAAGCCGCCTGCGCCAGTGCAGCCGTTTCATCCATTGCTTCCCGCTCGCGCTTGCGTTGTTCCGGCGGCAGCGCGCCGAGCAACTCCTGCAGTTCGAGAAATTCGGCGTCGTCCAGCCGGCCCTCGGCAGCCTCGGCGGCCAGCAATTCGCGCAGGCGATCATGCGAAATCACGACACTCCCTCCTCGCGCCGTATATTGAGCGCTTCCCGCAGCCGGATCAGGCTGCGCCGGATTCGCGTCTTCACGGTTCCGATGGGCATGTTCAGGCGGTCCGCAATCTCGCTATGTGAATAACCTTCGTATAAGGAAAGAGAAAGGATTTCCCTTTCGTTATCCGAGAGCTGGCCCAACAGGGGCTGAATACGGATGGATTCCAGTTGCGCTTCAATGCGGGCATCACCATCCAGGGAATGATCGACCTCATCGCCCATCAGCGGAACGCTGGCCGACGGCGGTTTCCCGGTATTCACGCGATCATTCAAGCGGTTATTCGATCCTGAGAAAGACCGGATTGTATTCGCAGGCCATGATGAAGGGCGGCGGATAATTATTGAGAATGACAACAAACCAGCCCCGAATAGTTGTTGACATTCGAGCTAATGTAATTACAGTAATTACATTTAGAATTCAAGACAGGGAACTTAAGCCATGGAAGATGCAACTAACGCCAGAGAGGTCAAATTGGTGGCCATCGGCAATTCCAAGGGCATTCGGCTGCCCAAGGTACTGCTGCGGCAGTACGGCTGGAGCGACTTCATTGTCATGGAAGAGTCCGAGGACGGCGTGTTTCTGCGCGGCAGGAGTCAAGCCCGGCTCTCCTGGAAGGATACCTATCGAGCGATGGCCGCCGCCGAGGAGGACTGGAGCGAGTTTGATACCGTGGCCGGCGATGGCATCGCATAGCGTTAAAAGGCCCCGATGCGTTCTTATCCCCGCCGGCACGCCATCTACTTTGCCGACCTCAATCCGACGGTTGGCGGCGAGATTCGCAAGGTGCGGCCGGTGGTCGTGATCAGTCAGAATGAGATGAACCAGTATCTGGATACCGTTGTGGTCTGTCCCCTTACGTCCTCACTGCACTCTGAATGGCGCAGCCGACTCCAGATTCGGTGTGCGGGCCAGGATGCCGAAATCGCGATTGACCAGATACGCGCGATCAGCAAGCGGCGCCTCAAAGGAGAGGTCGACCAGCTGACCAACGAACAGGCGGTTCAGCTCCGCCGCATCATCTCCGCGATGTACGGAGATTAGCGCAAGTACAGTGAATCGACTTAAGGCAGAGACCAGTCCCTATTTGCTGCAGCACGCGGACAACCCCGTTCACTGGCATCCATGGGACGATGAGGCTTTGCGCGCCGCGCGGGAGTCGGGACGGCCGATTCTGTTGTCGGTGGGTTACTCGGCCTGCCACTGGTGCCACGTCATGGCCCACGAGTCTTTCGAGGACGAGGACACCGCGGCAGTCATGAACGAATTGTTCGTGAGTGTAAAAGTGGACCGCGAGGAGCGTCCGGATCTTGACCGCGTGTATCAGACCAGCCACCAGCTGCTGACGCGCAGGGCCGGGGGCTGGCCGCTCACGGTGTTTCTGACGCATGACGACCTGCTGCCGTTTTTCGCCGGCACCTACTTCCCGAAGGCGCCGCGTTTCGGGATGCCGGCCTTTACGGATCTGCTTAGAAATGTCGCCGCCTATTACGCAGGGCGCCGCGAGGAGGCGCAAGGCAACGGCAAGGCGGTGCAGGAAATGCTGGAGCGGATATCCGCGCCAGGCGCCTCATTCGCGGGTGACCTCGACGAGCAGCCGCTCCGTAACGCGGTCGAACAAATGCAATCGGCCTTCGATTCCGTGCACGGCGGCACCGCGGGTGCGCCCAAGTTTCCGCGGCCGGCGGACATGGAGCTGCTTGTCCGGCAAGCCGCCATGCCGAACGGGGAGACGGCCCGGGAAATGCTGGAAACCACCCTCGACGCCATGGCGGGGGGCGGTCTGAACGATCACTTGGGTGGCGGGTTTTTCCGTTACTCGGTAGACGCGCGCTGGGAGATCCCGCATTTCGAGAAAATGCTGTACGACAATGCCGCGCTGCTCTCAGCCTATTCCCTGGCCTATGAATTTACCGGCAAGCGCCGCTATGCGGAAGTGGCTGAGGCGACGGCGGAATGGCTGTTGCGAGACATGCGCCATGAAGGCGGCGCTTTCTTTGCGGCGCTCGACGCCGATTCCGAGGGCCACGAGGGACTCTACTACCTGTGGACGCCGGATGACGTGCAGGCTCTGCTTCCGGCCGGCCAGTACGATGAGTTCGCGGCCCGCTACGGGCTCAACCGTGGTCCCAATTTCGAGGAAAGCCGCTGGCACCTGGTAGAGCAGAATTCCGCGGAAACCGATGCAGCGGCCCATGAGAATGCGCGCCAATGCCTCTTGAAAGCGCGCGCCGAGCGCATCCGTCCGATGCGCGACGAGAAGCTGCTGACCGCATGGAACGCCATGGCCATACGCGGTCTGGCGATCGCCGGCCGCTGTCTTGAGCGCTCGGACCTGAGCGCGGCCGCGGACCAGGCCGCGGATTTCATCGCCGCCGAATCAATGCGCGAAGGCCGGTTGCTTTCCTGCTGGACCGCGGGGCGAGGCGGGGGCGAGGGTTTTCTTGACGACTATGCATTTTTCCTCGACGCCTTGCTCGAATTGGGCGGCGAGCGGCTGGATACGGCCGAGGCGCTTGCGCAAAGAATGCTGGACAATTTTGAAGACGCGGAAAACGGCGGCTTTTTCTTCACTTCCTCAAACCACGAACAACTGATCCATCGGCCGCGCTCCCTTTCCGATGACGCTTTGCCTTCCGGAGCGGCGGTGGCCGCCCGGGCGCTCCTGCGCCTGTCCCAGTCCTCGCCCGGCATGCGTTACGCTCAAGCCGCGGAGCGCACGCTCAGGGCCGGCTGGGAGCCAATGAATCAGCACCCCATGTCACACACGGCGCTTTGCCTGGCGCTGGATGAATGGCTGCGGCCCAACGCCTGCCGCCTGGACGGCACCTGCTAACCTGGGAGCGAGGGCGTCTCGCCCTCGACGAGGGCAGGATGCCCTCGTTCCTGAAGGTGCGCTTCTGGCGAGGGCGTCTCGCCCTCGTTCCCAGGGAGACGCCCTGGTTCCCGGCATGGTATAAACGCGCACCTTACGTAGGAAGGAAAACGAATGAACTCAGCGCCCCGAATCCGGAACATCGTCAAGCGCACCACGCTCATCGTGCGAGACATGGAAAAGAGCCGCCGTTGGTACGAATACGTGCTCGGCATGAAAGCCTGGATCGATATGCCCTATACGCTTTCCGGAAAGGGAATAGCCGCGGGCAAGAAAGGCGATGTGACACACCTGGTCATCATGCGCTGCGAAGATCCGAAAATCGGCATGATCGGACTGCTGCAGTGGGTGGACCCGCCGCTGCCGGCGCCGGAGATTCCCACTTCCGTGGGCTACGGCACGCCGGTTTTCGTCGTGGATACGGAAGATGCAGCAGAAGTCGCGCGGCGCGCGGGAGAGCTGGGAACCCTGGTGCACACGCCGGAAAGGACCTTCAAGGTAACCGGATCACGCGGCGAAACGCGCCACCTTCTGGGCTGCGCAATTTTTGACCCGGATGGTTATTTCTACGAGTGCAATCAGGTGCTGAGCGTTGACGAACCCCAGGACTAGACACCAGGCCCGTTTGAGCCGCAAATGATCGAATATCCCGGATTTGATCCCGTGGCCCTGCGGATCGGGCCGCTTGCCATACGCTGGTACGGCCTCATGTACCTGGTCGGTTTCGTCGCCGCATGGTGGCTGGCGAACCGGCGCAGCCGCAAGCCCGGCAGCCCATTTACACCGGTCATGGTTCAGGACTTGATCTTCTACTGTTGCCTGGGAGTGATTCTGGGCGGCCGCCTGGGTTACCTGCTGTTTTACGGCTGGCAGCAGGTGCTTGAGGATCCGCTTTACATACTGCGAATCTGGCAGGGCGGCATGTCGTTCCACGGCGGCCTGCTGGGCGTTTGCGGCGCCGTCTTGCTGTTTGCCCGAAAGCACTCCAGCACCTTCGTCGAGGTCGCCGACTTCGTGGTCCCGCTGGTGCCCATAGGGCTGGGTGCGGGACGCATCGGAAACTTCATCAACGGCGAACTCTGGGGCAAGGCAAGCACCGCCCCCTGGGCCTTCGTGGTGAACGGCGTGGGACGGCATCCCACCCAGTTGTACGAAGCGCTGCTGGAAGGCCTGGTGCTTTTCACGGCGCTTTGGTGGTACACCTCGGAACGCCGCTCCCCGGCAAAGCACAATACGGGACGCGCCACCGGGCTGTTCCTGGCCGGTTACGGCATCGTCCGCTTCTTCGTGGAATTCTGGCGGCTGCCCGATGAGCACCTGGGCTACCTGGCATTCGGCTGGCTCACCATGGGCCAGGTCCTGACCCTGCCCATGATCGGCTTTGGCCTGTGGCTGCTTTCGCGACGGCCATTGCAACCGGCATAGCGTATGCGGCAGTACCTCGAACTTCTCGAGGAAGTTCTGGAGAACGGGACCGAACGCCACGATCGTACCGGGACCGGGACCCGCGCGCTGTTCGGCCGGCAGATGCGCTTCGACCTGGCCGACGGCTTTCCCATGCTGACCACCAAGAAGCTGCCCCTTCGGGTAGTCGCTGTGGAACTGTTGTGGTTCCTGCGCGGCGGCACCAGCGTCGACTGGCTTCAGGAAAAAGGGGTAAAGATCTGGAACGAGTGGGCCGACGAAGACGGCAACTTAGGCCCGGTTTACGGGGCGCAATGGCGCGCCTGGCCGGACGAAGACGGGGGCGCGATCGACCAGGTGGACCTGGCCTTGAAGACCATCCGCGAGGACCCGCATTCGCGGCGCATCATCATCAACGCCTGGAACGTCTCCCAGCTCCCGCTGATGAAACTGCCACCCTGCCACATGATGCTGCAATTGCACGTCAGCCGCGGCAGGCTTTCAGGACAGATGTATCAACGCAGCGCCGACCTGTTTCTCGGCGTCCCGTTCAACATCGCCTCGTATTCGCTGTTGCTGAGCATGATGGCTGATCAGACCGATCTACAGCCCGGAGAGTTCGTCTGGACAGGCGGCGACTGCCATCTCTACAGCAACCATTGTGAACAGGCCCGCGAACAACTCGGGCGCACGCCGCGTAAATTGCCCGAACTGAGAATCCGGCAACGCGGGCAATCCATCGACGATTACCATGAGGATGACTTCGAGCTGCTTGGCTATGACCCTCATCCTCATATTCCGGCGCCAATTTCAGTCTGAAAGGATTAAGTCCGAAAAGGAGATAGCAAATGCGCAAGTTACGGGACACCGGGAAGAACACGGGCCTGGACCGTCGGACCATGCTGAAGGGCCTCGGGGCGGGTGCGTTGGGAGCGACGGCGCTGGGAGGATGCGAAGGCGAGAATCGCATACCGCTGGATCTGAACGATCCGGTCTCCCGGTTCCGGGCGCGGATGAAGACCTTCGGATCACTTGCCGAGGAAACGGTCCACCGGGTCTCGCGCGGCCACGTCTGGGCCTATTTCAACGGCGGCAATCTGGAGCCGCTGTTCAGCATGATCAACTACAACGTCACGCGTTGGCGGCAGGTGGAGGAATACAAGTACGAATCCACGATGAACGAAGTGGCGCTCTTTACCACATTCGATACCGACGAAGTCATCACCCACTGGGACAATCCCTATACCGGCGAGACAGTAGCGGTGCAGCAATACCTCACCGGGCCCATATTTATCGAGAACGGGCTGGAGGGCACGGTGACGGATGAGACCGCAACGGTCAAGCCGCAGAACATGGAGTGGTGGACCGTGGGCGGTCAGCTCTACATCCCGATTCGCTCACAATTCAAGTTTCCCAATCCCTTGCGCCCGGAGGTCTGGCCCGAGGCTTCGGTGGGACCGACCTTCCACTGGGATTCCTTTATTCTCTTCATTGCCGAAATCGCGGACATCGAGAATCCGGACTTGAACATGGCGCCTTCGATCAGCCACTATCAGGAGTACCTCAACTGGAATCCCTGGATGCTGATGGGCCAGCGCCCCGGGCGGCAACTCTCTCGCGGCTACGGGCGCAAACTCCTCAGTCTTGACGAAATGCCGGCGAAGCTGCGAGCAAGCCTGGAGCAGCACACACCGGAAATCTTCGATCTTGAGAACTGGACGGAAGTGAAGAACGATATGGTCGAGTTCATGAAGAACCGGACACCGGCGGCAGCAGAGCCCCAAGAATGATCTCGGGCGAAGACATCCTCATCAAGGTGGAGCCGGCCTACCTGGGACAGGACGCGGAGCGATCACGCTACGTTTTCAGCTACACGATAACCATCCTGAATCGCGGCGAAGAGCCCGCCCGCCTGCTGACGCGTCATTGGATCATCACCGACGGCAACGGCCGTGTGGAGGAAGTCTTCGGCGACGGTGTGGTGGGCGAGCAACCGCGCCTGACGCCGGGCGAACGGCACCGCTACACCAGCGGGGCGATTATCGACACGCCTTTCGGCACGATGCAGGGCAGCTACGGCATGGTCACCGACAAAGGCCATGACTTCAAGGCGCCGATCCCGGTTTTCCGTCTGCAGGCCCCCGGCGTCCTGCACTAAGTGGCAGCCTTCGAGACGATTCATCCCCCTTGCCGGGAGCGTCTGCGCCATGGACGGCGCAGTCGAGCTCCAGGGATGGATTCTTGCCCTTGCGGGTCAAGCTGCAAGCAGTCATGCGTCTCCCGCGAGGAAGGGGTAAGGACCAAACGCTGACGCGTCTCGGAAACACGAAGCCACCTCAGGAGAATAGCGATGGCGGTTTGGGCGGTAGGGGACGTGCAGGGGTGCTCGAAGCCCCTGGATGCGCTGCTGGGCGCAATTGAGTTCGACCCGGCGCGGGACCGTCTCTGGTTCTGCGGAGACCTGGTGAATCGGGGACCGGACTCTCTCGGCGTGCTGAAGCGCGTGCGGCGCCTGGACGAATCCGCCGTCATCGTGCTGGGCAACCACGACCTGCACTGGATGGCCCAGCATGCCGATGACGCCGACCACGAAGTCCAGGCCTGTATCGACTGGCTTCGCCGGCAGCCCCTGGCGCATTACGACCCGGATCTCGATTGCCTGATGGTGCACGCGGGCGTTGTTCCCGAATGGGACCTGCAACAGACGCTGAATTGCGCCGGCGAGGTCGAACAAGTGCTTCGCGGCGATGACTGCGAAGCGTTCCTGAGCGACATGTACGGCAATCTGCCCCATCGCTGGGCGGAGGAACTCTCGGGTATCGAACGCTTGCGGATGATCGTCAACGTCCTGACCCGCATGCGCATGGTCGATCAGCAGGGGAGGCTGGATTTCGCCTACAAGGGACCGCCCGGTAAACAGCCCCCGTATCTCGCTCCGTGGTTCTGCCGCCCCTTGCGGCTGCCCGAAAGGTGCCGGATCGTGTTTGGTCACTGGTCGGCGCTCGGGCACTTCGTGTCGGACCGCCTTGTGGCGCTGGATTCAGGTTGCGTTTGGGGCGGTTCGCTCGCCGCGGCGCGCCTGGACGGTCCACCGCAATCGGTGCGCGTGCCTTGTCCGCAAGCGGCGACGGCTACCGCGGGCAAACGCCGAAGCTGATCAGGAAAGTCGTTCGGACAGTCGCGCGTACGCGGCCACGCTGATCTGTTCGGCGCGCAAGGCCGGATCAATGCCCGCTTCGCGAATCAACTCGCGGTCCGCCAGCCCGCGCAAAGCGTTGGCTATCGTTTTGCGGCGCTGGGAAAACGCCTTGCGGACCAGTTGGTCAAACGCCTCGGGATGGCGTATGGGGCGGCTCGAATCAGGAGTCAGCCGGACCACGGCCGATTCCACCCTGGGCCGGGGACGGAACGATTCCGGTGCGACCGAAAAGCATAGTTCCGCCCGGCAAAGCGCGGCCGCCATGACCGTCAGCCGTCCGTAGCGCCGGCTGCCGGGCTCCGAGCACAGGCGCTCGGCCACTTCCAGTTGCAGCATCACCGTCAGGTCACGAAACAGCGCCGCGCTCTCCAGCAGGGAAAAGAGCAGGGGCGTGCTCAAGTAGTACGGCAGATTGCCGATCAGCCGCAGGTCCCGAGCCGGAAGGGCAGCGTAATCGAAGTCCAGCGCGTTCGCCTGATGCACGGTGAAGCGCTCATTTGGAAAGCCCAGGCGCAGCTGCTCGACCAGCGCAGGATCGATTTCAACCGCATGGACGAAAGCGCCGGCTTCCAGCAGGGGCCCGGTGAGCGCTCCCCGTCCCGGGCCGATTTCCACGAAATGCTCTCCTGGCCGAGGTTGGGCAACTTCCATGATCTCCTGTATGACCTGGGTGTCGGTGAGGAAGTGCTGCCCCAGCCTTGCCCGCTTGCTCATGGGTTTGTATCACCAGTCCTGCGCTGCGCCATCTGCGCGGCGGCCTTGACGGCTTCGATCAGGCTGCCCTCATGCGCTCTACCGGTCCCCGCGAGATCGAAAGCGGTGCCGTGATCCACCGAAGTACGCACAAACGGCAACCCCAGGGTCAGGTTTACAGTGCGGCCGAAACCCGCATGCTTGATAACCGGCAGACCCTGATCGTGATACATCGCCAAAACGGCGTCGCAACCGGTGAGAAAGGCAGGCGTAAATGCGGTATCGGCAGGCCAGGGGCCGCTCACACGCGGATTTGCGAATTCTGCGATGGCGCGGGCCACCACATCCTGGTCCTCGCGGCCGAGTTCGCCGTCCTCCCCGGCGTGCGGATTGAGTCCGAGAACCGCTATCCGTGGATTGGCGACGCCCAGGTCCCGCTCAAGACCCTCGACCAGCACCGCAAGGACCGCGTTCAGCCGCTCGCGGGTGACGGCAGCCGGAACCTCCCGCAAGGGAATGTGAGTCGTGGCCAGCGCCACCCGCAAGGGCGTTTGCTCTCCGTGGTTCCCGCAGGCCAGCAGCATGACCGGCGTCGGTGCGCCGCTGATCCGCGCCAGGTATTCGGTATGTCCCATGAAACGCAGACCGGCCCGGCGCATGACGGCCTTGTTCACCGGCCCGGTAACCAGGCCGTCGAATTCACCACTCAGGCATCCCCGGGCGCCACGCTCAATGGCGGCCAGCACTGCCGGCGCATTGCGGGGGTCCGCGCAGCCGGGCGTGCAAGGGCGATCCAGCGCCATGGCCGCCAGGCTCAGGCCAATAGCGTGGTTATCGGGATCGTATTGCGCCACGGAAAACTCCAACCCCAAGGCCGCCGCTCGATCGCGCAACACCTTTGGATCGGCCAGCAGGACGACGCTGAATCCGCGCAGCGCGGGCGCAGCCTTGATGACGATGTCCGGGCCGATTCCGGCCGGTTCCCCCACGGTTACCGCGAGGCGAACTACTGTTGGTATTCCACGAACGCTTCGGCCCGCAGTCTTTGCAGCCAAAGCTGGGTTTCCTCCTGCACCTTGCGGTCCCGCAAGGCCAGGGCGGCGCGCTGGCGGCGCACTTCCTCGCTTACGTCCTGCATGCGTGTGCCAGAGCGTTGCGCGATGTGCCAGCCGAAGGAACTGCGAATCGGTTCGCTGATCTCGTCACCCTCAAGCTCGGAAACCCCAGCGGCAAAGGCAGGGTCCAGGTCCTCGGGCGTCACCCAGCCAAGCATCCCGCCCTCACCGGCCGAACCGGGGTCCGCAGAATAGGCGCGGGCCAGGGCGCCGAAACTCTCGCCCGAGACGATTTGCTCGCGCAGGCCGGCGATCTCGCTGCGGGTTGCATCATCGTCGCGTATCTCGTTGGGCTGCAGCAGAATGTGGCGCAGTTCCCACTGCTCCTGAATGATCGGGTCCCCGCCGCGAATGTCGTCCAGACGCACCAGATGAACGCCGCTGCCAGTGGTGATCAGTTCGGCCACCGCGCCGGGTTGCAGCTTGGTGACATGCGCCACGAATGCCGTGGGCAGGGCATTGCGCTTGCGCCAACCCAGGCTGCCGCCCTGCAGGGCGTTCTGGGATTCGGAATAGGCGATCGCCAATTCCTGAAAATTCTCGCCATCCTGCACGCGCTCAAGCAGCTTCCCCGCGCGATCCCGGGCGGCCTCACGTTGCCGTGCCGTGGCATTCAGCGGAGTGCCGATGAGGATATGTGATACCTGGTATTCCCGGTTGGCGTCTTCGCCCGCCTCCGCGCCCCGGAGAAAGTCATCCACTTCGCGCGGGTTGAGGTAGACCCTGGAAACCACGTCACGCTGCCTCAAGGTATCCAGGACAATCTGCGACCTGAGCTCCTCGCGATACTGGCCGTAGTCCACGCCCTGTTCGGCCAGCACGTTGGGCAGATTGCTCAGTTCCACACTGTTTTGCCGGGCGACGTACTCAAGTGCACGGTTGACCTGATCGTCGGAGATTTCTATGCCGAAGCGCTTTGCCCGCTGCAGTTGAATCTCGCGCAAAACCAGGCGCTCGAGCACCTGCGACTCCAGTACGGCGGAAGGCGGCGGACGCATCCCCTGGGCGCTGATATTGGCGCGCACAGCGGTCAGTTCCTGCGCAAGTTCGGTCTTCAGCACGACGCCGTCGTTGACCACCGCGGCGATGCCGTCCAGGAATTCTCCCGAATCGCTGAGTTGCGCGTTCGCCGGCGCGACATTGAGCGCCAGGCAAGCTACGGCGAGCAGGGCGGAGATGCTGCGCAGCGCAAGCAAGGGGCGCGCAGGAAATTCGGTGTTCAAGTGCAATACAGTCACGGCTGTCGAGGACGAAATACTTATCGGCTGGGGTAGCCGAGCATACCACGCTCGATCATTTCCCTGGCGTCCCCTCCGAGGCTGGTCAGACCCTTGAGCGTAACCTGCAGATATACGGATGCACCGCCTAAAGTGGCGTCCCTTTCCACATGCCGGCGCCACAGAAGCGCGACGTTGATGCAGCAGGATTCGTATTCGAAACCAAGATAGCGCTCCAGCTCCACGTCCTCGGCAAACGAGTAGTTATAGCGCCCTACCGCGGTCCACCGGTCGTTGACGGCCCAGCGGAACGCAAGGTCGAGGTTTTCGGTGCGGGCCCAACGGCTGCGGTAGGCAACGCGAACCGTGCGGCGCGGGTCCTTGCGGTAAAGCACAGCCACCTCCGAACGGCTGGCGTTATCGATTTCCGCGTCCCACAGGTACCGCATGTCCAGCTGCCAATCCTTGCCCAGAGGGTAGGCGAACTCGGCGATGTAGTCGGAAGCCGCATCCTCGTGCGAACTCAAGCCCTCGAGGCTGACGCTACGACCCCGAAAGTTGTAGCGCTGACCCAGTGTGAACCGCAAGAGTTCCTTGCCGTCGGCGCTGCGTTGGATGACTCCCTGAACACCGGCGCTCAAGTGCACCGTGTCGCCCACGCGATCAAAACCGAGATAACGGTTGGGCCGGAACAATTGCACGTAATTGAAGTCGGGAATGATGGTGTCGAAGACCGGCATGTAGTCCTGGTTGACGGTAGGGATAAAGCTCAGCATCACGCGGGGCTGCAAGGTCACGTCCACCGGCCGGGTCTCAAACCGCCGCCACAGACCGGCCCGCGCATCGACGCTCAGGACGGGCAGCACGCGATAGTAGGTCTCGTAATCGCGCTGAAACGGCTCAGATACGTGGTAACCCGTGACCAGCAGCGACAGCTCCGGATTGACATCGATGGGACCCGCGCGATAGCGCGCCCGCAATTGCGGTTCGAAGTGAACCCGGGCGCCGGAGGTTCGCTGCGAATGCTCGAACCAGCCCGTCTCCATCCATAACCGCGCATCCACGTTCGGCAGCAGGTCAGGCCATTGGCCGTTCATCCGCACCTCGGGCAGGCGCACATGCGGGCGGAACAGGCGATCAACGTCCGGATGCACAACCTGATGCCCCGTTATACGGAAGATGGCGTCAAAGGTCCGGCCGCTGTAGGTAGCCTGGATCTCGCGTCGCAAATGGGTCTGGGCCTGCTCCCAGAACCCGCGCCCGATGTCTTCGATGTAGAGATTGTCGGAAACCCAGCGACCATCGGAGTGGATCCGCCACTTCTCGGAAAGGATCGTCTCCGTTTCCACGTTGACGTCGTACCGCGAACGGTTTCTGAGCTTGTCCCGGGGCAGATATCCCACCTTGATCCGGCCGGTGGAGGATTTCGTGAGAAAGCGATAATCCGCCCCTGCGAAAAAGCCCAGGCGGGACAGGTAGCGCGGAGTAAAGGTGGCGTCCATATTGGGCGCGATATTCCAGTACCAGGGCGCCTCCAGCTCCAGGCCCCGGCGGCTGGAACTGCCGATCTCCGGCACCAGGAAGCCGGACTTGCGTTCGCCGCGGGCCGAAAAAGACAAAGACGGCAAGTAGAAGATCGGCACATCAAGGATCTTCAAGCTGATTTTTTCCGCCCGGCCGAACCCGGTCGCCTGCTCCATCTCTATCGAACCGGCGCGCAGTTCCCAATGATTGCGGCCGGGAAGGCAACTCGTATAAATGACATCGTCCAGCCTGACCTCATCCTGCTCCCCGTCCAACAGAATCTCGGCGGCGCTGCCTCGCACCAGACTGTCGCGCACCGCGTATTCGGCGTCCTCGAAGCGAAGCAGGTCGCGATCCACGTCCAGCAGCGCTTCCTTTGCCCGGACACGAACGGACTCACCGGAATAAGCCACGTTGCCGGAGAACTCAAATCGCTTGCGGCGCTGATTGAAGCGGGCAGTCTCCACGTCCAGGCGGTGATTACCCATGCAGAAAGAAACCGCACCCAGAAATTCGCCGCCCTCGCCGATCTTGCCCCGAAAGCCATCCTTGGCGGTAATTCCCAGGGTCTTGTCGGAACGAGCCATGGCGATCTCGCAGGCCAGGTTCGCACCCGGCTCTTCCTGCCAGAGGCCGGATTGCACAGGCGCAATACAGGCGGCGGCCAGCGGTGCGAGCAATGAAATCGGCAAGCGCGTACTCCTCAGCCGCGAGACCGGCCGCTGACGCCCATGGCGCCTCTGTGCATAGTCGAATTCGTCATTTTTTCGATCAGGACAATCTTCACTTTACCCGCAACCCGGTGTCGAATCCCGCACTTGGCATGATTCCGGCGTGCGACAATCGCGCCGGAAATCCATGACCGACCAGCAACAGGACCTTCGACCCGGAAGGGCGATGATATTGGCAGCGGGCCGCGGCGAGCGGCTGCGCCCATTGAGCGACCGCCTGCCCAAGGCCTTGATGCCGGTTGACGGCAGGCCGCTGATCGAGCATTTGCTTGTTTCGCTGGCCGGCGGCGGTGTAGTGGAAGCCGTCATCAACCTTTCCTGGCTGGGCGGCATGATCCAAAGCGCCCTCGGCGACGGCTCGCGCTACGGCGTACGCATTCGCTACAGCGATGAGGGCGACAAGGCGCTTGAAACGGGTGGTGGAATCCGCAAGGCACTGCCGCTACTCGGCGGGGAGCCCTTCTGGGTGGTGAATGCCGACATTCGCACTGATTTTTCCTTCACCCCGTCCAGTTTCCGTCCTGCAGACCTGGCCTGGCTCATGATGGCGCCCAATCCGTCCCACAACCCTGAGGGCGATTTCGGGCTTCGGGAGGGCCGCATAACGGACACCCCTCCCCGTTTCACGTTTGGCGGAGTCAGCGTACTGTCCGCAGCGTTGTTTGAAGGGGTGACCGAAAAGCGATTCGGACTCGCTCCACTGCTGCGCAAGGCTGCCGGCGAAGGGCGCGTGTCCGGCTCGCTGTACGGCGGTTACTGGGCGGATGCCGGCACAAATGAGCGGCTGGAAGCGATCCGACGCCGACCGCGACAGTCGGATGGGCCCTGATCGGTCACTGGCGTCGACTCAATGGTGGTAGAGCCGGGCCAGCAAATGCGGCTGCAAGTCCGCCGCCGCTTCCACCACGCTGGCCGGGCCGCCCAGGCTGGCGAAATTCACGGTCTGGAGACCTTCATACCCGCACGGGTTGATTCGTGAGAAAGGGGTCAGGTCGGCGCAGACATTAAGCGCCATCCCGTGATAGGAGCAACCGTGTCGCACGCGCAGGCCAATGGCCGCCAGCTTGGCTCCGTTAACGTAGACTCCCGGGGCTTTCGGCAGGCGCCCCGCAACGATGCCGTACTTCGCGGCACAATCAATCACGGCGTCTTCCAGCGCGCAGACAAAGGTGCGGGGCCCCAGACCGGCACGCCGCAGGGACACCAGGGGGTAGACCATCAACTGCCCGGGGCCATGGAAGGTGACCTGGCCGCCGCGATCGGTCTGTTCTACCGGGATGTCGCCAGCGTCAAGGATGTGCGTGAGATCCGCCTTCACGCCCAGCGTGAATACCGGCGGATGTTCGCATAGCCAGATCTCGTCGGGCCCGGATTCGCCCCGTTCATCGGTAAAACGCCGCATGCGCGCGGCCGCCTCCCGCCAGGGCGCCAACCCCAACCATTTGACGGATACGGAATCTGCCCCGGCTATTCGAACCACAGCAGGACGGAGTCCCGGGTGCGTTGCCACAATCCTCCTGCTTCGACCGCGTGCTCCGGCGCCAGCGGCATCTCGGCGAGCGTCTCGCCGTTATAGATCAGGGTAACCTGCCCGAGCTGCGCGCCGGCCTCAAGGGGCGCGATCAGCGGCTCGTTGATCACCACCCTGGTTTCCAGCTCGCCGGCTGCACGCTTCGGCAGGGTCATCACCACATCGTCGGACACGGTAAGGTTGATGACCGTGTCCTTGCCCTTCCATACGCGCGCGGACCCGAAGGACGTGCCGGCTTCAAGCAGTTTGCGGGTCTCAAAGTAGCGAAACCCGTAACTCAAGAGCCGCAAGGCGTCCTGGGAGCGCTGCGCCTCGCTCGCTACGCCCATGATCACGGCAATCAGGCGCATGCCGTCGCGCACTGCCGAAGCCACCAGGCAATAGCCCGCCGACTGCGTATGCCCGGTCTTCACTCCGTCGACGGTCGCGTCGCGAGCCAACAGGCGATTGCGATTGGGCTGCGAGATCCCGTTCCAGGTGAATTCACGCATGGCATGCATGCCGTACAAGGCCGGGTACTCCTGAATCATGGCCCGGGTCAACAGCGCCGTGTCGGCTGCCGTGGTGTAGTGGCTCTCCCCCGGCCAACCGGTGGCATTCTCGAAATGCGTGCCCTGCATCCCGAGGCGTTCGGCGGTCGCGTTCATCAGTGTCGCGAAATCCTCCTCCGCCCCGGCAAGATGCTCGGCAAGGGCGACACTGGCGTCGTTGCCCGACTGCACGATCATCCCGAGCAGCAGGGTCTCGACACTCACCCGGCTGTTCAGATCAAGGAAGGTCCGGGAGCCCTCCATGCGCCAGGCCTTCTCGCTTATCACGGCTTCTTCCTGAAGGCGGAGTTCACCGGCCGCCAGCGCATCGAAGACCACGTAGGCGCTCATGATCTTTGTAATGCTGGCCGGCTCGACCCTGAGGCCGGGTTCGTGGGCGGCGAGCAGCGTCCCGGTGTCCTGTTCCATCAGCACGAAGGACGCGGCGTCAAGCGCCGGCGGCGCCGGCAATTGCGCGATCGGACGCGGCGACTGGGCGGCGGCGGTGGCCGCGAAGAAGGCGGATGCCAGCACAAGGGCGGTTGCAAGTCGTTTTCTCATATTTGTGTCGTGTCCCGAGTCATGGCTCAGCCGGGCGGCGCATCACCGGTAACCCTGAGCGTCCTTGATATTCCCAAATTCGCCAGACGGCGTTTAAGCGTGGCCGTCTGCCGCTGATTCTCCAGCGGACCCACCCAGACGGCATAAATCCCGTTGGGCTTTCGACGGATATATACGCCGGACACGCCAGCCTCCTGAATCCTGTAGTACAGCTTCACCGCGTTTTCGCGAAAAGCAAAAGCGCCTGCCTGCAGATAAACATATGCGCCGCCTGCGGAAACCGGCTGGCGTGAGCCTCCCGCTTCCAGCGCCTCGATTCGCACGCGTGCGGTGCCGGCTCGATACACGCCCAGTTCGCGTGCGGCGCTGTAGGACAGGTCGATCACGCGGTCCCCGACGAAAGGTCCGCGGTCATTGACCCGCAACTCGGCGCTGCGGCCATTCTCAATATTGGTGACGCGGACCCGGGTCGGCAGAGGCAGCGTCTTGTGGGCTGCGGTCATGGCGTACATGTTGTACGGCTCGCCCAAGGCGGTGGGCTTACCGTGAAAGTCCGCCCCATACCAGGACGCCACGCCGGTTTCGACAAAGCCTGCCGCGGAGGTCATGGGGCAATAGGTTCTGCCGAACTGCTCGTAGCAGTCCTGCCCGGGGGTTCCACCGGAAGAGCCGCCCCAGGGTCCGCCGACTATGCCCTTGACTACCGAGCATCCGGGTGCAAGAGTCATGCAGCCCGTCAGGAGCAGCACGCGCCAGACTAGTGTCGTGTCACGCCCGTATAGTCGCATCAGAGCGTGCGGGGCGTGCCAATGCAAGGCGCAGCCCGCAGGGAATACTGCCCGTATTGCAAAGGGCTGCAACACCGCAGTGGCGCGCCCCGCACGCTCCCGTAGGGCGCTTCCCCCATGGCCTGTGGCGGCGTTGCGCCCCTGGGCAATGGGAGGCGCCATTCCCGGCGGGGACGCGCCTTGCCACATACCATGGGGAACGCGCTGATGCGACTATACGGGCGTGACACGACACCAGGCGTCATCCCGTATCCGGCGAGGTTATGGCCTGTCCGAGTTGATGTACGACGAGCGCGTACATGTAGCTGCGGTTATAGCGTGTAATGACGTAGAAGTTCGGAAGCGCCAGCCAGTACTCCGCACCGCCGGCGCCCTGCATCAGCAACAGCCCGGCAGGCGTTTCATCCGGCAGGCCGCTATCGAAGCGCACACCCGCCGCACGCAGGGCGCCAAGCGTGGTAGGCGGAGACAGGCCGCTTTCCTGGGGCGTGGCGGAACTGCCTTCCGCCAGGGTCGCGGGCATGGCAACGCCGGCGCCGCGACGCCAGCCATGATCGCCCAGGTAGCCGGCCACGCTGCTGAGCACGTCTCGCCAATTCGAGAACAGGTCACGCCTGCCGTCGCCGTCGCCGTCTACGGCGTAGCGCCTGTAGCTGGAGGGTATGAATTGGGCCCGTCCCATGGCGCCGGCATAGGACCCCAGCACCCGGGACGCGTCGAGAGCCCGCTCACTGTCCAGGACGAAGAAATCCTTCAATTCACGGCGGAAAAAATCGCCGCGGCGCGGATGATGAAACGCCAGCGTGGCGAGCGAATCCAGGACCCGATGCTTGCCGGTAATGCGTCCGTAGCGGGTCTCCACGCCGAGAATGCCCAGCACGACTGCCGGCGGCACGCCCGTATCGCTTTCCACCCTGGTCAGTGAGTCGGCATGCAGCCTGGAAAAAGCCTTGCCTGACGAGATCCGACCCGCATCCATGAAGTTGGCCCGGTAGCTGCCCCATTCACTGGTGCGCTCCGGGGCGCGGCTCATGTCCTCGATAACTTGCGGTCGAAAATTTGCCGAGGCGAGCAATTGGCTGACATCCGCTCGATCCAGGCCCTCGTCGCGCACCAGTTCGTCTATGAATTCGCGAATCTCAGGATCCTGCACATCCACGGCCACGGCAGCCAGAGGCGCGCACAAGGCGGCAACTAAGAGGGTTTTTCCGAACACGAATTAGCGGGCGAGGTAGCGACGATCAGATCGAATGGACATGAGGATACCGAAGCCGGCCAGGAAAGTCACATTGGCGCTTCCTGCCACACTCACGAGCGGCATCGGCAATCCTACCACCGGCAAAAGACCGGTGGTCATGGCCGCGTTGAGCGCAAAGCTGAAGAAAAAGCCGATTGCCAGAGTCGCGCCAAGAAGGCGGGAAAACCGGCCTTGAGCGGCAAAAGCGATCTGCAGCATTCGAACCGTAATGGCAACGAATAAAAGCAGCGCAATAACCACGCCTACAAAGCCGAATTCCTCGCTGATTACGGAAAACACGAAGTCGGTCGTGGGCTCCGGCAGAAAACCGAACTGGGCCTGTGTGCTATTCATCCAACCCTTGCCGAAAGCGCCCCCGGACCCGATCGCAATCTTGGATTGGATGATGTGGTAACCGGCCCCCAGAGGATCGGATTCCGGGTTCAGCACGCTCAGTATCCGCTCGCGCTGGTAGTCACGGATGCTTACCCAAAACGCCGGAATCGCCAGAAAACCGATCACGGCGCCGCCGTAGACGAATCGCCGATTGAGTCCGGCCAGAAGCAGGCAAATCAACCCGAAACAGCACAGCACCACGGCCGTGCCCAGGTCGGGCTGGCGGATGACCAGGGCGACCGGCATGCCGATCAGTAGCAGCGCCACGAAGGTCATCAGGACCCCAGGGCGTTCCTGCGAGTTGCGCAGCATGTAAGCCAACAGCAATGGCACAGCCAACTTGACGAATTCCGACGGCTGAAAGCTGATCCCGAAGTCCAGCCAACGGCGCGCTCCGCCACTTTCCTCGCCTACCAGCAGCACAAGCACCAGCAGGGCGACGACTCCGCCGTAAGCCCAGGGAGCGACCCGGGCCAGGAATTGAGGTGGAATCTGGGCAAAGATCAGCATTGCTCCAAGGCCGATCACAAGGCGGGATACCTGGTAAAGCACCACGTCCCCGCTGCCGCCCGACGCACTGTAGAGGACCACCAGGCCCAGGCTCAGCAGCAGCAGCAGCCACACCAGCAACCAGCCGTCCAGTTTCAGGGCCCGCAATACCCCCACTTCATAGCGGGTTGCCACCCCGGTGTTCATCGCGACTCCGCAACCTGGTCCGGAGGCGCATTGCCTGCCAGGTAGGTCTCCAGCAATCTCTCGGCCACCTCCGCGGCGGCGCCCGAGCCGGAACCGCCGTTCTCTACTATGACCGCCAGTGCGATCGCAGGATCGTGCACCGGGGCAAAGGCCACGAACAGCGAATGATCTCTCTTGCGCTCCTCGATCTCCTCGGGAGGCTCCTCGCCGTCCCGACTCATCGCCACGACCTGGGAAGTTCCGGTCTTGCCGGCCACCTCGAAATCAAGCCTGGCGCCGGTGGCCCTCGCCGTTCCTTGCGGACCGTGAACAACCGCCACCATTGAATCAACGACCGTTCGCCAATGCTCCACGGCTTCGGGAGCCAGCGTTTCGACCACTTCCGGCGCGATGGGATCGATCCTGCCGCTGGCCGGATCACGAATCGCCTCGACCAGTCGCGGTTTGTATCGGCGCCCCCGCATGGCGATTTGCCCCACGGCCAGCGCCAGTTGAAGCGGAGTCACCACCAGGCTGCCCTGGCCTATACCGGTTACCACGGTCTCACCGGGGAACCACGCCTGTTCCGCCGGGTCGCTGAAGCGGGAACGCTTCCATGCCCTGGACGGCACGATGCCGGGTGATTCGCCGCTCAGGTCCAAACCGGACATGGCCCCGAATCCGAACTGGACGAGGCCTGTGTGAATCCCCTCGATGTCCATATCCCGCGCCAGTTGGTAGAAGTACACATCGCAGGACTGGGAGACGGCGTCGTGCAGGTTCATCGGGCCGTGGCCTTCCCGCTTCCAGTCGCGAAACGGCCGGCTATTAGCCGACAAACGGTATCTCCCCCGGCAAGCGATGGTCTCGTGCGCGTCCCTGTAGCCCTCCTGAAGGGCCGCCAGCGCCAGCATCGGCTTGATCGTGGAACCCGGTGGATAGCGGCCACGAATCGCGCGATTGAACATGGGCAGATCGGGATTGCTATTCAATTCGGCAAAACTCCTGCTGTCCATGCCGGAGACGAATTCGTTGGGATCGAACGCAGGGCTGCTTACCAGGGCCAGGATTCCGCCGTTGGCGGGGTCCACCGCCACCACGGCGCCGCGGCGCGAATCCATCGCGGCGTAGGCCTCCATTTGAAGATCGCTGTCAATGGCCAGTTGCAAGTCTGCACCCGGCTGCGGATCCAGTTCGAGAGTGCGGGAAAGCGGGCGGCCGTACGCGTTGGTCAGGACTCGTTCGCCGCCAGGAGCGCCGCGCAGGAAATCCTCGTAACTTCCCTCCACACCGGTCTTGCCCATATGGGATATGCCCGAGTACTGCACCGGGTCCAATCGTTCCTTATCCTCGGCGCTGATGGCCGTCACGTACCCCAGCAAGTGAGCCCCGGCGGCCCCCAGCGGATATTCCCGAAGCAGGAGTCCTTCGATATCCACCCCCGCAAACTTGTGGCGGATCACCGCAAAGCGGGCAACCTGGTCCTCGGCGAGCCGGGTGCGAACCGGAATCGCTTCATAGGGTTGAGACCGGCGCGCGATTTCAATCAGCTCGCCATGGCGCTCGGTGGTAACCAGACCCGATTCTCCAAGGCGGGCTAAAGTCCGGGACAGATCGTCTACCTGCTCGGGCACCAGCGTCAGGCGAAACCCCGCCCGGTTGGACACGATCAGCTCCCCGTTGCGATCCACAATGATCCCGCGGCGGGGCGCTACCCTGCGCGCATCCATCTGGTTGCCGAGCGCCTGACCCGTGTAGTAGTCATGACGAAAAATTTGCAGGTAACTCACGCGCGCAAGCAAAACGAGCGTCAGCAGCCCCAGCAGGAAGACCATATAAAGCGTCCGGCGGACGAGCGTTTCCTGCTCGGCGTAGCCGTCTTGTGGGCGAGTCGCCATTACACCTTCAGGAACAGAAACGCGATCAGCACCAGCACCCCTCCGCTCATCAGGCTGGTGGCCGTGCCGGCCCAGGACCCCGGGTGACCGAACCAGCCGCCGATCAGGGCCACCACGCCAAGGTAGAGGGAGATCATGGCCATCGCGAGCATAAAGCGCAGCCAGGGCGGAGAAGAAACAATCCAGAGACGCAGATTGGTAGCGAGGAAGACCAGCAGGGTTGCCGCCAGGGCATGCAGGCCCAATGGCGTTCCCACCAGGAGGTCATACAGCAGTCCGGCGATCGCCGCGACAACCAGGCGCGCATTCTCCGGGGCCACTATCGCAAGCCATATCAGGGCAACCGCCAACCAGGGAGGCTGCCAGAGGCCGACGGCCTGCGGCAACGGCAGAACGCTGATCAGCAATGCGGCGCCGAGCAGCAGATAGTTACGCGCAACCACGCTCTCGGTCATGGTTCCCCCGCCTCATCGTCCAAAGAATCCTCCTGGGCATTCAACGCTTCGCTGCGCAACAGCAATACCAGGTTGACACCCTCCAGGTTTGCCGAAGGCCGCACGAAAGCTTCGAGAAATGCCTGACCGGATGAGTTGCGCACATCTTCCACCACACCAACCCGCAGGCCGGCCGGAAACAGGCCGCCGGTACCGGAAGTCACCACAAGATCGCCGGAAACGACGTCCGCATGCGCCGGCATAAAGGGCAACAACAGGCGATGATCCGATCGGCCGGTTCCCTCCGCGATCGCCCGTATTCCCGTGCGCTCAAACATGACCGGAATGGCGTGATTGGCGTCGCTGATCAACAATGCGTCGGACGTGATCAGGTAATCGCGCTCGATCTGACCCACTACACCCAGGGAATCGACCACCGGCTGACCGACGAACGCGCCTTTGCGACTGCCAATGCTCAGCGTAACCCGATGGCGGGACGGATCGGGATTGCCGGGCAGGGTCTGCGCGGTGAGGTTGTTGGATCCGAGCTGCGCGTCAAGCGAGAGCAAGTTGCGCAACTCCTCGTTTACCGCCTTCAGCAAGGCCATTTGCTGAAGGTCCACATTCTGCTCCAGAAGGGTGGTTCGCAGCTCTTCGTTCTCGCTCTGCAGCGATGTCTGGGAGCGCAGGTAGTCCTGGGCTCCGCGAAAACTCTCCGAGGCCAGCCGGACGACCGCGTGGATCGGAACCTTGACCAGTTCTCCTAACCCTCGCGCCTGCTGTACCGCGGGAAATTGCGCTTCGATCACGAGCAGCCCGAAGCAGCTCAGGCAAATCAGAAGACATTCGCCGGCGCCGCTGGGGCCCTTTCGCCTGCGGAAGCGATCCGGCGTCAGCGTTGCGGTCCTGCTACGCATTTTCGGAACCTGTGAGCGCTACCTCAAGCCCATTGCGGGCCGGTGATTTCGCTGGCGTAACGAACCGTACCCTGGGTTTCCACGAGATGCCCGCATCCGCGCACCACGCAGGTCAGCGGATCCTCGGCCACGAATGCCGGCACGGCCGCGCGTTCACGGAGCAGCGAGTCCAGCTTGGGCAGCAGCGCGCCTCCACCGGCCAGCACCAGGCCGCGCTGACTGATGTCGGCGCCCAGTTCCGGCGGGGTGTGCGCGAGCACGTCCAGAACGGCCTGCACGATTTCCTCAAGCGTGTCGTTCAAGGCGTCTCGCACTTCGTTGCTGTTCAAGGTGAACTGCGAATGCAGGCCACGGGACAGACTGCGCCCGTGCAGCTTGATTTCCTTGATCTCCTCGCCCGGATACGCGCTGGCCACCTCGCGCTTGATGACCTCGGCCTGGCTGGGTCCGATCGACATGCCGTGATTGCGCCGAACGTACTGCACGATGGCGTCATCCATGCGGGTCCCACCGGCTTTTACGGACCGTGCGTAAACCACGCTGGACATGGAGAGGACCGCCACTTCCGAGGTGCCGCCCCCGATATCGACCACCATGTTCCCACAGGGCCGATGCACGGGCAGGCCGGCGCCGATGGCCGCCACAATGGGCTCGTCCACCACGAAGACCTCACGCGCGCCGGCGTCGCGGGCGGATTCCTCGATGGCCCGGCGATCCACAGGGGTTGCTCCATGGGGAACACAGATCACCAGGCGGCGCACGGCCGGGCGAAAGAAACCCTGTCCCAGGGCCTTGATGATGAAATGCTTGAGCATCTGTTCGGCGACTTCGTAGTTGGCTATTACGCCGTCTTTCAAGGGCTTGACGATCTGCAGGTCGCGGGGGGTCCGTCCCAGCATGCCGAATGCCTCGGCCCCGATCGCCAGAACCCCGTCGGAGCCGCCGCCCGAGCTTCGGCGCAACGCCACGACAGACGGCTCGTTGAGAACGATCCCGCGCCCGCATACATATACAAGCGTGTTGGCGGTGCCGAGATCAATCGCGAGATCCACGGCCAACCGGTCAACAAAACCACGGACAAAATTGCTGATCACGCCAGTTTTTCCTGGGAGCGAATGCTCCCCCAATAACCTGTAAATCATAGCAGAACGAGCAGTACGCGACTATACGGCCGGCCGTATCGACAGCCATCGATGCGCCCCCGCAGAGCCCACGGCGCTGCGGTTTTCACATCGTTTCGATTGCAAGCGGCAAACGGTGGTGCGATCATTGTTGGCTGCGCAAGTTCGAATCCAGGAATGAATCTTCTGAAGACTCCGGAAACACCCGAATCCGCCGAGGACTTTTCCGACGCGGAACTCCTGCGCGTAGCCCGGCTAACCCGCCTTGCGCTGGAGGAAGGGGAAAAGCAGGAACTGGTCAGCACCCTTCGCCGAATCATCGGGTTCGTGCAGGTCCTGCAGGAGCTTGACACCGAGGGCGTGGAGCCTATGGTCCACCCACTGGATCTTCAGTTGCCCCTGCGCGCCGACGAGGTCACCGAACCCGATGTGCGGTCCGAAGCGCAGGAGTGCGCGCCGGACGTCGTGGACGGCCTGTACCGCGTCCCCAGGGTAATCGAATAAACCATGGCGGATTTTTCCCTGGCCGGACTGCGCCGCCTGCTAGACGCCGGCGAAGTGTCAAGTCTTGAGTTGACCCAGGCCTGCCTGGCTCGAATCGAGGATCGCAACCCCGGGCTGAACGCCTTCCTGACGGTGTGCGGAGACAAGGCGCTGGACCAGGCGCGCGAGTTCGATGCCGGGAATGGAAACGGTGGGCCATTGGCCGGCATACCCATCGCCCACAAGGACATCTTCTGCACCCGTGGTGTTCGCACTACGGCCGGGTCCCGGATCCTAGAGGATTTCGTACCGCCCTACGACGCGGCCGTGGTTGAGCGGCTGGCGGAGGCCGGCGCGGTGCTGGTCGGCAAGACCAACATGGATGAGTTCGCAATGGGCTCTTCGAACGAGACCAGTTACGCCGGGCCGGTACACAATCCCTGGGACCCCACGCGCTCCCCGGGAGGGTCTTCGGGGGGTTCCGCCGCCGCGGTCGCCGCGGGCCTGGTCCCTGCCGCCACCGGGACGGATACCGGCGGATCCGTGCGGCAGCCGGCCGCATTGTGCGGGATCACCGGGTTCAGGCCCAGTTACGGCCGCGTATCCCGCTATGGAATGATTGCATTCGCGTCCAGCCTGGACCAGGCGGGGACGCTGACCCGCACGGTCGAGGACACGGCGCTGCTTTTGGACAGCATGGCCGGGCATGACGTGCGCGATTCCACTTGCGCCCAGCGCGACGCCGAAGACTACTCCGGAGCCTTGCGTGGCATGAAAGGACAAGCACTCAAGGGTGTGCGAGTGGGCATCGTCAAGGAATTCATCGGCGAAGGCCTGGATGCCCGCTGCCAGCAGATTCTTCTCGACAACATGGAGACGCTCCGCAGTCTCGGCGCAGTCATCAGCGAGGTATCGCTGCCGCGCCTGCCTTTGTCGGCGCCGGTGTACTACGTGGTTGCGCCCGCTGAGTGCTCTTCGAACCTGTCCCGTTTCGACGGGGTGCGCTTCGGCCTGCGCGAAGGCGGCGCGCAGAGCCTGGAGGAGCTGTACACCCAGACACGCCGGGCCGGCTTCGGCGAAGAAGTCCGGCGGCGCATCCTGGTGGGCGGCTGGGTCCTTTCCAAGGGCTATTTCGATGCTTATTACCTTCAGGCGCAACGCGTACGCCGCTTGTTGACGGCCGATTTCACCCGCGCATTCGAATCCGTCGATCTGCTTGCAGGCCCGACGACTCCCGCGCCGGCCTTCGCCCTCGGGGAGAAAATCGACGACCCCATCCTGATGTACCTCAACGATGTCTACACCATCGGCGCCAGCCTCGCGGGAATCCCGGCGCTGTCGATTCCCGCCGGAACCGTGGACGGACTGCCGGTCGGCCTGCAGCTGATGAGCCGGCCTTTCGCCGAAGCGGAGCTGCTGCGCGCCGGCCATGCGTACCAGTTGGAAACGGACTGGCACCGGCTTTGGCCGCCCGGCGCATCCTCGCCTATAGGCGACGGGTAAACCGAGGCGACGCCATGGACTTGCAGGTGGTCATCGGGCTTGAGATTCACGTCCAGCTGGCAACGCGCAGCAAGATGTTCTCGGGCGCCTCGACGGTTTTCGGGGCCACTCCCAACACCCAGGCCTGCCTGGTCGACCTGGGATTTCCGGGAACGCTGCCGGTTGCCAATCGCGAGGCGGTCGCGATGGCCGCGAAATTCGGCCTTGCGGCCGGCGGAGAAGTGGCGCGCCATTCGGTGTTTGCGCGCAAGAACTATTTTTATCCGGACCTTCCCAAGGGCTACCAGATCTCCCAGTTCGAACTTCCGATCGTTCGTGGCGGGTCGGTGGAAGTTGCCGTCCCCGGAAAGCCGGTCCGGCAAATTGAACTGACGCGCGCCCACCTGGAAGAAGACGCCGGCAAGTCGCTGCACGACGCCCTGCCCAACGCCACCGGCGTGGACCTCAACCGGGCCGGCGCGCCGCTGCTGGAAATCGTCACCGAGCCGCAGTTGAACTCTCCCGAAGAGGCCGGCGCCTGCATGCGCGGCATCCATCAACTGGTGACCTGGATCGGCATATCCGACGGCGCAATGCAGGAGGGGTCAATGCGCTGTGACGCCAATATTTCCCTCAAGAAGCCGGAGGACCGGAAACTAGGCACCCGGACGGAAATCAAGAACCTCAACTCGTTCCGTTTCGTGGAGCGAGCCCTGCACAGCGAGATTGCGCGCCAGGGCGAGGTGTTGCGGCAAGGTGGTTCGATCGCACAGGAAACGCGGCTGTACGACTCCAGGCTGGACACGACCCGCCCCATGCGCGACAAGGAACAAACCAACGACTATCGATACTTCCCCGACCCCGACCTGCCGCCGCTCTCGATTGAACCGGGTTTCCTGGAGGAGTTGCGCCGGACTCTGCCCGAACTTCCGGGTGAACGGCGCAATCGATTCCAGGACCAATACGGCCTGGCAGCGGAAGACGCGCGCCGCCTGTGCGAAAGCCGGGCCGCAGCCGACTACTTTGAAACGGCGGGCAAGGCCTGCGGCGACATGCTGCTGGCGGCGCGTTGGGTAACCGGTGATCTGGCCGCGGCCCTCAATCGGGACGGGCTGGATATCGACGCCAGCCGGGTCAGCGCCGGCGAACTGGGCGTTCTGCTGACCCGCCTTCGCCAGGGCGTGTTGTCGGGCAAACTGGGCAAGGAGGTGTTCCAGGCGATGTGGGCCGGCGAAGGTGGCGCCGACGGCATCATCGCAGGCCGCGGACTTCGCCAGATCTCCGATACCGGTGCGCTTCAAGGCGTCATTGATGATGTCCTCAAGCGTCATTCCGAACAGGTGCAGCAGTACCGCGACGGCAACACCCGGGTATTCGGATTCTTCGTCGGCCAGGTGATGCGCGCCACCAAGGGTCAGGCAAACCCGCAAATCGTCAACGAGCTGTTGCGCAAACGCCTGTAGCACCTGTCACGCGAGTCGACAAGAATGACACCCTCGGCCATCCGCACCCGCGAACTGACACGGACCTACCGGATGGGAATCGATACGGTGGTCGCGCTCTGCGATGTCAGCCTGGCGGTCAAGGCCAACGAGTACGTAGCGGTTGCGGGGCCGTCCGGCTCGGGCAAGTCCACCCTGATGAACCTGCTGGGCTGCCTTGAAACGCCCAGTGCGGGAGACTATTGGCTGAACGGCGTGCATGTGTCGCGCATGAAATCCCGGGAGCTGGCGCAGGTGCGTAACCGGCAGGTTGGATTCGTGTTTCAGACTTTCAACCTGCTGGAACGCTGCACGGCCTTGCAGAACGTCGAAGCGCCGCTCATCTACGCTCGAATGCGAAGGCGCGAACGCTTGCCCCGCGCTACCGAGGCCCTTAAGCGCGTGGGGCTCTCGAACCGCCTGACCCACAGGCCGAGCCAGCTGTCCGGCGGTCAACGCCAGCGAGTGGCGATTGCCCGCGCGCTGGTCACCCGGCCGAGCATCTTGCTGGCGGACGAACCTACCGGCAATCTGGACTCCGCAACCGGCGAGGAAGTCCTGAACCTGTTCGATTCGCTGCACGGCGATGGCCACACGCTGATCGTGGTAACCCATGACGCGGGGATCGCAGCCCGGGCCGAACGCAGGATCGAGATGCTGGACGGGCGAGTAACATTCGATACCGGTAGTCCTGCGGGAAACGGCATTCAGTGAATATTCGCGCTACGACAATACGCTCCGGTGTCATGATCGGTCTCACACTGCTGGCCGCCGGCTGCGCCGAGGAGCCCGCGCCTGAGCCGCAGGCATACGACCAGGCGCCCGTCGAGTTGCGCGATATCCGAGTGTTCGTGGAAGCGGCAGGCGCCGTGGAACCGCTGCGCACCGTCGAACTGAAGTCCAAGGCCTCCGGAGAAATACTCTCCATAGACGCCGAGAACGGCGACTGGGTCGCGCGCTTGACACTTCTGGTGCGGATCGACAAGCGCATCCCGACCAACAATCTGGCCCAGGCCGAAGCAGCCCTGAAAGCGGCCCAGTCGCGCCGGTCCATCGCCCTGCTGCAAATGGAGCGCGCCGATAAGCTGGTCGCGGACAACACGATCACCGACACCGAGTTTGAAGAAACCGTGCTGGCGCTATCGGAAGCCGAGGCGCAATTCGTCCGCGCCCGCGTGGACGTGGAGAACGCCCGCATCGCACTGGGCGACACCGACGTCCTGGCGCCGATCGACGGCACCATCATCGAGCGCAACGTGGAGCCCGGACAGGTTATTTCCTCGCCGACCCAGGACGTAGGCGGCGGCACCCTGCTGCTGCGCATGGCCGATCTGCGCCGGGTGCTGGTGCGCACCCGGGTGGACGAAACCGACATCGGAAAGATCAGCGCCGGTATGCAGGCGCAGGTGGGGGTCGCGGCCTACCCCAACCTGGAGTTCAGCGGCCATGTGGAGAAGATCGAGCCGTTGGCCGTGGTCGAACAGAACGTCACCATGTTTTCGGTCCTGATACTGCTCGACAACCCCGACTCGCTGCTGCTCCCGGGCATGAACGCCGAGGTGGAAATCAAGATTGCCGAGGAGTTGCAAGCGCCCGCCGTGCCGATGGCGGCCCTGCGGACGATGGACGATATCGAAGCCACCGCGCACATGCTGAACTGGCCGTACAGCAACTTGCACGATGCGGTAATGAAGGAACGGGGAGAGGCCTCGGGGGGCGGCGAGGCCGGTGCTCCCACTTCTCAACGCCCGGATTTTGGCGGGCAAGCGAGGCAGCAGAACCGGGGCGGAGAACGCCCGCAGCTAACGGCCGAACAGCGCGAAGCCATGCGCCGCGCGATGCGTGACGCAATGCGCAACCAGCCGCGGCGCGTGGGCCGGCCCTGGACCGGCGGGGCCAGGCCTGGCGGCGGTCCCGGCGGGCGGTTCTCAAGGCGCCAGGAGGACTATGACTTCAGCGCCGAGTACTGGGTGCTGGTCATGCGCGACTACGGCCCGGAGCCCGCCTGGGTGCGGACGGGCCTGAGCGATTTCGAATACTCCGCCGTGCTCACAGGCCTAAAGGAGAGCGAGCAGGTACTGCTTCTTCCCAGCTCGGGCCTGTATGAGTCGCAGTCCAACCTGCGCAACTGGATGCGGCGGCGGGCCGGCGGGCTGCCGGGCATAGGCTAGGGCTTGAGCACAACTCGCGGCCGGCTCGAGCCGCGGCAACTCAAATCCGACTACGGGTAATTGAGCCACCATGCGGAAAAATCCATGGATAGCGCTTCATGTTCAATCTCCTTTCAGGTCAGCTCCAAAGCTTGTAGATTCCCGCCGATGTATGCGGCCCAGGCACCATGCACATACCGTTCTCGAACCTTACTTTGACGCAAGGAATCACTCAAGATCAAGAGCCAGCAACGCTGGCTAACCGATTTCGGCAGGGTCGACGTCCAGCGACCAGGACACCTTGCGGGTGCGCGGCAGGTCACGCACCGCGGGAATCCACCTGCCCAGAAAGTCCTGTATTCGCGCCCGGCTTACCGAACGCACGAGCAAATGGCTGTGGCTTCGGTCGCGCCGGCGCTCCATGAGGGCCGGTGCGGGACCCAAGACCTCCACGTGGGCGCCCATCACATCGGGTTGGGGAACGGAGGCTTTCGCCTGTTCAAGAAACTGGCTGGCGGCTGCCGCTTCCGGCGCGTTTGCACGCAGCATCGCCAGGTACGCGAACGGCGGCCAACCGCTTTGCCGGCGAAGCTCCAGCGCGGTGCCGGCGAACCCCGGGTAACCCTCTTTGAGCAACTGGCGTAGCAGCGGATGATCCGGCATGCGAGTCTGCACAAGGAGCAGCCCAGGCGCCTTTCTTCGTCCGGCCCGGCCGGCAACCTGCACCAGAGTCTGCGCCAGCCGTTCCGGCCCGCGGAACTCCTGGGCGAACAGTCCCTGGTCGGCATCGATCACGCCGACCAGTCCCAGGCTGGGGAAATCATGTCCCTTGGTGAGCATCTGGGTGCCGATCAGAATGCGGTAGTGGCGCTCTCTTATGCCGCTTAAGATGTCCTCGAGCCTGCGCCGGCCGCGAACGTTGTCACGGTCCATGCGCGCTACCGGGAAATCGGGAAAACGCTCCTGAAGTTCGTCCTCCAACCTCTCGGTACCCTGCCCGATCGCCGAAAGGCCGGACCCGCATCCCGAGCAGCGCAGCGGCGGCCGGCGCCCGGCCCCGCAGTGGTGGCACAGCAACAGGTCGCGTTTGCGATAGAACACCATGCGCGCGTCACAGTGCCCGCATTCCTCGGCCTTGCGGCAATCCGGACACATGAGCACCGGGGCAAAACCCCTGCGATTGAGGTACAGAAGCACCTGCGCCCCTGAATCGAGCTGCTCGATCATGGCCCTGACCAACGGCTTGCTCAGGCCGTTCTTCGGCGGATGGCGGTTGAGGTCAACGAGCCGGGCCACCGGAGGCCGCGTGCCGGTTACCTTCTTTGTCAGGCGATGCCGCGCATAGCGTCCCTTGCGAACGTTCAACAATGATTCCAGCGAGGGCGTCGCAGAACCCAGTACCACGGGAATGTCCTTCCTCAAGGCGCGCATGACGGCCAGATCGCGGGCCTGGTAGCGAAAACCGTCCTGTTGCTTGTAGGAAGGATCGTGTTCCTCATCGACCACGATGAGGCCAAGTCCGGGGGAGGGCGTAAACACCGCCGAACGCGTGCCGACCACTATCCCGGCGCGGCCGGAACGGGCGTGTGCCCAGGCGCGCAGGCGCTGGCCTTCATTCAAACCCGAATGGAGCACGGCGGCAGGGGTGTTGAAGCGCGCCTGCAAGCGGTCCACAAGTTGCGGGGTGAGTCCGATCTCCGGCGCCAGAAGCAGGCATTGCCGGCCCGATTCCAGCACCTTCTCAACCAGGTGCAAGTAGACCTCGGTCTTGCCGCTGGCCGTTACACCATCAAGCAGGTGGCAGGCAAAGCCCTCGTCTGCCGGCATGGCCTCGACGGCCTCGGCCTGCTCCGCGCTGAGCGAGAGCGGGCTCGCGCGCAGCAACTTTCCATGTGCGGTAACCGGGGGCTCAAACGATTCGGCCAGTGCCTTGTCCCGAAGGATTCGCAAGATCCTCCGCCAATCGGCTGAAAACGAAGCCAACGCTGTTTCCGCCACACCTTTTTCCCCTGCATCCAGCAACTTCCGGAAGAATTGCCGTTGCCGGGGCGCCCGCGCCAGGGCGGCGGACGCGTCGTCGATTCCGTTCACAGCAGCCCGCCAGGATCGCGGTGCAGCCGGCAGACTTCCTCCACGACGCAATTGCTGCGGCAAGGCATAGGCGAGGACCTGCCCGAGCGGGTGACAGTAGTAGTCCGAGGCCCAGCACAACAACTCAAGCGTGACCGGGTCCCAGAGCGGTTCGGCATCCAGCACGGACAGCACCCGCCGCAGGCGATCGGCCCCTATGTCTGACGCTTCAAGACGCGCCAGCACGATGCCGGTGCGGCGTCCGGAACCCAGGGGGACCGACACGCGGGTGCCTGCCTGGGGTACAGGCCCCTCCTCGGGCGGGAGATAGTCGAGCAGCGGGGCTGCAAAGCGCGGCCCCACGGCCACCCTCAATACGGAACCGGACGTCATGCCTGAGCGCTGCCCTTCCGACCGGAGCCGGCCGGTCCTACTGAACGACGTCTGTGTTCCAGTTTTCGGTGGGCCGCTCGATGATATTGATCATCATGCCGTCGGGATCGCGGGCGGTCATTTCCAGTTGGCGCAGGTCATGCACCGCCAGCAATTGCGGCTCGCAGACGATTTCTCCACCCAGCTCCACGATCCCGTTGCGCACTTTGCGAATGTCCGTTGCGAAGAAAACCATGCAGCCCTCGCCCAGGTTTGCGCCCTTGTTCTCCCGGCGAAAGGACGGCGGCAAAGGTTTCACCTCGAACAGACCCACCATCGCGAAGTTGAGCTCATCCGCCTTGACGATTTCATAGCGGATCACACTATCGTCCGGCACACCGACCAGGGCATGACCCACCTTGTGTTCCAGGACCCCGTTGGCGTAGACCCCCGTGTATCCAAGGGCCTCCTTGTAGAAACGAACCGAGTTCTCCAGGTTGGAGACGAAGATGGCGGTGCGCACAATGCGACTGACCTGTGGCGTGTCGTTCACGTTGAACCTCCCTAGTGAGACGAAGCGGCGGTCCCGCTCCGTGGGAGTGTGAGATTAACGCGAAAAAGGTGCTCCGGAAACGAGGGCGTCCCTGGGAGGGAGGGCGTCCCTGGGAGGGAGGGCGTCCCCGCCCTCGTCGAGAGCGAGACGCTCTTGTCCCCAGCGTCGAGGGCGGGGACGCCCTCCCTCCCAGGGACTAGCGCGCTATTTCGCCGCTTTGGCGCTCGATCAGGTTGATCAGCATGCCGTCGGGATCGCGGAGCGTCATTTCCAGGCTGCCGGGCCCCGGGCCCCGCACCACCAGCCGTTGCGGCTGGCAAACGATCTCTGCACCCAGATCGACCATGCGGTCTCGCACCGCATGAATGTCGGTGGTCAGGAGCACAAGACAGCCCTCTCCGATGTTTACGCCCGCGTTTGCGCGGGCGACGCGCGGTGGCGAAGGCTTGACTTCAAACATGCCGATCATCCCGAAGTTCGGACCGTCCGCCTTGACGATCTCGTAGCGAATTTTCGAGTCCTCCGGCACGCCGAGCAAGGCGTGAGCTACCTTGTGATTCAGTTCCCCGCCACTGTACACCTCCCGGTAGCCCAGCCCCTGCTTGTAGAAGCGCGAAGACCGGTCGAGGTCGGAGACAAAAAGTGCAGTGCGCACGAGGCGGCTGACTTGCGGTGTGTCGTTCACGATAGTGCTCCCGTTTGAAACAGACCGGCTAGAGTTCGTGCACCGCGCGGATGAGTTCGGCGCACTTGGCCTGACCGTCGCCATACAGCATACGCGTGCGGTCCTGATAGAACAGCGCGTTCTCGATGCCGGAGAAGCCGGTACCCTGGCCGCGCTTTATGACGATGGCGTTATTGGCCTTGTCGGCATCCAATATAGGCATGCCGTAGATCGGGCTGGCGGTATCAGTCCGCGCGGCCGTGTTGACGACATCATTGGCACCGATCACCAGTGCAACATCGGTCTTGGAGAATTCCGGATTGACTTCCGCTTCGTCGCAAATCAGGTCGTAAGGCACGCCCGCTTCCGCCAGCAGCACGTTCATGTGCCCCGGCATGCGTCCGGCCACCGGGTGAATCGCGAACTTGACCCGAACGCCTCGCTTCATCAAAACTTCGGCCAGTTCCCAGACCTTGTGTTGCGCCTGCGCCACCGCCATGCCATAGCCCGGAATAATGATGACCTGGCGAGCAAAACCAAGCATCACCGCGGCGTCGATCGCTTCCACGGGCTTCATGGCGCCCTCGATCTCATCGCTGCCGGCAACCGTTTCGCCGAAGCCGCTGAACAGCACATTGGCCAGCGACCGGTTCATTGCCTTCGCCATCAACTGGGTCAGCAGCGTTCCGGCCGCGCCCACTACCGTGCCCGCGATGATCATGGCGGCGTTGTCCAGCACCAGGCCTTCCAGGCCCACCGCCAGACCGGTCAGCGCGTTGTACAGCGAAATCACTACCGGCATGTCGGCGCCGCCGATCGGCATCGTGAGGGTGAATCCCAGCAGAAGCGCCAAGACGATGAACACCGTGAGCCAGGGCCCGCTCACGTCCAGGATCAGCAACACGGCCGCCGCGACCGTCACTACGAGTATCAGCAGGTTGAGCAGGTTCTGACCCGAAAAGCGCAGCGAGCGCTTCAGCCAGCCTTCCAGCTTGGCGAACGCCAACAGGCTGCCGGAGAAAGATACAGCCCCGATCAGCGCGCCGGTAACCGCCAGCGTAACTTCCGTCCAGCCAAATCCCTCTCCGCCGTGGCCGCCGCCCAGCAGTTCTACCCAGGCAATCGCCGCCGCCGCGCCGCCGCCCATGCCATTGAACAGCGCGATCATCTGCGGCATGCCGGTCATCGCCACCTTGCGGCCCCAGATCCATGCGGGCACTCCGCCCAGAAGAATGGCGGCGCCCATCAGGAGGAGATTCTCCACCTTCATGCCCGGCCAGAAAAAAGTCACGAGCGTGGCCAGCACCATACCGCCGCCGGCCCAAAGGATGCCGCGGCGCGCCCCGGCCGGCGAACTCATCGCCTTCAGGCCGAGAATGAATGCAACCGCTGCCAGAAAGTAGCTGCCGGCAATGAGCGTATTCAGCGTCACTTGTCGTCGCCCTTATCGCCGTCCTTGCTGCGCTTGAACATCTCCAGCATCCGCTCGGTGACCACGTAGCCGCCCACCGCGTTGCCCGACGCAAGGGCTACGCCGACAAACCCGATCACTTTCTCCAGCGTCGTATCCGCCAATCCCAGCGCCACCATGGCCCCGACCAGAACGATGCCGTGGATGAAGTTCGACCCGGACATCAGCGGCGTGTGCAGGATCACCGGCACCCTGGAAATGACCTCATAGCCGACGAAAGCGGCCAGCATGAAGATGTAAAGCGCTACAAAACCGTCGATCATTGCCGGCTCAGTCCCTCCGCGCGCCCGCGTAGCAAATTTCGCCCTGGTGCGTCAGCAGCGTACCCGCGAACACCGGATCTTGAAGATCGAGGTCGAACTCGTCACCGTTGATCGCGGGCTTGATGAAATTGAACAGGTTGCGGGAGTACATGGCGCTGGCGTGACGGGCCATCATCGCCGGGACCTTCAGCGGAGCCATGATGCGCACGCCGTTGTGATCAATCGTCTCGCCCGGGCGGCTCAACTCGCAGTTGCCGCCCCCTTCGGCCGCCAGGTCCACGATTACCGAACCCGGCCGCATGTTCTCCACCGCCGCAGCGCTGACGATTCGCGGCGAGGGCCTGCCGGGAACCGCGGCCGTCGTAATCAGCATGTCGGAGGCTGCGATGTGGCGGTCCAGGGCTTCCTGCTGCTTGGCTTTTTCTTCGGCAGTCAGCTCGCGCGCATAGCCTCCCTCACCGGTGGCGCTAACCCCGGAATCCACGAAACGCGCACCCAGGGACTCCACCTGTTCGCGGGTTTCTTCGCGAACGTCATAGGCCTCTACCACGGCGCCCAGCCGGCGAGCCGTGGCGATGGCCTGCAGACCTGCCACTCCGGCGCCCAGCACCAATGCACGGGCGGGGCTGATGGTTCCGGCGGCGGTGGTCAGCATCGGCAGAAACTTCTGCAACTCGTCCGCCGCCATCAGGACGGCCTTGTAGCCGGCGACGGAGGCCTGAGAAGACAGCACATCCATGGACTGGGCGCGTGAAATGCGCGGCACCAGTTCCATTGAGAAGGAAGTAACGCCCGCGTCGCGCATGGCATCGGTAGTCTCGGACGGCGAGTAGGCGTTCAGGAGTCCAACCACCATTGCGCCCTTCCTGAGTTCCCCGATACGGGAAAGTTCGGGCGGACCCACGCAGAACAGAATATCTGCCGCTTCAGTCACTCTCTCCAATGCAGACTCGGTTTCCACATCCTTGTAATCGCTGTCGGCGAAGCTGGCCGCCAGTCCCGCGCCCTGCTCCATGACGACGCGCAGCCCCGCAGCATGCATCCGCATCAGCACCTTGGGAACAACGGCGACGCGCATCTCGCCGGGCGCGGTCTCGCGCAGAACACCGATCGTCAAGGGCATTTGGTAAGAGAAATAGTGCGCAGGGAGCGTGCGATGGCGGGCATTTTAGCCGACCAAACGCTGCTAAATTGCCCGCCTGACATTGAAATTTCGCAATTTAGAGGTATAAGGCAAGCTGAAGGGGATCATGTCATGTTGCTGCTGGAAGACGCTTTGGACTTGCGCCAGTGGGTGCTGCGCACCGACGTGGCCGGCCGGCCGCTGGGCTGGATCGACTATCGCGATGCCGTGCGCCTGTATCACGCGGGCCAGGTTGCCTACCCCTGTGGCCGCCCGCTGTTTCGGATTCGCGGGGGGATTTGCGCCCACACGGGCCACCGCAGCCAGGTGGAGGTCAACACGATCATCGCCACTCAAGGCGTATCGGCGGGCCTGAACAAACGCCTGGACAATTACACGCCGCCGCTCAACAACCACACGCTGTTTCGCCGCGATGCGCAAGTCTGCATGTATTGCGGCGGGCGCTTCCTTAAGCGTGACCTGACCCGCGACCACGTGCGTCCGATCAGCCTGGGCGGCTCGGACATCTGGGCAAACGTGGTGGCGGCCTGCAAGCGCTGCAACAATTTCAAGGGCGGGCGCCTGCCCGAGGTTGCCGGCATGGAGCTGCTCGCTGTGCCGTTTGTGCCCACTTATGCCGAGTACATCTATTTGAAGGGCCGGCGCGTGCTGGCCGATCAAATGGAATTCCTGATCGCCCACTTCCCGCGCGAGAGCCGCCTGCAACGCCACTACAACCAGGCTGCCTGAGGCGCCCAAACGGCGGGGCGTCGTGTCAACGGGCAACATCGAATCGGTCCTCAGCGAGGAACGCCTGTTTAACCCGAGCGAGGCCTTTGCAAGCCGCGCGCAATTGAACGCAAGACTGCTGGACGAGCTGCGCCGGGCCGGCAGCAGCGATCCGGTGAAAATGTGGGCGGGACTGGCGCGGGACATGCTGACCTGGCACAAGCCGTTTACCGCTACCCTGGATCGTTCGCGTGCGCCGCACTTCTCCTGGTTTGCCGACGGCGAACTGAATGCAAGCGAGGCCTGCCTGGGACCGTGGATCGAGAAAACGCCGGACCGCCCGGCCATTCTCTACGAGGGCGAAGAAGGCGACAGCCGGACGCTGACTTACGGCGAACTCGGCCAGGCGGTGGAACGCTTTGGCTCCGCCTTGCGCAATCAGGGCGTGTCCAGCGGCGACCGGGTGGTCATCTACATGCCGATGTGTCCGGAAGCGATCATCGCGATGCACGCCTGCGCGCGCATCGGTGCGGTCCACTCCGTGGTGTTCGGCGGCTTCTCGGCCCGCTCACTTTACGACCGGGTGGTGGATGCAAGCGCTCAAGTGATCATCACGGCCGATGCAGGCCGGCGCGGCGGCAAGCTCGTCCACTTGAAGGCCGCCGTCGACCGGTCCCTGGAGTACGGCGAGCACGACGTCCGGCGGGTAATCGTTTTCCGGCATTCCGGCGCAGACATTCAGTGGTGCGAGGGGCGTGACCTGTGGGTGCATGAACTGACCGAGTCACTCCAACCCGATTGCCCGGCGGAATACGTGAACGCCGAACATCCACTGTTTCTGCTCTACACCTCCGGGTCTACCGGCAAACCCAAGGGCATCCAACATGCCACCGCAGGCTACCTGCTCCACGCCAGACTGACCTGCCGCTGGGTGTTCGACCTGCGCGAGGACGACGTGTTCTGGTGCACTGCCGATGTCGGCTGGATTACCGGGCATAGCTATGTGGCATACGGTCCGCTCGCATCCGGCGCCACCGTGGTGATCTACGAGGGCGCCCCCACTTGTCCCCACGCCGGGCGTTTCTGGGAGATCTGCGAGCGCTACGCCGTCACTGTGTTCTACACCGCGCCCACGGCGATCCGCGCCCTGATGAAGCTCGGCGACGGCCTTCCCGCGAAATACGATCTTTCCTCCTTGCGTCTGCTGGGCACCGTGGGCGAACCCATCAACCCGGAGGCGTGGATGTGGTATCACCGGGTGATCGGCAACGGCAACTGCCCGATCGTCGATACCTGGTGGCAGACCGAGACCGGCGGCATCATGATTTCGCCGGCGCCGGGCGTCACTGTCACCAAACCGGGCTCCTGCACCCAACCGCTGCCGGGCGTTCAGGCAGCCATCCTGGACGAGAACGGCGAGGAGATCACCGAGCCGGACCGCGGCGGCTACCTCGTGATCCGCCACCCCTGGCCGTCCATGTTGCGCAATATCTGGGGCGACAGCGAACGCTATCGTGAGACCTATTTCGGTAAGTTCGGCGACGACTGCTACATTACCGGCGACAGTGCCAGGCGTGATGCCGACGGCTATTTCTGGATCATGGGCCGGCTCGACGACGTGGTGAACGTGTCCGGTCACCGGCTAGGGACGATGGAGGTGGAATCAGCGCTGGTGGCGCATCGCTTGGTGGCCGAAGCCGCGGTGGTAAGCCGCCCGCACGAAATCAAGGGCGAGTCGATTTTTGCTTTCGTGGTGCTCAAGGCCGACGCACCCGGGAACGAGGGCGACACACCCGGGAACGAGGGCGTCCCGCCCTCGAAAGGAAAAACCATACAAAAGGAACTTCGCGCCTGGGTGGACGAACAACTCGGCCCCATAGCCCGGCCTGACGACCTCAGAATCGTCGAAGCACTGCCCAAGACCCGCTCAGGCAAGATCATGCGCCGACTGCTCCGAGCCATCGCCCGTGGCGAAGAAATCAACCAGGACATCTCAACGCTCGAAAACGCTGACCTCGTCCGCCAGCTCATGCAGCCCTGATCCGGATCAGGCTGCGTTTCGCGCCCGCCGAACTCTGTCCAAATCAAAGGTCGCCTGCAGATTCATCCACAGCTTCGGCGAAGTCCCCAGAACTCGGGCCAGATCCAGCGCTGCTTCGGCAGTAACTTCCCGCTTTCCACGAACCAGCTCATTCAGCCGGGCGCGGGTCCAGCCGAGCCGCTCAGCGAATGCCGCCTGAGTCAAGCCCATAGGTTCAAGGAACTCCTCCAAAAGTACTTCGCCTGGATGAAACGGATTTGTAGGTTGATGGCTCATGTTTTTCCCCGGTCAGTGATAGTCAACGATCTGCACACTGCTCGCCTGTCCATTTCGCCAACGAAACACAATGCGCCATTGATCGTTTATTCGGATTCGCCCGAGTAGAGCCCAATCCCGCGCCTTTATCAGAAGAACCACAGTGAGAATAATTGAAACTGGCATAAAGCGTCTTCTTATGCGCGCAAGATGTCACATTGACAAGAGCGTAATGGCTGGGGCAAATCACGCGCTACGCCCCGGCCTGACAGTCCGTGCCAAGCAACCCGGCACCGCTCGCTTCAAGGTTGAACCTCATGCCTTCGGATTCAAGCAGGGCATCACCACGGATCGGCTCAATCAACTCGCGGACGAGCTGGAAGCCGAAGAAGCCACCCGCCGGGTTACACTTCGGCGGCACTCGCATCGTTTGGTTGGGAGGTCGTAATGAAGGAGTTTTTAGGAGTGGCCGCACTGGCCCTGCTGTCGATGTCCGCTTCCGCGGACCTGGCTGAAAATCTGGCCGCGAGCGGACGCTCGGACGAAGACAAGGCCCGGGACGAGGCCAGAAGGCCGGCCGAGGTGCTTGCTTTTCTCGGCGTTGAGCCGGGGATGACGGTCATGGACCTGCTCGCGTCCGGTGGTTGGTACACCGAGGTGCTGTCGGTGGCCGTGGGACCGGAGGGTACCGTCTATGCCCAGAATCCTCCGATGCTGCTGGGCTTCAATGACGGCGCCTACGACAAGGCGATTACGGCCCGTCTGGCGGACAACCGGCTGCCGAACGTGGTCCGCCTGGACCGCGAAGAGGGAAACACCGGCCTCGAACCCGGCTCACTGGACGCCGCGCTTACCGCGCTGAACCTGCATGACCGCCACAACTTCGGCAGCGGCGAGGATGTTGCGGAACTGCTCGCAGCGGTGAGGGAATTACTGAGACCTGGCGGCGTGCTTGGCGTGATCGACCACTATGGCGATGCGGACAAGGACAATACCCAGTTGCATCGCCTGAACGTGGACACGGCGGTTCCCATCATTGAAGCTGCCGGCTTTGTCATCGACAGTTCGGACCTTCTGCGCAATCTCGAAGATGATCACTCTACAATGGTTTTCGATCCGGCCATCCGCGGCAAGACCGACCGGTTGCTCTACAAGCTGACCAAGCCGGCCGAGTAGCCGGCGCTCGCGTTTTCCCGCCTCCTGTCTTGCGGGAGTGTTGGAGCCAGGGATGGCGGAATCAAGCTCCATGGATGGATTCTTGCCCTTGCGGGTCAAGCTGCAAGCAGTCATGCGGCTCCCGCAAGACAGGAGGCGGGAAAACGCGCTCGTCGAGGGCGGGGACGCCCTCGTTCCCAGGGGGGATCAGCGTAGTGTGATGCCGGGAAACAGGATCAGTACGCCCAGCAGGAGAGCGTCGCAGGCCAAGAACGGCAGCGCCGCACGCGCCACTTGTCCCAGCGTGGTGCCTTTTGGCGCAACACTCTGCATCAGGAACAGCAGCAGCCCGAAAGGCGGCGTGGTCAGGCTCATCTCCAGCGCCAGCAGCACAACAACACCGAACCAGACGGCGTCGAAGCCCATCAATGTGGCCAGCGGGAAGAATACCGGGATGGTCAGCAGCAGGATGGAGATCTGGTCCATGAACATTCCGAGCACAAGCATCAGTGCGAACATCAGCAGCAACGTTGCGTACGGTCCCACGTCCAGGCCGATCGACCAATCCACCACCGCAGTGCTGGCGCCGGAGAAGGCCATCAATTGGCTGAACACGGACGAGCTCAGAATCAGCAGAAACACCATGCCCGATATGCGCACCGTGCTTGCAAGCGCGGCCCTGAGCGCCTTCACGGTGAGCTTGCGCGCCAAAGCGGCGAGCGCCGCCACGCTGAGCGCGCCGAATGCGGCTGCTTCCGACGGCGTGGCCCAACCGAGCACGATGAATCCCACCACACAGAACACCACCAGCCCCAACGGCAGGATATTGAAAGCCAGAAGCTGCACACGGCGCTTTACAGGAACCCGCTGTACGCCATAACTGGGTGCGCTGGACGGATTGAGCCGCGCCTGAAGATAGATCACCAGGCTGTAACCGACCGCCAACACCAGGCCCGGAATGATTCCCGCGATCAGCAACGCGCCGATATTCAATCCCGCCAGGCTGCCGAGCAGCACGCCCAGTGACGACGGTGGAATCAGCATCGCCAGTCCGCCGGTACCGATGATCGGGCCGATCGACATGTGTGGCGCGTAACCGCGCCGGGTCATCTCGGGAATCATCAACGAGCCAAGCATGGCGGTGTTGGCCATGGTCGATCCGGTCAGCGTCGAAAAAGTCGCCCCGCCGGCAACGGTGATGTAGCTCAAACGCGCGGGAAGCCGGCCGAACAAGGTCTCCAGCGCGTCAAAGACGCGCAGCGCCAAGCCGGAGTGAAACAGCAAGGCGCCCATAAACACGAACATGGGAACCGCGACCAGCGTAAAGCTGGTGATCAGGCTGGTGGAATTATCAACCAGCTGCAGCGGGCCGACCCAGTCGCCCATGATGAACCAGGCGCCGATCAGGTTCGCCCCCAGGAAAGCGAATGCCACGGGCACGCCCAGCGCCATTAGGACGATCACGAGGAAGAATACGGCGATGCCGACAGTCATGACCCTATCCGCATGCCATCAGAAGGCTTGATCGGACTGAAACTGCGACATGCTGTCGCCGCGCAGCATACAGCGCAGAAACTCCACCGCCATCATTCCGAATCCGATGGTCACGGGCGCGAATAATGCCCAGCGCGGCATGTCCAGCGAACGCATCTCCACCTCGCCCCGCAAGGCGCCCTCTACGGCCAGAATGCCCGCCAGAACCGCCACCAAAACGCTGACCAGCGCGCAAAGCCCGAAAATCAGCTTGTCCAACCTTGCCTGCAGTGATCCGGACGTGCGGCGGTAGAGCACCTCCACCACAATCCAGGCCCGCTCCCGCACCAGCCAAGGTGCGGCGGCCATGGTCATGTAGAGCAGTGAATACTCCGTCAGTGCAACCGTGTAGGCTGGCGGCTGCTGGCCGAGGTTGCGCAGTGTGACATCAATAACGATCAGGAGGCAGTCGGCGGCGATCAGCGCGCAGGCGAACAGCACAAGGCCGTCAACCAGTGCATCCCAGGTTCTTGTAATCGTCCTGGTGGACATGCTCTCAGCGTTCGGAAGCACCGCCTTCGCGATAGAAAAAAGGCTTTAGCGCATTCACGGACTTAGGGACTCGCTTGCGCATGCGTTCCCAAACCACCTGGTGGGCGACATCCCGGAAGGCTATCGGGTCAGGCGCCGGAACGCCCTGAAAACCATTTTCGGCCAATTCCGCGTGTTCTGTGATACGCAGGTCGCGGAACCATTCGTTCGCCACCACCGCATATTTGGTTGCTTCGTCGGTGAGGATGTGCCGGGCCTCCTCGCTCAAGGCGTTCCAGCGATCCAGGTTGATCTGCAGACAAATGGAAAGGTTCAGCACTTCCGGATCGATGCGGTAATTCACGAAGCGCTCCACGCCGAGATCCGCCAGGCCCACGCTGGTAAACGCCAGGCCGTCCACCGTGCCGCGCTGCAATGCGGTGTACACCTCGCGAAGGGCGATTTGTACCGGTCGGGCGCCGAACGCGTACAGCAGTTCGCGATTGGAAGGCGAAGTCCGTATCTTCAAGCCACGCAGATCCGGCATCCCCTCGGGCGTGAATCGTGGCGGGCTGGCGAGATAAATACTGATCCCGATTCCGGATTGCATCCAGCCGATCAGATGCGCGTTGGCGCGCTTCTTCCAGTAGGGCTGCAGGGCCTCGAGCGCCCCGCTGGCCCGGGCTTTCATGGGATCGATGTTGGCAGCGAAGATGGCGTCGCCCTCGGGCAGTAACCCCAGGTAATACGTAATACCGCCCAGGGCCATGTCCACGACCCCGCGCCGCAGCGCATAGAAAAGCTGCCTTTGGGGGATAACCTCGGGGCCGCCGATGAATTCGATCTGCACCACGCCCCGGCCGCGTTGGTTGACTGCGTCGATGTAGTGCTGGGCGTGTTGCGAGAAATTGATCTGCCGATTCCAGGAACTCACCAGGGTGAGCGTTTCCTCATCAGCCGACGCAGTGGCGCCCGCTGCAAGCGCCAGCAGGCAAAGCGTGAAAGCCGGGTTAACCCGTGCCTTTCCCAAGGTTGGTCCCGGCGCCTGCGGCCGGCTGAGTCACCTGGCGCAAGCCGCGTTGCAACAACACATAGCCGGCGATGGCGGCGGACAGGTTGCCGAGCGCCCCGCCGACAAACACGCCGGGCAGACCGAAATAAATACCCAGCAGCCAGGACATCGGCACATACATCAACACCGTGCGGCATAGCGACACGACCATGGCCGCCAACGGTTTGCCCAGCGCGTTCAACGCGCCGTTGGCGGTAATGCTCAGACCCATCAGGCAATAACTCCAGGGAAGAATGCGCAGTTGGGTCACGGCAGCGTTCACGGCGTTCGGTTCATCGGTAAAAAGGCGCACGATCGGTTCAGCAAATACGGTCAGCAAGACCGCTACCGCCAAGCCATACAGCGCGCCAAAACGAATACTCCAGTTGCGCGCCGCGCGCACCCGATCGTAATGTCCTGCGCCGGCATTCTGGCCCACGAAAGGCCCAATGGCCGCTCCCAGCGCCATGAGCGGCATCAGCGCAAGCGCCTCTGTGCGCAGCCCCACGCCAAAACCAGCTACCGCCGTTTGCCCAAAGCGCGCCACCATGGCCGTTACGAACGCAGACGTAAGCGGCACGATCAATCCAGTGGCGGTGGCGGGCAGGCCTACGTGCAGTATGCGTTTCCAGGAATCGAGAATCAGGCTGATTCCCTTGAAGGTCAGGAAGCGGTCACGATAGATGCCAATCAACAACATGGCAGTCAGTGCGATCAGGTTGGCAACAACGGTCGCCAACGCCGCGCCCTGCACCTCCAGACGCGGGAAACCAAACAGGCCGAATATCATGATTGGATCCAGCAAGGCATTGATGATTGCGGTGCTGGCCATCAATATCCCGGGCACCTTGGCGTTGCCCAGCGCGCGCAGAACCGATCCACCGATGACCGGCGCCACTATGAACACCAGCCCCACCAGGTAAATCTGCATGTAGTCACGCACCAGCGGCAAGGTGGTTTCATCGGCGCCCATCAATTGGAACATGTCATCCATGAACACCCAGCCAAGGACTAACAGGACCAGGCCCAGCATTCCGCACAGCAGGAAGGCGTGGGTGGCGATGCGGCGAACCCGTCGCTTGGCCCCTTGCCCCAGCAGGCGAGCGATCACTGAACTGGCGCCCACGCCTATGCCCATGGACATGGCGGCCACAAGAAAACCGATAGGCTGCGTGTAGCTGACCGCCGCCAGCGGCAGCGGGCCCAGGCGGCTGACGAACCAGGCATCCACAAGGCCGAACGAGATCATGGCCATCAGCCCGATCATCATCGGTATCATCTGCTCCCAAAGGTGGCGGCCAACGGGACCTTCGGTAAGGCGTGCTTTCATGGCTTGCGCATGATACGGGACGACTTTAGTACCGCTTCAATCAGATTGCTTCGATGCAGTCCTGTGAGCGAGGGCGCGGACGCAATCCCGGAAGCGAGGGCGCGGACCCAATCCTGGGGGCGAGGGCGTCTCGCCCTCGAGGGGGGGGGGACGCCCTCGCCCCCAGCGCCGAAGGCGGGACACGACACTAGTCCCTCTTCAATCTAATAGTTGTGGATAAAGGCTGTGCAATTTGATCCGCGCGTCCTCGGTGGTGAATCGCCATTCGGCGGGCGTTCCATGGCCGTTGCGGCGTCTCGTCCAGGCGTCCACTTCCCGGTCCACGGTATCGATGTCTGGAATCCGCCGGTCCAGGCACTGGCGGGCCAGCGCGCTGAATTCGCATTCGGCCATGTTCAGCCAACTGCCATGCTTGGGCGTGTACGCGAACTCCAGTTTCTCCAGCAGCCGCCGGGCCTGTCTGGGCGGAAAGGCCTTATACAGCGACGCGCCCGCGTGCGTGTTCAGGTTGTCCATCACCAAAGTGATGCGGAGCGCGGCGGGAAAGTCCTCCTCCACCAGGCGGCGAACGCCCTCCGCCCAGGTGGTGGCGACATGATCCGTTTTCACGTCCACCCGGCGCCAGTTCTCCAGCGGCGCGTAATACAACAACAAATGGGCCACGCCATTGCGCTCGTACTCCGCGTCGTAGCGGGCCGGACGATTCGGAGCCACCGGCTGCGGCGGGCGCGTTTCCTTGACGCATTGCTTGGTGGTCTCGTCCATGCAGACCACCGGACGAAGCGGGTCATGGGGACGCTTGTACACTTCCAGAACCTGCTCCATCGCGCACACGAACGCCGCGTTCTCCTTGGGCGGGATACACCACATCTTGCGCCGCCAGGGTTTGACGGCGTTTTTTTAAGACCTGCCGAACCGTCTCGTGCGACACCGACTCGACCACTTTCCGGTTCCGCAACTCGTCGCACAACAGGTGCAGGGTCCACCGGGCGCGCCCCTCCGGCGGCTCGCCGCAGACCATCGCCAGCAGTTGCGCCTCGCCCTCGCCGTCCAGCACCCTGGACCGCTCCCGGCTTCGCTTGCGGCGCTCCAAAGCGGTCTCCAGACCCTCCAGCACGCAACGCCGACGCAGGTTCTCGACCGTATTGCGGCACACCCCAACACGTTCTGCCGCCACCCGGTCAGAATGACCGGGACCGTCCCCGCCCTGATCGACCAGCAACAGCAACTCGGCGTGCCGACGCTTGTGCGCCGCCGCGCGCCCTTTGTGCACGAGTGCATCCAACTGCTCCCGCTCCTGCGAGCTCAGGCGAACCACATACCGCTTCTTCATGACAGATACCTCAACAGGTTGTTTACACTTGTTGAGAGAATACTTTAACATTCTGAATTATCTGATTGACACGGCACTAGATGGCCTGGATCAACTCGGCCAGGCTGGCAACAGTGATATCAGGAATAACGTTGCCCTGCGGCGTGCGTGTCGCGCCGGATGCTGCGCCGGAATAACGATCCACCCAGGCGGTGCGGATCCCCAGCGCGAGGGAGGGCTCTATGTCGTGGAACAGACTTTGCGCCGCGTGCAGCAATTCCGTACTGACGATACCCATTTGCGAGAGCTTTTCCAGCAGGAAGCGAAAATTGCGGGCATCCGGCTTGTACGAACCGATCTCTTCGGCGGTGCAAACCAGGTCGAACTTTATCCCGAGGGCCTGCTCGCTCGCCGCGAAGGAGTCCTTGTCCACGTTTGAAAGTACCGCCAGGCGGTAGTGCTTCTGCAACTCGGCCAGCACGCTTGATGTATCGGCAAACGGCGGCCAATGTCGAATGGACCGGGCGAACTCGCGAGCGTCGGCGTCACTCACGGGCAAATCGAGCTTGTGCCCGATCCGCCGTGCTACCTGCTGCAGCACCTCGGGGTACGGCATAGCGGGATTGGCCAACTGCACTTGAGGCTCGGCTTCCGCGAACGCGGCGAGCAATTCACCACGACTCGACTGCCCGCCATGATGCCGCTCCCACACTGACAGCGCATCACCGATGCCGCTCTCCCAGTCAATCAAAGTCCCATAACAATCGAAGCTGATCGCCTTGATTCCCATCCCCGAACCCTCCTTATCGTCGCGCCGACCCGAAATTGTAGGCTTCGGGCACAAATTAAGAAGTGGCGTGGTCTAGCTGACAGCGTTACTATCGGCCACGGACCCGGCTCGGGGCGCTAGCGGGGCCCGCTTCCCACCACACGCGGAGAAGGCGAACATGCACTTGCCGAAACTTTGGGAAAACATCGAATCTCGGCTCCATTCGGAGTGTCCGGATTGGCAGGAACGCATTACGGGCTTCCGCCAGGTGGAGGCCGTGAAGGACAGAGGTAGCGAGACAACCTGGGCAGACGACGACGAGGTGTTTAAGGCCCTTCTGTTGGCGGTTCTATCCGCCGGAGTTGATTGGTCAATAGTCGAAGAGAGAGTTCTTCCAGACCTCGACGATTTCTTACGTTCCGAGCTACGGGTTGGATCATTCCTGGAGTCCTATTCCAACTTGGCAGACACACGTATACGCAAACATTGGAGAAAATGGTTCAAGGAACGGTCGGCAACGCCACGATGGATTGATCAGCTTATCCGGATGAGAGAAGCAGCTCGCAAACTTGCCGACCACAGCAAGAAGTATAGGCGGGCGGAGCACTACTTTACGCGACTGAAAGCGCAACATGGCAACGATCCAAAACAAGTGGCTTTGTGTATCGGTTCCGCCGGCAAGTACAAACTTCCATCACTGGGCATCCCGCTGGCGGCCGAGGCGCTTAAGAACCTCGGCTTTGATGTTGCGAAGCCCGACAGGCATGTATGCCGGGCTGTAGCCGCTTTCGGACTCGTTGATTTCCTGCCAGGGGGAGATAACCATGAACCGCCTGCGAATACGCGGAAAATACAGCGGCAAAGCATGGCCAAGGTGGAGGAAATCGCCAAAGCTGCGGGCAAGCCGGTTGTGTGCGTTGACAACGCGATCTGGATGCTGGGAGCAGAGAGCGGTCTACACCTGACAAACCGGCGACTTGCCGAACTGGCCGGAAACAATCAGATTCAGCGCAAGGACCCGAGCGGCCTTCTGGCCCTGCTGGATTCTTGGGAAAAGGACGGAGATGCCGAAGAACAAAGAGAAACGCTCGAATACCTTATTCGCGCTCTGGACGAAAACCGGCCGGAGGGCTACAAACTCTTCCCGCCGGAACTCAAAGGCAAGAGTTGGTGAGCCGGGCTGTATTGTTGGACAGCGACCGGCTTGGCTTAGCCACCAATCCCGGCGGATCGTCGGAAACAGCGGCTTGCGTCCGCTGGCTACGTGATATCTTGCATGCAGGAGGCACGGTCATCGTGCCGGAAATTACGGACTATGAAGTCCGCCGTGAATTGATTCGCGCGCAAAAGTATCCGGGTGTCGCGCGCCTTGACGGACTGATCAAGCAGGCCGCGTATTTAGCGATCACAACCGCAGCCATGCGGCGGGCGGCAGAGTATTGGGCGCAAGCGCGCCGACACGGACGACCCGCGGCAGCCGATGCCGCGTTGGACGGAGACGTGATAATTGCGGCGCAGGCCACAACCTTGAATCTCGCCAAGGTGGTCGTAGCAACAACCAATCCGAGGCATCTTTCGCCCTTTGTGGAAGCAGACCTGTGGTTCAACATTGCGGCATAAAGGCGCTTGAGAATGACGAGTAGAATCGCAGGGTAAGCGAGAAATCGATGACATAAAAGCAATTTTCAGGCTCTATGTCGGCTTGTCTTGATGTGTCGCTGAACAAGCGGGAACTGCTCACCGGGGCGGGGGCTGCGGCGGCATTAGCCCTCTTGCCGCGGATCAGCCGGGCGGCGAGCGAGACCTGGGACCTGATCGTCGTGGGTGGAGGATCCGCGGGACTTCCCTGCGCGATCTTCGCGGCGCAGCAGGGCGCACTAGTCCTGGTGGTAGATCGGGCGCACCGGCTGGGAGGAACGCTGGACCGCTCAACGGGGCAGATTGCGGCCGCCGGGACGCGCCTCCAGGCAGAACACGGCATTAAGGACTCGCCGGAAGCGCACTTTGACGACATCATGCGAATCAGCCGCGGCAAGGTGGATCCCGGACTGACCCGCGCGTTCGTGACAGAGGCGGCCAAGACGGTGGACTGGCTCTGCGACCGGGGTTTCACGCCGGCGCCCGGCCACCCGGTGACCACTGGCGGCCACGAACCCTACAAGGTGCGGCGCTACCAGTGGGCGGCAGGGAACGGCGTGGCGATATTGAAAATCCTCTTGCCCCGGTTCCTGGATCTGGCCCGCAAGGGTTCGATCGAATTCCTGATCCGTACCGGCGCGCTGGAACTGATACAGGACAGTGCGGGCGTGGTGCGGGGCGTGATGGTCCGGGACGCCGCGGGACGCAAGACAGACCTCCTGGGGCGCAAGGTCGCAATCACTACCGGAGGATGCGGAGGCAACCCCGAGATGTTCGAACGGCTGCACGACGTTCCCATGTATGCGCGGCTGGCGTATCCGTTCAATCTCGGTGGCGGGCTGGAAATGGGCGTGGCGGCAGGCGGCGTCTTGCGGGGTGCGGAATTGTTCACGACCTTCTTCGGCATGGTGCTGAGCGATTTCGACGTGCCGAGCACTCCTGCCGGTGTCCCGGTAAACAGCTACCCGGAACGGCGCATGCCCTGGGAGGTATACGTGAATTCCGCCGGACAGCGCTTCGTGCGCGAAGACCATCCGAGCGTGGACGAACGCGAGCACGCGCTACTTGCGCAAAAGAACCATCGCTACTGGATGATCTTCGACCAGGAGATCATGGATACTGCGCCGCCGGTGGCGTTGGGATGGGACCGCGCGCGGCTGGACTTCGCCTTCAGCAAGTATCACTTCTTCTCGCGCGGCGAGACGCTCGGGGAACTGGCCTTCTGGGCAGGCATCGACGCGGATGGCCTTGTGGCAGCCATTGAGCGCTACAACGCCGGACGAGCCGGCGGACGGGATCCGGATTTCGGCCGTGAGCACATGCCACTGCCCGTCACCAAGCCACCTTTCTATGCGATTCGCATGCAGGGCACGCAATTGCTGACGTTTGCGGGACTTAACGTTAATCCGCAGCTCGAAGTGCTGAATCAGGACGGCGAACCAATTCCCAACCTCTACGCCGCCGGAGAAGTGCTGGGGGCCGGAGCGACCACTGGTTTCGGCATCGTCAACGGCATGATGCTCACCCCGGCGCTGGTATTCGGACGCATCATCGGGGAGCGCGTGTTTAGCTAAACCCGCGAGACGAGACGTAATCTCGCGTCGCCAGGCGCGGGTGAATGACTCGTTGCAGTCCGCCAAAATGACCGCCCATCGCGCCGATTGAGCCCGGGGCAACAGGATATTAGTGCGTAGAATGGCAAGCTCGTTTGGGAGGGTTCTTCAAATGCGCAACAAGTCTTTGGATTTCCTGGCGGAAGCCGGGCAGGTGCAGGTCAACAAGCGGGACTTGCTGGCAGGCGCGGGCGCGGCGGCGGCACTGGCGCTGATGCCGAGAATAAGCCGGGCGGCGAGTGAGACCTGGGACCTGATCGTGGTGGGAGGAGGATCGGCGGGACTACCCTGCGCAATCTTTGCCGCCCAGCAGGGAGCGCGAGTGCTGGTTGTGGACCGGGCTCACCGCTTGGGCGGCACGCTCGATCGTTCCTTCGGGCAAATCGCCGCCGCGGGCACGCGAATCCAGGCCGAGCAGGGTATCGAGGATTCGCCCGAGGCCCACTTTGACGACATCATGCGCATCAGCAAGGGCAAAGTTGACCAGGATCTTATCCGCGTGTTCGTCAATGAAGCGGCCAAGACCATTGACTGGCTAATCGCGAACGGCCTTACCCCACTGCCCGGCCATCCGGTCATGACCGGCGGACACGAACCCTACCGGGCGCGCCGCTACCAGTGGGCTGAGAAAAATGGCGTGGCCATACTGAAGATCCTGTTGCCGCAATTCCTCGACCTGGCGCGCAAGGGTTCCATCGAGTTCCTGATCCGCACGGACGCGCTGGAACTGATTCAGGACGACTCCGGATCGGTGAACGGCGTAATGGTGCGCGACGCATTGGGACGCAAGATGGACCTGCTTGGCCGCAAGGTGGCGCTAACCAGCGGCGGCTGCGCGGCCAATCCGGAAATGTTCGAGAAACTGCATGGCACACCGTTGTACGCGAGCCTGGCTTATCCCTTCAATCTCGGCGGCGGCCTGGAGATGGGTGTGGCGGCGGGCGGCACGCTGCGTGGAGCCGAACTCTTCCAGACGTTCTTCGGGATGGTGCTGAACGACTTCAACGTGCCCAGCACGCCGGCCCCGGTGCCCGTGCGTACTAACCCCGAGTCGCGTATTCCCTGGGAGGTCTACGTAAACACCGCCGGACAACGCTTCGTGCGCGAAGACCATCCCAGCGTGGATGCACGCGAGCACGCGCTCCTTGGGCAGACCAACCATCGCTACTGGATCGTCTTCGACCAGGCCATCCTGGACGCGGCGCCGTCCATGGTAATGGGCTGGGATCGAGCGCGGCTGGACTGGGCCTTTGACAAGTATCACTTCTTCTCGCGCGGCGATTCCATCGGCGAACTGGCCTATTGGGCCGGTATCGACGCCGACGGTCTGGCTGCCTCCATCGAGCGGTACAACTCCGGTCAGTCGGGAGGGCAGGATGCCGATTTCGGCCGCGAGCATATGCCTTTGCCGGTCGGCAAGCCACCGTACTACGCTATCCGCATGCAGGGCACGCAATTGCTGTCCTTTGCGGGCTTGAACGTGAATACAAGCCTTGAAGTGCTGAACGGAAACGGGGACCCCATTCCCAATCTCTACGCCGCGGGCGAAGTGCTGGGCGCGGGGGCCACGACCGGCTTCGGCATCGTCAACGGGATGCTGCTCACACCGGCTTTGGTTTTCGGCCGCATGATCGGGGAGCGAGTTCTTACCTGACCGCCCCATCCCTGACCGTCGGCGGACCTGATCAGTCCGCTCCAGTAATTTTCTTCCGCTGCTGTCGGAGCACGTTCCCAGGCACAGGCGTATGAGTTACGACTTGCGGACATTCCGCGGGGACTTGTTCGGCGGCATCACATCCGCCGTAATTGCGCTCCCGATTGCGCTTGCTTTTGGCATCGCATCCGGCCTGGGAGCGGCAGCAGGCCTGTACGGCGCTATTGCTGTGGGCTTTTTCGCGGCGGTTTTCGGCGGAACGCCCTCCCAGGTGTCCGGGCCCACGGCGCCAATGGCCGTCGCCATGGCGGTCATCATCGCCAACTACGCGGCCAACCTTGCCGAAGCCTTGACCGTGGTCGTGATGGGAGGCCTGTTGCAAATGGCTCTCGGCCTGTTGCGGGCCGGCCGCTTTGTGGCCTACACACCCTACGTGGTTATCTCCGGGTTCATGTCCGGCATCGGCATCATTGTCATGGTGATCCAGATGCTGCCCCTCCTCGGGGCGGCTCCCGTGGCGGGAGGACCCATGGACGCGATTCGGGCTTTGCCCGAGGCAGTGAGCAATATCAATTTTCACGCCTTCGCTATCGCCACCGTAACGCTGGCCGTCGGAGTGCTCTGGCCTTCCCGTCTGAAGCGGATGGCGCCGGCGGCACGACCCGTGTATCGGGCGCATTGCGAGCCATAATCCTGCTGGCTCTGTTGCTGGGCCTTGGCCAATACGCCGAACGGATTCCCCTGGCCGCCCTTGCCGGCGTCCTGGTCAAGGTTGGCTCGGACATCGTCGACTGGCGCCTGATGACTCGTATCTTTCGCATCCGGCGGGATCATCTCTTCGTAATGCTGATGACCCTGGGCCTTACCGTGTTCGTTGATCTGGTCACGGCCGTAGCGATAGGCCTGATTGCAGCGGGAATGGCGCACGCCCGGCAGTTGAAACGCCTTGAACTCGACAATGTGGTTTCCGTGCCGATTCTGGACTGAACCTTCTTCGCCGAGGAGCAGAACATGGAAATCACCGATCCGTTCTCGGCACGCGTGGGAATGGTAGCGCTGCGCGGAACCTTTACCGTTGCCTCTTCACGCAACCTGGTCAACGTGATTGGCGCCGACATCAGGGACCACGAAGTCGTGGTCTTCGACTTCTCAGGAGCAAAGTACTTGGACGACAGCGCCGCAATGGTCATCGAACAACTGCTGAACGTGGCCGCGGACGCGGACACGAGGGTCATCATCGTCGGCATTTCCGGCGAAGTTGCCGAGATGATCGACGCCATGGGCGTGCTGCGGGCCGCGCCGAAGAACCGGGTGGTGGACAACCTGGCGCAGGCGCGCCCGATCGCACGGCAACTCCTGGGAGACTAGCGTCGTGTCAAGCTCTACGCGACACTAGTCCGGCAGAGCGAAAGCCACCAGCGCGTCGGACTGGGCGGTGCCCGCGCGGGCGTTCCCGCCGGCTGCGATAACGACATATTGCCGCCCGCCGGCCTCATACGTAATCGGCACCGTCATGCCGGGCGCGGGCAGCGCACCGGTCCACAGTTCCTCACCGGTTTCCACGTCCAGGGCACGCAAGTTGTGGTCCATGGTGGAGGCCACGAAAACCAGGCCGCCGGCCGTCACGATCGGCCCACCGACGCTGGGCGAACCCCAGCCGAACCCGGCCGGCAGGGTAATGCCCATGGCCCGCAAGCGTCCCAGGGGTATTTGCCAGCGCAACTCGCCGCTGTCCATATCGATCGCGCTTAAGGTCCCCCAGGGCGGCGGGGTGCAGGGGAAACCCCACGGTGACATCCATACCTCACCCTCCACTCGGTACGGCGTTCCGCGCAGGGGGCGGTTCAGATAGTCGCGCGGGCCTTCATGCTCACCGAGTTCCGCCGGAACAAACTTGAGCCACGTAGCCAGGTTCTCCGCCTTGATGACCAACAGGTTGGAGTTCGGATCGAAGGCGGCGCCACCCCAGTTTCCGCCACCCAGGGCCGATGGGAAAAGAATGCTGCCGCGTTCGCTGGGCGGCGTATACAGGCCGTCATAGCGCGACTCATCAAAGCGCTTGCGGCACCAGTTGCGGTCTATGAAGGTCAGACCGAAGAGGCTCTCCCGGTCCAGCTCCTGGCGTGCAAACGATGCAATCCCCGAGGGTATGGGTTGCGTGGGCCAGGCGGTCTCACCGGGCACATCCGACGGCGGCATCTCGAGCTCTTCGATGGGGAACACCGGCTCGCCTGTGACTCGGTCCAGAACAAACAGATGCCCGCTCTTGGTCTGCTGAATCGCCACCTCGCGCGCCTCGCCGTCCTTGCGTATGGTTACCAGCAGCGGATGTCCGGGCAGGTCGTAATCGAAGAGATCGTGATGCGTGGTCTGGAACGACCAGTTCGGCTTGCCGGTGGCGCCGTCGACGGCCACTATCGCGTTGGCAAGCGGCAGGTTCACGCGCCGGCCGACGCCGTAATAGTCCGTGGACGGGCTGGTTGTCGGGAGAAACACCAGGTTCAGCCCGAGGTCGACGCTCATCGTCGTCCAGACGTTGGCCGCGCCGGTGACTGCACTCTGTTCGGCGGGAATGGGATTGAACTCCCAGACCATTTCGCCCGTGCGAGCGTCGAAGGCCCGCACAACTCCGTCGTTGGCGTTCGCCACCCCGTCGTCGGAACCGCTGCCTGCTATGACGAGGTCGCCCAGCACGGCCGGCGGTGAGGACATTCCGCGTATCCGGCCTTCGCCGTATCCCTCATAGTCCCAGTGCGATACGTAGCCGGGATGTCCCTTTGCAGCGCCGAAGTCCCGGCAAGTCTCGCCCGTCAACGCGTCGATGGCATGGACGGCGCCGGTGAAATCGGCCTTGAAGATGCGCTTGGCACAAGGCTCGGAAGATTCCTCGGCCTGCTCCCAGTAGGCCAGACCCCGGCAGATGCTGGGGCGGCGTTCGCCGGCGCGCTCGGCCTCGTTTCCCTTGAGAGCGGCGTGCGCATCGTAGACCCAGGCCTGTTCGCCGCTGGCCGCATCAAGCGCAAACACGCGGTTGAACGGGGTGCAGAAATACACCAGCCCGTTGGCCATGAGCGGCACGGCTTCCTGCGACGTCCCCGTGCCCAGTCCGCCTTCGGCGAAGTCGCCGCTGTGGTGTACCCAGGCAAGCTCCAGGCCGTCTACGTTCGCCCGGTTGATTTCATCCAGTGGCGAATACTGGCTTCCACCGGCGTCCCGCCCGAAATTGCGCCATTCAGCAGGAGCATCGACTGCTTTGGCGGCTTCAACAGCCTGCAGTGTCTGCGAGGATACCCCCGTACCTGCAAGCAACAGGCACACTGCAAACAGCATGCCGGTAACGAAGCGGCCCCTGGGAACAAGGCCGTCCCCGCCCTCGAAGCGGCCCCTGGGAACGAGGGCGTCCCCGCCCTCGAAGCAACCCCTGGGAACGAGGGCGTCCCCGCCCTCGAAGCTGGAACCGAGACTCAAGCGGTTCGCGTGGCGTGTACCCGCCCGAAGAACAACACGCCCTTTTCGGCTTCGCGCACCGCAAATCCGGCCTGGGCGATCTCCGTTGGAAAGTGAATGCTGGCAAAGTCGTTGCGCCACACCTCGTTGTTCCAGCGATAGTCCCACCAGCGGCGGAAACGACGATAACCGGTCGGCGGGCGCGCGTCAGATGGAAAATCAAACGGCTGGAACACACCGCCTGGACGGGTGATGCGCCCCACTTCCTTCACGATCGACCGTGTGATCTCCACGGGAGTCTCGTGAAAGACGATGTAGGAAGCCACCAGATCGAAGTAGTCATCCGGGAAGTCGGTCTTCTCAGCCAGCGCCTGGACAAAGTGCATCTCCTGCCCCGATTCAACCGCTCGCATATGCGCATAGCGCACCATCGGGGCGGAGATATCCAGTCCCCACACCTCGGCATCCGGAAAGCGCTCCTTCAGCGCCAGAGTCAATTGGCCCGGACCGCAGGCCAGATCCAGGATGCGCAACACCTTGCCGTCTTCCGGCGGCTCGAGCGCCGCAGCCAGTTGCGCATGCACTTCGTCCTGATCGTTATGACCCATGTAGAAATGGTTGGTGCCGTAGTGATAGATGTGACCGGCAAAGGGATCGCCCACGTAACCGCCCGGCTGAATATGGATCTCGTGCGAAGCGTAGGCCGGGATCTCAAGGTCCGGGTTCAGCTTCACCGAGCCCGGACCGGCCTGGTCAGCGGCGTTCAGCTCAGCGAGATAGGCGTCGGCATTGCCGTGGAACTCGTCCTGCAACAGCTTCCAGCTGACCTGCTGACCGCTGATCCAGTAGCGCATGCTGGCGCCGATGATGGGATCGCCTTCGAGGACCTTTCTCAGCGCCTCAACAGAAATGTCGCTGTTGGGGTCGATGCCCCTGGCCTTGAAGATCTCACCGGCGCGAACCTGCGCTGCGCGGCCCAGCGGACCGTTGCTCCACACGCGAAAACCGGTCAGGAAGTCCTGGCGGCTCTCCAGGTCGAGCGTCGCCAAGCGCTCCAGCTTGCCGATGTTGCCGCGCGGTTCGAAGTCATACGGCGGTGAAGGAGGGCGAGCGGCAGATGCGCGGGCCTTGCGGGTCCCCGCCGTGGCCGAAAAAGCAGCCGCCAGGGCGCCTAATATCGTGCGTCGATTCATCATGACTTTTCCCCACCCATGTCAAACAGCTGGCGCTCCAAAGGCGGCGTTTCCGTCGCCCGTGCAGCTCCTATCGTTATCGAGCCGAAGGTCCGCTCGATGAACGCGTCACGCTCGGCGCGCCACGCGGCCTCCTCCTCGGCACTCGGCTGATACGACTCGATCATCTCGCGCGTAACCTTGCCGTGGTCCTCCAGCAAACGCTCGGTGATCTTCATGCGCCGAGCCTGTACCCAGATCTCGGTACTGATCGAAACCAGCGCCGTCATCAGGTGATCCAGGGCCGGATCCTCCATGAACGTGGCCTGGTCCGTGTCGGACTTGATGAAATCGGCTGCGTAGCCGGGATTGTCGCTCATGACTTGTCCTCCCATGTGGTCTTGCGATTATAGGATGAGTCAGGACACGAGAACCTAACGGTCGTCGGCGAGGGCGAGACGCCCTCGTTCCCAGCGTGGGAGTGCGCTAATTCTCGGGAAAGTTCAGGGAAAGGATGCGATCGACGCGGAACATGCGCTCGTCATCGCGCAGCATGCACCAGGCCCGCATGCCCAGGAACTCCCGGCTCGAGTAGGAGTGAGTTCCCACCTCAAGGGGCCGGACGCGGCGGTGGGTTCGGACGTCGTTGCGCTTCAGGTATTCGATGTCCAGTTCGCTTCCCTCGTCAATTGCATCCTCGATGATCCGAATCTTGGTCTCGGTGGAGAGCGCTTCTTCGGCGCGCCTGTATTGCTCACCGGTCAGGAATTGCTGGACCCGCCAGTCGCTGCGTATCGATTTGGCCGTAAGCGGGCGCGTAAGCACCAGTCCCTCGATGCTTGTGCACCGGCTCAAGGCCACGTAAGTCTGGCCGGCAGCGAACACGCGGTCCAGGTCGATGACCATGCGGTCAAAGGTCTTTCCCTGGCTCTTGTGAACAGTGACCGCCCATGCCAGGCGAAAGGGAAACTGCGTAAACGTCCCGGCCGGGCTGGCCGTAATCCTGCCGTCGACGGCCTCGAAGCGGATCAGCTCCCATTCGTACGGCTCGACCCGCGCCCGGCGCCCGGAGTCCGCCAGACGAACGACGATATATTCCTCGCCGCCGCCGATATGCACGTCCTCGATTTCACCGATGCTGCCGTTGACCCAACGCTGGGCGCCATCGTTGTTCAAGAGCATGATCTGGGCGCCGACCTTGAACGCAAGTTTTGCCTCCGTCGGGTAGTACTCGCGGGAGAAGTCACCGTGAACTACCGCTTCAAACAGGTGTTGGGGAGCAGCAAGGCCGTCAAGCCGCAATTGATTGATCGAGCTCGCCCTGCGGTTGGTGCCGGTAAGCGTGATGTAGCCCTCACCTTCCGGCGGCTCGAAATAGGGGTCCTTCCTCTGGTTCAGAAGATCGAGGTCGCCCGGTTCCAGCGTATTCTTGCGAATCCGGTTCAACAGCTCAACGAAATCCCGGTCACGCTGCCGGAACACGCGCGTCAGCTCGATCATTTCCAGCTCAACATCCGAGAGAGCCCGTGCGCAGAAAAAGTGCGGGGATGCATAGACCTGGCGCAGCGCCTGGCGCTCCAGCCCCGTAACCACCGGCGGCAATTGATAGAGGTCCCCGATGAACACCATATGCACGCCGCCGAAAGGAGCGCCTGGCTGTGGGCCGTGCAGCTTCAGGAAGGTGTCCACACAATCGAGAAGGTCGGCGCGCAACATGGAAACTTCGTCGATGATGAGAGTTCGCAGGCTCTTGTAGAGTCCGGGATTGCGCGGCTTGCGGCGGCGAGCGGCTACGGACTCGGGGGTTACGTCAATGCCGAAACCAAAGAACCGGTGGACAGTCTGGCCGCCCACGTTCAATGCCGCAACCCCGGTTGGGGCCAGGACGACGGGGTCCCACTCTACTTTTCCACAGAAGTAACTCAGCAGCGTTGACTTGCCGGTGCCTGCGCTCCCGGTAATCAGGAGATGCCGCGCGCTCTTTCCCATGCCGCGCAGGGCGCGGGCGAATTCGTCTGTGATCTGAATGGCCGGCGCCGGGTGAGCCATCAGGGAAGAGCCTCCGGCCTCAGGGCGAGGCCGACAGTGTCCAGTCGGTAATAGCGACCTTCAACGTTGTGTCGGGACCCGCAATCAGCAGTCGACGGGGAACCGTGAGATCGCCGGAACTTGCCAGCGCGTTTACCGCCACCTGCCAGCCCTGCTGCTGGAATTCCCGCGCGGCCCCCTGCCCGGAATCGAATTCCATGAACGGATAGCCGGGATCCGTAAGGCCTCTAAGCCAGAAAGAAAGTCTGCCCAGCGGCGCGCCTGTACACAGAAATTCCAGTTCCTCGACAGCCATTTCCGGTTCGCACATCGGAATCCAGTCGTCGTCACTCCACAAGTGTATTTCTTCGCCCATGATTCGCACGCGCTCTGCGCCCACTCCCCAGGGTCCGCTCAACTCCAGTATGGCCAGCGGTCCTTCCTGCCGCCACCAGACGTTCGCCTGCACCCCCCGGCCCTGGGAATTGACCGCGACGCGTCCGTGAAACTCCCAGTTCTCCGCGGCCTCGAGCGCAGCGATGTCCAGTGGAACGGTCGGGGAATTCGCAACAGTCCCGCAGCCTGCAACAAGGATGCAGGACGCGGCAAGGACGTGCAGTTTTCCGGATGCTCTTGTCACCGGGAATACCGCATTTGCACAGCTTCCAGCAAGGTCGTGTCCTCGTAACGCCCCAGCGACTCACGCAACAGGTCGTCGGCGCGCTTTGTCTGCCCGAGCTCAAACAGAACCTCGCAAAGGTGCGCGGCCACTTCGGGGTGAGGAAAGCTCTCCAGAGCCTGCTCCAGAAACGGCGCCGCCTCCTCGGTCCTGCCCAGGCGGTAAAGCACCCAGCCCATGCTGTCGACGATCTCCGGAGAACCGGGATTGAGTTCCAGCGCCAGGCGAATGTGCTCATGCGCCTCCTTGAGACGTATGCCGCGATCGGCCAGGGTGTATCCCAGTGCATTGAGCACTTCCGAATCCCGCGGATGGTCCTCAAGCAATTCCTCCATTTCGCGAATCGCCCGGCGGACTCTCTTCAGATCAAGCAGCAGGTGGGCGCGCGTCATGCGCAGTTGCCGGCTGTCCGGCTGGTAACGCAAGGCCTGGTCATAGGCAAGCAGTGCATCTTCGCCGCGGTCCGCGGCCTGCATGACCACAGCCGCCAACTGAAGGCTCTCGTACGCGTGCTCGGGATATCGGTGAACCAGGTCCAACACCGTGGCCAGCGCTTCTTCATGGTTTTGCCGAGCGACGAAAGCCCGCACCAGGCCTTGCGCCGCCGCGGGCGCCATCTGAGCCGACTCAATGCCCGCATACCACTCGATGGACTCCAGCCATTCCTGGCGATCGCCGGTAATCTCACCCAGCTCCTGCCGGCACAGGTCCGCTTCGTAGCCCCTCGCAAAAAGTTCGAGGAACAGGGGCTCGGCTATGTTCCCGGCGCCCAGCACCCGCAGCATCCTGGCCTCCTGCAACACCAATTCCAGAAGGTCCGGATGCCGGCTGCGGAGAAGACGCATGCGGCTCAGCGCCTCACGCGGCTGCCCACCTTCCAGCAACAGCATGGTGTAGTTCTGTTCGAGCATGATGCTGTCGCGCATGGCCAATTGCTCGGTCAGGCGAGCGAGCGCCATGTCGAGATCGCCCGAGCGCAGGATTGCGCTGGCCGCGATGACGTGAGCTTCGTCGTCCAGGGTGTTTTTCGCCAACAGCGCATCTGCGTGGCCTGCGGCTTCTTCGAACCGGCCGGCGCCGAGAGCAACACGGGCAGCCAGCTTTAGTATCAGTGGCGAGTCCGGAAACTCCAGCGCGAGCTGCTCGGCAACCGGGACGAGCTGTCCGGCCCTCAGCACTTCCGAATTGATGCCGGAAATTCTCTCGGCAAACAATTCGATAAACCCGGCCTGGCCGGGGTTCCCAAGAAGACCTGCGCGCGCCGTATCCAGAGCATGCTCGGTGGCGCCGGAAGCCACCTGCAGGGCCGCAAGCAGCGCCAGGGCGTCCATGTCGCCGCGATCGCGCGCTTGCCACATCTCAGCGCCGGACAGGGCATGCGAGTAAAGGTCGCGCCGATAGGCAAATTCCGCTGCCTTTCGCGCTGCCTCTGCCCCTTGAGGATCGTTTCGGAGGCTGGATGCTTCCGCCAGCAAGGCTTGCGCCTCCTTCGCCGGATAGGGCGGCCAGCCCGCATCGACCAACCACGCCTGCGCGCCGGCGCAAGCCGCCAGCCAGGTGGCCGCAAGGCAGGCGCCGCCAATCCGGATGACGGAACGCACATTCACACTGCGATAATAGCCGCTGTTGGGGCCCCGTCGTCCCGGACCCCTTGCGGATTTTTGTCATGAACCCCGCCCTGCTGGAAAAACTTCGCGGCCTCAAGGATCGCTTCAAGGACCTGGAGGCCTCCCTGGCCGACCCGCAGGTGCTGTCCGACGCGGCCCAACGCCGGGACATCGGCCGCGAACACGCGCGCCTTCAGCCCTTGGCAAGCCTGCTGGATCGTTATGAGCTGGCCCTTCAAACCGAGGCCGGCGCAACGGAAATGCTAAGCGGGGACGACGAGGAAATGCACGAACTGGCGCGGGAAGAGGTGGACGAGGCTCGCCGTGAACAGCAAGCACTGGAGGTCGAGCTGCGGCGTTTTCTGCTCAAGCCCGACCCGCGCGATGCGCGCGACGTGTACCTTGAGATCCGCGCAGGGACCGGCGGCGACGAAGCGGCGATTTTCGCGGGCGACCTGTTCCGCATGTACACACGCTTCGCCGAGGCCCGCCGCTGGTCACTGGACATCATCCAGATGAGCGAAGGTGAACACGGCGGCTACAAGGAAGTCATCTGCCGGCTCGCCGGCAAACGGGTCTTTTCCTACCTGAGGTTCGAATCCGGCGCGCACCGCGTGCAGCGGGTGCCGGAAACCGAATCACAAGGCCGTATCCATACCTCTGCCTGCACGGTTGCGGTGCTGGCGGAAGCCGAGGAAACCGGAGAAATAGAGATCGACGCCTCCGACCTGCGTGTCGATACCTATCGCGCTTCGGGCGCCGGCGGCCAGCACGTCAACAAGACCGATTCCGCGGTTCGCATGACCCACCTTCCATCGGGCATCGTGGTGGAGTGCCAGGACGAGCGCTCGCAGCACAAGAATCGCGCCCGGGCGCTTTCCCTGCTGCGCGCCCGGCTTCTGGACGCCGAAGAGCGCCGCCGCGAACGCGAAAGGGCCGAAGAGCGCCGCTCGCAGGTCGGAAGCGGCGACCGCTCCGAACGCATCCGCACCTACAACTTCCCGCAGGGCCGGGTTACCGACCACCGAATCGGCCTGACCCTCTACAAGCTCCCGCAGATCCTGGAAGGCGGCCTCGATCCCATCATCGAACCCTTAAGGCAGCACATGGAAGCCGAGCAGCTCGCCTCCCTCAACATCGCTTCCTGACCGATTCCGTGGCGGCTTTGGGGAAGACTCTCATACAGCCCAAGGAACGAGCGGGGCACGGTCAAACATGAGTGAAGTGGTTTTCACAGTAGGGCACTCAAACCACGACTTCGAGAAAATTGTTGGTCTGTTGACGCGGCATCGGGTTGCGGCGGTGGCGGATGTTCGTTCCGCGCCGTATAGCCGCCGTAATCCGCATTTCAACCGGGAGCCCTTGGCCCATGCGCTGCGTGAGGCCGGTCTCGACTATGTATATCTCGGGTATCAACTCGGCGGGCGGCCCAAGGATCCCACCTGTTACGAAGAAAGGCGGGTAATCTATGAACGGGTTGTCGCCACTGTCCCGTTTCGCAAGGGCATCGAACGGGTGCGGTTCGGCGCAAGGACCAGCCGAATTGCGCTGATGTGCGCCGAAAAGGAGCCGCTACAGTGCCATCGGACACTGCTTGTTGCGCCGGCGCTGGATGCGCTGGGCATTACGATGATGCACATCCTCGCCGACGGAAGCCTGGAGTCGCATGCGGACACGATGGAACGTCTGGTGGCAAAGCACGACCTTACCGCTCCCCTCTTTGATTCGCCTGCCGAGCGCGCGGCCCTAATAGATGAAGCCATCTCCCGCCAGACCAAGCGTCCGTCCGAAAGTTTCACGCAGGTTTAGACTGGTCGAATGATCTGCTTCTTCCCGGGGATAGTGGAAAACCATGGATGCAATCGCCGCCCATAAGGCAAGAACCAACCTGTCCCAGCTACTGGACCGTGTGGCGCGTGGTGAAAATCTCGTCATTACACGGCACGGCAGGTCGGTTGCGCGGCTCGTGCCGGTGGTCCCGAAACGCGATCAGGCGCGAGAGGCGGCAGCGCGCATTATTGAGCGGCGCCAGCACATACAACTGGTCCCGCTGGCGGAACTGATGGACACAAGTCATTTGGGGCACACGCTGTAGGGTTTGCGACGCCGCGTGCGAGTATGAAAAGTAATCCGCCGAAGCCGCGCATCTCGATGATGCGTTGGAAGAAGGACGGCCCTTCATCGTGTTGCGGCTAGAACTGCTCCAGTAGCCTCCCGAAGCCGGCAAACTTGTCATTGATCTTGTTCGCCCTGAGCGCGTGCCAATAAGTCGCGGTGTTGATGGCGATCACCGGCTTGCCGAGCCATTGTTCGGCAGCCGCCGCCAACCGAATGGCCGACAGATTCGTACCGACCTGTACCAGCGCGTCGACATCGTCGCCGTAGAGCGCCCTCAGTTCATTGACGACCCGGGTTTCCGGCACTTCGGCGATGGCGGTCCATGACGGGCAGCGGAAACAGCTATCGCGCACAACATTGAAGCCGCGATCGGACAAATAGCGGCTGACTTCCCGGTTGGCCACCGGGAAGTAGGGCGACAGAAACGCCACGTTGCGCGAACCATAGGCATCGAGCGCATCGGCCACCGCCTCGGAACCCACCGAGAGCTTCAGCTGGGCGATGTCTTCGAGTCTGCGTTTCCATTCCAGGCCTCCTTTTACTCCGCCGTAGAAAGTTACCGCGGACATCCCCATGACCAGGTAGTCGGGCTTGGCCGTCAGCACGCCTCTCACGGCTGCCGCCGTGTTCTCGGAAATCTCCATGGTGCCCGCCATGAAGGTCTCATCCGATATCGCGTTGGCGTCCTGTATGACAATTCGCGAGTAGTGATTGGTGACGCCCGGCGGACGAAGATCGTCAAAGTCCGGCTGCACGACGGTATTGGTGGAGGGGCCGAGCACCCCGAACTTCTTGCGCCATCCCAGGACATCGGTCATCGCTTGTTCCTCCCTCGATTCTCCGGTTTGCCGACGACAACCATTCAGTTCCAGCCGAGGTCGATGCCGATGTTATCTCTCTCGGCGTTGCGAAAAGCGGCATGAGCGGCGGCCAGGTCCTGTGCAGCCACGCCGAGCGACTTGTACACCGTTATTTCCTCATCATTGCGCCGTCCGTGCGCGGCTCGTCCAAATATCCTGGCATTAATGTGAACTTGCCCTGCTGTTGCGGGATGTCCATATATTGGCGAAGCGGCATTATCGAGGCGCCCCGGGAGACTGCGCGCATGGCAGCCTCCATCGCTGCAATGCATTGGGCATGCGACAGCGACTCGGCAACCGCCTCCCGATTGAGAATTCGCATTAGTTGTGATCTCTCAGTAGGTTGTTCGCTCGTGTCTTTCCTTAGATGTCAGTTTCACAATTCCTGATGTTCGGGGCATGAGGCCCGAGTGAACAACTTACTGAGAGATCACAGCTAATACATCAGGTCTTGCCGCTATGGCAGCACGCCAATCAACACCAGCGGCACAGCGGGAACCCCCCGGCCTTGCCGAATGACATTCAGCAAGTCCCGCTCGTAATAGGGGACACCGCTTGACATCTCCTTTTCCAAGTCCTTCATGGGCAATATTTCTATTCCAACATCGATTATGTCGGAAACATAGAAGCTCAGATGCTTCACAAACAGATCGTGAGCGACAAAAGCATACTTGCCGAACTGAACTTCCACGGCGACTCGGTCCTTCACAAAATCCGTCTGGTTGTAGGACATGATTGGCTTATGCCCGGCTGCTTCAATGGCAACCTTCTGCTCCTGTTCGGAAAGCCCATAAATACCGCGCAACAGCTTCTCATTTTCTGTCACCCAAAAGGTATTCCTGCGTTGCTGCCAGCCGAGTTCCTCGAAGCCCCGCTTGAACGCAGCATTCATTGCATCTGGCGAATAAAGTCGCTTTCCAAGCATCGTTTTCTCGCGTGACACCTTCGTCTTGCAGGCATGCGCATCGACACTTGCTATAACCTTTTGGACCTCTTCCCATAAGCCGTCCTGATGGACAAGTAAGTACTCTTCACCATTTAGGTGAGAATATTTCGCACCAGCTCGCATTAGTGTCCACCGTTAGGCAGCATCGGATCGTAGATTGGCTTGCCCATTGGACGGGTTCTTAGTTTTCCTGCGCCGAGAGCCGCGATGCGCTCCTGTGCGATTTCAACGTATTCAGGAATAATATCGCAGCCGTAGGAATGGCGATTGTGCATCTGCGCTGCGATGAGCGTGGAGCCGACTCCCATATACGGGTCGAACACTTCATCCAGTTCATCGGTCATGGCTAGCACCAGTCGCTCGACCAACTCAACCGGAAACTGGCATGGATGAGTGGTCTTTTCTGGGTGGTTGCTCTTGACGTTAGGAAAGACCCAGACATCGCTTGGGTTCTTGCCTTTGGGATTCCCGGATAAAGCCCCTCGATTCGGCCCCTTGAAGTGGCGTTTACCAGGATACTTGGCTGGAACGCGAATCGGGTCTAAGTGCCATGTATAGTCATCGCCCTTGGTCCACCAATTTATGGTTTCATACCGGCCGGACAGCCTCTTGGAACAATGCAGACCGTGGCCGAAATGCCAAACAATTCGATTTCGCAACTTAAGACCGAGGGAATGAAAAACGGGATAGAGCGCGGTATCAAGCGGAACGATTTCCCCTTTTTCCACAAAGTTGCCTACTTGCCAGCAGAGGGATCCCTGAGGGTGCAACAAGCGCACACATTCTTCAATAACCGGCTCTTGCGACGCCAGATAGACATCCAAGGGTGACTTGCCTTCGTATGGCTTACCCAAGTTATATGGCGGCGATGTAACGATCAGCTTGAATTGCTCATCGGACAGCCGTCTCACAAAAGAAAGATTGTCTTCACAGGCCGCCACGGCACGGGCGGTTGAGTTCCCCTTGCCAGGCGCAGATATTCCTCGCGCCTGCCCTGCGTCCGTGCTTGGCACCACGCCGGCACCAAGAGAGAGTTGAATTTGGCCGACGGTCATATCCTTGGGTCGATTCTACTGTACGAATGACGGCATGAAACATTGATTTGGTTCAAGTACATAGCCTGCGTAATGGCCGGGAGGCATAGACTTTCCTGTTGGCCGTTCTCGCGTAATTTCAGCCACTTCAGATGTGGGATTTCCTTGTGATCCTCCCAAATCAACGTTGGTTCGAATTCAAGGAAACGGTCAAGACGACCACTTGATCAAGAATGCGAAAGTCTATTGATTTACCGCCAGAACTAACAGCGGCGATGTCTACTTTGAATTAGATGCTCTTAAGCACAAGCATGAGTTGATCCGTCACAGTCCGGGCTATTCGATTGATTTTATTTCCGCCAAGAGTGCTAAACGGGGTCCTTAGGGTTCTGGTCTTCACGCGAAATAACTGACGTGCCATTTGTTCGATGCCTTCACCAGATAGACCATTACTGCACAAAGATTTTGGGAACGTGAGAACAACTGTGCTCCCCGTAGCAGCGAGAATTTGCAGGAGTTCGACGATTGCATGCATCGACGTTCGTTTCCGGCTGTAGCGTGAATTTGGTCTTTCACACGGCGGCGGATACCGTCCCACACCTTCTACTTCACTACATTTCCCACGGGCGATTGTTTCCAGGACATGGTAGAACCGGCTATATTGAACGGCGGAGTATGGCGGATCAACAAAAACGACATCGTTAGGCATTAGTGTCTTGGCAACTTCATTTGCGTCCGCAACAATCGTTCCACCAGAAACTAGCGCATGGAGAGGGGCGATTTGTCCAATTGCCTGTTTGCATAGTGGAACGGATCACGAAGCCAAGATTCGCGAAGATATTTTGCGGCCGTACGAGTAGCCTTGAATGGCTGTGCAGTGTGGCCAGGGGCGGCGGCACAACAGCTGGCAGAAATTATCGTGGCTGCTAGACACAAATCGCGGAGTTCTCCATCGGGTAAAGCAAGAAGCATTGCATCAAAGCACAATGCTTGCGTGGGACTGAAATAGTGTCCCCCATAGCTCCGGCAAATCACTGAGGATCCAGCGATCGCGCCCGAGGAGCAGAGGTCTTGAGCCGCGTCGCGCCAATCAGAAGTGCGATGTGATGTGGAATCGAGTCTCAACGCATCAGCCCAACCCTTGAGCCGCACTCTAGTCCGCATTGCGTTCGATAACCATTCATTAGCCGTCTTGCCTCTAGCCCGACTTATTCATGAAGGTTGATTGTAGGGGTCTGATGGGGGCAGTGTGAGCTGATTTTTCGTAGAGTGATCGCGAGTTGGGGCGGAATAGTGGTTGCCTGGCCTGGGAATGGGGATTTTGGGCGGTGATTCTGCCCCATCGGCGGATTGAAGGCGAGCGCGGCTCCAGACCGGAGGGTCTGTGCGGCGAACCCGGCGGACCGGGGTCAGGTCACGACGGCGCCCACCGAGCGTGCGATGCGCTTCCAGTCGTCGGCAAAGGGTGTGCCGGCCGGCAGGTGAAGGACGACGCGCCGAAGCGACGTCTCGATCCAGGCGCCGAGCTTGAGCAACCGCAGCCGCAAGGTGCTGACCTGGGCGCGCGCGCAGCCGGTCCGCCGGGCCTTAAGACGCAGTTCCTGCATCAGCACATAGGCGGCCGCCGTGATCAGCGCGCGGAACTGGTTGGCCATAAAGCGCGTGCAGCTGGTGCGGTCGATCTCCAGGCCGTGCTTGAGTTCCTTTAACCGGTTCTCGGCATCGCCCCGGGCGCAGTACACGGTCTCGTAGATGTGCCGCGGCGTAGTCTTTAAGTTGGTGACCACAAACCGCGGGTTGTCCTTCGGTTCGCGGCCGAAGTGAGGGAGGACTTGCGCCTTGATGACGACCCGGCGCTGGTGCGGCCAACTCCGGGCTCGATAGGCGCATTCGCCATAGCGGCGGGCGGCCGCCTGCTGCGCTTGGAAATCCGCCCGCACTTCGGCTATCAGCGGTTCGGCCAGACTCATCAGCTTTGCGTTCTTGGCCATGCCCACCACGTATTCGAGTTGCTCGGCCTCGAAAAACTCATACAACTCCGGACCCGAAAAGCCGCTGTCCAGCCGGATCCGCAACTTCGCCTTGGGAAAGGCCCGGCGCAAACGCGGCAGCAGCCGCTTCAAAATGCCGATGCAGCCGTGCTTGGCCACCGCGTTGCCGGGGCGCAGAACGTAGCAGAACAGATACTGCTCCCCCTCATCGTCGAAGGTCAGAAAACCGGCCAAAGGCAGATAACACCAACGGTCGTAGAACCCATTGAAGAACGTCAACTGCTGACCGCCATGGGTGGGATCAACCGTGGGATCCAGATCAATGGTGATCCGCCGAACCCGCTTCTTGCGCCGCCGGTGGCGGGCAATCACCGCACCGGCCAACGCCTCGGACATCCGCATCAAATCCCTCGGCTTGGCCGCGTTCTCAAACCTCGACAGCGTCGGCTGCGACGCCAGCGGCTCCCCTTCGATCGGGTCCCGTCCCGTCACCAGCTTCATCACCGGATCATCCGCAAGCCGCGCAGCGTCATTGCCATCGGCATAGCCCAAGGCGATACCGAACAGCCGCTGCTGGAACAACTCCCGCAGGGAATGGGTGACCTTCGACGGCTGGCGGCCGTCCGGCAAACACGCCGCCAACGCCGCGCTTAACTTAAGCCGTTCATCACAGGCCTTGAGAAGAATCGCACCCCCATCGGAGCTGGCATGATCCTGGTCGAACTTGACGATCACCGCCTTCTTCGACAAATCCTTGAATAAAACACTCTGTTTGCTGGTATGGTGTGACATGCAAAAGCCTTTGGTGTGTTTAAGTAGCTGAATGACAACGCTATTTTCGCACAGCCAAGGGCTTTTGTTCTATCTGTACATGAATAATCCGGGCTAGCCGGCCTAGTTCGCTTGACGACTGCGCCCGCTAGGACGGCTGAGTAATTCTGAAGATCACACGCAAGCACCTCCTTCCTCAAGCTTGTGGCCGCATACCAGGACACCGATGCCGAGCCGCAAAATAAGTCCACCACGCGAGATGCCGCCTCCGCTTCCTCTTGAAGAATCTCGCCTAGCCCATTTCGAAGCATCCTACGTTTAGAGCCCATATATTTCATAGGCCTACGCCCCACAAGAATGCGCGCTCCGTGGTTACAAGCGTTGTGGCCGCTACTGCCTCCTCTTTCCATAGGGAATATCTGCAAGCCGATTCTCCTCGACTATCGAGCCACTCTTTGATGGACGACACAGCATCTTCGACGTCGGACCAAAGATCAGCAGAAGAAGTCAGCGATTCTGAGCGAAGCCACAAATTACGCCGCACGGACCGACTTGATCTCCAGAAATCTAGAGCACTCTCAACGTCAGTACCAGCTTCTCTTAGCAGAATTGCTGAACAGCCGGTGGCGAGACGTAGTAGCAGAGTGCCTCTTGCCAAGACCTGCCTGGAGTGATCCAAGTGATTTACATCATCCGTCTTGCTCGCTTCGGAAATCAACCCATGGCTCTGGATCAGCTTGTTGTGAGATAAGAACTCGCGCCAGAATGATTTGGAATACTCGGTGAGTCCAATGCCGTCGAGCACCGCTATCAATTGATGTTGGTAGCTCTCAACATTACGCATTTCGATCTGGTCTTGCCAAACAGATGCGATGCTACGCCTCAATAAATGGCGATCAAGGATAGGAAAACCACCGTTACTGTCTGGATCGCAGGCCTCCCATAGCTGAAAAATCCCGTTCATTATGTCCTTTATCGGTCTGGCTCCTGGAGTCGCAAGAGCAGTGGGACGATAACTCGAAATATTTCGTGCCGCCCTATCCATCGCCAACCGAGCCAAATCAAGTCCCCATTTTTGCGGCCAATTGCGGGGCAAGAATTGGCTTCCAATCGAAAATTTTGCGAACCACTCGAAGAGTGGGAAACCCCCCGGCTGAATTGCTTGCAAAAACGCATCATGTGCTGCACTTGTATCAGCCCAAGCTTGCAGCGCATCCCACGCAAACTCATGAGTCGGTTTCCTGCACTGGGAAATCGCGCAGGTGCCGTTATCAGCGACCAATACATGTCGGTTATTGAAAACACCTACGCCCCCGCTTGCCAACAGCGACATCGCGGCTCGCAACTCCGCGTAGTATCCCAAGTGTCGAGCAGTATCTGGATCACCTGCAATTTCTGCATGTAGCGCGTGACCTAGGAAAGACCAACCGTCAAAACAGTGAACAATTGCTGAAGCAGCAACGTATTCCGTCATATCAGAATGCTGAAGGCTACCGGATGTCTGCATATCGTTTCGAATCTGCTCGACACTCTTAGCTCGGTACCGATTTCCGGACTTGAGCCATAGCCCCTTCTCCCAGTTTTGGACCAAGCGCGGCATGGCATCATGAATGGCAGTGCTACTTGCCTGATTTATTTCCTGCAGTAGCTGATTTTGTTGATGGGCGCCTGACGCCATTCGATCAATAGCCCAAACGCTGGATCACTTCTTTTGCAACATGAGCCACGTCCCCATCTCGGGTTTTGAGGTGCCGAAGTACGTCTCGGCGCAACTCCTTGTACCCGCCACTCCCTCTGAACGCTGCCTTACGCAGACTTTCCTCTTCTTTCAAGTCGGGAGCGCTCGAAGCACGCCAGTCATAGGTTGCGAGATCTGTGCACAACTTGCCCAAGAATTTGAAGATATTGTTATGCTCTCTTAGTGACGAGATGCTGGCCATTATTTGCGCTTCGTCGGAGGATTCAGAGCGTCTACGAGCGAAGTTGCCAGGCCAATTATGCAGACCAAGAAAATCAGCCCGTAGGAAACAAATGTCGTTTACAACTTGGAGCAGCACCCTTATTCCCTGATCGCTGTTAAGGAGATTGTTGTTCCCGAAGAAAGCATCATCCCAATCATCTGAATTGCTCCAATTGGCCGGCCGAAGAGAAATAAACTTTTTTTCTCTTGCGGATTGCATCCAAGGCTCGTTTAGATTCCGAATTGCGCCTTGCAGTGCTTGCCCAAAAACAATCAAAAAAGCCGCCTGTTCCGTTCGTGACCATTGCAAGACCGTTTCGTGTTTACCTACCACGGAACCAAATAGGCCACCAATCGAGACGCGCGGTCCTTCCCAACGTTTTATGAACGACACCAATAGAGACCGAACCCAGGAAGCTTGAGTAACCATGAAGCCTTGACTGCCTGGTTCACCCAGCATATTGATGCGATGACGCCACGGACTTTCTGGGTGAGCCCAAAGTAAGTCAATGAGTTCTTGAGCGCGCGTCTCCCGATAAATTATGTGTCCTTCAAATCTTGTCAACCATTCCTCTGTTCTGAGGAGGGGATACAAATCGAAAGCCAAGCTTGCGTTGATTTTCTTGGGCTTAATATTGATTGTGTAGAAGAGATACGCTTGCCAACTCAGGTCCAGTCCAACGAACGCAACTACCGGCAATTGGAAACTTCCAGCAAGCCGTTCTTCTCCAAAAGCCCAAAGCCTATGCTGACCATCGATGACTTCAATGGGAGGGATGCTCTGTGCATTCCAATCCTGGCTCAGGTCTGGTACCAAGAGAGCTGCATCGCCGTTATTTCCGTCTCTGACCTCTATCAAATCTTGGAGCTATGCTCGAATCTGGTGTATGGGGGTTGAATAAGGTGGCGTGCCTTGCTGAAATCGGTTTTGACAAAGATCGGCATCAGCGAAGGAGGCACGCCATGAGTAACGATACTGTCATTGAACTTGAAAAACCAGGATTTGGCCGTGACCTGCTCACCGAATTACTCCGCAATGGGGCGCAGCAGCTCATTGAGCAAGCGGTGCAGGCGGAACTCGATGAGTTGCTTGGGTCGTATTGTGGGATCAGGACGGCCGAAGGGCACGCGGGGGTGGTGCGTAACGGCTACCATCCCAAGCGGCGCATTGTCACGGGCATTGGGCCGGTGCCGGTGAGGATTCCGAAGGTGCGCAGCCGGTTGGGGGAGCCGGTGGTGTTTCGCTCGGCGCTGGTACCGCCGTATGTTCGCCGGAGCCGTTCGTTGGACGCGGCGATCCCGTGGTTGTATCTGAAGGGAGTCGCGGCGGGAGAGATGAGCGTGGCGCTGGAGGCGTTAGTGGGTGCGGATGCGAAGGGTTTATCGGCCAACGTGGTGGGCAATCTCAAGCGCCGATGGCAATCGGAGTACGCGGTCTGGTCGAAGCGGCGGCTGGATCGGGAGAGGTGGGTTTACCTGTGGGCGGATGGCATCTACAGCGGCCTGCGCGCTTCCTCGGAGAAACTCTGCGCCCTCGTGGTGATTGGGGTCAACGAGCGTGGCGAGAAGCATTTTCTGGCGATTGAGGACGGGGTGCGGGAGTCGAAGCAAAGTTGGCGGGAGGTGTTGCTGGATCTGAAGGCGCGCGGTCTGACGCAAGCGCCGGAACTGGCGGTAGGGGACGGCGGGCTGGGCTTTTGGGCGGCGCTGGGCGAAGTGTATCCGGGGGCCCGGGAACAGCGCTGCTGGGTGCATTATGCCGACCTTCGGATTATGCCGACTCTTGGCCGCAACAGTATGTCTTGGGCGGCGCGCGTTGCCGCGGGGTCGGCATAATCAGAGCCCCTCGAGGAAGGCGATGAGCGTGTCGGGCGGCCGATATCGGCCAGGCTTCGTCTTTATTGGTTTTGTTCGAGCCAGCGCGCGCTCTTTGATAGAAAGGTCGGCGTGCAGGTACATTTGTGTGGTTTCAACCTGCTCGTGCCCGAGCCACAAGGCGATCACCGAGGTGTCGACGCCGGCATTCAATAGCCGCATCGCCGCGGTGTGGCGCAGGCTGTGCAAGGTGATCTTTTTCTGTCTCAGGGACGGGCACGCTTGCGCGGCGGCGGCGGTGTGCCTGGCGAGTCGATGCTCGAGGGCGTCACGGCTGAGCACGCGGCCGTTGTGCGTCGTGAAAACCGGCGCATTCGCTTGATCGCCGTGATCGGTGACCCAGGCGCGCAGCACGGCAACCACCTCCTTGGTGAGTGGCGTAATACGTTGCTTACGGCCTTTTCCCCGACAACTGACGTGTGCGCCGATTCCCAAGTGAACATCGTCGCGGCGAAGTCCGATCAGCTCCGAGACCCTCAGTCCGGTTTGAGCCGCAAGGGCGAGTAACGCGTGATCGCGCCGGCCGGTCCAGGTCGAACGATCCGGTGCATTGAGTAGCGCTCGCAACTCGGCCTCGTTCAGGTAAGTCACCAACCGTCGCTCGAAGCGCTTTTGGGGAATTGCGAGCACCCGCTCAATGACGGCCGCGTGCTCGGGGTGGCGAAGCGCCGCGTAGCGATACAAGGAGCGGATCGCCGCTAGCCTGGCGTTGCGCGTGCGCGCTCCATTCCCCCGGTGGCGCTCGATATAATCAAGGAAGTCGCCGATCAGCGGTGCATCGAGTTGATCGATGTTGAGTTTAGACGGTTCGCTGTTCAGTCGATCGGACGCAAAGCCGAGCAACAACCGTAGCGTATCGCGGTAAGCGGCGACGGTATGTGGACTGGCTTGACGCTGGCGTAGCAGACGATCGGTAAAGAACGCTTGCAGGGTGGGGGCGAGCGCGCTCACGATCCCTGTCCCGGATGGCGCTCAAGGCGACGTCCCGCCAACGCAAGCAATTCCGGCGCCGCGGAGAGATACCAGTAGGTCTGGACGGGGTCGGCATGACCGAGGTACGTGGACAGCAAGGGAATCCGCGTCGCCGGGTCACTTTCCGACGCGTAGGCATCGAGGAGGGCCGCAACGGCAAAGCTGTGGCGTAGGTCATGGATCCTGGGCCGGCAGGCGGCCGAGCGAGGCTTGATGCCCGCATGGCGAACCAATTTGAGGAAGGTCCAATGTACATTGCAATAGAGCAATCGGGTACCGGCGGTGGAGACGAACAACGCGGATTGACTCGCGGACCGGCGAGGCCGACCGTGTCGGCGCAGGTAGCGCTGCAGGGCGACCGCCACGCTTGGATGCAGCGGCAACTCGCGCGCTTTGCCGAATTTACCGTGACGGACAACGAGTAGGCCATGATCGGGATCGAAGTCGCCTCGGTCGAGCGCCATGGCCTCGCCCACCCGCATTCCCGTGACGGCGAGCAGCCCGATCAAGGTCCGGTAAGTGGCGGCTCGGAAGGGCGTGCTCAAGGTCGCCGTCGCGGCAAGCAAGGCGGTGACCTGCTCGTTGGAGTATAAATAGGGCGTGGCTCGGCAAGGTTGCGAAGGCAACAGCTCGGCCGGCGGCACCTCGGTCGCGGGGTCGATGGTGCGAAGGTACGCGGCGAAGCCGCGGACCGCGGTAAGCCGATTTGCCCACCAGCGCCGATGGCCGCCGGCGGGCAGCATCGCCCAAGCAAGCGCATTGTCCACTTCGATGTGTTGCCGGCCGCGCTCTTCCAAATAGGTGAGATACTGGGCAAGGAGTTTCTCGTCGCGTTTGAGTTCGTAACCCATGGACCGACGCACGGTGAGATAGTCCGACAGGGCTTGCCGCAGAGGATTCATACCCCACCTCCCGGCCAGGGACGGGCGATGCGGCGTAGCGCCCGCCGGTCCACCTTGGCATAGATCGCGGTGCTCAACGCACGGCGGTGGCGTAACAGTTGACCGATCTCGGGCAACGAAGCGCCCAAGCGAAGCAACTCGGTCGCTGTCGTGTGACGCAACCGATGGGGATGAATTTGCTCGAGCCCCGCGCGCCGCGCGGCCGAGTACACGACGGTTGCCACTCCGGCGGCGCTAAGTGCGCGATGAGGCGCTCGCACGCGAACGAAAACCGTGCGGCCTTCGGCGCTCCTCGGGCGGCCGTGGCGCAAGTAGGCCACCCACGCGTCGCCCACATCCGCGGGCAAGGGTAAACGTTCGACCCGCGTTCCCTTGCCGTGGACGATGATCTCGCCAGCGCGCCAATCGATGTCGCCTAATTCAAGCCGCGCCGCTTCACCAATGCGCAAGCCCAGACGAACCAGCCCAACGAGAATGGCGAAATCTCGCCGTCCAAGCCGCGTGCGACGATCGCAGGACGCCAGGAGCCGCTTGATCTGCTCGGGCTCCAATCCCTTGGGTAGCCCTATCCGATGTCTTCCGGCAGTCGAGGGCGCCGCAGCGGCCAAGTCCTGCTTGACGATGCCCTTGAGCAGCAGGAAACCGAGGAGCGAACGTAACGCGGTCACTGTCATCTTGGCGGCGCCGTACGACTGTTGACGGCAGCGAGCCACGACAAAAGCGGAGACCTCGGACGTGCCTAGTGTCCCAAGGCCCAATTCGTGGCTGCCCGGTTGAACCCGGTCACGCAGGAAAGGACGAACCGCATGCGCGTAGCCGTGTACGGTGTTTTTCGCCAGTCCACGTTCAACGGTCAGGTAGTGTCGATAGCGCTCTAACATCGATTCCACCGGTCCCTGCGGAGGCGAACTTCTTGGCATGGGTACAACTCCCAAACCGCGTAGATACGCCAGCAGCGGCTGCAGGGCGCGACTACCGCAGTGGTTCACGTATCCCGCGGCACCACGAGCACTTAGGAATCGATCCACCTTTTCAGGTTGGAGACAGCTCAAGTCGTACCCTTCGCCGCTTAGCCAGCGGCTCAGGTGCGCCATCAGATGCATCTGCGATCGCACCGAATTTGCCGTGTACCCCTGCCCCAGCAGTTCGTTCGCGAAACCCGGGGCGAAACTCGCAAGCGGGTCCGAAACTGGAATTAGTGTCGGATGAATCATTGGAGACTCCTCTCTTGATGATGGGGAGAGGAGTATGCCCCGTGCTTCGGGCAGCCTGTCGGATTATGCCGACTTTATCGAGGCAAACGTCATTGGTTATGCGGCCAATGGAAAGAGAGTCGGCATAATCCGAAGGTCGGCATAATGCACCTTATGCCGACATCGGCATAAGGTGCATAAGACGGCGAACATCCTGAACTACCTGCCGAAATCGGGTCAGGCGAAGGCCAAGCAGGCGCTCCAGGAAATCTGGATGGCGGAGACGCGGGAAGCCGCAAATCGAGCGTTCGAGTGGTTCCTTACGGCCTACGAGGCGAAGTATCCGAAGGCGGCGAACTGCTTGCTGAAGGATCGGGAGGCGCTGCTGGCGTTCTACGACTTTCCCGCCGAGCACTGGGTCCATCTGCGCACCACCAACCCGATTGAATCAACCTTCGCAACGATCCGGCAGCGCACCGCTCGGGCCAAGGGTTGCGTGACCCGCAGCACGATGCTGGCGATGATCTTCAAGCTGGGAATGTGCGCGCAAGGCAACTGGCGCAAGATTCGAGGATTTCAGAAGATGGCCCAGGTCATCGAAGGGGTTCGGTTCGTCGATGGAATCGAACAAGAAAGGCAGACCGATCCATGCAAGGCCGCCGCCTGATCAGTCCATGCCATACACCAGATTTGACAATAGCTCCAAATCTTGTGCTGCAACTCTCTTGCCTAGCCTTTCGTCACTCGCCGTCAGAATGTTGACCACTATAGCTGTAGGTAGCCATCCAGGTTGCCGCAGTTCTCGAAAATCGCCAGATTCTCTCTTAGCGTCAGTGAGATTTGACCAAGGATAGCCGAATCTCACAAACCTACTGATTTCCTTGGACCTTCCGGGCTCATGACGACGCTGAATACCCGTATCTTCCGAAGCAGATTCCCTTGCCTCAGCGCTCCGTGGATAAATGCCACAAAGTGCCCTTAGTTGGGGTGCCGGCATGTTGAATTGAAAAAAACATTTCTGTGGTTTGCTTCGATTCTCCTCAACCCGCCAATCAATCTCATCCCACTCATCGAGCCATTGATGAACCTTTAGGGCAGGTACCAGTTTCCTTCGCGCATCGGTGCCCATTTCCAACTCCTTTTGTCCCTATTGAAAAATCCCCCGGTTCTCTAAACCGGAAGCAAAGTATATATCGTGCCTGGAAAACAACGGCAGATCCTTGAGTATGGGAGAAATACTGAAATTAGGCTGGCACTGCCCTTCACTTGGTCGCAAGTGCCGTTGAATCAGCCGAAGCCGCGCAATTCGATGATGCGTTCGAAGAAGGACGGGCCCTCGTCGTGTTCGGGTGATTGCTCGAACACGGGCGAAAGAGCCTTTGCGCGTTCCAGGTAGCCGGCGTCCAGATGCTCGAACGTAGGCACCTTGACGGCGTCGAAGTGCCAGATCACGTGCCCCGGCAGGATGCCCATCTCGTGGTACGGCCGGCGTGTCGCCGAGAAGATGTTCCAGCCGCCGGAGGCCGCGGTGGGTTGGTGCGGCTCCTCCCCCAGGATCTCATGGGTGGCGGCGAACAGCGACGCGTGCTCCAGCGACGGCTGCGGCAGGATGGGCGGAAAGCGGGAGCCTTCCTGAATCCTGAGGATGCCGTTGTCGTCGATCCAGTCCAGGTGCAATGGCTTTTCCGCGTAATAGTCAGGAAACACGCGTTTCATGCTCCCGAACCACTGCCCCAGGGGCGTGTAGTACTGGCCTTCCTTGTGACGGATGAGACTTGGCGGCAGTGTCACGGTTGCACCATTGAATGGGCTGGTGTACTCCTCGATAAACTCGCCGGTCTCGAGATCGGTAAAGAACGACACCGTGGACGGATACCGCACCCAGACGTGCTCCTCCACCTGCCTCCACCAGCCGGTTTCACTGCCGACGAAACCGTACATGGGATAGACGCCGTCCTCGCGCACCGCAAACACCTTGCCGCGGCTCTTCCACACGCAGGGATCGCCACCGTCGTTGCCGTAAGCGCGGACCATCGCGCGGCATTGCGATTCCGGGTCCGTGGGGAGCTTCGCTCGCTCGGCGCTGTCTGCCGCTTCATCCGCCGTCAACAGCCGTGGCGCACCTAGTCCGACGCCCAATACGGCGCTGGCCTGCAGCAAGTCCCTCCGATTCATAAGCCCCTCTCCTGTGTGGAAATGCAAAACCGCCGTAACGATAACGCACACCTGAGAACGAGGGCTTCCTCCCTCGCCTTTAGGTGGGGTGCTTTTTGTCGAGGGCGGGACGCCCTCGTTCCCGGGGGGCGTATGATTCCCGTTCCGCGCTCAGCGCGCCGCCCTTGTGCAAACCATGATCCGGACTGCCTGATGAGCGTATTGCCTGCCAAAGACGCCCGCTTTGACTGGACCGTCCCGGTAGCCGTGGTCGGCGCCGGCGGATGCGGCCTGTGTGCAGGCCTTGCGGCGCGCCAGGCCGGCAGCGAAGTCCTTGTGCTGGAGCGCGACGCGGCGCCGATGGGCACGACCGGCATGTCCACGGGCCTGATTCCGGGCGCCGGATCGCGTATGCAGAAAGAGAAGGGCATCGAAGACTCGCCGGAATTGTTCGCTGCAGACGTACTGGCCAAGGCGAAACAGCAGACCGACGCAAACGTTGTGCTGGCGCTAGCGCGTGAGTCGGCGTGGACCGTGGAATGGCTGACCGACGAATGCGGCGTGAATCTCTCGCTGGTGGACAGCTTCCTGTATAGCGGACACAGCGTAAAGCGATTGCACGGCAGCCCCAACCGCACCGGCGCGGAGTTAATGGGCAGCCTGTTGGATGCCTGCACCAACACGGGTGTTGACCTGCTGACCGACGCCCGCGTCAGCAACCTGTTCGCCGATACCGAAGGGCGGATTGCCGGTCTGCGTTGCCGGCGCCCTGACGGCAGCATGGAGGAACTGGGCTGCAACGCGCTGATCCTTGCCTGCTGCGGGTTCGCCGGCAATCAGGAGATGGTGGCGGAGTATCTTCCGGAAATGCGCAATGCGGAATTCTTCGGCCATCCCGGCAACCAGGGCGAGGCCATCCTATGGGGGCGTGAGTTGGGCGCAGCGATCGCGGACATTCGCGCCTACCAGGGACACGGAGGGCTGGCCAAGGGTTACGGCGTGCCGATTCTCTGGCCCGTCATTCTCGAAGGCGGCATACAAGTCAATCTCAAGGGCCGACGATTCTCCGATGAATCGCTGGGTTATTCGGAGCAGGCGATAAAGGTGCTGGCGCAGCCGGAACACGTGGCCATAACCGTGTATGACGAGCGCCTGCATGAATTGATGCACGAGTTCAACGACTACCGCGAAGCCATCAGCGCCGGTGCCGTCCGCAAAGCGGCCACTCCCGGGCAACTGGCGGAACTGTTCGGAATACCAGCCGACGTGCTGGAACAAACGCTGGCGGAAACGGCAGCCATGACACGAGGCGAATTGAGCGACCCCTTCGGCCGCGACTTCACCGGCAGGCCGGAACTGTGTTCGCCCTGGTATGGGGTGCGAGTAACCGGCGCGCTGTTTCACACCCAGGGCGGACTCAGGGTGGACTCGCGAGCACGGGTCCTGCGCGAAGACGGCCGCCCCTTTGCCAACCTGTTCGCCGGCGGCGGCGCTGCGCGCAGCGTATCCGGCCCTGCTTCCTGGGGCTATATCGCCGGCAACGGTCTGCTCACGGCCACTACCTACGGGAGGTTGGCAGGCGAGACCGCTGCGAGCCTGACATGACAGAATTGCATAACAATCAAAGGGTTGCCGGTTGCGCTTAAGCTGGCCGGCGCCGATAGGCGTCTCGGCGATGAGAAACACGAACGACGAGCACAACCAGAATGTCGTCCCGAATCTCGTAGAGGACACGATAGCGGCCGGCGCGAAGCCGTCTTAAGCCACGCAATTGGCCCTTGAGGGTTTCTCCGATGAATGGATTCTTGATCAGCCGGTCAATGGCGGCAACGAGACGCTCGCGATCCTGTCTTGGGGTGCGCGCCAACTCACTGGCAGCGCTGCGCTTAATCCGAATCGAGTAGGTCACGCCTGACCCGCTCCCAATCCAGGACCGGATCGTTCGGATCGCGGAGCCGTTCCACGGCAAGGCTCAGGTCGTCAAAGTCCTCCAGGTAGCGCTCGATGGCCTGGCGGATGATCTCCGCCCGGCTGCGCCTGAGTTGGTTCGCGGCTGAGTCAAGCGCAGTGACAACCGCTTCGGGAAGACGCGCCGTAATCTGGCTCATGGCTACTCCGATGTCAAATGATTGCAATGAAATCATTATACTGTCAACTGATTTTTCTCCAAATAGGCAGGTTCGCAACCCCTGTCCGGGAATTCGCACACATTTCAGCAAAGCCAGGAAAACTAGGCGAATGGCAAGAAAGGCAGGCCCGACAGTTGCGCCTCTCGCGGTCACCGCCTGCAATTGAGGCTGTGTTGCAGGTGGTCTTAAGCCCGCCCCATCAAGGGCGAGACGCCCTCGGCCCACGTCGGTTGCCGGCCGGCACTACCCGATACGTGGCGGCCGGCAATTCGGGAACCTACATCTCCCAGTTGAGGTCGACGAAGAACACCTGACCGCAGGCGTCCCATCGGGTCGGATCGTAAGGCAGTTCGCCGCTGAACACCGTGGGCGGTGCGGCTCGGTCAAGAATGTTGCGTCCGCCGACTCGCACACGCAAACCGTTGTCCATACGGTAGGTCAACGTGAGGTCCACCGTAGTCAGCGAGGGCACGTCAATACTCAAGTATTCGTGGGGAATCGCGGCATAGTGGCTGCCCGGAATCTGCTGTACCGCGCTACTGCAATATCGCGCCCGATCGTTGACCTACGAAGGCGTGTAGTAAACGAACAGGCTGGCGGAAAACTGGTTCCAGAGCCAGCTAGCGAACCTTCCAGTTGGTACTCGTCAGGACCCTCCAGCGTTCCGGCAAATTCAAGCCTGCTTTCTTCCGTGGGACCGACTTGTATCTGGTCGGCCAGAATCCGCGTGTACGCGATACCCGGCGTAAAGCGGCCGAAGGACGTATTGAAGGAAAATAGCAGGCTGGTATCGATCAATTCGCTGTACTTCTCATTGATGTTGATGGGAAGGAACAGCATCGACTCGATCTCGCCTGACGCGTTTCGCGTGACCACTTGCGGATGGTTCAGTATCAATTCAGGACGAAGCTGCGCCATGAATGCCACCGCAATTCCGTCTTCGATGCGATTGGTAAAGTCCACCTTGGACCAGTCGACGGTCCAGCGCAGCCCCGGAATCGCTGCCGGTGTCCAGTCAAATCCCACGGAATAAGCATCGGAATACTCATTCTTCACGTCCGTGTTGTACGCCTGCCGCACAGTACTCCTGAACGGTATCGAGAATTCGGTGGGCCCGTCGGGATGGTAGGGGTCGAAACCTGAGAAACTTGAGATAGTTGACGTATCGCAGAAGGGGTACGGAGGCGGCCGGCTGCACGCCGCAAAGTGATCGCTCCAAACCGGCGGCCGGAAAGAACGAGACCACGCCATGCGAAGCGTGAAAGTCTCCACAGGCTGGTAGCGGATGCCCACCCGTGGTCTGGTGCGGCTCTGCTTGGCGGTAATGATATTGGGATCGTCCGCCAAATCCGCGTAGTGAAAGACGAAGTTGCTCTGATTGTAAATCTGCCAACCGTTCTCCGGGTGCCAGTACGGGACGCGGGTGGGGTCGAGGAACTCGAAACTCTGGTAAGCCCCCCGGGTGCGGATATAGTCCAACCCCGAAGACTCGTGGCTGTCACGCCGGGCCTGCAGGCTGAGGACCAGCGATTGCACGCCGGGACACGAGTTCTCCGGGCCGATCAGGGGTAGAGCCATCTCAACATAGTAGGCTGTCGTCTAGCGGGACGGTCGCTCTACGCCTATGTTCGATCCAATGTCCTCCATATTCAGCGAAAGTCTGCCTTGCGCGTTGGCCGTGTAGTTCCTGTCGCGCCCTGAACTTTGGAAATCCCTGTAGTTAACGGGTTACGGCGCCATCATGACCGTGGCCGGCGGTGCATCCGCCTGATCTTGCAACAACAAGTCCCTGGCCGACTCCTCGCGCTCTATGCGGCGCTGCAATTCCTCCGCATAGGCCATGTCGCCCGACCGTTCAGCCAGATCGCGCAACTGCGTGATCACGGCAAGGCCATGGTCGAGGCCGGAGTTCCGGGCGATTTCCAGCACCTTCTTTGCATCTCCTGAATCCGCATACGAGCGCAGCAGGACAAGCTGCTGCTGCACGTTCAATGTCCCTTGTTGAAGCGCGCCGGTGACAAGATCGAGCGGCAGCGAGTCACCCGTGACGCTGGCCATGGACGCCAAGCTGGCCACGCTGGATGCATCCAGCAACAGCTCACTTTGGGCCACGCTGGCCAACACGCGATTCAGCAACTCGCTTGCCCGGGCTCGCTCTCCGGCCTGGTGCAAGCGCCACGCCACGACCAAGAGCAATTCCACAGCGTATTCCACAGCAAGTTCGCCGCTTTCCAGCCCATCCAACAGAACCCGCGCCACGGCGCCGGTCCACTCTGCGGCGTTTGGCCAACCGGCCGCATCCTCTGCCCCCGGGAATATTCGTTCACGCCGCAACACCAGTTCCTGAACGGCGGAATACACCCCGGAGCGCAACCCGGTATTGAGATGGGGCATGCCGTACAGTTTCCGCAGGTCGCGCACCGCCAGATTCGATTTGGCCTGTTCCTGTGCTCCCACGCGCAAAGTGCTTGCGGCGGGTTCCGGCGCCGTGAGCATGGCGCGGAGAATTTTCGTGGCGTGCGCAAGATCTCCCGTTCGCGCGTACGCCCGTGCTTGCTCAAGGGCTCTGGCGGCGCTGCCGCCCACCGATCTTTCCGGCTCCTGCAATGCGTCGAAAGAATGGCGTCGCGCCTGCGCCAACGCGTCCTCCGGCGGGTACAGCTTGTCCAGAGAAGAGAGCGCAAAAATATCGAACATGGCATTGGCCGCCGGAATATCGTCACTGCGGCCGGCAAGGAGCAAAACGGCATCCAACACTTCGCGCGCCGCCTCGGGCGGCAGCTTGGCGGCAGCCTCGTCAATCAACGCCGGAAGATCGGTAAAGGCTGTGGGATCAAAGCTGAAAGGATAGAACGAGAATTGCCGGCCGGAGTACTCGTTGTGCTGAATCCGGCGCGCTGCCACCAGCTTATAGAACTCCACGGCCCGCTCTGCGGCGCCGGCAGTAGCGAAAATGCGGGCCGCGAGGAGCAACTGGTACGGGTCGGGATCGGACATGGTGGCGAGGCGCTCCTCAAATGCTCCCAATCGTTCGGGGCCGAATTCAAGGCTTGCTTGGTCACGCAGCAGCATCCACAGCGTGAAATCGTGATCGTCCAGCGTCCGCAGCTTGGCCCCCAGTGCGCGCAGCCGCTTATCGCCCGCGCCACAGGCTTTCGCCAGGTATTCGTACAGCGGGTAGAACCCCCTCCGGCTCTCAGCAGGCATGGCGCGCAGATAGCGGCCCAATTCCCCGGCCCCGTACGGCGCATCGGCGACAGCACCAAACAGCATCGCCGCCTGTTGTGGCGCGTCACCGGCGCGGCTCAGGGCCCAGAACGAATTGACGTGTCCAGCGTGCGCTTGCGGCGCATCTTCTTCCAGCGGCGCTGCCAACAATGACCCGGCGGCCTGCAGCAACTGGCTTGAGGGCAGTGGAGCGTACGGAGAACGATCCCGCGCCAGGAGTCTGCGCCATGCAGCGCGCAGCGCGAGCCGTCCCCGCTCGTGATCCCCGGAAGCCAGCGCTTCCCGGAGCCGCTGCAAGGCGTCTTGCGTAGCTCCGTCTCGCGGGCCTATCCCCGCCGGCGCGGGCGCTACGCTGGCAGGGCGCGAGTACGCATACAGACGCGACGCGACCCGCCACGTAGCGTCGGCGCCAACCCTTGCGCGCGCGGTGATCGCCTCCATCATTTCCCTAAGCACTTTGGCGTCACGCAAATCGGCGCCGCCGTCCGTGGCTACGGCCAAGGCCTCCGCAAAGCGCTGTTGCGATTTCCGCAGAAGAAACAGCACGAAGCGCCACGATTCGTTTTCGGGCGCCGCCTGGTACTCGCTGGCAACCGCCCGCCCGGCGCGGGCGGAGTATCCCAAAGACAGCCATGCATCGATCAATTCGTATCGATAGCGATCGTCTTCGGGATATAGACCGCGCAGACGTTGCAGCAAATGCACTTTGCGCTGAAGTTTCCGGCGCCAATTGGAAGTAGAGGCGCCGTAACGCGCCGGGTCCTCCGTTTCATACGCCGCCCACGCTATATTTGGAGCAATGCGCGTTCCGAATCTCACTTCGTCCAGCAAACGTGACGCCATGCTGGCCAGGGTCGAAGACAGTCCGGGCGCCGATGCGACGAAGAAACCGAATTGCGGCAAGTTTTCCATTGAACCGACAAGTTGTTCAAACACCGCCTCGGGCCGGTCCTGATACAGGGCCTCAAGGAGCGGCCTCAGGTTGAAATTGGCGGGCCAGCGCTCCTGAATGTAGTCCGCAATGCGATACAGCACGCCGGCGTTTTCCGGGCGCGCATCCGCGATCATTACGGTACGCGCCAAATTGAAGCCGAGATTTTCGTTCTTCGTGTCCAGCCGCGACAAGTAACCGGTAACGGCCCGCACAATGTCCTGGCGCTGCCGCGCGCTAAGCTTCAGCTTGAGCAGACCGTGCAAGGGGTGCTCGGTTCCGCCGCGGGTGAACATCCAGCCGGCGCTAGCCTGCTGCGCCAAACTCTGCAGATAGCGTATCCGGTCATCCAGGCTCGCCCGCGCCGCCAGGTAATTCCAAATGCCGCCGCCGGCATTTGCCGAGTAGTTTGCGTATTCCCATGCCTTCTTGCTCAGGAGCAATGTCATGAGCTCCCGCTGTGGAATCAGCGGCCTGCCAGCAATGCGTTCAGCCTCCAGAAGGGTATCGGCATTCGATCCCAACAAGCGAAGCAGAGCGTCGCGGTCATCCATGAGCCTGGGCGCGACCGCCAGCGCCAGACGTTTGAACTCGGGCTCGCTGAGCAGCGCCAGGGCGTAGCCCAGCCCATCCCGATAACGGCCGGCGAGAATTCTGTCGCTCAGCAAAGCGCCGATCTCCTCCGTGGCGCCGGCCAGCCTCAGCAGTTGTAGCTTGGTCTCGAAATCATCCCGACTTTCGGCCAGCTCCGACTGGCGTCTCAGCGGCAGCGATGAAGCCGAGGCGTTTGCGCCGCCGTGCGCAGCCCTAGACCTCTTGGACGCGCGCGCCGGGTTGGGCTGTCCCGAAGCGCCATATTGCTCGCTTATATGCCGGGCATAGGCTTCATCCTCGCCGAAGTGCTCCAGCAGGCGCAGGTCGGCGTATTGAGAAAGTCCGGTGTCATCCAGGTAGAACCCCACGCGCCGGATTAAGCGTGCCGCCCGGTCCAGGCGCCCGTATCGGGCCAGCGCCAACAAATCGCCGCCCGAACGGTCCAGGACGTAGACCAGCTCACCCTCGAACAGCGCCTTCAGTTCGGCCACGGCCCGGGCCGACTCCTCGGGATCTTCAGGCCAGGTCAGCAGCAGGCCCTGCTCCAGAGAGGGATAGTTCTCCCGGAACTCACGTGAGACGGTGGTGTCCGTCCGTTGCCCTACGATAGCCTGCCAGGAGTTCGGATCGATCGGCGGCGCTCCGGCGGCGAGTTGGGTGGATTGACGACGTAGTAGGCCAGCAATGGCCTGAAGGTAACGACGGAAGGCGACATCGAAGCGGCCGTCCGCTTCGTAGAGGAAGCCCGTCTTGTGCAGCAGCTCGAGGCTGTCGCGGTTGACGTTCAGCGCACGGTTGTAGTACTCGCGGGATTCCTGATCGTAGCCTTCCTCTTCGAAGATCTCGGCCTTGGTGCGGTTGACGTCGATCAGACCGGTAATGTCGTAGATCATCTCGAAGGCGCGCTCCGCGCCGGACACGTCATCCTTCTTCAGCAAGGACTTGCCGATGTCGATGTACACCTCCGGCGGCAATTGCTGGCGCAGGCCCACCAGCCGCCTTCCGTGCTTCAATTGCCGCTCGATATCCCCGGCGCCGGTGTTGAAGCCGCTGAAACCCGCGTTCGGCGTCGCCAAGGTCAGAAGTTCCCGCAGGATCGCCGGTCGCCGTATCCCGGCCTCCGCCAGCGAATTCTCAAGCGCCAGGAAGGAACCCTCGGTATCGCCCTTCTCACGCGCGATATCCGCCAGCAACTCATACAGGTAAAACTTGTTGGCCCGGCCGGCGATACGCTCCAGGATCACCCGGCGGGTCCAATCCAGCCGGCCCAGGACCTCCGGGTCCGGCTGCTGAAAGAACGTCCGGGCGCCGATCATGTTGATGATCCCGTCCACGGCCACCACGAACTCGTTGTCTTCAACGGCATGTTCGGCGAAGAACTGCAGGATCGCGACCGCCTCGCCGGTGCGCCCGGTGCTCTTCAGTACGTCGGCCAACAGCAGCAGGTTGTCGCTGTTCTCCGGATGCTCCACCAGCGCCCGGCGATAGCTCTCAACCGCCTGATCGCCGAATCCGCCCATAGAATAGATGCTGGCCTCGAACTCGCCGCTCACCGCTTCGGCGTCGAACCTGCGCAACTCGCCGATCCACCGGTTAATCTCCTCGAACCGTTCGTCGGACTCCGTTGCCAGATCGAACGTCAAGAGATTGATGATGATGCTCTTGATGTGATCGACCCGGTTCTCCGGATCGATCTCGTACAGGCGCCGTAAGGCCTTGTCGTGGGCCGGATAGTCCTCCAGCAGCATGAACACCTGGGCCAGCAGCTCCTGGCGGCCGATCTCGTCCTCACCCAATTCGCCTGCGTATTCGTTGATGATCTCGGTGGCCGATAATTTGTCGCCCACCTCCGTGTAGATGCGAACCAGCAGGTTCATTTGATTGCGGTTGGCGGTCCCCTCGGTCAGCATGCCCTCCAGCTCGACCGCCATGTCACCCAGGGCGCCCAGTTCCGAGGCCAGCAGCATCAATTGCCCCTCGGCGAAGCTGCGGCGCGCGGGACTCTCCACTCCCACCGAGATCTCCTGCCACTGGTTCAGGGCGTCCTGCTTGCGCTCCACCAGGCTGTACAGCCAGGCCAGACGCATCTGCTCGTCGTAACCCAGTCCGCCCTCGCTGTCGCGAATGGCCTCGAAGACACGCAAGGCGTCCTGCGGCCGGCTCAAGCGTTCGTAGGCGTCGGCCAGGCTGCGGCGCTCGGCGGCATCCGCCGGCAAATGGTCCTCCAGGCGAACCAGCACATTGAGCGCCTTTTCGTCTTCTCCCTTGTCCAGCCAGGAATCGAACAGGAAAAACAGCCCGCCCACGTCCGGACCGTACGAGCGCATGTGCCGTTCGACCATCGCCAAGCCTTCGTCCATGAAGCCCATTTGCAGCATCAGAACGGCGGCTTCCACGAGGATCTCGGCGCGATCCGGATTGCGGCCTTCCAGCGTCTCCCAGACTTCCAGCGCACTGCCATTGTCGGCCAGGTTCAGATAGTGCGCCGCCAGGCCGTCATACCACTGCACCTGGTCCGGCTCCGCTTCCATCATTCGCTGGTATTCGCGCACCATCGCGCCGGTGTCCCCGGCCGCCTCGTAGAGCGAAACGAGGCGGCGGCGTTCGACGATATCCGCCTCGTCACCCTCAAGCTGTTTGTAGAGCTCGATTGCCTGCCCGTACTCCTCGGTCTCGATCAGCGTCTCCACGCGCAGCCGCAACAGCTCCTGGTCCTGCGGGTCGCGCTGCGTCAGGTCTTCCAGCAATGCATCCAGCTCCCCGGACATACGGTAGGACTCGGTGAGCAGCGCCAGCGCGTACAGGCGATCCACGCGGACCTCCGCTTCTTCGTACGCCAGCCAGGCCTGTGCGCGCGCCAGCTCGTACTCTTCGGATTGCAACGCCCATTCCGCCAACCTCAGATGCTGCCGATAGAGCCTGCCGTCCTCGGCGCGCGGCTTGTACAGATCAAAGGCCCGTTCGGGGCGCCCCAGAAGGGCCAGAACCACCGCGGCCTGATTGCGGAAGTCCTGATCCCGTTGACCGGCGAGATCTCCCAAAGACTCAACGCTCCTCCCGCTGACTTCCATCATCGCCAGGCGCGTTTGAATCAGCCATTGCTCATCGCCGTCTCCGAAGGCTTGAGCGGCGCGGCGGTACCAATCGCGGGCCTGTTCCGTATCGCCGCCGGAATCAAGCAGGCGAGCCTTCAACAGCAGCGTGTCTGCGGTTGGCGCTATCTCGAGGGCTTTGTCGGACGAGGTTACGGCTTGATCGATCTCCCCGTCCCGCCACTGCAATTGAGCGACCGCCACGTGAAGGTTGGCCTGCGCCGTAAGACTCAAACCAGGCTGCCTGGAAAACGCCGTCAGGCGCGCGACCGCGCGGTCGATGCCGTCGCCGCTCAAGATCGTCTCGCGGTAAACCGCGGCGACCTTGCTGGCGTCGAATTCGTCCGAACTTTGTGATGCGGCAATCAATTCCGCGAGGGCGGAGGCGGCTTGGGATGGTGGGGGCAAGCAAAGCGCGGCCAGCATCAGCGCAAACGCGAACAGTCCGGAACGGAGTCGGGATACGCGTCTTGCTTGGAGGGCGGGACGCCCTCGCTCCCGGGTCCGTCCCGCCCTCGAAATACAACGCCTGGCAAAGGTCGTCATCATATTGAACCGTAGCGGGGCGGGCGGGACCCGGCGTGGCTTAAGTGCAGGCTGATAGCCCGACCGCCGCCTCAATGAGGCGGCGGCCCGCGATTGGCAAGCTTACATTTCCCAGTTCAGGTCGACGAACAGCACCTGGCCGCGCGCGTCCCAGCGGGTCGGATCGTACGGATAGGTGGAGCCGAACAGCGTAGCGGGCGCCGAGCGGTCAAGAATGTTGCGGCCGCCGGCGCGCACCCGCAGGCCGTTGTCGAAACGGTAGGTGAGCGTGAGATCCACCGTGGTCAGCGAGGATACGGGCAACTCGATATACGAGCTGGATTCTGTGCACCGGTTGCCGGGAATCTGCTCGGTGTACCAACTGCAGTAGAGCGCCCCGTCATTGAGGTAAGCGGGCGTGTAGTAGACGAACAAGTCGGCGGCGAACTTGTTCCACTGCCAGGTCAGCGAACCTTGCAGCTTGTACTTGTTGCTGCCGTTCTGCGTCCCGACATCCGTGACCTTTGGCGCGTCTTGGGTGAACCGCATGTACTCGTCGAGAACCCGCGTGTAGTTGATGCCCGGCGTGAAGCTGCCCCAGGCAGTGTCAAAGGTGTATTGCAAGCGGGTTTCAACAATTTCGCTGTATTTTGCGTCCAGGTTGACAGGTCTGGTTCTCACCTCCACCGCATTGCCCTGTTCATCTCGAACCACGATCTCGGGATTGTTGAACACAAGTTCAGGATCTGATTGCAGAATAAATCGAATGTCTTCGATCTTGTTTGTAAAGTCCACGCTGGACCAATCGACGGTCCACTGCAGCCCCGGAATCGAGGCCGGCGACCAATCGATGCCGAAGGAGTAATTGTCCGAATGCTCGGATCTCAGGTCCGGGTTATAAATCGAGTTCACATAGGGGACGAAGATGCGGCTGGGACCATCGGGGGCGTAGGGGTCAAAGTACGGCGATCTTCCCCTGGTGACGGGACGGGTGGCCGAGAACTGGTCGCTCCACACGGGCGGGCGGAAGGAGCGCGACCAGGCGCCGCGCATGGTGAATGTGCTCACGGGCTGGTAGCGCAGGCCCACCCGCGGGCTGGTGCGGCTGTTCTTGATATTGGTGATGTTGAGAGCCTCGTCATAGTTATAGCGAAAATTTGTTCTGGGATAGGTGGTCCAACCCTCATCCGGATGCCAGTAAGGCTGCTGGATATCCGGCAAGAACTCGAAACCCTTGTATTTCTGCGTGAAATGCGCGCCCTCGGACTGGTACACGTCACGCCGCGCTTGCAGGGTCAGAATCAGAGAATGCACGCCGGGGCGGGCGTTCTGCGGACCAACCAAAGGCAGGGCAAACTCGGCATAGTACGCCTGCGTATCACGCAACGGCCGCTTAACCCCTATGGCGTCCGCCGAGCTGTCCACCACATACGCATGGCTGTTCCAGTCCGAACGGGTCAGCTTGCGGAGAACAAACTCCTCGCGGCGCTCGGCGCCGACGGAATACGATACCGGACCGCCCCACAAGTCGAACAAGTTCCCTCGCAGCGTGAGGTTATAGGCCCGCTTCTCGGTCTCCCCTTCAAGGGGACCTTCGCCAAGCGTAAGAAGGTCCGCAAACGCCTCGCCCTGGGCCGTTCCGTTGCCGAACACGTTGATGGCCCGGTCCGGGTCCGAACTGGACAGCGCTTCGTAGTAGGCGTCCGCCGTGGGATCCCAAAGGTCTCGCCGGGTCCTGGCCCGTATCGAGTACGATTCCCGCTCCGACTCGGCGCGTGTTGCTTCCAGGCTCAACTCCTGCGAGCCGCCGAACGTCCAGATAATCCCGAAGTTGATATTGCGCTCCTTGCTTTCCGATTCGGTGTATTGATCGGGCCAGAACCCCCCCTCATATTCCCGGAGTGGCGTGTATAGCACCCCCACAGCCCTGCCGAACGGATTGTATGCGTTGCTGGCCGGAACGGGTATCACGCCCCCGCTCATGTACAAGTCGTGCTCCTGGTAAGCCTCATGCTTGGCAAACAGAATGTCCGCGTACACGCGCAAATCGTCGGTGATGTATTGCTCCAGGCTCAGGCTCAGCGACTCGGTGCTTGAATCCGCGCCGTTTTGTGGTGTGATCCAGTCAAGCGGCGTAACGTCATTCACCTTGAAGTCATCCACCGTGGCGCCCACGCCGCTGTGGTCCGCAGGCAGCTGCCACTTAGTGGGGTTTAAGTAACTTGGGGGGCATTGGAAATTGTAGGGCGACCAAGAACGCGTGAACAATTCGCACACCACACCCGGCTGACTGTTGCTTGTGCTGCGAAGGTCGAATTCCGGCCCCAGATACTCACGGAAATCCGAACTGCTCCAGCCGGTTTTTGCGTTGGTGATGGGATCGGACGTGCGGCGCGACAGGATAGCGGTGACGTTGCCGCTGCCCCAGGCGTAGCCGCCCGTAACGCTGGCTTTCGTGACGTCCGCGTCGGTGGAACTGTATTCGTTGCGATACTCGATGGAAAGGCCTCGATAGTTTCTCTTGGTGATGAAGTTCACCACACCCCCGATGGCGTCGGAACCATACACCGCCGAGGCGCCGTCCAACTGGATTTCGATCCGTTCAATAGCCGACAGCGGCACGGTGAGGAGGTTGGCGAAATCCTCTTCTTCCCCGGCCTTGCCCGCGATGCGCCGCCCGTTGAGCAGCACCAGCGTGTTGGCCGAACCCAGCGCGCGCAGATTGACCGTGGATACGCCCAGGCCCAGTTGGTCCCATTTCTCGTCCCTGCTGTCGGAGCCGTTGGCGTATCTGCTGCCGGGTGTGTCGTAGCTCATGTTGGTCTGCGTGGTGGTGGAGGGAAACGCCCACGGCAGGGTGCGGAAAAAATCCTCCAGGTTGGACACGCCGCGCACCGCGATGTCCTCGGCGGTGAAGCTGTACACCCGGGCGCTGGGGTCGCCTCCCGGCATTCGCGAGCCGGTCACGATCTGCGGTTCGAGTTCTATCGGTTCATCTTCCACTGCGACATCGTCGTCAGCCTCCTGTTCTTCCTCTTCCGCTTGGGCCGATTCGGCAGGCTGCTGCAGCGATGCCATCAGCATCAGTTCAGAGGTCGGCGGAGAGTCTCCCAAGTCTTCCGGATCCTCGTGGGTGGCGGAGGCGGCTGTTCGAATCACTACAGTCTCGTTATTGACGAATTCGTACTCAAGGCCCGTGCGCGCCAGAATCTTGTCCAACGCCACTCCTGGATCATCGATACCGTCGACTCCTTCGGTCACCTTGCCGCTTGCCAGATCGGAGGCATAGCCGATTTGCAATCCGGTCTGCTCGGAAAAGTCGAGCAAGGCCCTGGAAAGAGGCTGCGCGCCGATGTTCAACCCCGCGCGGTCTGTGGCGTCGGCTGCGATCGCAGCGTTTCCGATGCACAGGCAAGCCACGGCCGCCATGGAAAGCAGGCATGTATTTGGTCGTTTCATAAAGACTTCCCCGGTTGCGTCTTCAGGAATCAAAGGGACCCCTCTTAAGCCTAGAGGGGAAACCGGGAATTTTTGCCACCTGTCCTCGGTGCAGGACTCGCGCCTCAATCGGATTCAGGCGCGGTCGCAGTCCTGCTCACATCATCGGGCTTCCCGAGGAGGGCGCAACACGATGGAGCCGCGGGCATGCTGATCGACAACGGCGATACCGGCTTTCGACAGGAACAGGGAAAACGATTCGGGATCATCGGCATCGAACGCGCCGCTGATCAATATCGATGCCAGGTCCGAGCCCTCGATTACGATCGGGCGATCGCTGTACAGGTTGAATTCCGACACTACTTCCGAAAGCGCTTTGGCCTCGAACACAAGGCGCCGTTCGCGCCAGGAGGTTGTCTTTGCGACGTTGGCATCGGTAACCGTGACTTCGGCAGTCTGCGAATCCATCAATACCTGTTGCCCGGCAGTCAGGCGAACCGAACGGGCATTCTTCGGCCATGCGGATTCGGCATCGGCATCGTCACCCGGTCTTGTGCCGGATCGGATGTCCTCACGCGACCCATCGAGCGACTGCACGTCGACGATCCCTTCCACAACAGTGACCGTTGTCCGCTCCCCCCGGTGCCGTACATTGAAGGAAGTACCCAAGGCCTGAATCATGGCGCGCTCCGTAACCACCCGAAACGGTCGATCCGGGTCCTTCTCCACATCAAACAGCACTTCACCGGCTATCAGTCGCACGGCACGTTCGGACGCCGTGTAGTCGACTTCAACGAGAGACTGGGCATTCAGGATCACTAACGAGCCGTCCGGCAGCGGGAAAGACACCTGCTCGCCTACAGCCGTGGAATACACGACAGTTCCTGATCCGGAAAACAGCCAAGACCCGGCCAGAACCGCAATCAGCAAGCCTGCGGCGCCAGCCCAGACGGCAGGACGACGCGCTCGGTTCTCTGGCTCTGCAGGCTCCGTGCCGGCGGCAGAGTCCGGCGGCATCAAGGCTACAACGTTGTGCTCATCACCGGATTCGCGGGCGAGCGCAACAAGCGCATCGACATCCAGATCCTCCGAAGCTTCTTCAATGTCCCGGGATACTGCGGCAAGGGAAAGGTATTCGAGCACATGCTCGGCCGAACCTGCGAGCCACGAGGCAAACTCTTCCCGGTCAGCCCTCGAGAAATCCGGGTCCTGCGCCCTCACGTACCACCATGCAGCATGGTCGGTCATACGGTCGCGATGCGTACTCATATTCATCCCCGCTCCAGGGCTGCGATGTTCCGCAGCCGTCTACGACAGTGCGCAAGGCCTGTGGCGAGGTATTTCTGCACCATCTGCCGGGAGAGACCCATTCGCTCTCCGATTTCCGCTTGCGTCAAACCTTCGCGCCAACGCAATACCATTGCCGCCTTGCATTTCGGCGCCAATTCATCCATGGCTACTTCCACCATCTCCCGACGCCTGGCAAGCACTGCCAACTCATAAGGCGATGGCTCCTCGGATTCAAGCAAGTCAAGATCCACATCGGCTTCGCCATACGCCCGCTGTCCCGAATAGATTTCGTTAATAAGGTTGCGTGCGATGCGATACAGATAGGCTTGAGGATGCCGGATCAGATCGCCGCGCTTGACTCTCAGCATCCGCAAATAAGCCTCTTGCGCCAACTCCGCGGCTTCGTCGGGGTTCGCCAGGCGCGCCCTCAAGTAAACCTCAAGGCGATCGCGCTGATCGACAAACAGTTGTTTGACTTTTGCTCGCGATTGCAACTTCAGATTGATCCTTTCCGGTTGCGCCGGCCGCCTCTGGACGGCGCTCCACTCACTATAGAGTGAATGCGGGCCAAAAGTGCCACTCCTGTCCCTCCGGCTGCCGTCTGCCCACCCATGAGATACGTCACTACTGCAACAGCGCCGCTGCTCCAACCTGGCTCACATCAGCTCAAAGGCAAGCGCCAGAAGATGCGATCGGACACAAGGCGCCGGTCGAAGGTCACCGCGATCGGTTCCGGGCTCAGATTGAAATCCGACAAGAGGGTCTGACCTTCAAGGCGAACGTTTGCCGAAGCAGCGAAACGCATGGATTTCTCGCCGCCAAAATATACCGAAACGTATCCTTCCCCACCGCGGAGATAAGCGGAACTGGCTTCCTGCGTCAAAGCACCGCCCTGGCGTCGTGCATCAATCAATATTCGCCCGTTGGCGAATTCCAAAGCGATAGCAATTGACGCATCTCCGTCGGTTTCGGCGACAGTGAAATCCAGTGCTGCCTCAAGCACCGGATATCCGAACATCTCCAGGATGGGTCGTGCTCCGCCACTCGCTGCGGAGTTATGCAGGGCGAGCCAGCCATCGGAAGGAATCCGGGTGAGTGTGATTCGCGCGCTTTCTTCCGTAACCGGCACGAGGACAAAGGCGTACGAAATCGCCTGCGCCCCTCGGGACGCCGGCCGAGGAGGATCGCATTGCATTATGTGAAACTGAAGCCTGCCCTCTCCATCGACCTCCCGGACATCCATGGACTCGCCCACAAGGCTCTGCAACCCTTCCGCGTCCACGGCCCACTCCACAACGAGGCGGTCGCAGGGCCAGGAAAGGCGCGCATCCAGGGCATTCGTTGAGGGTGCGGGCGTTGAAGAACAAGCCCCCACCGCAACGGCCGCCCCAGCCAGGAAAATCTTGCCCAGAAGTGTTTCAGCAGGCGTCAACATCTTCTATGGACCCATTGATCCGCGCGCGGTAACGTTGAAATTGCCTGGTGTCATCTTGTACCTGACAGGATTCTACATTGCAGCGAGTTTCGGTCAAAAGCAGCGGCGCCAGCGAATCTCTGACAACGGTTTTCGCTGCCGAGCGCACTTCAATCCACTCAAAGCTGCGATCTGATCCAGTATCGCGAATGGTTCGCGCGCCAGTATGATTCGCGCCATGAGCAAGAAACGCGCGTGGCTTTTGGTTGCCGGCATCGCCGGTGTGGTGTTGCTGGGAATACTCGGCTGGATGGCGAGCGATTTTCGGCTCTGGGTCCGGTTCTCCAACTGGCCGCAGGACGCCTCCGACCCGGCCAATGCAAAGGCGTTCTCGCCGCTTGCGCCTGTCACCTATGGCGAGAGTCCGGCGCCTGATGTCTCGCAAGAGCCTGCAATTCCCCCGGATGTTCTGGAAGAAGCCTGGGACTATGCGGAGAGCCAGCACACCTACGCGCTGCTGGTTTCCGTCAATGGGGAGTTGCAATTCGAGCGCTATGACCGCGGAGCCAATGCGCGAACGCCCTACAACTCCCAGTCGTTGCACAAGGGCCTGACTGCCGTGATGCTGGGCGCGGCCATCTACAACGGCGCAATTGATTCCGAGGATCAGCCGGCGTCCTTCTGGCTGGACGAGTGGGCTGCGGATTCGCAACGCTCCCGCATCACGCTGGCGAACCTGGCCTACATGGAGGGTGGCCTGGAGCGCGGCCGCTTTGCGATCAGTCCCTTCGCCCCGGGGGCGCGCCTGTTCCTGACCGGCCATCTGGCGCGTGAAACGCTGACCACGCCGATGGCTGCGGCGCCTGGCGAGGAATACATCTGGTCCAACGCCAGCGTACAGGCGCTGTCCATCGCGATCGAGAGGGCAGGCGGCCGGCCTTGGGCGCAATTGGTGCGTGACTGGATTTGGGAGCCGATCGGCGCCGGCGAAGCATGGGTTCACCTGGACCGCCCGGGAGGAAACGCGCAATCGTTCTGCTGCTTCATATCCAATGGGCGCAACTGGCTGCGTTTTGGAGAACTGCTGGCCAACGGCGGGGTCTGGAAGGGGCGGCGCCTACTGCCGGAGGGCTGGGTCGGCCGCATGACTCAGGGGGCGGCCAACAACCCCAACTTCGGCATGCAGCTTTGGAGAAACGAGCCCTACGCGCCGACGCAATTGCGTATGTCCAAGCCTCGCATGGAAGTCCCGCGGGACGCAGCGCTGGCAGCGCCGGACGCCTGGTACATGGAGGGTCATTTCTCGCAACGCGTCTACGTGGCGCCCTCGATGGGACTGGTTGTGGTCCGTTTCGGCGAAGACAACCTGGCCTGGGACGACGCGGCGATGATGAACGGCATGATCGAGGCGCTCAAGCCGGCTGCGCCGGTCTCGCTGGACATCCCGCGCCCGGACCACGCCTTCGGTGAGCGGCCCGCGCCGCGGGCGCCCGACTACACGCTGCGGGAAAACTGGGCCGTCCATCCGAACCCCGATGCGGATATGGCGCCGGAGCAGGCGGTCGGCTTCTATATTCATCCCACAACCTGGCCAGGAAGTGAATGGAACGCCGACGTGGCGGACAAAGCGGCTCAACCGCGGGTGGACGCGGTGGTGGCGTCGCAGGGCAGCGTCCTGGATGCTTGCTGCGCGGTCTATGCGCCCCGCTATCGGCAGGCGGCATCTGCCTCCGTCTTCGACCGCCAGGGTAACGGACCGCAGGCCTACGATCTGGCTTTCACCGACGTGGTGCGGGCCTTCAACCACTTCGCCGAGCAAACGGAAGGCAGGCCCGTCGTCATCCTCGGCCACAGCCAGGGCGGTTTGCATACCCGGCGGCTGGTGAGCGACGTGGTCGCAAAGGACGAGGAGCTGAAAAAGCGCCTCGTGGCGGCCTATGTGGCCGGGATACCGATCCCACTCGGCGCCTACGAGGATGAGCTGAACGGGTTTGAACCCTGCCGAAGCGCCAACGACATAGGTTGCGTGGTCTCCTGGGTTACCTATGGACCGACCGGCGATGCGAGGGCATTTCAGACATTTACTGCCATGCGCTTCGCGCAATACCGGCGCGAGGACGGAGGCCTGGACGTGCAGTGCAACAATCCGCTGAACTGGACGGCGCCGGGGAAATGGACGCCGGCCTCGGCCAATCCCGGCGCCGTTGCGCCCGCGCTGCCTGGACAGGCCCGCCGTGCTTCAGTGCCGGGCGTTACCGGCGCCTGGTGCGACCAGGGCATCTTGCGCCTGGACCGAACCCCGGCCGCTCCGTTCGATTCCCTGGTGCTGCCGGGGGCGAGCTACCACTATTACGACGTAGCGCTGTTTCACGCGGCGCTGAGCGCCAACGCATCCTTGCGCGCGGAATCCTGGCGGCAATCGCAATAGCGTAATCCCCGAATTGCGCAAGCATAGGCGGCCTCTATATACTGGATCGCCGCCGGCAGGGGACCGGCGGAATTTCTGATCTTCACTCGGGAGAAAACCATGATCCTATCTCGCTGCTTGCAAGGAGCCATCGCATTCGTCGCCTTGTGCCTGGTTGCAACCGCGCTGCCCGCGCAGGACATAGAAGAAATCGTCGTGACGGCGCGAAAACGTACCGAGTCGGTGCAGGACATCCCGCTGAGCATCTCGGTATTTGACGAAGAAGCAATTGCTGCGGCAGGCATCAAGGATATCGACGACATCGCCCGGCTTACGCCCGGCCTGGTGTTCGACAAAGGCTGGATCCCGCAGGACACGCGACCCCATATCCGCGGCCTGCCGACCGACCGTGGACGCGCGCCGGTGGGAATCCTGGTGGACGGCATCGACATTTCCTCGGAATCGATGTTGACGTCCGGCGGCGGAATGCTGATGAACCTAAAGGTCATGGACATCGAGCGCATCGAGGTGGTCAAGGGACCGCAAAGCGCCCTTTACGGCCGCGTGGCCTTCGGTGGGGCGGTCAACTATGTTTCCAAGCGGCCCAGCGACGAGTTCGAGGCCGATTTCTCGGCCGACGTAGGGCAATACGGACAGATGGAAGCCCGCGTAGGCGTGTCATTCCCGGTGTCGGAGACCTTCGGTCTGAGAATCAACGCCGTGACCGCCCAGCACGATGGTTATTACGAGAACGACGTGTCGGGCGAAGGCATTGGCGGTTCGGACTCAACTGGCGTGGCCGCAGCAGCCGCCTTCCAGCCGTCTGACGCCTTCAAGCTGGATCTGCGCGTGGCGTACTCGTCGGACGAATACGAAATCCGCCCACAAATGCAGCTTGCCAGCAAGACCGGCCACGCCGAGCCCGTGCAATTGCCCTCGCACGTCGTGGGGCTCCTGTCGCCGGGCCCATTCGGGCCGGCTCCCTACCCTTCGCATGTCTTTGCGCCGCCGCGCGGAGCGATCACTTCACTGGATACGATTACCGCCAGCCTGAATCCTTACACCGGTGAAGATTATGAGGGAAGCACCTTCGATTCGCTTTTGCTGCACGCGCGGGCGGAATGGGACCTCGGCGCGGCAAAGCTGAACGCCTGGCTGGGCAGCACCTCCGCCGAAACCACCCAGAACATGGACGTGGACTACTACGGAGAGCCCTGGCAGCCGGTTTTCCTGCCGTCGCCCGGCGTCAACGAACCGTTGCCCGCGCAATTCCTGTTCGACCTTGATACGGACATCGACCAGACCAACCTGGAGCTCAGGCTCGGCGACCTGGAATCCGAGGGATTCCGCTGGGCCGTGGGTGGACTGTACTGGAACGAGGAAGTGCGACAGAAGAACGGAAACCTGATTGTGCTGATGTTCGTTCCGGTCATTTCCGCGGGCCAGAACGTAGCCGCGCAAAGTCCCATCACCAAGCGTGACGAGGGACGCGATACCGATCACTGGTCGGTATACGGAATGCTCGAATACGACTTCAACGACAAGCTGACCGGCTCGGTGGAAGCCCGCTACTCGGACGAGTCCACGGATTCATTCTGGACCGTAGGCGGGAACGGCATGATCGGCGCGGCATTTGCGGGACCCATCCCCGTCAACAACAATCCGACCGCGCAGCGAGGCTCGGAGGACAGTTTCTTCACGCCGCGGTTTACGCTGGAATACCAGTACTCCGAAAACATACTCACCTACGCTTCCATCGCCAAGGGCGTCAAGCCCGGCGGCGTGTCCACGATAGCGAGCCCGAACCCCCTTACCGCGCGCTTCGCGCCGGAGGAATTGTGGAACTACGAAGCCGGATTCAAGAGCACGCTGGCGGATGGCCGCGTGACGTTTAACGCTGCGGCGTTCTTCATGGACTACGAGGGCAAACAGACGGTCAGCCTTGAGCCCAGCGAAACTGCGGCCACCGGCTTCGACCTGGTGGTGGGCAATGCGGGCGCCGCGGAAATCAAGGGCTTTGAGGTAGAGGCGGCGCTTGCAATTACGCAAGAGCTGTTGATTCGCGGGGGATATGCCTGGCTGGACAGCGAGTACAAGGACTTTGTCAGCCTAACCAATAGTTCGCTTACGATCGGGCTAGTCAACGATTGCACGCTACAGCAAACACCTGCCGGGTTTTTCCTCTGTTCTGTGGATCAGTCGGGGGTGGAAATGGAGCGCGTACCGCGTCACAACCTCAACCTTTCCGCCAGCTACACCCGCGCCGTCGGCAATGGCATGAACTTCCAGCTCGACCTGCTTATGCAGTACCAGAGCGAACGGGGCATCGCACGCGGACGCCGGAACGTGTTCGACTCCTGGATAAACGTCGATGCACGCATCGGCCTGCAGGCCGAACGCTGGAGCCTGTTCGCCTACGTGGACAACGTAACGGGTGACGATACGGTGCGCACGGCGCAGAGTTCGGGCGACTTCTTCGCCCTGGGCAACCTGTCGACCGTTTTCTTCGCGCCGGACAAGCGCCAGGCCGGACTACGCTTCAAATACTCTATGTAACGTTGGGAGTGAGGGGATTCCCGGGAACGAGGGCATCTTGCCCTCGTCGAGGGCGGGGACGCCCTCGTTCCCAGAATTCTCCAGGCGGTCGAGGAAGGCGCGCACAGCCGGAGCGGACGCTTCGCCGCCCTCGATCGGGAGGATGTGGCCGACTCCTTCATAGCCGTGGTACTCGACCGCGGCATTCTTGAGAAATCGCGTGAAGCGCTGGGCCTCGTCGCTCGGCAAGATCTGCGACTGGCTCCACAGCAACAATACGGGGTGCGTAATCCTCGCCAGCACGGCCTCGGGATCGCCGGTGCGAAATTGCTGCAGGCTTAAGGCTCCTTCTTCCTGCGCCCCCTCGCGCCGCGCCATGTCGTAGTACTGCCTTACCAGCTCTTCGGATGCGTTTGATGGCTCGTGCCAGGTGCGCTGGAAAAAGTTCTCGAAATAACCGTATGGAAAATGGTACTTGTAGAGCAACCGCCGAAACGGATTGGGGTCCGGTTGGTTGGGACCCTTCCCCGGCTCGCGCGGCAGACCGGCTGCGTTGGCCAGAATCAGCGCGGGAATTCGGTCCCCGTGCCATGAGGTCATTCGGAATGCCGCAATACTGCCGATGGACGTCCCGCCCAGATAGTAGCTCTCGATGCCCAACTCATCCATGAGTCCAAGGGCAAGCTCTGCGGTACGATCCAGTGAGTAATCTCCGCTGGGATCAGAGCTGGAAAGCCCGTAGCCGGGAATGTCCAAACTGATGACGCGGTAGGCGTCGTCCAGCGCGTCCGTCCACGCGTTCCACATGCGCAGGTTGCCGCCGTGACCGTGCAGCAACAGCACCACCGGACCGCTTCCGGTGTCTCGCACATGCAACTCGACGCCATCGACGGTGATGAATTGCGAATCCTCCAGCCGGTATTGCTCGATCAGCGCGTCGCGCGAAATCTTCGACCAGCGGGTCGCCCACAGAATCGTCAGCAGCACTGCAAGAACCGCGACACCGAGAATGCTCAGGAAAATCTTCATACCTGCTCCAATGCGCGACAAAGCTAACTGGATGTCCAGATGTCATCCTTGGACTCCCAATAGCTCCGCACCCTCCTGAAGTGCGTAATCCTGTCCTCGATTTTGGCGATCTCTCGCGGATAGAAAGCGGCCAATTCATCGCAGAGTTGAAGCATCCACTGCTTGCGTGAGAACTTGTCGATCACGCGTACGTTTCTTGAATTTGCGATCTGGATCTGGCCCCAGCCCAACGCTCCGACTGTCAGGCACTCCCAATCCAAGAACTCGATTGGCGAGAATAAGACTTCAGACACTATTACTCTTGTTCCATCTACGCGATATCTGACCATGATCAATGCGAAAACATTCGTGTCCGACTCGTAGAACCGCGATAATCGCCGCACCGAAATCAAATTCGGCATGTTGAACTGAGTGTCTTCAGCGAGCTTTGACTCTCGCTGGATTCGGTGCTGCTCTTCTGCCCGGACAAAGAGTTCCGTTCCCAAAAAATTCCGTCGACGTACCCTTGGATGCTCGGATCCTCCTTCGCCGCCGCGATACGCTTCAATGCCCAGCAGAGATACTCGGCGTTAACGTCAACCCCACACCATTGCCTGCCCAATTTCTGCGCCACGACCGCCGTGGTCCCGCTGCCGATGAAGGGATCGAACACGAAATCCCCCTTCTTCGAACTTGCCAACACCAATTTCGCAATCAGTTTCTCGGGCTTCTGGGTTGGATGGTCCGTATTCTCAGGCATCGACCAGAACGGCACGGTCAAGTCTGTCCAGACATTAGAAGGATGGGTCATTCGATAGTTGCCCGCTTTCTCCTCGCGCCAATCCTTAGGCTTGCCATGCAGCCGATACGGCGCAATAACTCTGCGTTTGAGCTTGACTGCTTCGACGTCGAAGAAATACGCATCCGACTTAGTGCAAAACCATATGTCCTCAGTATTGTTTTTCCAGTTCTCCTTGGCGCCGCGTCCTTTTTCCCTTTCCCAAGTGATTCTGTTTCGTACTCGAAATCTGGACTTCAGAACCGGATACACAATGACGGAAGTTTTCCAGTCGGAGCAAACATAGATCGTGGCATTCGCCTTCAGCATGGGAATGACAAGGTCAATCAGTCGTGCAAACCAGGACCTGTGTGCATGCTCTTCTTTCCTCCTGAACACGTTGCCGTTGAAGTCCTTGAGCAGATTGTATGGAGGATCGAGAATCAATAAATCGACAAACTCTGGTGGAAAATACGGTGCTACTTCGAAAAAATCTCCCGCCACGAGACGCCCCGATAGTTTCGACAGCGTAGCTTTTTCCGTGACCTGGGCAATTTGACGAGTAAGCCCGGCTAGCTCCTCGTCGTTACAAGAGATTGTGCGATTTCTGGGCGCTCTAGTTCTGGTCTGAGGAACCATTTCTCCGTGCCATGTGATCAGCGGGCGATCAACTGAGAGTTTGGCAGAGCTTGCCGGCAATTTCCACTTGGCAACGCGCGACTGGCAATAGCCGCAAGTGCGAAGCATAAGCCTGATAGCAGCGGGACCCAGCGCTTTGCCGAGGGCGGGGACGCCCTCGTTCCCCGCGTTTTCTTCTGCACGCTGGCTTCGCGATCAGCGTAGCGAGTACCTCGATCTTCAAACATGCTCCAATGCGCGTTGCAGGTCGGCAAGAATGTCGTCGGAGTCTTCGATGCCCATCGAAAGCCGCACCAGGTTGCCGGTGATGCCTGCGGCCTCGCGTGCTTGCGGTGTCATTGATGAATGGCTCATCCGCGGCGGATGGCCGGCAAGGCTTTCGACTCCGCCCAGGCTTTCGGCGATGGTAAACAGTTCCAGGGCGTCCAACATCCGTTCCGGCGCCGCTTCATCGCCATGCAGATGCAGCGAGACGACCGCTCCGAAACCGTCCATCTGCCGTTTGGCCAGTTCGTGTTGCGGGTGGTCTTTAAGACCCGGGTAGTAGACCTGCGCAACTTTCTCATGGTCCCGCAGTTCACGGGCTATTCGACCGGCGTTGGCAAACTGCCGGCGGACCCGAAGTTCCATAGTCTTCAACCCTCGGAGCGCCAGATAAGAGTCCAGCGGCGCCAGCACGCCGCCGGTGCGGTTACGCACGAGCTTGATGCGTCCCGCAAGTTCTTCACCGGCGACACTCAAGGTCCCACCCAGCACGTCGGAATGACCGGCGACGTACTTGGTGATCGAGTGCATCGCAATATCGCAGCCAAAAGCCAGGGGCTGCGTTGCCAATGGCGTGGCCAGGGTGCTATCCACGCAGCTCAAGGCGCCCTGCTCCGTGCAAAGCGCGGAGACGGCCTTGAGGTCGGTAATTCGCATCAGCGGGTTGGAGGGCGTTTCCATCCACACCAGCCGCGTGTTCTTGCGCCAGGCGGCCTGCACCGCCTCGGGTCCCTCGTCCTGATGAACGTAACTGACCTCGAAGCGCCCCTCGCCCGCCACGCGCAGCAGGTTGAAGCTGCCCCCGTAAACGTTGGCCGGGCCGATGATGTGATCGCCGGGCAGAAGCAATTCCAGGACCGCGTTGCTCGCGGCCTGGCCCGACGAGAACGCAAACGTTCCCGATCCGCCTTCCAGCTCGTTCAGGGCCCGTTCGAAGGCGTCGCGGGTAGGGTTCGAGATGCGCGTATAGATATGCTGCGGTTGCTCCCCCATGGACGGGTAAGCAAAGGTGCTGCTCTGGTGGATAGCAGGCATGACCCCGCCGGTCTCGGCGTCGTGCGTGGCGCCGGCGTGTACGCAGCGCGTGGAATTTCCTTGCGGTTTGGTCATGGTGCGTGGCCTCAGGGCCGAATTATGCCGGTATGAGTGACAATAACTCCATGTCCCCGCTACAGACTACCGAGCTTATTGCCGGCAGCCGGCGACTTCTGCTCGGCGAGATGCTGACGCGCGGCGCTGAGCGACTCGGGCCGGTCAGCGAAAGCCCGAAGCTGGATTGCGAGCTGCTGCTGGCTCATGCACTGGGCGTGGACCGAACTGCCCTGTACGCGCGCCCCGATGAGGTTCTGAATTCTCAGTGCCTGCAACGCGTTGACGACATGCTGGCTGAACGCGCTCGTGGGCGGCCCGTAGCACAGATCATCGGCCGCAAGGAGTTCTATTCGCTGGAATTCGAGATCACGCCGGACGTGCTTGCGCCGAGGCCGGAAACCGAGTTGCTGGTCGAGCTTGTGGCCGCCAGCTCAAAGCATGCAGCGCCGCGCTGGCTTGATCTGGGCACCGGCTGCGGGGCAGTGGCCGTAGCGCTGGCAAACCTGGCGCCCCAAGCCAGCATCGTAGCCACGGATATTTCCTTTGCCGCCCTGCAAGTGGCGAGGCGCAACGCCTCGCGGCTGGTCCCCGGGCGAATTCGCTTCCTGGAAGGGTCCTGGTACGCGCCTCTGAGCGCGGAAGGACAGTTCGACGCGATCGCTTGCAACCCTCCGTACGTGGAGTCCGCCCTTTGCAGAAGGGCGCCGCTACGATTCGAGCCTCGCACGGCGCTGGACGGCGGATTGGACGGACTGAGCCAGTTAAGCGCCGTCATTTCCGGCGCGCCACCGTATCTGCGAGCGGGCGGATGGCTGGCGGTGGAACACGGCGCCGCGCAGGGCGCCGCGGTTCGGCAGTGGATGCTTGACGCCGGACTCAGGGCGCCACGGACGCACAGTGACCTGGCGGGCCGGGAGCGTGTCACTACCGCCCGGAAGAACGTCCGGTAGCAAGCAGCAGACGCGCGGCCATGCACGGCGCTACCCGCTAACGTTTCCCGCCGGCGCCCGGCCCGCGAGATCAAATGAAGACTGGCCGGCGCACAAGCGCCGGCCATTCACTAGTACGCGATCATCGAGAAGATGATGGAAGGCACCAGCGGCTCACCCTCGGGCTGGATGGCTTCAATACACATCTCCGCCTCGGGGTTGTTGGCCGACATCATCACCTCAAGAACATCGCCATCCTCAAGCGGAACGATGCCCTGGGAAATGATGACGTCCTTGGCCCTGCTGCCCTCATCCTGACATATCTGCACGTTGGAATTCCCTACGTCTTCGCCGTTCACCCTGAGCCACAAGTCGAAACAGCCATAGGGACCGTCACCCTCGTGCCCGACCTGGGGCGCCGCGACGATCAGATAGGTCCCGCCTTCTTCAACGGTGATCTTATTGTCGTCCAGGGTCACGCCGTCAGCGGCGTCAACCACATCGATTTCAACAACCGTCGGCTCCGGGCCGGGGCATTGGGTAATCGTCGAAGACGCCTGCAGGTAGTCGTCGGCCTGCGCCAGACCGAAGGGCGCTATCAGCACAAAAAGTGCGGGAATGAGTTTCTTCATGAGAATGTTGCCTCTCCAAGAAAGGAAAACGCCCCCAAAAATCGGGGAGGTCTTCAAGAAAGGCAACCAAGTCACTCACGATTTCGCCGATGCCCCCCGACACGAAATCCCGACTGTAGGTGGCACAACATAACACACGGCTTCCGCAGGGCAGAACGAGTCCTGGGAACTGTCAACGAGTCCTGGGAACGAGGACATCTCGTCCTCGTCAAGGGCGGGGACGAATCCTGGGAACGAGGGCGTCCCGCCCTCGACGAGGACGAGACGTCCTCGTTCCCAGGGCTAGTCGGGGAGGTTGGGTGCGAGCCACAGGCGCGCTTCGTCCAGCGGGATGTCCTTGCGCCTTGCATAGTCGGCGAGTTGGTCTTCGCCGATCAGCCCCACGTTGGGATAGCGCGAGCGAGGATGGGCGAAGTAATAACCGGACACGGACGCCGCCGGCCACATCGCAAACGACTCTGTAAGCCGCCCGCCGGTGTGCTTCTCAACCTTGAGCAGGCGCCAGATCAGGGCCTTTTCGGTGTGATCGGGACAACCCGGGTAGCCCGGCGCGGGCCGGATTCCCTGGTAGCATTCCGAAATCAACTCCTGGTTGCCGAACGCCTCGCCGGCCCCGTAACCCCAAAGTTCCTTTCGCACCTTCTCATGCAGGTACTCGGCGAACGCTTCGGCGGTGCGGTCCGCCAGAGCCTTGAGCAGGATCGCGCCGTAGTCATCCGAACCTCCGGCATCCAACTGCGCGATCAGCTCGTCGAGGTTCCCGCCCGCCGTCACCGCGAACATCCCGACGTAATCGTCCGCGGCGGAGGGGGGCGCCAGGAAGTCGGCGAGGCAGCCGTTGGGGTTGCCCGGCGGCTTGCGGCGCTGTTCGCGCAGGCAGTGAATGCGCCCGAGCTCCTTTCCCCTGGACGCGTCCGCAAAAACGGCGATGTCGTCACCGAACGCCGCCGCCGGAAAGACTCCGGCAACTCCCGCGGTCCGGAATTCGATCTCTCCGGCTTTGATGGGCTTGATCAACGTCTCGTGCACGTCGTCCCACAAGTCTCTCGCCGCCTTCCCCTTCGCTCCGTCTTGCAGCAGCTGGGGGAACTTGCCGCTGATTTCCCAGGCAGCGAAAAACGGCTGCCAATCGATGTAGTCGTACAGCTCAGCCAGGGTGGGCGCGAACGTTTCAATCCGGCCGGGGCTTGTGGGTTGGACGGGCGGCTCCGCGGGCCAATCGATCTGCACGCGATTGGCCCGCGCCTCATCAAGGCTCAGCAGGTCCTCACGCCTTCGCGTCCCCGTGGGCTGCTCGCGGCGGCGCTTGAGGTCGGCCGCCACCTCTGCAAGGTACGCGTCGCGCTGGGAACCGCTCAGCTTGCCCAGCACCCCTACCGCACGCGAAGCGTCCTTCACATAGACGACGCCGGACTCGTAGGCCGGTTCGATCTTCAGCGCCGTGTGCCGCGGCGAGGTCGTGGCGCCCCCGATCAACAGCGGCAGGTTCATGCCACGCCGTTGCATCTCGCCTGCAACGTGGACCATTTCATTCAGCGATGGCGTGATCAAACCCGACAGGCCGATGTAGTCGGCCTTTTCGCTCACCGCGGTGTCGAGAATCTGCTCACACGGCGTCATGACGCCCAGGTCGATGACCTCGTAACCATTGCACTGCAGCACCACGCCGACGATGTTCTTGCCGATGTCGTGGACATCGCCCTTGACCGTAGCGACCACCAGTCGTCCGCGGCTGGACATGCCGCTGCCCTCTTCCTCGATATAAGGAATCAGGTGGCCCACCGCCTTTTTCATGACGCGCGCGGACTTGACCACTTGGGGCAGGAACATCTTGCCGGTGGCGAACAGGTCGCCCACCGTGTTCATGCCGTCCATCAGCGGACCCTCGATCACGTCCAGGGCCCGCTCGCTTGTCTTGCGGGCGGCCTCGGTGTCCTCCACTACGAAGGCGTCGAGACCATGCACCAGCGCGTAGCTCAGCCGTTCGGCCAGCGGCAGCGAGCGCCACTGTTGATCGTCCCGGCTTCTTTGCGCGCCCTGCCCCTGAAATTCCTGCGCCAGCTCCAGCAGCTGCTCGCCGGCGCCCGAATGGCGGTTGAGGATCACGTCCTCGACCGTGTTGCGCAGTCGCTCGGGAATGTCCTCGTAGACGCCCAGTTGGCCGGCGTTGACGATCCCGAAGTCCATGCCGCCGGATATGGCGTGATACAGGAACACCGAGTGCATGGCCTCGCGCACCGCGTTGTTGCCGCGGAACGAGAACGAAAGGTTGCTGACTCCACCGCTGGTATGCACGCCCGGTAGCCGCGCGCGGACCTCGCCGGTGGCCTCGATGAAGGCGCGCGCATAGTCGTCATGCTCCTCGATCCCGGTGGCCACGGCGAAGATGTTCAGATCGAAAATGATGTCTTCCGGGGGGAAGCCCGCCTCATCCACGAGCAGGCGATAGCAGCGTTCGGCCACCGAAACTCGTTGCTCGGCGCTTTCGGCCTGCCCCTGCTCGTCGAAGGCCATCACCACCACGGCCGCGCCCAGGCGCCGGATCTCACGGGCCTGTTCAAGAAACTCCTCCTCGCCGTTCTTGAGGCTGATCGAATTGGCCACGCCCTTGCCCTGCAGGCACTTCAGCCCGGTGATCAACACATCGAAGCGCGACGAATCGACCATGATCGGCGCCGTGGATATGTCCGGTTCGGCGGCCAGCAGGTTGATGTAGCGCCGCATCGCGGCCACGGAATCCAGCAGGCCCTCATCCATGTTGACGTCCAGGAGGTTGGCGCCGGCCTCAACCTGCTGCCTCGCTACTGCAACGGCGGCTGAGTAATCATCCGCCTCGATCAACCTGCGGAACACCGCCGAGCCGGTGACGTTGGTGCGTTCCCCGACGTGAACGAAGCCGGTGCTGTCGTCGATGTTCACCGGCTGCAATCCGCTCAGCCGCGTGATCCGCGGCGGGCTGGGCGGCCTGCGCGGGCTTATGCCGGCAAGCGCTTCACGCATCACCCGGATGTGCTCCGGCGTGGTCCCGCAGCAGCCGCCGGCGAGATTCAGCAGCCCCTCCCGCGCCATGGCCTCGAGCGTCGCCGCCATCTCCTCCGGGGACTCGGTGTACTCGCCGAGTTCATTCGGCAACCCGGCATTGGGGTGGACGCTCACGGGTAATTCTGCAACCCGCGACAGTTCCCGCATGTGCGGGTGCAATTCGGTCGCGCCCAGCGAGCAGTTGAGACCGATAGCGGTCATCGGCGCATGCCGGATCGAGTTGTAGAAGGCTTCCACGGTCTGACCCGACAGCGTCCGGCCCGATGCGTCGGTAATCGTGCCGGACACGACTACCGGCAGCGTCCGTCCCGCTTCATCGCCTGCCCGCGCGATTGCGTACAGCGCCGCCTTGGCATTGAGGGTGTCGAAAACCGTTTCGATCAGCAAAAGGTCGGCGCCCCCGTCCAGCAGCGCGCGAGTGGCGATTTCATAGGTAGCCGCCAGCTGGTCGAAATCGGTGGACCTGAAACCCGGATCCTCCACGCGTGGCGAGAGCGATGCGGTGCGGTTGGTGGGTCCCAGGCTTCCAGCTACAAAATAGGGCCGCCGGTCCCGGCGCTCGGCGGCATCGGCGGCCTCGCGGGCGACCCGTGCCGAGGCCCGGTTGATTTCCGCCACGTGGTCCTCAAGGCCATAGTCCGCCTGCGAAGGCGCGTTGGCGGTAAAGCTGTTGGTGGTGAGGATGTCGGCGCCGGCTTTGAGATACGAGTCGTGGATTTCACGCACGAAATGCGGCTGCGTCAGGCACAGCAGGTCATGATTGCCCTTCAGCGCCTGCGGCCAGTCGGCGAATTTCTCGCCCCGATATTCCTCCTCGGACAGATCCAGGGTTTGCGCAAGCGTACCCATCGCGCCGTCCAGGAAGACGATGCGTTCAAGGATCAATTGGCCCAGCGCCTCAGCCCGGGCTGGAGGCGTGTTCACGACTGCGGCCCCGAAGCATCAAGGCCGAGAGCCTCACAGATGCCCGCGGTCAACGGCGCTCGATTCATGGTGTAGATATGAAACCGCTCAACACCGTTCGCCGCCAGGTCGCGCACCTGGTCCAGCGAAAAGCGATCAGCGATTTCTTTCACCGCATCAGCGTCTTCCGCAGCCTGTTCAAATCGCGCGAGCAACGCTTCCGGAACTTCCACATGGGTCTTCGCAGCGAAGGAAAAAACCTGCTTGAAGTTGTGCAAGGGCATGATCCCGGGCGCCAAGAGATGGTCGATCCTTGCGGCCGCAAAAGCATCGCGGAGCCGATAGAATTTCTCGTTATCCAGGAAGAACTGCGTGATGGCCAGCGCGGCCCCGGCGTCCAGCTTCTTCCTGACGAACTCCATGTGTCGGCGAAGCGTGTCGCTGTCGCCGCCGCCGTGCTCCGGGTGGGCGCCGACCATAATCTCGCGCACGCCGGCGGCCTTTATTTCCTTCACCAACTGCACCGTCGAGGCAAAGCCTTGTTCCTGCACCGCCTCGGGAACTCCCCCCGGTGGAATGTCGCCCCGCAAGGCGATCATACGGCGCACACCCTCCGCAACGTAGTCCCGAACGATCTTCCCTACTTCCTCGCGGGTGTGCGAGACGTGCGCGAGGTGGGGAGCGCAATCGAAGCCGTAGTCGCGCCGAAGCCGCCGCACCCATTGGGCGGTTCCCCCGCGGGTCGAACCGCCGGCCCCGTACGAGACCGTGCAGAACAGCGGGCCGTACGGCAGCAGGCGCTTCAGCGAGGCCGTCAGGAGCGCGGTCATTTCTTCCGAGCGTGGCGGAAAGAACTCCAGCGAGATTTTTGCAGGTCGGCTCATGGGGAAAGTCCGGCGTGGACATTTCACACTGCGCGCATCATACCCACTTGGCTACAAGTTTGAACTTCGATCTATTGCTCTGCAAAAGCGCGCACGGCGGCTACACGCTTTTCCTACCGTCGATCTGCACGGCGGCGGCAGTTTCTGAGCAGTATAAGATTTTCATTAGTGTGTTATAGTTGTTATGATAGCTTACGATCAGAAAGAAATATATTACGTGAGGTTACGAAACCTGAGTATCGTATGCGTTGTGGGTCTGGGCAGCATCCTGTTCTGCGGCGCCATTCCTAATCGTGCGGCGGCGGTCGAATCCAATCAGCCCCGCAGTCTCGAAGAGCTGTTGTCCGCTGGGGAGCAAGGGACTTTTCCGGCTATGAACCCGGCGGCGGCGCACCCTCTCCTTGACGCCTTGGTGCTTGAGCCAAGTCAAGTGAACTTCCAGCTTCCCGCCAGCCTGCAGGCTCCGACGCTCGGGCGCGGCTGCGAGGCCCGCTTTCAGGAATTGTCCTCCCGGCCTTCCGCATCCCCCCTCCACCCCGTCACAGGTTCCGTTGACCAACTGTTGCAGGGCGCCTTCGCCGCCGATGCCTCGCCCAATCAAAGGACCTTTTTTCGCAACGGCCAGCCCATCTGCACCGAGATTTGGGAAGGCGCGCCAGAACAAAGCCTCCTGCGGAAAGTAGTGATTCCCGGCGAAACCGTTGCACTCAGGTATGACGGGCGCAACCGCCTCATCGAGCTCACCCGCACGGATTCACTGACCGGGAACGAACCCAGGGTTACTCGCACTCAGCACTACGCGGGTGGCCAAATCACGATTGACGGTCCCCGCGACGATGTCGACGACATCCAGCATCTGACCCTTGACGAAGACGGCAACATTGTGGAATTCATCAATGCCGCCGGACACCGCTATCTGACCGAGTTCGACGCCCATGGACGACGCATCGCGTGGGAAGGCCCCAACGGCGAGCGGCGGGAGTATGAATACAATCCACGGGGCCAAATCGCACTTGAGCGCTCCGCGCCGGGCACTGCCCAGCAAGTCGCGCTCACGCTGCAGTACGACGAGGCCGGGCGGCTGGTGGCGTCGCAGCGCACCGGCGAAGAAACGATTTGGCGGCATTATGAGGCGGACCGGCGGCTGGCCCGCGTATCGGATCGTAGCGGCGCGCAGTTGCACTTGCGTTACGGTGGCGCCGGCCGGTTGCAGGAGATCGCCGCCTCGCGCGAGTTCGGCAGGCAGGCAAGCGCGCTTTTGTCCGGAAGCGCGCGAGATGCCGGCGCGGTCCTTGGCGCCTATCCTGAGACTTCCGTGCGCCCGCCCGCGGCCCCGGCCGCGCAGCCGCGGCCGCGGGCGGTCGATTATCAGTTCGATGAACTGGAGCGGGTCGCTGTCATCACCATGAATGATGGGGACGCTATCCGTTACGACTACAACGGCTTTGGGGACGTGATCGCCGAGCACAGTGAGGTAAGTGGCACAACCCGATTCGGTTACGATGCCGGCGGCAACCGGATATGGGAGGCGCGGCCGGATGGGACCGAAATCCGTCGGGATTTCGACGCCTTGGGCCGGCCGGGCCGGGTGAGATACCAGCGTCCGGGATCTCCAATGGAAACGATTGAGTACCGCTACGACGATTGCAACTATGGCGTTGGCCGGTTATGCCGAATAACCAGTGCTGGAGGTATAAGCCGTTATGAGTACGACATGCATGGCAACATGGTTCGCCTAGAGAAGCGGGTGCTGAACGGCGGTCTCCGCAAGGGTCCGCCCGGCCCCGGGATTGCGCTGTCGCCTTTGGATGACGGAATCGGCGGCGCTTTTGCGGAGGCAGGAAAAGAACCGCTTGCGGTCAACTCGGCGGGCGCCGCGCCGGCCATCAGCAGCCTCTCCGCAATCGACACCTTACGCTACGCGATCGATGAGTTCTACTGGGATGACTCATGCAGTGCAGGCCCAGCCGCCTTGGGGGGCAGACACAGCCTTTGGTCCGCCTGGTATGCGGGATTTCGATCGTTTACGGCACGAAGCAGCATCCGGCTCTTTTTCGACAGCTCGTTCAGCATCGAATTGCATGTGGGTGTGTGCTACAGACTGCAGCAGCCACAAATTTACTACTTCCCATATCACAACATCTACTACCTGCCGCCAGCAACGGCGAATCCAGACAGCGGAACGGATTCGGATGCGGAGACGGAAGAGAACGAGGAAGAAGTACAATCCTGGCCGCCCATAGAACACGACTATGCAGTCGACACGGAAATCTGCTCTACAGCGGATTCATGGTGCAAGATTGAGAACATCGCTTGCTGGGGTCGGCGCTATCATGCACCCAACAAATACACCGGTTACGGAAAGCCAGTGAAACATGGGGAAACCGCGATTTTAACTTACGAGCAATTGGGATTCATACCGACCTACAATCCTATACGCGTCGCTACCGGACCCGAGTTCGGTCTTTCTGAACATGCCGTCGCCCAGATCACCCAGCACGGTCATAGTTTGCATAACGAGGATATGGGCGAGTGGGGCGATGGCGAATTCGGGTGCCCGAAACCGGTGGAAGTAGCTCCTATCGACACGCCCGAGACAGAGCGCACTGTATCTCCTGCGCACTGCAATCAAGTTTATAGAGTGCCTTACGAACACAACGGAAAGATCTACATGCATACACGCGGTACAGGCAACAGCGGCCCAGGCTTGGACAACATAACTCAAAACAGGGCGCCAGGACTTTTTGGCGGACTTGATGGGGAGATGGTGGCAGCCATTAACGCCGACAGCGATCATTTGTGTCCGGAATATAACCCGCCTCAGTCGCAACTGGGGGTACTGAGCGGTTTCTTACCCTGAAGGCTTGACCAGTGGACCGCCTATTTGGATTTTTGTCATGGTATGGCCCCGTGCTTGCATACTATTTTGCGTGGCCGATCCTCAAACGGCGGCGCGCATACTCGTTGAGCGCAGGCGTGCTTCTTCTCACGCCCATGCCTTATGGCATGGGACCTGCTCTACTACCGAGCTGGTTGGCGCTATGCTTCCAATTGATCTGGGAAAACCCCGGACAATTCACCCAAGATTTTCTACCCGTATTCTTGGCCGCTGGCAGTCTTACGGGATTTCTGACCTGGCTTCTCACAGAGCGCTTATCACCGCCTTTTTCTCGGCTGGAATCCGGCGACTTGAGACTCACGAAGCGGACAATCAGCAACGGCCAAGCCAAACAAAGCGTCAGCTCCAACGGTTTGCCGCATGGGCCTTGGGGGGATTTTCGCCAGAAATTTTCATGTAGCCTGCTGCGACGCTTATGGATGTTGCTGCTGCTGGCGATCGCAGCTATAGCTTATGGGCAACTCTGCGACCTGGCATGGCGCATCCCTGGCCTTCTATAGCGCGGCTTGTGGCTGTTTCAAGCCTAAACCCAATGCATTTAATTCTTTGTGATGATGATCGATGGCTGGCGCAAAAACTAACCCGATAGACGGTGACCGACAAGCAGCATCTGGAACAGTTCGGCTTTCGCTTCGGCCTGCGACGGCTCCTCAGGATCGATGGAGCAAGGTCCCAGGAAACCAGAATAAAAGGGATCACGATGGTTAACACGACAATCGGAGCGGTAATCGGACAAATCGTGATTTGGTACGTGCCGATCGTAATCTGCTATTTCGCATGGCCGATTCTTTGCCGGCGAAGGGAATACGTTGTCGCGGCCGCTGTGCTATTGCTCACGCCCGTGTTCGTTGACTACGGTTTTCTGGAACATTGGCCGTCTTACTATCCGTATGCCGATTGGCTCCGGCCGATCGCTCCGATGGCAGTGAGCCTTCCGCAAATTATCAACCAGTTCCCTGGAAGCGCTACGATTCTCGTCTTCATGGCGCTGCCGCTCAGCGCTTTCGTGGGCTTGTTCGCCTGGCTGCTAGTGCGGCGCTACGTAATCCCCGGAGCCAGCAGCGAAGCGCCTGAAGCGGCGGGTGATTCTCCTGTGTTCAGGCGTTCAGCGAATACGCGTCATAGGGCGTTGCGGTCCCCGCTTGCCCCGCTGAAAATCATGCTCCGAAAACTAGGAGACCTGGCGCTTCTGCTTGTCGCAACCACAGCGTACATCCAACTCTGGTTCGTACCATTGAATGGTTTCGCGCAACAATAGAGCATAAGGTCAACGTCTACTTTGATTGAGAACATGCTGCCTTCCGGGCGAGAGGGCTTCTTCAACCCCGCTACGACGCGCCAACGCATTGCAATCAAGTGTGCTTCCCGCAAGCGTCTTCGTGGGAGTAATCGCCTGGCTGTTGGCCCGACGCTTTGTGCCTGCGGCTTCGAGCGGCGAAAGCGTGTGGGCGGCGTATGGCGTATGGACCGGGAGGATCGCGGGCGGCCCGCTTTTTCGCAGCAGGCCTCCCTGGTGGCAGACGAATGCGTGGCTGTGGACCGTTGCAGTTGTGCTGTGGACCGCAGTTCTAAGATTGTGGAACCTGCTGCTTCTATTGTGCCTCGTCATCGCGTATGCGCATCTTTGGTACCTGCCGCTACGTTTGATTGCTAAGCTCTGATCCCAGCGGGTACCGCGTCACAGCCACACTACCAGCCTCGAATCAATGCTTTGACAGGCTGCTCAGCAGAAGATAGCGTGTGTAGTGCGACCGACCTTAAGCCGCTGCTTTTTTCCGACTTGCTCCTTTGGGGATACCGCAAATAGAACGTGAACCGCCCATAGAACACGACTATTTTGTCGACACCGAAATCTGCTCTACGACGGATTCGTGGTGTACGCTGGAAAACATTGCTTGTTGGGCCAGACACCTTCATGCACCCGATAAGAAAGACGGGTATGGTGAAGCGGTAGCACATGGCAAAACGGTCGATTTGGAGTACGCGCTCACCGATAATCCGATACGAGTTGCCATAGGTCCAGAATTCGGTCTTCCAGCCAATGCTGTAGCCCAAATCATGCGGGAAGGCCATTTCTTTCATAGCGAGGAGATGGCTGACTGGGGTCCTGGCGAATTCCAATGTCCGAAACGGGTCCCCAATCACGGCGAAGGAGCACCCCCCGAGCATTGCAATCAGGTGTACCGGGAGCCCTACAAGAAAGGCAATAAGATCTTCATGTATACCCGCGGAACGGGAAACAGCGGCGCCGACCGGAATCGGATTAATGAGAACACAGGAAGGGCTCTGTTTGATGAGCTGGATGGTGAAATGACGGACGCTATCTGGCAGGATATCGATCACTGGTGTCCGGATCTGGCCCCGCCAAGGCTTCCGCCAGGGCCTGGGGACGGCGAATTGCCGTAACGAGCCGCGCGATGGAACACGTAGCGTATACATTGGGTTGGTTTGCGCCTGTGGCTGCGTGCTACTTTGCGTGGCCGATTCTCAAGCGGCGGCGCGCCTACGCGGTAGCGGCAGGCGTGCTATGCCTCACCCCGTTGATTGGCTACCCAATTGTCGTCTGGCCGCTGGTCATTGTTATTGTTCAATTGATGACGTTCTTGTCCGCTCCCGAAACAGTCTTTGTAGTGTGTCTTCCGGCAGCCGCTTGCGCCACACCCATTGTCTGGCTGGCCGTCAGACACTTCGTGCCACCGCGCCAGCCAGCCGCGTACCAGGCCTCCCAACCGCCTTCGGACCAGCCCCCCGGTCGGCTGCAAGAGCCGCTGCGAACCCTGAGACACCTGCTGTTGCTGTTAATCGCGACCATGGCGTATGCCGAAGTCGCAGATCTTGTATGGCGCATAATCTAGGCTCCCATAGGTCGGCATGTTCGCCCAACGCCACCGCGCGGACGATTCATGACCTTATGAATCCGACCGATGCCGTGTGGAAACATGGACCCCTCGCTCAAGAACAGAGTCTTGGCGACACAAAGCACAGACCGATTCGTAGCGGCGTGCAAGCCAGATGACAATCTGAGTAAGGCAGCGAAGATCAGGAGATCGCTATCGTGTACGCCAATTCCCTGCAAAACGTCCTTGCGCAAGTTCTACTCTGGTATGCGCCGATCATGATCTGTTACTTTGCGTGGCCGCTACTTGCAAAGCGGCGCGCCTACGTGGTGACGGCAGCGGTATTGTTCCTCACACCTGTGTTTGTGGACTACGGTTTTCTGGAACGATGGCCGGCATACTTTGATTATGCGGACTGGCTGCGACCGATCGCGCCGCTGGCCGTGAGCCTCCCGGAGAAGTTTGCGCAGTTCCCCGAGAGCCTGCCCGTCCTCCTCTACATGGCGCTTCCACTCGGGGCCTTCACCGGCATAGTGGCTTGGCTGCTCGCCCGCCGCTTCGTAAAGCCTGACGCAGGCAGTTTGATCATGCTAGGCGCCGACAGTGAATCGATCCTGCTGCGACTGCGCGCCCGCACGCGTCACAATGGCCTGCGGTCCCTTTTGGCTGGCCGGCGGACAATGCTGGTGATATTGCGCAACCTGCTGCTCTTGCTTGTCGCAACCACCGGCTACGTCCAGCTCTGGTTCCTGCCCCTCAAACTACTCGCCTGATAGGCCGCAAGGCGGACCGCAGCAGTAAATCCAAAGTGTCTGGATTGGTCCTTGGGTGTTCAGCGCACTAGACGAACAAATGAAACGCGCAATTTCTGCGGCGGCCAGCCTTGGCGTTTCTCCGGCGTGTCCTCCGTGAAACGCCAGAGGATTACGCCCTTCTTCCATCTTAAATGAGGGCGCAAGCTATGGACTCCAGCCTATTCGTGTATGGGTTCGCGCAAAGGTTTGATCATCTCCTGCTTTGGTATCCGCCATTGGTTTTGAGTTATCTTGCTTGGCCTGTTCTCAAGCGCCGGCGCGCATACGCAGTCGCCGCAGCCGTGTTGTGCCTGACGCCGGCATTCGCAGGCAATTTCGAGTTTTGGCCGCTGGTTGTTGCTCTTCCCTGGTATGCAACGGAAGATTTGGAGAACTTCCGTTTTGTCGCCTATTGGAATATTCCGTGCGCTGCCTTCGTTGGCGTGATGTCCTGGATGCTGGTCCGTCGCTATGTGCCGGCTAGCGGTTGTTCGAACGTGCAGGACAATAGCCTGGCGAAGGGTTTCGCCCGGGCCGGGGCTCAATTACCGGACAGCGGCGACAGCAGCGGTGCGAGAAAGTCGCCCGGGCGCCGCCTCGCGCGATTACTGCGAAAATTCCGGCGGCATCTGCTCTTGCTGTTTCTTCTGCTGATCGGGGTGTTGGCATATGTGCAGCTTTGGTACCTGGGATTGAGCATTTTTACCCTGCTGTAGTCCTCGTGGCCAGCGTCCACTATTGGCAAGTGCTTGCTATCGGCCGAAGTGGAAATGGGAGCTTGATTGGACGCCTCCACCCGAGCACACCGGCGCGGTGCGGATCGGCCAGTCAATAGGCAGCGGATCGGCGAAATCATGAACAAGGTGAACATCCATGCTCCACACGTCAATTGAGGCAATTGTCAAGCAGGTTCTGGTCTGGTACTTGCCTTTGGTTTGCTGTTACTTCTCGTGGCCGCTCATCAGGCGAAGACGGCCCTACCTGATCGCGCTCGCTGTCCTTTGCCTCACGCCGGTTTTCGATTGCTATCCGTTGCTCGACAGTTGGCCGAAATATCCTCACTACGCGGATTGGTTCAGGCCTATAGCGCCACTGATCATCGGCTTGCCTGGCACTGTCTTGCAACTACCGGACGGTCTTATGCAATTCGCCTATATGTCGCTGCCCGCAGGCGTAGTTGTCGGTGTTCTTGCCTGGCGGCTGGCGGACCAATTCCTGGCGCCCGGAGCAAGTCAGGAACTGCATAAGCCCCAGGCATCTCTTAGCTGGCCACGGGCCTTCGCGCTAAGGATGCGAACCCTGCTCTTCTTGCTATTGGCCACCGCGGCGTACGTGGAACTCTGGTACCTGCCTCTGGAGTTTCTCGCCTTTATTCTGCAATAGGAGCGGCCTCGCCACCACAATGGGCAAAGTCCCGTCTTGGGGGCGTGCCAATGCCGCGGCCAGCAACGGGCATGACGACATTGGCGCATGGGCGCATGGACGCATGGGTTGCCAAATCCGCGGCGTGTGTAGTACATTGTCTTACATGACGATTCTGACCATACGGCTCGACCCTGAACTCGACGGCAATTTGCGCCGATTCGTAGAGCGGACGGGCAGAAGCAAGAGCGATTTTGCCCGGGAAGCGCTACGGCGGCAACTCGCGGTCGCGCGTTTCGAAGACATCCGCCGGCGTTTGGCCCCTTTCGCCGAGGCCCGAGGCTGGCTCACGGACGAAGATGTCTTCAAAGACATCTCCTGACGGACTCCTGGGCTGGCGCTTCCCGGTACTGGCGGCGGATGTCTGAAACGGCCGATCCTGACCCCTGAGAATTCTGCTTGACACCAACGTCCTGGTGGCCGCGTTCGGAGCCCGCGGTTTGTGCCACGATGTGTTTCGGATCGTGCTTGCCGAGCATCAGCTTGTGGTTGGCCCTGCGATTCTCGGCGAACTTGAGCGGGTGTTGCGGGACAAGCTGGGAATGCCGGCAGATGCGATTCGTGAAGTCATCGCATTCATTGCCGAACATGCGGAGGTGGTTGCGCCGGAGCTTCCCGCGGCCTGGCCTGAGAATGATCCCGCCGACCGTTGGGTAGTCGCCTCGGCGCTCGCCGGCTCTGCGGACCTGTTAATCAGTGGCGATAAGGACCTTGTCCTGGCAGGCCGCGGCAGGAGTATTCGGGTCCTGACGCCACGAGCTTTCTGGGAGTTGCTTCATGACGGCGCACGAATACGGCGTCCCGGAGGCGAGAAGCCATAATCATGCTTGGCTTGGTGTCGTGTACCGCAACCCGTTAAGCGTGTAATTCTCTTTCGGCCGCCGGGCATGTCCAAATCCGCATTATCCACGCCCGCGTACCGCCGTTTCCTGGTCGGCAGCACGATCACCACCCACGGCCTGTGGATTCTGCGGCTGTCGTTGGGCTGGCAGGCATGGCTGCTGACCGAATCGGAGTTCTTCGTGGCCGCGGTGGCTTTCGCAGCGTATTTCCCGGTAGCCGTGCTGGGCCCGGTATTCGGGGCATACGCGGACCGCTGGGACCGGCGCAAGTCGGCGCAAGTCTTCAACCTGCTCAACATCGGCGTCACGACCGGCCTGTTCGTGCTTTCGGCCTTCGGCTGGATGACGCCGGCGGCGCTGCTCCTGCTGGCGCTTGCCTTCGGCGCGTTCAGCGGTGGCTATACGCCCATGCGCCTGGCGTTGATGGCCAACCTGGTGCCCTCAATGCAATTGGCCAGCGCCGTCGGACTCGGGGCCGTGAGTTTTAATGTCGCGCGCGTAATCGGTCCCGTGCTTGGGGGCTACGTGATCAAGTTCTTCGGGCTGGCGCCGGCCTTCGCCGTCAGCTCCGCAACCTTTCTCGGCATGGCGTGGGTGCTGTGGGGATTGAAGCTGCAACCGGTGGCCCGTGAGCTGGAGCGCCAGATCGGACTGGGCCGGCTGCTGCGTGACGGCTTCACCTACACATTGCGCCATCCCGCAATCCGCTACTACCTGTTCCTGGTGCTGATCGGCGCAACTTTCGGACGCGCCCTGTTCGAACTGATGGCGCCGTACGCGGCCGAGGTCTTCCAGCGCGGCAGCGACGGAATGTCCCTGCTGATTTCGGCGTTCGGCGTCGGCGCTGTCGGGGGTGGCTTGTGGGTGGCCCGAAACCAGTCACTGCAGCAGCTACGCAAGTCGGCCGCGGTATGCACGGCGCTGGCTGGTCTGCTGATCACTGCCTTCGGCTTTACCGGCAATTTCTGGCTGGCCATGCTGCAACTGCCTGTATTCGGCTGTGCCCTGACCATTTGCGGCGTAGGGTCGCAAACGCTCACCCAGACCGTCGTGGAAGAAAAGTACCGCGGCCGTGTCATGAGCCTGTGGAGCGTGGTCGCGTTCGGCGGCGTGGCGTTGGGCAGCGCGGCGCTTGGAGGCCTGGCGCAGTTGATCGGGCTGACGACGGCCACGGTTTACTGGGGCCTGGTAGCGGCTTTGCTGGGATTGATCGCACTGCTTGCGTTAGAACGGGTTCCGCTTCCCCAGGAGGCCGGCGCCTCCTGATGCACGCCGTATGAATGGAGGGAAATGGATGAGGATATGGAGGGAGGAGAGTAGAATGGATGGAAATGGAGGAGAATTTGGTGGTGGGGATACGAACGGAATCGCTGGTGATTACGCCGGAGATCCTGGCGCTCATTGCGAGGATCGATGAATTCAAGGGCGCCTGGGCAGCAATCGGCCGGATTGCGCCCGAGCGGCTGAACGCGCTCAAGCGCGTGGCGTCGCTCGAGAGCATCGGTTCTTCCACCCGGATCGAAGGGGCGAAATTAAGCGACAAAGACGTTGAGCGGCTGCTGTCAAATCTCAATGTCACAAACCTTGCATCACGCGATGCGCAGGAAGTGGCCGGTTACGCTGAGGCGCTGGATACGATCTTCGCCCACTGGCTTGAGATGCCGCTAACCGAAAACCACCTCAAGCAGCTTCATCGCGACCTGCTGACGCACTCGTCCAAAGACCAACGGCATCGCGGCGAGTACAAGAAAATGGACAATCAGGTGGAAGCCTTTGCGGCGGACGGCAGGCGTCTTGGCGTGGTCTTTGAAACCACATCGCCGTTTGACACGCCACGCCTGATGACCGAACTGGTGAACTGGACACGCGAAAGCCTGGAAGCGAAGATGCTGCATCGGCTTATCGTGATCGCAGTATTCGTCGTGGTGTTTCTGCAAATCCATCCTTTCCAGGATGGCAATGGCCGGCTTTCGCGCATTGTGACCACGCTGCTGCTATTGCGCGCCGGTTACTCCTATGTGCCGTATAGCTCGCTGGAAGCCATTGTCGAACAATCCAAAGAACATTACTACGCCGCACTGCGGCGCACACAGCGTACGATTCGAACGGAATCTCCAGACTGGCAACCCTGGCTGACATTCTTCCTCAGGTCCCTGCAAGCCCAGGTCAAACAACTCGAAGGGAAGATTGAGCGCGAGCGCCTGATCTTCGCCAGCCTACCGGAACTCTCCGTGCAGATTATGGAACTGTGCGGGGGGCATGGGCGGATCACGGTCGCTGAAGTGGTGAAAGCCACTGGCGCCAACCGCAACACGGTCAAGGACCATTTGAGAAAGCTGACGCGCGCCGATCATTTGAGCCGTTACGGCGCCGGGCGCGGGGCATGGTACGGCGTGGGGCAGGATTAACGGCCAGGCGCCTATTCATGACGCAAAGCCTCGATGGGATCGAGCATTGAAGCGCGGCGCGCCGGCCAGAGGCCGAACACGATCCCGATAAGCAGGCTGCAACCCAGCCCCACCCCTACGGATTCGGCCGCCACGACCGTTTGCCAGTCGAAGAAACGCGCCAATAGTCGCGAAGCGCCCCAGCCGGCCGCCACGCCCAGCACGCCGCCCAAGAGGCACAGCATGGAGGACTCGACCAGGATCTGCGACATGATTGCCGCACGGGTCGCGCCTATGGCCCGGCGCACCCCGATTTCGCGGGTTCGCTCGGCCACAGTCACCAGCATGATGTTCATGATGCCGATTCCGCCCACCACCAGGCTGACGCCCGCTATCGCTGGAAGGAGCAATGCGAAGATGCGAGTGGTTTCCTCCTGCACCTCGAGAAACTGCTTGCGGTCCAGGATCCCGAAGTCGTTGTCCTGACCCGGCCGGATGCGATGCTCGCGGCGCAGAATGCGCTCGATGTCCACCAGGGCCTGCTCGACTGCCGAGCCCTCCTTGATCTGCACGTCCATGCTCTCCAGCCGGTCGCTGCCGGTGACGCGGTACTGCGCCGTGAACAGGGGCACCAGAACGTCGTCGTTGGGGTTCTGCATGCCCGTCGAACCGGCTTCCTCCAGGATGCCCACGACCTCGAAAGGAACGCCTCCCAGCATGACGTTCTTACCCAGCAGGGCGCCGGCCGGAGTTTCAAGCTTCTCGGGTACTTCCTTCCCGAGCACCACCACCCGCAATCGCGCTTCCTCTTCCGCCGGAACGAACATGCGTCCCAGCGCGATGCGATAGCGATGCAGCTCCGGGTATTCCGACGTGGTGCCCACCAGTTCGACGCGGGTGTTGCGATTGGCAAACTCCATTTGCAGGCGCTGCGTGATCTTGGGCACGACTTTCCTGAGATGACGGCCGTCCTGCCGCAGCGCAGCCGCATCCTCCGTGCTCAGGCTGCTGTTCTCCAGCGACACGCCCCAGAACCTGCGCTGCGAATTGGTGACCGCAAGGATGTCCGCGCCCAGCGCCTCCATCTGTTCCTCCAGCGCCCGTTGCGCGCCGGTCCCAAGCGACACCATGGTCACCACCGCCGCCACACCGATGATCATGCCCAGCATGGTGAGCAGCGCGCGAAACAGATTGGCGCCTATCGACTCCAGCGCCTGCCTCAATACGTCAAGAAAGAACATTGCCTGTTGAACTTAAACCTCTACCGCAAGAATAGCCGATCAACGCCCTCGGGAATGAGGGCGTTACCCTGGGAACGAGGGCGTCCCCCTGGGAACGAGGGCGTCCCGCCCTCGAAACGGGATGAACGGCGCTGCTGGTAGTATCAAGTCGCAAGACAATCGTGCACATCTGTACCTTCACGGCGACGGAGCAAGGCGGATTGCAGATTCACGAAGCAACGCGAGGTCTTCCAATGTGATACAAAAATAAATTTGGCTCTTTTGAATTTCGAGTGGGTTAGGCGGCATGGGGATTGATTCGGGTGAAGTTGAGTTTGCCTGCGATGAGGAAGAAGACGGTTCGCAGGGTGGAGAATCGGCCATAGCCGCGGGCCTTTCGCTTGGCGGCTTGGAAGATGCCGTTTAAGGCTTCGATGAACCCATTGGTCTGTTGGGTTCGGGCCCAGGCGGCGATGCCGTCAAGGTGGCGCCGGATCATGCCGGCGACCGCCTTCATGGGTTGGACCTTGGATCGGTTGACGTTGGTACACCATTGATGGAGCATTCCCCGAACCACGTGGATCTGCTTGCGGTTGAGGATCGCCCGGAGTTGCTCTCGGTAGAGCCAGGCGCGCGCGGTGCGTTTGCCGGCCATGTTGGCGAGCAAGGCGTTGAGGCCGGCGCGTTGAGCGGGGTTCAATTTGCGGCGGTCTTTCAACAGCGTCCAGCGCAGCCCCTTGAGCGTGGGGTCGCCGCGCTGCTCCATACGCCGCGTGGCGTCCAGCGCCTTGGAGGCGTGGGCGATGACGTGGAACTTGTCGAAGGTGACTTGGGCGTTGGGCAGGTGCTCGGCGACCCCCTTGATGTAGGCCGGCGACATGTCAATCGACACGGAGTGGATGTTGGCGGGTTCTCCGCCATGGCGGGCGAGGTGCTCGGCGAAGCGCCCCACGGTCTGCGCGCGGCGGCCTTCTTGCACCCCGATGACGCTGCGCTGCTGCGCGTCGGCGAACACGGTGACGTAATCATGCCCCTTGGCGCGCGAGGTCTCGTCAATGGCCAGCGCCTCCACCCCGGAGAGGTCGGCCTGGGCCCGCGCCAGATCAACGTAGCGGGTGCAAATGGCGTGAACCTTATGCCAGGACAGACCCGTCAGCCGGGCCACGGCGGCAAAAGGCATCTCCCGGCAAAACGCCATGACCAGCGCCTCAAACAGCAGCGTAAAGCCGGACAGCTTGCCGGCCCAAGACGGTTCAATCAGCGCCACTTGGCCGTTGGGGAGCTTCACGCGCGGCACGCGAACCTCCAAAAGACACTGGTGCTGGAAGAAGTTCAGGTGCTGGTAGCGCTTGATCCGGGTGTCATGCACGGGGTGCTCAGCGCCTTCCCCGGGCTGCGCAAATCGGCTGCCCTTGCGGAAGTCGATGCGCAGCGTAAGCCGGCGCTTGGCCTCGCTGAAGGTAAGACCGTCAACAAACCAGGGTTCGGCAAGACCGAGGGCGGTGGCGAAAAGATCGTTGTTCATGGGGGGATCTCCAAAGTGGGGTTGAAAACGCCAGTTTGCCGGCAAGACCGCGCGCGCCGGGCATGCCTGCACCCTCTCCCGCCGTCCTTCCTCTCACGGGGCGCTCGGCGTCCTGCGCCTTGCGCCGCTCGCCATCCCTGGCTCGGGCCGCGTTTGCTGCCGCGCGAAATTCCTTTATCAGGCGGGCTTTTTGAGAGATCGCCCCGCCTGCTTGCACAGGCCCAACCTCCTTCAGTCTTGTGCAAATACCCACACGAAATTTGAAAGAGGCATGGATGTTAATGCTCTTGAACCCGGGCCGGGACAGCCTTTCAGACTCTGAATCCTGGAGGCTGGACACCTGCCTTGACGGCTTGGCGGGGAAATAGCCGATCTCGACCTCCTGGCCCGTAAACGGGTTTTTGAATGTCTCCATGTATTCGCCGGTGTCCAGATCGGTATAGAAGACCATGCTTATGGCCGTCGTCTCGTACGCGCGGTTCTCGTCGATATCCCGGGTCTTGAGAAATGCGCCCACATGAACGTTCCACAAGGGCGTGGCAATCTTGTCGACCATCGCCATCCTCAGCAATTGCGCCCACCAGTAGAAGATGCTGTCGTCCATCGTATGCGCCAGCTTGCGGGCGATCATGAGTGTGTGGGCTGGATTGGATGGATCCAGATCCAGCATCTCCGCTCGCGCTGAAGGCGCCCTCACCAAGGGTGCGGCGGCGGCCGCGCCAATAAGACCCAGTGCCGTTCTGCGTTTCACTACATCTCTCCTGATCTGTCACCGGTTGCGGGGCTGCCTGTGATGGGCAGGGCGGAGCCGCATCTTAAGGCCATGGCCCGATCACACGTCACCGTCACGGAACCACTTCCAGACCCGCGGTCGATCCTATACCGTACTATCCGACGCGACACCAGCACAAGATCAGGAGCGAGACATGGAAAAACCTGGATTAACGCGGCGGGAGGCCATACTGGCAGGCGCCGGAACAGCACTAACAGGCGGCGTTCTTTCCGCCTCGGCAGCCACGCCGGCGCTGGATCTCGAAGACCCTGCCGTGCGCGCCCGCGTGCGCGCCTAAGGTGTCGGGATCCGCCGCGGAGGAAAAAGTCTACAAGTTCTACCGCTTGCACCTCTACGCCTATATGCATGACGGCAACCTCCTGCCCTTGTACACCATGAACAATTTCAACGTGACACTGTGTCGACCCCTTGAGAACAACTTCTACGAATTCAAGGGATTCGAGGTGGGTGTCTATTGCAAATTCGACACGGACGAGGTGCTGGAAAGCTGGGAAAACCCCTTTACGGGAGAAGTCAGGAAACCCTGGACGTTCATTGGCGGTCCCCTGAAGGGGAAGATCGGCCCCGACGGATTGGATACGCCACCCGAGGCCACGGTGCACCCCGATTCCCTGCGCATCGATGTATACGGAGGCATGGTATTTCTGCCCATCGCCTCTCATTTTTCCTATCCCAGCCCCTTCCAGCCGGAAGAGTGGCCCAAGGAATCTCCCGGTCCCGTCAAATACTGGGATTCCATGTTTGTCCACGCCGCCAAGGTGGAGGACGTGGCCAATCCGGACATCGACAATGCGCCGGCCTTCTGCCAGTTCCAGAACCTGGTGAGCTGGGGACCGTGGATCGGCATGGGTGGTTATGAGGGCCGCACCTACGGCCGGGCCTACGGCACCAAGCTGTCCGGCCCCGATGAATTACCGACCGCAGCGCGGCGGTCCCTGGAATTGAAGGCGCCGGAGATCTTCGATATCGAAAATTGGGGGGACCACCGGGACTACATACAAGATTACAAAGATACTTACGGTTCGTCGTAGCGAAGCGGGAAGTTCGGGAAGCAAAGCGTCCCGCCTTTGTCGAGGGCGAGACGCCCTCGTTCCCGGGAATGAAGGTGTCTCGCCTTTGTCGAGGGCGGGACGCCCTCGTTCCCAGACGTTAGGGCCGCGGCGGATCGGTGGAGCGGGTCTGCTCCATGAATCGCCGCAATTCGGTGTTGAAGCGCTGCGGCTGCTCGAAGAACACCGAGTGTCCGGCCCCCTCATAGACGGACAGGCTCACGTTTTCATTGCTCGCGGCTATCTCAACACCGTCTTCGAGCTGCATGGCGCTATCCTCCTGTCCCAGCGAGAACAGCACCGGCAACGCGAGCCGTTCCAGTAAGTCCTGGTTGTCAAAGCGGCGTTGCACCATGGCGCGCCTGGCATAGGCCGGCAACATCAAGCTGATTGCCTGAAACAACTCCCGCTCGCGCTCCGGGATCGGTACGGCGGTGAGCCATTGGATCATCTTTTCGCTCGCGCGAATATTGTCGACCAGATCGGGGCTGAGCTGGAGTTCGCGGGAACGCGCAAATTCCGCGATGAGCGGATCATCCGCCGCAGGCATACGCATCGGCCGAAGGGCTCCTACGGCGCCGGTGAGATTGACCCCGGCAAGATCGCTTACGCCGAATTCGCGGACATAGTCCATGATTACCAGCGTTCCATAAGACCAGGCGACCACAACAGGCCGCTCGGCACGGGCTACCGCGATCACGGCGGCGACGTCTTGTGCCCAGACGTGATGCTGGTTGTATGCCTCCGCTGGCCAGGGTTTACCGGAACCGCCATGGCCACGCAGGTCGAAGGTGACGAGAAAAAAATCTTCGGCGAGATCGGAATCCAGTTGACGGACGAAACTGTAGTAGCTTTGGCCAATGCCATGAATAAACAGGATGGCCGGCGAGTCCGGGTCTCCCGCCGTGACAACATTCAGGGGCACGCCGCCGGCCCCTTTAACGGTCTGATAATTCCAGTCCGCGAAACAGTGCTGCGCAAGCAGCAAGGCGGCAAGTGGTAAGAGTTTTCGGAAAATCATGTGCTGCCCTCCGTAAAGAAATCCGGATCCGGCGATCGTACCTCGGAAAACCAATGGCTTTGGCTGCCGCCTGCGGTTTGCAAGCAACCTGGAGGCTATCTAGAATCGCACGCGGGGAATCAGCGACATTACCTTGGAGGCTCGCCATGCTGCACCACTTCGACTCGCCGCTCAATCGCCGCAATCTCCTGGCCGGGGGCGCCGCTCTTGCGGCGGCTTCGGCATTGCCAGCATGCGGCGGAGCCCAGGAACAGGAACAGGACCAAGGCCAGGGCGAGGAACGGATCGACTATGACTGGATGAACCCCAATGACAACCTCGAAGCCTACTTCAAGCTGACGAATTCCCTGAAGGACCGGGACTGGGTGCAGGGCTGGTATTCGGGCCTGGTCTTCGGCATGTTGCCGAACCAGACACCGGATGCGCTCTTCGGCCTGGAGGGCTTTGGCATGGGCTATACGGTGCGCCAGGAGAGCGGCGCCTTCGCCAGCTTCTGGAAGGAAGTGGGCTTTTATAAGGACCTGAGGACCAACGAGATCATCGAGACTTGGGAGAACCCGTACACCGGGGAAACAAACAAGGTGATGCACATCCACAATCGCATGGTCAAGGGCGTCTTCGGGCCGAATTTCCGCTCACAGGCGCCGGTCGGCGGCGAAGGCCGCCGGGACTTCAAGTTCCCCAACTACAGGGCGTCCGACGATCCCAGCAATCCCTTTGTCCTGAACTGGCAGACCATCGGCGACCAGACGTCCGTGTGGCTGGACTTCCGCGGCGTAGTGCCCAACCTGCTCGACCCCAAGGTGTGGGTGCGTGAATCAACCGGCGAGCGCCTGCCGGTTTGCGAAATGTTCGAATACGTCTGCAACGCAGATGATCTGCGCGATCCCTCGCTGGACCGCGTGAAACACAGCGGTTCCTGGATCCGCCTGGCCCCGTGGCTGCCGTGGCAGATGATGGGCCGGCACGAGGGCCGCCTGTTCTATCGTTGCACCACCAGGGGCCTTGACAATCTCGACCAGCTCCCGCCGAACATCCTCGCGTACGCGGAAAAGAACTATTCGGAGTACCTGGTCGAGGAGATTGACGAGGACCAGCCGAGCGAGTCGTCGTTCGAGGTCTACATGAAGGAGAACGAGCCAGCCGCGCCGTAACCCTGGGAGGGACGGCTGGGGGCGAGGGCGTCCCGCCCTCGACGAGGACGGGACGTCCTCGTTCCCGGGAAGGGACTTTTACTCCTCAGCGCTCGCTTCGGCGGCCGCTTTCTTGAGGAGTTCCTCTAACCGGTATTCAAGGTTGGGGCCGCGAAGGTTGCGGCCGACGGTGACGCCGTCAGTGCGAACCAGGAAGCTGGCCGGAATGGCGTTCACGCGATACATTTCCGCCACCGGGCTCTCGAATGCCAGTTCGTCGGACACGTTGAGCCACTCGATGTTGTAGTCGTCCTCGGAAGCCTTGCGCCAGGCTTCGCGGTCGTCGTCCAGGTTGAAGGCGAGGATTTCGAAGCCCTGCTCATTGAAGCGCTTGTAGGCCGCCTTGAGGTGCGGAATCTCGGCAATGCACGGGCCGCACCAGGAAGCCCAGAACTCCACCAGCGTGTACTTGTTCCGGGACATGACGTCAAACAGGCGGATTTCTTCGCCGGCCAGGTCGAGCGCGGTGAAATCACGGATGGCCTCGGCGAGGTCCTCCACCCGCTTGGCCGTGAACACCTTGAGCAATGTAAGCGTGGTGTTCTCGCCCAGCAGGGATTCCAGCTCTTCCATGACTTTCACCTGCTCCTCATCCTCGCCGTCCTGCCAGGCTGCCCTCAGAGCCAGCAGCCGGGCGACCGGGTCCTCGTACTTGAGATAGATGGAGCGCAGGGATTCGGTCGCCGCTTCGCCGGGTTCGGCCAGCGCGCCGCGGATTAGCTCATCGTAGCGCCCGCCGTTGAAAGCCAGGGCATCCGTAGATGAATCCCACAAAACCTGGTGCTCGCTGCCGGGCTCCACGATCCCGCGTACCCGGAACTCGTCGGCCGACTTGCCCGCGAGCAGGTTCAGTTCAATGAGCAGCGGCTCGGACAGCGGAATCTTCATGGTGGCGTCGCCATCCTTGATGACCGCGATTCCGAGCACTTCGAAGCCTGCGTCCTTGCGCGGATCGGAATAGCCGATTTCGATCAGCTCGCCTTCGAACTGATCCAGGCCGCTGGCTGTGACGGTAATGTCACTTTCAGCCGCAAGCGTGGCGCTGGCGGAGAGGCACAGACCGAGCAAGAGTAGTCTTTTCATGGTTGTTCTCCCTGGATGGAGTTTACAGGCACGTTCAACGGGTCAGGGGACTTGTTGCGGAAATCCGTTGCGGGGCGCAGCACAAGTGTTTCGAGGGCGAGACGCCCTCGTTCCCAGGGGACAGTCTCGTTCCCGGGGGACGGCTTTGTTCCTGCGAAGGTCATGAACATAGGGAGCATGGGATCAAGGGGCGGCCATTGCGATTGTCTGAGCCGCTTCTTCTTCGTCCGGCAACATTTCCTTTTCTGCCGCTTCCTCACGCTCGATTCGCTCCTGCAGGTCGGCGGCGTAGGCGGTGTCCCCCGACTGCTCGGCTATCGTGTGCAATACCCGCATCACGCCCAGGCCGCGATCCAGGCCGGAATCCCGCACCAGTTCCAATAGCCGCGCCCCTTCGCCGGAATCCTGATACATGCTCAGAAGCTTCAGCTGCTGCTGCCAGGGCAGGCGGCCTTCCGCCAATATTCCGGCAACCAACTCGAAGGGCAGGGAACTTTCGCCAGCCCGCGCCATGGAAGCCAGCGTCACCAGGCTCTCGGCGCTGAGAGGGCGTCCGCCGGTCTCGACACTTTCCAGTATGCGGGTCACCAATTCGCCACCCTGCCCGGCCTCGTGGTCGCGAACCTGGCGCATCCCCAAGGGCATTAGCAAGCGAAGCGCCTCGTCCTGATCCACCCGTCCGCTTGCCAGCCAGCTCAGCAGCGCATCGGTCGCCGCGCCGGTCCACGCCGAAGCCTGCGGCCAATCCTCCGTGTCCGCCGGGAACAACCGCTCAAGTCTTTTCAATACTTCCTGTGCTGCGGTAAAGCCATGTTGCTGGTATTGATATGGCTGCGTGACGTTCGGGAGACCGTAGAGCAAGCCCAGGGTACTCGCAGCCTGGGCACGCATGAACCGCTGCGGATCCTGTAGTTCGTCCGGCGAGAGTGCCCCGGGACCTGCTTCCGTCAGCATGGCGCCGAGAATCTCAGTGGCTCGATCGAGGTCTCCCGCCCTTGCATATGCCCGCGCCATCTCGGCCGCCTTGGCCGCACCCACTTCATAGAGGTGATCCGGCAGATCCAGAGCATTCGGGGACCGGCGCCTTGCCTGCGCAAACAGTTCCTCCGACGTGTATACCTGTTCCAGGGAAGCCAGCAAGAAAGCATCGAACAGAAGTTCGGTCCCGGGAATGTCCTCCGCACGCCGGGCCAGCAGCAGTACGGCGTCCACCACTTCTCTCGCTGCATCGGAAGGGAGCCGTCGGCCGACCTCGCCGATCAGCTCCAGGAGATTGGCAAAGCTAGGTCCTGCCTGGCCATAGCCAAAAAAGACGCGTTGACGGGTGCGGTATTCATTGTGCTGAATCCTGCGGGCGGCCACCAGCTTGTAATACTCCACCGCCTGCCCCACTGCGCCGGCGGCCGCAAAAACGCGGGCGGCAAGAAGCAACTGGTACGGCGAGGGGTCGGACAGGGCGGACAGACGCTGTTCGAAAGCCTGTAATCCCCCAGGGCCAAACTCGACCCTCTGCTGGTCGCGCAGCAACATCCACAGCGTGAACTCATGATCGTCGATTTCTCCGTCGCTTAGACGCTTCCACAACTGCTGCAGGCGTTCGCCGCTATCCTCTGCTTTGGCCAGATACTGATAGAGCTGGTGAAAGCTCTTGCGCTCCCTATCCGGTATCGCGCGCAGGAAACCATCCATTTCCGCAGCGCCGTAAGGCGCCTCCGCCACCGCATCAAACAGCATGCGTGGCTCGGGCGCGTCTTCGCCCAAACCGCCACTCGCGGCGGTCAAAGGCATTGCGGCGCTGCCGACCATGATGACTCCACCGCCGAAAAATCCTCCGCCCGGGAAGGTCGACGCATTTTGCCCAGAAGCCCGCAGCGGAGTATTCAACAAATTATGCGCGATGAATGTAAGGGGCATGCTGCCCGGAGGAGGTCCATAAGGTGAGTTTCGGGGCGCCAAAAGGCTCCGCCACGCTTCGCGCAGGGCCTGCCGACCCAGTTCATGATCGCCGTCGTTAAGAGCATTGTTCAAACGCTGCACGGGGCCTTCCCTCCTGCGCTGGGAACCGGGTGCCCCAAGGGTCATCAGTCCGAAGGATCCGGAGACGAAGCCCGCGGCGCCAGGAGCCGTCCCGGATGACTGCATTGCCTGCAGCCGCGTGATAATCTGGGTCATCGGTCCGAACACGCGCCGCTGCTGGCCCATTGCCTGCTGCATGACGGCGGGATCGCTCAAGTCCGGGCCGCCGTCCGTCACCACCGCAAGCGCCTCCTCGAACCTTTGCTGGGCCTTCAGAAACATGAAATGCGCCAGGCGCCAGAAATCGTCGTCCGCAGCAGCCTTGTACTCCTCGGAAATCGCGTCCCCGGCGCGATCCGTATTTCCCATTGACAGCCATAAATTGATCTGATCCTCCCGATAGCGGGCGGGCTCGGGGTCCAGAGCGACCAGTTTGTCCAACACAAGGCCTTGGCGCTCCAAACGCTCCGGGGTCGGACTTCGAAAAAAGAAACGCGACGAGAATTCCCGCTCGTAGGCGGCACGGGCCAGGTCCAGCTCGACCGGCTCGCCGGCGGCAATCTCGTCCAGCAATCGCAATTGTGTGCCGCTCATGGCTTCATCAAGGCCCGGCAGGAAAAGGCGCATTGGAAATCCCTGCTGCTCGGGCAAATTGTCCTCAAGCTCCACGATAAGCCGGAAAGCCTCGTCGAACCGATTTGCGTAAAGCGCCTCCAGTAGCGGTCGCGCGCTCGGAAAGTTCGGCCAACGATTCTCAACGTAGTCGGCAACGCGATACAGCACCTGGGTGTTTTGCGCCTGAGCGTCCAGGATCAGCAGAACCTGGGGGATGGTGTAGAGCGCGCTGTCGTCATTGGTTTCGAGGCTCGACAAGTAGTTCATGACCGTGTCGGCAACTTCGGCGCGCTGTTCGGCGCTTAATTCTTCCTTAAGCAGCGCGCGGTACGACCCAATGCTTGTGAAATTTCGATACGCCCCACCACCAGTTTTTGAGCGCTCCACCTCCGCCTTGAAATAGCGAATCCGATCTTGCATGCTGCCCCGCTTCTCAAGGTATTTCCGGTGGCCGCCTGCATCGTTGAAAGCGAATGGATTGGGGAGCTGTTCTCCGGCACTTGGGGCCAGCAGCAGCGCAATGACTTCTTCCGGAGGGACCAGGGGCCCACGCGCAACCTCTTCCGCCTTCAGGAGCATGTCCACATTCGCGCCGACCAGCGCGAGCAGCGCCTCGGGTTCCTCCAGCAGCTTGGACGCGGTGGCCAGCGCCAGACGCCTGAACTCGGCCCTGCCGAGCAGCCCCAGCGCATAACCCAATCCCTCGCTGAATTTGCCGTCCAGTATCCGCTCACCCAGGAGCGTCTCCATCTCGTCATAAGCTCCGGCAAGCCGCAACAATTGCAATTGCGTCTCGAAGTCTTCCCGGCGCCCGGCCAGGGCCAACTGTCGGCGTAGCGGGGTCAGCGCAGCCAGTGCGCTGACCTTCTCATCGACGGCTACGCCAACCGGCAGCGGCCGGCCCGCTGCGCCATACGCCTCAACCAGGTGCTGGGCAAAGTCCTCGTCACTGCCAAAATGACCCAGCAGCTCGCGGTCCGCGTATTGCGCAAAGGCCTTATTGTTCAGGAAAAAGCCGACCTTCCGGATCAAACGCGCCGTGCGGTCCAGACGCGCATAACGCGCCAGCGGCAACAACTCGTCGCCGGAACGGTCCAGCACATTGCGTAACTCGGTTTCAAACAAGGCCTTGAGTTCCGCCTGCGCGGCAGCGGACTCTTCGGTGTCCTCAGGCCAGCTCAGCAACAGCCCCTGCTCCAGCGAGGCATATTGCTCCCGGTACTCGCGCGAGACGGTGGTATCCGTGCGCTGGTTCATCATCGCCTGCCAGGAGTTGGGGTCTACCGGTGGAGCGCCGGCCGCCAATAGCGTGGACTGGCGCCTGAGCACGTCGCCGATCGCCTGCAGATAGCGCTTGAACGCCACGTCCTCGCGGCCGATCACCTCATACAGGAAGGCCGTCTTGTGCAATAGGTCCAGGCTGTCTCGATTGACGTTGAGCGCGCGGTTGTAGAACACCCGCGATTGTTCGTCATAGCCCGCCTGTTCGAAGATCTCCGCTTTGGTCCGGTCGATGTCGATCATCCCGGTAATGTCGTCGATCATCTCAAAGGCCCGCTCGGCCCCCGATACGTCCTCCTTGGCCAACAATGACTTGCCAACGTCGATATACACCTCCGGCGGCAACTGCTGGCGCAAGCCCACCAACCGGCGGCCATACTTGAGCTGCCGGCCGATATCGCCGGAACCGGTACTGAACCCGCCGAAACCGGCGTTCGGAGTGGACATCGTCAGCAACTCGCGAAGCACCGCCGGGCGCCTCAAGCCCGCTTCGGCCAGCGAGTTCTCCAGCGCCACGAACGAGTCCTCGGTATCGCCCTTCTCTCGCGCAATGTCCGCGAGCAGTTCGTACAGATAGAACTTGTTCGCGCGCCCCGCGATGCGCTCCAGGATGACCCGCCTGGTCCAGTCCAGCGTGTCCTGCGCCTCCGGGTCCGGCTGCTGGAAAAACGTCGTGGCGCCGATCAGATTCAGCAGGCCGTCCACCGCCACGACGAAGTCATTGTCCTCCACCGCGTTCTCGGCAAAGAACTGCAGAATCGCCACCGCCTCATCCGTCTGCCCGTTGTTGTCCATCACATCCGCCAACAGCAACAGGTTGTCGCTGTTCTGTGGCTGCTCCACCAGGGCCCGCCGATAGGCTTCAACCGCCTGGTCGGCAAAACCCGCCATTGAAAAAATACTGGCCTCAAACTCGCCCGTCACCGACTCCTCGTCAAACTTGCGAAGTTCGCCGATCCAGTGCTGGATCTCCTCGAACCGCTCGTTGGTCTCGGTCGCCAGGTCGAACGTAAGCAGGTTGATGATGATGCTCTTGATGTGATCGATGCGGTTGGCAGTGTCGATCTCATACAGCCGGCGCAAGGCCTTGTCGTGGGCCGGATAATCCTCCAGCAGCATATACACCTGCGCCAGCAGTTGCTGATGGCCGACCTCGTCCTCGCCCATCTCGGCGGCATACTCGTCGATGATCTCGGTCGCGGATAACTTGTCGCCGGATTCTGTGTAAATCCGCACCAGCAGGTTCATGTGATTGCGGTTGGCGGAGCCTTCGATCAGCATGCCTTCCAGCTCCACCGCCATGTCCCCGAGGGCGCCCATCTCGGCCGCCAGCAGCAGCAACTGGCTCTCGGCAAAACTGCGCCGCGCCGGGCTCTCCACACCCACCCAGATGTCGCGCCAAAGATCCAGGGCCTCCTGTTTTCGGCCCACCAGCGTATACAACCACGCCAGGCGCATCTGATCGTCGTAACCCAACTCGCCGCGAGTCTCGCGAATGGCCTCGAATACCCGCAGCGCCTCCTCCGGACGGCTCAAACGCTCATACGCGTCCGCCAGGTCCACCAACTCGGCGGCGTCCGCAGGCAGATACGCTTCCAGGCGAACCAGCGCTTCAAGCGCCGGCTCGTCCTGACCCCGGTTCAGCCAGGTCTCAAACAGGAACAGCAAGGCGCCGACGTCGGGACCGTGCGCTTCAAGGTGGCGCTCGACCATCGCCACGCTTTCCTCAACAAAGCCCATCTGAAGCATTAACCATGCACCTTCGACCAACACTCCCGCGCTTGGGGCGTTACGCTCTTCCAGGGTCTCCCAGACCTCAAGCGCCGCGTCGTTATCGGCCAGGTTCAGATAGTGCGCTGCGAGACCGTCATACCACTGCACCTGGTCCGGCTCCGCATCCATCATCCGGCGATACTCCCCAACCATGGCATCGGTGTCGCCGGCGGCTTCGTACAGCTCGACCAGGCGGCGGCGTTCGGCGATGTCCGCTTCCGAGCCTTCCAATTGCTCGTACAGCTCAATGGCCCGGTGGTACTCCTCGGTCTCGATCAGCGTTTCCACCCGGAGGCGCAACAGGTCCTGGTCCTTGGAATCCCTTGCGGCCAGGTCTTCCAGCAATCGGTCCAGTTCATCCGCTGATCGGTAAGACTCGGCCAGCAGGCTCAAGGCATACAGGCGGTCGGCACGCACCTGTGCGGCTGCGTAGCCCAGCCAGGCCTGCTCACGCGCGAGATCGCGCGACTCGGCCTTGAGCGCCCACTCGGACAAGCGCACATGCTGCTGAAACAGCTTGCCCGCCTCTTCAAGCGGCTTGTAAAGCGCAATCGCCCGCTCCGGGCGGCCCAACAGCGCCAGCACTACGGCCGCCTGGTTACGGAAATCCTGGTCGCGCTGCGAAGCCAATTGTTCCAGAACATCGACGTTGCGCGAACTGACGTCCATCATCGCCAGGCGCACCCGGATCAGCCATTGCTCCTCGCCTTCACCGTAGGCCTCGGCGGCGCGCTGATACCACTCCCGGGCCTGGTCCTGTTCGCCGCCGGCGTCCAAAAGGCGCGCCTTCAGCAACAGCGCCTCGCGGGTTGCTGAACTGTCCAGCGCCTTGTCCGACGAGCCGACAGCCGCTTCGATCTTGCCGTCGCGCCATTGCAAATGCGCGATCGCGAGATGGCAGGCGGCTTGCGCCTCGGGGCTCAGCGTGGCGGCGCGCGCGTACGCAGTCAAGCGCGCCACGGCGCGGCTGATGCCATCACCGCTTAATACCGTCTCACGATAGACCGCGGCGACCAGCTCGGGATCGGAGCGCTGGGAGGTCTCCAATGAGGCGATCAGGTCGGCTAGAGCGGTGGCGGCGTGCGACGGTGGGGGAACGCAGAGGAAGGTGAAAGCCAGCGCGAGCGCGAATCCCTGGGAACGAGGGCCTCTGGCCCTCCTCGAGGGTGCGACGCCCTCGTTCCCAGGGGGGATGCGCTCACTCCATCGTTTTGCAAGAAACATCATCGTTTCCTTCCTAAGCGCGGCCAGCGGCGGTAGACGATGTCCGCCAGGTAGGTGAGCAAGGCGGCCAGTAGCAGCCACGGCCAAAGCCGCGTTACGTCGCCTGCCCGCAGTCCGCCGCCCGCGCGAATCCGGCCCGCGTCGCCCGCGGTCAACACGACGCCGCCGGTCAATGCCGCCAGTTCCTCCAGATCAAGCGCCGCCGCAGGATCAACCTGTGTTTCGCCGAACCGGTCCGAATGCGGCGCCAGCGCAATGCGCTGCGCTCCCGCGCCGTGGCTAGGCCGCACGACAAACCGTATTGCCTCTTGCGGGGCGGTCGAAAATTCCGCCTCGAACAGTCCGGGCGCTGTTTCTATCAGCACCGGGGAGGCTTCGGGAACTTCGTCGCCGTTCTCGTTCACCAGCCGGGCGACCGGCGCCAGCAGCGGGTCGTTGTCGTAGCGCCGGACGCTCAGATACCCCCGGTCTCCACGGCGCTTGAGCTCCAGCTTGAAGGGCTCCTGGTCGGACGCCGTGCGGGCAACAATGCGGCCCAAAAACTCGGCGTAATCCTGCCATTCGCGCCAGTTCTCGGTGCCCTGGCCGGCAGGTTCAGTCATCAGCGCCGTTACCCGCCCGAGCCCGTAGCGCCAGGACGCCAGCACGGGGTAACGGGCGTCCGCAACCCGGATCAGCATTTCCGCTGCGTCGCGCGGCTCCACCTGGGCATAGCCGTCCAGCGGCGGCACGGACGCGGGATCCACCGGCCCCCACCAGCCGGGACCGCTCAGGCCGTCCAGTGAAAAGCTGCCGCGCTTGTAGCGAACCGCCTTGCGCACCGTCGGCCGCTTGAGTATCAGTTCCACCAGGCTGAATTGGTTGCCGACGCCGTAGAAGCGTCCCTGGCCCCAGTTGGCGATGTCGGCCATGACCAGATTGTGACCGCCCTGACCGACCAGGATGGTCGAGACATTGATGTTGTCGCGCGAAATGCTGCGCACCATGGCCTCGTAGTTGGCGTCCTCGACGCCGGCATCGGTCACCAGGATGATGTGCTTGAAGCGGGTACTGATGTTCTTGAGCCCATAGTAGGCCTCCTGGATCGCCGGGTACAGCACCGTGCCTCCGATGGCCTTCATCCGCCCGATGGCGCGATCGATCTCGATCTTGTTGGAGGCCGGCTGCATGGGCACCGCCCAATGCTTGGCGCCATAGAACTCGACGATCCCGATCCGGTCGTGCGGTTGCAGACGGCGCACCGCGATCCGGGCGATTTGCTTGGCCAGCTCGATGCGAGTGCCGCCCATGGAGCCCGAGGTGTCCAGGATCAGCGCCAAACCCACGCTCGGATCGCTGATATCGTCCTCGCCCGTGATTTCCACCGGCAACAACTCGGCCACCCGCGTTTCGAAGTAACCGCCATCCGCAAACGACGCCTCGCCGCCGCTCATCATCAGGCCCAGTCCACGGTCCACCACGGCGTCGCCAAGATGCGCCTGGAACGCTTCGGGCAGCAGGCGAGCGGGCACGTCGTCCAGCATCACGAGCTGATACGGCTCAAGGTCGGTGTCCCTGCTCAATTCGGCTGGATCCAGCGTGTCAATTTCATGCCCGGGGCCCAGTATTTCCGCCAGCCGTTCAGAGGCGCCTTCCTGGCGCGAACCCAGGTAGAGGATGCGCAGCGGCGTCTGTATTGCGGCGACAGCCTGCAGGCGATTGTTGCCGGGATCATCCCCGGCGCCCGGCGCGACCACCAGTTCGCCCGTCACGTCGAGAAAGCCGGGGTCCCCGGCCTCGAAGTCCACTTCAACAAAATGCCTTCCCAAGCCCTGAAAGGGTTCGGAGCGCGCCAGTTCTTCTTCGCCTGCCCTAAGCACCACTTGCATCTCGGCGTTCGCGCCCATGACTTCGGCCGTCCCCCGAAGCGATTCGCCAGGCCGGGCTGCGGCGAAACTAAGCCGGGCGAGCAAGGGATCGGAGGAGGACTCGCCGGGATTGAAAACGTGCACCGGAATGTCCCGCTCGACGAATTGCGCGGCGGCTTTGGCCCAATCCCGGCTGGTGGCCAGCCCATCGGAAATCAGAACCACGGAACCCCGCTGCGAGCGGGGGATGGCCTGGGCGGCAATTTTCAGGGCCTGCGCCAGCGGCGAGGCATCCTCCGGGCCGGGTGCAAGCAGCCTTGCTTCTGGCTCGCCTGCAGTGCTCTCGGCGCCCGCTACTCCCAGGCGAATCATGCTCGCCTCGCCGCGCCCGTCCAATTCGGAAACCAGGGTGGCAGCCGCCTGCGCGCCGCGGCTTCGCGCCGACAAGGACATGCTGGCGGTCTCGTCCAGCACCACGACATGCCGCTCCTGCTCCACTTCCAGCACGGTTACGGGCTGCATCAGCGCCGCGATCAGCAGCAGGAACAAGAGGGTACGAATGACACCATGCCACACCGTGCGCGGCCGGGAGGGCCAGAACCACAATACCGGCACCGCCAGCAGCAGCAGCGCAGCCAAAGGATAGGTGAAGGAAATGCTCATATCCCCGAGTCAATCCTGGGAGCGAGGGCGTCCCCGCCCTCGGCGAAGGCGGGGACGCCTTCGTTCCCAGGCAGGCTTACAAGAACGTGTTCCAAAGACCACTACGGCATCAACCCGCGCTGGTAGGCGTACCACTCGAAGGCCAAAAGCGCCAATGCCGCCAGTATCAGGAGAAGAACCAGAAGCGACGGGCCGGCCAGTCCGCGAGCCGCCGGGGAGAAAGCGGGTACAGCCACGCCGGGCTGCCCCGTGGTCACGGCCGCGCTCAAAAGCGAAACCGGATAGGAAAGTTCCCCGCCCGTCGATTCAATGAAGCCCGCCTGCGGTGCCGCCAGGTCCGCACCCAACAGGCGAGTGGCGCTGTCTCCCGGGCCGGTCAGGGCGAACTCGGAGGATTCCTCGGGGGCAAAACGGCCGGCGGCAAGATACGCGTAAACGGGTTCTTCCTCGGCCAGCCAGCGGGCGGCACGGGAAATAAACAACGGAAAAGCCCGCGATGCAGTGAAGTTGTACCGGCCGTCCAACAATTCCAGCCACAGGGAAATGTTCCTGGCCTCGCCGGGCGATGCCTGCACGCCCACTGCCCGGCCGGCCTCGGCGGCCAGCCCTGCGCCATCGATCAGGTACAGCCCCAGTCCCTGCAGGCTGTCGCGCAAGGCCAGTTCCGCGTCCAGATCACCGGTATATTGAATCTCGAAAGCGGCCTCCTGTTCGTTCATGGGCACGAACACAAGCGCCGGCAGATCGCCGCCGAACGTCTCTCCGGCCTGCCGGAAAACCAGTTCCGCATCGTCCTCAGCCAGCAACAGGCCGGGATCGGCGCCCACTGCATCCGCCAGAACAGGACCCAAAACGGCCGAAACCGCCACTTTCAGTTCGCGCCGCTCGGGCAGGCGCAATTGCGCGATGTCGTCCGCCGGCAGGGCATCCTCCTCGGCAATGCGGGCCTCCAGCAGTCCGCCGACGGCCGGAACGTCGCGTAGAACCAGGCCGTCCGGCGCAACGGCCTCAACGGCGACACCGGTCAGGGCCGCACCGTCAAGGCTCAGCCGCACGTCGCCCGGGACCGTGCTCAGGTTGCCGGTGGCCGCAAGGCGGACCAGCACGTCCACCGTGTCCCAGCGCCCTGAAGAAGCAGTTCCCAAGCCCATGGCGACGATGCCGCGGTTCGGCCCCGGCTCTTCAAAACCCTCGGCGCGTTGCACCTGCACACGCTCCGGGAGCCCGTCCAGCGTCTCGGCGCTGACCGGAGCGCGGCCGTATATGACCAGGCGCACCGCTTGGGGATAGGCGCCCGAGAGCGCCAGCAAGTCGAGCTGTTCTCCCACTGCCGACGGCGCCCCTTCGGGCTCAAGTCCCGCCACACGGCGGTCAAACAGCAGGCTCTCCTCGCCCGCGTTCAACAACTTCAGGTTCCACGCTCCACCCCAGATAACTTCCCGCTGGTCTTCCGAGAGGCTCCGCAAGTCTTCACCTACAAGCTCGATGGCGCGGTCGAGGTCCCCCGGCGCGGACATGTGCGCCGATCCGTCAAGGAACAGCACGTGGTACTGCCCGCCCTGGGGGTCATCCACCCGGGGCTCGGCCAGGCCCAGCCATAGCAGCCAGCAGATCAGAAGGCTTAACAGGTACGCCAGCCAATGTCGAAAGCGCCGGCGAAACACCCTCACCGGGGCGTCGCGGGCCGCTTCCCGCCAGAACATGGCGGTGGGCACCGCAACTTCCGTATAACGTATGCGCAACTGCTGCAGGACATAAAGCAGTCCCGCCAGCGCGGCGGCGCCCGCCAGCACAAACGGCAATGACAGGTTGGCGAAGTTCATATCTGGATGCTTCCTGCCTCGAACGCCGCTGCCAGTTGCGGCAGCACCTCTTCATCCGTATTCAGCCGCAGAAACGCCGCTCCACGCTCGGTGGCGAAGCGAGTCAACTGCTCATTGAAATCATTCACGATGGCGCGATAGTTGGCGAGAATGGCCGGCGTGAGGGACACGTCCACGGCTTCGCCGGACTCGCAGTCACGCAGGCGCACGTCGCCGCGCATTTCGCGTCGTCCGGCCGGATCCAGGTCGTGATTGCCGTGCAGCTGCACCAGGAGCAGGCGGTGGCGGCATTGGCGAAGCGATTCCAGGACCGCGTCCAGTCCCGCCGGATCGTAGAAATCGGAAATGACGACCAGCAGACCACGGCGCAGGCGCAGGCTACCGACGCCCCCCACAGCTTCGGCCAGTTCGGTGCCGCCCTGCTCGTGGAGTCCCGCCAGCCGATCTGCGACCCGCATCAGCCGCCCGTGTCCCGAGGCGTTCCTGAGCTTCATCTCCAGGTCTCCGGAAAAGGAGAACAGCCCTACGCTGTCATGCTGGGAAAGACTGATGGAGGTCAGGGCCAGCGCCACCTTCAGCGCCACGCCGATTTTGGGCGCAGCTCCGAAATACATGCTGCTCGACCGGTCCACGAGGAGATAGACGGGCAGTTCCTGCCGCTCCTCAAACACCTTGACCACCACGCGGCCAAGGCGACGGTAGATGTTCCAGTCGATGGCGCGGGTGTCGTCGCCGGGCACATAGGCCTTGTAATCGGCGAACTCCAGCCCGGCGCCCTGGTCCTTCGAAAGCTGCTCGGCATGCCGCCCGCCGCTGATGATGCGCCGCGCCCACAGGCTGAAGCCCTGCAGCGCGGTCAGGAACTCGGTGTCAAAGAACTCCTCTACGGTCGGCGCCGTTGCCGGCATGTTCCTGTCTCCTGTGTGTCATTTTCTGGGAGGGAGGGCGTCCCGCCCTCCGCGAAGGCGTCCCGCCTTCGTTCCCAGGTTCGCATGCCCACGTTCAGTTCGCTGTATGGGGCGGCTCAACGGACTGCAGCACGTCTTCCACGAGCAGGTCCGGGCCTACCCGGTTGGCCTGCGCATGGAAGTTGACCAGGATGCGGTGACGCAGCACCGGGAGCGCCACGGCGCGAATGTCGTCGGTACTTAGGGAGAAACGCCCGGCCAAAAGGGCACGGACCTTGGCGGCCAGAATCAGGCCCTGCGCGCCGCGCGGGCTGGAACCCAGCGACACATAGGCGCCAATGCTGTCGGGCGCGTAGTCGCTGCCCGGTTGCGTGCCCATCACGAGTTGCACGGCATGGCGCTGAGCCACGTCCGGCACGGCCACGGCGCGGGCCACCGCGCGCAAGCGCACGATGGTTTCAGCGTCCGCCACCGGCTCGATGACCACATCCTGCTCGCCGGTTGTGCGCTCCAGGATGGGCGCGTATTCCTCCTCGGCGGGATAGGAAACCACTTGCTTGAACAGGAAGCGGTCCAACTGGGCTTCGGGAAGCGGATAGGTTCCCTCCTGCTCCACCGGGTTCTGGGTGGCCATCACGCTGTACGGCTCATCCAGCAGTATCGTGCGCCGCCCAACGGTCACCTGGCGTTCCTGCATGGCTTCCAGCAGCGCCGACTGGGTCTTGGGCGTGGCGCGGTTGATTTCGTCGGCCAGCACCAGGTTGGCGATCAACGGACCCTGCTGGAACGTCAACTCATGGCCGCCGCCCGCGGTTTCCATCAGCACCATGGTGCCCTGGATGTCCGCGGGCATCATGTCAGGCGTGAACTGGATGCGCGAGAACTTGAGGTTCAGCGCTTCGCCCAGGCACTTGACCAGCATGGTCTTGCCCAGTCCGGGAACGCCCTCCAGCAAGACATGCCCGCCGCACATCAGGGCGGTCAGCACACCGTCGATGACCTCTTCCTGGCCCACGATCAGCCTGCCGACCTGGGCCTTGACGCGGTTGAATACCTCGGTGAATTCATCGGCGCCGGCGCGTGCGCGCTCCGCCGCCGCTGCGTTACTGTCTGTCATTCGTCTTCCTCCGGCGCTTGTTCGCCATTTGTTCGCTGTGCAAGAAAATAATTGCGTACCACGTCCCGGCTCAACGGCGGGATTTCACGATGCAGGGTGTGGCCCACCGTGCCGTCGCGCGCCGGGCGTTCCCGGGCCAGCGCCGGGTCGGCCTGATGCTCCTCGGCGCGGCCCTGTTCGCTTTGAATTTTCATGCGGCCGGGGTTCACCTTGCCCTGCAGGTAATCAGGCAGCGGCACGCCCAGCAGCATCGCGGCCACGCCGCGGGTCTTCTTCAAGCCTCCGGGACCGCCACGGCCGTTCAGGTCGTCACGCTCCTGATCGCTGTCGGCCGAAGGAGTCAAGGATCGGTTGACGGGCGCCTTGCGCTGATTGATCAGCGGCTTGCTCGCGGAACCGGCTTTCTGCTCCTCGTCCTCCTCCTCATCGCCGTCATCGGAGTCACCCTCCGGCTCAGGCTGCTGGGTCTTGTCCTGGGCGGAGGCATGATCCGAGGCCGCCATGCGACCACCGGACATGTCGCCCTTGCCGCCCTTCAGGCCCGCAGCCTCCTTGGGCTGGTCGGGGGATTCCTTCGGCGGTTCCTTGGGCGGTTTCTTCTTCGGTTCCCTCTTCCGTGATTCGTTCTGTTCCTGCTCCTGCTGCTCCGAGCGCTGACCCGAGGCGCCCGACTGCGCTTGCCGCGCCTGGTTACTGCGCTTGGCGTCCGAGCCGGCGGCGCTTCTTTCGGTGGACTGGCGCTGGGTAGAGAATTCACGGGTCTCCATCTCGCCCGCTCGGCTGTCCGGCTCGGACCTGGGAACCTCGACTTCTGTGTTGCGCTTGGCCGCCAGTGATGCCGGACGCGGACGCGAAGGATCGGGCAGGACCTGCGTCAATTCGGAATTTTCGCGAAGGTCGCCGGGAATCGCCTCGGCGAGCAGCGTCTCGCTAACGGATGCTTCGGAAGCGGAGTACTGCCCCATCCACAGGGCGGCGGCGAGCAAAACGGCGGCCAGGACTCCCAGCCTGCGATGCGGCGGGATCAGGTCCGGCGGACGGATTGCGACCGGCGGGAGTTTGCGGCTCAAGGCGGTCTGCGCGTGGCCCCTGGCATCTTCCACTGCGGCCTGTTCGAAATCGCTAAGGGACGCCTTGGCAAGATACTGGTCCGCCGCCTGCAGGCGGTCCTTGAGGCCCAGAGCGCGGTCGTACAAAGCCAGGCACATCCGCCGGTCCACGCGGTGGCGGGCAAAATCGAACAGCACGCAAGCCGCAACCAGGCAGATGGGCAGGGTTACGGCCAGCACCAGGGTGATGGCGAATCCGAAGGGCCAAAGGCTGGCGAGCGCCAGCGTTTCCACCAATACGGCCAGCAGGATGCCGCCGCTAACGCATAACGCAGCAGGAAAAAGGACCTTAAGGTAGCGGTCGCAGGCGCAGCGCAGCACCCACCGCTTCAAACGCCGGGCGCCCGAAGCGGCGAGACGATTCAGCTGCCCCTGCAGGCTCTCAGGGGATGGGGTCGCGGGCATAACCTGTACGCCGTCGCGTCAATCGGATCAGCTAGCGGCCGGCGCCTGACAGCAGCGGATCGTCCGTTTCCAGCAAAGGCTTGAGGCGTTCCATGCCCGCGCGGGCGCTTTCCTTGAGCTCCGGCGGTCCCTCTACGAGCGGCGAGGCCGCGCGCTCGTAATTGGAATACGCACGCCGATTGCGGCCCAGCGCCTCGTACACACGGCCCAGTTCGTGGCGAACCAGACTCTCCTTTTTTGGATTGCCGCTGAATCCGGCGGCCAGGAAGAATTTCCAGGCTTGTTCCGCGTCGCCCGCTTGCAGGTAGCGGTCACCCAGGATCAATTGAATGTCCTGGCGCAGCCCGGGGTCGTCGGAGCGGGAAATGTAATCCAGGGCTTCCTCAGCCAGCGCCACGATCAAGTCCGAGCGTTCGTCCCGGTCGTCGGCGGCGAACAGCGGCCCGATCGTCTGCGTCAGCCAGTCGGCCTTCATGCGCTCAATCGTCGCGGAAAGGCGGTAGTCCACTGCTTCCATCTGCTCCTCGACGGGAGCGTTCTCGTCCAGCCCCAGCGTGAACAGCAATTCGGCCGCCTCCGCGACGTTGCGGTCCTCGGGATTGGTCTTGTGGTACGACCGCAAGGCCTCGCGGTCCCTGGCCACGGCCGCGGAATAAAACTCGAAATCGGCCTCGGAGAAATTGGTGTTGACCACCGGCTCCAGCGCCAGGTAGCCCTGCATCGGATTGATCTCCAGCCGATAAGCCGTCCATAAACTCAAACCGGGCACCACCAGCCAGTCGGAGGATAGTTCCTCATCCTGAGAGAAATCGGCGGGAAACAGGGCGGCCATACCGGACAGCGGGACGCGCTGATCGCCGGCGCCGAAGTAGATGTCCGGCACGTCGCCGAACGGATAGCCCAGCCCGCCGGCCAGCGCCGCATTGACGTAGCTGTGATAGCCCGCGGTATTGAACGCCATCAGGGATCGATCTTTCTCGCCGATGCTCAAGGGCGCGAGGACCCGGCCGTCTTCCGTGGTGTGCAAACCGGTAATGATCGACTGCGCCCAGAGTTGCGCGGCCGAAACGTCTGCTTCTGCGGCGGGCGTGAAGGTCACCTCGCCTTCAGCCAGGTTCATGCCCAGAGCGTATTGGCGCAACACCGGGCCGCCCAGGATAGCCGACACGTCGACGTCCTTCAGCTCCACTGAGTACTGTCCGCTGAGGTTCTTGAGGAACAGCGTGCACTCGGCGGACGCCTCGACGCCTTCCTTTGGCACTTCCATACGCAGCCCGTCGGCCAGAATCTTGATGGTTTCCTCGCCTTCGCCGAATTCCACGGCACCGAGAATGCAGTTGTAGATTCTCAGCGGCTGCTGATCGGTGTAATCGAGCACCAGGTGGGTTTCCTTGTGAAATTTCTCCGTGCTGAGCACCACGCGCACCAATACGTGATCGCCGACCACCCTGGCTTCCGCGGTGCCACCGGGGGAGCCGCCCACCTGTGCCATAGCCGGCTGCGCAAGCCAGGCGCAGGACGCAACAAGAATGGCGGCCGCCGGCCGCAGTGAACTCAATTTCATGGACTTCTCTCCCGCCTCATAATGAAGCTGCCGATTCCCCCGTTGGATGGGATGCGCCGATCGCATAAAACGTTGCAATCCCTCACCTGGGAACCATACGCCATGTAATCATATCCAGCTTACCGGAACCTTGCAGCCAATGGCTAATCCGTAAACGCATCAGCCTTCGCCTTCCTCAAGCAGCGGATCGTCAGGATCCAGCAGGGGCCTGAGCCGTTCCATCCCGGCCCTTGCGCTGTCCTTGATTTGAGGCGGCGTTGCAACCAGCGGCGAAGCCGCGCGTTGATAACTGGAATAGGCCCGGCGGTGCCGCCCCAGGGCCTCGTAGGCGCGTCCCAACTCATGGCGGACAAAGCCGTCCATCTCCGGGTCGCCGTTGAATCCGGCGGCCAGGAAGTACTTCCAGGCCGCCTGGGCGTCGCCGCCATGCAGGGAGCGGTCCCCAAGCATCAGTTGCAATTGCTGGCGTAAGCCCGGATTGTCGGACCGGGGGATGAACTCCATGGCCTTCTCGGCGATTGCCACTATCAGCTCGGAATGCGCGTCGCGTTCCTCCGACGCAAACAGCGCTCCCACGGTCTGGCCCAGCCAGTCGGCCTTCATCCGCTCCAGTGTCGTGGAGAGACGGTAATCCACCGCCTCCATCTGCTCCTCGACCGGAGCGTTTTCTTCCACGCCCAGCGCGAACAACATTTCGGCGGCCTCGGCCACGTTGCGGTCCTCAAGGTTGTCCCGAAGATAGGCAAGCAAACCTCCCCGGTCTTCCGCTGCCGCAGCGGAATAGAAAGCAAAATCGGCCTCAGAATAATTGCTGTTGCGGACCGGTTCCAGCGCCAGGTAACCCTGACCCGGATTGATCTCCAGCCGAATGGCCGTCCACAGGCTCAAACCCGGAACTACCAGCCAGTCGGGAGACAGGCGAGGATTGTCCGAGAAATCCACGGGAAAGAGTGCGGCCATCCCCGTCAGCCCGAGGCGCTGTTCGCCCACACCGAAGAAAAGGTCCGGCAAGTCGCCCGAGGGATAACCAAGCGAACCGGCCGTTTCCGCGTTGATATAGCTGTGATAGCCCGCAGTGTTGAACGCCATCAGGGATCGTTCTCCGTCCCCGTAGCTGACCGGCGCCAGCACCCGGCCCTCCTGCGTGGTTTGCAGGCCGGTAATGAGAGTCTGCGCCCATTGGCTGGCGTCCGCGAGGTTCGCCTCCGCCGCCGGCGTGAAGCTGACGCGACCTTCGTCCAGGTTCATGCCCAACGCAAACTCCCGCAGCACCGGGCCGCCCAGGATCCCCGCCACGTCGATTTCCTTCAGCTCACTGGAATAGCGGTCGGTCAGATAGGCGAGCAAGCCCGTGCTTGCCCCGCTCGGCGCTACGCCCTCTCTCGGCACCTCCAGCCGCAATCCCCCTTCAGCGAGTATCTTCAGCGTCTGCTCGTTCTCGCCGAAACGCACTGCCCCAAAAATAGGCCTGAAGATCTCCAGCGGCGTGTCGGAAGCGTAGTCCAGCACGATGTGCGTTTCCTTGCGAAACGCCTCGGTGCTCAAGACCACTGGCGCCAGCACGTGATCGCCGAGCACCCTGGCTTCGGCGCTGCCGCTGCCGGAAGCGGCGGCTTGCGCGACAGCGACTAGCGGCAGGCACGCGCAGACGCAAAAGGCGAGGGTCGGGAATGAAACCGGAGAGGTCTTTGAGTGCATTAACCTGAAATGATGGTCCCTTGAGAACGAGTGCATCTTACTCTCGTCGAGGGCGGGGACGCCCTCGTTCCCAGGGGGGTGCACCGTTCCCTTGGGGGGTGCCATCGTTGCCGGAATCTGACGCGGGCCGACGAGTCCCTTCGCGGCCGGCGCCCCAGGCTTCCCACCTCGCCGGCAGTGTTTTCTTCCGACAGTGTCACGTTCGGGGCCCTCTCGATATGGGTCCGTAGCGCCTGGTAACCGATCTCCGCAGGCTTATGGCTCGGAGGCGATCGAGAAATTGGCATCCAGGGAGGGACCTTGCACTCCAAGGCCGTCCGCTTGAGAGTAGGGCATGACGGTGATTCGATATTCGCCCTCGGGCAATGACAATCCCTGTTTTTCGCGAAATAGGAGGTACGGCGCTTCATTGGCTAGCCGGGACATCGATACCGGTCCCTGTAATCGAAGTCTCATGCTGGCTATTTCGGCGGCATCTACGGCATCGGCCCGAATGTTCAAACCGCCAGCAGGAAGTTCACCCCTTTCCACCTCCCTGCCGTCCCAGATGGCAAGAAAATGTCCTTGACCTTGGGCGGAGACAAGGCCGACGCTTTCCACGGCCGGCCGGGAGGGAAAGACGGCGGTCCGGACACGCCCCAAGCGTCCCGTGAATCGGCCCAACTCAATACGGATCGCCTTGTTTGTCTCCTCAAAGCGGGTGCGAGTCATCTTGGGCTCGGCGCCGTCGGCAGGGATGGTGTTTGACAAGGCTATTACTCTTCGGTAGGAAAGGTCTTTGCCGTCTACCTGGAAGCTCTCGACGGTAATCGTGAGGTCGGGAACCCTTGCGGCGGGAAACGGATTCGGGTAACCGTAAATCTCCACGAAAAGGGCGTTGTTCTGCTGAAGCGAAAGTGTTTTCCCCGGGAACGCCAGGGCGCCGACGAGTGTGGTTGCGCCGGAATCCATGTCGGTTGCCTCCATCCGCACCCAGGTGTGTTCGTAATCTCCCCACGCAAAGCCGATGTCATCGGCGTCATAGTTATCGGGAAGGGGGGCGCCTTCCACTACATCGGACTTGCGCAGACACAATCGGAATCGGCCTTCACCCCAGGCAAAGTCGTTGCGGACGCTGATGAAATCGCCCTCGTTGCCAAGGCTGCGGGACAGACCGCCCTCCGCAGGCATGATCGCGTCCGTATCGCGTTCCCGCCAGCGCGAGAAGATGGCGCCCTTGTTTCTTCTCACGAAGCGGCCATCCGGCCGCAGTCCATCGATATGGGTCTGAATGCCGCCGTAAAAGGGTAAGCGGTTGATGCTGGAGTTGAAGGGGGAGAAATAGAAATTCAAGTCGCGGGCCGTGTTTCCTTCAACGCTAAATGTGGTGCAGAAAGAGTCGAAGTCATCCGGCACATGGTCGAAATCCACCCACACATCAGCCATGTGCCAGGGCGTGCGAACGAAGCTTTCGGGCGGAAGCCGCGGACCGTCGGCGTATGCAAAGGCTGAGGCTGTTGTCGCGATGCACAGCAAGCTACTTGTTGCCAGCGCCGCCAGGCGGGAAACGCGCGTTCGACTTGAATTGCACTCCGTCATTTTTGCAGCCGGTTCTCTACTATCCAGCCACTCAAGGTACATTTTCATTTTTCCGAGAATCAGACACCGGCCGCGGAATCCCTTCGCGGCCGGTGCTGAGGGGACTACATTTCCCAGGTCAGTTCGAGGAAGAACACCCGGCCGCGCGCGTTCCAGCGGGTGGGGTCGTACGGCTGGTCAAAGGCCGAGAGGGTCCGCGGCGCTGCGCGGTCGAGAATATTGGTGCCGCCGGCCCGCACCAGCAGGCCGTTGTCAAACTGGTAGGTCAAGGTGAGATCCACGGTGGTGAGCGAAGAGACCGGCATCTCATAGTTTTCCCATAGCAGCTCGGGCGTACAGCGCGAGCCGGGAATAGACACTATCCAGGGGGCGCAAAACAGGATCCTGTCGTTGACGTAGGAGGGTGAGTAGTACACATACACGTCAGCAGTGAACCGCCGCCACCGCCAGTTAACCGATCCCTGCCACTTGTACTCGTCGTTGCCATTTTGCGTTCCCACCGTGTGATCCCTTGGCGTGTCTTCGCTTACTCGGCTGTAATCCTCAAGGAAGCGGGTATAGCTCACGCGCGGAGAGATTGTCCCCAACGGCGTTGCAAACGAATACGCCAGCTCGGTTGTAATGAGTTCGTTGTACTCCTCCGCTATGTTTATAAAACGGTCATACACCGCCACCAGGTCCCCGCGTTCGTTACGCTCAACCACATCAGGATGATTCAGCACCAATTCAGGCTGGTACGTGAGCCAATCGCCGCTTTGCCTGATGCGGTTGGTGAAGTCCAGCTTGGACCAAGCCGCCGTCCAGCGCAGCCCCGGAATCGCTTCCGGCGCCCACTCGAGAGACGCTGACCAGCTATCCGAATACTCGGGTTCCACGTCCCCGTAGTACGATCTGTACCGAAGAATTCCCTGAGCCCGGCTAATCTCGGTCGGGCCGTCGGGATCGTAGGGATCAATGATTCTAATGTTGCGAAATGATCCATAGTTTGGCTGCCGCACGCGGCGAAGGGGGCTGAACTCATCGGACCAGTTCGCCGGCTTGAAGGAGCGCCGCCAGGCGGCAAGCAAGCTGAGGTGCTCAACAGGTGCGTATCGAAACCCGATGCGCGGACTCAAGTCGCCCTTTCGAGTCTTTGCGAGACTGGAGGGGTCGAGACTCCGCAGCGGAAAAGTAGTCTCGATGTAGGCGAATCCCTCGTCCGGGTCCCAATAGTGCTCGCGAACCGGAATGCGTTCCTGCATCAGTCCGCCGCGCGCGCCGACCGACTCATGTACATCGTATCGGGCTTGCAGCGTGACGATCAGCGCATGCAAACCTGGCTTGGCGTTGTCCTTTCCGAATAACGGCACGGCCAACTCGGCAAAGTAGGCTTCCGCTTCTCGCGAGGGACGCGCTACGCCCGTCCGGTAGCCAGAACCGAGCAACCTGTCAATCGGTACGTTGTTCTCGTCCGTAATCGCCCAAGTACCGTCGCCTAGCTGGCTGTAAATTATGTTCTCCAGGAACTCGCCGCCAAGGGAATAGGAAATCGGGCCGCCCCAAAGATTAAACAAACGGCCGCGAAGCGCCACGCTGTACTGGCGGGTTTCATTTACTCCGCCGTAAGGGCCTTGATTCTGGGTAAGGAACTCCTCAAGGGAGGCTCCCTGGGCGGTCCCATTGCCGAAAAGGTTGATGGCCCGATTCGGGTCTTGACTGGCCAAGGCTTCATAAAAGGCTTCCGCGGTCGGGTCGAGAATTGTTCGCTCAACATCGGCCACGAATCTCAAGGCCGTCCGCCAGGACTTGGTGCGATTGGCGCTTACTTCCAGTTCCTGTCCATTACCGAAGGTCCAGATCAACCCCGCAGCGATGGTGCGCGATTCGTTCTCCGATTCATCGAACTGCGCCGGCATCAGACCGTTCTCGGATTCGTAGATTGGCGCGTATTCGACCCGCACGTGTTGACCGAAGGGATTGTAGGCGTTGCTCGCGGGAACCAGGAGACTTCTTGGGATGACGCGTGAGTAATCCTGGAAGGACTCGTTCCAGGAATACAAAACGTTCGCATAGGCCCGGAGGTCGCCGGTGATGTATTGGTTCAGGTTCAGGCGCAGCGAATTGGTACTGTATTCGGCGCCGTTGTGCGGATCAATCTCGTCCAGCGGCACGGCGGAATCCTCGCCGAATGCAGAAAAACTGTGAAAGTCAGCAACCGTTGCGCCCACCCCGCTGTGGCCGGCGGGAAGCTGGTAGGAGGTATAAGAGGACTCGCACTCGAAGAAGGGCGGAAATCCGCTGTAGACTATTTTCTCCACAATGCAAACGACACCGGGTTGACCGGTCCATGTGATCCGCTGGTCGAATTCCGGTCCGAGGTAGGGACGAAGGTCCAGGCTGGTCCAGCCGGTCTTTTCGTTGACGATCGGCTCCGAAGTCGAGCGAGTGAGGATGGCGTTCACGTTGCCGCGGCCCCAGCTCATCCCCCCGCCAATCGTGGCCTTGGTCGCGTGCGCGCCCGTGGAGCTGTATTCGTGCCGGTAGCTGGCCGACAATCCTCGGTAATTCTTCTTGGTAATGAAGTTCACCACTCCGCCGATGGCATCGGAACCGTACACCGCCGAGGCGCCGTCCAGCTGGATATCCACGCGCTCGATGATCGACAGCGGCACATTGATAAGATTGACGAAGTCGTCCTCCTGACCGCCCGTGCCGGCCACACGTCGCCCGTCCATCAACACCAGCGTATTGGCTGTTCCGAGACCCCGTAAATTGATGGCGGAAACGCCGACGCCGTTGATGTCGAACGAAATCACCTCCCTTTCCGTATTGTCGTCGTTGCCGGTCTGCGTGGTCATGGACGGGAACGCAAACGGCAAGGTGCGGAAGAAATCCTCCAGGGTGGACACGCCGCGCCCGGCGATTTCTTCAGCCGTAAAGCTGTAGACCCGGGCGCTGGGATCGCCTCCGATCAAGCGTGAGCCGGTGACTTTCTGGGGAGTTAGCTCAAGCGCCTCATCTCCCTCATCGTCCGCGGAATCATCCGCTTCTTCATCCTCGTCCGGATCCTTCGCCGCGTCCGCTTCCTGAACAAGCACCACATTCTCCGAGGTGAACTCGTACGCCAGGCCCGTATCGGTCAGCAACGCGGCCAAAGCCTCTTCCAATCGATACTGGCCTTTCAGACCTTCGACTTCGATCTTCGATCCGGCGCCGTCCGTAAGCATGATCTGCACACCGGAGGACCTGGCCAGGGTTACCAATGCCGAACCGGCTTCCTGGGGCTCAATATCGAGCGTCAGCACCTCGTCGGACTGAGCTGAGGCGACCTGCGCCAGGGACGCAAGCAGTACCAGGGCCAACGCCAACAGGACCAGTGCCAACGCCGGCATCACTTTCGAATTGAGAATTCCCAACGAATATTTCATACTACTCACTCCAATGATCTTGTCGTAATCTCAGTTTTCCGACGAACGGGTAATCACGACCCGGTCGTAGTGCCGCGTGACTTCGATCGGCAACAGTTGCTCCAGGCCATTGAGCGCGGAATCGATCTCATCGACGCTTATGGCCGTGTAAACGCTCAATTCCATGACCGAGGAATCTTCAATCAGGATTTTCTTGCGCATGTAGCGATTCAACTCCTTAACGACCCGATACAACGGCTCGTCGTAAAAACTCAGCATTCCGCTGCGCCAACCCTGGTACCCTTCCATGGACTCCGGCCGGAATGCCTTCAGTTCGTCTCGGTTGACATCGAACTCGGCCACCCAGCCTTCCTCCACTCGGTGTTGTGCAGGCGCGGAAATCACAACGGCATGACCATCGGCGGAGACCGGTGGCAACGAGGAGGACACCTCATCCGTGGACTCATGCAAAGAGACGGCGCCCTCTATCACCGCCACCTGATAGTGCTCCGGGTGTTTGCGGATATTGAACTGCGTCCCGATCGCGGTGACGGACCGAACGCCCAGATCCACCGTGAACGGACGTTCTGCATCATCCGCCACGTCGAAAAAGGCCTCGCCCCGCTCCAACAGGATCCTTCGAACCTGCTCGCTGTAGTCCACCACCACCTGACCGGCGGTATTGAGCGTGACGACGCTGCCGTCTTCCAGTTCTATGGTCTGCTGCTCGCCGATGCGGGTGAAGTACCTTTGCAGGTGGCTATCGTCCGGTGTGCTCCAGGGTGAGAAGTAAGTCAGGACGGCGCCGATTGCCAGTAGCGCCCCGGCGGCAATGCCCAGTGCAGCCCTGCGTTTCGATCTACGCGATTGGATAAGGCGCCTGTACTCAAGGGCCATTTCCCGAATCTCGCTATCGCCCGCCAATTTCTCCATGGAAGCGAGAACCTCAAGCGACCCGCTTAACTCTTCCCGATACCCCGGATCACTTCGGACGCGGCTACTAATTGCCGCCGCTTCAGCTTCCGACAACTGATCGGACCAAAGGTGCAGCAAGGCATGCTCTACGTCGCCCCGCATGATTTCCTGAAGGTTCTTCAGCACGACTCTTCTCCTGCAGCCTTGATCTTCCGCCGCGCTTTTCGGATCTGCCGCATTGCCCGCACGAGGTAGTGCTCAACCTGCTTTACCGTCACCCCCATGTGCAAGGCGATATCTTCGTAACTCATGTTGCGGAAACGCTGCAAGACAAACGCCAGTCTCCAACTCAGGCGCATGTTCATAATTACTGCCTTCAAGGCTTCCAGCTCCAATTGCGCCGCGACGATCCGCTCCGGCGTGCGCTCATCCATTCGTGCGCGCTCGATCTCCTGCTGCGTTGCGGAATACGCGCTACGGACCTGCGCCTTGCGTTGCATGTCCACGATCATGTTGTTGGCCATGGTCAGAAGATAGGAACGATTACTTCCGGTTGAATCGGACATCTTCTCTTCCAGCCGGTTCACACCCATCAGCCGCGCGAAGAGTTCCTGCACCAGGTCCTCGGTCCGATCCTGCGGAACCGACCTTCCCCGCAGGAAGATACGCAAGGCCCGGGCATGCCGTTCAAACAGCTGTTCGACCAGCCGCCTTCGCCCCTGCTTCTCGTGCGAAGCGAGATCGATGACGTTTTTGGGCCGGGGCGTGAACACAGTGCTTATGGAAGGTCTCCCTATAAGAATTAACGTCCAGGAATTTCTTTCCCCCGCTTTTTCCTCTGCAAGACGGCGGGGAGAGGGCGTTGCCGCGCTTCAAGGATAGGATGCCATTGTTCCCGGGGGTTCCCTCCCTGGATCTCGCTCCCAAGGAGGGTGTTGACCGCATAAAATTCAGCTCGGCCCGGCGATGAAGACAGCGCTCAGTTCCCTCCTTGATCAAGCCCTGCTTTCGGTGGCAGGGGAACATGCCGACAGCCTTCGGCATGCAGGGCTGGAGCAGGCCCGTGATTCTCGCAATGGGCACTACGCTTCCAGCGCCGCCATGCAACTGGCGCGCAAACTGAAACGCAAGCCCGCCGACATTGCTGCCGACATCGTAGCCAACCTCCCGGAAGATTCGCTGATCGGGCGCGCCGAAATCGCCGGCCCCGGTTTCATCAATATCTGGCTCAGCCCCGGCGCGCTACAAGCGGAACTGGGCCGGATTACGCAAGTTGAGGACGCGTACGGCTCGGCCAACTCAGGGCAGGGACGGCGAGTGCTGGTGGAATTCGTATCCGCCAATCCCACCGGCCCCTTGCACGTAGGACACGGGCGTCTTGCCGCCATCGGCGACTGTCTGGCCCGGCTTCTGAACGCAACCGGTCACGAAGTGTGGCGGGAGTACTACGTCAACGACGCAGGAAGGCAGGTCGAGGTCCTGGCGCTTTCCGTGTGGCTGCGGATGGTGGAGCAGGCTGGGGGCGGGGAAGCGTTTCCCGACGGGGCTTACCGCGGAGAGTACATCGGCGAACTTGCCGCGCGCATGGCCGGGGAACTGCCGAAGGCCGCCGAAGCGGCGCGGCGAGGCATTTTTCGGCAGGAAATGCTGGGAACGAGGGCGTCCCCGCCCAGGAACGAGGGCGTCCCGCCCTCGAAGCAGGCGGCCTCCGGCAGCGTGCCGCGTCAGGAAGGGGATGCTGCCGGCGACCGGGATCCGGACGCACACGTGGACGCGCTGATCGATCTGGCGCGCGAGGTGCTTGACGAAGACCTTTTCTCAAGCATCGGCCGTATCGCCGGTGAATGGGTGCTGGAGGATATCCGCGAGGATTTGGACCAATTCGGGGTGCAGTTTGACTCCTGGCAATCGGAACGCGCGTTGGTGGCCGGCGGTGAGATCGATGAGTGCCTTGAGAGGCTGAAAGACGTGACCTACCGGCGCGACGGCGCGCTTTGGTTCCCGGCGGAAAATTACGGCGACGAGAAGGACCGCGTGGTGGTTCGTGCGGACGGCCGCAGCACCTATTTCGCGTCCGACATCGCCTATCATTACGCCAAGCGCAAGCGTGGCGCGGACGTGCTGCTCGACGTGCTGGGCGCGGACCATCATGGCTATGTCGAAAGGGTCCGGGCGGGCCTGGAAGCATTGGGTGAACCGCCTTCAAGCCTGGAGGTCCGGCTGGTGCAGTTCGTGGCGCTGTTCCGAGGCGGCAAGCGGGTGGCCATGTCCACGCGCGGAGGCGAGTTTGAGACGCTGCGGAACTTGCGCGGAGAAGTGGGTGTGGACGCGGCGCGATTCTTTTATGTATCCCGGGCAGGAGAACAGCACCTTGATTTCGACCTGGATCTGGCCAAGAAGCAATCCAATGACAATCCCGTCTATTACGTGCAATACGCCCACGCGCGCGTTGCCAGCCTGTTTGAAAAAATGCGGGCGCGGGGCCTTGGATTCAGCCCGAGCGAGGCCGGTGAGCATGCCGGGCTGCTGGAGCATCCCCGGGAGATTGACCTGATGCTGGCGCTGGCCCGTCTGCCCGAGACCGTTGAGCAGACGGCGCTGCAAAGAGCGCCCCAGGTGCTGGCGCATTACCTGATTGCCCTGGCGCAGGCGTTTCACGGCTGGTACAACCACTGCAAGGTCCTGGACGCCGCAGAGGAATTGCGCGCCGCGCGTTTGCTGCTGGCGCAGGCGAGTGGCCAGGTTCTGCGTAACGGGCTGGAATTGCTGGGCGTATCGGCGCCGAGGAGTATGTAAGCATGGCAAGACGGACCAAAGCCAAATCCGGCGGTTGGCGCCGGGGCGAATTCGTGACGGGCATAGTGCTGGGCCTGGTGCTGGCTTTGTGGGTCTATCCCAGAATCACGGAATGGTGGTCGGAGCCGTCTTCGGACATGTTGGTGGACACTCCTTCCTCTTCCCCGACCTTCGACTTCTACGACATTTTCGAACGGGGCGAGGAGGTTGTGGAGGAAACCCTGGCCTCGAAACCGCCGGCGAAGGCCCAACCCGCAGCCGAGACGCAGACAACACCTGCTTCCGAAACGGACCGGGAAACCGTTGCCTCGACCGCATCGGAGCCCCCAACCGCCCCCACATTGGATCCAGAACCTGGGCCACCGGCGCCAAACCCCGTGGAGGCGCCGGGCATGTACGTCTTGCAGATTGGCGCCTTTACTCGCCAGACTGAAGCTGAATCGCTCAAGGCTCGGCTCGCGTTGGTCGGCATGACCGCCCGTATTCAACCGGTGAGAGTCGACCGGCAAACCTATTACCGCGTTCGGATCGGCCCCACGGACGATTTGGCGCAGCTGAATGCCGACCGTGCGCAGCTCCAGCAACATCGTTTCGATTCCATACTGCTCAAGTTGGTTCAATAGCCTTGATTTCCGCCGCACGGGCCCGCGCTTACCGCGAGGCCATTCAACAAGGATTCCCTTGGCGGGCCATAGCGGAAACCCCCACGCCCGTGGACCGGCATGAAGTACTGGCTGAAGAAGTCGCGGCCCGCTCGGTCTGGATCAAACGTGACGACATCAGCGGCCTGAAGCATGGCGGCAACAAACTGAGAAAGCTGGAGTTCCTGCTGGCGGACGCGCTGGCGGGGGACTACCCGGGCGTGCTCACCTACGGCGCGGTCGGATCGAATCACATTCTCTCCACGTCGCACTTCGCCCGCAGCCTGGGCCTGAAATGCTGCGGAATCGTCCGTACGCAACCGCCAACGCCCTATGTCGAGGAAACGCTCCGCTATCACTTTTTTCTGGGCACCTGCCTGATACCGTCCGCCGACCAGGAAGAAACCGCGCGGGAGCGTACCCGGCTGCTGGCCGACGAAGGCGCCTGGTACGAGATACCGCTTGGCGGCTCCTCCGTGCTGGGTTGCCTCGGTTACGTCTGCGGCGCTTTAGAACTCGCCGAGCAGGTCAGGGCCGGCGAATGTCCTGCACCGGACCTGATCTACCTGCCTTGCGGCTCCTCGGGCAGCACGCTGGGACTCGATCTGGGCCTGGCGCTCGCCGGGCTTCCTTCGCGCATTGTGGCTGCCCGCGTCGTGTCCGAGAAGATGACGTCGATGAGCAGAATTCAGTCGCTGGCCGTTCAGCTCCGGCAGCTGCTCCAAGGCGTTTTTCCACTGCCTGAAGAGGATCCCTTGAGCCGTGTGGAGTTTCGCCGCGAATTCCTGGGGGCGGGCTATGCCCTGCCCACCGACGAGGCGCTGTCAGCCATCGACCTCATGCGGGAGAAAGCGAAGACCAGTCTGGAGTACACCTATTCGGGCAAGGGCGCGGCAGCCATGCTGAGGGACGGGCATGAGGGACGGTACCGAAACCTCAACGTGCTGTTCTGGAACACTTACAACTCGCGGCCGGCGCCTGCCGATCTGCCGCCCTTGCGGCGTGATGAGTTGCCCGAGGTGATGCGAGCGAGTCTGCCGGCGGCGTGATCGACTCGCTACCGCTGGAATTCCTGCCGCTGCTGGCGCTGGCAGGCTGCGCTGCCGGCTTCTTGAATGTGATGGCGGGCGGCGGCTCCCTGCTCACCCTACCAGTCCTGTTATTGGCGGGCGCGCCCGCACCGATCGCCAACGGGACCCTGCGCGTTTCCATCATCGCGCAAAACCTGGTGGCCCTCGGCACCTTCCGGCGCCACGGTTTCACAGAACTGAGACAAGCCCTGTTCCTGTCGCTGTTCGCCTGCGCCGGCGCCGTGGGCGGCGCATCGGTGGGGGTGCGGATGAGCGGGCCCTGGTTCGACCGCATCGTGGTGCTGACCATGGTGGTGGTCACGGTGTTGATCATGCGTCGCAAGAAAGACCGCGAGCCGGCGGCCCTCAGTCCCGGACGTCGCCGGCTGGGCTACGCAGCGCTGGTCGTGGCGGGCGCCTGGGGCGGATTCATCCAGGTGGGCGTGGGTTTCCTGCTGATGCCGGCCTTGAACCGAATTCTGGGCATGGACCTGGTGCGGGTGAACATGTACAAGGTCGTGATCGTCCTGCCCTATACGATCCTCGCCCTGGCGATCTTCGCCTGGCAATCGGAAATACTTTGGCTGGCGGGCCTGGCCCTGGCCGTGGGCAATTCGGCCGGCGGATGGCTGGGAGCCCGCCTCACCATATCAAGGGGTGAGCCCCTTATTCGCGCGGTCTTCATCGTCGCCGTCGCGGCGATGGCGGTCAGCCTGCTGTTACGGGGTTAGCCCGGGAGCGAGGGCGTCTCGCCCTCGACGAGGACGGGACGTCCTCATTCCCAGCGGTTACGGGGTTAGCCCTCGACGAGGAAGGGACGTCCTCGTTCCCAGCGGTTACGGGGTTAGCGACCAGGTATAGGTCTGGCTGGTCAGGACCAGCCCGAAACCCAGGCGCCCGGTGAAATTGCGCCGCCACCAGCCGGCGTTGTCGGGAAATACCCGCACCTGAACGGAGAACGCGTAGGATTCCCCCGGCTCGAGTTCTCCCTCGCCGATGACGGGCTGGTCGGTCAGGTAGCCGATCTTGCGCAAGGCCGAGAACATCGTGGCGAATTCCGCGCGGGCATCCGCCGACGGCGAACTGACAACAAAGCGGGCTGCCTCGGCGTCATATTCAAGGTAAAGGGTGCGGACCACTCTCGCCAGCTTCTTCGACGGCAACAGCGCCCGCGGCTCGGCCACTTCGAATTCCACCTCCACCTTGAGCCGCAACCCGTCCCGCACCAGCTGTTCGGCTTCAGAATCCAGCTCAAAGTCGATGCGCGTAGTGACTTGCCAGGCGCCCTCGCTGGCGCGCGCATAGGCGAGGCGTACGTCAACGTCCGATGCCGGCGCCGCCAGAGGCAGGCAAAAGAGCGCCAGCAGAGCCAGGCACCGGGGCCAGGCTCTCGATTCATGTTGTCTAGAACGCTTTTTCCAGCAATGCATTGAAGTGTCCGTCGGCGCAGTACCGGCCGGGCAATAATTGATAACCGTGTTCCGCCAAAGGCAGCGACCACCCCGCCGATCTGCTGCCCAACCCCTTTGACACACGCACCAGTTCCCTATTTTCACTCAAGAAACCGCCGATTACACGCGTGGTTTCCTCCGGCAGCACCGAGCAAACGCTGTAGAGCAACCGCCCTCCAGGTCTCAGAAGAGGCCACAGGCTGCGCAGCAGCTTCGCCTGCAAGCGGGCGTAGCGGAGGATATCGTCCTCCCGGCGCAGGTGCTTGATATCCGGGTGGCGGCGAATCACGCCGGTCGACGAACAGGGTGCATCGAGAAGGATGCGATCAAAGGCGCCGCCGTCGAACCACTCGGAGGGCCGCCGAACATCGCCCACGCGCACCGTGGCCGACAGTCCGAGCCGCGCGAGGTTTTCCCCTACACGCCGAAGCCGTTCACCGTCGACATCTACCGCCACAAGTTCCCCAAGCCCGGGACAGTGCTCCAGCAATTGTCCGGTCTTGCCACCGGGCGCCGCGCAGGCATCGAGCACCCGCATCCCGGGCTTTGGGTCAAGCATCCCCACGGCAATCTGGGCGCCCGCATCCTGCACCGACACCAGCCCCTCGGAGAAGCCCGGAAGCTGCGCGGTGGGCCTGGGCGGATAAACCAGAACGGCATCCGGTAATTCCTCAGGCATGCTGCAGCGCCGGATCCCGGCTTCACGCAATCTTGCCCGGTACGACTTGCGCGCAATCTTCAGCCGGTTCACCCGCAGCCAAAGCGGCGGCTTGCGGTTTCCCGCCTTCAGGACCGACTGCCAGTGGCCCGGCCAGGCGGCCTGCAGCCTGCGGATCATCCAATCGGGGTGGGAGTACGTTCCTTCCAGGCTGTGTTCTGCTTCGGATTCCACACTGACGCGCTCGCGTAAATAACGCCGAAGAACCGCGTTGACCACACCCGCCTGCCCGGACTTCAGCAGCCTCTTGCCGGCGGACACGCAAGCGCTTACGGCCGCGTGTGCCGGGACCCTCGTATGCGCGAGCTGATAAAGCCCTACGGAAAGCAGCGCCTCCAACCTGCTCCCAGCACGCGGGCGATCCATCAGGCTGGCCAACATCACCGCATGCCGGTGATGCCAGCGCAACGCGCCCAGCGTCAACTCGGAGGCCAGCGGCTGACGCTCCAGCGGCAAATCGTGGTAGCCGGCCTCCTTTAAGGCCTGCTCGTAGCCGTGGCCCTGCAGCACACTGAAAACGGCCAGCGCGCTCGCGCGCCGCGTCTCGGCGCCGACATTGCTCACTTGAGTTGGGCCCCGGCAAGAGGCGCGCCGCGCGCCGCGTCCGCTGCCGCCATCCGGCGGCGTCCCGGCAACTGTATCTCCCGGATTCGAAGCGTGCCGGCGCTAGTTGCAACATCCATTCCGTCAACGCCAATGTGCAGCACCCGGCCCGGAGCCTCGGCTTTGCCGGGTAGCTCCTGCGCTCCCCAAAGCCGCATGGGGTGCTCTCGCCAGGTAGCGTGCGCTACCGGCCATGGGTCGAAGGCGCGCACTCGCCTGGCAAGTTCTTCTGCGGACATCGACCAATCGACCCGGCCCTGTTGTTTGCTGATCCGCGGCGCATAGGTCGCATGCGCCTGGTCCTGGGGTTCCGCCTGCAGTGCCTTGTCGCGAATCCCCGGCAGTTGCTCAACAAGCAGCCCTGCGCCCAACTGCGCCAGTCGCGCCTCCAGCTCTCCCGCCGACTCATGGGGTTCGATGCTTGTGCGCCTTTGCGCCAGCAAAGGCCCGGTGTCCAGACCGGCGTCCATTTGCATCAGCGTGATACCGGTGTGGCTGTCCCCCGCAAGGATCGCCGCCGCCACCGGTGAGGCGCCCCGCCAGCGAGGCAGAAGCGAAGCGTGCACATTCACGGCGCCCAGGCGGCAGGCTTGAAGCGGCGCATTGGGCAAGATGGCGCCATAGGCGGCAACCACCATCAGGTCCGCGCCGAGCTCGCGCAGTCCGCGTATCAATGCGGGGTCTTTCCAGTCGCTCGGCTGCAGCACCTTCAGCCCGGCCTCCTGCGCCCATCGCGTGACCGGCGAAGCCGTCAGTTTGCGCCCGCGCCCGGCAGCGCGATCCGGTTGCGTGATGACCGCCGCTATCGAACAACCGGCATCACGAAGCGCCCGCAGGGATACCAGCGCAAATTCAGGCGTGCCTGCAAACAGGATCCTCGCAGGCGGCGTCATTGGACGAGCCGTGTTGGCGCTACAGCTCCACCGCCGTGGACTTGCCCGTGCGCTCGGTCTTGTCCATGCGCTTGCGCAGCATGCGGCGCTTCAACGGCGAGAGGTAGTCGATGAACAGCTTGCCGTCCAGATGGTCGATCTCGTGTTGCATGCAGATCGACGCCAACCCCTCCAGGTCTTCCCGGACCGGCTCCATGTCCACGGTATAGGCGCGGACCGACACACGCTCGGCGCGCGGTACCTCGGCGGTATATTCCGGCACGGAGAGGCAGCCTTCCTCGCTGGTCACCTCGCCTTCGGAAGTAACAATTTCGGGGTTCACGTAGCATCGGGGAGTATCGCGTTCCGGCGAAATGTCCATTACCAGGACGCGATCCAGCACGTTGACCTGGGTGGCTGCCAGCCCGACGCCCCGGGAGGCGTACATCGTTTCCAGCATGTCGCCGGCCAGGCGCCGCACACGGTCGCTTGCAACCGATACCGGCCGCGCCTTGCGGCGCAGTCGGCGATCCGGAAAAGTCAGTATTCGCAACTCGGACATCTGCGTGCTATTTCAGGCCCCGAAGGCTGTTGAGCCTGTGTTATTTTCCCACAACCCAAGAAAGGAATTCCGCGCATGGAAGCAGATCCCTGGATTGTCCTGCAGTTGTGCCCCGGGTTGCCGGCCTTACTGCGCCGGCGCCTCCTGGACCACTACGGCGATGCGCCCAGCCTGGTCAAGGCTCCGACTTCCCGGCTGCGCGAAGCGGGCGTGACCAGCAAGAGCCTGGACTGGTTTGCCCGGCCCGACCCCAAGGTGTTGCGAAGCTGCCAGGACTGGCTGCGAACCGATGGCGCTCACCTGGTTCCGCTAACGGATCCGCAATTTCCTCCGCTATTGCGTGAAATCGATGATCCGCCGGCCGCGCTCTTTGTCCTGGGACAGCCCGACGCGCTGTACGAGCCCCACCTCGCCATCATAGGCAGCCGCTCGGCGACTCCGCTCGGCAAATCAACGGCGGCGGACTTTTCCCGCGCGCTCAGCCGCCGGGGCCTTTGCATCGCCAGCGGCCTGGCCGAGGGAATCGACGCGGCTGCCCATGAAGCCGCTCTGGAATGCGGAGGCCGCACGGTAGGCGTGTGCGCCAACGGACTGGATCGCGTCTATCCGCGCAGCCACCATGCATTGGCAAAGCGTATTGCCGTCCGGGGGGCCCTGATTTCCGAGAACCCTCCGGGAACGAAGTTGCAGCAATGGTTGTTTCCGCGCCGCAACCGCATCATCAGCGGAATGTCGGCGGGCGTCCTGGTCGTGGAAGCCGCCAGGCGTTCGGGAGCGCGCATAACGGCTCGCGCAGCGGCCGAGCAGGGACGCGAGGTATTCGCGGTGCCGGGGTCGATATACAGCCCACTGTCACGGGGATGCCACGCATTGATTCAAACCGGCGCCAAGCTGGTGGAGCGCCCCGAAGACGTTCTTGAGGAATTGCCGGCATTGCTGCAGGCCGGCCTCTCGAAGCCGCAGGGGCAGGATTTGGAACAAGCCTCCCTGGAGGAGCTGCCGCTGTTCGGGAAGATGCTGCAGCATGATCCCGCAAGCGTCGACGAACTGGTGCGCCGGACCGGCCTGGGCGCCGCGGAGGTTGCCGCCGCGCTTGCGCGCCTTGAACTTTCCGGCCGCGTGCATGCGCTTCCGGGTGGGCGCTTCCAACGCAGCCGATAATTGGTGCTAGGATGCGCGCGAAAATTCCATTAACCTTTCGGAAGTAGTGACACGACGGCAAAATGACTCCGATTTCTCCTGATCGACCCCTGCAGGTCAACTGCACATGACACCCGGCGCGAACGATTCGGCCAGGGGGGGGCTGATCGTCGTCGAGTCTCCCGCCAAAGCCCGAACTCTGCAGCGTTACCTTGGCAAGGGTTACCAGGTGCTGGCCTGCAACGGGCACGTGCGCGATCTCAAGCACGGGGGTCTTTCCATCGATACCGAGAACGGGTTCGAGATGCAGTTCGAGCCCCTGGAAAGTTCCAGGGCGGCCGTGCAACGAATCCGTGCGGCGCTGGCGAAGATGCCGGCTTTGTACCTCGCGACCGACCCGGACCGCGAGGGCGAGGCGATTGCCTGGCATCTGCTCGAACTGCTGTCGGAACAAGGCGCGATCAAGGGCAAACAGGTGCACCGGGTAGCATTCAACCAGATCACGCGGCGGGCCGTAATCGCGGCAGTCGAGGAGCCGCGGGACGTTGCCATGCCGCTGGTCGAGGCGCAGAAAGCCCGCCGGTGCATGGACCGGCTTTTGGGATTCACCCTCTCGCCTCTCCTGTCCCGGACCCTGACGCGAGGACTCTCCGCCGGCCGCGTACAGAGTCCGGCGCTGAAGCTGATCGTCGAGCGAGAAAAGGAGATCGAAGCGTTCAAGCCGCGCGAGTACTGGACCGTCACCGCCCATTTGAGCAAGTCGGGTCAGGATTTCGAGGCGGCGCTGGTTGAACTTGGCGGCAAGAAGCTCAAGAAATTCTCTTTCACGGATGCGGCCGAAACGGAACAGGCCCGCAAGGCCTTGCTGGCGGCAATGGGCGGCGACACAGTTGCCGGTGGACTGGGCTCTCTTACCGTCGGGAAGCTCACCGAGACCCGCGCCAAGCGTGGTCCGCCGCCGCCATTTACCACGTCAACGCTGCAGCAGTCCGCCTCCCGGCAACTGGGCATGCAGACCCAACGGACGATGCGCGTGGCCCAGTCCCTATATGAGGGGATCGACACGGGCGGCGGAGCCGTGGGCCTGATCACCTATATGCGTACGGATTCCGTGCAGATGGCAAGTGAGGCGGTGGGCGAGATCCGGGACTACATCTCCGAAAAGCTGGGGGCGGATTACCTGCCCGCATCGCCGCGGCGCTATAGGACCAAGACGCGTAACGCACAGGAAGCGCATGAAGCCATACGGCCCACGAGCATCGGCCGGGAGCCGCAAGTCTTAAGGCGCCACCTGGACGCCAACCAGTATCGCCTGTACGAAATCATCTGGCGGCGCGCGGTTGCCAGCCAGATGAGCGACGCGCTCTACGACCGCGTCACGGCCGAATTCCTGCCGGGCGCGGCTTCGAAGAGCGGCATCGACGAGCCGCCCGCGGGCCGATTCCGGGCCACCGGGAATACGCTGGCGCACCCGGGATTTCTCAAGGTGCTGGCCAAATCGGCGGACAAGAAGGACAAGACGCTGCCCCCGCTGGCCGAGAAGGAGGAGCTTGAGGTCAAGCAACTGGTCCCCGAACAGCACTTCACGGAGCCACCGCCCCGGTTCAGCGAGGCCAGCCTGGTCAAGGCGCTGGAAGACCACGGTATCGGACGGCCCTCCACCTACGCGGAGACACTGCGCAAGCTGCGTGATCGCGAGTACGCCGTCATGGAAAAACGCAATTTCGTGCCGACCCAGAAAGGCAGGCTTGTCGCGGAGTTCCTGAACCGCCATTTCAACGACTACGTCGACTACGACTTCACCGCCGGCATGGAGGAATCCCTGGACGCGGTTGCCAACGGAGAAAAGCACTGGATCCCCGTCATGGATGAGTTCTGGACGCACTACTCCGAGCAATTGTCTGAAAAGAAGCGCACGCTCAAGGGTGTCGACGAGCGTCCCAGCCGCCTGCTGGGCAAGCATCCGGACACGGGTGAGTCGGTTTATGCCCGGTTGGGACCCTACGGCTATTTCGTCCAGCATGGCGAGCGCACCGAGGACCATCGCCCCGAGATGGCCACTCTGCGCGACGGGCTCAATTACGAGGACGTGACGCTTGAGCAGGCGCTGGACCTGCTTCGCGGGCCGCGTCTGCTGGGTCAGGATCCCGCAAGCGCGAAACCGGTCTATGCCGGACGCAGCCGGAGCGGACCGTTCGTCCAGCTCGGAGAAAAGGGCGGCGAGGAGAAACCGCGATACGCATCATTGGCTGACGGCGCGAGCGAAGACTCCGTCACGCTGGAGGAGGCGCTCAAGCTGCTGTCATTGCCCCGGGAACTGGGCGCCCATCCCCAGAGCGGTCAAGTGGTCTACGCCGGCCGCGGACGATTCGGGCCGTACGTGCAACTCGGCGAGCGTGACGAGGACAACAAGCCCAAGTACGCTTCCCTGCCGCCGGACATCTCTCCCTACAGCGTAACCCTGGACGAGGCCGTGGGCCTGTTGCGCCTGCCGCGCAGGCTGGGAGAGCATCCCCAAGACGGCCGTCCCGTGTTCGTCGGCTGCGGCGTAAAGGGGCCGTACGTGCAGATCGGGGAGCGCGGCGGCAAGACCCGGCCCAGGTACTTGAGACTACCCAAGGCGCTCTCGGTGTTCACGGTTACGCTGGAGGACGCGCTGAAAGTGCAACCGGCTCCGCGCTCGAAACGCCCCGCGATCAGGGAATTCGATGGTAGCGCGATCAAGGTTCTGACCGGCCGTTACGGGCCTTACGTCACGGACGGGGAGCGCAACGCTTCGGTCCCTCGCGGGCAGGATCCCGCGGGCCTGTCGCAGGAGCAATGCCAGGAATTGCTTAAGAATGCACCCAAGAAACGGTCCCGGAGACGCTCAGGCCGATCCTGATGCGGCGATCAGCCGCGGCGCCCGAATTGTTCGCGGCGGAGGCGTCATTGCTTACCCGACCGAGTCCGTATACGGTCTGGGTTGCCTGCCGGAGAAAGAGCAGGCGGTTGAACGGGTACTGCAGCTTAAAGGCCGCGACCAGTCTCTAGGGCTGATCCTCATCGCCGCGGAATGGGACCAATTCGAAGGCTGGGTAACGGGCCTTGAAGATGCGCATGATCCCGGCGAGTTGCGTTTAAGCCGCGGGATTACCTGGATAGTCGCTGCCGCAAAACAAGCCCCCGCGTGGATTACCGGCGGCCGTGCGACCATCGCGGTGCGGCGCAGCCTTCACCCTTTGGCGGCAACCCTGAGCCTCGGCTTGGGATCGCCGCTGGTGTCAACAAGTTGCAATCCTCACGGCCTGCCGGCCGCGCGGACCGCGGAGGAAGCCGGCGAGTACTTCGCCGGCAAGGTCGATTGGATCATGCCGGGAGAATGCGGTCCATTGAAAGGGCCGACCGAAATCCGCGATGCCTCCACCGGGGAGGTGTTGCGGCCGGGTTAGACCATCCCCTGGGAGCGAAGGCGTCTCGCCTTCGTCGAGGGCGGGGACGCCCTCGTTCCCAGGGGGACGCCCTCGTTCCCGGGGTTAGTCGACAAGCGTGCGGGAAACTGTTGAAATACCGGGCAGGATTCACAGGATCCAATCATGATCACATTCGCCGAAGAAACCTTGGCGTTGTTGCTCGACGACAAGACCGGCGCCTTCCTGCCGATCGGCAAGTACGCGCTGGAACACGCCCTGGTCGGCGGCGTCCTGTTGGACCTGGCCTTTGCCGACCGGATCGACACGGATCCGGAGCGGTTGATGATTATCGACCCCACGCCCACGGGGAATCCCATGCTCGACGGCGCGCTGGAGCGGATCAGCGGCAGCGGTGAAAGCAAGGACACGACGGCATGGCTGGAAACCCTTTCAGCGGAACAGGGACCGGCGATCCAGGAGCAGGCCATCGAGGGCTTGGTTGAGCGGGGCGTGCTGGAACGCAGGGAGGAGAAGTTCCTGTGGGTATTCCGGTCGCGCCGCTACCCCATGATCGACGGCAAAGTGCAACGCGAAGCGCGCCAGCGCGTGATGGGTGTCTTGTTCTCGGGCGATATCCCCGATCCCCGTGACATTGCCCTGATCTGCATCGCCGATGCCTGCGGCGTCCTCAAGTCCGTATTCGGCGAAAACGAACTCGACGAGATTGCTCCCCGGCTGGAGCAACTGCGCATGATGGACCTGATCGGCCGGGAACTGATCACCCAACTTTCGATCTGGCGCTGGTCGGGCGCCATCACGCGAATTTGAGACGGGCGCGAGGTTGCGCAGAGGCCAGTGGACAATTCCGCCAAGCGCCAGAATAACTCAAGGGCAAGCGCCAAAGCGCCGAGAGGCGGAACGCCAACTATCAGGCGAAAGCTACATACTCATCAACGCAGGTACGTCACGGCGCTGGCCGCACTTGGAGCAATTGTCGCCTTGCTTGCAGCAGGTCTTCGCAATACCGGGGACAATGCGGCAAAGGCCTCGATTGAACCGGACTATTACCTGTGGGCTTGGCGGCGCACTGAAGACTTGAGTTTCGCCCAATCCGCAAGAATCAAGGCCGCAATCTGGACCGGCACAATTCATTGGCAACAAGAACAGTTGACCGTAGATCACCGGCTCAACCCGGTCACTTACCCGTCGGGAATGGAAGTGGTGGCGGTGGCTCGCCTCGAAATAACCGGCGTTCCGGATTCCGCTGCAACTGCCGAGATCGCGCAAGTCCTATGGCAACTCGGAAAGTCGTTCAATCCAATCGAATACCAGGTGGATTTCGACGCAAGGCGATCCCAGCGCGACTTTTATCGGAGACTTCTGGACGAATTGCACAAGCGGGTTGATCCAACGCCATTGTCGATAACCGCGCTGGCATCCTGGTGCTTTCACGATTCGTGGATCGAGGAGCTGCCGATTGACTCCGCCGTGCCCATGATTTACCGGATGGGCCCGGAGGGTCACAACATCCGAAGAAAGCTGCAACAGGACCGGCAATTCCCCGCGGCAATCTGCCACGGCAACGTCGGCTATTCCTCGGATGAGCCGCTTGCGCCCGTCGATGGCCTTGAGCGCATATTCCTGTTTCATCCTCAACCGTGGAATGAGGAACGGTTCGCGAACCTGCTGGAGCAGACGGCCCAACTATGAAAACGCGGCGAAACATACGCTTCGCCTTGCTCACGGTGACGGTCTTGTTGCCATGTCCGGCGCCTGCGTCGGGGCCGTTCGAGTACGACACGCCGTTTTTCGACGAGCGAAATCTTGAGAATATGCTGGCCGGCCACCTGACGGACCGGTTTGGCCGTATGACGCTGAGTCCGCTGATCTCCTATCTCCACCTGACGGGCCAATTCACGCCAGGCCACGCAGCGTTGTTTCGCTATGAGCAGAGAGAGCGGCTGTCGAATAAGTATTCTTCCGCATGGCGGCACGAGTCGCATTTCAGATCCCTGCTTGAGACCGAGGGATACCCGCGCATCTATTTCGAAAATTGGAAAAGCATTACTCGAACCAGACTTAAGGACGGACAGGAAATTGTTACCCGGCGCTCCATCCTGAATTGCGCGCCCGATGCATTCCGGGTAGCGGGCAACTCTCTTCAGAACCGCAAATCCCGGTACGGGTCCGGGTCGCCGAAACTCCGGAGGTGGATTGATGCACAGGTCAAGGTATTCAGTCACTGCGGTAACGAGCCTTTTGACCCGCCTGCCGAGCCGCAAGACGATTGGAGCACCCTGGAACGGCACGACCGGCAATACCAGATAGCCGCGAGCTATTTCTACGCGGGTCAGTACCTTGAGGCAGCGCGCCGCTTTGAGGCCATTGGCGCAACGCCGGCCTCTCCCTGGAGCGGCCTTAGCCGCTATCTCGCCGGACGCAGCCTGACGCGTGAAGCCAGGGTAAACGAAAGTAAGCGCGATGAGTATCTGCGCCAGGTGCTGTCGGAGTATCGCCTGCTCGCAGAGGATCACAGATATGTCGCCGCATTTCCGTGGATTCTCAATCAAGTTCGGGGCATGGAAGCGGAGCTGGACCCGGTCCCGGTTCTAAACGAACTCGAAAGCAAGATCATTGGCAGTCCCGGAATCGTATCCCTTGAGGATGTTCGGGATTTCCTGAGCCTGGACTCCTCGCACTACAACAAGCGGCGCGGCGCATCGGACTATGCGGATTGGCGCCTCGCAGGCATGGCGGAAATCGTCCAGAGATGGCGGGAGAACAAGTCGCTGGAATGGCTGTTTCTGGCCTTGATCACCGTGGATTCGAGTGTCGGCGAGCAAAACCTCAGAGAACTACTTGACGCGGCCGGCAAGCTCGGGGCGGAGACGCCGGGTTTCCATGTAATGGTTGAACATCGGGTTCGCATCCTGGCGCTCTTGAACGAAACTGAAGCGGCTCTGGCGTTGGCAGACCAGCTATTCCTGGTGGACATTGACCCATCGGCGAGCCTGGAACACAACAGCGAAGCGGCCCTATGGATTGCAAAGCAAATTTATTTGGCGACCCCGCCACAGAACCTGGGGTACATCAATCGCGTGCGGATGCGTGCTGCAATCGTCAGCGGTAACTGGAAGGACTACTTTCGTTTTTCCTCCTTGCTTCCCCTGGAACTCCCCTGGAGCGACCATTACGTCCGCAGTCTGCCGGACGAGCGTTTCAATCACATCACGAGCGAAACCACTCTCTTTCCGAGAAAAATCACCGGACTCATCAACAACTACTTCACACCCCGGATGATGCTGGAAGCAATCAGCTACGGCGGCTTGAGCAACTATCAGCGGGGACGCCTGGCAATCTCCGCCTGGACCAAAGCAATACTGATGGATGATCTGGAGACGGCACGCCAACTCTCAGGTCAGCTCAAGCGTTTCGTGCCGCGCCTCAAGACTGCGTTTGAGACATTTGAACAAGCGCCGGATCCGAGATTCGAAGCCGCACTCATCGTGCTCGACAATCCCGCCTTTTCTCCCAGTATGTGGCACGGGGCAGGCAGGCAGCGGGAATGGACCGACCCCGTGCAGCCGGCGCCTGACTACGTGGCATTGCCCTGGAACCGGTATAACTGGTGGTGTTGGCGGGATATTGAATACACTCAGCGCAAGCGGGTCCTCTCCGGACCACGCTTCGCCCACTATGACGAATCCCAATTAGAGGAAATTCGGCGCGTAACGGAAATAGGCCAGATATCCGCTGCGGGATTCTTCGGTCCCCATGTAATACGCTTCGCGCGATCCCACTCCGACGACCCACGCGTTCCCCGGGCGTTGCATCGGGTCGTTTTCGCCACCCAATACGCTTGCATGGGCGGGCCGGGCGAAGTGTCCCGAGAGGCCCATCAATTGCTGCACAAGCACTTTCCTGACAGCGAGTGGACAAAGAAAACCCCATACTGGTTCGACTAGCCCGCGCCGTGCGCCAATTGCGGATACTCCTGCTTCCCAAATTCTCACTCTCAGGTCCAAGGTAGGCCACAAAACGCTTCCCGGCATTCCTCGTGGCGGTAGCAGCTTTCGATGTGATCGTTGATGAGGCCGCACGCCTGAAGATGGGAATACATGATGGTCGAGCCCAAGAACTTGAATCCGCGGGCCTTGAGGTCGGCGGAAAGGCGATCGGAAATCGGCGAGGTGGCGGGTAGCTCCTTCTGGCTGCGCCATTGATTCACGACCGGCCGGCAGTCCACAAATCCCCAGATGTAGCGCACGAAGGAGCCGAATTCCTCGCCGACCCGGAGGAGGGCCGAGGCGTTATTGACGGCAGCTGCAATCTTGAGACGATTGCGAACAATGCGCGGATCGGTGACCAGGGCCTCGATTTCGCTCTCGCCGAACTTCGCGACACGTTCGGGATCAAACTCTGCGAACGCCTTGCGATAGCCTTCCCGTTTGTGCAGCACGGTCCGCCAGGACAAACCGGCTTGCGCGGACTCGAGAACAAGGAACTCGAAGTGGGTGGCGTCGTCCAGGGCAGGCACGCCCCACTCTTCGTCGTGGTACGCCTGGTATTGGTCGCTGACGCCTAGCGACCAGGGGCAACGATCCACCACCTGAGTCATGTCACGCCTCTAGGAACGCGTGCCGCAATGCATTGAACCCGTACACAAGAATCTGCAGATCGTTCGCCTGCATTGGACGCAGACCCTGCGAGAATCCCAAGGCCTGCATCAGGACCGCTACGATCCCGAGATGTTGCCGGCGATGATTCGCCGGCCTGTTTGGACGAAACAGCCGGCGAACCTCATGGGCCCGCCGGCTGTCGTCCTGAGAAAGCTACTTGGGTAGCGGCGAATTATTCCTCTTCGCCGTCGTCGTCGCCGCAGCTACCTTCGCCGCAACTGCCTTCGTCGTCGTCTTCTTCGCCGTCGTCGTCGTCGCCGTCGCCGTCGTCGCCGTCGTCGTCGCCACAGCTACCTTCGCCGCAACTGCCTTCGTCGTCGTCATCGCCATCGTCGCCATGGCCGTCCATCAGGGTCGGCGCGCTTCCGGCTTCGAAGCCGTCCACGGTTGCAGCGCCGGCTGTTCCAGCGGCGCCGGCCGCCAAAGCGGCGCTGAGAGCGAGGGCAAGTAGTTTACGTTCAGGACTGGTCATAGGAATGCCTCCAGTTTGTTGCTATGTCCCCTACTAGAGGGAGTTCGATGGCAACACGTGCGATCACGCAACGTGCAACCAAACCGGGAATATTTTTCCCGTCGCGGAAGTCTAGCACACCGCCGAAGTGGTCACGGAGGCGAAATTACTGCGGTACCCTAACGGCGAGCAAAGTGGCTGTAGTCGCAGCCATCCAAAGAAATATGCCTGCACTGTACGCCGTAATGGGACACCCGATCAGCCACAGCCGATCACCGGACATACACCAGCGCTTTGCCGAACGGTTGGGCATAGCATTGGAGTACCAGTGCATCGAGGTGCGCGCCGGTAAGCTGAGTGAGGCGGTGCAGCGGTTTCGTGATTCCGGGGGATGCGGATGCAACGTAACCGTGCCGCTGAAGGAGGAGGCCGGGCAACTGAGCGATCGGCTAGGTTCTGAGGCCGAGATGGCAGGCGCGGTGAATACGCTGACGCTTGCAAGTGATGGGCAGATTCAAGGCGATAACACTGATGGACTCGGATTGCTTCGTCATTTGCGCCGCAACCTCGGTGTGAATCTCGACAACGCAACCGTGCTGATGATAGGCGCGGGTGGCGCGGCGCGTGGAGTAGTACCGGCGCTGCTTGGCGCAAACGTAGCGGGTATCACGATTACCAACCGCACTCACGATCGTGCGGTTGAACTGGCGCAGCGTTTTGTCTCCCTTGGCGCCATTCGCGTGGCAGCCACAGGCACACAAGAACTGCCGGCGTTCGATCTCGTGCTCAACGCAAGTTCGGCGGGTTTGACCGGTGAGTCGCCCGCATTGCCGCAGTCCGCAGCCAAGGGCGCAACCTGCGTGGATATGGCCTACGGCCGGGCCGCAGAACCATTCCTGGCCTGGGCGCAACAGGGCGGCGCACGGGCGGCACATGATGGCTGGGGGATGCTGGTTGAACAGGCGGCCGAAAGTTTTGCCATCTGGCATGGCCCACGTCCTGATACCAGGGAATTGATCCGCGGGGGCGTCAGCGCATCGGGATAGGAAGCCCTAACGCATCGTAACGAGTTCTTCCGCTGAAGTCGGATGGATGGCCACGGTTTCGTCCAGATCGGCCTTGCGTGCGCCCATCCGCATGGCCACGGCGAAGCCCTGCAGCATTTCATCGGTCCCGGGACCGGCCAGGTGACAGCCGACGACGCGCTCGTCGTCGCCCACCGTGACCAGCTTCATACGCGCCTTCGGCTTGCGCTCCGAAATACCGTAGAACAGGGGAACGAAATCCGACCGGTAACAGCGCACCGAGTCACCGTATGCCGCCCGTGCCTGAAGCTCGGTGAGACCCACCGTGCCCAGGGGCGGATGGGAGAAAACCACCGTAGGAATGTTGTTGTAGTCCATCCGCCGCTCGGCCATCCCGCCGTAGTGGCGGTCCGACCACCGGCGACCCGCCGCAATCGCCACCGGCGTGAGTTCATGATGACCGGTCACGTCGCCCAATGCGAAGACACCCCCCGCCGAAGTCTCCTGCCATTCGTCAACCACGATGGCGCCGCGAGCATTGCAGTCCACGCCTGCCAGTTCCAGGTTCAGGTCCTGCGTAAGCGGGCGCCTTCCCACGGCCCAGATCAGGGTATCGAACGGGCCGCTGACTTTGCCGGAAGCGGCGGCAATCTGCAGGCGGGCGGATTCGCGGGTCAAAGCGGTTGGTACGAATTTTGAAACGATTCGCACGCCGGAAGCCTTTAGACCCTCAAGGCAGGCCTGCTGCAATACGTCATCGAAACTTCGCAAGACGGAATCGCGCCGAAGATGCAAGGTGACCTCGGCGCCGAGGCCGCGCAGAATGCCTGCCAGCTCCACTGCGATGTAACCGGCGCCGACCACGGCCGCGCGATCGGGCCGCTGTTCGAGCTCGAAGAAGCCGTCAGACGTAATGCCCAGCTCTGCCCCTGGGATATCGGGTATGACGGGTGCGCCCCCTGTTGCGATCAGAATGCGATCGGCGCTGTAATCCTCGCCTTCAACACTTAGTTGTTGCGGACCGGAAAAAGCCGCAAGACCGGTCACGCACTCGACTCCGCGTTTCGCCAGGTTGCGCGCGTAAATCCCGTTCAAACGCCGGATGTAGCCCTCGCGCCGGTTCACGAGTTCAGCCCAGTCATGACCCCGCAGAGACAGGTCGAAGCCGTAATCGCGCGACTCTGTCAGCTCCCGGGCCAGTTCCGCGGCGTGCCACATGATCTTCTTGGGCACACAACCGCGGTTCACACAAGTGCCGCCCAAGCGGTCGGATTCAAGCAGGGCCACCCGCGCCCCATTCTCGGCTGCGCGCTGGGCCGCAGCCAGCCCGCCGCTGCCGCCGCCCACTACGATCAGGTCAACATTTTTCATGCGCGAGAGGATAACGCCTTGCCGCCGAAAGACCCCAACGACATCTCGACGAAAGCGCGCAATGCCTTGACCCGGTCGCGAAAATCCCGGAAAGTGCGGGGTTGGCGGCGCAACAATCTCTTCGCGCCGCACCAGAATTGATGAGTGAATTGTTTGACTATTACCGTCCGAGCCTGAGGGTGCGGGGGATTGAACGGCGCTTTCCGGCGCGCCGGATTTTCTGCGTGGGCTGGAACTACGCGGATCATCTCCAGGAGATGGACAAGGAATTGGCGCCTCACCCACCGGTGTTCATGAAACCTGCCGATGCAATTCTGCCCGACGGTGGTGAAGTCCCCTATCCGGCCCGTACCAAGGACCTTCAGCACGAGGTGGAGCTGGTGGTAGCGCTTCAGGGCGGCGGCCTCAACATTTCGCCCGAGGATGCGGTCGCGCATGTGTACGGCTACGGTGTCGGTATCGACCTGACGCGCCGCGACCTGCAACAGGAGGCCCGGGACGCCGGAGATCCCTGGGAGATCAGCAAGAGCTTCGATTATTCCGCGCCGGTTGGCACCCTGCGGCGCGCCTCCAGCATCGGACACCCGGCCAAAGGCCGCATCTGGCTGGCGGTCAACGGCGAGATCAGGCAGGAAGCGGATCTGAAGGACATGATCCGCAAGCCCATGGAACTGGTTGCGCAGATCTCCACCTACTTCGAGCTCAAACCCGGGGACGTGGTGTTTACCGGCACGCCCGCGGGAGTCGGCCCGCTCAAGCCGGGTGACCACGTCACCGCCGGAATAGACCGGGTAGGCGACGTTCATATCCGGGTGGGACGAAAGCGGTCCTGAACGCAATCCCGCCGAGCCCACGGCCATGATGATTGCAAGCTGGAACGTGAACTCCGTGCGCGTGCGCAAGGAGCACGTGGCCGACTGGCTGGTGGCCCATGCCCCCGACGTGCTGGGCTTGCAGGAACTGAAATGCCAGGATGAGGATTTTCCCGGAGGGGCCTTTGAAGAGCTGGGCTACAGTTGCCTCGCGTACGGCCAGAAAACCTATAACGGCGTGGCGCTGCTGACTCGGTCAGAGGTTTCCGAACCGGTTACCGGCATTCCTGGGCTTGAAGACACTCAGGCTCGCGCGGTTGCGGCTACGCTGGGCAATACGCGGGTGGTCAACCTGTACGTGCCCAACGGCAGGGAAGTGGGACACGACCACTACTACTACAAACTGCGCTGGCTGGACGCGCTGATTGCCTGGATGCGATCCGAGCTTGAGCGCTGGCCGCGGCTGGCGGTCATGGGAGACTTCAATATCGCTCCGGATGACCGTGACGTGCATGACCCCGAGGAATGGCGCGACAAGATCCTGTGCAGCGGGCCGGAGCGCAAGCGGCTGCGTGCGCTCGAGGACCTGGGTCTCAGCGACAGCTTCCGCCTGTTTGAGCAGCCCGAGGCTAAGTTCAGCTGGTGGGACTACCGGGCCGCGGGATTCCGCCGCAACCGCGGATTACGAATCGACCTTGTCATGCTCTCCCCCGCTCTCTCGGCGGAATGCCGGGCCTCCGAGATTGACACGGCGCCCCGGCGGCTTGAGCGGCCCTCGGACCACGCGCCGGTACTCGCCCGCCTCGACTAGGCGCCGGGAACACCGGCGTCTCTGGGAACGAGGGCGTCCCGCCCTCGACGATGGCGAATGCCGCCGTTGCCAGGAGTTTGCTATGTACGAGGGCGGGACGCCCTCGTTCCCAGGGAGGACGCCCTCGCTCCAGGCTAGTCGACGGTGACGGATTTGGCCAGGTTGCGGGGCCGGTCCACGTCATTGCCCTTTTGCACGGCGACATGGTAGGCCAGCAACTGCAGCGGCACGGTGTAGAGCACGGGCGCCTGCAGGTCCGTTGGCGGCGCCGGCAGCCGCAGCACGATCATCCCGTCCTCATGACCCAGATTGGCATCCGGAGCGGACACCACGAACAGCCGCCCGCCTCGCGCCCGCACCTCCTCCAGGTTTGACCGCAGTTTGTGCAAGAGCCCGTCGTTCGGGGCCAGCGCCACGACCATCATGTCTTCGTCCACCAGCGCCAGCGGTCCATGCTTCAGTTCGCCGGCCGCATAGGCTTCGGCGTGGATGTACGAAAGCTCCTTCAGCTTCAGCGCACCTTCCGCCGCAACCGGCCACATCGGCCCTCGACCCAGGAACAGCACATGATCCCGATGCTGAAAATGCTCGGCAAGTCTTTCTAGCTCGCCGTCCATTTCCAGCAGCTGTTCGATCAGGTCGGGCAGCGCCGCAGCCTGTTGTGTGAGGCTGCGGATCTCCGCGTCCGATTTGCCCTGAGCGCGGGCAAGCGCCAGAGCCATCATCGCCAGGGCCGCCAATTGCGTCAGCAGCGCCTTGGTGGAGGCCACCCCGACCTCCAGGCCAGCACGCGTAAGCATGCTGTATTCCACGTTGCGCACCAGGCTGCTGGTGGCGACGTTGCTCAAGGCCAGCACCGCGAGGTAACCGCGTTCGCGAGCGGCCCGGGTTGCTGCCAGAGTGTCTGCCGTTTCACCTGATTGCGATATGGCAAGGAACAGGCAATTTCCGGGACACGGCGGAGGCCGGTAGCGGTACTCGCTGGCGATTTCCACGGTGCAGGGCAGCCCCGCGTACTCCTGGATCCATTGCCGGGCAACCAGCCCTGCGTTGAAGGCGCTGCCGCAAGCGGCAATATGCACCGCCGCCACGTCCCCAAGCCTCGATTCCAGTTCAGGCCCGAACAGAGAGCTGTCCGGCAGGCCACCGGCGATCAGCGGCATCAGCGTGTCGCGCACGGCCCGGGCCTGCTCGAAGATTTCCTTCTGCATGTAGTGCCGGTAGGTCCCGCGCTCCACCGACTCGGGACCGAACTCGCTGGTCACCACCGGCCGGTCCACGGCTCGGCCGTTGGCGCCGGTCACTTCAATGCCGCCCGGGCGAATCAGCGCCAGGTCTCCGTCGCGCAGGAAACAGTACTGCCTGGTAACCGGAAGCAGCGCAGCAATGTCGGATGCCACGTAGTTCTCCGACTCGCCCAGCCCCACCACCATGGGCGTGCCGCGGTGAGCGGCAACGATGGCGCCCGGTTCAGCGGTAGCCAGCACGACCACCGCGTAGCTGCCCTGTAATCGCGCCAGCGCGTCCCGGGTGGCCGTGGCAAGGTCCTTACCCACGCGCAATTCGCCGGCGACAAGATGGGCAATGCACTCGGTATCGGTGTCGCTTGAAAAGCGTACTCCCGAGGCCGTGAGTTCATCCTTGATGGCGTCGTAGTTCTCAACGATGCCGTTGTGGGCCACTGCAACCTCTTCGCCGGAGAACAAGGGATGCGCGTTGCGTTCATTGGGAGGGCCATGCGTAGCCCAACGCGTATGGGCAATGCCCAGCGCACCCGCCACGGGATTCTGCTCGAACTCCTCGGCCAGCCGGGCTACAAAGCCGGCCTTGCGCAGGCGTCCAAGCCTCCCGTCACCCAGCAGCAGCGCCATCCCCGCGGAGTCGTAGCCCCGGTATTCCAGCCGGCGCAATCCTTCAAGGAGCAGAGACGCGATATCGCGCTTCGCGGCAACTCCGACGATCCCGCACATCGTTGATGCGAACTAGCGCTTTCTCTTCGGCAGCGTCTTCTGCCGTGAACGGGCGACCGTCAGCTGTTCGGCAGGCGCCGGCTTGGTAATCGTGGACCCGGCGCCGATCACGGCCCCCTCGCCCACTTCCACCGGCGCTACCAGTTCCACGCCCGAGCCGATGAACGCGCCGTCGCCGATGACTGTGCGGTGCTTTCTTTGCCCGTCGTAGTTGCAGGTAATCACTCCCGCGCCGATATTGACCTTACTGCCCACATCGGAATCGCCGATGTAGCTCAGGTGCGAGACCCTGGCGCCCTCACCCAGCTCGCTGTTTTTGACTTCCACGAAGTTGCCCACGCGCGAATCCGGTCCCAGCCGGGCCGCGGGCCGCAGCCGCGCGAACGGCCCGACCCGCGCACCGGCGCCCACGTGGGCGCCATCCACAACGCAGTGCGGTTCGATTCGCGCACCGGCATCCAGACTTGAGTTGGACACCACGCTGTAGGCTCCGATACTCACATCGTCGCCCAGCCGTACCTGGCCCTCCAGCACCACGCCCACGTCGAGGAATACGTCGCGGCCCGCTTCGACTTCGGCGCGCAGATCAATGCGGTGAGGATCAGCGATGCGCACACCGCGCTCCATCAATGCTTCGGCGCGACGGCGGCTCAGCAGCCGCTCGGCAACCGCCAGTTGCGCCGGGCTGTTGACACCGATGGCCTCATCCGCCCCCTGGGTGCGCACCGCCCGGACCGGCATGTCTTCCCCAAGCGCGATATCCACCGTGTGGGTCAGGTACATTTCCTGTTTCGCGCCGGCGGGTTTGAGCCTGCGGCAGGCCTCACCCAGCCACTTCGCGGGCACCGCCATGGGCCCGACGTTGATCTCGCGAATTGATTTCTGCTCTTCGCTCGCATCCGCGTGCTCCACGATCCCGGTCACGGAGCCGTTGGGGCTTCGCAGGATGCGCCCGTACCCTGCCGGGTCGTCCACTTCCGCCGTCAGCAGCGACACACCCTCCTGCTCGGAGGTCAGGCGCTTGAGGGTCGCACCACGCACCAGGGCGACGTCGCTATACAGGACCAGGACCCGCGATTGCGGATCGGCCGCCGGTATGGCTTGAAGCACGGCGTGCCCGGACCCTTGTTGCTCCCGCTGCTCGATCCACTCGATATCGGCGTCGGAAAACGCTTCGAGCAGGGGCTCGGCGCCGTGTCCGCAAACCACGATGACTCGCTCGGGCGCAAGCCCGGCGGCCGCGTCCAGGACATGGGCCAGCAGCGGCTTCCCCCCCAGGGCATGCAACGGTTTGGGTAGCGCCGATCGCATCCGCGTGCCCTTCCCGGCCGCCAGAATAATGACGTTCAATGCTGCACTCATGAAACGGAACCTTCGTATGCGGGGCAGAGGCCGGTCCAGGGACGGGCTTTCTCCAGTTGCGCCGCCAGGCGGAACAGCTTCGCCTCTCCCCCCTGCTCCGCGGCCAGCTGCATGCCGATGGGCAACCCGCCGGAAGAAAGACCCAGCGGCAGCGAGATGGCGGGTATGCCCACCACGTTGAACAACTGCGTAAAGGCGGTATAGCGGCTGGTGACTTGCATGTAGCCCTTCAGGTCTTCGGTGTCCATGTCGATCGCGCCCAGGCGCGGCGGCGGCGCGGCCAGTGTCGGAGACAGTATGACGTCATAGTTGGCGCAGAATTCTCCCATCCGGCGTCCAATGTAATGGATATGCGTCAGCGCTGCAGCGTAATCGGACGCGCTGGCCTCGGCCCCGATGCGCGCCATGCGCCAGGTAACGTGGGACACATCCTCTCGCTTGAACTCGCGCCCCAGGGCGCGGCAGCGGGCCTGGATGTCCGCGTTGACGTGCGAGGCAAGGATCAGCGTGGCGGCGTTGCGCACTTCGTCCGGGGACAGCGGGCAGCGGGCCTCTTCGACCTGGTGCCCCAGGTCCTCGCACAGTCGGGCCGTGTTCCTCAACACCGCCAGGACATCCGGATCGACTTCCACGCCATTGAAGGAATCTTCAACGAGCGCGACGCGCAGCGTCCCGGCGGGGTGCAGAAGAGACTCCATCCAACTGCCAGGGTGTGCGGGAGGATGATAGGGATCGCCCGGTTCGCCCCCCTCGACGGCATCGAGAAATGCCGCGGAATCGCGCACGCTGCGGCAGAGCACGTGATGCTGGGACATGCCCGCCCAGCTCTCGGCGCGATCCGGACCGGTGGGTACCCGTCCGCGAGTCGGCTTCAAGCCGACCAGGCCGCATGCGGAAGCCGGGATACGGATCGATCCGCCGCCGTCGCTGCCATGGGCCGCCGGCACGATGCCGGTCGAAACAGCCGCGGCGGCCCCGCCACTGGAACCGCCCGGCGAGTACTCGGGATTCCAGGGGTTCAGTGTGGGCCCGGTTTCCTGCGGCTCGGTAGTGACCGCCAGCGCCAGCTCCGGTGTATTGGTCTTGCCGAACATCACCAATCCGGCTTGCCGGTAGCGCTGTACCAGTGTCGTATCGCGCTCCGCCACATGGCCGGCGAACAAGCGGCAGGCATGTCCGGTAGGTTCTCCCGCGTAGTGGGCGCCAGCATCCTTCAGAAGAAAGGGAACACCGGACAAGGTCCCGGTGGAGCTGTTCCTGGCGGCGGTTTCCCGGGCGCGGCCGTAGAAGGTATGGACCACCGCGTTGACGGCGGCATTGCGCTGCCCGCAGCGTTCGATGGCTGCCTCCAGCAACTCGGCGGGCGTTATTTCACGCGCCTGCACAAGTTCCGCCAGGCCGACGGTGTCAAACGATTCGTATTCGGGGAATTTGCTCACGTGCGAGTATCAAGCGCTTGCAGATTCTAGCCTTCGAGCGCGGCGTTCCCCTGGGAGCGAGGGTGTCCCCGGCCTCGGCGAAGGAGGGGACGCCTCCCTGTCCAGGGAGGGCGGGGACGCCCTCGCTCCCAGGGTGTCTGCAGTATCCACATTTTCTGTGGAAAAACCTGTGGGGAAGTGCATTTTTCGGCCCCGAAAAGCGCGCCGTTGTAGCACTTCCTTAACTTTGGTGAAAAATCCACCCGAATTTGGAAAGTCCTGTAAATCAATACTTTACGACAACAAGACCAGGGATCTGTTGAGTTTCCTGTCGTAACTCAAGCGTTGGGAACAAAGCCCGGGCCAAGCTGTGTATGCAGGCCACGCCTGATCGCGCCGCGAACTACTCGCCGGCGCGTAATTTCTTCAATGCCCGTTGGCGGGCCGCAGCCTCGGCGAGATCGCGCTGGGCCTTCTCGATATCGGATTTCTCGGTGGCCCCCTCCAGTGCCTCCTCGGCCTTCTTGCGCGCCTCCTCGGCGGCATTCACGTCGAGTTGGTCCGGCCGCAAGGCCGAATCGGCCAGCACCATTACAGCGTTCGGCTGAATCTCCAGGATGCCACCGGTCACGTAAAAAAGGCGCTCGTCCTCGCCTTCGCGTTGCACCCGCACCGGCCCCGGCCGAAGTTCCGTCAACAGTGGTGCATGGCGGGGCGTGATGCCGACGTCACCCTGTGAGGCCGGCGCCACCACGAAATCGGCTTCGCCGGAAAAAATCGCGCCTTCGACGCTAACGATGTCGACGTTGATGGTAGACATGCCTATTGAAGCTTCTTGGCCGCCTCCTCAACTTCCGCGATGCCGCCGGCCATATAAAAGGCCTGCTCCGGCAAATGGTCGCAATCGCCGTTAAGAATGGCGCTGAAGCTGCGGATAGTTTCCTTGAGTGTGACGAACTTGCCGGGCGTGCCGGTGAAGACTTCGGCCACGAAGAACGGCTGCGACAAGAAGCGCTGAATCTTGCGCGCCCGCTGCACCGTGAGCTTGTCTTCTTCCGACAACTCGTCCATGCCCAGGATGGCGATGATGTCCTGCAGTTCCTTGTAGCGTTGCAGCACTCGCTGCAGGCCGCGCGCCGTATCGTAGTGCTCGCGGCCCACCACCAGCGGGTCGAGCTGGCGGGAGGTGGAATCGAGGGGATCGACGGCCGGGTAGATACCCAGTTCCGCGATCGAGCGTGACAGCACCACGGTCGCGTCCAGGTGCGCGAAAGTTGTGGCGGGCGAAGGGTCGGTGAGGTCGTCGGCCGGCACGTAGATCGCCTGCACCGACGTGATCGAGCCCGTGCGGGTGGACGTGATCCGTTCCTGCAAGGCCCCCATTTCCTCGGCCAAGGTGGGTTGGTAGCCCACCGCGGACGGCATGCGGCCGAGCAGCGCCGAGCATTCCACGCCGGCCAGCGTGTAGCGGTAGATGTTGTCGATGAACATGAGGATCTCGCGACCCTCGTCCCGGAAATACTCCGCGATGGTCAGGCCGGTCAGCGCCACCCGCAGGCGGTTGCCGGGCGGTTCGTTCATCTGCCCGTACACCAGAGCCACCTTGTCGAGCACGTCCGATTCCTTCATCTCGTTGTAGAAGTCGTTGCCCTCGCGGGTGCGCTCGCCCACGCCGGCGAACACCGAATATCCCGAAGCCTCGACCGCGATGTTGCGGATCAATTCCATCATGTTGACGGTCTTTCCCACGCCCGCGCCGCCGAACAGTCCGATCTTGCCGCCCTTGGCGAACGGGCATAGCAGGTCGATGACCTTGATTCCGGTTTCCAGAAGCTCGGTGCTGCCGGTCTGGTCTTCGAAGCTCGGCGGCTTACGGTGAATCGGCCAGCGTTCCTCCTCGCCGATCCCACCCTTGCCGTCCACCGGGTCACCCAGCACGTCCATGATCCTGCCGAGCGTCTTGTGCCCCACCGGGACCGTGATGGGCCCACCGGTATTGTTTACCGGCAACCCGCGGCTCAAGCCCTCGCTGGATCCCATGGCGATGGTTCGCACCACGCCGTCGCCCAGCTGCTGCTGCACTTCCAGGGTGAGACTGCGGTCTTCCACCACCAGGGCGTCATACACCCTGGGCATGGATTGGCGCGGAAACTCCACGTCAATCACGGCGCCGATGATCTGAACGATGGCGCCGGAGGCATTTGCGGTCATGCCGTTCTCCGGAGCGAGGGCGTCTCGCCCTCGTTAATCCCATAAGTGTTCATTCGTCAATTCTCCTTGCGGCGATGCCGCATTGGCGTAGGGCAGGAGGGCGGGACGCCCTCCGTCCCAGGCTGTAAGACAAGTGCCGAGGGCGGGACGCCCTCCTTCCCAGGTTGCGGGACGCCCTCCCTCCCAGGCTGTTCTCACAACACTCATACTGCTTCGGCGCCGCCGATGATCTCCGCGATCTCCGCGGTAATCGCGGCCTGCCGCGCCTTGTTGTACTGCAACTGCAGCGTGTCGATCATCTTGCCGGCGTTGTCGGTGGCCGATTTCATCGCCACCATCTTGGCGGCCATCTCGCAGGCCACGTTTTCCATCGCGGCCCGGAACACCTGCGTTTCGATGTAGCGCTCCAGCACGCCGTCGAGCAGCTCTCCGGCCGACGGCTCGTAGATGTAATCCCAGTGCGCGGCCAGGGTGTCGTCTTTCCGGACCTCCACCGGCAGCAATTGTTCGATGACCGGCTGCTGGCTCATGGTGTTGACGAACACGTTGCGGGCCAGGTACATGCGATCGATCTGGCCCTCGCGGTACTCCTCAAGCAGCACCCGCACGGCGCTAACCAGGTCCATCACATGCGGCTTCTCGCCGAGATGCGAGGCCACACCGGTGATATTCACGTCCAGGTTGCGGAAGTACTGCACCGCCTTGGCGCCGATCAGGACAATCTGGGTGGGCACGCCCGCGTCGACCTTGCGCTTGAGTTCAACCAAAAAGTGCCGGAACAGGTTGACGTTCAGGCCCCCGCACAGGCCCCGATCGGTGGAAATCAGGATATAGCCGGCGGACTTCTCCTCGCGCACCTCAAGATAGGGAGGCGTGTAGTCGGGACGGGCGTGGTACAGATGGCTTGCGATCTTGCGGATGCCGTCGGCGTAGGGCCGTGCCGCCGTCATCCGCTGCTGGGTGCGGCGGATCTTGCTGGCTGCGACCATTTCCATGGCGCGGGTGATCTTCTGCGTGTTCTTTACGCTGCCGATCTTTCCGCGGATTTCCTTTGCGCCCGGCATTGCTTTCTAACCTGAAGTTGCTCGCAGCAGTTCGCCTTCGCCGAGGGCGGGACGCCCTCGCTCCCAGGACCTGAACCAGAATGTCTCAGCTCGAAAAACCATTAGTAGGCGCCGCTGCTCTTGAACTCCTCGACCAGCTTCTTGAGGCCGGCCTTGATCTCATCGTTGTAGTCACCGGACTCATTGATCTGGTCGAGCAACTCGGCATGATTGTCACGGGCATGCCCAAGCAGGGCCTGCTCGAAGGCCAGCAGCTTGTCCACGTCCAGGTCGTCCAGGTAACCTTCCTGCACGGCGAACAGCGAAACCGCGGTCTCGGCCACGTTCAGCGGCTCGTACTGGTTCTGCTTCATCATCTCGGTAACCCGCTGGCCGCGCTCCAGCTGCCGCCGGGTCGCCGCGTCCAGGTCCGAGGCAAACTGTGCAAACGCCGCCAGGTCGCGATACTGAGCCAGCGCCAGGCGGATGCCGCCGCCCAGCTTCTTGATGATCGTGGTCTGGGCCGCGCCACCCACGCGTGATACCGAAATTCCAGGGTCGATCGCCGGCCGGATGCCGGCGTTGAACAGGTCGGTCACCAGGTAAATCTGGCCGTCGGTAATCGAAATTACATTGGTAGGAACAAAGGCCGACACGTCGCCCGCCTGGGTCTCAATAATGGGCAGGGCAGTGAGCGATCCGGTCTTCCCCTTGACCCTGCCCTGGGTCTGCTCCTCCACGTAGTCGGCATTGACCCGCGCGGCGCGCTCCAACAGGCGTGAATGGAGATAGAACACATCGCCCGGATACGCCTCGCGGCCCGGAGGACGGCGCAACAGCAATGACACCTGCCGGTAGGCCCAGGCTTGCTTGGTGAGGTCGTCGTACACCACCAGCGCGTCCTCTCCACGGTCGCGGAAGTACTCGCCCATGGAACAGCCCGCATAGGGGGCGATGTATTGCATGGCGGCAGTGTCCGCGGCCGGCGCCGCGACCACGATGGTGTGCTCCATCGCACCGAACTCCTCGAGCTTGCGCACCACGCTGGCAATCGAGGCATTCTTCTGACCGATGGCCACGTAAATGCACTTGATGCCTGTGCCGCGCTGATTGATGATGGCGTCCACGGCCACCGCGGTCTTGCCGGTCTGCCGGTCGCCGATGATCAGTTCGCGCTGGCCGCGGCCGATCGGAATCATCGAGTCCACCGACTTCAACCCGGTCTGCACCGGCTGGCCCACCGACTGGCGGGTAATGACGCCCGGGGCCACCTTTTCAATCGCGGAGTACTCGCTGGCTTCCACCGGGCCCTTGCCGTCCACCGGATTGCCCAGCGCATCGACAACGCGGCCGAGCAGCCCTTCGCCCACCGGGACTTCCAGGATACGTCCGGTTGCCTTGACCACATCGCCTTCCGTGATGTGCCGGTAATCGCTCAAGATCACCGCGCCCAGGGAATCCTGCTCCAGGTTAAGGGCCAGTCCGAAGGTATCGCCGGGGAACTCCAGCATTTCGCCGTATTGCGCCCCGGACAGGCCGTGAATGCGGCAGATGCCGTCGGTCACCGATACCACCGTCCCCACTTCGACCTGTTCAGCGGCCGCATCGAAGTTCTCGATGCGCTGCCGTATCAGTTCACTGATTTCATTCGCTTTCAATGTCATCCCGTTACCCGTCTATTCTTTACCTGGCAGGCCGGCCCAGCGCCGAAGCGAGACCAAGCAAGCCTGCTCGCGCCGAACCGTCCAAAACATAGTCGCCGACCTGAATGCGCGCGCCTCCCAGGAGGCTTTCATCCAGTTCAAAGCGAAAATCAACTTCGCGCCCGAGGCGCTTTCTAAGCGCACGGGCGATTTCGTCCTGCTGCGCCTTCTCTACCGGTGCGGCCGAAACCATCACCGCTTCAACCCGCTTTGCGTCTTCGCGCCGCAATTCCTCAAACTGCCGGGCGACCTCAAGCAGCGCGCCCATGCGGCGGTTCTCCAGCAACAGGCGCATCAGGTTGCGAACTCCCGGCAACTCCCCGCCCGCCGGTTCTTCCAGCAGCTCGCAGAACAGACTCAGCGCCGCTTCGGCGGTTTCCGTGGACTCAAGCGCGGCGAGCATCTCGGCGCTTGCCACAGCCTCGCAGGCTGCCGCCAGTGCCGCCGACCACTCCGCCACTCCGGCGCGCGCCTTCGCATGAGCGAAGGCCGCCCGCGCGTAGGGTCTGGCAATGGCGCCGGGAGAGTCCATCAGATCCGGCCGGCGAAGCGTTGCAGCATGGAGCCGTGGGCGCCGGCGTCGATCTCGCGCTGGAGAATCTTCTCGGCCCCTGCTATCGCAAGCGTCGCCACCTGCTCGCGCAATTCGTCGCGGGCTTGCATGGTCTCGCGCTCGATCTCGGAATGCGCCGAGGCCACCAGGCGCAAGCGCTCCCGCTCGCCCTCTTCGCGCCCTTCCTCTACGATGCGCGCGGCCCGCCCGTTAGCCTGATCGATGATTTGCGAAGCCTGGCCGCGCGCTTCGGAGACGAGCTGTTCGATCCGGCCCTGCGCTTCGTCCAATTCGCTTCGGCCGCGGACCGCGGCTTCCAGACCATCGGCGATCTCCTTGTTCCGCTGGTCGATCGCCTGGATGACGCTCGGCCAGATGAACTTCATGGTGAACCAGACCAGCGCAAGAAATACTACGCTTTGCGCCAGCAGTGTCGCGTTAATGCTCATTCTTGAAGGCCTAACCGCCGATGCCCAGGGCATCTAGCCCCGGCTTGAGGGTCTCGTTCAAACTCCCAAGAAACGGGTTGGCAAAAGTGAACAGCAATGCCACGCCAACGCCGATCATCGAGACGGCGTCGAGCAGTCCGGCAATGACAAACATGCGGATCAAGAGCATCGGCGCCAGTTCCGGTTGCCTGGCGGTGCTCTCCAAGAAGCGGCCGCCGAGCAGGCCGAAGCCCAGCGCGGTGCCCATAGCGGCCATCCCGATGATGATCGCTACCGCAAGGGCCGTTACTCCCAGGACCTGTGCCTGGGAGGCGGCCATTTGGATCATTTCTCCAGCTTGGTTTTCCATGAGGTCTCCTGTTAAGCGGAAATGCTTTGTTTAGTTAATGTTCTTCGCCCGCCATGCTGAGATAGACAATGGTGAGCATCATGAAAATGAATGCCTGCAGCGTGATTACCAGGATGTGGAACAACGCCCAGGCCAGGCCCAGCAGGAACTGGACCAGGAAACTTGTTGCCCCGGCAAGCGACATCAAAGATGAAAAAGTTGCGCCTAGCGTAAACAGGGCAATCAGGATAAAGATCAACTCGCCGGCATAAAGATTGCCGAACAGCCGTAGCGCCAGCGACATCGGCTTGGCCAGTTCCTCGACCACCTTCAAGGTGACGTTGAATGGCAGGAGCCATTTGCCGAAGGGCTTGAAGAAGATTTCGCGGCCGAACCCTCCGAAGCCCTTGGCGCGGATGCTGAAAACGATGATCAGCACAAAGACCGTGATGGACATCCCGAAGGTGATGTTGAGGTCGGTGCTGGGCACGACCTTCATGTATGGGATGTCCATTCCCAGGCCGATGGCCGGAAGCAGGTCCACCGGCACCAGGTCCATGAAGTTCATCAGGAACACCCAGCAGAAGATTGTCAGCGCGAGTGGCGCCACCATCTTCGACGGGCCGTGGTAGGCGTCCTTCACCTGCGTGTCCACGAAGTCCACCATCATCTCGACGAAGCTCTGCCATCGTCCCGGCACCCCGGCAGTGGCCCGCCGAGCCGCGAAATAGAAAGACGCGGCGAATATCACGCCAAGCAGGACCGAGTAGAAAAGGCTATCGAGGTGAAACGTCCAGAAGCCGCCATCGCCGGCGCTGAGGTTCGTCAGGTGGTGCTCGATGTACCCCGCGCTGCCGCCTGAGGAGGATTCCGCCGCCATGCCCGTTCTCCCCTATTGACCGGCGGTCGCCGCTGGCGGGTTGCTTTCTCCCAGCACCGCGGGCAGCAGCGCCGCCCAGTAGCCCAGCAGAGTCGCAACGAATCCGGCCAGCAAGCCGAGGAAAGCAAAGTCGAAGGCCACGATGCAAACCGCAAAACCCGCCGCGGTGACCGCCAGCTTGGCCGTCTCGCCCAGCAGTACCCGCGCAAGCATCTGTCCCGGAGTGGCGCCGCTTCGCACGCGCAGCAGGCCTGCAACCATGAAGGAACTTCCCAAGAGACCGATCAGAGCGCCCGCCAGCGTGGCTACCCCGGCAGCGCGGCCGAATACCAGCCAGGCCACCGCGCCCGCGACGGCCCCTGCCGCTGCCTGTACCACTACCAGCCGCATGGCCGACTTTCGCATGGATTCAAACATAAAAACGCCACCTGCCCTTGTCGGCTCGGGTGGCACGCGCCGGCCATGCCGGATCCCCTTCGTTGGGGCGCAATTGTACTCCGAGTTTCTCCTCGCGTCGTGGTATGTTGGGGTGCGCTGACCTGCCCTTCGGCCGGAGAAGCCGATGACCGAGTACCGCCACGAAATCACCGCCGAGGAATCGTCGCGAATTCAGCGATTCCTATACATCGCCGCGGCCGGCACGGCGGCGTTCGGCTTGCTGCTGCTGATTGCTTTTCTGACGTTGGACCGGTGGGTATTGTTCATCAGCCACGAGGCGGAGCGCCGGTTTGTGGATCGCTATATCTGGCTGGCGAAGGAGAAGATTCTGGAGCCGGGCGATCCGGCGCTTCAAGACTACGTCGAGAACCTTGCCCAGGAAATCGCCGATCAAATGGATCTGCCGAACGGAATCCGGATACGCCTTCACGTGATCAAAGGCAGCATGCCCAACGCGTTTGCGACGCTGGGAGGCCACATATTTGTGCTGGAAGGATTGATCCGCACGCTGGACAGCGAAAATGCTCTGGCGATGGTGCTCGCCCACGAAATGGCTCACTGCGTGAGTCGCGACCCGCTAAGGAGTGCCGGGCGCGGCATGTTATTGGAAATCGCCGTTTCGTCGGTGGGGGGCAGCAACCTGCGCAGCCTCGCCATGGCCGAGGAACAGATGGTGCTCAATGCCTATAGCCGCGAAATGGAACAGGCCGCCGATAAGCACGCTCTCATTCTCCTGCAGGCGCAGTTCGGCCATGTCGGCGGCGCAACGCGGCTGTTTGAATTCGTGCGGGATTCGGGCCTGGCTGGCGACGTTCCGGAGATCCTGTCAACGCATCCCGCGATCACTCAGCGGATCGGGACTATCAAGGCCTTGGCAGACGAAAACGGCTGGCGCGGGGGGCCGGCGACGCCCTATCCGGAAGATGTTAGAGCAGCGCTTAGTTCGAAGCCTTGATCAGCCGTTCCTGCTTGTCTTTGAACGAACCTGTGGCGATGAGGACCATATCCACAATGACCCAGATGCCAAAGCCGCCAAAGGTGACAATCATGAGGATACCCGTGCCGATCTTCCCTACGTAGAAACGATGGACTCCAAGGAATCCGAGAAAATAGCAAAGCAATATGGTCGGAACGAAGCCCTTCTCGCTCACACCTGCCTCGCTAACGCCTGACTGAGTTAATTCGCTCATACTCGACCTCCTACGCTGAGTTTCTGTCCGGGATAGCAGACGCGCTTGCCGTGCCCGTCATTGAATGATCCGGTTAGCAAGAGGATCGTCACAATCAGTGTGTGTAGTGCGTCCGCGAGGACGACCAGCAGACCCCAAAGGAAGTGCCCGGTGAAAAACAGGTAGGCAGCTGCCAGGACGGCGCAAAAATCCAGCACCGCCTCGATCCAGCGTTCGAGATAGAAATGCTGGATTCCCCACATGCCGAAGATGCCCGAAAGGCAAACCGCAATGGCGTAGCTCTTGTTCGAAACTTCCGGATGATTCAACGCCGGCTCCTGCGTCCTTCGCTATGTAACTGATCCGGCTGCCAAGCTAACGAATTCGCTGCGAAAGTGCAAGGACTTCCGTTTCGTATGTCAATTTCTATCGCCGGTAGCTCACGCGCAGGTCCGTGAACAGGGCGGAGTCCACTTCGTCTCCGGCGTCGGAAGTCATGTCGCCGGTCCAACGGAAGCTGAGCGCCGCCGCCCAGCGGTCCTTCATCCATTCGAGATTCGTCACCCAGCGCAAATCAGGGAAAGCGCGCTGGAAGGTCTCGTCGGTGTGGGTCCCTCCGGTCGGTCTCCGTCTCGGTTCCGTCCACGTTGACGGTTCTCTCAAGGTAGTCGTTGAGCACGGTTGCGCTGAAGACCGCCCGGAATTGACCGACTGCCCAATCCGGGCTGTCGTAAGCCAGCATCAGGTCGAAACCCGAAGCTTCGATGGCGCCGATGTTCTGTAACTGGTTGTCGATCACATCCAGCTCGCCGCCCGGCCCGCGCGGCGTCAGATCGCAGAAAAGCGGATCCAGCGTGCTGACGCACGCCATCAGCACGTCACCCGGATTCCTGCCCTGGACGGCGTCGCTGATGTCCAGCTTGTAGTAGTCAACCGACGCCAGCAGCCCCGCGATCCAGCCCGCTTCGTAGCGCCGGCCCCACACCAGCCCCAAGGTAAAGCTGTGCGATGTCTCGGCGTTGAGCGAGCGATTGCCGGCGGAAATGGAGGAGAGCTGCGGATTGGTCTGCAGAAAGTTCACAGGCACGCCAAGGGCCGCGCAATTGGCAATGATGGATTGCGGCTGCGGCGCATCGCGGCCGCCGTTAGCCGAGCCGTTTTGCCCCAGGACATCGGCGCAGGGATCGAGAAAGGTGAAATCCTCGCGCGCCGCACCGCCGAACAACTCGCCGATTCCGGGCGCCCGAAAACCGGTCGAGGCCGATCCCCGGAAAGACAGGGCCTCGCTGGGCTTGAACAGCATGCTGGCCTTGTAGGTGGTCTCCGTCCCGAAGGTGCTGTAGTCCGAACTCCGCGCGGCCAGGTTCAATTCCCAATACCTGGCGCCGTCGTCCATCAGGGGCAGGCTGAGTTCCGCGTAGTACTCCGTGGCGTCGAAACCGCCTTGGGTTCGACCTGCAGGGATGCCCGCCGTCTCGCCACGCTCGGCGATCGGGTCCGGTCGAAACCACCCTTCATGGTCCCGATACTCCAGGCCGGCGGCAAAGCCCGCTTCACCGGCCGGAAGCGAGAAAACGTCACCCGCCACGTTGAAGGCAAAGTTCCCCAGGGTCTGCCGGCTGAAATCCTCCTGGGTATAGGTGACGAAATCCAGCATCTCCCGGGTGATGGAACCCGTGCCGCCGGGCCCCTGGCCGCCGAAGAAGTTGAACGGCACGCAACCGGGTATCGCCTCGCAGGCGGCGGGATCGCCCATCGCAAGCTGCAGTCTTGCTGCGTTGTGGGAGTTGTACTTCTTCTGCGAACCCCGGTTCACGCCGTAGCTGCCGTAGAAATCCCAGAACAGCGTCCGGGACCGCCACTGGAACTCGCCGTTCAGCCCCGCAGTGGCGAAAACGGTGTGAGTCTTCTGGAAGAACAGGCGCCGCCCGGACTCCAGCGGGCGACGGCCGAAAAACGCCAGCGTGCCCTCACGCGGGGAAAGGTCAACCCCGAACGGGTTGTAGGGATTCCTGGCCGATATGAAGAAATTGTCCGTGATCCGGCTGCCGCAACCGCGGCCCAGGCACAAGGGCTCCGATGCGGCCTTGGTCGCCGAGGATCGCCGCGTATAGGACGCTATCGCGAAGGCTTCCATGCCGGCGGGAAATTCATGCCGCAGACTGGCGAACAGGTTGAGGCGTTCGTTCGGCGTTCTGAGATAGTTGCAGTCGGCGCCGTTGTAGTTGAACCGGTCGGCGGCGGTGAAGGCATGAAAGTCACCCGACGCCGGATTGTCCGGATCAAAGGACGGGACATTGGCTCCGCCGTCGTTCAGCACGCTATCGTTCAGGGTAATGCTCGCGCCGGAGGCGAAATTCGGCCCGAAGACGAAGCGGCCCTGGGGCGTAAAGGAAGAACAGAAGGACCGAGGCACGTCGCAACTCGTCGCGTCGGGGTTGGGAAAGGCCGAGCGCTTGCGCGCGGCCGTGTCGATTCCGCCTTCTTCGCGCCAGGCCGCGCTGAGTACCCAACGGGTCTGTTCGCCGCCGCCCCATTTCAAACCGATCTCGCTTGATTCGCCGTCACCCTCGCTTAAGTAACCACCCGTTTGCAGGTCCAGCCGGAAACCCTCGAAGTCCCGGTCGGTAATGATGTTGACCACGCCTCCAATCGCGTCGGAGCCGTAAACCGCCGAGGCCCCATCCTGCAGGATCTCAATCCGCCGGATGGCGTTGTCGGGGATGGTGTTGAGGTCCACGGCGCCGGGTACGCCCGAGACCGAGGCGCCGGCGATCCAGCGGCGGCCGTCCACCAGGACCAGCGTTCGCTTGGCGCCGAGGTTGCGCAAGGCAAGCTGCACCGAGCCGGCGCCTATGCCGGAGCCGTCCTGCGGAAAACCCGAGTTGCCCGGCACGTTGAACTGTGAGTTTGGCGCAGAACCGGTGATCGGCAGGTTCTGCAATGCGTCGCCGAGATTGGTCAGGCCCGTGCGCTCAAGATCCGCCCTGCCGATCTCCAGGATTGCGGTGGGTTCGTTAACCGGATCACGCCGAATGCGTGAGCCGGCAACCACGATTTCGTCAATCGTGGCCTCCGGCCCGGTTTGGGGAACTTGTGCCGGCGCCGCGTGGCGCACAGCACGACGACGGCGGCCATCGCCACTCGCAGGCGTCCGAATGTCTTCATAGGAATGCTAGTGTCGTGTCCCAATCGCCGAAAAGTCAGGAATCAGCTATCGGCTAACCAAACCGCAGGCCCTTGCGGTAGGCGGCGGCAGCAGCGTCTTTTTCCTTGAGTTGCTCCAGCAGTTCGGCCAACTCAAGCCAGCCCCGCCGGGACTCGTTCAGGCTGAGGCTTGTTTCCAGGTACGAACGCGCCTTGCCCCATAACTGCGCTTGGCGGCATAGGCGCCCCAATGCCAGCAGCAGCGCCTCGTCTTCCGGGTGCTCGGCCAGCCAGCCCTCGGCATGGCGAATGGCCATCGGCATGTCGCGCGCCTTGATTTCACCGTAGGCTCCAGCCAACGCCGAGCTCCACGCTCCGGACAGTCGCCGGCGAATGTCCTGTTCCGCCAGGTCATCCGCGCCGTTGCGCATCAATGCCCGGGCGTAGGCCAATCCCAGTTCCTCCCCGTCGCGCAACTCGCGGGGAATCTCCCCCCAAAGCCGCTGAACCCGGCGGGAATCCTCGGCGGTACCCAGCAACCCGGCATAGGCCGTCACGGTCCACTTGGCCGTGTCGGCGGCAGCCGTCTGACCGTGCTTGCGCAAGGCCTTCAACCGCCGCGCCGCCTCGGCCCATTCCTCGCGTTGCAGATGCAGGGGAATGGCCAGGCGCAAAGCCTGCAGATGGCGAGGCGCGCGCTCCAGGATTTCGCCGAGATAGCGCGTGGCAGCCGCCAGCTCGCCCGCCTGAAGATGCAGTTCCGCCCGTTCCAGTGAAATCGCGTCACGCGCCTCCGGTTGCTCCTTCTCCGCCAGGGCGAACCAGTGATCGCGCCGTTCGGTATCGCCGGAACCGTGCGCAAGCCGGGCCGCGGCCAGGTATTGCAGCACGGGCGCCTTGCTCCGGCCGGCAGCCTTTGCCAGCAAACGCTCGGCGCGCGGCAGTTGCCCGGCCGCCAGCGCCACCAGGCCGCGCGCAACGCGCCGTCCGGTGCGCCGCGCGCTTGCCTTCTGCACCCGTTCGGCCACCAGGCGCGGCGCCCTCTGGATCCGCCGCAGCACCCCCACCACTACCAGCAGCAGCACCAGCAGCGCGAGCAGGATGGGAACGGTCATTTCCACCGCCCATCCCTGAAACGAAATCAGGACATAGCCGGAGTCCGCAGCCAGGAACTGCGCCGCCACCGCTACGAGCAGCAGCGAGAGCACCACGATCAATCCGGCGCGCATGTCAGTCGGAACGGATGCTGCGCAAGCGCTGCAGCGAGGACGCAAGGTCCGGCGATTCCCGCGCCGCCGCCAACTCGAGGAGCTCGTCAATATCGGCAAGCGTATCGGTCACATCCTCGTCATTCGGTGCATAGAGGCGCGAAAGGCGTCCGCGTGCGGAAACCAGGGCCGCGGAATAGGCCTGGAGATCACCTTGTATGTAGGCCAGGCGCGCCAGATGCAATTCGGCCGCCAGCAGACGCTGAAGCATTTCCATGTCCGTGTCGGTCAGCAAGGTGTCCACTTCGCTTTCCGTGCGGCGGACCGTTATGAGCGAACGCAGGGCGCGCCGGGTGCTGGCAACAGCGCGCTCCCAGCCCCTGTCCGGCAGGTCTGCGCCGCCCGCGGTATCGGAGGCCGCCGGCTTAAGGTTCGGCTTGAGTCCCTCAACGCGCGAAACCAGCGCCCCGAGCCTCACCACAACGCCCTGAATGTCACGAGCAGGCATGCGCTCAAGGGACCGGGCCTGTTCCTGCAATTCGGCTTGCAGGGCGCCGTAGCGCGGATCGCCCACTTCGGCCAGCAGTTGAAGTGCTTCGCGAACGGCGAGTGCGGCGCCCTCGTAGTCTCTGGCAAAACGGTTCTGGCGGTCAGCCAGCGCCAGCAGATGGTCTGCAGCGTCCAGCCGCCAGCGCAATTGCTGGCCCGCAGGCTGGCTTCCGAGGGCCTCCAGGCCTCGTTCCGTGCCTGCCAGACGCACTTCAAGCGCATCGCGCACCCGTTCCGCGGCCAGCCGGCCGGCCTGGGCATCGGCAGCCTGCAGGGCCGCATCCTCAACCCGGCGCTGCTCCAGTTCGTCGAGCCTGCGCTCCAACTCCTCAACGGCTTCGATACGGTTCTCGAGTTGATCAAACTTCGAGGGCAGGTCCGCCAGGTATTCGTACCAGAGCCAGGCGCCGGCGCCGGCAACGATCAGGGGAATCAGCCACAACCACAGATAGCGCCTTCGGCCGGACGGTTTGCGCTCTTCGGTGGGGCCGGCCTTCCCGGCAGGTTTCTTGCTTGCAGCCACCTTCTTCGCAGCGCCACTGCCGGACTTCGGCGCCTTGCCGGCCGGGTTGCTTTTCGTTGCCGCCATAGGTCCTCCGGTGCAATCCGGCTAGTGTCGTGTCACGCCTTTATAGTCTATCAACTCACGAAGGAAATTCCTCGGCTACGCCGACAATTGACCTCTGGACAAACCGGCGGCACTAGCGCAACCTTAGCGGCCCATGAATGATGAGTTCATATCTGACCTGGCAAGGCGACTGCGCAAACTCGTGCCGCCCTCGGCGGACGGCGCGGCCAGGGACCTGGAGACGAATTTCCGAGCCTTGCTTCAGGCGGCACTGGGCAAGGGCGACTACGTGACCTACGAGGAATTCGAAGCGCAAAAGCGCGTTCTTCAACGGACCCGCCAGAAAGTTGAGGCCCTGGAGCGGGCGCTGGCGGACATGGAATCCAGGGAAACCTGACACACCCGACAGGCCAGGGAAGGCTTTGAATCCATCAACGGTCCATACGCGCGCCCTGCACGGCGTGAACGCGCCCCGCGTCATTGTGGAAGTGGGCATTACCAACGGACTGCCCGGCATCAACGTGGTGGGCCTTCCGAAAAAGGAGGTCCGCGAGAGTGCCTCGCGAGTGCGCCACGCGCTTCGCAGTTCAGGCTTCAGGATGCCGCCGCGCAGCATCACGGTAAACCTGGCGCCGGTTGAATTGCCGAAGAGCGGCGGCCGCTACGACATCGCCATCGCCCTGGCCATCCTGGCCGCCGACGGGCAGATTGATCCGGGCCCGCTTCAAGGAGCCGAATTCCTGGGCGAGCTGGCCTTGACCGGCGCGGTGCGGCCGGTCCCGGGCGTTCTGCCTTCGGTACTGGCCGCGAACCGGCGAAGCCAGCGTCTGTTTCTGCCTGCAGCAAACGCGGGCGAAGCCGCACTGGTGCGTGGGAGCCGCGCGGTGGCGGTCGGCGATCTGCGCGAGCTGGTGGCCAAGCTCTACGCCGGCGAGGAGCCGGATTTCATCGGCTACAACGGTGATCAGGCACAACCCGCCGCGCACGCCGATCTCAAGGACGTGGTCGGCATGGCCCAGGCCAAGAGAGCCATGGAGATCGCCGCGGCCGGTGCGCACAACCTGCTCATGAGCGGTCCGCCGGGCGCGGGCAAGAGCATGCTGGCCAAGCGCTTTCCCGGCCTCTTGCCTTCGATGAGCGATGAAGAAGCACTGGAAACCGCCGCACTGCATTCACTCAAGGGTGTCAGCCTGGATGAGCACTGGCGACGGCGACCCTTTCGCTCACCTCACCACACCTGTTCAAGCGCGGCGCTGGTGGGCGGTGGCTCAAGTCCGGCGCCGGGAGAAATCTCGCTTGCGCATAACGGCGTACTGTTCCTTGACGAATTGCCCCAGTTCCGCCGCGACGTTCTGGAAGCCCTTCGGGAACCCCTGGAAACCCGAAACATCGTGGTCTCACGAGCCCGGTACACGGTTACCTTTCCTGCCCGCTTTCAGTTGATCGCGGCCATGAACCCCTGTCCCTGCGGGTTCATCGGCGATGTTCAAAGGGAATGCCGATGCACACCTGAAGCCGTACGCCGTTACCAGGGTCGCATTTCGGGCCCGTTCCTGGACCGTATCGACCTGCGGGTGGTGGTCTTGCGACCCACCAGTCCCGTATTGCCCGCAGACCGGGCCGGCGTACCTGCCACCGATACGGCCCGATTAACTGTCATGACCGCCCGCAAGCGGCAATTGCGTCGCTCGGGAAAATGCAACGCGGAACTGGACGATGCCGAACTGATCCGGCACTGCCAACCCGGCAAGGCGGGACGCGACCTGCTGGAGCACGCCGCTCGCCGCCTGGCTCTCTCGCCGCGGGCCTGCACGCGGATTCTCAAGGTTGCTCGCACGATCGCCGACCTCGAAGCCGGCGAAAAGATAAGCGAGCCGCACATCGCCGAAGCCCTGGCCCTGCGCGGCGGAAGTCCTTGCTGATTCGCCCGGCGCACGTAGCATTGACGATCTCCTTGAAATATGTATCCTTCATACACACCCTTATTCTTGATGAGGATACTTGTCATGGCCCGCGTGCAATTGGTCATTCCCGATCAGGACCGGGATCGTTTCGTGCATCAGGCACGCAGTGAAGGGTTGACCTTGAGCGCCTGGCTCAGGGCTGCGGCACATCAACGGCTCGGACGCCAGCAGGAATCCCGGGCTTTTGAGGCGGCCGAAAACGTGGCCGAATTCTTCCGCGAATGCGAAGTATTGGACGGCCCGAACAGGGAGCCCAACTGGGAGGAGCATCTAAAGGTGATTGAGCAATCGCGACGGCGCGGTGCGGCCGGCGGATGATCTTCGTCGACACCAACGTCTTCATGTTCGCGGTCGGCAGACCGCATCCAATGCGGGATTCCGCGCAGGATTTCTTTGTTCGGGCGGTCCGGAATCAAACCAGGCTGTGCACATCCACGGAGGTTGTACAGGAATTGCTGCACGCCTATCTGCCTGTCGGGAGGCTGAAAACACTCGACGCCGCCCTTTCCCTGATCGTCAGGTCCCGGGTGGAAGTGTGGCCGCTGGAAATCGAAGACGTCACACTGGCGCGGCAACTGCACGAACAATTCCCAGCGCTTGGAGCTCGAGACCTGTGCCATCTTGCGTGTTGCCGCAGACGCCGGGCGCGAGGACTTGAAACCTTCGACCAGGCGCTTCGAGCGGTACGTCTTTGACGGGACGCCACGCCTAAAGTTAGGGCACAATTGGCTGGCGGGTTGACACATACGGCGCAGCGCATCAGCGCTGATTTGAATTGGATGCTCTTGTCGAGGGCGGAACGGAGCAAAGCATGGATCGACGCAGTGGATTGAGCGAACCCGACCTTACCGCCCGTATGCCGGCGTCGAACAGCGGCGAGCCCGAATCGGCGGGCGGTGCGCCTGACCTGTCTTCGGGCGGAGGGTCCGGCCGCCGGGTCCCAATTGAGTTTCTGGGAAGCGGCCTCGAGTACTTCCGCATATGGATCGTCAACATGCAACTGGCGTTTCTGACGCTGGGCATCTACTCGGCCTGGAGCAAGGTGCGCAACCGGCGCTACTTCTATTCCAATCTCCGTGTTGACGGACATGCCTTCGAGTATCTCGCCGATCCCATCACCATACTCAAGAGCCGGATCGTAGCCTTCGCCGCCCTGTTCATCTACGTGCTTGCGGAGAATCTGTTCCCCCTGGCCGGCGTTTTCCTTCTTGCATGTCTATTGATCATTCTCCCGTGGCTGTTGTGCCGCTCACTCAGCTTCAACCATCGGATGACCTCGTACCGCAACGTTCAGTTCCGCTTTCACGGGCGCTACCGGGAGGCCTTCATGATCAGCTACGTCTGGCCGCTTCTCGCAATCGTGACCCTGGGCGCCATGGCGCCCTATTCACTTCGCCAGACCAGCCGTTTTGTCGTCAACAACAGCGCCTACGGAACCGAAAGGCTACAGTTCGGCGCGAGCTACCGCGACTATGCCCCAGCGTTCTTTGTTCCCTACGGAATCTTCGTTGTCGCGGCGTTGTTCCTGTTGGCGCCGTTGGGTGGCGGTCTGCTCCTGAGGTTAGCCGCGTTCATGGGGCTCTTGTTCTTCGCTTCGGCCGTCTTCAACGCACTTACGACCAACGTCTATTACAACGCAATTGGTCTGCGCAACCACCAGTTTCATGCGCATCTCAAGGTTGGCGGGCTGGCCCTGGTTTATTTCACCAACTACCTGCTGATCATCCTTACGCTAGGTCTCTACTCGGCGGCCGCCAAGGTAAGGCTGACTCGATACATCGCCGGCCATATCGATTTGATGGCCGACGGCGAAATGGACGACTTCACCGCCGCAAAGCGGGAAGACGTGTCGGCGCTGGGCGACGAAATGGGCCAGGCGTTCGATTTCGACATCGGCGCCGTATAGGGTGGCAGGCATGATCGAAGGCGCCTATTTCGACGGCAAGACTTCACGCAGTCATCCAGCCAGAATGACCGCGATGGGCGGACAGGCAAGCATTCGCCTGACTGCGGCCGGCGAGGTGAAATTCCAGGGCGCGCTGACGGATTTGCGCATTTCTTCACGGCTTGCGAACGTGCAGCGTTCCCTGCGCTTTGATTCCGGTCAATTGTTCATGACGGCGGACAACGATGGAATCGATCGCATCCTTAGGGATCAGGGACGGAAACAGGGCCTTGTTCATCGCCTGGAGGCCCGGCTCGTGACGGCGGTGGCGGCCGCGATCGGGACGCTACTGATTGCGGCGTTCACTTTCGTCTACGCCCTGCCTTTTATGGCCAACGCGATCGCCGAGCGTGCCCCTCAAGGCGCCGTAAATCTATTGGGCGACGGCTGGATGCGAATCCTGGATGCAACCATCCTGGAGACGAGTGAATTGCCCCCCGAGAAACAATCCCGCGTCGCCCGCCTGTTCCAGCCGGTGCTGAAGGAACATGCAGACCTCAACCCGACCCTGCATTTCCGCGCAAGCTTCGCTCCCAACGCTTTGGCCCTCCTTGACGGCTCGATCATCTTCACGGACGAGCTGATAGAGATGGCCAGCGATGATGAACTCGTAGCCATTCTGTTGCACGAACTTGGCCACCTCAAACATCGCCACCTGCTGAAGAGGGTCCTGCAGCAATCGACCATCGCGCTGATCGTGGTCATGGTTACCGGCGACGTAGGCACCGCCTCCGAGTTCCTTGGAGCCACGACGATGCTGGCCTCCCTGTCCTACTCAAGGGACTTTGAGCGCGAGGCCGACGTCTTTGCGCTTGAAGGGCTGCTGAATGAAGGCATTGATCCCGCCAGTCTCGGGAGCATCCTGGACCGGCTTACTTCCGCGAAGATTGAAATAAAGGTTTCAATGCCGCAAGCGGACCCCCCCGAGAGCACGAATACGGAGGGCGGGCAAGCAATGGAGGGCGAAGCCAACGAAGCCGCAGAGGATGAGCCGAAGACCGGCGGCGAAATCAAGATCATCCGCAAAGATGAAGCCGGGTCGCAATGGCCTTTTGGGCGCCGGGAAAGCGTCCTGGACTACCTGTCAACGCACCCGCCGACGCCGGAGCGCGTGGAACTGGCGTGGAAGTACCAACAGCGATGGCGGGAAATGCAGGAGCCTTCGGAAGAGTAATAGTGTCGCGTCGCGCGACACTATTGTCGTGACCAGCGACTGTTATCGGCGCGGGATGATCCCGTGAGGCTCAATCAAGCCCAGCCACCAGAACACCAGGATCAGGAGAAACAGGGCCGCCGAAAGCCCCACACGCCAGGCGAGCGAGCGTACCATGCGGGTGGAATCACCCCTGGCGGCGACCATGTGGTACAAACCCGACCCCAGGCTGGCGATAATAGCCAGCAGCAGCACAACGATCAGTGCCTGAATCATCCTCTTAACCGGCGCGAGACCGCATGATACCCCTGCCCGCACGACTCGGTTCCCACATCCGCAACCTGCTGCTCATGCTGCTCGGCGTGGCGGTGTTCGGGTCCCTTGGAACCTGGCAACTGAACCGCTCGGCGGAACGGCGCGCCGAACTTGACGCCTTCGCCGAGGCGGGCAGGTCCATGCCTGTGGCAGGAGTTCCCGCGGCCGCTCCCGGCGATGGTTACGGCAAAGTGATCCTGACCGGACGTTACGCAAGCGACCGGCAGGTGTTGCTGGACAACATGACGCGTGAGGGTCTCAGGGGTTACCACGTGCTGACACCGCTATACACGGACGACGGCGTCGCCCTGGTGAATCGGGGTTTTGTCGCGGCAGGCGCCGACCGCTCGCAATTGCCGGACATCGCGGTAAGCGAGAGTCGGCGGGAGGTCACCGGCCTGACCGCTCCGTATTTCCGGCGAGGCCTGCAGCTTGAGGAACCGATGAAAGGCGATTCCTGGCCGCTGCGAATCACTTATCCAACAGCGGGGCAGCTGCGTGATCGGGTCGACGGCCGCTTGCCCGATTACCAGGTCCTGCTTGCAGATTCCGACCCGGACGGTTTTGTTCGCGCCTGGGCCCCCTACGGACTCTCGCCGGAGCGGCACATTGCTTACGCAGTGCAGTGGTACGGGCTGGGCGGGGCGGCGATCGGCATCTGGCTGGCCGTGACACTGAAACGCAGGAGAAAGCGCAATGCGAGTTAACTCAAAGCTGGTCCAGATCATTGCGGTGGCCGCCCTGTTCCTGGCGCCCGTGTTCGTGGCGTGGTTCCTGTATTCGGGCGCGGCAGGCACACAGTTCGGACAGGACGCGCACGGCCTACTGGCGGACCCTCCGATCGAGCTGGGAGACGTTGAACTGCCGGCCGGTGGGGACGCCGGGACCGAGGCACGACTGATCGGGCGCTGGTCTTTTCTGTACCTGCAACGGGGCGAGTGCATGCAGCCCTGCGAGGAGGCGCTGATCCGCATGCGCCAGGTCCGGCTGGCGCTGGGCAAGGATGCGAACCGGGTACAGCGCGTATTCCTGCCGCTGGGCAGCGTAGCGGGCGACGACCGCCTGGAACGAGCATTCCCCGGCATGGCCATCCTGCCGGAAGAAACCCCCGGACGGGGCGAGCTCATTGAACAGATCGGTCCCCGGGAGCCCGGGGAAATCGTGCTGGTCGATCCACTGGGCAACCTGGTCTTGAGCTACCCTCCCGGTCTTGATCCGCACGGGCTGTTCCGGGACGCAAAGCACTTGCTGAGAATCTCGAAGATCGGCTAAGCAGGCGGACTGCCAAGTGTCGTGTCAAACAGATACTTTCGGATACCAGTCCTGGGAGCGAGGGCGTCCCGCCCTCGGCGAAGGCGGGACGCCTTCGTTCCCAGGCCGGGCGGGTACGCTCTCCCTGCCGGAACTGCATCGCAATTGTCAGATTGAAGAAGCACTGGACTCATGGATGTAAGCCAAATTCTTGAACCGCTGAATTCCGCCCAGCGGGAAGCGGTCACGGCCGGCGAGCAGCCGGTCCTGGTCCTTGCCGGCGCCGGGAGCGGAAAGACACGCGTGCTCGTGCATCGCGCCGCCTGGCTGGTGAGCGCGCAAGGCGCGTCGCCCTGGAACCTGTTCGCAGTGACCTTTACCAACAAGGCCGCCAACGAAATGCGCATGCGCATCGAAGCGCTGCTTCAGACGCCTACCCGTCAACTTTGGATCGGAACCTTTCACGGCCTGGCGCACAGGCTCTTGCGCCGCCACTTCGGCGAAGCAGGATTGCGCCGAGACTTCCAGATTCTCGATGCCGTGGACCAGCTGCGGATGATCAAGAGGCTATTGAACGAAGAGCGGGTGGACGAACAAATGATTGCGCCAAAATCGCTGCAATATTTCATCTCCACAGCCAAGGAAGCGGGGCTTCGGCCCGACCAGGCGCCCGCCCGGCCGACAGCCTACGGCGAGGAGAAAAAGCAGCTCTACGCCCTCTATCAGCAACGCTGCGAATCCTACGGCCTGGTGGATTTTGGCGAACTTCTGATGCGCTCGTCCGAACTCTTGCAGGACCACCCCGATTTGCTCGCCCGCTACCGGGAGCGCTTCCTGTGGCTGCTGGTTGACGAGTTTCAGGACACCAACGGCATTCAGTACAACTGGCTGAAACAGTTGTGCGGTAGCACCGGCCGGCCGTTCGCCGTCGGCGACGACGATCAGTCCATCTACCGCTGGCGCGGCGCTCAGGTCGAGAACATCCGCCGCTACACGCGCGATTTCAAGGACGTGCGTATCGTGCGCCTGGAGCGCAACTACCGGTCCACGGCAACCATCCTCAAGGCCGCCAACGCGGTGATCGCGCATAACGCTTCAAGATTCAGCAAGAAACTCTGGACCAGGGGCGGCGAAGGCCGGCCGGTGCGCCTTTTCGCCGCCTATAACGAGTGGGACGAAGCCAACCATGTCGTCTCCAGGGTTCGTTCGCACGCCGGCGAGTCCTTACGCGAACTGGCCGTGCTGTACCGCTCCAACGCTCAGTCCCGGGTGTTCGAGGAAGCCCTGGTCGGGGCCGGCATCCCGTACCGGGTCTACGGCGGGCTGCGCTTCTTCGAGCGGGCCGAGATCAAGGACGCCCTGGCCTATCTGCGCCTGGTGGCGAATCGCGGCGATGATCCTTCCTTCGAGCGGGTGGTGAACAACCCGCCACGCCGCATCGGCGAAGCCACGCTGCGCCAGGTTCGCGGCTACGCAAGGCGCCACGGCCTGACCCTATGGGACGCCGCGGCCAAAGCCGAAGAATTTTTCAACGCTCGGGCCGCCGGGGCGCTGCAGGGCTTTCTTGGATTGATCGATTCCCTCGCCGGCCAGGTCGGCGATCTCGAATTGTCCGAACAGGTGGGCCGGGTAGTGCGCGGCAGCGGGCTGGTGGAAAGACTCGCCGCGTCGGGCAGCGAAACGGATCGGATGCGGGTGGACAACCTGGACGAACTGGTCAATGCCGCGCAGATGATCGCGGAATCGATGCAAGACCAGCCACTCTCGCCGCTGAACGCGTTTCTTGCCCACGCAGCGCTGGAGAGCGGAGAGGATCGCAGTGGAGAGGCGGAAGATGCGGTGCAGTTGATGACCATGCACGCGGCCAAGGGCCTGGAGTTCCCGGTGGTGTTCCTCACCGGCATGGAGGAAGGGCTGTTCCCGCACAGCCGGTCCATGCAGAATGAAGAGGAGCTGGAGGAGGAAAGAAGGCTCTGCTACGTGGGGATCACCCGGGCAATGAAGGAATTGCACCTGAGTTACGCGGAGGTTCGGCGGCTCAGGGGGCAGGAGCATCGCAACCGGCCCTCGCGATTTCTCTCGGAAATTCCGGTTGAACTGCTTGAAGAAGTGCGCCCGGCCCCCAACATCTCGCTCCCCGTGCGGATGGGTGGATCGGCGGATGCCGGCTCAAGTCCACACACGGGGCCGGGACCCGGCCAACGCGTAATGCATTCGAAATTCGGCGAAGGAGTAGTGCTGAACCGGGAAGGAGCCGGGGACCACGCCCGCGTGCAGGTGAACTTCGAAAAGCATGGCCCCAAATGGCTGGTGGTGGCCTATGCGCGCCTGGAATTGATATAGTGCCGCAGTGTCGTGCCCCGCAAATACGTGTTGCTTCAGCGTGGCTCGCGCCCGAAGGGAGCGAGCGTAACGCGCCACTGCCGCGTTGCAGCCCTTGCCAATACGAGAAGTATTCCCTGCGGCCTGCGCCTTGCATTGACGCGTTACGCTCGCTCTGAAGCAACACGTATTTGCGGGACACGACACCAGCCGATGCGCTTGAAGAAATGAAAATCCTGATCCTCGGGGCCGGCGTTGTGGGCTCCACGATCGCTGAGCGGCTCTCCCGTGAGCCCGAGAACGAGATCACCGTGGTGGATCTCGACGCCAGCATCTTGCGGGCCATACACGAACGAATGGACGTACGTACCGTGGCGGGTCACGCCTCGCATCCTGCCGTCCTGGATCACGCCGGGGCCGGTGATGTGGACCTCGTAGCAGCACTCACCGGCAACGACGAGGTAAACATGGTGGCTTGCCAGGTGGTGCATTCGCGCTACGGCGAGTTCGAGCCGGGCGCCCGGACGCGCACCAAGATCGCACGCTTGAGTTACATGCAATACAACGGGGTTGCCGCGCTGTTCGGCCCCCACGGCCTGCCGGTGGACGTGGTCATCGCACCGGAGGACCTGATTACCCGTGATGTCGAGCAGCTCATCCGCTATCCCGGCGCGTCGCGGGTGCTTGAGTTTTCCGACGGCCGGGTTCTGCTGTTGAGTGCGCAGGCGCAGGCCGGATCCTGGTTGGCCGGACGCCCTTCCTCGGCCCTGGCTGAACGCAAGATCAAGGGACGCATCGCGGCCGTATACCGGGGCGGCCGTCCACAGACCGTCAACGGTGATACCGTCATCAAGGATGGCGACGAGGTGTTCTTCATCGCCGGGCCTGACCAGGCGCGGGCACTTCTCAGTACCCTGCGGCTCGAGCAACAGGAAGTGCGCACGGTCATGATCGCCGGAGGCGGCAACATCGGCCTGAAGGTTGCCGAGTCGCTGCAGAACCACTTCCATGTGAAGCTGATCGAACGCGAGGCCAAGCGGGCCCAGCAGGTGGCCGAACGGCTCAACCGCGTAATCGTGCTGCACGGCGACGCCACGTACGAAGAGTTGCTGATCGAGGAGAACATCGAGCGCATGGACGCCTTCGTGGCGCTGATGAACGCCGACGAGGCCAACCTGCTCGCGGCCGGCCTGGCCAAGCGGGCAGGATGCAAGCGTGTCATGGCGCTGGCAAAACGCCCTGCCTATGCCTCACTGGCCGGTCAGATGGGAATCGACGTCCCAATCTCCCCGGACCAGATCACCATCAGCGAGTTGCTCCGGCACATGCGTCACGGCGACGTGGTAAAGGTCCATTCGCTGCGTTTCGGCCGCGCCGAAGCAATCGAGGGCGTTGCGCATTCGCGATCCGGGCGAGACGGGCTGGTCGGCCGGTCGGTGGGAGAGATCAGCCTGCCTCACGGTACGTCGGTCAGCGCGATCGTCAGGGAAGGAGTCATTCTGCCGCTGGATGACGCGACAACCGTGCGCGATAACGACCACGTCATCCTGTTCATGACCAATCCGCGCGCCAAGGCGCAAATCGAACAGCTGTTCGAAGACGCTGCCTGAACCCGCCATGCAATTTGCGCTGATCGGTAGCGTTCTTGGGCGCTTGCTGATGCTGTTCAGCTTCACCATGCTGACGCCGGTTACCGTTGCCCTGTACGACGGCGATGGGAGCTGGATGGTGTTCGCCTACAGTTTCGCGGCCGCCTTGTTGGCGGGCCTGTTGATCTGGCTGCCGGTCCGGCGCACCGTGGGCGAGCTAAAACTGCGTGACGGATTCCTGATCGTGGCGTCGTTCTGGGTAGTCCTGGGCAGCTTCGGCGCCCTCCCGCTGCATTTTGCGCTGGAGCCTAACCTTTCCTTCACCGACGCGATGTTTGAGGCCATTTCCGGGCTGACCACCACCGGCGCCACCGTGTTGACCGGGCTGGACGAGATGCCGCGGGCAATCCTCTATTACCGCCAGCAACTGCAATGGCTCGGCGGTTTGGGCATCGTCGTGCTGGCGGTGGCCGTCCTGCCGATGCTGGGCGTGGGCGGCATGCAGCTCTATCGTGCGGAGACGCCGGGGCCGATGAAGGACACCCGGCTCACGCCCCGCATCAAGGAAACCGCCAAGGCGCTCTGGTACATCTATTGCGCGCTTACCGCCGCCTGCGGGCTGGCCTATTACCTGGCAGGCATGAAGGTTTTCGACGCCGTTTGCCATGCGTTCTCAACCGTTGCCATCGGTGGATTCTCCACCCACGACGCCAGCTTCGCGCATTTCCCCGGCGCCGCCATTCGTCTGATCGCGGTTGTCTTCATGTTTCTGGCGGGAATCAACTTTGCGCTGCACTTCATCGCCTTCAGCCGCCGCTCGCCGGGTGGTTATTTTCGGGACGCGGAATTCCGCGCCTACGGGCTGGGCTTGCTTGTGCTGTGTTCGCTGGTGGTGGGCGGCTTGCTGTTCATGGGCTGGAGAGAAGATCCCTCCATGGCGCTGATCGACGGCCTCTTCCAGTCTGTCTCAATCATGACAACGACCGGCTTTACCACGGCGAACTTCTCACTCTGGCCCGGGATTCTTCCCATGCTGCTGATGCTGTCTGCATTTGTGGGCGGCTGTGCCGGATCCACGGCCGGCGGCATGAAGTGCGTGCGCGTGCTGTTGCTGGTCAAGCAGGGAATGCGCGAGGTGCGGCGCCTGGTGCATCCAAGCGCCGAGATCCCGGTCACGCTTGGCGATATGCCCGTTTCCACGCGCGTGATGGATTCGGTGTGGGGTTATTTCGCGGTCTATGTGGCCGTTTTCCTGGCAATACTGATGATCCTGCTGGCCGCCGGGCTGGATTCCCTCACCGCGTTTTCCGCGGTTGCGGCAACACTGAACAACCTGGGCCCGGGTTTGGGTGAGGTCGCCACCGGCTACGGCGGTATCGGAATTACCGCCAAGTGGGCCTGCATCGTGGCCATGCTCCTGGGCCGGCTGGAAATCTTTACCTTCCTGGTACTGCTTTCGCCGACCTTCTGGCGCCCATGACCGAGCGCATGCCGCCTGGGAACGAGGGCGTCTCGCCCGGGAACGAGGGCGTCTCGCCCTCGACAAACACAAAATGTCGCAGGTCCCTGTGTCGAGGGCGGGACGCCCTCGTTCCCAGGCGGGGACGCGCCCGTTCCCGGCGCTTTCCCGCATACGCGCGATGAATAGCCTGCTGAGAATCGCCGGCGCGGTCGAGCGGCTCATCGTTCGGATCGGCCAGGCGGTCGCCTGGCTCACTCTTCTCATGACCGTGGTGACCTGCCTGGTAGCGGTACTGCGTTACGGCCTCGACCTGGGCTGGATCTGGCTGCAGGAGACCATTACCTGGATGCACGCTGCAGTGTTCCTGCTCGCCGCCGGCTACACGCTGGCCCGAGACCAGCACGTGCGCGTGGACATCTTCTACCGCGAGATGAGCCCCAGGCGCCAGGCACTGGTGAACCTGACGGGTTGCCTTGTGTTCCTGTTGCCGCTTTCCGCGGGGCTGGTGTGGGGAAGCTTCAATTACGTGGAAACCTCCTGGCTGATCCATGAGTCTTCCCGCGAGGCAGGCGGTCTGATCTACCCGTTCCCTTCACTGCTCAAGACGCTGTTGCCTTTGACCGGCGGAATCATGAGCTTGCAGGCGCTGGTGATCTGCGTGCGCAGTTTGGCGCAGTTACTGGGAATCACGGTCGAAGAGGAATCGGCCGAGCCATTGAGACGGGACCATCAATCTTCCAGCGGCATCCCCGGAGGCGGGGTCTAGACCATGTACTGGCCGGCGTTCGCACTGTTCATCTGCGTGGTGCTGCTCTTGCTGGCGGGCTTTCCGGTGGCCTTTACCTTGGGCGGCACGGCGCTGCTGTTCGCATTGGGCGGCGCCCTGGCGGGCGTATTCGATGTGTCCTTCCTGGGCGCCATGCCCAACCGATTGTTCGGAATCATGGGTAACGAGACGCTGGTAGCGGTGCCGTTGTTCGTCTTCATGGGCGTAACCCTGGAGCGGGCGCGCATTGCCGAAGACCTGCTGGACGCTCTGAGCCGCTTGTTCGGCGGGCTGCGCGGCGGCCTGGGAATCGCGGTCATCGTGGTCGGAATGCTGCTGGCGGCGAGTACCGGCATCGTCGGCGCAACGGTCATCACCATGGGTCTGCTGGCTTTGCCCATCATGTTGAAGCGCGGCTATGACCCGGCCGTGGCCACGGGGGTCATCAGCGCTTCGGGAACGCTGGGACAGATCATCCCGCCCTCCATTGTGCTGGTGCTCCTGGGTGACGTGCTGTCTTCCGCTTACCAGCAGGCGCAGCTGGCGCAGGGTGTCTTCGCGCCAAGAACCGTGTCCGTGGGCGATCTGTTCATGGGCGCACTTCTGCCGGGTCTGATGCTGGTGGCGCTATATGCGGCCTGGATTTTGCTTGTTGCCGTGGTCCGCCCGGCTTCCGTTCCCGCGCGCCTCTCCCGGCCCGATGAGAAACTGCCTCCAACGCCTCCCGGCCAGCATTTTCGGCTACTGCTGGAACGGGCGTTTCGCCTGGTGTGGGCCATGGCGCCACCACTGGCATTGATTGCGGCCGTACTCGGTTCAATCATCATGGGACTCGCCACCCCTACCGAAGCGGCCGGCGTTGGGGCAGTGGGCGCGATGTTCCTGGCTGCCCTGCGTCGGGAATTGAACATCAAGCGCCTGCGAGAGATTGCCCGCGCAACCGCACGCGTAAGCAGCATGGTGTTCCTGATCCTGATCGGCGCATCGGTTTTCTCACTGGTTTTTCGCGGTTACGGGGGCGACGAAGCAGTGCGGCAGTTCCTGATGTCGCTGCCGGGCGGCGTGTTCGGGGCGGTAGTGCTGGTAATGCTGGTGATGTTCCTGCTCGGCTTCGTGCTGGACTTCATCGAAATCACGTTCGTGGTCGTACCGATCGTGGGGCCGGTGCTCCTGTCCATGGGCCTGGATCCCGTATGGCTGGGCGTGATGATCGCCATCAACCTGCAAACCTCGTTTCTGACGCCGCCGTTTGGCTTTGCGCTCTTCTATCTCCGCGGCGTGGCTCCGCCCGAAGTTCCTACTACCGCCATCTATCGGGGCGTGGCGCCGTTCATCGCGATTCAGCTTCTGGCGCTGGCCCTGTTGGCGCTGGTGCCTGAAATCGCCACCTGGCTGCCGAACGCCCTATACGGTTAGGTTCCCGGCTCATGCTCTACCGTAGCGGGCGCCGGCCGCCGCTACTCCGTCGCCTCCAATGGAGCGAGCACCACCACAGGCAAGCCGCTCTTTGCCTTTGAAAGCAAGTAGGTTCGGTAGAAATCCCCGCTATTCCAATGTTCCTGGCGAGGAGATATGAACTCCATGACGTCAACCGAAACCGGAGCCGTGTCCCCCGCCTTGCGAGCTACCTGATAGACATCGCTATACGCGCTGCCGGCGCCGATGGTGATATCCACCTCGGCCATATCGTCTATTGCTCCGTTGATGACCCCCACCCGCAAGATCGTCTCAAAGGGCGCACCGGAGTGGATTCGGGCCCTGAATCGGCCCGAACCTTCCCGTTCCAATGAAACAGTGCTTGGGAAAGGACTCCCCGGATTCGCACTCAAGTGCAAAAAGGACAAGTTCTCCAGACCAATGAAAAGGTTGTCGGGGAGAGCGGCGAGCCGGTTATCTTTCAGATGAAGTTCCCTCAGATTCGCCAAATCATCAAGAATGGTATTGGGCAATTCCGAGAGCCGGTTGGCTGCAAGCGAAAGATGCTCCAGATTCACCAAACCGCGAAAGATGGAATCGTGCAGATTCGCGAGTTGGTTGTTACCTAGCCGGAGATACATCAATCTTGTCAGATCATGAAAGATACGATCCGGCAAATTGGCAATGGCGTTGTTCGCCAGCGAGAGATGCCGCATCATCCGCAGATTGCGGAAGATATTCTCCGGCATGGAAGTGATTTGATTACCCTCCACCGAAAACTCTTGTAATTTCACCAAACCAGCGAGGATATTTTCCGGCAATGCAGCGATTTGGTTATCTTGCAAGTAAAGAACCCGCAAATTCGTCAAACCGCCGAACATCGTGGCCGGCAAGGCGCTGAACGAGTTGCCCCGCAGATAAAGGGTTTCCAGGTTCGTCAAACCGCCGAAGACCCTGGCCGGCAGGGCGCTGAATGAGTTGCCGTCCAGGGCAAGCTGCCACAGGTTCGTCAAACCAGCGAAAATGTTATCCGGCAGGGTCGTGAGTTGATTGTGTCCCAATTGGAGAGAACTCAAATTCTCCAAGTCATTGAAGATATTCTCAGGCAAGGCGGCGAGTTCGCCGTACTCAATCGAGAGAATTCTCAAATCGGCCAGACCCGTGAACAGGCCGGCAGGCAGAGTCGTGATCTGCGTGCGTCCCAGTGAAAGTCCCCACAGTCTCTTGTTACCGTTGAAGATCGAAGCGGGTAGTGTGGTCAAAGGGTTATCGTCCAGCTGAATACCCCGCAGCCGCTCAAGACCGTCAAAGATATCCTCCGGCACTGCAGTGAGCTGGTTTGCGCTCAGTTCAAGGTGTTGAAGACTATCCAGGCCGCGAAAAATGTCAGCAGGCAAGCCGGCAAGCCCCATACGGCGCATGTTCAGAAATTGCAAGCTCCGCAGGCCGCGAAAAATCGTGGCCGGCAACTCCGCGACGGCGCTGTATGGCAGATCAAGTCTTTCCAGGTTCCCCAGACCTTCAAAGACCGTTGGCGGAAGAATCTGGAGTTGTTGGTCTCCCAGCCTGAGATCTTTCAACTTCGCCAGGCCCTGGAAAATCGTGGGCGGAAGCGTGCTGAACTCGTTGTTTTCCAGCGAGAGATGCGTCAGGTTCGTCAAACCGTCGAAGATGGCGGCGGGGAGCGTGGCCAACGCGTTCTCATCAAGATGGATTGTTTCCAGATTGGTGAGCCCGTTGAAGATATTCTCCGGCAGTTCGCCGAAAGCGTTTCTCGACAGACCAAGCACTCTCAATTTCGTGAGCCCCTGGAAGATAGTGGAGGGAAGCGAGGTAAAGCCCTTTCTTTCACCCCGCCTTTGCAATCTTCCCCAATCTCGCGAGTCAATTGTCCAGCTATCCGATATGACGTGGTGCGGATATTCCACAGTGAGTGTTTCCAGGTTGGTCAAGCTGTCAAAGATGGTGGCAGGCAGGGTGGACGTCGAGTTGTTGTAGTAGAAGAAAAGACTCTTTAGATTGACGAGGCTCTTGAAGACATCCGGCTCCAGGATTGTGCGCCTGTAGTCGTATTCAAAGGAGAGCGTGTCCAGGTTCTCAAGACCTTCGAACACCGCGCCGGGCATGGCGACAATGTTGGCTCTTTGCAGGTCAAGCTCGGTAAGGGCCGTCAGTCCGGAGAAATCGCCGGATTTCAGCGAAACGTCGCCGTCCGCCCAATTAAAGGATCGAAGGACCTCAATCCCGGCCAAATGGCCTTGGGTTACTTCGTCGCAGGAATCGGCTTCGGGAACCGCGTGCACTATCCAGTTTTGCACTTGCGCGGTCCGTTCACACACCGGCACGATTTCCGCGTCTGCCCGCCTCGAAAAAAGCAGCAGAATGCCGAGTGCGCCCGCCAACAGTATTCGGAGGAGCAAACCCAACGACTCGCCCGAACCACCTATAGGCGGACACCTTCGGGCAATAGCCGGCATCTTCACAAGACCCAAATCTATCACCGATGCTGGTGATTGATGAGCGGGCTATTGGCGTTCGAACCCGAGTCCATTTGAGCGCATGAGATGGAGAGAGTGAGGGCGGTCAAAGTGGCCGTTGTAAGCTAGACCACCGCCCTGGAGCGAAAACGCCACATCGCCAGCAACAGGAACACGACCGCCAGGTCCAAAGCGTAGACGGTAAGGATTCCCACCTCACTCCACCCCATGAGGGCGCCACTGGTAAATTGATTGGTGGCGTTGAAGGGTCCGTACGTGGGGAACAGGAAATGCAGGTAATGGAGAGGATTGCTGGAAGAAAGCAGACCGAAGAACAAATCGCCCGAAATGAATACCGGGAGGATTCCCGCAACAATGGGCGGCATCAGCATCGACAGAACGAGGGCGAAGGAAGCGTAAATCAGGTTTTGGCAGAACATGAGCCAGGGGGCGTAACGGACTGCGGGAACCACATCCAGTTCGTGGATCTGGGTGAAGATCACCATCGCAATGGCCGCCAGGACGGAGTAGCCGAAAAGAACCACCATAGCGCCGCCGAACTTGCCTGTAAGAAACTGCCAACGGGTAACAGGGCGTGAGAGGATCATGGCGATCGCGCCGCTTCGGACATCGCTGGACACGGCGGTGGCGCCGATGAACAGCGCAACCACCATGCCTCCAAAAGCCGTAAAGCCATAGAACTGCGCAAGCATTTGAGCGCCGGCGGCCTGCAAATCCGGATTCACCCGTACAGTGGGCGCTTGATCCGGCGGAGGCTGTGCTTGTTCCAGGGCTTCCTGAAAGGTCTCGGGTTCTTCCGCGGGCGCTTCCAGGCCCTCTTCCACGACGGCCGTGATTGACGGTGGAGGTGGCGGAACATTACCGGCAATGGTGCTGTTGAACTGACTGAGGACGATCGAAAAAATCACGGTGAGAATCAGCATGACCACCATCAGCGCGAGCAACAGGCGGCGATGCATGAGCGCGCGAACGCTGTCCTTTGCGATCAATAATATGTTTGTCATTCGGTTCTCCCGCCGCCGATCACGTCGAAGAAAAGATCCTCCAGAGCTTGCGTGGAGACCTCCTCCCAGGTCCTGAGGTCCTCAAGCCGTTTCAACTCCCCACCATGCAGGATGGCTACCCGGTCGCAAACCGATCCCACCTCGGAAAGGATGTGCGACGAGATAAACACCGTCTTGCCCTGTTTCTTCAGTTTGAGAACGATGTCGCGAAAATCGCGCCTGCCTACCGGATCCAGGTTCGACGTCGGCTCGTCCAGAATCAGCAGCTCCGGGTCGCTCATCAACGCTTGCGCCAGACCGAGGCGCTGCACCATGCCCTTGGAATACTTGGAGATCTTACGGTCCGCTGCGTCCTGAAGGCTCACCAGGTTCAGCATCTCTTCGGCCCGCTGTGCCCGGTCCGCGGATGCGACGCCGGAAAGCCCGGCGTAGAACTCCAGCAGGCGCCTGCCGGTGTAGTAGGTGTGCAGGTTGACGCTTTCGGGCAAATAGCCCAGGCGCTTGCGATGGTCCGTCCCCGCGACCGGGCGGTCGAACAGCAAGGCTGTCCCTGAGTCCGGCTGAATGAAGTTAAGCAGCAGTTGGATCGTCGTGGATTTGCCCGCGCCGTTTGGGCCGATAAAGCCGAAAACCTCGGCGGCGTTCACTTCCAGGTCCAATTCCTTGAGCGCTTGTGTGCCGCCCTTGTAGGTCTTGGACAGGCCCTGGGTCCGGATTGCGCTCATGCGCCGTCGCCGTTGATCAGGTCTTTCAGCATTTCGCGCAGCCGCTCCTCCCGTACCTGGGCAAGCCCCGGGAATGGCGGATAACCCACCTCGATATGCTCGACCCGGCCATCCATTCCGACAATGACGAGTTGAGGAATCCCGCGCACCCCATAGGCGTCCTTGATGTCCTCGTACTCATCCATGACCACGCGTACCGTGAACTCCATGTCGTCAACAAAGTCCTGCACCAGATCCGGCCTTTCACCAACATTCACAGCCAGGAACTCCGCGCCCCGCCCGTCGAATTCCTCGTTCAGCGCTTCCAAAGAGGGCATGCTGCGTATGCACGGCTGGCACCAGGTGGCCCAGAAATCCAGCACCACCACTTTGCGGTTGTGGAATTCCGACAGCGTTACGTTGGCGCCGTCCAGGTCAATGCTTGAGAAGTCGGGGATTTCCTCGCCCACCGCGAGATTGCCGGATTGCTCGACTGAACCGCCGCCGTCCAGCTCCGCGCGCTGCTGCATCTTGACCTTGACCTCGTAGTGAACCCAAACCGTCACAGCCGCCAGGAAGATGCCCGCCAGGACCCAGATAATCCTTCGGTTGCTCACTACAGCGCAAACCTCAATAGAATAGGGCGATCATTCTACACAGCGGGGGGAGTAGCATGAATTTCACAGGACTTCGACATTCCGCGCCTTTGGCCGGCGCGCTCTTCTTGTTCCTGGCCCCGTCCGCGGTTGCGGACAACGGTCTCTATATGGGACTGGAGTTGGGCGTGTCCTCTTCGCAAGACATGGACGTGTGGGGTTCGGCCGACGACGTGGCCACTACCTGCGACGAGTTTTTCGTAACTCGCACGCCGGAAACTCCCGGCTGCGATGCTTCACCTTCGTCCTGGGTGAATACGATAGGCAGCGCCTCGGGCTTTCTGGCCGGCGTGCAACTTGGCTTTCGCCGCGGGAGATTGCGCTTCGAAGGCGAGTATCTCCACCGCACCACGGACTACGACGACATCAACCCGGTACGCGTCAACGACCAGGTGCTGGGCAACAAGCTCGACCAGGAAATCGAATTGGCCGTCGCCGGTGTGAACAATTACTCGTCGCACAACCTGTTCGCCAATGTGTATTACGACTTCCATTCCGAGTCGCGCTTCACACCGTACGTGGGGCTGGGGATCGGTTACGGCTCGGTATCGATGGACTATTTCCAAACCTGGAAGCGCAACGACGATCCCCAGTACATCCGCACCTTTCCCAACAACCCCGACGGCACGATCTCCGACTTGAACCGCCTCGTGGCCGGCACCACCTCCGTCGGAGACGCCGAGCTGAAGGACACTCTGTTCGGCTACCAGGTCCTGGCGGGTGTCGACTATGAGGTCAGCGACGCGCTGAGCCTGGGTTTGAAGCTGCGCAAGACCTGGTTCAACGAGTTCTTCGACACGGCCGAGTATCAGCAGCTCCGCAGCCACGACTCGGCGCGCGGCCCCGGCGGCGCGAGAGTCGAATACTTCGCCCGCACCGAAGACATCGGCGCCTGGGGCTTGAGCCTCAACGCAAAATACGAATTCTGAATTGGAAGGAGCTAACAATGCACGGCAATCGTACGATTCGCAGAAATTGGACTGTCGCGTCTATTGCGGCAATCGCGCTGACGCTTTCGGCCCCGGCCGTCCTGTCGGATGAACCCGCACTGGCGGCTTTGGTCGATGACCGGCGCGGCGAGGCCGTTGGCTTGGCATCGGACCTGTTCGACTATGCCGAGCTCGGCTATCTCGAAACCCGCAGCACCGATCGGCTCGCAGGTTTTCTGGAGGACAGCGGCTTCCGCATCGAGCGAGGTGCAGCCGGCATCCCCACCGCGTTCATTGCCAGCCGGGGGAACGGCGGGCCGGTCATAGGCATCCTCGCGGAATTCGATGCCTTGCCTGGACTGTCGCAGGCGCCGGTGCCGCACCGTCAGCCGCTGGCGCCCGACGCGCCGGGACACGCCTGCGGGCACCATCTGTTCGGCGCCGCTTCAGCGACCGCGGCCACAGCAATCGCAGACTGGCTGGCGAGCACGGGAACGTCCGGAACGGTACGGGTCTACGGCACTCCGGCGGAGGAAGGCGGGTCAGGCAAGGTGTATCTGGCGCGGGCCGGCCTGTTCGACGACGTGGACATCGTGCTGCACTGGCATCCGGCCGACCGCAATGTGGCGGGCCCCGAGAGCAGCAACGGCAACAAATCCGCGCGGTTCCGGTTTCGCGGAATCGCGGCGCACGCCGCCTCATCGCCCCACCGCGGCCGATCCGCTCTCGACGGCGTGGAGGCGATGAATTACATGACCAACCTCATGCGCGAACATATGCCCTCCACGGCCAGGCTGCACTACGTGATTACCGACGGAGGCCAGGCGCCCAACATTGTTCCGGAAACTGCCGAGGTCTATTACTACGTTCGCCATCCCCAGCCCGAAAAGGTGGTCGAGTTGTTCGAGCGGGTCGTGGCCGCAGCCGAGGGCGCCGCCCTTGGCACGGGCACTCGGGTGGAGTACGAGGTGATGCACGGCAACTTCCCGCTGTTGCGCAACGATGTTCTGGCCGAGGTGATGCATGGCCACCTGGGACGCCTGGGGGGTGTCGAGTACGACGAAGCGGAAATGGCATTCGCGACCACGATACGGGAATCGCTGTTCGGTGAACTTCGCCCGCTGGAAACCAGAAACGAGATCGAGCCGTTCGAGTTCAACCAGAGAATGGGTTCCACCGACGTAGGCGACGTCAGCTGGCTCGTGCCCACGGCGGGGTTCGGCACGGCCACCTGGGTGCCCGGCACGCCCGCCCACAGTTGGCAGGCGGTCGCCGCCGGGGGCATGAGCATCGGCCACAAGGGCATGATGCTGGCAGCCAGGGTGCTCGCCGAAACCGCCCGCGACCTCTACACGGATGCCGATCTCATCGCCCGGGCGAAAGCGGAATTCGAAGAGCGGCGCGGCCCGGACTTCGAATACAGGCCCTTGCTCGGCGACCGCGAGCCGCCGCTGGACTACCGCAAGTAGACGTTCTGTTGCATCTGCACGCCAGCTTGGGGTTGGCGGGCTACCCCTGAAGATCAGTTCGAATCGTCGTCCTCCGGCGGATAGCCTCCTAGGCAGTGTCAAACTGCGCCGGCGTGACGCGTTCGGCGATTTCCTTCCCGGCCTCGATTTCCTCTCGCCTCAGCTCATATGTTTTCTGCAAATTCAGCCATACCTGCGGAGTTGTTCCGAAGAAACGGGCAAGGCGAAGCGCGGTATTCGCTGTCACGCCGCGACTCCCATTGAGAATGGCCGTAATTCGGTTAACCGGCACGTCCAGCTTCTTTGACAGGGCATTGGCCGAAAGACCTAGTATTTCCAATTCTTCTCGCAGTATCTCTCCCGGATGCACGGGTCTCATGCCGTTCTTTATAGTCATGTCTTCACCCTTTAGTGGTAGTCCACAATTTCGACATCGTATGGCCCGTCGGCTTCCCAACGAAAGGGGCTTATCAAGATTACTTGGCAAGAACGCCAGTTATACCTGCGGAGCAGCGCGCTCCGGAGGGCAGCGCGTTACAGGCCGCAAGGCCGGGCAGCGCGTTACGGCGCGGAACGGTCAGGAACTGCTGACGGCGCACGCCGCCAAGTAATCTTGATAAGCCCCCAACGAAAACAGATTCTCCATTGCGCATTGATTCTGATGCTGTATTGGCCTGCCCGACTGCCCTTCAGCGCCTCCAGTCGGTTGCCGGGTAGACCCCCAAGATCCTTGAGCGAGTCTGCGCTGTCCAGATAGGTCAACCGCCGCACAGCCTGATCCGCAAACCCCCGGAAGGCGCCGACAGCAACTCCTTCAAAGAAACGCCGGGTCCTGCGGCCCTTGAAGCCACGAATCATTGAGCCATCGTAGCGGCTTTACGCTATACGTAAAGGGTTAGATATGGCAACTGTTAGATATAGCAACATATCAATTGGTGGTGAATGTAGCTTGACGACACCAATGAATTCAGTCTGTAGAAAGACCTGTTTACAGGTGCTATTATCTGACCACCTGAAAAACGGAGCCATGCATGAGCGTGAAATTCTCCCGAGACGTAGTCCCCATCACCGACCTGAAGGCTAATCCGGGCCGAATAATCAAGCATTCCGCGGAGGCTCATCGCCCGGTACTGCTAACCAGCCGGGGGCGCGGCGTGGCCGTAGTTCAGTCGGTTGCCGACTACGAAACGTCCGAAGACGAACGAGAATTCATGAGAGCCGTTGTGGCCGGGCTTGCGGATCTTGAAGCCGGGCGCGAACTATCTTTCGCGGAAGTCAAGGCGCGGCTCGAAGCAAAATAGCCGGATGCCAAAGGTTGCCATTCGTTTCGCCGAATCGGCGGCGGTCGACCTGGAAGCGATAAGGAGTTGGTATGCGGAACAAGACGCGGCGCATGTGGGGGATCGCTTCGTCAGGGAAATCCTCATGCGAGTTGAAGCGTTGCGCGGCAATCCGAGAATGGGCCGGATGGTGCCCGAGTTTCAGCAACGCTTCCTGCGCGAACTGATCCATCCGCCATTTCGTATCGTCTATCGCCGTGAACCCGAGCACCTGAGGATTGTGCGGATCTGGCGTAGCGAGCGCCTGCTCATGCTCGCAGATGAGTAGCCGTAGAGAAGTTGGCGCACGCACACGGCGCATAGCGGCGCCGGCAGAGAGTGACTTGTTGCGGCGCGAAGTAACGCTGTAAGGATGCCAGCAACCAACAAGAAACTGACGGCCGCGGTCGAAGCGTACTTCGCTGACCTGCGGCGGGTTCGCCAGTCCGGCGCCGCGACGGATGAGCGTTCCACCTACGTGCCGCTGGCCAACCTGCTGAACGCCATTGGAGCAACGCTGAAGCCGAAGGTTTGCTGCCTCGTAGAGCCGGTTGACCAGGGCGCGGGCCACCCTGACCTTTATCTCTACGTAGAGCGGCAGTTGCACAACAAGCAGCCGCGCAAGGGACAGAGCCAGACCCCGGAACGCGGCGTAGTGGAAGTGAAGGCGCCGAACAAGGATACGCAGGAACAGTCCGTGCGCGACCAGGTGAGCCGCTATTGGAAACGCTATCACCTGGTGCTGGTGACCAACCTGCGTGAATTCGAACTTGTCGGTCAGGGCGCGGCCGGAGAGGAGGTCACGCTCGAAACCTTCGGGCTGGCCGACAGTGAAGAAGCGCTGGATAGTGCGCTGGAGAAGCCGCGCGCTTTCGCCCACAGACTCGGCGCGGGCTTAAGCGAATACCTCTGCCGCGCTTTGTCCCACAAGGCCGCGCTGGCTGAACCGAAGGATCTCGCCTGGCTGCTCGCGTCCTATGCCCGCGACGGCCTGGCGCGTGTTGAGCAAGCGGGCGACGCGCCTTCGCTCAAAGACGTGCGTTCGGCGCTCGAAGAAGCGTTGGGCGTGCGCTTCAAAGGCGAGCGCGGCGCGCATTTCTTTCACTCAACGCTGGTTCAAACGCTGTTCTACGGCGTTTTCTCCGCCTGGGTGCTGTGGACGCGCTCCAAACCGCCGCCCGGTGAAGAGTTTCGTTGGCACGACGCAGTGTGGCACTTGCGCGCGCCGGTGTTACAGGCATTGTTTCATCAGCTATCCAACCCAAGTCGCCTGCAACCGCTCGGTCTGGACGAAGTCCTGGACTGGACAGCCGCTGCGCTGAACCGGGTGGATCGTCCCGCCTTCTTCGACCGCTTCAACGAAGGCGAAGCAGTGCCCTATTTCTACGAGCCGTTCCTCGAAGCCTTCGACCCCAAACTCCGCAAGCAGTTAGGCGTTTGGTACACGCCCACGGAAGTGGTCCGCTACATGGTCGCCCGCGTGGATAGAGCGTTGAAGGACGATCTCGGCATCCCCGACGGACTTGCGGCCGAGAACGTCTATATGCTCGACCCCTGCTGCGGCACCGGCGCGTATCTCGCCGAAGTGCTGCGCCGCATAGCCGCCAATCTTCAAGGCCGGGGACTCGGCGCGCTGGCGGGCGCGCTGATAAAGCGGGCAGCCCTGGAGCGCGTGTTCGGCTTTGAGATCATGCCCGCGCCCTTTGTCGTCGCTCATCTGCAAGTGGGGCTGACCATGCAGGACCTCGACGCTACGTTGGTGGAAGACGGCGCCGAACGCGTCGGCGTGTACCTCACCAACGCGCTTACCGGATGGGAACCCAGCGACGCAGAAAAACAAGTAGTCGCCTTCCCGGAACTGGAAGAGGAGCGCGACCAGGCAAACAAGGTGAAGCGGGACCGCCCCATTCTGGTGATCCTGGGCAATCCTCCCTATAACGGCTTTGCAGGCATGGCGGTGGAGGAAGAGCGCGAACTTTCCGACGCATACCGCAAGACAAAGCAAGTACGCCGGCCAGAGGGCCAGGGGCTGAACGATTTATACGTGCGTTTCTTCCGCATGGCCGAGCGGCGTATCGCCGAAAAGACGGGCCAAGGCGTGGTTTGCTTCATTTCCAACTACTCCTGGCTGGACGGCCTGTCGTTTACCGGGATGCGGGAGCGCTATCTTGAGGCGTTCGATGCGATCCGTATTGATTGCCTGAATGGCGACAAATACAAGACCGGGAAGGTGGCGCCGGACGGCTCACCGGACCCCAGTATTTTTTCCACGGCGAGTAACTCAGTTGGCATCCAGGTGGGGACGGCCATCACGACCGTTGTGCGCAAGACCGACCATACGCCTGCCAATAGCGTGGGATTCCGGAATCTCTGGGGACAAGCCAAACCGGCGGAACTGATTGCAACAGCCGAAACAGAGTCTGGCGCACTCTATGAAGAAATCAAGCCGGTCCTGCCGCTCGGCCTTCCATTTGTGAGAACCGCAGTGAGCGATGAATGGTTCGATTGGCCTGCGCTGCCGGACTTGTTTCCGGTGTCGTTTCCGGGCGTCAAGACCAGCCGCGATGGCTTCCTGGTGGACATTGATACGGACCGACTCCGGACACGGGTTGGCGTGTACTTTGATCCGAGCGTGAGCCATGAGGAAATTGAGCGGCGCTATCCGGCAGCGATGAAGACCACGGCGCGATTCAACGCCAGGTCAGTTCGGGACAGTCTGTTGAAACGCGGCGGGCCGGATGAAGCAGGTTTTGTGCGCTTCGCCTACCGGCCATTCGACAACCGCTGGCTCTATTGGGAGAAAGACACGAAACTGCTTGACGAGAAGCGCGCCGACTACAGGCCGCATGTGTTCGAGGGAAATCTGTGGTTGGTGACCCAGAAAAAACCACGGCGCGAATGGTCACCACCACAGGCAATTTCAAGTATCGGTTGTCTCGATCTAATGGACCGCGGTGCGACGTGCATTCCCGCGTGTTTCTATGGTGACAGTCTCGTAGTTGCCGAAGAGAATCCGCGACGCACAAATCTCTCGGTGGCAGCAGAGCGTTATCTCGAACGAATTGGCGCAAACGTGAAAGATCTATTCCATCACGTTCTCGCCGTCCTTCACGATCCCGCTTTCGGGGCGTCTAACGCCGGTGCTCTACGAATGGAATGGCCCCGCATCCCGCTTCCAGGATGGCCCGACGGCAGGGCTGATGGAGCAGCGGAAGCACTGGCGCAATCAGCGGCGCGGGGCCGCTATCTGGCCCAGCTACTTGATCCCGAAACACCCGTCCCAGGCGTCACGACCGGAGCCTTGCGCTCAGACATCGCCGGCATCGCCGTTCCCGCCACCATCGAGGGCCGCAACATGACCGGGGACGACTATGCCGTAACAGCCGGTTGGGGCCGCTACGGACCGGGCAAGGCCGTCATGCCAGGCCAAGGCAGAATCACAGAGCGGGATTACACCTCCGGCGAACGCGCCACGTTTGGCATTGCGCTACCAGCGCTGGGTAATTCCACCTTCGACATCTACCTCAACAAACGCGCCTTCTGGCGCAACATCCCCGCCGCCGTCTGGAACTACAAACTCGGCGGCTACCAAGTACTGAAGAAATGGCTCTCCTACCGTGAACACACGATCCTCGACCGCCCTCTCACACCGGAAGAAGTCCAGCATTTCACCATCACCGCCCGCCGCATCACCTCAATTCTGTTGCTGACAGAAAGACGGGAGAAGTGAGATGAGCGACAAGAAGCTCGAGATCTCCGAGGAAGTTCAATCGCTCCTCGACTCAGATGCGTTTGTCGGTGGATTCGGGGAGTGGTTGGGCAGTACCGGGCTGCTAAGTGCGTTAAGCCAACACCTTCAGCCTTTGGTACCAAAGTGGCAGCAATTCGTGAAGACCATTGCTCCCGTAGTGACGGGGGTAATTTCGGAGTTCAGGAAGTGGGACATTAGCAGCGAGGTGCTCGCAAAAGCCGGGTGGGTACCGCACTACACAACGCCGTTCGACGATATTGCAGAATGCAGCGAAGAACCTGAAGAGGTTCAAGAGCGACTTCTTCGTTACTACGAGAGCAATTGGCATGATGTCCGCTCAGAAATAGAGTCACGAATGTCAGGTTACAACATAGACGCAGAAGCCAAAGCAACTTTTCGTGAAGCACTCGACGCTCATGAAGCTGGACTCTATAGGTGCGTGTGCCGTGTCCTATTTCCAGAAATTGAGCGCATATTCCGCAAGGAGCTATTTGATGGCCGCATTGAACACATCAGTTACGCGGAATATATCAAGAAGTTGGTTGAAGGCGAGAAGTCACTTGGAGACTTTATGGGAGGAGGCTTCTATGAGTTGGACATATTCGGGCTATTCACGAAGCACATAGAACATGGGGGTGATTCAGAAAGCAGCAAGCTCATTTATGGACTGTTTCACAAGGTGGCGAGCGAAGAGGACCGGGAACGCCTGACGCAGGATCCGATTCCAAACCGGCACGCCGCCGTACACGGCTTGGTGGTCTATTCCTCACAACAGAATAGCTTGAATGCGATTTTCCTTGCCGACTACATTTTTCGGATTATTTGTCAGACCGCGCCGCCATCATCACCACCGCATTGAGTCAATTGCGAGTTACGCACATAGCACATCCAAACCATGGTGCTGCAACCATTTCTAATCTTGAGCCTAAACGCGAACTCAGGCAGCGTTCTTCAATACTCCTACGGCACGGGCATTAGCTAGGATGTTCGGCGGTTAAACGTCCGCTAACGTGCTGCGGCAGCTAGCCTCAAGCGCGATCGCTAGAAATTACGGATTGACCTTCGCCAGCCCTATTTGCCCTTTGGGGGTGGGGGTGGGGGTGGCGGTGGCGGTGGTGGAGGCGGAGGCACCGGGGTTTTGCCTGGCTTTGGCGGATAGCTGTCCCGCACGTCCCGAACACGGGTGGGGTAAGACATCAGATCGAGTATCGCTGCTGCAATATGCGGATTGTTCTGCTTTTTCGTTGAGACCCGCATCCTCCGCTATGTCCTGATCAATGGCTTTGCCGGTGATATCCAGGAGCTGGTCGCTGAACCGCTGATTTTCGACTCGCAATTCGTCCTCGTCGCATCCCGCCGTGTTGGCGTCTCTCCAGAGTCGATGGCAGTCTGTCTCAATCTTCAGGCATTGGAGAGCGATTACGTTCAACAGTTTAGTCTTGTCGCCAAAGTTGAAGGTAAAGGCGATGACAACAACAATGGCGATGGCGATAGCGGTAAGTGGCCGTATAACCACCCACGAATCAGGAAGAACCCCGGTTAGCGAAGCGGTGCCCATAACAGAAACAAAGAGCAGCAGCCCGCGTATAGAAAGGTGCTTTTTTTGCATGCTATCCCGATAGGACACGTAGTACCGCGCCAAGCGTCCAGCTTCGGCCAATTGGCGCCATATGTCGCGCCTAACCTCTTCGCTTGCCATGGTCAGCGACTCCTGCATAGGGCAAAAAGTGTATCGCATGAGTTGCGGTTGCTCGGGACTGACTGCGAGATTCAATTTGGCGTAGATATTCGTCAGCTTGCCATTTGAAAGACATGGCCGCTCTCCTTCCAGGTGTAAGCGGGCATGGCGTTGTGCTCAACCCCGTTTAGCTGGCGCCCGCCGGATTTTGCTGTACGGCCGCCCCACTGCTTGAAAAAGAAATCCACGCCTTTTTTGGCGCATAGGTCCTTGATGTCAATGACCCATTGCTCATCCATGCGACGCGCTCTGGGGCCGCTCTCTCCTCCGACGATGACCCAGGATATGCCCTCAAGGTTAATATCGCCAACGGGACCGAGCAGGGGCTCTATGGAAAGAAAACGCACGGGAACCGGGGCCTCCTGAAGATGCCGAATCCTGGCGGTAGCCGTATGGTCCTCTATTGATACTCCGCACCAAATGTGCCGGGGCGCCGCGCGCCTTCCATATCTGTCTTGCAGGTAACTGCGCATCAGCGAGCTTCGCTTGGTAAGCACCTGAAAAACGTGCCAGGTGGCCGCCTCCATGGTTTCGAACACGCTGTCGATGAAATCAGCGGGTATGTCTTTGTGAAAGAGGTCGCTCATGGAATTGACGAAGACTCTGCGGGGCCGCTTCCATGAGAGCGGTTGGGAAAGCCGTTGCGGGCGAAGCGTGAGATCGAATCCTTGCTCGAACGGATGTCCGGGCGTGCCCCGGAATCTCTCCGCGAATCGCTCCGCGTAGCAATTGTCGCAGCCGCGCGTGATCTTGGTGCAACCCGTAACGGGATTCCACGTGGCGTCAGTCCATTCAATAGCAGATTTGTCGCTCATCTATGTACCTTCCATATATCCTCACCGGGCCTCGTTTACGGCCAGACTCTTGACGTAGTGATCAGCACCAGCATCGAAAAACCTGGCAATGTCAGCAGGATGGACATGTCCGAAAGTCACTACGCGTCAAAGTAATTGTTGTATGTTTCAAAGGCTAGGCAACGATTGAATGCTATGCACCCGCGCTTACGGTTCTTGCTTGCTCTTCCGAGGAATCTTGCTCCAGTTTTCTCATCTGCCTAAACCAACGATACTCCTCCGATCTCACATATCTCCATGATTGAGGAACTACGAATTTGTCCAGCCGGGTTCTCAAGGTATCCAAACTGGCGGGCTCTTCGTATTGCCATATGTCGGCTATCTTGAGCGCATAGGCGATGGGTCTTTCTCCGTAGTACGCGTCAAAATCTCCTTTATCGACTTGCGCTAAATCCGACACTTGTTCCCACACGGACTCAGGGGTACCTTTCCAAACGTGCTCTACGCGGAACCCACCCCTTAGCTCCATGATGGGGCTGGATACGTACACAAAGACATCTCGATTTACCGCCCATCTTGCTATACGGCGACGCAATTCCGCAGTCTTCAGTCCCTGAAACACCAGATCCGCGAAGCGAGGCTTCAGGGATAAGAGCAATGGCCCTTGTCTATCTTTCACGGGAACGGCTTGGCAAATCCAATCTTCATTATTTCTTCAATCTCTTCGCGCGAAACTCGAAGCGGTGATTGAAAGGTCGTTACTGGTACGCGCTTGTCCAGGGATTGACAACCTTAACGCCGGCGTTCCGAAACTGTCCGGCGTTGCGTGTGACGAGAGACAGCCCCCTTGAGACTGCTGTCGCGGCGAGGAAGGCATCCGGCAAATGATCGTCGAGCGATTCGCCCCGCCTCCTCTTTTCTTCCATAATGCTGGCGCAGGCTTGAGCGTCTTCCATGGTCCAATCCAGGACTCGCCCTTCGAACACTTCGTCCAGCAGACCCTGAAACCGATTGAAGATTTCATTGCGCCGGCGTCCTGCATCAAGGCGGCCAACACCGTTCAGGATTTCCCATACGGTAATGGACGACAGGCCGACACCTTCGCCGGCGATCCGATCAAGAAATGCAACTACGCGGGTTGCCGGCTCTGGCCGCATCATTTCCGAGACGACGTTCGTATCCAGCAGCCAGCCAATGGGCGCAGTCACGGCTTGCTCTCGTCGTTAAACTCGACTGGCCTGTAGCTGTAGCGCGCCCGCGGCGGCAAATCCACGCCGTGTTCGGGGCCGAAATATCGCTTGAACGCCTCCGAAAGATTTCCGTGGGGCTTTGAATTTTCCCGTTTCTCTCGAATCATCCGGCGGACAAACTCTTCCATTGAGACACCAAAATGGCGCGCTTCCTGTTGAAGCCAAGCCTTGTCGCCTGGATTGATGTCACGAACTGTAATGGTGGTTTTCATATCAGCGCCTCCTTAAGGCACGACATTCCATTTCGGCCAAGCTAATATGCTAGCAACATCTGCAAGCAAAATAAAGGCGCGAGGCGGTATGCCCCTCCGTAGAGAGCTAACTCCTTATGGCGCGCTTGAGCGGAGGTTTCGATCCGAATCCATGAGGCCAGATCTCAGTAATTCCCAACCAAGAATCAACAGTTGGCGAACTTACATTGATGGAGTTAGGGGAACCCCGATATCCGCCGGTGCGCCAGGATCATAGTCCAGGCGATCCTCGGGCTCCGGCGGTTGGCCCGCTTCCCGTTCAATTACGCGGCGAGCCGCCTTGATATCGGCCTCGGCGCCGCGCTTCGCAAAGAATTCAGCAGTGTCCATTGCGGATATCTTTTCGGCTACAGCCGTAGTCACGAACTGATTGATGCTCGTGCCTTCCTCCCGACAGATATCGGCGATAGCTGCCCTCAGGAAGGCTGGCAACCGCAACGGGAAAGCTTCCGTTCGTTTCGTCATTCCGGCTTCTCCTTCAGGCTTGCGGGGAATAGTAACGCCATACGGAGTAGTGTGTTGAACGCGTCGTGTCGCCCTCATGGGACTGTTCGCTGTGAATGGCCCAACGAGTCGCATCGATATGTCCTCAATCCGCCCAGCCCTCCAGGCCAAAGACCGAGGACAGGATGCCTTCGGTCCGAAGAGATGCGCCGCCGCATGCCCGGAAAAGGCCGCGACTCCAAACTGCATCAAGCGGTGGGCTGGGGCTGGTAGCGCTCTACCTTGAGTTGATCTTCCGTCCTTCGTACTTGCGCCAGGTCGTAGGCCGTTTGGCGGCGCAGCCAAAACTCGGCGTTGGACCACCCCGCTTTCTCCAGCCGCACGGCCATTTCCGGCGATATGGCCGCGTGGCCATGCACTACGCGCGAAAGTGTGTGCCGAGCCACATCCAATATTCTTGCGGCTTCGGTTACGTTCAGACCAAACGGCTCCAGGCAATTCTCCTTGATGCTGCGGCCCGGATGGGGCGGATTCTTCATACCCATCGCGCGTGCCTCGTATTAGTGGTAATCGACCAGGTCAACATCGTATACCTCGCCTCGTTCAAAACGGAAAGTAATGCGCCAGTTGGCGGAAATCGAGATGCTCCACAATCCTTTCAAACCACCCTTCAGCGGATGAAGGCGATGTCCCGGCAGGTCAAGGTCATTAGGCGTATTGGCGCTATCCAGGTCCGCCAACGCGAGCGAAATCCGCGCCGCGTGGCCAGCGTGAACTTTGCTGGTATCACCTCGTTCATACAGGCGCTTGAGCCCCCGGTGTCGAAATCCGCGAATCACAACTGAGTGTACCGCATTGCGGTACACTCCTCAATGGTTCCAGCGGAGTATTGGGGGCAAGGTGACTGGTGGGAAAGTGGGTACGGTTGACGTGTAGTTGTGCGCCGATGTCTGTTTGGGGCAGGGCGGGTGAGTTGCTTGGCTTAGGCATCACCGAAGGCGCCAAGGTCCACGGCGTCAGCCGTCATAAGGCTGGGATCGGCGGCGCGTAGCGTATTCCGGTAGTGCGCCTAACGCCCCGCAAGAGAGTGATGAGAGCGGGAGCGGGCTTTGCGTTGCGAGGGCGGGACGCCTTCGTTCCCGGGGGGGTTTGGGTGTCTTCGCTTCTGCCGGTGGAATTGCATGTGATTTTCTTTTGATATTATGGGGTAAATAGGGTTATTCTTAAATATCATGAATGGATTATAAATATATGATATATCAAAGGCTTAAGATAATGCGGGCTGCATCAGGTTTGTCGCTTCGAGAATTATCTGCGAAGATTAACAACATGGTTACGCCGCAGGCGATAAGCAATTACGAGCTCGGAAAGTCGACGCCGGACTCAAGTGTGCTGATGGCGCTGGCCGAAGCGCTCGGCGTTTCAGTGCGCTACCTGATGAGGGGCCAGCGCGTGGTGCTGGGCGGCGTGGAATTTCGCAAGATGAGGCTCCGCAGCAGGCGGCGGCAAGCTCGCGTCGAAGCAACTGTTCTACATCTGCTGGACCGCTACCTTTCGGTCGAGGAACTGCTCTGCTTGCCGACCGTGACCTGGGACAAGCCGAGGGCGGCGCCGTGGCCGGTGGTGGAGGACGCCGCCGAGGCCGAGCAGGCAGCGAGCGGTTTGCGCGGGCACTGGGGCCTGGGCGGCGATCCGATCTCGAATCTGGCCGAACTTCTGGAAAGGCGGGGCATAAAGACGCTTGCAACGGATCTGAAGAACGTCGGCGCGCTGGCGGGGCGGGTGGAGCGCAGGAATGGGGAGGCCGCGACGGTCATCGTCGTGAACCAGGCCTGGCCGGGCGAGCGCCAGCGGCTGGCCATGGCGAGCGAGCTGGGTCACATGGTGCTGGCGGTTAACCCGGGCGTCAGCAGCCGCATCGCCGCGCGCCGCTTTGCGGGCGCGTTCCTGATGCCGGCGGAAACGCTAAGGGCGGAGATCGGCGCGTACCGCAAGCGGGTGAGTTGGCGCGAACTCCTTGCGCTCAAGCGAGTCTTCGGCGTGAGCCTCAGCGCACTGATCTACCGCTGCCGCGATCTCCGTGTCTTCGGAAGAAGCCTGTGCAAGCGGCTGTTCGACGAACTGTCCGCACAAGGATGGCGCAATCCGCCTTATGCGGAGCCCGGCGGCCTGGCCGGAGAGACATCCAGCCGTTTGGAGCGGCTGTGCTACCGCGCCGTGGAGGAAGACGTAATCTCGCAATCCAAGGCGGCGGAAGTGCTGGATATCTCGACTTACAACCTGCACCGCCAAATGGTTCAGCCGTTCCAGTCCGGAGACAAAGCAGCTTCGTAACAGCCCGTGGGACTCGCGGCCCATTTGCCGCGCTCGGCCAAAAAACGCGCCAAAGCTCCGGGCTTCCTCGCAACCATCTTGAATTCGCGCCTTGGCTTGGCAGGGCGCACCAATGCGCCGCGCCGTTCCAAGTCCTTGAGTCGGTCTTTCAGCGTTTGAGATCGGTTCATCGACCAAATGCCCTCAAAAAGTTTACACAGGCATCAGACAAGCAACTGTGTGCATTGCCGCATCGTTCATGGTAGCCGATGCCGTTTGACTTTCCGCTTCGAGTTTGTAAACTGCCCCGATAGATAGCATTGCTATCACACCGACAACCAGTTCCACCAGGAGAACAGTGACTCCCATATGGCCAGCATCATCATTCGCAACCTGGACGAAGACGTAAAACAGCGCCTTCGCGTGCGTGCTGCGGAGCACGCGCACTCCATGGAAGAGGAGGCGCGGCAAATCTTGCGCGCCGCGCTAGGGCGCAAATCCGCGGGCCGGAAGAAGCTCGGGACCGCGATTCATGATCTGTTCAAAGATTTCGGCGGTGTCAAACTTGATATTCCACCACGGGAGCCGGTACGCGAGCCGCCGCATTTCGATTGAGAGTTGATGATCATCCTGGACACCAATGTCATCTCCGAACTCATGCGCCCTCGACCGGCGCCGAGAGTGCTCTCGTGGGTGGACAACCAAGCGGAGGACATGCTGTTTGCAACCTCTATTGCCGAAGCGGAGATTCGCGCCGGCATCGCCATACTGCCGGCCGGGCAGCGGCGAGATGGCCTTGCCGCGGCCGCCAATCGCCTGTTCGGCGAATTGTTCGCTGATCGCACATGGCCTTTTGACAGGGACGCCGCACACTCCTACGCGGTGATCGTTGCCGGCCGCCGGGCCGCCGGGCGATCGGTCAATCAATTCGATTGCCAGATCGCGGCCATCGCCCGCGAGCGAAGTATGGCGCTGGCCACAAGAAACGTCAGAGACTTTGAGGAATGCGGTATAGACCTGATCAATCCGTGGCGCACTGACTGAAAAAACGCAACGTGGATGTGCGGCCCAATTTCCTGTTCCGTTCGAATTGCCCAATTTCCTTGATTGGGCTCTACTTTAGCTGTCGGAACTTGTGGAGTCCCTTGGGAGCTGCGCTAAGAACTACTCCGAATCGCTCCCGGGCGGCGGATAAGCCAGGATGAAGTTGTCGCGGTTGGGCATGCGCACTTCGGCCAGCGTTTGCGCATCCATCACCTCGTCCTCTTCGATGATTCCATTCAGGAAAAGCAAGTACGCCGTCAGTGCGTAGACCTGGTCATCGCCGAGCGACTGTGGCTGCTGGTAGGGCATGGTGCGGCGAATGTAGTCGAATACCGTGGTTGCGTAGGGCCAGAAGCTGCCCACGGTCTTCTTCGGCGCCGGCCCTTTGAGCGTGCCGTGTCCGCCAACAAGCACATCGTTCAACTGCCCGCGGCCCTCGGCGCCGTGGCAGGCGAAGCAATACAGCGTATAGACCGGCGCGCCCTCCACTGCCGTGCCGGAACCGGGCGGGAGCCCCTCGCCGTCCGGCTCGATGCTGATCTCCCATTCGTTGACCTCTTCCGGAGTAGCTTCGACGCCCAGGTCCGGGCTTTCCTGGGCCGGGGCGCCAACGGCCAGAGAGGCGACGATGAACACTGCCAGGCTACGTATAGACATTGGTCACCTGGCCATCGGTGTCGATCTTCCACGCCTGGATACCGTTGTAGTGGTAGGCGAATTTCCTGCCCTTGGCCGCGATGATGGCGTCCCGTGTCGGTTGCAAGGCGCCTGTATCGTCCACGGCGCGGCTCATGATCACGGCCGGAGCGCCGTCCCAGCGCCAGGCCATGCGAAAACGAGTCACGGCCTTGTCCAGAACCGGTCCGGACAAGGCCGCCTCACCCCAGGTGGCGCCGCCATCCGCGGAAATCTCCACCCGGGCGATTCGGCCCAGTCCCGACCAGGCCATACCGGAAATCTGGTATAGCCCAGGCTCCTTGAACACCAATCCGGGGGACGGCGAGGTAATTACGGACTTCACGTCCATGTCGTAGGAAAAAATGAGCGACCGCCCGTCTGGCAGAAGATCCGTGTACTTGGAAGTCTCCTCCCGCGTCATCGAGGGTGCGTCGGTCACCTTGATGCGGCGCAGCCACTTGATGCTCATGTTGCCCTCATACCCCGGCAGGAAGAGCCGCAGGGGATAACCGTTGTCCGGCCGAATGCGTTCCCCGTTCTGGTAGATCGCAAGCAGCGCATCGTCCATGGCCTTGGCCAGCGGTATGCTGCGGTTCATCGCGGCGGCGTCGGCGCCTTCAGCCATGATCCACTGCGCGGCAGGGTCGACGCCTGTTTCATCCAGCAGTATGGACAGTGGCACGCCGGTCCACTCGCTGCACGAAACCAGGCCATGGAGCACTCCGCAGGTATTGCTGACAGGCTTCTTGGGAAGCCCCGCCAGGTAGCTGTTGCCCGAACACTCGATGAACTGGGTGCGCGACACCATCGGGTAACGCGACAGAGCTTCCATGTCGAAGAAAAGTGGTCGATCCACCATCCCGTGAATAAGCAGCCGATGCTGATCGGGGTCGATATCCGGAATGCCGCTGTGGTGACGTTCGAAGTGCAGGGGATTGGGTGTGATCATGCCCTCGAGCGTTTCCAGCGGCGTCCATGAACCGCCCGCGCCGTCGGCGCCGGTCGCGGACAGGGGGTGCCGCCGGACGTGATTCTCGTAAGTCGAACGGCGGCCGTAGCCGCTCATGGGCGCGCCCGGTGCGCGCATCCAGGGCGGCAACTCCTTCGCCGGCGCCGCAGTCATCAGTCCGAGCGCGCCTGCGCCCAGCGTGGCGGCGCCTCCTTTGAGAAAAAGGCGCCGGTGCAGCAAACCGTTACCGGCTGCGAGTTCGAGATCCTGCGCTATCCGTTTGGGCATGGTCGCCTTCCGCATTGTCGATACTTCAGGATGTTACGCCCTTGCGTCAGGATTTGGCCTGTACATCAGGCGATAGTACCTGAATCAACATAGACCCTGGAATACGCCGCTGAGTTATTGCATTGGGCAATCGCCCGTTGGGAGATGACGGCCTTCCCGGGGAGGCGTCCGGCCGTTTGGAGCGGCTGTGCCACCGGGGCGTAAAGGAGGACGTGATTTCGCAATCCAGGGCGGCCGAATTATTGGACGTTTCGGTTCATAGCCTGCATCGCCGATTGCATCGGCCTTTCAGGACCATGAGCACAAGAGCGCCGTAGCGATCCGCCTGCTTGCCACGGCAGGATATGTCGATATAATCACATTTCATAGACACATCGGGGCCGCATGTCGATGGAATCGACATATTCGGCAAACGCCTCCACATGGGTCCAGGAAGCGAAACATGACCTTCGATCCCCGCCATCCCTTCAATGATCTTCCCAACCTGCCACCGGTTGCGGAAACCGAGACAAAGGCCATTCTTCGCCGCTGCATTGCCGCACGCGCTGCATTGGCGGAACTCCGGGTTTCCGGGAAGCTAATTCCGAACCAGGCCATGCTGGTCAACTCGATCCCTCTACTCGAAGCTCAGGCGAGTTCCGAGATCGAGAACATCGTCACAACTGCGGATCGACTGTTCCGCTATGCCAGCCAAGCGGCAGGGCGGGCCGACCCTGCCACCAAAGAGGCGCTGCGCTATCGCACTGCTTTACACCGCGGTTTCAAAATGCTGAAGCAACGACCGGTTTCGACCGCCATTGCCGTCGAGATCTGCCGAACGATCAAGGGTGTGGATCTGGATATTCGCAAGACCCCCGGAACGGCGCTGATCAATGATGCAACCGGCGAGGTTATCTACACACCACCGGTGGGAGAGGACGTTCTCCGGAACAAACTGGCCAATTGGGAGCGCTACATTCATGATGTCGAGGCGATCGACCCGCTGATCCGCCTTGCGGTCATGCATTATCAGTTCGAAGCGATTCACCCGTTTGTGGACGGAAACGGCCGAACCGGACGGGTGCTCAACCTGCTCTATCTCGTCGACAAGGGGCTGCTCGACATTCCCGTCCTCTATCTCAGCCGACACATCATCCGCAACAAGGCGTTGTACTACCGGTACCTACTTGAAGTGACGTCCCAACAGGCCTGGGAAAATTGGATACTCTTTATTCTGGAGGCTGTCAGAACGACTGCCGAATGGACCTCGGCGAAGATCCACGCGATCCGAGGGCTTCTCGACGAAACAGCCGCTGCAATTCGTCAAAGGATGCCGAAAATCTACTCCCGTGAACTGACGGAACTGATTTTCGTGAATCCCTACTGCCGAATCAGCGACGTGGTTGAAGCGGATATCGTCAAGCGTCAGACGGCCGCCATCTACCTGAAAGCGCTCGCAGCCGAAGAAGTACTTGAGGAGGTCAAAGTAGGGCGCGAGAATCTCTATATCAACCCACCGCTGCTGGCGCTTCTGTCCGAACGAGCATGACCGTGAGCGGTATGGCCGCTGCTACCCAACCACCAGGTCAGCGGCGGGCGGCGACCACGGCGCGTTCGCCGATATCCAGCCATTCGCCGACTTGCTGCTGGAACGCAGAGTAGGAGGCGTAGATGCGCGCGGCCTTTTCATCTCGGGCGATCAGTTCATCGATGACGTCCTTCGAGTGCCGGCGCAATTCGTCGATCACGGCTTCGGGAAAGCGGCGGATTTCGATCTTGCCTTCGTCACGCAGTTGCTGAAGGAACTGGGCGTTGCGTGCGTTGTATTCGGGGCCCATCAGGCTGTCTACATAGCCGCAGGCGGATTCCACGATTTTCTGAAGATCTTCGGGCAGTGAATCCCAGGCCTTCTGGTTGATCGACACTTCCAGTATTGCGCCGGGTTCGTGCCAGCCCGGGTAGTAGTAGTACCGGGCCACCTCGTGCAGACCGAAGCCGACGTCGTTGAACGGCCCCACCCATTCGGTGGCGTCCACGCTGCCGGTCTGCATGGCGGTATAGATTTCGCCGCCCGACAACATTACGGGAGTACCCCCGGCTCGCTGCAGCACTTCGCCGCCCAGGCCTGGAATCCGCATTTTCAGGCCCTTGAGATCTTCGGGCGTGTTGATTTCGCGATTGAACCAGCCGCCCATCTGAGTACCGGTGTTGCCGCCGGTAAACACCATCACACCGAACGGTTCGTAAAGTTCCCGCCAAAGCTCCATGCCGCCGCCGAAATGCAGCCAGGCGGAGGATTCGGCCGGCGTCATGCCGAAGGGAATGGCGCCGAAGAACTGCGCCGCCTCCACTTGCGCCTTCCAATAGTAGGAAACCCCGTGCCCGATCTCCGCGGCGCCGGAGGACACGGTGTTGAACACCTCGAACGGCGGAACCAGCTCGTTGGCCGCATATACGCTCACGTTGATCCTGCCGCCGGAGTTCCTGTTGATGGTTTTCGCAAGCAGGGTGGCGGAAGTGCCGGTGCCGGGGAAATTCGGCGGCCAGGTCGTAACCATCTTCCAGTTGAAGGTTTCGCTGGAAGAAGTCTCGCTTGTTGATGCGGTCTCGCCGGGCGAGTCCGAACTAACCTGAGCCGAGTCCTGTGCGCACCCGGCCAGCGCCACGGCGCCCAGCCCGGCAAGCATTTCTCTGCGTTTCATATATTGCCCCTAACTCGTTCTTGTGTGAGACCCCGGGAGCGAGGGCGCTGCGCCCTCGACGGAAACGGGCCAGTTCTGGTGCTGGCTTCGAGGGCGAGACGCCCTCGTTCCCAGGGGGACGCCCTCGTTCCCGGGGGGACGCTCTCGCTCCCGGAGTATTCGTCTTGTACGGCGTACATTCCCCGGCTAGCCGCCCGAATCGGACTTCTTGAAATCCGACATCAGCACCTTGATCCGGTGATCGCCAAAGTGGCGGCCGTCCAGATGCCTGCCGCGCATGTAGTGGCCCTGCCACTTGTCCCCGGGCCGCCGATCATGGTCATGCTCCAGGTCCTTGTTGAACGTGTCGCGTGACTTGCTCCATTGCAAATGCTCGCGCATGAGCTCCGGGTCGTCGGACAAGGGTTTGATGGCCGCGTCGAACTGTTCAGCGTATTGGCGGGGAATGGGAACCAGCCGGCAGATCGGCTCGTCCTTCTCGAAGGTCACCCAGGTGCGCTTGCGCGTAAAGCGCCAGTTCATCGTGAACGTGAACGGCGCCCAATCGGTCTCGATGATGCCCTCCAGCGGCGCGATGCCGTCCTTTGCGGTATTCGCCAGGCCCTTGCACCAAAGGTTATGACCCTCGCTGGTCCGAAAAAGGTATCCCAGAATGAAGGTCACGACCCCGCTGCCGAAATGGGCGCTGATCAGGTCCGACTTCTCACCGGGAAACCGGATATCAACGCCCTCCTTCGCCGGTTTCCCGTTCCAGCGGGCCTTGAAGTCCACCGGACAGAGCACGTCCCAACCGGTTTGATTTGCGATCAATAGCGGCAGGCAACGATTGGCGAAATGATCGACAGTCCCATCCATCCACTCCCGCGCCCGCGAGGCGCTGCGCAATTTCAACGGCCGCTCAATCAGCCGGTAGGCAGTAATCTCGAGTTTGTCGCTCACAAGTGTCACGTCCTGCGAAAGCGTAAGAGTACACTTGCCCGCGTGTCGGCGCATCTCCGTATCGCCTCAGCGGACCAGACCGGACTCCGTCTTGACCCGCCTGCAGCGCCGGTCGCCTCGCTATTCGGCGTATTTCTCCTGGCGCTGATGCTGTCCGCTTGCGGGTTCAGTGGTCCGCTCTTCCTGCCCGAAAAGCAAGAGGCGGCGCCCCCGGAGCAGACCGAACCCCAGGACGCGGGTGAGCAAGAGTCGGTTCCCCCGGAGCAGACCGAACCCCAGGACGCGGGTGAGCAAACGGGGGATGTCCCGAGTTGAACGCGCGGCTACTCCTGCAGGAAACGCGCCGGGAACGAGGGCGTCCCGCCACGGAACGAGGGCGTCTCGCCCTCGCCAACCAATGAACCGGCTCCTCCTGGTAGACGGAACGGCGTACCTCTTCCGCGCCTACTACGCCTTGCCGGCGTTCACCACCGCCGACGGACACCCGACCGGCGCCCTTCACGGCGTGGTGAGCATGGTCCAGCGCTTGCTCAGAGAAGACCCTCCGGACTTGTTGGCCTTCGTCATGGATGCGCCGGGCCCCACCTTCCGCGACGAGATTTATCCCGAGTACAAAGCCAACCGCGACGTTATGCCCGAGGACCTGCGCGAGCAGATCGAACCGGTGGTCAATATGGTGTCTGCGATGGGCGTGCCGCTTTTGCGCGTGTCTGGAGTGGAGGCGGACGACGTCATCGGGACGCTGGCCTGGCAGGCCAAAGACCAGGGACTGGACACGCTGATCTCCACGACAGACAAGGATTTCGCCCAGCTCGTGGGCCCTCAGATACGGCTCGTGAACTGGAACAACCACCGCATCATGGACAGCGCCGCGGTGGAGGAAAAATTCGGGGTGCCGCCCGATCGGATCCGCGATTACCTGGCCCTGGCCGGGGATGCTTCAGACAACATTCCCGGAGTTCGGGGCGTGGGACCGAAGACCGCGGCGAAGTGGCTTCAGACTTACGGCGGCCTGGATAGCGTCAAGGAGAACGCCGGGGACATCAAGGGCAAGGCCGGCGAAACGCTCAGGGCCAGCTTCGACGATGTGGACCTGTCGCTTGAGCTCGCCACCATCCGAAAGAACGTTCCGCTGGACGTAACGCCGAAGGACCTGCGGATCAAACCACCGGACTTCCCTGCGCTGGAGACCCTGTGCGGCGCCTACGAACTGAACACCCTGTTGCGCAGTCTTCGCCACACGGCGCCGGCCGTGCCAAAGCAGGCCGAGTACGCGACGATTCTGAACCGGGAGCAGCTCACCGAATGGCTTGAGCGGCTGAAGGGGACGGAGGTTGCGGGATTGAGCGTGGAAGCCACAGGAGAGAGCCCCACCCAATATCGGCTGGCGGGCCTCTCGGTTGCCACCGGTGAAGGCGAGGCGGCCTTCGTTCCTTTGGCGCCCCGTGACCTTGCATCCGAGGCCGTCGAGCAATCCGACGGCAACGAACTGCTGGAGGGGCTGAAAGACTGGCTGCAAGACCCGGCCGCGAAAAAAGTGGGTCACAACCTGAAATTCATCAGCCACGTTCTTGCCAATCACGAAGTCCGGCTTGCCGGCGGCGCCGGCGACACGATGCTGGACTCGTATGTTCTGAACTCCACCACCATCGCGCACCACTTCGAGCAAGCAGTGTCTCGCTACCTCAAGCTGGATTGCATCTCCGAACAGGAGGTGCTGGGCAAGGGGCGGGCACGGATTTCGCTGGCGCAGGCGCCCCTGGAACAGGTGACTCCGTACGCTGCCCAAAAGGCCGACTACTCCCTGCGCCTGCACCGGCGGCTGTCCGACGAATTGGCGCAAGTTCCTCAACTCCAGGAGGTGCTGACCGGGATGGAGATGCCCCTGTTCCCGATCCTTGCCGACATGGAGCGCGCCGGAGTGCTGGTGGATGCAAAGGTCCTGGGTGTTCAGTCCCGGGAACTGGCCGGGCAACTGAGTACCCTGGAGAACCAGGCATACGAGCAGGCGGGCGCCGCGTTCAACCTCGGCTCGCCGAAACAACTCGGCGACGTGTTGTTCAACCGGCTGGGGCTGGATCCGGTGCGCCGCACCTCAACCGGTCAGCCATCCACCTCCGAGTCGGTATTGCATGAGCTGGCCGCCGTGCATCCGCTGCCCGAGACCGTGCTGCAATATCGCAACCTCGCCAAGCTCAAGACCGGTTATACCGACGCCCTGCCCGGCTGTATCGACTCGCGCACCGGGCGCGTGCACACCTCCTACCAGCAGGCCGTGGCGGCCACCGGGCGTCTTTCGTCCATCAATCCCAACCTGCAGAACATTCCGGCCCGAACCCCGGAAGGCAGGCGCATCCGCCGGGCTTTCGTGGCGCCGGAAGGATGGGTGCTGCTGTCGGCGGACTATTCGCAGATCGAACTGCGAATCATGGCCGAGCTTTCCGGCGACGAGGGATTGCTGAAGGCGTTCGCCGACGACATGGACGTGCACCGGGCTACCGCGGCCGAGGTGTTCGCAACACCGCTGGAGTCGGTCAGCGCCGACCAGCGGCGGGCCGCCAAGGCGATCAATTTCGGGCTGATCTACGGCATGTCGCCGTTCGGCCTGGCGCGGCAACTCAGCGTAAGCCGGGCCGAGGCCCAGAAATATGTCGATCACTACTTCGCGCGCTACCCCGGCGTGCAGCAGTACATGGAACGCACCCGCGCTCAGGCCCATGAGCAGGGTTGGATCGAAACACTGTTCGGCCGGCGCCTGTACCTGCCGGACATCCGCGCCCGGGACTACCGGCGTCGCAGTTACGCTGAACGCAGCGCCATCAACGCGCCGATGCAGGGAACGGCCGCCGACATCATCAAGCGCGCCATGATCGGCATTCACAAGTGGCTTGAGCCGCATGGGGACAAGGCCCGGCTGATCATGCAGGTGCATGACGAGCTGGTGTTCGAGTGTGCCGGCGAATTCGAGGCGGAGCTGTCTGCAGAAATCACCGAGATGATGGCGGGCGCAGCATCGCTTCAGGTTCCCTTGAAGGTGGACGTGGGCCAGGGGCCGAACTGGGACGCGGCCCACTAAGCGGTTTTCCTGGGAGGTGCTCTACCTGCCTCCCTGGGAACGAAGGCGTCTCGCCTTCGCGGAGGGCGCCCCCCTGGGAACGAAGGCGTCTCGCCTTCGCGGAGGGCGTCTCGCCTTCGCGGAGGGCGGGACGCCCTCGTTCCCGGGACTTGTCCGGAGCTCATCCGTCCAGCCATGCCGCCAGCACGGCGCGGGCTTCTTCCAGCCCTACGGCGCGCAGCGCCGAAAACGCCTGGACCACGACGGCGCCTTCCAGCAGTTTCTCGGTAGTCCGCAGGGTCTCGATCAATGCACCTTTCTTGAGCCGGTCACACTTGTTCAACAATAGCTGAACGGGCGCTTCGGCCGCCGCGCATACATCCAGCATCTGCCGATCGAGTTCACCCAGTCCGCGGCGCGCATCGACAATGATGAACACGCCGCGCAGCGTTAGCCGCCGCTGGAAATACTCGGTCATCATCCCCTCCCACTGCCGGCGCACGCGCAGCGGCGCAGCGGCATAACCATATCCGGGGAGATCCACAACGCGTTCCTGGTCTCCCAGAGAAAAGAACTGCAGCATCTGGGTACGGCCCGGAGTCTTGCTGGAGCGCGCCAATCCCCGCCGGTTCAGGATGGCGTTGATGCTGCTCGACTTTCCGGAGTTGGAACGGCCGGCGAAAGCGACTTCGGCGCCCTCGTCGGGGGGATAGTGCCGCCACGATGCGGCCGATGTGAGAAACGTTGCTTGCTTCATGGAATGTTCGGCAACGATGGCTGTCCAGAGTCCAGGTGAGTACACTATGCGAAAAATCGAGCGCAAGATGAAACTCAAGTCCCCAATAGTGTGTCTGGCGACCCTGCTTCTCTTGGCTGCGCCGCTTGTTCACGCCCAGGAATCACCCGACTGGAAGTTCCAGGAGGGCGTGCACTATGACCGGCTGGTGCCGGCACAGGGCACCTCCAGTCCGCCGGACAAGATCGAGGTCGCCGAGTTCTTCTGGTATGGCTGCCTGTTTTGCTACCGCATGGACGCGTACATCGAAGACTGGCAGAAGCGGCAGCCACAGGAGGTGAACTTCGTTCACATACCCGCCGTCTGGGACGCGACAACGGAAACCCACGCGCGCTTGTTCCTGGCCCTGGAGGCCGTAGGCGAGCTGGACGCCGCTCACCGCAACGTTTTTCGGGCTATTCACACCGAGGATCGCCTTTTGTTGAGGCTCGCCGACCAGGAACGTTTCGCAAGACGCCTTGAAGTATCGGCCGAGGATTACCGCAACGCCTTCCGGTCATTTGCGGTGGAAGCGCACTTGAAGCGAATCAAGGACCTGATGCGCCGCTACCGGATACTGGCGGTCCCGGCGTTTGTCGTAAACGGCAAGTACGTGGTACGCGGCAGCCCGCAAAGCAGTATGACGGAGCTGCTGGAGATCGTCGACGAACTGGTCGAGCGCGAACTGACCGAGCGGTAAACCCACCGGGAACGAGGGCGTCTCGCCCTCGACGAGGACGGGACGTCCTCGTTCCCAGACTAGCCGAAACGCTTCAAGAGTTTGCGCGCCTGCGCGAGGTGCGGCTGGTCCACCATTCGCCCTCCGATCGACATCACGCCGGTCTCACCCGATTGCTCAAAGACAGCCACGATCTCGCGCGCTTCAGCCAACTCTGCCTCGCTGGGCGTGAAAACCTCGTTGAGGATCTCAACCTGAGCTGGATGGATGGCCGCACCTCCCACGTAACCCAGCTCCAGCGCTTCGCCAGCGAACTGTCGAAATCCTTCCAGGTTGCGGAAGTCCGCGTAAACGGCCTCGATCGCGTCGACCTCCGCCACCGTGGCTGCGGCCAGGGTAAGCGAGCGGGCAATTTCATAGAGCGGCAGCAGGCTGCCGTCGGGACGGCGGCGGCGCAGGGCGCCCACGTCGGTCCCCAGGTCCTCGGAGCCCCAGCTCAGGGCGGCCAGTCTCGGCAACCCAGGCAGGTATTGGTGCAATGACAGCATTCCCCGCGCTGTTTCTCCGGCAAGGGCAAGAATCTGCGCCGGCTGCTCGTTCGACTCGTCTTCCAGGCGGTCCATCAGCGACGCTACGGCCACAACGTCGGCCGGAGAGCGAGGCTTGGGAACCACGATCCCGTCCGCCTTGCCGGCCATCGCGGCCTCCACGTCCTCTTCCCAATACTCGGTGTGCAGACCGTTGATGCGCACCCACAGCGGCGCTGCATCACGGGACGCCGTCGCAAGATACTTGCCGATCATTTCCCGCGCCACCGGCTTTCGGGCGGGGCTCACCGAGTCCTCGACGTCCAGGATCAGCACGTCGGCGCCGGTGGAGGGTCCCTTGGCAAGCTTGCGCTCGCTGTCACCGGGGACGAAGAGCCAGGATCGCCGCCCGCTCATCCGCTTTCCGCCGGCGCGGCGTTGATCCACTCCGCCGGCCCCTCCGGGTAGTGTTCGCGTTTCCAGATCGGCACTCGTTTCTTCACCTCGTCGATCACGAACCGCGCAGCGGCAAAGGCTTCGTCCCGGTGCCCGGCGGCGACCCCCACCCACACGGCGGGTTCGCCGATCGCCAGATCGCCGGTGCGATGCACGCAACGCACCACCCCCACCCCGAATTTCTCCCTGGCCTCGACGATTACGCGACCGCCTTCGCTGACGGCCAGTTCCTCGTAGCATTCGTATTCCAGCCGGGTCACGGCCCGTCCTTCATTTTGGTTCCGCACGCGGCCCACAAATGAAACGACTGCGCCGCAGCCTGCATCCTCCAGCGCGGCGAGCTCTTTCGACGGGTCGATTCCCCGCGCGCTGATGCGGAAATCGTTCATCCTCCGGCCACGGGCGGAATGAATACCACCCGATCGCCATCGGCAAGCGCACAATCCCACGCCCGGAACTTATCGTTGACCGCAACTTTAAGCCCCGTTTCCGCGGGCAGGCCACGGCGCTCGGACAGTTCCCGGTACAGCTCGCGCGGCGTGGCGGCCTCCGTGTCGCAGGTCTCATGCGCCCGGCCCGCACGCTCGCGCAATACCGCGAAATAGTCAATGCGAACGCGCATCTGTCAGCCGGCGTCCGGGACCGAAGGCGTCCCGCCCTCATCGAAGGCGGGACGCCTTCGCTCCCAGCGACGGCTAGAAAACCCTCGCTCCCGGCAGGTTGTCCCGTACAGGAAAATCATCGCCTAATGCTACATTAGCGCCATGAACGAGAAAACGCCCATGGTCCGCGAGGACGGCACTTATCCGGTCGCCGACCTTGCCAAGGACACCATTAATGTTTCTGTAGTGCAAACGCGCGTTAGGGCGGTCAATGGCGACAACCCCGAACCGAATCTGAAAGCCAATCTTCAGTACATGCTGGAGTGCCTGGATGCCGCGCAGGGCTTTGGTGGGCGTAGCGACCTTCTGTTGTTTCACGAGTTCCCGATTACCGGGTTCAGTCTTTGGACGCGCGAGCAACACTACCGGCTGTCCATCGAGGTGCCCGGGCCGGAAACCGAGGCCATCGCCGCCAAGGCCAAACAGTATGGCTGCTACGTGGCATTCGGCACCTACGCCAAAGATGCCGAATGGCCGGGCCACATCCTGCACCTCATGGTGATGATCGGGCCCGACGGTGAACTGGCCGCGCGTCACTGGAAGCAGCGCAACGTGCGCGGCATGTTCCCGGGCGGCGAGCAATACACCACGGCCGTATATGACGTGCTTGACCGGTTCGTGGAAATGTACGGCGAGGACGCCGTGATTCCGATAGCGCGAACCGGAATCGGCAATATCGGGCTATCGGCGGTGCAGTTCGAGCCGGAGCTCTTTCGCTGCATGGCGTTCAAGGGCGCCGAGATCATCTGCCGCGTGGCCACCGGCGGTTTCGAATACGAGGACATGCGCCTGACCTCGTACCACAACAGCCTGTATACGATGATCTGCAACAACTCCGTATCGACACACGACCGCAATCCGGGATTCCTGGAGGACACGGCCTACGGCGGCCCCGGACGTTCCGCAATCTTCGGCCCGCGCGGAGTTGAGCTGGCCAAGGCGGGGGTGTTCGAGACTCGTCGCTCGGCGATGATTCCGATTGCCGAATTCCGGCGCAAGCATCGCATTCCAGACCTGCACATGGCCTTGTATCGCCCGGTGCTCAATCAGTACCGCGAGCGCTACGACCCGAACGGCTACACGGAATCACCGCCGGAAAGCCGTCTGGATGCGTACAAGCAATTCGTGGCCCGGTCGCGTTGGACGCACTACTGGTAGCCGGAGGCGCAACCATGTTGAAACTGGGCCCTTACGAAATTCATCGTATCGAGGAGCTGGCGCTCCCGTACGCCGGCTATGCCAACCTCATTCCCGACATGCCCGCGGAATTGCTCGAAGAGCATCGCGACATTCTTACGTCGCACCAGCTGCAGGCGGAAACCGGACTGATAGTCCTCAGCTTCCATAGCTGGCTGATACGCACCCCGCATCACTGGATACTGGTGGACACCTGCATCGGCAACAACAAGATCTATGAGCGCAAGGAACTGGCGGCATTCAGCCAGATGGACACCGCCTATCTGGCGCGGCTGCGTGGCGCCGGCGTGCAGCCCGAGGACATCGACTTCGTCTTCTGCACCCACCTGCATTTCGACCATTGCGGCTGGAACACCTCGCTGGTCGACGGGCGCTGGCAGCCCACTTTCCCCAATGCACGCTACCTGTGCCACAAGAAAGAACTGGAACATTGGGCCGGCATGGACGGGAGCGACTATGAGATGGGTCCGAACAGCGGGGTGTTCGACGCGAATGTCCAGCCGTTGATCAAAGCCGGATTACTGGAAGGCGTGGAAGACGGGTACGAAATCGAGGACGGGGTCCGGCTGCGGCTGGCGGCCGGCCACACGCCCGGCCACACGGTCCTGGAGCTCGGCAAGGATGGCTCGATCGGGCTGTTTTCCGGCGACCTGCTGCACACCGTGATGCAGGTGTACGGGCCGCAGTACACGACCGTCTTCTGCGATAACGGCGAGGCGGCGGCAGAGACTCGCCGCCAGACCCTGGAACGGGTCGCCGACCGTTCGACCCTGCTGTTCCCCGCACACTTCGGCCACCCGCACTACGGGCGGGTGGAATCCACCGCCTCCGGCTTCAAGTTCCTGTTCGCCCCGTAACGCTTTACGCTGGAAGGGAGGGCGAACCCTACGCTGGGAGAGAGAGCCTTACGCTGGGAAAGAGGGCGTCTCGCCCTCCGTCGAGGGCGGGACGCCCTCGTTCCCTGGAGGCCGACCGCCTATCGTGTTTGGGCAGGCGCCGAATCGCATCGGGCAGCGCCGAGGTCCTGAATCTGAAGCGATGCCCTCGCGTCCCAGGGCGCCGCGAACCAGATCGCCGAGTCCGCGGATAAAGACGCAATCCACCGCCACCGCCGGACAGCGGGTAAAGAACGGCACGCCGGTATCCGAAGCGACGCTTCTCAGATCCATGTCGATCTCCACCAGTGTCTCCACATGTTCGGAAACGAAGGCGATGGGAACCACGACTACCGGCTTGCCGGCCGCACCTGCGCGCCGCACCTCGTCTTCGGTCGAGGGACCGATCCATTTCACGGGGCCTACCCGGCTCTGATAACTGGTCGCCCAGTCCAGGCCGGGGCGCTCCAGCGCTTCCACGATGGCGGCCGAAGTCATTTCCACCTGCCACTCGTAGGGATCGCCGGCATTGATGGTGCGTTGCGGTAACGCGTGCGCCGACAGCAACAATCGTGGTGCGCCAAACCCGGACGCCTCATCCAGTGCCTTGCGGATATTCGCGGTAGTCGCGCCGAGGAAGCCATGATGAGCCGGGTAGCAGCACACCACGTCGTGCATGGCGGTGAGCCCCTGCTTGCGGGCCTCCTCACGAAAGGCCTTGATCGAAGTGCCGGTAGTGGTAGTGGAGAACTGCGGATACAGCGGCAGCAGGACAATCCGATCGGGGTCGAAGTCCCGGATCTTGCCTACCGTCTCGCTCACCATCGGATGCCAATAGCGCATGAAGACGAAGACTTCCACCAGTTCGGCGGTGTCCACGATCTCCTTCTTAAGGGCCTTCGCCTGCTCGGCCGTGGCCGGCAGGAGCGTGGACTTGCCGCCGACATGCTCGTATATCTCGGCGGTTTCGGATGCTCGCCTTCCACTGATCAACCTCGCCGCAATCCAGCGAAGTGGATTGGGCATGCGCAGAATTGCAGGATCGCTGAACAGGTTCAGCAGGAACGGCCGGACCGCTGCGGGTGAATCAGGCCCGCCAAGATTGAAAATCACTACGGCAAGCCTGCGTGGCTTGGCGGACGTCGCTTCGGCCAAGGCCGCTTCCCCTTAAGTTGAGTTGGGTTTGGAGGGGCGCGCTTAGGAGCGAGCCAATGTTTCCCGAATCTGCTCGGCGCCGATGCGCAAGTCCAGCATGCGCTGGAATTCTTCTTCGCCGAATACGCGCTGCGGGAGAACGTTCATCGGGTCCAGCCGGTAACCCAGTTCGCGAACCTTGAAGTCAAAGTTGCGCTGCGCGGCGCGTTCCTCCTCCGGCACCGGTTCGGCATCGTCCAGCCAGCCGAACCAGCGGTCGAGAAAGCCGTGAAGGTATTGCTCGCAGACATCAATATTGGCGTCGTTGAGTTCCGCCGTATGGCAGATGCAAACCGGCGACATCAGCCCTCGCAGGTACGTCCCATGGCTGACGAAGTGAGTAAACGCGGGATTCCCCTGAAATTCCAGGTAGGCGACGTTTGCCGGCTCGAAGTAGCGCTCCACGTACTCCGGGTTTACGCGCAGATCAACGCGGGGAGTGTATTCGGCGTAGAAGAAAAGCCTGGGAATGGCGCCGAAGATCACCGCCAGGTGAGGCACCCGGGTCTGTTCGCCCAGGAACACCGTAGCATTGATGTCCAGGATGCTGGCATGGCGATTGCCGATCCAGGAATTCACCAGCCAGGAAACCTCCGGGCTGCTGTAGGCCTGGAACGAACCTTCCATTGCGCCGTCCGGCGAGGTGTAGTACTCGCGCCCCTCGCAACTCGGATGCAACTCAGACGGAAACCGCTCGCGCACGCGGTTCACGATGCCGGTCTGAATTCCCCAGCACCGCTTCCAGGCAGCCGATACGTCCACCTGCGGATTCTCCGCAAGAAACTCCATGATTGTCTTTACTTCGGCTTTCTTCATAGGTCAGCGCTTCTCCTCGCCAATCACCTCCGGCGGCTCGCGGCATATTGCCATGTATTGGCCCCATTTGTTCCTGGAAGGGGTCACTTGTCCAGACTATTGTCCGCAAGCTGGTCAACTTTGGCCTTGCTTACGGTGTAACTACAATTTATAGATATAGAATGACGTTTGAATGGGACGAGAGCAAAAATCAAGCCAAATCGCAACGGTCAAGGACGAAGACATCAACTTCAGCGACATCGCCGAGTTGGACGAGAACTTCTGGCGAGACGCGAAGCTCGTTGAGCCTGACTTGACCGAGCAGATCACCCTGCGCGTCAAGCGTTCAGTCCTGGCCTATTTCAAGGTGACCGGAAAGGGCTATCAAACCCGTATGAACCGGGTGCTCGAAAGCTACGTCCGAGCCCAACGCCGCTAAATCCTGCAGCAGGTCCCATTCCGGCGTCAAAACTGTCCTTCATACGAACCGCCGCCGGGCTAATTCGCCGAATCCGGCGCGTCGGAAGGCGTTCCAGAAGGCGGAACAATCCTTCCAGTCAGCCATCCCTCAATATGCGCCATCCGCTCCCGGACATTTGCAACCTCGGCTCTTAGGCCTGCAATGTCTTGCCTGGCCGATGACTGCCCCTTAAGCACTATGCCGGCCAGCGTTACGCCAACGCTAACGATTGCAATGAGCTCAGGGGTTACGGGCGACATCCAACCATCCCATGGCATCCGAGAATAACACGGTGGCGTTATCCGTGCAGCGAACAATTGGCGTACATTTTGCGCCAAAACGCGACCGCCTCCGAATCCGGCATCATCGCGGATCAGCTACGGTTTGGCGAGTAGATCAAGGGCGGCGGCAGTCATTGCGCGCACGCCGGTTTGCAGGGTTTCCCGGTACGCCGGCAGGAAGTACGGTGAGTGCGTAGCCGGTAGCTGTTGGCCCTGGGCTTTGGCCTTGGTGAACGCTTCGGGGTCAGCCGCGCCCAGGCGAAAATAGAAGCCCGGAATGCGCGGCTCGTCCAATCCGAACATGGCGAAGTCCTCGCCGCCCATGACCTGCTTGTTGAGTCTTACGTTTTCTTCGCCCAACTCTCCCCGAAGCACGTCGGCGAGGCGTTCGGACAGTTCGGGATCGTTGTAGAGCGCCGGTGTGTATTCATTCTTCACGATCACCTCCGGAAGCCGCTCCTCCGGCAGGCCCATGGCCCGGCCCTGTGCCTTGGCGATACGGGCGATACCCTCAAGAAGCAGCGCGCGGTTCTCGTCCGTGTACGAGCGCACGGTCAGCTGCATGTCGACGCGCTCCGGGATGATGTTGTGCTTGGTGCCGCCGCGTATGGAGCCGACCGTCACTACGCCGTCCTCAATCGGATTGAGGTTACGCGCAACCAGTGTCTGCAGGGCCGTGACGATGTACGCCGATAGCACGATGGGATCGTGGGTTAGATGCGGTGCGGCTCCATGGCCGCCGGTTCCGTGAACGATGATATCGACCGAATCCACGTTGGCCATGGCGTATCCGGGCTTGTAGCCCGCCTGCCCGGTGGGCTGGTTGGAGGTCACATGCAGTCCCAGGTTGTAGTCGGGTCGCGGGAAGCGGGTGAACAAACCGTCCTTGATCATGGCGCGCGCGCCCAGACCGCGTTCCTCGGCGGGCTGAGCGACCAGAACCACCGTGCCCCGCCAGCTATCGCGCATTTCCGACAGTTTTCGCGCCACGCCGATCAGGTTGGTCATGTGAATGTCGTGGCCGCAGGCGTGCATGACCTTGACGTCCCGTCCCTGCTCGTCGGTGGTAGTGGCCTCGCTGGCGTATTCCACGCCGGTCATCTCTTCCAGAGGCAGAGCATCCATGTCACCACGAATCATTACCGTGGGGCCATCCCCATTGCGCAGCAGCCCCACTACACCGGTCCCGCCGACCTCCGTTGTGACTTCATAACCGGCAGCGGCAAATTCCGCGGCCATACGTTCTGCGGTCTCGTACTCGTAGAGCGACAATTCCGGGTTTTCGTGCAAATGCAGGTACAGCTCTTCCATGTAGCTCTGTTCGGCATCGCTTACGTTGATTTCCGCGCTGAGTGGAGAGGCGCACAGCGCCAGTAGGGCCGTTCCGCCGACGAGAATTCGCATAATCGGGCTGCTCCTTCGAAGGGTGTTCAAACTCAAGGGGCGTAACTGTACACGAGGCGCGGGGCGCTGTAGCGCGCCTCAGGAATGAAGTGCGGACAGATCCCCTGGGTGATCGATGTCGACCGCTGCATGAAGCATGGGCACGCCGAGCACATTATCCGATGAAGCCAGAAGACCTTGCGCTCCCCGGTCTCCGGACAGGGACTTCAGGGCGCCGAACTTCGAGCGGGGGAAGATGGCAGGCACGCCCAATTTTCCACCGTAGCGTGACGCTGCCAAGGCACGCGGATTCGCACGCCAGGAGGCGACAAGTTCAGCCAGGTCCTCGACTTGAAGCAAAGGCTGATCGGCGAGGCATACGAGAACTGCTCTCGCTCGTCGATCAAGCGCGCGAACTCCACAGGCGAGAGACCGGCCCATCCCGTCGCGCCACCGGGGATTGAATACTGTGGTTGTTTCACCGAGCGGGGTGAGTCCGTCTCGCAATGTGCGACGGATCAGATCGGCGCGATAGCCCAGCACCACGCAAACCGCGTCGGCGCCGGCAAGGCCCGCCAAACGTGCGCTTCGCGCCACCAGGGTCTCGCCCCGATAGCGTACGAGTTGTTTCGGCGAACCGAATCGTCGTGACGCACCCGCGGCGAGGATTATGGCGGCAAGCATACGTGCTGTCCGAGAGAAGTGGCGCGCCCGAAGGGATTCGAACCCCTGACCTTCGGTTCCGGAGACCGACGCTCTATCCAGCTGAGCTACGAGCGCTGCGCTTAAGCGTATCGGGGGCATTATGCCGCAAGGCTGTGAGTGAGGGCATATAACCTTTCTTCGAGGGCGGGACGCCCTCGTTCCCAGCGGGGACGCCCTCGTTCCCAGGGGGGACGCTCTCGTTTATCTGTCGCCCGTTCCACTCTGAAGTGCAACACTCAACGATGGTTGGCTAGCCTGGAAGCAAACGGGACTGTCGCCGAGTGTTGAGAAGCGGCCAGGTGACGGCGATACTCTCTGAAATTACAGAAGGAGGGTATCCGATGGCCAAGGGCTACCATCACCTGACCTACGGGTCACGATGCCAGATTTACGCGCTGAAGAAAAGCGGGATGTCGATCCGGGGCGTAGCGCATGCGCTTGAGGTATCGGCCTCGACGGTGAGCCGCGAGTTGCGCCGCAACCGTGGGCGGCGGGGTTACCGGATGAGGCAGTCGCAGCGGATGGCCCGGTCTCGCCGGCGTTTGGCGTCATCGCGCCCGCGCAAGCTGACGGCGGCGTTGTGGGGCCGGATTGAAGGGTGGCTGGGCTGGCAGTGGAGTCCCCAGCAGATTGCCGGCCGGTTGCGTCTTGAAGGTGGGGTGTCGGCCGGCAAGACGTGGATTTACCGTCAGGTGTGGATGGACCGTGCGGCGGGCGGGACGCTGTATACGCATTTGCGCCGGCGCGGCAAGAAGGCCAACCGGCGCGGCCGGTGTGGTGCGGGCCGTGGGTTGATACCGGGCCGTGTAGACATTAGCGAGCGTCCGGCGGTGGTGGAGCTAAAGCGCCGGGTGGGCGACTGGGAGTTGGACACGATCATCGGCGCCCGGCATCGGGGGGCGCTGGTCTCGGTGGTGGACCGGTGTTCGAAGTTCACGTATCTACAGCGGGTGATGAACAAGACGGCGGCAGCGGTTGGGGGCGCGATCCTGGCGCGTCTGGGTCCGGTGTCGGCGCTGACGCACACCCTGACGGCGGACAACGGCAAGGAGTTTGCCGGCCACCGGGCGGTGGCGGCCGGATTGTCGGCGGGGTTTTACTTTGCCACGCCCTACCACTCCTGGGAGCGCGGATTGAACGAGCACACCAACGGTCTGGTTCGGCAGTACTTTCCGAAGGCGGCGGACTTCACCACCCTCGGCGATGTTCAGGTTGGGCGGGTGCAGGATCTTCTCAACGGCCGGCCACGCCGGGTTCTGGGCTACCGCACGCCGGCGGAAGTGTTTGGCGAGGCCCTGGACGTTGCGGGGCTCTCCGGTGCGGTTCTCCGCGCTCCGGTGCTGGCGGGGCCGGACCCGCCGGCGGCGCCTGCGCTGGCGGGCTGACTGGCCTCCCGGTTCCGTCCGTGGCCTTCACAGGCGGCGGCCGGTATTGCCGTGCCCGGGTGACGGGCTGACGGCTCAGCGAGCTGGCGGCGGCGGCGAAAACGGGTCCCGGGCGGCGCCTTTTTCCGTTCGGGCTACGCTGTTCGGGCAATGCCCGAACTCCGAAAGGCGCCGCCCGAACCCCACCGGATGCTATGCTGCGCTCCAACAAAGGAGAGGAATCACCGCCCTGACAGGTGTTGCACTTCGGAGTGGAATCGGCGTGTTCAAATAAAGCCACCCTCGGCTCGTAGTTAGCCGAGGGTGGCGGGTTCCTGGAATTGCAGGTCTTCGGGTCGGCCGGCCACCTCGTTCCAGGCGACCGTGCGCACGGCATTGTCATACAGGTTGTAGTTGACTGCGGCACGCCCAGTGTGCACGTCAATCAATTGCCAACCGGTGGCGTCGCGCTCGAAGAACGGGTCGGCGCGGTTCATCGGGACGGTCAGAACCGGCAGGTAGTGTTCCGCGTGCGCGTAGCTGCCGGGATACGGCCAGGGCCAGGCGGTGGCCATCGCGGAGGTAAAGGCGATATTGCCGATCTGGTTGTACTGGATCTGATGCACATGGCCGTACAGGACGGTCACCTTGTCGAACGGAGCCAATATGGCCTGCACCTGCTCGGCGTCGTCGGTCCAGAAGTTCCAGCCCTTGTAGATCTTCTGCAGCGGCGAGTGGGAAATCACCACGATCGGCGTGTTCTTGTCCACGCCTTCGAGGTCTTTCTCAAGCCACTCGCGCTGCTCGTCGCCCACCATAAAGGGCGAGCCGTTCGGGTTGTCCAGACCCGCCATTTCGTTCATTCGCTGCTCGGCCGTGGGCCAGCGCTCGAAGGTCCATTCGTCGTAGGTAACGATGGAGTTCAACAGCACGAAATGAACGCCCTTGTGGTCGAAGCTGTAGTAGTGCGGGCGCTTGAACAAGTCGGACCAGTACTCGCCGAGATCGAGATAGTAGTCGTGCTCGCCCAGGATCGGGTAAATGTCGTACTGAAGCGCCGAGAGGAGTTCCGCCCCGTGATCCAGTTCCGGCTTCGTTCCAAGCTGCGCCAGGTCACCACCGTAGATCACGAAGTCGGGCCTGGGGTTGAGCAGATTGGTTTCCGCCACCGCGCGAATCAGCCCGCGGTCCCAGTTGCGCACGAACTCCGTTCCACGAATGTGCTGGATATGTGAATCGGAAATGAAGGCAAAGCTGAATTCGGCGGATTGTTCGCTGCGGCCCAACCTGACGTAGGTCAGCGGCAGTGTGCCGACCGCGGCCATGCTGGCCGCCCGCCGGATGAATTTGCGTCTGTCGCTCTTAATCATCTTGCTCTACTCCCCAGAGTCCAGGTACGAGGACTGCGCCCGATCCTCGATGCTGGGCGAGCGGCCGTCCCAGAGATTTGCCCCCACAGATCAGCGCAACTTTTACCGTGTCCAACAGCACAAGAATCCTACGCTGCACGGACTACAAGTCAAGTTATGCGCGAGAGGAGGGAGGGGGAGGCGTTTCGAGGGCGGGACGCCCTCGTTCCCAGGGGGGCCGCCACGCTCCCGTGGCTACGCCATTTCGCTGCACGACGAGCCGTATGCAAAGCAGCTGTAGCAGCGGTGATGGTGCAGCATGATGCGTTCGCCGATACTTTCGCCGAGCGTGCCACCAAGATCGAAGGACTCGTCGTCATCCACCAGCGTACAAGCGTAGACGCGCATTCGGCCGGTCTTCTTGATCACCATCCTGGAGAAATAGCACATGAATCTCTGGCGCGATTCTTCGGTGTGGTACGTGGTCATGCAATCCTCGGTGATCCGCTGCACGCCCGGGCTCGATCCCGGGGGCAGGAAGTCGGGGAAGGACACGATGCGTGTATCTCCGGGCAATCCATGCCTTTCCAAGAGCAGCCGAAATTCCTCGGCCACGGCAAGGCTGTCCTCGCCATGATCGCTCTGCCGCGCGAGCGAGACCTTGAAGCCCAGCGCGTGCAGGGCCGCGAGACTGCGCCACGACTTGTCGTAGCTGCCTCGGCCACGGGAGGCGTCGTGACGCTCGCGGCCGGCGTAGTCAATGCTGATCCGGAAAGACACGGGGTGCGGTTGATCGGCCAGAGCCTCGATCTCGCCCAGGCGCCTGAGTACGGGGTCGGTGCCGTTGGTCAGCACGAGACATGGATTCAGGCTTGATGCGTAACGCAGAATTCCGATGAACTCCTTGACGACGAAGGGTTCACCACCGGTGAAGGAGAACTGGCTGACGCCGAGAGCTGCCGCCTCGTCCATCCACGGCCTGGCGTCCGCAAGCGTCATGCGTTGCAGGCGATTGTCCCCGGGCTTTGACCCTTCAAGACAGAACGGGCAAGCCAGGTTGCAGGCGGTGCCGGTGTGGAACCAGAGCTCGCGCAAGCGGCCGGGCTGAATGTAACCGGACCGTTCCGCACCTGACTCGACGTGATCGTGAGGCAGGTAGCTGAGTGGGTATTCCGCCGGACTGCGCTCCGGGCCGGCATTGTCAGAAAAGTTATCGGGCGGCATATCGAAGCCAGGTTCTAATCAAACTCCGTGCGGACACCGTCAGGCGCGTGCGGTTGTATTCGTCAGCGAGGCGGCGCAGGTACTCCGCCCGGGTCGGGTAGGGCAGCACAGCGTTCCCCAAAGCGCTGAGTCCCATTCCGCTGGACATGGCAATACATAGAGGAGCGATCTGCTCACCCGCATCAGGGCCGATGATGGTAGCGCCCAGGATGATGTCCCGCCCCCGGGCCGTAAACACCTGGGCAAAGCCCTGCTGGCCGCCCTGCGTCTTGCCACGGTCGAGCTGATCGAAGTCCACCCGGTAGCGGTCGAACACGATGCCCTGTTGTCCAAGCTCCATTTCAGTCTGGCCGATCTCAGCAACTTCCGGGTCCGTATACGTGCATTGCGGAACAACCAGCTTGCGCGTGCTGGCCGTGGCCCCAAAAAGAGCGTTGCGCACCACGATTCGCGCATGAGCGTCTGCATGGTGGGTCAGCTTTAACCGTGAACAAACGTCGCCCGCGGCATAGATTTTCCTGTTTGTCGTTCTGAGCCGATCATCCACAAAGATCAATCCGCCACGGACTTCCACCCCGGCCCGATCCAGGTTCAGATCCTCAACATTCGGCTGCCGGCCAGCCGCCACCAGGACGCGGTCGGCCGTAACCGGAACCATAGCGCCGTGGAGAGTGATTCGACCGCCCTCACGGGATACGCTTGTCACTTCAAAGCCCAGATGCAGGTTCACGCCGTCGGACTTCAGCACCTGCGCCAGGGCAGCGCTCGCTTCCCCAGGCGACTTGGGCAGCACGCGGCCGGCCATCTCGAACAGGTGCACCTCGATGCCCAGGCGGACCATAGCCTGGGCCAATTCGCAGCCAATCGGCCCGGCGCCGAGTATCGCGAGACTTTGTGGACGCTCTGCGAGGTCGAAAAACGACTCGTTGGTGAGCGGGTCGCAGTCCCGCAAGCCTTCAATCTCCGGACGCGCAGCACGCGCGCCGGTCGCGATCACGAAGCGGCGGGCGCAAAGGCGCTGTTCTTGCACTTGAATACTCTTTCCGTCGATAAACGAAGCCGACCCCAGGAAGACATCCACGCCGTTCTCGGTATAACGCTCGACGGAATCGTGGTGCGCAATCTCCTGGCGGACGCGCCTCAACCAGCTAAAGGCTTCGTCGAAGCCAGCCTCCCGGTTTCGCTTCGTGAACTCCAGCAGCGCCTTGGAAGGGACGCAACCGACGTTCAGACAATCGCCACCCATGGCATGGCGCTCCACCAGTGCGACGCGTGCGCCAAGTCCCGCCGCCGCGATGGAAGTCACCAGGCCGGCGGGGCCGGCCCCGATTACGACCAGGTGATACCGCTGGCGAGGCTCCGGGTTGCGATAGTTCTCGGGAAAAACCAGTTCACGCCAACGGCGATCGTGGCTCTCGCCGGGATAGCCCTGGGCTGTGTTGTTCGCGGTCAAGGCCGGTTCTCCACTTTGGTTGCAGGTTCCTCAAGATGCCGGGCAAGCGCTCGGGTGGCCTTGCGGGTGATGAAAACGGTTAGCGCCAGGGTCGCGACGAGACCGGTCACGAACAGGATCTTCCCCTGGACCCCGGTCTCGACCCCGCCGCCAGCTAGTTCGGTCAGCGATTTCGCCGCGGAACCGATGTACACGTAGAGCACAGTGACCGGCAACATGCCGATCCAGGAAGCCAGGAAATAGTCACGGAACCGCACCGCCGTCAGGCCGAAGGCATAGTTCAAAATGTTGTACGGAAATAGCGGCGACAGGCGCGACAGCAATACGATTACGAAGCCCTCCTCGGCAGCCGCCTTGTCCAGGGCTTCAAACTTGCGCCACTTCGTCACCCGGTCGGCCACCCAGTCGCGGGCGAAAAACCGGCCAACCGCGAATGCGGCGCAGGCGCCCGCGATGCTGCCCAGAGAGACCAGTATTGTTCCCAAAGCTACCCCGAAGACAAAGCCCGCCGCTAAGGTCAGAATGGAACCGGGGAGGACCAGCACGGATGCGACCAGGAACAGGCCGATGAACAGGATCCAGGCGAGATACGGGTGCGACTCCGTCCACAGAAGCGCAATGGTCAGCCATTCGCGCACCGGAAACAGCACCACAAGCACAAGCATGGCCACGATGAATGCAGCCAGCAGCAGAGGTTTTGCTGGACTTCTCATGCTTGTTTTCCGACTGAATCACACTCTTGAAGGCGTGCCTCGGATTATAGGTAGTCGAGCCTCTGATGATGCCGGCGAGGGTTCACGGTTGTGGGAAACATCGAAGGAATTGGCTATGCTGGCCTCCATGCGTTTGGTGGGCGGGATGCGGGAAAAACGAGCGTGGCCGCGCCGGACGACCCCGCGTGCCGTTGCGATTGCGACAGCGCTGGCTTGCTTCGGGCCGCTGGCCCCGGCCGATGAGTCACGAGCGCCGGTAGTTTTTGCCGCGGCCAGCACTGCCATTCCCCTGGGCGCCCTTGCGCAATCCTTTGAACGCGGGAATGGCGCTCATGTAAAGCTGTCTCTGGCGGCGTCATCCACCCTGGCCCGGCAGGTCATTGAAGGTGCTTCCGCGTCCATGTTTCTGTCCGCCAATACACTATGGATGGATCAACTGGAAAAGGCCGGGTTGCTGGTCGAGGAATCACGCCGTGCGTTGTTGTACAACCGCCTGGCGGTGTTGAGGCACAAGAACAACCAGGCGCCGGTTCGCCTGGATCAGCCGGCAACCCTGCTTGCGGCATTGGAGGACTTTCCGCTGGTGATGGCGGACCCGGCACATGTCCCGGCGGGTATGTATGCACAAGAGGCGCTGGAGAAGCTTCGGCTCTGGGACCGGCTGCAGGGGCGGCTGGCTTTCGTTCCGAACGCTCGTGCGGTAACGGTGTGGATTGCCCGGGGCGAGGCGCCGCTCGGCCTCACCTACCTCAGCGAACTTGAGGGCATGTCCGACCTGCAAGTGGCCGCAACCATTCCCCCGGAGACACATTCGCCGATCCGTTACGAGTTGGCGCTGATCGCTCCGCAGGGCAATTCCGTGGCCCAAGCCTTTTACGATTTCCTGTTGACCGACGAAGCTCTAGCCGTATTCGAGGCGCAGGGATTCACGCCTGGGAACGAGGGCGTCCCGCCCTCGTCGAAGGCGCGGGCGCCTTTGCCGGCAACGTCGAGGGCGGGACGCCCTCGTTCCCAGGAGGAAGAAATGACGCCCATCTCCCGGGAGAAACGATGAGTCCGGTGTGGGAAATCGCGGTGCTGTCGCTGAAGGTGTCGCTGTGGGCGGTGGTCTGTTCGCTGCCGGTGGGCATCGCCTGCGCCTGGGTGTTGGCGCGCTGCCGCTTCCCGGGCAAGATCCTGCTCGACGGCCTGGTGCATCTGCCATTGGTAACGCCCCCGGTCGTGGTGGGCTACCTGCTGCTGACCGTGCTTGGACGCAACGGCGCGTTGGGTCGGCACTTGTACGACTGGTTCGGAGTATCGCTGACTTTCACCTGGAAGGGGGCTGCCGTAGCCGCGGCAGTCATGGCCTTTCCGCTAATGGTCCGGGCAATCCGGCTGGGCATCGAGTCCGTGGATCATCGCCTGGAGGAGGCCGCTCGAACGCTGGGCGCGACACCCTGGCGCTCGCTGTTTACGGTTACCCTGCCGTTGGCCGCACACGGTCTCATCACCGGCGCATTGCTGGCGTTCGCACGCTGCCTTGGCGAGTTCGGCGCGACGATTACCTTCGTATCCAACGTACCGGGGCAGACACGAACGCTGCCTTTGGCGATCTACACGCTGTTGCAGACGCCCGAGGGCGAGACTGCGGCGGCCTGGCTGGCGGGCGTGTCGCTGGCGCTGGCTATCGTCGCGCTGGCGGCATCGGAACTGGCGGCGCGCGCGGTCCGCAGGCGGCTTGGCTGAGGCGTGAAGTCATGTTGAAGATCGCGGCGCGCAAACACCTGTCCGAGTTCGAATGGAAGGGACAACTCGAACTGACCGGCGGCGTTACGGCCCTGTTCGGACGATCCGGGGCCGGCAAGACCTCGCTGGTGAAAATGATCGCCGGCCTGCTTGCACCCGACGAGGGTGAGATCGTGATCGGCGGCGTCTGCGTTTTCGATAGCGCTGCCGGCGTCAACCTGCCTCCGGAGCAACGCTCTACGGGCGTGGTGTTCCAGGACGGCAGGCTGTTCCCGCATCTCAGCGTAAGCGGCAACCTGATCTACGGACGGCGGCGGGGCAAACGCGCTGCGCCCGGCTTCGAAGAGGTCGTGGAATTACTGGAGCTGGGCGCATTGCTCGACCGCCGGCCGATGACCTTGTCGGGCGGCGAACAGCAGCGCGTGGCGATCGGCCGGGCGCTGCTGACGGCGCCGGAAGTGCTGTTGCTGGACGAACCCCTGGCCGGGCTCGACGGCGAACGCCGCGAGGAAGTGCTGGGCTTTCTTGAACGGCTCAAGCAGGACCGGGACCTGACCGTGGTGTATGTAACCCATCGCATGGAAGAAGTGATGAGGCTGGCCGATCGGCTGGCGCTGATTGACCGGGGCCTCATCCAGGCGACCGGGCCGTTGCAGGAATTGCTGGGCCGGCCGGAACTTCAATCGCTGACCGGCCGCCGCGAGGCCGGCGCCCTGCTGGCCTGCCGGGTCCGGCGGGCGGATGACGGCGACGGCTTAAGCCGCCTTGACTGCTCGGGGCATACCCTGCTCCTGCCAGGACTGGGTTTGTCCGACGGTACGCACCTGGTGCTGCGGGTTCGTGCCGGCGATGTGTCCCTTTCCCTTGAACCGCCGCGGCAAAGCAGCGCCTTGAACGTCATGAGCGGTGTCGTGGAGCGTGTCGTGGGCGAGAACGGCGCCCTTGCCGACGTTGTGGTCGACGTGGGCCAGACCCTTTGGGTCCGCGTTACCCGGCGCTCCGTACGCGAGTTGGGACTGGCGCCCGGACTGAAGGTCTACGCGACGATCAAGGCCGCTTCCCTGTACTCCTCAAGCTGATTTCATCCACCGAGACTTCCGCCGGCTCCTGCCGGCCGCGTGGCGGGGCCACCCAAGCCTGACCGTAGACCACCTCGATGCTCACTTCGACCGAGCCCTCGGCATCCTTCCGGGCGTTGAACGCTTCCTCCACGCCACGACGCTTCGCACGATTCGCAAGGCCCGCGCCGGACGTCATCATGGCGCGGCTTGCCCCGCACTGGCGCAGGTCGTGCTCCAACGCCCGATAGTCGGCGTAACGCACGGGAAACCGCTCGGCGCTCATCACCGGGTCGGCGAATCCCGCCCGCACCAGGGCATCGCCCAGATGGTGCATGTCCAGCAGTGTTTCCGGATCGTCTCTAAAGCCTTTTTCGCCCCGCGCCTGGCGCAATTCCTTGAGCGTGTCCGGCCCGAACATGGAAAAGAACAGCAGGCCGGGAGAGTCCAGGACCCGGAGAGACTCCGCCAGCGCAGCGCCTATTGCCCGGCACCAGTGAAGCGCCAGGTTGGAGAAAACGAGCTGGACGCAAGCGTCGGCCAGGGGCATTTGCTGAATGTCCCCGCAGATCCGATCGCCCTCGCCGATTCGGAGCATTTCCAGAGACGAATCCAGCGCCAGCACCCGCGCTTGCGGAAAGGAACTCAGCAGTCCGGCGCGCGCCGACCCGGCGCCCGCGCCGGCATCTACGATGCAATCGGGTTCAAGGCGGACCCATTGCAATTGCTCCAGCATGCGCCGGCGTATTTCTGCGTGAAGGAAGTCGCCACGCTCGAACCCGGCCGCGGCACGGTCGAAGGCGCGTCGAACTCGGTGTAGCTGCGGGCGGGCCATGTCGGTACGCTACACGCTTCACCAAGCGGCGGCGGTTAACATGACGCGGTCCGAATCACGGGGAGGACCTTCCTTGAGCGCAAGCGAAGCAGGCGGGCAGGCGGCAGGTGCGGAGCGCGGGCAATTCTCGCTGCTCCTGAGCCGGCGTTTCTCACCGTTTTTCTTTACCCAGGCCCTGGGCGCGTTCAACGACAACGTGTACCGCAACGCCGTGATCGTGTTGATCGTATTCGCCCCCGGGGCCGTCGACGCCGATGCGCTTGCGAACCTGGGAGCTGCCCTGTTTGCGCTTCCCTTCTTCCTGTTCTCCGCGTGGGCCGGCGAAATCGCCGACCACGGCGACAAGGCGATGCTTGCGCGCCGAATCAAGATCGCCGAAATCGGCATCATGTTTCTGGGCAGCGTGGCGGTCGCAACCGGCGAAGTGTGGGCACTATTGGCGATCCTGTTCCTGATGGGCATGCAGTCCTCCTTCTTCGGGCCAATCAAGTACGCCATCATTCCGCAGCACCTCAAGCAGGCGGAACTTGTGGGCGGCAACGGCCTGGTGCAGATGGGCACATTCGTGGCGATTCCCGTCGGGCTCATGCTGGGCGGGATGCTGGCGGCGGCCCGGCCCGCGGAAACGAGGCCCTGGCTGATCGGCGCCACGGTCGTCAGTCTGGCGGTTGCCGGATATTTGGCCAGCCGCTTCATCCCTCCTGCGCCGCCCGCACCCGACGCGGGCCGTATCCGCTGGAATCCGCTCCCCATCGTCGCGCGCATGTGGCGTGCTGCCGCAGCCAAACGCGCAGTCCTTCTGTCGATACTCGGCATTTCCTGGTTCTGGCTCCTGGGGTCGGTAGTGCTCACTCAGATGCCCAATTATGGCAAGGAGATTCTGAACGCCAACGAAACGGTCACCACGGCCCTGATGGCTACGCTGGCCGTTGGCATCGGCGCCGGATCGCTGGTTTGTGAATGGCTGTCGGGACGCCGGGTGGAAATCGGCCTGACTCCAATCGGCAGCCTGGGGCTGACCGTGTTCGCGGTGCACTTTGCGCTTACCACCATGAGCCCGGTCACTCCCGAGGTCAATTTTGCTGAGTTCCTGGGCGCGGGCGGCTGGAGCCCGGCGCTGGACTTGTTCCTGATGGGCTTCTTCGGAGGCTTGTACGTGGTCCCGATGTATTCGGTGATCCAGCAGCGCACCAAACAGGAATCCCGGGCGCGGGTGATTGCGTTCAACAATATCGTCAATTCGTTCTTCCTGGTGATCGGCGCGGGCCTGGGCATCCTGGTGCTGGTGGTCTGGGAGTTGGGCATTCCCGCATTGTTCCTGATTCTGGCGGCGATCAACCTGGGCGTTGCGATCTTCATCTTCTGGGAAGTGCCGGAATTCGTCTCCCGGTTCCTGGTCTGGTGCCTGATGCGCAGCTTGTACCGTCTGCGCTTCCAGGACCTTGACCGGGTACCCGAGCGGGGCGCCGCGGTCCTGGTCTGCAACCACGTGACGTACGTTGACGCGCTGTTGATCCTCGGCGTGCTGCGGAGGCCGGTACGCTTCGTCATGATCAAGCGTATCTACGACCTGCCGCTGCTCAACTTCATGTTCCGCAGTGTCAGCGCAGTCCCCATTACGCGCCGCGTGGATGATCCAGATACCTACCAGCGGGCGTTCGAGTCGCTTGCCGATTCGTTGCGCAACCAGGAGCTGGTTTGCCTCTTCCCCGAGGGGCACCTGACCCGCGATGGCGACATGCACGAGTTCCGGCCCGGGGTGCTCAAGCTGTTGAAGGAAGTTCCGGCGCCGGTTGTCCCCATGGCGCTGCGTGGGCTGTGGGGCAGCCTGTTCTCGCACCAGGGACGCGGCGCCTTCAAGGGAGGGCTAAAATGGCTGCGGGCGCCGGTGGAGCTGGTGGTGGGCAAGCCGATGCCGCCCGAGGGCGTTACGACCGGCCGGCTATTCGATATCGTCACCCGGCTGCGCGCCGGTCAAGCCTGAACCCTGGGAGGGCGTCCCCACGCTAGTGTCGTGTCCCGTAAATAACTTTGCTTGAGATGCGAGGCATTTTTTCTTCCCGGCAAGGCGCGACGACGCAGTGTGGCAGGCTCCACATAAGGAGGAGCTACGCAGCCGGGGAGGAAAAAGGACCGCAGATTAGTGAAGGTATTTGCGGGACGCGACACTGGCTTATGGTCGGGTCAGAGGTTTTGTCATATCGCTTCCGTGTGGGAAACCTGCAATTGGCCGCTACGTTACCTTGCAATTGGCCGCTACGCTACCTTGCAATTGGCCGCTACGTAACCTTGCAATTGGCCGTATTCCCCAAAGCACCGTGACTACACTTACATCAGTTTCGACGATCAAGTCGCAAGAGAAGGTGCGAAGGCGGACCCCGTGGGCTTCGCAAGCTTGCGAGTGCGGCTGGTCGGCAGTTCGCGTGTGGCGTAGTGCTTTATGACGGAGAAACGAGCACACGCTTCGGAAATAATCTCTACGCTGTGCCGCTCCGTCAATTGTGGGAAATGCCCTAACCTGCGGGATACGCTGCGGCTCTAAGACAGAGGCGAGCTACTTCGCGCGACGGAGAAACGGCAGAGGCAACAATCGAGGCGTGGAGGCCTGATATTCGTTGTAAGAAGGGTATTTGGACAAGGTCAGCGATTCCGTGAATTGCGTGGAGCCCTGGAATAGCAGCGTCAGAAGCACGAAACCCAAGCCGGTCCAATGGAGCCAAACCCCGGAGGCGCCCACCGCTAACAGGTAGAACGCCCACCACATGCCCATTTCGCAAAGAAAATTCGGATGACGGCAATAGGCGAAGAGGCCGGTCGTGATGAAGGGCCGGGCAACTTCCTCGCCTGCGCTGATCTTGCGCTTCTTGTCCTGCTGAAATCTCCACATCTGATCATCAGCCACCCATTCGCCGATGAAAAACACGAGAAAAACGGCAGCGGCGAGTCCGTCAAGGAAAGTCAAAGGCGTTTCCTGCCACAACCACGCCTGGTGTATGGGCGACGTAAAAAACCAGACAATGAACATCTGGCCCAGTGCAATTAATACCAGGTTCAGCGCCTGAAATCCAACCGGGCCGACTCGCGCGCGAATTGCCGCCCACCGGTAGTCCTCTCCATCTTTCTTAAAGCCACCCTTGCGCGCGTAGTTGAAGGTCAATCTCAAGCCCCAAAGAGTAACCAGGACCGTCATGATGTTCAGCCGGGGCGAGGCGAAATCGGCGTCGGCGGCGACTATCAGACAATAGACCGGCGGGCACAGTGACCAGAGGCGGTCGACCCAGGAGTACTCGCGGGTAATCACTGAGATGAGCCAGGCCAGGACGGCGAGCACAGCGCAAAGCTCAAGCGCCACTCCGTACGGGGTGCCCGTCAGCGGATGGCTGACGAAATCAAGCACCATTTAGTCCAGAAGCGACCGGAGCTTAGTCGTTATCGAGGGCGGGGACGCCCTCGGTCCCAGGGGACGCCCTCGGTCCGGCCGTGTCACCAGTTCACGCTTTCTCCGAAGCGGTTGATGAACTCGCCCGAACGGGACGACTCGAGTCGCTCAAAGAGCTCCTGTTGCATGCGCACGCTTTCCACCGGATCGACGGGCGCTTCCGGTCCCCCCAGATCGGTCCGGCACCAGCCGGGCGCCATGGAAATGACGGTCAGGTTTTGCCACTCGATCGCCATTCCCTTGGTAAGCATGTTGAGCGCCGACTTGCTGCTGCGATAAGCGTAGGCTTGGCCGATGGAGTTGTTGCCAATAGATCCCATGTCGCTGGACATGTTGACCAGCAGCGGGTTCGCCGCGGCTTCGAGATGCGGCTTGAAGCATACGGCCACCTTGAACGCCGCCATGACATTGAGTTCGTGCATCTCGCGCCACAGCTCGTAGTCCATGCTTTCCAGCGACTGATAGTGCATGCCCTCGAAGGCGGACTTGGGACCATAGGTGCCCGCATTGTTCAACAGGATATCGAGTGTCTCGCCAGCCAGTTCTTCCGCTACCGCTTCCACTCGCTGATAGTCGGTTACGTCCATCCGTAAATTGCGGAGTTTGCCGGAATCGTGTGATTCGAGCGCCTTCAATCCAGGCGCGGAATCCGGGTCGCGCGCCGAAGCAATCACCTGCCAGCCTTTTGCCAGGTATTGCTTGGCGTGCTCCAGGCCCAACCCCCGTGAAGCGCCGGTAATCAAGACACGTGGCATGCGAAATCCATGAAATCTGCGGGACGGTTAGCATAACCGCAATGTCCCCAGCAAGCATCGGCTCCGCTACCCTGGCGCGCCTCCTTCTCCCGTGGCGATGCGCGCTGTGCGCCGGGCGGGCGAGTGATGGCCGGGAGCTTTGCGAAGAGTGCGATGCCGATCTGCCTCGCGTGGAAAATGCCTGTGCGCGTTGCGGGCTGGGAATCAGGACCACCGACGTTTCCGGGATCTGCGGTAACTGTGTCGTCAAACCGCCCCGTTACCATCGCACCGTCGCGCCGATGGCTTATGACTATCCAGTGGACCGCTTACTCCTCGGACTCAAGTTCGGCCGCCGGGTTCACCTGGCAAGGGCGCTGGCCCACGCAATCGCCGTCAGGGTCCGCCAGCACGCGGAACGTGGCCTGCTCGAAATGCCCGACGCACTGGTCCCCGTGCCCCTGCACCCGCGCCGGCTGGCCGAGCGCGGCTTCAATCAGGCCGAAGAAATCGCCCGCTTTGTCGGCCGCAAAACCGGTGTGCCGTTAGCTTCAGGCATTTGCCGGCGAACCCGCCACACGCGCATGCAAAGCCGGCTCAGCGATGAGGAGCGCCTGTCGAATGTGGCAGGCGCCTTTGCCTGTTCCGAGTCGCCCAAACGGCCGGCTATCGTGGACGACGTTGTGACTACCGGCGCAACGGTCGACGCCCTGGCCGGCGCGTTGATCGCCGCCGGGGCGGACCAGGTGCAGGTCTGGGCTGTAGCGCGCGCGGTGTGAAACCGCAGCAAAAAAGTGGTGAAATACGCGCCTAAAGGACAAACAGTTAAAGGTGTGACATGAGTAGCGCTTTGAATCGAATCGACAAACACAAATTTGCACGTGAAATACCGCTGGTACGCCGTCTGGCCGAGGAGTTCACCCTGGATGAGGCCACGCGCGAGGCGATTGTGGAACAAGCCGCGGAACTGGTGCACAGGGTGCGCACATCGCCGAAGGGCCCCACCATGCTGGACGCCTTTCTCAACGAGTTCGGCTTGCACAATGACGAGGGCGTGGCGCTGATGTGTCTGGCCGAGTCGCTGCTGCGGGTGCCCGATCCGCAAACCGCCGATGAATTGATCGCCGACAAGCTGGGACCCGCGCATTGGGACGAACACCTGGGGCACTCGAGTTCCCTGCTGGTCAATGCCTCCACCTGGGGGCTGATGCTGACCGGGCGCGCAGTGTCCATGAACCAGTTCGAGGACCAATCCGGCGGGACGGTGCTGAAGTCGCTGGTGGGCCGGCTCGGGGAGCCGGTCATTCGCACGGCCGTGCGCCAGGCCATGAGCATTCTGGGCCAGGAATTCGTGATGGGCGAGACCATGGAAGCGGCCATCAAGCGTGCCTACAAGCTCGACAGCAGCGTCGAGTATTCCTTCGACATCCTGGGCGAAGGCGCGCGCACGGCCCAGGTTGCCGAGGAATACTTTCAAGGCTATTGCAAGGCGATTCCCATGGTTGGCCGGAGCCAGGCCGCGGGCGCCGGGCGGCGCTCCGGCATGTCGATCAAGCTGACCGCATTGCACCCACGCTACGAGGCACGGCAGGCGGCCCGGATTAACGCGGAGATGTATCCCCGCCTGCTGCGCTTGTGCGAGCTGGCGCGCAAGCACGATATCCCCCTGTGTCTGGACGCCGAGGAAGCCGACCGGCTGATTATTTCGCTGGAGCTTACCGAACGCCTTTGCGAGGAACCGTCGCTTGCCGGCTGGGACGGCCTCGGCCTGGCCGTGCAGGGCTACGGCAAGCGAGCCAAGCGAGTCATCGAATGGCTAAGCGCCCTTGCCCAGCGAACCCGGCGACAGATCTCGGTCCGGCTGGTGAAAGGCGCCTACTGGGACGCCGAGATCAAGCGCGCGCAAATGGCCGGGCTGCCCGACTACCCGGTGTTCACCGCCAAGGACAACACCGACACCGCCTATCTTTCCTGTGCCCAAGCCATGCTGGCCGAGCGCCCGCACCTGTTCTGCGCCTTCGCCACGCACAACGCCCACACGCTCACCACGGTGCTGGCGCTGGCCGGAAAAGATCGCTCGAACATGGAATTGCAGCGCATCCACGGCATGGGCGAGCGGCTGCACGAAACGGCCCGCCAAATGTTTGATGACTTCCCGCCGGTGCGAGTCTATGCGCCGGCCGGACGCTACGAGGACCTGCTGGCCTACCTGGTACGGCGCCTGCTGGAGAATGGCGCCAACTCCAGCTTCGTGAACCGGCTGTACGACGAAGCGCTGAAGCCGGAAGCCATCGTCGCCGATCCGATTGGAATCTCGCTTGCCCGTGAAGCGCCCACACTGCCGAGCCCGGAATTGTTGTACGGACCGGAGAGGCCGAATTCGGCGGGCCTGGACCTGGCATCGGGCGCCAATCTTGGACGCCTGTCGGCGCTGCTTTCCTCGCGTTTCGAGGCGCCCGAGCCGGAACCGGTGGAGCCGAGGTCCGGCCAGATTGAGCTATGGATCGACACCGCGGCCCGGGCACAACCGGCCTGGGATGCCCTGGGCGGCGAGCGGCGGGCAAAGATTCTGCGTTCGGCCGCGGACGCGCTGGAAGACGGCCGCAACGAGTTCTTCCGGGTGCTGGCCACCGAGGCCGGCAAGACGGTGGATGATTCCGTGGCCGAAGTGCGCGAGGCCGTGGACTTCATGCGTTACTACGCTGGTCAAGCGGAACGGGATTTCAGCGCGCCGAAGAGGCTTGAGGACGGACCGACCGGCGAATCGAACGACTTGAGCCTCCACGGACGCGGTGTGTTTGCCTGCATCAGCCCGTGGAATTTCCCGCTGGCGATCTTCATGGGACAGGTGTCGGCAGCCTTGCTGGCCGGCAACGCGGTGCTGGCCAAGCCCGCCGAGCAGACGCCCCGTATCGCGAAGATGGCGGTGGACCTGCTGCACGCCTGCGGAGTCCCGCCGGATCTATTGCGCCTGGTAGCCGGCGCCGGCGATGTGGGCGCTACACTCGTCAGTCACCCGCGCATCGCCGGAGTGGCGTTCACCGGCGGCACCGATACGGCCGCGAGGATTCAGGTTGCGCTGGCGAAAAAATCCATGCGCCCCATCGTGCCTTTCATCGCCGAGACCGGCGGTCAGAACGTGATGATCGCGGACTCCTCCGCGCTGATCGAGCAGACAACCGACGATGTCATTCGCTCGGCTTTCTTGAGCGCCGGACAACGTTGCTCTGCCCTGCGGGTCCTGTGCGTACAGAAGGAGCTGGCCGACGCCCTGCTGGAGTCGATCCGCGGCGCGGCACGCGAGCTCGCGATCGGCGACCCGCACGATCCTTCCACGGACGTCGGCCCGATCATCGACCAGCCGTCGCTGGACCGGATACAGGCGCACGTCGAGCGTATGCGCTCACTGGGCTGCGAGGTGTGGACCGGCGGGCGGCTCGATGAGTCGCAGGACGGCCCCTATATCAACCCGCACATCATTGAACTCGAAAGCCTTTCGCAACTCGAAGGCGAGTGCTTCGGTCCCGTCATGCACGTGCTGCGTTTCGATGCCGCGAACCTCGCCGGGCTGGTGGATTCGATCAATGAGCTTGAGTTCGGGCTGACGCTGGGCGTGCAGAGCCGCATCGACACGCGCGTCGACGAGATCATCGCGCGTGCGCGCGTAGGAAACATATATGTGAACCGCGACATGGTCGGCGCCGTAGTCGGCGTGCAACCCTTCGGCGGCATGGGTCTTTCCGGTACCGGCCCGAAGGCCGGCGGCCCCCACTACCTCCACCGATTCGCCGTCGAAAAGACCGTCACGGTGAATACGACCGCGAAAGGGGGGAACGTGGAACTGCTGCGGGAGGTGGGGGCCTGACGTATTTCTATACGGACGCGCTCATATTACGACTTCCCCGCCATGCCTTCCCGGCAGCTACAATTCCACGCATGGCTTCCGCCGCTTTCGATACCTTCCAAGCCGCACGCGCCCTCGAATCCGCCGGTGTGGAGCGCACACAGGCCGAAGCCATCGTGGAAGCAATACAGCAGCGCCAGAACTACGCAACCAAGGCGGATGTCGCGAGGCTTGGAACTGATCTGCGAGGAAGGATTGATAAGCTTGGAGCCGAAATAGGTGAGCTTCGATCCGAACACCGAGCGGACATGGCCGCGGTCGAAACACGCCTGATGAACCGCATCTACGCCATCGCAATAGGACAGGCCGGCCTCATCGCCGCTTTCGGACTGTTCACGTAACCCTGCCGTTCAAGCCTCTGACAGTTCGATAACTTCCAGGGTGTCTTCCATTCGCCGCAGCCCGCGGCGCAGTGAGCGCACCTGATTATCGAGCTTGTCCAGCGCCGCACGGAGTTGCGGGAGCGGGTGCGGCGGCGGGCTATGGCCGCCGCAGGTATTCGGCGAAAGATGGGATGGAGATGGTGTAACGGGAATCTTCCCTGCTGAGCACGCCGGCGTGAACCGTAGCGGCCAGAAACTCCTGGAAGTCCGCATCCCACCCTTTTAGATAAGGCCGGGCGATTTCAGCGATCTGATGAAGCCGCAAGTAAGGCACGCCTGGTTTCTCTAATTCCTCGGCGAACTGCCTGTACACCGGCATCCAAAGCGAGACAGCGCTGAGCCGGTGCTCATAGTATCGATCCTTGGCCGCTTTGCCGGCTTCCAGAACGCGCGCCAGCGAACTTGCGGAAACATCCATTGCGAACGCGCTCAGTTCTTCAAGCGTCTCGCTCGCCACAACCCGCATGTGTTGCGGCCAGCCCTGGGACAGCTTGGCCAAGGCGTCAATCCACAGCTCCCGTTCCGCCGCTGGACCTCGCACACCGCAGGCCGCAAACACCCTGCCGATCGATTCGCGCGCCTGTGCAATGGTGAGCCGCTGCAAAGTGGTGACGCGTTTACCGGCAAGCCGTGAAATCCCAAGGGCGGTCAGCTTGTCTTGCGTATTGCCCAGCCCGAAGCACGCCAGCAAGATTCCGGTCCCACGCACCGCAGCATGCAAGTACTGCGTGATTTCCCTGGAGGAATCGGACTCGCGAATGTTCTGCGCCTCGTCCACCAACAGGACGACCACCTTGTCCTTCCATAAGTCTTCCCGCCCCTTGAGTAGCGTGGCCGCCGATCCACGCGCGCCGGGCCTGGGGCCGATCCCTGCCGGGCCGGCCTGACCACCCCGTTCGGCGAGATCTTCAGCAATGCGTCTCGCCGCCGGCACGCCCACCGCAGAGTCAATAGCCTGCAGCAGCCCATCCACCGAGCCGAGTTCATCCGGCTGAATGCGCACCGCCACGTGGTTGGGGCGCGCAGCCACCAGAACCGCGCATTCTTCCAGCAGCGCCGTCTTGCCGGCGCCAGGTGGGCCTTGAACAACCAGCGTCTCGTCCTTGCCGCAGCTCCCACCCTCTTCGGCGGTCAACTCCAGCGCTTGCAGAAAAATCGCCAGCTCCCGCTCCCGGCCAACGAAATACGGATCCGCCCCAACCCTGGCGCGATCACCTGCACGGATATAGTCTTCGCGATTCTGCCGAACTTCACTCGCCGGCAAATCCAGCGCTTCAGAGACAACCTGATCCATGGCGGAATCCGAGTATATACCCCGCCTCTTCTCCCGCCGAGGGCTGTCAGCAGGTACTACCGCACAAAGTATGATGAGCGCCTGACAGCGAGGCAATAGCAGCGGGCGGCTGGATGAGTCCCAGGACGGCTCCTACATCACCCCGCACATCATCGAACTTGAGAACCTCTCGTAACTGGAAGGCGAGTGCTTCGGTCCCGTCATGCATGTGCTGCGCTTCGATGTCGGCCTCCAACCCTTCGGCGGCATGGGCCTGTCCGGCGCCGGCCCGAAGGCCGGCGGCCCCCACTACCTCCACCGCTTCGCCGTCGAAAAGACCATCACCGTGAATACGACCGCGAAGGGCGAGAACGTGGAGTTGCTGCGGGAGGTGGGTGCGTGACGTATTTCTATACGGACGCGCTCGTATTGTGACTTCCCCACCATGCCTTCCCGGCAGCTACAATTCCACGCATGGCTTCCGCTGCTTTTGACACCTTCCAGGCCGCGCGGGCGCTCGAATCCGCCGGCGTGGACCGCGCCCAGGCGGAAACCATCGCCGAAGCGATACAACTGCGGCAGGACTACGCAACAAAATCGGATGTCGCGAGGCTTGGCAGCGAACTGCGGGCCGAAATGGGCGAGCTTCGATCCGTGCATCGAGCCGACATGGTGGCGCTTGAAACGCGCCTGACCAATCGCATCTACGCTGTCGCCGTAGGATTGGCTGCGACCGTCGCGGCATTTGGCCTGTTTACGTAGCCCCGCGATCGCCAAAGGCGGCAACGTGGAACTGCTCCCCTCCGTCGCCGCCGAAACTCCCGCCGCTTCATAACTAAACAGGAAGCTGAACGCGTCTATTGCGGGTTTTGATCCCCAATAAACACGCCAATTACGTGCAAATAACACAAGGGAGACGCATAGGGGGCAAATATAATCGTGGCCGCGTAACCCCATTCCCACCCGGACGGCGACCTGAAGCCATTAGTGCAAGATGCAAGACATAGACTTGGATTGGCCGAGGTCCTCCAATGTTGTCTTGGCGAAGACTCATTCTCCAACTTGCCAAGACCGCCAGATATGACTAAGCTATCTGGACTAAGTTCGGAGAATCCCTATGCGTTCCGTCAATATCCACGAAGCCAAGACGCATCTCTCGCGGCTCGTCAAAGCGGCAGCCGACGGAGAGCCGTTCATCATTGCTCGCGCCGGAAAGCCGGTTGTCAAGGTCATTGCGGTCGAGGCGCCGGAGACTGGAACTAAGCGCCGATTGGGTTTTCTAGCCGGGAACCTCTCGATACCGGATGACTTCGACCGCATGGGCGAGGATGAAATCGAGACGCTTTTCGAGTCCGAAAGGTGAGCTACCTTCTCGATACACACGTTTTACTCTGGGCCGCGGGCAATCCGGCAAAGCTACCGCAAACAGCACGGGATCTGATCCAGGACCCCTCGACAGAGTTGTTGTTCAGCGCTGCGTCCCTTTGGGAGGTCGCCATCAAGAGTGGACTCGGTCATGCCAGCTTCAATGTTGACCCACGCTTGCTGCGCCGAGGCTTGCTGGAAAACGGCTACACCGAACTGCCTATCACCGGGGCGCACGCCGTATCGGTTGATCTCCTGCCGCCCATCCACAAGGACCCTTTCGACCGAATCCTCATCGCCCAGGCACAGATCGAAGGAATCACGCTGTTGACCTCGGACGAAGTCGTCGGACGCTATCCCGGACCGATTCGCTTGATGTGACGGAAGCAGCGCGCCGTGGCGCTGCTAGAGACTTTCCCTGCTTCGTGCAGGGCGCGCGATACGGTGTGGCCATTTCTCGAAAACACGCCCTTCGACAAGATGCTATCGTGTTCAGTCGTGACCCTCTGAGTCTGGGGCTATTTCGATAGTAGATCGAGTTGCCTTCACAAGAAGAAGACCACCGCTAGTACAAGAATAGAGCGATATCCGGGAAAACACCCATGCCCGCGGACAAGAAAACAAGTGCTGCCCGCAGTCGAGTTGCGCGAACTCCTTCAGAGGGCGATTCCGCTCATTTTGGAGTTCGAGACGTTGTAGCCGCCTACAACCTCGCGGCGGAATCTCTGGTTCCGGAGTACGAGCGCCTTTCTTTTGAGGCTCTACATGCAACTGTGCTCGACCTGCTTCCGGAGACTAGCAGCAATGTCCTCGATATCGGCGCAGGTAGCGGGCGCGATGCCGCATGGTTCGCTGCAAAGGGCTACAACGTTGTGGCCGTTGAACCTTCGGACGCTATGCGGGAGGCGGGCATGGCACGGCACCAGTCACCCCGGATTACTTGGATCGACGACAGATTGCCCGCCATCGAAAAGATACTGCGCTCGCGGCTCTCCTTCGATCTTGTGTGGCTAAGCACAGTCTGGACGCACTTACCAAAGAGTGCGCGTGACCGAGCTTTTCGCAAGCTGGTTTCGGTGCTCAGCCCCGGAGGATGCATGATGGTCAGCCTTCGCCACGGGCCTGCACCCGAAGGAAGGCCGATGCAAAAGGCCACTGCAGGCGAAATCGAAAGGCTGGCCGAGGGTCATGGTCTGCAGACCTTCCAAATTACGCAACAGGCGGACGTTCTCGGTCGGGACGATATCTGGTGGGAAGTCATCTGGCTGCAACTACCGGATGACGGAACGGGCGCTTTGCCGCTGCTTCGGCATATCGTGCTGAACGATCACAAATCGTCAACCTACAAGCTCGCCTTGTTAAGAACGCTGTTGCGAATTGCCGATAGCGCCAGCGGGTTTGCGCGCCGAAGCGCTGACGAAACTCATGTGGAACTGCCGCTCGGACTCGTGGCGCTATTCTGGGTCCGTGCATTTCAACCGCTTATAGGCGCCGGCCTTCCTCAGCTTCCATCGGGGAACAAACGGTTGAGCTTCGCCAAGGATGGATTTCGCGGACTCCACTCACGCTCACCATTCGACCTTTGCGTAGGTGGCCGATTCACTGGGAAGGACGCTGAGAATCTCATCCGGGCACTTCGAGATGCCGCGCAGTGCATTTGCAAAATGCCTGCCACTTACATCACATACCCTCAAAGTGATAAGCAGGTATTTCCGTGTCGCCGCAACGGCCCGGTGCGAGTGAGAGAAACTGTTCGACTTGACGAGGCCTTTCTTTGGTCGCTGGGCACATTTTCCGTTCCTCAAGACCTATGGAATGCAATGGGCCGCTATGCGCCATGGATCGAGCCTGCTGTGATTAACGAATGGATTCACATTATGCGCGGCTATCAGTCGCCTCCAAGCTCTTGGGACTCGCACCGGAAGGCTTTGCAATGGCTTGAGCCGCAGCACGATACGACGGTCGTGCGCCGGCGTGCGGAACAGCTCCGCGAGAAAGGCCCTCTATTCTGCGTGTGGACCGGAAAGCGCCTGACGCGAAGCTTTGACATCGACCACTGCTTCCCCTTCACGGCATGGCCCTGCAACGACCTTTGGAACCTGCTGCCGAGCCAACCGAAAGTGAACAATCAGAAGCGGGACTTTCTGCCGAGCCTAATGATGCTCGAGCTTGCAGAACCACGTCTTGTCGATTGGTGGGCCTCCTACTTTAGTGACGGGGAATTGGTTGAGAGATTTGAAGATGAGACTCGGAGCGCGCTCCCCGCGGCGGTGGATGACGATGGGGGAGTTACGCCGGAATCGCTCTTTGAGGGCGTCAGGATTCAGCAACTGGTGTTGAAGCGTGACCAGCAACTAAAGGAGTGGCAGCTCAAGTTCCCGTGCAAGCTTTGATCTCTGACTAGGTCTAGAGTCACAGTTGGCTCACCTTTCGCAAAGTACGGGAGGTAGTCAAAGGACCCCGGGAATCAGAGTGGCTCGGTTCTTGGGGTAGTCGGGGAATGTGGCGCGATACCAGGTTCGCCTCCAAAGCGCCCTTGGTATCAGGTTGGCCATGGTCCACAGGGCGAAGGCCAGGGCGGGAAGGCACCAGGTCAAGATGGCGAAACCAATCCATTCGATGATTTCGCCCAGGAGGTTGGGGCAGCAGACGAGATTGAAAGCGCCGCCCTCCGGCAGGACGCGTTTGCCACCGCTTCGGCGTCGCATGTAGAGCATGCGGTAATCGGACCAGAGGTTGAGCGCGGCGCCACCGATCGAGAGCGCGAGGCCGGCCAGGAATCGAGGATCGGCAAACCAATCTTCACCGTACTCGGCTGCGTATGCCAGGAAGGAGCCGAGAAGAGCGCCGTTGATCAGGTTGAAGCCAGACCCGCCTACCCACATGCCGACGGGAATCTTGGCGCCCGGCTTCATCATGATCCAGGGCCAGACGAGAGTCCGGTGAGCGTAGTGAGCCAGCCAGAACAGGACCGCAACGTTGCCGACGAAGTGCAGATTGCCGCTTGCAAGGTAGATAGCCGGAAGAACAAGCAAGGCTGGCAATTCCATCCAGAACCAGCCCCAACGGGCGTCGATGGGTTTGCCCCAACCAACGCCGCCGATGCGCCCCGTGAAATCCGGCATTTTGAAGCTCGCCGCAAACACCGCAACGGCGAGAACGGCCCAAATCGCGGAGAGCAGGGTCAGGTTGAGGAAGTCAGGGTTCATGGGATGGCGCGGTTAGCTTGGTTTGTTTGGGAGAAGAATATTGATGAGAATCGAGGGCGGAGACGCCCTCATTCCCGGGGAGGGCGGGACGCCCTCTTTCCAAGGGGGGCTTAAGGGAGTAGCGAGAGTTGTTGGTCCGGAGCCGTGTTCCGGCGCGAACGGGGCGCGTCCTTCGGCGGAGCGGCGGGTGGGCGGAACAGGGTGGTCTTGAGTGGTGGTCGGCGGCCGCCGTTCAGGTTGTAGCGGCGGCAGGCCTTGTCGAAGCGTTGGCGGGTCAGGTCGGCGTAGTGGCCCTGTCCGCGCATGCGCCTGCCGAAAGAGGAATCATTTTCCTTGCCGCCGCGAATCTGGCGGACCCGGCTCATGACGTGTTTGGCTCGCAGGGGGTATTGCTCTTCCAGCCAGTCCTTGAACAGAGGCCGGACTTCATTCGGCAGGCGCAGGACCGTATAACCCGCCCACAGCGCTCCGGCCTGTGCCGACGCTTCCAGGATGGCTTCGAGTTCGTGGTCGTTGAGCGCGGGAATGACGGGCGCGAACATGACGCCGGCGGGGATTCCGGCCTCGGTCAAGCGTTCAATCGTCGTCAAGCGGCGGCGCGGTGACGCCGCGCGGGGCTCCATGCGGCGCTTGAGTTCTTCATCCAGGGTGGTAATGCTGAGGAATACGTGCGTCAGGCCGCGCTGGGCCAGTTCGCTCAGCAGGTCGAGGTCGCGTTCCACCAACGCGGACTTGGTCACGATCGCTACCGGGTGACGGGTTTCGAGCATGATCTCCAGCAGCGCGCGGGTGCTGCGCAATTGCTTCTCGAAAGGCTGGTAGCAGTCCGTGTTGACGCCCAGAGCGATCGGCTTGCACTCGTACCGGGGCCGGGCGAGTTCGCGTTTGAGCAGCTCGGCGGCGTTCGGCTTGTGGACGATCTTGGTCTCGAAATCGAGGCCGGGCGAGAAATCCAGGTAGGCGTGTGAAGGGCGGGCGTAGCAGTAGATACAACCGTGCTCGCAGCCCTTATACGGATTGATCGATTGTTCGAAGCCGACGTCCGGCGAGTTGTTGCGGCTGATGATGGACTTGCTGACCTCAGCGATAAGTTCGGTGTCGGGATGGGGCGCCATTTCGGCGATACCGGGATCGGGATGGCGGGTTTGGCGCTCGAAACGGCCCGGGAGGTTGCCGCGCGCGCCGCGGCCGCGGATGGAGTGGCCGGATTGGGGGAGGGCTTCGCGGTTGTCGTTGGTCACGTGAGGGAATATAACGTGCATTGCGGAGAAGGAGACGTGCTTGGTCGGTTGTTCGAGGGCGAGACGCCCTCGTTCCCAGGGGGGGACGGCCTCGTTCCAAGGGAAAGGGAGGCGACCGCGGCAATTTCCGCCGCTATACTCACGCAGCCATGCGCCCAGCCATCAAATACGGTATCTGGATCGCCGTCGCCGCGGTCGTGCTCGTTGGCGTCGCCAGCCTGTTTTCCGGCGGGGAAGCAGCGGTTGAAGTACGCGTGGCGGAAGTCACTTCCGGCGAGATCCGCAAGACCGTGCTCAATACGCGCGCCGGCACCGTGGATGCGTGCCGGCGAGCAAGAATGTCGCCCTCCGCTCCGGGCCAGATCGCCAATCTTCCGGTGGCGGAAGGCGACGCGGTCAGCAAAGGCCAGGTGCTCCTGGAAATCTGGAACGAGGACCTGAAGTCGGAAATCGAACTGTCCCGACGCAACCTGATCGCCGAACAGTCGCGGGCGGCGGAAAGCTGCACGCGCTCGGACCTGGCGGCCCGCGAGGCCATGCGCCTGGCCAAATTGCACGCAGACGACCTGGTGTCCGAGGAGGACCTGGAACGGGCTGAAGCGGAACGCGAAGCGCGCGCGGCGTCGTGCAAGGCGGCAAATGATTCAGCGCGCGCCTCGGAAGCGCGCGTTGAGGTCAACCGCGCCCGCCTGGAGCGCACCTTTCTGCGCTCGCCCTTCGACGGCGTCATTGCCGAGATCAACGGTGAACTGGGCGAATACGTGACACCGTCCCCCTTGGGCGTGGCCACCCTGCCCACGGTGGACGTGATCGACAACACCTGCCTCTACATCACCGCACCGATCGACGAAGTGGATGCTCCGCTGGTCAAGGCGGGCCAGGAAGCAAGAATCATGCTGGACGCTTTCCCCGACCAGTTTTTCCCGGGGTTTGTGCGCCGGGTCGCCCCCTATGTCCTGGACCTGGAGAAACAGGCCCGCACGGTGGAGATCGAGGCGGAAATTGATAGTCCCGAGCAATACCGACTCATGCCGGGTTACAGCGCCGACGTTGAAGTGATCGTGGACGTGCGGCCGGAGGCGCTGCGCGTGCCTACCGAGGCGCTGATCGAGGACGAACGCATTCTTGTTCTGAATTCCGACTCGGGAATCCTCGAGGAGCGCACGGTTGCGGTGGGCCTGGGCAACTGGGAGCACACCGAGATCAGGTCCGGGGTCCGAAAGGGAGAGTTGGTGGTTTTGAGTCTCGACCGCGCGGGCGTTGAAGCGGGCGCGCGGGCTGTGCGCGCCGCCGAATAGCTCGCACCCGATTCCACTGTAGGGGGTTCTCCTCTTGTTGGCCCTGACCAGTATTTTTCGCGACTATCCGGTCGGCGAGCAGGTCGTCCACGCACTGCGCAACATCACGCTTGAAGTAGAAGCGGGCGAGTATCTTTCCATCATGGGTCCGTCCGGGTCCGGCAAGTCCACCCTGCTGAATATCGTCGGCCTGCTGGACTCGCCAGACAGCGGAACCTATCGGCTGCTCGGCGTTGACACCGCAAAGATGTCCGATGACCGGCTCGCACGCACACGCCGCGAAGTAATCGGCTTCGTTTTTCAGTTTTTTCACCTGGTGCCGCGGTTGACCGCGTTCGAGAACGTCGAACTGCCGCTCACGCTGGCCGGCTGGCGCCGCCGCAGGCGCCGCGAAAAGGTGAAGAGCGCGCTTGAGCGGGTGGAACTTGCCGACCGCATGGAGCACCGTCCGAACCAACTTTCCGGGGGCCAACTTCAACGCGTCGCCATCGCCCGTTCGATCGTGATGACGCCAAAGCTGGTGCTGGCCGACGAGCCCACGGGCAACCTGGATTCCCGTTCCAGCATGGAAGTCATCCGTCTTCTGGAATCCTTGAACGAGGAAGGATTGACCCTGCTTGTCGTGACCCACGATCCCGACCTGGGGCGGAGGGCGCGGCGGCGGCTGACCATGCTTGACGGCCGCATCGGTGGCGACGAACGCCTCTGATTCGGCGCAACTAAAGGCGATTGCAACGCGCCGGGCGGCGTTTTTCTCCTTCCAGATTTCACGTGATAAGGTTGGACAGCTTGTTTAGCCAACATGGGAGGAATGGAAAATGGCGACACGACTCGTATACGGAATCGGCATGCTTGCTGCAGTTATAGAGGGTCTGGCACCAGGCTCTGTCCCCGGCGGGCTTCTCCCGCTCATCATGGTTGTAGCCGGAGTTGCTTATGCCGTGATGAACATTGATGCTGCAAATCCGCAGGCCTTTCTTACCACTGCTTTAGTGGTCGCTGCTGCCGGTGGGGCAGATGTTCTGTCAAACGTCATGGCAGTGGGCGGTTACCTCGACGCCATCGTCGATCAGGCCGCCGTTGTTTACCTGTCAGGTGGCGCAGCCATAATGGGCATGCGTGGCTTTAACCTGGTAACCAAGGGAAGCCTGTAACAGGATTCTTTGGGCGTCACTGCGTTTTGCGCACCGATGCCCTGAATCACCCAAACGGCGCTTAGCGGCAAGATAGTTTTTGTATCAATGCCTCTGCGGCCAACCGGCTGCAGCCAAGAGGCAGCCGCATTGGGCGTCCATGCCGCCGGGATACACTCCGGCGGCATGGGCGTGCGCCTTCAAGACTTCGGAAATGAACCGGGCGGTTAACGCTCGGCAGGGATGCGCGTAAGTCCGGGCCGCTTCCAGTTCCTGGCCCAGTAAATGAACGGCGTGTCGATGACAGCGATCATGAACTTGAATACGTACTTGGCCCCCGCCAGTTGCAACGCGGTCACGAGATCGACGATTCCCCACCACACGACCAGGCCATATATCAAAGTGTCGACTACCTGGGAAAGAAGGGTGGAGCCGGTGTTGCGCAGCCAGAGATGCTTGACGCCGGTCGCCTTGCGGATCCGGTGAAACACCCAGACATCGAAGCTCTGACTCAATAGATAGGCAAGCAGCGACCCGAACACGAAGCGGGGCGTGTAATCGAACAGCGCCGACATGGACTCGTGCATCCTCAGAGCGTGTTCCGCCGTGTCCGGGTCGGACGTGGGCGCGTAGAACAGCCCCACGCGGCTGATCACGACCACCATCACGCTCACCGCAAACCCCAGCAATACCGCACGCTGCGCCTCTTTCCGGCCGAATTTTTCACTCAGCAGATCGGTCGCGAAAAAGATGCTCGAATAGAGAATCACCGCCATGCTGGTCTCAAGGCCCAGGATGGTGGTGAGTTTCGGTCCCTGGATATTCGCCATGACCAGGCTTAAGACGATGGCGCCGTACAAGCCATAACGCCCGAAGAACCGGTACAGCAGCACCGCGAAGCCGAGGTCCAGCATTACGGTGAGGAACCACAGCCAAGCCTGGTGTTCCTGCAAGAGTTGTTCGAGTCCGCTAAGCATGGTCCTGGTTCCCTGCCGGAGACAGGGCGCTACTGTAACCGCCCCGCATCGTGGAGCAACTTAAGGCACAATTCAAGCGCCAACCAAGAGCCGGACAATGAGAACCAACGACCTGCTGCTGATGGCGACGCGCTCCATGTTCCGATACCGGCTGCGCGCCGCCATGATGATGCTTGCCACCTCCATCGGGATTGTCTCGGTGCTGCTGCTGACCGCGCTGGGCGAAGCGGGCCGCCTGTTCGTTACCGGTGAATTCCGGGTCCTGGGGACTGAACTCATCGTCGTGCAGCCGGGCAATCCCGGCACTTCCGGTTCGAACCCCTTCGGGTTTTCGGGCGAGACTCCCAGGGACCTGACCTATCGAGACGTGGAAGTGATTCGCCGCGTCCCGGGCGTTGTGAGAGCGGCGCCGATCATGATGGGGCGCCTTCCGGTATCCCAGGGCGGGCGCGAACGCGAGACGCTGGTCATCGGCGCCAACCAGGACTACTACCGGATTCGCAAGCTTGAGATGAAGGCGGGCTCGTTCTTCCCGAACATGGATATGGATCGCATTTCTCCCGTGTGCGTCGCCGGTGAGGAAATCGTGAGCGAGCTGTATCGCTCCGAACCCGCCCTGGGCACCTGGTTGCGGCTGGGTGAATCCCGCTGCCGGGTCGTGGGAATCATTGCCGACAGCGGGCAGAGCATCGGGATCAACACCGGCGAGATCGTCGTTGCGCCGGTGGGCTTTACTTCCACGCTCTACAACACTGAGGCGCTGACCAACATCATGGTGGAGGCCCGCTCCCGGGAAGCCGTGCCGGCGGTAATCGATGAACTTACCCGCCGGCTGATCGAGCAGCATTACGGCATGCACGACTTCGTGACCATTACCCAGGACGCCGTCCTGTCGGTATTCGACGGCATTTTCAACGCCATTACGGCGGCGCTCGGGGGAATCGCCGGGATCAGCCTGATCGTGGCCGGGATCCTGATCATGAATGTGATGCTGGTGGCGGTAAGCCAACGCACTTCGGAAATCGGGCTGTACATGGCGATCGGCGCGCCCCGCCGGCAGATCATGCGCCTGTTTATCAGCGAGGCCGCCATCCTGACTGTGCTGGGGACATGTTGCGGCCTGGCGCTCGGCTACCTGCTGATCTGGCTGGCCCGGCAACTGTTTCCCGGCCTGGAGATCGGGCCGCCCTGGTGGGCAGTGGTCGCGGCACTCGTAACTGCGATTGGAAGCGGCCTCATCTTCGGAGCGTTGCCGGCACGAAAGGCGGCGCGCATGGATCCGGTACAGGCGCTCAAGGGACGGCTATGAACCTGATCGATCTCCTGCGCCTGGCCCTGCGGGCCCTTACGATACATCGCCTGAGAACGTTGCTCACCGCCCTGGGCACCGGCGTAGGGGTTGCCGCCGTAGTCCTCTTGACCTCCATCGGCGAGGGGATGTACGACTTCATCGAGCATGAAGCCACCCGGTTCGGAACCCATTTTCTGGTAATTACTCCGGGAAAGGACCAGACCTTTGGCGGTCCGCCGGGCATGATCACCAACACCATTCGCCCGCTCTCGCTCGACGACGCGCTGGCCATCGGGCAACTGGACTCGGTGGTGGCGGTGGCGCCGGCGGTGACCGGCTTTGCGGAAGTCGAGAACGAAGGGCTAAAGCGCAACGTCATGGTATTGGGAACAGGACCGGAACTGCCCGAGATCTTTTCCATGGAGATCGCTTCCGGCCGCTTCCTTCCGGACGAAGACGTTCTGACGGCGCGCCCGCTGGCGGTGCTGGGCAGCACACTCAAGCATGAACTGTTCGGCGCCGACAACGCCCTCGGCGCCTACATCCGCGTTTCCGGCTATCGCTTCCGCGTAGTCGGCGTGCTGGCCGACTCGGGCACGACCGTGGGTTTTGATTTGAACGACATTGTCTATGTGCCGGTCAAACACACGATGGAAATGTACAACATGGTGGGCGTGCAGGAGGTCGACGTGCGCTACCGCGAAGATCGGCCCGCCGCTGAAGTAGAAGGAGACATCACGCGGCTGCTCGTTGCCCGGCACGGTTCGGAAGACTTCTCGATCACCACGCAGGACCAGATGCTGAACACCATGCGGGTGATACTGAGCACCATCACCGCCGCCGTCGCGGCCCTGGGCGGAATTTCCCTGGTTGTGGGCGGCGTGGGCATCTTCACGATCATGACCATTTCCATCCAGGAACGAATCTTCGAGATCGGCCTGTTCCGGTCGCTGGGCGCCCGCCGCCGTGAGGTTCGGCGCCTGTTCCTGGCCGAAGCGCTGGCCCTGGGAGCGGCCGGCGGTCTGCTGGGACTGGCGTTGGGCCAGGGCGCGGCGTGGTTCCTGGCGGCGCTGTTCCCGGTCATCCCGGTAAGCGTTTCGGCAGGCTATACGATTGCAGCCCTGTTGCTTGCCGTGCTCATCGGAGTTCTGGCGGGCGTAGTTCCAGCCGTTCGGGCGGCCCGCATGAACCCCGTGCAGGCGCTGCGTACGGAGTAATTCCTGCTATTTGAATTCAATGGAGTACCACTTTGATTGATCTTTACTACTGGCCCACGCCGAACGGCTTCAAGATTTCCATCATGCTGGAAGAGTGCGGTTTGCCGTATCGTGTAAAGCCGGTCAATATCGGCAAGGGGGACCAGTTCACACCCGAGTTCCTTGCGCTGAACCCCAACAACCGGATGCCGGTCATCGTCGATAACGATGCGCCGCGTGGGCCGCTTTCGGTGTTCGAGTCCGGCGCCATCCTGGTCTACCTGGCGGAAAAAACCGGCCGCTTTCTGCCGGCCGATGCGCGAGAGCGCTACGACGTGATGCAATGGCTGTTCTGGCAGATGGCCGGGCTGGGTCCCATGGCGGGTCAGGCCGGCCATTTCCTGATCTACCAGGAAGGCAAACATGCCTATGCCACGGAGCGCTACGTCAATGAGTACGGACGGTTGCTCGCGGTGATGGAGCGGCGTCTTCGGGACCGCGATTTCCTGGCCGGCGATTATTCCATTGCCGACATGGCCTGCCTGCCCTGGACGCTGCCCTACGAGAAACTGGACCAGGGTATGGATGAGCTTCCGCGTGTTGTCGCCTGGATCGAGGCATTGCGTGCGCGGCCCGCCGTGCAGCGTGGACTGGAGGTCGGCAGGGACCTGCGTTCGGACCGCCCTCTGACCGAGGAAGCGCGCAAGATGCTTTACGGCCAAACCGCCAAGAAGACACTGGAAAAGGACTAAAGTGATGAAGCTCTACGACTATCCCCACGCCCCCAATCCCAAGCGTGTGCATATTTTCCTGGCCGAGAAGGGCCTGGACATGGAACGCGTGGAAATCGACCTGACGAGCAAGCAACAGCTCAGTGCCGAATACCGGGAGGTCAACCCGCTCTGCCAGGTACCGGTCCTGGAACTCGACGGCGGAACGCGCATCAGCGAGTGCCTGGCAATCTGTCATTACCTGGAAGAGATCCACCCCGAACCCAACCTGTTCGGTGCCGATGCCACCGAGCGGGCGCAGGTGCTGATGTGGAACCACATCGTGGAGCAGGAAGGCATGCCGGGGCTGGCCGAAGCGCTGCGAAACCGCGTCAACATGTTCAAGGAACATGCACTGCCGGGCCCGGTAGCCTATGCGCAAATACCCCAATTGGTGGAACGCGGCCGCAAGCGCGCCGGAAACTTCCTCGATTTCATGGACCGGCGGCTCGGCGAGCAGGAATACCTGGCGCTGCACCGGTTCACGATTGCCGACATTACGCTGCGAGTGGCCGTGGACATGGCCGCCCGCATGGCCAGCAAGTTCGATCTGGCCGTGCTTGAAGACCGGCCGGCGCTCGCTGCCTGGTACGAGCTCTTGTCGGAGCGCCCCAGCCTGCGAGGCGCCGGGTGACCCCCGGGAACGAGGGCGTCCCCCCCTGGGAACGAGGGCGTCCCCCCTGGGAACGAGGGCGTCCCGCCCTCGAAACCCCTGGGAACGAGGGCGTCCCGCCCTCGCCTAACATAAGCAACCATGCTTGAACTCGGCCTTTCACTGCTGTTCGCCTACCTGATCGGCTCGATCAATTTCAGCCTCGTGCTGGGCAGGTTCCGCAACATGGACGTGCGCGAAGTCGGCAGCGGCAACGCCGGCGCCACCAACGCCCTGCGCGCGGCAGGCTTCTGGTTCGCCCTCGCGGTCATGGTCGGCGACGTGGGCAAGGCGATACTGGCAGTAGGCCCGCTCGCCTCGCTGGCACACTCGCTGGCGACGGAACCCACGTTTTCCATGGCCTGGCTTCAGGTAGCCGCTGGCGCTTCCGTGACAGCGGCGCACTGCTATCCGCTATGGCACGAGTTTCGGGGCGGTAAAGGCTTTGCCGCGCTGCTTGGTTCCTACCTGGTGCTGCACGCCCCGCTTGTGGGCGCGGTGCTGGCGGTCTGGGCGCTGGCGATGATCTTCAGTGGCTACGTGGGACTGGCCACTATGCTGGCGGCGGTTTCGGCGCCGCTGTTCCTCGCATTCGTCATGCCCGAGGCGGGACCGGAACTCTTATGGCTGAGTGCGGCGGCAGGGCTGTTTACGGTATGGACCCACCGCAGCAATACTCGCAACCTGCTCGATGGATCGGAAGATCGATTCGAGCGGGTGCGTATCGCCAACTGGTTCAAGAGCGGCGGTTGAGTCCTGTACGACCGGCGCGTACTGCTTGCAGCGCTTGATGGGGACCTGCTCCGGCGAATCAAGCTGCTGGAAATACACGAATCACTTCCGTCCACCAACGAACGATTACTGCACGCGCGTACGCCCGGTCTGGGAGACGGCCTGACCGTATGCATTGCGAATTACCAGAGTGCCGGAAAGGGCCGCAGTGGCAAGAAATGGCACTCACCGCCGGGCGCGGGCTTGCTCCTCAGCGTAGCTTGTCTCACAGAGCAGCCGCCGGACAGTTCGCTGGCCCTGGCCCTGGGCGTTGCCGTGGCGGAAGCGCTGGAGGAGTTTGTCGTTGGCCCGGTGCAGTTGAAGTGGCCCAACGACCTGTTGGCGGGTGGCGAAAAACTGGGCGGAATTCTGGTCGAGAGCGCTTCCCGTCAAGGCGGCGAAACACAGTTGGTGGCCGGACTCGGCGTGAACCTGCGGGTAACCGCAAAGCAGCGCGCAGTGGTTTACGAGGAAGGCGGCATGCCACCGGCGGGTCTGGCGGAAATGAGCGCGACACGGTCGCTTGATCGCCACCAGCTTGCGGCGGCAATGATTAGGGCAATCGCCCCGGTGCTTGAGCTGCATCACAAGGAGGGTTTCGGACCATGGCAGGAGCGCTGGCGCCAGCGCGACTGGCTTGCCGGGCGACAGGTGCAGGCAGTGTCCCGCGACCAAACGCACCATGGGGAAGCATCCGGGGTGGATGCTTCAGGCGCACTGCTGATCAAGGGTCCCATGGGCGAGCAGCGCGTACTGTCCGCGGAGATTCGCTTGTGAGCGCCGCTTCAGATTGCATCCTGTTGATTGACATGGGCAACACCCGCGTGAAGTGGGCCTGGCTGTGCGGTGGGCAGGGCGAATTAGGCTGCGGCGGCACAGCTCACACCGGAGAGGAGCCGGCGGAATTGCCGTTTCTGGACTGCAGGGAAACCGTGACCGGCGCTCTGGCCTGCAACGTTGCGGGCATTGAACGCGGGCGCAAGCTGGCCGCATTGGTCCGGGGGCGGCTGGAGGTCGAACTCAAGTTTGTACAGGCAAACTCATCCGCCTGCGGAGTGACGGCCGCCTACGCCAACCCGTTGAACCTGGGCGCCGATCGATGGGCGGCCCTGATCGGCGCGCATGCGCTGAGCCCGAACGACTATTGCATTGTTGACGCGGGCAGTACGGTGACCATGGATCTGCTGCTTGCCGATGGCCGCCATCTGGGAGGCTATATCGCTCCCGGCCGGGAAATGAGCCTGGCAGCCATGGCGAGGGGAACGGCCGAGCTTGCCTCAAGGCTGAAGGATCAGTCGGGCGTACCGGACAACATTGCGCCCGGCACGGACAGCGCCGAGGCGATGGAGAAGGGCACGCTGGCCTCCCAGCTCGGCCTGATTCGAATGGGCATGCAAGTGCTGGAGAGCAAGGGACAAGGCTCCCCGATTCTCCTACTTACCGGTGGGGGAGCGGACGAACTGCTCGCTACCTGTGACTTGCCGGAAGCGAAAGTGGTTCCCGACCTGGTACTGCGTGGCCTGGCCGCTCTCGCGGTACAATTGCGGCCCGAGCCGGAATAGCTCAACTGGTAGAGCATCCGCCTTGTAAGCGGAAGGTTGCGGGTTCAAGTCCCTCTTCCGGCACCAGTGGTGATGTAGCTCAGCTGGTTAGAGCGGCGGACTCATAACCCGCAGGTCGGTGGTTCAAGCCCACCCATCACCACTCCAAGTGCCTGGGAACGAGGGCGTCCCCGCCCTCGGCGAAGGCGGCACGTTTTTCCTCCCAGCGTCGAGGGCGAGACGCCCCCGTTCCCAGCTATTTCATGGGATTATTCTCGTCCATGAATTCGCCGTCGATCAGGGTAACCCCCTGTTCCTTGGCCTTGGCGATCATGGCCTTAAGCGCCACGCCCCGAACGAAGCCGGGAACCTTCTCGATATACGGCGCCGCATCGGGCGCGAACTTCACTTCGTCATCCATCTCGTTGGCTTCCGCCAGAGTGTCGTCGGACATTTCAGTCACCTCCGGGATTTTGATCTAACTTGACCAACTCAGGCGTTACGCCTTGGTGTTGGGCCAGTGGCCCAACTATAGGCCAACAGTCCGTCGGCGAGCTTCGGTTCGAACCAGGTGGACTTGGGCGGCATGATCTCGCCGGCGCCGGCCACGTCCATCAGGGCCTGCATGGGTGTCGGGTAAAGCGCGATTGCAACCGAGGCCGCGCCGCTGTTCACCCGGCGCTCAAGTTCTCCCAGGCCGCGCGCTCCTCCTACAAAGTCGATCCGCGGATCGGTGCGCGAGTCCTCGATTCCGAGGATCGGCGCCAGAAGGTGCTCGCCCAGCAGGCTCACGTCCAGGCTGGCGACAGGATCGTTCTCCGGCGCAAGGCCGGACCGAAGAGCTGCCTTGTACCAGGCGCCGTCCAGGTATAGGCCGTACTCGCCGCCCCGCCCTGGACGCGCGGGGCCTTGCGATTGCCTGACCTCGAAAGAGGTCGAAAGCGACTCGAAGAAAGACGCAGGGGTGTGTCCGTTCAGGCCGGAGACCACGCGGTTGTAGTCGAGAATTTTGAGCTCATCGGCGGGAAAGGTCGCGCCGATGAGCCACTGGGCTTCGGGCCGGCCGTCATTCGCCGCGGCCGCGCGATCACCCGCGGCTACCCGGTGATGCCCGTCGGCGATGAACAGCTCACCGAGCTCGGCGAAGGCCCGCGTGATTCGCGTCACAGCGGATTCGTCATCCAGTACCCAGACGCTGTGTTCAGTCACCGCTCCGCCCTCAATTAAACTGGCCTCGCAATCGGGCAAAGACTCAGTGGCCTGAGCAATGGCTGCCGCAAGATCATCGTGCGCACGGTGTGCGAGCATTACCAGGCCGGTCTGGGCTTCAAGCGCTTGAATCAGCCTTGCCCGATCGGTTTCCTTGTCTGGCCGGGTGAGTTCGTGCCTGCGCAGGGCGCCGGCGCGGTAGGAATCCACGGACACCAACAGGACGACTCCTGTTTGCACGTGTTCCCCGCTTTGGACCCGGTAGACGTAATAGGCGGGCTTGCGCTCGCGTGCAATCACGCCTCTTGACAGGAAACCCTCCAGCGAGCCTCGTGCTTCAGCGTAGCGCTGTTCAGGCGTGTGCTCGCCGTCGGGATCCATCGCCGCCTCGGGCAGTGAAAGTCGCAGAAAGTCGTTGGGGCGATTGGCAACCCTTTCCCGCGCCTCATCCACGCTGACGACGTCGTAGGGTGGCGCGATGGTCTCCTGGGCTCTGCCGGCCGAGGGACGGAGCGCAGCGAAGGGCGCTACCCGGAAGGCGCCGGGCGCCTGGGCGGAATCGCTCATTGGAGTGGAGTGCTAGATGAGATCGAGCACTTCAAACGCGACGCGATCGCCGGACTCCAGCGCACCCTCCATTCCGCGGTTGGCGCGAGCCGTATGTTCGCCGCAGAAATGCAACCGTCCATGCGGCCGGCCGACGTGATCCGCCAGCTTCATGACCTGGCCGGGACGCCAAACCGCCCAATCGCCGGCCGAATCGGGATCGTTGAACCACGACTGGTAGGCCATGACCTCAAGCTGCCCCTTGGCGGCCGGCCGCAGGCGCTCGATATCCGCCACGATACGGGCGGTCACCTCTTCTTCCGGCAACTGGTCCATCTCCACGGCCAGTGCGCCGCGCGTCCAGCTTGTAAGGCTGGTTACTTCCTCGGGCGTAGCGCCCTTACGCTCGGCCAGTACCATTCCGGCCAACGAATCCGTCCACATGCTGGGCGCCAACCCGTCGTCCTCCCAGAAGGGACGCTTGGCCACCAGGTGCAGTTGGTTGAGGATCTGAGAGTCGATGTTCCGGGCAGCTTCGGCCTGCAGGCCTTCCAGGCCCGGCTCAATGTTCAGATTGCGCAGCAGCGAGCAGGGCAAGGAGGAAATCACCCGTCCGGCTCGATGCCAGCTGCCATCTTCGCAATGCACCTCAACACCCGAACCGGTATCGCGAATACCGGTTACCCGGCGTTCAAGCAGCAGATCCCCGCTCAGCGATCCGGCCATGGCTTCCGGTACCGACTGGTTGCCGTTCTCCGCCGTATACATTGATCCACCGTCCGGACCCGTGAATCCACGCTGCGCGGCGCCGAACCTCATGGCGAATAACACCATGGCGGCAGACACCTCGTCGGCATTATTTCCCCAGCCCGGATTGTTGTTGTAGCAGAGATCCACGACGGCATCGGTCTCGCCCTGGCCGGTCAGGTACTCGCGCATGGAGACATCCAGATGCGCGTATTCCGGAGACAGCCAGTCTTCGGTCCGGGGGTAGGGGTTGTTCATGACCATTTTGAGCGGCAGGTAGCCCCAGGGCATGGCATCCCGCGCCGCCTCGGGAAGCACGTTGAGCGGATGTTCGGGCCATTCACCGGCCGGAATAATCTGGCCGCCAAGCGCCAATTCGCGCGCGTTGAAGAATTGCACAGCCGGGCCCAGGTTGACCAGGCCCACGCCCAGCTCCTGAATAACGGCCATCATGCGTGCGTAGCCAGCGCCGAAACTGGTGCCTCCCGCCTCGGGAGATCCAGGAATATGGCGGTACGACAATACACGCCCGCCGACCCGATTGCGAGATTCCAGCACGGTGACCCGCAACCCCTCGGATTCAAGCAGCCGCGCTGCCTGCAGCCCGGACAAACCGGCGCCGATCACGATCACATCACTGTCAGTAGTAGGCTGCCGGCCACAACCGGCGAGTACGGCTGCGGCCGCACCAATGCCCTGTAGCGCCTGACGCCGATTCAGTCTTTTCACTTTACAAGCTCCATTGGGAATTCCTCCAGGTAGAGCAACGTTGCTTCCTGAAGATTCTTGAGGGCTTCCTCAACGGTCTCGCCTTGCGTTGAGGATCCAGTTTCCGGGTTCAATGCTACAAATCCTCCTTCCTGCTCAAGCATGAGCACTGCGCTAAGCTGCATGCAATTTCTCCCGCACCCCCGATTAGCTAATTGGCGCGTGAAATGGTAGCACTGTTACTTGCGAAGCATTTTTTGCTTTTCCGGTTGGACTGCGCCAATTAACAGGTTTGAATGCCCCAACACGTCTTGTATGATGGCCTTGCGGATCTGTAAGGAGAAGACAGCATGAGGAAGGCGCGTGAGACTTCTTCAGGTAGCAGAAGTCGCAAGAAAGGGCGCGCGACTGTTGTACCCGTCCAAGTCGACAGTAGCGGCAGACGCTACATAGATCCCGATGCTTTTCTAAAGAACAAACGCATAAGGAAGGTTCTGCAACAGACTGAGCAGATTCCAATTGCCGGAACGAACGCGCCCCAAGAATAAACGCGGTTTCGCTAACCTGGTGTCTTCAGGATAGTCATAGCGAAGAAGGGCGCCAGGACGGCCGTGGACATCAGCCTTCTCGTCTTCGCTGCACCGCTTGGCGGCTACTGGGTTCTGACACGAACCTACAGAATCAAGTACTGGGCCGACCGGCAATCCGGCTATCACCTCTTTTTTCCTCCGCTCTGGCCGGCGTAGTATTGCTGGCGATCGCCCGCTTGGCGGTGGTTCTCCTGGGCGCATCCGCGGAAAGCCTGACCGTCGTGCTACCGAACAGGGAAATCGTATCCGCACGCCTTTTCGACCCCCAACTCTACGAGATTTTCCTGGCCGCTCGTCGCTGAATGCCTGAGATGAAACTCCGGAACAGCCAAGCCTTAGCTGCTCCGTGTCCAATAGCTTGACGTAATAGATGCGAGTATCCGATAAGCAGATACCTCAGGGCAGGGTGCTGGCTAGCCGCTGCCAGAATATAGTTGAGGATAAACTGAGCGCATGCGGATACTGATAGCGGGCGGCGGTCCCACCGGGCTGTACCTGGCCATTTCGATGTTGCGGCGCTCGTCGAGTCACCGCATTACCGTGCTGGAACGCAACCGGGCCGGCGATACTTTCGGCTGGGGGGTGGTGTTCTCCGACGCCACGCTGGACAACCTCACCGAGAACGATCCCAAGACCGCGAGAGAGATTCGCGGACGATTCACGCACTGGGACGACATCGAGGTGCATTTCCGCGGCCGCAAGTTACTTTCCTCAGGCCACGGTTTCTGCGGAATCGGACGCAAGCGCTTGCTGCGCATCCTGCAGCGGAGGGCTTGTGAGCTGGGCGCCGAATTGCGCTTTGAGAACGAGGCACAGCCCGACCTTGACCTGTACCGCGATTACGACCTGGTGATTGCCACGGACGGGGGCAACAGCCGTTTCCGCCAGGCCTACGCCCCGCACTTTGAAGTGGAAATCCAGCAGCGCGTCAACTACTTTCAATGGCTGGGCACGCATAAGCACTTCGAGGCCTTCAACTTCGTCTTCAAGGAGCTGAAGGAAGGCTGGATCTGGGCGCATGCCTACCGCTTCGAGGACGGACTTTCCACCTTCATTCCGGAATGCGGGCCGGAAACCTGGGAACGACTGGGTTTTGGCGAAATGGGGCAGGAGGAAAGCTGCCGGGTGCTGGAGAAGATCTTCGCCCGCCAGCTCGACGGCCACCGGCTGATGAGCAACGCCAGCCACATCAAGGGCCACGCATGGCTCAACTTCCGCCGGGTGCATTGCGGTAAATGGCGCCACCGCAACCTCATTCTTGCCGGGGACGCGGCCCATACGGCGCACTTCTCGATCGGCTCGGGCACCAAGCTGGGTCTGGAAGACGCCATTGAGCTGGCGGAGGCGCTCAACAGTGGCGGCGCTACCGACGAAGCGCTGCAGGAATACGAGGAGAGCCGGCGGCTGGAGGTGATCAAGCTGCAATCGGCAGCGCGCAATTCCACCGAGTGGTTCGAGAACATACCCCGCTACGCGCGCTTTGCGCCGCAGCAATTCAACTATTCCCTGCTGACCCGCAGCCAGCGGGTCAGTCACGAGAACTTGAGGCTGCGCGACCGCCGGTGGCTCAGGCGAATGGAACGCTGGTACAGCCGGCGGGCAACGGGCAGCGCCCGGGCGGTCGCGCCGATGTTCGTGCCCTATCGAATCAAGGGCGTGGAGCTTTCCAACCGCGTGGTTGTGGCGCCGATGGACATGTACAGCGCAGTAGAAGGTGCCGTCGGCGACTTCCACCTGGTGCACCTCGGGTCCCGCGCACAGGGGGGGGCAGGCCTGGTGTTCACCGAAATGAGTTGCATATCGCCCGAGGGCCGCATTACTCCCGGCTGCGCGGGCATGTACCGCAAGGAGCACGCCGACGCCTATCGGCGTATCGTCGATTTCGTGCATGACCAAAGCCAGGCGCGGATTGCGCTGCAGATCGGCCACTCCGGCCCCAAGGGCTCCACTCGCCTGATGTGGGAAGGAATGGACCAGCCGCTTGAGTCAGGTAACTGGGAGGTAATTGGGCCTTCGGAAAAGACTTACCGGCGAGGCGGTCAGGTTCCCCGGCCGATGACCCGCGCAGACATGGACGAGGTGGTGGAACAGTTCCGGCGAGCAACCGAACTCGGGCTTGAGGCCGGTTTCGACTGGCTGGAACTGCATTGCGCCCACGGCTATCTGCTTTCTTCCTTCATCTCGCCGCTGTCCAACCAGCGCCGCGACGAATACGGCGGGCCGCTCAAGCGCCGCTTGCGATTCCCGCTGGAGGTGCTGGAAGCCGTTCGCGAAATCTGGCCTGACGAGCGGCCCTTGTCGGTGCGGATATCCGCCACCGACTGGGTCAGGAGCGGCATCAGCGGCGAAGACTCGGTGGCGATCGCCCGCGCCATGACGGCGGCCGGTGCGGACATCATTCACGTATCTGCGGGACAGACATCCACTCGCGCCCAGCCGGTGTACGGCCGAATGTTCCAGACGCCGTTCTCGGACCAGATCCGCAACGAAGCCGGAGTGCCCACGATCGCGGTCGGAAACATCTATGAAACCGACCACGTCAACAGCATCCTGGCGGCCGGCCGCGCCGATTTGTGCGCGCTCGCAAGGCCCCATCTGAGCGACCCATACTGGACGCTGCACGCCTCCACGGCACTGGCCCATGGCCGGCAACGCTGGCCGATACAATACCTCTCGGGTAAAGAACAGGCAGAGCGCCTGGCAGCTCGAGCAGCACTGTTGCAGGAAGCAAACATATGAACTTCAGTCCAGAGCATTTCCTGATGGAACTGCGCGGGAAAGTGGCTGTAATCACGCTCAATCGCCCCGAGCGCAAGAACCCGCTGACCTTCGAGTCCTACGCGGAACTTAAGAACACCTTCAGGGCCCTTGATCGCAAGGGCGACCCGCGGGCCGTGGTGATACACGGCGCCGGCGACAATTTCTGCTCTGGCGGGGACGTTCACGAAATCATCGGCCCGCTGCTGGAAATGGACGGGGCCGGCTTGCTGAAATTCACCCGCATGACCGGTGACCTGATCAAGGCCATACGCCACTGTCCCCTGCCCGTCATTGCGGCCGTGGACGGCGTGTGCGCCGGAGCCGGCGCGGCCATTGCCATGGCGTGTGACCTGCGGGTCGGCACCGCGAGGAGCCGCACGGCGTTCCTGTTCACGCGAGTGGGGCTCGCCGGGTGCGACATGGGCGCCTGCGCCTTGCTGCCGCGCATCATCGGGCAAGGACGGGCGACGGATTTGTTGCTGACGGGACGTTCGATGGCCGGCGACGAAGCGCTTGAAGCAGGCTTCTTCAACCGGGTTGTGGACCCGGACAAGCTCCTCGACGAAAGCGTTCAATGGGCCGGGAAACTGGCATCCGGCCCTAACTTCGCACACGCGATAACCAAGAACCAGCTCAACCTGGAGTGGGACATGCCGCTGGACCTGGCGATCGAATCGGAAGCACAGGCACAGGCCATCTGCATGCAAACCAAGGACTTTCGCCGTGCATACGAAGCGTTCGCCAAGCGCGAGAGGCCCGAGTTCATGGGAGACTGATCAGTAGTGAGCGTATTGCGCCCCAGCCAGGCCGATCTTCTGCGCCTCGCACTGGATACGGGCGCGTTGCTGTTCGGCGACTTCATTACCAAGGGTGGGAGGACAACTCCCTACTTCTTCAACTCCTCACGGCTTTGCACCGGGCGGGGCGCCCTGGTTGCCGGTCAGGCCCTGGCCGAGGTAGCCATCGCCTCGGGGCTGCGCTTCAACATGCTGTTCGGAGCGGCCTACAAGGGGATCCCCCTGGCGGCCATCACGGCGCTGGCGTTGGCCCAGGGTTATGGCCTGGAAACACAGTACGCGTACAACCGCAAGGAACGAAAGGAACACGGCGAAGGAGGTGCGGTCGTGGGTTCAAGACTCAAGGGGCGCGTGCTGATCGTCGATGACGTGCTGACGGCAGGCACCTCCGCCCGCGAGGCGGTCAGGCTGGTGCAGGACGAGGGGGCCGAACCAGTGGGCTTGCTGCTGTTGCTGGACCGCCAGGAGCGCGGTTCCGGGCACCGTAGCGCGGCCCGCGAATTGGCGGATGAGTACGGCATCAGCGTTTGCTGTGTCTTCGGGCTCGATAGCCTGTTGAGCGCCATGCAGGCAGCCGGGCTGGATCCCGACGCCCAGGCTCGCGTCGCCGCCTACCGCAACAAGTACGGAGCTTCCTGAGAACAGCGCCGGCCAACCTGGGGGGAGAAGGCGTCCCGCCTTCGACGAGGGCGGGGACGCCCTCGCTCCCGGGACTCGCAGCCGAAGGTGTCTGATTGAAGCGACGCTAGTTGCGGCCGGTGTGCCCGAAACCCCCTGCGCCGCGTTCCGAGGCAGTGAACTCTTCCACGATTTCAAAGTCGGCGCGAGCAACGGGTAGCAGAACCAGCTGCGCCACCCTCATTCCGTCTTCCATGACAAACGGCTTGTCTCCCCGGTTCCAGCACGACATCATGATCTCGCCCTGGTAGTCGGAATCGATCAGTCCCACCAGGTTGCCCAGCACCACGCCATGCTTGTGGCCCAGTCCGGAGCGCGGAAGGATGACTGCGGCCAGTGCCGGATCGGCAATGTGCAGGGCGATGCCGGTGTGAATGAGGCGGGTCTCTCCCGGATTTAGCGTAAGCGGCTCATCGAGACAGGCGCAAAGATCCATTCCCGCCGAACCTTCCGTCGCGTAGCGGGGCAACCGGGCCTTGTTGTTGAGAATGCGTAGCTGAATCGACTTGCCCGATCCAGCCAGTGGCGGGGTCACTGGTCCGAACTCCCGGTGCGCAGAAACGCCACCTTGTCCGAGCCTGTTTGTTCGCAAATCAGGTCCAGCAGCCGGCCAGCCAGTTCAGGCTTCGAGCATTGCTCCAGGTGCTGATGTCCACCCTTCCAGACCACCCAGGCCGACGTCTTCACGTCGCCGAACCCCTTGCCTTCGCCGACCTGGTTGCCGACGATCATGTCCACGCCCTTGGACTTGAGCTTTTGCCGTGCGTGCTTCTCGACGTCCTGAGTCTCGGCGGCAAACCCGACCAGGAAGGGACGCCGGGGCAGCCGGGCAACCTGGGCAAGTATGTCGGGCGCGGGCTTGAGTTCCAGCGATGCGGGTGAGTCATCGCGCTTCAGCTTTTCGCGACTGTATTGCGCCGGCGTGTAGTCGGCCACGGCGGCGCAGGCAATAAAGATGTCACATTCCGGCGCATGGCGCATCACTTCCGACAACATTTCGTCGGCAGTCACCACGTCGAAGCGCTTCACGTTCGGGGGCGTAGTTGCCCCGGTGGGCCCAGCGACCACCTGAACTTCGGCGCCGGCGCGAGCAGCGGCGCCAGCGAGGGCAAAACCCATGGTCCCGGTACTGCGATTGGAAACATAGCGAACCGGATCGATGGGTTCCTGCGTGGGCCCGGCGGTGATCAGCACACGCTGCCCCGCCAATCGGCGCGAAACGGCGAGAACACGCTCAACCTCCGCCACAATGTCCGGCGCCTCGCTCATGCGCCCCGCACCCACGTCGCCGCAAGCCTGATCACCGTAACCGGGTCCAACCAGGACACATCCTCTTCGGCGTAGCGCGGCGCAGTTCTCCTGCGTCGCCTCATTGCCCCACATGTTGCGGTTCATGGCGGGGGCGACCAGCAAGGGAGCAGTGCTGGCCAGGCACAAGGTGCTCAAGAGATCAGAGGCCTCACCCCTGGCCAGCCGTGAAATCACGTTGGCCGTGGCGGGAGCCACCACGATGCAATCTGCCCAGCGAGCCATTTCGATGTGGCTCATGGCTGCTTCGGCGGCCTCGTCCCACAGGCTGCTGCGGGCCGGCGCTCCTGTTACGGCCTGCATCAGCAGCGGAGAAATCAGCCTGGCGCCGCCTCGTGTGAGGACGGCCCGGACCTCGGCGCCCTGTTCAGCCAGCCGCCGCGCCAGTTCCGGAGCGCGGTACGCGGCCACGCTCCCGCTGACGCCGAGCAATACCTTCTTGTCGTTCAACGAAGTCATAAGCTGTGTCCATTATCCCGCAAACGCACTGGCATTTGGACTTTGCGAGGCCAGCCGGGCCCGGCACACTTCCGCTATGGCCGGTTCAAGGATTAACCAATGGCCGAGTGCGCAACGGCCCCGGGAACGGCTGCTGAACGGGGGAGCGGACAGCGTGTCGGATGCGGATCTGCTGTGCATTCTCCTCGGTTCGGGGGCTGCGGGCATGTCGGCGCTGGAACTCGCGCAGGAGTTGCTGGTGTGGTTCGGAAGCCTCAGGAGCATTTTTGCCGCCACGCCGCGCGAGCTGGTTACCCTGCGTGGAATCGGGATGGCCAAGGCGGCCGTTATCTCCGCGGCGCGCGAATCCGGCATCCGGTCGTTGAAGGAGAAAATCACGGCGGGCCGGCAGCTCGGAAGCTCTCAAGACAGCGAACGATTCCTTCTGGCGCGCCTTCGTGACCGCCGCTACGAGACATTCTGTTGCCTTTTTCTGGACTGCCGAAACCGGGTGCTGGCCTTTGAGGAGATCTTTCACGGCACCCTCGACAGCGCCATGGTGTATCCACGGGAAATCGTTCGCCGGGCAATGGAACGGAACGCCGCCGCCGTGATTCTCGCCCACAACCACCCCTCGGGAGTCGCTGAACCCAGCCAGGCGGATCATCTGATTACCCAGCGAATTCGCAAGGCGCTGGAACTCATTGACGTGCGGGTGCTGGACCACTTCATCGTGGGGCACGAAGGATGCACCTCGCTGGCGCGCCTCGGGACGCTCTAGTGCTTCTTCATTCAGATGCTCGTTCCCACGCTGGGAACGAAGGCGTTGGGGCGAGGGCGTCCCGCCCTCGACGAGGACGGGACGTCCTCGTTCCCAGCTCGCATGGAGCAAGCAATCAGTCTTTGATCAGGTCCAGTGCGTTTGCGCGGGATGCGTGCACCGGGATGATCTTGTCGAACCCGGTCATCTCAAACACGCTCCGTAGCCTGGGCGCGAGGCAACACAGCGCAAACTTCATACCCTGGTCCTGCAAGGTCCTGGCGATCATCAGGAATGCGCTGAGTCCCGCGCTGCTGACTTCCGAAAGATCCTGGCAATCGACGACAACCGTAGTTTCCTCGCCGATCAATGCCTGCATCGACCGCCTGAAGTCAAAGGCATTTGTTCTGTCGATTCGGCCTGCCACGTACGCGATTAGCGTTCCGTTGACGGCTTCGGTGCGTATCTGCATCCCACCAATGGCTCCCCTCAGCCATGCTTAGTTCGATTCCAGCACCGCATTTTGGCCCGCTCGCCCGGCGGCGGAGGCAGCAGCACCGCGGCGGCGGGCTACTTGATCTTGCCTTCCTTGTAGACCACGTGCTTGCGCGCACGCGGGTCGTATTTCTTGACCTCCATCTTCTCCGGATGCGTTCTCCGGTTCTTGGTGGTGGTGTAGAAATGGCCGGTGCCGGCGCTGGATACCAATCTGATCTTTTCTCTCATCGCCCTATGTCTCCATTGCCGGAATCAGACCTGTTCTCCCGCTGAACGGATATCCGCCAGAACGCGGTCTATACCGTCACGGTCGATGATCTTCATGCCCTTGCGGGACACACGAAGCTTCACATAGCGCTTCTCGCTCTCGACCCAGAAGCGGTGCGTATGCAGATTGGGCAGAAAGCGGCGGCGGTGCTTGTTGTGCGCGTGCGAAACGGTATTGCCCGACATGGGCCGTTTCCCGGTAACCTGGCATACGCGTGACATGTTTTTCCCCCGGCGCTCGCCGATTAAGCGCGGCATTTTATCCCAACGCGCGGACTTTGGGCAGATCGACCCGCTGGCCCGATCAGGCCCGCCGGGAACCGAGGGCAGCAATACACAGGGTAAGGATCAGCGGCAAGAGTCGTTCAGCCCAGTCTCCCGGTGTGTTCTCCTGCCAATTCAAAAACACCGTAGACGCGAATCCGCATAGCAGCACGGCCAGCGCATAACCCGGACGCACCCTGCGCCTTAGGACGGCCATGACGACCAGCGGGGCGAACGATGCGCCCAGGGCATGCCAGGCAAACAGGACCCGGGTGAAGATCGCTTCAGGAGCGTACAGGGCAATCAGCGTGGCGCCGACGGTTATTGCAGCTACTACGACATAGGTTGACTTGAGGCTTTTTCTGCCGCGCACGTGCTCCAGGCGCCAGTCGCGCGATGCAGCTGCAGCGCCGGTGAGAAGCTGGCTGTCGGCCGTGGACATGATGGCGCTGAGCACCGCGGCGATTACGAGCCCCGACAGCACCGGCGGCAACACCATCGCGGCCGTCTCGAACAACACCGTTTCCGGGTCCCCGAGATCCGCAAACAGGACCCGGCCGGCAAGTCCCAGGATGGTCATGCCCGAAAGCACCACGACGACCCAGGACAGCGCGATGATTCGCCCCTGGCGGATCGCGCGATCGTCGCGGGCCGCCATATAGCGATTGACCACGTGCGGCTGGCCGGGCTGGGCCAGGCCGACAGACATGCATCCCACGACAAAACCCAGTCCTCCTATTCCCGCGTTGGCGGGAGTCAGGCTTAGCGAGTCGCCAGCCAGGCCCAGTGTCCGGCCCGAGTCCTGCACACCATCCAATGCCATGAGCGCCGCAAGCGGCAGGAGCAGGGCAACCAGCGCCATCAGCAAACCCTGCAGAGTGTCGGTCACGCTGACCGCCAAAAACCCGCCGATCAGCGTGTAGGCCAGGATGACCGCCGCGCCGAGCATGATGCTGGTGTCTCCCGGCAGCCCCAGCGCCTGGCCGAAAGCATCGCCGGCCGCCTGGAATTGCGCGGCCACGTAGAACACGAAAGACACCAGGATGATCAGCGAGGCCACCTTGCGCGTGAGGCTCCTAAGCGGATCGTCAGCTTCACCAAGGAGCAGTTCGGTGAGCGTCAGCGCACCGGTCTCTTCGGCGATTACCCGCAGCCGCGGGCCCACCCAGAACCAGTTGATGATGTAGCCCAGGATCACGCCGCCGCAGAGCCAGACAGCGGGAAGGCCCTGGGTAAAGGCAAACCCGCTTACGCCCAACAGGGTCCACGCCGAGGCGGCGCTGGCCGACGAACTGATGGAGGTAACCCAGGCCCCGATACGCCGCCCCCCCAGGAAGTATTCGCCCTGGTCCTTTGAACGGCTATAGGCCCAAATGCCGATACTCAGCAGCACCAGCTTGTAGACAATCAGCGTCGCGATAATGGTGGTTTGGCTACTCATGTTTCTGCCTCATCCGTCGAGAACCGACTATGGCGATGGTAAGGGTAACGAGCATCGGCAGCAGGCGCTCGGCCCAGTCGCCGGGCGTATCCGGCCGCTGGTGCAAATACACGGTGAAAATGAAGCCGACCAGCAATACGGCCAGCGCATAGCTGGAGCGGACCTGCCGCCCCAGCACCGCCATGTAGACCAGCGGCGCAAATGAAGCGCCCAGGGCATGCCAGGCGAACAGCACGCGCAGGAAGACGGATTGGGGCGCGAAAAGCGCCAGCAGTGTGGCGCCTACCGTCATTCCGGTCACGGCGAGGTAGGTGGTCTTGAGCCCCACCGCCTTCCTTGCGCGCTTGAGGCTCCAGTCACGCGAGACGGCCGCCGCGCCGGTAAGCAACTGGCTGTCGGCGGTGGACATGATGGCGCTGAGTACCGCCGCAATCACGATGCCGGCCAGCAGCGGGGGCAACAGACGCTCGGTCGCAACGAAGAACAGGTTTTCGGGATTGCCGATGTCCGAATAAAGCACTCGTCCCGCCAGGCCAAGCACGCTCATGCCGATAAACACCAGCGCGACCCAGACCATGGCGATGATTCGCCCCTGCCTCACGGCCCGCTGGTCGCGAGCGGCCATGAAACGATTGACCACGTGCGGCTGGCCGGGTTGCCCCAGGCCTACACAGACCGAACCGGCGACGAAGCCGAGCGCCGCAAGCCCGGCGTCGGGCGGCTTGATACTGAAGGGCTCTCCCGCCACGCTGAAGAGATGAGTGGGCCCCGACAATGAAATGAGCAGCAGCACCACGACGATGGGTAGCAGCAGCGAGACCAACAGCATCAATGCGCCCTGCAGACTGTCGGTCAGGCTGACCGCGAGGAATCCGCCCAGCAGCGTGTACGCCAGGATGACGGCGGCGCCGAGCACGATGCCGGACTGCACGGAGATGCCCAGCGACCCGTTGAAGGCGATTGCGGCCGCCTGGAACTGGGAGGCCACGTAGAACATGAAGCACACCAGGATGATCACGGAGGCAACACGCCGCCCGATACGCGCATACGTGTCATCCCCACCGAGCAGCAGCTCGGTCAGTGTCAGGGCGCCGGTCTGTTCCGCGGCGCGATTGATGCGCGGCGCGATCCAGCACCAGTTGATCACGTAGCCCGATACGACGCCGGCCGTCAGCCAGAGCGCCGGCGGCCCGATGGCGTACGCAAAGCCGCTTATGCCCAGGAGCGTCCAGGCGGAGGTGGTGCTGGCCGAGGCGCTCAAGGACGTCACCCAGGCGCCCATGCGCCTTCCGCCCAGCAGGAATTCACCCTGATCACGGCTACGCCTGTGGGCCCACAGGCCAATCCCCAGAAGAATCAGCTGGTAGACGATCAGGGTAACGATGACGGTGGTTGTGCTACTCATGCACGGCTATTTCCGGCAACGGGTTCGCGGCCAACTATAGCCGGGCGAACGAGCCTTCGCATCGTACAATTTCCGAATGGCCGGTTGGCGATTCTGGATTGATCGCGGCGGCACGTTCACGGACGTGGTGGCCCGCGCCCCCGACGGCGGCCTTCAGGTCCGCAAGCTGCTGTCCGAGGATCCCTCCCGCTACGCCGACGCAGCCGTGCATGCCATCGGCAGCCTGCTGTCGGAAGTTGGTGGCCCCGGCGCCATCAGGGACCTGAAAATGGGCACTACGGTGGCGACCAACGCACTGCTGGAGCGGCGCGGCGAGCCAACCTTGCTGGTCACCACCCGGGGATTCGCCGACGCCCTGCTGATCGGCTACCAGAACCGCCCGGATCTCTTCGCCCTGGAAATCAGGCGGCCGGCGCCCTTGTATTCGGAAGTGCTTGAAGCCGAGGAACGCATGAATGCGTCCGGCGAAGAGCTGGACCCGCTGAATTCCGAAGCGCTCCTTGCCGGACTCAAGGCGGCGCGGGAACGCGGGCTGAAGTCCGCGGCCATCTGTTTCATGCACGCCTGGCGCAACCCGGAGCACGAATTGCAGGCGGGAGAACTGGCCACATGGGCGGGATTCGACCAGGTATCGCTCTCGCATGAGGTGTCCCCGCTGATCAAACTGGTGAGCCGCGGCGACACCACCCTGGTTGACGCATACCTGTCGCCGGTGCTGCGCCGCTACATCGAGGGATTGCGCGCCGGCCTGAAGGACCGAAGTCTCACGCCGCGAAACCTGGCCTTCATGCAAAGCAACGGGGGACTCGTGGAGGCCGGGCGTTTCCGGGGCAAGGACGCCATCCTTTCGGGACCTGCAGGGGGCGTAGTGGGCGCAGCGCGCACTGCCCGGCAAGCGGGATTCGACAAGCTCATCTGCTTCGACATGGGCGGCACTTCCACCGACGTCGCACTCTATGCCGGCAACTACGAATACGTGACCCACAACGAGATTGCAGGCGCGCGCCTGCGCGCACCGATGCTCAAGGTCCACACGGTCGCGGCGGGCGGAGGCTCCATCCTTCGCTACCGGTCCGGGCGGTTCCTTTCCGGTCCGGCGTCGGCGGGCGCAAACCCGGGACCGGCCTGTTACCGCAACGGCGGCCCCCTGACGGTAACCGACGCCAACCTCACGCTGGGCCGCATAGACCCACGACTGTTTCCGAAAGTCTTCGGTCCCGATGGAAGCGAGGCGCTGGACCCGGACGCGTCGCGCGCCGGTTTTGCCGCGCTGGCCGAGGAGCTCAAGGACGATGGCGGATCTGCGATGAGCGCCGAGGAGGTTGCCGAAGGCTTTCTTCGCGTCACCATCAACCAGATGGCCTCGGCAATCGAGAAGATTTCCGTGCAACGTGGCGAGAACCCGGCGGAGTTTGCGCTGTGCTCCTTCGGCGGCGCCGGCGGCCAGCACGCCTGCGCGATTGCGGAGGAACTGGGAATGGACACGGTGTTGCTCCATCCTCTGGCTGGTGTGCTCTCGGCGTTGGGACTGGGACTGGCGCCCTTGCGCGCCTATCGGCAGGAAGCCGTGGAAAAAGTGCTCGACGAAGGACTGGTGAAGAGTCTTGAGAAGCGCTTTGCGCGGCTGGAGGAGGATTGCCACAAGGAACTGCTCGACGCGGACATCGCACCTGAATTCGTGACCGTTGAGCACGTCTGCGAGGTTCGGGTGCAGGATTCCGACAACACGCTTTCCATCCCTTTCCTGCCCGGGGAAGCGGACTTGCGCTCCCTGCTCGATGATTTTTCCGAGTCTCACCGCGCCCGTTTCGGAATCGAGCCGCCCGGCAGCGAGCTGGTGGTCGAAGCGATCCGGTCACAGGCAAACGGCGACACCGGTGAGGAATACCAATGGCAAGGTCCCGGCGACTCCCAGGGAACGGGTCCGCCCGCGGCGGCGTTCAGCACCCCGGTCTTCTTTGCCGGGGAATGGACCACGACCCCGGCGTTCCGGCGGCAGGACCTGGCGCCGGAACAGGCGATCGAAGGGCCGGCGATCATTGCCGAGGATCACGCAACCACGGTAGTGCCGCCGGGATGGAGGGCGCTGGCGCGGCCGACCGGCCACCTGGTCCTTGACCGCCAGGCCGCTGCAAGTCGAGTGGCGTCCAGCCACGAACGGCCGGACCCGGTCCTGCTGGAAGTTTTCAACAACCGCTTCATGCATATTGCCGAGCAGATGGGTGCGGTGCTGGAGAACACCGCTCATTCGGTCAACATCAAGGAACGGCTGGATTTCTCCTGCGCCTTGTTTGATTCGGCCGGGGAACTGGTCGCCAACGCGCCGCACATGCCGGTTCACCTGGGCTCCATGGACGCCAGCGTGAAGGCCGTTCTGAAAGCGCGCAAGACCGGGCCGAAGCCCGGCGAGGCCTACCTGGTAAACGCCCCCTATAACGGCGGCACGCATCTGCCCGACCTCACGGTGGTCTCGCCCGTTTTTCTGAACGGCGGCGGAAACCCGGATTTCTTTGTTGCTTCGCGGGCCCATCATGCCGACATCGGCGGCATCACACCCGGTTCGATGCCGCCCGACAGCCGCCATATCGATGAAGAGGGCGTATTGTTCGACAGCTTTCTGCTGGTGTCCGGCGGCCGCCTGCAGGAGCGGCCCCTGATGGAAGCGCTTCGGGGCGGCCGCTGGCCGGCCCGCAATCCGGCCCGAAACCTGGCCGACTTGAAGGCGCAGCTTGCCGCCAACACCAAGGGCGCCCGGGAACTGACGTCCCTGGTGCGCCATTACGGGCCCGAAACCGTGCGCGCGTACATGGTGCATGTGCGCGACAACGCGGAGGAGTCCGTTCGCAGCGTGATCGATCGGCTTGAGGACGGAGCATTCAGCTGCGAAATGGACGGGGGCGAGCGGGTTGCGGTCGAGATACGTATTGACCGGAAACGGCGCGAAGCAGTGGTCGATTTCAGTGGATCGAGCGGACAGTCGGAGGGTAATTTCAACGCGCCATCGCCGATTTGCCGGGCTTGCGTCCTGTACGTGTTCCGCACGCTGGTCGGCGCGGGTATCCCGATGAACTCCGGCTGCATGAAACCGCTACTCCTGGTGCTGCCCGAAGGCAGCCTGCTGAATCCGCGCTGGCCCGCCGCGGTCGTGGCCGGGAACGTGGAGACCTCCCAATGCGTCGTGGACACGCTGTACGGAGCATTGCGCGTCATGGCGGCGGCCCAGGGGACGATGAACAACGTGACCTTCGGCAACGACCGGTATCAGTATTACGAAACCGTCTGCGGAGGCAGTGGAGCGGGTCCCTCTTTCGACGGCGCCTCGGCGGTGCATACCCACATGACCAATTCCCGCCTCACCGATCCGGAAGTCCTGGAGCTGCGCTACCCGGTGTTGCTGCGCGAGTTCCGGCGCCGTGCCGGAAGCGGCGGCAAGGGCCGCCACGAAGGTGGTGACGGGGCCGTTCGGAGCATCGAGTTTCTCGAGCCGATGGAACTGGCCATCCTCTCGAATCGGAGGCGAATTGCGCCCTTCGGGCTCGAGGGCGGCGGCGATGCCCGGCCCGGAACAGCGCGCGTGCAGCGCGCGGACGGCACGGTCAGGGAAATGACGGCGCGAGACAAGACCCAGGTGGCCCCCGGGGACCTCTTTGTAATCGAGACTCCGGGTGGCGGAGGCTACGGCGAGAGACCCGATGCAGGTTAAGGTGGCGGTTGATGTTTGACATCGCGCTGGTCATCACGATCCTGGTCGTAGCCTTGGTGCTGTTCGTGACCGAGGCGCTGCGCATGGATGTCGTGGCGCTATTGGTAGTGGGCGCCTTGACCATCACCGGCCTGGTGACTCCGGCGCAGGCGGTAGCCGGTTTCAGCAACGAGGCGGTCATTACGCTCTGGGCCATGTTCATCATCAGCGAGGGCCTGTTGCGGACCGGGGTGGGCGATCTCATCGGACGCAACGTGTTACGCGTGGCAGGGCGGAACGAGAGGGCGCTGGTGGCGGTCATCATGCTGGCCTCAGGCGGACTCTCCGCGTTCATGAACAACATCGGGGTCGCGGTGCTGATGCTGCCGGTCGTCATGGGATTGGCCCGCCGCGCCCGGATTCCTCCGTCGCGGCTGTTGATGCCCCTGTCTTTCGGCTGCCTTCTGGGCGGACTGATCACCCAGATCGGAACACCGCCCAACCTGCTCGTGAGCGCCGCTTTGGCAGAGCAGGGAGAGTACCGTTTCGAGCTGTTCGACTTCCTCCCGGTCGGCGGCGGCGCCCTGCTCGCCGGCGTGCTCTTTTTCGTCTTGTTCAGCCGCAAGCTGCTGCCGACGCGCGAGGCCGGCGAGTTCGTCAAGACCCAAAGTCAACGCAACCTGCGCGCGCTCTACGGGTTGCGGGAGTTCATGTTCACGGTGTCCCTCAACCCGGCCTCCAAGCTCATGGGGAGGACGCTTGCCGAGAGCCGTATCGCCGCGCTGGGGTTGGTGATCATCGCCATTGAGCGTGGACGCAAGATCATCAGGCTTCCCGCCCGCCAGACCGTTCTGCGCAAGGGTGACCGGCTGCTGGTGCAGGGCAAGCGCGAGCACATCGAGGAGCTGCGCGCCTGGCAGACCGCTATTGCGAGGGGAGAGGCGGTGGCGACCAGCCTGCCGATGACCGAGAACCTCCGCATGGTGCAGGTGCGTGTGGGCCCGGGCTCATCGCTGATCCAGGATCCGGTCAACCGGCAGGAGCTGCAGCTGAAGACGCGCGGCATCGCCATCGCGGCGCGGCGTGGCCGGGACGTCAAGCGCTCGGGGCTGAACCGCACGCCGCTGCGGGCAGGCGACTACCTCTTGCTGCAGGGCCTGGTGGACACCGCCGACCTGGCGCGGGGCCTGGAAGAGTTCGACGAAGTCGTCGAATTGGACCAGGAGACACTGCAAGACCTGTACAAACCCAATGAACGAGCCATCAGCCTGCGAATAACCGCCGGCTCGCCCCTGGTCGGCACGACTTTTGCCCAGACAAGGCTGGCCGAGGCCCTGGATTTTCGACTGCTGGCCATCAACCGGGGGGACGAGGTCAGTTTCCTGCCGGACCCCGACGAGGTGCTGCGGGAAGATGACCGCCTGCTGCTTCAGACCCGTAACGAAGAGCTGGAAACGCTACGGGCGGTGCAGGAGCTTGAAGTCGAGGAAGAGATGACACCGGCACTGAATCTCTATGCCAGCGACCGCCTTGCGACGGAGGAAGTTACACTGGCGCCGCTGTCGAGGCTGGGCGGGCGCACGGCGTCGGAAATGGGTTTCAACGAGAAGTACGGCCTGGAACTGGTAGCCATACGGCGGGCGGGTGAAACCCTGCACACGGACCTGCAGACGGAGCAGCTGAACTTCGGCGATGCTCTGCTCCTGGTGGGGCCGCGCAACAACTTGAGGCGCCTGGCCAAAGACCCCTCGTTCATCGAAGTCACGCCCTTTGTGCCCCGCCGTCCGAGGAAGCGCTACGCCGGGCTGGTCATGATCGGAGTCATCGGCGCAGTACTGACGGGCTGGTTGCCGATCTCCATCGCCGCGCTCATCGGCGCGACTTTGATGGTGCTGATCCGATGCCTCAGCATGGAGGACGCGTACCGGGCGATTGACTGGAGGGCGGTATTTCTCATCGCCGGGATGCTGCCTCTGGGCACCGCGCTGGCCAATACCGGCGCCGCCAGCCTGCTGGCGGGAACGGCGGTGGACATGCTCGGCGAATTAGGACCCTGGTACGTGATAGGCGGCCTTTACCTGGTTACGGCTTTGGCCACGATGATCATCCCTACCGCGGCGCTGGTGGTGCTGATGTCGCCGGTGGTGCTTTCGGCCAGCGCCTCTTTGGGGATCGCTCCCACCACGGCGATGATGGCCATGGCAATGGCGGCATCGGCCAGTTTCACCAGTCCGATTTCGCACCCGGCCAACATTCTGATCATGGGCCCGGGCAATTACCGCTTTACCGACTACATCCGCGCCGGTGGGTGGCTTACGCTGATCGTGTTCGCCATCGTGATGCTGGTCCTGCCGATCTTCTGGCCACTGCAACCCGCGTGAGCGGCTGCTCGTGAGTGAATCCGTACTCGTCGTGGGCGGCGGCCAGGCCGCGGCCCAGGTGGTCGTCTCGCTGCGCCTGGGCGGCCACGATGGGCCGATTACGCTGGTCAGCGAGGAGCAATCGCCTCCCTACCAGCGTCCGCCCCTGTCCAAGCAATACCTCGCCGGAAAGCTCCAGCGGCAGCGGCTGTTGTTGCGCCAGGCCACCTACTACGAGTCCAGGGGCGTGGAGCTGCGCCTCGGCCGGCGCGTGTTGTCCATCGACCGCCAGCAGAGGCGGGCGCAACTGGATGACGGCGCCGAACTCAAGTATGACCGCCTGGTGCTGGCCACCGGCAGCACGCTTCGGCGGCTGAACCTCCCCGGCGCCAGGCTGCCGGGGATCTACTACCTGCGCTCGCTCCCCGACGCCGATGAATTGCGCGGGGAACTCGCGACCGGGAGGCGGATCGTCATTGTGGGAGGCGGTTATATCGGGCTGGAAGTGGCGGCCACCGCGGTACAGGCCGGCGCCCGGGTGACCGTCCTGGAAGCACAGCCGCGGCTGATGAGCCGAGTAATCAGCGCTCGGGTGGCGGATTGGCTGGGCGATCTGCATCAGCAGTCGGGCGCGGACGTGCGCCTCGACGCCCTGGTAACCGGCTTTACCGGCAAAAAGCGTGTTGAGGCGGTCGAGACGGCCGGCGGCAGCTTTGAGGCCAACGCGGTGCTGGTAGGCATAGGCGTACTGCCAACGGCATCGCTGGCAAGAGATTGCGGCCTGCACGAGGACGACGGAATTTCCACGGATGAGTACTGCCGTACTGAAGACGACGCGATCCTCGCTGCCGGGGACTGCGCTCGATCGGTCAACACGCAATTGGGCGCGGCCATTCGACTGGAATCGGTACAGAACGCCGTGGATCACGGTAAGGTCGCCGCTTCAGTCATTCTGGGCGCCCCGACGCCATATGCCAGCATTCCCTGGTTCTGGTCGGACCAGTACCACGTGAAGCTGCAGATCGCCGGGCTGGCCGATCCGCAGGATGACACGGTGCTGCGTGGAGATCCGGCTTCCGGCCGCTTTGCGGCGTTTCGTTTGCGAGTTGGCCGCGTGACGGCGGTAGAAGCGATTTCCAGCCCCAGGGACTTCATGGGGGGCAAGAAACTGATCGCTTCACACGCGGCGCCGGATCTCAACCAACTGGCCGACGAGTCCGTACCCTTGAAGGAACTTCTCTAGTGTCGTGTCATGCGTGTATCGTCGCATCAGAGCGAGCCTGGCGTGTCCCTGCAAGGCGCAGCCGGCATGGAATACTCGCTGTATTGCAAACGGCTGCAACGCCGCAGGGGCGCGCCAGGCTCGCTCCCGAAGGGCGGGCCTCCCGTTGCCCGTGGCCGCGTTGCGCCCCTGGGCAATGGGAGGCGCCATTCCCGGCGGGACCCGCCTTGCCACGAACAACGGGAGACCCGCTGATGCGACGATACACGCATGACACGACACTAGGGTCTGTCGCGCAAATCAAACCGAACACGGGTGATTTCGTCCTTGTTGGCCGGCGGCCGGGCCGGGAACATCTAAGGTATGGAACCCTCCCCAAACGTCACCGGCAAGCATGCAGCCTTGTCCCGCAAACTGGCCGCAGTCGCGGTACGCAACGAGCACAAGCCGGAACTCTGGCGAGGCTATTTCGAGCGGCTGCTGAGCGGAGAAACGATCGGACCACTGCCGTGGGGTGACGGCGATGCAAAAGCGACCGGTCATGCCGTTTCCGGGCAGTATGCGTTCCGGTTGAAGCCGGAGCCCGGAGAAAGCCCGGGTCCCTCAAGCTCCACCATCGAGCGGTTTCGAAGCCGGCTGATCCGGTTGGGTGAAAAGCAGGTCAGCCTGGGCGTTGATCTTTCTGACCTGCCGGTTTCGCAATTTCCGGAATGGATGGAAGCCCTGGGAAACGAGGTCGAGAACCGCCCTGGCGGCAACCGTAAAGCGCCCGTGAATTTCTCCTTGCATGCGGAACACGGCGGATACCGCAGCCTGTTGGCCGCGGCCGAAGACAGCACGACGGCGTTTCGCGCGACCATCCGGGTGGGCGCAAATTCCCTGGGCTCCGGGAGCCGATGGGAAGAACTGGTACGGGCCAGCCATACGAACCCGCGGATTGAACTGGTCCTGTCCGGCGGCCAGCCGCCCCTGACGGACCTCATGGGAACGGAAAAACCCGACACGGTCATGCCGCTCAGCCTGTTCGAGGCGCCCGGCGAGAGCGCCTGGCTGGGAATACAGTTTGACTTGAGCGCGATCCCCGGCGAACAGATCCAACGCGGCACAGGACACCTTAAAAAGCTGGTACGGGTGGGCGTGCGCCTGGCCGACAATCTGATCGACTCCGTGGATTGGCCATCCGGGGATTTGCGCGAAGACGCCCTGGCCAACCGGCGTCTGGCCGCACACGTTACCGGGATAGGCGACCTGGTGCAGCGTCACGGGCTGGACCCGGAGGACTTCTCAACGCTAAGGCTTATCCTGAGGTGGCTGCGACTCTTCAAGCGCCAACTGCTGCGGGAATCGCTTCGCCTCGCGCGCGAGCGCGGACCCTACCCGGCACTCGACGCACAGCAACTGGTGGATGCGCTGGCGCCCCGTTACGGCGAAGCCCGGGCACAACGCATCATCGCCCGCCGAAGCCCGCGCCATCGCCAACTGCTGGCACTGTCGCCCTATTGCGTACTGCCCCGCGCGCCGGCGGACTTTCCGCCTCGCGCCTGGTTGAGTCTCCTCCCGGTCATCAGCATTGCCGACAACATCACGATGTACGGCAGCCGGGCCCGGAGCATGCTCAATCGCGCCGAGTACGAACGGCTGCTGCGCTCGACATGGGCGCTGTTGCAGGACAAACCCGGCGCCTGACCATCGCGCAGTCTTCAGGGCCGGGGCTGATACCATTAGCCGCCCGGCTTCGGCCACAAGGCCCAAGAGGTTCGATCCTTGCCCGAATTCCCAGGCTCACATGCATTGATGGTGATGCTGCTCACCGTGTTCGCGCTGTACCTGTTCACGCGCGACCGGATTCCGCTCGAGAGCGCGGGCATGGGCGTGCTCATGCTGCTGGTGCTGGGGTTCGAATTCTGGCCTCTGGAAGGGCCCGATGCGGAACTTGGATCCACCGATTTCTTCGGTAACCTGGGCCATGAGGCGCTGATCACCATCACCGCCTTGCTGGTGGTAGGCAAAGGCCTGGAAACCACCGGCGCGTTGCGCCCCGTGGCCTTGTTCTTCACCCGGCTGTGGAGCCGACATCCGGTGCTTGCCGCACTGCTGACGCTGGTGGGATCGGCCGTCTTCAGCGCTTTCCTCAACAACACTCCGGTAGTGGTCATGCTGTTGCCGGTACTGACGGCGGCGGCCCTGCACGCACACCAGGCGCCGGCGGCTATTTTGCTGCCGATGGGATTCGCGACGCTGATCGGGGGCATGTCCACGGTTATCGGCACCTCGACCAACCTGCTGGTCGTAAGCATTGCGGAGCAGGACCTGGGCCTTGAGCGTTTCGGGATGTTTTCCTTCTCCTTGCCCGTGCTGCTGGTGGGTGGGGTCGCCCTGATGTTCCTGTGGCTGGTGGCGCCCCGCTGGCTCCCGGAAAGGAAGCTGCCGCTGCAAACGGCCAGCCGCCTGTACGCATCTACTCTGCGAATCAACGCCGGTGGCTTCGCAGACGGCAAGACTGTGGCTGAAATCCGCGCGCGCACCAACAACGCGCTTCAGATCACTCGCATAGTACGAGGCAACAACGTTTTTGCCTCCCGGCTGGACTCGATTCGCCTCAAGGCCGGGGACCGGCTGTTCGTACGCGACACCATGGAGCGGTTGAGCGAATACGAGGAAACACTCGGGGCTTCGCTTCCGCGCGGGGATTCGCCATTTGCCGATGAGCCGCAGCAGATCGCGGAACTGGTCGTGACGCGCGGCTCACCCCTGGACAAACGCAGCCTCCACGCGGCGCACCTCGATGAAATCTACGCGATCGCGCCGCTGGCTATCCACCGTGCAGGAACTCGGGAAGCGCCCACCCATGACCTGCTGAACGCGCGCCTGAGTACCGGCGATGTGCTGATGGTACAGGGGACCCGGGCCAACATTCGCCGATTGAGCACGGAGTCGTCGATGCTGGTGCTGGGCCGGGTTATCGAGTTGCCCCGTGCCGGACGGGCGAAAGCGGCGGTGGCGATAATGGCTGCGGTCATCATTCCGCCGGCGTTCGGCTGGATTTCAATCGTGATCACTTCCGTCACCGGAGTGGGCCTGATGATTGCGGCAAAGTGCCTGAGCTGGCGAAACGTGCGCGACGCCTTCAACGTCCCGCTCACCATCATCATCGTTGCCAGCCTGAGCCTGGGTCAGGCCCTGATGGAGACCGGCGCCGCCGAATGGCTGGCGCAGGTATTCGTCGCTGTTTCCGGCGACCTGCCGATTCCCCTGGTACTCAGCGGACTGATGCTGGTCATGGCGATCCTGACCAATATCATCTCAAACAACGCCGCGGCGATTATCGGAACGCCGATCGCATACGCGATCGCCGTTGGGCTCTCGGCGCCCGTGGAACCTTTCATACTGGCGGTAATCTTCGGCGCCAACATGAGCTTCCTGACCCCGATCGGATACCAGACCAACCTGCTCATCATGAGCGCCGGCGGCTATCGCCGTCTCGACTTCCTGCGCATCGGCGCGCCACTCACGCTGATCATGTGGGGTGGCTTCTCGATCCTGCTGCCCCTGATGTACGAACTCTAGCCCGGGAGTTGTTGGCCGGGTAGTCGGGTGGACTGCGCGATGGAAAGCTCAGCGTCTGCCGCCCCCCGGCCTCCGCAAGGGGATGCGGGTAACAACGAACAGCGCCAGCGCCGCTACCACGATTGATGGACCCGACGGGGTGTCCAGGCGGGCCGAGGAATACAACCCGCCGCCGATTGCAATCACGCCCAGCACGGCCGCGGCCAATGCCATCCGCTCGGGGCTGGACGAGAAGCGCCGCGCTGCGGCCGCCGGAATCACCAGCAGGGCCACGATCAGCAGAATCCCCACAATCTTGATGGCAATGGCGATGATCCCAGCCACCAGGAAACCGAATATGAGACGCGCCCGCTCCGGGCGAAGCCCTGCGACGACAGCGAGGTCCTGGTTGACCGTAGCCGCCAGCAGGGGTCGCCAGATCCAGAACAACAGTCCCAGCGCCGCAGCGCCTCCGAGCCAAATGATCGCCACATCCAAGCGCGTAACCGCGAGAAGGTCGCCGAATAGCAGCGCATGCAGATCTACGCGCATGTTGGGAAAGAAGGCAAGGACCACCAGGCCGAGCGCCAGGCCGCCGTGGGCCATCAGGCCCAGCAGGGTGTCCGTAGGCAGCGTTTCGCGGCGCTCGAGGTAGTACATCGTCACCACGACCAGGCAGGCGGCGGTCAGGATTCCGATCAGGATGTTGATGTTGAGGATCACGGCGAGGGCAATCCCGAGCAGGGACGAATGCGCGATGGTCTCACCGAAATAGGCCAGTCGCCGCCACACCACGAAACAACCGACGGGGCCGGTAACCAGGGCCAGTCCGATACCGGCCAACAGCGCACGCGTTACAAAATCGTCCAGCATGATCAGCCTTGGAAAGTGCGGCCGGAGGGGCCTGGAGAAGGGACCGGCTCGCCATCCGCGGCGCTCTCCGCATCGTGCTCATGGGGCACCAGGACAACAATGTCGTCGCTGCGGCGAACGGCCCGTTTCAAGTCATGCGAGATGACCAGGACACCACAGCCCAGATCGCGCCGGATCTCGTCAATCAGGCCGAAGAGCACCTGGGCCCCGGCCATGTCGACTCCCTGCTCCGGTTCGTCCAGAACCAGCAATTCGGGGCGGTGAGTCAACGCCCGGGCGAGCAGGAGTCGCTGGAATTCGCCGCCGGACAGGGTGGTGACCTGCGGGTCGCCCAGCTTGTCCAGCCCGACCGCGGCAAGTGCGGCGTCAATCCGCTCCCTGGAAAACCGCCCGGTCAGGGTCATCAGGCGGCGCGCCGAAAGCGGCAGCGTAGGGCTGATCGGAAGACGCTGGGGAACGTAACCGATCCTTAGCGAATCGGCCTGCTCAACCGACCCCTCGTCAATCCGGATCAAGCCCAATGAGGCCTTGACACAGGTCGTCTTTCCCGCACCGCTGGCGCCGATGACGAAGATCATCTCACCCTGCTCCACGTTCAGGTCCACGTGGCGAAAGATCCAGCGCCCGCCCCGCTTGACTCCCATGTTGCGGGCACGAATGAGGTTGGTGGATGCGGCGCGTTTCAAGTTCCCCCCAAGATGCAATAGTCCGCAAAACGGACATCTTGCCGACGCTATAGACCCTGGTTGGCCAGTCTACAATAGCCAGCCAGCCGCGATTTGAGCCGTGGGTGGCGATCACCCCGCCATCGGGATTAAAGCCGAGCTCAGCGGTCAGGCTAATGGTTTGAGCACGCCATCGACGGCAGTGCCGATTTGCGCCGGGGGAACCGCGTCATGACTGTCAGAAAATGCCTCTCCATATTGTGGGCCCACTGTGCGCTCCTTCCACGGCGCCTGTACGCCACGGGCGCCGTGGCGGTCCTGCTGGGTTGCTTGTCGAACCTGCCGGCCAATGCCGACTCGTCCCTGAAGGTCGTAGCCTCGATCAAACCCGTCCATTCGCTTGCAAGCGCAGTAATGGACGGAGCGGGAGAACCGTACCTGATCATGCGGGGCGCTTCATCGCCGCACACCTACAACCTGCGCCCGTCCGATGCTGCAAGCTTGCAGGACGCACAAGTCGTCTTCCTGATCGGCGAGGGAATTGAGACCGCTTTGATGGGTCCGGTCGCCGCGCTGGCGGGCAAGGCCCGCGTGGTCGAGTTCGCCGAGGTCCCTGGGATCGTCCGCCGGCCCTTCCGCGAGGGCGGCGCCTTTGAGGATCATGATCACGACAACGGCTCCGAAGACGATCACGACCGTGAGGCCGAAGATGCCCATGCGAATGGGTATGACGATGACGATCAGCACGACGAAGAAGCCGAAGATCACGGGTTCTTTGACATGCACATTTGGCTGGATCCGGTCAATGCAGGAGTCATGACGCAAGTAATCGCCGATACGCTCGCCGAAATGGACCCCTCCAATGCCGCACTCTACGCGGCGAACGGCGAGAAGGTGCTTAAGGGACTGGATGCGTTGGAGGAGGAAATCGCCGCTGAAACGGCAGCGATCCAGGGCAAGCCGTACATCGTCTTTCATGACGCCTACCAGTATTTCGAGAAGCGCTTTGGACTTACCGCCGTGGGTTCCGGCGTGGTCAGCTCAGAACGCTCGCTGGGCATTCGACGCGTTCTGGAGTTGCGAGAGAAGATCAACGAACTGGGCGCGTCCTGCGTGTTCGCTGAGCCACGATTCGATCAAGGCCTGGTGAACGTGATCATCGAAGACACGTCCGCCCGTGGCGGCATGGTGGATCCATTGGGCACGACACTGGATCAGGGTCCCGAGCTGTACTTCGCCCTGATTCGCAACATGGCAAGTTCCTTTAACAGTTGCCTCGGGCAAGATGACTGAAGGAATAGCCGGGGCCTTCACATCCTCCAGGACTTGTCGTTGGTCGCCGGCGCGCATGAACCCCTGAGATCAAGATGCCGCTTGCTACGCAGCCGCACGGCTTGAGAACCGAGAATGAGTGCTAACCCGGAAATCCTCGGCGCCCTGCTTGAGCGGCTGCTTGAGGGCGAAGACCTCCAGGAACAACAGGCGGAGCAGGCGATGTATGAGCTGGCCGGGGGAGAGGCGTCCCCGGTGCTGGCCGGCGCGCTGTTGACGGCATTGCGCCTGAAGGGAGAAACCGCAGCTGAACTGCGTGGTTTTGCCCGCGCGATGCGGGCGCTGGCGATTCGCCCGGACCTGCCCACCGGTTTGCCCGTCGCCGATGTGGTCGGCACCGGCGGCGACGGTTCCGGCAGTATCAACCTGTCCACCGGGGCGGGCCTGCTGGCGGCCTGTTGCGGCGTACGTATCGCCAAGCACGGTAACCGAGCCGTGTCGAGCAAGACCGGGAGCGCCGACGTGCTGGAGGCGCTCGGAGTGCCCCTGCCGGACCAGGCCGAAGCCGTGACCCGCTTCCTTAAGACCCACGGCTTCGCATTCATGTTCGCACCGTTCTTCCATCCGGCCATGAAGTCCGTGGCCCCCATCCGCAACGCGCTGGGCGTGCGCACCGTTTTCAATCTGCTGGGGCCGCTGGCCAATCCCGCCCAGCCACCCTTCATGCTGGCCGGAGCATTCAGCATCGAAGCGGCCCGCCTCATGGCCGACACCTTGAGCGGGCTGGATATCGAGCGGTGCTTCGTGGTCCACGGCGAACCGGGGTGGGACGAGCCCACGCCGGTGGGTACCTACCTGCTGCTGGACGTTCGACCCGGCCAGGTGCAAAGCCACACCCGTGACCCTGCCGAGGTGGGCATCCCGCGTTGTGCGCCGACGGCCCTGGCCGGAGGTGATCGCGAATACAACGCGGCAACCCTTGGGAAAGCGCTGCGCGGCGAAGGCGAAGAAGCGCTGAACGACGCCCTGGCGTTGCAGGCCGGCCTGGTTCTGGAACTCACCGGCGTGGCGGCGGACCTCGTAGCCGGGCTGGACATCGCCCGCGAAGCCTTGCGCTCAGGCCGGGCCGCCCGATTGCTTGAGAAACTACGAGGCGACGAGGAAGGATGAGCGGCGGTTTCCTGGAGCGCATGGCGGCATCAAGCCGGTTGCGCGCCAACAAGGCGAAGGAACGGTTGAGTCCCGAAGCGGTCAAGAGGCAGGTCGATGATCTGCCTCCCCCTTCCCGCCTGGCGTTTTCTCCCGAAGGCTTCGATCTGATCGCGGAAATCAAGCCGGGATCCCCAAGCGAAGGCAAGTTGGCCGGCGCGGAGTTTTCGCCGGGCGCGATGGCCAGGGACTATGTCAGCGCGGGCGCGATGGCCCTTTCGGTTCTCACCGAGCCCAGCCACTTTGACGGATCGCTGGAATTGCTTGCGGACGTGTCGGAGGCCGTGCCTGGCACGCCGATCATGCGCAAGGATTTTCTGGTCGAGTCCTACCAAGTCCTTGAAGCGCGGCTATACGGCGCATCCGGAGTTCTGCTGATCGTGGGAATGACCCAGGACCGCAACACCCAGGCGATGCTTGAGACAGCGCTGGGTTTGGGAATGTTCGCACTGCTCGAAGCCTTCGAAGAAGAGGAGCTTGAGCGCGCGCAAGGGATTGCCGCCCGCCTCAGGGCGCCACGGGACAGCGTGCTGCTGGGGCTGAACTGCCGGGACTTGCGCACCCTGGCGGTGGACCCCGGCCGATTTCTGCAATTCGACCTTCGACAGCGAGGCAGCTACCGGGTCTTCGCCGAGAGCGGCATCGAGAAAGCCCGCCAGGCCGGGGAGTTGGCCACGCATGGCTGGGACGGCTGGCTGATGGGTACGGCCTTGATGCGCGCCGACGATCCTCAAGCCCTGGCCGCCGCCATGCTGGCCGAAGGCCGAGGGAGCCGCGCCGAGCCATGAGCCTGTATATCAAGATCTGCGGGTTGACCGACCACTCGGCGGTGAAGGCGACCGTTGAAGAAGGCGCAAATGCCATCGGTTTCAACTTTTATCCCCCCTCGCCGCGCTATCTGAGTCCCGAACTTGCCGCGGACCTCGCTTTGGCGGTCCCTCAACATGTGCTTCGTGTTGCGGTTATGCTGCGCCCCCAACAAGCCGACTGGGAAGAGATATACGCCACGTTCAAGCCGGACTGTCTGCAGGCCGATGCCGATTGCCTTAAGCGCCTGCGCCTGCCGGAGGGCCTGCGCACACTCCCCGTATACCGCGACCATGACCATTTCGATTTCGACAGCGTTCCTGCCGACTCGGCTTACCTGTTCGAGAGCGCGGTCAGCGGCAAGGGCCAGCCTCCAAGCTGGGAACGGGCAGCCGACCTTGCGCGCCGCACAAACCTCGTGTTGGCCGGGGGTCTCAGCCCCGAGAATGTTGCCGAGGCCATTCGTCGCGTGCGCCCCTGGGGTGTTGACGTGAGTTCCGGCGTGGAAGCGGCGCGCGGCGTCAAGGACCCGGATCGAGTGCGCCGATTCATCCGCTGCGCACGGGGAGCGGAGCTTGCCTCATGAGCATTTCGCAGGCTGAAGCCCGATCTCTATTGGCTGCGCTGCTCAAGGGCGATTTGCCCGACCGCGACGGACGCTTCGGCCCCTTCGGCGGTCGATTCGCGCCGGAAACACTGATGCCCGCGCTCTCCCGGCTGGAAGAAGCCGCTGGCGATTTCCTTGCGGACCGGGCGGCATGCGAGGCCCTGGACCGGGAACGCCGCGAGTGGATCGGACGCCCGACGTCACTGACTCGCGCGGGCAGACTGGGCGAAGCCTGGGGAGCGCAAGTATGGCTAAAGCGCGAAGACCTCGCGCACACGGGCGCACACAAGATCAACAACGCCCTGGGTCAGGCTCACCTGGCTCTGCGGTTAAAGGCCCAGCGGGTAGTGGCGGAGACCGGGGCCGGTCAGCACGGCGTGGCGGCAGCGGCGGCCTGTGCCCGCGTGGGCCTGCCCTGCACCGTCTACATGGGTGTCCTGGACATGCAGCGGCAAGCGCCCAATGTCGAGCGCATGCTCCAACTGGGCGCCGAGGTCATCGCCGTGGACAAGGGCGACCGTACGCTGCGCGCTGCAACCGACGAGGCGTTTCGCAACTGGGTGGCGGACCCCGATGGCGTGTACTACCTGCTGGGATCGGCGGTCGGACCGCACCCCTATCCCTGGCTGGTGCGGGAATTGCAGAAGGTCATCGGCGAGGAGGCGCGCGTGCAATTCGCCGAAGTGGCGGGGGGACTGCCCGACGCTGTGTTTGCCTGCGTCGGCGGCGGCTCCAACGCCATTGGGCTGTTTCACTCATTTCTGGCTAACGAGGCGGTTGACCTATTCGGCGTGGAGGCCGGAGGGACGGGCCCTGCGCCGGGACAGAATGCCGCTTCCTTGTGCGCCGGAAAGCCGGGCGTGCTGCATGGCAGCTATTCCATGCTGTTGTACGACGGCGACGGTCAGGTGCTCAAGACTTCGTCCATTTCCGCGGGCCTGGACTACCCGGGCGTAGGCCCCGAGCACGCGCTGCTGCAGGCTGTTGGCCGGGTCCGGTATGTCACGGCCAGCGACGAGGAAGCGCTGGAAGCGTTGGCGGAATGCTGCAAGCTGGAAGGAATCCTGCCGGCGCTGGAGCCGGCGCATGCCCTATACGCTGCCCGAGGATGGGCGGCCAAGAATCCGGGCAAGCGTCTACTGATCGGCCTCTCCGGGCGTGGCGACAAGGACATGCCAACGCTAACCGCGGCCCTTTAGCCACGTTCGAAGACTGTCGGCGCCCGGCCTTGTTCTCCCCCTATCGTGCGGGAGTGTTGGAGCCAGTGAGCGCCGATGACCCGGCGCTCACAGCGGAATCAAGCTCCATGGATTGATTATTGCCCTTGCGGGTCAAGCTGCAAGCAGTCATGCGTCTCCCGGACGAAAGGGGGAGAACAAGGCCGCACAGGGTATGCGGCGAGGTTTGCAGAGCAGGCGCTAGTTCAGGACGCGGTAGCCGCGGCCTCTCAGGCACTCCCGGAGAACGTGCTGTTTTTCGTGCATGGCCCCGACACCGCGTACCGTCCCGCCATATACAGAGCCGACACCGGCCGACTGCCCGATGCCCGTCTTGTTGGCGCCGGATACAGCGCCGACTACCGCTCCCACGGCAGCGCCGCCAGCAGCGCCGGTGCCGACATGTTTCCCGATCGGGACTTCGTCCGCATAACCCTGGCAATCAGCAAGGTCCGCTTCATATTTCACCCGGTCAACACCCTTAAGGTCCACAATGGCGCCGCTGGGATCCGCAAAGCCGCTGCAACCGGCAAGAAGGAATGCAAGAGAAATCAAAGCAAGATGTTTCATGGGCTACTCCCATCGTCCTCAGGGTCTACATATTAATGGATGCCGCCCTCCGGCGCAGGGTCGCATGCGGGCCGGCCCCGCAGCGCGTGGCAAGGTTTGTCAGGCGGGCTTTTCTTGACCTACAGTACCGCCCGTGAGAAGTTCCAGTTCCAGTACCGGCGCCGAACGCCTGCGCCGCGCCATCCTTGAGGCGCAGCAGCCGGCGTTGCTGCCCTTCTTTACCGCCGGACACCCCGGCAGGGACGAGTTTCATTCGATTCTCGAGCAGCTTGCCGAGGCCGGAGACGTGGTGGAAATCGGCGTGCCGTTCTCCGATCCCATGGCCGACGGCGTCACCATACAGCGCGCCAGCGAGGCTGCACTGGCGAACGGCGTAACGCTTGAATGGATCCTGCAGGAGCTCAAGGCCCACGGCGATCCCGGCGTCCCCCTGGTGCTCATGAGCTATGCAAACCCGTTGTTGGCCTATGGCTTTGAAAGGCTGGCGGAACGCTGCGGCGAGTGCCATGTCGGTGGGCTGATCGTCCCCGACCTTCCGTGGGAGGAATCCGAAGAAACCCGACGCACATTGGGCGCACACGGCGTGGGGTTGGTGCAAATGGTCACCCCGGCCACTCCCGAAGCGCGAATGCGCACCTTGTGCGAGGGCAGCGGGGGGTTCGTGTATGCCGTAACGGTTACCGGTGTAACCGGCGGAGAACGGCGCGTTTCGGATGACATGACCGCTTACATGCAAAAAGTGAGTGCGTATTCCGGGCTGCCCGTCTGCGCCGGCTTCGGCGTGCGTAGCCCCGACCAGGTGGAGGTGTTAAGCGGCGTGGCCGACGGTGTAATCGTGGGTTCGGCGGTGGTGGATTGCCTGGAACGCGGCGAGGACGCGGGGGCCTTCCTGCGTGGTCTTCGCGGCTAGCATTTAACCGCGAAGACCGCGCGAGAGTTACAGCGGTCCGCCTACCGGTACGAGGGCAGGCTGCCCTCGCTCCGGGCAACGCTAACGCCGCGGCCGGCCGAGAAATATCAGGGCCAGTCCGGCCACTCCTGAAAGCCAGGCCGTCCATGCGGGCTGTGCCTGCAGACCGAGCAGCACAGCCCAGGCGATCAGCAGGGTGCAGCCGAACAACTGCCGCCACAGGTTCCTTCGGCTATCCAATCCTGATCGGCGTCTTCGAGCCGACCGGCCCTCGAAGCGGTCAAGCAGATGGTGCGCGGCGCGGGGCAGGCGTTGCAGGGCGTAGCGTAACTCCGGCAGGTCCCGTCGAAGCTCCTTGAATACACGTGACGGCTCGGCTCGGCGCGCCATCCATTTCTTGAGCGGGGGATAACCAGTTTCCCACAGATCCAGTTCCGGGTGCAACTCCCTTCCGAGTCCTTCGACGTTGAGCAGCGTCTTGTGCAGCAGCAGCATCTGGGGTTGCAGATGCATGTCGAATTCCTGGGCGACGGCAAAGATCCGGCCCAGGACCTTGCCGAAACTGCACTCGCTCAAGGGCTTGGCGAAGATCGGCTCGCCAATCACCCGGAACGCCGCTTCCAGGTCCTCCGCGCGCGTGCTCGGTTCGACCCAACCCCAGTACAGGTGCAAGCGGGCCATGCGAGCGTAGTCCTGCTCGAAGAAGGCCAGCAGCATCTGACCCAGGTAGTGGTGGTCCCGTTCGTCGAGAATCCCTACGATGCCGAAATCCACCGCCGCGTAGCGAGGGTTCTTCGGATCGCTGATGTCCACGAACACATTTCCCGGGTGCATGTCGGCGTGAAAGAAACTGTCCCGGAACACCTGCGTGAAGAAGATTTCCACGCCCCTGGCGGCCAGTTCCGGAATGTCGACCCCGGCATCCTTGAGCTGCTGGATTTCGCGAATCGGCACGCCCCGGATCCGCTCCATCACGAGCACTTCGGGCCGGCAGTAATCCCAATACACCGTGGGAACGTGAATGATCTGGGAGCCTGCAAAACTGCGCTTCAACCGCGAGGCATTGGCGCCCTCGCGGCTCAAGTCCACCTCGAATGCAAGGGTGCGCTCGTATTCCTCCACCACTTCCACCAGCCGCAAACGATGTGTGGCCGGCCACCAGGCCGTAGCCATCTTCGCCAGTCCGTAGAGGAGCTTTACGTCGCGCCCGATCCGGTCCTCGATACCCGGCCGCAGCAGCTTGACCACCACTTCCTCACCGCCGGGCAGGCGTGCGGCATGAACCTGTGCGATGGAGGCGGCGGCCAGCGCCTCGGGTTCGAACTCGGCAAAGACCTCTTCGACCGGGCGGCCGTAGAACTCGCTCAACAGCCGGCGGGCAATGGCGGCGGGGAAAGGCGGGACTTCATCCTGCAGGCGCGCCAGCTCTACGGCGATGTCATCCGGAAGCAGGTCCGGCCGGGTGGAAATGTTCTGCCCGAACTTGACGAATATCGGACCCAGTTCCTGCAGGGCTTCGCGCAAACGACGGCCGCGCGAGTCTCCCTTGCATCTGCGCCCGGCCAGTAGCAACCACGCAGGAATGCGCAGCGGACGCGGCAAACCTGCATCTCGCAGCAACCCATACCGGGCCAACAGGCGAACGATTCCCACGATTCGAAAGAGGACACTCATGACGATTCGTGCCCTGGACTCTTTCCGCTCATCCCTTGGGGCCTTTCGCTAAAGCGCTCAGGCGCGCGGAAGCCCGGTCCACGCTGTCCCGCAACCGTTCGACTTCTTCGGAAAACGTGTCGAATTCCACCCGCGTCGGAAGAAAGCGAGCTTCTTCCTGGACGAAATCCCTGACATTTCGCCGGACCGATCCCGCTGCATCCACGGTCCAATCCATGGCTGCGCGCACGGCATCTCCTGCCTGACGCGCGAAGGTGTCGCTCGTGAACCGGGCCAACTCCTCCTCCGGGCTGGGGCGGCAGTGCTTGAGCAGCCCGGCAAACCCTTCCGCCACGGCGGGATCGCCGCGCAAGTCCAGGCCCGGCCCGCTGTGATCGCCGCCCAGCAATTGAAGCAGCCGGGGCAAATCCCCCGCCAACACAACGGCAGGCTGGGTTTCGTCCGGGTCCGAGAAGCTCAATCGACCCCCTTCCACGCTTATGCGCAAAAGGGGATCCGTGGCGGACACCCCCAGATCCATGGTCTTTCCCTCCAGGTCGGCCGCCGTGCGGCGAGCGGTCAGTGAAGCCTGGAGGTTCCGATTCAGCAAATCCTCAAGCACAGGGGTATTTCTTGACAGAATCATGGCGTGGGCTGAAAGTCCGTGAGGCTTAGCGCAGACTCTTCTCCAGATACAGCATCAACTCCAGCATGCGCTCCAGCAAGTCAGGCGGGGAGGCGCCGGGAAAGTTTCGCAACACCAGCTCCTTGATGAACAATCTAGCGATGTACCGTAACTGTGATGCTCTGGTTTTTGAAGAAAAAACGAAATCCCGATGCCCGTTGTTGATGACGATAACGTTTCGTTCGAGATCGTAACGGGAACGCCAGGTGCGTCCAGGGGCCTTCTCATACGTATAGCCGGGCAGTCCCTGCCGCGGCGCGGCGCCGGTCCGTTCCGGAACGAGAGAATCGGTAACGGTTACCAGAGCCTCAGCTTCGCAAACCACGCCGGCCTGGGTAGCGACCACCGTTATGCGCGCCAATGCAGGTTCGGCGGGCGCGCGATACTCAACGATCTCCGAGCGCCGGCCGGCAAACTCTCCGCCCCCTTCGGCTATGTTCCAGATAAACGCCAGTCCTTCCTCCACGGTCCGCCGCGACCGGTCTCGGCAAACGGCGCGAAAACTTCGGCTTTGGCCCACTCTTACCACCGACGACGCCGGTGAGATGGACACGCTGTAGAGCGGGCCGGCGCGCCGGTAGAAGGCGGTCTGGGCGCTTTCGGGCGCCTGCATGTCTTCGCCACTGCCGGAAAACTGCGCCTGGTTCGGCATCACCATAGGATCAACGGCGTCGGGACCGCCCGCCGGGCGCCCGCGTAACGTTTCATGAATGTCGAACCAGTCATATTCTTCGGCGGGAAGCGCCAGCAGGGCCTCGCGAAAGGCTCGCTTGATTGACCGCAGGGTCTTTTCGCTGGCCCGTTCCTCTTCGGCGCGCTGCAATTCATCAATGAGCTCGCCCAGCCTTTCCGTTACAGGTCCCAGCGCGCGCAGAAATTCATCGTAGGCCGCGTCTCGAATAACCCCGGTTCGGGTGCCCGGCGTCAGGTTCAGAAAGGGCGCGTCGACGACGCCGTCTAAATAGCCGCTGGTCCAGGGCGATTGCTGGAATCCGTCCAGCGCGCCAAGCTCCACCACGCGTGTCCCGTTCCGGTACAGGGAAACATTGCGTTCGGCCGAAGGCTCATCCAGGTAGAGCTCAAGCTTGATGTCCCCGAGCCGGGTGGCCGGCGCCTCCAATTCGTGAAGGATCCGGCCATCAAAGGCTCGCGGGGCAACCAGGTAGGACTTGCGGGCGGTACGGTCGATGATGCGGATTTCGACCCCGGTTTCGCGAATTCGGTCACGCAGTTCGGAGGCCAGATACCAATGGAGTTTCTCACCGCTGAATTGACGAATTCCCTTCAGCAGCGGATGCACAACCACTTCGGCGCCCTGACCGCCAAACAGTGTTCGGCGGGAACTGCTTACCTCGTAACCCTCGTCGTAACGCCGCATCGACATCTCATAGAGGGTTCCATCCGCGCCGGGCGAAGTCATGGTGAGCGAATCGCCAAGCGTCCAGAAGCTGAGCAGGCCAATGCCAAATTCACCCTGAATGCCTTCCGCGCCGCGCCGTTTCAACTCCTTCTTGATCGAATCGCAGATGTGGGTGGCCACGTATTTGAAGTCCGGGCGGCCGTTCTCGTCATGCGGAACGCCTTCGCCATCGTCAGTGATCTTCAGGTATGGCTGGCCATGCTTCCGTCCGCGCACGATTTCGACGTTCCTGGCGCGCGCGTCGATGCTATTCTCGACGAATTCGGCAACCGCTTTGAGCGGGTTGTCCTGCGACAAGGCAATGATGCTGATGGCCGACCCATGGTCGCCGATGCGTAATCTACCCCGCTTGCCCGCTGGTCTCCGCGCCATGTAAAGGTCTCTGAAGTATGAAAACGGCGTTACCGGTCCGGTAAGAGCGCGTAGAACGCAATTCTAGACGGCATATCGGGCCGATTCCGGACTTCCGGCCGGCAAGTGCCCCCGCTGTAGAGGGATGCCGCTACGGTTCGGGCCGCGGAGACGGCCGAGTGGAGCCGGCGAGTCAATACCCGCGTCAATACCTGAACCCGATATGCAACGCTACGATGCCCCCGGAGAGATTGTGCCAGCGCACGTCCTCGAAACCCGCCTCACGCATCATTGCGGCCAGCCTTTCCTGGTCCGGATGAACGCGTATCGATTCCACCAGGAATCGATAGCTTTCCGAGTCTCCGGTCACCACGCGGCCGAGCGCGGGAATCAGCGCAAAGGAATACCAATCATAGGCGGGGCGAATGAACTTGAGCGCCGGGCGCGAGAACTCCAGCACCAGCAGCCTGCCGCCGGGCTTCAGCGCCCGGGCCATGCTCTCCAGGGCGGCGGGCTGCCCGGTTACGTTGCGCAGGCCGAACCCAATGGTGATGCAATCGAACCGGCCTTCGGCACAGGGCAGCATCGTAGCGTCGGCACAAACCGCCCGGGAGTTGGCGTAGGCGCCGGAATCCAGCAGCCGTCCACGGCCGACCCGCAGCATCGCGGGGTTGATATCGCTCAAGAGCACCTGGCCCTCGGGACCCACCTGTCGGCTCATCCCGATAGCAAGGTCTCCCGTGCCGCCAGCCACGTCAAGGGCTGTGCCGCCCGGGCGCAAACCGGTTCGGGCCAGGGCAAACCTCTTCCACAGGCGATGAGCGCCCAGCGACATCAGGTCGTTCATCAGGTCGTAGCGCCCGGCTACGGACTCGAAAACGCCGCGCACCCGCCGGGTCTTCTCTCCCGGGCTTACCCGTTTGAAGCCGAATGATTCTTCGCCTTTAAGATGCGGATCAGGCGCCGGCATGCAACTCTCCGGAGAGCCAGAATAACCGCGTGGTGGCGAGGGCGAGACGCCCTCGTTCCCGGGGCGGATCAGGCGCCGGCATCGTCTCCGCCCTCCGCGGCCACCTGCTGTAGGTAACCCGCCCAGTACTCATCGCGGCGCTCGCCCAGCTCCCTTAAGTACGCCCAGGAATAGATACCGGAATCATGGCCATCGTCAAACACGAGCCGGACAGCATACTGACCTACCGGTTGAATGTCCTTCAGCCGGACCTTCGACTTGCCTAACGGCAACTCTCCACCGCCGCGCCCGTGGCCGCGAACTTCCGCCGAAGGGGATTTCACCCTCAAGTATTCCGAACTGAGATCGAACACTGCCCCACCGGGAAAGCTCACGCGCAGGACGCGACGCTCGCCGAGCAAGCGCAACTCCAATGGGGGGGCGTGAGTGTTCATCCTTGGCTTAATTTCGAGGGCGGGGACGCCCTCGTTCCCAGCGTCGAGGGCGGGGACGCCCTCGTTCCTGGGCGAGACGCCCTCGTTCCCAGCATCGAGGGCGAGACGCCCTCGTTCCGGGGCGGGGACGCCCTCGTTCCGGGGCGAGACCCCCTCGTTCCCAGGAGGGCAGTACCGCCCTCGTGCCTGGCGGTGCTACATTGCACGACTAGAGGATATAGCGGCGGAAATCATCGTCTTCCGCCAGCTTGCCCAGGTGTTCGTCCACGTAAGCGGCGTCCACCTTCAAGGACTGTCCGCCCCGGTCGGCGGCGTCGAAGGAAATCGACTCGAGCAATCTTTCGAGCACGGTCTGCAGGCGGCGAGCCCCGATATTCTCCGTCGTGGAGTTGACCGAGCAGGCGATTTCGGCGATCCGGCGCACCGCCTCCGCCTCGAAATCCAGCGACACGCTTTCGGTACCGAGCAGGGCCGTATATTGTTCCGTCAGGGACGCGTCCGGCTCGGTAAGGATTCGTTCGAACTCCTCAATACCGAGTGCGCCCAACTCCACCCGGATCGGGAACCGCCCCTGCAATTCGGGAATCAAGTCCGAAGGCTTGACCGACTGAAAGGCTCCCGATGCAATAAACAGAATATGGTCGGTGCGAACGACGCCATACTTCGTGTTGACCGCGCATCCCTCCACCAGCGGCAGCAGGTCCCGCTGAACTCCCTCGCGGGACACGTCCGCGCCAAGCGCCTCCGCCCGCCGGCAAACCTTGTCGATCTCATCGAGGAAGACGATTCCGTTCTGCTCCACCGCCTCCAGGGCCTTTGACTTCAGTTCCTCCTGATCCAGCATCGAGGCCGCCGCTTCTTCCGTCAGCAGCCGCATCGCCGCCTTGACCTTCAGCTTGCGGGTGCGGGTGCGCTGGTTGCCCAGCGATTGGAACATGTTCTGGAGCTGGCTGGTCATTTCCTCCATCCCGGGCGGGGCCATGATTTCCACCCCCACCGGCGCCAGCTGGAGTTCCATTTCCACTTCCTCGCCGTCGAGGTCGCCACGCCGCAGCGCCGCTTTCAGATCGCGCTCGTCTCCGCTCACGGGCAGCGTGGACGCTGGCCCGGCGGCAGCCGCCACCCTCATGAGCGCATCGAGGACCCTCCTCTCGGCATTTTCCCGGGCCCGATGGCGGACGCGGTCCATTTGCGTTTCCCGGACCATCTTCACCGCCGTATCCGTCAGGTCGCGCACGATGCTGTCCACCTCGCGCCCCACGTATCCAACCTCGGTGAACTTGGTCGCTTCCACCTTGATGAAAGGCGCGCGCGCGAGATGCGAAAGACGCCTGGCGATTTCGGTCTTGCCGACGCCGGTGGGACCCATCATGAGGATGTTCTTGGGAGTAATCTCCCGCCGCAATTCCTCGTCCAGCTGCATACGCCGCCAGCGGTTGCGCAAGGCAATGGCCACCGCACGCTTGGCCTCCTGCTGGCCGATGACGTGCTTGTCGAGTTCCTCGACGATTTCCCTGGGGGTCATCTGGGTCATGACTTACCCTTCGTTGGCGAGCGTATCGACCACGATTTGCGTGTTGGTGTACACGCAGATATCCGCGGCAATCGCCAGCGAACGGCGCACCACCTCTTCGGCGCCCAGTTCGGTCTCCGCCAGCAGCGCACGGGCCGCCGCGCGCGCATAGCCGCCACCGGAACCCAGCGCCAGCAGGCCGTCTTCCGGCTCCACCACGTCGCCGGCGCCCGACACCAGCAGCGTCTTTTGCTTGTCGGCAACGCACAGCATGGCCTCCAGGCGGCGCAACCGGCGGTCGGTGCGCCAGTCCTTGGCCAGTTCCACCGCGGCGCGCGTGAGATTGCCGTACTGCTCCAGCTTGCCTTCGAACAATTCGAACAAGGTAAAGGCGTCTGCGGTACCACCGGCGAAGCCCGCCAGCACCGCCCCGTCGGCCAGACGCCGGATTTTTCGCGCATTACCCTTCAGCACCGTATCGCCGAGACTGACCTGTCCGTCACCGCCCAGCGCGACCGTATCCCCGCGCCGCACGCAGAGAATGGTTGTGGAGCGGATTCTTTCCTTCATGGGCGGGGCGTGAGTATGGATTGCAGTGTTCATGTTTTCTCGGGCGTCTTGCGCCGGGCTCGCGGGTGGGCGCGATCGTACACCTTTGCCAGGTGCTGAAAGTCGAGATGCGTATAAACCTGGGTGGTGGAAATGTCCGCGTGACCCAGAAGTTCCTGCACCGCGCGCAGGTCGCCGGAGGACTCCAGCATGTGCGTGGCGAAACTGTGCCTGAGCATATGCGGATGCACATGACCGGGCAGCCCGGCCTGCCGGGCCCAGTAACCGATCCTCGCCTGTACGCTGCTGGCGCCGATCCTGCGGCCCCGGGCGCCGACAAACAGGGCGCTTTCCTCCGGCGCCGCCAATTCAGCGCGGCGTGTCAGCCAGGTCTTCAGCGCCTCGACCGCCTTGCTTCCGACCGGCAATATGCGTGTCTTGCGTCCCTTGCCGGTTACCCGAACCAGTCCTTCGCGCATGTCGATGCCGCCAAGGTCCAGTTCCGTGAGCTCGGCCAAGCGCAGGCCGGAGGAGTACATCAGTTCCATCATGGCCCGATCGCGACAGGCGACTGCGCTTCGCGCGGGAATATCGAGAAGGCGCGTCACCTGGTCCAGGTCCAGAGTTCTCGGCAGATCGCGGGGCGGCCTGGGGGCCTTCACCCCGCGCGCGGGGTTATCGCTCGCCGCCCCCTCGCGCTCAAGGTAATTGAAGAAACTTCGCGCGCCCGCCAACCGCCGCTGCACCGTCCGCGGCGCCAGCCCGCCTCGATGAGCGCCCGCGGCGAAGCGGCGCAGATCGCTCACGTTCAACGCCGTCCAGTCGGCCACGCTCTGCTCCTCGCAATACTCCTTGAGCGCCGCCAGGTCGCGGCGATAGGCGTTGACGGTGTTCTGCGACAAGCCGCGCTCGAATCGGGTGTGATGTAAAAAAGCATCCACCTGCCGCTGGCACTGGGCGCGCATCAGGAAGTGACCGGCGAAACGACCACTGAAACGATCTCGCTGACCCGGCCAAGAAACTCGGTGCTCTTGCCGCGGTGATAGTGATCCGGGTCGCCGCTCCCCAGCGCCAGCAAGCCCAGTTTGCCGCGACGCCCCAGGGGCGCCAATGCGACCGACGCCACTTCGCCGGCCTCACCGCCGAACAGGAATTCCCGCTGCTCGGAACTGTAGCGGCCGCAGCGCGGCGTGTTTGCTTTCAGGACCCCGCTCAAACCCTCCGCCATCAGATCTCCGCGAGGTGTGGCGATCAGGCCGGCAACGCCCGCATATTCCCTGGGCGAGGCGTCGAACAACAGCAGGCGGACGAATTCAAGCGAGAAGATGTCGCGCAAGTCCGCCGGCAAGGCATGCAATCGCCCGGTCGGGTCCGGGCACGCCAGCAGTTTCATTACCAGCCGATTCAGCCTGCGCGCCAGTTCGTCGCTGGCGCGGGCGTTGGCGGCGTATTCCTCCAGGGTGCGGCCCATTTCCTCGTTGTGCTGGCGCAGCAATTCCAGTTTTCTTTCCACCAGCGATACCGCGCCCGCGCCGCCGCTGTGGGGCACCCGCAAGTCCAGCAGCAAATCGGGATTCAGCTCAAAGAAGTCGGGGTTGTCCTGCAGATATTCAGCGACCTGCTTGGGGCCGAGACCCGAAGCGCCGGACCGGTCGTCACCCGAGCTCACAAGCGCACCGTGCCTTCAAATACATGATCAATAGTCCCGGTCAGCCAGACCGGCTCTTCTCCTCCGGCCCATTCGACTTGCAAGTTCCCACCGGGCATCTCCACCGCTACCGGCGAGCGGACCCGGCCATGCCGGATTCCCGCCACCGCCGCGGCGCTGGCCCCGGTCCCGCAAGCAAGCGTCTCGCCCACTCCCCGTTCAAAAACCCGAAGCTTGAGGCCGTGTGGGTCACTGATCTGGGAAAACCCTACGTTGCACCCTCGGGGGAAACGCGGGTGTACCGAAAGGCGCGAGCCCAGCTCGACCACCGGAGCCGCATCTACATCGTCCACCGTAACAACGGCATGCGGGTTCCCCACAGATAGTACATCCACGCTCCACTGCTCTCCTTCTACGTCCAGCGCGTACGACGGTTGCTCTTTGCTGCCCATGAAGGGCACGCGCTCCGGCCGCCACTGGGGACGGCCCAGCGAACAGCTTACCGAGTCGCCTTTGCCTGTTCGAGCCCGTACGGCGCCTCCAAGCGACATCATGCTGATTTCCTCCGCCGCCCCCCGATGTCCCGCCACCAGGGCGGCGATGCACAAGGCGCCGTTGCCGCATTGCTCCGCCTCGTCGCCGTCAGCGTTGAAGACACGGTAGTGAACCGTGTCACCGCCTTCTCCCGGCTCATCCACCCACAACAGCTGATCGAAACCCACGCCCCGGCGGCGGTCGGCAAGCACCCGAATCCGCCGCCGCTCAGGCGCCGGAATCGACTGTCCGATCACGACCATGAAGTCGTTGCCGGCGGCTTGCATTTTTATAAAGGGCAGGACCATGACGAAGACAAGCGGGGAATTGCAAAAATTATAGTCGTGCGGGGAATTTTGCAGCCAAGAGGCGGCGAGGCGGACAATTCGTCCACAATAAGCTCGTGGCCGGCGCGCACGCCGACGCGTCCCAATTCGCACATGACAGGAGAGTACAGCATGCCCTACAACAACAGAGCACTACCCCTGGTAGGCCTCGTATGCGCCCTTCCGGTGGCCGCGTCCACCGAGATCCAACGCTTCAACCCCGAGGGCCTTTCCCAGCCCGATGGTTACACGCAGGTCGTTATCGCCAGGAACCCGGGGCGCTTCATCTACCTGGGAGGGAAGGCGGGCATCCACCCGGACGACAGCTTCCCCGAGAGCCTGGCTGATCAGTCCCGTCTCACCTGGGCCAATATCGACCATGCGCTGAAGGCAGCCGGCGCCACCCGCGAAGACGTGGTGGAGATCCAGATATACATTGTGGACCTGGAAAAGGTGGACCCCACGCCCGTTTACCAGGACGTTCGCAATTTTTTCCCCGCCGGACACAAGCCGGCATCCATGGTGATCGGGGTCTCGGCGCTCGCCTATCCGGGACTGCTAATGGAAATCAACGTGCGCGCGGTTACCGACTGAGGCGCGCCTTCCGGGAGGGAGGGCGTCCCCGCCTTCCACCAGACGCTATTGCAAGGTCGTGACGGTGCTTTCTGATTGAGCCTAATTCGCCGCGGTAGCGCTTGCCTTGAGATTGCAGGTGTTGTCGAGCCAATCGATCATCGCCGGATACATTTCCATGTAGTGGCGATAGTAGATGGTGCCGAAGAAGTGATTCGCGCCTTTGAGCTCGATGTACTTGTGGCGTTTGCCGTATTCCTTGAGCTGCGCAACGAACTTGCGGCTTTCGGCCACCGGCACGCGCTCGTCGTTGTCGCCGTGGATCAAGAGGATGGGAACATCGACGCTGTCAACGTGCTCAAGCGGGCTTAAACCGTCCACGGTCGGGCGATAAGCCTTTTCAAGTAGTGTCCCGGAGTCCGCCAGCCACGCTCTGAAGTACGGAAGGTCGGCGACTCCCGCTCCGGCGATGGCGCAACGAAAAGGATTCGGATCTCTGAGGGAGCCCACAAACGCAGCGTAGCCGCCATAACTCCAGCCGAAAATGGCCGCTCGGCCTGGATCGCCAAGTCCGCGTTCGGCCAGATAGCTGATCGCGTCTTCCAGGTCATCCTGCATTTCGTGGCCCCAGCGCCCGTAGCCAGCCTCCAGATGCCGGCGGCCAAATCCCGTTGATATGCGGAACTGCGGCTGAATCACCACGTAACCGTGGAAGGCCAGCAATTGCGCCCAGACATCGAAGCCCCAGTAGTCGCGCGCCACCGGACCACCATGCGGCAGGACGACCAAGGGGAACGGCCCCTCTCCTTGCGGGACCGTCACTAACGCGGGAATATCCATGCCGTCGCGCGCCGGGTAACGGATCCATTCCACCTCGGAGAGTGTGTCCTCGGTCAGAAACGGCAGTGATCGTCCAAGCAGATCCAGCCGGTTGTTACGAAGGACGTACCAGGACGCCGGCATTCTGGGGCCTTCGGCACGTATCACCATCGTGCCGCCGTCGTCCGACCGGGACACGATTCGGTTTTGCGTGTCCGGCAGTATCCCGTTTATAGCGTCGTAAAGGGCGCGTTCTGCCGGATCAACCAGATACACATCGCCGCCCTTGCCGGTGAACGTGAATCCGATGACCACGCTATTCTTGTTCTCATCCAGCTTGGCGCGCACGCCGGTGGCATCGTAGCGCGGGTGGAGAAACTGCCGTTCGCCGAATTCACGTTTCTCAAGGTCATAGGTGTAGATGGCCGCAGTGTCAGATTCGTGGTTAGAGAGTACGTAAAACTCGTTGCTCGAAGGGGGTCCTGCCAGTCGAAAGGCGCCGAAAACGCTGCTCGTGGCGTCGATGTTCGCCACGGTTCTGCCGATTTCCAACCACTGGGTTTCTCCCTTAAGGCGGGCGAGAAAAATAATCGCCTCGTCGCCCTCGTCGAAACGGGTAGCGAGTCTCGGGTCGCCGTCGTCATCCATGTAGCTGATTTCTATGCGGTCGCTGTTTTTCGCTACTCGCTGCGCCGACCCGGTCTCGACGTTGACCTTGAAAATATCCGCCACTCCGTTTTGATCGTCATCGTAGGTGATCAGCACGTGGTCTTCTTCCTTGGGAAGCAGGCTGAAAATCTGCGCTCCACCGAATTGCTCGAGAAACTTGGATGATTCCCGGCGCCGGTCCGCTCGCCTCCTGGGTATTTCCAGCCACCGTTGACCCTTGCGGTCCACCGCAGCGAGCTTGCTGACCAGGCGGGTGTCAACGCCAATTCGCTGCAGCGTATCGACGTCCTGCAGAAAACGCACGACCAGCCGCTCGTTGTTGGCCCAGAAGAAAGTAGCAATATCCATCCTGGCGGAACCCAGCGTGACCGGCTTCTTCGCCATGTTCTCCAGTTCGTAGATCAGCAACAACTGCTTGCCGTCCTTGGCGAGGCGCTGCAAGGTAGCGAGGTGTTTGCCGTCCGGCGATACCTGAGCGTCGCTCATCGCCGGCTCCTGAGCGAACGCTTCGAAGCCTGTCAAGGGTTGCTGCTGGGCCCCGGCGGACACGACGGTCAACGCCATGCATCCAGCGAGCAGACACCTGGCAGTCCTCAACATAAGCACTTTGTCCAGGTAGGGAACTTCATGGTAGCGCGCGTGCTACAGGCGGGCTCTTCCCCTAGAACTGCTTGGCCACGCTCAGGAACACGCGGCGTCCCAGGTAGTCGTAGCCGGCGCCCAGCGGTACATTGTTGACCTGAATTTCCGGCGCGGCGGCGTCCATCAAGGGCGGGGGCTTGTCGAACACGTTGACCACCCCAACTGTAATCGACCAGTCCCTGGGCAACCAGGTCAGAGAGGCCGTATGGGTCCAGTGAACTGGGGTCCTGGCTATGGGACGGCAGAGGACATCCAGACCGAAGCAGGGCGTGTATTCATCGAAGTCCGCCAGTTCATCTTCTTCGGCGCCGATGTAGTTGGCGCGCCAATTCAGGCGGAAGTCGCGATAGGTGAACGCGACCAGTGCCGTGCCTTCCCACTCAGGAGCGACCGGCGTGCCGGCGTCGTCTTCCTCGAACTCCTGAAAGATGAAATTGTTCTCAAGCAGGCGTGTCACCCTCAAGTCCACTTCCAGGCCGAGATTGCGGTCCGCGACAATGAAGTCCCGCTGGAAGTAAACGTTGTAGTCGATGCCACGCGAGGTGATTGAATTGATGTTGATGAAGCTGGCCTCGACCAGGTCAATCAGCCCATTCGCGCCACGAGTGATAAACCGGCAGAACCCGCTGGTGTTGTTCGGGTTCTCCACGTAACAATCCTGGACGATGAAGTTCGTGCCCAGCAGACTGATGGTTTCCTCAACCTCGACATCATAGTAGGTCACGCCAAGCCGCAACGTGGTCGTGTCCCAGAAAGGCGGATCCAGAACCACGCCATAGGTATAGGAGGTTGACGTTTCCGGATCGATCTCGAGCTGGACCTGCTGGCCTCCCCTGCGCAACCTTTCCACGGAGTACGAGGTATTAAAGCCGTCCAGGCCCAGCACCATCGGATCAACGCCGTTCACCCGGCAGTTCTCCAGCGTGATCGGGTCGCGGCGATCCTCGTCGGGATCGTAAGCGGCCGGTTCGTTGGGGTCGAGTGACGGGATCCTTGCCGCAATCGGTACGACGCACGGGTCAAAAATCGTGGCGAAGCCGGAGGTCCCCCTCAGGAACTGCTCGTGCGTGTTCGGCGCACGGAAAGAGGTGCCGTAGGTGCCGCGGAACGTCAACCCCTCAAAGGGCGTATAGATGCTCTTGGCGCTGTACGTCGTGTCGTCGCCGTAGCTGCTCTCATCGGTCCAGCGCAGAGCAAGATTCAGGGACAACTCTTCCGCGAAGCTCAAATTCTCCATCAATTGCAATTCAGTCTCGAGGAAGAGTTCCCTGATATTGCGCTCGCCGGTCGCTCCACCGTCTTTGAAGTAAGCGATCAGAAGGCCCTCAAGGGCCACGTCGTTCGGCACGGAATCAATTTCGTCTTCACGGTACTCAAAGCCGACGACCAGCGGCACCGCCGTGTCGTTCCACGGCAACTCCATCACCTCGCCCTGCAGGACGCCGCTGAAGATGGATTGGCGGATCCAGGTATTGAAGCTGCGCACGCCGAATACAAAGTCGTGCTCCTCCTGCGAGGAAAAGGCGCCTCCCCCCGGTTGATACAGCGAGTCCGCAAACAGGTTGACCGGCACGCAAGGCTGACCGGCGCCGCAAGTGATCTCGCCCGTGTTCGGGTCGATAACGGAGGTTTCCAGCGACAGCGTCAACTCTTCTTCCAGGATCCCCGTCTGATAGTCGGTCCCTTCCGAAGTGGACTGGCTGAAATAGAGATCGTAGCCCCAGTTGCCGAAGCCGGAGTTGTTCCTTAAGGCCGGCAGGTCTCCCCGGATCCCACCGACAACGCGGAACTGTGATATTTCCACGTCGTTGTTGTCCCGGTCTCCGCGAACTTCGAGGATCGGAATGGCCGGCCAATTACCGAAATTGAAGCCGAAAAAGCCGTAACAGTTAACCCCATTGGGCTGACCCTGGTTGCAGGGATTGAAAGGATTGTCGGGCGGCACATCGGGGAAAATGCTGGCGCCCGGGCTGAAGACCACCGTCTTCCGATTCGCGTACAAGGCCTCGAAATAAACCTTGCTATTGCTCGCGTTGCCGAGGTCATGCTCACCATACGCGTAGATATTGAAGCGCTCGGAACCCGGCAGAAAATCGCCAGCCCGGTCCCGTTCGGCACCGTTGAAATTGTAAGCGTCGGTTTGCAGATCGACATCGGTGAGGCCATCGCCATCGGGATCGATCAGGCCGGTATCCGGCACCCCGTCGCCGTCAGTGTCGATCGGAATGATTGCCCGGGGGTTGAATCTCGCCAGTCCGACCGACACCTCTGTGTCGGAGAAGTTGGGAATGCCAATATTGGTGAAACCCGGCGTGTACCAAATGTTGCCGAAGACGTTTCTGTTCGGAATAAATACCCGGTTGCGGGTTCTCAGAGTACAAGGACTTTCTGTGGTGCCGGGCGCCAAGCCACGGAAAAGGCTCAACGGATTGCCGTTCTCGTCCTCGTAAAAATACCGATTGCACTGATCCGTGAAATCGCGGTCGCGCCATCGCATCCTCTCACGGTCGTAGAACTCGCCGGCTATACCGACGTTCCAATTGTCGCCAGTGGCGCCCCAGGCGATGCCCAGGGTCTTTTCACCGCCACCTCCCGCGGGCGGATGCACGATTTCCCCCTCGAACTCGAAACCCTCGAAGTCGGATCTCATGATGACGTTCGCCACCCCGGAGACGGCGTCCGAGCCGTATACGGACGAAGCGCCGTCAAGCAGAAACTCGATGCGATCAATCATGACGTTGGGTATCGTCGTGATGTCCGGCGAGGTGGGCGCTCCACCGACGCCGCCCGGAGCGACCCGCCTGCTGTTCAACAGCAACAGCACCCGCTGGGCGCCCAGACCGCGCAGATTAACCTGGGCAGAACCCGGGCCGTTGTCAATCACGAATGAAGTAAAGGTGCTGTCGATTTGCGTGCCGGTAGCCTGTGTAGCGCTCTGTAGCAGCGAGGCTGTGTCGATCAGCCCCAACTCTCTGGAAGCCTGGCCATCGAGGATCTGAACCGGTGCGGCGCTGGTGAACGCATCACGACGGATTCGCGATCCCGTAACGACGATCTCGTCCATCACTTCCTCTTCGGTGACGGTCTCGTCGGTTTCGGTCACACTGTCGGTTACGGTTTCGATCTCTTGTGCAAAAGCGAATTGAGCAAGCATACAAGCCAGCACGAAAGTCAATAGGCGCAATAACTTCATGATTTCCCCTTTATTCTTGTGAAATTTCCAGAAAGGATGGCATGCATCTAGTGTCGTTTCCCGCAAATGTCTCGTCTCGCAAGTAGCTTCGTTTTTCTGCTGCCCTTTTCTCTCCGCCGGCTGTGTTGCGCTTCCTTATTTGAGGCCTGCCCCACCGCGCCGTCGCGCCTTGCCGGGAAGAGAAAATACCTCGCATCTTCATCCAACGTATTTGCGGGATAGGACACTTGTGTGCTAGCTGCCAAGGACGGCCTTTCGCCAAACCCATGAATAAGTCACTTTATTGAGTAGTTCCGGCGGCTACGCTCAATTTGTGACGAAGCCGAAATTCACGTGTGGAGGAATTGCAGATGACCAAAAAAAACATGAGCGCCAACGATTTGCCGAGTAGTGTTCACGTGTTGGCGCTGGCGGACAACACTCGTAAGGCTTACCGGAAGGGATGGGCTTGTTTTGCGGAGTATTGCCTACGTGCCGAAATTGCCGATCCGTTGGCGGTTTCGCCCGATACGGTGGCCAAATTCCTGATTTTTCTGGCCACGCAACGGAGTCCCAAGACGGGACATGTGCTTTCCATGGGGTCGGTGACGCTCTACGCCAGCGCGATTACGAAACAGTACGTTACCGTCGGCAAGCCTTCTCCCACACATCACCCGACGGTAACGGCAACGCTCAAGGGATTGGCTCGGCTCAAAGGTACGGCTCCGCGGCAAGTCATGGCGCTACGTGAGGATCACATCAAGGCCATGCTCACACAATGCCCTGAAACGCCCATTGGTTTTCGTGACGCTGCAATTCTGGCGCTGGGTTTCGCGGCAGCCTTGCGCCGCTCGGAAATCTGTGCTCTTACGGTAACGGACATAGAGATCATCAAGCCTCCAATTGACGGCCCTCGGCGGATGTTCCTCACAGTTCGGAGATCCAAGACCGATCAAGCGGGCAAGGGACAAAAGATTGCAGTTCCGGAAGGCAAAGTGATTCGCCCCATTGATCGTCTCCATCTCTGGCTAGTCGAGGCAAAGATCAGGAGCGGCCCGCTGTTTCAGTCAATGAAGCGCGGCGGCCGGGTGCTAGGCAAGCCGTTGCACCATTCCGATATTCCGCGTTTGGTGAAACACTATGCCGCCCGCATCGGGCTGGACCCGAAAGCAGTGTCGGGGCATTCTCTCAGGGCGGGATTTGTAACCAGCGCGGTTGCGCATCATGCCCGCTTGGACAAAATCATGGAAGTAACACGGCATCGTAATCCCTCATCCTTAATGAAATACATTCGCGACGCGGATTCCTTTAACGACCACGCGGGGGAAATGTTCCTATAGCGGCGAGGCGCCCGGGGGTTCTTCCAGCCAACTGTCAGCCGCGAACCCGCACGGCCCACGAACGATCCGAACAAGTTTCAGGATACAAGTTATGTGGGTTGCTTTTTTGTTTCCTTACGGTAAAGTGACTTATCACTTGGTTTTGCGGGGAAATGAATATTCCCCGCAGCCAATCATGCTAACGCGTGAGTTGGAAGGCAAGGCCGCTCACGCCATTACAACTAGTGAGGGGACAAAGATGAAACCTGAGAATAACGCTCTGGAAAGAGCTGTGCGTTCGGTTCTTTTCGCCGGCGCCATTACGGCTTTCGCCGTTTCGCCCATGGCCATGGCCCAACAAGAGGGTGACGAAGAGGAAGACGAGGATCAATTGGAGCTTGGCCGCCAGGTGGTTACCGGGTCGCGCATCAAGCGCATCGATCTGGAAGACGCACGCCCGGTCATAGTCATCGACCGCGACGAAATCGAGTTAAGCGGCCAGGACTCGGTGGCGGACGTGCTCCGCAACAGCCCGATCAACAGCTTCGGCTCGTCCCGCGAGCAGTCGGGCAATTCATTCCTCGGCCAGGCAACCATCGACTTGAAGGGCGTCGGTTCCACCCGGACACTGGTGCTGCTCGACGGACGGCGCATGCCCCGCTCGCCGGTCACGGCCAACCAGGCCAATGACCTCAACATCATCCCGCTGTCCGCGATAGATCGCATCGAGATTCTGTCCGATAGCGCCTCGGCCATTTACGGATCGGACGCGCTTGCCGGCGTAATCAACATCATCTTGCGCAAGGACTATGACGGCTTCGAAGTGGGTGCTGCAATGACGCGCCCGACGCGCGATGGCGCCGACGTTGATTCCGGCGGTCTTACGGTAGGCGGCAGCACCAATCGCGGCCGCTTCCTGTTCACCGCCAGTTTCCGCAACAAGCAGCACATCGCCTCGCAGGACCGGTTCTACTCCAAGGGAGATCCGGGCTATGACGCCGGTTCCACCGACTATCCAGGTGCGCCGTTTGACGCAACCTGGTATGCCTGGGAGAACACCGACAACGTCAGTTCCTGGGGCAACACCATTTGGCCGTTCTTCCTGGCGGCGCCGAACTGCGAGCAAGTGGTCGACCCGGCTACCGGCGAGCGTCTGTTGGCGGGTCCTTATATCGCAGCCTCCGGCCAGGAGCGTTGCGGTTTCGACTACACCGCATTCTCCTGGGAAACCGCGGATCTGAGGCAGGCCAGCACCTTCCTGCACGCCGACTACGAACTGAATCCGGATCATGCCCTGCGTGTCCAATCCGTATTCAGCACCATCAACAACCATGGCCGTTATGCGCCTGCCGTCGGCTTCTTCGAGATACCGGTCGAGGCCATCGACGGACTCAAGCAAGGGTTCGATTTCGACATGCCGTATTCCGATCTGCGGCTTCCCTGGGACCCCGGCACCGCGTATTTCCTCGGCCATCGTTTTGTTGGCCTGGGCAATCGCAACTTCGTGGGCACCAACACCTACTTCGAAAATGCCCTGCTATCCTTTGGAACCGTAGGCATGTTCGACTATGAGCTGGAAGTGCGCCATAGCCGCTATGACGGGCGCGAGGACAGCTGTTGCTACGCCAAGGCGTTCACGGCTTCGGAGTACGTTGCCCAGGGTCTTTACAACCCCTTTGAGCCGTTGAGCCCCCTGAACGCGGACGCATACGGCGCCATGTCGGCGAACGCGACCCGTGATATCCGGGCGGATTTCCGCACTTATAACGGTAATGTGAGCTTCGATCTGTTCGAAGTTCCAGGTGGACAGGTCGGCTGGGCGGCAGGCTTCGAATACAACGACGAAAAGTTCTACGACATTTACGATCCCTTGAGCGCAGGCGGTGACCTGATCGGCAGCGCCGGTAACAGCGGCGAGGGTGAGCGAGTGGTAAAGGCGGTATTTGTCGAGTCCTTCGTTCCGATCATCGATAACGTTGAGCTGATAGCCGCAGCGCGCCGCGATCAGTACAATGATTCCGCAGGTAGCGAAACCAGCCTCTATTTCGCCGCGCTCTATCAGCCCACCGACTGGCTGCTATTGCGAGCCTCCTGGGGTGAAGGCTTCAGGGCGGCCAATATGAATAATCTTTACGGCGCGGTTTCATTCAGCGCGGAGGGCGGCACGGATCTGGTGCAATGCCAACGCACTGGCGTCGCTCCGGATGATTGCATTGAGGAGCAGTATCCGACCTTCTCGGGCGGCAATCCCGCGCTGTTGCCGGAAGTTTCCGAAAGTTACAACATCGGCTTTGTCATCGACTATGAGCCCTTTACTCTGCGTGTGGACTACTGGAATGTAGAGGTTGAAGACGGTATTGGCATCGCCGGTCTGCAGGGTTTGATCGAAGCCGAGCTGCGCGGACAATGCCTGGCCACTGGAGAAATCGTTACAACCATCGACACCGGGGCGCAAGCCGAACTCATCGTGTGTTCGCCCGGCAACTTTCTGAAACGGGAGCCAAGCACTGGCATCCTGCTTGAGGCAGAGGCGGGTTGGGGCAACACGTTCCGGGCCGAGTATGGTGGACTCATAACCCAGGGCACCTATGACCTTGAGACCGACACTGCTGGTGATTTCCAATTTGGTGCGTTCGTATCACGTTCGCTTAAGCTTCGCAGCCGGTCGGCTTCTGCCGAAGAGTGGAGCTCATTCGTAGGTGAGGGCGGCAGTCCGAAGTACAGGGCCACAGTCTACGCTCGCTGGAGGTACACGGACCACACGGTCTCCGCAATCGCCCGCCACACTGCCGGCTATGTGCGGCCCCGCGCGGATTTTGAGGCGCCATCGCACACCGAGTATGACTTAAGCTACCGCTGGGACACCCCTTGGGATGGCCGGGTTTCCATAGGCGTAATCAACCTGACGGACGAAGATCCCGAGCTCGACTCTTTCGCATCACCGACCCCGGCTATCTACGATCTGTATAGCCTCGACGGGCGCATGCCTTACGTGAGCTATCGCCACTCGTTCTGACGCAATTCGGATCGGTTACCGCTTCAAAAACGGTAACCGAGCCATTACAATCTAAGGGCCGCCGGCACCCCCCGCGCCGGCGGCCTTTTCTTTGCGGAGTTCATCCCCGGGCACGAAGTCGCCACTTGCAGGCCCGGTAAGTTCAAGTCACCAGTGAGTGAGAGCGGTATACCTCATTCACGCCTGCGAGAAAAGCGTTAGAATCACGAAAACAAACGAAAGGCGCAACAGCGCCCACAATACCAATAGACACCGGAGGGGTTTATGAAGGCCAAGAATCGATGCAGCCTGTTCCTTGCAATTTTCCTGCTCGTAAGCGGAGCCCAGGCGGAACCGGCAAAGCAATATTCCGTTGAGGATTTCTTCAAGAATTCCGATTTTGCTGCGCTGCAGCTCTCGCCGAACGGTGAATGGCTGGCGGCGTTGGGGCCGTACGAAGGGCGCCGCAACCTGTTCAGCATGCGCCTTTCCGACAGGGCCTCCGCGCGGCTGACCTCGTTCCAGAGCAAGGGCAAGTCCCAGTGGAACACCGACGTGGCCTTTTACTTTTGGGCCAATGACGAACGCCTCATTTTTGGCCTGGACTCAGGCGGCAACGAGTCCTTCTCGCTGTTCGCGGTGAACCGCGATGGCACCCAGCGGCGGGAACTGGTCAAGGGCTCTACCGGGATTGTGTTCTTCCCTACCAACACACGTCTCCTGAATCGGCTGGATCACGATCCGGAACACATTCTGGTCAGCAACAACGAACGCAGCAAATTCTATCCCGACGTGTTTCGGCTAAACATCTATACCGGGAAAATGACGCGCGTGGAGACCAACCCGGGGTATATCCAGGGCTATGGGGTCGATTGGGACGGAAACGTGCGCATTGCCGTGGGTCATCCGGATGCCCGGGGCCGAGCTCTACGCGAGGGGGAATTGCTGCGCCAGTTGCTGTATTACCGGCCTACGGCGGATACCGAATGGAAGTCCGTCCATTCCACCCATTATTTCGATGGCGCATACTTTTTACCGTTGGCTTTTAGCGCCGACAACAAGACCCTGTATGTGGCGACAAACGAAGGTCGTGACACGGTGGCCCTCTATACTTTCGACCCGGAAACCGGCGAGTTGGGCGAGTTGATTCTCGCTGATGACCGGGCTGATCTCGCAGGCGAAAACATTGGCTCGGGCCTGCGCTTTTCGCCCAAGGATTACCGGCCGCTTTGGGTTTCCTGGCAACACGAGCTTCCGGAAAAGGTCATGCTGGACGAAGAATTCGCGTCGCTTCAGTCCACCATTGACGCCGCCTTCCCCGGTAACCAGAACTCCATCACGAGTATCAGCAAGGACGAGAATCGAATGCTGATTTATTCCGGCAGCGACCGGGACCCCGGTTCGTACTATTTGTACGACAAGGTGGCGGGCAAGATCGAATTCTTTGCCCAGCCTCGCCGCTGGATCGACCCGAACGACATGAGCGAAATGACCCCTGTGCGCTACGAAGCACGAGACGGGGAAACGATTCACGCCTATCTGACCGTGCCGGCGGGCAGCGAGGCAAAGGATCTTCCGTTGATCATCAACCCCCATGGTGGTCCCTACGGAATTCGTGACTTTTGGGGCTACAGGACCGAAACGCAGTTCCTGGCCAATCGCGGTTACGCCGTGATGCAGACCAACTACCGGGGCTCCGGCGGTTATGGCCAGCGCTTCAAGGACATCGCCTGGCAGAAATGGGGACTGGAGATGCAGGACGACATCACCGATGGCGTGCTGTGGGCGATCGACCAGGGCATCGCCGATCCTGACCGGATCTGCATCTATGGGGCAAGCTACGGCGGTTACGCCACCATGGCGGGCATTACCAAGACGCCGGAGCTCTACCAATGCGGCGTCAACTACGTGGGCGTCGTCGATCTCATGGCACTGCTTGACCTCCACAACAGGTTCCGTAACGCTAACTTCATCCAGGCCTGGGGGAAGCGCGCCATCGGCGACCGCAAGCTCGACCGCGAGCGGCTGTTGGCAACGTCTCCCATCAACCACCTGGACAAGATCACCGTGCCGCTTTACGTCGTTCACGGCAAACGCGACCCCAGGGTGCGGTACGACTCCCAGTACATGCCACTGGTGCGCAAGCTGAGGGGCACGGAAATCGACTACAAGACGATGGTCAAGAACAAGGAAGGCCACGGCTTCAGAAAAGAGGAGAACCGGCTCGAGCTCTATACCGAGCTTGAGAAGTTCTTCGCCGAACACATCGGCGGCCGCGTTTCCCAGGTGGCCAGCGCCGGGGCTCGATAAGCGCCAGCCGGGCAGGCCGCGAGGTCAGCCCTTACAATGCAGCGTTTTCCTGGATGCCGTCCCGTAACTCATCTATTGCGGGTTGGCGTCAGCACGATGTGCTCACGCTTGATCTCGCTGCGGAATCTATCCGGCACACGCGTCCAATCGCGGACATCAACCACGAAGGGAATAGTGGATTCGCGCAACGCGGCGGTGAACCGGGCAAAGTGGCCGGCGGGAATTTCCTTGAGGCCGGGGCCGCGCAAAATCAAGTCCAGGTCGCTGCCTTCGTGACTGCGGCCGTTCACGCGGCTGCCGTAGGCCCACACTTCAACAGCCGGTAAGTGTTCCCGCATCAGCGCTTCGATTATCGCCCGGTGCCTGCGCAGCAAATGAAGCCGTTCAGCCATCTTCCGGCCTCGAAATCGTGTCGGCCAGGGTCTTGGCGTCGGCAATGAAGTCCGGCAGGAGTTTTAGCGTGGTCTCCGCAAAACCCTCGCCATAGTCGTGGGCCGTCTCATTACGAATGATGCGATAACGAATCCAGCGTTCGACCGCTTTCGAGTCGATAAGATCGTGCTTGGCGGCATGCCGGAACAGGTCATTGAATGTAAGCCGATCGGCTTGCCGGTTGCTGGCGAACCACAATGCAAGTTTTCTTCTTAGCAGCTTGCCGCTCTGCTCCAGTATCAGTTCAAATTCCTTGACGCAGGCCGCGCGATAGATGTCATAGGCGACGGTATTCGGAGCGGTATGCTCGAATTCTTTCATGGCGCGTTCCAGGGTCGCAAGGCAGCGCCTCAGAAATGTAGTGTCGATACTCATGGTCCGCAATCTCGATCCAATTGTAGCGATGAATTGCCGGGGCCGCGCCCGTTTGCGGAGGCCAAATTGCCGGGTTGGCGATATCTATGATGGGCACGCTTGAGCATCGGGGGGCTGCAGGCCGCGTTGTCAACCCTTACAATGCAGCGATTTCCTGGATGCCGGGCAAGTGGACACGGAAAAACTACAACGGCTGCGTGAGCGGTACGCGCAAACGGACGGAGACGCACAGGCGGACGTCCCCTTTCGGGACGCGCTGAAGCAGTTCGCCGACAGCGAGCTGTTCCAGAAGACTCCGTACAGCGACCCGCCCACGCTGCTGGACTTCCCCTACAGCAAGAACTGGGAAGGCCTCGACACCGCGCTGGTGGGCGTGCCCATGGACCTGGGAGTTACCAACCGCCCCGGCGCGCGCTTCGGCCCGCGCGCCCTGCGCGCGATTGAGCGCGTGGGACCTTATCACCCAACGTACAACCTGATCCCGGCGAACGTGCTGCAATGCGCGGACATCGGCGACGTGCCTTTCCGCTCACGGTTCAATCTCGAACAGAGCATCAAGGATATCGAAGCGTTTTACCGCAAGATCGCGGACGCCGGTATCCGGCCGATTTCGGCAGGCGGCGATCACTCGATTACCTATCCCATCATGAAGGCGCTTGGGGCAGACGCGCCGCTGGGGATGGTCCACATCGATGCACATTGCGACACCGCCGGACCTTACGACGACGAGAAATTTCATCACGGCGGGCCGTTTCGCCTGGCGGTGCTGGACGGGGTGCTGGACCCGGACCGGTGCGTTCAGATCGGTATTCGAGGCAGCGCAGAACTGGCCTGGGCGTTCAGCTACGACTCCGGAATGAGCGTCATCCATATGGAGGAGTTCCATGAGATGGGCCTGGCGGCAGTCATTGCGCTGTGCCATGAGAAGGCCGGGGGCGGTCCGGTCTACGTAAGCGTGGACGTCGACGGTATTGATCCGGCCTACACGCCCGGGACCGGGACGCCGGAGATCGGCGGCCTCACGCCGCTTGAGGCGCAACGGCTCCTGCGCGGCCTGGCCGGATTGCCGATCATCGGCGGAGATGTTGTGGAGGTTGCCCCGCAGTATGATCCTTCAGCAAACACCGCGCACGTGGGGGCAAGCATGATGTTCGAGATCCTGGGCCTGCTGGCGGACGCTACCGCAAGATGCCGTTGAAGGCCGGGAAAACCCCTGGGAACGAGGGCGTCCCGCCCTCGACGCTGGGAGCGAAGGCGTCCCCGGCTTCGTCGAGGGCGGGACGCCCTCGTTCCCAGCCTGATTCAACACAGAGCCAGGTAAAGCAACTGCTCGACGGGACGATCTCTCGAAGGCAATTCGGCAAGGCCCTGGCGGCGATCGGGTTCTCGGCCGCAGCCGCGGAATCGCTGACCCGCATGGTGTCGGAGGCCGGCGCCCAGACGGTGCCTCTCCAACGCGGCCGAACCGTCGAAGGCACGGGCGCCGAAGTCTTCGTGGAGGCCCTGCTGGCGGCGGGCGTCGAATACCTGTTTGCGACCACGGCAACGGGCATGACCGCCATTTTCGATGCGCTGGCCTCAAGGCCTCAACTGAAGTTCATGCTCACGCTGCAGGAAGGGCAGGCCACCGCGATGGCTCACGGCTATGAGCTGGCCAGCGGCAAGACCGCGGCCCTGCTGGTTCCCGGCGTTGCGATCCCCTCGGCGATGAACAATCTCTACAACGCCTGGAAGGACCGCTCCGCGATCGTGGCGATCTCGGACGCGCAGCAAACCAACTTCATGGGCCGCAATCAGTTCCAGCAAATGGACGACTGGCTGGAGCCGCTGCAACAGTTCACGAAATGGCGCTGGCAGATCAACCGGCCGGAGCGGCTCAGCGAATTCGTGCGCCGCGCCATCAAGATGGCCGGCACTCCGCCCGGCGGGCCGGTGCATTTGCGCATCCCAAGCAACGTCCTGGGCGCGGCGAAGATGAAGCAGACGGTCTATCCTCAGGAACTGTTCCGTGTTGACGTGAACCTGCCTCCGCGGCCGGAACTCGTCGAGTCCGCGGCGCGCCACCTGCTGGAAGCAGAGAACCCCTATATCAACGTGGGGCATGAAGTCACTCGCAGCGGCTCGGTGGCGGATGTGGTCCGCCTGGCCGAGCTGATCGGCGCGCGGGTCAGCCAGGGGTACTCCGTGTACGGGGACTTCCCCTTCAAGCATCCCTTGTGGAGCGGCTTCTACGGCCTGGGCGGACCGAAACAGCTGGGGCGCAGCGACGTGTTCCTGAACCTGGGCACGGAGATGCCCAGCCCCGGGATACTGGCTCCTACGCCGCCGAAGAAAGCTACGGTGATCCACGCGCGCATGGAGTACGAGGACATCGGGAACTTTCAGCCGACGGACATCGCGCTTGCCGGGGGCATTCGCGAGACCACTACCGCCCTGATCGACACCATCGAGAGCATGGCGACCTCCGAGCGGCTGGCAAAGCTGCGCGAGCCCAGGATGGCCGCGGCGGAAGGGGAGTTCCAAAAGCGCCTTGAGGACCAGCGCAAGTCCGCCGAGCAAGACTGGGAGGCGTCACCGATAAGCTGGGCGCGCATGGCCTGGGAGCTGGACCGGAACCTGGCGGAGGATGCAATCATCGTGTCGGAGTTGGACAACCGCCTTCCCTACCACTGGATGGACTTTGCGCCGGGGAAGAAGCGTCTCATCGGTCAGACCACCGGTTTCGCGCTGGGCTGGGGCGTGGGCGCCGCGCTCGGCGTCAAGGTGGCGCAACCGGACAAGCAGGTCGTGTGTCTCTTGGGTGACGGGGCCCTTCTGTTCGGCCAGACCGAAGCGTTATGGGCGGCTGCGCGCCACCAGATTCCGGTCACAATCGTGGTGTTCAACAACGAATCCTACGACGGCGAACGGGAGCGCATTTACTGGTTCTCGCCGTTGGCCCGCAACCGGCAAACGCGGGACCAATGGAAAGACATCAGTTGCTACCTGGGGGACCCGCTGGTGGACTTCGCCGGCGTCTCGCGGGCCTTCGGAGTGGAGGCCGAGACGGTGCTGAAGCCGGATGCATTGGAGCCTGCTCTCAAGCGGGCGCAGCAGGTCAACACCGACGGCGGCGCCTACCTTATCGACGCCCGGATCATGCAACAGGGGCACGGCGCCAATTCCACCTGGCGCCCCGACATCTCCATAGCCAGAAACCGCAAGCGCCTGATCTGACCCGCGCGCCTGGGAGCGAGGGCGTCCCGCCCTCGCCAAGCGCCGGGAAGCGTGTTCTTTCGCTGAGGGCGAGACGCCCTCGTTCCCAGGGGGGCTCGTTGTACGTACTGCATAAAATGATAAAATTCCCGAGTGATCCGCAGCTTTCTGGACCGCGATACACGCCGCCTCTTCGAAGGGGTCCGTGTCTCAGCCTTCGAGCCGTTCGCTGATCAGGCCAGGCGTCGCCTATTCATCCTTCATACGGCAACGTCGCTTAATGACCTTGCTGGTTTGCGGGGCAATCGACTGAAGGTAATGAAGGGAGACCGAACGGGCCAACACAGCATCAGGATCAATGCACAATGGCGAATCTGTTTTCGCTGGGAACAGGATGGACCACACGATGTCGAAATCGTTGACTACCACTAAGAGGAAAAAGCCATGAGCGCAAAAAATGGCATGCGTCCCATACATCCAGGCGAGATTCTCAAGGATGAATTGGACGAGCGCGGGCTGTCGGCCAACGCGCTATCGAAAGCGCTGGGCGTGCCCGCAAACCGTATCACGGCGATTTTACGCGGGCAACGGGGCGTGACTGCCGACACGGCTCTGCGGCTGGCGCGAGTCTTCGGCACGACTCCGCAATTCTGGCTCAACATGCAACAATCTTACGAACTTCGGCGGGCCGAAATTGAAGCGGGCCGCGAAATCGCGGAATCGGTAAGACCGTTGCAAACCGCGGCATAGACTTTTGCCGTGGAAAGGGCGTCCTCCTTGGGAAGGAGGGCGTCTCGCCCTCAACAACCGCCGGGAAGTACGCCTGGGACCGAGGGCGTTCCGCCCTCGACGAAAGAGTTTGCTTGACGAGGGCGGGACGCCCTCGTTCCCAGGGGAAGCTCTCTACTTGAAGCGGGCGAGCAGGCTCTGCAGTTCGTCGAGGTTCTTGTAGCGGACCTCCAGGCGTCCGCCCCTGGCGCCGTGGCGGATGCGCACCGGCGCGCCCCAGCGCTCGGTCAGGTCCCGCTCCAGGCTTACGACATTCGGATCACGTGGCTTCGGCGGTTTCGCCCCGCTTCCCTCCGTCTTCGCCAGGCGCTCCGCGTCCCGCACGCTCAGTCTCTGCGCCGCGATCCGCCGGGCCAGCGCCGCCTGACGGGAGGGGTTGGCAACGGCCAGCAAGGCACGCGCATGACCCATTTCCAGTTTGCGCTCGGCCAGCAGCTCCCTTGCCGTGTCACCCAGCTCGAGCAGCCTCAGGTGATTCGTTACGGCCGCCCGTGACATGCCGATGGATTGCGCGATCTCCTTATGCGTTCCCCCGGACATGGCAAGAATCGCGCTCAAGGCTTCGGCCAGTTCAATTGCGCTCAGGTCTTCGCGCTGGACATTCTCGACCAGCGCCGACAGCGCCGCCTCGTTGTCCGACAAGGGCCTCACGACCGCCGGCACCTTCTCCAGCCCGGCCTGCTGGGCTGCGCGCCAACGGCGTTCGCCGGCGATGATTTCATACCTGGCTTGCGATTGTTCTTCTTCGCTGAGCGGGCGCACCAGCAACGGCTGAACCAGCCCCTGGGAACGTATCGATTCCGCCAGCTCCTCGATGCGGCCGGCGTCCATCAGGCGCCGCGGCTGAAAACGGCCGGGCTGCAGCAGGTCCAGGGGCAGCTCCTGAAGTTCCGGCCCCGCAGCCTGTGGCTCCCGCCGAGGCCCCAGCAATGCCTCCAGTCCTCGCCCAAGCCCACGGTTGGCAGTAGCCATTATTCGCGCAGGCCGGATTGGAGGGCGGGACGCCCTCCCTCCCAGGCAAGCCCACGGTTGGCAGTCGCCATTATTCGCTCAAGCCCCGGCGAACCAACTCGCCCGCCAACGCCGCGTAGGCCAGCGAACCGCTGGCGTGGCGATCATGCTGCAGCACAGGCACGCCGAACCCGGGCGCCTCGGCCAGCCGCACATTGCGCGGAATGATGGTGCGGAAGACTTCATTGGGGAAATGCTTTTGCAGCTGTTCGGAAACGTCCTGGGCGAGACGATTGCGGCCGTCGTACATGGTGCGGATTATGCCGCTTATCTCAAGATCAGGATTCGAACGGCTGGTAAGGCCTTCGATCACGCCAACCAGTGACGACAGGCCTTCGAGGGAGAAGTACTCGCACTGTATAGGCACAAGTACGCCTTCGGCCGCCACCAGGGCGTTCAGGGTCAGGATGTTCAGGCTTGGTGGACAGTCGACGAGAATCGTCTGGTAGCTGGACGCAATTTCCAGGAGCGCTCCCCGCAGCTGCAGCTCTCTGCCGTGTTCGACCGCCAGCAGCTCCACTTCCGCCGCTGTCAGCCCGGCGGTCGCAGGAAGGAGATCGAAGCCGGACATTTCAATTCGAACAATGCATTCGGAGGCGCGCGCCTGGCCCATCAGCAATTCGTACACGGAGCGGCTGATGTTTTCGCCGTCCACGCCGCAGCCGGTGGTGGCGTTGGCCTGCGGATCCAGGTCAACCAGCAGCACCTTGCGGCCCATCCGGGCCAGACAGGCCGCCAGGTTGATGGCCGTGGTGGTCTTGCCCACACCGCCCTTGCGGTTGGCTATGGCAAACGTGCGTTTCAGCCTGTTTTCTCCGTTGTCACAGTTATCTGCGCTCTGAGGCGCATAGGTTGGGGGGAGACGACACTAGCTTGCATGGCGGTATTTGAACACGGCCACGTGACGTTCCGCATCCAGTCCGGGAACGCGCACCGGTTCACAGGAATGGCAATGCACGCCGGGTAGCCCAAGTAGTTGTTCCTCCGTTGGCAGGCGGCCCAGCATTGCAACCAGACAAGCGCCTCGTCGGAGCAAATGCCCGGACAGTTGGACCAGCTTCGGGAGAGGCGCCAGCGCACGGGCGATAACGGCCCGCGGCGCCTCGGTGGGCGCATAGCGCTCCAGCCGATCGCGCACGACGCGTACGCGGGGCAGGTTCAGTTCGGTGCAGGCGTGACGGAGAAAGGCGACCTTCTTGGCCGCCGAATCCAACAGCACCCATTCGGTCTCGGGGCGCAGCGTTGCCAGCACAAGTCCCGGCAGACCTCCGCCGCTGCCTGCATCCAGCTTCGGCCCGGAAGGAAGGAAGGGCAGCGCCGCAACACTGTCGAGCACATGGCGTATTAGCAGTTGCTCCCGCGAGGCCGGAGCCGTCAGGCCATACACCCGCCTCCAGTGCGTCAACAGGTCCAGGTATGTATTCAGCCGCTCAAGAACGTCCGGCTGCGGTGCAATTCCCATTGCCGAAAGCCCGGCGGCCAGGCAACCGAATGAATCGCCCCCGGCAGGTAACCCAGCACCCGTCCGCACCGTGGCTCATGCCTGCCCGGCCGCGATTTCCTCGGCCCGGTGGCAAGCCACCATGCCGTAGGAAAGACTCCGCAGCTCCGGCGTTTCCTGCCTGCAGCGTTGCTGCGCAAACGTGCACCGTGCGGAAAAAGCGCATCCCGGCGGCGGGTTCAGCGGTGAGGGTGGCTCACCCTGAAGCAGCTCGCGCGTGCGGGCGCGTTCGACTATTGGGTCCGGTATCGGCGCAGCCTCAATGAGTGCCTTGGTATATGGGTGCATGGGGCGGCCGTACAAGTGCTCACTGTGGGCGATTTCCATGGCCCGGCCAAGGTACATCACCACTACCCGGTGGCTGATCTGCCGAACTACCGCAAGGTCGTGGGCGATGAACACCAACGCCAGGCCGAATTCGTCCTGAAGACCCATCAGCAGATCCACGATCTGCGCCCGAATCGATACGTCCAGCGCACTGACCGCTTCGTCGCAGATCACCACGGCCGGCCCGGGCGCCAGCGCCCGTGCGATGCCGATGCGTTGGCACTGGCCACCGGAAAACTCGTGTGGATACCGATCCAGCTGCCCGTCCTTCAGGCCCACGCGATTCAGTATCCGCACGACCTGCTCCGCGCGCTCCGTGCGGGAAAGATCAGGCCGGCAGGCGCCAAGCGGTTCCGCCACAATTTGTCGCGCCGTCATCCGGGGATTCAGCGAAGCCAGCGGGTCCTGAAAAACCATCTGCATATTTCGCCGGGCCGCCATCCAGGCTTTCTTGTCCGCATCCAGCAGATTGCGGCCCATCAAGGTCACGCGTCCGGCGCTGGCGGGAACCAGACCAATCACGGCTCGCGCCAGCGATGATTTCCCGCAGCCGGACTCTCCCACTATGCCCAGCGTCTCGCCGGGTGCGATCGTAAACGTCCCCGCCGTTACCGCCTTCAGCGTGGGTATGGGGGCGAACATCTTGGGGCGCTTCAGCGAATACACCACGTCCAGTCCTTCCACCTCCAAAGCCGCAGGCGCATCGCCGCCTCGTGCGACACGCGGGCGGGCATCGCGGTCCAGCCTCGGCACCGCCCCCAGCAGCCGCTGGGTATATGGGTGCTCGGGGCGGGCGTATACCGCGTCCACGCTCCCGCGCTCCTTGCATTCGCCGTTCTGCATGACAAGCACGTCGTCGCAAAAGCCCGCGACGACGCCGAGATCATGAGTGATGAAAATGATCGCGGCATTGAAGTCGCGCCTCAGCTCACGCATAAGCGTGAGAATCTGCGCCTGCACCGTGACGTCCAGCGCGGTGGTTGGCTCGTCGGCGATCAGCAGCGCGGGTGTGCACAATAGCGCGGTGGCGATGGTCACGCGCTGGCGCATGCCGCCGGACAATTCGTGCGGCCAGGCCTCCAGCCGCTTGCCGGCATCCGGTATCCGCACCGCTTCCAGTAACTCGCCGCAGCGCTTGAGCGCCTGCCGCCGTCTCATGCCCTCGTGCAGCTCCAGCACCTGCGCCATCTGCACCCCGATCTTCAGATAGGGATTCAGCGAAGTCATCGGGTCCTGAAAAATCATCGCGATCCGGTTGCCCCTGATGGCGCGCAGGTCCCGGTCGGCCATGCCGATCAGCTCGCGACCCTCAAACCGGGCGCTGCCGCCGCAGTGGCCATTGTCTGCCAGCAGCCCCATGAGGCTCAGCACCGTCTGACTCTTGCCCGAGCCGGATTCGCCCACGATGCCGAGGGTCTGGCCCGCGTCCAGGTCGAAGTCGATCCCGCGCACGGCCTTCACAACCCCGTCCGGGGTGCCGAAATTGACCCGCAGGTCGCGAACCGTGATCAGCGACACGTCAGGCGCTCCGGTCGCGCGGGTCCAGCGCGTCGCGCAGCCCGTCGCCAATGAAATTGCAACAGAACAGGGTGGCGGCCAGGAAGACGGCCGGAAAAATCAGCGTCCATGGAGCGTTTTCCAATTCCTTGGCGCCCTCGTTGACCAGCGCGCCCCAGGAAGTCATCGGCTCCTGCACGCCCAGGCCCAGGAAACTCAGGAATGACTCCACCAGGATCACCTGCGGAATCGTCAGCGTGACGTAAACCACCACCACGCCGAACAGGTTGGGAACAATATGCCGGCGAATGATCCGGGGCGTTGACACGCCGGCAGCCTGGGCGGCCTCGACAAACTCCCGGCGCTTGATGCTCAGCGTCTGCCCACGGACGATGCGCGCCATGTCCAGCCAGTTGATCGCGCCTATTGCCACGAAGATCAGGGCAATGTTGCGGCCGAACAGCACCATCAGCAGGATGACCAGGAACATGAACGGCATCGCGTAGAGAATGTCGACGATGCGCATCATGACCTGGTCCACGCGCCCGCCGAGATAACCCGCCACGGAGCCATAGCTGATGCCGATAACGAGGCTTACGGCGGTCGCCACCAGCCCCACCATCAGCGAGATGCGCCCGCCAACCAGTGTCCGCACGAACATGTCCCGGCCAAGATCGTCGGTGCCGAAGAAATGCCCACCCTCCAAGCCTGGCGGCACGGAGACGTAGTCCCAATCGAGATAGTCGAATTCCACCAGCGGCAACATCGGGCCGAAGGTGCACAGGATGGTCACGACGACCAGGATCATCGCCGCGCTCATGGCCGCCTTGTTGCGCCGCAGGGCCCGCCATGCGTCGCTCCACAAGCCGCGCCCGGCGCCGGCCGCCTTTTGGATCGCCTTGCGGTTCTTGCGCGTCTTTCTCATGCCTTCGGGCGCCGGCCCAACTCAGTCGCGCTGCCGGACCCTGGGATCCAAAAAGCCGTAACAGATGTCCACGAGGAAATTGAACATGATGATCAGCACTCCGTAGAAGACCACCACGCCCATCACCAGCGTGTAGTCCCGGTTGAGCGCGCCCTGCACAAAATGCCGCCCCAGCCCGGGCACCCCGAAAATCTGCTCGATCACCACCGAGCCGGTAATGACGGCGGCGGTCGCGGGTCCCAGGTACGAAAGCACCGGCAACAGGCCGGGCTTCAGCGCGTGGCGAAGCAGGATGGTCGATTGCGCCAGGCCCTGGGCGCGCGCCATGCGTATGAAATTGCTGCGCAGGACCTCGATCATGCTGCCGCGTGTCAGCCGCGCAACATAGGCGATCTGTGGCAAGGCCAAGGCTACAACCGGCATCACCATATTCGGGATCCGCGCGAAGAAACTCTCCTTCGGCCAGCCTCCTGCCGGCAGCCAGTCCAGGTACACCGCAAACACCAGTATCAGGAGCGGGCCGACAACAAAGTTGGGAATCGAAATGCCCGTCATGCTGACCGCCATGACCGCGTGATCGGAAGGCCGGTTCTGGCGTAGCGCCGCCCAGCCGCCGGCGGTAACGCCCACCACCAGGGCCAGCAGCATTGCGCAAGCGCCGAGCTGCAACGAAACCGGGAACCCTTGCCGGATCAACTCGGTCACGGTGCGGTCGGTGTACTGGAAGGAGGGCCCGAAATCGCCCTGGGCCAGCCCCCAAAGGTAACGGCCGAGTTGCTGTATCAGCGGCTCATCGAGGTGATACGCGGCGCGGATCTTGGCCTCCACCTCGGGATGCAGGGTTTTCTCGGTATCAAAGGGGCCGCCGGGCGCGGCGCGAATCATGAAGAACGCCAGCGCAATCAGGATCAGCAGCGTGGGAATCGCCGCGAAAACGCGTTTTGCAGCGTAGCGGAACATCAGCGCATCATAACCGCGAGGGCCCCGTTGTTCAGGCCCGCGCCCCGGTGTCTTGAGCCTGGCTGGTCACGGCGCTCACCCTGCGCTCTCTAGCCACCGTAAGCGACGGTTCAGTCGCCCCGGGAGCACGCCCTCCATTACGACCACGCTCAATGCCGCGGCGCCAAATGTCCCGACTGCCCAGGCCGGGCGCGGATAGGCAAAGGCCGCGTAAGGCCCGAGCGCTCCACTGAGAACTCCCATGATACACATCTGGCCCAAAACGGTGGCGGTGCGCCCCTGCTTCTGCGGAAGCGTGAACGGGAGCCTGGGGGCCAAGTACTGGGAGACTTGCATGCCCAGAACGCCGAGGCAACCCAGCAGGAAAGCATGCGCCACGCCGTGCCAGACTGCCTCGAATTGCCAACCGAGGCTGACTGCGGCCACGATCAGGAAGGGCGCGAACAGGAAGAGCGTAACGCAGTGGCGTGCATCCGCCACTACCCGGGCGCGATCGACCGGCGTGGCGAAGAAAATCCACCCCGCCCGGTAGGACTCGCTGGCATACAACAGCTCCAGGAGCAACACGGGCGCCGCGAGAATGGCAAAGTGGATGCCGAACAAAGGAAAGATCACAGCGCCGGGAACGAAGGGGTCCACCGTGCCCGGCTCGCGGAAGGTCAGGAAAAGGTAAAACACCAAGAGCGGCAGCAAGGCGAATGCGCCCATGCGAAACTGCATGTCGTGGCGAAATTGCCCGCGAATAAGCGTGGCCGCGACATTGAGCCGCTTGAGCTCTACGCCCTGGCGGGCGCGCCGACCGCGCTTGGAGCGGCTCCTGGACTCCGCCTGCAGCGCCGAGCCGAGCTGTTGTGCGGATGCCAGGGACAACTTATCGCGCGCCAGCCATCCCAGCAATCCGAGACTGGTTACGGCTGCGCCGGCGCTCAGCCACTCGCCGGGCCCCGAGGCTCCCGAGAGCACGCTTACCAATCCAGCGAACCAGGTTGTCGGCAGCGCCAGCATCCAGCCGTCCGGCCCGATTGCATCCATGAATCCGGAAGCCGAAAACAATTCCTCCGCATACAGCATTGGAATCAGGTAGATGCAAACCAGCAACATTTGCGAGTAGGCCAATACGCGTTTCAGCCGCTCGCCGCCCACTTTCTGGATCAGAGTCGCGTAAACAGCGATCAGCGCAAGCACAATACCCAGAACCAGCAGCAAGGTGACGAGAACCAGGCCGGCCGCCGGAAACCAGCCGAAGCGAAACCCGCAAACAAGGACCGATGGACCCACGAGCAGGCCGGCGACGATCGCCTCGCGGACCATCGTGACCGCCAGCCTGGTCGCCAGGTAGGTTCGCGGGCTCACCGGGCGATGTCCCAGCACCTCGTAATCCATGGGTGATACGGCCACGGCCTGAAAATCCAGCAGCAGCATAAAGAAAACAAACAGTCCGACAGCGCTCAGCGTAACCAGGCTGAACAGGAACAGGCCGGGAAGAGAACCGGCCAGGGAAGCGATGAAGCCACCCACCAGGACCATCATGACCCCCATCATCCAGGGCATGATCCGCGGGTACTTGCTCTGTTTCACCATTTGCTCGATGCTGGGCGCCCCGCGAAAGCTGGCGTTGATCAGCGGGCGCACCAGACCACGCCACTGCCGGTAGTCGGCGCCGAAGGCCTCCAAGGCAACGCGCACGAGCTTCATTGCAAAGCCACCAGGAGGTCGCGGGCCACATCCTCGGTGTCGCGCACGCCAGTGAGCTTGACGAAGGCTTCCTCAAGGCTGGCCGCGCCGTGTTCGGCCGCAATCCGCTCCGGAGCGCCTTCAGCCACCTGCCTGCCCTCGTGAATGATGACGACGCGGGTGCAGACGCGTTCGATCACGTCAAGGATGTGGGAGCAGAAAAGGATCGCCCGCCCCCGCTCGGCCAGCTCGCGCAACAGGGTCTTGACCACCAGCGCCGCATTGGGATCCAGTCCGCTCAGAGGCTCATCGAGGAACAGCGCTTGCGGATTGCTCAGCAGCGCGGCGCTGATCAGCACCTTCTGCTTCATGCCCTTGGAGAACCCGCTGATCAGCCGGTCCCGCGCCTCAAGGATGCCAAACAACTCAAGGAAACGGTCGATACGCTGATCCGCATGCTGACGGCGCATTCCGTACAGGCTGCCGACCATCCGCAGGTATTCGGCGGCTGTCAACGATTCGTAGATGGCGCCGCTCTCGGGGACGTAACCGAAACAGCGCTTGGCGCCCACCGGGTCCTCGGCGATGTCGATCCCGCAAACGCTTCCCTGCCCCGACGCGGGCTGGATCATGCCCGTTAGCATTTTCACGGCCGTCGTCTTGCCAGCGCCGTTGGGGCCCAGAAAACCGAGTATCTCTCCCGGCGCCACGTACAAATCCAGCTTGTCCACGGCGAGCAGGTCACCGAACGACTTGCTCAACCCCTTCGCTTCAATATGTGCAGCCAATATACAGCCTCCCTTTTGCAGCGGCCCTGCAATCCATGTGTTGTTATTGGCGCCTGGTATCTAGTGCTTCAGGATCTTCAAGTGCCGTGTGTAAATATGGTCCATGATGTTGCCCTCGTAACCGTACACCCAGGGCTTGACCATCCGCTTGGTAACGTAGAAATACAGCGGCAAGAGGGGCTGGTCCGCAAGCAAGACCCGTTCGGCCTCCTGCAGATATTCGGCCCTCAGTTGAACGTTCGGTTCGGCGGACGCGGCCATCAGCAACGCATCGTACTGCGGGCTGTTGTAGCCAAAATCGTTCTGTTCGTTGGTCGACTCCAGCATCTGCGCAAAAGTGTTGGCGTCTTCATAATCGCCGATCCAGCCGGCCCGGTAAATCTCGGTATCGACCTTGTTCTTGCGCGTTTCGAGAAACACTTTCCACTCCTGGTTGGCCAGTGAGGTTTCCACGCCCAGCACCTCTTTCCACATGAAAGCCATGGCGATGGCGACCCGCTTGTGGTTGTCGGAGGTGTTGTAGAGCACCTCTACGGTCAATGGGTTGTCCCGTGAATAGCCCGCTTCCGCGTAGAGCCGCTGCGCTTCGGCCACGCGCTGTTCCTGCGTCCAGCCCGCCTCCTGGGGAACCTGCTGAGCATAGCCGCGCACCGGCGGCACCCAGCTGTAAGCGACGGGCTCGCCCGCGCCGCTTACGACCCGGGTAATAATGTCGCGGTCAATGGCCAGCGACAGCGCGCGGCGGAGCCCGGGCTGGCCAGCGAACGGCGGCTGTGTGACATTGAAACCGAAGTAGTAGGTGCCCAGGTACGGAGTGACCCGGAACTCGCTCCCTAAGTTTTCGCGAATCCATTTGAGCTGCTTCTGCGGAATCGTGCTTGTGATGTCGAGCTCGTCGGCCCGGTAGCGCTTCAGTTCCGCGTCCTGGTTCTCAATGGCATGGTAGATGACTTCATTGATGGTGGTGTTTGCGTCCTCCCGGTAGTGCGGATTGCGCTGAAGATGTATGTGCGACTGCACCACCCAATCCTTGAGGCCGTAAGCGCCGTTGCCCACATGAGTCTCGACCCGTGACCAGTTCGCGCCATACGCTTCCACGGTCGGGCGATGAACCGCGTAGCAGGTCGAATGCGTCAGCAGCCCAAGCAGATATGGCGTGGGCGTCTCAAGCTGAATGACCAGGGTGCGATCATCGGCCGCTTCAACTCCGAGCTCCCTGGGAGGCAGTTCGCCGGCGATTACCGCACGGGCGTTCTCAATCGGCGCCAGAACGCTGGAATAGCGCGACAGGGTCTGAGGATCCACGCTGCGCCGCAGGCCGTACTCGAAGTCTTTGGCGATGACCGGATCACCGTTGCTCCAGCGCCCGTCCGGGCGCATCGTGAAAGTGTAAGTCAGGCCGTCCTCGGAGATCTCCCAGGACTCCGCCGCGCCGCCGATCAGCTCTCCGTTGGGCGCTTCGGCCACCAGCCCTTCGAAAAGGTCGCGCAGTATGTTCGAAGAAGGAACGCCCTCGGCGCGGTGCGGGTCCAGCGTCTGTGGCTCGGTCCCGTTGCCCCGATGCAGTATCTGTGTTTCCGCGAGCTCTATGCCCGTTTCTCCGCCGATCGGGCCGTAACGGACCGCCTTCTCTTCCGGGCTGCTGCCCCCGCATGCCCCAAGCGCCAGCACGCTTAAGGCGAACAATAACTTCACGCGCATTTCAACTCCCGCTTCTTCAAATGTACCAATAACTGCGACACCGCCGCCGGCGTCATTCCCGGAATCCTCTCGGCCTGCCCGATGGTTGCGGGGCGCACCTGCACCAGCTTCTCGCGAACCTCGTTGGACAAGCCCTGCACTCCACCATAATCCAATTCCGCCGGCAGGGGCGTTCCCCGCATCCTCCGGTTACGCGCGATCTCCGCTCCCTGGCGCCGCAGGTAACCTGCGTACCGCACTTCGATTTCCACGCTGTCCTCAATCTGCCCCGTCAATTCGGGCCATTCGCCGGCCGCCGCGGGACGTTGACCGACCTCTTCCAGCGCGGTCACCCGCCGGTAGTCCCAATCCGAGCGGCGCAGCAGTTCCAGCGCGGAACAGGCGCCCGGCCCTTTCGTGCCCGGCGCCGGCGCCTTCAGGTTCTTCAGCCTGGCGTGCTCTTGGGCAATGCCTTCCTGCTTGAGACAGAAGGCCCGCCACCGCGGTTCGCCGATCAGGCCCAGCTCCCGTCCCCGTGGCGTCAATCGGGCGTCCGCGTTGTCTTCACGCAGACGCAGACGGTACTCGGCGCGGCTGGTAAACATCCGGTAAGGCTCGGTCACCCCTCGGGTCACCAGATCGTCCACCAGTACGCCTAAGTAGGCATCCTCGCGCCCGGGGTTCCAGGGGGGCTGGTCCCGCACGCTCAAGACGGCGTTGACGCCGGCCATCAGGCCCTGCGCCGCGGCCTCCTCGTAGCCGGTAGTGCCGTTGATCTGTCCGGCGAAATACAAGCCGCTTATGGCCCGGGTCTCGAGGTTCGCGCCCAGTTCGCGCGGGTCGAAATAGTCGTACTCGATTGCATACCCCGGGCGGGTCATGCGGGCCTTCTCGAAACCCGGAATGGTGGCCAGGAACTCAAGCTGAATTTCCGCCGGCAGGCTGGTGGAGATACCGTTGGGGTACACCTCGCCGGTAGTCAGCCCCTCGGGCTCCACGAAGATCTGGTGCGACTCACGGTCGGCGAAGCGCACCACCTTGTCCTCCAGCGAGGGACAGTAGCGGGGGCCCACGCCCTCGATGGCGCCGCTGAACATCGGTGAACGCTTGAGGTTGGCTCGAACGATGGCGTGTGTGGCCTCCGTCGTGCGGGTAATGTGACATGCCACCTGCCGGGGATGATCCGCAAGGCGGCCCATGAACGAGAAAACCGGACGTGACCGGTCGCCGGGTTGCCGCTGAAGCACCGAGAAATCGATCGTGCGTCCGTCCAGCCGCGGCGGCGTTCCGGTCTTCAGCCTGCCCACCGGCAGCTTGAGCTCCCGCAGTCGTTGCGCGAGCCGGTTCGCCGGCGGGTCTCCCGCCCGGCCGGCGGCTTGCCGCGACGAACCCAGATGAATCTGGCCGGCCAGGAAAGTGCCCACGGTGAGCACTACCGCCGGTGCATGAAATTGGAGCCCACAGCGGGTTCGAACTCCGCGAACCGCACCATTGCCGACAAGCAGGTCGTCAACGCTGTCCTGAAACAGCGTCAGACCTTCGGCTGCTTCCAGTGCTCGCCGTATGGCGGCCTTGTACAGAAAGCGGTCCGCCTGCGCGCGTGTGGCCCGTACCGCGGGCCCCTTGCTGGCGTTCAGCCGCCGAAAGTGAATCCCCGCATGGTCGGCAGCCTTCGCCATTATTCCGCCCAGGGCATCGATTTCCCGCGCCAGGTGTCCCTTGCCGATACCGCCGATAGCCGGGTTGCAGCTCATCTGGCCGAGCGTCTCCAGATTGTGAGTGACGAGCAAGACACGCGCGCCCATGCGCCCCGCCGCCAACGCGGCCTCCGTGCCGGCGTGGCCGCCACCTACCACTATCAGGTCAAACCGTTTCTCGCTCATCTTCGATGCTGTCCGTTTCGGGCCGTTGTGCTGGTCACGCTGAGGCTGAATCCGCTGATTCTACTTGCCGATACAGAATTTCGAGAATATCTCGCCCAACAGGTCGTCACTGCTTACTGCGCCGGTAATTTCGCCCAGAAACCGCTGGGCCACACGCAGCTCCTCGGCGATGAGTTCGCCGGGCTGCTTTTCAGCCAGCAGCGAACACGCACGGAGGTAGCGCCGCCTCCCTTCCTTCAGGCTGTTGATGTGCCTGGAGCGGGCGGAAAACTCCCCCTCTCCGGCGCCGCCGGCCGCCTGGGCCATGACCTTCCTGAGCGCCTCCAGCCCGGCGCCTGTCAGGGCGCTCACATTGATCACCTGCGGTCCTGCCTCACCCGGGGTGTCGCCGGTCAGATCGATCTTGTTGCGAACCAGCAATGTACGCTCTGTGACCTCGGGCGGCTCGCCGCCTGCCTGGGCGTCCCAAACGTGCAGCACCAGGTCGGCGTCCTCAAGCGCGGCGCGGGCGCGGCGCACGCCCTCACGTTCCACGCCACCCTCCGCGGAGCGCAAGCCGGCTGTATCGACCAGTTCCATGGGGACGCCTTGGATTGCAATCTTCGCCCGAACCAGATCGCGGGTGGTTCCGGGCTCATCCGCAACGATGGCCGCAGCTTCTCCCAGAAGCGCATTCAACAGCGAGGACTTGCCGGCGTTGGGCTCGCCGGCGAGGATGACATTCAGTCCATCGCGCAACAGGCGGCCGCGCTCCGCCGCGGTAGAAACGTCGGAGAAGAGTTGGCCCAGTTCCCGAAAGCCCTCCTTAAGCGCCCGATGTTCAAGCGGGTTGATCTCTTCGTCGGGAAAATCAAGCGTCGCCTCCAGGTGGGCGCGCAACGCGGTCAGCCGGGCCATCAGACCCTGTACGGCCTCGGAAAACGCTCCCCGCATGCTGCGGGCGGCGGCCCGCGCTGAGGCGGCGCCGGCGGCGTCGATAAGGTCTGCCACCGCCTCGGCCTGAGCCAGGTCCATACGGTCATTGAGAAATGCGCGCCGCGAAAACTCTCCCGGCCCGGCCGGCCGGGCGCCCAGCTCGCAGATGCGCGCCATCAACAGATCGCAAACCACGGGGCTGCCGTGTACCTGGAGTTCGAGGACGTCTTCGCCGGTAAAGGAATTCGGCGCCGGAAAGAAAAGCGCCAGGCCCCGGTCCAGGACTTCGCCTGAGGACTCCCTCAAGGACACCAGCGTTGCCGTGCGTGGCGGCGGCAGCGTCCCCAGCATGTCGCCGGCGATGCCGCGCACGCCTGAACCCGATATGCGAATCACCGCTACGCCTCCGCGCCCAGGCGGCGTGGCGCAAGCGACTATCGCGCCGTTCGTTTCTTCGGGGCCGCGTCGGTCCGGCGATTGATTCGCCATTGCTGCACGGTGGAGAACACCGAGTTGGTGAGCCAGTACAACACCAGGCCGGAGGGAAAGAACATGAAGAACACGGTGAACATCACCGGCATCGCCATCATGATCTTGGCCTGCATGGGGTCGGGTGGCTTGGGGTTTAGCTTCTGCTGCCAGAACATGGCCGCGCCCATCAGCGTCGGCAACACGAACACCGGGTCCCGGGAGGACAGGTCGTTGATCCAAAGCATGAAGGGCGCCTGGCGAATCTCCACGCTCTCGACCAATACCCAGTAAAAGGCGATGAAGAAAGGCAGCTGGATGAATATCGGCAGGCAGCCGGCCGCCGGGTTGACCTTTTCGGTCTTGTAGAGCTCCATCATTGAGCGGTTGCGTCCCTGGGGATCGTCCTTGAACCGCTCCTGGATGGACTTCAATCGCGGCTGCAGTTTGCGCATCCGGGCCATCGACTTGCCGCTGGCCTCGGTGAGAGGAAAGAGCACCAGCTTGATGATCAGCGTCGCCAGCACAATCGCCCAGCCCCAGTTTCCGACGAAGGAATACAGCGTCTTGAGCATCCAGAACAGCGGCTGGGCGAACAGCGTGAAGATTCCGTAATCGACCGTCAGTTCCAGTCCCGGCGCTACTTCCTCAAGCTGTGACTGAAGCTTGGGCCCGGCGAACAGGGTTGCCGTGTACACCTGCCGGCCTCCGGGCGGCACAAGCTTGACCGGGCCGATCGCGCTCAAGCGGTAACTGCCGCCTCTAAAGCTTCCTTCGTAGCGGTAAGGCTCGGATCCTTCGGGGACGGCGGCGCCTACAAAATGGTGCTCTATGGATCCGACCCAGCCGGCGACGGCCGTCTCACTGAGCGGCTCGTCGGCGAGATCTTCCGCATCCATGCGGTCGTAGCTGTCGCCGTCGTAATAGACCGGCCCGGTAAACGAATAGGTGTCCACGTTAAACATCGAGCGGTCTTCGGGCATGTGGACGCGGCTCAACAACACGTACGGCGCGGCGGCGTAGTCCTGGTCGCCGTCATTGCGGACTTCCTGCTCCACCTCCACCGCGTAACCGCCGCGCCGCACGCGGTAACGCTTGGTCACGGTGATGTCTCCCGACCTCCAGGTCAGCGGAACGATCAGCTCGTTGGCGTCCCCTTCAAGCCGGTACTCGCTGCGGTTGCTTGCGAATCGCTCATGGTGGTTTGCCTCCGGCTGACCGTCGGTGGACCGCAAGCCGGTGCTCAGCGTGTATTCGGCCCCGGGAACGGAGCTGAGCAGGCGCACCATTGCCGAGCCGTCCTTTTTTCTCATCGGGTAGTCCAGCAAGACCGCCTCAACGAGATCCCCCCCCATGGTGCTGATCGACAAGTCCAGCACGTCGGTCAGGACCCGCACGGCCGCCGCCGAAGCGGGGGCCGCCACGGTCTCGTAGGCGGGTTCGCCGCTCTGCTTTGCGCTGGGCAGCGCCGGGAGATCGGGAAGGTCCGTGCCGGCCGGCGAGGGCAGTGCGGGAACACCCTCCGTTTCTACGGGGCCGGTGACCGGGTCCCGCGACCTGTCCAGGTTCCACGCCTGCCAGCTGAACAGCAGCATGGCGCCAAAAAGAACCCACAGGGGAAATCTCAGTTTTTCCACGAGTCCCCTGCCTTGCGTGTGCTCGCTACGGCGCTCCAGAGCCGCGGCAACCGGGGCCACAGGCTCACGCCGCGAGGGTCACCGGAGGGATAGACGCTTACGACGATATCCAGTCCCGCCAGCTCCCCCTGATGACGCCTGTAGCTCTCCCGGATCTGGCGCCGAAATCGGTTGCGAATCACCGCATTTCGGGCGTTTTTCCGGGCGATCGCCATGCCCAGCCGGCCGTGGTCAAGACCGTTGTCCTTCAGGCGTGCGCGCAAGGGACCCGCCTGTGCCCTGCGGCCGCTTCGAAACACCGCGCGGAACTCCCCCGCGCTAAGCAGCCGTGCCTGACGCGGAAACTTCATCGACCCTTTCATGATGCGTTAAACAAGCGCTTCGAGTGTATTTAACTCATTGATTTTGCGGGATTACTACCCGGGAGCCGGATATGCGCTGATCCCGCCCGGCGACCGCCCACGCCTGTGCAAATCAGTGCGTCAGCCTTGCCCGCCCCTTGCTTCGCCGCCGCTTCAATACCAACCGGCCGGCCCGCGTCGACATGCGGGCGCGGAATCCGTGAGAGCGCTTGCGTTTGATGCGGCTTGGCTGGTACGTGCGTTTCATTGCTCTGTATCGAAAACGCGGCGGTCACCGCCGCCGCACAAGGGGCGCTCAGCATAGCCTCTGACAGGCGCAAAGTCAATGAAGGCAAGGGGTTTGCTTCCGGCGGCCAGTTGTGGAATAAAGTGTGTCAGGCGGCTTACTCAGGACCCCGTCAAAATCAAAGCCTATGCCCGGCCCTACGCCCCAACAGACTGATTTCTGGCACGACATTTGCCGGGAACTCAAGTCCCTACTCGCCGAAGACAAGTACAACACCTATATTCAGCCGCTGGATGCGCATCTTAACGGCAGGAAACTCACGTTATTCGCTCCCAATCGCTTCGTTCGAGGCTGGGTCGAGACCAACTGCATGGACCTGTTGAGCGAGGCCTGCGAGCGAATGGGCGCGGACGGGCACATGGTGGAACTGCAGGACCGGCCGACTCCTCGGCAAAGACCCCGGCCGGAGGTTGCTGCCGCCCCCGCTCCTGCTCCTGCTTTGCCCCCGGTGCCGGGCGGGCCGCTTGCCCCGGTGTTTACCTTTGAGGCCTTCGTGACCGGTCCCACCAACGAGGTGGCTTACGACGCCGCTCGGCACGTTGCCCGGCACCGTGCCTACAACCCGCTATTGATATACGGCGGCGTAGGGCTGGGCAAGACCCACCTGATGCACGCCATCGGCCATCAGCTGCTGGCCGACCGGCCACCGATCCGCGTTGCCTACGTGCATTCCGACACCTTCATCAACGACTATCTCGGCGCCTTGCGCCGCGTGCGCGCTTCGTATGGAAGGGCCGGCGCCGACCAGCTGGTGGAGCAATTCAAACGCTCATACCGGTCCGTCGATACGCTGTTGCTGGACGACGTGCAGTTTCTCGCCGGCAAGGAGAGCTCGCAGGAGCAGTTCTATCACACGCTCAACGCGCTCTTGCAGGACGGCCGGCAGATCGTGCTGACTTGCGACAAGCTGCCGCGGGAGGTCTCGGGGCTGGAAACACGCGTTATTTCGAGGCTCGGCTCGGGGTTGATGGTGAACATCGAACCGCCGGACCTGGAAACGCGCGCAGCGATCGTTCTGGCCAAGGCGGAAGCCGCCCTGGTGCGGTGTCCCGAGGACGTCGCGATGTTTATCGCGCAACATATTTTCTCCAGTGTTCGCGAGCTGGAGGGCGCCTATCGCACCGTCGAGGCCCTTTCGCGCTTCCGCGGCGTACCCATTAACCTGGCGCTGGCCAAACAGGCCCTCAAGAATCACGTCGCCTCGGTGGCGCGGCGAATCTCACCGGAAGAAATTCAGAAGCTCGTGGCCAACTATTTTCAGATTCGTCCCTCCGACCTGCGCTCTCCCAGCCGCAAGCGGGCCATCGTGCGCCCGCGACAGATCGCAATGGTCCTGGCGCGGGAATACACGGACTTGAGCCTGCCCGATATCGGCGAGGCCTTCGGTGGCCGGGACCACACCACGGTGATCAACGCGGTGCGCCGCGTCCAGGAATTGCGGGGTTCGGACCACAATTTAGATCAGCAATACAAGCACCTTGCAAGTATCCTTGCGCAATAGTTTCCGGTTGGGAAAAGCTGCGGGGATAAGGTGTGTTGCTTGTGGATGAATTGTTGAGCGCGAAACAACCCACAGGCGGCCCACAGGCGACTCCAACGGAAGCACACCTGGCCACACACAGTGGGAAATCTATTAAGACATTGATTTTTAATAGTATTTTAGCCTTCTACAGATATCCACAGGTATCATTACCATCATCATCATCTTTAATTGGAAGATGATAAAGGAGAACCCATGAAACTCAGCATCCCGCAAGAGGGTTTGCATAGCCTATTGCAGTCGGTGACCAGTGCTGCCCAGAGCCAGGCCGACACAATGGCCATATTGCGTAATGCACTCCTGGAAGCAGCCGAAGGCTTCCTGACTGCAACCTGCACCAACCTGGAGCTCACGTTGGTAGCGCGGGCGCAATTGATTGATATCGGGGCTGAAGGTTCCGTTACCGTGCCGGCGAAGTTGCTGCAGGGAATTAGCGCGTCGCTCAAGGGCGGAAGCAACATTCAGCTGGTATTGGACGGAAACCAGCTTTCGGTAAAGGCGGGCCGCTATTCCGGGGTGCTGGAAACACTTCCGGCTGAAGATTTTCCGCGCCTGGATCCCGGCAATGGGGTCGAGGGAGTGGTAATGAAGTCCGCGGTGCTGGCAAAGATGCTGTCGGAGACCCATTTCGCCATGGCGCAATCCGATCCGCGCTACTACCTCAACGGGATGCTGGTGGAGATTTCGGAGGAAGGCTTGCGGCTTGTGGCTACCGATGGTCATCGCCTCTCGTGTTCGGAGACCGGTGAGAGCACGGCAACGGGGCAGTCCGCGCCGCGCAAGGGGATTGTTCCCCGCAACAGCATCAATGCGCTGCGGCCGTTACTGGCCTTCAGCGAGGACGTGGAATTGGGCCTGGGAGAAAACCAGGTTCGGTTCAGCGTCGGCGACCGGCATATGACGTCCAAACTGATCGAAGGGCGTTATCCCGAGTATCGGAGAGTCATTCCGGAACGCCAGGAAAAGCCGCTGCTGGCGAACCGGGAGGCATTGGAGACAGCGCTCAGCCGGGTGGCCCTGGTAGCGCGGGAAAGCCGGGGTGTCAGGGATCAGCGCATACCGCTGGTTTCCATGTTGGTGAAGGAGAACGTGGTCGGCGTCAGCACCGAAGGAGGCCAGGGGGCGCAGGCGCATGACGAAATCGAGGCAAACTATCACGGGCCGGAAATCAAGGTCGGGTTCAATGCCATGTACATCACGGACGTGTTGAGATCGCTGCAATCGGAAGAAGTCGAGATCCACGTCCGGGACGGAAACAGCAGCGTGTTGATATGCGCACCGGATGCGCAGCCTGTACAGCACATCGTCATGCCCATGCGTCTGTAAAGGCGGCGCCACGGCCCGGGTGTCGTGACACGGCACAAGGCTGGACGATGGCTGTGTTGAAGGGGTAAGGCGTGGCTTACCTCAAGAATTTGCGAACTCGCCGTTTTCGGGCGCTTGAGGCATTGGATCTCACGCCGGACAGGCACGCCAATCTGGTAACCGGACACAACGGCGCCGGGAAGACCACGGTGCTTGAGGCTATATACCTGCTATCGCGGGGTCGTTCTTTTCGGCGCGGCGCCCTTCGACAGCTGATCAGTCACGGTGAGGGGACAGCAGCAGTCAGCGCGGAAGTTGCCGCCCGGCACGGCAGCCGTCGGTTGGGTGTTTCGCTGGCAGGGAGGAACCTGCAGGCCCGCGTGGACGGAGAGACCGGGGCAAGGCGTGCGGAAATAGCGCGGATTCTGCCGGTTCTGAACCTGGATGCTCGACTGATGGACCTGGTGGAGCGGGGTCCGGAGCGGCGCAGGTTGCTGTTGAACTGGGTCACGTTTCACGTGGAACCTGCCTTTAACACAGCGTGGAGAGGCTTTCGGCGATCGCTGAAGCAACGCAATGCCAGCCTTCGTGAAGGCGCGCGCGCCGACGTGGTGGCGGCCTGGGACGCCGAGTACTGCCGCTGGGCGGAGGAAATGGAGGGGAAGCGCAGGAAGGTTGCGTCGGAGCTCCGGCCGAGATTTGCACAAATAACCAAGAAACTCATGGGCTTACAAGCAGATTGGGACTATTATCAGGGTTGGCCGCCCGGCGATGAATTGGCGGAGACCTTGCATTCCAGCCTGGATGGCGATCGCAAGCAGGGGATGACACGGTATGGTCCCCAACGCAGTGACCTGGTGCTGCGCCTGGAAACCAGGCGGGCGAGATATGTTGCCTCGAGGGGGCAACAGAAACTTCTGGCCGCTGCGCTCATGCTGGCGGCAGCTGAAATGCTCGAAGAGGCAGGAGCGGGGAAGGCGGTCCTGCTGGCGGATGAACCGTTGGTGGAGTTGGACGCGGATCACGCACGCAAGCTGCTGACAGCCATGTCGGAACGAGACGGACAACTGTTCATCACAGCGGTGGATGCTGCACCGTACAGCAGTTTTCTCAAGGCCGATGAAGTTCGACTCAAGGAGGGCGCGCTGGTATAATCTTGAGGTTCCTTCAAGGCAGTTGCCAAGGAACCGTGCACCTAGTTGCGCAACGCTGGCAGGCCACCTGCCGAAGCCATCTCAAGGAAGAGTTATCAGGTCCTAAGTATGCAAGAGCCCGGCGAAGATCGCACCCTGCCTACGGGGGCAGAGCAGGGCATGTCGGCCGAAGAATACGGCGCAGACCAGATTGAGGTCCTTGAGGACCGCGAATCGGTCCGCAAGCTGCCGGGCATGTACATCGGCGATACGGACGACGGAACGGGGCTCCACCACCTGATCTACGAAGTGGTGGACAACTCGGTGGATGAAGCGCTGGCTGGATACTGCGACACCGTCCAGGTCCGGCTGCTGGCGGACGGTGGAGCGCTGATCAACGACAACGGGCGCGGTATTCCGGTGGACAAGCACGCCAAGACAGGCCGCTCGGCAGCGGAATTGATCATGACCACGCTGCATGCAGGCGGCAAGTTCGACGAGAGCGCCTACAAGGTATCGGGCGGGCTGCACGGCGTTGGCGTATCCGTGGTGAATTTCCTTTCGGCCGAGTTGGAACTGAACGTTTACCGGAGCGGCCGGCAGTATCGCCAGAGTTACAAGACGGGCATACCGGACGGAGCCCTGAAGGACATCGGGCCCAGTGACCGCAATGGCACCGAGATTCGCTTTCGCCCGGATCCACAGGTTTTCGCGGCGCAACTGGAGTTCGACAACAGTACGCTCGCCAGCCGTCTGCGTGAACTGGCGTTCCTGAATAGCGGCATCACGATTGAATTTTCCGACCAGCGGGAAGGGGGCGGCGAACAGACCTTTCATGCGGAAGGCGGAATTCGCGAATTTATTCAATGGCTTAATCAATCGCGCGAGCCCCTGCACTCGCATGTGTTTCACGTGAAACGTTCTCAGGCTGTGGAGATTGCCCGCAGGGAGGACACAAACGGCGAAGGTGAGAGCAAGGACACATCGGCGGAGCTGGAAATCGAAGCGGCGATGCAATGGAACGCGGGGTATCACGAGCACAGCTCGTGTTTCACCAACAACATTCCCCAGAACCATGGCGGCACGCACCAGGAGGGCTTTAGGACCGCCCTGACCCGCACGCTGAATACCTATATTGAGCAACACGGGGGCAATCGGGCCAAGGACCTGACCATGCGGGGCGAAGATGTCCGCGAGGGACTGACGGCCGTGGTTTCCGTGAAAATGCGGGACCCGAAGTTCTCCTCGCAGACCAAGGAACGGCTGGTCTCTTCGGAAGCGAAGACCGCGGTGGAACGCACTATCGGCGAAGGGCTGCGCGAGTTTCTGCTGGAGAATCCAAAGCAGGCCCGGGCAATCACCGACAAGATCGTCGATGCCGCAACGGCTCGGGAGGCGGCGCGAAAAGCGCGTGATATCGCCCGGCGCAAGAGCGATGTGGGCGGTTTGCCCGGAAAACTAGCCGACTGCCAGGAGAAGGACCCAAGTAAGCGTGAGATCTTCCTGGTCGAGGGCGATTCCGCCGGCGGATCCGCCAAGCAGGCGCGCGATCGGCGAACCCAGGCCGTGCTGCCCTTGCGCGGCAAGATCCTCAACGTGGAAAAGGCCCGGTTGGACAAAATGCTGTCGTCGGAGGAGGTTGCGACGCTGATTGCGGCGCTCGGATGCGGCGTAGGGCGGGAAGAAGAGAATTTCGACGCGGAAAAGCTGCGTTACCAGCGGGTAATCATCATGACGGACGCCGATGTGGACGGATCGCACATCCGCACCCTGCTCTTGACCTTTTTCTTTCGCTATATGCCCGCGCTCATTGAGCGGGGCCACGTCTATATCGCCCAACCGCCGCTCTACAAGGTAACGCGCGGACGCAGGGAGGAATATCTCAAGGACGATCAGGAGCTGCGGGAATGGACGCTGGCGGCCGCCCTGAAAGACGCAAGCCTTGCCACCAACGGCGGCAAGAATGAGGCACAAGTAAAGGGCAAGCAGTTGCGCCGGCTGGCGGAGCGCAGCCTTCAGGCCCGCAGCACGCTTGAGGGTCTGCGCGCACGGGCAGACGACGTGGTCCTGGCCTGCCTGCCCGAGTTACCCCCGGTGGATACGGCGAAATTGTCGGATGCCAAGTACCTGACCGGATGGGCCGCCCAACTGGAAGCCTGCCTGGCAAGACAGGACACGCAGGCGAGCTGGAAGGTTTCTGTTCAGGCAAATGGCCAGGCGCCGGCGGCTTTTTCGGTGGTACGGACGGAAAATGGCGTCGAAGAGGATGCGGAACTGGAATTCTCGCTGTTCCAATCCGCGGAATACCAGTCAATCAGGGGCCTGGCCGGCGAATTGAACGAATTAATGGCCTCCGGGGCGGAAGCCCGCAGGGGGTCGGGGCGCCGCGAATTTAACCTTTTCGGACAAGCGCTGGACTGGTTCATGGACCAGGGCCGCCGCGGCGTTACCCTGCAAAGATACAAAGGCCTGGGTGAAATGAATGCCGCTCAGCTCTGGGACACCACGGTCAACCCGGAAACCCGCCGTCTGGTGCGGGTCGTAGTGGCAAGCGAATTCGAGACCAGCAAGCTGTTCTCAACGCTGATGGGCGAGAAGGTCGAGCCGCGCCGCGCGTTTATTGAAGACAACGCACTCAACGTAGTCAACCTCGACATCTGATTCGAACCGGCAATTTCAGGTCTCTCGCGCAAGCATACGCGCGAGGCGCCTACGCGCCAACGAACCGAGCCAGCCGGCCCCGTGTTTCACTCACCCGGACCGGTCACGCTGGCCAGGCATTGTGTTTCTTCGGCACCCATGAGGCCGCAGGAGGGCCCCATGCAGGTTGTGCTAGATTTTGGAACGTCGGCTAACTTCGCTCAATATGCGCCTAACTTCGCTTAATATGCGCCTATCCGCCGGGCAAGAGGCAGCCTTCGTCCCTTAACTGCCGGCATCTGCCCTCAAGTTGTCGACTTCTGCCTCGATCCACTCCCGGGCTTGCTCAGTGATCGCCCGGGCTCCGTTTCCAACAGAGTCCAGCGCCGGCCCGATGACGATTCGGATGGCGCCCCGGTTTTTGCTGGCGCTGCGCCTTGGCCAATGGTCGCCGGCGTTGTGGGCCACCGGCACGACCGGGCAACGCGCCGCCGAAGCGATCATGGCCCCGCCGGGCGCGTAGGCGCCTGTCTCGCCGGGCGCCACCCGGGTCCCTTCGGGAAAGACGATGACCCATAGGCCTTCCTCGATACGGCTCTTACCCTGCCGGATGACGCTGCGGATCGCTTTTCCTCCCCGCGCCCGGTCCACGCCGATGCAGCGCATGGCCGCCAATGCCCATCCGAAGATCGGCAGAAACAGCAATTCCCGCTTCAGCATCCAGGTCTGCCTGGGGAAGAGCAAGGCCTGTGCGATGGTCTCGAAGGCCGAGGAGTGCTTCATGAGCACCACGCTCGGCTCATCGGGCAGGTTCTCAAGCCCCTTCACTTCCCAGGACACGCCGCAAAGCACGCGCAGCAGCCAAAGGTTTGCCCCCGCCCAGCAACGAACGGCGAAAAAGTAGGCGATTCGATGCGGCGCTGGCCACAGAACGACGGCCCAGAGGCTTGCCACCACCGTGTTGAACACCAGCAGGACGGTGAACATCAGTCCGGCCAGCCGTTTCATCAGGCGTCCCCCAGCAGCCAATCCGCGAAATCGCCCAGACGGTCGAACACCTCCACGGCCCGTTCCGCGCCCGGCTGATGCTCGGTGTGCGCGCCAAAGCCGGTACGCACCAGCACCGGCAGCGCACCCGCCGCAATGGCCGCCTGAAGGTCGCGCATGGAATCCCCCACCATGTATTCCCCGGCAACCGGGATATCCAGGGTCTGCTCGATCTGCTGCAGCAGCCCGGGCAAGGGCTTGCGGCAGGTACAACGGTCAGCGGGTGTATGCGGGCAGTAGAAGATTCCCGCCAGTTCACCCCCTGCGCCACGAACCGCCAGTTGCAGCTTGTCGTGAGTGGCGGCAAGATTTCGGCGGGTGATCAGCCCGCGGCCCACCCCGGATTGATTGGTGGCCACCGCCACGGAAAGGCCGGCCTTGCACAGCCGGGCAATGGCCTGAAGGCTTCCGGGAATTGGCTGCCATTGGTCCGGGGAGCGAATGTAGTCCCCTCGCTCCTCGTTGATCACGCCGTCACGGTCCAGAATCACCAGGCGATGCTTCATTCCGCTCTTCACTGGCGGGGCCGGTGCGCTGGCCCTGTTACTTGCGACCCGGCAAGAGTGACAGGTCGGCTACCCCGAGAAAGGTATGGCGAATTCCAGCCAGCAAGGCGAGCCGGTTATTTCGCTGTTCCAGGTCCTCGCTCATGACCATGACCTCATCGAAGAAATTCGCCAGCGGCTTTTGCAGGGAAGCCAGCAATTCCAGCGCACCCGCGTAATCCAGATCATCCAGCCGTTGACGGTATTGTGGTAGCGCCAGGAGAAACAAGGCATGCAATGCCTGCTCTTCGGGCTTTTGCAGCAAATCCGCGTCGACCTCGTGCGGTCCTTCCCGGCCGGCGGAACGCAGGATGTTGGCGATTCGCTTGTTGGCGCTGGCCAGTTCCCGGGCCGCCGGTCGTTCGAGAAAGCCGTGCAGGGCGATAAGCCGGCGGTGGAAATCCAGCGGCGAGGCCGGCGAGCGGGCCCGTACCGCTGCGAACAGTTCGGGGCTGATGGTGGCCTGGGCGGCCTCGGGGTGAAGACCGTCGAGATACCAGGCCTTCAAGCGCTCCACCATGAATTCGTAGAGCTCCTCCTTCAAGGCCTCCGGGCCGGAGCCGGTAACGGGCTGTAACGACAGGGCCTCACCCAGACGGGCGGGCAGGTCGAGGTCCACGCCGCCTTCAATACAGATTCGCAAGGCAGCCAAAGCTGCGCGGCGCAAGCCGAAGGGATCGCTGGCCCCTTTCGCTCGCCTGCCCGCCGCGAACAGTCCGGCCAGCAAGTCCAGTCGGTCGGCCAGCGCGACCGCCCGCCCGGTGGGGCTCGCCGGTATGTCATCCCCGGCGTGGCTCGGGGCATAGTGTTCGCCGATGGCGGAGCAGACGGCTTCATCCTCGCCGTCGTGTCGTGCGTAGTGTCCGCCCATGACACCTTGCAAGCCGGGAAACTCGCCCACCATGCCGGTCAGGAGGTCAGCCTTGCTCAACTGCGCGGCCCGGCGTGCGTGCAATGGCTCGGCCCCGGTATCGGCCGCCAGGCCTTCAGCCAGGCTTGCCAGGCGCTGGGCACGTTCGCCAAGGGATCCCAGGCGGGCCTGGTAGCGCACGCGCCCCAGGCCGTCCACGCGGTCCGAAAGCGGCTCGGCGCAATCCCGATCATAGAAGAAAGCAGCATCGGCAAGCCGGGCCCGAACAACTCTCTCGGCGCCCCCGCTGACCGCCGTCGGGTCCTTGCTCTCGAGATTGCTGATCAACACGAAAGCCGGCAGCAGGGCGCCGGCATTGCCGCGCAGCGGGAAGAACCGCAAGTGTTCCTGCAGCGACGCAACGATGACGGGCTCGGGGAGCTTCAGGAACTGTTCCTCAAACCCGCCGGCAAGCGCTACCGGCCATTCGACCAGCCCGGTAATCTCGTCCACCAGTTCCGGGCTGCTTACCAGCGCCCCGTCCATCTGATCCGCCAGCTGGGAGGCCAGCCGAACAATCGTGTCGCGCCGCTCTTCAAATCCGGCAAGCACCTTGCCCTGTTCCTTCAACCGGGCCGCATAGTCCTGGGCCGATTCCAGGCTCACGCGCGCCCGGCCCATGAAGCGATGACCGCGGCTCTGGCGGCCGCTGCGCCGGCCGAAAATCGTTGCGCGAACAACCCGCTTGCCATGCAGCATGACCACCCAGTGGACCGGCCGGATAAACTCTTCGCTCCCGGATCCCCAGCGCATCGCCCGCGTAATCGGCAGGCGCTTCAGCGCGCCGCCGACGATATCTTCCAGCAAAGCCGATGCGGCCTGCCCCGCCCGCCGCCCGCGAAACATCAACCATTCACCCTTGCTCGTGCGCAGTGTTCCCAGGTCCTGGGGAGCGCACCCGCAGGAGCCGGCAAAGGCCCGGGCCGCGCGGCTCCATTGACCATCCTCATCGCGAGCCGCCGACAGCGGCGGCCCGCGCTTCTCAACCACTTGCGCCGGCTGCCTGGAAGCCAGCTTGCGCGCCGAGACCGCAAGCCTGCGGGGTGACGCGTAGGAGTCCAGGCCGTCATGCTCAAGGCCCGCCTCCTCTAATCCTCGGCGAAACTCCTCGAGAAGGGCTTTCTCCAGCGCGCGCAGGGATTTCGGCGGCAATTCCTCAACGCCTATCTCCAGCAGAAAATCTGAACGGCCGGGCAAGTCCAATCCTCCCTAAGCGTCGAGCATGGGGTAACCCATGGCTTCGCGGGAGGCGGCGTAACTCTGCGCCACGGCGCCGGCCATGTCTCGCACCCGCAATATGTATCGCTGCCGTTCGCCGGTGGAAATCGCCCGGCGGGCATCCAGCAGGTTGAAGGTGTGCGAGGCTTCCAGGACCTGCTCGTAGGCAGGCAGCGGCAAGTCCCCGGCCGTCAGCCGGCCGCACTCGCGTTCGCAATTGTCGAAGCGCTCGAACAGAAGCTCGGTATCGGCCAGCTCAAAATTGAACTTCGACATCTCCACCTCGTTCTGGTGGTACACGTCCCGGTACAGCACCTTGCGGCCCCGGCTTGACCACAGGAGGTCAAAGACGCTGTCGACACCTTGAAGGTACATCGCCAGGCGCTCAAGACCGTAAGTTATCTCGCCGGTGACAGGCCGGCAGTCCAGCCCGCCCACCTGCTGGAAATAGGTGAACTGGGTGATCTCCATTCCGTTCAGCCACACTTCCCAGCCCAGTCCCCAGGCCCCCAGCGTGGGCGATTCCCAGTTGTCTTCGACGAAGCGCACGTCGTCGGTATTGAGGTCGATACCCAGATAGCGCAGGGATTCCAGGTACCAGTCCTGGAACTTGTCCGGGGACGGCTTCATCACCACCTGGAACTGGTAGTAGTGCTGCAGGCGGAAGGGATTGTCGCCGTAGCGTCCGTCCGTGGGCCGCCGGCTGGGCTGGACGTAGGCGCTGTTCCAGGGCTCCGGGCCCAGGGACCGCAGGAAAGTGGCAGGATGAAAGGTCCCGGCGCCGACCGGCTGATCCAGGGGCTGCACGATCACGCAGCCGCGCCGTGCCCAGAACGCTTCCAGCAGTTGGATCAGCGTCTGGAAATCAGCGGGCCGCTTGCGCTCCTTGGGCATGCTGAACGAATAGGGCTAGTCGTTCCGGCCGAGGACCGCGACGCTGACCACGCAGCGCGCCGGCTCGCCTCCCAGGTTATGGGTCAGGCCCAGGGAAGGAGATGGGAGCTGCCGGTCTCCGGCCCGGCCCAGCAATTGCAGATAGACCTCGTAGGCCATGCGCAGGCCGGAAGCGCCGATCGGATGCCCGAAGCACTTCAGGCCTCCGTCGATCTGGCACGGCGTATCGCCTTCCCGGTCGAAGGTCCCGTCAAGAACCGCCCGCCAGCCCTGGCCCTCCTCGGCGAAGCCCAGGTCTTCCATGGTCACCAGTTCGGTAATCGAGAAACAGTCGTGGACCTCCATCAAATCAATCTCGTCGCGCGCGCTGCGCACTCCCGCTTCTTCCAGCGCCCGCTGGCCCGCCAGGCGGCCGCAGTGGATATAGCTTCCGTTCCAACCCTCGTGGCCTGCCTCCGAGCCGTTGCTGACCGCAAGCTGCAGGGCCTTGACGGTAACGATGCCGGTCTTGCCCAGTTCACGGGCGATTTCAGGGCGGGTCACGATCGCGCAGGCGGCGCCGTCGCTGACTCCGCAGCAGTCAAACAGCCCCAGCGGTTCCGCAACCATGGGGGCCCCCATGATGGTGTCCAGATCTACGGCTTTGCGCAGGTGCGCCTTGGGATTGATCGCGCCGTTGCCGTGGCTTTTCCAGGAAACATGGGCCATGGCGCGCTTTAAGTCCTCGCCCTTGACCCGGTGCTGGGCCCGGTAGGCGGAGGCCAACTGGGCGAAGGAGCCCGGCGAACTGGTGTTGGGGCGCCACTGTTCGGTGAAGGTGCCCGGCGTGCCGGTCGGTAGCCCGCCGTAGCCCGTGTCCTTCAGCTTCTCCACGCCCAGGGCCAGGGCGATGTCGCAGGCCCCGGCGGCGACCGCGTAGACCGCGCCCCTCAGGGCCTCGGTGCCGGTCGCGCACATGTTCTCCACGCGGGTGACCGGGATGTTTCTCAGGCGCAGGGCGTTGGCCAGAGGCAGCGCCGACTTGCCGACACTGGCGTCATCGAAATAACAGCCGAACCAGGCGGCATCCAGGTCCTCGGCCTTGACGCCGGCGTCCTGGGAGGCCTCCCGGAAAGCTTCCAGCATCAAATCTTCCGCGTCGCAATCCCAGCGTTCGCCGAAGCGCGAGCAACCCATGCCCACGATCGCCACTTTGTCACATATGCCTGTCATGAGGCGCTCTCCTCACCTGGCGCCGGTGCGCCTTTCCAGAAATACCTGCGGTAGCCTCTTTGTGAGTCTATCGCGTGAATGCGAAATACGAACCGCAATGCAAGCCCAATTTGCATCTGATCCAGCGGGCACTCGGTGAATTCCATCAGCACCCGCGCACGGCTTCGGGTGGAAGCCAGGCCGTATTGCAGCGGCGGATGCGGGGTATAGGCCAGCCAGTCCTGCGTAAAGGAAGTTACCGAGCCCGGCTCATCGGCGAGCAGGACCACCTCCTGCTCGCCTTCGGCGTTGCAATCCGGGTTTACGCAACGCGCGCTGCGCGGGAATTGCACCGTCTTGCATGCTGTGCATCGGCCTCCGGAAAAGCCGGTCAGCTCCGCGCGATGCCGATCAAAGGCGCTGAGCTGGGTCTTGGCGTCGGCTTCCGCACGCATGCCGAAGTCGATCGGCAGCAGGCCGCTGAAGCTCAAGTACTTGGTGTAGGCGTTCTCCGGCCGCGGCGGGGACAGCGCCAGCCGACGGGCGTTGCGCTCCTGCCATTGGGGCAGTTCCCCGGTGGTTCGCAAAAGCAGGGCGATTCCGCCTTGAGCAAAACCGATCACCAGGATCAGCTCGCCCGGCTGCGCCTTTGCCAGCGCATCCACCGTCAAGAGCAGCGGATGCGGCGCCCCGGTATCGCCGACGTCGCCGAGGCGGCCGTCCTGGACGGCTTCCGCCGGCAGGCCCAGCGCCTTGGCCATGGCAAGCGTCATTCGTGGGGGCGCGGCCGGCAGCACCAGGCGGGACAGCTGCTCCGGCTTCACACGGGCCTTCTTGAGAACCCCCCGAACCAGTCCGGGAATGATGGTCTTAAAGCCCCGATCGCGTACCCAGCGTTCCTCCCAGCGGTAATCGAAGGCTTCCCCGCTGCCCCGGAACTGATCCACGAAATCCTGCGTAAGCCGGTACTCCGCGACCGCCTGGGCAATCACGCCCTCGCGGCCCAGCAGGACCGCGGCGGAACCGTGTCCGTACTGCAGTTCCTGAATGCTGGCCGGTTTTGCCCGGCGCGCGTCGGCGGCGACGACCAGGGTTTGCTGATCGCCGCGCAGCGCTTCGCACAGTGCCTGCATGCCGGCGTTGCGGGAATTGGCCAGGTCCACGGCGGCGAGTTGCCCGGACAGGCTCAGCGCTTCGCCGATGACCGTTGCGCACTGCCGGTCGGCGAACGGCGGTGTGGTGGAGGCGAAATACAAACGCTCCACTGCGTCGCGTGAATGCACTGCCAGGCAGCGCCGGGCAGCCTCCACGCCCAATGTGATGCTGTCTTCGTCCCAGTTGCACATGCTGCGGGCGCCTTGAGCCAATCCCTTGAGCGCCGGGTTGGCCCAGGCATTGGCGCCGAATATGGCACGCCGTTGCAGGCGCATGGCCGGCACGTAGCTCGCCGCGTCAACGATCCCGAGCCTGCTCATAAGCGACAGCTACCTGCTCCTGCGGCCTAAGGCTAGCGTGGTGTCACGCCACTAATCGAACGAGGCCGGATTGGCCGTCAATTTGCCGGGGAACAGCCGGTCGGCCCGCTCACGGTAGGCGTCGGAAACCTCGTCGGTGGAATTCAGCTTGCAGCCCGAAGAATGCCAGATGAGATGGCCGGGCTGGCCTCTCATGCCCATCCATCGCAACCAGGGCGAGAAGTAGGTAGACGAGAAGCTGCTGCGAAGGCTCACGATTTCCGGGTCAGCGAAATCTTCCCTGCGGCAGAACATGGTCATTGCCTCAAGCCAGGGCTGCGGCGCCTGGGTCATTCCGCGGCTCGCCATGAGCCACACATGAGGGCCGGAATCCTTCCACTCCCAATTCCAGCGCCGAAGCTCGCCGGTGGGGTCGATACGCTCGGCAAAAACCATCCCTTCCTTGGTGTAGCGCGCGCCGTCGCGTCCGCCGAGGATGTTGGGCTGCACGGGCAGGGTTTCGCCGGTATAAGGATTGGTGAACTCGTCCAGCATTGCGCCGCTGGCCGGGTCCTTGAAGAAGGTCAGCGTGCGGCTGCTGATGGAATACTCGCCGTTTCCCAGCGGTGCGGCCCAGTAGATTTCCGTTCCTTCCAGGTCGAGAATGTGATTGGGCGCTTCCTCGCCGACTTGCGCATAGATGCGTCCCATGTACGACCAGGGCGAGTCCTGCTCCTTCAGGCTCGCCTGCACCCGCAACCAGGCCTTGAGCCAGGCCTCCTGATCATCCGCCGCGGGGAAAAGCCCCGTGCTGTCCGCCGGCGCGGAGTGGATGCTCAGTGCGGCGCCCAGTCCCAGACCGCCCAGCCCGCCGAGCATCGCCCGTCGAGAAATTTCGTCTGTCATGCGGCTATCTCCGGCAGCCTCTGAAGCGGGCCGCGCGCCAACAATGATATAGGCGCGTGCCGATTGCGGAACTAGTCGCTGATGGGTGGGACGCCGCCCGGCGCCATGCCCTCGTGGTGATGCACGATGCGCCAGCCGTTCGGCGTGCGCAGCAGCACGTCGGTAATGCGAACCCGCCCGGAAGTCGCGTTGGGCGGTTGGTAGCGAAATTCCAGCCAGTAGCGTGCAACGGCGACCTCGTTGTACACGTCCAGTTTCAGCGGATCGATTGAGATGCTCAGGCGGCCGCGGGCCATGGACTGCGTCTTGTCACGCTCATGAAAGGCCACACGCTCCCGGGCGCCTTCGATCAATTCCGGCTCGAACAGGTCCCAGAGTGTGCAGTCCTCGTGCAACAGGTCCTCCATGCCCTGTACGTCGCGACCCGCAAAAGAGGCAAAAACGCCCTGAATCAGTTTCCAGATCTCATGCTGTCCCGCTCGCTTGTTCATATAACTGTCCCCTGCGCGCCGAGCGCGTAGTCTAACCCGCAGCAGGGGCCCCTTGCTGCGCTAAGCAGGAACTGGCTTTCCCCCGGACAGCACTATGTCCGGGCGTGCATATACGGCCTTTCCCTTCAGCAAAGTGGCGGGCTTCCTGACACCAAAGGTATGGGTTCTACCGCCTCCCCCTTTGCCCGCCGTGCTTCCTTCGTACTTCCAGTGCTCGCTTGACAAATACACCATGTCCACACGCCAGACGATAACGGAACGATTGGACGCAAATGACTGCGTCGGATCAACGAGATAGCGCCAAACTATGTACCATCCCTCATGGTCGTAGTGAGATTGGATTGCCCATGGCCGCTTGCTTCCCTTGCTTTCCAGAAAATGCTTGGGATTTTGGCCGGATCCTCCCGAGCGGCGTTGAAGATCGGGGAATCGTTGTTGGGCCTCAAACGAGTGCTTGACTTTCTCATAGACGCTATAGCTGTCGAGCGCCTTGGTTCCGAATATGCCTACGATTGCGCTAAAGACGTTTCGCTGCTCATAGTAGATGTCGCCCGTTCCACTCTGAAGTGCAACACTCAACGATGGTTGGCTAGCCTGGAAGCAAACGGGACTGTCGCCGAGCGTTGAAAAGCGGCCAGGTGACGGCGATACTCTCCGATATCGAAGCAGGAGGGTATCCGATGGCCAAGGGCTACCATCACCTGACCTACGGGTCACGATGCCAGATTTACGCGCTGAAGAAAAGCGGTCTGTCGGTACGGGGTGTCGCGCGTGCGCTGGAGGTATCGGCCTCGACGGTGAGCCGCGAGTTGCGCCGCAACCGTGGGCGGCGGGGTTACCGGATGCGCCAGGCGCAGCGGATGGCCCGGTCTCGCCGGCGGTTGGCGTCCTCGCGCCCGCGCAAGCTCACGGCGGCGTTGTGGGGCCGGATTGAAGGGTGTTTGGGCTGGCAGTGGAGTCCCCAGCAGATTGCCGGGCGTATACGGCTGGAGGGTGGGGTATCGGTCGGCAAGACGTGGATATACCGTCAGGTGTGGCGGGACCGTGCGGCGGGCGGGACACTGTATCGGCATTTGCGCCGGCGCGGGAAGAAGGCCAACCGGCGTGGCCGGTGTGGTGCGGGCCGTGGGTTGATCCCGGGCCGTGTGGACATTGTTGAGCGTCCGGCGGTGGTGGAGTTAAAGCGCCGGGTGGGTGACTGGGAGTTGGATACGATCATCGGCGCGCGGCATCGGGGGGCGCTGGTCTCGGTGGTGGACCGGTGTTCGAAGTTCACGTATCTACAGCGGGTGATGAACAAGACGGCGGCAGCGGTTGGGGGCGCGATCCTGGCGCGTCTGGGGCCGGTATCGGCGCTGACGCACACCCTGACGGCGGACAACGGCAAGGAGTTTGCCGGCCACCGGGCGGTGGCGGCCGGATTGTCGGCGGGGTTTTACTTTGCCGCGCCCTACCACTCCTGGGAGCGTGGTTTGAACGAGCACACCAACGGTCTGGTTCGGCAGTACTTTCCGAAGGCGACGGACTTCACCGCCCTCGGCGATGTTCAGGTGGGGCGGGTGCAGGATCTTCTCAACGGCCGGCCCCGCCGGGTTCTGGGTTACCGCACGCCGGCGGAAGTGTTTGGCGAGGCCCTGGACGCTGCGGGGCTCTCCGGTGCGGTTCTCCGCGCTCCGGCGCTGGCGGGGCCGGACCCGCCGGCAGCGGTTGCTTGACCGCCCTGCCGGTCTGGCCCGCGGCCTTGACAGGCGGCGGCCGGGTTTACTGTGTCCGGGTGACGGGCTGACGGCTTAGCGGGCTGGCGGCGGTGGCGAAAACGGGTCCCGGGCGGTGCCTTTCTCCGTTCCGGCTACGCCCTCACTCCGAAAAGCACCGCCCGAACCCCACCGGATGCTATGCTGCGCTCCAACAAAGGAGAGGAATCACCGCCCTGACAGGTGTTGCACTTCGGAGTGGAATCGGCATGTCAATTAACTCGTCCGCTTCTTGCTCAATATAGTCGACTGCCTTGCTGATCTGGGTGGCTTCCAGGCCCGGCGGTAGTCGAACGGACGGATTGAGCCAATTGGGAGGCGGATACTCAGACATCAATACTTGGAGGAAAAGAGACGTCTAGCCACTTGGACGTCTTGACGTCCTGACGTCAAAATGATTTAATTCCGACATGGGAGTGAGTAAGGACAAGAAAGTCATCAGCTTGCGGCTTAAGCCCGAGCTCGCGCGGGCCTTCAAAATGGAGGCGGCTAGTCGGGGCCTGAAGCTTAACGCACTATTCGAGAAAATGCTTCATGAATTCTTGAGTGGAGCAGTCAACGAGAAGAGAGGAAAGTACAACGACGCCAATGGATAGGTCAGGAATGGCGACTGTCGATACTGCGGCACGCACCAAGGCGTCTCCGCGGACATGGATGAACGAGCTTGCCGCAGCTATTGACCGAAAATGGGAATCGGTTCGCGACAACGGTCGCCAACGTCGATGTCATTTGTCGGACCATGCAACTTACGTTATGGCAGATGCGAACCGGTGGGTTGCAGGCCTCCCTGATAACTCGATTCACGCTGTAGTAACGGACCCTCCATACAGCCTTGTGGAGTACGCCCCCAAGAATCACTCCAAGATGTTGTTGGGACGTGGGGGTGTTTGGCGCTTCCCTCCCTCTTTTGACGGTCATCAGAGGAAGCCACTGCCAAGATTCACGGTCTTGTCGACGCGAGAAGCAACGGAGCTTCGGGAGTTCTTTGTGAAATTCGCTATCGCCGCACAGAGAGCACTGGTCCCAGGTGGGCATATTATTGTTGCTTCGAATGCCTTGCTTTCCACGATAACCTTTGGCAGCTTCCAGGCAGCAGGATTCGAGAAACGCGGCGAGATCATTCGGCTAATCCAAACACTGCGAGGCGGTGATCGGCCAAAGGGGGCAGAAGAAGAGTTTGCGGACGTTACTGTGATGCCGCGGTCCTGCTGGGAGCCATGGGGCATCTTCAGGAAACCCTTTGAAGGAACTGTTGCGGCCAACTTGCGGAAGTGGGGCGCCGGGGGATTGAGGCGTGTCTCCGAAAAAGAACCCTTTCGCGACGTGATTCGCTGCTCGCCCGCCCGCGGACCCGAGAAAAAGATTGCGCCGCATCCGTCGCTCAAACCGCAGAAATTCTTGCGGCGAGTCGTACGGGCCGCGCTTCCACTAGGCCTCGGTATTGTTTATGACCCATTTGCCGGGAGCGGATCAACGCTTGCTGCCGCGGAAGCACTTGGCTACCGTTCAATCGGGACTGAGCGGGAGCCTTCCTATTTTCGGATGGGCGTAAGAGCCTTCCCGCAACTGTCAAGCCTGGTGGTCAATGACGCCGCTGCAAAGCGCGTTGTACAGCAGAGTCTGACGCTCGGGAATCTCACACAATAGTGAGCAAGCCCAGGGAGGGAGGGCTCCGTTTCAAATGAAGAACACAGTCTTTTCCAAAACTTAAATGAGTCTGAACTTGGGGCGGTTGCGATTCGTCTGCAGGCCTGTGTCGTTCCCGTTCATGCATCAGTTTTATTGGCCGGCTTTGCCGACGCTGGGGTGTAAGGATACTGGATAGTTAGCGGGCTGTGCGTATCAGTTCTTGACCTTGGGTCAAGCCGCTTACGCGGTCAGGCGCGCGCCGGGCTGGCTGGCGAGCGGCGCCTGCGGATCGCGCCGCGGAAAAGCCCGCGGCAAGATTTTCCTGGCCTTGGCTATTGCGCCTGCGGCAGGCCTTGGTGGTCCCGCCTTGCTTTTCCCTGCCGGACTGATTGGCGGGAAGCCGGGCGGCTTCTCGGTCTGCGTTTCGAGGCGCTGCCGTTGGGGTTTCAAGCGTGCTTGCGCTGCGGGCAGAGGATCCGGTCAAACAGTTGCCGGCGGGCTTTTTGGAGCCGGTCGGCGGCTTGGTTGTCGCTTTGCTGGTAGGCGATTGTGTCCAGCGTCTCAAAGTCCAGGCCGGGCTTCAGGTAGGCCTGGGCGCTCGGCAAGGACTTGAGTTTTTCGTAGGGTGTCAGGAGTAATGCGTAGGGATAGCGTTTGCGTTGTTTCCCTTTGGGGTCTTCGAACGTTTCGGGGAACAGGCAGGGGCGATGGTAGTTGAGGTACGGGTTGAGATGTTCGCGGTTGAACTGGTTGATCGCCGGCGCCCAGCGCTGGGCGATGTGGAGATGGCCGAAGTGCTTGCGTATGACATGGCCGTTCTTGCATTCGGCTAAAGCGTTGTCGTTGCTTTGCCGGGGGCGCGACCGGGTGAACTCGGCGCGTAGTTTCTCCAGCAGCGCCGCGACCTGCCGGTTGACGAACTCCGAGCCGTTGTCGGAGTGGAACCCTAAAACGGCGAACGGGTAGGCTTCGAGCAATGGCTTCAAGGCGGGGATGAGGTAGCGCTCGCTGATCTTCTCCACGCTGGCGATGGCCTGCATCTGGGTGACTTCATCGACCGTGTTGACGTGATAAACCCCTTTGTGGCCGTCGAAGTCGCCCTGGTGGACGGTATCGACGCGGATGAAGCCGGGGCGGCCTTCGGGCCGCGGGGCGCCGTTCGCCGATGGCGACGCTTCGAGGGCGGGTCTTGTGGACCGTCAGACGGCAGCGGCGGTAGCCGGCGGACTTCCTCAGATTGTATAAGTGCGACACCGAGATCCCGGCCAGCCGTTGGTACTCCCGCTGTCCAAACACCTCGCAGGCGCGTTCGCAGAGCTTTTTCATCGTCAGGCCGTTGGGCGTGCCGTGGCGCTCGTCCATGGCCGCGAGCCGGCGAACGTCTTCGGGCGTGTACCGCCGGCGAAAGCCCTTCACGACGCGCTGCCGGCGCGTCAGGCGCCCGGTGTCCCGGTATTGCTTGACCAGGCGGGTGACCTGCTGGCGCGAGTAGCCACTGACCTTGACCAGATAGCGGATGACCACCCCCTTGTCCGGCTTGCGCAGCTCCAGGTAGCGAAATTGCACCAGGGTCTTTCGAATCCACCCGTAGCGCGCGTCCTTGTCGCTGGCGACCTCGAAGGCCACCCGCTGAGCGCCGCCGAGAAACGCGCGCAATTGATCCACCGTGGCCAGTTCGTTGGCGTTCATGATCGTTCTCATCCTCCCATCATGAACGGACACGGAGGCTACTTCAGACTCATTTCATACTGGAAACACGTCCCGCCTTCAGACTCATTTCATGTTGGAAAGTACTAACACTAGACCTGGCAGGGCCAAAGCCGCTAAAATTGCGGCCGGTGCCGCAGAAGGGAGTCGCCGGTGCCGGTTTCGGTCTGTCCCCGGTTGTTTACGGCGCGATCCAGCGCCATTCGGGTGTGGGTGTGGGCGACCGGCGCGGGGGCGAACTGCTGCCGCTCCCCCTTTGAGAAATCTATCCGGCGATTGGGGGCCGTAACACTATGAACGTATCCGAAGTTCTGACCATGATCGAGGAGAAGGGCGTGAGATTCGTGGATCTCCGCTTCACCGATACCCGGGGCAAGGAGCAACATGTAAGCCTGCCTTCGAGTGTCATCGACGACGAGTTTTTCGTAAGCGGAAAAATGTTCGACGGCTCATCCATTGCCGGTTGGCGGGGGATTGACGAGTCGGACATGGTGCTGATGCCCGAAGCGGAAAGCGCGGTGTTGGACGTGTTCGCCGAGGACACCACATTGCTGCTGCGCTGCGATGTATACGAGCCGGTCACCATGCAGGCCTATGCGCGCTGCCCCAGGCTCACGGCCAAGCGCGCCATCGAGTACCTGCGCTCCACCGGGATCGGCGACGACGCGAATTTCGGCCCGGAGAATGAGTTCTTCGTGTTCGACGATGTTCGCTACGGCAGTTCCCTGGAAAGTGCGTCCTACCATGTGGATTCTATTGAAGGCGCATGGAATTCCACGCGCGAATTCGAGGAAGGCAACTATGGGCATCGGCCAGGCGTGAAAGGCGGCTATTTCCCGGTTCCGCCGGTGGATTCCCTGCAGGACATCCGCTCGACCATGTGTCTGGCGCTGGAGGATCTTGGCCTGCCCGTGGAAGTGCATCACCACGAGGTGGCTACCGCCGGACAGTGCGAGATCGGCGTGCGGTTCAACAGTCTTACCCGCAAGGCCGACGAGGTTCAGATTCTCAAGTACGCGGTGTTGCAGACCGCCCACCAGTTCGGCAAGACGGCGACGTTCATGCCCAAGCCCCTGGTCGGCGACAACGGCAACGGCATGCACGTGCACCAGTCCGTGATCAAGGACGGCAACAACATCTTTAGCGGCGACGGCTACGGCGGACTGTCCGAGGCCGGCATGTATTACATCGGCGGGATCCTCAAGCATGCTCGCGCGCTGAATGCGTTTACGAACCCGGCCACCAACAGCTACAAGCGCCTGGTGAAAGGTTTCGAGGCGCCCACGCTGCTGGCCTATTCGGCGCGCAACCGCTCGGCTGCGGTGCGCATCCCGTTCGTGGCCGACTCCCGTGGCCGCCGGATCGAAGTGCGCTTCCCCGACAGCATGGCCAACCCCTACCTCGCCTTTGCGGCCATGCTGATGGCCGGGATCGACGGCATCGTGAACAAGATTCACCCCGGCGATCCGGTGGACAAGGACCTGTACGACTTGCCGCCCGAGGAAGAAGCCGGCTTGCCCACGGTGGCGTTCTCGCTGGACGAGGCCCTGGACGCATTGCGCGGCGACTGCGATTTCCTCAAGGCGGGGGACGTGTTTACCGACGATCTCCTGGAAGGCTATACGGGTCTTAAGGAAGAAGAGTCGACACGCCTGCGGGCCAGCACGCACCCCGTCGAATTCGAGATGTACTACAGCCTGTAGTTCCTTTTGATCGGAGGGACCGCTCAAATCCAGGAGGGACCATGGCACGCGGAATTGCCGGCCTTGTATTTCTGCTGATCCTGCTGCCGTCGGCGCAGGGTCAGCAGGTTTGGCGTCACGTGGGCGAGGAGGGCGAGGTCCGCTACTCGGACCGCCCCTTCGCCGAAGCCGTTCCCATGCAGTTGCCGGGGCCGGGCCGCTGGTCAGGCCAGACTGCGCCTGCCCGTTCCATCGCAGAGCCTTCCGGCCCCAAGGCTGAAGAGCCCGTTGGCACGAACATAACGCTGGCGATTACCCGGCCTTCGCCGGGTGACACCGTATGGGGCGACGGCGGGACGCTGGATGTAGCCGTGGACATAAGCGGATTAGAGGAGGGCGGCGGTCGCCTGGTGCTGGAACTGGATGGCGCCGAGGCGGATTGGGAGGGAGAGCCTCCCCTGGTGCGGCTCAAGCAGGTATGGCGGGGTGAGCACCGGTTGCGCGCCCGGCTGGTGGATCCGAAGGGCAAGATGCTTGCCTCCAGCAAGGAGGTTCGCTTCTACAAGCGGCAGCCCACTGTCATCAAAGCGGCGGCCGTCTCTGGGAGCGAGGGCGTTCCGCCCTCGGCGAAGGCGGGACGCCTTCGCTCCCAGGAGGGCACACTCTCCCTGCCGGAACTGCATCGAACATCTGATTGAAGAAGCTCGAGAAGCCGTAGCGATTCCCTAACGTAGCGGTCAGCCCGCCCCGCTTCATTCCGACTAGCCGGACAGTGGGCTGTCCTCAACACCGGCATCAAGGCTCATGGCCCCGGTCAGTTCGCCGACGTTCTCGATGCCGTGCTGGGCGAGATAATCCGCAATGCCTGCATTGATCTTCTTGCATACGAGGGGATCGTAGAACAGCGCGGTCCCCACGCCCACGGTCGTGGCGCCGGCCAGCAGGAATTCGATGGCGTCGGTAGCGTCCATGACGCCGCCCTGCCCGATGATCGGTGCGTTGTATTTGCGCGCCACCTGGTAAGTCTGATACACCTTTAGCAAGGCCAGGGGCTTGATGGCCGGTCCCGACAGGCCGCCCTGCACGTTGCCGATTACCGGACGGCGGCTTTCCGCGTCGATCGCCATGCCCATCAGCGTGTTGATTACGGCCAGGCCGTCCGCGCCCGCTTCCAGGCAGCGGCGCGCGTTCTCCGCTATGTCCGTCTGGTTCGGAGACAGCTTGGCGATCAGCGGCTTGGAAGTAGCGGCCCGGCAGGCTTCAACCACCCTGGCGGACATGTCCGGATCGTTGCCGAAGGCCACCCCGCCTTCGCGCACGTTCGGGCAGGAAATATTGATCTCCATGCCGTGCATGGGCGTGTCGTCGAACCGCCGGGTCACTTCCGCGTACTCTTCCACCGTGCCGCCGCAGACATTCGCGAACCAGCAGGTCTCGGCATAGTCGAGCTTCGGCGCAATGTCGCGCACCACGGCGTCAACTCCCGGGTTCTGCAGTCCGATGGCATTGAGCATGCCGCCGGGTGTTTCCCAAAGCCGGTGGCCCTTGTTGCCGAGCCTCGGCTTGAGCGTAGTGCCCTTGCAGACAATCGCCCCGGCATCGCCGTTGGAGAAGCCCTCCACGCGCGTGTACTCGTCGCCGAAGCCCACGCAGCCGGACAACAGCACAATGGGGGATTGAAGCTCAAGCCCGCAGAACTCCACGGACAAGGGAGATCTGCTCATGAAGAGGTCACCGCCACCTCATCCTCTGCCTTCAGCGGGCGGCTTAAAAGCGCATTGAGCACCTTGCGCGGGTCGCGCCCACGGTGCAGGACCTGGTATACCTGCTCGGAAATCGGCAGCTCGAGGCCGAGGCGGCTTGATAGCCGATGCACGGCGTCGGCCGCGTACAAACCTTCGGCAACCTGGCCCAATTCTTCCAGGGCCTCTTCGGCGGACCTTCCACGGGCGACGGCCAGTCCCAGGCGCCGATTGCGGGACTGGTCATCGGAACAGGTAAGCGCCAGGTCGCCCAGCCCCGCAAGACCCATGAAACTGCTGGCGCGTGCACCCAGCGCAACACCCAGGCGGACGATTTCCGCAAGGCCGCGGCACAGCAATGCGGCCCTGGCGTTGGCGCCGTACCCCAGCCCGTCCGATAGACCCGCCCCGATCGCAATCACATTCTTGGTGGCGCCCCCGACTTCCACGCCGATCATGTCATCGGAGACATAGGCTCGTAGCGAACCTGCGTTCAGCCGTTGCGCGAGCCAGCGTGCATGTTCCTGGTTGCCGGAAGCGACCGTGATCGCAGCCGGCCGCCCGGCCGCAACTTCGGCCGCGAAGGTGGGGCCCGAAACTACCGCCAGGGGGCAGCCGGCGCTCAATTCTTCCTCCGCTACCTGGTGAGTGAGAAGGCCGGATTGCACCTCCAGCCCCTTGGAGGCCCAGCAAAGCCGGGTGCTGGAGCCCAACAGCGGCTTGAGCCGCCGAAAGGTCTCGCGCAGCGCCGAACTGGGAGTCACCACGAGGATGCACTCGGCGCCGTTGGTAGCACTGTCAATTTCCGCTACGGGCTGTAATCCTTCGGGCAGGCGCACGCCCGGCAGGTAGCGTCTGTTCTCGCGGTCCCGGGCAAGGTCGTCCAGATGCTGCCGGTCGATGTCCCAGATTTTCGTTGCCCAGCCGGCTTTCACCAGGTGCACGGCAAGCGCCGTACCCCACGCCCCGGCGCCGATTACCGCGAACATGAAACCCGGCGGGCTATTTGCGTCGGCCCCGACCGCCGATTACCGGGAGGTTTTCGCGTTGCCAGCCGGCCAGCCCACCCTTGAGGCTGAACACCTGCTCCGATCCTTTCTTGCGCAAGTCCTGTGCCAGGCGCCCGCTGGCGGAGCCGTTGTCGCACACCAGCAATACCGGGTTGCCTGACTTGAGTTTCGGCGACGCGGGGACGTCCACCGCCCGCATGTTCCGCGCGTTCGGGATGTGGCCCTGGCCGTAGGTCTTCGGTTCTCTCAGGTCGAAGATCGTTGCGCCCTTGTTGATCGCCTGCACCGCCACGTTGGGCGCCAGCGCGGTCACCGCGACGGCGCGCAAGCGCACTTCGTTGAACAGGGCCGCAAGCAGGCTGGCAACCACGCCGAAACTCAGCCATGGATGAGCGGCCGCAAATTCAATAAGTCGTCCCATATCGGCGCAGGTTAAATTATCGGTAGTTCTGCATGAAGTTGCCCGCCGCGGTCCGCGCCGCCTTGGGGGCCATCGCGCACCGCCGGGAACAGGGCATCCTGCGGCGAATTATAAGTCGCTCGATATAATGCCGACGGCCCCTAATTCCTCCATCTTGAGCAATCTTCACACTGAATAGCCCCGATATAGTGTCGTGTCCCCCAAATACCTTCGCTAATCTGCGGCCCTTTTTTCTCCCCGGCTTTGTTGCTCCTCCTTATGTGGGGCCTGCCACACTGCGTCGTCGCGCCTTGCCGGGAAGAAAAAATGCCTCGCAGCTTAAGCAAAGTTACTTGCGGGACACGACACTGGCAAAGAAGTTGGTGATCGCCGGCTTGGTCTTTTTGCCTGCCGGCGTCATGGGACAAGAAACCGGGGATGAGGATGAACTGGCCGGGCTGCTGTCGCGCATCGAATCGGTAGAGCAAGGGCTTGGCCGGGACCAGGCGGCCCAGAGCGAGGCGCAAGCTGACCTGCGCGATGCGGAAACGGAACTCATGAGGCTGCGGGAGGCCGCCGATCAGGTGGAGCGGCAGCTCGCCGACAGCCGCTCCAGACAGTCTCGGCTGGAAGACGAACTACTGCAAAGCGGGCAGCAGCGGCAACGGGCCCAGCGGGCGCTGGCCACGGCCATGCGCCGCTCCTGGCGATCCGGCCGTCAGGGCGACCTGAAGGCGCTGCTCAGCGGGGAAAGCGCAGGCGACGTGGATCGCCGGCTGGTCTGGTCCGGCTTGCTGACGCGTTCCTGGGCGAATCGGGCAAGCGAGTCAGCCAGGGTTGCGGGCGAAATTCTCAAGCTCAGTGGCGAATCCAGGGACGTGGAACAGAAATTGGCCGACCTGCAGGCTCGCCGGGCGGAGCAGATTCTTCAACTGGAGCGGGCGGCGGGGCGCCGCAAGGAAGTTCTCAAGGGGTTGCGGCTGCGCATTGGGGAGGCCGGCGAGGAAGTCCAGCGCCTCAAGGCGCGCACCGCCACACTCGCCTCCCTGGTGGATGACCTGGGCCGGATCGTTGAGGATCACCCCGCACTGCCCCTGCCTTCGATAACCGCGGCCCGGGGTCAGCTTCAATGGCCCGTCAGCGGCCGCGTCCTGCAACGATTCGGTGCGGGCCCGGGCGGCGGCCAGGCGAGCTGGGACGGGATTCTGCTGGAAGCTGACGCGGGGGCCCCGGTGCATGCGCCCCATCCGGGCCGCGTGGTGTTTGCCGACTGGGTGCGCGGTCTGGGATTCCTGATGGTGCTGGATCATGGCGAGAACGTGCTGAGCCTGTTTGCATACAATGAACGCCTGCTCGGAAGGAAGGGCGAGATGGTGATTAAGGGACAGGTTATCGCCCACGCGGGAAGCACCGGCGGACGCCGGGAGCCCGGGCTGTATTTTGAAATACGCCAAAACGGCAAACCGGTGGACCCGGTTCGATGGCTGAGCAGGTAAGCAGCGGTGGAATGAGCGGCTTCGAGAAAGCCGTCGGTCTCTACACGATTGTTCACAAGGAAGCGCGGCGCATCGTCCGCATCTGGGTGCAGACCATCGTGCCTCCGGCCATCACCATGGCCTTGTACTTCATCATTTTCGGGCAGTTGCGCGAACGCATCGGTTCCATGTCCGGTTTCAATTACACGCAATTCATTGCGCCCGGCCTGATCCTGATGTCGGTGATCACCAATTCCTACGGCAATGTGGTGTCATCGTTTTTCGGCGCGAAATTTCAGCGGCACCTGGAGGAAATGCTGGTGTCGCCGCTGCCCAACTACGTAATCATCCTCGGCCATGCAGCCGGGGGTGTGCTCAGGGGATTGATCGTGGGCGTGATCGTGACGCTGGTCGCCATGGGCTTTACCGACCTGCAAGTGCGCCACCCGCTGATCTGCATCATCACGCTTTTCTGCACCGCGATCACCTTCTCGCTGGGGGGCATGATCAACGCCATTTTCGCGCGCAAGTTCGACGACGTATCCCTGATCCCGGCGTTCGTCCTGACTCCGCTGACCTACCTGGGCGGGGTCTTCTACTCGGTGGACCTGTTGCCGGGAGTCTGGCGCACGCTAAGCATGTTCAATCCCATTCTGTACATGATCAACGCCTTTCGCTACGGGATGATCGGCGCCAGCGACGTCGATCTGGGCACCGCGTACGTGATGATGGGCGTGTTCATGATCGTCCTGTTTGGGGTCTGCGCCCTGCTGATCCGAAAGGGCGTGGGAATCCGCGAGTAGCCAGGCAGCCAAGTCAACCCACAATTGACGGGACCGCTGGGCGGCCATCGCGCCGGGCAAGCCCTGGTTCAGGCCTTCCTGAAGCGCCACCCGTACATCATGCGCCCGTAGAAGTTGAACCACTTCCTTGCTTCGGAGTCTTCAAACGGGTAGTCCGCGCCAAGCTGTCTGGCCGTAACGAGGCCGGTGACGAAACAGGTCTCCTGGCTGTTGATCAGGGTGTGGGCGCCGCAGTGCCATGTTCGCCTCTTGCCCTGAACAAAGCGAAACAAGTGGACCAGGAAGGCGATGTGAGGCACATCGTGCACGATGTGCTGAAACCACCATTTCTTGACGATCTTGCCTTCGTCGATTCGGCTGATCGGGTTGTAGGTCACCAGGCAGGGCTTGTCCGATCGCTTCGCCCAGGGCTGTTGGTTGTGCATGATGCAGGTGATTTCGTAGTTGTCGGGCCGCACCCCGTACTGCTCGATGTGGTTGCTCCTCGTGTCCAGTGCCTTGACATCACTGCGGGGAAGCACCGAGGCGTCCGAATGCACGATCGTATGGTTGTGCAGCTCGCTTTCGTAACGGATCGAAGAGAGAAGAGAGCTCTCCAGGAAGGTCGGTTTATCCAGCATCATCAGTGTTTGATTCGCATTGCAGGCGAAGACGGCATCATCAAACGTTTCTGTCTTTCCGTTTTCGTCCTCTACGACTACATGCGACGGATGACGGTACACCTTTCGAACCGGCCGGTTGAGGTAAATCCTGTCCTTGAAGGTTGCTGACAGTGCTTCATAGATGCGCCGCGTGCCCTGGTCCCAGGTTTGCATCGGTGTTGCGGACTCAATATCAAAGAACTGCAGATAGCGCGAAAACAGAGAAGCGGGCATGTCGAACACGTTCGTCGCCATGAGGAAGTTGACGAACATGGGCTTTAGGATCTTGTATCGGAATTCTCCGGAAAACCTGCCCGGGTTGAGAACCGTGCCCATGCTGACGTAGTTGAACGGATTGAGAGCGTTGAGTGCCCTGGAACTTGTGCTATTGAGCCGGCCAAACCAGTGCAATCGTCTCAAGAGCTTCTGGAATTTCTCGATTTCCGGCTGCAGCTGCCTCCTGATGCCGGAGTCGAAATCATGCGCATAGACACCGCCACGATATTTCACGCTGTAGCTGAACCGGGTATCGACCAGGTCGATGCCGTGCTGCTGCATGATCAGCAAAATGTGGTGGTATACCGAGGGAAATAACGCGGTAACGGAGATATCGAACGGGATCGAGGCGCCATCGTCCTGTGGCATGTCGGCGGTAACGGCATCGCTGCCCCCGCTTCACGGATGGCGGCTAGCCTAACATCCGCAAGGACTTCTGCGAGGATCAGGATGCCCGCGCGTGCAAAGCGCGCAAGGCTGTCAGGCTGCTTTCCGGACCCTGGCTGAAGCGTTAAGCGGAAGTGCCGGAATGGCGGCGGCCAGTAGCGCCCCGGGGCCGGCATGAGCGCTTACTACGGCGCCCAGTTCGGTCAGATAGCTCGAGGCGAGGTCGGGAATGCCCGCAACCAGGAGATCGTGCAGCCGTTGGCCGGATTCCGGGCGATTGGCGTGGGCCACCGCGATGCGAAGCGGCTGGTCCTTGGGAAATCGCTTCAGCACGTGGCGGGCGAAGCGCGCCACGCGGTCTCCGGACCGGCGCTGTACGCCGCTGGCCGCGACCTGTCCGGTCTTGCTGATCGCCAGCAAGGCATCCACCCCCAGGAAATCGCTGATTCGCTTGATACGCGGAGAAATGCGTCCACCTCGAACGCCGTGCGACAGGTCCTCGATCACACCGTAAGTTCGGGCGCCGGCGCATACGGGCTTCAGGCTCTCGACGATCTCCTCTGCGCTTGCGCCTTCCCGGGCCCATTCGGCGGCCTGCTGGGTGATGAGTCCCTGCCCGATGGATACGTTGGCGCAGTCCACCACACGAACCCGGCCTCCTTCGACCTCGGCGGCCACGCTGTGAGCCACACCGGCCGTGCCGCTGACAGTGCCGGCCAAAGTAATCCAGACGGATTCCGGGAAATGCCCGGACAGGAAGGTCATTGCCCGCTCCATGTCCCCGCGCGGAGGCGTGGCGGTCTGGGCCTTCTCACCTTCATCTTCCATCGCTCGCCATAACCATTCCGGGGGCAGGCCCAGCCCGTCGAGGTAGCCCTTCTCGCCGACGTGAATCCTCAAGGGGGCTGTGGTAATCCGCAGGTCCCTGATCAATTCGGCGGGAATATCCGCGCCACTGTCGCAGCCTATCGGCACTTTCGATGCGCTGAGTATGGAGAACTGCACATGCATGTCGTCGGCCTTCTCACTGCTGACCTCACCGTGCTCATGCGCCATGGCGAACACTTCATGCGGCGTGTCGGTGTGGATGTGCAGGCGAACGATGCGCGCTCCGCCCGCCACGACCACGGAATCTCCCAGGACCTGGATTTCCTCGCGTATTGCCGACGGGGCCAGCGCCTGGCCGGAGATCATGCATTCCGTGCAATACCGGTAGCGGGATTCCTCCCCCAGGTCGTGAGCCCGTGGCGCCGCGGCCATAGCGCCGGCGTCACGGGTCAGGTCCGCCACATCTGCGCCCTGACCGGTCCTCACGAGTTCCTCTATGCCCGCCAGGAACTGGGCCAGACCGGCGCCGCCCGCGTCCACCACCCCGGCTCGGCGCAAAACGTCCAATTGTTCCGGGGTCTTCTGCACCGCGTCATCGGCTGCCCGCCGCGCCGCGGACAGCAAGGTGGTCAACTCACCCTCGGGCGTCACGTTGAGCGCGCCCAGGCCTACCGCGCTCATCACGCTCAGAATAGTCCCTTCGCGGGGATTGCTCAGGCCGTTGCGTGCAGACTCGGCAGCCGCCTTCAGACCCATTGCGACGTCCGTGGTGTCCAGCCGCGCCTTTCCTTCCCAGGCCTCCGACAGTCCCTGAAGGAACTGCGCCAGGATGACGCCCGAGTTTCCCCTCGCCCCGAACAGTGCACCTTGCGCCGCGGCCTGGGCGACTTCAGCGGCAATGCGAGAAGGCGCCTCCGCCAGCGCCAGGATTACGGCCTGCGCCGTATGCGCCATGTTGAGACCGGTGTCTCCGTCGGCCACTGGAAACACATTGATGCGATCCAGTTCTTCCCGGCAGCTTTGAAGCTGCAGCATTCCAGCCGTGATGGCGCGAGCGAGGCGCCTGCCGTCGAGGTAATGGATGCCTTTCATTGATTCATGCTCAGGAGAACTGTTTGACCACGGTGCGAGAGGATGACCGCGTCTCTTGTAATCTCCTGCACCTGTGGACCGGCATCCAGTTGTTCGCCCGCGCGGTAGCTGCTGCCGTTGACTTGCACAAAGCTGCGGCCGCCTTGGGGGTCGTAGTAGAGCATCTGCAGGGTAAGGGCAGGCCAGTCAGCCGGCACAACTGTCAGCAGGTTCTCGGTGGCCGCCGCGACTTCCGGCGCTCCCGTATCGGTCGCAGCGGGCGCCGTGTCTCCTGCGGCAATCGGCGGGTCGGCCTGCGGCGCGGTGTCGCCGTAGTCTTCGGCGGGCTGATCCGGCGACCGGATTGCGCTGGACTCCTCCGCGTTCTGCAAACCGGCGGAAACCGGTTCCTGAACGGCCGACTGCGCCGTAGCGTCCGTGCCGGAACCGCTGGCAACTTCCTGTGTCCCTGCGAGCGGGGGCGCAGGAACCAGCAGCCTCCAAGCCAGGAAAACCAGGACAGCGCCGCCCGCCAGGCTGAGAGCGCTCAGCCATCGCCGCCGCCTGCGGATCAGGAAAGGCCTGGGTGGGTGAGCGTAGACCGGCCGGGCGAACTTCGATCGCTTCTTCTCGGAAATCTTGAGTGCGTCGAGAACGAAGGACATGTTCTTAGCGGCTTGACACGGCGCTAGCCCGCCGGGCTCCAGAGCGCTCGCGCCGGCGCCCCGCCCCGCCCGTACACTTCCCGCGCCGCCAGGCGGACCAGCCGTGGACCGACTTCCTGTTCCTTGCGCACGAAAGCACCGAGTAGCGCCCGGTCCGCGACGACATTGACTACCCGCGGGACTCCCCTGGAAATGCGGTACAGGAGACGGCTTGCCCGGGAATTGAAGATTTCCCGGTTTGCGCCGGCCACTTTCAGCCGATGCTGCAGATATTCGCCGGTCTCGGCGCGGGAAAGCGCACCCAAGTGGCAGCGCGCGGTAATTCGTTGTGACAGCTGCCGGAGATCGGGCCGGGCCAGCGTCTCATGCAGCTCCGGCTGGCCTACCAGCACGATTCCGAGCAGCTTGTGCCGCGCCGTTTCCAGGTTGGTCAATCGGCGGACCTGTTCCAGTAGTTCGGGCCCCAGGGCCTGGGCCTCATCGACGATCAGCACCGTTCGCCGCCCCGCCCCATAGGTTCGCAGCAACCTCCGATTCAAGGCCGCCCCAAGCGCGGAACAATTGTCGGCCCAGCGCGGAGTTCGCAGACGCAGTTCACGGCAGATTGCCTGCAGGAATTCGCTGCGCGAGCCCGGAGGGTCCAGGATGATCGCGGTGTCCGTGCGCTTGGGCAGTCGTTGCAGAAGGCAGCGGACCAGCATTGTCTTGCCGGTCCCCACTTCACCCGTCAGTTGGGTGAACCCACCGTTCTCGCGCACGCCGTACAGCAGGTGAGCCAGGGCTTCGGCATGGCGGGCGCTCAGGAACAGATAACGCGGGTCCGGCGTAATGCTGAAAGGTCTTTCGCTTAAGCCGTGAAATTCCTCGTACATGGGCCTCTAATCCGGTTTCAGCGCTCCCGATCGCTTTGTTACATTGTAGCGGTCAGACTGCGCCGCGAATGAACCCGGCGAGCCATTGCAGCCCGCCACCCTCATCGCCGAGCTCCCGGCAAGCGGCATTCATGTCTTCAAACAGTTCCGCGATCCGTTCTCGTGCGGCGGTTTCGCCGAAGCGATCCACCCAGGAGGGTAGCCTTGAAGAGCTGGAGTCCGGCCGTTCGCGGGTGTCGGAGCGGAGATCGTTGAGGTCGTCACGAATCTGAAACGCCAGGCCAAGCGCGTCTGCGTACTCCTCCAGCGCATGCCTCTCGCTGATCGGCAGTTGTGGATTCACACAGGCCGGGGAAAGCGCCGCTGCCCGGAACAGGCCGCCGGTCTTGCTACGGTAGGCATGCTCAAGCTCGGCCACGTCAGGACACGATCCACCGCGCAAGTCCATTTCCTGTCCGCCGGCCATTCCCGTGGATCCGGCGCATTCGGCCAGCACCGCGCCAAGACGCGTGCGCGCGCCTTCGTGCCCGGTGAGCGAGGGATGAGTCGCCAGGACCTGCCATGCAAGCGTCTGCAGTGCGTCGCCGGCCAACAAAGCGGTGTCTTCCCCATAGGTCTTGTGAATGCTCGGTCTGCCACGCCGGAAATCATCATCGTCCATGCAGGGCATGTCGTCGTGTACCAGCGAGTAGCAGTGAATCAACTCGATTGCGATGGCAGGCGCGTCGACCAGGGAAATCGGCGCCTTGGCCGCTTCCGCCGCGGCGTAGCACAAGAGTGGTCTTAGCCGCTTGCCTCCCTGCAGCACCGCATCCCGCATTGCGCGGTGTAGCCGCCGGGGAGTCATGGCAGCGCCCGGCAGGCAATCTCCCAGCGCGGCGTTGACGCGGGCCTGGTAAGTTGCCCGCCTTTGTTCGAATGTTTCGCTACTTGCCATGATGGTGTCGTTTCAGATTGGCCGAAGCGCCGAACAATGCGCCATGAGTGAGCGCGTTCCAGGCGGACGGCGGCGCAACACCGGGCATTCTATCTTGCCGGGTGGCGATCCGCGCCTGGCCGCAAACCGCGCAGGACAGCGCTGATGCGTAGGTATCGGTTTGACACGGCACTAGAATTCGGTGCAGTACTACTTTGCTGATGCCAAGACATTTGTGAAACACGACACCGGCATGCAGGGCAGCGCGATTGCGCACCCGAATGTGGCCCTGGTCAAGTACTGGGGGAAGAAAAGCCAGGCCGGCAATCTGCCGGCCATGGGTTCGCTGTCTCTCACGCTGGGGCAGCTTCAAACTCGTACCACGGTCCGCTTCGACAGTGCGCTTGAGCACGATGAATTGACGCTTGACGGGCGCCGGAACTCCCGTGACCTCTCGCGCGTCCGCGACTGTCTGGCGCCCCTGCGTTCGCAGTCCGGCAATAGCAGTGCGGTTGCGGTGCGCTCGGAGAACGATTTCCCTACCGGTGCGGGCTTGGCCTCATCGGCCTCCGGAATGGCCGCGCTGGCCCTGGGGGCCGCTTCGGCCCTGGGCGTGGCCGGGGACCATGAACTTGTAGGACGCGCTGCCATGGCCGGCTCCGGGTCGGCGCCTCGTTCCCTGTTGGGAGGCATAGTGTTGCTTTCGGTTGATGACACCGGCGGTTGGACCTGCAAGTCTCTGCTTGCGCCCGGCGAGTGGCAACTGAAGATCGTAGTGGCCGTGACGGACAGCCGCCGCAAGCAAACGGATTCGCGTTCCGGCATGGAGATTACCCGGCGCACGTCGCCTTTCTATAGCGCCTGGTTGCGGAGCCAGAGCGCCGATCTCAAGGAAGCCCGGCGCGCCGTCGAGCATCGGGACTTCGAGCGGCTCGGCGAGTTGTCCGAGGCCAATTGTCTGAAGATGCACGCCAGCGCCCTGGGCGCTTCTCCACCGGTCTTGTATTTCAGTGGCGCGACGGTGGAGTGCATTCAGCGCGTCAAGGCCCTGGCCCGGGACGGTCAGCCCGTGTTCTTTAGCGTGGATGCCGGGCCGCAAGTGAAGGTGGTTTGCCTGCCGGAAGCGTTTGAAACCACCAGCGAGGCTCTGCGCCAGGTGCCGGGTGTGAAGCGCGTGATTGGCGGCGGTCTGGGCGATGGCGCCCGAATCGTAGAAAACTAGCGCTGATGCCAAGGTATCGGTTTGACACGGCGCCAGCCATGATCCACGCTCGCGCGCCGGGCAAGCTCTTTCTTTGGGGGGAATACTCCGTGCTTGAAGGCGGCCCGGCCATTGCTTGCGCGGTAGACCGCTACGTCAATGTTCACTTTCTCCAGGGTGAAGGCGCGGAACACGCCGATGCAAGGCGGTGGCGGGATGCAGCCCGGCAGGCTCTTCGCTTGCATGGCTTCGACGAGGCGTTTGCAGAGCAGCCAATATCAATAGACAGCCGGGCGCTGTACTCCCCCGACGGCATGAAATATGGACTCGGATCCAGTGCGGCGGTGGCCGCGGCCCTGACCGGGCTGCTGCTTTCCGCCGATGGGGACCTTCCGGCGAAGGATGTCCAGTTACGCATCGCCGCCGAATTGCATCAAGCGCACCGGGGACCGGGAGGCAGCGGAGTGGACGTGGCCACGAGTCTTTACGGAGGAACCATCGCAGTGCGCGGGCGCCGTGTGGAAAGCCTTCGCTGGCCTGCCGGTTTGTCCTGCGTGGTGATCTGGTCCGGGAAGCCGGCAGACACAAGGCAGGCGATCGGCCGATTCCGCAGCGCGATGAGTGAGGGCAAACCGCCGGTTACGCGTGCTCTCAGCCGGCTGACCGAAGCCGCCGAATCGGTCCAAAGCGCGTGGAACCGGGGCGCTTCGGAAACAATGAGCGCACTGGCGCACTACACGACGGCTTGGCGGGAGCTGGATCTCTCGGCGAAGCTGGGTGTCTACAGTGTTACCCATCGGCATTTGCAACGCCTGGCCGAGACCGCCGGATGCGTATACAAACCTTCCGGCGCCGGCGGAGGCGATTGCGGACTCGCATTCGCACGCGGCGTTAGCTGTCTGGAGTCACTGCGCGGGTCTGTTCGGGCCGCCGGTTTTGCGTTGCTCGATCTGGACCTCGCTGCGGAGGGAATGCGCGTACGATTTCAGTCTGAGTAGCTGTAGTACTCGATCCCCTCGTCCTGGTAAGCCGCGTCGGTTCGTGTTCCGATGCTCTCGACGCGAAAGCCCCTCGGATGCGGAAGGTCCTCGACCGGCAGGCCGGCGTGCAGCGCTTCGTACTGGTCCCGGCGCAGGTCGTGTGCAGGCTGAAGCGCCCTGGAGAAACGGGTCTTCGCCGCCGCCTCCCGCCAGCGGCCGCAGACGCGCATGGGCAGGGCTTCGGCGGCATCCCCGCTGCCGTAACCGATCAGCAGGATCTCGCTGTCTTCCCACTCTTCTCCCGCGTCGGCCGCTTGCTCAAGCCCGGCAGCCAACCAGGCCAGCAGGGCCCCGGAGTAGATGTTGCCCAGCTCCATCATCTGTTGGTCTCCCCAACTCAAGGGTCCCAGCACCAACTCCTCATAGGCGGGTGTCTTCCGCAAGGCCTTCATGAGCGATCCGCTCAAGGGGAAGGGGTCGATGGCGCCCGCCTCGCCTGCGGTCGGCTGTGGTTGATCGCCGCGTGCGGACATTTCTTCCAGCGCCTCATCGAGCGGAACTCCTGTCTCCCCGCATAGCTGTTGGAGCAGACGCGACTCGCCACCGTGGCTGATGCCCTCAGCGCACAAGCGGATCAGCGTGTAGGCGCTCTGGGGCATGCGCCGGTAGGGACGGTGAAAGAAGACCGCCGGCAACTCCTGCAACCATTCGGCCGGAGAAATTCCCCGCCTTGCGTACATGTGCGCAAGCGCGTTTCGGACCTGGTCCAGATAACAGTAGGTCGAGAAGCGGCCGTTGAATACCGGGTAGTGCAGGTTGGATCGCGGGCGCCGGTCTGCGTCCATCAGGGGCTTGCGGAAATCCGTGATGCGGTAGTCGGAAGCCCGGCCGGCGTGGTTCAGGTCGAGGCTGGCGATGGCCGGGTCGCGCTCCACAAGCAGCGCTACCGCGCCGGCCCCCTGAGTGGGTTCCCCGGAGCTGCCCCGTGCATACAGGGCCAGGTCCGAACAGATCACGATCGCGGCCGAGTCCTCCAGCAGGCAATGGCGCACGGCGTTCTTCAGCGCATACACGCCTCCCAGGCAGGCGTGCTTGACCTCGGGAACTTCGCAGTGCTGCGAAAGCGGCGACAAGCCCAGGCTGCCCAGCGCCTGGTCGAGCATTCCCTTGATGATGATGGACCCGGCGGAGTTGTCGTTGCTTGACTCCGTTCCCAGCGCCAGCAGCCCGATTCCTGCCGGATCCACGTCGTGCTGGCGAATCAGCTTGAGCGCCGCATTGGCGGCCATCGTGTATACGCTTTGCGTGGGTCCCGGCACACGAAACGCGTGGCCGACGACGGCGGCGATCTTCGCCCAGGAAGCGCCCGTCCATTGGCACCAGTCCTTGAGGCTAACGCGGTACGGTGGTAAATCCACCGCAATTCCGCTTATCCCAGCGGTAGGTCCCCCGCTATTCGGCACCTTGAGGCCCTACAGGCGTGACACGACACTAAGTCATGCGGCGGCGTGAGCGGGACACCACACTAGTCCATCACCATTACGGTAATGATTTCCGACTTAACGGGAGGATCGTGAGGGATGTGAAGGTCATCGGCCAGCAGCAACTGCAGCGTATGACTGCCCGGCTCCAACGATAATTCCACGCTGGTCTGGGCCTGGCCGAAATGAACGTGGTTGCCGTCGGTAATAATGGGCAGGTCCATCCGGGGCAGGCCGGTATCCACAAGCAGATGATGGTGTCCCGTGTGGTCTCCGGGCTTGCCGGCGTGCTGCAATTCCATCCCCTCGATTCCGAACTCGATGATCAAGGGCGAGGTAAGTTCCGCTCCGTCCACGGGGGCGACAATCCACACGCGGGCTCCTTCGGGAGAAGGTTTGCGGGGAGGCAGGGCCACCTCTGCGCCAGCGGCGTTTTCCGCCGCCGAACTCGCGCCTTCTTCGGCGCCGTCCTGCGCCGGACGGCCTCCGCAGGAGGCAATCAGGGTCGCACAGCACAAGGCTGCGAAAGTGCCCTTGATCATGGGCGATGCGAATCTCGCAACAGAATGGATCATATCGTAGCCCCCTATTTCGCTACTACAGAAGCTCGCTGGCCGCGGCTCGTTCGTCCAGCAATTCCTCGCTGGTGACATGGATTTTCTCGCGTGAGAAATCGTCCAGCTCCAGGCCTTGCACGATTTCATAGGCGCCGCCGGCACAGCGCACCGGATAAGAGAAGAACACGCCTTGGGGAGAACCGTAACTCCCGTCGCTGGGTACCGCCATGCTCACCCAGTCGCCGTCTCGCGTGCCATGCGCCCAGTCGCGCATATGGTCAATTGCGGCGTTGGCCGCGGAGGCGGCGCTGGACGTCCCCCGGGCCTTGATCACACTGGCGCCGCGCTGCTGCACGGTGGTGAGGAATTCGCCCCGCGCCCAGTCGCTCTCCACCAATTGAGTTGCGGACCGCCCGTCTACGAGCGCGTGGGAAAGGTCCGGATACTGCGTGGCTGAGTGATTGCCCCAGATGATCATCTTTCGTACCGAACTGACGTGGTGTCCGGTGCGGGCCGCCAGCTGTGCGCACGCTCGATTGTGGTCCAGGCGGGTCATGGCCGAGAAATTGCGGGAATCCATGTCGGGAGCATTGGAGGCGGCAATCAGGGCGTTGGTGTTGGCCGGGTTGCCCACCACCAGGATCCGGGCCCGTTCATCGGCCTGCTCATTGAGCACGGCCCCCTGTCTTGAGAATATCCGCGCGTTCTCGGTGAGCAGGTCCGAACGCTCCATGCCTGGGCCGCGTGGCTTCGCGCCCACCAGGAATACGTAGTCAGCGCCACGAAAGCCTTCTTCCAGGCGGTCGGTAATGACCACCTCGTCCAGACAGCCGAAGGCGCAGTCCTGAAGTTCCATGGCAACGCCCTCCAATGCCTTCATGGCCGGGGCTATTTCGATCAGGCGCAGGGTAATTCGCTGTCCTTGTCCGAGCAGCTGCCCGGACGCGATGCGGAATGCAAGCTGGTAGCCGATCTGTCCGGCGGCCCCGGTTATGGTGATCTGCAGGGTTCTTGACATGGCCCGATGGGTTGAAGACAGGGGACGGGCATTTTATTCCCTAAATCTCAATGCAACCATTCCCGGCGGCTGTGGCATCAAGGGAGCAGACAATCGAAGAACGATTGAAGTCGAAAGTAACAGCCTTGAATTGGGAAGAGGAATCCGATGATGAAAACGAAAATATTTCTGCTGGCTGCCTTTGTGAGCACAGGCATTCTGGCGACGGCAACGGCAAGCGGCAACTGGTCAATGCAGGCAGAAAGGGCAAGCGCCAACTGGCCAATGCACGCGGCAAGGGCAATGAGTATAGAAGAACCTCTGGGCCTGGAGCGTGAACAGCTTCGCAGCCGTTTCGCCCACTACAAACTCCCGTCGGCAAGCAGCCTGGCGCGGGAAATCACTCTTGAGATCGTCAGCCGCGAAAGCCCCGTGGTTGCCGTGACAGAAATCGAACCATTTGAACCGGACTCCTGAAACTTGGGAGTCAGTCAGTTTTCCGCGGCGCCTGACCTCTACCCCTTGTCATTAGCCCAGGCAGGCGTCGGTACGCAAGGTTTGTGACTACCCCCTCCCAGAATCTGTCACAAGCTTGCGAACGGGCCGGCCGTCAGGCCGGCCCCGGCTCTCTTTGACAGGACACCAGCCCCTTGTTGGTGGCCTTGCCGTGGGCATCGCTACCCCAGGACGGCGAGGTCAGCGGCTCTAGTCCTTCTTGTTGATTTCGTTCCAAACGCGGATTTCCTCGTTGAGTTCGTCCGCCAATTGCGTCTCTCGTGCGACCGAGCCGTCATAACGCGATACGAAAAGCGCTTCCCGCTCCTCGGTCTTGAACTCTTCATCCAGGCCGTTGAAATCGTCCTCCAGGCATTTGCGGTAGGTCTCCAGGGCTGTCTGGAATTCCTGAAACTCCGCGATCGCAGCCTTGAATTCCTCCAGGGTCATTTCCGCGGCATCGGGCGTGGTGGGCTCGTCCGGGTAATCGCAGCCGGCCCAGGCCGGGCCGCATGCGAGCAACAGCGACATGGCGGTGAGTGTGGCGATACGTTGCATTTTTCCTCCTTCGGGCAGCCCCCTGACTTTTTGAGCTGCGCGGCGTTTGCCGATGATTCGCGATTGTTGCTGGCGAAGCGGTAACAAGCGCGCGAATCGGGAATTATGCCCCAAGGTCTGCGGCATCTGCGCTTACAATTGGCGAACCCCAGCGCGGCCCTCCCGTGGATTCATAGAAAGTCATCTTCCGAAATGCAACCGTGCCTAGTGCGGGACACCACACTAGCAGGCGCTGGTGAATCGACTTGGTCGCAGTATTCGAGCAACGAATCCGGCAGTTGAACCGACAACAGTTGTCGGGCGGCCTGCGCGGTGTGGAGCGGGAGTGCCTGCGCGTAACGCCGGGTGGGCGGGTCGCGGCCACGGCCCATCCCCAGGCTCTGGGATCCGCCCTCGCGCATCGCTACATCACGACGGACTTTGCCGAAGCGCTGCTGGAGCTGGTTACACCGCCGGTAAAGTCCACCCGGGACGTAAGCGACTGGCTGGTGGCCCTGCACGAGTTCGTGCTCACTCAGTTGGAGGGCGAGCAGATCTGGCCGGCAAGCATGCCGCCGGCCATATCAGCTGATGAGGAACTGGCCCCCGCGGAGTATGGGACATCGAATATCGGCAGGCTGAAGCACATCTACCGGCTCGGCCTGGCCAACCGCTATGGCCCTCGCATGCAGGCCATCGTCGGCATTCACTTCAATTATTCTCCGCCGCCCGACTTCTGGAAATCACTTCCTGAACTGGAGAGCCTGCCTTCCGGCACAGTGGCCAAACGTTCCTCCTGGATCATGGGCCAGATGCGCAACGTGCGGAGGCTGGCATGGCTGCCCACATACCTTCTGGGCGCATCTCCGGCATTCCACAAGAGCCTGTCCACAGCGCGGCCGCCCGACTTGAAGAACAGCGGCAACGGCACACTGCACGCTCCCGATGCGACCTCTCTGCGCATGAGCAGCCTGGGTTACACGAGCGCGCTGCAGGCCGGGGTAATGATCTCGGCCGACAGTCTGCATGCCTATGTGCGCGACCTGGAGGCGGCTGTTCACGCCCGGCATGCGGGCTACGGAAAAATCGGCGTGCGCGTGCGGGACCAGTACAGGCAATTGTCGGACAGTGTGCTGCAGGTTGAGAACGAGTACTACTCTCCCGCCCGGCCCAAGCGCAGGATTCGCCGTGGCGAGCGGGCCGCTACGGCTTTGAGGCGCCGTGGCGCGGAGTACCTGGAGTTGCGGCTGGTTGATGCCGACCCCTTCGAGCCCATGGGCGTCGGTTCCCGGGAGATGCGATTCATGGAGGCCTTCCTGTTGTACTGCCTCCTGGAGGAAAGTCCTCCAATGCCCGTGATCGAATACCTGGCTTCTCTGTCCAATCTCGAAGCTACGGCCTGGCGGGGACGTGCGAGAGGGGCGCGCCTGTTTCGCAATAGCCGCGGGGTTTCCCTGCGTACCTGGGGTCTTGACGTATGTACGGCCATGGCGCCGGTTTGCGAGGCACTGGATGGCGGGGCAAGTGGCCTCTATGCGGAGGCCCTGAAGGCTGCGAGGCAAAAGCTTCGCCACCCCGATCTGACGCTGGCCGCTCGCGTGCTGGATGAACTGCGTGAGGCGGCCTGGGATCACCAGGCCTGGGGCATGGAGAAGGCCCGCCTGGCCTCTGAAACTCCGGTGGAGAGACCCAACTCCGCTCGCCGCCGGGCGCTCAAGGACGAAGCTCCCGCGTCACTCACCCGCCAGCAGGCGATGGAAGAGCAACCACAACCGCCGTTTCGCGAGTTTCTTGGGCGCTACCTGGGGAAGGTCTGAGATGACCCCACCGAATTCCTATCGCAGGCGCCACCCCACTTCGCTGCCGGCGGACAAGCGGCGCAACATCCGCTTTTCGGAAACCGAAGTCCCCTTGAGGCAGGACGTTCATCGGCTCGGCGGCCTGATCGGCGCCATGGTCAGGGACCGGGCCGGCGAGGAATTGTTCAACACCGTGGAGGCCGTACGCAGTCTTGCGATTGCGCGGCGGGACGGCGACGCACTGGCGCGCGACCGACTTGAGGAGGTCCTTGGCGGCCTGGACCACACCCGGGCGCAGGATGTATCGCGGGCCTTCTCCACCTGGTTCCAGGCCATCAACACCGCCGAGCAATTGCACCGTGTTCGCCGCCGCCGCGCGTACCTGTACGACGCAAGCCAACCGCAACGGGGTGGACCGGAGGCGGTCTTTCAGCAGTTGCGCAAGGACGGCATGGAGCTGGCTGCAGCCGTGGACTTGCTCAATGCAATTCGGCTGAACCCGGTGTTTACGGGACATCCCACGGAGCCGACACCCACCGGCGTGCTGCGCCAGCAGGGCGAGATCGCCGCCATCCTCGAAGAACTGAACAACACGGATCAGGCGCCCCGGCAACTCGATGCGCTGTTACGCGCCATGCAGGAGAAGATCACGGCAATCTGGCATTGCGAGGAGCATCCGCATGAGGAAACAACGGTGGCAGCCGAAGTTCAGCAGTTGCTGTTCTTCGTTACCGAGGTGATTTATCCGGCGTCGCCGGATTTCTATGATTCCCTCACCGAGGCCATGACCATCTCTTTCGGCGAGGAAGCCCGAGATTCTCACATCGCCAGCCTGCTTCGCTTTCATTCCTCGATCGGAGGCGACCTGGAGGCGGACGCCGAAATCACTCCGCGGTCGATAAGGCAACTGTTCGACACGCAGCACCTGGCGGTCCTCAAACTGTACCGAAACGAATGTCTGCACCTGGCCCAGACACTGACTCATTCCGCCCGGCGCATGGAATTGGGTGGCGAAATCGGGCGGCGCATCCGCGTTTACCGTGAACACTTTCCGGACGTGTACGCGAAATTGGGGCCGGACCAGCGGGACATGCCCTACCGAGTGCTGCTGCTCTTGATGGCGGCGCGCCTTCAGGCGACGGCGCTCGATACCGCCTTTCACTACGACGACGAACACGAGTTGCTGGACGATCTGGAGGTGCTGGCCGACAGTCTCACCGAGCACGGCGGAGTGTTTGCCGGCAGTCAGGGCGTGCAGCGTCTGGCTCGGCGCGTGGAGACCTTCGGCTTCCGGCTGTTGTCGGTGGAGTTGCGCCAGCGGGCCGTTGTTATGCGCAGGGTCCTGGGCAAGGCCTTCGGTGGGCGGCAATGGGAGACGCCCGCGGCGCGGCTGAAGTGCCTGCGCCGGGCCCTGGAGCAGGACATGGTCCGGCCGGAAGACCTCGGCAACGAGGGTTTGCGCGCGCTGGGCCTGTTCGACGCCCTGCGCTACCTTCGCGGACGCTACGGCAAACACGCTTTGGGCGGATTGCTGCTGGGCGGCGTCAAGGAGCCGGCGGACGTGTTGGGCGCGCTGTTACTGGCGCGCTGGGGTGGCTTCGAGCGGGCCGACGGACACACACCCATGGATCTGGTGCCGGTGTTCGAGAGCGATATGGACGCACGCCACTGCGCTCGCGTGATTGAGCAACTGCTGAAAGAACCGGCCTACCGCAAGCACCTGGAGACTCGCGGGAACCAGCAATTTTTGATGGTGGACCACGCCCGCGCCCGGTTGGAATTTGATCTGCCCTCCGAGCAATGGTCTATTCGAGGTCTGCAGAAGGCTGCGATTGGCGCGGTAAAGAATTCCAGGATCACGCCCTTGTTGCTGCAGGCGCGTGGGAGCGCGTATGAGCGCAGTGGACGGCGCAGCCTGCTGGCGGACATACCGCCGGAACAGCTCAAGCGCCCGTTCAAGTACGCCGAAGCGGGCGAGCGGGCGGGCTTGCGCTATGGCATGCAGGGAATAGCGTTACGGTCGCTGGAACTGGCAGCCGGCGAACTGCTGCTGGCCAATGCTCAAGACAGTGGTCTTGAGACGCCCCAGGGCGCAGAGGAGGTCATGGCCGGCCTGGTGCAAGGGAGCAGCCATGCGCATAACGGTTTCCCCGGCGGACCCCGGGGGTTGGCGGACTATTTTGAGCTGGCGACACCTGCGGACCTGCTCGCGCGAATGCCCACGACGGCAAGACGCAGCGGGATGCGTGAGGGGACGGCGGTAGAACTGCCCAGGCCGCTGGTGTCCTTCTGCTGGGCCCAGAGCCGCAATCTACTGCCGGGCTGGTACGGTTTCGGCGCCGGATTGAAGCGGGCAATAGACCAATTCGGACTAAAGGATGTGCGGAAAATAGCTGAGAGCTGGCCCTATCTGCAGGGCATGCTGCGGGACCTTGAATTGGCGCTGGCCAGGTCGGATCTGGAGATCGCCGAAGGCTATTCCCGCCTCGCCGGTGATCTCCACGATGACTGTTTCGCTGCGATACAGGACGAACACGAAAGTACGCTTGCTGGTCTCTTGCGGGTCTTCGGCAAGAAGGTCCTGCTGGCCGACCAGCCGGCGTTGCGCCGCTCAATTCGGCTGCGCAATCCTTACGTGGACCCCATCAACCTGCTGCAGGTGCGCCTGTTGTCGCGTTGGCGCGGAAGCGGCCGGGAGTGTTCCGGAGCCTTGTACGCAGCGCTCAAGTCCACCGTGTACGGCATCGCCCGAGGCGTTCAGGAAGCCACCTGACGGCGGGGACGGGAACCGGGCGCTATTCTCCGCGAAGCACGCTCATCAGTGGGGCCTTCAAGGCTCCGCGCGCGGCCAGCATGCCGGCCAGGCCGATCAGCAACGCGCCGGCCGCAACTCCGGCTACCAGCAGAATCGGGTCCGGGCTGTAGTCAAGATCGAATATCCGGTCGGCCAGCAACAAGCCCAGCAGGCTTGCAGCGCCGGCGCCCAATAGCCCCGCCACACCGCCGAGTACGCCGAACTCGACGGCGAGGCTGCGGAGGATCATGCCCCTGCGCCCGCCCAGGGTCCTGAGCACCGCGGTTTCCACGGATCTCTCTCGGCGGTTGGATCGCACCGCAGCCAAAACCACCACCACGGCCGCCAGCAGGCTGAAGGCGAAAACGAACTGCACCGCGAGGCCGGCCCGGTCCAGGATTCGCCTGGCCTGGCCGATGATCGCGTCGAGGTCGATGATGGTTACGCCGGGATAGCTGCGGAGCAATCGCATCAGCACCTGTTCCTGGTCCTGGGGGATATGGGCGCTGGCGATCATGGTCTGCGGAAGATCGGCGGCGTTTGGCGAAAGCACGAGCTGAAAGTTGGGGGTAAAGGTGTCCCAGTCAACACTGCGAAGATTACTGAGTTCGGCCTCAAGTCCAACGCCGCCTACGTCGAAGGTCAGGCGATCGCCGAGGCTCACCCCCAGCCGCGCGGCGGTCTGCAGGTCGGCCGATAACTCCGCCGGTCCCTCGTGGGTCTCGTCCCACCACTCGCCTGCAATTACGCGGTCACCCGCGGGGACTGCCGCCGACCAGGACACGTTGGATGCCCTTTCTATGAAGCGGCGCCCCTCGGGGAAGGGCAAGGGCCATTCTTGTGCCGGAGTCCCGTTGATATGGGTCAGCCGGGCCCGGATGAATGGGAGCGCTTCGGAAAGATCCGGCACTTCCTCGCTCAGCAGGGAGCGCATTCCGGGCCACTCTTCCGGAGCGATGTTGATGAAGAAGTAGTTCGGCGCATTGGCCGGCATGGATTGGCGCCAGGCATCCAACAGATCGGTTCTCATGACACCCAGCAACAGCACCGCCATCAGCCCGAGGCCGAAACCGGCCACCTGCGCCACACTTTCACCGCCGCCGCGGCGGATATTGGCCAGGCCGTGGCGCCAGGACACTCCGCCGGCGCCACGCAATGTCGAAAGCACGCGCACCAGGATCCATCCAAGCAGCATTCCGGCCAGGGCCGTAAGCGCCAGTCCAAGGCTCATCCAGAATGCGAGCTCCGCGTCACCAGCCAGCAACACGACGATGGCCAGGATGACGGCAAGCGGCGCTCCCTGACGCAACAGCGGGCCGGGGCCTTGCATCGGCAGGTCGTGCCGCAACACCCGCAGCGGCGAGGTCTTTGCGAGGCTTCGCAACCAGGGAATGACGCAGGCGCCGGTTACCGCCAATGCGATTGCCATCCCCGGAATCACGCTGCGCCAGGTTGCGGACGGCAGGCTCAGATTGATGACTTCACGCGCATAGGCGGAAAGCCCAAGATGCGCGACATATCCCGCGGCGCTGCCCAGCGCTATACCCAGCAGGGACACACCGGCAATGGGAACCAGGCAGCGGCGGAAAACCTGGGCCTGCGTGGCGCCCAGGCATTTCTCCAGGGCCGCGGTAACCAGTCGCCGGCGGGTATAACTGCGGGCAGCAAGGACGGTCGCAACGGCCGCCAGTATCACACTCACCAGCGCTGCGAGCGTCAGGAAGCTGCTCGCCCTGTCCACGGCGGAAGCAAGCGTCTGACTGGCTTCTTCCAGGTTCTGAATACGTTCGTCGGGCCGCAGCCCTTCCTCTTCCCGGCGCCGGAACTCAAGGACCCGGTCTGTGGGCCCGGCAAACAGTTGTCGATAGGAAACCCGGCTGCCCGGACGCACAACGTTCATGGCCGGCACGTCCGCCATGTTCGCCAGGACCGTCGGGCCCAATTGCTGGAACCCGGTCCCGGGGTCCGGCCGGTAGCGCAAGACCGCGGCAACCTGAAAATCCATCGAACCCACCCGCATGGTGGCGCCGACGTCGATGTTCAGTTGTGCAAGCAGGGCGGCGTCCACCCAGACCTGGCCCGGTGGGGGAATTCCGCCTGCAACCTCATCCGGGCCAAAGGGCTGCGCGGAGGTTCGCACTTCGCCGCGCAGGGGATAGTCTCCCGAAACGGCCACCACGGAACTCAAAGCCGTGAGTTCGCCGGCCACGGCCACCGTGGCGAAAGACCAGGTCTCCGCACTCTCCAGTTCAAAGGCCCGCGCGCGCTCTATTCGTTGCGGGTCCGGCCGCACGGGCGCGGCCACGGCAAGGTCGGCGGCCAGCACCTCGGAGGCTTGCTGGCGAACGGCAGCGCCGATTCTCTCGGTGAGAAAGCTGACCGCGGCGACGGCCGCGACCGAGACGGTCAAGGCTGAAAGCATGACCGTGAAATCGCCGGCGCGAAGTTCGCGCAGCCATTTTCGCCAGTGGGTGGAGGTAAGCGTCGTCATTGGGGCGGGAACTTTCGCATATACTGCACGCCCGCTCAAGGTGATGATGCATGCTCAAGCGCAGCCCGACACGGTGAAGGTCCCCTTGTTGTCTTGCCTGACGGCGGCTTTCCTTGCAGCATGTGCCTCCGAGGATCCGCAGATGTCCGATGATTCCGCGCAAGTCCAACCGCCTGTCGCGGAAAGGCGTGCGTATTCCTACACGCGTCACGGCATTACGGTGGAGGATCCGTACCACTGGCTGAAGGACCAGGGTTATCCCGAGGTGGATGACCCGGATGTCCTGGCCTACCTGAAGGCCGAGAATGCTCATTTCGAGCGCGTGATGGAGCCTCGGGGCGAACTGGTCCAGACCTTGTTCGAGGAAATCAAGGCGCGCCAGAAACCGGATGACTCCAGCGTGCCCTGGCGGGACGGCGAGTGGTATTACCAGTGGCGCTTTGAAGAAGGCGGTCAGTACCGCATCTGGCAGCGCTGGCCGGGGGACTCTGCCGATGCGCGCCAAGGCCCCGCTGCCGGCACGCAGACCGTGCTGGATGAACCGGCGCTGGCGGCCGGACAAGAGTTTTTTGAGCTAGGCGCGCTTTCGGTAAGCAATGCTGGGAACCTGATGGCCTACAGCACCGATACCAACGGGTCGGAGCGTTACCGGCTTTCCATCAGGAACCTGAAGACCGGGGAGCTGCTGGAGGACGGGATTGAGAACACGATCGGGGCCGCGGTCTGGGCAACGGACGACTCGGCGCTGCTTTATGTCGTCGTCGATGAGAACTGGCGGCCCTACCAGGTCCGCCGGCACGTGCTCGGCCAGCCGGCGGCAAGCGACACGGTCGTTTACGAGGAGCACGATCCCGGGTTTTTCGTGGGGGTCTCGCGCTCGGCTTCAAGGCGCTACCTGCTGATCCATACCGCCAGCAACGTGACTTCCGAGGCCTACGTGATCCCGGCCGATGAAACGGAATCGGCGCCACGGCTGGTGGCGCAGCGCCGGGACCACCATGAGTACTGGGTGGACCACCAGGTGGGGCGGTTCGTAATAAGGACCAACGACCGGCACAAGAATTACCGGCTGGTAACCGCACCCCAGGACGATCCATCCCAAGGCTCGTGGACGCCGCTGCTGGAAGGTTCCGACGAGCTGTACGTTCGGGGTTTTGACGCTTTCGCCGGCTTCATCGCCGTGGTTGAGCGGATCAACGGCGTGAACGGTATCCGGCTGATCGGTTCCGACGGCGTAAGCACCCACGTGGAACTGCCGGAAACCGCCTGCTCGGTGGGTCTGGGCGCCAACGCCGAGTACGACACGCAGACCCTGCGCCTGGACTACTCGTCCATGGTCACGCCTTCCACCGTATTCGACTATCACCTCACAACCGGCGAGCTTAAGGCGCGCAAGGTTCGGGAGATTCCCAGCGGCTACGCAAGGGAGCTGTACGTTACCGAGCGCCTGACGGCGCCGGCCCGGGACGGCGCACAGGTTCCCGTGTCGATCGTGCGGCGCAAGGAAACGCCGGTTGACGGCAGCGCTCCGCTGTATCTGTACGGGTATGGCGCATACGGCCATGCAATTTCGCCGTCGTTCTCCACCTCCCGGCTGTCACTGCTGGACCGCGGCTTTATTTTCGCGATCGCGCATATTCGCGGCGGAGATGATCTCGGTTATCACTGGTACGAGAGCGGCAAGCTGGAGCGGCGGACCAATACCTTCAATGATTTCGTCGACGTGGCCCGGCATCTCATCGAAACCGGCCACGGAGCCCGGGGGCGTATCGCCATCGCCGGAGGCAGCGCAGGAGGCGAACTCATGGGTGCGGCAGTCAACCAGGCGCCAGAACTCTGGGGCGCTGTGGCCGCCCACGTGCCCTTCGTGGATGTTCTCAACACCATGCTGGACGAGACGCTCCCGCTTACCCCCACCGAGTGGCCGGAGTGGGGTAATCCCATCGAGGACAAGGCCGCGTTCGAACTGATCCGTTCCTATTCCCCGTACGATCAATTGGCCGCCCGCGAATATCCACCGATGCTGGTCACCGCCGGCCTGAACGACCCGCGAGTGACCTATTGGGAGCCGGCCAAGTACGTCGCCCGATTGCGTACGCTCAAGGCCGGCGACAGCCCCCTGCTGCTGAAGACCAACATGGGGGCCGGCCACGGCGGCAAATCGGGACGCTATGACTCACTCTACGAGGTCGCCGAGGAGTACGCTTTCATGCTGTGGTCGTTGGGACTGACCGACTGAGATCGCCCGACACTAGTGTCGTGTCATGCGTGTATCGTCGCATCAGCGTGTCTCCCGTTGTTCGTGGCAAGGCGGGTCCCGCCGGGAATGGCGTCTCCCATTGCCCAGGGGCGCAACGCGGCCACGGGCAACGGGAGGCCCGCCCTTCGGGAGCGAGCCTGGCGCGCCCCTGCGGCGTTGCAGCCGTTTGCAATACAGCGAGTATTCCATGCCGGCTGCGCCTTGCAGGGACACGCCAGGTTCGCTCTGATGCGACGATACACGCATGACACGACACTAGCCCGGATTATTCATGTATAGATAAGACAAAAGCCCTTGGTTGTGAGAAAATAGCGTTGAGATTCAGCCACTTAAACACACCAAAGGCTTTTGCATGTCCCACGATACCACCAAACAGAGTGTTTTGTTCGAGGATCTGTCGAAGAAGGCGGTGATCGTCAGGTTCGACCAGGATCATGCCAGTTCCGATGGGGGTGCGATTCTTCTCAAGGCCTGTGATGAACGGCTTCAGTTAAGCGCGGCGCTGGCGGCGTGTTTGCCGGACGGGCGCCAGCGGTCGAAGGTCACCCATTCCGTGCGGGAGTTATTCCAGCAGCGGCTGTTCGGTATCGCCTTGGGCTATGCCGATGGCAATGACGCGGCGCGGCTGGCGGACGATCCGGTGATGAAGTTGGTGGCGGGACGTGATCCGGTTGAGGGCGATGCGCTGGCCTCGCAGCCGACGCTGTCGCGGTTTGAGAACGCGGCCGGTCCGCGGGCTCTGCTGCGGATGTCCGAGGCACTGGCCGATGCGGTGATTGCCCGTCACCGGCGGCGCAACAAGCGGGTCGGGCGCATCACCATTGATCTGGACCCGACGGTTGATCCCACCCATGGCGGTCAGCAGCTGACGTTCTTCAATGGGTTTTACGGTTCCTGGTGTTATCTGCCTTTGGCCGGTTTTCTGACCTTTGACGATGAGGTGGAGCAGTATCTGTTCTGCTACGTCTTGCGCCCCGGCAACGCGGTGGCCAAGCACGGCTGTATCGGCCTGTTGAAGCGGCTGCTGCCGCGCCTTCGCCGGGCCTTCCCCGGGGCGAAGTTGCGGATCCGGCTGGATTCGGGCTTTTCCGGTCCGGAGTTGTATGCGTTTTTCGAGGCCGAGCAGCTCGAATACGTGGTGGGCATGGCCAAGAACGCAAAGCTGGTGAGCCTGGCCGAGCCGCTGATGGCTGAGGCGCGGGCCGAGGTTGAGGAGCAGCAGGCGTCTGCGCGGCGCTATGGCGAATGCGCCTATCAAGCCCGGAGTTGGCCGCACGAGCGCCGGGTCATTATCAAGGCGCAAGTCCTCCCTCACTTCGGCCGCCAACCGAAGGACAACCCGCGGTTTGTGGTCACCAACCTAAAGACCACCCCGCAGCACGTCTATGAGACCGTGTATTGCGCCCGCGGCGACGCCGAGAACCGGCTGAAGGAACTCAAGTACGGTCTGGAGATCGACCGCACCAGCTGCACGCGCTTTATGGCCAACCAGTTTCGGGTGCTGATCACGGCCGCCGCCTATGTGCTGATGCAGGAACTGCGCCTGAAGGCCAAGCGTACCGGCTGCGCGCGCGCCCAGGTCAGCACCTTGCGGCTGCGGCTGCTCAAGCTCGGCGCCTGGATCGAGACCTCGCTGCGGCGGGTGGTCATTCACCTGCCGGCCGGCGCACCGTTTGCCGACGACTGGAAGCGCATCGCACGCGCGGTGGGCGCCTTCGCCACCTGACCCCGATCCGACCCGCCTCATTCGCCGCACAGACCCCCCGGTCTGGAGCCGCGCTCGCCTTCAATCCGCCGAGGGGACAAAATCACCGCCCACAATCCCCATTCCCAGGCCAGACAACCACTATTCCGCCTCAACTCGCCATCGCGTTACGAAAAATCAGCTCGAAATGCCCCCATCAGACCCCTACAATCAACCTTCATGAATAAGTCGGGCTAGGGGCTGGCGCGGCGTTTCACGCCGGTCTCGCTCAGTATCGTGCTGGAGATTTCCTCGATGGACCGATGGGTGGTGTCGATAAAGCGGACGCCGTGCTTGGCGAACATACGCTCTGCCGTACGAAGCTCGAAACGCACCTGCGAAGAAGAGGCATAGTTTCCGCCCGGGCGCCGTTCGCGGCGTATCTGGATCAGCCGCTCCGGGGAGATGGTCAGGCCGTAGAGCTTTTGCCGATGATCCTGCAGAACTTGCGGTAGCCGGCCGGATTCCATGTCGTCTTCCGTAAGCGGATAGTTGGCGGCGAAAACGCCGTATTGCAGGGCCAGGTAGAGGCAAGTGGGGGTTTTCCCCGATCGGGAAACGCCGGTAAGAATAAGGTCAGCCTGGTCGTAATGAACAACGGCGTGACCATCGTCGGCATCCATGGCGAAATGCGTAGCGTCAATGCGAGAGTTGTAGCTGCTTACATCCGCCATGCCATGCGTCCTGCCCAGCGTGTGCGAGGACTGAACCCCGAGTTCCTGTTCCAGCGGTTCAAGGAATTCTGCGAAATAGTCCAGAACCAGGCCCTTGGATCGCAGCAGGGGAGCGCGTATCGCGTTATGCACGAAGCTGGTAAAGACGAGTGGCCGGCTGCCGGTCCGGTCGGCCTCCCAGTCAATTCGGCGGGCGACCTGTACCGCTTTCTCGACGCTGTCCACGAACGGTACCGTTACGGCCGCGAAACTGATCCCGTCAAACTGGGTCAGCAGGCTGTGGCCTAGCGTTTCGGCTGTTACACCGGTACGATCGGACACGAAGAAAACTGTTCGCTCTGCCATACTTGCTTGTTGGCTGGGGCGCCTGGGAGTATAGCTTGCACGATTACGTCATTGGCTTGTCCGATATCGGCAATGAGGACCTTCCCCGGGTCGGCGGCAAGAATGCTTCCTTGGGCGAGATGATCGGTCATCTCGACACGCTGGGAATTCGCGTACCCGACGGATTCGCTACAACGACACGGGCATTCGACGAGTTTCTCTCGCGGGGCGGACTCGGCGAGAAGATATATGGCCTGCTGGACGGTCTGGACGTGGACCGAGTCGAAGCTCTCGGGCGGGCCGGGGCAAGGATTCGTGAGCTGATCGCAGGCACGCCGCTGCCGCCGCGCCTGGAAGAGGCGGTACGCCTTGCCTGGGAACGGCTTGACGAAGGCGCCGGCGCCAGTGTCGCCGTGAGGTCCTCGGCAACCGCTGAGGACCTGCCGCAAGCTTCCTTTGCCGGTCAGCAGGACACCCTTCTCAACGTCCGGGGGCTCGACGAGGTGCTGGCCGCGATTCGCGAGATATACGGGTCCCTGTTCAACGACAGGGCGATTGCATACCGGGTCCACCAGGGATTCGAGCATCGCCAGGTCTCTCTTTCCGTTGGGGTGCAGCGCATGGTGCGCAGTGACCTGGCCAGTTCCGGGGTGTTGTTCACATTGGATACCGAATCCGGTTTTCGTGACCTGGTCCTTATTTCCTCAAGCTACGGCCTGGGTGAGACGGTTGTGCAGGGCGCCGTCAACCCCGACGAGTTCTATGTGTACAAGCCGGGCCTTGAGCGCGGCCACCGGTCCGTGATCCGCCGCAATCTCGGCTCCAAGGCCGTAAAGATGGTCTACGCCGGCACCGAGCGCGTGACCACGATCGATGTGCCGGTTGTAGAGCGGGACCGTTTCTCTTTGAGCGACGATGAGGCCGAAGAGCTGGCAAGGCAGGCTGTCGCAATTGAGAAGCACTACGGCCGTCCGATGGATATCGAATGGGCAAAGGACGGCGAGGACGGGCATCTCTATATCCTGCAGGCTCGTCCGGAGACGGTGCAGAGCCGAGCGAATCAGACCCTGGTCCGCTTCTCGCTCAAGGAGCGCTCCCCGGTCCTGAGCCGTGGCAGAAGCATCGGCCAGAGGGTGGGCGCGGGGACCGCCCGGATCGTATCCAGGGTTGAAGAGATGAACCTCATCCAGCAGGGAGATGTGCTGGTGGCGGACATGACCGACCCGGACTGGGAACCGGTCATGAAGCGGGCGGCAGCCATCGTCACCAACCGTGGCGGGCGCACCTGCCATGCGGCCATCATCGCCCGTGAGATGGGGATTCCCGCCGTGGTGGGCTGCGGGAGCGCCACAAAAGAGATTCCCGATGGCCAGGAAGTTACCGTGTCATGCGCGGAGGGCGACGAAGGGTTCGTGTACCAGGGCAGGCTGCAGTACGAGGAGCATGCGATGCGGCTGGAGAAGCTGCCCGACATTCCCGTCAAGCTCGCCATGAACGTGGGCAATCCCGATCGCGCTTTTGCCTTCGCCGCCATTCCCAACCACGGAGTGGGGCTGGCGCGGCTGGAATTCATCATCAACCGGATGATCGGCGTACACCCCAACGCGGTCCTGGAATTCGAACGGCAGGAAGCGGCGGTGCAGCAGCAGATCCTGGAACAGGCGGCCGGCTACTCCGATCCGGTTGAGTTCTACGTCGAAAAGCTCTCCGAGGGCATTGCGTGCATAGCCGCCGCCTTCGCTCCCGAGCCGGTGATCGTGCGCTTGTCGGATTTCAAGTCCAACGAGTATGCAAACCTCATCGGCGGGCAGCGCTACGAACCTACGGAGGAGAATCCCATGCTCGGATTTCGCGGCGCGGCGCGTTATGTCGACGAGCAGTTCAGGCCGTGCTTTGAGCTGGAGTGCAAGGCGCTGTTGCGGGTTCGCGGCGAGATGGGATTGAGCAACGTCCAGGTCATGGTGCCGTTCGTGCGCACGCTTCAACAGGCGCAAGAAGTTGTCGAACTGCTGGCGGAGAACGGACTGGCGCGCGGACAGGATGGCCTGAAGCTCATCATGATGTGCGAATTGCCCTCAAACGCGCTGCTGGCGGAGCAATACCTTGAGTTTTTCGACGGCATGTCGATCGGTTCCAACGATCTGACCCAGCTGACCCTGGGGCTGGACAGGGACTCCGGCCGGATTGCCCACCTGTTCGATGAACGCGACGAAGCGGTAAAGCGGCTGTTGGAGATGGCGATCATCGCCTGCCGGGCACAGAGCAAGTACGTGGGCATTTGCGGGCAGGGTCCTTCCGATCACCCCGACTTGGCTCGCTGGCTGGTCGACAAGGGAGTTGTCAGCCTTTCACTGAACCCCGATTCCGTACTGGATACCTGGCTTTACCTGGCTTTACCTGGCTGAAAACTAGGGCCTGTTAACGCTATGCGATGCCGCTCTGTTGGGTCTGTCCCGGCGCCAATCAAGGCGCGAGGAGCGTAGTTGGGTGATTCCAAATGAGCGGCGAGCAACGCCGAGTGGCGCCGGGACAGACCCAACCCGCAGGGCCGGGTCTCTTTTCCCGCCGGGCGGCGTTGGCGCTCGCTTATGTGGGCCAGCCACACGGCGCTTGCGCCGCCTTGCCGGGCAAGAAAAGAGACTCGGCAGAGCGGCATCGCATAGCGTTAACAGGCCCTAGCAAAGGTACTTGCGGGACACGACACTAAAGCCGGCCGGCATTGAGCCGGCAGATACGGTCGCAACGCCCAGCCAGTTTCCGGTCGTGGGTGGCCAGCAGCAGCGTGGCGCCCGCCTGGTTGTTCATTTCAAAAAGGATGTCGCCGACGCGGCTGCCGGTATCGGCGTCGAGATTGCCGGTGGGCTCGTCGGCCATGAGCACTGTCGGACGGGTAACGAATGCCCGTGCAATGGCCACCCGCTGGCGCTCGCCCCCGGAGAGGTGGCGGGGGTAGTGCCGGCGCCTGGGCGCGAGGCCCACCCGATGCAACGCCTGGTCCGCGGCCTTGCGGGCGCCTCTTGCGCCGTTCAGCTCCAGCGGCAGCATGACGTTCTCGATCGCGGTCAGCGATTCGACCAGGTGGAAGGATTGAAACACGAAGCCCAGCTGCTTTCCGCGCAAACGGGCTCTTCCATCCTCATCCAGCTGCGAGAGGTCATGGCCGCATAGCACCACCCGTCCTTCCGTGGGATGGTCCAATCCTGCCAGCAAGGCCAGCAGCGTGGTCTTGCCGGCCCCGGACGGGCCCATCAGGGCGCAGGATTCACCGCCTTGCAGGCGCAGGTTAATATCCTTGAGGATTTCAAGGTCCCCCTCGGGACTGGACACGGTCATGCCCAGATTTTCAGCGCTTAGGACTTCGGTCATTGCTTGCCTGGCAGCGGTTGCCTTCTGCTTTGTATTCGCAGGCGCAGCCGCTAAGGATGCGCCCGTTTTGCTGGTCTTAGGCGACAGTTTGAGCGCCGCCTACGGAATGCCCCGAGATCGGGGCTGGGTAAGTTTACTAGAGCAGCGCCTCGAGGACTCGAAAGAGTCATGGCGCGTCGTCAACGCCAGTATTTCCGGCGACACCACCGGCCGGGCCCTCAAGCGCCTGCCCACCTTGCTGGTCTTGCATCGGCCGCAGGCCGTAATTATTGAGCTCGGGGGCAATGACGGACTGCAGGGTAAACCGCTGAAAATCATTCGATCCAACCTTGAAGACCTGATTGCCGAGGTGCGTGACGCCGGCGCCCGCCCGGCGCTGGTCGAAATGCGCATTCCGCCCAATTACGGAGACTTCTATGCCGGCGGTTTCGAAAGGCTGTACCGGGAGTTATCGGAGCAGGAAGGTATTCCGCTGTTGCGCTTCGACTTCGAGGAGCTGGCACGTACCGAAGGTCTGATGCAGGCTGACGGCATTCATCCTGCCGAGGAAGCGCAGGAACAATTGCTTGACTGGTTATGGCCCGTACTGCGAGCCGAAGTGTTGGGGCCTGCTGACAATTCCTAAGCCGCGGCAAGGCGGCGGGCTCGGGTCTCAAGGCCCCGGTTGATTTCGGCCTGTATCGCCAGCGCCGCCGCTCGCGGGTTCGCCGCGGCGTTGATGGGACGCCCGACCACGATGTGATCCGCTCCACCGGCGATCGCCGCCTCGGGCGTTACCACGCGCTTCTGGTCCTGCGTTTCATCGTTGTCCAGAGGACGGATGCCCGGAGTGACCACCAAGAGCCTGTCGCCCAGGGCTTCGCGCAATACCCCAAGCTCGTGACCGGAGGCGATCACGCCGTCGCAGCCCGCTTCCAATGCCCGCCGTGCCCGCGACAATACGAGTTCCTCGATTTCACAGTCGAAGCCCAGGTCGTCCAGGTCGCCGCGGTCGAGACTGGTCAGGGCGGTGACGGCCAGGATCTTCATGCCGTTGCCCTTGTTGGCCGCCGCGGCTTCCATGATGGCCTGGTTGCCGTGTACGGTCAGGAATTCCACGCCGCGATCGGTTAGGCCGCGAACCGCCGCACCCACGGTGGCGGGCACGTCGAAGAACTTGAGGTCGGCGAATACCTTGTGCCCCCGCTGGTTCAACTCATCGACCAGGCGCATGTAGCCGCCCGCTGAAAGTAGCTGCATCCCGGCCTTGTAGAAGCTGGCTGCATCGCCGATTTTCTCCACCAGTGCCAGCGCGTCGTCGGGGTGGGGCACGTCCAGCGCCACGATCAGCCGGTCCCGGTTCATGAGGTCAGTTCCCTGCACCGCTGGTGCGCGAAGCGGTCCGTCATCCCGGCGATGTAATCGGCCACCGCCCGAGCCTGGGCTTCCTCGCCGACGTGGTCACGGCCGTGCCTTCCTGGCAGCTTGTCCGGTTGACCCAGGTAATGACTGAACAAGGTATCGATTACGTCTCCCCCTCTCGCGTAGTCGCGCCGCATGCGGGGGTGATGATATAGCTGTTCGGTAAGGAACCCTGCAAGTTCCTGGTGAAGAACACTGACCTGATCGCTCAACCCGAGCAAGGGCCGGGGCATGTCTCGCACGGCATCCGCGTCGTCCGGCTCCGCCTGCTCCAGGCTGGCGTGGGTCGTTTCGATCAGGTCGGACACTACCCGGTTGATCATTCGCCGAATGGTCTCGGCGACGAGCGGTCCTCCTCGAGTTCCGGGATGACGGGCAACCACCTCTTCATGACTCTCGCGAAAGAGCCGTACCTGCATGGCTTCCTCAACCGTAAGCAGACCGCTGCGGATACCGTCGTCCAGATCGTGATGGTTGTAGGCGATCTCGTCGGCCACATTGGCCAGTTGGGCTTCCAGGCTCGGTTGACGGCGTTCGATGAAGCGCCGGCCGAGATCGCCCAGCGAACGCGCCTGCCGACGCGAACATCGCTTGAGCAGACCCTCGCGCGTCTCCCAACACAGGTTCAAGCCGGCGAATTCCGGGTAACGAAGTTCCAGCTCATCAACGATTCGTAGAGCCTGCAGGTTGTGCTCGAAGCCTCCGAAGTCGGCCATGCAGCGGTTCAGCGCAGCCTGTCCGGCGTGGCCGAATGGCGGGTGGCCCAGATCGTGCCCCAGGCATATCGCTTCGGTGAGGCCCGGGTTAAGGCGCAAACAGGCCGCGACCGTGCGCGCAATCTGGGCCACCTCCATGGTGTGGGTCAGCCGGGTGCGGAAATGATCACCCTCGCCGGCCACGAAGACCTGGGTCTTGTGCATCAGCCGGCGGAAGGCCCGGCAGTGAATGATCCGGTCGCGATCGCGTTGGAAGGGCGTCCGGTAGGGGTGATCGGGCTCCCGGTGAACGCGCCCGCGGGTCTTAAGATCGGAAACTGCCCAGGGCGCCAGATGAGCGTCTCGCTCTCGCCAGCCGCACACCGTCAAGGTTGGCTTCCCGACAGTACGGCATCCAGTGATTCAAGCGAGAAATTGCCGGTCAGCCGCGCGCTGCCCAATCCCCGCGGCAGGATGAGCCGGATTTGGCCCACGACATTCTTCTTGTCGGCGAGCATGGCCTGTTTCAGCGCGTCGGCTTGAAGATTGCCGGCATCCGTAGGCAAATCGAAGGCCTTCAGCAACTTCTCGATCCGCTCTTTTTCCGCCGCCTGCAAGTCTTGTTCCGCTACCGCCAGTCGCGACGCCAGGCACATGCCGGCTGCAACCGCTTCTCCATGCAGCCACCGGCCGTAGCCCGCGGCATGTTCGATAGCGTGGCCGAAGCTGTGGCCGAAATTCAGTATTGCCCGCCTGCCACTGATGTCCTGTTCGTCTGCTCCCACGATCTCCGCCTTGATTTGCACCGATCTCCGCACGGCATGCCCCAGACAAGCGGAATCGCGTGCCAGGAGATCGCTGCTGTGCTCCTCCAGCCAGCCGAAGAAACCTGCATCGGCAACCACTCCATACTTCACGACTTCCGCCAGGCCGGCCTTGAATTGGCGGTCCGGCAAGGTATTCAGGGTCTGCGTGTCGCAGAGTACGGCGCGGGGTTGGTGAAAGGCGCCGATCAGGTTTTTGCCCCACTGTGTATTGATGGCAGTCTTGCCACCGACCGATGAATCCACTTGTGCAAGAAGTGTGGTGGGGACCTGCAGGTAGTCGACACCGCGGTGATAGGAGGCTGCTGCGAACCCGGCCACATCGCCGACACAGCCGCCCCCAAGCGCCAGCAGCGTGCAGTCGCGGCCCAGTCCCAGGCGCGCCATGCGGTGGAGAATTCTCTGCCAGTGCCCAATGTCCTTGGCCTCCTCGCCATCCGGAAGCAAGATCGACTCAAGATCCTGCCGGCCCAGCGCCTTGGACAAGCGATCCAGATACAGCCCGGCAACGGCTTCGCTGGTAACGGCGAGGATTCGACCGCCCGCTAACCATTCATCCAGAATCCCGGGACGGCCGAGCAGGCCGTCGCCCACGATGACCGGGTAGTGACGCGAAGCGGCGGGTACTTCTATGCGTTGAAGTTTCATCCTTTCATTCTCTAACGGGCGCCATGTTCAGGTTTCCGGGTCAACACGGGTGCAAGGCGCTGGGAAAGGGGGCTATTCTTCATCCAGGAGCCGGAGAATATTTTGCCCGACCTGTACGACCCGGCGCCCCGTGGTTTCCACAACGTGGTGCGCCACTTTCCGGTACAGGGGCTCGCGCTTCAACATCAGGTCCTTCAACACCTCGCGCCTTGAACCGGTTGCCAGCAAAGGACGATTGCGGGTAATGCCCGTGCGGCGCACCTGCTCTTCAAGTTCGCATTGCAGGTACACGACCAAGCCGCGCGATCGAAGTGTATTGCGGTTGTGTTCACGGAGTACGGCTCCCCCGCCCGTGGCCAGTACGACATCTGGGCATCCAGACAGGTGCTCAATCGCCTTTTCCTCTCGTGTTCGAAATCCTTCCTCGCCCTCAATCTCGAAGATTAACGCAATGTCCACGCCGGTCTGCTCTTCGATGTAGCGGTCGCTGTCCGCAAATTGCAACTTCAAACGGCCGGCCAGCCAGCTGCCGACAGCCGACTTGCCGGATCCCATTGGACCCACCAGGAATATGTTGCGCGAAGTTGACATGACTGGTTCGCGGGCCGGCGCAACAGGATTGCCGGCACGCGCGCAAATGGTACCCACTTTGTCGGGGTTCCCGGTAGCAAGTGTGGACTCCCGGTCATCGGCAGGCTATTGCGCCCGCTTCAGGATCGTGGGTGTGACAAAAATCAGCAGCTCGGTCTGATTGGACGACTTGATACTGGATCGAAACAAACGCCCGATACCTGGAATCGATCCCAGGTAGGGAACGCTGGACAGCGTATCGTTACTTTCGGTTTCCCGAATACCGCCCAGTACCAGGGTCTGGCCGTCTTCGACCAGGACCTCGGTTTCGATTCGGCGCGTGTCAATGGACGGGACCGCGCCGCCGCGCTCGGTAGCTACAATCTTGCCGACGCTGTCCTTGGTTACGAGCAGCCGCAGTATCACCTCGCCATTCGGCGTGATGCGGGGCGTAACCGTCAGGCCCAGGGCGGCGTGCTTGAAATGCGTGGTCGTGGCGCCGCTGGACGCCGCCTCCTGGTACGGAATCTCAACGCCTTGGCGAATGCTGGCCTCACGCTGATCGGAAGCCAGGACCCGGGGAGCGGAAATCAGCCGGCCCTGGCCCTCCGCTTGCATGGCTGCAAGTTCAAGATCCAGCAGGTAGTCAGGATGCAGCAAAGCAAGAGAGAATTGACCGGCGGCCGCCGCCACCGGCAGGTTCACACTGTAGCGGTCGCCTACATCCGGTGCAGTCAGCGACGCTCTATCGTTCCCGGTTGCTTCCAGCCCCCGTGCGATGCTGCTGGTCGCTTCCCCGCTACCCGAAACCACCACTCTCCGGCCGCCGCCGTCCTGATCCGCTGCGGTGACGCCCCAGCGCAGTCCGAGATTGCGGCTGTAGTTCTGATTTGCGACCACGACGCGCGACTCGATCAGAACCTGGCTGGCGGGCAGATCCAGCTCCGCCAGCAAATCCGTCACCGTCTGCAACCGGGGCGCGGTGTCGTGGACGATAAGGGTATTGCTTCGCTCGTCGACCTGTACCGCTCCGCGGCTTGAAAGCAGGGAGGATTGGCCTTCGCGAATGAGTGCTGCGATATCAGTGGCCGCTGCGTAGTTGACCCGGAGCCGCCGCCAATTCAGCGGCAGAAGGGACTCGCGTGCTTTTTCTGCTTCAAGATGGGCTGTGTCCCGGGCCATGAATTCCGCCGGCGTGGCCACGACCCAGGCGCCATGGCGTTGTCTCGCTTCCAGACCCCGGCTCTCCAACACCAACTGCAATGCGTCTTCCCGGCTCATTTCGGAGAGCTCGAGAGTGAGCGTGCCCGCCACGGTGTCCGACACCAGCAATTGCAGGCCGGAAGCCTCCGCCAGGAGTTGCAGGGCGGACCGGACCGGCAGTTCCCGGAAGCTCAGGGAGACCAGCTCGCTGTCATCGGCTTGCGAGGCAGTCGCGGCCATCAGCCCCACCAGCGCGAGCCAGGACCTGAGTCCGCGCGGGCTCATGATCCTCCCGGCTGCAAGCGCATGTTCCCGGCCGTGTCTTCAACGACTTCGTAGCGCCGGACCCCGACCTGTATGAGTCCGCCGCGCGCAAGCGGTTGAGGTACTTTCTCCGCGCTCAATGGGAGCTCAGGTTCTGTCGGCGAAGACGCGGACCCGAAGGGCGAAGCCAGGTTGGCCAGTGACGGCGGCAGCCGTGGAGGCGCCGGATGTTCGGCCCTACGCGTGGCCGTATCTGAAATTCCACCGGCGGGTTGCTCACCGAAGTAGGCCAGAAGCCGGACCCTGGCCCGTACTCGCCCGGTGACGTTTCCGTCGTCGGGCTCGATGCTCAGTTCGATCAACTCCCGAAGATAGTTGGGGTCAAGCGCGAAACCGAGGAAATTCAGGATCTCGCCGTAGCTACCCGCAATCTCCAATTCCGCACCGGCGTACCGCAACGGCCGCATCAATTCTCTTGGCGGTTGCCAGGGCCGCACGGATTCCACCGGGGAATCCGATTGGCCGGCAGCAAGCGCTACTGTCAGGCCCAGGTCTTCGCGGCTGGAAGGGATTCTTACGCCCAGCCCTTGGAGCTCCTGCATCAATTCGTCCGTTTCCGATTGCAGCGCAAGCAGACGGCGGCCTTCACGGCCGGCCGCTTCCAGCCGCTGCCGCAATTCGGGCAGACGGTCCCTTGCCTGCTGCAGCTGGGGCAACAATTGCCCGCGCACCCGGACTTGAAGGCTTAGGGCCGATATCAGCACGAAGAGACCGCAAGCCAGCATGATGCTTACGCGGGTGCCCCATTGCCCCGGGTTTCCGGGATCCAGGTTTCGCAATTCCTCTATGAGTTTCATTGCGTGAGCCGACCGACGAGCATGAACTGTCGGGAACGATCCGATTCGCTTTGCAGTTGCTCAACGTGAACCTCACCCACCGCAGGTATGGCACGCATGCGCCGAAGCAGTCGGGCGGCCTGATCCAGGTCGGCCGTCGCGCCGCGCAGCTCCCAGCCTTCATCCGTCAGTCTCAAACGAGTGAAATACGAACTGTCGGTTGCCAACGCGGGCAAATCCCCCAGCCAGCCCCGCACCGTCCGGTTGCTCTCGCGGATTCGCGCCAGTCCTTCCAGAAAGGCGGACAATTCAGCTTTTCTTGACTCAAGTTCGCCCCGGCCCACTTTGGCCCGCTCAGCATCGGAGATGGCCGAGCGGATATCGTTGTTCTGTTCCACTGCCTCCGCCAGCACATGGCGCAGGAATACGTCTGTGGCAACGATCATCCCCAGGGCCCCGACAACGCCAAGCCCGAGGGCGATCAGCGCGTTGCGCCGGCGGGCCCGGAATCGACGCTCACGCCAGGGAAGCAGGTTGAATGAGCGCATCATCCATCCTCCGCGAAACATGAGACGGTTGGCTGCTCAGGCATGGTCATTCAGTGCCAGGGAATAGGCGCCTGGTAGAACCGGGGAATACGCTGGTGGCTTTTCGCTGCCTCGCAAGGCTGGACCGGGACCGGCCAGGCTTACGGGAAGCCCCAGCGATTCCTGTAGAACCCGGCAGACACCGTGGAGAAGGGCAGCGCCTCCCCAGACCAACATCCTCTCGGGCCCGGCGCCTTCGCGCCGCGAGGCCAGACACAGTTGCATCGCTCTTTTGGCATGCCGGGCAAAATCGCCGAGGAAGGCTTGCCGGATTCGTGATGCCGCCCCGCCCGGCCTCGAACATTCCTCGATGGCCTTGACCGTGTCCTTCGACGACAGTCCATATGCTTCTTGCAATCGCTGTGCAAGTTCCGCGCAGCCGAAAGGCTGACTGTGCTGGAATTCAATGTCGCCGCCGGCGTACATCGTCAGGCGGGTTTGCCGATGGCCCCCGTCCAGCACCAGGAGGGGGCCGCTCTGAGCACTCGGCAGCTGCAGGCTTCGCTGTAGAGCGCAAGCCGTCACATCAACCGCCGCCACCTTCATTCCGGCGTCTTCGACCAGGCTGTAAAGCAATTCAACGGCCGTGGCCCGGGCGATCGCCATGCGGTAATTCACATTAAGCCCAGCCTGGCTCTCGGCTACATAGTCGTAGCGAACGTCGTCGGGCGGGTAGGGTGCAGCCTGCCCTGCATGCATACGCGCCTGTTCTTCGATTTCGGCATCGGGCAGGCCCATCGGCAGTGCAAAGCGATGCATGATGGCTTCGCCGGCATCCAACCCGACCACCGCCTGCACGGCATGCGGAGAGGCTTCTCGCAAAGCGCTTCGTATGGCGCCCGCCCTTGCCGTAGTTCCGGAAGCCTCTTCCTGCGGAATCAGCGCAAATGCGCTGGAACGCATCATGCCTCCCGCGAGTTCCACCAGCTTGACGGCCCCGGCGCCGAGATCAAGCCCTACCACTTTGTTTGTTCGCCGCAATCCCTGCATGATTTCTATCCGGGTTGAAGAATGCTTGCGCGGGGCTGCCTATAATGAACAGTCGAGCCTCCCACAGCCTGGAACCTATCCTGTGATCCGTCAGCTTCTTGAGTCCAGATCGTTATTGGGCGTGTTCATTAAGATAAGCACGGTGGCTTGCGCGGGCGCGCTGATGGGCCTCGTCGCCCTGGCCATGGTGATCGCCGGGGCATATTTCTATCTTGCTCCGGGCCTGCCCAGCGTGGAGAGCATTCGGGAAGTGCCGCTGGAGATTCCCCTGCAGGCCAACACTCGGGACGGTCGGCTTATCGGCGAGGTGGGCGAGCGATTCAGGACTCCCGTTGCATTGGAGGATGTTCCCCCGCTGCTTAGCAATGCCTTCCTGGCTGCCGAAGATGACCGCTTCTTCGACCACCCGGGCTATGACTACCAGGGCCTGATGCGAGCGGCCGTCAACCTGGTCCTGACAGGGTCGAAAAGCCAGGGAGGAAGCACCATTACGCAGCAACTCGCACGTGAGTACTACCTGGGCCGGGAGCGCGCCTTCGTTCGCAAGGCGAGGGAGTTGTTCCTGGCGCGGCGCCTTGAGAGCGAACTCTCCAAGGAAGAGATCCTCGAGCTGTATTTGAACAAGACTTTCCTGGGCCATCGCGCCTACGGGGTGGCCGCGGCGGCGCAGGTCTATTTTGGAAAGACGCTGGATGAACTCTCCATCGCCGAATGCGCCACGCTGGCCGGGTTGCCCAAGGCGCCTTCGGCGATCAATCCCGTCAGAAACCCCGAACGCGCGACAAACCGTCGGGCCTATGTGCTGCGCCGCTTGACGGAATTGAATTTCATCAGCGAAGCGGAACGCCAGGCGGCGCTGGCGGTCCCGATGGAGTCCAACCTGCATGGTCCCCGGCAGGAGGTCAGCGCGCCCTGGATTCTGGAAATGGTGCGCAAGGAAACGATTGCGCGTTACGGGGCCGAAGCACTTACCGGCGGTTACCGCGTAACGACCACCATTGATTCCCGTATGCAGTCAGCCGCCGTTGAGGCCCTTCGCCGTGGTTTGCGCGAGTATGACCGGCGCCACGGTTATCGAGGGCCGCTGCAGACCGGTCTGCTTCGCTACCTGCGGGCTGAGAACCTTCGAACCGATGCGGACTTGCTGAAGTACCTGGAAACGCTCGCGCCCGTGGCGGACGCCCGCCCGGCGCTGGTTATGTCGTTCGGTGAGGCCAATTCGGTGGAAGTGCTGGCACAGCAATGGGGCCATGCGGTCCTTCCCTGGGAGCGGGTCAGGTGGTACCCCTACGTAACCGAGAACGCCCGGGGTCCGCGTCCCGAAACACCGGAGGACATGCTGGCGGCCGGTGATCTTGTCCTGGTAAGAAGGTCGGATGAAGGGGGTCTGGAACTTGCCCAGGAGCCGGAGGTCCAGGGCGCATTCGTGGCGATCGATCCCGAGGATGGCAGCATCGTTGCGCTGGTCGGCGGGTATGACTTCCGGCACAGCAAGTTCAATCGCGCCGTGGATGCCCTTCGCCAGCCCGGTTCGGTATTCAAGCCCTTTATCTATTCGGCAGCCCTGGACAATGGGCTGACCGCCGCTTCGGTGGTCAACGACGCTCCGGTAGTCATTCGCGACCCCACGTCCGAGAGGGACTGGCGGCCCAAGAACAATTCCGGCCGCTTCAATGGCCCTACGCGGCTGCGTGAAGCGCTGGTCCGCTCCATGAATCTGGTGTCGGTGCGTGTCCTGCAACGAGTCGGACTGAGTACAACTACGGATCACATACGTGCATTCGGCCTGCCGAAGTCGTCATTGCCGGAAAGCTATTCACTGGCTCTGGGTACGGGTGGCGCGCCACCCTTGCAGATTGCGCGGGGTTACGCGGTCCTGGCGAACGGTGGATACCGCGTTGATCCCTGGCTGATCGAGCGGGTTGAGCTCGGAGATGTGTTGTACCAGGCCGAGGCTGCCGTCGCTTGTGCGGCTTGTGAACTACCCGACGAGCCGGTCGGCCACGGATCGGCGGTAACTGCCCAATGGCTGAACGGCGCCCAACCTCGTATGGCCTCTCGCCTGGCCCGGACATTTGCCCGTATCGACCGGCTTGCATCGCTGTATCCCACCGCCGGCGGCGGGGAGTCCGACTTCGGTTTCGAGTCGGCGGCCCAAATGCAGGCCGTGACTCTCGAAAGGAACCCGGATGTAACCAACCGGCCGGCGCTGTTCGCGGATCAGAAACTCGCGCCGCGAGTAATCAGTGCGGAGAATGCCTATATCGTCTACGACATTATGCGCGACGTGGTTCGCCGGGGCACGGGCAGAAGGGCTATGGCGCTGGGAAGGCAGGATCTCGCCGGCAAGACCGGCACTTCAAATGACGAGCGTGATGCCTGGTTCAGTGGCTTCAACGGTGAGCTGCTTGCGACCGTCTGGGTAGGCTTCGACCAGGAGCGTTCGCTGGGAAACAACGAGGGTGGTGGAGGCACCGCGCTGCCGATCTGGGTCTACTTCATGGAGGAAGCGCTTGACGGAGTGCCCGAAGCGCCGCTTTCCCGGCCGAAGGGCATCGTGTCCGCCCGTGTTTCGCCCGACACCGGGCTCCTCGCACCGCCCGGCGAAGCGGATGCGATATTCGAATTGTTTCGTGAAGAGGCACTGCCCGGCGCGTCGCGGGACGCTGCCGCCGGTAGTGAGGACGACGACGAAGAACTCTTCTAGTGTCGTGTCCCGCAATTAACGGACTCGTTTACCCGACACGACACCCACCTATCGCCCCCGGACTTCTATAGAATCGAGGGCCTATCTGGAATCTTAGGTAGTTTGCATGTCCTGGTGGTTGTGGATCGTTCTCGGAGTGGCCCTGCTGGTTGTAGAAGTCACCGTGGATGCGGCTTTCTGGCTCCTGTTCATCGGTTTGAGCGCCGTCATCGTGGGGTTCGGCGGCTTGATCGGTCTGACCGGTGGCCCGGTGGCGCAATGGCTTGTATTCGCAGGTCTTTCGCTTTTGCTGCTGTATTTCTTCAGGGGCCGCCTGCGGGCCTTTGTCATGCGCCGCAAGGGCGAGCCGGTCGAAGCCGTGGTCGGGGAAGAAGCGACAGCCGTATCGGCGATGGCGGCGGGCGCCGCCGGCAAGGCAAAGCTGCGAGGAGCCGAGTGGGATGCCCGCAACGTCGGCTCATCGGAAATCGCCCAGGGCGCGCGCGTGCGCGTGGCGCGAGTGGACCAGCTGGTTCTGGAACTGACGCAGGATTAGCGTTAACAGGCCCTAGTGATCTTCCCGACCAAATAGGAGAGAAAAATGATTTTCAGCTTGATCGCCGTCGGCGCCTTAGCCATCCTGATCATAGTCATCATCGCCAAGACTGCCGTGGTGGTCCCGCAACAATCCGCCTACGTGGTGGAGACGCTTGGACGCTACAACAGCACCATGCGGGCGGGATTTCACATACTGATACCTTTCGTTCAGCGAGTGGCCTACAAGCACACGCTCAAGGAACAGGCGGTAGATATACCCGAGCAGATCTGTATTACGCGGGACAACGTGCAGGTGGGCGTGGACGGCGTGCTCTACCTGCAGGTTCTCGATGCCAAGGACGCCTCCTACGGCATTACGGACTACCTGTTTGCCATCTCCCAGCTGGCCCAGACCACCCTACGTAGCGAGGTCGGTAAACTGGACCTGGACCGCACTTTTGAGGAACGGGCCTCAATCAATTCCTCGGTCGTGTCGGAATTGGACAAGGCTACCAGCGCCTGGGGTATCAAGGTGCTGCGTTACGAGATCAAGAACATCAATCCTCCCAGGGACGTGCTGGCCGCGATGGAGAAACAGATGCGGGCCGAGCGCGAGAAACGCGCCGTGGTGCTGACTTCCGAAGGCGAGCGGGATGCGCAGATCAATAACGCCGAGGGCGACAAGCAACGGGTGATCAAGGAGTCCGAGGCCGCCAAGCAAAAGCAGATCAACGAAGCCGAGGGTGAGGCCGAGGCGATTCTTGCAGTCGCTACCGCCACGGCCGAAGGCCTGCGCCGAGTGGCCATAGCGGTGAATGCCGATGGCGGCGAGAATGCAATGCGGCTGCGTGTCGCCGAGCAATACGTGGAGCAGTTCGGACGCCTGGGTCAGGAGGGCAACACGTTCGTCGTGCCCGCCGACATGGGCAATATGGCCTCGATGTTCACGCTAGCAACCGCGATCCTCAAGGGTAGCGGCAAACAGGATTCCAATTAACCTGACACGGCCCTAGTGTCCCGTCACGCAGCGGGATTTGGCGCTATCGGCCTTCTGCGGGCGTGTAATCGCGCGGCTGGGGGCCCTTGTAAAGCTGGCGGGGGCGGCCAATCCGGGCCTCGGGGTCCTCGTGCATCTCGCACCAATGCGCCGCCCATCCGGCGGTGCGGCCAATGGCGAACATGGGAGTGAACATCGTGGACGGAAGTCCCAGGGCCCGGTAGATGATTCCGGAATAGAAGTCCACGTTGGGATACAAGCGCCGGTCCTTGAAAAAACTGTCTTCCAGCGCGATCTCTTCAAGCTGACGCGCCAGCTTGAAGAGCCGCCCGCCGCCCGCTCCAAGTACCCTCAGCACCTCATGGCAGATGCTTCGGATAATGGTCGCGCGCGGGTCAAAGTTCTTGTAGACCCGGTGACCGAAACCCATCAACCGGAACGAGTCTTGAGGATCCTTGGCCCGTTGGACATACTCCTCGATGTTGTCCGAAGACGCGATTTCCTCCAGCATCTTGAGTACCGCCTCGTTGGCGCCACCATGTGCAGGGCCCCAAAGCGCAACGCATCCCGCCGCCAGGGCGGAGAACGGGTTGACTCCGGAACTGCCGGCCATTCTGACCGTGGACGTGGAGCAATTCTGTTCGTGATCCGCGTGCAGGACCAGGAGCGTGTCGAGGGCTTTGGCGGCTACCGGGTCGGAATCCTCTCCGAACATCATGTAGAGCAGATTGGCAGCGTGGTCCAGGTCATCGCGCGGGGCAATGGCCGGCTTGCCGATGGAGTTGCGGTAGGCGGCCGCCGCCACGGTCGCGATATTGGCGATCACCCGGTAGCTGAAGCGGCGCCGCTGTTGGGCATCGCCAGGATTGATGCAATCCGTATATACGCTCGGCATTACCGAAAGCGCCGCCGACATGACGCTCATCGGATGCGCATCCGCGGGCATGGCGGATATCGTTGACAGGATTTCGGGAGCGCAAGCGCGCAGGCGCGTCAACTCTGCGGTGAAAGCGTCGAGTTCGGATTGCTCCGGCAATTCCCCGTGCAGCAAGAGCCAGGACACTTCGGCGAAGTTGCTGTGCCGGGCGAGGTCGTTCGCCGCATAGCCGCGATACATGAGGACGCCTTTTTCTCCGTCCACGTACGTGATACGGCTGGTGCAACTGGCGGTAGCCGCGTAACCGGGGTCGTAACTGTATGCACCGGTGGTCGCGGGAACGCCCGAAATCTCCAGCGCGTCGGCGCCCATAACAGCGGTACGGCGCGAGAGTGGCACAGAGTGCCCGTTGCGGCTTACAAGTTTGTCGCCCGAATCGGTCATGCAACTGCCTTGTGCTGTGCCGGCAGGCCGGTCGGTCGCAGGCGTCACGAAACCGGTTCCTCCGAACACCGGGGTTGGCGTTCCGTTACGGGGTGACGCCAGTCGAGGAAAGACGCAGCCCAGAATCTGGGCGCGTACATTGCAGCCGGAAATTATAACCCGGCCGCATTATTAATTGAAAAAACCTATGAAATTATAAGGTTATGCTGACTTGCGCGCCCCGTACCGGCGGCGGAATTTTTCGATCTGGCCGGCCGATTCCATGATCCTTTGGGAACCCGTGAAAAACGGGTGACAGGAAGAACAAACTTCGACGCGGATATCTTCGCTCAGGGTGGAGCGAGTGACCAGTTCCCGGCCACAACTGCAGGTGACCTTGATCTCGTTGTACTTGGGATGAATTCCTGCTTTCACGGGTTCGTGCCTTTAGCCAATGGCGCAAGCGGATCGGAAGCATACCGCAATACCGGCTGGGCTTCAATTCATCCGGGGTCTGCAAAGTGCTGCGCGATATTCGCAAACGAAGTCACATCGCTGTGGTATGTTTAGGCGGTGGCATTGTCTTGAAGTGCTTGACGAATGAAATTCGAACAGGGCATTGTGAAGAAAAGGCATGAGCAGAAATATCGACAATGTTCGGCACGCGAAGGTAGCGATACCGGGTCATCTGGGCCGCTTTGAGGCGGTCACGCATGACGTGTTCGGCTCGCCTCTGGCCGGCGGGCTGGCGGATGGAATTTCGCAGGCGATCTTCGCGCTGGGCTGTTTTTGGGGGGCGGAACGAAAGTTCTGGCAGTCGTCGGGGGTGTACAACACCGCCGTAGGCTATACGGGCGGATTCGTGGACGAACCCGATTACTATTCCGTATGTTCGGGAGCCACCGGGCATGCGGAGGCCGTACTGGTGAGCTACCGGGTGTCGGAAATCACCTACGAGAAGCTGCTTGCCATTTTCTGGGAAGCGCACGATCCAACCCAGGGCATGCGCCAGGGTAACGACATCGGGACCCAGTATCGCTCGGCGATCTATACCGTCGGCCCCGAACAGCAAGACCTGGCGCAGGCATCGCGGGAGGCCTACGGGCAGGCGTTGACGGCGGGGGGGTACGGGCCGATTACAACCGAGGTGGCCCCGGCCGGCGTGTTTTTCTTCGCGGAGGCCTATCATCAGCAGTATCTGGCCAAGAATCCGCATGGCTATTGTGGTCTGGGAGGTACCGGGGTGAGCTGTGATCTCAAGTCCGGCCTGGCGCCCAATGCGATGGTGGCGCGCCAGGCATGAGGGCAGCGTTGCTCATGGCCCTGGGCATGCTGGTGGTCCCGTCTGCGCCCGCGTACCAAGCTGCGGCCGAGACCGGGACGCAAGCCGGCCCCGAATGGCTGACGGAGCAGCGCCGGATGAACCGCCGTTTCGTGGAAATATTCAGGGACCAACGTTACGTTGAAGGTGAGGAACTGGCCGAGTCGATCCTGCGCCGTGCCGAAGAGCAATACGGCTACGACGCGGTGGAACTGCTTGGGCCCTTGACCAACCTGGCAACCGTGCAGCGTGTACAAAGGAAATACAGAGACGCGCTATTCCATTACGAACGCAATATCGCGGTCGCCGAGCGCAAGCTGGGCTATGACGCACTGGAACTGCTCAACCCTTTGCACGGAATGGCAAGGGCCTACCTTCGGATGGGTGACCCGGAAGCGGCCGTCGAGCCACTCTCCCGCGCCCTGCGCGTTACCCATGCCAATTCGGGGATCTACAGTCTGGAGCAGGGTACGACCCGTGATCTCTTGAGTGACCTTGCGCTGTCCGAGGGCGACCTTGAACAGGCGAACCTTCACCAGCGGATACAGGTCCGCGCCCATGAACGGCGCTTTGGCCCCGCCGACCCGCGCGTTGTCCCCGCACTCTATAAGCTCGGCGAATGGTATGAACGCACCCGGCAGACCGCATTGCAGCGCTATAGCTATGCCGCAGCCGATCGCATCATTCAGGCAGCCGAAGGCGAGAATAGCCTGGAACGCGTTCAGGCGCTGCGCGGGCAGGCCAGCAGCTTCCTGAAGGAATCAAGACGCGAGAAGGCGGAAGAATTCTTCAGGCGCGCGTTGAGCATCTTGCGCGCTCATCCGATACAGGACATCCTGCGGCAGGCCAAACTGCTGATTGACATCGGCGACACACACACGATCTTCAATCGACCGCCCAAAGCGCGGGAGAATTACCGGGAAGCGTGGGATCTCCTGAGCGCCGGGGACGCAGCGCTGGACATGCGAGCGGACCTTCTGCAGCACCCGGTCATCCCGCTCAGAAGCGCACGCTTGCCGGTGCAGGTTCCACGGGAAATGGCCAATCCCGACCGCTATGAATCCCAGCCACGTGCCGGTTCCGTGGTTCTGCAGCTGACAGTGGAGGCCGACGGAAACGTATCGGAGGCCCGGGTGATGGAATCGGACCCGGCTGGCCTGATTGATCAGATCGTCGTCTCCCTGATCAAGGGCGCCAAGTTCCGTCCGCACATGAACGATGGTGAGCCTGTCCGGGCCGAGAACGTAATTTACCGGCATCGTTTCCGCTGGTACAAGCGGCGCGAAGTTGACTCGCCAGCCGAAGTGCCTGCTCCCTCGGAACCGGTGGAAGAAGAGCGCCCGATCGAGTATCCCGGCGACGCCTGAAACCGGCGGACTGCCGGGTTCAGGCTATGGGTAAGCTTGCTGCGCGGCGAACGCCGCCTTGCCATCGGCTATTGTCTGCAGAACCAGCTCGGAACGGCCACCGACCGTTTCCGCCAATTCGGCAGGTATATGGCTTACCGTCGCCGCCCAGGCTTTGCGTTCCGCTGCATCCGGCCAGCGCGGAACGATTCCGAAGTCCGAAGCGTTCTCAAGGTCCTGGTTGGCTTCCGCCCTTGTTGAGCGGCGGGATTCTTCGATGCGTGGATATGCGGCGGCGATAACGCGCCGGTCGGCATCGTCCAGCCCATCCCACCAGGCCTTGCTGGCCACGATGACCGACATGCCGAAGCTGTGTCCGGTGAGTGTGAGGTAAGGGGCCTCGCCGGAGGTGCCGGTGCGCACATACAGGCTGACAGAGTTCTCGCCGGCCTCAATCAGGCCGGTTTGCAGAGAAGGTACGATTTCGCCGAAACCCAGTGGAATCACGTCGGCCCCGAATGCCTTGGCGAACAGTCGAGAGGCTTCGCTGGCGGAAACACGAAACCTGCGCCCGTCCATATCGTCCGGCGAATAGATCGGCGCGACGGAATAGACGTGATGAAAGCCGATCTCGTCCCAGGTCATCAGGTGCAAGCCCTGTTCCGCAAGTAGTGTGGTGAACAGTTCCGTAAGAAAGTTGTCGTAGACGAAATCCGCTTCCTCTTCCGAGTCAAACAGAAACGGCGCGTACAGGATGGCCGTTTCGGGCACGATGGTGGATGTAACCATTGCAGAGAGATTGCACACGTGCACCCGGTTTCTCCGCAAGCCCGCAACAATGTTCTCCTCCGAGCCGAGCTGCCCGTGAACCAGCATGCGCACCTTGATTCGACCCTCGGCGCCCTCTTCTATGTTGCGCTGGAACGAGAACCATTGCTGTTCGCCGGCGGTATTGGGGAAGGCGGTGCCGGCTGCGGTAATCTCCGTTACCGCGCTTTCTTCTGCTTCCTGCGGCGCCTCCCCGGTTGGCTCGCACGCCGCGGCAATGAGCAAGGTGAGCGCGGCAAGGCACGGGAAGTGCTTCATGTTCGCTGCCGCCGTATCAGGATGAACACACAAATCACCGCAATTGCGCAAAGCGACATCATCACGGAGAAGCCAGTGGTGAACGATCCGTAATTATCTGCCGACCAGGCAAGGAAGCGCCCGCCGGTGGCGCCGGCGAGAGAGTCGATCAGCAGGAAAATGCCCAGATAGACTCCGTAGTTTCGTCCGGCATAGAACTCGGCAATCATCAACTGAATCATCGTGAAAGCGCCGGCGTACCCAACGCCATAAACAATCGCGTAGGCAAGCGGCCATGTAGTCTCACCCGGAATTGCGAGAAACAGCAGCGCCAAACCCAGACCCAGGTTCAGCACGCTTGCCATCGTAACCTTGAGTTTGTCAAACTTGTCCGCCAGGTAACCAAACAGCACCTTTCCAATGATGGCGGCAACGAAAAAGCTGCTGTAAATCGCCGTGGTGCTGGTTTCGTCGAGCAATAGTTCGTTGCGGAAGAACAACGCCTGGTTGTTCAGCATTGCCACGATGCAGAACCACAGCGTGCCGGTGGCGAACGCCAGCAGGTAGAACACCGGCGAGCGCAGGAGACTCATCAATACCTTGCCGAACGGGTCGGGTTTGGGTCGCGATTCCGGCTCCGGGTCGGCCACGCCGTCCGCGGCCAGGCCCTTGTCTCTTGGATAATTGCTTACCAGGAACAGGGTGGGCAGGATCATCATCGCTCCACCAAGCACCGCAAGCACCAATACCGCGAACCGCCAATCCGGCAAGAAGTAATTGACTACCCAGGGGAAGGCTGCGCCGCCGAAGCTCGAGGCCATCATCAGAATGCCGAAAGCCAGGCCACGATAGCGCACGAACCAGCGCGAAAGCAGCATCAGGCTGGGGCTCAACCCGGCCAATGACAGCGAAAATCCGAACAGCACGTACAGTGCCAAGAGGTGCCACCATTCCTGAACCATTGGGAACAAGGCCAGGACAAGCGTTATTCCCAAGGTGCCGATCAGCATCAGGCGACGTATGGAGAAACGGTCCAGAAACCATCCGGCTACCGGATTGAGGAAGGCGACAAGAGCGAAGAACATGTTCGCCGGCAGGGTGACCTGATCGTTGGTCCAGCCAAATTCGGACGCCAGGTTGGGGAAGATTCGCGGTATCGTGTTGAGGAGGATACCGTTGGAGGCCATGTAGATAAGGAAAAGGCCGACCAGCAACCACCAGCCGTAAAAGATCCGGCCGCGCAAAGAGACTTCCTGCATTGTTATCCTCCCCGGAACAGCCGGCGCCCCAGGCGCGACCACCAAAAACGAATGCCCAGCAAAAGGGCGAGAATGGCGCAATATACCAGCGGCTCGGCGATGTCCGCCTTGACTTGCCAGAAAAAATGCCAGCAGGCGAGAATCGTGGCCGGGTATATCAGCCGGTGAAGCCGATTCCAGCGTCTCCCCAGGCGTCGCTGCCAGCCCTTCGTTGAGGTCACCGCCAGGGGAATCAGCATCAGCACCGCGCCCATGCCCACCGTGATGAAGGTGCGCTTGAGCAGGTCTTCGCCCAGGTGTGCGAAATCAAGCTGTAGGTCGAGCAGGAAATATGCTAGCGGATGCAGCGAGCAATAGAAGAAGGCGTAAAGCCCGAGCATGCGCCGGAACCGGTACAGGCGCGGCTTTTTCAGCAATCGTGCCGCCGGGGTGACGCAAAGAGTCACCAGCAGGAGGCGTAGCGCCCATACGCCGAGATGATCCTGGATTTCCTCGGCGGGGTTTGGACCCAAACCCGGCTGTACCAGGTCGGCGATTCTCAGCACCAACCAGATCAACGGCAACAGGCAGGCCACGAAGACCAGCGGCTTGTATAACCGCATGTTCACCGGATCAACAGCCTGCAGCGCGGGTCGAGTCGAAAATCAGAAGTTGCGGCGCAAGTTCAGCCCGGAATAAAGATGGGCTACCTGTTCTTCGTAGCCATTGAACATCTGCGTTGGGATACGGCGCGCGAACAATCCGGAACCGATGCGACGTTCCGATGCCTGGCTCCAGCGGGGATGGTCCACCTCGGGATTGACGTTGGCGTAGAAGCCGTACTCCCGCGGGGCGGAGATGTTCCAGCTCGTGGCCGGCCGGCGTTCCTGCAGGCGAATGCTGACGATCGATTTGATTCCCTTGAACCCATACTTCCAAGGCGTGATCAGGCGCAATGGTGCGCCGTTCTGGTTGGGCAGCGCCACGCCGTATACGCCGACCGCCAGCAAAGTGAGCGGGTTGGCCGCTTCCTCGATGGTCAGCCCTTCGACGTAGGGCCACCGCAGCACGCGCCGGCGCTGGCCGGGCATTTCGTCGGGCCGCAAGACGGTTTCGAAGGCCACGTACTTTGCCCTCGAGGTGGGTTTGAAACGCTTCAGTACCTCGCCCAGCGGAACACCAACCCAGGGAATGACCATCGACCAGGCTTCCACACAGCGCATGCGATATACGCGCTCCTCAAGGCCGACATCCGAAAGCAGACCCTCGACATCGAACTCGCCGGTTACTTCCGTTTCGCCTTCGACCCGCACGGTCCACGGTTGAGGATTGAAGTCACCGGAATTCTGGTGCGGGTCGGCCTTGCCGGTCCCGAACTCGTAGAAGTTGTTGTAGGTGGTGATGTCTTCGTAGCTGTTGGGTGGTTCGTCGGTGCTGAAAGCACTGGGCGTTACGCTGCTCAATGCTTGCTGGCCGGTTCCCGTGGCAAGGTTCGTTGGCGCGCTGCGGGCTGTTCCCACCAGGCCTGCCGCCGCCAATCCGGCGACGAAGGAACGGCGATTGAAGTATGCGTTCTCGGAGGTTATTTCCGACGGAGAATGATCGGGGGGTTTACGTATCAACATACGCAAATACTAACGCAGCCCCGGGTAGCGAGGGCGAGACGCCCTCGTTCCCAGTGTCGAGGGCGGGACGCCCTCGTTCCCAGCGGGGACGCCCTCGCTCCTGGGTTAGCGGCTGTAGCCGCGCTCCTCGTGCTGGGTGAGGTCCAGGCCCTCGATCTCGTCATCCTCGTCCACGCGCAGCGGCGTTACGAGTCCGACGACCTTGAGGATGACCCAGGTGGCAAACGCCGTCCAGGCAGCCGTAGCCACCAAGCCGATGGCCTGTACGCCAAGCTGTGAACCCACGTTCATGCCCTCGGCATAACCCGTTCCGCCCAGGCTTGCGTTGACGAATACCGCGCACAGCAGCAATCCCAGGCAACCGCCCACGCCGTGGACCGGGAACACGTCCAGCGAGTCGTCGATCACCAGCACCCGTTTGATGAGTCGGGTCGCGTAGAAACACGCTACGCCCGCGGCCAGGCCGATCACCAGCGCGCCCATCGGACCGACGAAGCCGGAAGCCGGGGTGATGGTGCCGAGCCCCGCCACCATGCCGGTGACTACGCCCAGCACGCTGGGCTTGCCGAACTTGATCCACTCCATGGCCATCCATCCCATGGCGCCGGCCGAAGCGCCGACGTGGGTGACCAGTAAAGCCATTGCGGCGGCACCATCCGCCGCCAGTGCGCTGCCCCCGTTGAAGCCGAACCAGCCCACCCAGAGCATGCCGGCGCCGGCCACCGTAAGTGGCAGGCTATGCGGCGGCATGGGCTTTTTCGGAAAGCCCGAGCGGGGTCCCAGCACCAGCGCTGCAACGAGCGCGGCCACGCCTGCGGTCAGATGCACCACGGCGCCGCCCGCGAAGTCGAGGAAACCCATATCCGCCAGCCATCCGCCGCCCCATACCCAATGGCACACCGGGGCGTAGACGACCAGCGACCACAGCACCGAGAACAAGACCATCGCCGAGAACCGCATACGTTCGGCGAAGCCGCCGACGATCAGGGCGCAGGTGATGATGGCGAACGTCAGTTGAAAGGCGATAAAGATCGTTTCCGGCGCTGTTCCACTGAGCGAATCAACGGTCACTCCGGAAAGGAAGGAGCTCCCGAAACCGCCGACCCATCGATTCATACTGCCGCCATCGCTGAACGCAAGGCTGTATTGCACGACGATCCACAGCACAGTCACGATTCCGGCAATCGTGAAGCATTGCATCAGCACCGACAGGACGTTGCGGCGGCTGACCAGGCCACCGTAGAACAACGCCAGTCCCGGCAGCGTCATGAACAGCACCAGCGCGGTTGAAGTCAACAACCAGGCGGTATCAGCCTTGTCCAGCGTATCGGCGCTCGCAACGCCCGACACCAGCAACCCGGCCATAGCGATAAGAATCGCTTTCTTCATAGAAACTACCCCTTTTTGGAGGGACACGCCGGCTCGCCGCCGGGGTCCCGATAAGTTACGCCATTAGAGCGCCGAGTCACCGCTCTCCCCGGTGCGAACCCGGTAAGCCTCTTCAAGATCCATCACGAACACCTTTCCGTCCCCTACCTTTCCGGTCTTGCCCGAGTCCATGATGGCTTCCACCACCCGCTCGGCCAGCTCGTCCGTGCATGCCACTTCGATCTTGGTTTTGGGAATGAAATCCACCATGTATTCCGCGCCTCGATACAATTCCGTGTGGCCTCGCTGTCGTCCGAAGCCCTGCACCTCGGATACCGTCATTCCATTGATTCCCAGGTCGGACAGCGTGTTTCGCACATGATCCAGGCGAAACGGCTTGATAATGGCCATTACTAGTTTCATTTAAGCCTTCCTTTTGGCCGTATGTGGCGAAGAATTGCTCCAGGAATTCTATCAATGGCCGCTGATTGCTGTCAAAAGCGCGCCGTGCGCCTCCTCGCCCGGACCCTTGGCGGCAAGCGTATGCTCAAGTATCGCAACCACGGCCAGACGCCGACCGGTTTTTGTCACCATCATCCCGGCTATTGCAGACACTCCGTTGAGGCTGCCGGTCTTGATGTGCGCACGCCCATTGAAGGGTGTTTGCCTGTAGGTCTTGGTCAGCGTTCCGTCGCGCCCTGGGATGGGCAGCGAGGCGATCAGTTCGGCGTGCCGAGGCCCCCGGCCCGCATGCACCAGGACAGCTCCGAGGTCTGCAGCGGAGATACGTGAACTGCGAGACAAGCCGGAGCCGTTGTCCAGGACCAGGCTCGGCAATTCCAGTCCCTCGCGCCTCAATACTTCGCCGGCCGCCCTGCGAGCCTTATCCAGCGTAGCCGGAGGCCCGAACCACTCCGCGCCCAGGGTCAGCAGCAACTGGCGCGCCATCACGTTGTTGCTGTGCTTGTTCATGTAGCGCACTGCCTGGGAAGCGAACTCCGAGGAGAACTCCAACCATGGCTCGGTGTCCTTCGGCGCGTTTCCCAGCCGATAGCCGCCGGAGAGCTCCCCGCCGCCCTCGCGCCAAAGCGCGTCGAACAGTCCGTACGCGTAGGCAGGACTGGTGAGCGCGCGACGGGTTAGAGAGTAGGTTTTGCAGCGCCGGCTGTAGGCCCCCTCCAACTCCACACGGTTGTATCCATTACCGGCGATGCGAATTGCCACTCCCCGCTGAAAGCCTCCGCAGCGCCCGCCGGTCAGTCGAAGGCGATTGACCAATTCCAGACCGGAAAGCGAGGGCTCGAGACGTGCATTTACGCGGTTTCCTGCGAGATCGGGTTCGACTATTGCCCGTACCGACTGGAAATTCATGAGCAAGGCATAAGGAGAAGCGCTGAAGGAGCGTTGCCTGTCTGTCTCGAAGCCCTTCACTGGCGAGTCGTCGGCCGGTAGCCAGCGATCATCGATTACCAGGCCTCCCCGGATTTCCTTAAGGCCCCGTTCTCTCATTCTGTGCTGCAAGAGCCAGACCCGCTCCATGACCAGCCGAGGGTCTCCTCCTCCTTGCAGTATCAGGGGCCCGGACAGCACACCGTTTTGCAACTCGCCGCCGAGATAGACCCGCGTAATCCAGCGGTATTCCGGGCCCAGGCCTTCCAGGACCAGCCAGCCGGTCAGCACCTTGATTACGGAGGCCGGTGGCCTCGGAATGTCGGCGCGATGACTCAACAGGGGTTGCGAGTCGCGAATGTCCTGCACCCACACGGAATAGTTGCTGCGGGGAATACCGTAGTGCGACAGAATCCGGGTTACCCCGGAAGGTAGCGGGTCTTGTGCATGGGCCGCCGGGAAGCAGCAAAGCATGACCGCCGCCAGCAGAGCGGTGGCCGGTTTCCTAGGCCGATGCACGAATATGATCGCCCGCCTGCGTGTCCATGATTTCCCATCCGCGCCTGGCCGCTTCTATTGCCAGCGCCTCATCCGGATTGACCGCCACCGGCATGCCGCATGCTGCAAGAAGGGGCAGGTCGGTAATGGAGTTCCCGTAGGCGCTGGCATTTGCAAGGCGGGACCCGAAGCGCCGGCACAGTTCACGCGCCGCAGACAACTTTTCCTCGCCCACGCGATGCACTTCCGGCGGCGCCAATCGGAACCGGCCGTTGCTCGTTGCACAACGCGTCGCCACAACGCTCGAAACGCTCAATTCCCCGGCAACGGCTCTCGCCAGAAAATCCGGGGTCCCTGAAAGAAGAACCACGGTATCGCCCCGCCGTATGTGTTGCCGCATTCGTTCGGCACACGGCGCGTACAAGGCCTTCTTCAGATGAATTGCCGCCCATCGCTTCGCCAGAGTTTCGGCGCTATCTACTGTTCGTCGCCACAGCAGCGATTTGTTCTTGGCCAACACGCCCAGGCCAAACTGCGGCAGATAGCGCAGGCAAAAGAACGCGTAGGCCAATAGCCTCAAGAGCCCGATCTTTCCGCCCAGCAGCATCCACAGCGTGAACCGCTTCTCGGTACTCGGTTCTCTGACCAGCGTGCCGTCGATATCGAACAGCGCAAGCCTTGGCGTGGATTGGCCCGGGGTCATGTGCTTGAACGATTGCCGGGAAACAAGGACCGGCGTTCTTCGGCAAGGAACTCCACGATGACGGGCATTGCGCGCAGCAGGCATAGGACCACGGCCAGGTATGTGAGTGTCATCACCAGGAGTTCAAACCCCGGTTCTATCAGTACCCAGGTTTCCGCCAGGGAAGGCAAGAGGGCATCGACGCCCAGAGGCAAGGGCTTGATCAGGAACAGGCCGACAAAAGCGCAGGCCTTGATCAGCGCATAAAAGCCGCGCATGAAGCGGCCCGCTACCAGCCAGCGTGCCGTGGGAGAGTTCAAAAGCGAGAACGGGCTGCGTCCGGCGGTCTGCACCTGGCTGGCCCGGATGGCGTCAACCAGCACGCCGCGCACTACGAACACGATCGGAATCCATATGGGTATCAAATCCAGGTCGGCGAGCACGATCCATAGTGTCAGTTCGACAATGCGATCCACCGCGATATCGAATAGCGCCCCGAACAGGCTTTCCTCACCCCTGCGGCGGGCCACCCAGCCGTCCAATCCGTCGGAGATGAACACCAGGCTGAGCAAAGGCCAGATCCAAAGTTGTGCGGGTGATACGGGCCGGTAGGCGATAACCACTACTACAAGCAACAGTACCAGGCGGCTCAGTGTGATCAGATTGGCCATGGCGGAATTATAGAAGCGGGCGCGATCTTATAATTCCCGCCTTCTCCACTCGAAATCGAATAATGGGCGCACTTTCCTTCCTTCTTGGCACCGTAGCGGACCTGTACATGCTGTGCTTCGTAATCCGCCTCGCGCTGTATTGGCACGGCTCCGATCCCCGGAACCCGGTGGCCAGCATGGTGCTGCGCCTGACCAACCCCGTGGTCATGCCGATGCGACTGCTGGCGAAACCGGGACGGCGGGTCGAAACACATGTGCTGGTGACGTTCCTCGTGCTTGAGTGCGCGCTGGTTTGGTTCACGGTTAAAGCCGGTCAGTGTGCCGACATTTCGATTTTCCAGATCGTGACCTACGGCCTGATTCGCGCAGTCCGCCAGGTCCTGTGGTTTTATCTGCTGGCGGTCGTTGCCTGGGCGCTTTTGAGCTGGTTTTCTCCGCGCGGCTACAACCCTGTAATCGGGGTGCTGCATCGGGTTTGTGCCCCCGCGCTGGCGCCGATCCGGCGCATTCTTCCCGGCATGGGCGGCATCGATTTCAGTCCCCTGGTGTTTATCCTGGGCGTGCAACTGGTCATGGCTTTTCTGCCCGGCTCGGAAATAGCGGTCGTCCTGAATTGCCGATCGGGGTTCTCGCCGATCTAGAAATCGTCCTGAGATGTCCTTTCCGGGGGACGTTCCATGATTGCCCGCAACTGATCCGCGAGGCCGACTATTTCGAGGCCGTTGGCGATAAGGGGATGCAACGGCGAAAAATCGTCGATTCGGTTGTTGCGGATGTTTAGCCGGGACAAGGCATTCAGACCGGCCAGCGGTGCAAGATCGGCGACCCAGTTCGCATCCAGCTCCAGGCGTTCAAGCGCCAGCAGGCCCGAAAGGGGATCAAGGCGAACTATGCGGTTCTGGTTCGCCGCCAGATGGGTCAGTCGCTGAACTGAGGAGAGTGGCTTCAAGTCGGAAACCAGGTTGCGGGAAATCTCCAGGCGCCGAAGATTGACCATTCCGGCCAGGGATTGAATATCGGACAAACGGTTCTCCCTGGCTACAAATTCCCTGAGCCGGATCAGTGTCGCCAGCGGATCAAGTGTTGCCACAGGGTTTTCGGAAATATCCAGGTACTCAAGATCCACCAATGCGGACAAGGGTCGCAGATCGCGGATGCTGTTTTCCGCCAGTTCCAGGCGCTTCAACATTGCAAGACCGACCAGCGAATTCAGATCCGAAATCTCATTGACGCTCAGGTCGAGGTGCTCAAGCGATCCGAGTCCCGCCAGCGGTCCGATATCGGAAACCTTGTTGCCGCCCAAGTCCAGCCGCCGAAGATCTATCAGGTCGCACAGCGGCGTAACGTCCTCTATCCGGTTGCCGGAAAGATCCAGTTCCCTCAGGCTGGATAGTCGCGACAATGGCGCAAGGTCTCGAATGTGGTTACGGGGCAGTCTCAGCATCTGAAGGTTCTTGGCGAGTTGAAGTCCATCGAGGCTTGTGATGTTGGCCGCGGCAATGACGAGGATCTCCACGCTTTCCATCTCCTTGGCGATGTTGTCTTCGGTCAACTCCGTATCCAGCGCGGTTTCCAGGTGCGCGAGAAGATTCTGGTCCTCAATCTCCGTGGGTAGCGGCGTAGAGGTTACCGAGAACTCAGCGTCCAGGCTTGCGCCCTGTTGGCCTTTTCCGTCCAGCTGCGAAAAGGGGGTGGCGGTAATGCGGTAGTCGCCCTCCGGCAGGGACAGGCCCGTGGATCCGCCGCTCAACAGGTACGGGGCTTCCTTGGCAAGCCGGGACATGGATACCGGACCTCTCAATTCAAGCCGAACGCTTGCAACCTCGGCGGCATTGACCGTCTCGGCCCGGACGTTGAGTCGTCCCGAAGGAAACTGATACCGGTTCAACTCCCGGCCGTCCCAAAGGGCCGCCACGTATTTCTGGTCCTCGGCAGTTACCAGGCCCACGCTCTCGACGGCCGGGCGGGAGGGAAAAACGGCTGTCGATACTCGTCCGAAGCGGCCGGTGAATCTGCCCAGCTCAATAGTGACTACTTTCTGTCCGCTCTCGTAGCCGATGCGCGTCAACTTCGGCTCGCTGCCGTTGCCCGGTATGGTGTTGGATGCCGAGGTGACAGTCTGTAAGCGCAGGTCTTTGCCATCCACCTGAAAGTTCTCCACAGAGATGCTGAGTTCGGGAACGCGTTCTGCGGCAAAGGGGTTCGGCGAGCCGTAAATCTCGGCGAACAGCACGTTGTAATTTTGTAGCGCCAGCGTCGTGCCGGGTATCGCCAGGGCACCGACAAAAGTGGTTTCGCCTGACTCCATATCGGTCGCCTCCATTCGGACCCAGGTGTGCTCGTAGCGGCCCCAGGACATCGCGATGTCGTCGGCGTCGTAATTCTCCGGCAGCGGGTCGCCGTCGACCGTGACGGACTTGCGGAGGCAAAGTCGGTAACGCCCCTGGCCCCACACGAAGTCGTTGCGCACGCTGATGAAATCGCCTTCGCTGCCCAGGCTCCGCGAAAGCCCACCGTTCGCCGGCATGATGGCATCGGTATCCCGCTCTCGCCAACGCGAAAAAATTGCCCCCCGGTTGCGTCTTACGAAGCGGCCGTCCGAGCGCACTCCGTCGATGTGCGTCTGTATGCCTCCGTAGAAGAGCAGGCGGTTGATCCGGCTGTTGAACGGCGAGAAATAGAGATTGATGTTGTCCGGCGTCCGGCCCTCGATGCGGAATGTGGTGCAAAAGGTCTCGAAGTCATCCGGGATGTCTTCAAAATTTACCCGCACGTTGGTCATATGCCAGGGAGTTTGGACGACGGAGTCGGGCGGTAGTTGGGGGCCGTCGGCGTAAGGGAAGGCCGCCGCCTTCGAGGCCAGGGTCAGCGATCCCGTAGCTACCCAGAGAACAAGGAAGAAAAGTGGCGCCGATCCGCCTTGCTTGATACGGGCTCCGGGTTGGTGAACGCTGCGAACACCGAACCGGACCAGCCTTTCGCGTGTAGCTTTCTTCGGATGACCGATTGGCACTAGGGTGGTCGCTATCGGTTTCGCGAGCAGGCTTACTCGGTTTCGCCGGCCTCTTCTTGCGAGTCCTGTGAGTCCGGGACAGGTTCGGCCGGTGGCTGGAGCTCCAGCCCTTCCGGCGTCTCTACCACGAATCCCTCAATGGGAATGAGTGCTTCGGTGACCGGCAGGACGGCCTCAGCGTTTTGCCACTCCCGGGTGATGATCAGGGGGTCGGAAGCAACGACGATCGGAGTATCCGGGCGAATTGAGGGCAGCGCCGCCGGGATAGGACCTTGCGCTTCGGCCTCGGCCACCTCTTCCGGGGTTGCCAGCCGCACGGCAAATGACACGATGCGCACGAATCCTTCCTCGTATTCCTCCTTGAACATCCCGCCGAGGATCAGCATTCCCAGGACGACGAAGCTGGCGATGATTGCCGAGAAGCCGAAACGGGCCGCCGTGCGCCGTTGCCGTTTTGCATCGGCGGCTGGGGCCTTCCCTGTTCCTGGCGGTTTGAGATGCTTCACACTTTGTTTCCCTTCTTGAATCGCAAGGAGGCCGAGTTGATGCAGTAGCGCATGCCGGTGGGCTGCGGGCCGTCCGGGAAGACGTGTCCCAAGTGGGCGTCGCACTTCGAGCACACGGCTTCAACCCTTTGCATGCCGTAGCTGCCGTCGACGTTCTCAGCCACGGCGCTATCGGAGGCGGGCTTGAAGAAGCTCGGCCAACCGGTCCCGGAATCGAATTTGGTGTCCGAGTGGAACAATTCGTGTCCGCAGCACACACACTGGTAGGCGCCGGTTTCCTTGTTGAAGAGCAAATCGCCCGTGAAGGGCCGTTCGGTGCCCTTTTCGTGGGTGACGTGGTATTGCTCGTCCGTCAGGCTTTCCTTGAGTGTGTCTTTCCTGGGAGCTTTGTGCATGGGCAGATTGTAGACCGAATGGCGGTTGCGGGTGGTTCCCCACGAGCGCTTTCTGGGTATGGTGTTTTTTCGAGGGCGAGACGCCCTCGTTCCCAGGGGACGCCCTTCCTCCCGGGGGGGGGGGGTTATCGTTCGAGGAGTCGGTTTACGCGGCGGACGAAGTCTCCGGGGTTCGTTAGTTCGCGGCCCTGGGTGAGCATTGCCTGTTCATGAAGGAGGCGCGTGAGGTCCTCAAACGCTTCGGCGTCACCCTCGCGGAGGGCCAGGCTTTTGAAGAGCGCGTGGCCGGTGTTGATTTCCAGAATCGGTTTCATCTCCGGCAGTTCCTGCCCGGTAGCGCGCAATATGCGCTGCATCTGCACGCCCATTTCGTGCTCGCCCAGCGCCAGGCAGGATGGCGAGTCCGTCAGGCGGGCCGTTGATCGCACGTCCGAGACTTCGTCACCCAGCAAGCCCTTCATGCGTTGCAGCAGGGCCGCGACATCCTCATTGTCCGCACCCTCCACCGTTTCTATCGGCTGAGTCCCCGGCAGTTCATCGGCGGCCAGCGCGCCGCGGGTAACGTCTCTGAATCGCAGTCCTTCGTACTCGCCCAGGCGCCCGATTACCCACTCGTCGACCGGGTCGGACAACAGCATGACCTCCAGGCCGCGCTGGGCAAAAACTTCCAGTTGCGGGCTTGTCCGGGCAGCAGCAGCGCCCGCGGCGACGATGTAGTAGAGCTCGCCCTGGTCGTGGGGCTTCCGCTCGACGTATTCCGCCAGGGTCGTCTTCTGCTCGTCTTCCTCGGACGCGGTAGTGGCGAAACGCAGTAAGGTCAGGATCCGTTCGCGGTTGCCGGCATCTTCGACTACGCCCTCCTTGAAGACCTGCCCGAACTCGTTCCAGAACGTCTGATAGCCTTCGGCATCCTCCTTGACCAGGCGGTCGAGCATACCCAGCACGCGCCGCGCCAGGGCCTGGCGCATGGCGCGCACGTCATCGTTCTGTTGCAGTAGTTCACGCGAGACGTTCAGCGGCAGGTCCTTGCTGTCGACTACGCCGCGGACGAACCGCAAGTACAGCGGCAGGAACTGCTCGGCATCATCCATGATGAAGACCCGCTGCACGTAAAGCTTCACGCCGCGTGGCGATTCCCGATTAAACAGGTCGAACGGCGCTCGCCGCGGAATGAACAACAGGCTTGAGTATTCGCGCCGTCCCTCTACCTGGTTGTGGACGTAGCACAGCGGGTCCTCACTATCGCGCGCAACGTGCCGGTAGAACTCTTGGTATTCCTCGGCTTTGACTTCCCGCTTCGGGCGGGTCCACAGCGCCTGGGCGGTGTTTATGAGCTCCCGCTTGGGTTCGCCGGCTTCCTGTTCATCGCCGGCGTTTGTGCCGGGAAGGGTTACCGGGAAGGCGATGTGATCCGAATAGCGCCGGATCAGGGAGCGCAGCTGGAAAGGCTCCGCAAACCCGCGTTCCGCTTCCTTCAGATACAGGCGAACCGAGGTTCCGCGCTGCTCACGCGGGACGGCTTGCACGGTGAATCTCCCCTGACCGTCCGATGACCAGCGGACACCTTCTTCCGCGCTGAGGCCTGCCCTTCGAGTCAGAACCTCTACCCGCGCGGCGACGATAAAGGAGGAATAGAAGCCAACGCCGAACTGGCCGATCAATCGCGCATCCTGCTTCTCGTCACCCGATAGGCCGGCAAGGAAATCGCTGGTACCCGACTTGGCGATGGTGCCGAGTTGCTGGACGACTTCGTCCTCGGACATGCCGATTCCGTTATCGCTGACCTCGACGAAGCCCTCGTCGGCATCGAAATCCACCGCGATCGCCAGTTCCGCTTCTTCGCCCAGCAGTTCCGGCGTGGAAATCGCCTCGAAACGCAGACGGTCGCAGGCGTCCGATGCGTTGGAGATCAACTCGCGCAGGAAAATCTCCTTGTGGCTGTACAAGGAGTGAATCATGAGTTGCAGCAGCTGCCGCACCTCCGCCTGGAAGTTGCGGGTGCGCGCCCTGCGGGTCTTCTTTGCAGAAGTGTCTTTCGCCATGGATCGGGGCCCTAGTATCGGTTTGACACGACACTAAGGCTTGATCGTGATCGGAGTGCCGATGCGTGTCATCATCCAGATCTCCAGCATTGCAGCATTGCTGACGGCGATACAGCCGTCGGTCCAGTCACGCGATTGGTAGTAGTCCCGTTTTCGTCCGTTGGTAGGACGTATGGGGCGCCCATGCACCATGATGAGACCGCCTGCCGGGACATCGGCCTTCGCTGCCCGGGCACGGTCCGATTCGTTCGGATAGGAAATCTGCAAGGCCAGCATGAAATTGGAGTCCGGCTTGCGAACCGAGATTTGGTACTCGCCTTCCGGCGTGCGGTAGTCGCCCTCCTGCATCTTGCGGCCCTTTGGCGCAAGCCCCAGGGCGATCCGGAATGATCGTACGGTTTCTCCATCCTTGATTAGATATAGTCGGCGGAGCGATTTATCAACCGTGATCGAGTCGATGACCGGCAGGGTTTCCGCCTCAAGCCGCGGCGTGAACGCTATCGTCAGGCCGAGAAGCGCACAGGCTGTCAGCCTCGCAGTGAACTCAACCGGCCGCCGGGCGATCATGGTTCAGGAAGGCGAGGAGGAGTTCTTCGCCTGAAGCTTCGGGAACAGGAGTTCCATGCCGACCTGCAGACTGTCGGGATCCAGCCCCGGGTTGTATTGGCGCAGCAACCACATGGGGATGTCGTTGCGGCGCATCAACTGCCATACGGAGTCGCCGCGGCGCACCTTGTACTCGCTAACGCCCACGACGTGGTAGTCGGAAAAGAACGCTTCCTGCAGTTGGTGATGAAAGGCCACCCGCCGCTCGGTAAAGGTCTCAGGGCTCACCCGGCTGAAGTCCAGCCGCAACCGCTTTCCTATGCCGACGGGTCGTCCGTACCGCAGCCCGTTCATGTCCCGCAACCGCTGGGTGCGGATTTCCAGCCAGTCGGCATAATGCCCGAGCGTCTCGGCGGCCTCCACCAGGACCAGGTTGCCGTTCATCACTGAATAATCGTTCGGATCCGCCAGGCTGACCACGCCGGAGGAGGGACCAGTTGGCGCCGGGGCGACGGCGAGAGCGCTCACCTCTTCGCCGGCATCATCTGTGACGTCCGGCTCCGGCTCGGCCACCGGCAGCTGTGGGATGGGCAGCTGGCCGGCGGTCAGACGCAATTCCTGACCGATGTAAATACGGTTCTTGTTGGGAATATCGTTCAATGCCAACAATTCTTCTTCCGACAGCTTGGACCGGGTTGCGATGGTACTGATTGTGTCGCCGCGGCGTACCCGGTAGGTTACCGCACCCTGCTGTATGGGCTCACGAGCGGAAAGCCCCGGGATTTCAAGCGTCTGCCCGGCACGGATGCGATGCATGTTGCGCAGGTTGTTGGCCTGCATCAATTTCGAAATGGTTGTGCCGTATCGTTGCGCAATCAGCGAAAGGTTGTCGCCCGGCTGGATAACGTAGTTCCGGTCGCGGATCTGGTTTGCATAGCGCTGTTCCGTGCTGATAGCTGCAACTTGCGCTTCGGCGTCGGCTATCCGCGGAGCGCGAAGCAGGTAGTTTCGGGGAAAGTACTTGGAGTTGTTCAGTACCGGCGCGCGCAGCCCCGGGTTGAAGTTCGCCAGGGTATCGGAACTGACGCCCAGCGCGCCGGCTAAAGTGCCCAGACGCATATAGTCCGGAACCTTGATCATGATGTAGTCGACCGGCGGATCCAGCACCACTGGACCGAACCAGCGTTCAGCCTCTTTTTCCACCTCTATCGCGGCGATCAGCTCCACGTAGAAGTTGCGCCCGGCGAACCCGTAGGTTCGCCCCTTGTAGCGGCGGACCACCGCCTCGATGTCCTTCGTACCCAATTGCCTGGCCGCCCGCAACATGGCGCCCACCCCCTGGTTGTAGGCGGTGATTGCCAGCGGCCAGCTATCCACCAGGCTGTGGTTGTATACCAACAGTTGCGCGGCAGCGACACTGGAGCGCCAGGGATCCAGACGCTCGTCCATGACGTTGTCGATCCGCATGAATCGGCGGCCGGTAGAGCGCGTGAACTGCCACATGCCCAAAGCCGACGCCGACGAGCGAGCGTCCGGTCGAAACGAGGACTCGACGTGCGGCAGAGCCGCAACGCCTTCGGGCACGCCGTGTTCCCTGAGCGTCTTGAGGATGTGTTCCCGCCAGCGTCCGGAGCGCACCAGGCCGTCCTTGAACTTCTCGGCCACGCCCTGCTGTACACGGATACGCCCTGCCGCTGCCTGAAGCGTGGCCCGGGATGGGGCGGGCCCCCACGCGTCAAGTACCCGTTGTTCCTTCTCGCTCAGTTTCCCGGGCCGGCGGTCCGCCAGGCGCGTAAGCACGTTGCGGTAGTCCCGTACCGCTGCCCGGAGCGCACTGCGCCGCGCACGCGGAGAAAGATCCTTAAGAGAGACTTCTCCGTAAACAACGCCCACGTACAGGCTGTCATGCACCAGCCCGGTGTCACGCCCGGTGTCGGCGAAGACGCGCTTCCAGAAGTCGATCTCGGTTCGCAGGCCCTCCGGAACCGGCAATTCGTCGGCGGCGATAGACCGCGCAGGGGTGATGGCAAGAGCCAGCACTATGGCAAGCGCCGGCAGCACGGATGAAGTTCTGGCAGGCGCCCTCATATTCGGGCAGACTTTCTACACCAATGACGCACTTTTGGCAAACGCTAATTCCAGCCTTGGCTCCGGGGTCGATTCAAGCCAACCCGAAGCACACATGCGGCTTGGATCGGCTGGTGTAATCTACCGGGACGTGAGAGTGAGTTACCGGGCATTTGCGGGCCGTGAGAAGGGCCTGCGCAATCGACGAGGTGGTGATGCCGGATCTCGAACCCAATGAGCGAGACCAGGCGAAGTAGTATGCCAGCGGTCTTCGCGGCACGACTCCAGGCCTACGGGCGGCTGATTCGGCTTGACCGCCCGGTCGGCGCCTTCCTATTGTTATGGCCCACGCTGTTTGCGATGTGGCTGGCGTCGGACGGTATTCCGCCGGGCAACATCCTGTTGGTATTCGTTGCCGGAACGTTCCTGATGCGATCGGCAGGCTGTGCCTTGAACGACTATGCCGACCGCAAGGTGGATCGGCTGGTAAAGCGGACCAGAAAGCGGCCGCTTGCGACCGGCGAGATCAGGCCCCTGGAAGCCCTTACGGTCGCCGCGGTGCTTACGGCGGGTGCTGCCTGGTTGGTTCTTACACTGCCGGCCAAGGCTGTTGCGTGCGCGGTCCTGGGAGCCGTGGCGGCGGCCTTCTATCCATTCGCAAAGCGCCTGATGTCGGCGCCCCAGCTGGTGCTGGGGGTGGCCTTTTCCTGGGGCGTGCCCATGGCTTTTGCGGCCTTGTCGGGCTTCGGGGATCCGGCTCTATGGATTCTGTGGCCGCTCAGCTACCTTTGGGTGGTCATTTACGACACGGTGTACGCAATGGTGGATCGCGACGACGATGAGAATATCGGCGTGCCCTCAACGGCGATCCTGCTGGGAAAATGGGACCTGCCTTTTGTCATCGTCGCCCACACTCTGTACCTGGCCGGCATGTTTGGCCTGGGCGCGTGGGCCGGACTCGGGTTTATCTACTACGCCGGATGGGCGGGGGCGCTACTCTGCTCCGGGCGGCAGGTCTGGCTGATCCGCGGCAGGGATCGGGCGCGTTGTTTTCAGGCCTTCAAGAATAATTCGATGCTGGGCTTTCTGCTCTTCGCGGGCCTGGCATTGGATAGCCTCTGAGGATCGGTTCGCCCCTCGTCGGCGAAGGCTGCGCGTCAGGCCATTTGCCGGTGAACCAGAGCCTTGAATGCTCCCTCGACTTCCGTGAGGTCCGCATATGAACCTTGCTGAACTACCTTGCCCGCCTGCATGACGAATATTCGATCGGCCTGGCGCAAGGTGGAGAGCCGGTGGGCAATTACGATCCGTGTGGATGTAAATTGTGCGAGATTGCGCATGACGATGGCCTGACTCTCGTTGTCCAACCAGTTGGTCGCCTCGTCAAGCAGCATGATGCGCGGGTTGCGAATCAGGGCGCGCGCAATCATGATGCGCTGACTTTCGCCGCCGGACATGGCGCTCGTGCTGGCGCCGACGAAGGTCAGCATTCCCATCGGCATGGCCGCGATTTCCCGATGAACATGCGCGGCCTCTGCCGCACCCCAGGCATCCTTGGACGTGGCTTTCTCATCGTCGCCCACGATGTTGTCCCACAAGTCTTCCGGATGCAGGCGCACCTCCTGCGGGACTGCCCCGATCTTCCTGCGCAGTTGCTTCATATTCAGGTGCTTTAAGTCCCGGCCGTCGAAGTACACCGCCCCGGAAGACGGGTGATTCAGGCCCAGAGCCAACCGGAACAAGGTGCTCTTCCCGGCGCCCGACTCGCCGGCAATGGCGATGAATTCGCCTGGTTGCGCGCGAATCGACACATCGTCCAGGATCAGGGGGCCCTCCGGGTCGTAGCGAAAGCTGACGTGATCGAACACGATTTCTCCACTCAAATGCTCCACCGATTCGCCTTCCGAGCCCGTTTCCGGAGGCTCGGAAAGGAAAGGCCGGATCTGTTTGATGGACGGCATGATGGCGGCGATGGCGCTGAACGATCGCCCCAAGCGGACTACGGCCGATTGAAAGAGAACAAACAAGGTGTAAATGACCAGGAAGTCACCCACGGACACGCTACGGCCACCCGGGAGCGTAGCCGCCAGGAACAGGAGTGCCGCCGCCACCATCGGGAGCGCTGCGCCCAGCGCCTGCAAGTGCTCCTCCACTTCACCCAGTTCGGACTCGGCCTTCTTCTGTTTGCGGTAATCGCGGGCCCAGACAGCAAAGGCCGATCCCTCCGCGCCGTCTATGCGCAGCTTCGGCACGCCGTTTATCAATTGGAACAGCCGGCCGACCAGGCTCTGGACGGCCTCAATCACCCGTCCATGAGGCGCCATTTGCCGTAGACCCACAATGACCGTCAGGATCAGGGAGAGTATTCCGAAGAGAGTTGCAATGAGGCCCAGCCCGGCGTCATAGAAAAAGATCAGTAACAAAGCAGGCGAGAGAAACACGATGGCGAACACGGAATTGGCCACTACGCCCTGCACCGCATCCCGAAGCCTCTGGAACGTCATGCCGCGCATGGCGAGATCCCCGGCCGTATAGCGATGCAGAAAGCCTGAAGGCAGCCGCAGCAATCGATCCCAGAACGCGGCTTCTATCCTGGACGCCGCTCGCCCTTCAAGGCGCATCAGCGCCATCCCTTGCAGAATCTGCAGGAGAGCTCCGACCACGGCAAAAGCGGCCAGCGCGGCGGTGGCCGAGTACAAGAGTCCGGTTTCTTCGGCGGGGATGATCCGGTCGGCAATCAGCCCGATCACCACGGCCGGCAACAGCATGATCAGTCCGCCCAGTATCCCGACAATCAAGAACCGCAACAGGTTCGGCGCCAATCCACGCCTGGCAAGTCCGAGGAGGTCTTGAATCCTGGCCCCGGCCGCTCCCAGCGGCTTGTAGAACATCCAGGCCTCGTCAAGCAGTGATGCGGCCCGGTCACCCGTCATTCGGCTGCTTCGCCCGGTTGCCGGATCGATCTCCCGGTAACGGCCGAGCAGCCCCGGCAACAAGGCGACGGGGTGCTTGTCTTCTTTACGAAACGCCAGGATTGCTCCGCTGTCGCCGGCCCACCACTTGTCCTCGTGTTCCAGCCGAACCCGCCGTCCTCGCACACCCGAGGCGTCCAGCAGTTCGCGGACGAAAGACTTGCGACTAAAGGCCTCCTCCTTCGCAGGCCACTTGTCCTCAATTCCCTCATGACGGCCGATGATCTGCAAGACCTCCCGCAATGTGGCGTCGCCGGTTTGGCCGGGTTTCTTCTTCAACAGGCCGTAAAGGTCGAAAAGACGCCACCTTGCGGTCTCCTCCTCGTCCCTGCGGTTGCTTGTCCGAGCCCGCTCAAGATTTGCCTGGTCGACCACGGCCAGGCTTCTATTCAGGCGCTCAAGGGCAAACGCAAGGGATTGGAAGTCCGCCAGGGCCGTCAACAGACGGCCTTCCTCGGCGAGGTCTTCGGACGAAGATACGGTAAGTGTGGAAGTCCCAATCAGGTCCATCCAGGTCGTCGGCGTCAGCGGAATGGCCCTTGCGGGATCATCTTTTCCCTCCGCAGGATCGATGAGGCTAAGGTAAAGCCCCTCACCCGGCGGCATCCCCGTCAACCAAACGACGCCTTTACGCGCGGAATGGGTCCCACTGCTTGCCTGAAGCTTGCGTGAGGGCTCAACAAGTGTGTCGAAGCGCGGGCGGCACTCAACGTCCCTGGAGAGCATTGTGGACATGTCCAGCAACCAGGCATCGACGTTCGCCGCCAGTTCCGCATGCGGAATCGCGGACAGGCTGGACATCGCCAACCCGCGCAAAACCGTGCCGGGCAATCCCTTGGCGATCAGCGCCAACGTTGTGTCGTCCGCTTGCAGACCGATACCGGGCAGCAGCCGGCCAGCCTCTGCGCGCAGCAGGTGCTGCGGCGCGGACTGTTCTGTGCCGTCCCTCAGTTCAACGAGAAACAGGTCAACCGCGCCCTTCTCGATAAACCAGGCCATCTCAGGATTACCCAGATCAAGCGGCAGATTGCCGGCACAGGGTACCGGGGTCCCCTTCCTCGATGCGAGGCGGGCGAGCACGCTTTCGGGGTGGTCCGTCATCGAGTCAGCCCTAGCCCGACTGGACAAGGCGGTAGTAGATTCCATCCTCGTCCGACATCAGTTCGTCGTGTGTGCCGCGCTGAACATCCGCACCTTTGTCCAGCACAATGATCTGATCGCAATCCCGCACCGTGCTCAGTCGATGCGCAACGATCAGGCAGGTAACGCCGCGGCGGCGCAGCGCATCATCGACATACTCCTCCGTGGCGGCGTCGAGCGCGCTGGTGGCTTCGTCGAGAATCAGGACCGTCGGATTCCCGACCAGAGCCCGGGCAATTTCCATTCTCTGGCGCTGGCCACCACTGAAGTTCCCGCCGTCCTCGTCCACCGGCGTTCCGTAGCCCAATGACCTGGCCAGGATATCGTCGTGGATGCTGGCATCCCGCCCGGCAGCCACGAGGTCGTCGTCCGGAACGGCCGGGTTCCACAGCGTGATGTTGTCCCGAACCGTTGCGGAAAACAGAACAACATGCTGATCGGCCATCGATACCGAACGCGAGAGTACCTCTTCGGGGATATCGTCACGGGCGTGGCCGTCGAACAGTATCTCGCCGGACCAGGGCTGGTACAGGCCTGCGGCCAGGCGCGATACTGTGGATTTTCCCGAACCGCTTGGGCCGACCAACGCGATCCGCTGTCCCGCCTTTATTTCCAGATTGAAATCCTTGATCAGCGGCGGCCGGGCACGGTTGTATCCAAAGGTAACTCCGCGAAGCTCCACTTTGCCCGCCAGACGTAGTCTGCCGTCTAACGTAGCGATTCCCTCCGATGCGCGGCGGCGTGCAAGTCCAGGATCTTCGGCGGTCTCGGAAATGTCGTCCAGCCGTTGCATGTGGTTCTCCAGCGCCTGGCGTTCGTCGGCGAATTGGACGAAGCTTCCGATCGGCGTCAGGAACATTCCGGCTACGAGGTAAAAGCCCACCAGTGCGCCCAGGGTCAAATCCCCGTTCATGACCTGCGTGGCGCCGAAGGTAAGCACGGCGGCGTGCCCAAGCGCCATGAACAGCCCCGGCAATGCCGAAATGATGTGGCTGAGTTCGACGAAACGCTGTCGTGCGGCGAGTTCTCTCGCCTGGTGGCCGCTCCAGCGGGCAAAGAACCCGTCATCCGCTGCGGTCATCCGCAGCGTGTCCGTCTGATTCAGCATCAGGGCGCCGACGCCCAGGAGCAACCCCTGCTCGCGGCGCAAGGCATGGCCCTCGTCTACCCGGACCCGCGAGATAATGCGCACCAGCACCGCGTTCAAAACGGCGAATCCGAGCACGATCAGCGCCAGCGAAGGGTCGTACGCCAGCATGACTGCGAGAAAGACAACGCTCATGGCAATGTCGATCAGCAGCCCCAGGAAGTGTTCCGAGAGGCCCTTGGCGATCTTGTCGATTGAAATTACCCGGGCAGTCAGTTCACCTACCAGGCGGTGGCTGAAAAACTCCACCGGCAAGCGTAGCAAACGCGAAATACAGCGATTGCTGGCGACTATGGAAATCCGCGCCGTCAGGCGCCGCAGGAACCTTTGCTTGAGCAGTGTCAGCCCATAAACGAGCACCGCGGTTCCTGCCATGACGCCGGCGACCAGCATGCCCCACGGCTGACCCTCGCCCAGCACCTGGTCCACAACTACACTCAGCATCGCCGGAGTGACCAGGGCCAGCAGGGCCAACATCAAGCCGCAGGCGATCGCATAGGCCAGGCCTTGTCCGGTTCCCTGAAGCCACAATGGGAGCCTATTCAGAATGCTGGGGCGAGAGCCGCCGGTCTGAAACTCCGCAGTGCGCCTGAAGAACAGGGCAATTCCCGTAAAGCCTTGCCTGAATTCTTCCGCGCTCAGTTTTCTCCGACCCGTGGAGGGATCGTTGAGATAGTAATAGTCGCGATCAAAGCCTTCCAGGATAAGGAAGTGCCTGAACTCCCAGAACAGAATCGTGGGCAGCGGTAATTTCCTGAGCTGGCGCGTACCGACGCTGCGCCCACGGCACTCGAGTCCATAGTGCTTGGCGGCTCGCAGTATGCCCGCGGCAGTGGATCCGTCGCAGCTGACCTCGCAACGGCCACGCAATTCGGTCAGTGGCGCCCAGCGCCCGAAAAAAGCGAGTACGCTGCCAAGACAGGCCGCACCGCATTCGGTTGCATGCATCTGCATCAATAGCGGCGTCTTGACACGCCGCTTTCTCACCTCGTCCGCAGGCTTCTCGCTGGATTCCACGGACGCTTCGGGAGCGTTTATGGGCATTCAAACTGATCCGATTTCGAATAGCCCGGCAGGTGTTTGCCGCCCGAGCACGACTCGTACCCGGCAGGGTGTGCCATCCTCCAGGGTGAGATTTTCCCCACCGTGCAGCTTGACTTCTATGCTGGACAACGATTCCACCACGACGGGCGGCTGTCCCGCCAGCCAAGCGGGCAGCGGCCCGGGCGTTATTCGAGTCACCTCGCCATCGATCTGACGCATCTCACCATCGGGCAATGCAAGCTCCACCTCCGTGTGCATGCCGGGCCGTATGCGCCTCGCTACGGCGTCGGCGACCCGCAGCACGGCTCCCAGCACCTCTTCGTTTCCCTCAAGCACCAGCGCCACGCTCGTGCCCGCGGGCAGATACTCCCCCGGAGCGTGTCGCAGGGCCACTACTCGGCCGCCGTTCTGGCTGACGATCGATTCCCTTACGGAGCGTTGTGCCTCCATCTCAAGCAGGGCCACTCGCGCATCCGCCAGTACGGCCTGCAAACCACTGCCGTTCCCGCTCGTATTGGTGATCTCAGACTCCAGCAGCGACATGCGTTCGCGGAGCGCTTCCATTTCGCGGTCCATTTCCGGCACGCTCTGGTGGGCAATGGGCTTTCCCGCTTCGACCCGGTCACCGACAGCGACCAACAGGTCCACCAGATGTCCTCGATGGCCGGATACCACTTCGTGGCGATTTCCGGACAAAAGCAGGAGTGCGTCGAAAGTTACGCTGCGTTCTATGCTTCCGAGGACCGACCAGGTTGCGGCCGCCACCAGCACCAGGCCGATACAGGCCAGTATGATGCGCTCGTGCGGCGCAGTGACCCGAAGCAGGTGATCGAGTTGCTGGCGCCGGTTTCTGTTGGCGGCAGCCTCCTCACGAAACGGTTTGTTGAATACCAACCGTGACCCCCAATTGCGCGGAAAGGCGGTCAGGATCATACCAGACCGCCCCTTCGCTGCGCCTCGGCTGCGGCTCGTCGCGAGCCGCCTTTTTCGGTCTATTTCGACCGAAAAAAGGCGGGGCGTCCCGCGTTCAGATAACGGGCTGGCAGTGCGGCTTGCTCAGAATGGCATGCCTTTCCATCCGAACACGCGTTTCGGATCAAACGCTTTCTTCCAAGCGACTCCCGTTTCGAATCTGTCTCCATAGTGCTCCCGCCATTGTCTGCGCCCGTAGCCCACCAAGCCGGACAAGTAGCTCTTTCCTCCGAGCCCGACCAGCTTTCTGTCGATCTCCTGTAGTCTCGCCGCCAACTCGTTCGCCCGCTCGAATCGGCTCAGTGTGGCAAGGACGGAGTACGAGAGTATGAGGTCTGCCGCTGGACGCATAAAGAGCGGGGCGTCAATCGCCCTCGTTCTGATCGGGTAGATTCCTATCCAGCTGAAAGGCGCCCGCGGCACCCAGCGCGGCTCCAGCCACGGGTGGGCGATCAGGGTTGGAAGGGCGTCCCAGGGCAGGAACCAATCCCGCCAAGGGTGGTGGCGCCGACGGAGGAATCCCCATGTGGGGTACATTCCGGCGCGTCCAACCTCATCCGTGTCCCGGACACTTACGACCTCGTCGTGGCCCAGGCCCTCAAGCGCCTCCGCCTCGTCGTGGTTACCATCGTATTCCGCACCCGCACCCACAACAATCTGGCCTTCATGAACCCGGATTTGCGCCCGCAGGTGATCAAACCGGTCCTCCTTGACCAGCAGCCGGAAATCGCTTTGAAATCGTTCGGCATCCCGGTAGCGTAGTTCGTACTGCCGGATTCGCTCGCCGGCTCTTCGAAGCCGCAACCAGACCTCGGTGATAACGCCGAACTGGCCCAGACCGCCTCTCACTGCATCGAACAGGTCCGAATTTCGCGCACGTGAGCAACGCACTCGCTCCCCGGTTCCAATCACGACCTCAAGTTGCTCAACCTGTCCGATCTGAACACCGTGCCGGTGTGAGCTGGTACCCAGTCCTCCAGCAGACAAGGCGCCACCCACGGTGGCCTCGGAAGTGTCAACCAGTACCGGCGGCAGCCGTCGTGTCCCGCGCAGCGCATCGACAATCTCGCCCCACTGCGAACCACCCTGTGCGCGCACCAGCTCTTTCCCAAGGACTTCGACCTGGTTGAGCCTCTTCATGTCAAGCACTAACCCGCTGCTTGTCAGGCTTTGTCCACCCTGGGAGTGACCGCCACCTCGAATGGCCAATCGGACCTCTTTCTTCGCGGCCTTGCGGACGATGCTCGAAATCTCCTCCGCGCTGTTCGGCGTCGCCACCGCAGCAGGAGTTCTCTTCGCCAATCTACCGAAGTCGTACGAATACGCTTCCCGGTCTGTCGGGTCATGGCTCAGGCCCGGGAAGAACTCCTTGTCGATCATGGTTGTCTGTCCTGCGTGCCCAGGATCGGCATTCTACCGGCGCGTTCGGCACGGCGCAGGGGCGGGAATGCCGTTGGAACGGGCACTGTTCCTTGAGCGGAAGTCGCGTTTTCCATCAACAGGAATCGCCTGCGGAGGATCGTCGTTTCAGTGCCTCTCCTGTGTCGCTCAAGGTGTCCAGGTAAGCTGCCCCGGAATGGATCAACGGCAGCACAAGGGGAGTAGCAGCGCAGAGCCGACTACCACCCTGGCCGACTACTACGGCGCACTGACCGACGGCGCCGTCAATCATCCAGCCGGTCTGCTGGCAATTCACTACGGCCTTTGGGGGCCCGAAACCAAGTCCGGCCGGGAGGCCCTGTTGCGCGCCAACCAGACCCTGCTTGAAGGGTGCGGCCTGGGTCCGGGGGAAACAGTCCTGGATGCCGGCTGCGGTGTGGGAGGAACAGCGATCTGGCTGGCGCAGGAATACGGTGTAAACGCCATAGGTTTGACCAACTGTGAACCTCATGTGGCATTGGCAACGGAGCAAGCGGAGCAGCGGGGAGTCGGACACCTGGTCGAGTTCCACTATGGTGACTTCATGGAATTGCCGTTCTCCGATGCCACATTCGATGCGGTGTTGAATCACGAAACCTACTGTTATGCCCCCGACAAGCTCGCCTACCTTCGCGGCGTTCGCCGAGTCCTGAAACCGGGCGGGCGCTGGCAGGCGGTGGACGGTTTCTTGAACGGCAAGCGCCTGAGCACGAAAGAGGAGGCGATTCACAGCGACATGCAACGCGGCTGGCGCACTGAACCGCTGGACCCATGGCGAAATGTTCTGGCAACGCTTGAGAAAGCCGGGTTTGGGGACACAGGGGACCGGAATCTCGAATCGGAAGTGGCGCCGGCAACCAAACAGCTGCGCAAGCTGTGGGAGCTGTTCGGACCCATGTTCATCCCTCCCGGCCGGGCCTGGGCATACACCCAGTTCATGGAGGGGATTCTCAGCTTCGACGAAGGCTTACACAAAGGCGTTTTCGGCTATCGATTGATCTTTGGCGTAAAGCCGGCTTGATCTCCCGCGCCGGCCGATCGGATCGCCGGTAATCTGCTTGACAGTTTTTTTTTTGGCTAAGTAGAGTTTGCGGATAGCACGTCCCTTCCTTCGTCCTTGGAGGGAGGCTTCGGCCAAGGTTTGGTTAATGCTATTGTGGGATTCGCTGTCAGCCATAAGCGGGGAGAATACTTGTGCAATCCTTTAGAGAAACAGCCATGCAAACGGCTGAGGAGATGCGTCGCCAATTGACCGAGAAAGCGATCGAGGACGATGATTTTCGTCGCCAACTCGTAGCCGATTCCAAGGCGACCTTCCATCAAGAGTTTGGTATTGAAGTTCCCGAGAACATGGAGATCCGGGTGCATGAGAGCGATATGCACACCCTCCATCTGGCGCTGCCCGCCGGTCCGGATCTGGACGAGGAACAACTCGAAACTATCGCTGCGGGGCTTTGCTGCTGCCTGTAATTCAGGCTCGGCGCTTTGAGCACAAAGCATTGCTTGTTATTGAAGCGCCTGGGTAAAGCGGGGCGGTTCTGCAAACCAGGCGCGTTTGCCGCTCTGTAGAGTTGCGGAGCCGCTTTACCCCGATTTGTTACTGCCTTGGAGTCCCAGGCCATATAGCGCCTGGGACTCCAAGGCATGCCTGAGTTTCCCCTCCAGCCCCTTTGGTGATGGCGAACCGGCCCGACAACACTGCCAATACGCTGGAAGCGCGATTCGCGGCGTGGGTGGTAGCAGCCTGGTGGCGCGTCCTTTTCGGCTCTCTGGTCCTGGCCGAGGCGGCGGCATTCGGCAGTTACTTTCTTGAATTCTCCGCGAACTACCGGGTCTTCTTTCACGCGGATGACCCGCAGCTCCTGGCCCTGGAGCATTTGGAGCAGACCTACTCGAAGATCGATAACGTATTGTTCATGATCGTTCCCGAGGACGGCGACGCCACCTCGGAACAGTCACTCGCTGCTGCGGTCTGGATTACGGAACAGGCTTGGCAGACACCCTATTCGGCGCGGGTCGATTCGCTCGCAAACTTCCAACACACCACGGCCGATGGCGATGACCTGCTGGTGCGCAATCTTGAGACCGAAACCCAACAGCGCTTTGAAGGCATAGATGTTCGTCTGGCCGGAACGGTCATCATCAATCAGTCCTTTACAGAAGCGTCGATCGAAAGCCAGCAGATCTTTCTACCGGCCAGCCTGTTGATCATGGGGCTGGTATTGGCCCTATTGACCGGGGTACTGACCGGGGTTGCGGCAACCGGCCTGGTCATCGTGCTGTCGGTGCTTGTTTCAATGGGGATGGGCGGCTGTTGTGGTGGTACTCGTGGCGGCCGTCCCGCGCAACGAATTGAACGATGTGCTGGTGCATTTCTTCGACGAGAGCGTCGAGCTCCGACAGAACACGGATTTTCCGGACAGCAACTTGAGCGGCAACACAGTCATTGATTACTCGCTGGAGTCGCCCGGCCCGGGTCAGATTGCCGATCCTGCATTCCTGGCCGATTTGTCGGCTTTTGCGGACTGGTACCGGGCTAAGCCCGAGACTCGCCACGTCGCCGTCATCGGCGACACCTTCCGGCAGCTGAACAAGAGCATGCATGGTGAAGGCCCGCAAGCCTACCGGCTGCCGGGGAGCCGCGCTGATGTTCGCGCATATCACCTGAGGAACATTCGGGCAATGCTGATCGGCACGGCGGTTGCCTTCCTGGGTGTGTCGCTGGTGCTTCTGTTCGCGCTTCGATCTCTTCGTATCGGGCCGTTGAGCCTGGTACCGAACTTTGTTCCCGGTCTGATGGGATTCGGTATCTGGGGACTTGCCGTGGGAGAAGTAGGGCTTGCCCTATCGGTGGTCATGGCGATGACGATCGGGATCGTCGTGGACGACACGGTGCACTTCCTGAGCAAGTACCGGCGCGCGCGCCTGGAGTTCGGACACTCTCCGGAAGAGGCGGTCCACAACGCCTTGCGGACCGTCGGCGGGGCGATCTTCACGACAACGCTGGTGCTGGTCGCGGGCTTCCCTATTCTGGTGTTCTCGCCCTTTGTTCCCACTGCCAGCGTAGCCAAGCTGGCGGCATTGATCATCGGGCTCGCCCTGGTGGCTGACTTTCTTCTGCTTGCCCCGCTGCTGATGGCGCTGGACCGCCGCCGCACCTGAATTCCTGGCTGCTGCTTGCGCGTGGGTTCAACCGCGCGGCGCGCCGATCATCAGCAGGAAGATGTAGGCCTTGACGTGCTCGATCCGGCCTTGGGAAAGGCCTATCTTGAGGTGATGAATACCCCGCATAAGAGCGAACGGCGCGGACTTGCCGAATAGCGTTTCCGCGCCGCAGGAGGTTTCGGCAAGCGCCGAAAGCTTGTCGTCGATCACGATGGGCTCTTCGCGCAGGCTATCAATGAGGGGAACCCAGGGCTGAATGTCCCTCAGCCACTCGCCCTCCCGGGAGTAGAAACTGATACCCAGCGACGGCGCAAGGCCATCTGCCGTCACGTCCAGGTGCACGCCCAGGTAGTCGAAGACCCCTTGTCGCTCAAACCGGTAAACGGAGGACGCTGCCAACTCAAGCTGTCCGGGCCAGCCTGCGCGCCCCAGCAGTTCGCTGACTTCGCCGGCCGTCCTGCAACCGGTAATTGCCAGGCGAAAGCCCTTGTTCCTTGAGGGAAAAGCGCCAATGGCGCGAAGTGAGGTGTTCGGTCTCATCGCCATGTACACGCGTTGCACATGTTCCCGCTGGGCATCTGCGAGTCCCAGTCCGGTGGACGAGGCGATCGCTTCAAGGACCAATCGCGCATCCCGGGCCCGGCCGGGTGAACCATCACCCACCAGCACACCTTCCGCAGGGTAAAGAAAAATCCCAGGGTCTGGGTGGCGGCCCGTGCCGGTCGAATCGATGTCGTACTCAAGCAGCATCTTTCGCCCGGCAACGCGGCGAAGCGGGGAGTCTTCCGGTTCGCTTTCCCACAAAAGCCGCGCAACCCCCCTGGTCACCGGGTCCGCGTCGCCGGCCCGGCCTTTTTGTTCGAAGTACGCGCCCGCCCGGCTCCCCCCGATACCTGAAATACCGAAATCCGCCCTGGGTTTCGCTTCGTGCATCGGCAGCTCGAAGCCGAACGGAAAGGCGGCGACGGTGACAGGCAGATGCCGGACACGTTGGGCGATCTGGTTCCATTCCATCTCGCCGATCAGACCCGCGTGAACCCGCCCTTGCAGCATTGCCAGCAAGTCTCCGAGTGACTCCGCCTCGTTACAAAGGCGTTCTTCCGTGGCGGGCCAAAAACTCTCAAAACTCATGCCAGGCCCTCAAGCAATGACCGGCGCCGGGTTCAATTCGGTTTCGGCAAGCGGCTTCTCCCGCCAGCCCATTTCGACCGGTACTTCGAACAGGCGTCCGGCCGCATAGCGTTCCCAGAAGTGCCGCATTCCCGGCACGATTACCCGCACTACCGGCAAGCCGATGTCGGGCCGTGTCTGATCAAGCACCAGGAAGTCCATGCCCTTGTTCTCGACCAATGCCCGGCACCATTCCACCTCGTCACGCAGGTCAGCGGTCTCGCGAGACGCGTAGTCGCTCCTGTTGCGTTTCGGGGCGCCGGAATCGGCAGCGAGATAGGGGTGGTCCGCCAGCCGGGCGTTCTTCCACCACCACAAGCACAGCGGATCATCCACCGCATAGCCGGCGCCGCCCTTCCCGGTACCCTGAACCCAGTTCAGGCACTGGTTCAATTCGCACACAGCACGCAGCGCGGCAATGTGCGGATCCGTGTGCGCCCCGGCGCCGTAAATGATGTCCTCGGCCTCCTTGTCGGTGCGCCGCGAGACGGCCACAAACGCGGGGATACCGAGATCGCCGCTTACGTCCAGCACCCACAAGTCGCGACGAAAGCTCTGGTAGTAATCGCGAGCGCCGGCCAGGTATTCATCGTCGAAGCTCTCCAGGACCAATTCGGGCGCGCGCAGCCGGTTGTACCACCAGATCGCGAAGGCGTCTCGCTCCACCAGTTCCAGAAACCCCTGCAGAATCGCCTCCTCCAATGTATTTCCCGCCGCGCAGCCGTTGGAGTCCGCGATCAGGTCGGATTCGCCCCTTTGTTCGGCGGGCATGCCGTAGAGCATGGATGTGGGGAGAAACCGGTGGCGATTCCGGGTTAGCGACCAGACCGGTGACCAATCGATTTCCGCCTCCGGATCGAATCGGTTCGGCACCGTGTTGTACGGGTGCCCCAGCGCGTTGATTTTCTCGGCGTTGTCGAGCTGCCGGTCACTGAACAACTGGATATCGTTCGGATGGATCGCCTCTTCCTGCCCGCCGTCGGCGAAGTCGGCAAAGGTCTTTCGAAAGCGGACCTCGTCGCCGTGGAATGCACCCGAGTAACGCTCCAAAGCTTCGCACAGCGCGCTGGCTTCGGATTGTTCGCGAGTGCTGCCCTTGCCGGCGCTCTTGCTTCGCAGGCTGCGGCGCAGGGTACTCAGCCGCCTGCTTCTCAGGGCGACATTGCTGCCGGCCCAATAGACGTGCAGCCACGGATCGGTTTCCTCCGTGGTGCGCTTAAGCCAGGTGACCACACCGCTTATTGGGCTGATGAGATGACGGTACCGGGCAAGCGTCTCATGCGGGGACACCGAACGAGTTCCGCCACTGTTGCTGACGGTCTTCGGGCTTGGCCGCAGGTGCACTGGGACCGGTGGGCGGTCGGGGCGGGACAGGGATTCATCGCCGCAGCTGGGGCACTGGGGGCGGCGCATGACCGGGTGCCGTTCGCTGTTGAGCCCGGCAAGATCGAGCGAAATGGCGTGGTCATGCAGCGGCGCCGTTTCCTCCAACACGAGCCACTTGGCGATTTCCGCCGCAGCCAGAGCGTAGACAGCGTCCAGCACGGTGGGTTCAGCGGCGACAGGACGGAAGGCCGCGTCCTTGCCGGCGAAGTTGCGCAGGAAGTTGTGCACCTCCTGATGGCTTTGCATGCGATAGCTGAGACAGGCCCAGCATGGTCCCTGTTCCGCAGGCCGGAACACCGGACCGAACAGGGGGTGGATGCCTTTCGGGCGAAACAACATCCACGGCGCGCCGGACATCAGGTGGCCCTGGTTGACGGCGTCATGTTCCGGGTCCAGATAGTCGCTGCAGACCCGTATGGAAAGGGTGGGGTCAGCCGTATCGAGGTTCACGCCCATGGCGCCGGCCCGCGCGGCCAAACTGCCGTCGTCGCCGACGACCGCTACCCTTGACGCCCCCAGGCGCTCTTCGGCCCACAGGGGCGACGCGCCAAGCGAGGACCAGAATGCCGCGGGTCCCCGTTCCAGCGCATATTCGCCCGAAACGACATATCCTCTCGATGCCAGTTGGACCAGCGTCCGTTCCACGTCCTGCGCTGAGTGGGCGCCGGCCAACGCGGTTGCGATTTCCTTAGCCGAACGGCTCCCATCGAGCAACGGGAAGAGATCGACATGAATCCGCCCGCGCAGCAGGGTGTTGAATTCTTCGGAGACCAGCAGCACACGCTGATCGTCGAGTTGCCGATACTCGAGGTGAGGCGCAATGACGGGCCGATTGACCCGGCCCTTGTCAGCCGCAGTGACCTTCCGCAATATCCTGAGCCGCTGCCTACCCTGCGTCGCCGCGAGGGAGGTCTTGACTGAGCGCCTGTTCGAAACGGTTTGCGATGCTGGAGTCCCCGGAAGTGAAGATGCAGCGCGCATTCGTCAATTTCGGCAGTTCCTGGCCCAGCTGCTCTTTACCGTAGTTGGGGAGTTCCGCCAGCTCAAGCACAGAATGGCTGGCTGGCTTTTGCGAAGCCGGCGCAAAAAGAACGCTGTCGCTCGACAGGGCCCGCAGCGCCCCATCGAAACTATGGCACAGGGTTCCGAGATCCTTCTCGCCACTACCCTGGTAAACGAACAGCATGTCGAGATTGAGTCCGAGCGCGGACTCTCGGCGTCCGAGACCCCCCAAAGCGACGGCGGCTACTCCACCTTGAACCCGCTCGACGGCGAAATCTTCCTCTACCGCCGACAGGGCTGCGGCGACTGAGGCTTCGGCCACGTTGGAGAGAGCCGTTCCCGCCTCCGCCTGCGATAGATTGCCGTGAATCCGGTGTACGGCAATCTGAAAAGTCTTGTCGTTCGACCAGTTCAAGATAGCGTCCACCGCTTCCCGTGCGTCCGCAACAGGGTAGTCGTCGATCTGTGGATAGAAGTGCTTGCGCCACTTGTCCACCAGTGGATCCATGGTCTTGAACCACTTTTTGGGAAACACGGCGATACCGGCCATCTGGACGTAGGTTCCCGGCAACTGGGGAGCCGCTTCCGGTCCGCAATGCTGCAACAGATATTTCCACAAGCTGACTCCCTTGGGCGCGGAACCGGGGTCGCCCGGGGTGCAGGCGAGCGCATGATGAACATAGACGTGCTCCGACGCGTAATGCGGGTAGGACACGGAAGCAAGGATGAATTCACCGATACGGCGCTCGATCACAGAACGCCGATGTAACAGTTCGTGGCCGGTAATGAAGGAGGCCTGCGCCACGACGCTGAGGACGACAACCATGAATACGGATTCCAGGGCGGAAAGATGATCGGACGCAAGAAGCTGCCATAGCGTGAAGATCAGCGTCGAAGGCCACAGGACTGCCCACAGCCAGAGCGAGAGCTTGTACACGAACAAGTCGCCGTCCCTGGTCTTGCGGGGATCCATGTTCCTTTCCTCCACCCCGAACATGGCATCGAATAAGTCAGGTATCAGAAGGAACAGGTACGGCGCCGCAATCCACCATCCCCCCCGAATCGAGGCGTTGATCACCAGTGGGAAAACGGCAAGGGATACAAAGTACGGAAGGGCGTTGCCTATCGACGGCCGGATCAAGCCGGCGGTTGCCGCTGCCCCGCCGCCCATGCCATTTGGTTCCAGCTTGTTCTCTGCCATAGAAAACCCCGCTCTTGCACGTGCAGCCCCTATGTCAGAATCGCAATTGCGCCTGATGGGGCGAACGCTGCAATATGATAATCTTGGCAATGACGCCACGGAGGGGTTCGACATGGCCAAAGCCGCAGTACTCGGCTCTCTGGTTCTCGTGCATGGCGCGGCGCCGGGGAGTGCGAGCGGCACAGAGCCCATCGAACCTGCCCGCCACCCAACTCGCGAAGGGAGAACTGCCGAAGCAACTGCTGATGGCCCTTGACCGGAGAGAACCATGAATCGAAAGCACAGCTGTGGATTTCCAAGGAGGCGGAGGAGCGGCATGTTGATGTGGCGGCCCGCTACAGCAGCAGCATGGGATTCCTGGACTTTGGCTTGAGCGCCTTCGCCGGCGCCAATCGCGAGCCCTTTTTCCTCCTGTCCGGCTACCCTGCAATCGCTCCGGACCAAGAAGAATTTTCACTGATTTCCTATGGTGCGCGGCGAGACAGCTTCGTTGGACTGAACCTCAACTACGGCTTTTGATCGGCGGGACCGGCGGCGGCCCGCCCAATTGTTTCCTTTGCCTGAACTCTTGCTGTGGTGTGTCGCATCAAGGCGCCTGGATTGCGTTGCGTGAGGTCCGGCGGTATTCGGCGGCGCAGTACTTGAAGGTCAAGGCCGCAAGCGGCATGGTGCAGGCAGCCATCGTTGCGAGCGCGAGCGGCAGGCGTTCCGGTGCGCCGAAGATCCGTTCGGTCATCACAGCGACGCCCACCGGTCCCAGCGACAGACCCATGAGGTTGATGCAGAACAGGTAGGTGGCGATGATTCGTGCCCGGAATCGATTCGGCGTGACTTCGTTCAGAGCTACGGGAGAAATGCCGAAGGGCATGCTGATCAGGCACTGGGTGACCCCGATGAGCGCAAGCGCCACACCCGCCGTCGGCGCAAAGGGAAAGACCAGGGCGAAAGGCAAGGCGGCCAAAGCCACGCCGATCGCCACGCGGACCTCGGCGTCGCGGGGCAGGGTGCGGCGCATTCTTTGCGCCGCCACGCTGCCCAGGTACACGCCAAGCGGCGCGGTGACCAGCGTAACCATACCCAGGCGCAAGCCCGTCTGCGCCTGGGTCCATCCGAACTCGCGGATAAGAAAACTGGGTGTCCAAGCGCCGAAGCTGTAGGAATACGTAACCTGGAAGGAAAAGCCGAGGAAGTGCGTCAGGTAGAGCGCCCGTTTCGGTCCGAACAGGTATTGAACAAAGGCTCGCATCCCGACTCCGGATTCGGCCGTATCGCCGAAACGGGTCGTCTCGCGCACCGATGCGAGCGTCAACACACCAAGAAGAACCCCTGGCAAACCAACCGCGACAAAGACGACCTGCCAGCCGCGCAGCGATCCCAAAAGGGGCAGGTTGGCGGTGCCGCCGCCGGCCACCCAGTTGATCACCAGCCCCCCGGTTATCGAGGCCAGACCGATACCCAGGTATAAGCCCATGGCGTAGGTGCTGGTCGCACGCAGCCGGGTCCGTGGCGGAAAGTAATCAGCGATCAGGGAATAAGCGGCGGGCGACAGCGCTGCCTGCCCGACGCCGACCAGCATGCGGGCAACGAAGAGTTGCGCGTAATTGGCGGCAAGGCCGCTGGCGGCAGTCGCCAGGCTCCACAGCACCACACCCGTCGCTATGACAGCGGGCCGGTTCCACAAGTCCGCCATGCCCGCGGCAAACAATCCAAGCGTCGTGTAGAACGCGGCGAAAGCCAGTCCGTATAACAGGCCGATCTGCACATCACTTAAGAAAAGATCCTGTTTCAGCGGCTCAACCAGCAAAGTGATGATGTTGCGGTCCAGGAACGAGCACAGGTACAGAACCATCAAGAGGCCCACGACGTACCAGGAATACCCGCGGGGCGGCCAGTTTCCCCTGGCAGTCACGCTGGTTTCCCGAAGCCGCTGGAACGAAGGCGCCCGCTGTGGAAAACTGTGTGGACAAATTTGCCCACATCCCTCTCGCCTATTGGCTCCCGCCATTCTCTACAGTCGGCGAAGATTCCCGTAGATTCCGGAATATGATTATATATCAGTAGGTTGTAAAAGGTTAAGGAATACATTGTGTGAAACCGGCCACAATTTCAAGTGTGCAAAAAGATTTCCGGCTGCATGTGCATAACTAACGATCCGCTGGGATGTTATCCGACCCATTGGCCTACGCTCGTGCGGGGCGCAGTTCAGCTTGCCAGAAGCCGCAACATTTCCCGGGCGGCCGATCCCCGGTGGCTTCTCAAGCCCTTCTCAGCAGGTGTCATCAAGGCCGCGCAGGTTCCGGAACTCCGATCCAGAAAAACGGGGTCATAACCGAAACCGCCGGCGCCCTGGGCGTGCTGCGCAATGTGTCCTTCCCACGTGCCTTGCGCGATCAATGGGGGCGGATCATTGCCAGGCATGGCCAGGACCAGTACGCAGCGAAACCGGGCGGTTCGACGTTCAGGCGGAATGTCCTCGAGTTCAGCCAGCAATTTTCGATTATTGGCCTGAGCATTGCTTTCAGGTCCGGCAAAACGGGCCGAGTAGACGCCAGGGGCCCCGGCGAGGGCGTCCACCTCAAGCCCGGAATCGTCGCTGAGCGCCGGCAGGCCGGACTCCTCTGCGGCGGCCAGTGCCTTAAGCAGCGCATTTTCCGCGAAGGTGATTCCCGTTTCCTCCGCTGCCTCAAGCCCGAGATTGCTCATCGGCGCCAGGCGAACCCGGCCTTCAAGAAGTTGCTCAAGTTCCCGCAGCTTGCCGGGATTGCCGGAAGCCAGCACGGCTTCTAGGGGAGCGGCCATATCTGTCCTGGTCCGTTCACGAATTCAAAGCGAAGTATGTACCGAGACGGCGATCGCCAAAAGCAGCATGCAATGAAAGCTGTATCATCCCGGCCGGGACACCAGGGCCTGTTAACGCTATGCCGAACGCCGCCCCGCCACCCGAAGTTCGCTACCCCCACCTGTTCACGCCCATTTCCCTGGGGCCGGTGGAGCTGGCGCACCGGGTGATCATTCCCGGTCACTCCATGGTCCACGGGGACTCGTCGGGCCTGGTTACCGAGCGTTACCACCAGTATCTCGTCACCCGGGCGCGGGGAGGCGCCGCCCTGGTGGGCATCGAGTCCGCCCCGGTGCACCCCGACAGTCTTACCTGGACGGGACAACTGGAGTTGTGGCGGGACGAGATCGTGGATTCCCTTGCCCGTACTGCGGAGGCAGTCCACGACGCCGGATCCAGGCTCTCGATAATCCTTTGGCACGGCGGGCACAACGTCTCTTTCATGCGTGGATCGGTAGCCCTTGCGCCTTCAGCGATTCCTTCGGTCCAGATCGGCGAGGTGCCCAAGGCCATCTCCACGGACGAAATCAAGGACATGATTGGCTACTACGCGGCTGCGGCGGAGCGCTGCGCAAGGGCGGGGGTAGATGTCATCGAGGTGCAGACAGCGTCGGACTACCTCCTTGGCTCTTTCTTGAGTCCGCAACTCAACCACCGCAGGGATGGCTACGGCGGGTCGGTGGATAACCGCTGCAGATTCGTCATCGAGGTCCTGGAGGCGATTCGAGAGCGTGTGACCGGCGATGTGGCGGTAGGTCTGCGCACGTCGGTCGGACATGCCATTCCCGGCGATCCGGATGGCTACGACATCGAAGACTCCCTGCCCGCCATGGTGACCATCGCCGAGGCGGGCGTCACCGACTACGTGAGCGTCATGAGCGGTTCCAACGCTTCCTTTGCGGAGACCATCTCACCGATGACCTACCCGCGGGTTCAACTGGCGGACCAGGCGGCGAAATTCAAACAGGCCTTGTCCGTCCCGGTTACCGTGGCCGGCCGCATCCGCACTCCCGGTGAAGCGGAGGCCATTGTTGCAAACGGTCAGGCTGACATCGTCGCCATGGCTCGCACCTTCATCGCGGACCCGGACTGGGTGGTGAAGGTCCGCCGCGGCGATGAAGACCGAATCCGACCGTGCATGTCCTGCAACCAGTTCTGCCTGGGCGCCGCCAGCCTCGCGCTGCCGGCGGGTTGCAACCTGAACCCGGCTGCGGGACGTGAAATTGAGTTTGCGAAGGCGGCGCCTGCACCCAGGCGCAGGTCAATCGCGGTGGTGGGCGGCGGACCGGCGGGGCTGGAATGCGCCCGCGTGGCGGCGCAGCGGGGTCACGCGGTGACTCTGTATGAAGCCACCGGCGCCTTGGGCGGAGCCATGCGCCTTGCCGCCTGTTCTCCGTACCGGGAGGAAATGCTTCCCTCGATCCAGTGGTGGGAACGGGAACTGAAGTTGCTCGGTGTTGCCGTGAAATTGAATACTGCGATAAACGATGCCCACGCTCTGGAGACGGATGAGGTCGTTTGGGCCACAGGCGCGTCATCCGGCTGGACATGGCTGTGGCGTAACCGGCCTCGCTTGAGGAAGGCATCCCTGGCGCGGAGAAACTGCCTCATGGACGTGAGGTAATGGCCGGCGCGAAGGAGGTCTCGGGCCGCGTGCTGGTGATCGACGAGGAAGGAAACTGGCCGGCGGTCAATCTGGTGGAATCGCTTGCCGCCATGGAAAGAACCACCCGGGTCGAGGTGGCCACGGCCAGTGCCTTGTTCGGCGATCCGGAACTGACGCTGACCGGCGAACTGCCCCTCGTCACTCGCCGGCTTGCCGAGGCGGGCGTTACGATCCATGCGACCACATACATCAGGGAGGTCAGGGGCAAATCCGCCTACACCGTGCACGGCGATATCCTCGGCCCTTTCGACAACCTGGTGCTGTCCATGGGCGCCGTCGCCAACCCGGTTCCTGCCGGCGTGACGGCCATAGGCGACTGCCTTGCTCCACGTTCCATCTGGGCGGCGGTTCAAGACGGCGCCCGGCTGGCGCTCTCTCTCTAGGGCCTGTTAACGCCAGATTTCAGCGAGCGGGTTACCGACCCTGGTTCGCGTTCTCGAGAGCCTCCGCCTGCACATTCAGCACGCGTCGAATGCCGCCCGCCGCCAGGTCCAGCATCCGGTCGAATTCCTCCCGCAAGAAGGCGTGCGATTCCGCGGCGCCCTGCACTTCGATAATCCCGCCTGCCTCGTTCATCACGACATTGACATCCGCTTCGGCTTCGGAGTCCTCGGCGTAGTCGAGATCCAGGACCGGCAGTCCGCGGTAAAGGCCTACCGAAATCGCCGCCACCTGGCCGTGGAGTGGGTAACGCAAGAACTTTCGCCTCCAGGCTCGCCGCCGGCAGGCCAGAGTCAGCGCCAGCCAGCCGCCGCACACGGAAGCGGTGCGTGTGCCGCCGTCGGCCTGTAGCACGTCGCAGTCGACCACGACCGTACGCTCGCCCAAGGCTTCAAAGTCCACGCAGGCCCGCAGCGATCGTCCGATCAGCCGCTGGATTTCCATACTCCGTCCGGTCTGGCGGCCTCTGGCAGCCTCCCGGCGGCCGCGTGTATGGGTGGCGCCGGGCAACATTCCGTATTCCGCTGTTACCCATCCCCGGCGGCTACCGCGCAGAAAACCGGGCACGCCCTCTTCGATGCTCGCGGTGCAAAGCACGCGGGTTTGTCCGAACCTGGCAAGGACCGAGCCATCGGCGTGTCTCGTATAGCCGAGTTCAAATCCAACCTTGCGAAGCTCGTCGCTTGCGCGTTCGCTTGGGCGTTGAATGTCGGTAGATCTTGCCGTGGGCATTCCGTACGCTATGTTAGCGCCCGCACGTCCAATGAACGCATCGTCAGGCGGTTTTCGGCGAATCCTGCCCGCTTCCGAAGCTAGAATTAGCGTGAGCTGGCCCCGTTGGGGAAATGAGGCACTACAAATGATTCGTAGTATGACAGGCTATTCGAAGGAGGAGTACCGCAGCGAGAGCGGCGTACTCCAGTGGGAGTTGCGCTCCGTAAATCATCGGCATTTCGACGCTGACGTTCGATTGCCGAGGGTGTTCCGGGACATGGAGCCGGAATTCCGCAACATTCTGGTGGCGCGCATAGGACGCGGTCATGTGGACGCTCGCCTGCATTGGCGCCCGGCGGAGAAGTTTGCCGACCGGATAAAGGTCAACACAGGATTGGCGGTGCGGGTTATCGGCTATGCCCGGGTATTGGCTGAACAGATGCGCCGTCCCGCCCCCGTGAGCCCACTGGATGTCATGCGCTGGCCGGGCGTGATCGAAGAACAATCCGCCGACCAGAGCCATATGTCGGGAGAAGTTCGCAAGCTGTTGCACAAAGCTATCGACACTTTGCGGGACACGCAAACCAGCGAAGGCAAGAAGTTGAAGAAGTTCATGGAAGGCCGTTGCTCCAAGATGGACAAGCACCTGAAGAAGTTTCGTCAACGCACCCCTGAACTCCGTCAGCGGGCGTGGGACCGTTTGTCGGAGCGCCTGAAAGCCATAGAGGTGCGGGTGGACTCGGAGAAGCTCGAAAAGGAAGTGGCCTTGTTGCTGATGCGCTACGACATCGCCGAGGAACTGGACCGGCTGGAGGCTCACTTGACGGAGCTGCGCTCAACACTTGCGGCAAGCGAGCCCGTCGGCAAGCGGGTTATTTTCCTGCTGCAGGAAATCGGCCGTGAGGCCAACACCCTGGCGGCCAAGTCGGGCGATGCGCGTGGAACGCATGAGGCCGTAGATATGCGGGTACTGGTCGAACAGATGCGGGAGCAGGCCCAGAACATCCTGTGACGCCGCGACTGTTTGTCGTTTCCGCTCCATCGGGTACCGGCAAGACCACGATCGTCAAACGCCTGGTCGAGGAGAACTCCGGCGTCAGCCTGGCGGTTTCGCATACAACCCGTACTCCGCGGGAGCAGGAGCAGGACACGCGGGACTACTACTTCGTAAGTGACGAGGCCTTCGACGAAATCCGCGAAGGCGGCGGATTTCTCGAGCACGCCGAGGTGTTCGGCAACCGCTACGGAACCAGCCGCGGTGAAGTGGAAGGGAAATTGGCGACCGGTTCCCGGGTCATCCTGGAAATCGACTGGCAGGGCGCCGAACAGGTTCGGACCGCCATGCCGGAGGCCATCAGCGTATTCCTGCTTCCTCCTTCGCGAGACGAATTGGAACGGCGGCTTACCGGTCGAAACAGCGACAAGCCGGAAGTTGTTGCGCGGCGATTTTCCGAAGCGCGCGACGATGTGCGCAAGTGGAGCGATTTTCGCTACGTGCTGATCAACGAAGACCTGGATGAGACTTGCCGGAGCATGGCGGCGATCTTCGCGGGCGGCGGAGAGGCGCACGCCGTGTCCAATGAGCGCTGCCGGGCCGCCATTGAGAAACGAATTGCAGGCGGCGGCTGGGAGGACTGAGGCGTATCGCCGCGCGCCTTCATAGCGCCCGCCCGCTTGCAGCCTGGTGCCGAAATGATGCAAAATCACCAGTAAGGACTTCCCTGAAGAGAATAACCGTGGCACGAATTACCGTAGAAGATTGCCAGCAGCGCATCGAGAACATTTTTGATCTGGTGCGCGTTGCGGCCATGCGCGCACGGCGACTCGCCAATGGCGCCGAGGCCTTGGTTCCGCGCAACAACGAGAAACCCTCGGTAATAGCCTTGAGGGAAATCGCGGCGGGGCTGGTTACCGAGGAAAGCCTCAACGAGCACGAGCGGTCCGTTGAGGAAGCCTTCACCACGCCGGGAGAAGTTCGCGAGTATTGAGTCGGAAGGCCGGCGCTTGCACCGGCTTTCTTCGGTTCGAGCGCTCGCTTTCCCCTAGCCGGGGTTAGGCAAGATGCAGCAGGCGACGCTGATTGGTAAGCAGCGTATTCGGGTGTCCGGAGGGGGCATCCGCAGGCTGCTCGCAGATCTCACGTACCTGTCCGAAGGTGAACGCGACCGCGTGCAGCAGGCGTACGAGTATGGAGCGCGCGCACACCACGATCAGCGCCGCCGTTCCGGCGAGCCATATATCTCGCATCCCGTTGCCGTGGCCACTATCCTTGCGCAGCTGCGGCTGGACTCCGAGACCATCATCGCGGCGCTGCTGCACGACGTAATCGAAGACACGCCCACGCTCAGGGTCAACCTCGAGGACCATTTCGGAGTACAGGTGGCGGCCATTGTTGACGGGGTGACCAAGCTGACCCGCCTTGGAGCAGCGGGCCGCTCGGAGGCCCAGGCCGCCAGTTTCCGCAAGATGATGCTGGCCATGGTCGACGACATCCGGGTCATCCTGGTCAAGCTGGCCGATCGGCTGCACAACATGCGAACCCTGGACGCGCTGGAGAGAGATCGGCAGAAACGCATCGCCCGCGAGACGCTGGAAATATACGCGCCGATCGCCAATCGCCTTGGGATCCGCACGATCCGCCGGGAAATGGAGGACCTCGGATTCCGCCATGCCTGGCCCAATCGCTACCAGGTGATCAATCGTTACCTGAACCAAAGGCCCAGGCACCCTCGCGCAGTCTTGCGCCGTGTCTCCGACCGTCTCCGGCGCACGCTGAAATCAGCCGACCTGGAAGGCAGCATTTCCGCGCGCGCCAAATCCGCATACAGCATCTATTGCAAGATGCGGGAGAAACAGCTGGCGTTCAAGGAAATTGCCGACGTATTCGGCCTGCGGATCATCGTGACCGACATCGATGCCTGCTATCGATGCCTGGGCATCGCTCACCAGTTGTTCCGCCCAATGCCCGGCCGCTTCAAGGACTACATTGCGATCCCGCGCGTGAACGGCTACCAGTCGCTGCACACGGTCCTGCTGGGTCCGGAGGGCATGCCGCTGGAGTTCCAGATCCGCACCGCCGAGATGAATCGTGTGGCCGAGAGTGGTATCGCCGCACACTGGCAGTACAAGGCCGAGGACAAGAGCGTCCTGCCGGCCCATTTCCGGACCCAGGAATGGCTGCGGCGCATTACCGAAATGCAGGCCACGGCCCACGAAGAGGAGTTCTACGACCATGTAAAAGTGGATCTCTTCCCGGACAAGGTCTACGTGTTTACGCCCAAGGGTGAAATCCTGCGCTTGCCACGTGGCGCGACCTGCCTGGATTTTGCCTACTCCGTGCATACGGATGTGGGCCACCGCTGTGTTGCGGCGCGCGTGGACGGCCAGGTGACGCCGCTGCGCACGCAGCTGAATAGTGGTCAGAATGTTCAGATCCTTACGTCCCGCAACGCCCACCCCAACGCGGGTTGGCTGGAATACGTCGCCACGGCCAAGGCGCGCTCGGCGATTCTCGACTACCTGAAGAACACGCAGACACGCGAGGCCAGGGAAGTTGGCGCGGTCCTGCTCAACCAGGCGTTGTCCGATCAGGGATCGTCGCTACGCAAGATGGGCCGCGGTCCCATAGAGGAAGCATTCAAGGAACTCGGCGTGGACAGCCGCCAGGAACTGTATGAGCAGATCGGACTGGGTGAACGCCTGGCGACTCTGGCGGCGGCCGTCATCATGAACCCGGGAAAGAGTCAGGCCGGAGGCCGGCGCCGCAAGCTTACGCCGGTCGATATCGCCGGCGCCCAGGGCATGGTCGTGACCTACGGGAGGTGCTGCTATCCCATTCCGGGCGATGAGGTCGTGGGGCATACTTCCAGCGGCCGCGGATTTGTGATTCACCGCAACACCTGCGGCAATTTCCGGGCCGAGCGCAAGCGCAAGGACCGGTGGATCCCGGTGAACTGGAAACGCCGGATCCGGCTGGAATTTCCCGCCGGTCTGCGGATTGAAATCGATCACCGTCCCGGGGTCCTGGCGGAAGTGGCCGCGTGTGTGGCGGAAACCGGGCACAACATCGGCCAGGTAAACATGCAGGAGCGCCCCGAAGAGAGTACCGAGCTGTTCCTGTCGGTGCTGGTAAAGGACCGTGACCGGCTGGCGCGTGTGATTCGCGCTATCCGCACGCTTGAGAGCGTGCACCGCGTGCACCGTGTTTAGGCTACAAGGGACGGGGTGGGGCTGATGCTCCTGTGCTTCATTCTCCCAGGTCTCTATTCATAAGCCACTACGGCGTTTGAACAGCGCAGACCCACCTGCGTGCGGGTGATTTCACGCTGTTCAAGCACGTCGATCAGAACAATGTAGCTGGGATAATCCCAGCCCGCTTCATTGCCGTCCCACAGCCGCTGCGATTGATCCGTGCGCATCGCTACAGCGAGCAGCCTGCCGCCCTTCAGCACTGAGGACCGGTCACCCATGGGACTCGATTGCAGTTGCAGTCCCGTTAACTCTTGAATGTCGAATTCCGAAATGATCTCTCCCGTATCGCGGTCATACACGCGCACCACTCCCCGTTCCCGCGGAGAAAAGTATATGAACGGCTCGTTGATCCGTCCCCAAGGTGGATGCATGCCCTCGCCATTCTCTAGGTAGGTTGTTACTTTTTGGCCTGTTTGCGTATTTCGGACGCTCATGCCTCCTTGCCCGTCCTCCTCTTCCTCCCGCTCTTGACTCGGCCAACGTTGCACTAAGTAGTTTCCATCCGGGGACCAAACGCGATTCTCGCTGCTAATGCCCGTCGGCAACAATCGCAATGTTTCGCCCGTGTGAGCATTCCATACTGCGGTCAAGAACTTGCTTCGGGCCAGACCACCATGCATTACATACAGCTCGTTCCCATCCGGCGAAACAACTATTACGTAAGCTTCATACGGGCCGTTGCGGCCTCTACCTGCATTAGCGCCACGGGATGAATTATCGGCAGACTTGGTAGTGGTAGTGAAACGATTCGTAACCTCAAACTCGCCATTGCCTACACGAATAACGGTCACCGGCCAGTAAGAGCCCGCCGACCTGCCGGCCATGCTGGCGACATAAAGGCGCGAAAAAACGGGGTCGTAAGCAAGATGCGCGGGATTGCCCAGCCGGCCGATCGGATCGGATATCCCTTTCAACTTTCCCGCCCGCAAATCTACCCTATACACTCTATTGTCCTGAAACCTGTCGTCCCCGCACACGACATACGCCATGGGGCGAGCGGGGAAGCTTGCGTCTGTATTTCCAAATGTCCACAACGCAACGATTGCAAATGTAGCCAACAACGCGCTCGTCCACACTGCATGTCGTTCGGTCATGGCGCCCTCACCCGTAACCGCCCTTCAGTATTGGCCTCAATAGCTTTCCCTTGCCGAGACATTGTTCGTGTTCGGCCCCGTTGCCCTGGCGCGGCGGAAGAATGGCGAGTGTCGCTATGCTTACCTATTCGTATGCCACGACCGGGTTGGTGCAATGCCTCCCGACTGTCGTTTCGACCGATGGCATCCACCGCGTGCGGCGCTCTTGGACTACCCATGACGGGTTGGGGCGGATGCTTCTCCGATTTGTTCCCCCAAGTCTCTATTCGTAAGCGACCACGGCGTTTGAACAGCGCAGACCCACCTGGGTGCGGGTGATTTCACGCTGTTCAAGCATATCGATCAGAACAATGTAGCTGGGATAGTCCGAGCCCGCTTCATTGCCGTCCCACAGCCGCTGCGATTGATCCGTGCGCATCGCTACCGCGAGCAGCCTGCCGCCCTTCAGCACTGCGGACCGGTCACCCATGGGACTCGATTGCAGTTGCAGTCCCGTTAGCTCTTGAATGTCGAATTCCGAAATGATCTCTCCCGTATCGCGGTCATACACGCGCACAACTCCCAGTTCCCGTGAAGGAAAGTATATGAACGGCTCGTTGATCCGTCCCCAAGGTGGATGCATGCCTTGGTTGTCTTTAAGGTGCTTGATGGTAATTTGTTTGCCGGTTTGTGTGCTGCGAACGCTGGTTCCCCCTTTCCATTCCTTAGTAACGCCGTTTTCATTCGCGCTGATTTCACGTTTACCACTTGGCCAGATCTCTGCCACAAGATAGCCATCTGCAGACCACAAGTAATCGCTTTCAATGGGCGTTGACAAATGGCGCAATACTTCTCCCGTCTCGCCATCCCACACTGATATCAAGAAGCTGCTCGTCGCAAGACCGCCATGCGCTACGTACAGCTCGTTTCCATCCGGCGAAACAATCACTCTGTAAGCTTCATAGACCTTGTTGGGTGGATGTTCGTTTCTTTTGCTTGGCGAGTCTCCGCCGGAATTAGTGGAGAACCGTTTTGCAACCTCGAATTTGTCGACGCCCATTTGCACAGCCGTTACAGGCCAATAGTCGGACGCACTCCCGCGCATACTGGCGATATAGATCAGGGAATGAACCGGGTCATATGCGATATGAGCGGGGTTTCCCAACCAGTCAATAGGCGCTGATACAGCTTCAAGATTTCCTGCCAGCAGGTCAACCCGATAAACCCTGTTTTCCTGAAAACGGTCGTCCCCACAAATTACTAACGCCATCGGCCGGAGTGACGTCTGGGACTGCTCATATTTCCATTGCCAAAGCGCGATGGCCGCTATGGCGAGGATAAGCCCGACGGCAAAGACGTACCGCTTCTTTGATGCGCCATTCAGTCGTATCGGCATTGCGCGTTTCGGGTTAGTGTGGCCCATTCAGGATGTGGCGCGAATGGAGTATTCCACGAAGTGTGCTGCATATGGTATCGAACCTGCGCAACGTACGTACATTCCGCTGATCGTAGACTTGCATTCTTCACGCCCGTGTTGCCGTTTATAGAATAGAGCGGCTGCCCTTTATAGCGGGCAAATGCGTCGTCCCAAACGTTGTTCGCATCATCGGCAGGATTGGCGGGCCAATCCGGTATTGTAGGATTGCGAGCTGCGTTCTTATAATGATGATCTAGGTAATTATCTTCTTCTGTATAGAGTTCGTTCAGGTAAGTAACTCCCTGAGTCAAGTTGTACCGCCAATCCCACAATATTCTCTCATCGTTTCTCCACCTTGCATCGTCAAGCTGGCCCAACCCCCAACCATCCCGATAGCCGAACTTGGGAGTACCGATTTCGTTATTGTGGTCATACGGAAACGCAGTATCAAACTGCTTGTGTGCGCTTTCTTTCCAAATCACGCCCTTGTGTTCTTGCTCAACGGCTATTCCGAATACCTGAGACTGGGTGGGGTTCTCCCCAAGAATTTTGTAACCCCGCCGGGACTGCGAGTACGAATACAAGCCCGCATAGGCCGTGACATGGGCTCTCATATTAGTAGCGCCTGCCAGCAGACCGCCCCATAGTGGAGACCAAGTTGACACCCATGCAGAATAGTTCCCAAAGTCTACGTAATTAGCAGTTCCAAATCCGCCAACACGGTTGGTGTAATCCCTGTGACTGGGAGCACGTGGATTACTGAACTCCAAGTCAACAGACCATAAGAAAAACGTAACTACTCACCCCATTGTTCGTAGATCTGCCCGGAGAGAGCCAGTTGGATGGCGACGAGTGGATTGTATCCGCGGTTGACCATGGGTTTGCAGGTAGCTGGAGATTCGGCAGTACGCCTGGGCATAGCGTTCGGTGCGAAAGCAGCCCGACACTTTCTGTTTCACCTTGCTCATGCGCAGGTCGCGTTCGGCGCGGTTGTTGGTGAACGGGACGGGAGGCTCCCGGGCGAACAGCAGGACCGCTGGTTCGTGCTTTTTCAAGCGTTCCCAGAGGTTGTGGGCATCGGATTTGGCGATGCGCCCGCGCTGGCCCTTGGCTCGGGTGGGGATGGGCGGCAGTTCCTTGCCGCCCCGAGTCAGAATGTTGCGGTAACGTTTCTGCAGGTTTCGGTATTCTTTCCCGGTCAGTTGCTTGTCGTCGCTGGCCGCCACCTTGGCGCAGGTTTGCTTGAGCGCGCGTTTCATGTTCCTCGCCCAGGCGTAGCCATTGGAGTCGGCCACGAACTGCAATTCGCGCAACAGATGCGCGCCGCACAACGCATGGCGGCAATGGTCATAGGATAGATACGACGCCCAGCAGTCAGGCGCCACGACACCGCCGTAGCGTGGGATGATGCCGATGTCCCCGATGGCCTCGCGGCCGCGTTTCCGGTGCAGGCGTTTGATCGTGATGTCGCCCCCCGAATAGACGTGGATCCAGTGATTTTTCCGATCCACCCGCAACGAGGTCTCATCGGCGTGCAGGGCCGGCAAGCGGAGCAGCGCCTCGATGGCCGAGGCTTCCCAACGTTGCAGCGCCGCGTCCAGCCGGGTCACGAACTTCAATAGCGTCGCCGGCGAGAGGGTCTCGCCGATCAGCGTGCGGATCAACTGGCGCACCCGCTCAAGCGGGATCATCTGGGCCATCAGCAGGTGCGTCGCGTAGGCCTTGATGCCATCGCCATATTGCAGGGGGCCGGGCAGGTCCGCCGGGAAGCGTCCGGTGGTGCGCCGGTGACACCGCCCGCAATCCTTGACTTCCACCTCGACGTGATGGACGGCCTTCTCGAACAGGATGTCGATCCGCGTGCGCCGTGGCCTCGGCCGCGATGGGGTCGTACTGAGATCGGCGCCGCAACTTGCGCAGGCATCGACGCTCACTACCTCGGTGGTTTCAACCGTACGGCGATGGCGCGGCCGCGCCGCGTTGTGCTCCTTGCCCTTGCGCTTGCCGCCGGGCCGGGCCGCCGCGCTGTCGTCGTGGCTGGTTTGCGAGGGCGGGAGGCTCGAATTGCGGCGGCCCTTGGCGGTGGTCTTCTCCATGAAGATCGCCATCAGCACCTCAAACAGCATCAGCAGGGCGTTGAACAACGCGCGGGTTTCCGCCGCCATCTTGCCCGCCGCGGACAACTGCTCGAACTCCACCTTCAGCCGCTCGAACTCCTCGCGCAAGGATTGTTTGTTCACCGTGGCCATGTGCGGCGCTCAGGCCCCCTCGGCGTCAGCCGCCATCATCGCCGCCAGCACCGCGAGGCGCTCCGGCGCGGGCATCGCCCGGTAGCGCCGGCCCCAGCGCCCGGCCTTGCGCTTGATGCGTTGACGGTCGGTGAAGTTGTTCCCGGCATAGCGCGCCCAATGCACCCGGTCCGGGGGGAAGTTGAACCACAGCTTCTCGGTGCGCACACCGCCCCGGTTCATCACCTGCCACTGAACGCTGCGCCAGCCTTCAAGCCGCCCGTCATACAGCGCCGAGGGGTAGCCGGACACCATGACCGGACACGGCAGGGTCTTGAGCAGTTCCAGCAACTCGGCATGATCCGCCTCCCCGTAGTCGAACCGGTAGCGGCGCCGGCTGGTGCGGGTGTGCTTCAGGTACGGCGGGTCGCTGTAGACCAACTCGGTACCCCGATAGTCGTACTCGGCCAGAAACCGGTGGGCGCAGCCGTGTATGCGTTGCACCGGGTAGCCGCACTCGAACTCCGCGAGCGCCCGCGCGTCGCGGTCGATGCCGATGTTGCACCGCGCCGGCGGCTTGCGCTTCATGATCGCGCCCCCGCCGAGGTGCGTTTCGATATAGGTGTCGTGGGGCGGCATCATGGCAATGAGAGGCTGACACAACCCCGAGGTCGCCTTGGAACCAAAATAACCCACCTGCCGTGCTCCCATCCCGTGTGTGGAAGCCTCACCATAGCGATGAAGCGCTATGCTGTCAAGAACAATGACACAACCGTTCGCATCTCCTGGGTGGGACGCCCTTCCGCTTATCCGTTCTTGAGAATATCGCTGGAGAGGGGGGGTGAGTAGTTACCCCGAAAGACTCTATTGTCCTGAAACCTGTCGTCCCCGCACACGACATACGCCATGGGGCGAGCAGGGAAGCTTGCGTCTGCATTTCCAAATGTCCACAACGCAACGATTGCAAATGTAGCCAACAACGCGCTCGTCCACACTGCATGTCGTTCGGTCATGGCGCCCTCACCCGTAACCGCCCTTCAGTATTGGCCTCAATAGCTTTCCCTTGCCGAGACATTGTTCGTGTTCGGCCCCGTTGCCCTGGCGCGGCGGAAGAATGGCGAGTGTCGCTATGCTTACCTATTCGTATGCCACGACCGGGTTGGTGCAATGCCTCCCGACTGTCGTTTCGACCGATGGCATCCACCGCGTGCGGCGCTCTTGGACTACCCATGACGGGTTGGGGCGGATGCTTCTCCGATTTGTTCCCCCAAGTCTCTATTCGTAAGCGACCACGGCGTTTGAACAGCGCAGGCCCACCTGCGTGCGGGTGATTTCACGCTGTTCAAGCATATCGATCAGAACAATGTAGCTGGGATAGTCCGAGCCCGCTTCATTGCCGTCCCACAGCCGCTGCGATTGATCCGTGCGCATCGCTACCGCGAGCAGCCTGCCGCCCTTCAGCACTGCGGACCGGTCACCTATGGGATTCGATTGCAGTTGCAGTCCCGTTAGCTCTTGAATGTCGAATTCCGAAATGATCTCTCCCGTATCGCGGTCATGAATATGCATCATTTCCCATTGCATCGGGTTGTTGAATGTGAGCGGTTCGTCAATTCGGCCCCAGGGAGGATGCAGTCCCTCGGCGTCTTCAGGATAGGTCGTAATCTGTTGTCCCGTTTGCACGTCGCGGATTGTCAGTCCTCCTGGCCTCACTTTTGTGGCGATCCGCCCATCCTGCTCCTCTTCCCATGTGTAGCTCGGCCACCTGTTCGCCACCTGCCGTCCGTCATTGGACCATGGATGGTAGTCGCCGCTAATTCCTGTTGGCAATTGGCGGAGCACTACTCCGGTATCGGCATCCCAGACCGATGTCAAAAAGCTGCTCGTCGCAAGACCGCCATGGGCTACGTACAGCTCGTTTCCATCCGGTGAAACAACAATATTGTAAGCTTCGTACTCTCCTTCATACCCGTGTCCAATACCGCCCTCATTGAGTCCTTCGCCGGAATTCGTTGAGAATCGATTTAGGACCTCGAACTCGCTCCCAACCGCTCTCACAACGGTCACTGGCCAGTATGCCGACGCATTTCCGCGCATGCTCGCAATGTATAGGCGCGAATGCCCGGGATCGTGCGCGATTTTCGCGGGATTTCCCAACCGAGGTATGGGATCCGAAATCCCTTGCATCTCACCCGCCAGCAGGTCCACCCGGTATACTCTGTTATCCTGGAAACGGTCGTCCCCGCACACTACGTACGCCAACGCGCGGCGGGATACCGGCGTCTCGTCACCTGTCAGCGTCCCAGGCGCAACCGCCGCCAACGCAGCGATCAACCCGCCTGCACATAACACCACGTACCGTTTCTGTATGAAAAACACTTGTATCAAGAACTCGGCAGTACCCCTGCGTGACGCCGCGCGAGCGAAGGGGCTGCGCGCGGAGCGTTTGCGGCGGCGCAGCTACTCGTAAGCTACTACGGCGTTTGAACACCGCTGGCCGACCAGAGTGCGGGTGATTTCACGCTGGTCGATCACATCGATCAGAACAATGTAGCTGGGATAGTCCGAGTCCGCTTCATTGCTGTCCCACAATCGCAGAGATTGATCTTGCCGCAAGGATACAGCAAATAGCCTACCACCATCCAACACTGCGGACCGGTCACCAATAGGACTTGATTGCAGCACCAGTCCCGTAGATTCCTGGATATCGAATTCTGACATGATTTCTCCTGTGTCGCGGTCATAAACGCCCACCGTCCCCCACTCCAGCGGGGAAAAGTCTATCAACGGCTCGTCAATCCGGCTCCAAGGTGGATGCATGCCCTTGTTTTCTTGCAGATAATTTATTTTTTCTGTTTCCCCCGTGTGCGTGTTCACAATACCCACCCCTCCCGGCAACTTTTCAATAAAAATATTCTCGCCCTCCCTTCTCTCCCGTCTGGCGCTTGGCCATATTGTCGCCACGTAATTTCCATCCGGGGACCACGAGTAATGGCTCTGAATAGGCATTCGCAATAAACGCAATATCTGCCCCGTCTCAGAATCCCATACTGCCGTCAAAAAATCGCTATCGACAAGACCGCCGTGCCTTACATATAACTCGTTTCCATTCGGAGACACAACAATCTCATAAGCTTCATATGGACCGTTGCGGCCTTTACCTGCATTAGCGCCACCGGGTGAATTATCGGCAGACCTGGTAGTGAAACGATTCATAACCTCAAACTCGCCATTGCCTACACGAACAACGGTCACCGGCCAGTAATTGGGCCCCGACCTCCCGCTCATGCTGGCGATATACAGGCGCGAATGAACAGGATCGAATGCGAGATGATCGGGATTACCCAGCCGGGCAATAGGATCCGATACCCCTTTCAACTCGCCCGCCAGCAGGTCCACCCGGTACACCCTGTTATCCTGGAAACGGTCGTCTCCGCACACTACGTACGCCACTGGGCGCCGGGACGCCAGAACCTCCTCGTCTTTGAATATCCAAAGCGTGACAATCCCCAGCAAAGCGACTAAACCGCCTGCCAATAACGTGCGCCTTCTCTTCATGGCGCTATTCCTGGTATCGACACTGATCGGTTCGGGTCATTGTCGCCCACACGGGATGCGGCGCGTGAGGGGTATTCCACGAATTGTGTTCCATATGATATCGAACCTTCGCAACGTAGGCGCATTCGACCGATCTCGATGTTGCATTTATTACGCCCTTATTTCCATTTCTCCAATAAAGTGATCTGCCCGTGTGATAGCGGGCAAAGGCGTCATCCCAGAGATTATTCACATCATTGGCGGGGTTCGAAGCCCAATCGTCTGTAGTGTCAATACTTATGGATGCCAAACGATAATGCTCTTTCAGATAGGCATCTGCGTCACAATAGACTTCCTCCATGTAATCAACACCCAATCGTAGATTCCACCGCCAACTCCACAACTGAAGCTCATGGCTGCGCATCGCTCTCCATCTTGCATCATCGAGCTGACCCATACCCCAACCGTCGGGGCCGTTGAATGTGGGCAGTCCTATCTCATCATTGTGATCATATGGGTACAGAGCATCAAATTGCTTATGAGTGCTTTCCTGCCAAGTCACAGCCTTGTACTCTTGCTTAGTCGCTATTCCGAAGATCTGCGATTGGGTGGGATTTTCACCGTAAATCTTATATCCGGAGCGAGAATCCGCATAGATTTTGCCGTCTATAACAGCAGAAGCATGCACGGTCATGCTTGTGGCTCCAGCCAGCAGACTTCCCCAGTTGGGCGACCATGTTGAGACCCATCCGGAGTCCACTTGCGAATACCGGGCCCATGCAATGCCACTTACGCTATGAGAGTAGCGTCTGAGGCTCATAGTTCCTGCAACGACATGTATCTATGACTTTGGAGCCGAATATCCAGGCCCAATCGCCGCAGGTCGTTGATTTTCCTACGCCCGCGACACCCTCAACGCTCCAATATGTATGAGGAAGTGTCAAACTCGAGTCAAACACACGCAAACCCGCGAAGCGCGGGAAGTGGCCGCCCGGGTGGCCGAAAGCGGGCACAACATCAGTCAGGTCAATATGCAGGACCGCCCCGAGGAAAACACCGAGTTGTTTCTGTCGGTTCTGGTGAAGGACCGCGACCGGCTGGCACGCGTTATCCGGGCCGTGCGTACCGTACCCAGCGTGCATCGCGTTTAGGCTGAACGTAAGCGTTCGCCCGTCGTGTGGGCGTGGGGCTGGACACATCGAGCCGTCTGTGTTATATCGGATGCATGGATGGGCATGCGGTAGCGGATTCGGTGGTGTTGTCGCCGGCACGGGATGCCCTGCCGGCATCGAGCAGCGATGGCGGTCATTGCAGCGCGGCATATTGGCGCCGGGAGGCGATCTCGGCGCGTAGTCGGGCGGGTTCGCTGGCGGGCATTCACCGCCGCAACAAGGAGAAGCTGGAAGAGGCGCGGGCCGAGCTGCGTGCGCTTCGCCGCCAGGCGAAGGGGTCGCTGGCGGCGGTGGCCGAGGCGGCGCGTCTGCGGCGGCTTCTCGAACAGCTGTCGGTGGATCCGCGCCGGCGGTCGACGATGGTGTCGTTGCGCCAGGAGAATGGGGCACTTCGCCGAGAGTTGGTTGCGGTGCGTGAGGAGAATGCGGTCTTGCGGGAGGCCTTGGCGGGATCGGAGGGGTCCGGTCGGCTGGCGCGCCGGATTGCGGAGTTGGAGCGGCAGTTGTGCCTGCTGAAGGCGATGCGCTCGAACGACGCCCGACACCGGTTCGGCGATCGCAGCGAGCGGCAAGCGCGGGCGTCGCCGCCGCGCCGGCGGGGTCAGCAGCCCGGCCGTCCGGGGCCTTCCCGGACGCCGCGCGAGTCGCTGGCGGTGTGTACCGAACGGGTGGAACTGCCGGCGGCCGAGACGTGCTGTGAGCGTTGCGGCACGCCGTATGCCGCCCACGGATGGGTCGAGTCCGATCGCATCGAGATCACGGTGGCGGCGCACACGCGGCGCATCCGCCGCCGGCGGTATCGCCGCGTCTGCGGCTGCGCCGGCCCGGGCGCCGCGGCCGCCCCGCCCGTGCCCCGCCTGTTTCCCCACACCGCCTATGGGGTCTCGGTGTGGGCCACGCTGCTGCTGGAGCGCTGGGAGGGCCAGCGCCCGTTTCGCTCGATCGCCCGCTGGATGACGCAGCGCGGCCTGCCGATCTCCCCGGGCACGCTGTGCGATCGCCTGGGCGATCTGGCGGTGTTGTTCGAACCGCTCTCGCAAGCGATCCGCGCGCATCTGGTGAGCGCCCGGGTGCTGCAGGGTGACGAGACCTCGTGGCGGGTCCAGGCAGGCCGGCGCGACGGTGGGCGTCAGCGCGCTTGGCTGTGGATCGGTCAGAGCCCCGACGCGGTGTGGTTCCACATCGACCCGCGGCGCAGCCGCCAAGCGGCTCTCAAGGTGTTCGATGGCGTCCAGGCCGGCGCCGTCCTGCTCAGCGGCCGCTACAGCAGTTACACCGCGCTGGCCGAGGAACTCGGCCTCGTGCCGGCCTTCTGTTGGGCCCACGCCAGGCGCGATTTTGTGAACTGCGAGGGGGCACGGGACACGCCGTGGAAACGCCGCTGGCTTGAGCGGATTGCGGCGATCTACCGGACCCATCGGCGCCGGCAGCGACACTACCAACCCGCTCGGGCGCGGCCGAACCGAGCCTTCCGTGACGCGCACAAGACGCTCCAGGCGCAGGTATCGGCGCTGTTCGCCGACGCCAAAGCGGAGCTTGCCGGGCGCACCGCCGAGGAACCGCGGGCCGAGCCCCTGCGCCGCTTGCTCAAATGGCGCCATGGGCTTGAGCGGTTCGTGTCCGATCCCGAGGCGCCGGTCGACAACAATGCCTGCGAGCGAAGTTTGCGGGCGCCGGTCATCAGCCGCAAGATCAGCTTCGGCAACGACAGCTGGACCGGTGCGCGCCTGACGGCGATGATGTACAGCGTCTTCGGTACCCTGAAGCGCCACGGCATCGACCTCGAGCACTGGCTGCATGACTGGCTGGCCGCCTGTGCCGCCGCCGGCGGTCCGCCGCCCGATCCGGCGCCCTGGCTGCCTTGGTCGATGACCCCGGCCCGACGCCAACGGCTGCAACAGCCCCGAGCGCCGCCCGACGATGCCTGACCCCCTCCCTCGCCTGGACGATGTCCCCGACGGCCGCGTCGTGTGCCGCTATCACGGGCGCGACTTCACGGCCGCGGAAATGCGCCTGTTGCGCGACCTGATCGCCGGACCGCCAGCTCGGCATCGGGCGCAACTGTCGCGCGAGTTCTGTCGGCGCGTCCAATGGCTGCGGCCCGACGGCGGGCTCAAGGACATGGCCGCCCGGGTCGCCATGCTCGCCATGCACCGCGACGGCTGGATCGTGCTCCCGCCGCCGCGCCGCCGCCGCTATCCGCCCCGGCCCGTCAACCGGCAGTTGAGCCAGCCGCCACTTTGGCCGCCGCCCACCACCCTCGATGAAGCGCAACCGCTGAACCTGGTCCGCATCACCGCACGCGACCGCCCGGCCAGCGACCAGTGGAACGCCTGCATCGCGGCCCATCACTACCTCGGCTACACCCCGCTGACCGGCGCCCAGATGCGCTACACCGCCTATGACCGCACCGGCTACCCCCTGGCCATGCTCGGCTTCGCCGCCCCCGCCTGGCAACTCGCACCCCGCGACCGCTTCATCGGATGGTCGCCCCAAACCCGACAACGCCACCTCGGCCTCATCGTCAACAACACCCGCCTGCTCGTGCTGCCCTGGGTACGCCTGCCCAACCTACTCTCCCACCTGTTCAAACGGATCCGCCGGCAACTCCCCGCCGATTGGCAGGCCCGGTACCGCGTCACGCCCGTGCTGATGGAAACCTTCGTCGAAACACCCCGCTTCACCGGAACTGTCTACAAGGCCTCCGGATGGATCCATGTCGGCGCCACCCAGGGTCGAGGACGCCAAGATACCCACAGACAATACGCCCTGCCCAAAAAGCACATCTGGCTCAAACCGCTGCGCAAAGACTGGAAACGCATCCTCAACTCCTAAAACATAAACCCGTCAAACACATCGCGGGCGAACGCTTACGGCTGAACTTCCAAGCCCCCACATGATTCAAGTGGTTGATTTACTTTTGAATCAATGGAATCAGGAAGGGGCGTTACTGGGTACGTTTCAGGCGGACTCCGAGCAGACGGAAGGCTTCTGATTGCAGCGCGGTGGGCCGGGTGACGACGGTGAACGGCTCGGCGCCGGACAGGCGCGGGATCACCCGGTTCTTGGCGACGGTCGCCAGGTCGGCGAGCAGCGTTTGGAAGCTGTGGACGGGCAGGCTGTTTGCGGTTCGTTTGCTCCGAGCTTTTCGCTGGGCCGACTCCGACACTTTCGCGGGCGCGACTACCGAGGCGCGGGCCGCCTCGGCGTCGTCCGGGTCCTCGTCGTCGAACAGCAGCGGCTTGAGCCATCCGCGCATGTGCCATTCGACGTAATAGGCGAGCATGCACAACAGGATATGGGCGCGCACCCGGCCCGCCGTATAGTGGAACACGGGCCGCACTTTCAGGTCCACCGTCTTGAGGCTTCTAAAGGCCCGCTCCACGGCGCTTAAGCGCTTGTAGGCGCGCACCGTCCCCTCGGCGTCCAGCTCCGACTCCGGCAGGCTGGTTCGCACCACGTACAAGCCGTCCAGGGCCGCTTCGCGGGCGATGGATTCCGCATTGCGCCGGTAGCCGAAGGAATCGTCCTTGATGTCGAGAACGAAGTGCTTGGCCATCTTGTATTTGCCGATGACCTTGCCCACCCGAAGGGCGATCTTGTCTTGGCCCTTAAGAGGGCTTTTCTCGCGCCTTGTGGCCTTGGCGATGGGCGCGAGCAACTTCTCGGTGGCCTCAAGCAGGTCCTCGCGCTTGCGCGCCCGCTGTTGGGCCAGCTGCGGATTGCGGCACACCATCAGCCGCTCGCCCGGATACGCGTCGCTGCGCACTTCGATTAAGTCCGTCTCGTCAAACAAGGACATCTGCACCGCCCCGGACTCCACCAGGGCGCGGATCGCCGAGGAGCGCAAGGCGCCGATCCAGTCCAACCCGGCCGGGGAGACCTCCTCGCGAATGCGCGCTTCGGTCAGCATCCCCCGGTCGCCCACCAACACCACCCGCTTGAGACCGAAGCGGTCCTTAAGCTTTTTGATCTGCGCGCCTACCGTCATCGGGTCGGCCGCGTTGCCCTTGAACACCTCCACCGCCACCGGACAGCCTTCGGCGTCGCACAACAGCCCGAACTCGATCTGCAGCTTGGAGCGCTTGCCGTCGCGGGAATGGCCGCGCCTAGCCAGCGGACAGCGCCGCCCCTCCAGATACACCGAAGTCAGGTCGTACAGCACCAGCGTTCCCTCTTTCAAACGCCGATTGGCCAAGCGCCGCTCGATGTCCGGCTGGCGCGTAAGCAGCCAGTCCATGGCGGCGTACAAGTCGTCTTCGCCCGCTTCCCCCAGACCCAACGTCTCGCCCAGCGTGTCGCGGGCCGTTTCTTCGGCCAAGCCGCGGGCCGCGGCGAGCTTGGAGCCCGGATGCAGGATGCGGGCCGCAACCAGCGCTACGACCCGGTCCCGCTGCGGCGAAGGCTGCGAGTCGATCAGGCGGGGAAGGCCCAGCCTCTCTATGGCGCCGAGCGCCGCGGCGACATGGCCGTGGGGCAGGGAGCGTTCGATCTCGAAGGCTTCGGGCAGGCGCCTAACGGCGGTCCCGCCCTTGAGCAACACGCGCAAGCCTTCGACCACTTCGGGGGGCCATTTCGACAGGTTGGCCAGGGTGCGCTTTTTGACTTTGCCGCCTTCGCGCCAGCCTTCGCGCAAAAGGATGGCCGGCGGCGAGTTGCGGTTGGGGACGGTATCGATATACATGGTAACTATTATAGCGCAAGAATACCGTTAGATCAAGAGATATACTTACATATACATGGTAACAAAATGTGCAGGCCCGAACGAATTATCCCTATTCAAATCAAGCGATTAACCCCAATCCGACAGGTGAGGTGGTCCCACTTTTTTGGACAGGTCGTTAAGGTGTATTTTGATGCCTCACGGAGGGCATTGAGATGACGACGAGACGACGCCGGTTCACGGCGGAATTCAAGAAAAAGGTGGCGCTAGAGGCGCTCCGCGGAGATCGCACGATTCAGACGATAGGAGCCCGTCACGGGGTGCATCCGAACCAGGTGAGCACCTGGAAGCGGCAGGCCATGGACGGTCTGGGGGATGTGTTCGCGGGTCGGGGTTCGAACCGCGGCTCGGGTCACGAGAAGACCATCCGGGAGTTGCACGCGAAGATCGGCGAGTTGACGGTGGAGCGGGATTTTTTTCTACGCGGGTTGGCGCGTTGAGTCGTGGGGAGCGGATCGGGATGCTGGAACGCGGCGGCGCATTGAATTTGAAGCGCCAATGCGCGTTGCTGGGCGTCAGCCGCTCGTCGCGGTATTACAAGCCACTCGGGGAATCCGCGGAGAACATGCGGCTGATGCGGCGCATCGACGAGGCGTATCTGAAGTATCCGTTCTACGGCAGTCGGCAAATGGCTCGCCATCTGGGGCGTCTGGGGCTGATGGCGGGCCGTCATCGGGTCCGGCGGCTGATGGGATTGATGGGGCTGGAGGCGATCTATCGCAAGCCGCGAACGAGTGCGGCGCATCCCGATCACCGGGTGTATCCATACCTGCTGCGGGAGTTGACGATCGAGCGGCCGGACCAGGTTTGGTGCGCGGACATCACCTATGTTCCGGTATCTCAAGGATTTTTCTATTTGGTGGCGGTGATGGATTGGGTGAGCCGGTACGTGCTGGCCTGGCGGCTGTCGAACACGTTGGACGGCGCCTTTTGCATCGCGGCGCTGGCGGCGGCGTTGCGCCTGGGGACGCCGGAGATCTTCAATACGGACCAGGGCGCGCAGTTCACCAGCGCGGCCTTCACCGAGCGGGTGCAAGCCGCGGGCGCTCGCTGTTCCATGGACGGACAGGGCCGGTTCCTGGACAACATCTTCATCGAACGGCTGTGGCGCTCGCTGAAATACGAAGCGGTGTACCTGCACGAGCTCGCGGACGGTTTCCAGGCCGAGCGCGTCATCTCGAACTGGGTTGGGTTTTACAACGACTCGCGTCCGCACTCGGCGCTGGACGGGCGCACACCCGGCGAAGTCTATCGTGGCATCGCGGTGGCGGCATGAGCGCATCGGCGGGATTCAACCCAGCGGACCCGCCGGGGACCGGCCGCCTTGGAGTCCACACGCCGCGTATTCCACCGCCTCCCCACGGGCGCTTTATACGTGGGGAGACCGCGCCCGTGGCAAGCCGGTGGAATACGCTACAGGCCCCGCTTCAACGTCCGGGGGGGACCCGGCCAGCGGTATTGACACCGGCTCGGTTCGCGAGCACGATTTCGTTTGACGAGGGCACAATCAACCAATCGAAATACACCTTAAAAAAGCCCTCGTCCTGTCCAACAAACCAGGACCACCTCAAGGAAAAAAGGACGGAAGTTCAGTTTAGGCTGCGGTTTGCAACTGTCTTCTTGGCTACTCGTACGCCACTACCGGGTTGGTGCAATGCATCCCAACCTCCGTCCGCGACGCCTCGTTTTGCTGAAGAACATCGACGACAACAACGTACGATCGTTTCAACTTAGGAATTCTCCAATCATCCCAAGTAGAAAAATCACAATTCAACTTGACCTTTTCGTCCACAGGTGAATAGCACACCATATCCAGAACAATCGTCTGTTTGTCGTCTAAAACGTCAGGTTCAACCCATGTGCCGCTCTCGCCCATTCTTAAACCGGTGAGTTCCTTGATATTGAACTCAGAAATGATGTCTCCCGTGTCTCGATCATAAGCTCGCACCTCTCCAGAATTTGCACCAACACGAATTAGAGGTCCTTCAAGCCTGCCCCACGGGGGATGCAGTCCCTTCCCGTCCTCCAGATAGGTTAGAGAAATCCGTTTTCCTGTTTGAACATCGCGCACATCAACGCCGGCGCGAACCTTTTCGATCGTCGGTACTCCGTTGTTCTTGATGTTCCGTTCCTGAGTTGGCCAGACGCCCGCCGCAAGACGGCCGTCCGGTGACCAAACGTCTTTGGGGCGAATGTAACTTTCGAGGTCACGCAAGACTTCCCCTGTGTCTGCATTCCACACAGCCCGGAGCTTCCCCTCAGGCATGCCTCCGTGCATGACGTATAGTTCATTGCCGTCAGGAGATACCACCGTCATGTATACCTCAGATGGTTTGGTGTTTAGCTGCGTGGAATCTCTAGGCTCTACATCCTCAGGGTTCGTAGTAAACCGAGTCACAGTCTCAAATGCGCCGCCTTCGAAGCTCACAACCGTCATCGGATAGTAATCGTTTGCGGTGCCCCGAAAACTGCTTACATACAGCCGCAAGCGATTGGGGTCAATCGACAATTGCGCCGGACTACCCATCCAATCAATGGGGTCGGATACGCTTGCCACGACGCCTTTCAGTAAGTCAACACGATAGACTTTCCGCGCCTGAAGGTCGTCATCTCCACAGAGAATGTACCCGACAGGAATAGACGCTATTGGAGCGTCGCGAATCAGAATGCGCCAGAATGCAATGGCGCCCAGGCACACTGCCGCGATACAAAAAATCATACAGCGCTTTTTCTTCATTACTCAACTCCTCTCCCGCTGCTGGCCTGACGCGACACTAGTAACTGTTCCACGGCGCACTATCAATGTGGCCGCGCACAGAGTTCGAGTATGCGCAACCTAGAATGGACCTATCGCTGTAATCACAATTTCGGTCACCGCCATTGCCATTTCGCGAGTAGATCGGTCTGCCGGTGTTGTAGCGAGCAAATGCTTCATTCCAAACTTCATCGGTGTTTTCCCTTGGATTCCACGACCAGCGTTTTTCAGGATCGTCCTTAGTCTCGTCATACCACGTTGTCAAATAATTGAAAGCTTCCGTGTAACGTGCTTCCAAGTATTGAATCCCTTCGCTTAGATTCCGGTTCCAGTCCCACATGTGCCGCTCGCTAGGGGAAGGATCCCTTTGCATCAATCCCCAGCCATCAGGCCAACCGAAAATCGGCGTGCTGATTCCCGTATAGGGCCTATCGGCAGTCCTTCCGAACTGCTTATGCCCGCTTTCCTTCCAGCACACTGCCTTGTATTCGACTTTGGTAGCAAGAGAAAAAATTTGGTTTTTCGTGGGGTTTTCTCCGTGAATCAGGTAACCCCGCCGGGACTGCGAGTACGAATACAAGCCCGCATAGGCCGTGACATGGGCTCTCATATTAGTAGCGCCTGCCAGCAGACCGCCCCATAGTGGAGACCAAGTTGACACCCATGCAGAATAGTTCCCAAAGTCTACGTAATTAGCAGTTCCAAATCCGCCAACACGGTTGGTGTAATCCCTGTGACTGGGAGCACGTGGATTACTGAACTCCAAGTCAACAGACCATAAGAAAAACACTGATTGCGTTTTGGGAACGTGCCGTAGGGTGGCCTGCAGAATGACGCTGGGCATCCTGACCCTGACGCTGTTGCTGATTTTCCACTTTTGCGTAGGCGTTGTAATGGTCACATAGGGCTGCGGTTCAGGCGTCGAAGGCAAGCAGAAGGGCAGCGCCGGAGTGCCATCGGAGAATGGTCTGCCGTCGGGCACGAGAGCGCGCATTTGTTCAGGAATAAGAATGCAACAGTTGGTCGACCGATACTCCAGAGGCTGAAATACGGGGTTGGAGGGCTTCTCAAAGCCAAGCATGGCCTCGTATTGGTTACTCGAAAAAAGGGGTTCAGCCACTTCATACAATCTCTTCGCGTCGCGCAGCCCTGGAACCTCCCCCTCTACGGGGTCGGTAACAAACATCGAAAAACTCACCTCGTCGAACTCTAAAATCCCGTAGTCCGGATGCGAAATGCCGGTTGAATCGCCCAGGATTACGTCGAGGCGTTTATCCACGGCGTTCCGCGTATTTTGATCAGTTTCCCCAGGTTGGTCCGGATGCCACACATCGCCGCCGGCTTGGGAAACAATTCGGCTAATTCGGTCGGGGCCTTCGTACTCCACTGAAATGACTTCGCTGCCCATATCGAAACTGATTGCGCGGCCCATACTGTCGTATTCAATACCCAGCGTTCCCGCTGCCTCATACAAAATGCTTTCTACACGGTTCATATCACCGATCTCAACAAACTGCCGCTTTTCTTCGCCGTTTCGTTCCGTCACCACCACCTCTACAATGTTGCCGGATGGATCGTGCGAATAGTGTGCGGCGCCGCCCATTCCAAAGGTTACGGAAGTGCGATTGCCTAGTGCATCATAGGTGTATTGATTCACTTCCCCGTTAGCGTGTTTGACGTGTGCCACGCGTCCCATCTCGTCTCGGCCCAACTCCACCGCTTCGGGCCCGCGCCGGAACGAGACCAGGTTTCCTTCAGCGTCGTAGTCCGCGCTGATCAATATTCCATCCTGCTGAACCTGAGCAATCTTGCCGGACGCTGAGAGCTCGAATTCCAATTGACTGTCTGGCCCGCTGATGCGTGTAAGACCGTCTGCGTAATCAACGCTTGTGAATTGTCCGTCCTGAGAGTACACGCCGGTAATTCGGCCTTGGGCGTCGCGTTGCAACTCGCGCACGCCAGAGGCGTCTGTGGTTGTCTCCAGGACGCGGTTGATCTCTCCGGCTCTTCCATAGAAATACTGGTAGGTACCGGTTGATGAATACACGTCGGTGATCCGGTTGCTCTGGTCGAATTCCATATGCCACCACACGCCATTGGTGGAATCCAGCCGATTCGTAATGCCCGCTTCGTTGTGTCCGAACACATGCGTGTGTCCGGTTCCTTCGGTTATTGAAGTCTGGTTGGAGGAGTAAGTAAAGAAGTAGTCCCGGCCGCTGTGCGATTCGATAACCCTGCCCGACCCCCCGTAGCGAACGCGAAGAATGTCTTTGCCGTTTGGTCCAATTGCGCGTTCCAGCAGTCCGCTTGGCGTGTACTGGTAACTCCAAGTGTTTCCCGCAATATCTCGCACTCGTGCTAAGCGGCCAACGGAATCATAGTCATACGATACTGAACGGCCCCAAAAATCTTGAACGGATGCGATACGTCCTGAGCGGTTGCGGTCAACGCTGAATACAACGCCGGCGGCATTCGAAACTTCGCTGATCAAGCCGTTCCGATATGACAACGCAAGTACGATGTTATTCCCGATGCTGATACTGCTGAGCAGGTACGGGCCCGAGTTGCCGCCGCGATTAGTCTGACGCTGAAACACCCGAGTTATCTTGCCGTCATCCAACACTGCCAGCGAGCCGAAGACTTCGATCGTGGTTGCGGCATGCTGCGGCGCAACGGGATGCGCTGCATAGGTACCAGAAGCGATGTGCGATGAGAATGTCACCCGCGTACCGTCACCATCAATCTGGACTGGCTGACCGGACAGCAATGGCTCCTCAAGCTTGTTGCGATGTTGTGAAGACGCCAGCCGAAAAACGTGGCGAGCTCCTGATGCGTCCGTGTAGATCAGACCATCGTCCAGTGCCGTTAATTTCTCAGCCAGCGACAAACGCCAGCCGGGACCGAAATCGCGCCCGCTAGGGGATCGAGAGTCGTACACCCGCGAGAAGTACGCCAATTCGCCGCTACCGGCAGCAACGTCGCGGCGTTGAAAAGTCAGATTCCCTTGCCGCACACTTACGTAGCCGACCTGAAGACCATCGAAGATGGATTGTGGGTTCGGGTAGAGAATGTTGACGCGGCGCCGTAACTCTGTTTCTTTCACAAGATCGGCGTAGAAAGAGAGTGATTCGTTACCAGTAGCAGGGTCAGGCAAGTCATCCGTGGCCGTTGAAGCACTCAATATACACATTGAGCCGATAGCGAGCGCAAGTGAGGCAAATACTGGAGATCTCATCGTTGCTACCTGATATTGTTGTGTGTATCGGCTTATATCATAGCTACGAACTGGAATGACCATCTGTATCTTCCCAAGCGTGCACCGCGTGCACCGTGTTTAATTTTCTGACTGGCATATTATTGACCCCCGAGTCGCCCATGAAACGCAACGCTGTACACACCTCCCTGGCCCCGGCCGCGATCGGATCCTATTCGCAGGCAATCGTCGCCGGTAACTTTTGCTACGTATCCGGTCAGATTCCACTTGATCCGGAAACCGGGGAATTTGTCGAAGGAGACATGGAGGCCCATGTCCGGCAGGTATTTGCGAACCTGTCGGCGGTTGCCCGGGCAGCCGGCTGCGACCTCGGCCGCGATGCGGTCAAGATCACGGTGTTCCTGGTTGATCTCGGTCATTTCGGTCTGGTCAACGAGGTCATGTCGGAGATGTTTGACGAGCCGTATCCGGCGCGCGCCGCGATCGAGGTGGCGGGATTGCCCAAGGGCTCCCAGGTGGAGGCGGACGCCGTCCTGGTTATTCCCTGAATGGCAAACACGACAGGAACGAAGGCGCCCCGCCTTTGGCGAGGGCGGGCCGTCCCCGTTCCCGGGGGTGAAGGTAGGCTGATTGCCTGCTGATTCCGTCTCCACTCCGGGCGAAGAAAGCCCCGGCCTGATCACGCTGCCGGGCATCGGCCCGGCCATGGCCGAGAAACTCGGGCGTCTCGGATTGCGCACGGTCCGCGACCTGCTTTTCCTCTTGCCGATCCGCTACGAGGACCGCACCCGCATCCAGCCCATCATCAGTCTGAAGCACGGTCAGCGGGTGCAGGTCGACGGGGTGATTGAGCGCAGCAGGATCATCATGGGCCGCCGGAGAAGCCTGCTTTGCGTGCTGCGGGACCCGACGGCGGAGATTACGCTGCGTTTCTTTCATTTCACCCGGCGCCAGCAGGCCGGGCTGGGCTCGGGAACCCGGCTGTTGTGCTATGGAGAGGTGCGACAGGGTCCGAGGGGACTGGAAATCGTGCATCCGGAGTACCGGCGCCTGCCCGATTCGGAACCGGCGCCGGTACAGGATCGCCTCACGCCGGTCTACCCCACGACGGAGGGCGTCACCCAACCCCGTCTTCGCAAGCTGACCGACCACGCTCTCAAGCACGCCTTGGAGGACTTGCCGGACCTGATACCGGCGCCGCTGTTGTCCGGCATGAACCTGCCCGGCCTGCATGAAGCGATTCGCACGGTTCACCGTCCGCCTGTGGGCATGCCGCTGGAGACGCTGCTGTCCGGCACGCACCCCGCCCGCAAGCGCCTGGCGCTGGAGGAAATACTTGCCTGGCATATGGGCCTCCGGCGGATGCGGGAAGCAGGGCAGAAACGCCACGCCTTCCCGCTGCAGCCGCAAGGGGAACTGCGCGACAATTTTCTGCGAAGCTTGCCTTTTGAACTCACTTTGGGTCAGCAACAGGCCATTGAGCAGATCGATGCGGACCTGTCGCGTAATTTGCCCATGATGCGCTTGCTGCAGGGCGACGTGGGCTGCGGCAAGACCGTTGTGATTGCGGCCGCGATCCTGGCCGCGGTGCAGTCCGGCAGGCAGGCCGCGCTCATGGCGCCGACGGAGCTTTTGGCGGAGCAGCATATGCGCACGCTTTCGGACTGGCTCTCGCCTTTGGGAATGCGCCTTGCCTGGCTGACCAGCGGAATGCGCCGCGCCGAGCGCCGGATATACGAGGCGGAGCTGGCCGGGGGCGACGCGCAGGTGGTGATCGGCACGCACGCCCTTTTTCAGGAAGGGGTCCGATACCATTCGCTGGGCCTGGTGGTAGTGGACGAACAGCATCGGTTCGGCGTGCATCAGCGTTTGAGCCTGGTGGAAAAGGGAACCAATGGGGGAGGAGTCCCGCATCAGCTGGTCACCACTGCCACGCCGATCCCGCGGTCCCTGGCCATGACCTTTTATGCGGGCCTGGACATTTCGGCCATCAAGGACATGCCGCCGGGCCGCAAGCCGGTCAATACCGTGCTGGTGTCACAGGAGCGCCGGGGGGAAGTCATCGAACGGGTGGCTGCGGCCTGTCGGGCCGGGCGCCAGGCCTACTGGGTCTGTCCGCTGATCGAGGAATCGGAGTACATAGAATCCCAGGCGGCCGAGCCCACCCACCGGGAGCTTAGCGAGGCGCTTCCCGGCATAAAAGTAGGCCTGCTGCATGGGCGCGCCAAACCTCGCGAGCGCGACCAGGTCATGGTTGATTTCGCGTCGGGCAAGCTCGGCGTCCTGGTGGCGACCACGGTGATCGAGGTGGGAGTGGACATACCACGCGCCAGCCTGATGATCGTCGAGAACGCCGAGCGGATGGGTCTATCTCAACTGCACCAGCTTCGCGGACGCGTGGGGCGGGGCGCCGAGGAGAGTCATTGCGTGTTGATGTACCGCTCGCCGGCGGGCGAAATGGCCAGGGGAAGGCTCAATACCATGCGCCGTACCAACGACGGTTTTGAGATTGCGCGCAAGGACCTGGAATTGCGCGGCGCCGGAGAAATCCTTGGTGTCCGCCAGACGGGAGCACTGCAATTCCGCGTGGCCGACCTGGTGCGGGACGGAGCGCTGGCGGAGCCGGCTCAGCGCATTGCCGATGAAATGCTCCGCAAGGGTGGTCCGCGTGTGGAGCAACTGATTCGCCGCTGGGTCGGCGAAGGCGACCGTTACGCTCAGGTCTAGTGCTTCTTCACTCAGATGTTCGATGCAGTCCTGGGAGCGAAGGCGTCCCGCCTTCGCCGAGGGCGAGGACGCCCTCGCTCCCAGGATTGGTATCCGAAGGTATCTGTTTGACGCGACACCAGTTGAGATTGCCGGGGGCGAGTCGTCCCGATCCGCGCGCCTTTCGTGTATCTTGGCGCCTCATTCTCGTGTCTCCAGGAGCGCTTCATGCGTGTGCCAAGCATTCTTTTTCTCTGTCTGATCGGCGTCGGCTGTGAGCAAGCCGATGTTGAGGTCCCTGTACCCTGCGGCCCGGTCGCACCCGATGAAGCCATGGCCTATGTGGACCAGGTCTCGAACCTGATCCAGGGCGAGGAGATGCGCGCTGTTGTGGCCGAGCTGGCAAGCGATGCATACGAAGGCCGCGGACCCGGCAGCGCGGGCGATCTCATGGCGCGGGAATGGATGGCCGCACAGCTTGCCGAGGCGAACATCGCGCCGGGCGCGGACCAGGGCTACCAGCAGCTGTTCGACCTCGTCGGCGTCACCACGGACCTGCCGCAGGCGTGGCCGTTTTCCACCGGTGTTTCGGTCGCGTCACACTCGGAATTCGTCGCCAACGTGAGCAATCAGACGGATCACGCCTCACTCTCCGACGCCGAACTCGTCTTCGTCGGCTTCGGCATCCAGGCCCCGGAATATGAGTGGGACGATTACGCCGCCCAGGACATGAGTGGCAAGGTGCTGGTCATGCTGAACAATGACCCTGACTGGAATCCTGATCTGTTTGAGGGCGAACGCCGTCTCTATTACGGGCGCTGGACCTACAAGTATGAGATCGCCGCGCAACTCGGTGCGGCCGGCGCGATCATCATCCACACCACCCCTTCGGCGGGCTATCCCTGGCAGGTTGTGGAAACCTCGTGGACCGGCCCGCAGTACGAACTTCCGCTTGAAGGCGAGCCGCGCCTTGAAGTGGCGGCCTGGCTCACGGAAACGGCGGCAAGCAAGCTGTTGGCCTCCGCCGGGCACGATCTTGACGCACTCACGCGGGCGGCCCGCAGTCGTGACTTTGAGCCTGTTCCGCTCGGAATCCGCACCAGTCTTGAGCTCGACGCAGGCATTGAGCGAGTGGAGACCGCCAACGTTCTGGGAGTGCTTCCGGGATGCGACGAACGACTGAAGGATGAGGCCGTGGTCGTCACGGCGCACCACGACCATCTCGGTAAAGGCGTCGCCAATTCCGAGGGCGAGGACGTCATCTACAACGGCGCCTTCGATAACGCCACGGGTGTGGCCGCGGTGTTTTCGCTGGCCAAGGCGCTCGCCGCGCTGCCTGCTCCACCCCGCCGCTCGATCGTGTTCGCGCTGGTCGGCGCCGAAGAGCAGGGCTTGATCGGATCGCGTTATTACACACGGCACCCCACTTTCCATCCCGGGCGCATTGCGGCCAACGTCAATTTCGATGGCGTGGGCATATGGGGCGAGGCGCGCGACATGATCTTCATCGGCCTGGGTAAATCTTCTCTCGACCCGATCGCATCGAGCGTGGCGTCGTACGTCGGTAGAACCCTCCAGGGTGATCAGTTTCCCGACCAGGGCTACTACTACCGCTCCGATCAATTCAGTTTCGCAAAGATTGGCGTGCCGGGCATCTACCTGGACGGCGGCGTTGAAATCATCGGCAAGCCCGAGGGGTGGGGGAAGGAACAGATCGACGCCTACACCACCAGGGACTATCACCAGCCCAGCGATGAGTTGACCGATGACTGGGTGTTCGACGGGATGGTCGCGGACACGCGATTCGGACTGTTGACCACCTACCTGATTGCCCAGGCACACGACATGCAGTCGTGGAACCCGGGCGACGAGTTCGCCGCAGCACGCGCCCAGGCGCTTGCGGATCTTGCAGCCGCCGAGCCTGCCCCCTGATTCACTTGCCTTTGCCAAGTAAATCAGCAGCTAGTCTGGAGCGCAATGAAGGAAGAAGGATTCCGACAGATTGACGAAAGCGGCAACTTTGGATGGCCCTGGCAGGTTAATCAAGGACTGATGATTATTTTCGGCGCCTCTGGTGGTGGCGGCGCCTTTTGTTCGCAGGGGCTGAACCCTTACGGCGGCGGTGGCGGCGCCGGAAGGGGCTGCGGAGGATTTGTCAAAGGAAAAGACGGGTCGATAGGAAATTACGGGAGTGTTTACTTTGTTCCCCTGTGCGATTGAGAAAAAGGAATCATAGGATGCAGGGGCTCTCGGGTGAAACTGGCCAAACAAGTGTTGATCTGGCAGGCGCGCGCTATTGCACTGAGAAGGAAGGCAACCTTCAGATACGCCTTGCGGATAACTCGGACGGTATCCTTTTGCCGCAAGCGAATGAACAATCGGCTAATGAGGAACGCTTCTTCCCTGACCCTACAATCCTTGAATTGCTCGCGCGCAAGGCAGCACCAAGGGAAAGGCGTTCTGGGCCAATCCGGTTTGTATTGAAGTTGCTGGATTTTTGGCAGCTGCGCAGGAGTGAAGCCGTTTTTCTCTTGGGGTTCAATCACACAGACGCAGTGCATGTGGCTGACGTCCTTGATGGTTTGGAGAATTTTCGAGGCCGCGATGTCAACGACAGGATCGCTCACCTCCTTTGTATCCGAGAAGCGCTGCATTCTCTTTTCCGCGATCTCGAGGAAGAGAACAAATGGCTGAGGGAGCCACATGCATTGCTTGACGGAAAGTCACCCCTTTCGTTGTTGTTGGGTGGTTCCATGGAAGACCTATTGTTGACGAGGGAGTACGTCGATGCCGCGGCAGGAAGATAGGTTACTTGGGGCCCTGAGTACAAGAAACAAGCGCCGCCGCATACATCGACTGCAAAGCAATCCCGAAGGAGACTTCTTGACCGGTCTCGAACTGGACCCACAAAGCAATGAGGAATTGCGGGAGATTCGGAGCCGGGCAGGCTATGGTTCAGATCCTGACGAATTGTTGGACGCGCCCTTCAGGCTGAAGCAGAGATTTCGTAGACAGAGTCGATTCTCAGATGGATCTTTCCCTGTCTTCTACAGTTCGATCGATATCGGAACGGCCCAAGCAGAAATTTGTTTCCACTTCCTGAAGTATTGCGGCGAGCCAACCGACACGCGACCAGCCTACTATCGGCAACTAAGTTGTACTTTCGACGGTTTGGAGATGGATTTGCGCTCTAAGTCAACTGAGTGGCCTGACCTGACGCACGGTACAGATTACGCGCTTTGCAACAAGCTTGGCGCGGAGGCAAGAGGAACTGGAATCGACGGCCTATTGACTCCTTCTGCGCGGCGCGAGGGCACAAATATGCCGATCCTCAATAGAAATTCTTTGAGTAATGCTCAATTGGGGGACATCACTTGGCATAAGTTTTGGCCGTGCAGTAACGAGCATAGGCATATTCGGCTCATTATCAGGCTAGAATAACACCATTTGTGAGCCGAATAGGACTTTGTTGACTGATCGGCATCCAGCGAGCAAATGCGCTGTGCAAAGACGCGGCGCCTATCGTTTAGCTTCCTCGCCAGCCATTCGTGCTGGCGAGGCCAGTCACTTTCTTAACGGCGCCGGCCGGTGCCCCGCCACTCGGTCTCGGTGTCGGCCAGGCGGCGGGCCAGCACGAACAGCAGGTCCGACAGCCGATTGAGGTACTTCAGGGATTCCGGGTTCAGCCCGCCTTCCTCGTCCTGAAGCGCCCACAGTGATCGCTCGGCCCGCCGGCAGACGGCCCGCGCGAAGTGACAGGCTGCAGCCGCGGGGCCGCCGCCGGGCAATATGAACTCCTTCAGCGGCGGCAGTTTCTCGTTGTGGCGGTCAATCGCCGCTTCCAATGCTCCGACATGCTCTTCGCTTGTGGAACGGAACTCCTCTACGCACAACTCCGCACCGGTATCGAACAGCCGCTGCTGAACATCGTGCAGTTCGGAGGAGATTTCTCCCGGAGCAATTTCCGCCAGCAACAGCCCCAGCGCCGCGTTCAACTCGTCGAGCTCACCGAATGCGGCGATGCGCGGATGATGCTTGCGGTACCGGCGCTTTGCATCGATGCCCGTTTCACCGGCATCGCCCGTGCGCGTGTAGATTTTCGAAAGGCGGTGTCCCACGCTGGCTATTTTCCTGCCGGTTCCTCGAAGAACGAAAGCTGCAATCCCAAGTGTATGCTGCGGCCGGGGCCGCGGAAACCATAAACTTCCTCGAATCGGGTATCGCCCAGGTTCTCCGCGCGGATGTGCCAGCGGACCCGGGGAGTCGCCTGCCATGATGCCGTCAGGCTCGCCAGCATGAAGGCGTCCAGCGAAACCCGGCGCGAGGGATAGGGCCAGGGTGGGAAGAAGATGTCGGGCTGTTCGCCGGTATAGGCCAGGTTCAGATTGATGCCGATTGCCGGATCGGCGATTTCGTAGTGCATGTTCAGATTGCCGGAATGACGGGGTCGGCGAAGCTCGTGGACCAGGGAGTCGCTTGAGTTCGGTTCCCTGGCGTGCAGATAGGTGTATGCGCCGGCGAGAGTGAGTTGGGGCATAACGCTCAAACGCGCCTCCGCTTCAAGGCCTCGGCGGCGGCTGACGCCGGGACGATTGCCGGCCGTGAACCCTCCCACAACCGGATCGAAGACAAACCCGTTGATCTCGTCCAGCAGCCGATCATTGAACCAGGTAATGCTCCCGGCGAAGGCCCCGGCGCTGCTGCCATAGCTGGCGCCGAGTTCCCATCCGCGCGAGGATTCCGGGAGGAGGTCGGGATTGCCGATGAAATTGGAGAAATAGCCGAAGCGCTCTATGAAGGTGGGGTTCTTGACGCCGATTCCATAAGCCGCGCGCAGGGCGATTCCCAAGCCCAGGTGTTTCAACGCGCTGACGCGCCAGGAGACCGCATCATCGAAGTCTTTGTTGCGGTCATAGCGCAATGCTGCCGACGCCGCCCAGTCGCCGCTGGCGTCCAGGCGAAATTCCGCCAACGCTTCGGTGGACCGAGTGCTCAAGTCCCGGTTTGGATCGCCGAAAAACGAGGCTTCGGCTCGCTGCAGATACTCCTCCCGCTCATGCTCAAGTCCGACGGTGATGGAAGGCTGCGCTGCAGTGCGTCCGGGCCGGGCCAGGGTCAGCGTGGTCTGGTAACCGAAGCGCAGCTTGTCCCCGCTTGTCTCCCCGATTTCAGAACCGGATGCGAAGTTGTGGTTCTTCGAGCCGGTATGCGTAAGGCTTGCCCGGTGCTTCCAGCGCCCATCGAGCGTGGCCGCGGAGCCCTGCAATCCGGCCACGGTATGGGTTCGCTTTGTCGAGCTGTCGGAATCCTCCGGCACGCCTGTGAGGAACGAGGTCGCATCGTACTGACTCTCGGAATCGGAGCGGCGGGCGATCAGTCGCAGCGTGATCTGTTCGGATGGATTGAACTCTGCGACCAGGTGACCTGTGTTGTTTCGGTAGCCGTCGGCCTCGTCCCCGGAGCGGGAAATGTTCTGCCCATTGCTGCTCAGATGGTCCACCGACACGCGAACGCCCCAGTGATCGTTTCCCGCCGACGCGCTCAATCCTCCTTTGTGCGTGCTGAACTGACCGGCCTCGGCATAGCTCTTCAGCGATCGTTCAAACGTCTCCGGCGCGGTGATCAGGTTGATCGCTCCGGCCATTGCATCGCTGCCCCAAAGGGCGCTCAAGGGTCCGCGAACGATTTCTATGCGTTGCAGGTCAGCGGCGAGGAAATGAGAGAAATCCAGTTCACCGCCGAGCGCCGGATCACCGATTTCGATGCCGTCCATGAGCACCAGCGTGTGATTGGCCTCCGATCCGCGCAGGCGCACCTGCGACAGGGAGCCCAGGACACCGCTCCGGCTGACCGCCATGCCCGGCGTTCCCCGCAGCAGCTCCTCGACCGTGAGTGCTTGTCGCCTGTTCAGGTAGTCCTCGTCCAGCACCGTAAACGAAGCCGCGGCCTGTTCGGCCGGAACCGGAATTCGTGATGCCGTGACGACGATGGTCTCGGTCAGTTCTTCCGGCGCTGCTTCTTCGTTCGCTTGCGGCTGGGCGTTTGCCGGCATTGCAGCGAGCGCCAGGAGCAGGGCGATGGCGAGGTGCAGTTTTTTTCTTGTAGCGAGGGCGAGGACGCCCTCGTTCCCAGCGTCGAGGGCGAGACGCCCTCGTTCCCAGGTGAGGCGCCCTCGTTCCGGTGACTGGATTCCCGTTTGAGATGTGTTGTAGGCCATGGCAACCTCCCGTTCCATTGTTCGCCCTGGGCAGGAACGGGAGAGACGGGCCGAAGGGATTTCCCTTGCGCCGCAAGCGCCCGCCGCGCTGCCAACGTCATTCACGAGGGCCGGTCTCCGGGCTTTCGAGTAGATTCCCGGTATTGGGGGAATCCACGCCGCTCGCCTTCCTGTCGTTTAGGACAGTGGCTGCCATCACGCGAAAATGCTGGCGTGAGCGGCGCTTGACTCGATTACCGTTGCGGGGGCAGCGCCGGACTTGAACCGGCTTCCCGTTCACCCGATGAATCGCCGAGCACTATACCATCGCCCTCGGCGGCCGAGCACCTGGCAGCGGCTCCGCTGTATAGAATCTGCCCTCATTGCGCACGAGAATGCCGTGACCTCCCTGATAAGAACTCCCTCCAACTGGCCGGCATTGCTGGTCCTGGGCATACTGCGCCTGGCGGTGAGTCTGCCCCATGGCTGGCGATTGGCGCTCGGCCGGGCCGCCGGTAGATTCGCGCTATGGGTATTGCCGAAGCGGCGGGCCATAGCGCTGCGCAATCTTCAATTGTGTTTTTCCGAATGGTCCGAGGCGCGCAGGCGCACGGTGCTGCAGGCGCACTTCGAGTCCCTGGGACAGGGTCTGGTGGAGCTGGCCATGGGAGCCTGGTGTAGCGACGCCGAGGTGAGCGAACTTGTGGAGATCGGGGGCGCCCGGCATCTTGAGGAGGCGGTCCGTCGCGGACACGGCGTAATCGCCCTGAGCGGGCACTTCGTGGCGCTGGAATTCACCGCCCGCGCGCTGAGCTATCCTCCACCTGGACTGGTTGCGGTCTATCGGCCGGGCGGTAACGCCGCATTCGCCTATCTCATGAATCGCTCCCGCTTGCGGGTCTGCTCGAAGACGCTATCGAAATACGACGTTCGTGGCATGGTGCGGGCGCTGCGCGACGGCTCGGTGCTGTGGTACGCGGGGGACCAGATGTCGGACGCAAAATCGGCGGTGCTGGCGCCCTTTTTCGGCGAGCCGGCGATGACCGGCACGGCGCTGGGCAGGCTGGCGCGGATCAGCAAGGCTCCGGTGGTGCCCTGGTTCACGCAACGTTTGGAGAACGGGCGTTACCGGGTGGAGTTGCTCCCCGCGATTGAGAATTTTCCCGCAGAGTCGCCGGAGGAAGAAGCCGAGCTTATCAATGCTCTGATTGAACAGCAGGTGCGCAAGGCGCCCGAGCAGTATTACTGGGTTCACCGGCGCTTCAAACGCCGCCCGCCGCCACTGATCGATCCTTACCTGTAGTCGCGGTCGTGCTGTTGGCGCAGCGCTTCGAACGCCCCTCGCCGGTCCAGTCCCAGTTTGCGCAATGAGCGCCGAAGTCGCAGCAGCCTGCCTCGATGCCAGCCGCCGGGGCTGCGCAGACGCGCCCGGTCAAAGTCAACCAGCCACACGGAGCCGTCCTTCCTGATCAGGATGTTGTGCGCGTTCAGATCGGCGTGACAGACGCCAGCGGAGTGAAAGCGGGCGATCGTCGCTCCCACCTGGACCATCGTGTCCGCGGGGTCGTCGCAGTGGCGCAGGAAATCGGCCAGCGTCCGGGTGTCCTCAATCCATTCGGTAATGAGGTCGGCCGAGTAACTCATGCCGCTGACCCGGTATCGCGCGGCGACGGGTCTTGGAGCCGGCAAACCGGAGTCCCTGAGCTTCTTCAGTATCCGGAACTCGGCCACCGAACGAACGCGCTCGGCGCCGAGGTAAAAGTAATGCTCCTTGCTGAGCAATGTGGCCTTCCCGCCCCGGAAGTAGTGGCGAAGGAACCACTGTCCGTTCTCACCGACGCGGGCGCCGGCGCCCCGGCCGCCGGATACGGCCGTCCACTGCGATCTTCGCCGCCAGTACCCGTGCTCGAACCAGTCAAGTGTTACCGGCCGGCCGATTTCGGCATCGTGTACGATGCAATCCTTTCCCGTTTTCCGTATTTCTTCAAGCATGAGCAGCCCGCCGCGCAGCGTTTGCGTGATCCGCTTGTCCGCCATAGGAGACTGCTGTCACACGCTGCCCGTAGTTCGCGCAATCCGGCGCGCCTGGCCGGAAACCCGCATTACCTGGATTATCGGCCAAACCGAGCATTCATTGTTGGAAGGGTTGAGCGATGTGGACTTCCTGGTGTTGGACAAGCGCGCAGGAGGGCGGGGAATGCGCGAGTTGCGCGACAGGCTCAAGACTCGCCGATTCGACCTTGTTCTGCAGATGCAGGCATCACTTCGGGCCAGCCGGGTGGCGATGCTGACCGGTTGCCGGCGGCGGGTGGGCTTCGACCGTGAGCGCGCGCGGGACTTCCAGTGGCTGTTCACCACGGAACGGATTGCTCATCGGCCCGGCCAGCATGTCATGGAGGCGCTGTTCGGTTTTTCCGAACACCTGGGGATCCAGCATGGTGCGCCACCGCAATGGGACTTTCCGCTCAGTGCGAGTGACATGGAGGCGGCCGCAAGGCTGGCGCCGGGCGGCCCTTTCTGTGTCTTGAGCCCGCTGAGCAGCCAGCGTAGAGGCGCGTTTCGGAACTGGCCTGCAGAGCGCTACTCGGCGGTGGCCGCCCATGTCATCGAGCAGTTGGGCGGAAAAGTATTGCTGACCGGCTCAGGAAGCGTCCTGGAGCAGGAATACGCGTCGGTCATCTGCGGCCGGGGGGGAGTCCTGGATTTGAACGGACGCACTACACTGAAACAGTTCGCCGCGCTGATCGGCATGGCGCGACTCGTCATTTGCCCCGATTCCGGTCCGGCTCACATCGCCGCGGCGATGGGAACACGCGTCGTGGGTCTTTATGCGAGTTCCAACCCCCAGCGCACCGGCCCATGGGGGAACGAGAGGTTTGTGGTGAACCGCTACCCTGAGGCGGTAAAGCGCTTGCTCGGCAAGGAAGTTGAGGCGCTGCGTTTCGGCCGGCGTTTGCGGCAGCCGGGCGCAATGAACGAGATTTCAGTCGCCGATGTGATTGAAGCGGTGGAACGCGCCTGGGCTAGTACGGCCGTTGCCCATCGGCCGTAGCCAGCGAGAACACGGCTCCGCAGTACGGGCAGGTCGCGTCGACGCCCGGCTTCAGCGGCAGATACACCCTGGGATGCGAGTTCCATCGGACGGTCCAGGGAAGCGGGCAGGACACGGGCAGGTCTTTCTCCGCCACGATGTAGCGCCTCTCCATGTTGGATGTAAGCCGGGGGCCGGTGTCGCTTGCTGCCATGCCCGGAAGTATATCGGCCCGCACCCTTCCCGGGAACGAGGACGTTTCGTCCTCGTCGAGGGCGGGACGCCCTCGTTCCCAGGGTCTCGTCCTCTTCATGGAGGGCGGGACGCCCACGCTCCCAGGGTCTCGTTCTCGTCGAGGGCGGGACGCCCTCGCTCCACTACTCACCCAGGTATCGTTCCCACAACTGAGATACGGCCGCGGCGCGATCAGCCATCTCCTGCAACGGTGCATGCGACGGGCGCTCCGCCAGTGAGCGATGATGCAGAATCTCCCGAAATTCGAGATAGCACTGCGTCAGCGTTTCGGCGTCCTTTTTGCTCAGCACCTTGTACTTGGCCAATTCTTCCAGCTGCCGCACGTTGTCGGGCCACGCGGCGAGTTCGGCATGTTCGTGTGCGTGGTTCAGCACCAGGTACTGCACGATGAACTCGATGTCCTGCAATCCGCCGCGGGCATGCTTGATGTCGAACCGCCCCTCGCCTGCCTTCGGCGCTTCACCCAGCATGCGCTGACGCATTTCAATGACCTGGCTCCGCAGGTCGTCCCGGCGCACCCAATTGCGCAGGATGTCCATGCGCAGTTCTTCAAATCCTTTGCGCACATGGGGCGCTCCTGCGATTGCGCGGCTGCGCAGCAGGGCCTGGTGTTCCCAGGTCCATGCTGATTCCTGCTGGTAGGTCTGCAGGGCCTGCAAGGAGGACACCAGCATTCCGGAGCGTCCGCTGGGACGCAGGCGCGTGTCCACTTCGTACATTCTTCCGGTAATGCTGCGGGTCGTCAGGATGGAGATCACCCTCCTTGCCACCCGGAAGAAGAAGTCCGCGTTGGCGATACTTTTCTCACCATCGGTGACCTGGTCTTCGCCTTGTGCCTCGTACACGAATACCAGGTCGAGGTCCGAGCCGTAGCCCATTTCCAGGCCAGCCAGCTTGCCGTATGCAATCACTGCAAAGCCGGCGATTTGCCGATCACCATCGACCGTATAACCGGGTGAACCGTATTGTTCGACCAGTTCCTCCCAGACGTGCTCCAGGGAGCGGTCGATCACCAGCTCGGCGATGCCGGTGAGGAAATCGCTGACCCGCATCAGCGGCAGGCCGCCGGCCAGGTCCAGCACGCCCACGCGAAACGCAGCCGCCTGCTTGAATTCGCTGATGGCGGCCAGGCGCAGCTCTTCTGTTTCATTGGCGGTCCGAACCAGCCGGAAGTCCAGTTCTTCCTCCAGCTGTTCAAGGTCCATGACCTGCTCGGTAATCCGGGTATCCAGCAGTTCGTCCACCAGTCCGGGGTAGGAGCACAACTGTTTCGCCAGGGTCTCCCCGAGTCCGCACACGTGCACCAGCCGGTCGCGGGCTGCGGCGTTCTCGTATAGCAGCGCCAGGTAGGCGGAGCGCCTCGCAATCCTGGCAACGACTTTCAAGGTGCGCGCCAGTGTCAGGCTGGGTTGTGACTCCTTGGCGGCTGCCTCGATGAGCCTGGGGATCAGCATGTCCAGCCGCTTGCGGCCCGTTTGGTCCATGCGCGCGTAATCCGAAGCCTTTTGAACCGCCTGCATGGATTCCAGTGCAACGTCGGGATCGGGGAAGCCATAGGCTCCGAGAATTTCCCTGGCGTTCTCGGTCTCTCCCGCCCACACGGCGAGCAGGTCCCCCGCGGGGCCGTCCTCGGCCTCCGGCAGGTCGTCCTGGCGGAACACGATCGCCGAGAAATGCCTGGCCACGCTTTCACGGAAGGAAGCAACCTCTTCGGAAAGGCTGTCCCAGCTTGAGTGGTTCATGGCCAGGGTCAGGCGGGTGCGCCCCTCTTCGTCGTCGGGCAGGGCCTGGGTCTGGCGGTCATCGATTCCCTGCAGGCGGTTCTCCAGCCGGCGAAGGAAGCAGTACGACTGATCCAGTTCCCTGGACGTGCCCGGGCCCAGAAAGCCCCGTTCGCCCAGCCGCTCCAACATCTCGCGCAGGCTGCGTCCGCGCAGATCGGGATTCGCGCCGCCGTGCACCAGTTGCATGGACTGGGTAACGAACTCGATTTCGCGGATGCCGCCCCTGCCCAGCTTGATGTCCTGCGCCTTGTCCTTGCGCAGCGCTTCGCGCTCGATCTTGCCCTTCATGTCGCGCAGAGACTCAAACACGCTGTAGTCGAGGTAACGGCGGTACACGAACGGGCGCATGACCTCCTCGTACAAGGCTTCATTCATCTCGCACGGATTGATCACGCGTGCCTTGATCCAGGCATAGCGCTCCCAGTCGCGCGCCGAGCGTGCGAGGTAGCTCTCCAGCGAGGAAATCTTGATGACCAGCGGGCCGCTGTTGCCGAAGGGACGCAGCCGGGTGTCGACCCGGTACACGAAGGAATCCACGCTACGTTGATTCAGAACCCGGATCATTTGCTGGCAGACCAGCGTATGAAAGCGCAGGGCATCAATGGGGACCGTGCCGCCGGTCCTTCCGTCTTCGGAATAAATGAAGATGAGGTCGATGTCGGAGGAAAAATTGAGTTCCCCGCCACCCAGCTTGCCCATGCCGATCACGGCCATCTCACTGGGCTCGTCCGATTGCGTGCGCGGCAGCCCGTGCCGGACGGCCACGTTGGCGCGGGCGAATACCAGGGCCGCAAGAATGCAGGCGTTGGCCAGCTCAGTCAGCTCGCCCAGGCTTTCCTCGAGGCTGCTGTGGTTGTTCAGGTCGCGCCAGAGAATCCGGCACATTTCGCGATGGCGGAACCAGCGAATTTCGCGCATGAACGAAGGTTCCTGGCGGCATTCCTTGAGCGCTTCCCCGGCCAGCCTTGAGAGTTCTCCTGCCTCCAGCGGCCGGGCAAGCCGGTCTCCGGCGAGCAGGTCGACAAGTATCTGCGGCCGGCGGGTGAAGCTGCGCGCGGCAAAGGCAGAACAAGCCAACACGCGCGCAAGCGGTTTGAGTACCTCGTCTTTCTCAAGCTCCCCGCCGAAGGCCTTGCTTTCCCGCAGCTGCGCCAGGGCCTTGTCCACGCCTTCGCGCAACATTTCGGGGATGGATTGGTCGGCGGTGCTCAAGTTGATTGGCGGGGATACTTGAAGGCGGCCAAGAATACAATACGGCAGCCTGATTCCGGGAAAGAAGGTGTTGCCCGTAAGAACGGGGGCGTTTTCCCCGGGAACGAGGGCGTCCCGCCCTCGACGAAGGCGGGACGCCCTCGTTTCCAGAAAAAAGCCCTGCCTTCTTTCCGATAGGCAGGGCTCTTCGCATAGGCGCCTGGTCGGCCGCCAATACTCGGCAGCCGACCGCAAGCGACCTGGGGTTACATCATGCCGTCCATTCCGCCCGGGCTGGGCATCGGGGAGGCCTCGTCCTTCCTCGGCTTCTCGGTGACCATGGCCTCGGTCGTCAGCAGCAGGCCGGCCACGGAGGAAGCGTTCTGCAACGCCAGCCGGGTGACCTTGGTGGGATCGATGATGCCCTTGCCCACCAACTGACCGTATTCGCCCACGGCCGCGTCGTAGCCGTAATCGCCTTCGCCGGATGCCACTTCGTTCAGGACCACCGAAGCGTCGGCGCCGGCATTGGCAACGATCTGACGCAGCGGCTCCTCGAGAGCGCGGCGCATGATCTTCATGCCAACGTTCTGATCGTCGTTGTCGCCTTCCAGTCCGTCGAGGGCCGACGCACAGCGCAACAGCGCCACGCCGCCGCCGGGAACAATGCCTTCCTCGACAGCCGCGCGCGTGGCATGCAATGCATCTTCCACCCGCGCCTTCTTTTCCTTCATTTCGATCTCGGTGGCTGCGCCGACCTTGACCACGGCGACGCCGCCGGACAGCTTGGCTACCCGCTCCTGCAGCTTCTCCTTGTCGTAGTCGGAAGTGGATTCTTCGATTTCACGCTGAATCTGGCCGACACGCGCCTGGATCTGTTCGCTGCTGCCTGCACCGTCGATAATCGTGGAGTGCTCTTTGGTGACCTGGATCTTCTTGGCGGTCCCGAGGTCCGTTAGCGTGGCCTTTTCCAGCGAAAGGCCGACTTCCTCGGAGATCACCTGGCCGTTGGTGAGTATCGCCATGTCCGCGAGCATCGCCTTGCGGCGGTCGCCGAAACCGGGCGCCTTGACCGCAGCCACCTTGACGATGCCGCGGATGTTGTTCACCACCAGCGTGGCCAGCGCCTCGCCCTCCACGTCTTCGGCCACGATCAACAGCGGCTTGCCGCTCTTGGCCACGGACTCAAGCACCGGCAGAAGATCGCGGATGTTCGAAACCTTCTTGTCGTGCAGAAGGATGTAGGGAGACTCCAGTTCGACGCTCTGGGAGTTGGCGTCGTTGATGAAGTATGGGGAGAGATAGCCGCGGTCGAACTGCATGCCTTCCACCACGTCCAGTTCGTTGTCCAGGCCGGAGCCCTCTTCCACCGTGATCACGCCTTCCTTGCCGACCTTGTCCATGGCGTCGGCGATGATCCGGCCGATCGCTTCGTCGGAGTTGGCGGAAATGGTCCCCACCTGGGCGATCGCGGTGTCTTCCTGACAGGGTTTGGACAGTTCCTCCAGCTTACCGACTACGGCGCTGCTGGCCTTGTCGATCCCGCGCTTGAGGTCCATGGGGTTGAATCCCGCCGCGACGGCCTTCAGGCCTTCGGTCAGGATTGACTGGGCCAGGACCGTGGCGGTGGTCGTGCCGTCGCCGGCGACGTCGGAGGTGTGGGATGCGACCTCCTTGACCATTTGTGCGCCCATGTTCTCGAACTTGTCTTCCAGTTCGATTTCCTTGGCCACGGACACGCCGTCCTTGGTCATGGTGGGAGCGCCGAAACTCTTGTCAAGAATCACGTTGCGGCCCTTGGGGCCCAGCGTCACCTTGACGGCGTTTGCCAGTGTGTTGACGCCGGCAAGCAATTTCTGCCGGGCGCTGTCACTGAACTTCACATCTTTTGCAGCCATTGCTGTATTCCTCTATGTGGGTATGAGTTGAATCGGGAACGAATAACGCCCGACTAGTCTTCGATGATGGCCATGACGTCGTCTTCCTTCATGACCAGCAATTCTTCACCGTCCACCTTGACTTCGGTACCGCTGTACTTTCCGAACAGCACCTTGTCGCCGGCTTTCAGCTCCAGGGGGCGAACTTCGCCGTTTTCCAGGACCTTGCCCTTGCCGGCGGCGATGACCTCGCCCTTGATGGGTTTTTCTGTAGCCGAATCGGGAATCACGATTCCGCCGGGGGATTGGCGTTCCTCTTCCGTGCGGCGTATCAGCACCCTGTCTTGCAGCGGTCGAATTTTCATTTTCGTTTCTCCTCGTGGGAAATGCCTATAGCCACGCCCCTTCGGCGCGGCTATCGTTGACCAACGGACCCGCTCTTAAGCGGGCGTGTAGATAATAGGGACGGTTATAGCGATTTCAAGTCCGCGCGGCCGCATTTGTCGGAATACGGATTGTGATAGGGGACGTCTTGAGGGATCCGTGCGGGACAACCCGGCGTGATCTAAAGCACTTCGTCAAGAACAAATTCTTCGGAATAGCCCAGATTGCGCGCTCTTTCAACCGAGCGCGCATACTCCGAGACGGCCAGAATCCGCAGAGCCCGCAGCGAGTCGAGTTGCTTGTCAAGCTTTTCGATCTCCCCGCGCCTGTCCTGGATGTTTCCCGCCGGCCTCTGGTTGTCCGTCCCGTCCGTTTCGCTTTTGTCGTCCGGCGACTCAAGTATCTTGATCTCATCCTCCAGGGAGCCGATCCTGTCCTTTACCGATGCAATTTCCCCGCGGATCGATCGGACCTTCTCGATTGCGTTGTATACAGCCTGACCGGCGCGGTACCCTGCCAGGAAAATCGGTTCGGTGTTTGCCGCGCAAACGCGCCGGTAGCCCGCGCCGTTTCTTCCTTCCCAGTAGCCGCTGTCCTGAGTGCAATAGATGGCCAGGCCCAACTCGCGCCCTTCCATGTATTGTTTGCGGTCCGGCGCAATTTCGTATTTCATGCAGGCGTCGTAGTGCCTGGCCAATTCCGTGTGGCGCTTGCCTTCAAGCCCGTCATTGCGGCCGACCTCGCGCCAGTCCGCGTTGATGCACTCCGATACCGACATCGTGGCGCAGCCGCCGGCAATCGACAGCGCAAGCATCAGACAGCACACCTGCCCGCAATCTTTCGAGTTCACCCCCGTCACCACCCGCTCATGCTAACCGAAATTCCCGGCGCCGGATTCTGCGCGCGGGCTTACGAACGGCGGGCTTACGAACGAACGCGAACAACGAATTGACCATGGCGCTCAAGTGACGTATAGTTGCATGACTTTTATACGTCTCCGATTACGCGCATGCAAACGAAGCTCACGTTGCGGTTGGATGATCGCCTGATTTCCGGCGCCAAGGAATACGCCAAGGGCGCAGGAAAGTCCCTGTCGCAAATTGTGGCGGATTATTTCGCCGCCATCGTCTCCCCTGTGCCCACGCCTGCGCCGTTCAAGGCTACCCTGGCCGTGTCCCAACTCAGGGGAATACTGAAGGATCGCGGGGTTGGCGACGAGCGCGATTATCGGGAATACCTGGAGAAAAAGCACCTGTGAGGAAGTGAGCAGGAAGCTCCATGAAAGTTCTCTTCGATACCAATGTCCTGATCGATTTCCTGCTTGATCGAGCGCCGTTTGCGGATGCCGCCACCGATCTTCTCTCGCGGGCCGATCGCGGCGAGATTCAAGGCCTGGCCTGCGCAAACTCCTTCACGACGATCTTCTATCTTGCACAGAAAGCAGTCGGCAGGGCCGATGCCAGGCGCCACGTCGCCGCCCTGCTTTCCATCCTTGATGTAGCGCCTGTGAATCGGACCACTCTGGAACACGCCGCCAAAAGCGGCGTGAAGGACTTTGAAGACGCCGTAATCGTTGAGGCCGGGCGTCAATCCAACGCCGAATGCATCGTAACCCGCAACGAAATAGACTTCGCCAAATCCCCCATTCCCGCGCACTCCCCGATGGCGCTCCTCGGCCTGCTGGCGCAGCTCAACCGGGAATAGAACGGTTCGTCGTGTTTCCGACTTCCCGCTTCCCGACTTCGCTTGAAAAGCCTTCTCGCTGCCGCTAGTATGAAAACTCATTCAACAAGCTGCGGTCTCTTCGCAGGCTTCTTGTTGTAAATGTGTTACATCTTTGTCGAGTGGTTCAGCCAAGGCGGCTCTTCCCGGTTGTGACAGATTTGCCCGAGACCTTGGGATCTGTACCGCGCTTCGCGCACTACCGAACGGGAGAGTTCGCCATGCCAAAGACCCGCACCCTCATCTCTGTTTCGACTGCTCTGCTTATTTGCGCTCCGCTGATTACGCCTGTTGCTGCTGCCCAGGAAGCGGACGCCGAGAATCAACTGGTAATCGAGGAAATCATTGTGACCTCGCGTAAGCGCGAAGAGTCGCTGCTCGACGCGCCGTTGACGGTGACAGCTTTTGGCGCCAGCGATATCGAGGATCTGGCGCTGGATGAATTGCCTGATCTTGTCGACTACACGCCGGGTTTCCACTATTCGGAGCACTCGGTCGGTAGGGGTGGTCGCTATAACCGCCGGTTGATCTTCCGAGGCATGAACCCGCGAACCGACCGGCAGACCCGCCAGGGCGCAACCGTATTTATAGACGGCGCTCCGATACTCGGCTCTGAGATTGGCAGCACCGCAAACTACGAGCGAATAGAGATCATCAAGGGCCCACAGAGCGCCTATTTTGGACGTTCGACGTTCTCCGGCGCCATCAATGCCGTCACCAAGACGCCGGGCAACGAGTGGGCCGGCAGAGTTTCGGCCGAGGCGGCGCGGTTCGGCACGTCGGATTTTGGCGTGCAGATCGAAGGACCGCTGGTGGAGGAAAAGCTCTCGTTCCGAGTGAGCGGGCGCCATTACGAAACGGGCGGCGAATACCGGAATTCCGCCAATCCAACCGATCGGCTTGGCGCGGAGTCGACCAGAGACTTTGCCTTGTCACTCTTTGCGACGCCGACCGACAACTTCAGCGCCAAGCTCAGACTCCACTTCTGGACGGATGAGGACGGGCCGTCGGTTGGCGTGGCGATCAATAGGCCGGACAACCCGGAACTTTTCAATTGCACGCTTTCCGGTGGTGCGGCCGGTGGCGGTGCCTGGCTGTGCGGCGAGGTCCCGTTTCTGGGCCGCCAGAAGGTTGGCATGGATACAACCCTGACCCCGGATCTTCAGCGAACGTTTTTCAGTCAGGCAATACAGGACGCGTTCATTTTTGACGGAGTCCCTGCCGGTTTCGGCCTGGAGCGGAACGCCCAGGAACTCAGTCTGGTGCTGGACTACGAATTCGCCAACGGTCTGACCCTGTCGTCGATTACCGCCGCGCATAAGAACGAATATGCCAGTTTCGAGGACTTCGATCGTCGCCCGACGGCGGGCTTGTTGACTCCCACCGGCCTATCGGCTGACACGTACAACATGTCGCTGCTGGCCAACAAGGACTTCAGTCAGGAGGTTCGCCTGAGCTCTGCCGCCGATCAGCGGTTGCGTTGGATTGTGGGCGCGAGTTACACGAAGATTGAAGCCAGGACCCAGGGGTTCTCCACGTTTTTTGGAAGGCAGCCGAATCCGAATCCGAATGTGGCTACGTACGATCCGGAAACGAGGGCTGTCTTTGCTGCCGTCAGTTACGATTTCAATGACAAATTGGCCCTCAGTGTCGAGGCGCGCAAGCAGGGGGACAAGGTGATTGAGGGGAGTGTCGGTAGTACGCCGCTGGAGAATACGTTCAACAGCTTCACGCCGCGCCTAATCCTGGACTGGAAGCCCAGAGAGGACATGACTCTGTATGCAATCTATGCGGAAGGGACCAACCCGGGACAGTTCAATGCCGGTCTGCTCAATCTCACCCAGGGCGAACTCGACCAGATTGCCGCTGCCGGAGGTGGGGGCGTTGAAGTCGAAGAGGAAGAGATTACCAATATTGAGTTTGGCGTCAAGGGCCTCTTCTGGAACGGCCGAATTCAGGTGAGCGCGGCGGTCTATTTCTCGGACTGGGGCAGTGTCATCGCGCCGGAGATCATTCAGTATATCAATGCCGACGGTGAGGCGGACAGCGTTCAGGTCAATGCGACAGGCGGTCAGGCCGATCTTTCCGGCCTTGAATTGGAGGGCACCGTGCTGTTGTCGGAAAACTTTACGCTTGATGGCACGTTCGCCTACAACTCGTCCGATATCGGTGACTTCGAGAGCCCGGACGCACTGAACCTTCTCGGCAACCGCACTATTGATGGCATGGGAAACTCATTCTCCCGCTATCCTGAGCGTAGCGGGACGCTGTCGCTTACCTATCAGGGACAACTGCAGTCAGGCCACGACTGGTTCCTGCGGGGCGATGTCATCTATCGGGGCCCCACATGGATGACCAATGCAAACCAAACGACAACGCCATCATTTACGACATTCAATCTAAGGGGCGGCGTGGAGATGGAGACCTGGCGGATAGAAGTCTACGCCACCAACATCTCCAACGAAGAGGGCTACACCAATCTCCAACTGTTCCCGGATCTTTCAGGACTCAGCGGCGGCTTTAACCGGATGATAATGGCCGGGATGCATCCAAGGCCTTCATACGGCATTCGCACCAGCTTCGAATTCTGACAGCCCATTAGAGGGAATTGCGGCGGACGGGCGTGCCGTCCGCCCGCTTATCCGCTTAAATCAGCGATACGCGCCGTAGCCCGTCATTTTCGACACGTCCGGATAGAAAATTCCCAGCGCCGCCTGGTTGTTTGAACGCGTTGAGAAAATGATGGCGCCCTCCCGGGTGACGTCCAGGTTGGGATTGTCGGCCTGGCGAGGTTCCGGGTAATAGGTGAATTCATCCGTGTCCGGGTCGAACCTGACCAGGGCGCCGCCCAGTCCGCCGTCCCCGAACCAGATCTTGTCGTCCGCGTCGGCCACGATGCCGTAGGGAATGGATGCCTTGACCTTCGAGAACGGCAGGATGTCGTATTCCTTCTGGGCCCCGGTGACGGGATTCAGGCGGCCCAGTCTCCCGGAGCTGTTGACCGAGTACCAGATCGTGCCCTTGGAGTCCGCTGCAAGACGGTTGATTGCACAGGGCCGGGTCAGGGCGGGGTATTCCGTGAACTCTTCGGTCCCCGGATCGAAGCTCGCCACAGCGCAGCCGAACAGTTCGGCGAACCAAACGATGCCCTGCTGATCAATTTCAATGCCATACGGAAACGAATGCCGGGTGGGAATTTCCCATAAGGTGATTTCCGTAGTCTTGTGGTCCCACTTTCCAAGCTTGTTGCCGCGGATCGCCGTGAACCACACGTCTCCGTTTTCCGCCATGTGCGGGCTGTGGCCGCGAATGTTGCCCACAACGCCGTTCTCATCCACGACGACGCCCTCAGGGTCCATCGGGTAACGGTCTATTTTTCCAGTCTCCGGATCCAGCCGGCCCAGGTGCTGGCCCTGGTATTCGGCCCAGAAAACGTTGCCGTCGGGGTCGATGGTCAAGTCATGCGGAAAGATATACGACCAGATCGAATCGGGGTCGCCCTTTTTCTTGCCGTACATATCCGTTTCCGGATTGTTTTCGTCGTAGCCGATAGGAAAGTGGCTCCACTGCGCGGTGCGTGGATCGACGCGGCTAAGGCCGATCAGGCTGTTGGAACCCCACAGATTTCCGTCGTTGTCCAACATCGGCCGATGCATACGGTGCTTGAAGGGCTCATTGGCCGAGCGCAGTGACAAGTCGGCCGCGGGATGCAAGGGAGTCAGGTATTCGATGAACATCGCCGAAGCGAGCGTCTCTTCGTCCAGCGGATACTGAACATCGAGACGCAGGACTTTGGGCGGACTGTCCGGGCCGAAATTCTCCGTCAGGTAGTCGGCGAGTATTTCGTGCTCTTCGTCGGTAATGCTACGCGCCGAGGACGGGTCGGCGAATGCACCGTTCGGGTTGAGCATGACGCTGATCATTGCGTGCCACTGCACACGGCCCATGCGGTTCGCCGGCAGGAAGGAATGGCCGTGGCAAGTCAGGCAGGTAGGCTCGGCAAGGTCCCTGCCTCGTCCGGGTGGGTACATCTCATCGTAGGAGACCAATTGTGCGTCCCCGCCAACGCCGCCGAACTGCGGTCCCGGCTTGGAGCTGTCCTTCAGGGTCAGCGGGTTGTCCGGACCCGGGCGCATCTGGAGATTCAGTTCAATTTCGCCCTCACCCTGAATTCGCAGCATTTCGTGACGGGATGTCAGGCCGTCCTTCTCGGCCCAGATCCGGTAGCCGCCGGGCAACAGATTGGGGGCGTGATACCTGCCGTTATGCGTATACACGGTATAGAGCATGTTCTTGTCCAAATTCTTCGCATATACCTGCGCCGCGGTGAACGGCCTGTCAGCCGTAACCTGTCCGGTGAGAGTGGCCGTGCCCGGAATAGCCGCTGCGCCGAATGCCGTACTGTTGGTGCAGGCCGCGACCAACATCGCAAGTGCAACAAATTGAGGCGCGCCGCGGAAAGGTTTCCAACGTGAAGGTGATGTCATTTAATAGCTCCCTATGAGTGTGCAAGCAGCACACCGGCCCCCGGCACTTGCCGGATGGTGGCACGCGGATTGTGGTTTGTAAAGGTATCCACGAGCGCCTAGAATGCGGCCCACATTGACCCGGTCGGGGGGGTCATTCTCTGCCTTGCAACGCGGAAAGCCCTGGTTATGAAAGCATTGATCTGTCTTGATTTCGAGAACGACATCGTCCATCCCCAGGGCAAGGTGTCGGGCAAGGGCTACGCGGCCTTTGATGCCGAACACGGCACGCTGTCACGGGTGCGCATCGTGCAGGACAGGTTTCGCGCTGCCGGTCTGCCCGTCGTTCACGTGCGTGTCGGCTTCTATCCCGGTTACGCGCAGAGTCCGAAGGGATCGCCGCTCATGGGGCAGGCGCACCAGTTCGGCGCCTTCGATCTCAGCGGGTGGGGTGGTGAATTCACCGACCCGGTTGCACCCCAGGGGGAGGAACTGGTCATCACCAAGCACCGAGTGGGCAGTTTCCATGGGACCGCAATGGAACTGACCTTGCGCAACATGGGCGTCACACACGTTTTCCTGGCGGGCGTTGCGACGGACATGGTTGTGGAGTCCACAGCGAGAGAAGCCCATGATCGTGATTTTGCCGTGAGCGTCATTGCCGATTGTTGCATCGCGGCCAACGAGGAAGATCAGCAGCGCAGCCTTACAAATATGCTCAAACTGGCGAACATAGTCTCAAGTGACGAGATCGAGCTCGGCTGAAGACTCCCAATCGGCGGGAGCGCCGGCTTAGCTGCTGTCGACCGGTTCCTCCGGCAATTTGTAGCGTTTCATGGCCAGGCGCTGGCGCACGACCAGCCCGGTCAGCACGGCGAGAGCGGCCAGCAGAATCATCAGCACGGGGCGGCTGCCGATGAAAGCAAGCCAGCCGTCCGCCGCGTCGACGAGAATCAGAGTCTGGCGGACCGATCGCTCGAAGATGGGCGTAAGGATGAAGCCGATCAGCAGCAATACGGGCGGGAAGTCATGCTTTGCCATCAACCAGCCGATGAACCCGAACACGAACATCAACTGAACGTCGAATAGCGAACCGCGCATCGCGTAGGCGCCGGCGGAAGCGAACACCAGCACCGCCGGGAACAGCAGTCTCTTCGGGACCGAGACCATCTTCTTGGCCATCGGTATGAAGCCCAATCCGACCAGGTAATTGACCAGGTTGGCCAGCAGCATGGCCGTGAAGATCGCGTAGATCGGCGCCGGGTTGTCTCGAAAAGCGATGGGCCCGGGAGTGATGCCCTGGATGAGCAACGCGCCGAGTATCAGGGCGGCCGCTACGTCGCCTGGAATTCCGAAGGCCAGCAGCGGAATCAGGTTGGATCCGCCTACGGCATTGTTGGCAGCCTCCGGCGCAGCAATGCCGTGCAGGGACCCGCGGCCGAATTCTTCCGGCTTTGCCGCGGTCCTGCGGGCTTCGTTATAGGCAATGAACGCCGCGACGGTAGACCCCAGCCCGGGCAATGCCCCCGTGAGAGTCCCGATGATTGAGCCGCGCAAGAGCGTGGGCAACAGCGCCTTGCGCTCCTTTGCGGAGAGCCGGTTGTCCTCTGGTCGCGGGGAAAAGGTAATGGTTCTTTCCCCCAGTCGTTTGATGGGCTGCTCCAGTTGCCTGAAGACTTCTGAAATGGCCAGGAAGCCGATGAGCATGGGGATCAGGCCGATCCCGTCGAACAGTTCCGCGTTGCCGAAGGCCAAACGCGGCGTGCCGGTGATCGGGTCGAGCCCGATGCAGGCAAGCAATACGCCCGCGCCAATGGCGACGATTCCCTTCCAGGAATTGCCGCGGTGCAGCGAGATCAGGCTAAGGAGCGCAAAAAATACGAGGATTGCGTACTCGGAAGGGCCAAATCGGATTGCAACCGCAGCCAGGGCGCCCGCTCCGAATATCAGGACGATGTCGGAGAATGAATCACCGAATACGGAGGCGAAAAGCACGGTATGCATCGCCTTTCCGCCCTTGCCCTGGCGTGCCAGGGGATTGCCGTCAAGGACCGTTGCGGCGGCTGCCGGCGTTCCCGGGGTTCGGAGAAGGATGGCCGGAATACTCGACCCGAACAAGGACCCCTTGAACATGGCCAGCATCATCGGGATGCCGACCCAGGGGTCGAAGTAGAAACTGAAAGGCACCAGAAGGGCCACGGCCATCGCGGCGGTGAGCCCCGGAATGGAGCCGAGGATCTGGCCGAGCACGATGCCCAGCAGAATGCCCGCCAGCGCGTTGAAGCTGAGGGCCAGCGAAATGCCTTCGAGGATGCCTTCCATCGGCTAGACGGGCAGGCCCGGAATCAGGCCGAACCGGGGCAGGCGCACGTTCAGGGCCAGTTCGAACAAGCAGTAGATTGTGGCCATCAGCAGGGTCGGGAAGAGGATGATGATCCAGGCCCTCCGCTCACCAAGAAGGACCGTCAGCAGGACTGCCATGCAAATGCCGCCGAGGTAAAAGCCGGCAAGCGAGAAGCCGATGGTGGCAAATGCCATACAGATGGCGATTCCGGCGATGGGTACGTAGACATGACTTTCGCTGCCCTCTGCCGGCTTCGCAGTGGTTTTTTTTCTGATGAGCGAGTTCAGCAATCCCCACGCGAGCGCCAGCACCATCGCAGCAGTCGCGAGCTGCGGCATGAAACGCGGGGACAGACCTTCGCCCCCGCCTGCGCCCCCCAAACCGATGCCGGCCGGCAGGACCCACAGTCCAAACAGTATCGCTGCGGCCAGCAGAGCTCCGATACCGAGTGATTCGGCATTGAGGCGCTTCATTCATTTGCACCGGGCAAATGCAGCGCCTCCCGGGTAGCCGCAATGTCTGCCAGCACATGACGCTGAAAATCTTCGTGATCCAGGTAGGCCACATTGCCGCTCAAGCGCTGCGCGATGCCCGAGAAGCTCTCCGAGGCCGTGATGGTGCGCATGGCCGCGTCCCACTTTGCGATGACATCGTCAGGCAGCCCCGCCGGACCGGCCAGCCCAAAGAAGATGGTGGGCGCCAGAGGGTAGCCGAGTTGTTCGTAGGTGGGAACCAGGGGCAGTTCCGGGATGGGTTCGGGACCGATTTCCGCCAGCACGCGAATATCGCCGGACGCGAGAACGCCGGCATAGTCGGAAATGACACCCATATCGAGGGATCCTCCCAGGAGTCCTGCCAGCACTTCGGAAGAACCCTGCATTGGAACGAATGCGGCGTCTATGCCTTCCTGCTGGAAAGCCGCCCGCGTCGAGACATGAGGCGCGCCGTTGATGCCCGCGGTAGACCAGCGCAACCTGCCGGGATTGGCTTTGCCGAATTCGAGTATGTCCGAGAACGAATTGAAAGGAGACTTGGCAAGGACCAGCACAGGGTGGGGAGTGACGACGAAACGTGAGAGATAGGTAAAGTCTTCCACTGGATCGTAGGGAACGTCGAGAAAATTCGGCGCCATCACCACCGGGCTGCTGGACACGAAAGCGAGCGTGTAGCCATCGGCTGGAGCACGGGTAACGGAGCCGACGCCAACGGTGCCGCCGCCTCCGGTCCTGTTCTCCACGAAGATCTTTACGCCCAGGAGGTCCGACGCCTGAGCGGCAATCGCGCGGGTGAACGTATCGCCGCCGCCGCCGGGAGCGTAGGGAACGATGATGGTGATGGCTTTCGACGGGTACTCATCGCTTCCGGTCTGTTCGGCGCAGCCGTTCAACAGCAGGGCAGCCGTAAGCAAAGCGAGTGCGCAGATCCGTTTCGAGACCCGCTCTACGGTGTTTCGGCCCGGGCACTTCACTGGCATGTTCACGACGGCACTAGCCTCGCAGCAGCTTGCGGGCGATCTGCATGCGCTGTATTTCGTTGGCGCCACCGCCAATCTGACCGTGGCGCAGGTAGCGGTAGAACAAAGTCAGCGGCAGTTCCAGCGACTCGCCCATCGCACCATGGATCTGGATGGCCTTGTCCAGAGTCCTCGCCCCCCAGACCATCGAAGTCAGTTTCACCATGCCGGCCTCGGTGCGAATGTCTTCGCCGGCATCGGCCCGGGCCGCCATCTGGTATGTGATTGAGCGCAGCGCCTCCAGGTCGATATACATGTCCACAAGGTGCCATTGAATCGCCTGGCGCTCGGACAGGGGCTTGCCGAAGGTGACCCGCTGCTTGGACCACTCGATGGACATGTCCAGCGCACGCTGCATCTTGCCCAGCGCATAAGGGCCGCGCAGGAGCCGGTCGTGGATGGTGAGCCAGCGCTGTCCCAGCCGAAAGCCGTTTCCGACCTCGCCGAGTACGTCAGACTGCGGCGCCCGGCAGTCTTCGAAGTGGACGATGTATTGCGAGGCGTGCGGCCCGAGCCAGGTCTTGATTCCGGGCTCCTCGACGAGCATGCCGGGATTGTCACGTTTGACCAGGAACATCGTGATGCCGCCGCGCTGGCGTTTTTCCGGGTCCGTTACCGCCTGCACCATGATCATGTCGGATTCAGCAGCGCCGGAGATCCACATCTTGGTGCCGTTGAGGACCCAGTCACTGCCGTCCTTGACCGCGCGCGTCTGCATCATGCCCCCGGGGTCCGAGCCGGCATTGGGTTCGGTCTGGGCAAAGCAGGTCGTCATCTCGCCTTCGATGACGGGTTTAAGGAACCGATCGACCTGGTCGCCCTCGCACTGGTAGAGGATGTTGGCGACGTTCGCGAACGGGAAGGGCACTGCGGTGTAGTTGAATTGCTCCAGAATGGCGACCTGGGCGAGCATCGACAGCCCCGAGCCGCCGTGCTTTTCCGGCACCATCAAGTACCAAAGGCCGGTATCGCGCGAAATGCCGACCAGGCGCTCTACGACCTCGGGGCCGAAGACTCGCCGCAGGTTGGTTGTTTCCTTGATGCCGAAGGCATGCCCAGGGTGGGGCAGGAATTCCGCCTCCAGTGGCATCAGCTCTTTCTCGACAATGCGCTTGGCAAGATCGACGATCTCACGGATATCGGGCGGCAGTTGAAAGTGCCCATCTACCATTTCGGTGCTCCTGAAACGACTAGTAGCTCTCCATCAGAAACTCTCGGATACAAGTCCTGGGAGCGAGGACGTCCCCGCCCTCGTCGAGGGCCAGGAGGCCCTCGCTCCCAGGCTGCATCGAAGGCGTCCGCGTAAAAGACCACTAGCGGCCTAGCCGCGCAACGATTTCATTTGCGCCAGGTACCCCTGGGGGTTCACCCTGACGTCGATCAGCGAAGGCCCTTCAAGTTGCAGGGCTTCCGCCACCGCCGCATGATATTCGCGCTCGCTGTCCACCCGAAACCCCCGGCCGCCGAGGCCTTCCATGGTCCGTGCGAAGTTTGGCGCCTGCCAGCGTACTCCGCGTGGCGGAAAGCCGCGTTGCTGTTGCTTGATATCGATCAGAGACAAGGAACGGTCATTGAAAACGATGACTACCACTTTCGCCGCCTGTTCAGCAGCGACCGACAATTCGCCAAGGCACATCAACAATCCTCCATCACCGGTAAAGGCAATAGCCGGGCGTTGGGGTTCGTGTAGCGCGGACGCGATTGCCGCAGGCAGGGCATAGGCCATTGTAGCCAGACCGTTGGATATGAGTACATCGTGCGGATGGGCCGCCGGCCAGAACGCCATGGCGGAAAACATGTGTGCGCCGGCGTCGACCGCGATGCGCGGTGAAACTTCGACATCGAGCGCTGCGCGGGCCGCCAGTTCGACGACCTGCTGGGGTCCCAGCCCCGCGCATTCGGGATATTCAAGGCGCGCTGCCATGCGCCGGCGCAGTCCCGCGATCTCGTCAACGTCCCAGTCCGACTTCGACAGTCCGCTGTTCATCCTGGTCAACGCAGCGGTTATCCGGCCGTAGACCCCCGCGGCAGGCTCCACGTAGTGCACCGGATGCCGAACCCGGGCTATGTCCACTACCGGGCTGTCGTAACGCCACGGCATTCGAAGAAGTTCCACCGGATCCAGCCCGCACAGCACGATCAGATCAGCTTTTCCGACGCACTCGGATTCGGCATTGCCGCCGGTGAAAATGCCGACGTATTGTGGGTGCTGGTCGTCGATTACGCCTTTCGCCTTGTACGTGGTCAGGACTGGACAGCGCAACGCTTCGGCCATGGCCTGCATTGCCTTTGAGGCGCCGGGGGTCCTTGCCTCCAGGCCGGCGACGATTACCGGGCGTGACGCATCCCGGATCAATTCTCCCGCTTGTGTCACTGCAGGTTCATCCACGAGATCCTCGATATTGCGCGGTCTGACTTGTTCCGGATCCGCATCAACTGCCTGGCGCGCGTGCGGTCCGGCGATTTCGATGTGCACGGGGCCGAACGGCGGTGTTCGCGCCAGCTCAATCAGGCCGCGAATCTCCGCGGCGACATCCTCCTGATCCAGGCGACTGCTTCTCTTGGCCACGGGCGCCAGAAACTTCGTCTGATCGAAGACCTGGTGGGTAACGTAGCCGGACTCTTGCGGGGTAAACCCATCGGTGATGAGCATTACCGGCGAGCGATCCAGCGCCGCGCAGGCCACGCCGTTGGCAGCGTTCGCTACGCCGGGACCCTTGGTTGTCAGCGCCACGCCGAGTGTGCCGGCGAGATCGGCGGTTGCCGCCGCCATCATCACGGCGGCATTCTCGTTGCGCGTCAGCACGAACTCAATCCCTCGTTGGGCTGCCGCTTCCATCACATCAAGACTGCTGCCGCCGCCGGGCACGCCGAAGATGCGTGATACACCGTGCGCAGCCATCGCGTCGGCGAGTATTTCGGCAACCGTCGTCTGCTGCATCACTTAGTCGATTGCCACCAGGATTCTTGCAGGATTCAGGCAAGCAATTTGCAGTCGGCTGGGTCGATAGCGCGACTGATCATGGCCGAGCCGGGAGATCGACAATGAGATTCAGGATTGAATCCACGGATGCACGCGCGTCCGGCGGCACGATGGTGGTGGATTCGCGTTCCTCAAAAATACACGGACCTTCGAATACGTCGCCCGAGAAGAGGCCGTATCGATTGTAGACCGGGACATCTACGAACCCGCGCTCCGGTCCGAAGTACACGCGCCGTTGCCCCTTGAGCACGCTTGCCTGCTTGTGCGCGCTTCTTGCCGCGGCAAGTTCGATCGGTGGGCGGGGCCCGGAAACGATGACCCGCCAGGACACGATCTCCACGGCCATTTCCGGCTCGACGCGGCCGAACTGCGTCTTGTAGACCTTCTCGAACGCGCCGCGAAATGCCGAGCGATCACATGCATTGAGCATCTTGCCGTTGACCGGCGCCTCGACATGGTAGCCCTGGCCCACATAGCGCATCGCTGCCAGGTACTCGACGCGCACGCTTTCATCATCGGCGCCGGCAGCCCGCAGCAACTTCCGGCCATCTCGCTCCATGCGCGAAAGCATGGAGTTTGCGTTGTCGAAATCCAGGTCTCCGAGTGCGATGACTCCGCCCTGCACGAAGGTAAAAGAAGTGGGTGAGACCAGAAATCCCAAAGCCGAAGCGACCCCGGCGGACATCGGGCAAATGACCCGCGGCAGTGACAACTTCATCGCGATGTTGCAGGCGTGAACAGGCCCGGCGCCGCCTATGGGCAGCATGGTGTAGTCGGTGATATTTCGGGCTTTTTCCAGCGCGTGGATGGTGGCGGCCTGGGCCATGTTCTCGTTGACGGTTTCATGCACTGCCCAGGCTGCCTCTATGGCTGGCACGCCCAGCGGTTCGGCCACCTTGCGGGTCAGCGCTTCGGTTGCCGCCTCGACATCAAGTTGCATGTCGCCGCCCAGAAAATTCTCGGCCGCCAGATAGCCCAGCACCAGGTCCGCATCGGTGACGGTGGCGTCGAGGCCGCCCCGCGCATAACAGGCCGGCCCGGGGTCGGCACTGGAGCTCTCCGGCCCGACGCGGACCAGCCCGAGGTGGTCCACCGAGGCGATGGAACCGCCGCCTGCGCCGGTTTCGATCATCTCGATTACGGGAATCCTGAGCGGAATGCCACTGCCTTTCTTGAAGCGATAGACTCGGGCAACTTCGAATTCCGTAGTGCGCAACGGCTCGCCGTCGTCAATCAGGCAAGCCTTGGCGGTGGTGCCGCCCATATCGAAACTCAAGATGTCGCGTTCGCCCGCCAGCTTGCCGATCACGGAAGTTGCCTGAACACCGCCGGCCGGGCCCGATTGCACCAGCCGGATCGGGTACGACGCCGCGGTCGATTCGTGGACAGTGCCGCCGTCCGACAGCATCAGAAAAAGGTCCTTGTCGATGCCCATCCGGCGCAAGCCGCCGGTCAGGCGTTTCAGATATCGCTCGAATATCGGCAGCACGTAGGCATTGCAGACGGTGGTGTAGGTTCGCTCGTACTCGCCGATCTCCGGCATCACGTCACTGGAGATGCAAACCACGAGATCGGGCGCCTCTCGATTGATGATGTCCCGCACGCGCCGCTCGTGTGCCGGGTTGCGGAAACCATGAAGTAAAGAAATCGCCACGGCGTCGACGCCGGCGGCCGCGATTTCGCGAGCCGTGGCAATGACCGCGTCTTCGTCCAGCGCTTGCAGCACGTTCCCTGCCGGGCCGATTCGCTCCGGTACTTCGAAGCGCCAGTGTCTGGGCGCCAGTGGCTGGGGCATTTCGATGAACAGGTCGTAGGTGTCATAGCGCCACTCCGTGCCGATCTCCAGGATGTCGCCGAAACCGGCCGTGGTGACCAGCGCAACCCGGGCGCCGCGCCGCTCGATAACCGCGTTGGCGACCAGGGTGGTGCCGTGAATGAGTTGCTGCACCTGGCCTGGCTTTACCCCGTTGCTGGCGAGAATTTTCTCCAGTCCCTCGAGTGCGCCTATGGAAGGATCCTGTGGCGTGGTCAGGACCTTCTCATTGAAAACCTGGCCGCTGCGCGAATCGAGCATAACCAGGTCGGTGAAGGTGCCGCCGATATCGACACCTATGCGAAACGGCTCAGTCACCTTGCTCTTCCCCCGCCCCCGCGCTCGGGCCGTAGGACGCTGCGCCCTGCCGTGTCACCAGTCCGCTTTGAATATCGGCCTTCAGCATTGCCGCATCGCGCTCCTCGGGTGGGCCCAGGCCACCGCCACCCGGCGTCTCAAAGGTCACTACGTCATCGGGTTGAAGATCCAGGCGCACCTTCGCTTCGATCCGCTTGCCGTTGACGTAGTCGCGGCCGGCCGAGCCCGGCAGGCCGCCCAGCAGTCCGCGCGGCGGAAATTTGACCCGCTCGTGGCGAATGGTCATGGTCACCGGGTGATCGGAAGTGACCCTGAATCCGAGGCGCTGAGCCGGTCCCCCGCGATAACGGCCGGCGCCGCCCGAGTCCGGGATCAGCGACTTCTCGGTCATCAGCAGGGGCACGCTGTTCTCGAAGTGTTCGACCGGTACGGTTGCCACGTTGCTGGGAAAGCTCAGGCAGGCCGGCCCGTCCTGGTGGGGCCGCGCCCCGTGGCCGCCGTTCATGAAGAACATTTTCACGAAACGCCGCCCGTCGGGGCGCCGTCCGGCAAAATAGACGTTCCACAGCGGCGATCCGCAATCGGCGATCACGCGCTCGGGCATCAGTTGCGACAGTGCGCCGAAGATGACCGGCGGCAGGTAGTGTCCCGACAGATGCCGCGCCCAGATCGGCGCCGGCCGCAGTGGGTTGATCAGGCAGCCTTCGGGCGCCGTGATCTTGACCGGCCGAAAGCAACCGTCGTTGTTGGGCGTGGTTGGATCGAAGGCGCACTTGATCGCATAGGCGCTGTAGGCGCGCGTGAAATTCATCGCTGAATTGATCGGCCGGCTGACCTGCGGCGAGGTGCCGGCAAAGTCCACCAGCAGCTCGCTGCCCTCGATACGGACCTCGCAGCAGATGGTCAGCGGCTCTTCAAACCCGTCAACCATGATCCGGTCGCGATAAACGCCATCGGGCGCCGTGCTGATGGCTTGCCGCATGGCGGTCTCGGAGCGATCGAGGATCTCTTCCACAAGCGCATCGAGGTCGTCGATGTGCTCGTCCTCCAGGATTTTCAAAAGCCTTGTCCGGCCCATTTCATAGGCCACGAACTGCGCCCGGATATCTCCCAGCGTTTCCTCCGGCGCCCGGAGGTTCTCGCTTATGAAGGCAATGACATCCTCGTTCTCCACCCCTTCGCGAACGATCTTGCACACGGGAATGGTCAGCCCTTCCTCGTGGGAATCACGGGCCGACACGGACGGCGCACCTCCGATGTCCACGGTATGAAAGACGCTGCCGAGGAAGCAGATCAGACGAGTGCCCCTGAAGATCGGGCGGATCATCGTGATGTCGTTCAAGTGGCCGGTACCGTGGTAGCCATCGTTGGATATCAGGACATCCCCGGGCTTGAGCGATGATCGGGGATAGCGCTCAAGCATTACGGCAAGGGTTCGGGGCATGGTGCCGATGAAGGAGGGGATACTGCGCGACGATTGCGCGAACTGGCGTCCGCGACTATCCATCAGCCCGACCGCAAGGTCCCAGTTATCGCGTACGACCGACGAGAACGAGGTTCGCACGAAGGTCTGTGCCGTCTCGTCCATGAGACCGTTGAAGCGGTGCCATGCAACCCCAAGCTGGAGCGCCGAGAATTGTTTTGATTGCACGCCGGTTTTTAGAATCTGCTATGGGTAATGTGAACTGAGCCGGAGAACTAAAGCGTCACGCTCGGCCCGATACTGATGGCGCAGATTGATGCAATTTGTCGGGCCAATTACTCTAGGTTCAGACCGGGCGAAATATTGTGAGCGTTCGGGTCTTCAAGCAAGCGCCGAGCAAAAGAAGGAATCGCAATGGCGTACCGACCCGGAGCAACCGGACCCAAAACGCCGGCGTGAACGGTATCGGCCAGAAATTCGTCAAAGCTGGCATCCCATTCTTTTAGAAGCGTCCCTACGAGACGCTTAAGTTCAAGAAGGCTTATATCGCAGCTTTCTTGCAAGGCGCATGCAATATCCCGATATGCCGGCATCCAGCGCGCCACTTTTTCCAAGCGCTGATCGTAATACGCTTTCTTCCCAGCCTCGCCTTCGGCCAGCGCGCGCTCCAGGGAAGCGCCGGAAACGGTCATGCCGTTTGCTTTGATCTCCCGCAGGGCCGCCTCCGTATAGATACGCAAGTGCTGGGGCCAACCCTGGGAGGCTCGACCGAGCATTTGAGCCCAGTAGTTTTGCTCCTCTTGCGCGCCCTCAACACCGAAATTTCCAAATGTCTTGATCAGTGAAATATGCGCTTCGCCAAACGCCTGCTCCATCGTACGCAACACTTCTTCGATTCGGCTAAGGCGTTGAGCGATTTTGGTCTGTAATCGGTCCACCTTACGGAGCTTTCTCTCCGTCTCAATTGCAGCAAACATCTTTTCGAAAGGTTTCTTTTCTTGTTCGTAGGTACTTGGCAGTTGTCTTGCCCTATCCATGCCTCCCGCCTCTTTAGACACCAATTTTCCTACTTGATCATCAAGTTCGCACGCTTGGCCGAGACGTTTTTTCAATGTCTCCAAATCCCACTTACAGGAAAGTGGCGCCAAGTCGTGACGCCGCTTGAGCGCTCCTCGAGAAATACCCAGGTCCACCAACTTGGTGACTGTATCGCTCAACCCGAAGCTCGCCAGTAAGATATTTGAATCTCGGGGTCCCGCGTGCAGATACTCCGCGATCTGCTTACCAGTTTTCGATTCGGGCGATTCTGGAACGCCTGCTGCTTTTTCTGCGGCGCTCTGCGCCAGGATGTTTTGCGCCTCATCAACCAGCAAGACAATCACCACATCTCTCCAGACATGTTTCCGAGTGTTCAATTTGGCAGCTGGGCCTATCTTGTCTTGTGGTTTCGGTCCCACCCCAAGAACCCCGGGAATCGTGATTCCCCGATCATAAGTTTCGACTAATTTCCGCAACAGCCCCCGGGTCTTCCTGCTGGCCGGGCTCTTGCGGGAATCTAAGGCTTCCAGAACTTTGCCGTCGATTATTCGCAGAAAACCGTCGATATCCCCGAACAACCCCGTGTTGACCGGCACGGGCACATGAGGCCTGCCCGTTGCTTCTTCCCGCTTTGCCACCTCGGCGGCGCATTCTCGCAGCAACGCTGTCTTGCCTGCGCCCGGCGCTCCCTGGCAAACGAAAGTCTGGCCCGTTCCGCCGGTTTCAGCAGTAGCCGTCAATGCCTCCGAAAAGCTCGCCAACTCCTGGTGACGGCCCACAAAGAAATCCGCTCGTGGCTCCGTCTGACGATCAACATCACGAAAATAGGCTTCAAGCGCATCATCACGGCTGATCTTTTCGGTTTCCCTGTCTTGGGACATGCGCCGAATTATAGCCACAGCCAAGCCTTTGCCCTCTAGAGGCTATTGCGCTGCGGGCTTTTTCGGTGTCGCCGTCGCCGCCGTACGCGGACTCCGTTTTCTTGAAGTATCCGCTCCGCGCCTTCGGACCACGCTCCGGTTTCCTTATGTCACAACTGACCATACACTTGTGACACTTTAGCAGCCAAACAACCGAATGTCCCATCTGCCTGCCCGCATCATGGAATGGGCCGAAGCGCTTTCCGAGGGTGCGCCGATCCGCCAGAATGCTCTGCTTCACCTGGGTAGCCCCCCAGCCATCCGGCAGTCGTTGTCCCGGCTGGTTCGCCGCGGCCTGCTGATGCGGATTTGCCGGGGCGTCTATATGCGGACCATTGAAACGCCATACGGTCGCCGCTCCCCTTATGAACACGAGGCGATCCGGGCGCTGGCAACCTTGTGGGGCGAGACCATTGCGCCAAACGGCGGGGCCGCAGCCAAAATCCTGGGACTGTCTACCCAGAATGTGGTGACATCCGTGTATTGGACTTCGGGACCAAACCGGCAACTTGCGTATGGAAAACGTCCGATCATCCTGCGCCACGTACCCCACTGGCAGTTGGGGGCTGCGGACCGCCCAGCCGGGATGCTGCTTCGGGCGCTTGCGTGGTTGGGGCCGGCATTTCCTCAAGAGATTGAGGAAGCACTTGAAACGGTTGTGCCGGGACTGTCCGTTAGAGATCGGGAGGAATTCACGTCTCTACAGGGTGTAATGCCAGCTTGGCTTGCCCGGCCAGTAAGCATGCGCTTAGCTCATGGATGAGGCTGCTTTCGACGCCCTACCGGCGGAGCGCCGGAGGGAAGTCTTGGCAATGGCCGAAGAACGAACCGGACAGGCGGCCCATTTGCTCGAAAAAGACGTTTGGGTTGTGCAAACAATGGCGATTCTGTTCGGTGCTCCGTTCGGTGCGAATCTCGTGTTGAAAGGCGGCACGTCCTTGTCCACCATGCCCGGGGCACTCCACATTTGGAACTCAGCCCGGCGTGCTGCTGCATAATCGGCCTTTCGTTGCCGCGCAGGGGAGGCAGCCGGTTCATTCGCAGACGGTTTTTGGGCATGCAGAAATACCAGTTGTACATCGACGGGGCCTGGTCGGACCCGCTCACGCAGGAGTGGATCGAAACGGCAAACCCGTATACCGGCGAGATCTGGGCCCGAATACCGCGTGCCGGCGCCGCCGACGTCGATGCTGCCGTGGCGTCCGCCCACAACGCGTTCAAGAATGGCGAGTGGCCCGGTCTGAATGCCACGCAGCGTGGATTGATGCTGCGAAGGTTCGCGGAAGTCCTCACCAGCCAGGCCGAACGGCTGGCCGAAATCGAGGTGCGGGATAACGGCAAGCTGCACGCCGAGGTTCTCAACCAGTGCCGCTACATGGCCCAGTGGTTTCATTACTATGGTGGATTGGCCGACAAGATTGAGGGGTCGGTGCCGCCCATCGACAAGCCAGACGTTCTCAATCTGACCCGCTACGAACCACTCGGGGTTTGCGCTTGCATCACGCCGTGGAATTCCCCGTTGCTCCTTCTCGCCTGGAAGGCCGCCCCGGCGTTGGCCGCCGGCAATACCATCGTGGTCAAGCCTTCCGAGTTCACATCGGCCTCGACCCTGGAGTTCGCGGCGCTCTCGGAGCAAGCCGGTTTCCCGAAAGGCGTAATCAACGTCGTCACGGGGTTCGGCCCCGAGGTCGGTGACTCGCTGGTCCGCCATGACAAAGTAAGAAAGATCGCGTTCACCGGCGGTGAGACCGGTGGCGCCATGGTCAATAGCAGCGCGGCGCCGGATTTCAAGCGAGTCACCCTGGAATTGGGCGGCAAGTCGGCCAATATCGTGTTCGACGACGCCAACCTGGATCAGGCGGTAAACGGCGCCATAACCGGGATTTTCGCTGCCAGCGGCCAGAGCTGTATCGCAGGGTCCCGGTTACTGCTCCAGGATTCGATCCATGACGAGTTTCTTGAGCGCCTGGTCAGGCTGGCGGGCAAGGCGCGCATCGGCGACCCCATGTCGCCGGAAACGCAAGTGGGCCCGATTACGACGGAACCGCAATATCGCAAGATTCTCGAATACATCGAAATCGCGAAGGGAGAGGGCGCGCGCCTGGTGCTGGGCGGCGAGAGCATTCCGGCCCCGGATGGAAATCAGGGCCTGTTCGTGCAGCCGACCATATTTGCCGACGTCACTTCCGATATGCGCATTGCGCAGGAAGAAGTCTTCGGTCCGGTACTTGCGGTAATGCGCTTCAAGGATGAAGAGGAAGCGATCGCGATCGCCAACGATGTCAATTACGGCCTGGCGGCAGGGGTCTGGACCGAAAGTCTGCGCCGGGGGATTAGCGTCTCCGAGCGACTCGAAGCGGGAACGATCTGGGTCAATACCTACCGTTCGACCAGTTACACGACACCCTTCGGTGGCTACAAGGCCAGCGGCCTGGGCAGGGAGAACGGGATGGAGGCGATCAAGGAATATCTGCAAACAAAAAGCGTTTGGTACTATACCGGCGGTGATGTGGCAAATCCCTATACACGGCGGTGACCAGGGATAGAGCGAGAGGAGTTACCGAACAATGAATTCAATCGCACAGGAAAAAAGCCGGGAACGAGGGCGGAACGTCCTCCATCGAGGGCGAGACGCCCTCGTCCCAGGGCGAGACGCCCTCCCTCCCAGGTTAGTGGTAGCAGGGCTTTGCCTGCTGATTTTGGTTGGCTGTTCCGGAGAGTCTTCAAACCCCGGTGAACCCGCAGCCGTTGAAGACGATGGTCTTGGACAGCTGTCCGGCAAGGTGGAAGGGACCATTGAGGGTTTGCTGCCGGTGGTGTATGCCTTCAATACCGACAGGTCCATGGCCTACACCGTATTCGTCGTGGACGGCGAATACCGGGCGGTCAAGATGATTCCCGGCCCGTACGAGGTCACCATACGTCCGGCGATCGATCAACTGGAAGGATTCGACAGTCAGACCGTCAGTATGGAAATCGCTGCAGGCGACGAGGCCGAAGTGGATTTCTCCCTGACCGGCGTCGGCCCGATGGTCGACTATGCCGGGGGTGTGCCCTATCCCCATGGCGAGATATTGCCCTACGACGAGGTCTATCCGCCGGGACCCGGCCGCGATAGTCTCGAGCGCACCTGCCATGGCTGTCACAGCGTTCAATTCATCCCGTGGAACTACCCGCGCGCCTATTCGGGCGGCCGCGCGCCGAAGAACAAGGAGGCCTGGGCAGTAACCGTGGACCGGATGCACAAGGGACCCGCATTCGGCCGCATCGGCAAGGCTTCGACTTTTGACGCCAAATACCTGCCGCCCGAGGACCGGAACATACTCGTCGATTACCTGGCCGAACATTTTCCGGCGGACCGCCCGCCCGTGCTGGTGCAGCTCACCGAAGAACCCGAGCTGGATCTTGAAGCGCTCAAGAAAGCCATGTTCATCGAGTACATCTACCATGAGTCGGACGAATACGATGTGTGGCCATGGGCGCATCAGGTGGACTTCGATCTTGACGGCAACGTGTGGCTTGCCTACACCGCTTGCTGCATCGTCAAGTTCGATCCGCGCACCGGCGAACAGACGGCGTTCGAAGGACACGGCGGGGGTCACGGCATAGCGGTTGATCAGACCGACGGCACGGTCTGGTATTCAGGCGATGTCGTTCGTCATCTCGACCCCGAGAACGGCAAGGTGGACCATTGGGTCGCCGAAGACCGCGCGCTGGGCAGCAACACCCAGATTTTTGATTCCAAAGGCAATCTCTGGCTCTCGCTGCTCGGGGGAGGTGCGCTGGGCAAGTGGGACCGCGAGACGGACTCGATCGTCTACTGGGAGGTTCCGGTGGTGCGCAGCCGCCCGTACGGGATCATTGTCGATCACAAGGACAAGGTCTGGTTTGCCGACTATCACAACGGCGGCGTCACGCGTTTCGATCCGGAGACGGAGGTCTTCCGGCACTACCCCCTGGTTGAGGATGACGCGGCCACAGCAATACGTCGATTGGGCGTCGATTCCAAGGGCATGATCTGGGCCGGCACCTGGGGCAGCCGCGCCTTCGCCCAGGGGCTCCTGTACCGGGTGGATCCCGATACCGGCGAAGTATTCAGGCGCCATCAGGGCCTGCGCTATCCCGCCGCGTACAACGCGGAAGCGGACAGTCAGGACAATATCTGGGTTTCCAACGATAACTACCTGACCAAATACGATCAGCAGGCGGACGCGTTTACGCACTATCCGATCCCGGTGCGGTCCGACACGCTCAAGACCACGATCACGCGTGACGACGCCATCTGGTTTTTCTATCGCAACGCAGGCAAGTACGCAGGATACGGTGGAAATATTACGGTTCTCTATACCGACAAGGACAATATTGCGACGCTGGGCGCCTATCACTCCGAAACGAGCGCCGGCTATCAATTGAGCGGTTATGACGGGCCGCCGTCTCCCCCGGTCCTGGGTGAGGAACGGCCGGTGCCTGTTGGCTCCCGGAATCCAAATGAGTACATCGACTTCGCGCTGGCCAATGATCTGCTTACCGAAGAGCAGGCGGCCGCCATGAGAGTCACTCAACCGGAAGCGGAAGTCATGGATGACCGGGTTGAACGGGCCGATTGATCAGGAACGACCCTGGATCAGCGTTCGGCGTTCCTGCAGGGTTCTCAGCGTTTCTTCGTGACTTGTGCGGGAAATGCTGTAAAAGGAAAACGCGAAGATACTTAGCAGGCCGGACAGAGCGACGATCGGCCCATAAACCAGTCCGAGGCCAAAGAGCACGTCCGGTTCGATAGCCTCAGGTTGGACGTCGTTCCCGATTGGAAAGGCGATTATCGCCAACGCCAGCCCTGCCAGGAATTGCCCGGCGCCTGAAGTCGCCTTGGCGGCCAGGGTAATGAAGCCAAAAAGCAGTCCTTCCTGGCGCTGTCCGGAATGCAACTCGTGATCGTCGGCAACGTCCGCAACGATCGATCCCGCACAGACCGACAGTATGCTCATGCCGACCCCGGCCACTGCCTGGTCAACCAGCAACAACGGCAACAGCAGCCCACTCTCATTCGATGGAAACCAGCCAATCAGCCGGAGTATGGTGGGCAAAACGAAAGCCGTGATGATGATCGCCAGGCCCAGGTACATGGTGTGCTTCTTGTCGAGCAGGTCGATGATCTTCTTGACGAACGGAATCGTGGCAAGCGTCACCCCAAAAAAAGCGTAGAACAGGTATTGAATTTCCGCGGTTTCGAGAGCCCAGAAATACGTATTCATGTGCAGGGTCAATGCCCTCTGAATCCCCGCTACAACGAAGAACGTAATCGTCATCAGAAAGATTGCGAGGAATGAGCGGTTTTTCCCCAGTTCCATCAGTTCGCCAACAAAGGCGCCGAATCGGAACTGCTTGCCTCTTTCGCGGGAAACTGCGTGCAGGAATGGGATTTGCCGGTGCGTTCCCGCGGTGCTTGCGAGAATTGCGGCTGCCACAACGACGGCGAACGTGATGCCGAAAAGGGGGTATGCATCCGGGTTGAGCTGTCCCTGCGCGTACTCGGCCGTGGCCTTGAAGAACACCGAAAAGGAGATCGCCGAAAGTGCGATAGCACTGACGAAAGAGAACAATGTTCTGTATGCCACCAGCGATGTGCGGTCTCTATAGTCTTCCGTGAGCTCGGCGCCAACCGCAAAATATGGCACGAGGAAGAAGGTCAGCGAGACGCGAGTGGCGATGGCGAAGGCCGTCAGCCACACAAAAAGGGTCGATTCAGCGATGCCCGCGGGTGGACTGAAGAGAAGATAGAACATCAGGCCGAAGGGCAGCGCCGACGCATACATGAACGGGTGGCGACGCCCCAGTCGCGAGCGAAAGTTGTCCGAAAACACGCCGACGGTGGGGTCGGTAACGGCGTCGCAGACCAGTGCCAGCAGCATCGCCGTGCCGGCAAGAAGCGGATCCAGGTGCAACACCTGCACGTAGTAGAAGAACAGGAAAAAGTCGAACGTGTTGAGTTGAATGGACTCGGCGACCTGTCCGACGCCAAAGACCAGCTTGGTCTGCACCGACAGTTTTCGATCGCGCAATGTTCTTGCCTTGGACTATGGAGCCGGGCTGCTGGTGCAAGGTACCCGTGACAGGCGTCTTGTAGGCGAATCCGGTCTGGCGATACCCTTGCCCACTCGACTTGCAGGAGAAACGCAATGAGACATCGCAGCTACCGGGGGAAGATGCTGTACCTGACCGACGGTGTCGGGGAGATGGGGCGCGAGTGGTTTCATGTCACCATACAGCCCGATGGCGCAAGGACATTGCGTGCTACCTGCGAAATGGACGACGACCGCCTGTTAAGAGATGTTGTCATGACGGTGACCAGGAACTGGTTTCCGGTCGATGCTTTCGTCCGTTTGAGCATTGAGGAAAAGCCGGTCGGCTCATCGTGGTTCAACTTCACCGAGGGTACTGCCGAGTGCCAGGGCTTTACGGCGCAGGAAGGGCGCCTGAGACAACATTACGATGTCCCGGGACGGGTGGGTTTCTTCGGCGCGCACCCGCTTCACGGTGATGCCTGGGCTTGCGCGACACTGCAACGGGATGAGACGCTGGATAGTGACAGGGAGCTTCACAATTTCAGCAGCTCGCATCTTCCAAACGGTGGTTCAGGCCCAATGCTGGTGCCGACATCGACCGAATTCCTCAGCAAGAAATACATTGGAGACGAACGGATCGAAGTAGCGGCCGGCAGCTTCGACACCAGACATTTTCAATTTCTGGTTGCAGACAGTCCGCCTATCGAAATCTGGCTCACGGGTTCGGATTTCATTCCGGTCCTTGTGCGTTGGGACTTCTTGAAACAAAGCTACGAGCTCGTCGAACTGGAAGGCGACCCGGCCATCGACGAGTAGTGTCGCGTCCCGGGAGCGAGGGCGTCCCGCCCTCGTCGAAGGCGAGACGCCTTCGTTCCCAGGAAGGCGAGACGCCTTCGTTCCCAGGCATTAGATCAGCGTTCGCCATTCCGGATGGTCGGAACTCTTGCTTCGCACCAGGTCGAAGTAGTCCTGCCGCAGCCTGCCGGTCAGGGAACCGACTTTGCCGTCGCCGACCGGCAGCCGGTCGATAGCGGTCACCGGCAGGATTTCCTGACCCGTCCCGCAAAGGAAAGCCTCCTCGGCGAAGTACAGTTCGCTGCGGTCGATGGTGCGTACTTCGGCGGGTTCACCTGTCAGTTCCCGGTATCGTGTCAGGATGGTGTTGCGGGTAATGCTCTCGAGAATGTTGTTATCGGCGCCGGGCGTGATGAGCTTGCCGTCACGGACCATGAAGAAGCACGCAATCGGCGCTTCCGACACCTTTCCGTTGGGCGTCAGCATCAAAGCGCCGTCGTAGCCGTCCGCCTTTGCCTGATGGGCCGCCAGGCGGGCGTTCACATAGTTCGCCGAGGTCTTGATACGCGGCGGGCTGGCATTGTCCGATATGCGTTGCCATGAACTCACGCCCAGGCTCATGCCGGTGTCGGCGAATGCGGGCTTGGCCCTGGGCATCGCGGCAGCGGTAAAGCCTACCGGACCGGTTGCCGCCAACAGCCCGGGCCCCTCGATGTACACCAGCAGGCGGATGTAAACGTCCGAGTCCGGTTGGTTGGCCCTGATCAGTCGCGTGAGGCATTCAGCCAGGTAATCCGTGTCGTAGCTGCCGTCGAACCGCATCAGCTTCATTCCGACCTGCAGGCGCCGTACGTGATCATCAAGACGGAACAATGCGAACTGACCGGTTTGGGGCAGGTGATATGCGCGCACGCCCTCGAAGACCGTTGCGGCATAGGTCACGGCGAGCGAGAGTGGATGGAGGCGGGCGTCCTCCAACGGCATCAGCTCACCATTCATCATGATCTGCTTCGGTTGCCACATCGCTCGCTCTCCTTTACGGGCTCCAGCCGGCAAGCACGTCAAGGCGCCAGACTCGAGCGTGGGCACAATGGTCGCATGAGCGCATTTTCTGTCAACCGGGAGCGCGAGAACTGCAAAGGGCGTTGCCGGTCGATTTATCGTCGGCTATCATGCAGCCTTCCTCTGCCAATATGTGACTAATGGCGTCTATTCTCCTGCTTAATGGGCCCAACCTGAATCTACTGGGTCAGCGCGAGCCCGAGGTGTACGGCCGGGAGACGCTCGCGGACATTCAGGCACGGTGCGTGGCCGAGGCCGCGCAACTGGGGCACGAACTGGTCTGCCACCAGAGCAACAGCGAGGGTGGGATGGTGGACTGGCTGCAGGAAAACGCGACGGGAGCGGACTTTCTGCTGATTAATCCGGGCGCCTACGGGCACACCAGCATTGCCCTGCGTGACGCGCTGTTGGGACTGGATCTTCCGTTCGTGGAGGTCCATCTTTCCAATGTGCACGCGCGCGAGGAGTTCCGGCGCTCGTCGATGCTCACGGACATCGCCGTGGGCTGCATCAGCGGCCTCGGCGCGCAGGGCTACTCGCTGGCCCTGCAATACGTGGACCAACAGTTGCGGGGTACGTCGTAAGGCGAAGGGAAGGGAGGTCGGATGGACTTAAGGAAAATCAAGACGCTGATCCAGCTCCTGCAGGAGTCGGAACTGGCGGAGATAGAAGTCACCGACGGCGAGCAGTCGGTGCGCATCAGCCGCGCCAGCAGGGTCGGTCCCCCGCCCGCGACGCCGGTTCTCGCCCCGGATACCCCGGAAGAAACGATAGCGGAAACGGCGCCCGAAGCGCCGGCGCCGCCGGCGGGTGAGCAGGTCACCTCGCCCATGGTCGGCACCTTCTTCGCGGCTCCTTCGCCCACCTCGCCCGCGTTCGTCAAGGTTGGCGACTCGGTCAACACAGGCGACGTGCTGTGCGTGATCGAAGCGATGAAGACCATGAACCATATCGAGTGCGAATACACAGGCGAAGTGGCCGCTGTCCTGGTGGAGAACGCCGAGCCGGTCGAATACGGTCAGCCGCTGTTCATTATCCGCACCTAGTCTCCTAGTCTCTTAGCGCCGCCGGCCCGGCCATGTTCGAGAAAGTCCTCATCGCCAACCGGGGCGAAATCGCCCTGCGGATTCTGCGCGCCTGCCACGAACTGGGCATCGAGGTCGTGGCAGTGCACTCCAGCGCCGATACCCAGCTCAAGCACGTCCGCCTGGCCGATGAATCGGTCTGCATCGGTCCACCGGCGGCGGCGCAGAGTTATCTCAACATCCCTTCGATCATCGCCGCCGCGGAAGTGACCGGCGCGGACGCCATTCACCCCGGCTACGGATTCCTGGCCGAGAACGCCGACTTCGCCGAAAGGATCGAATCCTCGGGCTTTGTGTTTATCGGACCGCCGGCAAGCGCCATTCAGACCATGGGCGACAAGGTCGAGGCAATCCGGACCATGAAGGCGGCGGGCGTGCCCACGGTGCCGGGCTCGGACGGGGTGCTTCAAGGCGACATGTCCGACATCATCCGTCTGGCCGAGGAGATCGGCCCGCCGGTAATCGTCAAGGCCGCCGGCGGAGGCGGAGGACGCGGCATGCGGGTGGCTCACACTGCCTCGGAACTGCCCCGGATCATCCCGCTGACCCAGGGCGAAGCCGAGGCCGCATTCGGCGACCCGCGCCTGTACATGGAGAAGTTTCTCACCCGCCCGCGCCATGTCGAGATCCAGGTGCTGGCCGACGCACACGGCAACGCGATTCATCTGGGCGAGCGCGACTGCTCGATGCAACGCCGCCACCAGAAAGTGATCGAGGAAGCGCCCGCGCCGGGCCTCAGCGCCGGGGAGCGCGAGCGCATCGGCCGCTTATGCGTTCAAGCCTGCCTGGACATGGGCTACCGAGGCGCCGGCACCTTCGAATTCCTATACCAGGACGGCGAGTTCTACTTCATCGAAATGAATACCCGATTGCAGGTGGAGCACCCGGTAACGGAACTGATCACCGGCCTGGACATCGTGCAGGAGCAGCTGCGTGTGGCCGCCGGCGAACCCCTGGGAGTAAGGCAACAGGATGTGAGTTTCAGCGGACACGCCATCGAGTGCCGCATCAACGCGGAACATCCCGAGACGTTTGCGCCGTCGCCCGGCGAAGTGTCCCTGTGGCACGCCCCCGGCGGTCCCGGCGTGCGGGTGGACAGTCATCTCTATACCGGCTACACGGTGCCGCCGTTCTACGACTCGCTGGTGGGCAAGGTGATCGCCTGGGGCGCAAGCCGCGCGGCGGCCATCGCGCGCATGCGCCTGGCGCTGGATGAAATGGTTACCGAAGGCCTGGTCACGAACGTGCCCCTGCACCAGACAATCCTTGAAAGTGAAGGGTTTTCGGCGGGTGGAACCGACATTCATTTTCTCGAGAAATGGCTTGAGACCACGACCGGTTAGAGCCCGTTTCGGGGGGTCGATTTTGCCGTGCTATAGTGATCGCCCGCTCTTCGTCAGAGCGGCTATGGGGCGAGAAAATAACACCGCTAGGGGGAGTTGGTTTGACCGCCAACCAGGGGACAAATTACACGCGTCAAGCGGCGCATCTTTCCGGCCAGCCGGGCAATTCGAACGGATCGCGTACGCTCCGGGAATTGACCGGCGAAGCCGTGCGGGATTACTGCCACACGCTCGATGGGCATTGGCCCAGGGGACTGTACGACCTGGTGGTCACGGAGGTCGAGTCGGCGCTCCTTGAGAGCGTGATGGAATATGCCGGCGGAAACCAGACCCGAGCCGCCCGTATGCTGGGCATTGACCGTGGCACCCTTCGCACCAAGTTACGCCGGCACAGCGAAGTCGCCTGACGGCGCCTCCGGCCCCTCCAAGCTACAAACCAGATCCGGGCATGCGGCCTAGGGCGCTGTTCAGCGTTTCGGACAAGCATGGCGCAGCCGGGTTGGCAGCGCGGCTGGCGGAGCTGGGCTGGGACCTGCTGGCCTCGGGCGGAACCGCGAAGATGCTGCGCGCCGCGGGTTTGGAGGTCGAGGACGTTGCCGCGGTGACCGGGTCTCCGGAGATGCTGGGGGGGCGGGTCAAGACCTTGCATCCGAAGATTCATGCGGGCTTGCTTTGCCGGCCGGAGCATGACGCCGCCGACATCGCCGAGCACGGCATCCGGCCTATTGCGCTGGCGGTGATCAACCTCTACCCGTTTCGGGAGGCGGCTGCCGATCCCGATTTGTCGCGCGCCGATGTCATCGAGCAGATCGACGTGGGCGGACCGGCCATGATCCGCGCGGCGGCCAAGAACCACGAGCGAGTGGGCGTGTTGGTGGACCCGGCCGACTACTCCCAGGTGGCGGCGGAACTCGAGGAGGGCGGCGAACTCAGCGATACCACGCGCAGGCGCCTTGCGGCCAAGGCCTTCGATCACACGGAGCGCTACGACCGGGCGATCGCCGGCTGGCTGCAGCCCGAAGAGGGCGCTGGTGATGCCTTGCCCGATCATGTTTTTGTGGAACTGCGCAAGCATGCCGATCTGCGTTATGGAGAGAACCCTCATCAGCAGGCTGCCTTGTACGCCGAGGCCGGTTCAGGCGGGCCCGGCGGCATGCGCCTGCTGGGCGGCGCCCCGCTGTCGTACAACAACCTCGTGGACGCGGAGCTTGCCTGGCAATGCGCCGAAGCCCTTACGGTTCCCGCCTGCGTGATCGTGAAGCACGCCACGCCCTGCGGCGCGGCCACCGGCGGCAGTCCGGGCGAAGCCTATGCCCGCGCTTTTGCAGCCGACCCCGAGTCGGCCTTCGGCGGGGTGATCGCTTTCAATTGCGCCGTGGATGAAGATGCCGCGCAGGCGGTGGCGAAGCAGTTCGCCGAAGTCGTGATCGCGCCGGAGGTGGCGCCGGCCGCGCTTGAGGTCCTGGGGGCGCGCAAGAAACTGCGGGTGTTGGCGGCGCCCCCGGCGGCGGCCGGCGGAACCGGTTTGCCGAACCTGAAGGTTATTCGCGGGGCAGTGCTGGCGCAATCGCCTGATCCCGCCACCGACGACAGTTACGAAGTCGTGAGCAAGCGCCCACCCAGCGAACGGGAACTCGCTGATGCGCTGTTTGCCTGGATAGTGGCGCGCTACGTCACCTCCAATGCCGTGGTCTATGCCTCGAACGGGCAGACACTGGGTATCGGGGGTGGCCAGACCAGCCGCGTAATGAGTGCCCGCATCGCCGGATTGCGCGCCGACGACAACGGCTTTGATCTCAAGGGCGCGGCCATGGCGTCCGACGGTTTTCTCCCGTTTGCCGACGGCCTGGAAGCCGCCGCCGGCCAGGGGATCAGCGTAGTCATCCAACCTGGCGGCTCGATCCGCGACCGCGAAGTCATCGCCGCCGCCGACGAGCGAGGCGTGGCCATGCTGTTCACCGGTGTCCGCCATTTCCGCCACTGATGCGCCCAGTCTCCCGTAGTTCCGAGGGCGTCCCGCCGCCTGGGAACGAGGGCGTCCCCGCTGGGAACGAGGGCGTCCCGCCCTCGAACAAACTCGATCGGTAGCCCGAAATGAAGGTATTGATAACCGGCTCCGGCGGCCGCGAACACGCCCTGGCCTGGAAACTCGCCTCCTCTCCCCGAGTAAGCGAAGTCCTGGTCGCGCCGGGCAACGCCGGCGCCGCCCGCGAACCGGGCGTAAGCAACGTGCCGCTGGACGCGGAGGAGGAGGTGCGCCTGCTTGCGTACGCCATCACCGAAGGCGTCGAGCTTGTGGTTCCCGGCCCGGAGGCGCCCCTGGTAGCGGGCATCGTCGACCAGATGGAGCGAGCCGGCTTGCCCTGTTTCGGGCCCACCGCGGCCGCTGCCATGCTGGAGGGCTCCAAAGGCTTCGCCAAGCAAGTACTGCGGTTCGCCCGCGCTCCAACCGCCGAGTATCGGGAATTCACCTCGCTTGAACGGGCATTGCAGCATGTCGACGAGCGGCCGGCCCCAATGGTGATCAAAGCGGACGGCCTGGCGGCCGGGAAAGGCGTGATCCTGGCCGAAACGCGCGAGCAGGCCCGCGCGGCCCTGCGCGACATGCTTGAGGACGGTGCATTCGGCGAAGCCGGGCGGCGCGTATTGGTGGAGGATCTCCTCGAAGGCGAAGAAGCCAGCTTCATCGCCCTGGTGGATGGCGAGCATGTGTTGCCGCTGGCTTCCTCACAGGACCACAAGGCTCGCGATGACGGCGACCGGGGACCCAACACCGGCGGCATGGGCGCCTACTCCCCCGCGCCCGTGCTCGACGCTGAGGTCGAGGCGCGAGTCATGAACGAGATCATGCACCCGGTGGTGCGCGCACTGCGAAACAACGGCACGCCGTATCGTGGCGTGCTCTACGCGGGCCTGATGATTTCGCCCGACGGTTCGCCGAAGGTCCTGGAGTTCAACTGCCGATTCGGCGACCCCGAATGCCAGCCGCTGATGATGCGCTTGCAATCCGATCTGCTGGACCTGATCGAAGCAACGCTCGCCGGGCAGCTTGATCAGGCCCGCCCAGTCTGGGACCCGCGCACCGCCTTGGGCGTCGTCATGGGCTCAAGCGGCTATCCCGGCAGCTACCCTAAGGGCCACCCCATTTCCGGCCTCGACAGCGCCGACAGCTCTACAGTCAAAGTCTTCCATGCTGGAACGGCACAGAAAGACGGCGAGGTTGTCACCGCGGGCGGCCGCGTTCTGTGCGTCACCGCCCTGGGTGATACTCTGCCCGAAGCGCGCGACCGGAGTTACGGCGCGGTATCGGAAATATCCTTCGAAGGCGCCTTCTGCCGCTCCGACATCGGCGCCCGCGCGCTGGCGCGCCTGCCCACAGAATAATCCTGGGAGTGAGGGCATTGCCCTCACAGCGTCCCGCCCTCCACGAAGGCGGGACGCCCTCGCCCATAGGGAAGGCTCCTTGATACGCCGCTAGAATGCAATCGTCCATGACTCATCGAATCGGCATCATCGGCACGGGCGCCGCCCCGACCGGGACCAATGTTCCTCCCGCGCCCATTTCAGAAATTGTCGCAACGGGCTTTGCCCCGGAGTTGATCGAACCCCGCCTTCGCACCTTCCCCATGACTCCGTATGACCGAGGCCTGACCGCGCTGGCCTACCTGGACTGCGCCGTTGAGGCCGAGAAAGCCGGTTTCGACGCCGTGTTCATCAACACGTTCGGCGACTACGGCATCGATGAAATGAAGTCGGCGACCAACATGGTGGTGGTCGGCGCCGGCGAAGCGACCATGGCCATGTGCTGCAACACCGGCCGGCATTTCTCCATTGTCACGATCTGGCCGCCGAAACTGAACTTCATCTTTCGCGAGCGCCTGAGCAGTTGCGGCATGGAGAGCCGCTGCGTATCGATTCGCAATGTGCTGCAGGACCGTGAGATCGAAGGCGTGCAAGACGCCGGCGCAACGACCGTAAACCTGCAGAAGCGCAATGCCGCTCTGAAGAACCGGATCGTCGACACCATCCACTCAGCCGTCGCCGAAGACGGCGCCGACACCATCATGCTCGGCTGCACCTGCATGGCCCCTGTCGGCCCGGAAATCGCAGCGCAGGTCAACGTGCCCGTTTTCGAGTCCATGCGCACCGGCTACAAGACCACCGAAGCGCTGCTGACGCTGGGCATTCGCCATAGCGACGTCGCTTTCCCCAAACCCAACCCGGACAACCTCACCGCCGTGGGTGCGCTGGTTGCCGGGCAAGGCAACATGGACCTGGGCGGCGACTGCGAAGTGTGCGTGATTGCCGACGACTAACGGGCGATAGGCAGCGCGAACTCCGACAACGCGGATTGTGTGTGATGTTGGTGCGCGGCCTCCGACTCGAACGGAGAAACAGATCGTTTTGAGCGATCCAGGTATACCGGTTCCCTTCAGCCGCGCATTGGTGCGGACCCCCGGACTCGAACCGGGATACCAGCGGGTTTAAGCCGCCGAGGTCTACCATTCCCTTCAGATCCGCATACAAAGTGGTAGCCGCCCTCGGACTCGAACCGAGAAACACCTGTTTCTAAGACAGGCAGGTATACCAGAAATTCCCTTCAGACGGCCATTGGTGGCGTCCCCGGCAGGACTCGAACCTGCAACTCCCGGGTTAGAAGCCCGGTGCTCTGGATCCATTGAGCTACGAGGACGTGCCGCCCCAGGCACGATTCGAACGTGCGGCCAACCGCTTATCAGGCGCGTTCAAGACGGGGTATAAACCCGCTGCTCTACCACTGAGCTACTGGGGCAAGGTGGACACGCCGCCCGGAGTCGAACCGGGATATCGAGATTTGCAGTCTCGCGCCTAACCACTCGGCCACGGCGTGAATGTAGGTTGGCAGGCCAGCGACGATTCGAACGCCGATCGGCGGATTTGGAATCCGCAGTCTTCCCATTAGACGACTGGCCTGGGATTGGCTCGGCGCCGTGGATTCGAACCACGATCCCGAGAGTCAAAGTCTCGTGTCCTGCCAATTGGACCAGCACCGATCAGTTGGTACGGCTGAGGCGATTCGAACGCCTGACCTCGACCTTCGCAGAGTCGCGCTCTGTTCCGCTGAGCTACAGCCGTGAAGATGGTTGCCCGATCCGGGTTCGAACCGGCGACCTCCGCTTTGTGAGAGCGGCGCTCTAACCTGCTGAGCTATCGGACATTTGGTTGAGAGGGCCGGATTCGAACCGGCGAAAGCGGGGATATGAGCCCAACCTGAGAACCGCCTCCCTCTCAATAGAGTGATCCGCCCTGAGAGAATCGAACTCCCGTAGCCGGATTAAAAGTCCGGTACACAACCACTATGTCAAGGGCGGTGGAAATGGCCTGCCCGGAGAGACTCGAACTCCCGACCTGCTGGTTCGAAGCCAGCCGCTCTGCTCCACTGAGCTACGGGCAGATTGACGGAGAAGCCAGGATTCGAACCTGGGTGGGACGGTTGCCCCTCTCGTTTAGCAAACGAGCGCCTTGGACCGCTCGGCCACTTCTCCGGTTTTGGGGTGAACCACCGGACTCGAACCGGTATCGTCCAAGGTCACATCCTGGGGCTCTGCCATTGAGCTAGGCTCACCATGGTGTGGCGGAGACTGAGAGGATCGAACTCCCACGCCCTTTCGGACATCACCGGGTTCAAGCCGGATAAGCACGCCAGCCTTGCGAGTCTCCAAAAGCGGGCAGCCGGCGACGGTCCGGCAACCTACAGGTTGGAAGCCAGCCGCTCTGCCCATTGAGCTATGCCCGCGAAAGTGGTCTGGAAGGCAGGATTCGCACCTGCGGCCTCTCGCTTCCAAGGCGAGTGCTCTACTCGACTGAGCTACTCCCAGGTATATGGTGGACCGGGACCGATTTGAACGGCCGCCCTCGCGGTTATCAGCCGCGCGCTCTCAATTCGACTGAGCTACCGGTCCTGGAGATCCGGGCGGGATTCGAACCCGCACATGAGGTTGAAGGCCTCGTGGCTCAACCATTCGCCCACCGGATCAAGGAAATTTGGCGGTCCGGACCGGGGTTGAACCGGCATCCACCGGGTTGACAACCCGGGACTCTCCCAATTGAGCTGCCGCACCAGGAAAGAAACGGTTGAGACTACGCCGTTTCACAGCCACCCTTTAGCGGGAGTACGGCCCGCCTTGCCTGGCGGACGTTGCCCGTCTGTCCACGACGGCCCGGCGAAAGCCGGCGCCGCCGTAAGCGGCCATGACTGCCTTTTTGAGAGTGTGGCGGTTCACTCGCCGCACGTACCTAGTCAGCAGTTCACTTACCGTGAGCCTTGCGAGCTCCAAGTAGGGGCTACCCAACCGTGCGGTGTTCTGCCAAGGTCCGCCAGCTTGCGGCTTTTGGACCGCCGGATTGTCCGAAGACTCCGGCCTTAAGCCATTTTCGGTACGTACCGAGGCGCGTCTTTGCGTTTCGTCATGGTGCATAGTGCCGGATTTGAACCAGCGACCTATCGCTCTCAAGGCGATTGCTCTACCCGCTGAGCTAACAACGCGAATCCCACTGCGGCGTGCGCGCCTCGGTCGCTTCGTCGCCTTTTGGGCCACGAAATACAACACGCCGACTGTCTTTCACCTACCGGCTACTCAACCGAGCTCCAGGACGCCGGCTGTACACCGGAACCCTAATTCTCTGCGCAAACGCGCTGGCTGGTAAGGCTCGCACTGATTTGCGCTACCCGTTGCCCTTAACGGATCACGATGTCGGTATCGCGGGTTGCATCACCACATGGTCTTTCACGGGCCGGCATTCCCGGCGGGGCCGGTGCATGAGCACGCTACATTCCGCGCATCGCTTGACCGCTATCCCCGCCGGTTTCCCGGCGAGGACGAGAGGGTCAGGCTTGCCTGGATGGACCGAACCCGGAGGTTCGGCGGGGCGTCATGGGATGCGCCCCTTTCCCGCCGTTGCCGGCGGTTATCGGCGCCAGGCCGCAGTTCCCGCGCCAGCCGAAGCCGGCTCAGGAATTTCTGGTGGAGGATCGCGGATTCAAACCGCGCGTCTCCCGGTTGCAAACCGGGCGTTCTATCAACTGAACCAATCCCCCGGAATCTGGCTGGCACGGCTGGACTCGAACCCGCATCTTGCCGCTTAACAGGCGGCCGCTCTGCCGTTGAGCTACATGCCATTTGGTGGATCGGGAAGGAATCGAACCTTCGCCGCGCCGGCCTTCAACCGACCGCTCTACCTTCTGAGCTACCGATCCGAAAGGTGTCGGGGGCAGGCGCACGCGCGCACCGCCGGTGTTGCGGTCGCCTCGTCTTATACGAAGACGAAGCTCTGCCCCGACACTTCACACAATCCACATTGTCAAAGAACACCCACCGAGGCATAAAAAAACCCCGGTGGTTTCGAACCGACCAGGGCTTTTTGGGCTGATCCGGAAGGTTCTTTTTGCAAGCCTTCCAGAATCGTTTTCTAGAAAGGCTTAGCGCATGGGTTCCCCATGATTAAACCGACAGGAATCCACACTGGTACGCTCGGTACGCAAAGTCCATGCGCACGGGAGCGCGCCGCTGGCTAGCGCCACGATCGATTGCCCGATCAATGAGAAGCCGGCGGCTTCAGATAATCGGAACTGTGTGGATTTCCTGTTCATCGGCCGCGCAGTATACAACAAAACCCGGCTTTGGATTGCGGACCTGCGGCGGATTCCAAGACCAATTTTCCCGGCAAGAGAAAAAGCCGGGCAATGGGAATGCTAACGGGCAATCAGCAGCGTCACTCGGTTCGGCCCATCCGTTGAGCGGTGGTGCAGGACGACGTCATCCTTGCCGTCCCCGTTGAGGTCGGTCAGCCACGCGAACTCCTCGGGCGGCACTTCAACCTTGATCTTCTGAGGGCGCTGTTCAAACAAACCCGACCCTTGCACGCCGGCATAGATGCGCAGCTCCTCGCGGCCCCATCCCATCAGGACGTCGGAGCGTCCGTCGCCGTTTACGTCCCCTATCAGCACCGGCGGGAACAACGCCGCGTTTTCGCCGCTCTCACCCATCGACGCCGTTCGCAACTTGAGGCGGCGGTTTCGCTTCTCCGGATATGTGCCGTTCTCCATGCGGTAGAAATCCATGTCGAACGACACGGACTGGGTAAAGAACGCGCCAATCAGCATCCCGATCGACTTGAATACGCCCGGCTTGACCTTGGTGACCATCACGTCCTTTTGCCCGTCCCCGTCGAAATCGTGTATCCCGATCTCGAAAGGGATGCCCTCCGCGAGCAGTTCAGCGCCGGGCTCCTTCGAGAATTCCAGCTCACCGGCTGCCTGTATGCCGAAATGCACATGCAAGCCGAAGCTCATGTCCCACAACTCCGACGTTTGCCCGAATAGGTCGCTGTCCCCACCTTTCAGCGAGAACACAACGAGATCCGCAACGCCGTCGCCGTTCATGTCCTGCAGCGAGTGCAGCACTCTCCCGCTCATCGCGCCCGCAACCAGGCCGTCCGCCTGCCGTCCCCGAACCTGCATCGGCGCGGCGAGCGCGGCTGGATCGTCTGAATCAAAGGCGACGCTGGTGGTGAATGTCTCCGTGGTTGAACTGAACCGCCCATCAACCTGCTGGAGATGGACAACGAAATGGTCCTCATCCCAGAAAACCAGGTCCGGTCGCCCATCTCCGTTGTAGTCGATTTCGTGAATACGGCTCAGACTCCAGGGATCGTATCGATATCCATCGCCTCCAAAGGAAGAATTCGATACGGCTGCGGGACCCAGGGCGATGGGGTCCGCAAATGTTCCATCGCCATCCTGAATCAATACCGAGAAGCCACTGACACCGGGCACGACCAGATCGTCCCTGGAATCTCCATTGAAGTCCCGCGTAACGTCCACATGGGGAATTCCGCCATCCTGCGAAGGCTGAACGCCCAACCTTGCCGTGGCCAGCGTCCGCGTCACCCCGGACTCAGGATCAAAGCAAGCCAGGCTCCCCGAGTCGTATGTGATCAAGCACTGATCATCGCCCACGTTCGCGAGGTCAACAAGCTGCACCTGGGAACGCAGTAGCGTGCTCGTTGTTTCCTTCCAACCGGCATCGCTCAACGAATAGACGTGCAGCCACCTCGTTCGATTCCTTCCGGCATTCACGACTGCGAGATCGGCCACGTTGCCCCCAAGCAGGAATCCCGTTAGAACCGTTTGTTGCTCGGCGACGCCGGTAGCAAGCTCGTAGCGCTCGAACTCAATCCCGGCGGCCTGCCCTTTGCCGCAGATCACCAAGCTCAGGCTCATGCACAAGACGCGAAACGGAGTGGGCCCGATGCGTTCGAGAGCAGCAATACTAGAATTCATAGCGTGGAGCGTCTTTGGCATTGAACGAACCTACTGGCGTTTCCCGACAGGTGATTACGCTACTGAGTATTCTTACTCAATAGCGTAATTGGCCAGCATGAGCGTCATTGAATGCGCTCAGAGGATCGAAAGAATCGCTGTGCCCAAGCCTTCCATCAGAAACTCCGCTTCCGGTTGAGATCACTATAGCGAAACTTGATCGGATCACCATTACTGCATACGCTGCGCAAGTTCGCCCCGTGGCAGCACGTCGCGCTTCCGGCCTGCCGTTTCCGGTGAAGACCGGTGATCGTGAGCGCGGCCAACCCCATGGGGTTTCTCATGCATCGTGATCCCGACCGGATATTTGCATTAGGAAAGGAGTGAATTGAGAATAGACAATACTAGTCTGGATGGATGCTGATCCAAGCTCCGAAATGCAAGCTCCATTGAGTCGCGATTTCCCGATAAGAATAGCCGCAGGCTGGTTCTGACGTGTCCACTCAACACGCCGAGCTTTTTTCCTTTGATTCCGATCATTCGAACTCAGTCGGCACTGGCGATAAGAAGTCCGCCTTACGTCACGAACGGTCGTTCATTACGATTTGCGAGAACGACGATCCGATTGACCCACTCAAGCAATCCGCGCTGATTCAAGGACATGCGGATCGTGCGCTGGGGCTGCTTCCCGACGAAACGGTTCAGACAGTCGTAACGTCTCCGCCCTACTGGTCATTGAGGGATTACAAGATTGATGAGCAAATCGGACGGGACGAAATGCTTGCTGACTACATTCGCGGACTAGTAAGCACGTTCAACAAAATCCGCCGAGTCTTGAGAAGGGATGGGACCGTCTGGCTCAACGTTGGCGATGCATATACATCAGGCAATCGCCGGTACCGTGCGCCCGACCGCAAGAACCGCGCCCGCGCAATGTCTGTTCGTCCGCCAACGCCACAAGGGCTTAAACCAAAAGACCTGATTGGCCTTCCCTGGCGGATAGCGTTTGCACTTCAAGACGCGGGCTGGTGGATCCGGTCGGAAATCATCTGGAACAAGCCGAATGCTCATCCTGAGTCGGTTCGGGATCGGCCTACAAAGGCTCACGAGACTGTTTTCCTATTGTCCAAGAGCCAAGACTACTACTATGACGTCGAAGCGGTTCGGGGACCGAATGGGCGCAGGCTTCGAACGACCTGGGACATTCCTACCGAACCACGCAAACGTCATCACGCAGTTCTTGACGATCATCCAGCCGTAATGCCGGCCTCTCTGGCAAGACGATGTGTAGAACTATCCAGCAGAATGGGAAGTGTGGTACTCGATCCCTATGCGGGTTCGGGCACAACCTTGCTAGCGGCGAAAGAACTCGGAAGAAGATGGGTAGGAATCGAACTAAAACCCGCATTTGTTGATCTCATGAAGCTCAGACTGGAAAGCTCTTAACACTCTCTCAACTAAAGCGACGGCTGAACAAACTCTCACCTACCGGAATCCGATTCGTCGCACGGATGGTCGATTCCTTACCCGCGCCTCCTCGAGCCAAAGTGAACGAACAGGCAACCTGGCTTACGCCTGAGTGGATTGAGTACTTTGGCTTGGCGTTGTCTGTCCACCACGGGATGACCACCGAGCCACTGGCTCACACAAGCTTCGAGACCGTTTTTGGCAATGCGTGCGAGTCCGTTGATTGGAAGATCGTCGGCGCCGATTCGCAAACTATGAGATTTCTCGACCTAAGGGTCAAAGGCGAGGGCGTTGCTGAGCAAAAGCTGTCGCTCAAATCAACAGCTGCACAGCGACTGTCTCGTCGTCATCTCAATGCCCTCCGTGAGGCATCAAAATACACCTTAACGTCCTGTCCAAAAAAGTGGGACCACCTCACTATTGCTTCCAAAGAGTCGCCGAAAGGCTATGCTCGGTACTTCGTAACGGAAACGGGGTCTCTTTAACTCCAAGCCCCATAGCCAAAAGGAACTCGAAACGCCGTATCGTAATGATTTGTGCTATAAAGCATGCTATTGGGGCTTCAAGGCGATGAGGAACGGATATGCCTCGCGGAAACCAATCATCTAGTAAACAGGGACGGTCCAATCAACGTGTGCGCACTGGCGAGCAACGTTCGGAATATGCAAAGGTCTATGTCACCCGTAATGGTGGGCGTTACGTAGATGCAAAGGAATTCATTAATAGTCGGCCAGCCAAGAAAACACTAAGCCAAATAAAGACACTTCGGCAACACGCGGTCGATTAAAGACAGTTCAGGACATGGACGTCGGGTTCATTAGGCTGCCGCCGGCAGCTACTTCGCAGTGGTTAGCGCGTGAAATCAGCGCAGAAGGAAGCCCGTTCCTGTGAACCTTAGCCTGCTTCTGATTCCCGTCCTTGCCGGCTACTGGTTTCTACCGCGTACCAATCTGACTTGGTTTCAAACAGTTCGCCAATCCGGCTATCACCTGTTCTTCAATGCCGCAATCGCCGGTGGCATCCTTTTGATCGCTGCACGTTTTGTCACCTACCTGGGTCAATCCATCTTTCCCCTTATGCGATTCTGGTGGCAAGACTTTGCTCCCTTCGATTTTTCCGGGACCGTGGCGATTTGTTCGCTATTGGCCTATTTGGCGCCATTTCTGATTAATGGACTTACGTCAGATGAGTCGCTGGCGGAAAAAGCAGCCAAGCGATACGGGGACCTTATTGATCGAACTATCCATGGAGCTTTGGGGACAGGGTCGCTCGTCGAGATTTCCACAAGAAGCGGTAAGTCTTATATAGGATTCCCACAATCAATCCCAGTGCATGTGCACGGAGATGGTGATTTGGGGTTGCTGCCCGTCCTCAGTGGATACAGGACAAAGAAGTCTCGCGAATTGGTGATAACCACAGACTATTGGCCCGCTTTTGAGGCCTCCGCGAAGGAGGACAGTCGATTAGCTCACCTAACTGCCGACGATTTCCGTATTGTTGTGCCTCGGAGGGAAATTGTGTCAGCTCGCCGTTTCGACCTGGAGGCGTACAAGTTTTTCTCAGAGTCTTCCGGCCCGCCGAACGAGTAAGGATCCGCCAAAAATATCTGCGCGTAAGCAGTACTAATCCGAAACAGCGAGATTCTCCTATAAGGATCGATCAGCGTCGTCGGAAATCCATGTCAAACCTGTGTTCGGCCAGATACTCGCGGAAGGTTGGCGGCAGCCAATTGCGCGCCGAGTTCGAGGACGCCTGCCTGCAACTGAACCTCCCTCTGGCCGTGTCTCCGCTGAAGCGCCCGCTACTCATCGTGTTAGCGGCTTGACCGCTGGTCAAGAACGAAGCAGTGTCAATAGAGACAATACATTGGGCAAATCGGCCTGTCAGGCTGAGGTGTCCAGCGGCCGGCTTAGCAGAGCGAGGAGGTCATCGGCGCTCAGCTTGCCGGCCGAGCCCGCGCCTTCGAGCATGCGGTCGGCGAGGTCGCGTTTGCGGCTGTGCAGATCGACGATCTGCTCTTCTATGGTGCCCTCGGTGACCAGCCGGTAAATGGTGACGGGACGGCTCTGGCCGATTCGGTGAGCGCGGTCGGAGGCCTGATCCTCCACCGCCGGGTTCCACCACGGGTCCATATGGACTACGTAGTCGGCGGCGGTCAGGTTCAGCCCAAAGCCGCCCGCCTTGAGGGAGATCAGAAACACGTCGCCATCGCCCGCCTGAAACGCGCTGATGCGCTCGGAGCGAACCTTCTGGGGCGTGGACCCATCCAGGTACTGATAGCCGACCCCGATGCCGGCCACGTATTCTTCAACGAGTTTCAGGTGCTTGACGAACTGCGAGAACACCAGGACCTTGTGCCCGTTCTGGATCAGTTCGCTCAATACCCGGGCGAAGGCTTCGAGCTTGGAACTTGGGGGCGGCTGCACCTGCTTGCCGCCGTTTGAGCCGAGAACCAGGCAAGGATTACAGCAGGCCAGCCGCAGCCGCGTCAGATGGGCGAGCAGTTGCACCCGCCGCGCTGCTTCGCTTGCCGCCGAGGATTCCTCGCGCGCCGCTTCAAGTTCCTCGATGGCGCGCTGTCTCAGCGCCTCGTAAAGCGTGGCTTCCTCGCTGGACATGCTGACGTGCAGGGTAATCTCGGTGCGCGCCGGCAGATCGTCGAGGACGTCCGCCTTGAGCCGCCGCAGCAGGAACGGCATGACCAGCCGCCGAAGCCGGGAGTGGGCGCCGCCCGGGTCGCCGCGGTCCATGGCGGCCGCGAAATTGCGGCGGAACTGGCGCTCGGATCCGAGCAGCCCGGGATTGAGAAAACTGAACAGGGAATGCAGATCCATCAGGCTGTTCTGAATCGGCGTCCCGGTGGTGACCATGCGAAAGTCCGCGTTCAGCCGGCGGGCGGCGCGGGCGCGTTTGGTTGCGGAATTCTTGATCGCCTGCGCCTCGTCGAGCACAACGCTGCGCCAGCGAATGGAGCCCAGCCGGTCCAGGTCGTTCTGCAGCAGACCATACGTGACGATAACCAGTTGAAACGGACCGGGCGCCTTGAGGAGCCGCCCGCGATGCTCCGCCGAGCCGGCATACAGCGTAACGTTCAACGTGGGCGCGAAGCGGCGCGCCTGATCCACCCAATTGGCGAGCACCGAGGTGGGCGCGACGACCAGGGCAGGGCCGTCCGGCGCCCGCGCCAGCAGTAGCGCAAGCGTCTGCACTGTCTTCCCCAAACCCATGTCGTCCGCAAGGCAAGCGCCGGCGCCCCAGCGGGCAAGACGCGCCAGCCAGCGGTATCCCTCGATCTGGTAAGGGCGAAGTTCAGCCCGAAGGGTGCTCGGCAGTTCCGGCTCAAAGGTTCTCGCCGCCTCCACGTTGGCGCGCAGCTCGCGCCAGCCTTTGTCGGCGGTCAGGCCGGCATTCTCCATAAGGTCGCCAAGGGCCAGCGCGGCCAGCGAATGCAATCGCAATGCGCCTTTCGCTGCCGGCGTGGACAGACTGGCAAGGTCGTCGAGCTGGCGGCGGAAGGTGCGCGTCAGGGCCAGAAACTCGCCGCTCTCCAGTTGCACGAAGCGCGAACCGGGGCTCGCTTCCAGCGCCTTGAGCAACTCTTTCAGATCCAGCGCGCGCTTCTTGTCCACGGCCAGCTTGCCCGAGGTTTGCAGCCAATCGCCGGCAGACTTCACGGTCAGCGCCAGCGAGGGCGCCGATGCGCGCGCGACGATTCGCAGCGGCTGACCCTTGGGCCACAGGCAGCGCGCGCCGGCGTGGTCCAGCGTATCCAGCAACTCCAGGCATTCCGCAGGATCGGAAAGTGCCAGCGGATTCAGTTCCGTGGGTCTCGGCGCCAACCTTGGACATTGCCCGACAAGGCGATCCATCGCGTCCCGCTCGGCGGAGAAATCGCGCCCAGCCTGCACGCTCTGTCCGTCGCGGCTGGCGAATACCGTGACAGCGCCCGCGCCAGGCTTGAAAAAGATGCCCGAGTTGGGAATCGATTCCACCACTACCGCAATCGAGAGTCCGTCCTCAAACGGTTCCAGACGCACGCATGGCGTCGGGTCGGAATCAACGCGCAAAGCCGCAGCCACCGCTTCGACGCCGTCGCTTTGCACCCGTACGTCGGCGGCCAGAGACGACACGGCCTCAAGGAGGCGTGGCCGAACTTCCGTGGGCAACTCCAGACCTTCCTCCGGAATCGCCTCAAGCAGCCGCAGGTGGCTATCGGCGAAAAAGGTCGCCTCGCATCGCCGATTGGTCGTCAACCGAATCAGGTAACGCCCAAACGCTTCCCCATAGTCCTGTGCGTAAGGCCGCATGGTAACCACAGTGGCGCCGCTTTCATTTTCCGTGATGCGCAGCTCAGGGTCGCGGCGGGCGATTTCCATGGGTTGGCCCTGCTCTCCAAAGACATGGGGGTGTCCCGCCAAAGCGTAAATGCCCTCTTCATCAACCCTGTTTGCCCACGCTCTCCATCTACTGCCGTCGGAGGCGGTCGACGCGGCTTGCAGGTCTTGCGGCAAGAGGAAGTCCATCGTCTCCATTTCCCGCACGAGGCGCTTCAGCGACACCTTTCTGCCCTTGCTCCACCCGCCGTTCTTGTGCTGCCGCTGTTCCTTGGGATACGCGTGGATATCGTATCCTTCATCCACCAGAATCCAGGCAAGGCGACGCTTGGAAGCGGCTGCGGCCTTGCGTTTGCGGGCGGCGTTACTGCCCATCTGCCCGGCGATCCGCTCAATGGCTTTCAGCGATATTTCCCAGTCGGGCACGGGTGCCGCAAGGGTTGCCAGCGTCGTCGTGCCCAGCAGCCGATGACTCGATTCCCCGCCGCCCCGGTCTTGTGGCAGGGAGTTTTCGCCGCCGCCGCCGCCGGCGCCGGCGCGCTCGCCGAATCGCGACAGCACTTCTTCGCATTCCGCCGCCAGCCAATCGAAACCGTTGGCCGCGGCGCGATTGCGGTAGTAACCCAGAACGGCCATCCGTTCCTGCCAGTCCGCCGGAAAATCGTCCATCCAGCAGCTCAACAACCCGTCCATCAGGGCTTCAATGCAGGAATCGGGTAACTGTGGCCCCTGGTAAACACGCCGGCCGGACTTGACGGCAATCGCCGCGGATACGAATTGCAGTTCCGTATCCCAATTGACCCCGACTCGCCGGGCGCCGCGAAAAATCCGGTCCAGGAGGTCATGCGAATTCGCGGTGTCAACTCGCACCAGGCCAAGCAGTGACAGCGCAAACGCACGGCAGTCGGGAAACACCAGCCTTCTGCGGGTGCCGGCCCGGTCCAGCGCGAGCGCCTCGTCAATCCGCTTTAGCGCCGCCTCGTCCTCGCCCCGCAACACGGCGATGAGCGCTCGGGTGGCCGTTAACCCGATCCTGGCCGGCTTTTGTGCCCGTATTTCCGGCGATAGCTCCGCGAACACCGTTTCGGCCAAGTCGAAGCGGCCCTGAAGAATGCGAACGCACGCGATTTCGGTCTCCAGCGCAAAGCTCGAATCGCCAGCCGCCGCGCAGGCTTCGATTAGCGCTTCGGCCGGCCCGGCTGTCTCGATAGCGTGGCCGAGACAGCCCAGCAATGCGTGAGTCCGAAGCGGCTCGGGAAGCGTATCGATCAGATCGGTAGCCAGGGGCTCGGCCAGAAACCGCCAGCACTCCGGTGGCGGGCTGAAGCGGTGGAACCGTTGAACCAACTGGGAGAGATTCCCGGCTACCAGGTGACAGCGCAGCTCCCTTTCGTAGCCGTACGGGTCGTACTCAAAATGTACGAACTCCGTCCGGAAGGCGGACATGAGTTGGGTGAGATTCCCGGCCTGGTGCGCCGCGCGTGTAAGCGGCAGCGTCCATGCGGGCATAACCCGGACGCCCCGGTTGAGTTCGCGCACCGCGATTCCGGCCTCTATGAGCTCGGCGTTGCACCGGCGGACCTGGTCCGGATTGAGGGACCGGTTGCCCGCCCTGATGTTGGCCTGCGACAAGAGCTGGCAGGTCCGCGAAACACCCATCGCAACCGGCGCAACGGTTCCGTACGTTTGCGCAACCAACTGCGCGGCAGTCGAGAGTTGGGCGTAGGTGGCCGCCATGACCGATTGCGTCAAGTCGGAACCTCGAAATAGATCCTGACTGCAGCCAGGTCGGCGGCGGTATCAACGATGTGTCCGATCAGATAGTCGCGTAGAGGGAGCGGAATACCTTCGTCGAACAATTTTTTCACGAATCAACCAACTCTGTCAGCGCCATGGCCTTCAAATATCTCATTTCAAATCCAGCTTTTGCTTCAGGCCGTTCCAGTTTTCCCTTTGAGCAAATGTGCTGTACCCAAGCGCCCTGGCGCCGTATCCGCCTTCGGGCGCTTCAGTGACCCCGAAGATGATCTCAGCGGGCCTCATGCGGTTTTCCTCCTTATTCCGCTGTTCCCTGAATTTCGATCTGCCGGAATCTGGTGAAATGGGATCATATCAGGCTGCGCGCAGGCCGGAGATACTAGACGTGAACTCGCCGCGCAACTCCGAGACGTTGGACACAAGTTTGCCGCGCAATTCGGCAATGTCCGCTTTGATGGCCATGTTCCTTTCTAGCTGGACCTTCACTCGCTCCAGGTCCTTGATTACCTGCGTGCTGATCGGCGCCCGGGCTTTGACGGCTTCGTGCACGACATCAAGGGCCGCACGCTCCATATTCGCTTCCGCTGGCGCCCCTGGGCATGAGGCTACCCACTCTGCGGACGCACAAGTCGCCACAGCGTAACGCCTGAAAACCAGCCAAACGCATGACATTTGATCGAGTCGCCGGCTTCCTGGCGTGTGCTATTCTTCGAGCATTGAAGACGGATCAACGGAGGATCGTCTCGTGAAATCAGCTGCTACCGTCAACGGCGTTCTTACGATTTGTCTTACGATCGTGGGCTCGGCCATTGCCTTGGGCGGCCTCATTCTCATCTCCCAATCAAACCTTCGCGCCGACCTGCGGGCGGAAATTACAATAAACCGGGCCGATATCGTCGAAATTCGATCGGAAGTAAAGGAAATTCGGCGTGATCTGGGCGCTCTCAACGCACACGTGGCAAGGATCGAAGGTTCGTTGCTCGCCTCGCAACCTGTGAGCCTGACTCCCGGCAGCGATCCGGTTCCTCGATAGGCGGGCAACGGTTCGGCCAGCGCGGCTAGCCCATCTTCATCGTTTCGAAGAAGGCCTTGTTGCGCTTGGTGTCGCGCATCTTGTCGATCAGAAATTCGGCAGCCGCCAGTTCGTCCATGGGGTGAAGCAGCTTGCGCAGCACCCAGATCTTCTGAATCTCGTCGTCTGCGGTAATCAGGTCTTCGCGCCGCGTGCCGGAGCGGTTGATGTTGATGGCGGGGAAGACTCGCTTCTCGGAAATCCTGCGATCCAGGTGAATCTCGGAGTTGCCGGTGCCCTTGAATTCCTCGTAGATCACCTCGTCCATCTTCGAGCCGGTATCGACCAGCGCGGTGGCGAGAATCGTCAGACTCCCGCCTTCCTCGATCTTGCGGGCCGCGCCGAAGAAGCGCTTGGGCCGATGTAGTGCGTTGGCCTCCACGCCGCCGGACAAGACTCGCCCGGAGGAAGGCGTAACAGTGTTGTAGGCGCGCGCCAGGCGGGTGATGGAGTCGAGCAGGATCACGACGTCGCGGCGGTGTTCCGCCAGCCGCCGGGCCTTGTGGAGCACCATTTCAGCCACCTGCACATGCCGGGTGGCGGGCTCGTCGAAAGTGCTGGAGACCACCTCGCCGCGCACCGTGCGCTGCATTTCGGTGACTTCTTCCGGCCGTTCGTCGATCAGCAGGACGATCAGGAATGTCTCCGGGTAATTCGCGGCGATGGACTGCGCGATGTTCTGCAGCAGCATCGTCTTTCCGGCCTTGGGCGGCGACACGATCAGGCCCCGTTGACCCTTACCGACAGGCGCCGCCAAGTCGATGATGCGCGAGGTCAGATCCTCGGTGCTGCCGTTGCCCTGTTCCAGGGAATAGCGCTCCTGAGGGAACAGCGGGGTGAGATTTTCGAACAGCACCTTGCCCAGGGATTTCTCCGGCGCCTCGAAATTGATCTGGTGGACTTTCAGAAGCGCGAAGTAGCGTTCGTTATCCAGCGGCGGGCGCACCAATGCCGCCACGGTGTCGCCGGTGCGCAAGTTGAATCGGCGTATCTGCCCTGGCGCCACGTAGATGTCGTCCGGCCCGGCCAGATAGGACTCGTCCGCGGAGCGCAGGAAACCGAAGCCGTCCTGAAGGATCTCGAGTGCCCCTTCGGCGTAGATCGATGCGCCCTCGGCGGCGTGGGCCTTGAGCACCGAGAAGATGATGTCCTGCTTGCGCGCCCGCGAAAGGCTCTCCAGCCCCAGTTGCTGGCCCTGTTCCAGGACCTTGGCGACCGGCAGCTTCTTGAACTCGTTCAGCTTGAGCACATGGCCCAATTCCTCAAGTTGCTCGGTGGTGATCGTTTCCTCGGCCGTGAACCCGCCGACATCGTCGTGCTGGCGGCGGTCGCGGCGCCCGCGCCCGCGGGCTGCGACATTGGGATTTCTTGTGCGGGGCCCGCGCGATCGCGGGCGTCCCTGGTTTCCGGCGTAATTTCTCACAGTTTTTCTTCCAGCATCCGCGTGATCTGTTGCCGCGATTGTGCTCCCACAACCTGCATTTCCACCTGCCCTTCCATGAACAGGATCAGCGTGGGAATGCTCCGCACGTTGTAGCGAAAAGCGGTCTGCTGGGCCTCGTCAACGTTGAGCTTGACGACCTGCATCCGTCCTTCGTAATCGTTGGCAACCTGCTCCAGGACCGGTGCAACCATCTTGCAGGGACCGCACCACTCGGCCCAGAAATCCACCAGCACCGGCAGTTCGCTGCCCAGCACTTCGTCCTGGAAGTTTTCTTCCGCTACATGGGTAACGCTCATATGGGACTCTCCTTCAAAGAAATGTGGAGAAGAAGTGTGTTGATGAGGCCCCTCGCCTCACCTGAAAAATTCGTTGCGCGCCTCGATGGTCTGCGAACGATTCGAAAACGGCCGCGTCGGCTTGGACAGGCCACGCGGCCCCCGAACGATTTCGGGCGTGGCAAACATTCTACATGAAAATATTCCGAAAGGGCGAACAACGCTTGGGCGATAGAATATGCACCGTCGCAAAAGTCCAGACATTGTCCGAAGAAACCGTTCATTTCGATTCACTCGATCTGCCGCCGCCGCTACGCGCGGGCATCAAGCGCGCCGGGTTTGAGACACTGACTCCTATACAGGCCAAGGCTTTGCCCACCGCAATGGCCGGCCGGGACGTGGCGGGTCAGGCGCAGACCGGTACCGGGAAGACAGCAGCGTTTCTGCTTGCGTTGTTCAATCGGCTGCTGCTCAACCCCTCACCGAAGCGCACGAAGGTGGCTTCGCCCCGTGCCGTGATCCTTGCGCCGACGCGTGAACTGGCGCAGCAGATCGAACGCGACGCGGTACTGCTGGGCGCCGCCACCGGCTTGAGCATGATGGTGGTGTATGGCGGCGCGGGGTACAAGTCGCAGCGTGAACAGTTGAGCAGTGGAGTCGACCTGTTGATCGGCACGCCCGGGCGGCTTTTGGACTACTACCGGCAAGGTGTCTTTTCGCTTGCGGCCGTCGAGGTCATCGTCATTGACGAGGCCGATCGCATGTACGACCTGGGTTTTATCCGCGATATTCGCTACGTCATGCGCCGCCTGCCGCCGCCTGAAAAGCGCTTGAGCATGCTTTTCTCGGCCACGCTGGGTTACCTGGTGCTCGAGCTGGCTACGCAGCACTTGAACCAACCGGAGATCGTGCGCATCGAGCCGGACAAGAAGGTCGTCGACGAGGTCGAGCAATGGCTGTACTACCCGTCCAGCGACGAAAAGGCCCCGCTGCTGGCCGGGCTTTTGTCCCGGGACGGCGTGGATCGCAGCATGGTGTTCGTGAACACGCGCCGCGAGGCGGACCAGTTGTCACGCTGGCTGGAAGGGTCCGCTATTACGGCCCAGGCCATTTCCGGCGACGTGCCGCAAAACAAGCGCATGCGGATGCTCAAGCAATTCCATGACGGGGAGTTGCCGGTTCTGGTAGCCACCGACGTCGCTTCGCGCGGCCTTCACGTGCCCGATGTCACCCATGTGTTCAACTACGATCTGCCGCAGAATCCGGAAGACTACGTGCATCGCATCGGCCGCACCGCGCGTGCCGGAGAGATCGGCCACGCGGTGAGTTTCGCCTGCGAGCACTATGCGTATTCGCTGCCGGAAATCGAGTCCTTCATCGGACATTCGATCCAACGCCAGCCGATAGACCCGGAGATGCTGGCTCCCTTCATGAGCGCCCCGCCGCCGCGCGCGCATCGCCGCAAGCACCACGGGACCGGCCGCGACCGCCGCCGCAGGGGCCGCCGCTAGGACTTCCGTGGATACTGCGAGAGCGCCGGGAGCGAGGCCCGGGAGCGAGGGCGTCCCGCCCGGGAACGAGGGCGTCCCGCCCGGGAACGAGGGCGTCCCGCCCGGGAACGAGGGCGTCCCGCCCTCGATAAGGTCAAGACGCCCTTGTTCCAAGTCAGTAATTGTGCAGACGTGAGAACGGGGCCGAACCTGGCCGGCCTGATCCAGCCTGTCACTCAGATGGCCCAGGAAGCCGGACACCGCATTCTTGAGCTGTTCCGCTCGGAGGGGCTGGGCGTGGACTACAAGTCCGACCGCACCCCGGTGACCGAAGCGGACCACGCTGCACACGTGCATATCGTTGCCGGCTTGACGCGTCTGACGCCGGCGATCCCGGTGTTGTCGGAAGAGTCCGACCCCCAACAGCACCGCATGCGCCGTTCCGACTGGGATTGGCACTGGTTGGTTGATCCACTGGACGGCACCCGGGAATTTGTTCGCGGGGGCGAGGAATTTACGGTGAACATCGCGCTGATCCGCTCGGAGCGGCCCGTGCTCGGTGTGGTTTATGCGCCCGCGATGCAGGAGCTTTACTCAGCATACGAGGGCGGAGGAGCGTTCTATTCGGGGACCGGATCGGGCGCTTTGGACGTCATCCGGGTGACGCAGCCTGCCTCAGCGCCGTTTCGAGTGCTAGCCAGCCGCTCGCATGCCGCCTCGGCACTTGAGCTGTACGTGGGCGCCATGGGGGTGACGCGCCGGCGTGCGATCGCGAGTTCCCTGAAGTTCTGCCGGATCGCGCGGGGCGACGCAGACGTCTATCCCCGCATGGGACCCATTTCCGAATGGGACTCGGCGGCCGGTCAGGCTGTGCTGGAATGCGCCGGCGGAGCGGTAATCGATCTGCAGGGCCGCCCGCTTCGCTACGGCAAGGAATCGATCCTCAATCCTCCGTTTATCGCCTGCGGCGACCCGGCGCACGACTGGCTGCAGTACCTCCCCTGACCCCGGGAACGATGGCGTCCCCGCCCTCGACGAGGGCAAGATGCCCTCCTTCCGAAGTCAGTCGGCCCAGGCAAGGACATCGGGGATATAGCGCTCAGCTTCAGCCAGGTACTCGGGCGTCAGCTCGTGAAATCCGCGAGTCTTGCGTCCCACGGCGTGCCAAACGGCGTGGCCAGGTTGTTCGGCCATCGCAAGGAAGCGTTGCCAGGGGGCCAGGAATACGGACGAAAACACCGCTTCCACGCGGCTGGGTTCGGGGTCGTTCAGGGCCGGGACGTCGACCACGGTCGTGCCGTATTCGCCCAGCGGAATGGGACGTTGCTCGGGGTAATCCCGAGAGCCCACCATCAGCAACTTGTCTCCGCTGCGCACCCAGCTCAGGTCCAGCACGGCAGGCTCTCCGCCGGCCGCCGGCCGTTCGGAAATGCGGCCCTGTTCGTCCGGCTCAAGAATCATGTGCGAGCCGATCACGTTGGGCTCCACGAGATTCATTTGGCCGGTGAACGGGTTGAGGAATTCCTTGCCGTTGAGGATTTCACGGGTTTCCGGATCCTTGAACACCGTCATTACCTTCGACCAGACTTCGTAACGGTTTTCTCCCAGGCGCTTGACCCGCTTGGTCTCGCAGCCCTCGGCGGCAAACAGCACTCGCGGGTTCTGATCCGGCGTCACCGCCACGTACACGCCGCTCCACCACCAGGGCGCAACGCCGCCTTTGAGGTCCGCGCGCACCCGCACGAAATTGCGGAATATGCTTTCCGGGGTGGCGCTCCAAGCGTCGCTGAGGTCGGCGGAAGAAGCGCTTGAGTCGAGGGCGGGGACGCCCTCGGTCCCAGGATTGTCGAGGGCGGGGACGCCCTCGTTCCCAGGGTTTTGGAGGGCGGGGACGCCCTCGCTCCCAGGACTTTCGGGGGTGCAGGCTGCCATGGCGACGCCGGCCAGCGCGGCGGCCGAGCCACCAAGCATCTCGCGCCGGCTCAGTTCGCGATTCAAGTCAGGCATGGGCGTTCCTTCATGTCGAAAGGGGCCTTATAGTAGCGCGGCGCACAGGGGGAGCTGCATGCACGAACGAGCGCCATTCCTCATCAAGGCCTTGCACGGGTTTACCGGGTCGGTGGGCAATCTGGTGTTCGTGGTTTTCGAACTGTTCGTGCTGTTCTTCTACCAGCGCGTAATTGGGCTGGACGGCCGCCTGGTTGGGCTGGCGATCTTTATCAGCCTGGTCGTCGACGCGCTTACCGACCCGGTTATCGGCGACTGGTCGGACCGCTTGAGAGCGCGTTTCGGGCGCCGGCACACGATGATGTTCGGTTCCGTCTTGCCCATGGGACTTTTCTTCTTCCTGCAATTCGTGCCGCCCGAGGGTCTGTCGCAGCAGGGTCTGTTTGTATGGCTGCTGGTCACGTCCGTGGGCGCACGCGTAATGCTCACGTTCTTTGACGCGCCGGCGGCCGCTGTAACCGCGGAAATAGCCGTGCGCCCCGCCGACCGGGCGGAAATGGGCATCTACCGCCAGGTGGCCGGCCTGATCGCCTATCTCGGCGTTTTGGAACTGGCCTTCAGCGTGTTCTTCTCGGCGACCGACGCATACACGGAGGGGCAGGAGAACCCGGCGGCCTATGCGCCTTTCGGCGCCGTCGTCGCGATAGCGTTGATGGTGTTCATGGTGGTGGCTTCGGCGGGCACCTACCGGCACATTCGAAAATTCGAGCGCAGTTTACCGCCACCGCCGAAAGCGCGTTTTGACTGGATCAAGACGTTGAAGGCCTGGGGCGAGTTGATTTTCGAGGTACGGAACACGCGAGCGCTGTTCTTCGGCCTGCTCCTGGCTACCACCATGGGCTCCTGTTTCCGGTCGCTGAACCTCCACTTCGGACCGTACCTCTGGGGATTGAGCACGGAGCAGATAAAGTCCTGGCAGCAGGCGGTGCCCTTTGGGATGCTTGTTGCCGCCATCAGCGCCCGGTTTATTGTCACGCGAACCGAGCCCAAATATCTGTACCTGGCGGGCTACTGCATTCTTCTGAGCGGTTACGTGGCGCCGCTGTTCCTGACCCTGGCGGGATTGTTGCCGGAGTACGGCAGCGGCGAACTGGGCAATGTGCTGTTCAGCTTTCAGTTGGCGGCGGGCCTGGGGGCGGGCTTACTGATGATTTGCTCGCTGATCATGTTTTCCGAGACCACCGACGAGTATCGATTCGTGCGCAACCTGTCGCGCACCGCCCTGATCTTTGGACTGATTACCTTCGGCAGCAAAGTTGCCAGCGGGCTGGGCAAGGTGGTTTCGGGGTGGATGCTGGAGTGGGTGAATTTCCCCGACGTGAAGTCGGGGATCGAGGTCGGATACGAGGTGGTGAGCGATCTGGCGCTATACGCCGGCATATTCTGCGCGGTCACGGGGCTGGCCGGTTTTGCCGTGCTTTCCACGTTTCAACTGACACGGGCCCGTCATGCGGAAATCGTGGCCGGATTGCGCGAGAGGGACCAATTGGTGCAGAGTGCGGCGAGATCAGGATAGGGAACGATGCCGATGCTCACAGCCGAACAGATTCAACGCGCCGCCGAACGATTCGATGAAGCGGAGCGCACCCGGCGCCAGTTGCCGCCGCTCACATTCGACTATCCGGAAATGGATATGACCGACGCACATGCCGTTCAGGACGCCTGGGTCAGCATGAAGATCGCTCGCGGCGCGCGAATCCGCGGGAGAAAGATCGGGATGACCTCCAAGGCGATGCAGCGGGCGATGCACATCGACGAACCGGATTATGGAACGCTGCTTGACGACATGTTCTTCGATGACGGAGCGGAGATCGAAGCCGCCAGCTTTCTGGACCCGCGCGTGGAGGTGGAGCTGGCATTTGTTCTCAGCCGGCCACTGGAGGGCTATGAGGTGAGCGTTGAAGACGTGCTGGCGGCCACCGAAGCCGTCTATCCGTCGCTGGAACTCATCGCCGCGCGCAGTTACCGCGTCGATCCGGAAAGCGGCCGCACGCGGACTGTACTCGATACCATCGCCGACAATGCGGCCGCGGCGGGCGTTGTTCTGGGTAGCCGGGGATTCGCAGCTGACGAGCTCGATATGCCCCGGGCAGGCGCCGCGCTTTACTGTAACGGAGAGGTGGAGGTGACCGGACTGGCAGCCGGCGTGATGGGGCATCCGGCCCACGGCGTGCGCTGGCTTGCGCGCCGGTTCGCGGCCCATGGAATCGGCCTGAGGCGGGGCGACGTGATATTGAGCGGCTCCTTCACACAGCCCGTTCCGGCCCGCGCCGGCGACGATTTTCTGGCAGACTTCGGCCCCTTGGGCAAACTTGAGTGCCGATTTACCTAGTGTCGCGTCATGAAAATACCTCAGAATCAATTCAAACAGGCGCTTGGCGAGGACCGGGTGCAGTACGGTTTCTGGCTGGGCCTGGCATCTCCCGTGTCGGCCGAGTTGTGCGCCTGCATCGGCTTTGACTGGCTGCTCATCGACGGGGAGCATGCGCCCAATGAAATCGGGTCCGTGTTATCTCAGCTTCAAGCCATCGAGGGTACCGGGACGCATGCCATCGTCCGTCTTGCGGATGGGCATGCAACGCGTATCAAGCAATACCTGGACCTGGGCGCGCAAACCTTGCTGGTCCCCATGGTGGATACGGCCGAACAGGCTGAAGAGCTGGTCGCCTCCGTGCGCTATCCGCCGCGCGGCATACGGGGCCTGGCCACTTCGATTACCCGCGCGTCGCGTTGGACGCAAATCGAGAACTATGCCCAGGAAGCCGAACAGCAGGTCTGCCTGATCGTTCAGGCTGAAACTGTCACGGCGCTGGACAACCTGAAGGCCATTACCGCCGTGGACGGCGTGGACGCGGTCTTCATCGGCCCTTCGGATTTGTCCGCCTCGATGGGGTACCTGGGCCAGCCGGGCCATCCGGAGGTGCAGGCAACTGTGGCCCAGGCGTTGCAGGAAATATCAGCAGCCGGGAAGGCGGCGGGAACGCTGGCAGGCTCGCCGGAGGCCATCCGCACCCATGCCGGAAACGGCGCCAAATTCCTCGGTATTGGAAGTGATTCGGCCCTGCTGGTTTCCGGAGCCAAGGGCCTGCTTGCTTCAGTTTCGGGCTGACAGGAAAAGCCGGAAGAGGGCGCGGATAGCGTCCAGCGCCTCGGTCAGCGAGTGACCGGCGTCCAACAGGTGCAAGTGCGCGTGGTTTGCGCGCGCAAAATCAATGCTCCATTGGATCGGGACGATGTCGTCCTGCCAGCCATGCACAACCATCGCCGGTGCGGAAACCGTCTTGCCCAGCTTCGGCCAGCCCCCAACGGCGAGCGCCGGGGCCATCAGGAAAAGGCCTGCGGCCTCCTGCTTCTGCGCCGCGGCCACGGCAACGAAGCCACCCATGCTGCTGCCCACCAGCAGGATTTCTTCGCTGCAATCCCGCATACGCGCCACCAGCTTTTCGGCACGGTCGGCTGGATCCGGCATGCCTCGATAGTCGATCGAATCCACCGCCAGTCCGGCGTTGCGGGCGTCTTCGGCCAGCATCGTGATCTTGGCGCCCCAGGGACCACTTTCCTGGCCATGGGAAAACAGAACGATGCGCTGCTTGCTTATCGGCATTCCTTCGGCGTACCGGGTAGGCGGTCCTGGTCAAAGAACTCCCGCAGCATTGCTCCCGCAATGGGGGTGTGCGCGTCCAGGAAACCGTGGCCCCAACCGGGCAGGTTAACCATCCCGCCGTTTTTGATCAGGTCGGGCGCGCGGGCGCTTTGCTCCCATAGGTCGTCTTCGGGGTTCAGCACCAGGAGCGGAACCTTCAGCGCCGGCATTTTCTCCCGGAGCGGATAGTTGAAGGCCGCGCGATGTCCCCACCAGTACTTGTCACCGCCGCGCAGCGATTCGGTAAAGATGGCCGCGGCCTTGTCGAGGGAATGGTGATGTTGGTGCCAGTGTATGAAGCCCTTCCAGCGCTTTACCAGGTGTGAACCGTCCTCTTCAATCGGCTTTGGAGCGTAGAGGCTTCGAAAATCCTTCAGTTCTCCAGCGGTGAACAGCGGCGCGGAAATCATCACGACGTGGCGCACACGCTCCGGCCATCGCAATCCCAGTTCGACGGCTGTCTTGGAACCCGTGTGGTATCCGATCAGGTCGATTTCTTCGAGTCCGAGCTGCTCCACGACCGCCTGCATGGCGTCCGCGTAGTCCTCGATCTCCGGTGGTTCCGAGGTCGCATCGGAGGCGCCGAAGCCCGGTGTGTCCGGAGCCACCGCAAGCCGGTCGCGGCCCAATTCCTCGAGCAGGCTCTCGAAAATGAGTCCGGAATTGGGACTCATATGAAAGCAGAGTACCGGGCGTCCGGCAGAACTATTCTCTAGCCCCGATACACGCAAGTGCATCTGGCCATGTGGACCATCCACATAGAGTCTTCGGATCATGGAGAGCTCCTCAGGAAGCGATCCGGCGCTCAGGCCGGGTTACAGCATGTTCGAGGCCTGAATTCAACCTGTGTCCATCGGTGCGTCGCCGTCCACGACCCGGGTGGCGGGGCCCGCGATGAGCGGATCGGGGCCGAGAACCACTTTGCTGTCCTTGTCGGGATAGGGGAGCCTATTCAGGAAGTGCTGCAGGCATGCGACTCGGGCGCGCTTCTTGTCGTCGGACTTGATAACCGTCCAGGGTGCATCGGCCGTGTCGGTATAGAAGAACATCGCCTCCTTCGCTTCCGTGTAGGCCTCCCACTTGTCCAGGGATGCAATGTCGATCGGCGAGATCTTCCATTGCTTCAGCGGATCGGTTCTCCGGCTGTCGAACCGATCAGCCTGCTCGTCCTGGGAAACCGAGAAGTAGTACTTGAAGAGGTAAATGCCGCTGTTGACCAGCATGCGCTCCAGGTTCGGGCACTGGCGCATGAATTCGAGGTATTCCGCCCGGGTGCAGAAGCCCATCACCCTTTCCACGCCGGCGCGGTTGTACCAGGAGCGGTCGAACAGGACGACCTCGCCGGCAGCTGGAAGGTGCGCGACGTAACGCTGGAAATACCACAGGCCGCGTTCGCGGTCGTTGGGCTTCTCCAGAGCGACGACGCGCGCGCCACGAGGATTCAAGTGTTCCATGAAGCGCTTGATGGTCCCGCCCTTACCCGCGGCATCACGTCCTTCAAACAGGAGCAGGATCTTTGCGCCGGACTCCTTGACCCAACGTTGCACTTTCAGCAGTTCAACCTGCAGCGAGGCCTTGTGTTGCTCGTAGGCCTTGCGCCGCATCTTGTCCGTGTACGGGTACACGCCCTCCTGGAAAACGCGCTTGATGGCGTCGGCGGAGAGTTGGCGGCTGGTAGGGCCGATGTTTCCCGGTACGGGAACGGGCTGAGCTGCGCCTGCAGCCCGCTGCCGAGGCTTCCCGCTTGACTTGCGGGCGGCCTGATCGCGTCCATTGCCCGTCGGGCCGGCACCCTTGCTCATTGACCTGTCTCCACATGGAAAGGTCACTTGATTATAGAAGACCAGGGGGCCCCCGATCCAAAAAGTGATCCAGGAGCAAGCTGCGGGTCTTTTTGGGATAGGATGCGACGCAAGTTGAGGTGTCCGTGGAGTGATCGTGATGAACCGTCCGTCCAAGGGTTTGCTTACAATGACCCTGAGCGCTTTGCTGTTCGCAGTTCACGCCTCGGGGCAGCCGGATCTGGACGACTTTCGGTCGGCTGACGCCGACTGCTACGATCGCAGCCGGACCACCCAGACTGCGGTGGTTGATAGTCACTTGCACTTCCGGCCCTTTGGCGGCCCTTCTCTGTCTTTCGACACGGTTGTGTCCTTTCTGGATCGTTCCGGTGTTCGGTTCGCCAATGTCTATGGCATCGGACAGATGCTGCCGGTGGATTCGCCCTGCACCTATTACCTGGATTGCCCCGGTGTGCCGGTTACCCCAACGCTGAAGAACGATTTCGTCAACGCCGCCGGTTATGTCGAGAGCCGCCCCGAGAATGTCCACCTGACTCTTTCGATGACCTTTCCCGACCTTCAGCATCCGGACACCATACTTGCGGGAATGGAGCTGCTGGACCAGGAGTTTCCGGGGCTTTTCGGTTGGGTCGGGGAGGTCAATCTGGTGAAGCAGGCACTGTTTCCCAATGGCCATCAGCCGGTCTCCTTTGAAGCGATCGCCGGCTGGGGGCCCTTCATGAAGCGGTTGCGCGATCGCGACATGCCGATTGCGATCCATTCGGACCTCGGTAACGATGAGCAGCCCATGCAGTATCTGGCCTGGATGGAAGAGGTGCTGCGGCTCTATCCGCAGAACTCGATCGTATGGATGCATCTGGGCCTGTCCCGGGAACTGACGCGCGTCGACCCGCAAATGCATGTGGGCGTGCTGCGCCGGCTTCTGGATCGATATCCCCGGCTCATGGTGGACATTTCATGGCGCGTTCTCGACGACAACGTGTTCTCGAAGCCGGAGTTGCGCCGCGCGTATTTGGCCTTCATGGAGGCCTATTCCGACCGGATCCTGCCTGGGTCGGACTTCCTTGCTTCGGGAGACAAGACTTTCGAGACCTACTCGCAGGAGCTTGACGTGACCAGCGATGTCCTGAAGGACTTAAGCGACCAGGCCTTTCGCAAGATCGCCCTGGGAGAGAACTACTTTCGGCTCCTCAAGCTGGATTTTTCGGCGCCGGAAATCTGTTCATCCGGGACGGCGGCAGAGTGAGAATTGATATACACGTATTTGCCGGGAGCGAGGGCATCTTGCCCTTGTCGAGGGCGGGACGCCCTCGTTCCCATCGGGCCGGGAAGGCGTGGTTGGCGTGAGTCTTGATCTGCGCTCGCGGGCCTGGTGGCAGGGTGTGGCCCTGGCCGTTGCCGTGTCGGTGATCGCCAGCTATTCCGCAACCTGGATCGGAGAGTCCCTGTTCGGTTTCGCAAAGAGCCCGATCAGCGGGATCATGCTGGCGATCATTCTCGGCATGGTCCTGTCCAACTCGATGAACCTGGTGCAGGCTGCCGGTCCGGGCCTCAAGTTCTGCTCCACGACCATTCTGCGCATGGGAATCATGCTTCTCGGCATACGCTTGAGTCTCTTGAGCGCCGGGAAGTTCACGTTGATTGCCTTGCCCTTCGTGGTGCTGGCGATTGCTGCCGGCATGACTGTTGTTGGCGTCCTGGGAAGGCGCCTGGGCCTGTCGCGAAGCCTGGGGGGTCTGATTGCGATCGGCACGAGCATTTGCGGCGCCACGGCGATCGTGGCTACGGCGCCGCTGATTCGCGCGAAGGAATCCGAAGTCAGTTATGCCATTGCCTGCATCACGGTGTTCGGAATTGCCGCCATGTTCCTGTATCCAATCCTGGCGCACAGCTTCTTTGATGGCCGCCCGGAACTCGCGGGACTGTTTCTCGGCACGGCCATCCATGAAACCGCCCAGGTGGCCGGAGCCGGAATGATGTACCAGGCTCAGTACGACGCCCCGGTCGCGCTGGACATCGCCACCGTCACCAAGCTGGTTCGCAACCTTTGCATGATTGCAATGATTCCCCTGGCCGGCATCCTGTTCGGCGCGAAACGGGACGCGAGTGGCGGTGGGAAGCTGCGGGACTACTTGAAGATGATTCCCTGGTTCGTGGTCGGCTTTGCCCTGTTCTCGGCACTGCGAACCTTCGGCGACTCAGGCGAGAAGGCATTCGGCATTCTGGACCCGCAAAGTTGGCAGGAGCTGGTTCGGTTTCTTCGCCACGCGGCCGAGACCTGTCTGCTGATCGCCATGGCCGCGGTCGGACTGAACTCGAGTTTCGCGGGAATCCGCAAGATTGGGTTGCGTCCTTTCATCCTTGGACTGTTTGCGGCTGCAACGGTGGGCGGCGTCAGCTTCGTGATGATTTCTCTTCTTGCGCCGCAGTTGCTGAACTAAGGACTGGCCCGTAGCGGTTCTTTGTCCGCACGAGCGGACGGGCGGCGATCCGCTGCTGCCGGTTGTTGGATTACGCCCCGGCCAGGCGCGCAGAATCAGGCGTTCAAGTCGGGGATTTGCTCGCTCTCCAGCCGCGTGATCATGTCCTTCAGGCGCAGCTTGCGCTTCTTCATGCGTTTGAGCATGAATTGATCAGCGCTCGGCTTGGTTGACATCTCCGCGATGGCGAGGTCCAGATCCCTGTGCTCGTCCCTGAGTTGCTTAATTCTCTCCCGATTGGCGAATACCTGTGTTTCGATGTTTGAAGTCATCTGGCCTTTGGTGCAATGTCCACGGACACTATGAAACCCGATTCCCGTTTCCTGTCCGCGTACCTCGCATTGTAGCGCGGAGCCGCCTTCATGCAACGACCCCGTTCTCCCCTGCGCGCATGGTCTGTAAAGCTGCTCTGCGTACCCCTCGCTGGCGGGAGCGTCGGAGCCAGGGATGGCGGAGCCGAGCTACAAGGATGTATTCATGCGTCTCCCGTCAGCGAAGGGTACGCAGAGCAACGAGGGCAAGTACGGGTTAAACTCGCTCGCCATTGGCGGAAGCTGTTGAGGGGCTTGCGGAAATGGCACAGGGTTCGCGCTGTATAGCAGCATCTGCCATGCTGGCCGCGAGTGCGGCATTCGCGTCCGGCGCGGCTCACGCGGATACGCTTTCCGATGTACTTGAGAGGGGTATGTTGCGCTGCGCGGTCATCGAGGCCAGTCCGGGATTCAGCTCCATCGATGCCAACGGTCGCAGGTACGGATTCGACATCGACAACTGTCGCACGGTGGCAGCGGCCGTGCTCGGTGATGCGGACGCGATCGAGTATGTGCCGATCAATCCGAACACTGCCTTTACGACATTGCAAACGGGCGGCGTGGACGTATTCCCCGGTGGCGCCACCTGGACTTTCCTGCGTGATACTTCGCTTGGCCTCGACTACACCGGCGCGTACCTGTACGCCGGGCAGGGTTTTGTGGTGCGGAGCGATTCCGGCGTATCGAGGATCGCAGACCTTGAAGGCGCCACCGTTTGCGTTGCCCAGGGCACGACCAACGAACAAAACCTGGCCGACTACTTCCGTGCCCGGCGCATGGAATATTCCATCGTTACCTTCGCCGACGTCGAGCGGGGCCTGAACGCCTACCTTTCCGACCGATGCGATGCATTTACCACTGAAGTGTTCTCCCTGGCGGGGCGCATCGTGGCGCTTCGCAACCCCGAAGAGCATCGCATACTCAGCGAAGTGATTTCGAAGGAGCCGTTCTCCGGCCTGGTCCGGCAGGGTGATCCGCGCTGGCGCGACGTCGTTTTCTGGGCGTTCAACTCCCGCGTCGCCGCGGAGGAGTTCGGATTGACCATGGCCAATGTGGCGGACATCCGCGCGAAGACCGAAGATGCGGAGATTCGCCGATTTCTCGGGCTGGAAGGGGGTTTCGGGGAAACACTGGGCTTGCGCAACGACTGGGCTTACCAGATCGTCGCGCAGGTGGGGAATTACGGCGAAGTGTTCGCGCGGCACTTCGAACCGCTGGGGCTTCAGCGTGGCCTCAATGCTCTGTGGAGTGACGGCGGTCTGATGATCGCCATGCCGTACCGCTAGTCGCTCCGCGTTAGCCGTGCGCAAGAATTCCGCCTTCTGGCTGCAGTGCCTGCTGGGGCTGGCGCTCGCGGCGTTGGTGTTCCTGGTCTTTCGTACCACCCAGGCCAACCTGGAATCGCTCGGCGTGCAGTCCGGTTTCGATTTTCTGTGGAAGAAGGCCGGCTTTTCCATTTCCCAGCACCTGGTTCCCTACAACGAGGACTCGCCGATCTGGGTTGCGCTGGTCGTGGCCATTCTCAATACCTTGCTGCTGGCGGTGTTTTGTGTGCTGCTTGCGAGTGTCCTGGGGTTGCTGGTTGGAGTGGGCCGCTTGTCCTCGAACTGGCTGGTATCCAGGTTGTCCCTCGCCTACCTGGAACTGTTCCGCAACATTCCCGTGTTGCTGCAGATTTTCTTCTGGTACTACGTGGCGCTCCGCGCCCTGCCTTCCTTTGAATCGAGCATCTTCATAAGCGACTACCTGGTGCTGAACAATCGGGGATTCTATTTTCCGTTCATCGAGTTCAGCGACGGGCTTTCCATCCGTCCCCCGGTAATGGGGAAATTCTCGTATCAGGGCGGCTTCTACCTGATGCCGGAATTCCTGGCGCTATGGATCGGCCTGTCCCTCTACAACGGCAGCTACATCTCGGAGATCGTGCGCTCGGGCTTTCAATCGGTATCGCGGGGTCAATGGGAAGCGGGGTCGGCGCTCGGTCTCAGCCGCTTTGGGGTGTTGCGCCGGGTGGCATTTCCGCAGGCATTGCGGGCCATTCTGCCGCCGCTCACCACGGTGTACATGAACATGTTCAAGGCCACTTCGCTGGCTGCGGCGATTGCCTACCCGGAGATCGTCTCGGTGTTCGTGGGAACGGTCAACAACCTGGCCGGCAGGCCCGTGGAAGTCATGGCCGTGTCGCTGGCTTTCTACGCCGGTGTCAGCTTCCTTGTTGCCTGGCTCATGGGACGATGGAACAAGCGGGTGATGCTGCATGGCCAGTAAGCCGAGTTCGCCCGGAACACGCCCAATGCCTGGCGCCGTCGCCTGGGCTCAGCGCAACCTGTTTTCTTCCTGGTGGAATACGGTGCTCAGTGTAGCGCTGCTGGCGCTGCTGGGTTTGCTGCTTACCAAGCTGGCCCAGTGGTTGGTCATTGACGCGCAGTGGTCGGGAACGGAACCCTCTGCGTGCGCCAATACGTCTGCCTTGTGCTGGCCGTTCGTTCGCGCGCGCTGGCGGCAGTTTCTCTTTGGACTGTATCCCGCGGTGGAACAATGGAGAATCGTTGCGGGCCTGGCTATTGCCGCTGCACTCGGCGTAGCGCTTGCCATTCGCCGCCTGCCCGGCAGGCGCTGGATCGCCTTGTTCCTGTTCCTTTGCTACCCGCCTCTGGCCTGGTGGCTGTTTCGGGGCGGAATAGGCGGACTGACGCCCGTGGAGACCTCGCGCTGGGGCGGGTTCTTTCTTACCCTGGTGGTGACCGGATCGGTGTTCTGGGTGTCACTGGCCGGCGGCGTGCTGCTTGCCCTGGGAAGACAGAGCCGGCTGCTGCTGGTACGGCAGGCCTGCACCATGTGGATCGAGTTCTGGCGGGCGGTGCCCGTGCTGGTGTTGCTGTTCGTCGTCATCATCATGTTGCCACTGTTCCTGCCCGCCAATATCGAGATCGACAAGCTCGGCAGAGCGATGATCGCCTTTGCGATACTCATGTCCACCTACCTGGCCGAGGCCATAAGGGGAGGCTTGCAAAGCCTGCCCAACGGACAATACGAAGCGGCGCGCGCCCTGGGCTTGAGTTGGCGCCAATCCCGGATACACGTGGTGCTGCCCCAGGCCCTGGCGGTTGCCTTGCCGCAGATCACAAGCAACTTCATCGGGCTGTTCAAGGAAACCACGGTGCTGTTGGTCATCGGCTTGTTCGACCTGCTGGGCGAAGTGCAAAGGGCAGCAAGCGATCCGCAATGGCTGGGCGCCGGCACGACCGCAGCCGGTTACATTTTCGTGGCGGTCTTCTTCTGGATGATCTGCTTTACGCTGTCGCGCGCAAGCTCGCGGCTTGAACGCCGCATGACACGTTATAGGGCTACCGCCGGCTAGGCAGGGACGAATCACCGTTCGCGCGCTCAAGCCGCGCGTCAATCGGCGATAAAAAAGCCCCCTCGCGCTCAAGGCGCAAGGGGGCTTGAGATTTCCCTATCTAACCGCCCATCAGGCGGTTCTTGACCCTTACGGCGAGCACCGTGGCCACACCCGAATACAGGGCAATGGACACGTTGCCAACGATGGCGTCCAGGTACGAGCCCACTGCGGGCAGGTTACCCAGCGCATCGGATTGACCAGTCAATCCTACGGCTATGGCAAGAGCGAAATAGGCAGTTGCGTCATTCGCGTCAACACCCATCCATCCCCAGACCAGACCAAGCACGACTAGTGCCAGAGGCAAAAGTTCCATTGGAACCGCACCGGGCACAACGCCCTCTATAACGGCGGCCAGCATACCTAGCCCGACTACTAATTTCTTGCCCATCTTGTTCCTCCCATGGTGTTTGTTGTGAACTTGAGTCGCCATACCCCTATGGCCGACTCTTCCGTCCTCGCGGAGATAGTCTCAACGAAGCCTTCTTTTAGCACGTCTTGGTGCCGTACGCAAACGCCGTGCGCCGGCGTTGGTGAAATGCGGTGGAGATTGTGGGGGGCTTCCAGCGGAGCGACACGACGCTAGTGGCGCAGCTGGCCGAGGAACATCTTGAGCCGCTCGGCCTTCGGATTGTCGAAGAATTGGTTCGGGGGCGCATCCTCCAGGATTTTCCCGGCATCCATGAACACGACCCGATCGGCCACCTGGCGGGCAAAGCCCATTTCGTGACTCACGCATAGCATGGTCATGCCCTGGTGTGCGAGTTCCACCATGACCTGGAGAACTTCCTGGACCATCTCCGGATCAAGGGCCGAAGTCGGTTCGTCGAACAGCATGATTTCCGGCTGCATGCACAAGGCCCTGGCGATCGCCACGCGCTGTTGCTGACCGCCGGAGAGTTGCGCCGGGAATTTTCCTCCCTGGTCAGAGAGTCCCATGCGCTCCAGCAGCTCCGCGGCACGTTCCCCGGCTTCTTCCCGTTTTAACTTGCGAACCCTGACAGGCGCCAGACAGAGGTTGTCCATGACCGACAGGTGCGGGAACAGGTTGAACTGCTGAAAGACCATTCCGACCTTGAGGCGCACCTGGCTGCGCGCGGAGTCCGAGTCCAGCGAGACGCCGGCCACTTCCATCAGACCTTCCTGAAATTCCTCCAGGCCGTTCATGCACCGGATCAGCGTGGACTTGCCCGATCCCGATGGGCCGCAAATGACGATTCTCTCGCCCTGTCCGACTTCCAGGCTGACATCCTTGAGCGCTTGAAAATCGCCGAACCACTTGTTCAGACGCTCGGCCCTCACGGCCGGCCGGTTGCCCGGTTGCGCGTTCATTCCGGATCGCTACCTTCAACCCACCAGTTCAGGCCTGTTGCCGTGAGCGCAATCTGTTTGGCGCGATCACCGGTATCGACGTCAAGTTGCTGGAACACCCTTTCTGCCACCGGGCCCACCGGAACCCGCAATTGCTTGGGAGGATTCTCGATCACTCCGGCAATGATTCCTGCCGCGCATTCCGCCGGCTCTCCCTGCCGGTCCCGGCCGAGGAGTGCTCGATGCAGGGGTGCGTAGGTCTCCGCAGAGCCCTGGGGCGCGGACTTGTTCAGCGCTGTCTTGTCGATATGAAGCATGTCGGTGTCATAGGGCCCCGGGGCCAGCAGGGTAACCCGGATGCCGAACCGTTGCACTTCCAGCGCCAGCGACTCGGACATCCCTTCCAGAGCAAACTTGCTGGCGGTGTATTGGCCGTCGCCGGGCAGGCCCACCTTGCCTGAAAGCGACGAGACCATGATTATGTGCCCGCCCCCTTGCGTCCGCATCCCGGGCAGAACCTCGCGCGTAAGCCTCCAGGCGCCCAGCAGGTTGACCTCCAGCAATTCGCGGAAACGCGCCTCATCCGCGGTTTCCAAGGCGCCGAAGGCATGCAGTCCGGCGTTGTTGATGAGAACGTCGATCCCGCCGGCGTCTTGGGAAACTTCCTGCACCGCGCGCTCGACCGAGGACTGAGAAGTCACGTCCAGCTGTACTTCCTTTGCGCCGCAGGCCGTGGGCAGACTTCCATTGCTGCGCACTCCAGCGAACACCCTGTAGCCCCGTGCGTCCAGCCCGCGGGCGGTGGCCAGCCCCAGCCCACGGGATGCTCCGCTGATGAGTACGGTTGTTGGCATGGCCCTCCAGCTTGCTCCCGATTCGCAATCCCGTGCGCCCGCTGCTTTTACGTCAGTCGCATGACCAACTGCAGGTAGTGGTCAACGAGGAGCACGGTAAACAATGCCATCAGGTAGATCATAGAATACCCAAAGGTGGGCATCGCCAGCGAATCGTCTTCGCGGCGATACATCTTGAACGCATACCACAGGAACCTTCCGCCCAGGATCACTGCGCCCAGCAGGTAGAGTGGCCCGCTCATGCCGATCAGGTAGGGAAACAAGCCGAAAAGGAATAGTAAAAGGGTGTACAGAAGGATTTGCAGGCGGGTAAAGGCGATCCCGTGCGTTACCGGAAGCATCGGCATTTCCACTTTCGCGTAGTCCTCCCGCCGATGAATCGCCAGCGCCCAGAAATGCGGGGGCGTCCACACAAACACGATCGCGAACAGAACCGCTGCTCCCGGGTCGAGTTGCCCGGTTACGGCGATCCAGCCCAGCAGCGGCGGGGCTGCGCCCGCGGCGCCGCCGATCACGATGTTCTGGGGCGTGGCCCGTTTCAGGAACCGTGTGTAGATTACCGCGTAGCCCAGCATCGAAGCGAAGGTGAGCAGGGCGCAAAGTATATTGGTGAAGGCCAGCAGCAGCCACATGCCGGCCGCCGCCAGGAAAGCGGCGAAAACCAGCACCTGCCGGGTATCCAGATTGCCGCGGGGTATGGGTCGATTCCGGGTCCGGGCCATCACCGCGTCGATGTGCTGGTCAACCACCTGGTTGATGGCCGCGGCCGCGCCGGATACCAGGGCGATTCCCACGGAACCGAACACCAGGACGGTCCAGGGCGGGAAAGTTTCCGCGGCAAGGAGCATGCCTGCCGTTGCGGTGAAAGTCAGCAAGGCCACTACCTTGTACTTGGTGATTTCAAGGTAGTCCCGCCAACGCGCGGGCGCCTGTAATACTTGTGTGCTCATGGTGCGGATCTATTCTCTTGTGGGACGCAGTCCGTGGCTCAATGTGACCAGCGCCAGGATCAGCAAAGCCGCGCAAGCGTTATGCGCTACAGCCGTGGAAATCGGCAGGTAAAACCATACGTTGGCAATGCCCAGGCCCATCTGAATGAGCATCAGGCTGCCTACCACAGCGCCCGCGATGCGCACCTTCCGGGCAGCGGCGAACCACATGGTGCGAACGGACAGCCAGCCGACGTACAGCAGTACCGCCAGGGCGCCCAGCCGGTGGGTCATATGAATGGCGGTGCGAGCCGCGTTGTCCAGGACCCCGTACTCGTATGAAACCCCCAGGCCACGCCACATCACAAAGGCTTCGGCAAAGTCCATTTCCGGCCACCACTCGCGCTGGCAGGCGGGGAAATCCGGACAGGCCAGGGCTGCGTAATTGGCGCTGGTCCAGCCGCCCAGCGCCACCTGGATGACTACAACGGCCAGACCCAGCAAGGTCCAGCGATACAGTCGGCTGTCCGCTCCCGCAGCCCAGGCTGCCGCGGTGGAAGTTCGCCGCAGGATCAGCCACCACAACAAGGCGAGGGTACCGAAGCCGCCCAGGAGATGCGCCATCACGACTACCGGCTTGAGCTGCCAAGTGACCGTCCACATACCCAGGAGTCCCTGGAACAAGACCAGAGCGACCAGCGAGAGTGAGGGAGCCAGCATGGCATTCGGCTCACCCCGCCGGCGGTAGGCGATGGCGCCGATTGCCAGAATCACGAGCCCCAGCGCCGCCGCCGCGTAGCGATGGATCATTTCTATCCACGCTTTTGCGACGTTCACCGGCCGCTCGGGGAAAGCCGCATTCGCCTTCTCGATCTGCTCGGCGCCTTGTGGGACATCAATCTGGCCGTAGCATCCCGGCCAGTCCGGACAGCCAAGGCCGGCGTCCGAGAGCCGCACGAAAGCGCCCAGCACGACCACGAGCAAGGCCAGCGGTGCGGCGATCAGCGCCAGCCTCTTGATGTCCATGGATTCGATCTGCTGATTAGGGAGTGTGGTTTCTTTTGCTTGTACTTGTGTACGGTGCTATCGACGCAAACCAGGGCAATGGGTCCGCAAAAATCGCTTTCGGAATGCTCGCTGTCGAGGCGCGGGATTATACAAACGCAACTTCCAAATGCTGCCGAACGTACACGCCGTGAAGGAAGGCCGCCTCCAATAGAATGAATACCAGTGTCGAGTTCCGCAAATCCCCTTGTTAGAGGCCATCTCATAAATACAAGGGGTTATGTTACTTTGTTGAACCCGATTATGCGGATAGTCGGAGATTCTCATGGCGCAAGACCTCACCGATGCCCAGTGGGCCTTCATCGAACCGTTGCTTCCCGAGCTGCCCCGGCGCGCCGATGGGCGGGGCCGTCCCTGGCGGGACTCACGCGAAGTGCTCAACGGGATCCTGTGGATTTTGCGCACCGGCGCGCAATGGTCGGAGATGCCGGGCCGTTATCCGCCGTATCAGACCTGCCATCGCCGCTTTCAGCAGTGGCGCCGGTCCGGCGTCATGGATCGGCTGTTGCGCACCTTGGCCCAGGACCTTGAGAAGCGGGGCAAGATCAAGCTGGATGAGTGTTTCATCGATGGCAGTTTCAGCGCCGCCAAAAAGGGGGCGCCGGGGTCGGCAAAACCAAGCGGGGCAAGGGCTGCAAGGTCATGGCGATTGCAGACCGCGGCGGTCTTCCTGTCGCCGTATGCGCAGGCAGCGCTTCGCCGCACGAGACCCGATTCGTGCGGGACTTGATCCGGGACGGCGCCACCCGGGGCTGGCCGGACAAACTGATTGGCGACAAAGCCTACGACAGCGACCCGCTGGACCGCGAGTGCGAAGCGTTGGGCGTGACGCTGATCGCCCCGCACAAGCGCAATCGCGTCAAGCCGAAAACCCAGGACGGCCGCCCGTTACGGCGCTACAAGCAGCGCTGGAAGGTGGAACGCCTGTTCGCATGGCTGCAGAACTATCGCCGGCTGATCACCCGGTTCGAATATTATGTGGAAAACTTCCTGGCCTTTCTCCAACTCGCCGCGTTCATGATCCTGGCTAAAAAATATTTATGAGATGGCCTCTAGTGACGCTTGTCAACAGGATGTTGCTACTCAGAAATTGCAAGATATCTCTTGGGGTTACGTCCGTCGGCTTGCGCCCTCGGTGCGTGAAGGGAAGGCTGGCACGGCTGAGGTAAAACAGGCGTCATCTTACCGCCGCCAAGCACGTATGCGAGGCTCAACATCTCCTGAAACCGTTGCAAAAAAAGGCCTGGAGGGCGTTTCCCAACCCATTTGCGGCCGTTCCCGCGATGTCCACACAACTTTCGTTAATGCGAGTTGTAAGGCAAATCGTATCGTGACCACACTGCAGTTTCTCTACGCCAAATTCAGTGTCTCGAGAAATCGAATTGTGCGGCTTGTTGGCCATGTAGGGAACTAAACCGCAGGGGTGTAACTCCGATAGAGGACGTTGGTTATCTCTGCTCCGCCGGAGTAAGTGCGGTCTGTGTGTGCAACTGATGTCTTTTTGTAACGCCAGTCGCTATTGCGGCCAGTCCATATCGCAGTCATGCCGTACACCAGGGGGTGCTCCACCTCGCCATACGTGGGGGACCGCGAAACTGCATGATGGGCCTCATGCGCGGCCACCTCGTAAGGGTCACTTGCCGTTTTGCTTATCCGAATGGCTCCGTACCCTTCGTCCCAGTCTCCGGCTTTATCTTTGTCTTTGAAAGTGTGATTCACAATAATTTGAATCGAGGATGTGACGGATCGCGGGCTGGCCGCCTGAACATCGGCTAGAACAGAACGAACCGTTTCAAGCGGAGTTGTGTACAGCGGGTCCTGACACAAGGACGCCGGTTTAAGCTTGCATATGCCGTTGACAAAAATGGTGGTTGGAGAGCCTACGTTATTGTCTGTGTCGCATGTTTCTACTTCTCCCTCTATGCCCTCTGCTGATGGTATCCCGTCTGCTCCTATTGCTTTGCCGGCATCGCATACGACGAAGATTTGGTCGGCGTAAGTTTGATCAACCCTCAGGCTATCCATGCGGACAACCTCACCGGTCTCAGGAGACATTGCTACTCGCACGTAATCCGGGCGGGGGCCCCTAATCCTTACTTCAACAATCCAAAGTCGAACGAGTTTGGAGTCGGAGTCCAGATCGTAGAACGTTTCGGCGGGATGGGCCGTAAAAGTTACGGGCAAGTCGCTCCACTCAGGACGGCCTGGTTTCAAGTTTTCGGCGTAACGGGCTGCCGCATCCAGCGCGATGGTTTCGGCTTCAGGAGGCAGAATCAAGATGTCTCCGGCGTTAAGTGATTGGGTATTGATCAAGCCACCGGTCATCCGGGTCACAGTACCGTCTGATGAGAAGAATACTGAGCCCGAATGTCTTGTGGTTTGCGCGTCAATGACTTGACGATAAAAGACCTGCTGTCCCCAGATTTCATTTTCGGAGATACGTTCGATTTTGATTTCAAGAGAATCGCCCGCGCCGGTAAGCTCTTCGTGAGCCTGCAACAGATCCACGATGCTGTAAGGATCGCGGTCTTGCATGATCGAACGCACGTCTACGTAGCCAATGTCGCCGTGATTCAAAGTGAAGCGCGTTCGGTCTCCTTTCGTATCGCTCTCTCTTTTCAATGGCGGCTCATCCGGCGCGAGTGTTGCAACGGTTTCGCTCTTTTGCTCTTGCTCGGCTGCAACCGGTTGCCCGTCAGCAAGAGTTTCGGAAGTCGCGGGAACTGCCAACTCGGATTCGGCCCTCATGGCCGGACCCTGCGGGCCGCTGGCGAAGAAAACGTAAGCAACGGCGCACAGCACCGCAACCAGCGAAATAGCACCCCAGGCAAATTTATTTTTCATATTTCAATCCCCTCCAAGCGTGACATGTACCTATGGCGCGCATGGCGCCGGGCCAATCAAGCCAACTCACGAAAGAGATACTCCCGCTTAATCCCCCTTTGGCTCGGTAGCGAACCGAACCTGTTACCGGGCATATTCAGCGGGCAACCCGGCAGGGTGACCCGTGAATTGACTTGATGACCTCGAACACTACTGTCCGGTTTAATTATTGAATAGATTCAATTGGTTAGAAGGCATGTCATCCTCACAAGTGTAGTGGGTATCGAAAAGTGCTTTGTTTAGCGGGGTTTTCTCGAACACAGTGACCGAGAGGATCTGTAACAAAGTGTAGAGCGAGGCGTCCAGATTGAGACGCTTCTTGATGATGGCCACGAGCACATATACCGACACCGCAACCCAGATTTGGGCCTTCACGGCATTCTCGGATGTGCCGTAGAACTGCTTGATGCGGAGATGCTGCTTGATCCATTTGAAGAACAGTTCGATCTGCCAACGGGCTTTGTACAGTTGGCAAACGGTCGTTGGCGGCGGGCCGAAGAGGTTGGTCAGAAAGATGAGTGTCTTCTGCGACTCTGGATCTTTGAAACGAATCCGGCGCAAATGGTGAGGGTAGCGTTTGCGGCTGTAGAAGCCCGACAGCGCCACGGTCTGATCGCAGACGATGCCTTGCGCCCGACTGCTTGGCGCCGAATAGACCCGGCGCAGGCCAGCATTCGATTTGGCGCGTGTGACAAAGAATGCGCCAGCCTGATGAAGTGCAAAGAGCCGCTCGAAATCGAGGTAGGCCCGGTCCATGACATAAATTGCCGCGGGTTCCGGAATCATCATGTCGAGTACATTGACATCGTGCAGTTTGCCGTCGGAAACATAGATAAAACTCGGGATATTGCCGCGCAGATCCAACAGCGTGTGCATCTTGACCGCAGCCTTGGTGGTTCGAAACGGCGCCCAGGGAAACAGCGACAAACACAAGTCGATGGTGGTCGAGTCCAGCGCGTAAACCGTGTTCGACAGCTCCAGCCCCAGCTCTTCGTCGGCGTAGAGCTTGCGGGCTTGCGCAATCAGCCTTTGTGCAAACTCGGCGTAGATGCGCCAGTCCCGACGCTCGTTGGCGTCGGCCAGGGTGGAGCGCTTGACGGGCGAACGAATGCCCATGTGGTACAACTTCGCCGACTGCGCCCAGAGACAGGCTTCGATATCGCGCAGGCTTTCCCGGTAGGTCAACTGCGCAAATGCCAGCACCCGAAAGTGCTCGCTGCATGGGAGTGTGCGAACACGGTGGTTGCCCCCATAGCGATCGACAATTCGGGTAAAACTGGTCCAAGGAAGAAAGTCCATCAATTGCGCAAACAGGGTTTTGCCCGTATACATGGCGGGACCTCCGGGAATAATGGCTTCCCGGAGGGTCGCTCAACCGCACATCCCTGTTCAAGTCGACACCACGCTAAATCGAAGGAAAATGACTGTTGTTCATACAGTTACGTGAATCACAGGCTCAGTTAACCGGACAGTAGTGGACCTCGAATATACTTCATACGGCTGAAAACATGTTTCAACTTGCATATTCTCCTTATCACCCTTGGTTGGAACTTTTTGACAAAACGCCTAGAGGCTATCTCATAAATACAAGGGGTTATGTTACTTTGTTGATCCCGATTATGCGGATGATTGGAGATCCTCATGGCGCAAGACCTCACCGATGCCCAGTGGGCCTTCATCGAACCCTTGCTTCCCGAACTGCCCCGGCGGGCCGACGGGCGGGGCCGTCCCTGGCGGGACTCGCGCGAAGTGCTCAACGGGATCCTGTGGATTTTGCGCACAAGCGCAATCGCGTCAAGCCGAAAACCCAGGACGGCCGCCCGTTACGGCGCTACAAGCAGCGCTGGAAGGTGGAACGCCTGTTCGCATGGCTGCGGAACTATCGCCGGCTGATCACCCGGTTCGAGTATTACCTCGAAAACTTCCTGGCCTTCCTCCAACTCGCCGCGTTCATGATCCTGGCCAAAAAACACTTATGAGATGGCTTCTAGTCCGCGGCCCTTTTCCAAACCCGGCTGCGATGCTCCTCCTTATGTGGGGCCTGCCACACTGCGGCGTCGCGCCTGCGAGCTGCTGACTGCGGCGCTGGCGGTCTTGCTGGCCGCTCCCTGCGGCTCGGCGGAGAGTCTGGATGAGGAGGCGTTGCGCGAGACCGTCACACAGGCGCTGAATCACGCCGAGAAATCGCACTATTCGAACGTTCGGGTAGATGACCGGATTTCGCAATTGACACTGGAAAATTACGTCGCGGCCCTGGACGGCCTGCGGATTTTCTTCACCGTCGAGGACGAGGAACTCCTGCGGGAGCAATACGGAGATCGTCTGGACGACGCCTTGCGGGAAAAGCAAATGTATCCGATGTTTGACATCCACAGCCTTTACCTGCGCCGCCACGCGGAATTCCTGGCACTGGCGCAGATTTTTCTGAAGACTCGGCCGAACCTGAACACTTCGCGGGAATGGCGGCGGGATCGCTTGGCGGTGCTACGGCCTGCAAACCAGGCCGAACAGGAAAAGTTCTGGCGGGACTGGTTGCGCCACGAGTGGATTAACCTGGTGCTGGAAGGCCGGAGTTACGAGGCGGCAGGCGCCTGGCTGCGCCATCACTACCGTTTTGCGGATCCGGTGGCAGTCGACGAAGCCGGATTCTCGTTTTCCCTGACCCTTGCGCAATCGCCGGTCGCCGAATGGCCTGACGCCGATGCGCATGATTCCAAGTCTGCAATTGCGCTATTCCTGAACTCGTTTGCGTTCGCCCTCGATGCAAATTCGGGTTACGTATCACCCGAATCAGTCCGGGAATTCTCGGAACGGCTCGAAGAAGTTGGACAAATTCCCGTGTCCCTTGCCCTTGACGGCGAACACCTTGTGGTGCGCGAGCGTCCGGGGAAAGAAATCGTGGCCACACAAGGCGGCCTTCAGGCAGGTGACCGGATGATCGGATTGGATCCTTTCGGTGACGGTGAAGTTATCGATGTTGTCGGCTGGGAACCCTTCGAGGTCCACAAGTTGATGTTTGGGCCAGCCGGGACAACGGTAGTTTTTCGAGTGTTGCCGGCAGGCGGACAGACAGAGGTCATGGAGCGGAAGATGGAACGGAGCTCATTCGTAACCGAGGAAATGAAAAGGGCTCTCCGATGGACCCCCAAATGGCTGATTCGGCGGGGAATGAAGAAGAAGCTTGAATCCGCAATGCGTGCGGAGAAGAAGGTGCTGGAGGTGCAGCTCGATGGCCAAACGCGGCATGTGGGTGTTATTCGCATTCGCGCGATGGACAAGAATTGCGAACGCGACGTCAAAAGGTTGGCGGAAGAGTTGAAGGCCGAGGGAGTGGACGGGTTGGTGTTGGACCTGCGGGACAACACCTTCGGCGGCGGCGATGAAGTAGTTTCCCTGACCGGGTTGTTCGTGGGCAAAGGCCCGATATCACAACAACGCGACCGCAAGGGCAAGCTGCGCGTGCAGCGCAACAGCAAGCGAAAGGCGATCTGGGAAGGCCCGCTGGCGGTACTCGTGAATCGGCGAAGCAGTGCGGCTTCCGAAGTTTTGGCGGCCGCAATCCAGGACTTTGGCCGCGGTGTTGTCGTGGGGAAGAGCACGGGCGGAAATGGCGCCAGGCATTCCGAATACAAGATCAAGTCACCGGCTCGCGACAATTCGGAAGACGCCACACTACGCATCACGACGCGCGAGGTCTATCGTGTTACCGGAGACAGAATCCATCTTGAGGGTGTGACGCCGGATATTTCTCTGCCCGCCGGTGATGAAGCCTGGTCGATGATGCGGACGCCGGGATCGTCGTCGTTGCCTTACGTCTCCCTGCGAGAGCAGATTCCCGGTAATCTGCTGCCTGCATACGAGATTCCAGCCCCTGATGTGCGTCGGCGCAACAAGTCGCTCCTACCGCTGGATGAGCTGATTAGCCGGCATGAGGGCCGCGAGTCGCAGGAACCGGCTTGGCGCCTGATGAGTGACAGGGTTGATTTGTCGCGAAGATCCATGGAAAACGAAATTGAACCCATTCATATCGAGCAGCGACGGAAGAATCAGGACTTCCGTAGAGAGGAAGAACTTGAACTGGCCAGAGCATGGCTTGAGGCGCAAGGCTCCGAGGCAAGCGCGGTGGAACCGGCGCAGGCGGAGTACTTGCAGCAGTTCAGGGCAAGTTACCTGCCGGAGAGCAGTGTCGTATCCGCGGCGAATGAGCCGGCGCTGGTGCGAGCAATGATGCTTGCAAGAGGCATTGTGGTTGTACCGGACGAAAACGGCTTCCGCCTGGATCGTTATGACCTGCCGCTGCAAAAAACCGCGCTGATCGTAGCTGACCTGGCCCAGCTTCAGTAGGGTGCGACGTCCCTATTTGCTGCGCCGGACGGCACTCGCGAACCGTTCAGTTTGCTCCCCTGAGTCGCACGGATGAAAGCGGTGCACTTCAATGCCTGTTGTACTGGACCGAGATGCCGTAAGTTTTTGGCGGGCCGTAGTGCGCCCAGCTGGCGCCGGCAAAACTGGTGCGCTGGTCGGCGTACAGCGTGTCGGTGAGATTCTTGCCCCAGGCAGTTACCGACCAGCGCTCGCTCGGCGAGGTCCAGCCGAGCGAGGCGTTGAGCACGCCGTACGCCTTCTGGAATGAAGCCTGGCGTTCGAGTCGGCCGGGCGCTGTGTCGCTGCTGGAGAAGGAATGGTGCTTCCAGCCATAGTTGACGTTGAACTCGAGGCTTGCGCCACTGCCCAACTCGATTCCGTATCTGCCCGAGGCGTTCACGGAATGCTGTGGGGCGTGCGGTATCCGGTTCCCGTCACGCCGGATGTCGAAGCCCTGAATCGTGCCGGCAAGGAACTCGTCGAAACGAGCGTCCAGGTACCCGTAGGAAATATTGAACAAGAGATTCGCGGTCGGTAACCAGGCCAGTTCCAGTTCCGCACCGCTGATGCTTGCGCGCGCCGCGTTCTTGACGCGCAGGCCGTCGAATACGCCGGAGACTACGTCAAACAGCAGCGTGATTCGCTGAAGGTCATTGAAATCGGTGGAGAACAAGGCGCCATTGACTTCCAGGGACTGATCCAGCCATCGGCTCTTCACCCCCAGCTCGTAGTTGGTCGCCGTTTCCTCCCGGATTGGCCGGTCGGCTTCCGAGCCCCGGCTCACCTTGCTGTCGAAGCCTCCCGACTTGAAGCCCTCGGAATAGCTTGCGTAAGCCATCAGGTCCCTGCCGGTAAAAGGCCGCCACTCGAGCACTACCCGGGGCGTAAGCGCATCAAAGGACGCTTCGGCTGCAACGTCGTAGTCTTCGAAGATGATCTGGAAGGGAATGCCGGGGACCGCATCATCGGTCAGGGCGCCGACGGTCCGGTTTTCCTTGTCGTCGCGTGTGTAGCGCAGGCCGGCGCGCAGCGTAACCACCGGGCTGATTTCCCATGCAGCATCGGCGAAGGCTGCCCAACCCGAAGTGCTGGACATTCCCAGCCAATCTCCCCGGCTGCCGTTCAGCACGCCGTCCTGGTTCACCACGATGTCCTCGTATTCCAGCCGGTCGACGTCCTCGCGGATGAAGTACAGGCCCGTCACCGCCCGCCATTTCGATCCGGGGTCGAAGGAATAGCGCAGTTCCAGGCTGAACTGACTGGCTTCTTCCTCCTGGCCGAACAGGTCGTCGAAACCCTGGCCCGCCGCGAGCCCGCGTCCGCCGAATTGGTCCACCGTGTTGGAAGTGACGTCACGATAGGCGGCAATTGCCGTGAACTCACCCCCGGCCACGTCCTGCCTCCATCGTCCCGAAAGGCCCCATTGGCTCGCGTCGTAACCGATCGGCAAACCGTGCTCGGAAACCCGCGGCCTTCCGCTCGAGGCCGAAGGCGGGAAAGAGTCCCATTCGGTAACGCTGCGGGTCTGACTGCCGTTGTCTTCCCTGCTGTAATCGGCGCTCAGAAGCAGATCGCTGTCATCTCCGGATGCCATCCGAAGTTGCGCGCGCAGTGCAAGAAGGTCTTCATCGTCGGACTCCGCAGCGCTGATCAGGTCCATGCCGTAGCCGTCACGTTTCTTGTGGACCAGCGAGACTTTTCCGCCAACGCTGGAAGCCAGCGGCCCGGAAAGCACGCCTTTCAATTCGGTGGCATTGAACGAGCCGGCGCCCACGAGAATTTTCGCCTGCGTGGATTCCAATTCGGGTGGTTTGGTCGTCAGGCTGACCGCACCGCCCACAACGTTCTTTCCGAACAGTGCGCCTTGCGGTCCGCGCAATACCGAGGCCTGCTCAAGATCGAAAAGTTCGAAGAAATAGGAGGCGGACCGCGCAACGTAGACCTCGTCCACAAACAGGATTACCGAGTTCTCCAGGGCGCTACGTGTGGCGCCGCTATTGCCTATGCCCCGAATCGTCAGCTCCGAACGGCTGCTGCTGAATGTGGAATAGGAAAGATTGGGGATGCGAAGCGCAAGATCGCCGATCTTCTCCACACGTCCGGCCTCCAGCGCCTGCTCATCCAGCGCGCTGATGGACATCGGCACGTCCTGCAGGTTCTCGGCGCGCTTCTGCGCCGTTACCACGACCTCCTCCAGGTAGCCCTCGGCGCTTGCCGCAACGCTTGCAAAGAAACAGCTGGCAAGGATGGCAGCCGCAAGGCCGGCGCCGGCCTCAAGTCCCCGGTGTTCCGACGGTTCGGTCGTGGCCTTGAATCGCATTGGTGAAGTCGTCTCTACGCACTACGCTGTAACGAAACGAACAGGCTAAATGCCTTCTCTGGTCTGGGCAAGGATCTGGTCCACAACCGAGATCAGCGCCTGTTCCTTGCTGTCGCCTTCCAGCTGGCGCAACCGGAAATGATCGGTCTGGCGGTCCGCGCTGCTGCCGTTGGCGACGATATACAAGGCGTGGCGAAGTTCCGATTCGCAGTCGAGTGCCCCGGCGTCTTCGGTCAGCGTCTCGATGAGCTGGGTCACGAGGTCGCCGATGTCGCTGCGGCCGCCGTCGCCGTGTTTCCAAGAAACGCCAGCACGCCGTAACGCTGGGCCAGCCAGCGGTTCTCGGCGATGATTTCCGTCAATGGTTCTTGCGGAAGGGCGCCCGCGTAGTACTGCCTCAGAAGCCAGCGCACCAGGCAGGCGTATAACGCGACGATGCACATTGCGTCTTCCGGAAGGGTGCACAGGTCGCAGATCCGCAATTCGACGGTGGGGTAGTGCTGCGATGGACGAATGTCCCACCACAACTCGCTTCCGTCGTTTATGAAATGCATGCGGCGATAGTTGTCCAGGAGTTCCTGGTAATCGGCCTGGGAATACATCGGGTTCGGAAGACTGGTGCGTGGCAGGACCCCGATCAGGCATTGACGATAGGACTTGTAGCCGGTGTTGTTGCCGTGGTTAAAGGGCGATGAAGTCGAGAGTGCAAGGAGGATATGCCACGATAGTGGCAGGCTTTGGTGCGAAACGCCTGTTTCAGAACCATTTCGCGCAAGACGATAATCGTTTCCAGAATGATGCTGCTGCTGATGCCGCAGGTCATCGCTACGGGCATCCACTCGCCTGTGCGGCGTGCCCGATATTCACAATCCGACCCTCCTCAACCTCAGCGCGTTGCTCACGACCGAAACCGACGACAGGCTCATGGCTGCTGCTGCAATGATAGGCGACAACAGAATGCCGAAGAATGGGTACAGCACGCCGGCCGCGATCGGCACGCCGGCTGAATTGTAGATGAACGCAAAGAACAGGTTTTGCTTGATGTTGCGCATCGTCGCATGCGCCAGCCGGCAGGCCCGAACAATCCCGTTCAGGTCGCCCTTTACCAGTGTGAAGCCCGCACTCTCGATGGCCACGTCGGCGCCGGTCCCCATCGCGACCCCCACGTCCGCCTGGGCCAGCGCGGGCGCGTCGTTTACACCGTCGCCCGCCATCGCGACCTTGGCGCCGGCTGCCTGAAGCTCTCTTATGATGCGGGCCTTGTCTTCCGGGAGAGCGTCGGCGTGAATCTCATCGATCCCGAGCCGGGAAGCCACCGCCTTCGCGGTGCGTTTGTCGTCACCCGTGATCATGACGATGCGCAGACCTTCGGCACGCAGCGTCTTCAACGCCTGCGGCGTTGTGTCCTTGACCGGATCGGCGACGCTCACAAGCCCGGCCAGCCGGCCCTCAACCACGACGAACATGACCGTCTCGCCCTGGTCGCGGCGCTGGTTAGCCATTTCGTTTGCATGGCCGCCGTCGAGCCCAAGGTCGGCAACCAGCTTTGCGTTGCCGAGCGCAACGGTCTTGCCCTCGACTAGTCCTTTGACACCTTTCCCGGTGACCGCCTCGAATCTTTCCACCTTGGCAAGGGCGACGCCACGGTCCTCGGCTCCCGCAACGATCGCCTCGGCGAGCGGGTGCTCGCTGCCCCGTTCGAGCGACGCCGCGAGCTGCAGCAACCGGGCCTCGTCTATCCCCGCCTCCGGGACCACGGCGACCAGTTTCGGCTTACCCACGGTCAAGGTGCCGGTCTTGTCAACGATCAGCGTGCCGACCTTGTCGAATCGTTCGAGCGCCTCGGCGTTCTTGATCAGCACGCCGGCCTGCGCGCCTCGGCCGGTCGCCGTCATGATGGACATGGGTGTTGCAAGGCCAAGCGCACAGGGACAAGCGATGATCAAGACCGAGACCGCCGACACCAGGGCAAAGGCCATGGCGGGCGGCGGACCCCAGATCGACCAGACAACATACGCCGCCACCGCGACAAGGACGACAGCCGGCACGAAATATGCGGCCACCGAGTCGGCCAATTTCTGGATCGGCGCGCGGCTTCGCTGCGCCTGGGCGACCATCTCGACGATTTGCGACAGCATGGTGTCGGCGCCGACGCGCCTGGCCTCGATGACGAGCGTGCCCCTGGCGTTGATCGTCGCTCCGGTTACGGGGTCGCCAACCGCTTTTTCGACCGGCACCGGCTCGCCGGTCAGCATGGACTCGTCAATCGACGAATGGCCTTCGACAACCACCCCATCCACCGGCACTTTGTCTCCCGGGCGTATCCGCAGGCGATCGCCGGCCTGAACGTCTTCGAGCGGGATTTCCTTTTCGCGGCCATCCGGGCGGATGATCCGCGCCGTCTTCGGCGCCAGATCGAGGAGCGCCCGGATCGCGCCGCCTGTCCGGTCCCGGGCACGGAGTTCCAATACCTGGCCGAGCAATACGAGAACCACGATCACAGCCGCAGCCTCGTAGTAGACTCCGAGATGGCCTTCGGCAGCGCGGAATCCGGCCGGAAAGATCCCCGGCGCGATCGTTGCGACAACACTGAACGCATAGGCCGCGCCGACGCCCATGGCAATCAGCGTGAACATATTCAGGCTGCGGTTGACGACGGACTTGACGCCGCGGACGAAGAACGGCCAGCCTGACCAAAGGATGACCGGCGTCGCCAGGACAAGTTCGGCCCAAACCGCAATCCCCTCGCCGATCCACCTGCGCACGGGCAGGCCCATCAGAGGACCCATCGTGAGCACCAGGATCGGAACCGTCAGCGCGGTCCCGATCCAAAAGCGGCGCGTGAAATCCACGAGCTCCGGATTGGGTCCCTCGTCTCCAGCCGGCACGCCCATCGGCTCCAGCGCCATGCCGCACAGCGGGCAGTCGTCATGTCCCTCCTCCACTATCTCGGGGTGCATGGGACAGGTGTAAAGCGTGCCCTCGGGCATCGGTTCCGGCGCGGCGCGACCTTTCAGATAAGCGCCAGGGTCCCCCTCGAATTTTTCCTGGCAATGCGCCGAGCAGAAATAGAACCGCTGGCCGGCGTGCTTGGCAACATGCTGGGCGCTCGCGCGCGCCACGGTCATGCCGCAGACGGTATCCGTCGCCTCAAGGTAAGCTTCCGGCGCGGCCGCGAACTTGTCGCGGCACCCCGGGCCGCAGAAGCGATACACGTGGCCGTCGTGCTCGTGGCTCGGCTTGTCCGCGTTTGGATCAACGGTCATGGCACAGACCGGATCTCTCACGAGAGCCGTCTCTTGGCGTTCGTGCTCATGCCGATGCGCGTGGGTGGTCATGGGCCGATTCCTGTTGTCAACGTGGTCTCGTCGATTCTCACCGGTTTCCTCCTCCCCGTATCCTGCCGGGACCGGCCTGGCGCCGCACACATCAATAATACCCGACAGACTCGAAGTGCTCTCAGCATGGTTCCAACCGTAATGATGATAGAGTGCGCATCCGCAGCCCAACTCACTCTCGCGGGCGAGCCGCGGATGGCAGACTCGAAAGGAGGGAAAGATTTTGTACTACAAAATTTACGGTCCGTATGAAATTCCAATGCAGGAAGGGGAATTCAAAAAAAGGATAGATAAAGAGGACATTGACGAATTTTGGCGTACGGTTGGTGAGGATGAAACAAGCATAGAACACACTTGTGGGTGCTACATTTTTTCAATTGAGAAAAATTCCAAAGAAAAGCCTTGGTACGTTGGTAAGGCGCAGAGTCAGAGCTTTTCCGAAGAGTGCTTTACTGACCATAAGATTGTCCGGTATCACGAAGCCTTGGAAAAAAGCAAAGGAACGCCAATGATGTATTTTTTGGCGAGAATGACGGACAAGGGACGCATGTCAAGCCCATCCAAGACTAAGACCGGCCATGCTGAAATTGATGACGTAGAAAAAATGTTCATAACAATGGGATATCAGAAAAACAAGGATATTCGAAATAAGAAAGGGACCAAGAATGCAGAGAAGCTCGTGATCGAAGGGTTCTACAACCACGAGGATCGCCGCAGAAAACCAATTAAGAGGCTTTACGGTCTATTTGTTAATCGATAGGTTGCGTATTTCACGCGAAAGTCACCATTGATTGTTAGGGTCAAGAATCTTTCGCGCCTTCGCGTTTGCGGTGGCCCCATTCTCTTCGCGTAAGCGTGTCTGGCGACTGTAATGCTAATGCCCGCTACCTGGTCACCGTGGAGGGCGCAAGCCGGTTAGGCTTTAAGGAGCGTTGCGTTCGGCATTTGGGCGGCTTTCTGGTCGAAGGTGTAGAGCGCTTGCGCTCCTGCTCGTTGTGCGGCTGCCGCAATCATCAGATCCGAAAAGCCCGCGCCCCCGCGGCCGTACCGCAACGCCGCGCGCGCGACATCATCGGAAGCTTCGATCTGCAGCTCTTCGGTTGCGATCAGGGCATCCAAAACTCCAGCGATGCGTTGCCGGGAAAACCCGTAGGTGCGTTCAAGAACCCAGACCAGCTCCACAATCACTTCCCGGCAAACGAAACCGGGCTGCTCCCCCGTGAGCCGTTCCAGCAACTCCCGGGCCGTCCTGGCCTGCCGGGGTTCATCGTCCAACAGAAAGCGGACAAGGACGTTGGTATCGAGCGCAATCATTCCTCGCACGCGCCTTCGGCGATGGCGCGCTCCATGTCCTTCAGCGTTGCGGCAGGCGTGGCGCCCGGGCGCCGCAACAAGCCGTACAGGCGGCTGATCGGACGCACGGGCCGAATGCGGACTTCGTCGTCGAGGATAAGGTAGCGGACGCGATCTCCTTCGCCCACGCCAAGCGCCATCCGCACTGGTTTCGGCAATGTCGTCTGTCCTTTTGAAGTAATTGCGGATTCAACCATAATGCAGTCTCCCCTTACGTATGTAAATAATACCTTACAAAATGACATAAGGTAAGGAAAGAAAAGATGTGCATTTCATATGTGGAGCAGGAAGCCCGCGATCATGCTGTCGGCTGTCGGCGCCCGGTGGCCGCCTTACGTAATGGCGCATTGCCCGGAAAACGCCGGAGGGCCGCGCCAATTCCTTTATCATCGCCCGCTGTGAATGGGACGCAGGCGGAGCACATGTCCATAACGGGGTCCATGCTCTACGATCTGGTGGCGTGTCCGCACCGCTTGCATATGGACACGTTTGCCGATCCGTCCGAGCGCAATCCCGTCAGCCCGTTTATCCAACTGCTTTGGAAGAAAGGCGTGCTGTGGGAAAACGAAGTCATGGCGGAGCTTGAGACCCCATTCACCGACCTTTCCGGCTATCGCGGGGAAGAGCAGGAACGGAAGACGCGCGAGGCGATGCGCCGGGGAGACACATTGATCTACGCCGGGCGGATCCGGGCCGGCGAGCTGCTGGGCGTTCCGGACCTGCTGCGCCGGGAAGGCAACGGCTATCTTGCCGGCGACATCAAGTCCGGGGCCGGCACGGAGGGCTCAGAGGATCTCGCAAAACCCAAGAAGCACTACGCCGTTCAACTGGCGCTATACACCGACATCCTTGAACGGACCGGATTTTCCGCCGGCAGGAAAGGGTTCATCTGGGACATCCACGGAAACGAGGTCGATTACGACTTCGCCCGCCCTCAGACCGCGCGTAATCCCCGCACGCTGTGGGAGGAGTACGAGGCCGTCCTGTCACATGCCCGGGCCATTCTTTCCGAGCGGCAGGAAACGCGTGCGGCTTATGCCGGCATTTGTAAGCTGTGCCATTGGCATTCGGCGTGCCTGAAGCAACTCAAAGGGGCGGACGATTTGACGCTGATTCCCGAACTGGGGCGCACAAGACGCGATGTCATGCTGGAGAGCGTGCCTACGGTGGATGCGCTCGCGAAAGCCGACCCGTCTGCATTCGGCAAGGGCAGGAAAACTATCTTCCGCGGGATTAGTCCGGCCACGCTTGGCAAGTTCTCCCAGCGCGCCCGGCTTCTGGCCGCGGGGCCGGACGCAAAGCCCTACCTGAAGGAACCCCTGGAGCTCCCAGCCGCTCCCGTCGAGTTGTTCTTCGATATCGAAGTGGATCCCATGCGCGACCACTGCTACCTGCACGGCTTCGTGGAGCGGCGCAACGGTGACAGTAAAAACGAGCGGTTCCTTTACTTCTTCGCCGGTGAAGCGACGGAGGAGGCCGAGAGACACGCGTTCGCACAGGCCTGGAACTTCATGCGGGCCAGCCGCCCGTGCGCGATCTACTACTACGCACCGTACGAAAAAACCATCTACCGGAAACTCCGCGACAAGTATTCCGATGTTTGCTCCGTGGAGGAGCTGGAAGCGCTGTTCGACGCGGCTGAAACGGTGGATCTATATACGGACGTCGTTCGCAAGCACACCGAATGGCCCACGCACGACTACAGCCTGAAGACGCTGGCTCGCTACCTGGGGTTCGACTGGCAGGACACTGACCCCTCCGGCGCCTCGTCCATCGAGTGGTTCCACCAGTGGACGGACACAGGCGACGAAGCGATCCGTCAGCGCATTCTCGCCTATAACGAGGACGACTGCCGAGCCACCCGCGTGCTGCGCGACGCCCTGCAAAGCATGGCTTGACTTTGTTCAAGCCGCCAGCGTGCGGACTCCGTAGAGGGGAATGCGGGCGTCTCGGGTGACGACCACCAGCCCTTCGGCCTGGGCCTCGGCGATCAGAAACCGGTCGAAGGGATCCTGAAGTGATGCATTCCAGGAATTCCTTCGTGAGTTTCCTGTCACGCAAATAGTTTGAGTTTGTTCTTGATCTTGATCTTCTCCATATTTTTGTTCATGAAAAAGTAATCAGGTTCCTGCCTTCTAGGAGCCTGCGCCGTAGGATAGTTCTTCGGGGCTGATTGGAGACCTGCCCCCGCAGTGGAACGTGATGGCCTTCGCGCCAGCGTCTTTCGGGGTCATAGGCCGAGGATTAGGCGTATCCGGCCGCACATCGCGGCCCATGGGCCTCTTGAGCCGGCGCAATGGGGCCCATTTCTCCGGCTTCACGCCGCCGCCAGCCCCTGCATCCGCTTGATGTTGAGCGCCAGACACACCAGGGCCCACTCGCCCTGCACCTTCTGCAAGCCGCGCACGCTGAATTGACGGAAGCCCAGAACCTGCTTGATCCAGCCATTCGGCGCCTCCGACAGCCACTTGCGCCGGGCATACTGCGCGTGCCCCGCCTCGGTGGCCAGCTTCGCCGCCATGCGCGCCCGGGCCGGATGCGCTTTGGCGTCGGCCGCCGCTTTCTTACCCTCCCGGCCCAGGGCCACATAGCCGTCTACGCCGCGTTCCTCCAAGACCGCCAAATCCGCCTCGTTGCAATACCCCGCATCCGCCAACACCACCTCCGGCGCCACACCGCATACCGACTCAACCTCGTCAATCCGGCCCAGCATCCGGCCCTGATCACTTCCGTTGGATGTCACTTCCGCCGCCACAATCAACTGATGCGCGCCGTCTACACCCAACTGCGCGTTGTAACACTGCTGAAAGCCCTCCGCAGAGGTCTTCATGATCCGGCTTTGCGGATCCGTAAAGTTGCTCTGCGCCTTGGCTTCCGGTTCCCCATAGGCGCGCTTATACGGAGGGCCTCCCTTCGGGTTGCGGTCCTCGCCCGGCTTACGCCCGCGAGCATCGTCCCGCTCCCGCGCCTGCGCCTCCAATCGCGCCTTGGCCTGGCGGATCGCCTTCAGACGGTCTTCCCGGCGGCGCAACTCCTTCGGCATCTCATCGCCCCGAACGTCCACCCCATAACGCTCATCCTCCGCCGCGTCTATATCCCCCGCACGGCCCACCAAAGCCTTGATCTCCGCTTCCAATCGCGCCTCCTCCTTGACCATCCGCCCATAACTCATCGCCTTGCGCTTGGAGGCGTTCGCGCGAACCTTGGTCCCGTCGATCGACAAGGTCCCAAAGCGCGCCACACCCAACGCACCCGCCATACGAACCACCGCCACAAACAAACGCTTGAAATCCTCCAAATGCCGCCGCCGAAACTCACACACCGTCCGGTGACTCGGAAAATTACCCGCGCCCAATACCCGAAACGCCACATCCTCCTCCAGCTTCCGCGCCAGCTTGCGCGACGAAAACACCCCTGTGGCATACCCGTAGATCAACACCTTCAGCATCATCGAAGGCTCATACGGCGACTTGCGCCGCCCATCGCCTTCATACGGCGCGTACAACACCCCCAAATCCATCCCGTCCACCAAGTCGCTCACGTGATGCGCCAAATGACCCTCCGGCAACCAGTCCTGCAACGCCGGCGGCATCATCAACAGCTGATCCGGCTGATACGGGCGAAACGTCGTCGCCATCTCCTAACTCCTTTGCTTCATACTCCTATTGTCGCAAATTTCTACGGCGCAGGCTCCTAGCCCGGATTATTCATGTACAGATAGAACAAAAGCCCTTGGCTGTGCGAAAATAGCGTTGTCATTCAGCTACTTAAACACACCAAAGGCTTTTGCATGTCACACCATACCAGCAAACAGAGTGTTTTATTCAAGGATTTGTCGAAGAAGGCGGTGATCGTCAAGTTCGACCAGGATCATGCCAGCTCCGATGGGGGTGCGATTCTTCTCAAGGCCTGTGATGAACGGCTTAAGTTAAGCGCGGCGTTGGCGGCGTGTTTGCCGGACGGCCGCCAGCCGTCGAAGGTCACCCATTCCCTGCGGGAGTTGTTCCAGCAGCGGCTGTTCGGTATCGCCTTGGGCTATGCCGATGGCAATGACGCTGCGCGGCTTGCGGATGATCCGGTGATGAAGCTGGTGACGGGACGGGACCCGATCGAAGGGGAGCCGCTGGCGTCGCAGCCGACGCTGTCGAGGTTTGAGAACGCGGCCAAGCCGAGGGATTTGATGCGGATGTCCGAGGCGTTGGCCGGTGCGGTGATTGCCCGCCACCGGCGGCGCAAGAAGCGGGTTCGGCGGATCACCATTGATCTGGATCCCACGGTTGATCCCACCCATGGCGGTCAGCAGTTGACGTTCTTCAATGGGTTCTACGACCGTTGGTGTTATCTGCCTTTGGCCGGTTTTCTGACCTTCGACGATGAGGGGGAGCAGTATCTGTTCTGCTACGTTCTGCGCCCCGGCAACGCGGTGGCCAAGCACGGCTGCATCGGCATTTTGAAGCGGCTGCTGCCGCGTTTGCGCCGGGCCTTTCCCAAGGCGAAGTTGCGGATCCGGCTGGACAGCGGCTTTTCGGGTCCGGAGTTGTATGAGTTTTTCGAGGCCGAGCAACTCGAATACGTGGTGGGCATGGCCAAGAACGCAAAGCTGATGAGTCTGGCCGAACCGCTGATAGCCGAAGTGCGGGCGGATTTCCAAGCGCAGCAGGCGGCCGCCCGCCGCTATGGCGAATGCGCCTATCGAGCCCGGAGTTGGCCGCACCAGCGCCGGGTCGTCATCAAGGCGCAAGTCCTCCCTCACTTCGGCCGCGAACCGAAGGACAACCCGCGGTTTGTGGTCACCAACTTAAAGACTACGCCGCGGCACATCTACGAGACCGTGTACTGCGCCCGGGGCGATGCCGAGAACCGGTTAAAGGAACTCAAGCACGGCCTGGAGATCGACCGCACCAGCTGCACGCGCTTTATGGCCAACCAGTTCCGCGCGCTGATCACGGCGGCCGCCTATGTGCTGATGCAGGAACTGCGTCTTAAGGCCCGGCGGACCGGCTGCGCGCGCGCCCAGGTCAGCACCTTGCGGCTGCGGTTGCTCAAGCTCGGCGCCTGGATCGAGACGTCGCTTCGGCGCGTCGTCCTTCACCTGCCGGCCGGCACACCCTTTGCCGACGACTGGAAGCGCATCGCACGCTCGGTGGGCGCCGTCGTGACCTGACCCCGGTCCGCCGGGTTCGCCGCACAGACCCTCCGGTCTGGAGCCGCGCTCGCCTTCAATCCGCCGATGGGGCAGAATCACCGCCCAAAATCCCCATTCCCAGGCCAGGCAACCACTATTCCGCCCCAACTCGCGATCACTCTACGAAAAATCAGCTCACACTGCCCCCATCAGACCCCTACAATCAACCTTCATGAATAAGTCGGGCTAGGACGTGTACGTATCTTGAAGTCTGGGTCTTGCGGTTTCGTGTTATCGAACAATACGAGACCAAGTCCGAATGCTTGACACAGAGAGTCGAGCCGCGAGACATCCTCGTCTGACGCTTGTTGGGGGACGACAAGATACGATCGGTGACTGAACAGGCAGTAGGAAACGGCCTGCCCAAATGCCGTGATGAGTTGACTAGTTTCCGTCTTGATCTCCGCTGACACGACCTCGTCTGGTTGTGGGATGATGTCGCCTCGCTGCGAGTGCCGCGTTCCAATGACATCTGGCGTGCCCCATTTGCCTCCAAACGTATTCCCCCCAAGGGGAAACGCCTCAGTTGCATCCTCCACATCCTGAACTAGCCATTCAGCGAATGGCTTATAGAAATCGGCCTCTTTATATTTGGGTTCAGGTTCCACATTTGCCGAAGGAGTTCCGATGTGCGAGTTGGTTTCAGGGATCGCAATACGGTAGTGTCCTCGGCTGGTCTTCTCCAGGTCGTCGCGTTCTTTAAGCAGCTTGTAAGTTTGAGTACGAATAGTGTTCCAGTTTAAGTCTCTGTCCCGATTTTGTATCTCCCGACAGATATCTGTGTAACTATGGCTTTTCGTGCTTCCGCGCAGGATTTCTTTCGCCAATTTGCGGATACGCTCCGTGATCGACTGTTCTGTCATTTCTTTTTCCTCGTTCAATTTCAGTTGACGGAAAGTGGTTCTGGCGGCCAGTGATCGAGTAGTTCCTTTGGTGCGGGTGATATGCCCTGGCCCCAAGGATGTGCGAGTGTGCAGGAGCACACCGAACGATCTGAACCCCCGTGGGCGGCAAGCCTATCACGGGGGTTCAGTCAGGTGACGAAGCCTATGGCTCGAGTTTGAGCACCGGGGGGACGCGGAGCGTTTTCTCAACGCCATCAAGGAGCGGATCGGAGGCTTTGATCTGGAGTTGCATTCCGGCAAGACCCGGCTGATTGAGTTCGGACGGTTTGCGATGGCGAACCGCCGGGCGCGCGGGCAGGGCAAACCGGAGACGTTCGATTTTCTGGGTTTCACGCACTATTGCGCGAAGGATCGGAACGGGCGTTTTCAACTGGGACGCAAGCCGATGGTGAAGCGGATGACTCGCACCTTGAAGCGGATCAAGGAAGTTCTATATCGGCGGCGGCATCTTCCCAAGACACAGACGGCCCACTGGTTGGGCCGCGTGATCGACGGGTGGTTGAACTACTATGCCGTGCTGGCCAGCTTTCGCTGGCTGGACCGGTTCGTTCGCTGTGTGAAGCGTTTATGGCTTCGCACCCTGCGCCGCCGATCACAGAAGGACCGCCACAGTTGGGACGCCCTGCAGCGACTCGTAGATACCCACTGGCCAAGAGTGACCATCCGGTGCCCATGGCCGAGCCAACGGTTGTCGTCAATTTGACCCGAGGGGGGAGCCGGATGCCTTAACGGGCGCGTCCGGATTTGTGCGGGGGGTCCCCAGCAATGGGGATCCCTACCGCGATTACTCAAGCAGGGTCTGGAGATCGACCGCACCAGTTGCACGCGCTTTATGGCCAACCAGTTCCGCGCGCTGATCACGGCCGCCGCCTATGTGCTGATGCAGGAACTGCGTCTCAAGGCCAAGCGCACCGGCTGCGCGCGCGCCCAGGTCAGCACCTTGCGGCTGCGCGTTCTCACGGCTCTACGCTCGCACGCCGCCTGCCGCTGGCAGAAAAGAGCACCCGCCGCCAGGCCCTGCATCAGCGCGAGCGTAGCGACCGAACTGTTTCCTTGATCTCTTTGAGCATTTTTTCCATTGTCTGGAACTTGTCAGTAATGTCGCCGTCGGCCTCATCGTGGGTAGCTTGGAATACCTGAACGGCTCCAGCATACGTGCCGGACTGCTTATTGAAGCGGGGGTTAGTGACCACAATCAAGATTGCTTCGAGCTGGGCGAGCGCGTGCTTAATTTCCAGGTTGCCTTCTAAACCGTTGCAGCCAAACCAGGAAAAATTGTCCCACTGACCCGACATGGGACCTTTTCGATGGGCCTTGAGACGATCTAGTGGCTTCGATCTTGATTTCAGCCCGGTCTGTCCGACATAGCGAAGCTTGCGCCCTTCATAGAGGCAGTAGATCCCGACGTAGTCTCTAAAATCCTCTACTCCTCTTTTGCGCTCTTCTTTGGTGGGTGCTCCCCGGCGATCGAGCTGGGGCGTGGTGCGGCCCTAGAGTTGGCCAGAATTTTTAACGTCCCCAGAACACCGAGCATTCCGACCAGAACAACCCGTAGTGGGTAATCGTTTGGTATTTCCTTCGGGCGAGGCTAAAGCGCCCACTCCAAAACTACTACCCCTTGAACCAATGTGGAGGTCGTCCAGAGGATGTGGTTACAGGCCCTTTCTTGAATCGAATGTTTTTTCCATGTCGAGCTTTAAGGATTTTCTTCCCTGCACCAATCGAGCTGGCGGTAGCTTTAACGTGTAATTCATTGCCGCCGATCAGCCCAAGAAATCCGGACCCAGGTTGCTGTATTACAGCGTAAACCGTCTTATTCATTTTTCCCTCTCAAATGTCGCCGCCGGGAATGACAGCGCGGAAAGCGTAGCACGCGGAGCCATGCGTCGACGAAGGCCATCATCGCTTCAGTTTGCGGTCGAGCTCCGCCTGGGTGAAAAAAGCAGACGCCAGCTTCAGAATCTCATTCGCCCGCCTCAACTCCTTGTTCTCCTTTTCCAAGGCCCTCAACCGGGCCCGATCCTCCGAGGTCGTCCCGTCCCGCCGGCCCGTGTCGATCTCCACTCGCCTCACCCAGCTGCGCGGCGTCTCCGGCGTGCATCCAATCTTGCTCGCGATCGACACCAGCGCGGCCCACCGCGACCGGTAGTCCCGCTCGTGTTCAAACAGCAGTCGTACGGCTCGTTCCCTGACCTCCGGGGAATAACGCTTCGCTTTGTTCATGCTCCAATCCTCTCAAGATTCGGAGCCTTCGATAAACCCGGCGCTATTCAGTATCCTGATCGGGCGGTGACCGCGCTATATGCGGGTAGGCGATTACTTGTTTGCGGGTACCTGATCGTAGTGCAGATCGTCGTGCAGATCGCCACTCCTGTTGTTCGCCCTCGGTCGTATCCCATTGATGATTACTGCCTCAATCGTTGTAATCATCTGCAAGAGTTCCTTCTCATCCCGAATCAGGGGCGGAACATATTCGCTTGACGACGCGGTGCCGCCATCCTCTACTTTGTTGAATCCGAACCAGGAGAACTCATCCCAATCGTGCTTCAGCCTGTCTTTTGTGTGCTCGCGTAACCGATTGTAAAGACCACGCTTTGGATCTTTGGCTCGTTGCACTCTTCCCACGTACACCGTTTGATCCCCCTTGTGCAGGAGATACAATCCGACTTGCTCGGCGAAGTTCGCAGGCTTTGCTTTTTTCCCTTTCTTTCTCCCCTCCAACTTTTTTTCTTCATTGGTACCAGTCATGGAATTGGGACCCGGTTTCAGCTCCCAATTCACGGAGTCTCGTTTCCAGCGGTACCCATAAGCCGCGAAGCTGGGTGGTTTCGGTTCTACGTATTGCCACTCAAGCTTCCCTCTGATTTTCTTAACCTTCCCCTTGTAGCCCCAAGGCAGCTTTTTTCCGCTTAGTTCCCTAAGATCATTCCTAATCGTCTGCTCTGTAACCCCGATCTCTTTACTCCCTACTTTGGCTTCTTTTTGCATTTCCTGATAAATGTCGTTTGAGTGTGCTGTACCGCATTTCTTAAGCACGCTAAGCACCATCTTTCTCCTCTCATTCCTTTTTTTTGCTGCTTCGGTGACCATCAAGCATTTCCTCCTTCCTTCAGGGTTAATGGCAGGTAGCGTTATCGAAGGGCGGTGATCGAGTAGTTCCTGTGGCGTGGGCGACATGCCTTGGTCCCAAGGACGCGTATATGTGCAAGAGTGCACCGAGTGATCTATTCCCCCGTGGGCGGCAAGCCTATCACGGGGGGACAAGTCATGTTACGAAGCCTATGGGGAGGGGTTGGTTGGGCTTGGCTTGGCACTCGGGCTTGAGGACGGCGTAGAGGGCGGACGGGTCGTTGAGCTGGCCCAGGATTTCGGCTTTTTGGGCGGGCTACGGCGAAGTCGCCGGGGGTCAGGATTTGCAGGGAGCTCAGGGCTGGGGGAGGGGGCAGGCCGAAACAGTCGCGGAACATGGCGTTGGCGCGTTCCGCATCCAGGTAGCCCACGCTGATCTTGAAGATGAAGCGGCGCAGGGTGGCCGGATCGAGCTTCTCCATGAGATTGGTGGGGCGAGCGAATGGCAGAGCAATTCCTGCGACTATGTGTGCAAGAGCGCGCTGAGTGATCGGATGCCTCATGGGAGGCAAGTCTTGGAACTCATCTTTCAAGGTCAATGGTTTTGGATTTTGGCTTCCACCTGCCGGAGAGCGCCTTCGATTTTCTTTTGCAAGTCAACCATTTCCTTCTTGAATGCCTCTGATGCGATACCGGCATAATCGACCGTATCGAAGATTTCCGAGAGACATATGCGGATGTGCTTGTGGAGGTAATGACGTCTATTGAGTACGTCGATTTCCTCGAATTTGGGCAAGGATTCGATTGAATCGGAGACGGCCTGCAGCGTGCGCGCCTGATACTGTGCCCACAACTGCAGGCCTATGACTTGCTCCCGCGCGTCTTTCGCCATGGCGGCGCATTTCTTTATTTCGTCTGCGATTTTCTGTTTCATTCTTTCCCTCCTTCTTCGTGGAATCGCGTGCGGTTGGGCCTGTTGGGATCGCTCATGTCAATGCACGAAGCCCATCGGGCGGGGTTGGTTGGGCTTGGCCTCGCACTCGGCATTCAAAAGGGCGTAGAGGGCGTCCGGGTCGTTCTGCTGGTCCAGGATTTCGGCTTTGTGGCGGGCTACGGCGAAGTCGCCGGGGGTCAGGATTTGCAGGGAGCTCAAGGCTGGGGGAGGCGGCAGGCTGAACCAGGCGCGGAACATGGCGTTGGCGCGGTTCGTATCCATGTAGCCCACGCTGATCTTGAAGATAAAGCGGCGCAGGGTGGCCGGGTCGAGCTTCTCCATTAGATTGGTGGTGCAGGCAAATGGCGGCGGGTGACGCTCCATCCAGGTGAGCATTTCGTTGACCTGGCTGATTTCCCAACTGCGCTGCGCGCCGCGGCGGTCGGCCAGCAGCGAGTCGGCTTCGTCGAACACCAGAAACGAGCCGTCGTCGGCTGCTTCGCGGAATGCCCGGGCGATGTTCTTCTCGGTTGCGCCCACCCACATGCTGATCAGGTCCGACGCGCGTTTTTGTGTGACTTCCAGGCCCAGCCTGTCGGCCAGATAGCGGATCCAGGCGCTCTTGCCGGTGCCGGGCGGCCCCTGAAGGCACAGCGAGAAGCGCTGCTTGCCCGGGTCTGCCAGCCGGTCGGCCAGCGTTTCCAGGTCTTCGTCCGACTGCATGAACGCGGGGTTGAAGCCGTCCTGACTTCGACGGTTGATACGGCTGCGGGCTGGGTTTTGGCGGAAAGAGCCGTGTAATTCCGGGGACTTATTGGCGAGGGGTTCGGGATGCGCCAGTGTAGTGCCTAGTCCTTTTCATTGGTTGACAAGAGCGCCCCCAGACGTTACCCTGCGTCCATCTTCATCCGCGTCAAAACCACCCCCAACAGCCCCCGGCGTTCCGTTCAACTCGTCGAGTCCGTGCGCGCCGGCGGAAAGGTCCGGCAACGCATCGTCCGGCACGTCGGCATCGCCATGGATGACGGCGAACTGGTTCGGCTTAAGGAACTGGGGGAATTCATCAAGGCGAAGATCAGCGATGAACGCCAGCCGGGACTGTTCCCGCCCGAACAGATTGCCGGGCAGGCGATCCGGGCGTCACGGGCGGCGAACAAGGCGCTGCGGGTGGACTTGAAGCAACTGGAGGAAGAACAGCGCGTGGTCACCGGCATTCACGAAGTGTATGGCGCGACGTATCGCCAACTGGGTTTTGACAAGCTGTTGCCGAGGTCCCGCTACCGCGCTTCTCACGACAGTCTGCTGCATACCGTCATGGCGCGGATCGCCAACCCCGACAGCAAGCGCGGCAGCGTGCGGCGGCTGGAGCAGGACTTCGGGGTGGAGCTGCCGCTGGAGAAGCTCTACCGGATGATGGATCACCTCACCGGGCGGGTGATTGAGCGGCTCAAAACGCGGGCCGGCAGCGCCACGCAGGCGCTGCTGCCGGAGCCTTTGGACGTGCTGTTCTTTGATTGCACGACCTTGTATTTCGAGTCGTTCACCGAGGATGAACTCAAACAGAATGGTTTCAGCAAGGACGCCAAGCACCATCAGGTGCAGGTGCTGCTGGCCCTGATGGTGACGCGGGAGGGTTTGCCGGTGAGCTATGCGGTGTTCCCCGGCGCCACCTATGAAGGACACAGCTTCATCCCGGCGCTTAAGGACCTGCAGCAGCGTCACCCACTCGGGCAAGCGGTATGGGTGGCTGACCGGGGGATGTTCAGTGACGGTAATCTCAAGGAGTTGGAAGCGCAGGACTGCGGATACATCGTGGGCGCCCGGATTAAGAATTTGCCCAAGGCGCTTGCCGAGCAAATTCTCGACCCCGGCGCCTACCGGCCGCTGCAAGGCGTTGCGGGTATGCAGGTTGCGCAATGGCGCCACGGTGACCGGCGGCTGGTAGTGACCTACAACCCGGCGCGGGCGCGCAAAGATCAGCACGAGCGCCGCAAGGCGGTTGAGAAGCTGATCAAAAAACTGGGCAAAAGCGATAACCCCAAGGCCCTGCTCGGCCATCGCGGCAACCAGCGCTTTATCACCATTGACGGCGACGCACGGCTGATGCTCAACGAAGCCAAGGTCAAGGAAGCGGCGCGCTGGGACGGGCTGCAGGGGATCATCACCAACCTTGAGGATATGCCGCACCACGAACTGCGGTCGCGCTATCGTGGCCTGTGGCAGGTCGAGGAAAGCTTCCGCATCACCAAACATGATCTCAAGGTGCGCCCGATCTACCACTGGACGCCGCACCGGGTGCAGGCACACATCGCCATCGCCTTTATGGCTTTCGCCTGCATACGCCATCTCGCCTACCGGGTCGCGCTGCAGAAGCGGCGCATGTCTCCGGAAGTCATCCGCAATGCTCTCGTTCACCGCCAGTGTTCGGTGCTCCGGCACCGGCGCACCGGGAAACGCTATGCCGTGCCGTCCAAACCTTCCCGCGAAACAGAGGACATCTATCGGGCCATGGGGCTGCCACTTCCCACCACGCCCTGCGAACTCACCTGAACTCACCACTTCTCCCGGCGCTGCTGCTGAATGTAGTGCCTTGGCGCTGATGCGAATTCAGTTAAATCAATACGTTACGAAATCCAACCGTCGAAGTCAGGAACGCGGGGTTGAAGCCGTGCGGGACGCCCTGATCGGGGTTCTCGCAGTCCAGCAGCCGGGACAGGCTTTGCACGCCGCGGCGCACGGCGCCCAGGTCGCCGTCGCGCAGCAGGGCCGCGGCGGCTACGGCGCCAGCGGCCACGCCCGGAGTGGCGTCGAACTCGTAGGCCAGATCCCGGGCGTCCTCCGGGCTTGCCTGGATGCCGCTGCGTTCCAGTTATCGCGCCCAGATGCGCTGGCGAACCGGCGGCGGCGGCTGGCGCAATTCGATGGCGAACATCATGCGCCGCAGGATGGCGCGGTCGATATCGCTCGCTTCGCTGACGGTCCACAGCGTGGGAGCGGGGTTTTCTGATCTGCTCCCCGATCCAGTTACCAATACAAGTCGATCCGTTCTTCACAGGCATTTTTGCGCAAGCGGATCCGGGCGATTGCCGAGACCCGGGTTCGGTATGGCTATCGCCGTATCCATGTGCTGCTCAAGCGCGAGGGCTGGCGGGTCAACCACAAGCGCATCCATCGGCTGTATACCGAACAAGGGCTTCAGTTGCGCAATAAGACGCCGAAACGGAAGGTCTCGGCGAAGCTGCGTGAAGATCGGCATCCGGCCACCGCGCCGAATGAGGTGTGGGCAATGGACTTTATGTCGGATCAGATCGTGGACGGCCGGCGGATCCGCATCTTGACGATCATCGATACCTTCAGCCGCTTGGCGTTGGCAACGGACGTTCGGCACAGCTACCGCGGTCCGGACGTGGTCGAAACGCTGGAGAAGGTCACGAAGGCCTATGGCGTACCGAAGAGTATCCGGGTGGACCAGGGGCCTGAGTTCGTCAGCAAGGCGCTGGATCTGGGGGCGTATCTGAACGGAGTGACGTTGGACTTCTCCCGGCCGGGCAAGCCCACCGATAACGCCTTTATTGAGTCGTTCAACGGATCGTTCCGGGCCGAGTGTCTGAATGCCTCGTGGTTCTTGAGCCTTGCTGATGCGCGATCTAAATGTGAGGCGTGGCGTGCAGATTACAATGAGGTTCGCCCGCACAGCTCGATCGGCCAGAAAACCCCGGTCGAGCTGGCCAAAAGCTCAGGGCAGGCATGCCTGCCCTGAGGCCAAAAGGCCGAGATTTTCTCGGAATGGCTGGCCCAGAGAAGGGGGCAGGTCCATCCCGAGAATGGCTATCGCTGAACGTGGAACCAACTTTGGAAACGGGACTTAGACGCCGACTCAATCAATTTTTCAGTCCGAATCCCATCTTCTTTGTGTTGTACATAGCCATCGTACGCGTTCGTTGGGGGATTTGACTCTTCTCGCAGCAGTATTGTTACCGGCAATCTTGCGTAAATCACTGGAACACAATACTCCCGAAGCCGACAAGCAAGAAATCTTGATTTCCATTGACGTTTCTTCCTTACGGACAAGCTTTTGCATTTCGATGAGCTACTGTATATTGTAATCATTCTCTTAACTGCAACTCAACGGACAGGCTAAAGCCGAATTCCTTTGAGGTAGCACGATCTCCTAACGAAAACACCTTGGCCGAGGATTTCAATACACTAGGAGGAAGGAGTTGATATGCCGATTCCACTCCGAAGTGCAACACCTGTCAGGGCGGTGATTCCTCTCCTTTGTTGGAGCGCAGCATAGCATCCGGTGGGGTTCGGGCGGTGCTTTTCGGAGTGAGGGCGTAGCCCGAACGGAGAAAGGCGCCGCCCGGGACCCGTTTTCGCCACCGCCGCCAGCCCGCTAAGCCGTCAGCCCGTCACCCGGACACAGTAAACCCGGCCGCCGCCTGTCAAGGCCGCGGGCCAGACCGGCAGGGCGGTCAAGCAACCGCTGCCGGCGGGTCCGGCCCCGCCAGCGCCGGAGCGCGGAGAACCGCACCGGAGAGCCCCGCAGCGTCCAGGGCCTCGCCAAACACTTCCGCCGGCGTGCGGTAACCCAGCACCCGGCGGGGACGGCCGTTGAGAAGATCCTGCACCCGCCCCACCTGAACATCGCCGAGGGCGGTGAAGTCCGTCGCCTTCGGAAAGTACTGCCGAACCAGACCGTTGGTGTGCTCGTTCAAACCACGCTCCCAGGAGTGGTAGGGCGCGGCAAAGTAAAACCCCGCCGACAATCCGGCCGCCACCGCCCGGTGGCCGGCAAACTCCTTGCCGTTGTCCGCCGTCAGGGTGTGCGTCAGCGCCGATACCGGCCCCAGACGCGCCAGGATCGCGCCCCCAACCGCCGCCGCCGTCTTGTTCATCACCCGCTGTAGAAACGTGAACTTCGAACACCGGTCCACCACCGAGACCAGCGCCCCCCGATGCCGCGCGCCGATGATCGTATCCAACTCCCAGTCACCCACCCGGCGCTTTAACTCCACCACCGCCGGACGCTCAACAATGTCCACACGGCCCGGGATCAACCCACGGCCCGCACCACACCGGCCACGCCGGTTGGCCTTCTTCCCGCGCCGGCGCAAATGCCGATACAGTGTCCCGCCCGCCGCACGGTCCCGCCACACCTGACGGTATATCCACGTCTTGCCGACCGATACCCCACCCTCCAGCCGTATACGCCCGGCAATCTGCTGGGGACTCCACTGCCAGCCCAGCCACCCTTCAACCCGGCCCCACAACGCCGCCGTCAGCTTGCGCGGGCGCGATGACGCCAAACGCCGGCGAGACCGGGCCATCCGCTGCGACTGCCTCATCCGGTAACCCCGCCGCCCACGGTTGCGGCGCAACTCGCGGCTCACCGTCGAGGCCGATACCTCCAGCGCACGCGCGACACCCCGTACCGACAGACCGCTTTTCTTCAGCGCGTAAATCTGGCATCGTGACCCGTAGGTCAGGTGATGGTAGCCCTTGGCCATCGGATACCCTCCTGCTTCGATATCGGAGAGTATCGCCGTCACCTGGCCGCTTTTCAACGCTCGGCGACAGTCCCGTTTGCTTCCAGGCTAGCCAACCATCGTTGAGTGTTGCACTTCAGAGTGGAACGGGCGATATGAAAAAACGCAGCCATTTTTTTAAGTGCTTTGGCGCCATCGGGTTGCTGCTTGTGCTACTAGCGGTGCCTGTGCAGTCAATCAGCAGCGCAACCTCGTGCGTAAAGGATAGTGATTGCCCTGGAAGCAAGATTTGTATAGGAAAAGTATGCGGTGAGGAAATTGTAGTTACCGCCCCAGCCACTGTTCCCATTCTTATTCCCCAAATGCCCATTGATCCGTTGCCGCCTACCTATAGCCAGCCCGTTATTAATATTAATGTGATAATACCCACGAACCCGCACGATCAGGACGATAACGGTCGGATTGACTGTTGGAATCAATTGACCGGCGATACAAGTCTTGATATCAATTCCCCCGTAGGCTACAGGACGCACCCTATTCGTGGTACGTGGGAATTTCATAACGGGATAGACATTGGGGTTCCAACCGGGACAATAGTACGAGCCGGACAATCCGGCTCAGTAAATTCCATTGAATACGGGAATGGGATTGGAGAAGGCTCAGGCAGCGGGAACTATTTTGCGATAGACAATGATGATGGCACACAAAGTTGGGGTATCCACATGTGGCAAATATACGTTCGCGAAGGAGACAGAGTTAACGTAGGGCAAATACTCGGCAATTCGGATAATACGGGCGGCTCGACAGGAGCGCATTTTCACTACTCCATTCGACGTGAGGGTCACGATGGGGATACTTCAAAACCCGAAAACTACCACGATCCTGAGGAATACTACGGCAGCGATTGCGGTTAGGATGCGAAAAACACTCTATGAAAACTATATTGTCATCCAAGGTTTTTGTCGCAGTGGCGGTTGTGTTAGTTGGGTTGCTGCTGTTTATCTGGTTTGGCAGGGAGTTGGGGGAAAGGGATAGCTTCGCAACTTCGTCTCCGCGGCTGGCGCAGAGTGAAAGGCAGCCAGCGGCTTCCAGCGCCCGCAGGGCGATTCGAGTTGCGCCGCTACGGCGCACGCGCCCCGTGGTGGAAGGCGCCTTTAAGCCGCAAGAGGTGATAGGCAATCATGACTGCCGTTTTCGGGCGGGTTGGGGCAATGCGGCCGGCCGAGGTCTCGTTTTGCTCCCGGAGGAAGGTGGAACGCGGTTTGAGGTATTGGACGGAGAGGGAAGGTTATTCGGAGACACCTTGCCTTTTGTGCCCAATCATTATCAGATGACTAGGCAAACCGACGGATCAGTGCTAACAGGCTTCGCCGACCTGCGGCTGAATTCCCTGGTCTCTCGACCGGAAGAAACTCCCGAGCCCGTACGCATCTATCGCGATGGCAGTATGATTTATGAAACCGAGAAAGCTTGGAACTTTGGCCTTGCTCCCGATGGTTCCGCCTTCTTTGTGGTTGAACCCACATCGGGCTTGGCATCCCGACTGGTCATTCATAACTTGAACCAGGGTACGGAGTACCACCAGGATCTGGGATATGCATACACACCCAGTTTTGACGAATTACATTTTGGCATCCGATTTACTGCCAATAGCGCCGAAGTGATGATGTTTCCTTTGCTTGTGACCGGCGGCAAATCTCACATCTTCTTCCCGGCAAATGGGGAGGATCGGCGGCAAATCACTCTGGAGGGGCGCGGGGCGGCAGCCTTTGAATCCATGCACCGTGGTTACTATGCGTTCCCGCAGGGCAAGAATAAACCTTGGCTTATCCAGAAGAAAGAGTTTCGCTGGGCTGACGAGAGCGGCAATCCCGGAACGAAGAATGTATGGTCGCAGGAAGTCAACCTAGAGCATTTCTCCGAAACCATGCGACTTTCCAATGATGGCGCATGGCTGATTTTGAAAGCTTGGGTGATACACGTTCTGGACACCCAAACCGGCGAGACCGTCTTCACTTGGCCACATGCCAGCCCCTATGACGAAGAACAGCTTGCGCGGCTATCAACCGTTTTGCCGGCCAACGCAACGATTGCGGATGTTGGCGGAGTGGGAAGCCTAAACATTTTCGACGATCAATTGCTTCTTTACCGCAAGGTTGAACGTCCCGCCATGAGATTTGATTATTCCTTCGATGTGTTTGACATGACAGAAATCGTGCCGGATAGCAAGCCGAATTTCCGTGTCCCTGTCAGCTGGGGCGACAGATGCTTGGAAGGCGATTTTGCTCTGAGCGGACTGCAGGATGTTGATGGGGCGCTTACCTACCTTACAAAAAAAGGCGGTTTTCATAAATCGCCCAACGGCATGGGCGATTAGTGTATCGACGGGCCTTCAGAGAAGAGGGAAAGTCCACGTGTTGTGACCGGTGTCGATGAATTCCTCTCATTCGCCATTGCTGGCAAAGCGCTAGGTAACCTGCACGTTAACTTCGAAGGAGCCGAGCTCGACCCCGCCCTCTTCAATGGAGTTCGATAACGTAAATTATTTTTCGTACATTTGAAAAGATGGTGGTCTCGGTCTGGTAAAACTGTTGTTTTTCGGAACAACCAAGACCATGAGTGATCTTCCCCCCAGAATCGGTCCATCTGAGCTGAAGGAAAAAACACTATATCAGGCTGCCTTCGCCGCATACTCTGCCGGGGTGGCGTAGCCGAGCGAGCTATGCGGTCGTACCTGGTTGTAGTGGTGCCGCCAGTCTTCGATCAATTGCCTGGCCTCGCTTAGATCCCGGAACCAGTGCTGGTTGAGGCAGTTGTCCCGGCGCCAGCCAGGCGTAACGACTCGGCAAGGTCGGTCTTCTTCTTCCATGACCGAGCACACGGCCTTTGCGCTGCGCCTGGCCAGTGAATATCTCAGGCCGCTCATGCCGCCCGCCACGCTGCGGCTGCTGGACGGCTACTTCAAACACGCCAACCGCCTGCTGAAAGGCTCCGCACTAGGGCGCTGGGCCAACCGCGCGCGGATCATCGCTCGCGGTCCGGCGCTGATGCCGCCGCTGGTCAGGGAGGACGTACAGCGCGCTGCTTACAACGCCCTGCTCAACAACCGTCTATTGGAAATCAACTACCGGAGCCGCTCGCAAGGACGCCCGCAACAGGTCACGCTCAACCCGCTGGGCCTGGTTTTTCGTGAAACCGTGGCCTACCTGGTGGCCACCGCCTGGGACTACCCGGACGTTCGCCACTATGCGCTGCACCGCATGAGCAAGCCGCAGTTGTTGAACCAGCCCGCCAGAACGCCAACGGGATTCCGGCTGGCGAGCCACATCCACGACGAGCTGCGATTCTCCTATCCGCTGGCCAGCGAGAAAATCAAGCTGAGCGTGGCGGTAACGCCGGAAGTGGCCGCGCACCTTGCGGAACGGCGGCTGTCCGGCGACCAGTGGATCACAGCCGACGCCGGCGGGCACGCCGTGGTTGCGGCGACGGTCGCCGACACAGCCGACCTTCGCTGGTGGCTTTTAGTTTCGGCGGCGCGGTGGAAGTTCTCTCACCCGCCTCGCTGCGCGAGGAATTTGCCACGCAGGCCCGGGCGATGCAGGCGATGTACGAGGCAGAGGCGCCGTCGTGAGTTCGGCGGCGCCGGCGTCCCGGACAGCGTGTGTGGCTACTATCGGGCGTCAGCGCCGCCCGCGGGCGCGCGTTAGAATGTAAGGTAATCAGAAAGATGTAATCCCTATCGTAGGACAAAGCGTATATGGCAAAAAGTGATTGCAATGTCGAGACCGTACAAAGTGTGGCGGATGCAATATGAACGCGAATACGTTCCCGCACCGGAATGAAGGCCCGCACACAGGCAAGCGAAGCAGCTCCCATGACTGAATCTGCAGTGACGGTCGATTTTGACTTTGGCCTGGGCGAAGAGATCGACCTGTTGCGAGAACAGGTGTCGCGGTTTGCTGCGGATCACATTGAGCCGAACGCTGCGGAACTGGATGCGAGCAATCGGTTCCCACGCGATCTGTGGCCCCGGCTGGGCGAGCTGGGCCTGCTCGGGATTACCGCGGGGCCCGAATACGGCGGCGCCGGGCTCGGTTACCTGGCGCACGTGGTCGCCATGGAAGAAGTCAGCCGGGCCTCCGCTTCGGTGGGCCTTTCCTATGCCGCGCATTCCAACCTGATGGTGAACCAGCTGTGCATGTGGGGAACGGAAGAGCAGAAGGACCGCTTCCTGCCAAAGTTGATTTCCGGGGAGTTTGTGGGCGCGCTGGCCATGAGCGAGGCGGAAGCGGGATCCGACGTGCTGAGTATGCGCACCAGCGCGGAGCCGCATGGCGACGACTATGTTTTAAACGGCACAAAAATGTGGATTACCAACGGACCGGAAGCCGACGCACTGATCGTCTATGCCAGGGTCCCTTCGGAAACCTCGGCGGCAAGTTCTCGCAAGTGCGCGCCCATCCGGGCGTTCATCATCGAGAAGGACCTGTCCGGATATTCCACCGAGCCCAAGCTCGACAAGCTGGGCATGCGCGGGTCCGATACCTGCGGGCTGGTCTTCGATCAGTGCCGGGTGCCCCGGGGAAACATATTGCCAGGCGATGGTGTAAGGATCCTCATGGCCGGACTCGACTATGAACGCGTCGTATTGGCCGGCGGACCCCTTGGCATCATGCGCGCCGCCATGGACATGGTGCTGCCCTATGTCCACGAGCGTAAGCAGTTCGGTAGCCCGATCGGCACCTTCGAGTTGATGCAGGGCAAGCTGGCCGACATGTATACGAGAATGAACGCTGCCCGCGCCTACGTGTACTCGGTTGCTCAGGCATGCGATCGAGGCGCGACAACGCGGTTCGACGCCGCCGCGGCAATCCTCAATGCTTCCGAGGGCGCCAGTTGGGTGACCGGCGAGGCTTTGCGGGCGCTCGGAGGCAACGGCTACATCAACGAGTATCCCGCGGGAAGATTGTTCAGGGACGCAAAGCTCTATGAGATTGGCGCCGGCACCAACGAAATCCGCCGCATGCTGATCGGGCGAGAACTCTTCAATGCAACGGCGGGAAACGCCTGATGGCGGTCTTCAAGAGCAAGATCAATACGAATTCGGAAGAATTCACGGGCAACACTGCGGTCAACCGGGGATTCGCGGAGCAGCTTCGCGAGCTCAAGGCATCCGTATGCGAGGGTGGATCGGAAGCCGCGCGGGCCAAACACCTGAAGCGGGGCAAGCTGCTTGCCCGTGACCGGGTTGCGGCGCTGACGGACGCCGAGACGCCGTTTCTGGAAATCGGTCAGCTGGCAGCGAATGAAGTCTACGACCATCCGGTTCCCTCCGCCGGCCTGGTGTGCGGTATCGGCCGGGTCCACGGCGTCGAATGCATGATTGTGGCCAACGACGCGACGGTAAAGGGCGGTACCTACTATCCGCTGACCGTGAAGAAGCACCTTCGGTCCCAGGAAATCGCGCTTGAGAACCACCTGCCGTGCATCTACCTGGTTGATTCCGGCGGCGCCTATCTGCCCATGCAGGACGAAGTCTTTCCCGATCGGGAACACTTCGGCCGTATCTTTTTCAACCAGGCCCGCCTGTCCGCGCGCAACATTCCCCAGGTAGCGGTAGTCATGGGCTCCTGTACGGCGGGTGGCGCCTATGTCCCAGCCATGTCCGATGAGACGGTCATCGTCAAGGAGCGCGGGACGATATTTCTCGGCGGTCCACCGTTGGTCAAGGCGGCAACCGGCGAGGAGGTCGACCAGGAGACACTGGGGGGCGGCGACATGCATACCCGGGTCTCCGGCGTGGCCGACTACCTTGCCGACAATGATGAACATGCCTTGGGCATCGCCCGGGATATTGTTCGCAGGCTGAACAGGCCTGGCCGGACCGAGCCTGGCGCGGCTGCGGAACCTGCGTACTCCGCAGAGGAGCTCTACGGCATCGTGCCACGCGGCCTGCGTTATATCTACAACGTGCGGGAGGTGATCGCACGAATCGTGGACGGCTCGGACTTCGATGAGTTCAAGCCGCGCTATGGAACCACGCTGGTTTGCGCCTTCGCGCAACTTGGGGGCTACCCGCTAGGGATACTGGCCAACAACGGAGTGCTGTTCTCGGAATCATCGCTGAAAGGGGCGCATTTCATTCAGCTTTGCAACCGGCGAGGCATCCCTTTGCTGTTCCTGCAGAACATCGCGGGTTTCATGGTGGGCAAGGACTTCGAACGCCGGGGCATCGCCAAGGACGGGGCCAAGCTGATTACCGCCGTGGCTTGCGCGCGCGTGCCCAAGCTCACGGTAATCATCGGCGGTTCATTCGGCGCCGGCAACTACGGGATGTGCGGCCGGGCCTATGGGCCGCGGATGCTCTGGATGTGGCCGAACGCGCGCATCTCGGTCATGGGCGCGGAGCAGGCGGCCATGGTGTTGAGCCAGGTGGGCTCGGACACGAGCGCGGAGGAACAAGCCGCCTTGCAGGAGAGGATCCGGGTCCAGTACGAGCGCCAGGGTCATCCCTTCTATGCAAGCGCGCGGCTTTGGGATGACGGGGTGATCGATCCTGTGGATACACGGCAGGTGCTGACATTGAGCCTGTCTGCGGCCATGAACGCGCCCATTCCTGCGGAGAGTCCCTATGGCGTCTTCCGCATGTAGCCCCGGGACCGAGGCCATACCTGGGAACGCGGCCATACCTGGGACCGAGGGCGTCCCTGGGACCGAGGGCGTCTCGCCCTCGCCAAAGGCAGAATGCCCTCCCTCCCCAGGACACCCTCGTTCCCATGTGTTTTCCGTGCCTGGTAAGACGTAGTGACCGGCCTCTATTTCGAAGATTGCGAGGTCGGCGCGGTGATAGAGCACGCCGTGCGGCGTACGGTCACCGAAGCGGACAATGTTCTGTTCTCGACCTTGACCCACAATCCCTCCCCGCTGCACCTCGACGCGGAATACATGCGGAAATCCGAGTTCGGCCAACGAATCGTCAACAGCTGCTTTACCTTGAGCCTGATGACCGGCGTTTCCGTACGTGATACGACGCTGGGGACGGCGATCGCCAACCTGGGCTGGGACGACGCCCGATTCCCCAGCCCCGTGTTTCACGGCGACACACTGCGAATCGAGACGGAAGTGGCCGACAAACGTGAAAGCAGGTCGCGGCCGAACGCCGGCGTCGTGACTTTTGTCCATCGGGCCTACAACCAGCGTGACGAACTGGTCGGCAGTTGCCGGCGTGTTGCGCTGATGAAGAAGCGCTCCGCCGACGAGACGTAAGACCGGGAGCGAGGACGTCTCGTCCTCGTCGAGGGCGGGCCGCCCTCGTTCCCAGGGGAGGGGGGCCGCCCTCGTTCCCAGGGGGGCCGCCTACGGTCCCAGGGGTCTTAGCCCGTAAACGACTTCAGCGCCTGGATGCGAGCATCGATTGGCGGGTGCGAGGAAAACATGCGCCGAATACCGGAACGCGCCGAGGCGGAAATCCCGAAGGCCGCCATCGACTCCGGCATCGACTGTCCGCGACCGTAACCACGCTTTAGCGATTCCAAAGCGTTAATCATGGAGCCCCGTCCGGCCAGGCGGGCGCCAGCCGCATCAGCGCGAAACTCCCGCCGGCGCGAATACCACATCACGATCGCACTGGCCAGGATGCCGAACACGATCTGGGCTGCAATCGTGACGGCGAAGTAACCCAGTCCAAAGCCCCGCTCGTTGCGCAGGATCACGCGGTCGACGATAAAGCCCACGATCCGGGAGAAAAACAGCACGAAGGTGTTGAGAATTCCTTGCAGCAAGGTAAGAGTCACCATGTCGCCATTCGCTACATGACCGATCTCGTGTCCCAGGACAGCGCGCACCTCGTCGCGCCGCATGTTTCTCAGCAGGCCCTCGCTGACCGCCACCAATGACTTGTTGCGCCGTGCTCCGGTCGCGAACGCGTTCGGTTCCGATGCCGGAAAAATTCCTACTTCAGGCGGGTCGATGCCGGCGCTCCTGGCCAATTGCCGGGTGGTGTCCAGCAGCCAGACCTCGGTGGGGGTGGACGGCGCAAGGATGATCTGTGTGCGGGTTGCTCGCTTGGCCATCCACTTCGACAGGAATAGCGAGACAAAGGCTCCGCCGAAACCGAAGATCGCGCTGAAGATGAACAGGCCGGTGTAGTTCAGCGCGTATTCGCCCGCGGCATCCAACACCATCCGGTCGATTCCGAGAAGTCGCAGAACCACAGCGGCAACCAGCAGGACCGCTACGTTGGTCAGCACGAACAGCGCGATGCGAGTGAACATGAGGATTGCTCCGGTACCTTGGCTGGGGACGATAAGTATATGGGGGTGGCGCGGCTTCTTTCCCAGTGCAGGACACCGGTTGCGGCGGGTTGCGCTCGCCGCCTACACTTGCCGGTCTGATGTCGGATTTTGACGTGATCGTGATCGGCGGCGGGGTGAACGGCCTGGCCTGCGCTGCGGCACTGACCCGCGAGGGATTGAGCTGCTGCGTTTTGGAGCGCAACAGTTACGTTGGCGGCGGTGCGGTGACCCGGGAGGTCACGCTGCCGGGGTTTCACCACGATCTCTACGGCTCTTCCCATGTATGGATTCATTGCAATGCCGACTTCAAGGCAATGCAGCCGGAGCTGGAGCGTTACGGGCTGAAATACATCGAGCCGGAAGAGCACATCACCGGTCATCCGGACCGTAGCGGTGGCCCCGGCATCGTGGTCTACAAGAGCGTGGAACGCACTTGTGAGTCCATCGCCGCCTACTCGGCCCCCGACGCCCGCCGCTACGCTGCCGTTTGCGCTGACTTCGAGCAGATCCGTGAGGGTTTCATCAAGGCGTTCTTCTCGCCGCCCACGCCGCCGAGCACCTTGCCCCGGGCCCTCGAGCAGAGTGTCGAGGGCCTAAAGCGCCTGCGCGAGTTTTCCATGTCGGCGCGGGCCTGGGTGGAAACGAACTTCGAGAACGATTTCGTCCAGGCGATGATGCTGAACTGGGCGTTGGCTCCGCAGATACTGCCGGACCAGGAAGGCGCAGGGCAGTCCTTCTACATCATGATTCCGGCGATCCATCACTACGGACAGGCGATCCCCGAGGGCGGCAGCCAGCAACTGCCCAAGGCGATGGCGGCCTTCCTGGAGGGCAACGGCAGCCGGGTGATGACGTCATCGCAGGTGGAAAAGATCATTGTGGAGCAGGGCCGGGCCTGCGGCGCGCGGCTGGAATCGGGCGAAACGCTGCGGGCACGGCGGGCGGTCGTGTCGGCATTGGAGCCGCGCCAGACTTTTCTCCGCATGCTCGACGACGGCGTTGTGGAAGATGGGTTCCTGGACATGGTGCGCGGCTATTCGTTTGGCAAGATTTCCGTTTGCCGGGTGCATCTGGCGCTGAAGGATCCGCCGCAATTCGTCAACGGCGAAAGCATGAGCCGCTGCGCCTTTCACCGCATGACCGACAGCATGCCGCAGCTATTGAAGTTCTACGGTGAGCTGGCGATGGGCTTGCCGCCTTCGGATCCGTTCCTGTGGTCGGCATGCTGGACGCTTCTCGATCCCACGCGGGCGCCGGACGGGCAGCACACCCTGATTTTTGATACCTTCGTTTCCAATTGGCTGGCCGATGGGCTGAGCTGGGGAGACATCGGCGAGAAGTATGTCAGCGAGGTGCTGCTGCCCAAGCTCAGGCAGTACGCGCCAAACATGGGCGGGGACAACATCCTTGGGCAGCACGTCGAAACCGGAGAGAGCCTGGAAAGCGCGAACCCTTCGTTCGTGGAAGGCACAACCAACGGGGGTGAGCGTATTGCTTCACAGCTCGGCTATTTCCGGCCTTTCCCCGGCTACGCCCACTATCGCTCTCCGGTACCCGGACTCTACATGACCGGGCCGCATTGTCATCCCGGCGGGGGGATCTCCGCCATGGGCACGATCACCGCGCGGGTCATGCTGGACGATTTCGGAATCCGGGAGGCGAACTTCTGGTAGTTGAAAACCGGTGTCCTGTACCGTGAGGGAACGGACACCAGAGGAATGAAAGATGAGCAGAATCGAGAAATACACGGGAATGGCGATCCAGCCGCACGTTGTAGTCGCCGAAGATCGCGATGACATACAGCGCAATCTCGACCGGGTGATGAACATGATCGACTTCGGCGTCGGTTATTTCTGGGAGCTTCCGGTGAAGCTGGTGGTGTTGCCCGAGTACTTCCTGCAGGGTGTGACCACGCCCGGCAAGGGCGAGCACGGCATCGATAGTTTCATGAAGAAGGCGATCACCTTCGACGGCCCGGAGATGCGGGCCCTGGGCGACAAGGCTCGCGAGTACGGCCTGCACATCGCCGGCGGCGGAGTGGTGGAGCAGGTGCCCGAGTTTCCCGACCGCTGGTTCAACGCAGCCTTCGTGATCGGTCCCACCGGTGAGGTGATCCTGCGGTACCACAAGTGGCATGTGCCCGCCAACATCGGCCTGGGAAGCAGCCCGCACGACCTGCTGGACGCTTACCGGGAAGTGTTCGGCAGCGACATCGCTGACCTGTTCCCGGTGGTGGACACCGAGATCGGCAAGCTCGGCACCATGACCTGCCATGACGGCTGCACCCCGGAGGTATCGCGTGCGCTCGGTTACAACGGCTGCGAAGTGCTTTGCCATCCCACCGCGCTGCAGGAAATCGAGGGTGTGAGCGAGCCCTGGGACTTCTGGACCTTCACCCGCCGGACCCGCGCCCACGACAACATGTGCTACCTCCTGGGCTCGAACTGGGGCACGGTGGATTACGACTACTACCCGAAGGCCTTCTGCCCCGGCGGCTCGTTCATCATCGATTACACCGGCATGATGCTGCGCCACGCCAACTACCCGCAGGAGCAGGTGATAGGCGCCACGATCGACGTCGAGGCCTTGCGCGAACATCGCTCGCGGTGCGGTCACAATTGCTGGGTGGATTTGCGCACCGAAGGCTTCAAGCAGATCTATGAGAAGCCGATCTATCCGCCCAACCAGTTTCCGCCCGGCAAGCCGCCACGCACGCTGGCCGACAAGATGGGGCCGCTGGACACCGTGTTCGAGGACATCTACGGGCGCGGGCAGTTCATGCCCCCTGCCGGCATGACGGTGGAGGACATGCCGAAGCTGCATCGCAAACGCGTGCGAGCCGCCCAGGAACGCGGCACGCTGAAAAAGAACGACTAGCCGAGGGTAGCGGAATGCGTGTGACAAGCGACCTTGCCGACCTGCAGATCGAGTTGGGCCGGATAACCCGCGACGGGGACGAATTGGTGGTGGAGAGCGCCCCGGGAAGCAGCCTGGACGCAAGCATCCGCGTAGATGGGTCCGATGCTCGCAACATGCTGGGCAAGTTGCTGAAGTCGGGTGCGGTCTGGGGGTTTCTATTGCGCTTGCCTTTTGTGAAACTCAAGCACATAGCGAGATCGCGCCGGGAACGATGGCGTCCCGCCCTCGGCGAAGGCGGGGACACTTTCGCTCCCGGTTCTGGAGGCAAGGACGGCGACAATCCCGCGTGGCGAGAGCGGCGCGAGGGCACCGGCCTCAACAAACCTTGGTAGGCTATACGGGTTAACCGGCGGGGACGCTTATGGCGAACATCTTAGGATTCGGCGAAATCATGCTGCGGCTGGCTACGCCGCGCGGCCACGTGTTGGACGGGACCCAGTCGCTGGAGGTGGATTTCGGCGGCGCCGAAGCGAATACGATCATCGCCCTGGCGCGACTCGGTCATGACGCAAGGTTTCTGACCGGACTGCCGGACAATGATTGGGGCCGGCGTTGCGCCGCTATGCTGGCGGCCGCCGGCGTGCAGGGCAGCAATAGGTATATCGACGGAGCGCGCATTGGCGCGTATTTCCTGGAAAGTGGCGCGGGTTTGCGCGGCGGCAGGGTAATTTACGACCGCAAGAACTCCGCTTTCGCCCTTTGCGATTGGTCGGACGCCGATTGGTCACAGCTGCTTGCGGGTGCGGACTGGCTTCACTTGAGCGGTATCACTCTCGCTTTGTCAGAGCACGCGGCCCAGGCTTGTGAAGAGGCAGCACGCGCGGCGCGGAAGGCCGGTTGCCGGGTCTCGTTCGACTGCAATTACCGCGAGGCCCTGTGGGCCGATACCCGGTCGTTCGGCGCTGCCTGCCGCAAGATCGTGGCTCTGGCCGACCTGGTGTTTTGCGGATGCCGTGAGATTCGCTGGATACTCGACGAGCCTCGGCCGGACGAGATTTCTCCGGATCCTGCGCATGGCTTCGGCATGCTGAAGGACATTGCCCCGCATATGAACGTGCTGGCCGGGACCCTGCACGATCAGGACGATAGTGGGTCGCACAGGCTCGGTGGGTTTGCGACCAACGGCGAGGAATCCGCCAAGCTCCAGCCGCATGGCCTGGGTGAGGTGGTGGATCCCGTTGGAGGCGGCGACGCTTTCGCGGCGGGCGTGCTACACGGCCTGGCCGAAGGGTGGTCGGTCGTGAAGGCGGCCGAGTTTGGACTGGCCGCGGCTTCACTGAAGCACACCATCATGGGCGATCAGCTTCGCGCCACGCCCGCCGATGTCATGCGCTACGCCGTCAACGGGGGCGCCGTTTCACGCTGAAGCGCGTTCGCGCCGCGACGACTACCGCAAGGTAACCATGACCTCGTTGCGGCGTAGCTGCGGGATGGTCCATGGCGGGTTGTATCCGGCCACGCTCCAGTCGCTTAAGTGTTCCATTCCGCGTTCCTGTATCCAGAACTCCAGGCGTTTGCGCTGCTCCTCAGCCTTCCTTTCGCTCATCGAGCCGCTGAAACGGATCGTAGCCACGCGGCGGGGAACCACGTCGCGGACCCTGACTGCCGGGTTGGAGGGAATCGGCGCGTTTTCCGTCGAGTATCCTTCCGGCAGGACAAATGCCATTGTCCAGGTCTCGATCGCCTCGCCGGTAAGCATGGACTCCGGGCTGCCGCCCGAGTATTCGGCGGGACTCAGAACAACCGGTGCGGTCATTTCGATCTTCTCGCCACGCGGTTTGAGTTCCACCGGCGCGGTCATTTCGATCTTCTGCCTGCCGGAGTTGGAGCCGGATATGTATCGCACCAGTCGGCCGAACCCGGTTCGGGTGGCGGAGTCGAGCGGCGGAGAAACCACGGTTTCCGCCACGCCGTAGGCGTCGTACTCGCGGACCTGGAATTCACCGTCTTCGATCAGGACCTGGTGCGCCGGCTCTTCGGCGGCCTTTGCGCCGAACGCGGAGCAGGCCGCGACGGTTGTCGCCGTGGCAATGCCGAGCAGCGCAACGCCTAAAGTGTTATCGGATCGTCCGGGGGGAGGGTCCTGCCTTCCCGGAGGAGTCTGGAGGCTTGGGGATGAAATGTTCATTGTGAAGTCCTCAAGACCTCACCACCCCGAACGCTTTGAGTATAACGCGTTTCTCGGAATTCCTCGCCGCTTACCAGTGCCACAGCGTACCGTCTTCGAGCCGGTTGACCGGCAGCGAGGCGGGCCGGTAAGGATACTCACCAGCCAGTTCTTCGTCGATGTCCACGCCATGGCCCGGCGCTTCGCCGGGATGCAGGTAGCCGTCCTCAAAGCGCCAGGCGCGAGTAAAGACGGCGTCGGTCCCATCAGTGTGGCGCATGTATTCCTGGATGCCGAAATTGGGCACGGACAGGTCGAAGTGCAGTGCAGCGCCCATGCTCACCGGGGAAAGATCGGTGGCGCCGTGGCAGCCGGTACGCACCTGGTAGAGGGCGGCAAGCGCAGCGATCTGCCGCAAGTGCGTGATGCCGCCGGCATGAGTGACCGTGCAGCGGATGTAGTCGATCAGCTGGTTCTCGATCAGGTCCTTGCAGTCCCATATGGTGTTGAAGACTTCCCCTACTGCCAGCGGCGTGGTTGTGTGTGAACGAATCAGCTTGAAGGATTCCTGGTTCTCGGCCGGCGTGGGGTCTTCCATCCACAACAGCGCGTGGGGCTCCAGCGCCTTGCCCAGCCGCCCGGCTTCGATCGGCGTGAGGCGGTGGTGCACGTCGTGCAGCAAGTGAGGCGTGAAGCCGTATGCTTCGCGCAGCGCTGCGAACAGTTCAGGCACTGAGTTCAGGTATTTCTCCGACGACCAGGTGTTTTCCTGTGGAAGCGCCGCCACCGCTGGTTCGTAATACATCTTGTCTTTGCCGACCCCGTAGGTACTGTTGAGCTCCGGAACCCCGCATTGCGCGCGCACGGCCTTGTAGCCCATTTCCAGGTAGCGTCCCGCTTCCTCGACCGTATCGGCGACGTCGGCGCCGTTGGCGTGACCGTAGCAGAGCACGCCATCGCGGCTGCGGCCGCCCAGCAGTTGATAGAGCGGCAGTCCGGCCGCCTTGGCCTTGATATCCCACAGCGCGGTATCCACAGCGCCGATGGCGGTCATGGTTACCGGACCCCGCCGCCAGTAAGCGCCGCGGTACAGGTATTGCCAGGTGTCCTCGATGCGGTGCGCGTCGCGGCCGATCAGCGTGGGTATGACGTGGTCGTTGAGATAGCTGACCGCTGCCATTTCCCGGCCGTTCAGCGTGGCGTCGCCGAGGCCGTGAAGCCCATCTTCGGTAACGATCTTGAGCGTTACGAAGTTGCGCCCAGGGCAGGTCACGATCACGCGGGCGTCGGCGATCCGCGGCATCAGTCCATCCTCGCCATGATCGACTTGGTTTCCATATAGATTTTCAGTCCTTCCAGTCCGTGTTCGCGACCCCAGCCGGACTGCTTGTAGCCGCCGATTGGCATGGCGAGTTCCGGAATTCCGTGCGAATTGATCCAGACGATTCCGGACTCCAGGTTTTCGGCGGTTTCATGTCCCTGCGCCAGGTCGCCGGTCCAAACGCTTGCCGCCAGACCATATCGGCTTTGATTGGCCAGGCGGACGGCGTCCTCTGCCGTGTCGAACGGCGCGACGGTAACGACGGGCCCGAAGATTTCCTCTCGGGTGATGCGCATGTCTTCACCGGCATCGGCGAAAACGGTCGGCGGATAGAAATAGCCTTTGCCTGCGATCGGCTCTCCGCCGGTGACGAGCCGCGCGCCCTCGCTTACGCCGGATTGAACAAGTTCGTGAACGGATTCGCGGTGCGAACCGCTGATCAGCGGACCCATCTCCGAGTCGGGATCAAGGCCGGGCCCCAGCTTGAGCTCGCGAGCGGTTTCCGCCAGACCGTCAAGAACTTCCTGGTAAACGCCGCGTTGTGCATATACGCGTGAACCGGCTACGCAGACCTGTCCCGCGTTGGCGAATATCGCGTCAGCGGCTCCGGCAATCGCCCGAGGCAGGTCGGCATCGCCGAAGATCAGAACGGGTGACTTGCCGCCCAGTTCCAGGGAAAGCCGCTTGAGATTGCCGCGCGCGTCGGCCAGCAATTGCTTGCCGACCTCGGTGGAGCCGGTAAACGCTACTTTGTTCACATGCGGATGGCGGGCCAGGTGCTGCCCCAATTTCCCGCCGGGACCGGGCAGCACGCTCACGACCCCTTCCGGAACGCCCGCTTCCATGAGCAATCGCCCAAGGTACAGGGCCGTCAGCGGTGTTAGGTCCGCGGGTTTGAGCACGCAACTGCATCCCGCCGCCAGGGCCGGCGCCAGTTTCCAGGCGGCCATCACCAAAGGCCCGTTCCATGGCACGATCTGCACCGCCACACCGATTGGTTCGTGGCGGATCAATCCATGGAAACGTTGGCCGGGTACCGACGGGTCGAACGTAGCGCCTGGCAGCTTGGTGCACCATCCTGCGTAATAACGAAACGTTTCCGCCGCGTGCGCCACTTCGCCGTGCAGCGCTGCGGCATACAGCTTGCCGCCGTTGAGAGTTTCGAGTTCCGCCAGTGTTTGCGCGTCGCGTTCGATCAGCTCAGCCACGCGCAGCAGCACGCGCTGCTTTTGCGCCGGAGTCTGTCCGCTCCAGCGCCGGTCCGCGAACGCCGTACGCGCAGCTTCCACCGCATCGTCGGCCTGACCTGTGGAAGCGGGCGCAACCCGCGCAATGACGCGTCCGTCCACGGGGTTGATTATCGGCTTTGCCTCACCGCCTTTGCCCACATGACAGCGCCCGCCCATCAATGCGGCGTGCCTGCAGCCAAGAAATTCCTGGGCCGCCTCAGAAACCGTATGCGGGGTGCTCACTTGAAAGTCGCCAATTGCCGGACAAACGTGAACTATACGCTCTGGCCGTGCAAACGGCGGATGCGCTGTTTGAGATCGGGCGGCGCCACGTAGGCGTAGCTCTTGCCGTCGGAACGCTTTCGCTCCAACAGGCCATTCTCCGCAAGACCCAACAGGTCGCTTCGGGCCGTACCGGTGGAGACGTTGTGAGTGGTGCGATGCCAGCGCACGGTGTAACGGGCTGCCGGATTTCGCAATCCGTGGGCGAGCAGCGCCAATTGCCGCGCGTTGAGTCCCGCAGACGGTCCGATCATCTTCGCAATCATCTCAAGCTTCTTCTTTTCCCCGGAGATGTGTTGTCTCGCGCCCTTTACCGCGCGCAGCAGCACCTCCACCTGATGCGCAAGAAAATAGGTCAGGTCGTTGCCGTCCACCTCAGCGTGAAGAAAGGACCGCGCATAACGGATGGGCGCATACTGCAAATACCAACTCAGCGAAACGAACTCAAACACCGGGTAATTGCAACGCAGCACACACCAATAGAACAGCACTCGGGCAGTCCGCCGGTTGCCCTCGGCAAACGGCTTATCGCAGGCCAGCCAGAAATGCAGAACTATCGCTCGCACAATGGGATGCATGAATCCCCTGTCTTTATCTTCCTGGTTGGCGAAGCGGATCATCTCCTGCATGCGGCCGGTCATTTCCGGGCTCCCGGGCGGCAGGTTTCGGCCATTGCCGTCCGGCTCTCCACGATTACGACGGTCATGCACCCGCCCGATATCCGCCGGGCGGTCAAGATTGTTGCGCGTGGAATTCGTAATCGTGGCGTTCAGGTGAATCAATGCATCCAGGGAAAGGCGCTTGTCCTTCATCTTGCCGGCCGCCTGCATTGCCCTATAGGCCCCGCCGATCATCCGGCCGGCGCGATCCCTGGGCCGCCGCCCGGACCGGAGCAGTTCGGCAGCTTCCGCGCGGGCGGCGGAGGCGCCTGCCAGCCGGCTCGAGGCTATTGCCTCGTGGATTCTCGCGTTGACGATGAACTGTTCTTGCTCATCCGGCGAATCCGGCAAGCCCCAGCCACCTATGCCCGCATCGATCTGGTGCAAAGCGTCCTGGGCAAACCCGGGGAGCATCAACAGGCTCGGTTTGCCGTTGCGGCCTTGAAAGGGCAGCGGACGGAATTGGAAATTGCGCGACAGCTTTATCGCCAGCCACCATTGGTCCGGGCTGAGCCCACCGGGCGCCTTTCGCCGAAGCAACCGCTCCCACGGAAGGTAGCGGCCTCCCACGATTGGAGAATGCCAGGCCCGAATAATGTGCAACAGACTCGCGGAGTGTCGTTGTAGTAGTGCGTCCAGCGACTCCGGGGCCAGGGGCGGCCTCATGATTATCTCTTATATGTGTCAGTTTGCGGAGAAATGACACATATTGTGTGTTAATTGTCAATATATGTCAATATTCAGATTACTAACACATTCTGATCGAAAATCTTCAATCAACGAGCGGCGCTGTGGGCGGGGGTCAGTCCTTGGGCAGCCAGTTCATCATCTTGCGGAGGTTCGCGCCGACCTTTTCGATCCGATGCGACGCGCTCTTCGCCCGCAACTCGTGCAAGCGGGGCTCGCCGTTTTCGAATTCTTCGATCCACTCGCGGGCGAATGCGCCGGACTGGATGTCGTCGAGAATCTCCTTCATGGCCTTCCGCGATGCCTCGCCCACCACCTTGGGGCCGCGCGAGTAGTTGCCGTATTCGGCGGTATCGCTGATCGAGTAATTCATGCGCTTCAAACCACCCTCGTAATACAGGTCCACGATCAGCTTGAGTTCGTGTAATACCTCGAAATAGGCCAGTTCCGGCGGATACCCGGCTTCCACCAGGGTCTCGAAGCCGGCCTTGATCAGTTCTTCGGATCCACCGCACAGCACGGCCTGTTCACCGAACAGGTCGGTTTCGGTCTCGTCCTTGAAGTTGGTCTCGATAACGCCCGCACGGATCCCGCCGATGCCGTCGGCGTAGCTCAGCGCCAGGTCGAGCGCGCCGCCCGTTGCATCCTGGTGAACCGCGGCGAGACAGGGCACGCCGGCGCCTTGCAGGTACATCCGCCGAACCAGGTGGCCCGGGCTCTTCGGCGCCACCATGAAGACATCCACGTCCGCCGGGGGCGTGATCTGGCCGTACAGAACGCTGAAGCCGTGGCCCACGGCCAGCGCCTGCCCGGCCTTGAGGTTGGGCGCCACGGCGGATTCGTAAACGCGCCGATGATGCTGATCGGGTACCAGGATCATCACCACGTCGCCCCAGGCGGCGGCCGCGTCCATATCGAGCACGCTCAGGCCCTGCGACGTTGCCTCCTCTCGCGATGAAGAGCCGTCCCGCAGCCCGACGACTACCTGCACGCCGCTTTCCTTCAGGTTCAAGGCATGCGCATGCCCCTGGCTTCCATAGCCCAACACCGCCACCTTGCGGCCGCGAATATTGGACAGGTCGGCTTCGTAATGAATCTTCATATCAGGCCCTTTGCTGAACGTGTTGAGAGGGGCGACGGGCCCCTTCGATTGAACTTAAGTCTCGCCGCGGGTGGGTTGCGGCGCCCTTTGCATGGCCACGCGCCCGGAGCGCGCGACTTCCTCTATGCCGTGCCGCCTCATCAGGTTGACGAAGGCGTCGATTTTCTTGGTAGGCCCCACAATCTCCAGCGCCAGGATGTCCGCCGTAACGTCCACCACGTTGCCGCGGAAGATCTCGTTGATCTGCAGGACTTCCGCCCGCGTTTCTCCCGTGCAGCGCACCTTGATCATGCACAGCTCCCGTTCGACAAAATCGGTGCCGGTTACGTCATAGACTTCGATCGTATCGACCAGCCGATTGAGCTGACGAATAATCTGCGAAATCACCCGGTCGTTGCCACGCGTGACGATGCACATACGAGAAATCGTCGGGTCGTCGGTAACCCCCACGGTCACACTGTCGAGATTGAAGCCCCTTGCCGAGAACATGTTTACAACCCGGATCAGCGCGCCCATGGAGTTTTCCACCAGCACATTGATGATGTGCTTGTGAATCTGCTGCGGAGCCCCCGGCTCCACAGGTTCGCCTGCGGCGCGCTTGCGGATCAGCTGCTGCGGCGTGAGCGTGATGGAGGCGTCGTTCATACGAAGGTCTCGGGCGCATGCCGCGAGGTAATCATCTCGTCGGAGGCTTTGCCGGCCGGAACCATGGGGAACACCATCTCTTCCTTGATCACACGAAACTCCATGACCACGGGACGGTCATTGATCGCCCAGGCCTGCTCAATCACCTCATCGACCTGATCCGGGGTTTCGGCTCTCAAGGCGGCGCATCGGCTGGCTTGGGCCAGCTTTACAAAGTCCGGATTGGTGTCGGTGAGATCGGTATGGCTGAAGCGGTTCTCGTGGAACAACTCCTGCCACTGCCGGACCATGCCCAGGAAGTTGTTGTTCATGATCACGATCTTCAGCGGCACCCCGTGCGCCGAGGCCACCGCCAGTTCCTGCGCGTTCATCATGAAGCCGCCGTCGCCGTTGATCGAGATCACCGTCTTGTCGATGCCGTAAGCGCGCAAGCCAAGTCCCGCGCCCAGCGCGGCGGGCAGCGAGAAACCCATGGTCCCAAGCCCGCCGGAGGTAATGTGCGAACGCGGCTGGGTGAACTTGAGATACTGCGCGGCCCACATCTGGTTCTGGCCTACGTCGGTGACCACCACGGCATTGCCGCCGGACTTGGCTCTCAGCCGCTCCAGCACATACTGCGGACGCAGCTCGCCATCGGTGGCGTAGGCCAGCGGGCACTCGTCACGCCAGTCCTGAATCTTCTTCAGCCAGCGCTTGACCCTCTTGGGCTTCACCAGCGGTCGCAGCTTTTCCAGCACCGAACGCACATCGGCGTTGAACGCAAGGTCTGCGTATATGTTCTTGGAGATGCAGGACTTGTCGATTTCGATATGAATGACCGAAGCATGTGGCGCCCAGCGATCAACCATGCCGGTGACGCGGTCGTCGAACCGTGCGCCCGCGGCGATGATGAGATCCGCGTGTTGTACCGCCTGGTTGGCCCACCAGGTCCCGTGCATGCCCAGCATACCCAGGGACAAGGGATCGTCCTCCGGGAACGCGCCCAGGCCATGCAGGCTGGTGGTGACCGGAACATTGAGATGCCGGGCCAGGCCGGTCAGTACTTCGGCGGCGTTGGAGTTGATCGTGCCGCCCCCGACGTACAACAGCGGGCGCTGCGCAGCTTCGATCATCCGCACCGCGCGGCGCAGGCGAATTTCGTCGCACTCGTCGGGAATTGCATAGCCGCGAATACGGATCTCTTCGTCGTATTGGAACACTCCCTTACTCATCAGCACGTCCTTGGGCATGTCCACCACAACCGGTCCCGGCCGACCGGTCCGCGCGAGGTGATAGGCCTCGTGCACGATGCGCGGAATGTCGCCGGGGGAACGCACCAGGTAGTTGTGCTTGGTGATGCTGCGGGTCACGCCCAGCGTGTCGGTCTCCTGGAAGGCGTCGTTGCCGATCAGCGGCATGGGCACCTGGCCGGTGAACACAACAATGGGGACCGAGTCCATAAATGCGTCGGCGATGCCGGTTACCGTGTTGGTTGCTCCGGGACCGCTGGTCACCAATACCGTGCCCACTCGCCCGGTGGCCTTGGCATAACCTTCCGCGGCGTGTGTGCCGCCCTGCTCGTGGCGCACCAGTACATGCTTGAAGTTCGGCTTGACCCGCGCCATTTCGTCGTATACGTGAATTACCGCACCGCCGGGATGTCCGAAGACAACCCGAGCATCCTCCGCTTCCAGCGCGTGGAGAAAAATCTCCGCGCCCGACATCTTCTTGCCGATGTATTGCTGCACGGCGGCTTTGCCGCTGAGTCGCGGCGCCGTATCCGCGAGTGCGGCGGCAGTGCTGGCGCTAGACATGGGTAAGTTCCTCATGACGTTCGGAAGCTTTGCGCGCCTCGTCCTCGTTGGGATCAGGCACGCGCAGGATGGCGCCGGTCGAAGCGCTGGTCACGAAATGCGTGTATCGCTCCAGCCAGCCACCCGTGATCTTGGGACGAAACTCGGCGAGCTTCTCGCGCCGGCGTTCCAGCTCTTCGGGGTCTACGTCCAAATCCACGCGGCGTTGCTCCAGGTCGATCACGATGCGATCTCCCTCTTCGACAAGGGCAATCGGACCACCTGCGGCGGCCTCCGGCGATACATGGCCGATCGAGAGCCCGCGAGTGGCGCCGGAAAAGCGCCCGTCGGTAAGCAGCGCCGCAGAAGTGTCGAGTCCCATGCCGGCAATTGCCGATGTGGGCTGCAGCATTTCCGGCATGCCCGGTCCACCGCGCGGACCTTCATAGCGAATGATCACAACGTCGCCTTCCCGAACTTCACCGGCCAGTATTCCGGCCACGGATTCGTCCTGGGATTCATAGATGCGCGCGCGGCCTTCGAATTGGTGCATGTGGGGCGCCACCGCGCCGACCTTGATGATCGCGCCTTCCGGCGCCAGTGAGCCGAACAAGGCGATCAAGCCTCCGGTATCGCGAAACGCGGTGCTGCGATCGCGAATTATTGCCCGGTTGCGAACCTTGGCGTCCTTGAGTTGCTCGCGGAGAGTCCCGGCTACCGTGGGACGGTCCGAGTGCAGCAGGCCGGCGGAATCCAGTTCCTTGAGAATGGCCTGCACGCCTCCCGCCTGCTCCACGTCCTCCATGTGGACGTCCGGCGTTGCCGGCGAAACCTTGCATATGTACGGGACCCTGTCGGACATCCAGTTGATCCGGTCCAGGTCGTAGGGCACTTCGGCCTCGTGGGTAGCCGCCAGCAGGTGCAGCACCGTGTTGGTGGACCCGCCCATCGCCATGTCGAGCGCGAATCCGTCGTCGAAGGCATCGACGGTCACGATGTCCCGCGGCTTTAAGTCCTGCTTGACCAGTTCGACAATGCGCTCGCCCGCTTTGCGGACCAGTTGCTCGCGCCGTGGGTCTACGGCCAGAATCGAACCGTTGCCGGGCAAGGCCAGGCCCAGCGCCTCGGCCAGACAGTTCATGGAGTTGGCGGTAAACATGCCGGAACAGGAACCGCAGGTCGGGCAGCTCAGCCGTTCCAGCTGCTCCAGTTCCGCATCGCTCATTTCGCCCGTCTGGTGGCGGCCCACGGCCTCGAACACGCTGGCAAGGTCTACCTTCTCGCCGCCGGGCAGTTTCCCGGCCTTCATCGGCCCGCCTGACACAAACACCGTCGGTATGTTGATCCTCAGCGCGCCCATCAGCATTCCGGGCACGATCTTGTCGCAGTTGGAAATGCACACCAGGCCGTCCAGGCAATGGGCCTGCGCCATGGTTTCGACGGAGTCGGCAATGAGCTCGCGAGAGGGAAGCGAGTAGCGCATGCCGATGTGTCCCATGGCTATTCCGTCGTCCACGCCGATGGTGTTGAATTCGAACGGCAGACCACCGCCATCGCGCACGGCGTCACGAGCGATCGCGCCCAGCTTCTGCAGGTGTACATGACCGGGAATCAGCTCCACAAACGAATTGCAGATGCCGATAAAGGGACGCTCAAAGTCCTCATCACCGCGCACCACGCCGGTGGCGCGCAGCAAAGACCGGTGTGGCGCTCTCTCAATGCCACGCTTTACGGTGTCACTTCTCATTTTCCCAGGCCTGGTTTACCTGCACCGGCGCAATGCGCCAGCGAAGCAAAACATCTTACATCAGCTACCCGTCGGTTGAGTACTGGAGAAAAGGGCGCAATTTGCCGTTAACCCCCTGAAAACGTATGCTTTGCGTATGGTCGGGCAAATCGACACAAACTCCATATCCTTCCGGTTCGTTCTCATTGCGGCCCTGACCCTTGCTGCTCTCATTCCTCTTGGCCTTGTCAGCTGTGTCACGTCCGATCGTAGCGAGAACTATGAACTGGCGGCTGCGGCCATAGGGGATTCCTGGGGCAATAGGCAGCAGGTCGGCGGCCCGGTGGTCATGATCCCGATTGATGAAGCAGACGATGACAGCGGCGCGCATGTTGTCGTGATGCCGGAAACCCTTGAATTGACGATGGCGACCAGCCACGAATATCGTCGAAGGGGGATTTTCGAAGTCCCTGTCTTCGAGGTGGGAATAACCGCTAATGGTGAGTTCTCCGGACTTGACATGGAGTCTCTCCAACAACGGTTTGGCGCATTGCGCTTCGATCAAGCGTTTGTTGCGATCGGCATTTCGGATACTACGGGCATTCGTAGCGCGGATATCCGTTGGCGAGGCCAGGAGTTGGAAATTGCTCCCCTGCCCAAGGGCCCTATTGACAGTGGCATCTCCGCTCCGCCAACCGGTCTTGTGGCCGAAACTGCAGAGCTTGCCTTTGGCGGTGGAAATTTTGAGATCGACTTGAATTTGCGTGGCACTCGCCGATTCTCGGTGGCGCCAACCGGAAACACTTCCACTATCACCATGAGTTCAACCTGGCCGCACCCGAGTTTCATTGGTCGAATCCTGCCGGACAAACGTGACGTGGGGCCGGACGGCTTTACTGCCTCCTACACCATGAGTGCTCTGGCTCGCGGATTACCGGAGATCTTCCGCTCTACGTCGATGATGGGGAACACTCTGTTCATCGGCGAATACGTGGGGTTCTCCGCTCTTGAACCCGTGAACCTGTACAGCTCGGTCGAGCGGAGCATCAAGTACGGCATCCTGTTCGTGGCATTGACGCTGGTTGGTCTGCTTTGCCTGGAGCTCTCCACTGCCGTGCGTTTCCATTTCGTTCACTACGCGGTGACCATCATTGCCCTGGCGCTGTTCTTCATGACCTTGCTGGCGCTGGCCGAGTACATCGGGTTTACGCCCAGCTACCTCTTGTCAGCGGCTTTGCTGACAACCATGATCACCTGGTATGCGCACGGCAGCATAAAGAAGCGCCGGTTGACCGCGCTGGTAGGCGCCATGCTGGTCGCGCTTTACTCGGTCATGTTCCTGTTGCTGCGCCTGGAGTCGTATTCGCTGTTGGTAGGGACAGCCGTGCTTTTGCTTACCTTGGGGATACTGATGCGCACTACACGGCAACTGAAGCCTGTGGCGGAGGGCGAGGGCAAGGACTGACTGTGGGCCGTATGCGCTTGCTCACGCGGAGCGTGGGCGAATCTTGCGAATGATTATGTACTGGGGGACGGAATGAGACGAGTTTTTGCGCTTGCCTTGCTTGGGCCGATGTTGCTGATCGTTTGGACCGGCGACGGGCAGGCGCAGGACTGGAGCAAGGAATACGAGACGACCAAGATTTCCGACCGCCTGTATACCTTCTGGAGGCGTGGGATTCGCAACATCTTCGTGGTCACCGGCGAGGGCGTGATCGCCACCGATCCGATCAGCCCTGAGACTGCCGCGGTCTACCGGGCCGAGATCGCCAGGGTGACGGACCAGCCGGTGCGTTACGTGATCTACAGCCACGAGCACTGGGACCATGTCATGGGCGGACAGATATTCAAGGATGAAGGCGCCGAATTCTTAAGCCACGAGAATTGCGTGAAGTTCTTTTTTCACAACCCGAACCCGGACATCGTGATTCCGGATCGAACCATCTCCGGGAATGCGCGTTTCAGCCTGGGTGGCGAGAGCTTCAACCTGCGCTACCTGGGTGAGAACCACGGCGATTGCCTGCTGGTGTTCGAGTTCGCCGAGGAGCGCGCGATCTTTCTGGCGGACCTCGCCACCGACGGTTTCGTCGGACTGGGGACGCTGCCGGACTATGACATCGTGGATTACGTCCGTTCCCTGCGCGAGATCGAGGAAATGGACTTCGACATCATGATCGGCGCACACGGACCGGCCCTTGCAGGCAAGGACGCCGTCGTGATCCGGCGGCGATGGATCGAAACGATTCGCGATGCGGTAGGAATGGAGCTGGAAGCCGGCACGCCGGTCGGGGAGATCGCGGGCAAGCTGCATTTCCCGGAATTCGAGCACCTGCGTGGTTACGAGTCGCAACTGCCTGCTTTCGTGTTGCGAATGGCCCAGTTCCACGAGATGGGCTGGTAGCAAACCGCCGGCGCCAGGAAGGCCGGCGCCGCAACAGCGTGCCCGAACTGCCCGAGGTCGAGACGACCCGGCGCGGTATCGCGCCTTTCCTTACAGGCGCGCGTATCCGGCGGGTTGTCGTACGGGAGCGGAGGCTTCGCTGGCCGATTCCCTCAGCCGTTGAGCGCGGGCTTGCTGGTAGTGTGATTGCAGCCGTGCAGCGGCGCGCCAAGTATCTGTTGTTTGAGAGCCGCAATGGCACTGCGATTGCCCACCTCGGAATGTCCGGCAGTTTCTCGATCGTTCCCGCGAACCACGAGCCCGGCAGTCACGATCACTACGACCTGGTGCTTGTCGGAGGCAAGGCGCTACGCTTTAACGATCCGCGAAAATTCGGGTGCCTGCTCTGGGGCGGGCGCGAACCGCTGAGCCACAAACTGCTGGCAAACCTGGGGCCTGAGCCCTTGGGCGGAGATTTCTCGGGGGCGTGGCTCAAGGAATGTGCGCGGGGGCGCCGGCTGGCGGTCAAGTCCTTTCTCATGACGCCTTCCGTCGTTGTGGGGGTGGGCAACATATACGCCAGCGAGGCCCTCTACCGTGCGGGTATCCACCCGCGCCGCGCAGCAGGACGCATTGCCTTGCGCCGATACGAAGGCCTGGCGCGTTCAATTCGGGACGTCTTGAGCGAGGCGATCGAGGCCGGAGGGACCACCTTGCGCGACTATGCGGATGCGCGTGGCCGTCCGGGCTATTTCACCCAGCATCTGAACGTATATGGCCGGGCGGGTCTGGACTGTCTGCAGTGCGGCGCAGAAATCCGTCGAGCGGTTATCGGCCAGCGCGCCAGCTACTACTGCGTGAGCTGCCAGACCTGAGCTGGGAACGAGGGCGTCCCCGCTGGGAACGAGGGCGTCCCCGCCCTCGGCGAGCAATGCGTTCCTAATTTTGGGGCAAGTTCGGTTGTTTCGGTAATAAAAATTTCAATATGGGCCCGACGCGCTGGGATGCACTAGGGCGACCAAGCTACAACACATGCTGAATACCTGCTTCTTTCGGCGTGCTTCCGCAGAGCCCTTTCTTTTCTTGCTAGAATCAGCGCTGGCCGGAGGGGCTCCGCGCAGGCGAGGCTATTTCGATCCTGGTGGGTGGAAGCAGCCTTTGGCATGAGGCTAAACTATCGGAGTCGAAATGACGTGTCTTCAGAGCCAATGCAGGCCGCAACCCAAAGAAACCGGTACCAACATTTCAACTAGATCGTGGCATGCGCATTGAGCCAGAAATCACCGGCGTGGCCATTGTCATGGTTGGACGCTTTAATCCGGCAATTTTCACACCCGCCTGGTTCGCGCTGCATGGCCTTTTGCCAGAGAAAGTCGCGGAAAGTGCGGAATTGCAGGTTGCCCATAATCAGGTGACATCGTTTTCTGCAGACTGGCTAACTCTCCAGGCGACGACCGAGAGTTTTTCGGCAGAAACCGTACAAGCACCCTACGTTCGCTTGCGTGACTTGGTCACCAGAGTCTTCAAGGAATACCTGCCTCATACGCCCGCCAAGAAGCTTGGAATTAATCGTCGGGTTCATTTCAAAGTAAAGAGTGCTGCCGAGCGTGATCGAATAGGCAGAGCTTTGGCGCCGGTCCAACCATGGGGGCAGTGGGGAGAACGTATCGAGCAAGGTAGTGAGCTTGGTGGGCTGAGGTCGCTCACGATGTTGCAAATTGCTCCAGAAGGAAGGGCGAGAACAGATCAGATCAACGTCACCGTAGAGCCGTCCACACGGGTTGGAAATGGGCGAGTGGGTATATATGCCATTGTCAATGATCACTTCGAAATAGATACGACCGAGCCAGGGTCCGCAGAACGGTTGATGGAACTGTTAGACCGGGAGTTCGATGCGTCGATCAAGCACAGCGAGGCTATCATTGATCAAGTCATGTCCTTAGCTCGGATATAGAAGGTTTACCTCATGACACAGTCAACTCAATCTCTCACAACGCACGACGTGTCAACTGCTGGATTCTCTGGCAACGGCAATTTAGGTTCTGCGGAGAGAGGCATTGTTCGGCATGCGAACGATGCAATTGATTTGGCGTTGGCACACACAGATGCGGCTCTGGCAACCGGCGAGAGAAAGAGAGACGCGCAAGCGGAATTTCTGCCGGCGTCCTTCAACCATGAGCTAGGTAGACACGGCTTCTCTCGGATTTTGGACTTCCCGCAACCGAGCGTACCGCCGCAACCAACTGTAACCTTTCACGCAATACAAGAATGGGAAGGTTACATCATTGACATTGGCGACACGGATTTCGTGGCGCGGTTAGTTGACCTGACCGCAGGCGCATCGCATGAGGAAGAAGAAGCGCTCATTCCTCTGGACGAAATCTCGGACGACGATGCCGCAGGCATGCAACTCGGGAGTATTTTCCGTTGGGTGATTGGTTACGAGCGCTCCGCGGCAGGAACGAAGAAGCGCGTGTCCCAAATTGTGTTTCGCGACCTGCCGGTAGTCACCAAGAGCGACCTGCGCGATGGGGAGGCCTGGGCGCGTGAAATCATTGGGTCACTTAATTTGTGAAGACGACGGAAACTCCGCCGAGTGTCGATGAGTTTGAGCTAACACTTTTCGGCCCTGGTTACGGCGAGAGCATCGTCCTACACCTCGGGGGTGGCGTATGGGTCCTGGTTGACTCCTGCCTTGATACGGACGGAGCACCGAGAGCCCTGCGTTATCTAGAGAGCATCGGTCTTGATCCTGCCAAGGACGTTGCTTTAGTAGTGGCCACTCACTGGCATGACGATCACATACGCGGGATGGCGCAACTAGTCGAGCGCTGCAGCCGCGCGACCTTCTGTTGCGCCAGCGTGCTTGGTAAGAAGGAGATTCTCGCCGCTGTACGCGCCTTGGAGGGCCGTCACCTGTCCTCTGCTGGTTCGGGAATCCGAGAGATTTACGGGGTCTTCTCGCGCCTTGGGCAAAGGAAGCCTGGGCAAACTCCAAAGCTTGCTCTCGCCAATCGCCGTATTTTCCACCAAGGCGGTTGTGAAATCTGGTCACTTTCGCCCAACGACAGCAATTACGCCGCTTTCCTCAAAACTATTGGCAGTCTCATACCTGGTGAAGGCCAAAGCAAAGGGCGAGTGCCAGACCCTTCTCCTAATATGGTTGCAGTAGTTCTTTGGGTCAGGATTGAGAATATAGTGGTGCTGCTCGGTTCTGACTTGGAGAAGCCCGGCTGGGTAGAGATCTTGCAAAGTGCGGAGCGACCGACAAGCAAAGCGTCGGTATTCAAGGTGCCGCACCATGGTTCCAATAACGCCCATGACCCAGCCGTGTGGACCCGAATGCTGGAGCCTAATCCATTCGCTATACTTACGCCGTGGCGCAGGGGTGCTCACGTCCTGCCCACTCAAATAGATGTAGAGCGTATTCTGTCCTGCACCCCGAACGCCTACGCAACAGCAAGGGGAAGTTTGCCTGCACAGGCCACCAGGCGTAGACCTAAAATGGTTGGCCGAACCATGAGAGAATCCGGCACCAAGCTTCGGTGGTTGGGGATGTCGTCCGACGCGGTTCGGCTTCGCCGCCCCTTGGATGCGAGGACTGGGTGGAAGGTGCAGAAGTTCGGTTCCGCCTACCGCCTATAACGAAATATCGAAAAGCGTTACTCTCGACAGGTCAATCGGAACTGCGAGGGTAACTGGGTTGCGCCCAAACGGGGAGCCGGATGCGTTAACCAAATTCCGGCAGGAATACCTGACGACAATGCGTGCGAGTTGTGCTACTTTTAAGTCCTTCCCATTAGGCCCATTAGGCCACTGTTGGTAAATCGGTGACCTTAATTGAGAAGCGGGATTCAGTAACCTATTGAACTGCCTTCACGTCATTCTCGATCCGATCATCAAGAATCCGTCGTTTTTGCCCCAAAATTAGGAACGCCTATCTCTCGGCGAGGGTGGGATGCCGTCGTTATCAGTGAGTGTGTGCTTTTTTCGAGAGTAGGCTGCCACCGTTCCCAGGCGGAGTCTTACCGAATGTCGGCGCCGCCGTTGCGGCGTGGATCGCTGGCCGCGGTAAGGGCGGCACCCGCGTAGTCGAGGGTGATTGCCTGCATGTTGCCCCAGGGACGCGATGACTCCCGCAGTTCGTGTCCCAGGGCGGCAAGCGCTTCCTGGAGCTCGGCACTCATTGCGCCGGATTCGTACGATACGGAATCCGGAATGTACTGATGATGAATGCGCGCAACGCTGACGATGCCCTCGGCATTCGCTCCGTCTATCCAGGCCAGCGCCCCCAGCAGTACCATAGTCACAATACGGCTGCCTCCGGGCGTGCCAAGTATTGCCAGGCCCCGTTCGGACTCCATGAAGGTGGGCGTCATGCTGGACAGCATGCGCTTGCCCGGCTGGATTTCATTGGCATGCGAATGCACCAGGCCGAAAACGTTGGGCACACCCTGTTTGATCGAGAAATCGTCCATCTCGTTGTTCAGAATCACGCCGGTGCCCGGCGGCACGAAGCCCGAACCGAAAAGTGTATTGATTGTTTGCGTAACGGCGACACGGTTTCCATCCTTGTCCAGAACCGAAAAGTGGCTGGTGTCGGTCCCCACCGGGCGCTGACTGACCGGTCCGGGGAGCGCGATGCTGGGCGTAGCACGATCCATGCGGACGCTGGCCAGCAGACCATCCGCGTACCAGGGATGAGTCAGCCGCTCAATGGGAATAGAAACATAGTCCGGATCGCCCAGAAATTCCGCCCGGTCCCGGTAGGCGCGCCGTATCGCCTCAACAAGCAAATGAGTTCGGGCCGGGTCCTTCAGTTCGGCAAATCCCCGGTGGCCGAGCATGTTGAACACCTGCGCCAGCGCTACACCGCCGGCTGAAGGCGGCGGCGCCGTGGTGACCATTATTTCCCCGTACCGAAAACGAATCGGTTGCCGCTCAACCACATGGTAGGCCGCCAGGTCCTCCATGCTCCAGATGCCGCCCGCTTCGCGAACGCCTTTAACCAGGAGTTCGGCCCTCTCTCCGGTATAGAAGCCGGCTGCTCCCTGTTCGCTCAAGAGCTGCAGCGTGTCGGCCAGGTCCGACTGACGAATGACGTAGCCAGCGGCCGGCGGCTCGCCGCCCGGCATGAAGATTGCGGCGAAGGCTTCCGACGTTGAGCCCATGCGTGTAAAGCCACTCAGGCGCCGTTGGGTACCCTCGTCTGCCGCCAGGCCCTCGCGCGCCATCCGGATTGCAGGCGCCAGGCTTTGCGCGAAAGGCAATCGCCCGTACTTGTTTGCGATGTGCTCAAGCGCTGCGGGCAGCCCGGGGATGCCTGCTGCGAGCGGGCCCGACAGCGAAGCGCGCCTTATGGGTTCGCCATTCTGGTCGAGGTACATGTCGCGAGTCGCTGCAGCCGGTGCTGTTTCCCGGGCATCGACGAATACTTCAGTTTGGTCAGCGGCATGGTGAAGCAGAAAAAAGCCGCCTCCGCCGAGTCCGGAACTATGCGGTTCGGCCACCGACAGGGCAGCGCTTACCGCTACGGCCGCGTCGAATGCGTTGCCGCCCTGGGCAAGAATCTCGAAACCCGCTTCGGTGGCGGCCGGATGCGCGCTGGCAATGGCCGCGTGTTCGCCCCCGGACTTCTGCGCGAGCTTGCCGATTGGCGCCTCGGCATGTAATGCACAAGCACCAGCTATCCATAGAAAGAAAGCCGGCAGCAGGGTTCGGCCGGCCCGGGTCAACACACGATTCATCAGCAGTGCTCCTTAAGCGCTTTCACTACGGCTGCATGTACAAATTTCGATACGTCGCCACCCATGCCTGCGATCTCGCGAACGAGCGAAGAAGAGACATGGGCATTACTCTCCGAGGGTGTCAGGTAAACAGTCTCGATTGAAGGGTCCAGATGCCGGTTCATGCCGGCCAGTTGAAACTCGTGCTCGAAGTCGCTGACCGCGCGCAATCCGCGCAGGATTGCATGCAGACCGTTGGCGCGCGCGTATTCCACCGTCAATCCGTCGTATCCGTCCACGCGCGCCTGGGGAACATCGGCCAGTGCTTCCCGGGCGAGGCGGATGCGCGTTTCGAGATCAAACAGCGGCAACTTCGATGGACTTGCCGCCACCGCAACAACGACTTCGTCAAACAGTCGCGCCGCGCGCCGCACAAGGTCGTAATGCCCGTTGGTGATGGGGTCAAAAGTTCCGGGATAAAGGATCCCGCGCTTGGCGTTCATTTTCTGGTGCTCCAGGCTGCGAGCCTCATGCGTACATCTCCGACAACCGTTTCGCGAATTATCTCAAGTTCCGAGCGCAACTCAGGCGCCGGGTCCCGCCTCTGCGCTTCCAGGTACAGGCGGCAATTCTCCGCAAGCCATCCGTGGACGGCAAGCAGTTTACAGCAGCGTTCGGGCAGATCGGACCCGAAGGGCGGATCCAGGAACACGATGTCCATGGGCTTGTGTTCACCATCGGCTTTTTTGGCGAGCCACTGCATGGCGTCAGCCCGTTCGACTCGGCCGGCAACGCCCCATTCGCGCACAACCTGGCTCAGCCCTGCGGCGGCTGCGCCTTGCGACTCCACAAAGACGCACTCCGCCGCGCCGCGGGAAAGCGCCTCCAGGCCAAGAGCCCCGGCGCCGGCGAACAGGTCCAGGCAACGCGCTCCGGGCACCAACGGGGCGAGCCAGTTGAACAGGGTTTCGCGTGCGCGCGCAGGCGTGGGACGCACGCCCGGCGGCACCTTCAGCATGCGGCCGCGGAGGCTTCCACCCGCGATGCGCACGCGCCCTCGTTGCTTAACCCGCATATCTCTCGCCCCGAATTCCGGAAACTGGTGAGATATGCGGGTCAATTGCCGACATAGCGCGAGAGTATCATTTCGTGCGCAGCCATGATTCGTCTGCAGCAAGTCACCATGCGGTACCGGGGCGGGGCGGAAGCGTTGTCGGAGGTCAGCGTCTCCGTCGAACCGGGGGAGTTCACCTACCTTACCGGGCCGTCCGGCGCGGGAAAGACCACGCTGATCAAGTTGCTGGCTGCCATTGAGCGGCCTACCCGCGGGCAAGTGTTTGTCCTGGGACGAAACGTGAGTCGCCTGAAGCGCCGGGCAATCTGCCGCCACCGCCGCAACATCGGCGTGGTGTTCCAGAACAACCTGCTCCTGGAGGACCGGAACGCTTACGAGAACGTAGCGCTGCCGCTGCATATTTCAGGCCTGGGTCCTCGCGAGGTTCGCCGCCGCACCGAAGCGGCGCTCGATTCCGTCGGACTGCTGGCCAATGCGCGCAGATTGCCGAGGCTCCTGTCGCAGGGTGAGCAGCAGCGCCTGGGCATCGCCAGGGCCGTGGTGAGCCGGCCTGAGCTGCTTATCGCCGATGAACCGACCGGCAACCTCGATCCGGAATTGTCCCGGGAGGTCATGGCGTTGTTTCGGCGCATGGCCGGCTACGGAGTAACCGCCCTGGTTGCCACCCATGACCTTGCGCTGATTGAGTCATCGCCGGCCCGGCGGATCAGCCTGCTCGACGGGCGAGTCGAGTCCGATACTCTGCCGGCATGAACCCCTTGCTCTATCTCAGGCGGCACCTTACCTGCTGTTTCGCGGAGGCCGCCCTCTTGATCAGGCAACCCTGGACCAGCCTGATGACCGTGGCGGCTATCGGGTTGGCGCTGGCTCTGCCGGCGGGCCTGAGTGCGACCTTGCGCAACGCGGAAGGTCTCGCGGAAGCTTGGGGCGAAGCACGCTCTTTCTCCATCTATTTGAATCACCAGGTTAGCGTTGCTGTAGCGCAACAATTGGCCGCCGATCTTGAGCGGAACCCGGTGGTGGGTAATGTGCGGCGCATCAGCCCCCAGGAAGCACTCGCCATCATGGAGGGCCGCGGAGAAATTGCGGGTGCGATCGACACGCTGGACGACAATCCCCTGCCCTGGACGCTGGTAGTGACTCCGGCGCCGGGCGCGCTGGACACCGAGTTCCTGGCATTGCAGGAGACCGCGGCAACCTTGCAGGAGGTACAACAGGTGCGGGCCGACACGGAATGGCTGCAGAGGATGAGCGCCATACTGACGCTTGCCGGACAGGCGATGCTTTTGGTCATGGCCATGGTGCTGGTGGCATTGATCGTAATCATCGGCAATACCGTGCGCCTGGAGATACAAAAGCAACGGGATGCTGTCGAAGTCATGGCGCTGTTGGGCGCCAGCCGCGGCTATATGCGCAGGCCTTTTCTCTACCAGGGCTTCTGGTACGGCCTGGGCGGCGGCCTCGTGGCCATCTTGCTGGTTCGCGTCGGACTCTGGACCCTGGGCGCCTCCTTCTCCGACCTGATGGCCCTGTATGACAGCGAACGCGTCCTCAGCGGCGCCACCTGGAAGCAGGAACTAACGGTAGTGGGCGTGGGGGCGGTTACCGGATGGCTGGGAGCCTGGCGCGCTGTTGCCGGGCAATTGCGCAGTATCGAGTAGTTCTTTGTGTTTTTTCGAGGGCGGGACGCCTTCGTTCCCGGGTTTTTCGAGGGCGGGACGCCCTCGTTCCCAGGGGGCGCCTTCGTTCCGGGGCGGGGACGCCCTCGTTCCCAGGGGACGCCCTCGTTCCCAGGGGTGCGCTCGTTCCCGGGGAGGCTAGTTGTCCGGTAGCTTGGGCAGGTCCGGCATGGTAAGCCGGACGAACAATTCTTCCAGCCGGTTGGTCTTGTGGCGGATGCTGGCCACCTGAATGTCTGCCGCGTTCAGTAATTCGAAGAACTCGTTAAGGTTGCGCGTGGCCGGCACCTCAACCTCCATTTCATAGCGGCTGCGCCAATGCACCTGGAAACCCGCGAACTTTCGCCCGGGAGGGGCGGGCGACTGGAGCGAAATCACAAAGTGTTGCTCGGGCAACTGCCTCAACACGCGCTCCATCCTGTCCTCGACCACGATCTCTCCGCGGTCCAGGATAGCGATGCGCCGGCAAAGGTGCTCGGCTTCTTCGAGGTAGTGGGTAGTCAGAATGATGGTCACGCCCCGCTCGTTGATCTCGCGGAGCAGGTCCCACATTGAACGGCGAATCTCGATATCCACGCCCGCCGTCGGTTCGTCCAGGATGAGCAATTGGGGGTCGTGGACCAACGCCCGGGCGATCATCAGCCGCCGCTTCATTCCGCCTGACAAGGTGCGGGCCAGCATATTTCTCTGATCCCAAAGGCGCACGGCCTTGAGGCATTTCTCGGCATTGCGCCGGGCCTGCCTGGGGGTAAGGCCGAAATACCCGGCCTGGTGCATCAGCGTGGGCATCAGCTTCTCAAACATGTTGAGGTTCACTTCCTGTGGCGTCACTCCAATACACTTCTTCACTGCCGCCGAGTCGCGGTCCAGGTCATGGCCGTGTACGTGTACCTTGCCGGCGGTCTTGTTGACCAGCGTGGTGATGATGCCTATTGCGGTGGTCTTGCCTGCGCCGTTCGGTCCGAGCAGGGCGTAGAATTCCCCCTCCCGCACGGTGAGGTCAATGCCCTTGAGCGCCTGCACGCCGTTCGGGTAGGTCTTGACCAGTCCTTTCAGGGAAAGTGCGTCCATGGATGGAGATTGTGCAGCGCGCGGTGCTCAAAGGAAAGTAGCTGAGCGGTGCCGGGAGCGAAGGTGCCCAGCCTTCGCGGAGGGCGGGGACGCCTTCGTTCCCAGGGGGCTGAATCGAACCGGGTCTATCGGAAGATCATTGGTTTGAGTCAAGCCGGGATTTTTCTCACGTCGAATAACGCTTCACCATAGAAAGCGTATTGGCGCTGCCGTTCAATCCTGCAATTGTTGTCCCTGCTTGCCTACGGCTACGCGAAAACCGGTGTAGATGCTGTGGAAAGTCGGAATGGTTACATCACGATTGGAAAACCTGAGGTCGGGAAAAAAGGGTTGTGGCCCTTCCGCCCACGAGAAGCCACGCTGTGCGCGCACACGGCAATCTCCTCCGATCCAGGCCGATCCATTAGCAGGCATGTTTTTATAATTGCTGTTACGGCAATCCTCGACCCATTCCCTTACGTTCCCGTGCATGTCGTACAGCCCGAAATCATTTGCGCGAAATTGACCTACGGGCGCCGTGTGCACGTAATTGTCGTAACAGTCGGCCACGATGTTCCAACTCGCGTAGCGCTGTTGAACTGTTCGATCCGCAATATTACCGGTCGTGCAAAGCTCCGATTGGTCGTCCTCGTAGCCAAAAACTGCGGAAGATCCCGCCCGTGCAGCGTACTCCCACTCAGCGTCGCTAGGTAGCCGGTAGGCCCTGCTTGTCTCATTCGCGAGCCACTGCGTATAGGCCACTGCGTCGTTCCAACTCACACAAACGGCAGGATGAGAGTCGGTCTGAGCGAATCCTGGATTTCTCCAAGTTCGATAGGAATCACGTTCCCAACCATGCACCCAGGTCCGGCATCCCTGACCACGTTCTCCCTCTGTTCGGTAACCGGTTGACTCAATAAAACGCGCAAATTCACCCCGGGTTATAGTGTTTTTCGATAGTCCAAATGGCACCGCGAACTCCACCTCATGGTACGGGAGTCCTCTGTTATCGCAACCTGCTACGAGGGCGCACCCCAATCGGAACCGGCCCGGCGGAATCCATGCCATTTGTGGACCTTTGCCGCCGGACCGCAATTTATCCGCAAAAAAGCTCTCCGGCCCGATCCCCGGCGCCGATGGCGGTAGAAAACTCAACAGCGCGACAAATTCCGGCGCAACTCGCTGCGCTAGAAAGTCCCTTTGTACGAGCTCTTCAATTGAAGAGTCCGTGTCCTTCCCATCGCGCGCAAACATCGCTCGATACTCCTCTATCAACTGCGCGTCAAGCCAACCCAATTCTACCAAGCGGTCGAGCTCAGAGGCCGCGTACGCAATCCTTCCTTGGCGCGTTTGCAAGTGGGGACTGTCGCTGGGGCCAATAGTAAAACCAATGGGCCAAGCATCCGAACGCAACATCCGATCTTCAAGTTGGGCGGGGAGTTCCTCGCCTCCGCCTTGCAGGGCGAGTGGTCCCCCACTAATCCTGCAACGTACGATTTGCGGCAATCCATCAGACACAATTTCAACAAACGCGGTTGCACCTTGCTCAATTCGTTGCGAAGCAATATCGCCAAAGAAGGTCATCCAGGTTCCTTCGGAAAAGTGCGGTATGCTTTCCGACATTGCCCCGACGTAGGTTTCCGGTTGAACCAACGGTCTAGTTCTTTCTGCAAAGGTCTGTAGGAAAAACCCGGACAAATATTGGCCACTAGCCATTGAATTTCGAATCTCGTAGCGGTAGCTTAACTTTCCATTGTCGCTCAGTCCGACAGTTGCAATTATCGTTGCGGTGACTCGGTCAGGAGGATGGTAGACGATGGTGCTCCAATCTTCTTCTTGGCGCAATCTCCATTCCAAGGCGTAAGTTCCTTGAACTTCATCAAGCTCTCGAATCCGACCTACCGAATCGGATCCAATCGAAAACTCCTCAGTTTCTAGACTTTCTTGGCTCCCTACAATACGGTGACGGGGATTCATTTGCACTCTGCTTTCAACAAGTACGAGTAAGGCAAGAGCAATTGCCGCTACAGCGGCGCAGATACCTATTACCGCTCCTTTCTTTTTCATTGCCCTAGAATGTCAAATGCCAGTGGTTTTCTTCTATTTCATGCGACACGCCGGCGTCATATTGCCGAAATATTATTTCCATTTGAGCCCATCGCGTAGTCAGCACATTGTGATCGCTTATATCTGCATTCCTACCATATCGGTGATTATGATGGTGACAGCTCTGCGTGTTTGGAATACACCAGTTTCCTCGAAGTTCGAATTTCCCGCCGAAGAAGAGACTCATGTCATTGTAGGCTAGGCGTTTACCAGCTGGCTGTGGATCTTCCTCCGAGTAGTAAAATTCCTTGTATGCTCGTGCAATACTCTTGAGGTCGCTCCTTGCTGAATACGTAGCGTACCAACCCGTGGGATGGTATCCCGTGGAACCTACCATAAAGTACCCCTCCCCCTCCGATACCAAAACTAGATAGGGGACACGCACTTGAATGGTTCGCGTAGACGACAAATCACCAACCGTTACTACGATGTTAATATCCCCTCCAAAATGCGAAGCAGTGAATTGAGTCTGAAATCCGCCCTGCGCATTAATTTGACCACTAGCAGGCTGAAGGGTTCCAAGTGGACGTGTGCCCCTATGGTTGCTATGCCCTCCATCGTACCGTAAGCGCAATTGAGTTCGCACCGGAGTTCCCTCAGCAATGTTGGAGGAGGAAATGGAGAAAACTGCTTGACTATTTGCTATTGGGCGATTTTCATCCCGCGGCCAAACATGACCCGTATCTTGACTGACCTTTAGTGATGGTTGCGGGATCAAAATCGGCAGGCAATAACACATTTGGGTTGATTCATCAGAAGGCTGATTCGTGCAGGGGACGATAACAGCCCTCAGGTTTACCGGTATTTGGATGCAGCAGTTTGTAGAGCGGTATTCCAGCGGCTGAAACACGGAGTTGGAAGGCTTCTCAAAGTCAATCATGTCAGCCAGGTTCTCGTTGACAAGCAACGGTTCTGCTGTTGCCAGCAGATCTCGTGCCTGACGCAAACCGGCGACTTCCAATTCCAATGGATCGCTTGCAAACATAGCAATGCTGAACTCATCAAACTGTACGAATCCGTAGTCAGGGTGTGGATATCCGGCGGAATCACGATGGAATAACTCGTTACGCGCATCGGTCAGCTGTCGCGTCTCCTGGTCATGCTTTCTACTGTCATCAGGCGACCAGTCCGTACCCCTGAGCATGGACCGAATCCTGCTAATACGACTTGGTCCTTCGTACTCCACGGACACCGTTTCAACGCCCATCTTGAACTGCACGGCTCGGCCCATGCGGTCGTAACTGATCTCAAGCTTGCCTGCTTTCTCGTAATGTATGCTTTCAACGCGGTTCATATCACCGATCTCGACGACCTGACGTAGCTGTTCCCCATTCGGATTTGTCACGGCAACCTCGACGATATTTCCGGAGGGATCGTGCTGATATTGAACCGCGCCACCCAAGCCAAAGCGCACTGATTTACGGTTGCCCAGATCGTCATACTCGTATTCGTTCGCTTTGCCATCAGCGTATCGCACAACTGAGACACGCCCCATGTCGTCTCGCCCGAACTGGACCGTGGTTCCGGTACTGCGGAACGCAGCCAAATGGTTCGCCGAATCGTATTCCGCGCTGATGGAAAGGTTATGGGTCCGCACCTCCCCGATCGTTCCCGCAGGAAGGGCATCAAACGAAAACTCGCCTTCCGGTCCACTGATCCTTGTAGTACTGCCCGCATAGTCCACGGCGGTAAGTGCGCCGGTGTCGGAATAAACACCGGTGATTCGTCCCTGGTTGTCGTACTCAAACTGCTTAACTGACAAGTCGTCTGGCAATTGCTTGGTTACGCGAGCTATCCCTCCGTCCGAGTTGTACGAGTATTGGTAGGCGCCATTGGGCAAGAACGCCGCAACAACGCGATTTCGATTATCAAACCTAAGCTGCCACCACACGCCGTTGGTGGAATCGAATCGATCGGTGATTCCGGCGGCATTGTGCTCAAAGCCGTGCACATGGCCAGTTCCTTCCACGACGATAGTTGCATCCGTATCGTAAGTGAAGACGTATCGTCGCCCGCTGAGCGATTCCCTCACTCTCGCGTTATCGTCGTAGGTAATGCGAAGGATGTCTCGTTCGTTGGGACCCATGGCCCGCGTCAACTGGCCATGCGCAGCGTATTCATAAGCCCAGGAGTTGCCGGCGATATCCACGGCCTCGCTGAGCCTTCCATCGGCGCCATAGCGATATTGAACCTCCCGCCCCCAGCGGTCCTGAACCGAAACGATGCGGCCAGCGTGATCCCGTGTCATCTCAAATACCGGCCCGTCGGCATCGGATATGGAGCGAATAGAGCCGCGACGATAGGAGAGGGCAATGAAATGGCCGGTGCTGGATCCCAAATGTGTTAGACGATAATTGTTTCCGCTTCCTGACCGGCCCGAAGAGCGTTCAAACACGCGGGTCTCCTGACCCTTGCGGAGAATGGCGAGCGAACCAGCGACTTCGATCATGGTTGACGCATGCTGCGGCGTGGAAGGGAAAGCCGCATAGGCGCCGGACGCCAACATCGGCCGGACAGAGTCTCCGTCGGCGCCAAGTTGGACTTGCTCACTAATTGGCTGTTCCCGATTCGTGCCGGATGCCGTTCGACGGAAGAAATGCCTGGCTCCTGATCCGTCCGTATAGACCAGACCGCCATCCTTTGCCGTCAATTCTTCGGCCAAGGAAAGTCGCCAACCGGGACCGAAATCGCGCCCCGTCTGCGCTCTAGCCCGGATTATTCATGTACAGATAGAACAAAAGCCCTTGGCTGTGCGAAAATAGCGTTGTCATTCAGCTACTTAAACACACCAAAGGCTTTTGCATGTCACACCATACCAGCAAACAGAGTGTTTTATTCAAGGATTTGTCGAAGAAGGCGGTGATCGTCAAGTTCGACCAGGATCATGCCAGCTCCGATGGGGGTGCGATTCTTCTCAAGGCCTGTGATGAACGGCTTAAGTTAAGCGCGGCGTTGGCGGCGTGTTTGCCGGACGGCCGCCAGCCGTCGAAGGTCACCCATTCCCTGCGGGAGTTGTTCCAGCAGCGGCTGTTCGGTATCGCCTTGGGCTATGCCGATGGCAATGACGCTGCGCGGCTTGCGGATGATCCGGTGATGAAGCTGGTGACGGGACGGGACCCGATCGAAGGGGAGCCGCTGGCGTCGCAGCCGACGCTGTCGAGGTTTGAGAACGCGGCCAAGCCGAGGGATTTGATGCGGATGTCCGAGGCGTTGGCCGGTGCGGTGATTGCCCGCCACCGGCGGCGCAAGAAGCGGGTTCGGCGGATCACCATTGATCTGGATCCCACGGTTGATCCCACCCATGGCGGTCAGCAGTTGACGTTCTTCAATGGGTTCTACGACCGTTGGTGTTATCTGCCTTTGGCCGGTTTTCTGACCTTCGACGATGAGGGGGAGCAGTATCTGTTCTGCTACGTTCTGCGCCCCGGCAACGCGGTGGCCAAGCACGGCTGCATCGGCATTTTGAAGCGGCTGCTGCCGCGTTTGCGCCGGGCCTTTCCCAAGGCGAAGTTGCGGATCCGGCTGGACAGCGGCTTTTCGGGTCCGGAGTTGTATGAGTTTTTCGAGGCCGAGCAACTCGAATACGTGGTGGGCATGGCCAAGAACGCAAAGCTGATGAGTCTGGCCGAACCGCTGATAGCCGAAGTGCGGGCGGATTTCCAAGCGCAGCAGGCGGCCGCCCGCCGCTATGGCGAATGCGCCTATCGAGCCCGGAGTTGGCCGCACCAGCGCCGGGTCGTCATCAAGGCGCAAGTCCTCCCTCACTTCGGCCGCGAACCGAAGGACAACCCGCGGTTTGTGGTCACCAACTTAAAGACTACGCCGCGGCACATCTACGAGACCGTGTACTGCGCCCGGGGCGATGCCGAGAACCGGTTAAAGGAACTCAAGCACGGCCTGGAGATCGACCGCACCAGCTGCACGCGCTTTATGGCCAACCAGTTCCGCGCGCTGATCACGGCGGCCGCCTATGTGCTGATGCAGGAACTGCGTCTTAAGGCCCGGCGGACCGGCTGCGCGCGCGCCCAGGTCAGCACCTTGCGGCTGCGGTTGCTCAAGCTCGGCGCCTGGATCGAGACGTCGCTTCGGCGCGTCGTCCTTCACCTGCCGGCCGGCACACCCTTTGCCGACGACTGGAAGCGCATCGCACGCTCGGTGGGCGCCGTCGTGACCTGACCCCGGTCCGCCGGGTTCGCCGCACAGACCCTCCGGTCTGGAGCCGCGCTCGCCTTCAATCCGCCGATGGGGCAGAATCACCGCCCAAAATCCCCATTCCCAGGCCAGGCAACCACTATTCCGCCCCAACTCGCGATCACTCTACGAAAAATCAGCTCACACTGCCCCCATCAGACCCCTACAATCAACCTTCATGAATAAGTCGGGCTAGAGTCATACACACGCACGATTCTCGCCAGCGGGTTGATCCCCGAAACGATGTCGCGGCGGCGAAACGTCAGGTTGCCGTGCCGGACGCTGACATAGCCGACCTGAAGGCCATCAAAGATGGATTGCGAGTTCGGATACAGGACATTGACGCGCCGGCGGAGTTCGGTTTCCTTGACCAGTTCGGCGTAGACGGCCAATGAGTCGTCGTTAACTGTCGAAGGATGGGAAGGGGGTTCGACCGAGGCGGTAGAAGCGCTCAATGCCAATACCGTGCAAAGCGCCACTGCAAACGAAGAAAAGACGGCCTTACTCATCTAACTACTCCACTATTCCATTACTCCACTACTCAACCCCAGTAACTGTGCTATGAATCGTAGCATATTACCCAGTCCAATTCGTGCAAGCCCCCCGGGAACGAGGGCGTCCCCGCCCTCTCACAATCCCGCATGGGACGCGCCCTCTCTATGGGCCTTCGCTACTGCTGCGAAATTGCGTGCGTTTGTGGAGTAGTAGATGTGGCGAGCTCATTGGGGTGATTTGCGCGCCTTTTCTGGCTAAACGATATAACTCATTTTGGGGTCTGCATGGGAAGATAATGAATCATATTAATGGGCTGGAAATATTCGATATATCAGAGCGTTACGTTTGGATGGGCCGCTGGAGGAGGAAAAAGTACTACAGAGGATGGGTGAATTGGGCGGGGGTTTGTGTTATTTCTGGTGGTGACGGAACCTGCGAGCTAAGGTGTCTTAGCCTTCGCGGAGGGTGGGACGGCCTCCCTCCCAGGGTGGTTGTAATCTTGTAGTTGTCGTTGCATAATATGCGCTATTCATTATTTTTATGTGCATGTTATGCCTGTAGTCGTATACGATTCTGTTCGTCGCCACAAAACCATTACGGAAATAATCCGTTGTCAGACTGTGGCGAGCCAGGCTGAGCTCAGGGAACTGCTGGCCAGGCAGGGCATTCGCGTCACGCAGTCGTGCATCAGCCGCGACCTGTCGGTGTTGGGCGCGGTCAAGCGGGGGCGTGCATATTCCGTTGCCTCTTCGGATATTTCCGAGGACGATCGGCAAATGCTGGTGACCTATGCGCGGGGGCTGTCCCGCGCGGGACCTAATCTGGCGATCGTGCGCACCGCGACCGGGGCGGCTCAGCGCATTGCCCTGTTTCTCGACCGTTGCGGATGGCCCGAGATCGTAGCTACGGTTGCAGGCGATGACACCATTTTCGTGGCAACGCGGAACCGGGAAGAGCAACGGTTCCTTCTGGCGCGCCTGCGCCAGGAAATCGCTGCAGGCGCATCCTGAACAACGCCGGGAATCGACAACCAATCATGAGCACAACTCCTATCGTGCTGGCTTTCTCCGGTGGTCTGGACACGTCGTTCTGCGTCCCGTGGCTGAGCGGGAAACACCAGCGTCCGGTGGTCACGCTGACCGTCAATACCGGAGGCATCGACGCGCAGCAGGCGGCTCAGCTCGAACAGCGCGCCCTGGCGCTGGGCGCAGTCCGCCACCTGCTGGTGGAAGCCCGGCCGCAGTTCTTCGACGAGGTCATTCGCCACCTGATCGCCGGCAATGTCCGCCGGGGACACACCTACCCGCTGTGCGTGGGCGCCGAACGCGGCATTCAGGCAGCATTCCTTGCCCGGACCGCCCGCGAATCGGGGAGTGATACGGTGGCGCACGGATGCACGGCCGCGGGCAACGATCAATTCCGCTTCGAGATGGCCATGCGCGCGCTCGCTCCGGAAATCACCGTGCTGGCCCCGGTGCGCGACGAGTCCCTTCAGCGCTCCGAGCAACTCGAGTACCTGGCCGAACGCAAGGCGCCGGCGCCGCCTCAGGGCGGCGACTACTCGATCAATCGCGGCCTCTGGGGTGTGACCATCGGAGGCAAGGAAACACTCACTTCCGCCGACTCGATTCCGGAATCCGCCTGGGTACTTTCTGCCGGCGCGCTTGAGAACCCTGTTTCCGAGGAGTCGCATCAACTGGATTTTAAGGCGGGTGTGCCGGTTTGTTGGGACGGCCAACGTCTGCCCCCCGTGAATCTCATCGAGGCTGTCGAGGCGGCCGGCGGCCGTTTCGGGATCGGCAGGGGCATCCACCTGGGCGACACGATTCTCGGCTCCAAGGGGCGGGTGGCGTATGAAGCGCCGGCCGCGGAGATCCTGCTCAGCGCGCACCGCGAACTGGAGAAGCTCACGCTGGGCGCCGGCCAACTGCGCGTGAAAGACACCCTGGCGTCCGTCTATGGCGACCTGGTTCACGAGGGGAAGCAACTGGACCCCCTGTGCCGGGACATCGAGGCATTTTTCGACCGTTCGCAAGGCCGGGTGACCGGCCGCGTTCACCTGGTGCTGCGGCCCGGAGGCGTGTGGATACGCGGCGTCGAATCGCCCTACTCGCTGCTGGCCGCTACCCGCGGGGTTTACGGCGAGGCTGCCGGAGAGTGGACGCCGCGCGATGCCCTGGGCGCCGCCCGGATCCTTTCGCTGCCCGGCCTGTTGCACAGTCGTGTGGCGGCCTTAAACAAGAGCGAGGGCAGCAATGCGTAGCGTGGTCATCGACAAGCACGCCTCCGTGGCGTCGGACCTGGAACTGGGTCGTGAGATACGAGTGGGCGATGAGATTCCCAGCGAGGAAGGCGTGCTCTTGGCGGTTGAAGTGCTGAACGACAAGTCGTCATACAACCGGCTGGAACTGGCCAGCGGCCGCATGTCGCGCGTCCGCAGCGGAGACGTGATTGTCGGTGCGCTCGGCCATCGAAAAGCGCTGTTCGGCTATTCAGGGCATCTGCCGGAGTCGGTCAAACGCGGCGACGTATTGCAGCTCCTCAACATTGGCGGTGTCCTGGGTGTGTGCGATTCCATCAACGCCAACATGGGTCCGCCCTTCGACACGCGCGTTCTGGGGGTGGTCCTCGAGTTTCCGTACATCGCCCAACGCGTTGGCGTACCGGCGCGCGTCGGCGCCGAGGCGCTGAATGCGGATGGTTCCGGCGCTCTGGACCTGGGCGGCGTGCCGGTGGTGGCCCTGGCGGGCACTTGCATGAACTCCGGCAAGACTGCGGCGGCCTGCGCGATTATCGGGCGGTTGCGGCACGAGGGGTATGTTGTGGACGCCTTCAAGGCCACCGGGGTTTCCCTGCGGCGCGACATATTGGCGATGGAGGACGCTGGAGCGCGAAACACTGCGATCTTCACCGACTTCGGCATCGTGAGCACGGCGCCGGAAAACGCGCCGTCACTGGTGCGGGCCATGCTGCAGCGTATGGCTGACGCAGGTCCCGACGTCATCCTCTTCGAACTGGGCGACGGGATACTGGGCGCCTACGGCGTGGAGGCCATCCTCGCCGACGAAGGCATACGCTCTTCCATTTCCTGTTTGCTGCTTTGTGCGAGCGACCCGGTAGCGGCCTGGGGCGGTACACGCCTGCTCAAGGAAGATTTCGGCATCGACGTGGCCGCAATAACCGGCCCGGCCACGGACAACCAGGTTGGCCTGGACATACTGGGCCAGCGAGTCGGAATTCCCGGCTTCAACGCCATTACCCAGAGTTCGGAACTTGGCGAGTTCGTCGCCCGCAACGTCACACTGGGGCGGCTATGAGCACTCCCGCCGTAGTACTGGGAGCTTCCGGCTACGTGGCGGGCGAACTGCTGCGCATCCTCGCCGGTCACCCTGATTTCAGGATCGCTGCAGCGATCTCGGAGAGCCACGCGGGCGCGAAAGTCGAATCGGTGTTTCCCAATTTGACCGGCCAGTGGCCCGATTTCCGCTTTCGTTCGCTGACCGAACTGGGTGAGGTCCTTCAAGAACCTTGCGCGATTTTTTCGTGCGCCCCCCATAAGGCCAGCGCCGGTCTGGTTGCGAAGGCGCTCAAGCTGGCCGCCGGCAACGGATGCGCGGTTCGTGTGGTGGATGCCTCGGCGGATTTTCGCTTTGCGAGCGCGGCCGCTTACGAACAGGTGTATGGCGTGCAGCACGGAGCTCCGGACCTGCTGCCGCTATTCTCCTGCGCCCTGCCGGAACACCTGGACAAGGCGGCAACTCCGCATGTCGGCCACCCGGGGTGTTTTGCCAGCACATTGCTGCTGGCATCGGTGCCGCTGATGCGCTTTGGGCTGACTGATACGGCCCTGTTCGCGAGCGGGGTGACGGGCAGCACCGGTGCGGGCAAGCAACCGGTGGCAACGACTCACCATCCGCTGCGCCATTCCAATATGTTTGCCTACCGACCCTTGCAGCACCGGCACGCGCCGGAGGTGGAGGCCGTCTGCGAGGCAGTGAGCGGCAAGCGGCCGGAACTCAAGTTCGTGCCCCATTCGGGACCGTTTGCACGCGGCATCTACCTGACGATGCAGGCGGGCCTCAAGAAGTCTGTGAACGAAGGGCAGGTCCGGGACGCTTTCGCGGAAACCTATGCTGCATCCAGTTTCGTTCACCTGGTTGATGGCCCGCCCATGTTGAAGGACGTTGTCGGCGGTAACCATGCACATCTTTCCGCCACCGTCCGTGACGGTACGGTGGCCGTGTTCGTGGTGCTGGACAACCTGGTCAAGGGTGCTGCGGGCGGCGCGGTGCAATGGATGAACCGGCTCTATGAACTGGATGAGACCGCGGGACTTACCACTGCGGGGCCGGCATGGACGTGAGTGCGCAAACTCCAATATCGCCGCCGGGCGACGTCCGGGCTGCGGAAGCTGCCCATACGGCGCAGGTGTACGCACAATTTCCGTTCGAGGTGGTGTCCGGCGAAGGGTCCTATCTCAACTGTGCGGATGGCCGCCGCCTGCTGGATCTATACGGAGGCCACGCGGTCTGCGCACTGGGCTACGGTCATCCGCGGCTGCTTGAAGCCATTCAGCGCCAGGCAAGCGAGCTGTTCTTTACCAGCAACGCGTTGGCGCTGAGGGTCCGGGGCCGGGCGGCGGACAAGCTGGCGGAGTTCGCCCCGCCTGGCCTGGAACGGGTGTTCTTCGTCAATTCCGGCGCCGAAGCCAACGAGAATGCCCTGCGCATTGCCTGCCGGCTGACCGGCCGCTCGAAGGTGGTGGCGCTCGAACATGGCTTTCATGGCCGTACGGCTGCGGCCGCGTCGGTCAGTTGGGGCGCCCGGGACCGATGGTATGGCTTTCCGCGGACCCCATTTGACGTGGCGTTTGCTTCGCGCGATGACGCTGCTGCCGCCGTGTCGCTGGTCGACCGGGAAACGGCAGCCGTAATCATCGAACCCATACAGGGGCTTGCGGGCGCATTCGATCTGGGCGGCGAGTACCTGCAGGCGCTGAGGTCCGCCTGCGATGCGCAAGGCGCATTCCTGATTGCGGATGAGGTGCAGTGCGGGATGGGCCGCAGCGGCTTGCCGTTTGCGATCTCGCATTCCGGGGTGATCCCCGACATGATTACCACCGCAAAGGCATTGGGCGCCGGATTTCCGAGCGGCGCGCTGCTGATGCGGGAAGATTGCGCCGCGCAGCTTGGCGTGGGCGATCTGGGCAGCACCTTTGGCGGCGGTCCGCTGGCTTGCGCCGCGATTGAAGCGGTGCTGGACGTAATGCGTGAAGAACAGCTTCCCCAACGGGCGGCGGCACGCGAGCGACAGATTCGGGAAACATGCATGGAAGGTCCGGTGCAGGAAATCCAGGGGCGGGGACTGCTGCTGGGACTCAAATGCGACGGAGGTGCGCGCGGGGTTCGCGACGATCTGCTTGATGCCGGTATTCTCACCGGAACCAGCGCGTTGCCCGAATGGCTGCGCCTGATGCCCCCGCTTACCCTTCGCGAGGAGGAAGCGGCGCAACTCGCGGCCGCGCTGCACCATATCCCCCGGGAGCGAGCACGTTTCGCCCTTGAGGGCGGGGACGCCCTCGCTCCCAGGGGCGCAGTTGAGTCTGACGTTCAACGCAAGGAACAATCCAATGAGTGATATTCAACGATTTGACGATCTGGCGGATTTTTCTCCGGAACAGGTAGCGGCGTTGCTGGCCCTGGCCGGTCGACTGGAACAGCGGCCTGAGCCGGAGGCGCTGAAGGGCAAGGTCCTGTCGCTGCTGTTTCTGAATCCATCGCTGAGGACCCTGGCCTCGTTCCAGGCATCGATGACACGGCTTGGCGGAGGCGCTTTTGTGATTTCGCCCGAAATGTCCATCCACGGACTGGAAACCCGCCCCGGGATCGTGATGGACGGAGCGGCGGCCGAGCACGTCAAGGAGGCGGTCCCGGTCATCGCTTCTTACGGCGATGCTTTGGGCCTGCGCGCGTTCGCCGAACGGCGCAACCTGGTGGAGGACCTGGAAGATCGCGAATACCGCAATCTTGCCGAACTGGTCTCCACACCCTTGATCAACATGGAATCGGCAATCAATCATCCGTGCCAGAGCCTTGCGGACTGGAAGACCATGGACGATTTGGGTGAACCGGCCTCTAACGGCAAGTTCGTGTTGAGCTGGGCCTATCATCCGATGGCATTGCCCCTGGCGGTGCCGGCCGCCACCGTTCAGATGGCGGCGATGCGCGGAATGGACGTGACCGTTTTGCGGCCCGAGGGCTTCGAATTGCCGCCGGTCGTCATGAACAGGGCGAAGGTGTTGGCGGAACGGTCCGGCGGTTCGCTGATGGAAACGGATGACCGAGCCCAGGCGCTCGAAGGGGCCCATGTCCTGTACGCCAAGTCCTGGAGCTCGACACTGCATTACGGCGACAAGCATGCGGACTACCAGTTGCGCAACCGGCACGAGGACTGGTGCGTGGACGAGGACTGGTTTGCGGAGGCCAGCGCCGATTGCAGGTTCATGCATTGCCTGCCGGTGCGACGCAACGTGGTGGTGAGCGAGGCCGTGCTGGACGGCCCGCGAAGCGTGGTGGTTGCCGAGGCGCGCAATCGCATGTGGGTGCAGATGGCCGTTCTCTACGCCATGCTGGGGCCGGGACTGTGAACCGGGCGCGTCCGAGCGGGACCGGTTTCCGGGCGCTGCGCGCCGCGGCGCCGTACTTGCGCCTGTACCGGGACCGGGTGTTCGTGGTGAAGCTGGGTGGCGAGGTCTTGAGCCGGGCTAGCCGCATCGAGGCGCTGGTCGAACAGGCCGGCGTCCTGCAGGCGCTCGGCGTACGGGTCGTGATCGTGCACGGAGGTGGACCGCAATCTACCGAATTGACGACGCGCTTGAACCATGAGGCGCACATGGTGGCCGGCCGCCGGGTAACCAGCGCCGAGGATCTGAAGGTGGCTTCCTACGTCCTGTCCGGCGAGGTGAATACTCAGCTGCTCGCCGCATGCCGCGCTTGTGGCATACCCGCCGTAGGTCTGTCGGGTGTGGATGCCGGCCTGGTCGTGGCCCATCGCCGCCCACCCGTGAAGATGGAAGGCGCCGGCGACGAGCCGGTGGACTTCGGCTTTGTCGGGGATATTGAGCGAGTCGATTCGGCCGTTCTACAGTTGCTGCTCGACCGGGGATTGACGCCGGTCGTGAGCCCCTTGTCCGCCGACTCCAGGGGTGGGCTTTTGAACATCAACGCCGATACGGTGGCTTCGGCGCTGGCGGTCGCCATCAAGGCCGAGAAACTGGTTCTGACCATGGCGGCGCCTGGAGTTCTCTCGGACCGCGACGACCCCTCTACGCTGGTTTCGTATCTCGATCTTGCGGGATTGCGCAATCTGCGGGAAGAGGGTGCGCTGGGAGACGGCATGCTGCCCAAGGCGACCGCCATCGAGTCGGCGGTAACCGGGGGAGTCCCGCGGGTGCACCTGGTGTCCGGAAGCACCCAGGATGCCTTGCTGCGGGAAGTGTTCACCAACGAAGGCTGCGGCACCCTGGTGGTACGAAGCATCGACGCACTCTCGAACGCGGAACAGGAGGCGGCCAGGTAATGACGCGGCTGTGGGACAAGGGCGGGAAACTGGACGAGACGGTCCTGCGCTACACGGCGGGGGAAGACCATCTTCTCGACGGCCGGCTGGTGGCGTACGACGTCCGGGCATCAATCGCGCATGCCGGCATGCTGAGCGAAGCGGGCTACCTGACGGAGAAGGATCATGCTGACATCGTGATCGGCCTTGAGGAGCTGGCAAGGGAGCATGCCGCGGGCGCCTGGAGCATTTCACTTGAGGAAGAGGATGTTCACACCGCGCTGGAGCGGCGGCTGGTAGCGCGGATCGGCGAAGCTGGCAAGCGGGTGCACCTGGGACGCTCGCGCAACGACCAGGTACTAGCGGCCTTGCGCTTGTACCTCAAGGACGCTTCCGAGTCGCTGGGCCAGTCCGCTGATGCGGCCGCTGCAGCGCTCGAGGACCTGGAGCGGCGCCAGGGCGCCCTGCCGTTGCCCGGTTACACGCACATGCAGCAGGCCATGCCGAGCAGCGTTGGCCTGTGGGCGCAGGGATTTGCAGGCGAGCTGCGCGATGATGCCGCGGGGCTTGCAGGGGCGGTGAGGCGTATTGATCGCAACCCGCTTGGAAGCGCTGCAGGCTTCGGTACGCCGGGCCTGAAGGTTGACCGCGAGAGTACGCGCAAGGCGCTCGGTTTCGCCCAAGTACAGGAGCCGGTTACTTCGGTGCAACTTTCCCGGGGCAAGGCGGAAGCCGGGCTGGTGTTTGAATGTGCCTTGCTGACGCAGGACTTAGGCCGGCTGGCCACCGATGTGTTGCTGTTCTACACGCAGGAGTTTGCGCTGGTTGAGCTCTCGCCCGAAGTGACTACGGGATCTTCGATCATGCCTCAGAAGCGCAATCCCGATGCCCTGGAAATGGTGCGTGCAGCGGGCGCGAGCGCAAATGCAGCCCTAATGGAAATCATGGGCATACCGGCGTCGCTGCCCTCCGGCTACCAGCGGGACGTGCAGCGGATCAAGGCGCCGCTGTTTCGCGCAATCGATCTGGCCGGCAATAGTTGCGAAGTGATTTGCCGTATAGTGCGCGCCTTGCGTTTCAACCCTGAACGCTGCAAGGAGTTGACCTCGAACCCCGGCCTGCGGGCTGCGGAACGGGCCAATCGGCTGGTTGTTGAGCAGGGCGTCAGTTTTCGCGAAGCATACGGGCAGGTGGCGGAGCAAGAGGAACAGTGACCAAGCGGATTTGGCATCCCAGGGCATTCGATCGTCCCGAGCAATTGAATGCCTTGGAAGAAAACCGGATGCTCGGGCATCTGGGCGTGGAGATCGTCGAAATCGGCGACGATTTCTTGCGTGCACGCATGCCGGTGGATCACCGCACCCAGCAGCCCTTCGGTCTGCTGCATGGTGGGGCATCCGCGGTACTGGCGGAATCCGTGGGCAGCTGGTCGTCGTATCTATGCACGCCACCGGGCGAATACCAGGTCCTGGGCCTGGAGATCAACGTAAGCCATTTGCGCCCCGCGCGCTCGGGATATGTCTACGGCACGGCCCGCCCGATTAGGCTGGGAAGCATGGTGCATGTCTGGGATGTTCGGATAACGGACGAGTCAGACCGCCTGTTGAGCCTATCCCGGCTGGCGACATCGGTCCGCCCGGTCAAGCAGGCCGGGAAAAACGCGTGATATTCTTGCGCGCGCTGACCCCAAGGAGAGTCTCGTGAAGAAATTACTGGTAATCGCTTGTGCCCTGGCGCTCGGTGCGTGCGCGGCCCAACAGGCTGCAATGCAATCCGCAGACACGGAGACGTCGGGCCAGGACGCCGCTTCGTCCCAGGATACTGCGACCAGCCGCAGCGAAGAACGCCGCAAGCGCGACGAGAACTACGTGAGCTCTCTTGAACGCAGAGACAAGACCGGTTCCCGCATCAATCGTCCTGACTTCGACGGTTGGATTTCGTAACGTATTGATTTAACTGAATTCGCATCAGCGCCAAGGCACTACATTCAGCAGCAGCGCCGGGAGAAGTGGTGAGTTCAGGTGAGTTCGCAGGGCGTGGTGGGAAGTGGCAGCCCCATGGCCCGATAGATGTCCTCTGTTTCGCGGGAAGGTTTGGACGGCACGGCATAGCGTTTCCCGGTGCGCCGGTGCCGGAGCACCGAACACTGGCGGTGAACGAGAGCATTGCGGATGACTTCCGGAGACATGCGCCGCTTCTGCAGCGCGACCCGGTAGGCGAGATGGCGTATGCAGGCGAAAGCCATAAAGGCGATGGCGATGTGTGCCTGCACCCGGTGCGGCGTCCAGTGGTAGATCGGGCGCACCTTGAGATCATGTTTGGTGATGCGGAAGCTTTCCTCGACCTGCCACAGGCCACGATAGCGCGACCGCAGTTCGTGGTGCGGCATATCCTCAAGGTTGGTGATGATCCCCTGCAGCCCGTCCCAGCGCGCCGCTTCCTTGACCTTGGCTTCGTTGAGCATCAGCCGTGCGTCGCCGTCAATGGTGATAAAGCGCTGGTTGCCGCGATGGCCGAGCAGGGCCTTGGGGTTATCGCTTTTGCCCAGTTTTTTGATCAGCTTCTCAACCGCCTTGCGGCGCTCGTGCTGATCTTTGCGCGCCCGCGCCGGGTTGTAGGTCACTACCAGCCGCCGGTCACCGTGGCGCCATTGCGCAACCTGCATACCCGCAACGCCTTGCAGCGGCCGGTAGGCGCCGGGGTCGAGAATTTGCTCGGCAAGCGCCTTGGGCAAATTCTTAATCCGGGCGCCCACGATGTATCCGCAGTCCTGCGCTTCCAACTCCTTGAGATTACCGTCACTGAACATCCCCCGGTCAGCCACCCATACCGCTTGCCCGAGTGGGTGACGCTGCTGCAGGTCCTTAAGCGCCGGGATGAAGCTGTGTCCTTCATAGGTGGCGCCGGGGAACACCGCATAGCTCACCGGCAAACCCTCCCGCGTCACCATCAGGGCCAGCAGCACCTGCACCTGATGGTGCTTGGCGTCCTTGCTGAAACCATTCTGTTTGAGTTCATCCTCGGTGAACGACTCGAAATACAAGGTCGTGCAATCAAAGAACAGCACGTCCAAAGGCTCCGGCAGCAGCGCCTGCGTGGCGCTGCCGGCCCGCGTTTTGAGCCGCTCAATCACCCGCCCGGTGAGGTGATCCATCATCCGGTAGAGCTTCTCCAGCGGCAGCTCCACCCCGAAGTCCTGCTCCAGCCGCCGCACGCTGCCGCGCTTGCTGTCGGGGTTGGCGATCCGCGCCATGACGGTATGCAGCAGACTGTCGTGAGAAGCGCGGTAGCGGGACCTCGGCAACAGCTTGTCAAAACCCAGTTGGCGATACGTCGCGCCATACACTTCGTGAATGCCGGTGACCACGCGCTGTTCTTCCTCCAGTTGCTTCAAGTCCACCCGCAGCGCCTTGTTCGCCGCCCGTGACGCCCGGATCGCCTGCCCGGCAATCTGTTCGGGCGGGAACAGTCCCGGCTGGCGTTCATCGCTGATCTTCGCCTTGATGAATTCCCCCAGTTCCTTAAGCCGAACCAGTTCGCCGTCATCCATGGCGATGCCGACGTGCCGGACGATGCGTTGCCGGACCTTTCCGCCGGCGCGCACGGACTCGACGAGTTGAACGGAACGCCGGGGGCTGTTGGGGGTGGTTTTGACGCGGATGAAGATGGACGCAGGGTAACGTCTGGGGGCGCTCTTGTCAACCAATGAAAAGGACTAGGCACTACACTGGCGCATCCCGAACCCCTCGCCAATAAGTCCCCGGAATTACACGGCTCTTTCCGCCAAAACCCAGCCCGCAGCCGTATCAACCGTCGAAGTCAGGAATCGTGTGCGCCGCAGGGGAGAAAAGGACGAAACGATTGAGCATAAACGCATCGATACCATTTCCCGCGAAGAGCTGGAAGACATGGAGCGCCGGAGCGGCGGCCCGGTCATCAGCGGCGAAGAATAGAGGCTGAGACCTGCGCCGCCCGGTAGCGGCGGCCGGCCAAGACTATTCCGTCTCGGGTTCGGCTTGGGACTCGCGTTTCCTGATCATGATTCGCGACATGAGAATTCCGATCTCGTAGAGTAGGTACATCGGCACCGCCAGCAGTGTTTGCGAAATCATGTCGGGCGGGGTCAGGAACATTCCCAGCGTGAACGCGCCCAGGAGAACGTAAGGACGCTTCCTGCCCAGCGATTGCGGACTGACAATGCCCGCACCCACCAGCATCAGGATGGCAATGGGCACCTCGAAAGCAATCCCGAAGGTAAAGAAAAGCACGACCACGAAATCAAGGTACTCACTGATGTCGGTCATCATGGCCACGCCTTCCGGAGTGGCGCCGGCGAAAAAATTGAACATCAGCGGAAATACGACGAAATAGGCAAACGCCGCACCGGCATAGAACAACAGGATGCTGGACAGCACCAACGGCAGCGCCACCTTCTTCTCGCGCTTGTAAAGCCCTGGGGCCACGAAGGCCCAGGCCTGGTAAATCGCGATGGGCATGGCGGCGAACAGCGCAACGAAAAAAGCGGTCTTGAACGGAGTCAGGAACGGCGCTGCGGGCCGAATGGCGACCATGGTGAATCCTTCCGGCAGCTGGTCCATCAAAGGTTGCGCCACCAGGGTGAATACCTGCTGGGCAAAAATCGCCAATGGGATGAAAAAAACCAGGATGGCGCCGGCCGCCTTCATCAGGCGCGAGCGCAGTTCAATTAAGTGCGAGAGCAGGCTGGATTCTTCCAGTTCCTCCCCTTCTTCTTCGGTCTGCTCCGGTTCTTCCGCCTTCTTATTCACTGGACTTGCCTTGTTCGGCGCTGGACTTGCCTTGTTCGGTGTTTACGTCGGACGTCTCCGGCTTGTCTTTCCTGGTGTCATCCTTGCTGCCGGCGGTGTTATTTTGCGTGGAGCCAGCGCCGCTTCCGCCGGGAGCCGAAGATTTCCGGGAGGAAAATGGCTTGGGATCATCGAGGTTAACTTCCTGGCGCAACTGGTACATGAGTGTGCGCGACATGCGGCGGGCCTGCCCCACCCAACGCCCCAACTGAGCGGCTACCTCCGGCAGGCGTTTGGGACCCAGGACCAGCAGTCCCAGGACAGCCAGGAAAACCAGTTCTGCAAAGCCGATGTCAAACATGGCAGTGGTTAAAGCCGCTCATCCAATAAGCGCGCGTACTCGCGGGAAACGATGCCTGGGGAGGGCGCAAGTCCGCTCCGGCGCTGAAGCGCGAGTCAGGCCTTGGGCGCGTCCTTTTCCTTGGTCTCCGCACCGGCCGCGGTCTCACTGAACTCTGCGTCCACCCCGGCGAGTTTGTCCGGATTGGCTTTGTCCGGATCGGAAACGGCCTTGCGGAAACCCTTGATGGCGGAACCCAGGTCGCTACCGAGATTCCGAATGCGCGAGGTACCGAATATCACCAATGCGAGCAGCAGAACTACAAGTAGCTGCCAGCCGCTGATTCCGCCGATTCCCATTGTGTCGTCCTCTTTGCGCTTCGTCGTTGCCCGGCGGGCCACTTGTCAAAAAACAACAGTTCTCCGAGAGGCCCGAGGGTGAAACCCAATAATACCCTTTATGGCCTTGGACGGGCTTGTAAAAGGATCGTTACCGGTCCTGTGTTGACCAGCTCCACGTCCATATTGGCCCCATAGACGCCGGTTTCCACCTCGATGTCCAGCGCTCTGGCTTCGGATACCAGCCGATTGAAGAGCTGCTCGCCTTCTTCGGGAGGAGCTGCCCTGGAAAACCCGGGCCGGGTTCCCTTGCGGGTATCGGCCGCCAGCGTGAACTGCGATACCAGCAAGAGCTCGCCGGCCACTTGTGCAAGGCTCAGGTTCATGCGTCCGTCTGCATCGGGGAATACTCGGTAGGTCACGATACGCTCGGCCAGTCGCCTTGCCTGCTGGTCGCCATCACCGCGTTCCACGGCCGCCATAACCAGCAATCCCCGGCCGATTTGCCCGCAGACCTTGCCATCGACGCTGACGCGGGCGCGGCTTACGCGCTGCAGCAGCCCGATCATGTGTCAGTTCCTGTGCCTCGGGGAACGCACGGTTCGCGCCGGTGTAGTATTCGCCCCATTCGCAAGGGAGTCTCTCATGCCGCAATTGACCGTCAAGGCGATAGTAACCGGTGTGCTGCTGTCGATCATTCTGTCCTGGGCCAATGCCTATATCGGACTCTTCGCGGGACTTACGGTTTCAGCATCCATTCCCGCCGCCGTGCTCTCCATGGCGGTGCTGGGAATGTTCAAACGCAGCAACATCCTGGAACACAACATCGTGCAGACCGCCGCCTCGGCAGGCGAGTCGCTGGCGGCAGGCGTGATTTTCACGTTGCCGGCACTGTTGATCCTCAACTACTGGGACGTATTCGAATATTGGTGGGTAAGCGTGATCGCCGGCGTAGGCGGGTTGCTCGGCGTGATGTACACCGTTCCGCTGCGCCATTCGCTGATCGTGTCCGAGAACCTGGCGTTCCCGGAAGGCCAGGCGACGGCCCAGGTGCTGAAAGCGGGACAGGAGCGAACCGGCGAGGTTCGGTTCCTTGCGCTGGGCGCGGGGCTGGGCGCGCTGCTCAAGCTGTGCGAGACTGGCTTCAAGCTCTGGGAAGGAACCGCTCAGGCGGCGGGACGCATCGCAGGGGACAGCATTGCCTACATCGGCTCCAACCTCTCGCCCGCGTTGATCGGCGTCGGCTACATCGTAGGCATCAACATCGCAATCCTGGTGATGCTGGGTGGCATGTTCTCCTGGAATGTCGCCCTGCCGCTGTTCGGCGCCTTCTATCTTGAGAATTACCCTGATCTTGCCGCCAGCGTGGCGGGGATGCCCGCAGCGGAGGCCGCTGCCGAGATCTGGGGTACTCAGATTCGCTACCTGGGCGTGGGCGCAATGATCGTCGGCGGCCTGTGGGCGATTGTTTCTCTGCGCGGCACTTTGGTCGAAGCCTTCCGGCGCGGGTTCGGGGGGTCCGGAGCAGCCCCGACATTGGCGGAGAAGGACCGGGATACGCCAATGCGATTCGTGTTGATGGGCGTGGGCTTGATGGCGATTCTCATGTGGATCATCTACTACAACGTGGTGGACAGCGTCGGCATCTCGTTGGCCATGACCATTCTCATGGCGGTCACCGGATTTCTGTTCTCGGCAGTTGCCGCTTACATGGCCGGCCTGGTGGGCTCCTCCAATAACCCGATTTCCGGCGTCACCATCGCCACAATTCTCTTGTGCTCGCTGCTGATGCTTTGGCTCGTGGGATCGGGCGACGCGAGCGCGCCGGCCGCGGTGATCATGATCGGCGCGGTTGTTTGCTGCGCCGCTGCAATCGGCGGCGACAACATGCAGGATCTCAAGGCCGGCCGCATCGTGGGCTCCACGCCCTACAAACAGCAGTTCATGCAGGTGATCGGCGTCGTATCCGCCACCTTTTTCCTTGCGCCCGTCCTGAACCTGATGCTGGAGGCATACGGTATCGGTCCCGCGACGCCCGAGCGCCCCGATTCGCTGCTGGCGCCCCAGGCGACCCTCATGGCTTCGGTAGCGAAGGGCGTGCTCGGCGGCGAACTGCCCTGGAACATGATCGGCATCGGAGCAGGTTTAGGTGTGGTGATCATCGTTTGCGACGAATTGCTGAAGGCGCGCAAGGCGAACTTTCGCATGCCGGTGCTGGCTGTCGCCGTGGGCATTTACCTGCCTGTCGAACTTGCGGTCCCCATTTTCGTGGGCGGGCTGTTGTCGTTTCTGGCCAAGCGGGCAAGGGGTGGCGCCAGCGCCCGCGCCGGCTCGCTGCTTGCCGCTGGCCTGATCACGGGCGAGGCCCTGGTCGGGATCGGCATCGCCGTACCGATTGTGCTGAGCGGCGACAAGGACGTGCTCAATCTTGGCATCTCCGCCGGCACATGGCTCGGCATATTGGCGGTTGCAGTCGTCGCGGTTCTGCTCTATCGTGCCGGCGCGCGCAAAGACGCCGCCAGCGCAAGCTGAAGATTAAGTCCTATTTCCTAACCGGAGGAATTCCATGTCCCATTACCTGGTCGCGGTGTGCCATATCACCAACTTCAATGACAACATGAAGAAGTACGCTCAGCTCTCCGCCGAGCTTGTGGCGAAGAACGGCGGCGAGTACGTCATACGTGGCCCGGCGGAAGAAGAAATGGAAGGCGACAAACTGGCAGGCTGCTACATGATAATCAGCCGCTTCCCGACCCGCGAACAACTCGATGCCTTCTGGAAAGGCGACGAGTACCGCAACAATGTACGCCCGTTGCGCGCCGGCACCGGAAAATACGACATAGCGATCTACCCGTCGGCCCCATAGGGACCCTCGGCCGCCTGACCCGCAGCGTTCCGGTTGCGCTAGGTCTCGACTTTAGCCAGTCGAGTTCCGTCGCCTGCCCACAAGCCAGGTAACAGACAGGATTGCCGCGAGAACGGCGGCAATCCAGGGGTTATAGAGTGAATGTAAAGGCGCAAGTAAGAAAGGTTGTAAGAAAAAGACGAGCGGTGCAGTTAGCAAGAAAAGTTCAATTACTTGTGCACTATTGAGAACATGGGTCAGCGCCACCAGGGAACCCACGGAAACATAGGTAGCTAGTTCTTGTCCGTAAACGGCGGGTTTCGAGCGGAGATTGAGTCGGAAGCGACCTGGTACTTTGTCACAAGTCCGGTTGGTTGGCAAAAAAGACGGATTTTGCATGGGCTCGGGCCCGTCGAGCGTCACCGGGGCGGTGCGTTTGGCCGCGCAAAGCGTCGGTTTTCAGGTGTCGGGCACGGTCGCTCCCCGGTCTGCTTGAACCGGTACACGGCGATGGCTGGCGCAACGCGTCAGGCCGGCCGCGGGGGCGGCCGCACGAGGCGCATCAGGTTGTGGGCGAACACGGCCGAGTGCACGTAGGCTGTAAAGCGCGGCCAGCCGCGCCAGCGGCACAAGCCGAGACCGAAGCAGCGTTTCAGGTAGGAGATGCCCGCCTCAATACCGGCGCGAAAGCGCTTGAGTTGCCGGTACACCCACGGCGAGGAGGTCATGTCGGTCTCTTTCATGCCGCGTTTCTTGTGGAACACCGCATGCGTCACGCCCAGCGCCTTGGCCTGCTTGAGGTTCTCGCGCGACGCGTAGCCGCCGTCGAAGGCCGCGTGCGTCGGCGCCGTGCCGTAGTGGTCGATATGCCGCTCAAGCATCGCCACGCAGCGCGCGCTGTCGGCCGGATTGCCCTGCTCCACCACGGTGTCGAGCACCAGTCCGCTGCGTCCGGTGGCGAAGTTGACCTTGTGGCCGTAGTGCGTGCCGCGGCCGCCCTTGACGATGATGTCGGTGTGCGGCTCGAACAGGCTCAGCACCTTCTCCGCCGCCGGCACCGTCTCGCCGCCGAACACGCGGCGTTGCGTTTGGTCCATGACACGGCGCAGCAACTCGCTGGTTTCGCGGACGTTTTGTGTCCATGACACGGCCCACGGCGGCGCCGCGCCCGCCACCGCCGGCAACGCCCCCTCAGCGTAGCCCAGCGTGCGTTGCGCCAACCGCAACAACTTGCGGTAGGTCTTCGCGCGCCGCGCCGCACCGCGTCGCGAGCCGATCTCCAAGGTGCGCCGCTTAGCCGCCCGGCGGTGATCGTGGAACACCACCACTTGCGGCCCCAAGCGCTTGCGCGCCACCCCCAGCAACCGTGTCAGCACCCGTATCCCGTCGTACAGCAGGCGGCTGTCGGCGGGTTCCAGGATCTGCGTATGGGTCACCGTGCTGTCGACCCGCAGCCGGTTTCCGGTTTCAATCCCCGCCGCGGCCGCCGCACCCAGCAATTGCCGATTGATGCGCTCCCAGGTCGTCGCCCCGATCGCCCCGACGGTCGCTTGCAACGCCGATTTGCCCGGCGCCGGCCGCGACGGGTCCAGCCGCGCAAACCGCCGCGCCGACAACGAATCGGCCAACGTGAACGCCAACCCCCGGTAGCTCGCTTGGCGCAGATGCAGCAACACCGCGCACCGCAGCACCGTCTCGCAACTCAGACCCCGACGGCCCCCTCCGGCCCCGGTCCCGTTGTCCAGATCGGCCCGAACCGCATCCAGCCACTCCGGATGCGCGTCCAGCCATGCCGAAGCCCGCTCCAACTGCTGCGCAATCGGATGGTCAACGGCCGAGGGATCGAATAGACTCATCTGCGTGGTGCGTTCAATGCGCATGACAACCTCCGGCGTTCTCGGTTTTTCAATGTTTTCAATCGGATACGAAAATAAAGGATAACCGAAACGCCGGTTTTATACCACCCAAACCACCAGTTTGTTCAATTAAATCAGTCCGTTAGGAATTTACGGACAAGAACTAGCTAGCGTTCCCAAGCGCCATGCGCCGCACCCAATGGTGGTCGCTCCCATCAGGAAGGCGCTGGACGCAAGCAAGCAAACTTCTCTTCCGTATGGAGCGAATCCTTCGAATTCTTCAACCAGGTGGCCATCAAGGATGCTGCAGTAGGCAAAATCAAACTCCAGCCACACGACAAGCCCAATCGTTAGACTGGTTGCCCCCAAGAGCGGGTTAAGGCCACGCTGGATTCTTGCAATCCATACAGCAACAAGCGGCCGGTTTTCAAGAGTTCTGTTATTGCGGTAATTCACCCAAAGACAACACGCAAGCAGAAAACCTACTGCTATGGCCGCACACAAGAGGACGAGCTGCCAAGAATAAAACGGCCGCCTCGCGGTACCGGCTAAGACACTGCTGCAGATCGAGAGGAAACCAGCTACTGACGCGATCCGCCATGAACCATGCGCAAGGGCTACTAACGCGGCGCAACCCGCAATTGGCCCGAGAAAAAGAAAGCTAAATCCCGATACCCAGTAGAAGATCGCCAGATTTCCGATCGCCAGGATCAAACCAATTGCGCCAACAACCAGTCCGAAACGTTGCAGTCTTCCGGTCACCAGCTTCAGCTCGTAAGAAGTCTCTTAAGAAGGAGTGTCAGGGACAGTGGGTGATGCACGGCTGTCGGTAGACATGAATCGCGCCTGGGCAGTGGCCACCAGTGCGCCGGTGTCGTCGCGGAACGCCTTGCCTTCCATTTCCATCACTCGGCCACGCCGGCGCACAAGACGGCCTTCGAACTTCAGACCCACGCCCATCGGCACTGCGTCCCGGTAGCGGACTTCGCAGCGCGCCGTGTGGGCGCGCTGTCCCTGGAGAAAACTCCAGTTGGCCATGACGTCGTCGAGCAGCGAGTAGAGAATTCCGCCGTGGAGCATGTCGCTGTAGCCGACATGCGTCGGCCCCGGCGTGAATTCGGCACGGCAGACCTGCTCACCGTCTGCCTCCTCTAATCGGAAACGGACCCGCAGCCCGCCGGGGTTGGAGGGCCCGCAGACGAAGCAGTGATTGGCCGGGTCCCAAAGCTCGCTGATGTTTTTTTCCACGGAATGCTAGGGCATGATAGGACTGGCAGCGAATGATAAGCGGGCTTTAACCATGACTTACGATTCCGGCAACATCTTTGCGCGCATCCTCGCGGGTGAGGCCAAGTCGCACCGCGTGTATGAAGACGAGTACGCCCTGGCGATCATGGATGTCATGCCGCGGGCCGAGGGTCATGTTCTTGTGCTGCCGAAGGCGCCGTCGGCGGATTTTCTCGACTTGCCGGGCGATGCTATTCCCGGGGTGTTCACCGCCACGCAACGTGTGTCCAAGGCCGTGAAGCAGGCATTCGCGGCTGACGGTATTCTCGTTAGCGTGCGCAACGGTTCTGCTGCCGGCCAGGTCATTTTTCACACGCATGTGCACGTGATTCCCTGCCACCAGGGTCATCCGATGAAGCCACCGGGACATGCGCTTGCGGATGATGAAGTGCTGGCCGAGCACGCCCGGCTTATCCGCCAGGCGCTGGCACGGGAAGCGACGGATTAGACGGGCGATACATGCCGATCAGTCACCTTGAATGGCCGTTCTTCGAGCAACGGCATAGGGAGCGGGAGCGTTGGCTGGACGCTTGGTGTAGCGAGCAGATCTGGCAACACGAGCCATCTGACGCCGATCTGGACGCCTGTTGCAGAGACATCGCTGCTCGGCTCGGCGAGGCCGGGTTCCTCAGGATCGCGGTTCCAGAACCGTATGGCGATGACGCAAGTCTCGACGCTCGAAGCCTGTGCCTGATGCGGGAAACCCTGGCGCGGCACGAGCCCCTGGCTGATTTCGTCTACGCGATGCAGGTTCTCGGCAGTGCTCCAATCAGCCTGTTCGGAAAACCGGATCAAAAGGACGCATGGCTTGAGGATGTGGCCGCCGGCCGCAAGATAGCGGCTTTTGCGCTTTCCGAGAAAGAGGCGGGCTCGGACGTAACCGCGATGTCCATGCGCGCCGACAAGAAGGGCGGCGACTACGTGCTCAATGGCGGCAAGACCTGGATTTCGAACGCCGGTGTTGCCGACTTCTACGTCGTATTTGCCCGCACTGGGGAAGGCAAGCGGGGAATCAGCGCTTTTGTAGTACCCGCAGAGACGAACGGCCTTGAAGTCAGCGAGCGCACGCCGGTCATCGCGGCGCACCCGCTGGGCAGCCTTGAGTTTACGAACTGCCGGGCGCCCGCGGATTCGTTGCTGGGCGGGCCGGGAGACGGGCTTCGCATTGCGCTGGGAACTTTGGACCTTTGCCGCTCGACAGTGGGCGCCGCAGCTGTAGGAATGGCGCGCCGGGCCTACTCCGAGGCCTTGCAAAGAGCGCGCGAGCGCCAGTTGTTCGGGGGAACCCTGGGCGACCTGCAGCTCACGCAGGCTGCGCTGGCCGACATGGCTACGTCCATCGACGCCGCTGCATTACTGGTTTATCGGGCCGCCTGGACACGCGATTCGGGACAGGAGCGCATCACCCGGGAAGCATCGATGGCCAAGCTGTTCGCGACCGAGCATGCGCAAAAAGTGATAGACCGCGCGGTCCAGCTATTCGGCGCCGAGGGCGTACGCGCCGGAAGCGTGGTCGAACGGCTCTACCGTGAGATTCGGGCGCTCAGGATCTACGAGGGCGCCAGCGAGATTCAGAAGCTGCTGATCGCGCGCCACGAGCTGCGCGAAGACTGAGTAGCCCTTCCGAGGCGGTCTTTATGGAAGTGGGTTGCACCCGCCGATATTGGCAGTTTGCTCTGCTTTTCTCGCTTGCGATTACCCCCTATCTGCCCTTGCCGGCGGCGTTTGCCGCGGTGAGTGAGGGCGCGGATACGGTTGTCGAAGAGATCGTCGTTACGGCCCAGCGGCGCGCCAGCAGCGCGCAGACCGTGGCTCGCAGCCTTAGCGCCCTGAACCTTGAGCGCTTGGGCGGGCTGCTCGGTCAGACGCACATGCAGGAGGCGCTTGCGCGAGTGCCCGGAGTGAACCTGCAGCGGGGCAACGGCCAGGAATACCTGCCGGCGGTGCGTTCACCCGTGCTTACCGGGGCAGGCGCCTGCGGTGCTCTGCTCACGGCTGAAGACGGCATTCCCATCACATCGCCGGGGTTCTGCAATATCAACGAACTTTTCTTTGCCCATCACGAGGCGGCTACCCGTATCGAGGTGCTGCGTGGACCCGGAACGGCCGTTTACGGTGGCAATGCCCTGCACGGTGTGGTGAACGTCATTACCGCACGCTCTGGAGAGTCTTCGCTTGTGGGCCTGGAGCTTGGGTCTCATGGCCTCGCGCGGCTCAGATTGAATTGGTTCGGCGAATCCAACAGCGGAGTGAAGTTGACGGCGGTACGTGACAATGGCTTCCGCGACGACTCCGGCTACCATCAGGTCAAGCTCAATGCCTTTCGCTCCGGAAACACTCAAGCGTGGGATTGGACCGGTTCCATTGCCGTGAGTGGGCTGGACCAGGACACCGCCGGCTACATCACCGGGCTTAACAGCTATCGAGAAGAGCAAACCGCACGCTCGAATCCCAACCCCGAAGCGTTCCGCAAGGCTCTTAATCTGCGTGCCTTTGCGCGCCTTGAGTATCGTCCCTCGACCGCCCTTGCACTGGTCCTGACCCCATACATGCGCTACTCCCGCATGCGCTTTCGGATGCATTTCCTGCCCGGCGACCCGTTCGAAAAAAATGAACATTACGGGCTGGGTGTGCAATCCGCCGCCTACCTTGAGGCCGGGAAGGGGCTGTTGGTTGCCGGCCTCGATTTGGAATATGCGCGGGGCAAGCTGCGGCAATGGCAGGCTGGGCCAGCCTCCGGCAGTGCCTTTGTTCGCGAGGTATTTCCCACCGGCGGTCAATACGATTACGAGGTGAGTGCCGGGTGGGCCGCTCCCTTTGCGCATTTCGAGCTGCCTCTCGCCGACGCCTGGACAGCAAGCATTGGCGCGCGCTATGAACAAGTACGTTACGACTACCTGACTCATTTACCCGCCGGGCGAACACGTGATGACTTGAGTTCCTGTGGTTTCGGCGGCTGCCGCTACAGCCGCCCTGCTGATCGGGCCGATTCGTACGGGACTTTCTCGCCCAAGGCCAGCCTGATGTGGCGGCCTGCACCGGGGCGGCGAGCCTGGCTTAGTCTCGCGCACGGTTTCCGCATGCCTCAGGCCACCGAGCTGTACCGGCTCCAGGGAGAGCAGACCACCGCCAGTTTGGGCCCCGAGCAAATGCGCGCCGCCGAACTCGGGTTGTCTCTTCGTTTCGACGGACTTACTTTGGACTTGGCGCTGTTCCACATGCGAAAGCGCGACGTTCTCTTTCGGGACTCGGAGTTGTTCAACCAGGTAGGCGGCGGCACCCGCCATGAGGGCCTGGAAGCCGATCTGGGTTTGCAGTTGCCCGGCGCGCTGTCGATGGAACTGACCGCCAGCCTTGCCCGCCATCGCTACGACCGGGATTTCTTCCTGGGAGGTGTCAACCTCAAGGGCCGCGATGTGGATACCGCGCCCCGCCGCTTCGGTGGCGCCAGAATCCGTTGGCAGGGCCGGCCGGGCTGGGATATGGAACTTGAGTGTCTTTGGACCGGCGGCTATTTCCTGGAGCCCGAGAACCGAGGCCGCTATCCGGGGCACGAACTGTTGAATTTGCGTGCCCGGATTGCTCTGGGTGACCGACTGATAGCCACCTTCCGCCTGCTGAACCTCACCGATCGGGCCTACGCCGATCGCGCCGACTACACCGTGTTCAGCGGCGAGCGTTATTTTCCGGGCCGGCCGCGATCGGCCTATGCAGGCGTCGAGTGGCGATGGGGCGCTGCCGGACTGTAGACATTCAGGCGCAGCCCGGAGTATCGAATCCGGCCTATTCCTCGCCTTCTTCGCCGCCTTCGTCAGCGATCCATTCGCCGCCCTGAAAGCCGCAGCCGATCTCAAGGGCGAAGGCATCGCCATCGTAGTAATAGATTTTTGAGTCTCCCAGGTCGCAGATGCCCACCATCTCGAGTTCGGTGTCGCATTCCTCGCCTTCGGCAAACGCCGCGTCATGATTGTCGTCCGTTTCACCCATTTCAGTGCAGGCGGCCTCCGTAACCGGCGCCTGGCAGACGTTGAACGGTCCCGCGAACATGTTCTCCTGAACATAAGTGCAAGCGCCGACAGGATCTTCCTCGCCGATCGCGGTACTCATCAGAACCAGAAAAAGGCCGGGCAGCCAGCGATGTGTCTTCATGGGTTTGCTCCCCTGATCAAGAATCGCGGGGAATGATAAACCAAGCCTCTGCTATGCTGCGAATCACGGTCTGCGCGCCGTCCATGGCATGAAAGGGGGCATTGACGATGTGGAAGAAGAAGAACCAGCACGACCGCCATGAGGAAGGCCGGCTGCCTATTCCTACACAGATCGTTTCCAATGAGGAGTACTTTCCGACTCCGCAAACTCCCGAACAGCGAAAGGTGGAGCTGCTGCTGAAGGAATGGTCGGCCGAGCGCAGCAAGAGGTTGGGGCTGTCCCGGCGCGAGTTCCTGGCTTCAAGCTGCGGAATGGCGATGGCGTTCATGGCAATGAACGAGGTCTTCGGTCCCTGGTTTCAAGTGAATGCGGCGGAAACCTACGATCTTCAGGCCTATCCAGAGTTGTGGCCCAAGAAATCATTCATATTCGACGTGCAGACGCATCATGTGCGCACCGATGGGGTGGAGCCCCTGTTTTTCCGCAAGCTTTCCGCGCCGTTCAACAAGGAGCTCGACGGCGTGGAACCGCAGAAGGGCGATCTGCAGTTCCGCAACTTCATCAAGGAAGTGTTCTTCGACAGCGATACCCAGATCGCGGTCATCAGCGGCGTGGCGTCCAACCTCTTCAACGTACTCAACTCCGACGAAATGGTGGAAGGCCGCGAGCGCATCAACGCGATGGCGGGTTCCAAGCGACTGCTTGCCCACGGACTGGTTGCGCCGTTCTTCCCGAACTTTCTGGAAGAGACGGAACGCATGGCGCTGGAGTTGAAGGTCGATTCCTGGAAGTTCTACCCGGGCGTGCCCGAACGCAAAGGCGAGTTCCCGTTCTGGATGGACGACGAGAAGCTGATGTATCCGTTCTACGAGAAGATCCGCAGCTTCGGGATGAACCTCGTTTGCGTGCACAAGGGGCTGCCATTGCCGGGCAGCCCCCTGGAGTACAACCATCCGCGTGATATTGAGAAGGCTGCGCGGGACCATCCCGACATCAACTTCATCGTTTATCACTCCGGATTCAGGGCTGCAAATTACGAGCTGCCGCCGGGTGACAGCTACGTCGAGGAGGGCGGCTACCTGGCCTGGACCACCGACCTTGTGCGGATGCGCGAAGCCAATCCCGATATGACGAACGTCTATATGGAGCTTGGCACTACCTTCGGCCATACGGTGATTACGCATCCCAACGTGTGCGGCCATTTCCTGGGCCAGATTCTGAAGGCGTACGGACCCGATCATGTGATCTGGGGCACGGACGCGATCTGGTGGGGATCGCCGCAGTGGCAGATCGAAGCCTTCCGGCGTTTCCAGATTCCCGAATCCCTGCAGGAAGAATTCGGTTACCCGGCGATCACCGAGGCTGACAAGGAAAAGATCCTGGGACTGAATGCTGCACGCCTGTACGGCATTGATCCCGACGCGGCGCGCAAGGCCCTTCCGGACGACGGGCTATCGCAACTGAAGAACTGGTACGGCCATGAGGGAGGCCAGCCCAGCAATACGCAGTACGGTTGGATCAAGGCCTGATTACAGGCGGCGACAACGCAGAGCATGGATGTCCCATGCTTGAGTTGTGAAGTTCCCTGAAAGCGGGAACGGCACGCAGAGTATTGGGTTATTTTGTGCTGGGGCGCGCCGCTGAAGTCAGCTTGATTATCCGCCCCCCACTATCATGTTCCAGCAGCAGATAGATTTCACCAGCCGGTCCCACTTCGATATCGCGAAATCGGACCAAATCCTCCAGCAGCGTTTCCTGATGAACCAGTTGATGGTTTGTCACTTTCATGCGCAACAGATCGGACGCTCGCAAAGTACCGACAATGATGTCGCCGTTCCATGCAGGGAACATTTCACCCCGGTAAAACACAAAGCTTGACAGGGCAGGGGCGGGTGTGAGGTCAACGAGTGGCTGTTGGATGTCGGCCAGGTCGAAGTCGATGCCGAGTACATCGCCCCAAGCTACCGGCGTGCCGTCGTAATTCACGCCGAGAGAGAACAACGGCCACCCATAATTGAGCCCAGGTTCAATTAGATTGATTTCATCGCCGCCGCGCGGACCCATCTCGGTGCTCCAGAGTTCGTTGGTAACAGGATTGAATTCCAGGCCCTGAGGGTTCCGGTGACCATAGGTCCAGATCGCCGATTCCGCGCCGGGTGTGCCGACAAAGGGATTGTTGACCGGCACACGGCCGTTGTCATGCAAGCGCATGATTTTGCCGTAGGGTGTGCTGAGATCCTGTATGCCAATGTGTTCCAGTGGGCCCTTGACGCCCACGCCGAAATACACAAGACCATCGCTGTCGAAGGTGATGCGGCCACCTGCGGCAATTTCCGGCATCGTTGTGTAGTACTGGTAATCCGCCTGCCAGATAACCTCTTCGTCCACCCAGGCGCCGTCCCGAATACGGCCGCGCACCAGTTTGTTCATGGACACAGCCTGTCCTGATTGCCGACTGATGGCGTTGCAGTCGGAGCACCGATCACCGTAGTGGAGATAAATCCAGCCGTTGTTCTCGTAGTCAGGATGCAGAGCCACTTCCATCATCCAGCCGAGGCCCATCGGCTGACCGACGAAGTTAAACGAGTCCGCATAGGCTTTGGGCGCGCCTCGAATCAGGTCGGATTGCTGCCCGTCAGCGGTAATGATGCTTAAGCCCCGACGCTTTTCCGACAGCAGCAGACGGCCCTCGGGCAATGGTTCAATCGAGAATGGTAGCGGATCAAGTCCGTCAATCACCGTTTCGATAGCGAAATCGTGGTGTTCGCTTTCGATAATACCGGACGGTATTTCCAGCGGAGCGTTGTAGCGGAAGTCCTCCAGGTCGGTGCCCTGACGCTGTTCAGAAATAAAGAGGGCCAACGCCCATATTTGCTCATCACTGAGTGCCGGGGAAAAACCGGGCATGCCCCGTTCGGAAAATCCCCCCGCGGTGTTCTTTGCAATGTCATCAATGGAATTGCCGTGGAGCAAGTCGGCTCCTTTGAGCGCCGTCCCCTGGGGCGCACCCTGCAAGGCTTCCCCGTGGCAGACAGCGCATTCCCGCTGGTATAGGTCAGCAACAACATCGGCCGGGGCCTCAGGCATATTCAGCTCCCTGAGGTCGACGATTGCAGGAGCGCCTTGAGGTTGCGCCACTGTGGCGTTGAAGACGCTGTAAGTCGCAGCGGCCAACACAGAACACATCAGGGTTCTAAACACCCTTGGAGCCCTTTTCTTCATTAGTTTTCGAACAGGGCGACGTGCCCGGTTACCTCTATTGATTCCCAGTTGCTGCATTGTGCCAGCGCCAGGTTCCAACGCGCAGCATCGCACTCCCGCGGGCGCCGACATGCGCGCGCTCAGGTGTCCGGGTTCAGATACATGTGAGACTGGGATCGGGGTGACGAAGCGATCAAATTCGGGTAATCTTGTGCCGCGGATTCAATTCTCCCAGGGGGCGGGGGAGCCGCGTACAACCTTTAAGGGAGGGTTGTTATGAAAGCAACTTGGAACCGAATTCTTTCACTGTCGATTGCGCTGGGTGTGGGAGTGCTGATTGCATTGCCCGCGGTTGCGCAGCAGGATACGACCTTCGAGGAGATCGTCGTTACGACCAGAAAGAAGGAGGAAAACCTTCAGGATATTCCCATTGCGGTCAACGCCTTGAGCCGCGAAGACATGGAGCGGGCCGGCGTCAAGGAGTTGAACGAGATCGCACACCACGACTCCAGCCTGCAGTTCGACATGGGCTTTACGCCGGCAGACACACGGCTGGTGATTCGAGGATTGTCCCCGACGCGGGGCCGCCCGAATGCCGCCACACTGATTGATGGTATTGACATTTCAAGCGAAGCCATCGGCGTGGCCGGCGGCACCTTGCTGATCAATCCGCGCATGCTCGACATTGAGCGTGTGGAAGTTGTAAAGGGCCCGCAAAGCGCCCTTTTCGGCCGCAGCGCGTTCGCCGGCGCGGTCCAATACGTGACTCGTGATCCCTCGGATGAGGTTGAGAGTGAAATCTCGCTCGACAGCGCCGAGGACGGGTACTACACACTCAAGGGAAGCTTGTCCGGACCGATGGGCGAATCCGCGGGTTTCCGTCTTAACGCGATGTACTGGGAAGAGGGCGGTTTCTACAAGAACTCCATCACCGGCAACGATATCGGCGGTGGCGAGGGACTGGGTCTCGCAGCCTCCATGAAATTCGAACCGAATGAATCGTCCAGCTACAAGCTCAGGGTGGAATACTCCGACGACGAGTTCGAGGTGGCGCCGCAAGCCAATATTCCTTTCAATGGGATCAACCGCGTACCTGCCTCGGCTTCCCTGTGCAACGGCGGCTTCGTCAATGACGATGATTGCGATGGCCCTGCGAAAATCCTGCAGGATTATCTGTTGCGCACGGGTGCGGCAAATCCCAATGATCCCGCGGTGTTTGATGACATGGATCATCCCGGCGTCCTTGGGCCGATCCCCGACGGTGATGAACTCGTAGTCACATTGACGCCAGACTACCGCCAAGGTATCGGCAACGACGATATGCCCGGTTCGACGCGGGAAGTGCTTCGATTCTCATTGGCGGCGGACTGGACCCTGGGGCCGGGCACGCTTACTTCGCTCACCGGCGTGGCCGATGCGGACGTATCATCCCAGTTGGACATTGACCGGATAGCCGAGGCTGGGCCGAACGGTATGGACATCACCACGGCCAGCCAGCTCCTCAACACCTGGTCGGAAACGTCCCTGCTCAGCCAGGAGCTGCGCTACGTTTCCGATTTTGAAGGGCGGTTCAATTTCGCCCTGGGCGCCCAGTTGTGGCAGGAAGACGTGGACCAGAATGATCGCAACCACACGATCATTACCAACGGCACGTATTGCACAATCGCGCGCATCAAGCCCTCACCATTCGCTCCCGCGTTCTTGGTTGATGCAATGGGTAGCCGTGGCCGCCCCGGTCTGCCGGGCTATGTCCCTCCGAACCCGGCACGCACCTGCGCGTTCACAAGCTACCCCAGCGCGCTCATCACCCAGCAGGTGTTTGACGCGCGGCAGGTGACCACGGTAAGCCGCGATACGGACCATCAATCCTTTTACCTGGCCGTTGATTTCGATTTGAGCGATACGCTTTCGGTACGTGCGGAAGCGCGCTGGACGGACGAAACGACAGACCTGACCGCACCCAATACGTTCAATCCCAGGGTCTTTCCCCCGCGCGCGGAAGGTCCCGGGTCGCTGCAGGCCTGCGGAAGTTCCGGCAACTGCATACCCGGCGAGTCCTATGGCATCTATCCGCCCAACGGATTTGGCGCTGCGGGCAATCATTCGACGCCGATTAGCTTCAGCCGCAACGATAGCTATGTTACGCCCAAGATAGGTCTGCAATGGAACCCTTCGGACACCACGATGATGTACTTCTCCTGGGCCGTAGCCAACAAGCCGGGTGGATTCAGCACATTGGGCTTCGGGGGCTTTGGCGGGGACGCTAACGGCAACGGCGAGCCGGACGAGATCGAGTTCGACCCCGAAGAGATGCAGGTCTGGGAGCTGGGTATGAAGCGTACCCTCCTGGATGGGCGCTTGCGTTTTAATGGCGCCTACTTCTTCCAGGACTTCACCGACAAGCAGATCAGCATTCAGAGGATCATTCGTAATCAAACGGGCACGGTGATCAGCAACGCCAGCGGCGCCGAAGTGCACGGGCTGGAACTGGATGTGAACTGGCTGATTGACGATAACTGGAGACTCTCGGGCGGGTACACGTGGTTGAATGGGGAGTACTCCGATTTCAAGGCCCTTACCGGATCATCGGCGGATGCCGCCCGCATCGGCAACTGCACCCTGGTTGTAGCGCCAGACCGAACGCTTTGCGAAGTGGATCGCACCGGCAACGACCTGGAACGCTCCCCGCGTCACGCACTGCAATTCACGCTGGCCTACCAGGGCCCGTCCAGGATCCGGCAGGGCTGGGATTCCTTCGCGTCCTTCAGCGCCAACTACCAGAGCGAACGGTTCATCGAGGATTTCAACAAGAAGAATCTTCAGTCGTACTGGCTCGCCAACCTGCGCTTCGGACTGGCTACGGACGAATGGGAATTCACCGTATACGTCAACAACGTGCTTGACAATGACACGGTAACGTGGGCAGGCGGCGGCCCGGGCATGCCGGTCAGCGACTGGAGGTTGGGCATTCTGGTGGACACGACAAGACCGGGGCCTCCGTCGATTCTCGCTGCGCCGCGAATCGCGTCGACCGTGTATGGCTACCTGCCGCCTCCGCGTCAGATCGGCCTGCGCCTGAACTACCGCTTCTAGCGCGCAAGGCCCAACTCTGGGAACGAGGGCGTCCCCGCCCTCGATGAGGGCAGGACGCCCTCGTTCCCAGGGGGACTGTGCTTGAAAAACGGGATGCGCGCCCCCAGAAAATGTTAAAATGCGCAGTCCACAGGAGCTGTTTGCCCCGAACGATATGAACACTGCGATCACCGCGACCAAACGCGACCTGATCCTGGCGGGCCCGCTGGGCAGCCTGGACGCGTACATACAGGCGGTTGGTTCGGTCCCCTCGCTCAGTGCGGAAGAGGAGCAGGAACTGGCGATCCGTTTGCGTGAAGAGGGCGACCTGGATGCCGCCCGGCAGCTGGTTCTGGCTCACTTGAGGTTCGTCGTGCATATCGCCAGCGGATACCAGGGCTACGGGCTACCGATGGCTGACCTCATCCAGGAAGGCAACGTGGGCCTGATGAAGGCCGTCAAGCGCTTCGACCCGTCCGTGGGCGTGCGCCTGGTGACTTTTGCGGTTCACTGGATTCGGGCCGAAATCCACGAATTCGTACTGCGCAATTGGCGGCTGGTCAAGGTGGCCACTACCAAGGCGCAACGCAAGCTGTTCTTCAACCTGCGCAAGCTCAAGAAAAGACTCGGCTGGATGTCGCCGGACGAGCAGCAGGCGGTGGCCAACTATCTCGGGGTCAAGCCGGAGGAAGTGGCGGAGATGGAGATGCGCCTTGCCGGCCAGGACATTACCTTCGATCCTCCGGAATCCTCCGGAGATGAGCAGACGTTCTCACCTTCGCAATATTTGCCGAGCGGCGACCTGGACCCAGCAACCGAACTGGAAGAGGCCGACGCGATGGAGCGCGCCAGTGAGCAGCTTGCGGAAGCCCTGCAAGGCCTGGACGAACGCTCACGGGACATCATCGCTTCTCGCCGCCTGACGGAAAAAAAGGCCACGCTTCACGAATTGGCCGGCCGTTACGGCGTATCCGCCGAGCGTATCCGGCAAATCGAAAATCTGGCGCTCAAGAAACTACGTACGGCGATAACAGCGCCGTAGCGTTCAGGTCTCCATGTCTTATTCGCGGGTATCTCCTAGAAAGGAGATCGCCCGCGTCCCGGCCCCGGCCTGTTGCCCCGCCGGCGTCGCAGTCCTTTTATTTCACTAAGCGCGCAGCGCTACAACCTGGGGGAGGCGCAGCCATGCATCGCCAACAAACTCGTTCCATTTCCCGTTCCGTCATCAAAATGCCGCTGGTCGCGGTTTTGCTGGCCTTTGCGGGCTATTCCGCAGCACCCGGACTGCTTGCCCAACCGGCCGAACAGGCTCCAGCGCAGGAAGTGATTCCGGACCGCATCGAGTGGCAGAACGACGAAATGCTGCCCTATTACGAGATACCGCACATCCCGGTATCAGCCGAAGCGTACTTCGCCCCGGACAGTTTTCACCTGATCGCTCAGACCCGGGATGACGACGCCGTGCCCGGATTCAGAGGCAGGCACGGGAACCTGACCTACACATACACGATTGAAGGCACGGAAATCACACGTATCAACGACAAGGGCCAGGACGCCTGTTCGTATTTCTTCCCGGACCAGAAGCGGGTGATATTCACCTCCACCCGCGACAACCTGCATTTACCGGTAGGGAACTGGTCGGATGAGGACGAGTATCCCACGGGCGGCGAACTCTACATTGCAAATATCGATGGAAGTGACCGGCGCCGGCTGACCCACAACGAGTACTACGAGGCGGAAGTCGTGATATCGCCCACCGGCAAATGGATCGCTTTCGGCCGCAACATCGATGGCCGGCAGGACTTGTGGCGCATACGCCCCGACGGCACGGACGAACAGCGCATAACGGACACCGACGATTGGCAGGAGGGCTCTCCGTATTTCCTGCCCGACGGCGAGAACCTGCTTTTCCGCTCCTGGCGCGACTCGGAGTACAAGAAGATCAGGCCTACACCCATGACGGTCATGACGATCAACATCGACGGGTCCAATTGGCGCCGCTACACCTTTGATCGGGATATGAACTGGGCGCCTAATCCGGCTCCTGACGGAAGACATTACGTATTTGTCCGTGTTTCTGAGACCATTGACGACAGACAGAACTGGGACTTGTACCTCGGTGATCTCGCCGGCGGCGAACCCGTGCGTCTGACCACATATGCGGGTTTCGATGGCCTGCCAGGCATGTCGCCGAACGGCAAGCTGCTGGCCTGGGCGCGGGCCAAAGGGCAGCGGTTTATGCAAGGTATCAAGACCCACATCATGGACGTGTCGTCGCTCGACATCGGTCCCGATAACTATCAGCCGCTCGACCCCGAATGGGGCGAGGCGATGCACGACGATCCGTAGAAATCCTCCTCCGGGAGTATCCGTTTTCATAAAATGAGTGCGGCGAGGACTTGTGTTGAATGCATTGAGGGAAGCCTGGGGCGAATAATTGGCGTTGTCGAGAATTGAAGCGCAAGGTTGATGCGCTTGCCCAGGGCATATCAAAATTGCCTCTCAAGGCCACATTCATGCGCCAGTTTTCTGTTGGCTTCCGGACTGATTCCCACGACGTTCAGTCGCAACAGATATGGATAGCCCGATATGGCTTGATTACGAAGACGGCTCAAGCAAGTCGCTTGGAATTGATGACCTCTACGAAAAACAAGGAATCAAGCTGTTCCCGTTTCCGATTTCTTTCTCTCGCCCTTCCACTCTGAAGTGCAACACTCCCGGGTACTTTTTCCGCTATGATTGTGAAACTAAACCAAATATCACTGCTGTCCGGTTAAGAATGAGTTAAGGCGTAAATTTGTAACTATTCACAATAGGTTGCAGCGAAATCGGGGTGTCCCCGATTTGAACGGAGATCCGGCAGAATCTGATCCTTTTCGACCCTTGATGGCGAGAGGATTGGATGAATACCGGAAAGACCCTGTTTGCACAGGTCATGGATTATCTCCCATGGAAGACGTTTCACCGAGTGGTGTCGCGTTACCAAGGGGACTATCGAATCCGCACACTCCCCTGCGCCGAACATTTCCGTGTTCTGGCGTTTGCGCAGTTGACCTACCGGGCCAGTCTTCGAGACATCGAAGCTTGTCTCTCGGCGCAGTCGGCGAAGTTGTACCACATGGGCATTCGTTCGCCCGTCAAGCGCTCCACCCTGGCGGACGCCAACGAGCGTCGAGACTGGCGCATCTACGCCGAGTTTGCACAAAGGCTGATTGCGCAAGCCCGCAAGCTGTACGCCGAAGAGGAGCTTGGGCTGGAGCTGTCGAACACGATTTACGCGTTGGACTCGACCACGATAGACCTGTGCCTGTCGTTGTTTCCCTGGGCGCCGTTTCGCCGCGCCAAGGCAGCGGTCAAGATGCACACGCTGTTGGATCTGCGCGGCAATATTCCGAGTTTTATCCACATTTCCGACGGAAAACTGCACGATGTCAACGTGCTCGGTCTGATGATTCCCGAACCCGCGGCGATTTACGTCATGGACCGGGCGTACCTGGATTTCGAACGACTCTTCGAGCTTCATCAGGCTGGCGCATTCTTTGTCACACGCGCCAAATCGAACGCCAGCCTTCGAAGAATCTACTCCGCGCCAAGCGATCGGGCGCGGGGCATTGTCTGCGATCAGACCGTGGCGCTGTCCGGGTTCTACAGCCGAAAGAACTACCCTATTCATCTGCGGCGCATTCGCTACAAAGATATCGAATCGAAAAAGAACCTGGTGTTTCTAACCAATCTGTTCGGGCCTCCTCCTATGACGATCTGCGCGCTCTACAAAGCACGCTGGCAGATCGAGTTGTTCTTCAAATGGATCAAGCAGCATCTACGCATCAAAACGTTTTACGGCACCTCGGAGAATGCCGTAAAAGCACAGATTTGGGTGGCCGTATCGGTGTACGTGCTCGTGGCCATCGTCAAGAAGCGGCTCAATCTGGATGTCTCACTCTACACATTGCTACAGATTCTTTCGGTCACTCTGTTCGAGAAAACCCCGCTAAACAAAGCACTTTTCGATACCCAGTACACTTGTGAGGACGACATGCCTTCTAACCAATTGAATCTATTCAATAACTAAACCGGACAGTAGTGACCAAATATAATGAAATTCAAACGAGTGAGTGTAGATCAATGAAGAAGTTCGCTGTGATTGGGGTATCGCTGTTGGCGGCGCTTGCGGTTCTGGCTTATGTTTTTTTGGCCGACCGTTCTGACGATCTGGAGGATACGAACGAAGACGCGCCCGCGGAAATGCGGGGTATTACAAGTGACGATCCTACTGCGGCAGCTCATGCGCCCGAAGCTACGGCCGAAGAGCAAGAAAGGACCGTTGAAGAGGCGATTGCGCGGATTGCGCCCGAGAATTACAGGCACGAAGCAATGGGAGCCGAGACCGATTTTCGCCTGTTCGGCGGAGAGATCGGCTATGTAGATGCCGATTCGATTCTGCAAGACCGCGATCCGTACAGCATCGTTGCCTTGCTGCAGCAACACCGTGCCATATCCGGTGCGGGCGAATTGCTGGAACTGGAAATCGAGTCGACCGGTGAAACACACCGGGGATACAGCGCGGATTTCGTTCAAGTGATTGGGGAAACGTCAACAGAGGCGCGCGGGAGTGTGGGTTTTGATACAAGTGGTGCCGTGTACGCATTAAGCGCGGTACTTCTCGATCTTGAAGCGGCGCGAGTCGGCAACATCGTTATTCTTCAGGCCGAGGCTGAAGCCATCGCGCACGAGGCGGCGGCCCGTTTCGTGGAACCGCGCCGGGGCCCCTTTGTAGAAAGCAATGAAGCCTTGATTGTTGAACCGGAAGTGGAAGAACTACGGTACTCCGCCACGCCTGATGCCAATGGGCTTCGAGCTGAATGGCGGGTGCTGGTTGGGACATACAACCCGTATGACGTTTTGGCGGTATCGGTAGACGCGGAGACGGGGGAGGTCGTACAAATTAAAAGTCGGCTGAGGCGTCATGATCGGCGAAAGCATCGTTGCCAACAGGATGATTGCCCGTCGATTGAATTCCGAGTGTGCGATGGCTCAACTGCCACGCTAGTGTCCTGTCCGATTAAATCATTGATCTATTATGTTCACTTGTTGTCAAATGGTAGTCCGGTCATTGGAGGGTTTTGCCATGGGGCGACGAGCAACGGAAATCCTATTGGGGGATGAGGAGCGGGCGGAGCTTCAGCGTTGGCGCCGGCGGCGCAGCGGGCGCGCCGGGCTGTATGTTCGGGCCGGGATCGTGCTGGATTGCGCGGCCGGACGTTCCGGCAAAGAGATTGCCGAACGTCATCGGGTAAGCCTGCAGACAGTCAGCAAGTGGCGGGGCCGATTTGCCGGCGGGCGTCTGGCCGGACTGTCGGATGCGCCTCGAAGCGGCCAGCCGCGCCGTCACAGCGATGAGCGGGTGCAAGAGGTGCTGGAAGCCACGCTCAATCGCTGCCCCCGGAAGGCCACGCACTGGAGCGTGCGCAGCCTGTCCGAAGAACTGGGTCTGCCGCGGGATTTCGTTCATCGCGTTTGGCGGGCGTTCGGTTTGAAGCCGCATTTGTCGCATAGCTTCAAGCTGTCCACCGATCCGCATTTTGTGGACAAGGTGCGCGATGTCGTGGGGCTGTATCTGGACCCGCCAGACAAGGCGCTGGTGTTGTGTGTGGACGAGAAAAGCCAGATTCAGGCGCTGGACCGTACCCAACGGTCATTGCCGTTGAATTTCGGGACGCCCGAGACGCGCACTCATGATTATCGGCGCTATGGCACGACGACGCTGTTCGCGGCTTTGGATGTCGCCACGGGCCAGGTCATCGGCAAGATCAAACGCCGCCACCGCGCCATCGATTTCATCAGCTTCTTGCGGCATATCGATCAGGTGGTTCCTGAGGAATTAGAGGCCCACCTGATCCTGGACAACTACGGGACCCATAAAACCGCCAAAGTCAAGCAGTGGCTGCTCCGCCACCCGCGATTCCATTGCCATTTCACGCCGACCTACAGTTCATGGATCAATTTGGTCGAGCGTTTCTTCGCCAGTCTGACGGAACACCAGTTGCGGCGCGGCAGTCACCGCTCCGTGGTCGCCTTGGAGAACGCCATCCGTGGTTACCTGCAAAATCACAACGAACAGCCGAAACCCTACCGCTGGACAAAATCCGCAGACGAGATCATCGAGTCAGTGAACAGCGTTCTTAAAGAAATTAATCGGACAGGACACTAGCAACATGCAACAGCACGACGCTACCTAACACTACGATTTACGGTCAACGAAAAGACGGAACGTGGGGCTGTGTACTGAGAAATGAGAACGGGGAGATAGACGACTCCAAGTGTGATGAACCTCAATACGCTCGACACAAGACCGCCCTCGCCAATGCGCGTGATGTCATTGATTACGTGTGCAGCCTATCCGGTGATTACCTTGAAGGCGTAGGACGTGATGGAGTGATAGACATCCTGGTGGACGCGCCCGAACGCTTGGTTGGTAAAGGAGAAGGGGAGCATGATCCGATTACGGACGCAATACTTTTAGGTAGGATACTTCGTGAAGGGGATTGGAGCTATGACCCCGCTACAGCCCAAGAGGTAATCACTCACGAAGCCATTCACGCCATCACAAAGGGGGGCGGAAATATAGAAGAGGGCCTGGTGTACAGCATGGAGGCGCTACACATGGAAGGGCAGGATTACAGATGGGAAGCCGGCGCCAGAAAGGAAGGGCAGGTAATCTACGAAGGCAACGAGCAAGATGTCGCAGGAAACGCGATTTATCGCATTTACAAGAGAGTTGGAGCAAACAGCAAAGACGAAGTGTTCCAATTTGCCTTGGAGGTTGACAAGAAGAAAACGACAAGTTTATACGGCTTCCGTAGGGCCATGGTCGAGGTGGCCGAAATGAAATTTCCAGAGGCGTTTCAACGAGCGGTGGCGGCTGTTCTGGTAGAAATGGGAATCAATGACGCGGTGGCCGGTACGGTTCCAATATCCATGCTGCGGTTCATCGCAGCCAAGATGAGAGAACTCGCCCTGATACTCCCGGAGGACGAAGTGGCATGGGCACGCGCGGCGGCGGAGGAAGCCGAGAGAGAAATTCGAGAAAGGTTGGGCCTGGACAACGATCAGGTCCTGAGAGATAGTCGCAGACGCGGGGGTTAACCCGGCGTTCCCGCGGGTTTCGGAATTTTTTGAAGACGGGCGAAGGGCTTGGGCACGGGCCAAAGGTGGAAGAATTATCCTCGGGTGTGAGGGTACATTTCTTGTCCTCGACGAAGACGGGACGCCGTGTTACCGGCTTTGAAGGCGAGGGCGCCCTCTTTCCAGCCGCGAGGGCGGGACCGCCCTCGTTCCGGTTCATGGCTGCGAGCATGCCCTTGGCGGCCTGGCGACCTTCGAATACAGCGGTCACGACCAGGTCCGCGCCGCGAGACATGCCGCCACCCGCGAAGACGCGGGGATTGGTTGTCTGGTGCATATTCGCTCCCGTGCGCCGCACCCACACGCGGCCATCCGGATGCAGGTCGATTCCGTTCTCGCCAAGCCACTCGGGCGGATCCGGGCGAAAGCCGAAGGCGATCAGCACCACGTCGGCGGGCAGGGTTTCCTCGGAACCAGGGACCGTTTCCGGGTGCCGCCGGCCGCTGGGGTCCCGCTCTCGGCGGCTGGTTTCCAGTAGCTTGACGCTCTGCACCACGCGGTTGCCCATAATCTCGCCGCCCTCGCCGGAATTCGATCGCCCGCCAATCCGGTTCATGGCGATTGCGAGCGCGTCCAGCGACCTTTGCACAAGGTCGTTGCTCGGCTCATCGCCAAGCTGGGCAATGAGCCCGAAGCCGCAGCTATCCCGCTCGCCTGACATAGTAGGATTCCTCAAGCTCGGGCGCGCACGTAAGACTGTGTTCGCCTTACCGCGATCACTTCCGCGAGGCGCGGACTAGCCGGTACAACGCGCCCTATGGCGCGGATAAACAATTTTACCGGCCCGGTTCTGTCCACCTTTGGCTCGCATATCATGCCGGCGGAAGCAGTGGAGTGATTGCCGTGGACTTGATGGGCTTTTTCAATGGCTCCCTTCCACTCTGAAGTGCAACACTCCGGTTACTATTCTGCGACGATTGTGAAACTAAACGAAACATAATGTAATTCAAACGAGTGAGGGTAGATCAATGAAGAAGTTCGCTGTGATTGGAGTATCGCTGTTGTTGGCGCTTGCTGTTGTGGCTTATGTTTTTCTGGACGGCCGTTCTGCCGATACGAAGGATACGAACGAAGACGGGCCCGCGGAAACGCGGAGTATTCCAAGTGGCGTTCCTACCCCGGCTGTGCATGCTCCCGAAGCTACGGCCGAAGAGCAAGACAGGGCTGTTGAAGAGGCGATTGCGCGGATTGCGCCCGAGAATTACAGGCACGAAGCAATTGGAGCCCAGACCGATTTTCGTCTGTTCGGCGGAGAGATTGGCTACGTGGACGTGGATTCGATTCTGCAAGACCGCAATCCTTACAGCATCGTGGCCTTGCTACAGCAGCACCGTGCCATATCCGGTGCGGGCGATTTGCTTGAACTGGAAATTGAGTCGACAGTTGAAACCCACAGGGGATTCAACGCGGATTTCTTCCAACGGATTGGGGACACGCCAACGGAGGCACGCGGGAGTGTGGGGTTTGATACAAGCGGTGCCGTGTATACATTAAGCGCGGTACTTCTCGATCCGCAAGCGGCGGGAGTCGACAATATCGTTATTCTGCGTGCCGAGGCCGAAGCCATCGCACGCGAGGCGGCGGCCCGTTTCGTAGAACCCTACCGGGCGCCCTACGCAGCACGCGGGGAGCCCTTGAGAATGAGAGCACGGCCTGCAGAATTTCGCTACGCTCTTGACTCCGGCACCGAGCTACGTGCTGAATGGCGGGTGCTGGTTTCGACAGGCAATCCGCCCGAGAGCCTGGAAGTACTGGTGGCCGCAGAGACGGGCGAGATTGTCGGTATCAGGAGCGAGATAGTGGAAGCGACCGCTCCAATGGCATGCCCGGAACTTAGCTTTCGCGTGTGCGATGGGTCGGTGGTAGGAACAGACTCGGAGAACTGGTCATGCGACGGAGGAGTTTTTGCCACTGTTACGCCCGTTCTTGACGGGGACGCTTGCGTGGCGCCAGAGGGAGAAGAAAACAAGTGCTCACAAGCGCAATACACTACTCCCAAGGATGCCGCCGTTTCTGCCAGAGACTATGTCAAGAATAGGGGTACGGAATACCTTAGGGGGGTTGGCGGAGCGGATTGCAGGATTGACATTTTGGTCAACGTGGCTAGACGTGATTTCCCACCGGGCAAGAAAGACGCAGCAGCAATCTATAGCGAATCGGTCGACGCAATATTGATCAAGGATGTCATTTTTGATCGAACAGGGCGTGTGATATACCCCGCGTTGCACGAAGTGTTTACCGCGCACGAACTGTTTCATGCCGTATCGAAAGGGAGCGGAGAGGTAGAGCATGCTTTGGTGTACAGCATGGACGCTCTATACATGGGAGGGGGAGACGACGAATGGAACTACAAGGGCGTCAGCATTGAGGGAGATCAAGTGATCTACCGGGGAGACGTGCCTATCGTTGTCGCTGACGCGATTTACCGCATCTACGAGAGGATTGGGAACGCGGAAGAAGTGTTTCGATTTGCCTTGGAGGTTGACCGAAAGCGGGCGACTAGTTTGTACGGCTTCCGACAGGCGTTGGTCGAGGTGGCGGAAGACCAGTTCTCAGAGGCGTTCCAACAAGCAGTGGCGGCCGTTCTGGTTGAAATGGGAATCAACGACGCCGTGGCCGGTACGGTTTCAATAACCATGCTGCGGTTCATCGCAGCCAAGATGAGAGAACTCGCCCTGATACTCCCGGAGGACGATGCGGCATGGGTACGCGCGGCGGCGGAGGAAGCCGAGAGAGAGATTCGAGAAAGGTTGGGCCTGGACAACGATCAGGTCCTGAGAAATAGCCGCAGACGCGGGGGTTAACCCGGCGTTCCCGCGGGTTTCGGAATTTGTCAAAGACGGGGCGAAGGCTCTGGGCGCGGGCCAAAGGTGCAGCGGTTCATGCAAGGCATCAAGACCCACATCATGGACGTGTCGTCGCTCGACATCGGGCCGGAGAACCGTGTGCCGCTGAACCCCGAATGGGGCGTAGCGATGCACGACGATCCGTAGGAATCACCTCCGGGAGTATCCATTTTGTGAAATGAGTGCGGCGAGGACTTGTGTCGAATGCATTGAGGGAAGCCCGGGGCGAATAGTTGGCGTTATCGAGAATTGAAGCGCAAGGTTGATGCGCTAGTGTCCTGTCCGATTAATTTCTTTAAGAACGCTGTTCACTGACTCGATGATCTCGTCTGCGGATTTTGTCCAGCGGTAGGGTTTCGGCTGTTCGTTGTGATTTTGCAGGTAACCACGGATGGCGTTCTCCAAGGCGACCACGGAGCGGTGACTGCCGCGCCGCAACTGGTGTTCCGTCAGACTGGCGAAGAAACGCTCGACCAAATTGATCCATGAACTGTAGGTCGGCGTGAAATGGCAATGGAATCGCGGGTGGCGGAGCAGCCACTGCTTGACTTTGGCGGTTTTATGGGTCCCGTAGTTGTCCAGGATCAGGTGGGCCTCTAATTCCTCAGGAACCACCTGATCGATATGCCGCAAGAAGCTGATGAAATCGATGGCGCGGTGGCGGCGTTTGATCTTGCCGATGACCTGGCCCGTGGCGACATCCAAAGCCGCGAACAGCGTCGTCGTGCCATAGCGCCGATAATCATGAGTGCGCGTCTCGGGCGTCCCGAAATTCAACGGCAATGACCGTTGGGTACGGTCCAGCGCCTGAATCTGGCTTTTCTCGTCCACACACAACACCAGCGCCTTGTCTGGCGGGTCCAGATACAGCCCCACGACATCGCGCACCTTGTCCACAAAATGCGGATCGGTGGACAGCTTGAAGCTATGCGACAAATGCGGCTTCAAACCGAACGCCCGCCAAACGCGATGAACGAAATCCCGCGGCAGACCCAGTTCTTCGGACAGGCTGCGCACGCTCCAGTGCGTGGCCTTCCGGGGGCAGCGATTGAGCGTGGCTTCCAGCACCTCTTGCACCCGCTCATCGCTGTGACGGCGCGGCTGGCCGCTTCGAGGCGCATCCGACAGTCCGGCCAGACGCCCGCCGGCAAATCGGCCCCGCCACTTGCTGACTGTCTGCAGGCTTACCCGATGACGTTCGGCAATCTCTTTGCCGGAACGTCCGGCCGCGCAATCCAGCACGATCCCGGCCCGAACATACAGCCCGGCGCGCCCGCTGCGCCGCCGGCGCCAACGCTGAAGCTCCGCCCGCTCCTCATCCCCCAATAGGATTTCCGTTGCTCGTCGCCCCATGGCAAAACCCTCCAATGACCGGACTACCATTTGACAACAAGTGAACATAATAGATCAATGATTTAATCGGACAGGACACTAGCCCAGGGCATATCAAAATTGCCTCTCAAGGCCACGTTCATGCGCCAGTTTTCTGCTGGCTTCCGGACTGATTCCCAGGACGGTCAGTCGCAACTGATATGGATAGCCCGACATGGCTTGATTACGAAGACGGCTCAAGCAAGTCGCTTGGAATTGATGACCTCTACGAAAAACAAGGAATCAAGCTGTTCCCGTTTCCAATTTCTTTCTCTCGCCCCTTCCACTCTGAAGTGCAACACTCCGGGTACTTTTTCTGCTAGGATTTTGAAACTAAACGAAACATAATGCAATTCAAATGAGTGAGGGTAGATCAATGAAGAAGTTCGCTGTGATTGGAGTATCGCTGTTGGCGGCGCTTGCGGTTCTGACTTATGTTTTTTCGGCCGACCATTCTGACGATGCGGAGGATACGAACGAAGACGCGCCCGCGGAAACGCGGGGTATTCCAAGTGACGATCCTACTGCGGCAGCGCATGCGCCCGAAGCTACGGTCGAAGAGCAAGAAAGGACCGTTGAAGAGGCGATTGCGCGGATTGCGCCCGAGAATTACAGGCACGAATCAATGGGAGCCGAGACCGATTTTCGCCTGTTCGGCGGAGAGATCGGCTATGTAGATGCCGATTCCATTCTGCAAGACCGTGATCCGTACAGCATCGTTGCCTTGCTGCAGCAACACCGTGCCATATCCGGTGCGGGCGAATTGCTGGAACTGGAAATCGAGTCGACCGGTGAAACACACCGGGGATACAGCGCGGATTTCGTTCAAGTGATTGGGGGCACGTCAACAGAGGCGCGCGGGAGTGTGGGTTTTTATACAAGTGGTGCCGTGTACGCATTAAGCGCGGAACTTCTCGATCCTGAAGCGGCGCGAGTCGGCAACATCGTTATTCTTCAGGCCGAGGCTGAAGCCATCGCGCACGAGGCGGCGGCCCGTTTCGTGGAACCGCGCCGGGGCCCCTTTGTAGAAAGCAATGAAACTTTAATCGTCGATGCGGAAGTGAAAGAACTACGATATAACCTTGTGGTTGACGATGCCAGTAGGATTCGGGCTGAATGGTTAGTATGGGTATCGACCTACTATCCCTTTGACGAATTTCTAATATCGATAGATACGGAGACGGGAGAGGTCGTCGATATCGAAAGGACACTGAAACACAGGCGCCGGCAGTCGAATTGCCCATCTGTTAAATTCCGAGTATGTGATGGTTCAACTGCCACGCGAGAATCATGCAACAGCACGACGCTTCCTAACACTACGATTTATGGTGAAAGAGAAGACGAAACATGGGGCTGTGTGCTGAGAGATGAGAACGGGAATATAGACGAAACCAAGTGCAATGAATCTGAATATGCGCGACACAATACCGCACTCGCCAATGCCCGTGATGTCATGGATTACGTGTGCAGCATATCCGGTGAGTACCTGGAAGGCGTAGGACGTGATGGAGTGGTAGACATCTTGGTGGACGCGCCTGAAAGCCTAGTTGACAAAGGGGATGCGGAGTTTTCGTCCAGAACGAAAGCAATACTTTTAGGCGGCATATATCGCGAAAAGGATTGGAGTTTTGACCCCGCTACGGACAAGGCGACAGTAACTCACGAGGCCATCCACGCCATCACAAAGGGGGGCGGAAGCATCGAAGAAGGCCTTGTGTACAGCATGGAGGCGCTGCACATGGGAGGGCAGGATGGCAGATGGGAAGCCGGAGCCAGAAGACAAGGGCAGGTAATCTACCAAGGCAACGAGCAAGATGTCGCAGGAAACGCGATTTATCGCATTTACAAGAGAGTTGGAGCAAACAGCAAGGACGAAGTGTTTCGATTTGCATTGGAAGTTGGCAAGAAGAAGACGACCAGCTTGTACGGCTTCCGTAGGGTGTTGGTCGAGGTGGCGGAAGACCAGTTCTCAGAGGCGTTTCAACAAGCAGTGGCGGCCGTTCTGGTTGAAATGGGAATCAACGACGCCGTGGCCGGTACGGTTTCAATAACCATGCTGGAGTTCATCGCAGCCAAAATGAGAGACCTCGCCCTGATAGTCGGGGTGGAGGACAGGGCCTGGGTAAGCGCGGCGGCGGAGGAAGCCGAGAGAGAGATTCGAAGGAGGTTGGGCCTGGACGACGATCAGGTCCTGAGAAATAGCCGCAGACGCGGGGGTTAACCCGGTGTTCCCGCGGGTTTCGGAATTTTTTTGAAGACGGGCGAAGGGCTTGGGCACGGGCCAAAGGTGGAAGAATTATCCCCGGGTGTGAGGGTACATTTCTTGTCCTCGACAAGGGCGGGACGCCCTCGTTCCGGTTCATGGCTGCGAGCATGCCCTCGGCGGTCTGGCGGCCTTCGAATACGGCGGTGACGACCAGGTCGGCACCGTGAGACATGTCGCCTCCCGCGAAGACGCGCGGGTTGGTGGTCTGGTGCAAATTCGCTCCCGTGCGCCGCACCCGCACGCGGCCATCCGGATGCATGTCGATTCCGTTCTCGCCAAGCCACTGGGGCGGATCCGGGCGAAATCCGAAAGCGATCAGAACCATGTCGGCAGGCAGGGTCTCCTCGGAACCAGGGACCATTTCCGGGCGCCGCCGGCCGCTGGGGTCCCGCTCTCCCAGGCTGGTTTCCAGTAGCTTGACGTTCTGCACCACGCCGTTGCCCGTAATCTCGACGGGCTGGCCGGTTGTAAAGAAAGCGAACTCCCTCCTGCTGGCTATTGCGCACTTCGCGCCGCGAGCCCGGCATGTTTTCCTCGTCCCTGCGATAGGCGCAGGTCACGCTGGCTGCACCCTGTCGGACCGCCGTGCGGTTGCAGTCCATGGCGGTATCGCCGCCGCCCAGCACGACAACGTGCTTGTCGCGCGCATCCAGGCCGGACAGGCCATGCCTGGTGAGGCCCATGTTGGAGCGGGCGCTATCAATCAGGTAAGGCAGCGCGCGGTAAACGCCGTCCATTGCATCGGGATCAAAGCCTCCGTGCACGGGATCGGGCGTGCCCATGCCGAGAAAAACGGTGTCGTGCCGCTCCAATAGCTCTTCCAAGGAAACGTCCGCGCCAACGGTTGTGCTCAGCACGAACTCGACGCCCATTTCCTCAAGCACCCGGCGGCGCTGCAGTACGATCTCCTTTTCGAGCTTGAAAGGCGGAATGCCATAGATCAGCAGGCCGCGATGGTGCCCACGCCCGGTTCCGCCACCAGCTTGACCGAGACCAGCGCATCCGGGTTGACCTGCTTTAAGTCGTAAATAAGTTGCGTGAGGTCTTCGATCGAGTAGATGTCCTGATGCGGAGGTGGTGAGATCAGACCGACGCCCGGGCTTGCGTAGCGCAACTCGGCAATCATGCCGTTGACCTTGTGGCCGGGCAGTTGGCCGCCCTCGCCGAAATTCGATCGCCCGCCAATCCGGTTCATGGCGATTGCGAGCGCGTCCAGCGACCTTTGCACAAGGTCGTTGCTCGGCTCATCGCCAAGCTGGGCGATAAGCCCGAAGCCGCAGCTATCCCGCTCGTCGGCAGGGTCGTACAACAGACGGCTGGCGGGTGTCCGCTCGCCTGACATAGTCGGGTTCCTCATGCTCGGGCGCGCACGTAAGACTGTGTTCGCCTTTCTGCGATCACTTCCGCGAGGCGTGGACTAGCCGGTGCAACGCGCCCTGTGGCGCGGATAAACAATTTGACCGGCCCGGTTCTGTCCACCTTTGGCTCGTATATCATGCCGGCGGAAGCAGAGGAGTGATTGCCGTGGACTTGATGGGCTTTTTCAATGCGCTGAATGCCGTCATCTGGCACAACTGGGTGTTGTACGCGGTGTTGGGCACAGGTGTTCTGTTTACCATCTGGAGCGGGTTCTGTCAGTACCGCGCCCTGACCCACGGAGTGTCGATCACTCGCGGTGTCTACGACAATGCCGACGATCCCGGCGCCATTTCTCACTTTCAGGCACTTTCGGCTGCGCTTTCCGCGACAGTCGGCCTCGGAAACATAGGCGGAGTTGCTCTGGCCATCAGCCTGGGCGGGCCGGGCGCCGTATTCTGGATGTGGGTCGTGGGGCTTTGCGGCATGGCGGTCAAGCTAACGGAAGTCACGCTCACCATGCTCTACCGGAATACGGACGATCCGCAGAACCCGCATGGCGGCCCCATGTTGGTGGTGGACCAGGGAGTTCCCTCCCGGTGGCCGAAACTGCGGCCGGCGGGCAAGGTGTTCGCGGTAATTTTCAGCATCTCGGTGGTGATTTCGGCGATTACCGGGGGCAATCTCTTCCAGGCCTGGAACGTGGGCGATGTTACCGAGAGTTATTTCGGCGTGCCGGCCTGGATGTGCGGCGCCGCGCTCGCCGTGGGCGCGGGCCTGGTGATCATTGGCGGCATCCAGCGGATCGGCCAGGTGGCATCGCGCCTGGTGCCTTTCATGGTGGTCTTGTACTTCCTGGGCTGCATCGCGGTACTCGTCTTGAGTTACGAGCAGATTCCGGAATCCTTCGGTCTGATCTTCCGGGGGGCATTTTCTTCGCTGGACGGCGCCGGCGCATTCCTCGGCGGCACAGCGGGTTCCGCGTTCATTTTCGGCATGAAACGGGCGCTCTTTTCCAGCGAAGCCGGACAGGGCTCCTCGCCGATCGCGCATTCCGCCGCACGCACCGATGAACCGGTGCGCGAGGGCATCGTCGCGGCGCTGGAACCCTTCATCGACACGCTTGTGGTGTGCACCCTCACCGCGCTGGTGATCCTGAGCACCGGCCAATGGAACCGAGGTCCCGAGGCGGAATTCGCTGCGCTTCCCCCGGTGGTTGCCGGTGAAGCTTCCGGTTCATGGACGATTGAGGAAACCTCCGCGCCTGATCGCGCGGGCGGCAGCTGGGCGGGTGGTGAGTCGGTATTCCTGGTTGCCACGGCGGATTACAACGCGGACACGGACAACAACCTGCACAAGATTTCCGGCGACATTGTGCTTGCTGGAGACGGGCAGGCAACGATTCGCTGGGCCGCCATGGACAGTACCCAAGCGCCGGTCCTGAGAGACGGTGGGGTGTTCGTATCGTACGAGGGAGCAACCATGACCGCGCAGGCGCTGGATTCCGCAATACCGGGCCTCGGCAAGTGGCTGGTCAGCCTGGCGGTGTGGCTGTTCGCCTTTTCCACCATTATTTCCTGGAGCTATTACGCCGAGCAGGCCGTGTGGTTCCTGGGCGCCCGAAAGGTAGGGCTGCTGGTCTACAAGGTCTGCTACTGTCTGCTGGCGCTGGTCGCCACCCTGGGCTGGCTGCGCACCGATGCCGAACTGGACACGGTCACAACCCTGGGCACGGGCCTGATGCTGGTAGTCAACATGCCGATTCTATGGATGTTCGGCTGGCAGGCGATGCGCGCTTACAAGGAGTACATCCGCAGGTTTACGAGCGGCCGGATGGATCGAGGCGAAGGTCCGCCCACGCTGGAGCAACTGATCAAGGGCTAGCCCTTCGTACCGCTCTCCTCAGGCTGCCGGCGCGGCTGGCCACGCAGGCCAGTGTCAGCATCGAAAACGCGAGCACGCAATAGAACATGGGCATCGGTGTGTCGGTCAACACCACCCCCACCAGCTGCATGCCCAACGCTCCGAATGCATGCTGGAGGAAAGCGGTAATCGCGGACGCAGTCCCGGCATGCGGACCGGCGCTGGTCAGCGATCCCGCCTGCGCGTTCGGCATGAAAATTCCGGAGCCGAACGCCCAGGGCGCCATACCGATGAAAAGCACCGCAAGGCTGGGTTCGAGGAAAAACAGCGCGATGATCAGCAGGACTGCCGTGGTGGCGGTAATGACCATGCCCAGCATCATGGAACCGTTGACTCCCAGGCGCGGGCCGAACCAGATCGAACTCATGGTGCCGAGGAAGTAGAAGAAGCTCAGCGCCATGGTCCAAACACCGTAGGTCGCGGCGCTGTGCCCGAGCATGGACACGACGACATGCGGCGTACCTGAACCGAAGCAGTAGTAGCCGCCCACAATGAGTCCTGTGGCAAAGGCGTAGCGCAGGAAACGCGGGTTTACGAGCAGTGTGCGGAATGCGCGGCGCCCGCCCGTTCTACGCGGCCTGTAGGTTTCTTCCACACGCCAGAAAAGCAGTATCAGCAGAACGAAGAAGCCGGTCAGGAATACGAAGATGCTGCGCCAGCCGAAGCTATCGGTGAGGTAGCCGCTGAGCGCGGGCGCCAGCATCGGACCGACCATCATCGCCATGGTCAGAATGGCGAGCATCCGGGGCAGCCGCTTCTGCCCGAAGGCGTCCCTGAGCATTACGCGCGCCAGGGTGATACAGCCGGCCGCGCCCAGGCCCTGCATGCAGCGGCCGGCGATCAACGTTGTGACGTCGGGAGAGAACATGCAGATTGCGCTGCCGATACCCAGCAGCAGCAGCGCTCCCAGCAGAGGTGGGCGACGCCCGTATCGGTCCGAGATCGGACCGTAGATCAGCACACCGGGCGCAAGGATCAGGGTGGCCAGCGATGTCGTGACCTGGGCCATCGCCCTGGAAATCCCGAAGTCCGCCTCGAGCGCGGGAAGAGCAGGAAACAGGATGGTCAGCGACATGGGGCCGCTCATGGTGATAAGCGCCAGCGACGTGACCAACACTCGCTCGGATCGTTCAAGCAGCATGTTCTTGTGCCCCAATGGGACCAGCGGTGGACGCCCGCCTGGGAACGAGGGCGTCCCCGCCCTCGACGCTCACGTATGCAGCCCCGTGCCTAATCGAGATAAAGCGAACTGACCGACTCATCCAGGCTGATTCTGCGCATGGTCTCGGCCAGTAATTCCGCGACGCTGAGTTGACGTATCTTCTTGCAGGCGGCGGCTTCTTCGGACAGGGGAATGGTGTCGGTGACCACCAGTTCGGTCAGGTCGGAGTTGCTTATTCGTTCCAGGGCCTTTCCGCTCAACACGGGGTGCGTGATGTAGGCAACCACCTCCACCGCGCCCTCTTCAAGCAAACGGCCCGCGGCCTGGCAGAGAGTGCCGGCCGTGTCGATCATGTCGTCGATCAGTACGCACACCTTGCCCCGAACCTCACCAATGATGTTCATTGCTTCGGCCACGTTCGCCTTGGGGCGGCGCTTGTCGATAATCGCCAGCTCGGTGTCGTTCAAGCGGCGCGCCAGCGCCCGCGCCCGTACCACGCCGCCGACGTCGGGAGAAACCACCACCACGTCTTCTTCCATGCGTTTCCATGCGTCGGCCAGTAGCACCGGCGATGCATATACGTTGTCGACAGAGATGGAAAAGAACCCCTGGATCTGGTCCGCGTGCAGGTCCACCGTAACCAGGTGGTCGATGCCGGCGGCACAGATCATCTCGGCGACCGCCTTGGCGGAAATCGGCGCCCGTGTGGCTCTCGACCGGCGGTCCTGCCGGGAATAGCCGAAGTACGGGACCACCGCCGTAATCCGGTGCGCCGACGCGCGCCGGCAGGCGTCCGCCAGCAGGATCAACTCCATCAGATTGTCGTTGACCGGAGGACAGGTGGATTGCACGATGAACACGTCCCGTCCGCGAATGTTGTCCAGCACCTCTACGCTGATTTCACCGTCGCTGAAGCGATGCACCTGTGCGCGCCCCCTGCGCACGCCCAGAGCCTTTGCAATCGCGCCGGCAAGAGCCGGTGTCGCGTTGCCCGAGAGGATTTCAATCTTGGGAAGTTCGAAGCTGCGAGGTTCCGCCATGGAAGGTACCGTGGTGACTGATTCCGGGTTGGCTGGGGCGGCAGGATTCGAACCTGCGATTCACGGGATCAAAACCCGATGCCTTACCACTTGGCTACGCCCCAATGCGCCAAGACGTTTATTGTCTTGCCGCCCGAGTGCGCCTGTCAATGCGCGCGCTGCGATAATCTGTGCGTCGCAACGCCACCTGGAACACGGGAATGAATACGCTTGACCGCCGTCCTGCATGCCGGCGAATGGTTCTAGCGACCGCCCTGATGATGGCTGCTCCGGTGCGCGCACAGGTCAATATCGAGGCCTACCAGGATTACTTTCTGGTCGGGCAATTCGGCGAGGTGTGCACGATGTGCGAGGTTATCGTCTTGTGCGAGGCCGGAGAGAAATTGCCGCGCGATGACGCGGTTCCGCCAAACGGCGATTTCACCCTTTACCACCTGCAGACCCGCACGTTCTGGTCCCAGGTCTCGACCATCTGGGAATGGTTTATCTCCAACCTCACCGCGGAAGAGCTCGCCGCGCGCGGGCACACTCGGCCAGTGCACGCTTATCGCGTCGAGGGTGGCCAATGGTCGGCCGGGGAAGTGATCGAAGGGCGGCTTGTTCTTGATCCCGGGGTTCTCGAGTTCGGCGATTACAAGATCGATCGCGTCACGCGCGCCTGGAAGCGCGCGGATACAGGAGCCGCCGTCGGCTATTGCGCTCGCTTGCCGCTTTGGGATGCGCTTGAAAGCATCGAAGCCAATGCGCCAGGCGGTAATTCATGAAGTTGGCGATTCGAGAATTTGAACGAGTATGGAAGTGGGCCTGGATCAAGGCGCATCCCGTCCGGTTCGGCGGCATCCTGTTGCATCTCCTGCTGCGAACCCTGTTTGCCGTGTTTTGGCTGCGCGCCGGAATCAACAAGGTGGTCAATGACTGGCTGACCAGCGACCTCCTCAAGGAGATATTCCTCGATCGCCTTACCGAGATGCCGCCGGACGCCTTCGCATCGCTTTTTCTGCAGAACTTCGCCATCCCGCTTTACGTACTCGTGGCATGGGTGATCACGGTCGGGGAGATCTATTCCGCCGTCGGACTGCTACTCGGGCTGACAACGCGAATTGCGGCCGGGGTCAGCCTGTTCATCCTGTTCGGCTTTGCGGTCGGCGGCTACTACGACGCCTCGCTGATACCGTTCTTCATCCTGAACGCCGCCTTTCTCTGGTGGGCGTCCGGCCTGTGGCTAGGCATCGACCGGCCACTGGCAAGACGGCATCCCCGTAGCAGGTGGTTCCGCTAACGTCTGCAGTTCTTTTGAGACTTGGCGCGGTCCAGGGAGTCTGGCTCGTGGTTCAAGCTCATCAAGACAGGGCGAACCCCGCATACCCTTCCTGGACGACTTGCTCGCATTTCTCCACGTAGGCGGGGAAACCGCCTACATAGGGCATGAAAACGCTTGGCTTGCCGGGAACATTGGCGCCGGTGTACCACGAAGCACAGTCTCCCCGTATCGACCGTCCCGCCACCTCGTTGTTATGAACAGCCCAGGCCTCTTCGTGTGGCGCCTTGGCTTCAATGGTGTCCAGCCCGCTGTCTCTCATGTGCAACAGGCAATCGGCAATCCAATCCACATGCTGCTCAATGCCGGTCACCATATTGACCAGCACGGACGGACTGCCCGGCCCGTTGATGACAAACAGATTTGGGAAGCCGCTCATCGCCAGACCAAGATAGACACGAGCGCCTTCCGCCCACTTGTCTCTCAAGGACAGACCGCCGCGTCCTCGCAGATCCATGTCCAGCAATGCTCCTGTTATGGCGTCGTAACCGGTGGCGAAGACGATGGCGTCAACGGCGTGCAAGGTCCCGCCCACGCGAATTCCCTCGGGCACGATGCTGTGAATCGGCTCTTCGCTGACATCCACCAAAGTCACGTTCGGCCGGTTGTAGGTCCTGTAGTAGTGCGTATCCACACACATGCGTCTGCAGCCGAGCGGGAAATCCGGCGTCAGGAGACCGGCCACCTCTTGGTCGTTGACGATTTCGTGGATCTTGCGCCGCACAAAGTCGGCCGCGGTCCGGTTGGCATCGCCGTCGAATAGCAGATCGGCAAACGTGCCCTGGAACAAGAGCCCGCTGTCCTGCCACCATTGTTCATAAGTCTCTTCTCGCTCTTGATCGGAAACGGCAAGGGCGGACCGACCCGCCGGTTTGACGGGTAGCGCGGTCATGCTTTTCTTCGCGGCGGCGCGAAGCTCCTTGTAGCGGGATTTGACCTCGCCCAGTTCGCGCTGCTTGAGCGGGCGATTGCCGGCCGGGATGGCGTAGTTGGGCGTGCGCTGAAACACGGTGACCTGGGCGGCTTGTTCCGCGATCAAGGGAATGGACTGGATGCCTGACGACCCCGTACCGATGACGGCAACCTTAAGCCCCGTGAAATCCACCCCCTCATGGGGCCAAAGGCCCGTGTGATAGGTATCGCCTGCGAACGAGTCGCGGCCGGCTATGTCCGGAAGATTGGGCGAAGACAGGCAACCGGTCGCCATGACGCAAAACCGCGCCGTGTGGGTTTGCCCGTCATCGGTTGTCACAGTCCAATGGGAGGGGTTCTCGCCCGCGGCCGGTTGGAATGTGGCCGCCGTGACCCGGGTGTTGAACTGAATGTCCCGGCGCAGTTCAAACCGATCAGCCACATGACTGATGTAGGACTGTATTTCCGGCTGGGATGCATACCGTTCCGTCCAGCTCCACTCCTGCTGGAGACCGTCGTCGAACTGGTAGGAGTAATGAATGCTCTCGATGTCGCAGCGGCACCCGGGGTAGCGGTTCCAGTACCACGTGCCCCCCACATCTTTACCGGCCTCAAACGCGCACACGGAGAAACCCAGCTGGCGAAACTTGTAGACTGCATAGACACCGGCAAAACCAGCGCCGACGACGATGACGTCAAGGGGGGCGCCTGGCGACTCGCTTGCTGGGTTCTGTTCGGGCATTTTGCTCACGACGAGGCACAATATCAGACGAACTGCAAGTTAGAAGAGAATCCCCTCAACACGCAATGCTAGTGTGCTGTCCCGCAAATGATTGGCATAAGTTTTCGCCGTGCGGTAACGAGCATAGGTCTATTCGGCTCATTATCAGGCTAGAACAACACTATTTGTGAGCCGAATAGGACTTTGTTGACTGATCAGCATCCAGCGAGCAAATGCGCTGTGCAAAAACGCGGCGCCTATCGTTTAGCTTCCTCGCCAGCCATTCGTGCTGGCGAGGCCAGTCACTTTCTTCCCCTGGATCGACACCACCGATTCCATCCTCGCCAAAGCGGAACGATTGAGCAAAGTTACTTGCGGGACAGCACACCAGCGTCGCGTGTTCTCCCGCTTCACGGATGGGGGGTCGCGGCCAGTTGCTGTGCCCTTGCAGTATTCTCCCAGACATTTGATGGTGGTTAGAGCTCATGAAAGTCTTTGAAATTGGGAACTACAGCAAGGGCCTCAACCTTCATGCGGTCGAGCGGCCCGAGCCCCTTCCCGGCCATGGCGAAGCGGTCATGCGGGTCCGCGCCACCGGCATCAACGCCCGCGACCTAACCATCATGCACGGCAGTCTGGGCAAGACCGTCATGCCTTAACCCGCGTCCCGCTGAGCGACAATGCCGGCGACATCATCGCGGTTGGCGCCGGCGTGGAAAACGTCCAGGTCGGCGACCGGGTGACCATGAATCATTACTGGGAATGGCTCGACGGCGACTGGCGCGCGTCCATGGCGGAGAAGGACTACTCCGCTACCATCGACGGCTTTCTGGCTGAGCAGGTAGTGGCGCCGGCGGTGGCGTTGATCAAGCTGCCCGACAGCATGAGCTATGAAGAGGCCAGCACCTTGCAAAGCCCCGGCCTCACCGCCTGGAACGCAGTGGTTGAAGCGGGCGCAGCCAGGGCCGGCGATACGGTGCTGACCCTGGGTTCCGGTGCGGTGTCCGTGTTCGGTATGCAATGGGCCAGGATGCTGGGCGCGCGATGCATCATGACGTCATCGAGCGATAAGAAACTTGCGCGCCTGAAGAATTTGGCGATGATTTCGGCGTGAATTACCGCACAAATCCGGCATGGCCCGAGGAGGTTCTGGAACTCACCCACGGCGAGGGGGCTGACATCATTCTCAACAATGTCGGCTTAAGCGAACTTGAGAACTGCCTGATGGCCGCAGCCTCCAACGGCCGCATCATGCATATCGGCGCCAACCCGGTGGTCCACAACCAGGCGCCACAAGAACCACCGTCCTTGACGAAGCTGCCGAACATCATCATCAAGAACCTGACCGTCCGGGGCATCATCGTCGGCAGCCGGCGCATGTTCGAAGACCTCATCGGAGCCATGGTCACCAACAACATCAAGCCCGTCATCGACCGGGTCTTCGATTGGGACGACATCTACGCTGCGATCGAGTACATGCAAAGCGGCGAGAAGATCGGCAAGATCGTCATTCGGGTAACGTAGTGACGTGTTGCCACATGCTTGTTTGCGGGACGCTGCACCGGAGGTTAACCGCCGTAACGCCAACCAAGTGCATGTAGTTCACAGTAAGTTGCGAGTCTTGCGCCGGGCGATGGGACTTCCGGTCTTTGCCGCTGTCGCCCTCATGCTTTTGTCCGGTTGCACGGCCCAGGTGACCGTTCCCCTTCTTTAGGCCACCCGATGCGAGATAGTCTCAGCTTTTTGAACTCAGGATGGCCATGGCTGTCCTGCGCTTTTGGCCCGTTCGACCGGGGTTTTCTGGCCGATCAAACTATGCGGGCGAACCATCTATATCGAAAGCGTTAACAGGCCCTAGTCCCTCTTCAATCTAATAGTTGTGGATAAAGGCTGTGCAATTTGATCCGCGCGTCCTCGGTGGTGAATCGCCATTCGGCGGGCGTTCCATGGCCGTTGCGGCGTCTCGTCCAGGCGTCCACTTCCCGGTCCACGGTATCGATGTCTGGAATCCGCCGGTCCAGGCACTGGCGGGCCAGCGCGCTGAATTCGCATTCGGCCATGTTCAGCCAACTGCCATGCTTGGGCGTGTACGCGAACTCCAGTTTCTCCAGCAGCCGCCGGGCCTGTCTGGGCGGAAAGGCCTTATACAGCGACGCGCCCGCGTGCGTGTTCAGGTTGTCCATCACCAAAGTGATGCGGAGCGCGGCGGGAAAGTCCTCCTCCACCAGGCGGCGAACGCCCTCCGCCCAGGTGGTGGCGACATGATCCGTTTTCACGTCCACCCGGCGCCAGTTCTCCAGCGGCGCGTAATACAACAACAAATGGGCCACGCCATTGCGCTCGTACTCCGCGTCGTAGCGGGCCGGACGATTCGGAGCCACCGGCTGCGGCGGGCGCGTTTCCTTGACGCATTGCTTGGTGGTCTCGTCCATGCAGACCACCGGACGAAGCGGGTCATGGGGACGCTTGTACACTTCCAGAACCTGCTCCATCGCGCACACGAACGCCGCGTTCTCCTTGGGCGGGATACACCACATCTTGCGCCGCCAGGGTTTGACGGCGTTTTTTTAAGACCTGCCGAACCGTCTCGTGCGACACCGACTCGACCACTTTCCGGTTCCGCAACTCGTCGCACAACAGGTGCAGGGTCCACCGGGCGCGCCCCTCCGGCGGCTCGCCGCAGACCATCGCCAGCAGTTGCGCCTCGCCCTCGCCGTCCAGCACCCTGGACCGCTCCCGGCTTCGCTTGCGGCGCTCCAAAGCGGTCTCCAGACCCTCCAGCACGCAACGCCGACGCAGGTTCTCGACCGTATTGCGGCACACCCCAACACGTTCTGCCGCCACCCGGTCAGAATGACCGGGACCGTCCCCGCCCTGATCGACCAGCAACAGCAACTCGGCGTGCCGACGCTTGTGCGCCGCCGCGCGCCCTTTGTGCACGAGTGCATCCAACTGCTCCCGCTCCTGCGAGCTCAGGCGAACCACATACCGCTTCTTCATGACAGATACCTCAACAGGTTGTTTACACTTGTTGAGAGAATACTTTAACATTCTGAATTATCTGACTGACACGGCACTAGTACCCAATCCCTTGGATCAAGACTAGCATCCCGGCGCCGCACTGGGCGGACGCAATATGGCCCCGGATCCAGATTGCGCTGCTTTCACCGCAAGCAATCGAGAACGCTGACGTTGGATGTGTCCCTGGATCTCAGCGACCTGTTCCTTTGGGATCGGGTAGTGCGGAGCTTCCCGGGTCCAGGAATCAACCGCATTGGACACTTCCTGGATCACTTGCAGTGCCGTCTGGCGCGGAATGGAAACCAGGTGTGCCAGTTTCAGCAGATCATTGCGCGTAAAGTCCCTGCCTTTGCCTTGGATGGTCATGCAGTGATGGCCCCGCAAGCCCCGGTTGTAGGTCAAGTCGAATGCCGGAGTCGCTTTCCATCCGTCGTTGGGATGCATCAGGAAGGCGAAGTTCTTGGTGTGATCGTCGCGGTTCCCACTGACCACGTTGAAGACCATACGGCGGAAGAGTTCAACTTTTTGCGCATGTGACCTCGTCAGCAAGTCGCTTAGCTTGAGCAACTGAAGATAGTCGAAATCGGGTACTCGGAAATCTGCATGCACCAGTCCCGCGACGCTATGAACATGCAGTCGAAGATTGCCGGGCAGGCGATCGAAGCGCCGAGAGAGGAAATAGGCGTGGTCTTTCCGGCCAGGAACCAGCCGAGTCTGGGCCATGTGTACTCCTGCATCCTGGGCCATCCTGGAGAACAAATACTCGATCGCGCCTGCCGAACGGGCGTCGGGTTCGTTGCCGGTCGGAAACTTTGCCAGCCAATGACTGTAGCCATCGGGCAGGTCCTCGGCGCCGGCGATGACGGAATTGCCGTTGTCTTCAACGCCGATCAGGATTTTTGGGCGCGCTCCCCCGGAAGGCGCGGCGTGGCGAACAAACTCCTCCAGCACCTCAAGAGCCTCTCCCTGGTATTGCCGGGTCGCTTCAATCCCAATTACAGAGAGATCCAGGAGATTGGCCGCAGATGACTTGCTGGCTTCCATGTCCGGCACGTACGACAATGCTCCCATAGCGCGGGAGCCGATAAACGCCAAGCGGTACAGCGGCGTGATGGTATCCAGATTCAAGCCGCGCTGGCGGAAAGCCCGATCCATGAGCAGCTGCCCCCAGCCGTCCGGCAGGGAGTCCGCAAACAGGCCGTGCAACCCGTCAAAGGGATTCAACGGGGCCGCCTGCAGGGCGGCCTCAAACTTAAGGCGAACAGGAGAGAGATTGATGCCTGAACGGAGAAACTCAGGATCCATCTCAAAGTGCGTGAAATTGTCCCCTAGTCCATAGCCTAACCGTCCCACGAGCATGGGTTTAAGAGAATCCAACCCATGGAAAAAGACGTGTAGTTCGTTCACGTCTTCTTATGGTGTGTGGCCAGCAGCTCATCCATGGTGGCTGGCCCAGGTTCCGGGAACAACCCGGCGGCGCGACCGAGGTCGCCGTAAGTCGCACACAGCATCAGAAATTGCCGCAGCGAAATTTCGCCGGTGGTCTCAAAGCGTCGTAGCGTCGGACCCGGCACACCGCTGAACTCAGCCGCCTTTTGCCGACTGTGCTTGCGAACCCTACGCCGCTGACGCAATACTGCCGCTAGATGATCCTGAACTTCCCTAGGTGAGTCAGATAGGAATAACATATGATCAAAAAATAGTGACATAGCCTATAACGAGATACTATAGTATTCTTTCAGAGTGCAAGTTGCAACAAGAAAAAACACTGATAGGAACAAATAGACTGTCCGCATTTGTAACACGTGATCTGTCCGGTTTTACTCCCGCCTTGTTTTTGCTTGGGGTGGAGAAGGATGAGACGGACGGAATGGTTACAGGAGGTCAGGCGGATGCGCTTTGAAGAGGCCTATTCGGGTTGGGGGAGCGTCGGTTCTTGACCTGCGGTCAAGCCTCTTGCGTGGTGACGCAGGTCCAGGCGGCGGAGTTGCTGGGGGTGTGTACACGGACGTTTCGGCGCTACATTCACCGCTATGAGTCCGAGGGACTGGACGGTTTGTTGGACCGGCGCATGAGTCAGATTTCGCATCGCCGAGCGCCGGTGGATGAGGTCTTAAGGATGGTGGATACGTATCGCCGGCGGCACGAGGGCTGGAGTGCCAAGCATTACTACGCCTGGTATCGTCGCGACGGGGGCGAGCGCAACAGGCGTATACGCCTGTACTGGGTTCGCACGCATCTTCAGGCCTATGGTGCGGTGGCGAAGTCGCCGCGTAAGGGGGCGCACCGCAAGCGCCGGGAGCGGGCCCCGTGGCCGGGGATGCTGGTGCACCAGGACGGGAGTCCTCACGAGTGGGTGACCGGTCAGACGTGGGATTTGATTGTGACCATGGATGACGCCACTTCTGAGCACTACTCGATGTTCTTTTGCGAAGAGGAAGGCACGCAGAGCAGTTTTGTGGGGGTTCGCGACGTGATCGAGCAGCGCGGTCTGTTCTGCTCTTTGTATACGGACCGCGGCTCGCACTATTGGCTCACGCCCGAAGCGGGCGGCAAGGTGGACAAGCACAACCTCACCCAGTTTGGGCGAGCGATGAAGCAATTGGGCGTGGAGATGATCCCAGCGTATTCGCCCGAAGCGCGGGGTCGTTCGGAGCGGGCCTTTCGGACCCACCAGGGGCGGTTGCCCAAAGAGCTCGAAGCCGCCGGGATTACGAGCATGGCCGCGGCCAACCGGTATCTGACCGAGGTCTATCGGCAAGCGTTCAATGACCACTTTGAACCAGTCAGGGCTGGCGCAATGGACGCCCCTCATTCGGCAATTGCCGTGACCTGTCAACAAGCAGGATCTCTTGGCGGCCGCGGAAAGATATAGGCCGCTCTGGATGAATGGGATTCGTGGTCTATCTGAATCCGGAACTGCTGCAACAGGTCAAGACCTTGGCGCTCGCCGAACCCAAGATGTTGCAGCAGTTCGGTGTGGAAGCGTTGGTGGCGCTGCTGGCCACGTGGGAGAATTAGCTGTTTTCTAAGCCGAGCTTCACGGCGCGCCGAGGCGGTGTGATTGTTCCAAGTCTTTGATTTTACGGTGGAATGTGGTGCCGGGCTGGTGGTTTGCATGTGTATTATAGTTTCCATGTAATAGCCCCATTATAAGAGTTGCATATCGCTTGGTATAGGTATATGATCCTTAAATATTGTTTCCATGTAATGGCCGCCCCCTGTCCTACCACGTCGAAGTCATCCCCAACCGCAACAGCCCGCCCGCTATCCTGCTGCGCAAGGCCTGGCGCGACGGCAAACGGATCCGCAAACAAACCCTCGCCAACCTCTCCCACCTGCCGCCGCATCTGGTCGAAGGCATCCGCCGCCTGCTCAAGGGCGGTGTGGTCTTCAACTCGCCCGACGAGGCGTTCATCGTGCGCCGGACCTGGCCCCACGGCCATGTGGCCGCGGTCTTGGGGACCTGCCGGCAGTTGGGACTGCCGCGCCTGCTGCACCGCACCCGCAGCCGGATGCGCGATCTGGCCCTGGCGGCGCTGGTCGAGCGGGTGCTGGCGCCGGAGTCCAAGCTGGCCACCGCCCGGCGCCTGTCCCCGGACACGGCGGCCTCCAGCCTGGGGGCGGTACTGGGCCTGGGCGCGGTATCGGGCAACGAGCTGCTGAACATGCTCGATTGGTTGCTCAAACGCCAGCCGTGGATCGAGAAGAGCCTGGCCCGGCGCCATCTCAAGGGCGGTACCCTGGTGCTGTACGACATGACCTCCAGCTACCTGGAGGGGCGGTGTTGCCCGCTGGCGAAGTTCGGTCACAACCGCGACGGCAAGCGGGGCAAAAAACAGATCGTCATCGGTCTGCTGTGCACCCGCGAGGGCTGCCCGATCGCCGTGGAGGTGTTCGCCGGCAATACCGCGGACCCGACGACGGTGGCGGCGCAGGTGGCGAAGCTCCAAGGCCGCTTCGGGGTGCGGCGCATCGCCCTGGTGGGCGATCGGGGCATGTTGACCACGGCGCGGCTGCGCGAGTCGGTGGCGCCTGCGGGGCTGGACTGGATCTCGGCGTTGAAGAGCGCGGACCTGCGCAAGCTGCTGAAGCCGCTCGATGACGGCCGGCCCGCGCCGCTGCAGCCGGCGGCGTTGCAACCCGACGCGGTCGCCGAGATCGTCAGCCCCGACTTCCCGGGCGAGCGGTTGATGGTGTGCTTCAATCCCCGCTTGCACGAGGAGCGGGCGCGCAAACGCGAAGACCTCCTTCAGGCCACCGAGGCCATCCTGGAGCGCATCGCTGAGATCGTCCGCCGTCCGGGCTCCCGGCTGCGCGGGCGCGATCGGATCAACCGCCGGGTCGGACGCGAAGCCAACCGCCGCAAGGTCGAAAAACACTTCGATATCCGCGTGCAGGACGACGATCTCACCTTCACCCGCAACGTAGAGAAAATCACCGCCGAGGCCCAGCTCGACGGCATCTACATCGTGCGCACCAGCCTCGACGACACCGCGATCGGCGCTCATCAGGCCGTCGCAGCCTACAAATCGCTGTCGCGCGTCGAGCGCGCCTTCCGAACCCTCAAGAGCGCCCGGCTCAAGGTGCGCCCGGTCTACGTCTACAGCGCCGAGCGGGTGCGCGCCCATGTGTTCCTGTGCACCTTGGCCTGCTACGTGGAATGGCGCCTGCGCCGCCGCCTCGCGCCAATCCTGTTCGAGGACGACGATCCCGAAGGCGCACAAGCTCAGCGGGCTTCACCCGTGCACAAGGCCCAACCCTCCCAACGGGCACGGCACAAAACCAACACCAAAACCAGCGCCGACGGCCTACCGGTGCACAGCCTGCCGACCCTCCTCGATGACTTGGCAACCCTCGCCGTCAACGTCATAGAGCTGCCGGGCAACCCAGACCGCCCCTTCACCGTCAACACCCAGCCCACGCCCGGGCAGCGCCGGGCCTTCGAACTGCTCGACATCGACCCCGCCAAAATGTTCCCAGTACACGTCCAGGCCGAATAGCGCTAACCCCCTGAATGCATGGACTTATCTGCCCATACGGCGCGTGAAGTTCAGTCTAAGGGTGCCTTTTAGGCCCTTTTTCAGGGCGATGTTCTTTGAGGGTGCCGTGACTGTTCAAGTGCTTCTACAAAGGTAGATCGAACCGACGCAACTGCCCTGCGAGCATCATCTCGCGCTATACGTCGTATTTCTTCACGGCGTTGATCGACCGTAAGAATTGGACGATCATGCAGTGAGGATTCGATTATCGAAGATCTTTTGTCCTCTCTATGGTTCATGATGTGCTCCTCGTTTTTCCAAATAAAGATTGTCTATCAAAGTAGCTTGGGTTGCGTCCGGGTTCGAAATAATGCTTTCTCTTCACCCAGATCAGTCCGTCGCCTTTAGAAATTATAGCCACATCAATTGGCCCGCCTACCGTTTCTTGTGAGAGAGATACTCTCCTTCTCAATGAAGTGAGGCTCACCAAGGCCTCGGCCATGTCCGCCAGCTCTTCCATAGGAAGGTGGGAAACTGCTGACATGGTTGGCCCGACGAGTTTCTTAATCCTGAATTCTTGTGCTTCCTTCTGGTAGGTTTCGGCAAGCTTCTCCGCCGCGTCCATGACGGCTTGCTCTACTTTCGGATCGCTAATGTCCAGCCCATCAATAATCGTCTTGCCAAATTCCTTTAACGTCGTTTGAGTGGAGCTTATGCTGTAGTCCAGAAAGTCAGGGTCAATTCCCTCCATGAACTGGTGCACCATTTCTCCTTGGGCAAATGCCATCACGTAGGCAGAAGAACCAACTCGACCGATGTCAATAGTGGTGTCCACGTTGTGCTTGACCTTCCCGCCGACGATTCCGTCAGTCGTAACTTTCATGAGCGTTGGGAATATCTCATCCTCGCCAAATCCGGCAATTACCATTCCTGAGTAATTGCTGGTCGGGCGGTCGGCCGCGAGCGTGAGCTTGAAAATACGATAAAGGGAACTCCTTAGGTTCTTGGGCAAACTTAGTCCGTCAAACTGGCTATCAATGCAGTCATCAATTGTTTTCCTGTTGTCGGATAGGACCCTATTGAGACTTACGCTCTCCATTGATTGACATGGGGACAATTCATCCAATTGCGTCAGCCGCTCGGTTATTGCGCTCCGAATCGCTTTGCTCTCAATGCGCGAGGAAGCAGGCCGGCGAGGGGTGGATATCTCTCTCAGTTCATCTATTACGGTTCCGCGAATCGCAGCGTATGTAACCATTGCGATACGTCGGAGATTCACTACTTCCTGATCTGGTGTTCGAATTGGCTGTTCACCGAGAAATTTAAGGAAATCGAGGGCATAGTCCTCGCAGAAGGGTTGGGCTCCGTTACCAAGCCTCTTGCGATACATCTTGATCAATGTCTCCCAAGGAATCCCCATAAACTCAGCGTTGTTGTAAATCATTACGCCGACGGGATGATGCTTGGTTAGAGCAAACAACTTGTTTGCAGGGTATATCTTTCCGTGACCGGTGGTCATCGCACTATCTGCCGCCAGGGCGACGGCACTCTTGTTCAGCACAGCTACTTCAGCGGTCATCTATTGCCCCTTCAGTTCTCAATAGTTCGGGCCAGACTTGGGGAGTCGTAGCCGTTTTTCAAGCAGTCCGGTACTCAGTGGCCGGAATTCGGGACTGATAAGTGCTACCCCTAGTGCCACGAATTGATTATGTGAAAAATAATCTCTTATAAATCAATATTGTATAATTATTTATGGTGGCCAGGGGCAGAATTGAACTGCCGACACGCGGATTTTCAGTCCGCTGCTCTACCAACTGAGCTACCTGGCCATGGCGAGAGTGCGCGGATTATAGCTTTGCCTGCCGGCTGCCGCTGCGCGAGGCGAGGCGTTCGTAATCTATTCCGCGGGTGGCCGATATCCTTCGGGTGCGCTTGAGCCGCCACCGAAGAAAAATGCTTCCATTTGCTCTTCGAGAAACTTGCGCGCGGCAGGTTCGATCGGGGTCAATCGATACTCGTTGATCAGCATGGTCTGGTGTGAAAGCCATTGCTGCCAGGCCTGGCGCGAGACGTTCTCGAAGATTCTCTGCCCCAGTTCGCCGGGGTAGGGAGGACGTGGCAGTCCTTCGGCTTGGGTTCCCAGCATCACACATTGGACGGTTCGGCTCATATTTGAGAATTGTGCAAGAGGCGGACCAAGAAGGTCAATGCTGTTGGTTGTTTCCTACACCTGCCTGAACCAATAGCCGGCGAATCGGAGCCGGCAAGCCGACCCCCTTGGCGCCGTCGTGCCAAAGCCACCGCCCTTCCTCCTGAATCCTGTTCTCGACACCGCCCAACCGCACGAGAACAGGTCGGATTTCCAGCTCAAAGTGGCTGAAGCCATGCCTCAGTGGCGGCAGTTCCTCCAGGTGTTGCGGAGAGCAATTCAGCACTCGCAGGCACCAATCTTGCGCGCTTTCGCTTTCCGCAAGGTCGGGCAAGCTCCATAGTCCCGCCCAGATGCCGCTTGGAGGTCGTCGGCAAAGCAGCACTGCGCCGTCAGGTCGTTGCGCCACGATCATTGCCCGGTGTCTCAGGGGCCGGATTGTCGGCGGGCGTGAAGCGGGTATTTCGGCGGTCAGTCCCAATGTCCTGGCCCTACAGCCCTCCACCACCGGACAAGCGTTGCAACGTGGCCGGCGCCGCAAGCACACGGTGGCGCCCAGGTCCATGATCGCCTGCGTGTAATCGCGAGCTCTCTCCGTGGGCGTGTTCGATTCCGCTAAGCGCCATAGCTTTTTGCTCACCGCGGCCTTGCCGGGCCAGCCTTCAATCGCGTAGACCCGGGCCAGAACTCGCCGTGCGTTGCCGTCGAGGATGGCTTGGGGCTGTCCATACGCCTGGGCCAGAATCGCGCCCGCGGTGGAGCGCCCGATACCGGGTAGCGCCGTGAGTTGGTCGAAGCTTCGAGGAAGTTTGCCCGAATGTTGCTCAACGATGATCCTGGCAGTTTTCAGCAGGTTGTGCGCCCGCGAGTAATAGCCCAGTCCCGCCCAAAGAGCGAGCACCTCGTCTTCACTTGCTCCGGCCAGCGCGGCGGCGTCCGGGAAGGCCGCCATGAAGCGCTCGAAGTACGCCGTTACGGTTTCTACGCGCGTCTGCTGCAGCATGATTTCCGATACCCAGACACGATAGGGAGTTCGGCCCTGCTGCCAGGGAAGGTCCTTTCTTCCGTGCTTATCCCACCAGGTGAGCAGTTGCGGGGCGATCATGCGCCGCATTGTAGGTGGCTTCGCCGTCAGGAGTGATCGACAACTCAAGGACCTGGTCGGCGTAGCGAAGGATGGCCGGGCGGTGTGCGGCGCAAATGACCGTCACACCGAGGCTCCGCAGCATCTGCACAACACGCTCTTCGGTAGCGGGGTCAAGATGGCTGGTCGCCTCATCCAGAATGATCGCGCGTGGCCGGCGATACAGTGCGCGCGCCAGCAGGATTCTCTGAACCTGGCCGCCCGAAAGGTTCGATCCCATGTCGCCGATCCGGGTGGCCATGCCCATCGGGAATTGCCGAATTTCCTCGTCAATTGCCGCCAGTCGCGACACCTCATCGACCAGCGCACTATCCGGAGACGGGTCGAAGAAGCTGATGTTTTCGGCAATGCTGCCCCTGAACAGCACGTCACCCTGAAGCACCAACCCCAACTTCCGGCGGTATTCCTTGCGCCGATACTTGTCTACATCCACGCCGTCGGCCATGAGCCTGCCTTCGCTTGCCGTCTCAAGGCCCGCCAGCAACTTCAGCAATGTGCTCTTGCCGCTTCCGGAAGGTCCGGTGAGCACCGCCAGTTGCCCCGCTTCAATCCGGAACGAACAACCCCGCAGCACGAACCCTTCGTTACTCCCATAAGAGAAACCCAGTTTGTGTGCCTCAAAGCTACCCTTGAGAGAATCTGCCGGTATTCCATCTTGCGGTTCGGCTTCATGTTCGACGATGTCGCCGAGGCGTTCGGCATGCAGGCGCAACATGTAGGCCTGCTGAAATAGTCCGATCAGTGCGGCCAGCGCCCCGCTGAAGCGGGAGCGCAAGGTCATGAAGGCAAACAGAGCGCCAAGAGTGATCTGGCCGTTGAACAGGGCGACTATTCCGATTCCTAGAAAGGCGATCTGCTCGGCCTGCCCGAGCATCGACAGACCGGCGCCCGAATACATGCCAATGCGCGCGCTGCGAACGTCAAGGTTGAGCTTCTCTACGAGATGTGTCTGCCAAACTGCCACGCGCTCGGTTTCGCCGGCCAGGGCTTTCACCGTTTCGCTGCCGCGCAAAGACTCAAGCAACGCGGAACTCTGCCTCGCTCCCACCACAAGGCCATCGCGCGCCAGTCGCCGCTGAGCGGGCAATACGCTCCAGACCAGGCCGCTGCGCAATGCAAGGCCCACGACGCTGATCAGCATCAGGGGCGGGCTGTAGATCAGCATCACGATACCGGTCAGCGTGACCTTCAGAAGATTGAGGATCCCGCTGACCACCGACCCGGTCGCAAAGCTGATGATGGGGGCGAGCGACTGCATCCGTGAAACCACATCGCCGACATGCCGTTGGCGAAAGAACCGAACGGGCAGGCTGAAGAGTCGCTGCGTCAGGTTACGGGAGGTTTGCAGCGATATCGATGTGGATAACCAGATTCCGATCCAGGTTTGCAAGAACTGCAGCGGGATTACTACCACTGCCAGGCTGCCCATGGCGAGCAGCATCGAGCGAAGCAGGTTTACGTCCCGGGACGTGGTGACCTCATCGATCAGGATCTGGGACAGGATCGGCGGCGCCAGGCTCAAGACCTCCAGCGCCAGCGCAATGAGTGTAAGACCCCCAAGGGTGCGGGCCAGCCGATTAAAGGAGCGGGCAATCGGTCTAAGCGGCAGGCTGCCGCGTAGGTCCGCAGCTTCAAAATCCGCTCGCAGGCTTAATTCCAGCGCCACCCCGGTGAAGTGCGAATCGAGCTGACTGAGACGCCACCAACGGCGCTCACGGGCCGGGTCGAGTATGAGAGCTTTTCCTTTTCGCAACTCACCCAGCACCACAAAATGATCCAGGTTCCAGTGAAGCACACAAGGCAATTGCAGCTTGCGAAGCTCCGCCATCTCCAGCCTGAGCGGCCTCCCGGCCATCCCCAGATTTTCGGCCGCCTCGATGAGTGCCCGAAGCGTGTGACCGCGGCCGCCATCGCCGACTATCGAGCGCGTGGCGTGCAGATCCATCCGCAATCCGTGAAAGTCGGCGATCATCGCCAGGCAGGCAAGACCGCACTCGGACTGCTGCTGTTGCGGAATGTGCCGCAGGCGCCTGCGGCGGCCCAAGGCTACTTCAAATGCCTGCCTCCAAGCTTGCAAGCCTCAGGCCCGCCTATCCAGTTGTGTCTTCTTCGGGAGTCCCGGCCCCACGAATCAAGGGATCGAGCACCCAGCTAATCAAATTGCGCCGTGTTTCGATGATCGTGCCTTCCACGCTCAGTCCCGGACGCAAGGCCCAGCGGCGTCCCATTGCTTCCATGTGCTGCCGTTCGAGTTCCACCCTTGCCTCGTAGACGGGCGAAAGCAGATTGGGCACCAGGCGCACGTCTTGCGGCTGCAGGGGCGTCGAGGTCATTTTCACCAGCTTGCCGCGCAGCACGCCAAACTGGCGCGAGGGAAAGGTCGGAAGCTTGAGGACCGCCTCCTGTCCCGTTTCCGCTCGCCCGGCCACTTGTGAGGACAAGTAAAGCCGGGCCTCCATCGGACTCTCCGAACGATGCAATGTCGCCAGAACAGTTCCGGCGGACACCGTGTCTCCAGGACTTGCCATCACGTCGGCCAGTTGGCCTCTCATCGGGGCAACAATCGACTGCCGTGCCAGGCTATCCAATTCCACAGCCCGGTCCTGCAGCCTCTCGGACTCCATCGCCAGACTCAAGTCCAGGGCTTCGAATGATGCCCGCTCGGTCTCCAGGTCCCGGTCAGCCCGTTCGATGGCGGACTGCGTTTCGAACTGCTCGGATTTGAGCTGACTGAGTGCCGCTTCCGTCTGGAGCAGCCTCAGTTCCGCAGGCTCTACCTCGCGACTCGCCAGATGACCGTATTGCGCAAGCGCCAGTAGCCGCCGATGATCGCTGGTCGCAAGCTCCGCCTCCCGTTTGGTGATCTGCACGCGCTCGGCCAGCGAACGCAGTGACGATTGCAGTGCATCCTTTTGCAGGCGCATGGACTCAAGCCTCGTTCCAAAGGCGTCTCGCTCCCGCTGTCTCTTTCGTCGAAGCAATTGCCTTTGCCTGGCCGTGGATTCGGCACGCGTTTCAAAGCTCCCGGCGCCATCGGCTAGCCGTCGGTCAACCGTCAGCGTCATCAGCAGATCACCGGTGTTCACAGTTGCTCCCTGCTTGACCAGGACCTTGCCAATCACACCGCTTTGTTCCGACAGAATCGTGGTCAGCCCACCCACTGGCAACAGTACGCCGGGCGCGTTCAGCTTTGAGGGCACTTCCACAACAAAGGCCATGGTCAGGAGCGTGGCCAGGCAGCCGGCAGCCAGCACAACGGTGAAAGGAGTAGAGGCCGGCCCGGCGAGCATGACTTCACCCAGAAAGCGCTCCTGTCTGCCAAGGGCAGGTCTGCGAAATAGATTCGCAGGCGTGGAGCAATCAGCAGGGTCGTCTTTCCTCACCGGACCGGCCTCCGTGTTTCGATCAGATCGGTGTCAGAAGACCTGTGGCAGGTCATCACGCGGCGGTAACCAGTGCAGGGGGATTGGAGCAGGCGCCCGATCCCCGGGTGGTTCCGCAAGACGATGCAGTTCGTGTGTCAGACCGCTCGATGGACTGTCAAAGCGCGGTATATCGTGGCACTGAACCGTACGCAGCTCATTGCTCTGTCCGCCACAAACGAGATCGAGTTCCTTTCCCGTCAACTCGTTCATCACAACCTCCTTGTCGTGTTCTTCAGGTTTTCTAGTATGAGCCGGTATCTACGACAAGCTCGTGCGGGCCGGTTGAAGGCGCACCGGGAGAGTTACCGAAAGCGGGTTGCTGGCTCCAATTCACATACTGCTGTATATACAGCGCATCCATTTCCTCAGCGAGTTGTTCCGCTTCCTCTCTCTCTAGTTGTTCCCGTTCTGCCTGACTTGCGGCGCATATTTGGTGCCCGAAAGCGTCAGCAGCCAGCGCGCCGACGCCAGCGCCGACAGCCACCCCGGGCCAGGCTCCGATAGCTCCTCCAGCCAGGCCCCCGCCAACGATAAACGCAGTTTTCAATTCTGCCTCGCAGCCGGGATCGTGGCCTCCAGCCACGGCGGCGCATTCCTTTTCATGTAGTACTCGCATGATCTACCTCCTTGTAGTCATTGAAGCGCGGCGCAACCTTCGCGCCGCTGCCGACACTAGAGTGGAGAAGCGGGCCTGGGAATAGTAGGAGGCAATGATGTGCGTTCAGGAGAAATACTGCTCACAGGCAAAATGTGGCACAACGGGAGCATTTTGAGGAAAGGCGACGCGGTTCGTCGCGGAACTGGAGCGGACGATGGGAATCGAACCCACATCATCAGCTTGGGAAGCTGAGGTTCTACCTTTGAACTACGCCCGCTTCAAACTCCAGTCTATGCTAGATTTCGAGAGCCGCCAACAGGCGGCCGGATTTACGACCGAGGGACTTGAACCACTGAATTCGCAGGCCGAGCAATGGGCGCCGCCGCGCAGTTTCGTACGGCGTTCCGGCAGGATTACCCGCGCGCAACGCCGGGCGCTTGAAGAGCTCTGGCCAGCGTACGGAATCGACGAATCAGCGGAACCTTTGACGCCTGAGCAGGTCTTTGGCCGCGTTGCGCCCACGGTCCTGGAAATCGGCTTCGGTAACGGAGAAACGCTGGTGCGTGCGGCCAAAGAAGCGCCAGAAGTCAATTTTCTGGGGGTGGAGGTTCACCTTCCGGGACTGGGACGATGCCTTCTGCAGGCCGAAGAGGCGGGTGTCAAGAACCTGCGGCTGATTCGGGGTGACGCCGTAGAGGTGCTCAAAGGACGCCTGCCACGGGACGGACTTGCGATGGTTTGCCTTTACTTCCCCGACCCCTGGCCGCGCAAACGGCATCACAAGAGGCGGTTGGTGCAGCCTGCATTCGTCAAGCTGCTTGAGCGCGTTCTTGAGCAGGGGGGCATTTTTCACGTGGCGACCGATTGGGGGCCGTACGCCGAACATATCGAGAGCGTGATGAATGGCAATTCTGCCTTCGAGCGGTTGGACCGGCCGCCGCCACGCTACCAGACTCGATTCGAGCTACGGGGTAGCGCCCTGGGTCACGAAATCTGGGAGGTCGCCTATCGGCTTCGGCCGAGTGCTTAGACGGAACTTCACGCCCCTCCAAACCCGTTTTAGATTCCTATCTCGTTGATTTGACGGCGGATCATGCCGTCGCAGTGGCGTTTCAGCGTGTATATGTGTTTCCATGTATGTATCGCAATATATGGGTTGTATTTCTTGTTTGTTAGTATATGATCCCAACATATTGTTTCCATGTAAGGATCGCCACCTGTCCTACCACGTCGAAACCATCCCCAACCGCAACAGCCCCCCCGCCATCCTGCTGCGAAAAGCCTGGCGCGAAGGCAAACGCATCCGCAAGCTAACCCTCGCCAACCTCACCCACCTGCCCCCCGAACTCGTCGAAGGCATCCGCCGCCTACTCAAGGGCGGTGTGGTCCTGAACTCCCCGCACGAGGCGTTCGTCGTGCAACGCTCCCTGCCCCACGGGCACGTGGCCGGCGCGCTGGGGCTGTGCCGGCAGTTGGGGTTGCCGCGGCTGCTCGGGCGCAGCCCCAGCCGAACCCGCGAGCTGGCCCTGGCGGCGCTGGTCGCACGCGTGCTCTCGCCGGCCTCCAAACTGGCCACCGCCCGTCAATTGTCCCCCGACACCGCCGCCTTTAGCCTCGGCGCCGTGCTGGGCTTGGGCGCGGTCAGCGGCAACGAAGTGCTGAACATGCTCGATTGGTTGCTCAAGCGCCAGCCGTGGATCGAGCGCGCTCTGGCGCGGCGGTATCTGAAGGACGGCACCGTGGTGCTCTACGACATGACCTCCAGCTACCTGGAGGGGCGCCATTGCCGGTTGGCCAAGTTCGGTCACAACCGCGACGGCAAGCGGGGCAAGGCGCAGATCGCCATCGGGCTCTTGTGTACCGCGCAGGGCTGTCCGATCGCCGTGGAGGTGTTCGCCGGCAACACCGCCGATCCGAGCACGGTGCCCTCCCAGGTGGCCAAGCTGAAAGAGCGCTTCAACATTAAGCGCATCGCCCTGGTGGGCGACCGGGGCATGCTGACCACGGCGCGCATCCGAGAGACGGTGGCTCCGGCGGGACTGGACTGGATCTCGGCGTTGAAAACCGCCGATCTGCGCAAGCTGCTCCAACCGCTCCACGACGGGCGTCCCGCCCCGCTGCAACCCGACGCCTTGCAACCCGACGCGGTGGCGGAGATCCTCAGCCCGGACTTTCCCGGCGAGCGCCTGATGGTGTGCTTCAATCCGCGCTTGGCCGAGGAGCGCGCCCGCAAGCGAGAAGACCTCCTCAAGGCCACCGAAGCGATCCTTCAGCGCATCGCAGACATCGTGCGCCGCAAGGGCTCCAGACTACGCGGCCTTGAGAAGATCAACCGCCGGGTGGGGCGCGAAGCCAATCGCCGCAAGGTGGAAAAGCACTTCGATATCGTCGTCGCAGACGACGGCCTGACGTTCAAGCGCAATACCGCGAAAATCGCCGCCGAAGCCCGCCTCGACGGCATCTACATCGTGCGCACCAGCCTCGATGCCCACGCCATCGGCGCCCACGAGGCCGTGGAAGCCTACAAATCGCTGTCGCGCGTGGAGCGCGCCTTCCGGCATCTGAAGACCGCCCGGCTCCAGATCAGGCCGGTGTACGTGTACAGCGCCGAGCGCGTGCGCGCCCACGTGTTCCTGTGCACCTTGGCCTGCCACCTGGAGTGGCACCTGCGACAGCGCCTGGCGCCGATGCTGTTTGAGGACGACGACCCCGAAGGCGCCCGCGCCCAACGCACCTCGCCCGTGCAACCGGCCCGATCCTCCGAACGTGCGCGGCGCAAGAGCGCCTCGAAAACCACCTCCGAGGGCCTGCCCGTGCACAGCCTGCCGAGTCTGCTGGAGGATCTGGCCACGCTTGCGTTGAACACCGTGCATCTGCCGGACAATCCCGAGCACCGCTTCACCGTGGCCACACAACCGACCCCGGTGCAGCGCCGGGCCTTCGAACTGCTCGACGTGGATCCAGTTAAAATGTTCCCAGTACGCGTCCAGGTCGAATAACTCTAACCGACTGAAACAATTGCCTTATTCACCGATTCGGTGCGTGAAGGTAAGCGTTCGCCCGTGTTGTGGGTGTGGCGCTGGACACATCGAGCCGTTCGTGTTATATCGGGTGCATGGATGGGCATGCGGTAGCGGATTCGGTGGTGTTGTCGCCGGCACGAGATGCCATGCCGGTATCGAACAGCGATGGGGGTCATCGGAGCGCGGTCTATTGGCGGCAGGAAGCGATCGCGGCGGGTAGCCGGGCGGGCGCGCTGGCGGGCATTCACCGGCGCAACAAGGAGAAGCTGGAAGCGGCGCGGGCCGAGCTGCGTGCGCTTCGCCGCCAGGCGAAGGGGTCGCTGGCGGCGGTGGCCGAGGCGGCGCGTGTGCGGCGGTTATTGGAGCAGCTGTCGGTGGATCCGCGTCGGCGGCCGACGATGGTGTCGTTGCGCCAGGAGAATGGCGAACTGCGTTGCGAGGTGGCGGCGCTGGGCGAGGAGAATGCCGTGTTGCGGCGGGCTCTGGCGGGGCCGGCGCAGGGCGGCCGGTTGCCGAGCCGGATTGCGGAGTTGGAGCGGCAGTTGTGCCTGCTAAAGGCGATGCGTTCGAACGACGCCCGACACCGGTTCGGCGATCGTAGCGAGCGGCAAGCGCGGGCGGCGTCGCCGCGCCGGCGGGGTCAGCAGCCCGGCCGTCCGGGGCCTTCCCGGACGCCGCGCGAGTCGCTGGCGGTGTGTACCGAACGGGTGGAACTGCCGGCGGCCGAGACGTGCTGTGAGCGTTGCGGCACGCCGTATGCCGCCCACGGATGGGTCGAGTCCGATCTCATCGAGATCCGGGTGGCGGCGCGTCTGCGGCTGCGCCGGCCCGGCCACCGCGCTCGCCCCGCCCGTGCCCCGCCTGTTTCCCCACACCGCCTATGGGATCTCGGTGTGGGCCGCGGTGTTGTTGGAGCGCTGGGAGGGCCAGCGCCCGTTTCGCCAGATCGCCCGCTGGATGACGCGCCACGGCTTGGCGATCTCGCCGGGCACGCTGTGCGGCCGTCTGGGCGATCTGGCGCGGTTGTTCGAACCGCTGTCGGCGGCGATCCGTGCGCATCTGGTGACGGCCCGGGTACTTCAGGGTGACGAGACCTCGTGGCGGGTCCAGGAAGGGCGCCGCGACGGTGGGCGGCGGCGCGCCTGGCTTTGGGTAGGCCGGAGCCCCGACGCGGTCTGGTTCCACATCGACCCGCGGCGCAGCCGCCTGGCGGCCCTGAAAGTGTTCGAGGGGGTGGAAGCCGGCGCCGTGCTGCTCAGCGACCGCTACAGCAGTTACGCTGCGCTCGCCGACGAACTCGGCCTCGTGCCGGCCTTCTGCTGGGCCCATGCCCGGCGCGACTTTATCGACTGCGGGGGGGCCGAGGACAATCCCTGGAAACGCCGCTGGCTTGAGCGCATCGCGGCGATTTACCGGACCCATCGCCGCCGCCAGCGCCACTACCGACCCGGTCGAGCCCGGCAAAACCGGGCCTTCCGGACCGCGCAGCAGGCGCTCAAGGCACGGGGATCGGCGCTGTTCGCCGAAGCCGAAGCCGAACTGGCCGAACGCACCGAGCAAGAACCGCGGGCCGAACCCCTGCGCCGCTTGCTCAAATGGCGCCATGGGCTGGAGCGTTTCGTGGCCGACCCCGAGGTGCCGATCGACAACAACGCCTGCGAGCGAAGTTTGCGGGCGCCGGTCATCAGCCGCAAAATCAGCTTCGGCAACGACAGTTGGACCGGTGCGCGCCTGACGGCGCTGATGTACAGCGTCTTCGGTACCCTGAAGCGCCACGGCATCGACATCGAGCACTGGCTGCATGACTGGCTGGCCGCCTGTGCCGCGGCAGGCAGACCGCCGTCGGATCTGGCGCCCTGGCTGCCTTGGTCGATGACCCCGGCCCGACGCGAGCGCTTGCGACAGCCCCGAGCGCCGCCCGAGCATGCCTGAGCCCCCCGCTCCGCTTTCCGGCATCCCCGCCGAGCAGGTCGTGTGCCGCTATCACGGGCGCGACTTCACGGCTGTGGAGATGCGCCTGTTGCGCGCCCTGATCGCCGGCCCGCCGACCCGGCACCGGGCGCAACTCTCGCGCGTCTTCTGTGAGCGCATCGGGTGGCGCCGGCCCGGCGGCGGACTCAAGGACATGGCCGCCCGCGTCGCCATGCTCGCCATGCATCGCGAGCACTGGATCACGCTGCCGCCGCCGCGCCGCCCGCGCTACCCGCCGCGGCCCGTCAACCCGCAACTGAGCCAGCCGCCACTTTGGCCGCCAGCCGCCTCCCTCGACCAGGCCCGACCCCTCCGCCTGGTCCAAATCACCGCGCGCGACCGCCCCGCCAGCGACCAGTGGAACGCCTGCATCGCCGCCCATCACTACCTCGGCTACACCCCGCTGACCGGCGCCCAGATGCGCTACACCGCCTATGACCGCAGCGGCGGCCCCCTGGCCATGCTCGGCTTCGCCGCCCCCGCCTGGCAACTCGCCCCCCGCGACCGCTTCATCGGTTGGTCACCCCAGACCCGACAACGCCACCTCGGCCAGATCGTCAACAACTCCCGCCTGCTCGTGCTGCCCTGGGCGCGCCTGCCCAACCTCGTCTCCCACCTGTTCAAACTCGTCCGAGCACGCCTCGCCGCCGACTGGCAGGCCCGATACCACGTCACGCCCGTGCTCATCGAAACCTTCGTCGAAACACCCCGCTTCACCGGAACTGTCTATCAGGCTTCCGGATGGATCCCGGTCGGAACCACCCAGGGCCGAGGACGCCAGGACACCCACCGACACCATGCCCTGCCCAAAAAAAACATCTGGCTCCTGCCGCTGAGAAAAGACTGGAAACGCATCCTCAATCGGTAAACCAACAAACCATCAAACACCGGCCGGGCGAACGCTTACGTCCGTTCTTCATTCTCACTGCCGTGTTATTGTATTGACCTTGCGGACTTTGACAAAGAATCGACCGGCCGCTGACCTAGTGTCTTGTCCCATAAATAAGTTATATAATTGGGAGCGTCTTTATTTACCGGAGTACGCCCGTGCCCCGCGGCCGAACCCTCGCACCCCTGGTCCTCGGAGAGGACGACCAAGCCCAGTTGCTGACGATCGCCAACTCCCGCTCCCTCCCCCACGGCGTGGTGCGCCGCGCGCAGATTGTTCTGGCCGGCGCCCAAGGCGAGCCCAACGCCTCCATCGCGCGGCGCCTTCGGCTGAGTCCGTTCACCGTCGGCAAATGGCGCAAGCGCTTCCTCAAGCAGGGCCTGGCCGGATTGCACGACCAACTGCGTCCGGGGCGTCCCCGCTCGCACCAAGATGAACAGGTGGCCGAGGTCATCAACGCGGCGCTGCAATCGCCGCCGGCGGGCGCCACCCACTGGACGGTCCGTTCCATGTCCGAGCACTGCGGCGTGTCCAAAAGCACCGTGGCGCGCTGGTTTGACCTGTTCGGCGTGCAGCCGCACCGGCAGCGAACCTTCAAACTGTCCAACGATCCGTTCTTCATCGAGAAAGTGCGCGACATCGTGGGCTTGTATCTGCATCCGCCGGATCACGCGGTGGTGCTGTGCGTGGATGAAAAAAGCCAGATCCAGGCGTTGCAGCGCACCCAGCCGCTGCTGCCGATGGGACTGGGCTATGTCGAAGGCGTCACCCACGACTACGTCCGGCATGGAACCACTACCTTGTTCGCGGCTTTGGACATCGCCAGCGGCCAAGTGCTGGCCCAATGCAAGCGCCGCCACCGGCACCAGGAGTTTCTGGCCTTCCTACGCCACATCGACCAAAACGTCCCGGCGACCCTGGAGGTGCATCTGGTGGTGGACAACTACGCCACCCACAAACACGCCAAGGTGAAAGCCTGGCTGGCGAGGCGGCCGCGGTATCACCTGCATTACACGCCCACCTACGCGTCCTGGCTCAATCAGGTCGAGCGCTGGTTCGGGATCATCACCCAGCGGGCCATCCGCCGCGGCACGTTCTCCTCGGTCAAGCAACTCACCGGCAAAATCGACCGCTTCGTCAACGACTACAACGCCAACACCCGCCCGTTCGTCTGGACCGCCACCGCCGATTCGATCCTCGCCAAAGTGGAACGACTAAGTAAAGTTAATTGAGGGACAGCACACTAGCGGTACCCGCAATGCCGGTGGTTTCGTTAGCGGCGTCGGCCGCGTACCAGCACCGGCCACAGATTCAGAGTTGATTCTGGTCCCTCAGATAGTCCAGTTTACCTAGTTATAGCTGAAGCCACCGCTGTCGCAGTTTGCGTGGCCGCTATCCCTGTAAACGCCGTGGCGCACTATGTGGCAGAGAAATAATTAAGCATACCCATACGACATCAAAGCGCCAACTCCCCTACCTGCGCCAGCAACCAAAATCATCCGTAACAGACTCGCACGCTAAACCACACAGACAATTCAGCCAGAGCCCTTAACTTTTAGACAAACGCCCCATGGAATCGGCGGATTAGGATGGAAACAATATTCTCCAGTAGCGCAGTCTGCGGATGTCACGCAAACACCACCCACCGCCGCCGTTGCAGAATTTGGCACCGTGGCTGCGGGAACCCACAACACCATGAACAAAAACACGGTCACAGGACCTCGGCCAAACCAACGCTTAACTCGTATCATTCTTCCCCCTCCGGGATTGCGTCCCCGCTGTCTGCATTCGGGCGCGGGTGCCGGCCCGCGTGAATATACCAAAAAGAAAACCAATTCCGCCGATTTGCCCTGGACCGCGGCATCTAGCCGCTTACCTTTGTCGGGCTAATGTAATCGATAGGCACCGGGTAACTCTTCGATTAGTCACACGAATAAGCGTACCCGATGTAATTTCCACCACTTGACGATATGATCTCGTACGCTGTTATACAGCGCTTGCTCCAACCCATCAAGCGCTGGACCGCTACGTTGTGAGTTCGATGCCCGCCATCCAAAGACGCGCCGCGCATACGTGTCGATCACGAAGGTCGCATAGTCCAGTCCGCGCGAGTTCGCCACATAAATCAAATCCTCCAACCACAACGCGTTCGACCGGGGCACGGTGAATACTCGATCCACCCGGCCTTCCCAAGAAACATTGCGAAAAAAGATCCGGGACCTGGCGCTCAGTCGGGTCCGCTACGGTTACAAGCGCATCCATATGCTGCTCAAGCGCCAAGGTTGGCGGATGAACCACAAGCGCACCCATCATGTGTATACGGAGGAAGGGGTGATGTTGCGCAATAAGACGCCGAAACGGAAGGCCTCGGCGAAGCGTCGGGAAGATCGCATTGACGCTACGGCGCCGAATGAAGTGTGGGCGATGGACTTCATGTCGGATCAGATCGTGGATGGCCGGCGGATCCGCATTTTGACGATCATCGATACCTTCAGCCGCTTGGCGTTAGCCACGGATGTGGCCCACAGCTACCGCGATCCGGACGTGGTCGATACCTTGGAGCGGGTGACTAGCGAATACGGCAAGCCCAAGAGCATCCGGGTGGACCAGGGCCCTGAGTTTGTCAGCAAGGCGCTGGATCTGTGGGCATTATCGGTGGGATTCTCCCGGCCCGGCAAGCCCACCGATAACGCCTTCATTGAGTCGATCAACGGATCGTTTAGGGGCGAGTGTATCAGTGCCTCCCAGTTCTTGAGCCTTGCCGATACCCGATCCAAATGTGAGTCGTGGCGTGCGGATTACAATGAGGTCCCCCCGCTAGGGCAATTCCGTAGTTGCTGGGCGGTGGTTTGGTGCCTGTAGTTTGGTCTGTGGCGGATGCTTTGGGCGAGACGAGGCAAGGCTTAGAGATGGCAAGCGGCGGTTTGGATGGTGTTTTGCGGCCCTTTCGGGACGGGACGGCGGGTGCCGGACGCAGGTAGCGCCCGCAGCGCGGGGATGGGAGATTCGCGGCCGGGGTTGGGTCTATGGGACGGCGTGGACCACCTCGCGCAGGGCGTCGGCCTGGCGGGCGGCGTAGTGGCGGTGGGCCTGGGGCTGGTAACGGAACCGGCCGCGCATTCTCACGATCGAGATGGCGGCGTTGGACAGGCAGGCGAGGTTGCGGGGCAGGCGTCCGGCGCGCACCCGTGAGCGGTCCTCGTCGTAGGCCATGTCGCGGACATAGTGGACGCGGTTTTCGATTTCCCAGTGGCCGCGGTTCAGCGCGAGGATCTCGGACGGGCCGGCGCGGCCGGGCGCCAGCGAGGTCAGCCCGTAGGCGGCCTCGACGCTGGTTCGGCCGGTCTTGAGGATCGTCCGGCGGCGGATAATACGGAACGCCTGGCGGCGTCCGGGCAGGGGCGCGATGTCATCGTGGACTGGGTCGAGGGGGATCACGGCGCAGGTGCGCTGTTCGAGCCGGCCGTGGGCCTTGTCGAGGGTCTGTCGGGCCGGCGCGGCGTCGAAGTCAAAGCGCTGGATATCATCGAGCAGCGTGGGCCGGTTGCGCTTGACCGGCATCACATACTCGCCGCCCCCCGCGACGATCAGGCGGGCGGTTTTCGGACAGCTGTGCAGGGCGTCGAGGGTGAAGGTGCGTCCCGCCACGCCGAGTTCTTTCAGCAGCCGGCGCACGCCTAGGATCTCGCCTCCGGCGCTGTCGGAGCCGGTCTGGCCGCGCACCACGCCGCTGGTGTGTTCGACGGCGGCGATCATCATGCGGTCCGCGTCCGGGCCGCCCGGCCGGTTGCCCGGCGCCGATTTGCCGTCCAGCGCGAGCGCCTCGCCGGGCTGCCCCCGGCCCGCGGTCCAGCGCCGCACGGCGGCGTCCAAAGCATCCGGGTCCAGTTCCGAGAGGATGCGGTGGAGGGTGGTCTTCGACGGCGCCACGAACCGCCCGGTGGACGGGCTGCGGAACGCCCGCAGCGCCGCCAGCTGGCGCTGGGTGAGCCGCCCGGCAAACTCGGCAGCCGCCGTGACGCCCTGCGCGCCCGCCAGCTTGGCCGCCACCGCCACCGCCAGCACGCTCGCCAGCCGGTGGCGCACCCCGCGCGCCGCGCGGTACTCGGGCACTTCGCGCAAAAAGTCATACAGACTGCGCAGCCGGCCTTCGGCAGGCGGCGCCGGACAGCGCCGGCCCGCGCCCCACGACGCCGGCTCGTTCAGCCCGCGCAGCGCCGCACCGGCGTTGCCGGACAGCGGCCGAACCAGAATCCGCTTGGGCGCGCCGTGCGCCACCCAGCCGCCCCGCGAGCGCGCGTAGCCGCGGGTACGGCCCAGTTCAATCCAGTTCGCCGCCCGATAGCACGAACCGCGGAAACGGGACGGGTCCACGAAGGTCTCCGCCAGCAGCACCGGATGCCCGCGCAAGGCCTCGAAGTCCGGCGACAGACGGCGCAGCGACAGCGACAGCACCCGGGAAGCCAGGTTGCCGCCGTTGAACCCCGGCAGGATCAAAAACCGCGTGTTGTTCGCCACCAAGTGCAAACGCCGGAACTGCTGCTCCGGCGTCCAGCCAATCCAGGCGTCCCGCGCCTTGATCTTGAAGGCCCCCGGCGCCCAACCCAACAACCCAACCCAGCGCCCGTCCGAAGCCTCGGCCACGTGCCGAACACCGCCGCCAAACAAACACCGAAAACCCAGATAGTGGCGCCGATCCATCAGACGGTCCCACTTCGCCCGCTCCGCCGCGTCTAAAACCACACGCACCGACACCCCCGACAACTCCACCTTGCTCCTGACCGCCGGCTTGCCCATGACCACTGCCCGTAAACCCATCGCCAGCATTGTGACACCGCCCAATCCAATTGTCCAGTGGCGACGGCTACCTCCCACAACTCAAAGAGTTAACCCCAACTACGGAATGGCCCTGGGTCCCCCCGCACAGTTCGATCGGCTAGAAAACCCTGGTCGAGCTGGCCAGAAGCTCAGGATAGGCATGCCTGTCCTTTGGGGGGAAGATCACCACCAATTCGCCGCAGTATCCAATCGCACTTATCAATAGTGAACGAATACATCTTGGCAGTGTGATGAACTGCGGCCAAGATGTATAGGTAGTCGGCGTCTTCGACCAATGCGATCGAGATTTTGTGTCCCTCCCTCATTGGTATCTCACAACAGCTTCATCTCCAATTCATCTCGTCACCGACCTGATTTATTGTCCATAGTTGCTAATGTGACCGTTCCTCCCGATCCTAGCCACCGGCCAATTGAGATAACTCGTTCTTGCAGGGCACTTACGAACAAGTTTGAAAAAGCGGACAAGTTTCCTCATTCATACATCGATGAGACGGCAGGCTTGAAAATGAAAGCACCTCCCGCCCCCGGTCACTAGAAGCCATCTCATAAATGCTCGTCATCGGCATCAAAAGAAGAACCGAACCTAAAAAAACTACGCAATTTCAATGTCATGCTCGTACCCGTAACCAGCCCGCTCGACACTGGCGTGTATTTATGAGATGGCCTCCGGGTTGTAAACTATGCTGATTGGTTTCAGTGTAGGTCAGGTCACGGCACGGACGCACCAATTGCCTTATTGTCAGAGTTTTAATCTCCCTATGCGCGTAATCGCGCTTAACGCCAACGGCATGCGCGCGGCGGAGCGCAATGGTTTCTTGAACGGGCTCTCCTGCGCCTTGATTGACCTGTTGTTCGGTGAACTCGGCTTCGTCGATTTTTTCTGCCGCATCAACCCCAATCCGGACCAATACACTTCGTGGTCCAACTTGACTTTGACAGTTCATAGATACAGGGATTGATTTTTTCCAGGTAAAACAATCGTTTGCGGGGATTGCCGCCAATAGCCATGTCACTAGGCGTTCAGCCCAGCTTCAGGATTGGCGGAGGGGGCTTTATTTGTAAGGATTTCAGGCGCTTGGTAGCGTTTGCACGGGGTTTTGTGACCTGCCACAGCGCCCCATTGGGGCCCAACAATTGAACCAGTTTGATCGCCTTGAGGTCGTCGCGGATGTTGCGCCAGGTATCGGCGCAGGCGTGCTCGGCCAGCCGCTCCAGCAGCAACGCCATCACGCTCAAGGCGATATGGGCATGGATGCGCCGGGCCACGCGGTGGTGCACCGGACGCAGCCGCAGTTGGCTTTTCAGTTGCCGCCAGGCGTGCTCCACGCGGTATAACTGCTTGTAGCCCAGCGCCAGATCCTCGCCGCTGAGCGTGTCGTCGTTGCTGTGCACCACAAACTTGCCGTCGAGACGCCCGGCGGCCTTGACCTGGGCGCGGTCAATGCGCGGCTGCCCGCCGCGGGTCAGGCGCAGATACCGCCCGTAACGCCGGCTGGCGCGCAGTTCGCACACCCGCTTGCGGTGCGGTCCACTGCCGGCGAGCGCCGATAAGCTCGCCAGTTCCGCCTGCAACTCCGCCAGCACCCGCTGGCGATGCCGGCGTTGCCGTTGCGCCTCGCGGGGGTTCAGGCACACCACGTAACGCCGCCGCCGTTCGCCTTCCCCAACCGTCACCTGCTTGACTTTGAGGTTGGGCGCCACCGTCCGGTACCGCCCGCGCCGCGTGATGACCTCCCGGTCCACCTCCGCACCCCGATGCACCGGCATGCACACGATGTAACGGCCCCCGCCCCGGGCCAGTGCGCTCAGATTCTCCCTCGACACCATCCCGGCATCGCCAACGAACACACAGCGGTTCAACCGCCAGCCCCCTAAATCCGCCTTCACCCGCGCCACCGTGCTCACGTCCACGGTGTTGCCGGGAAACACCCAGTGACGCACCGGAAATCCCTCCCGGGTAACCGCCAGCCCCACCAGCACCTGCGGGGCGTCCGAACGGCCGTTCTTCGAATGCCCCCGCCGGCGCAGCCCCGGCCCGCCATCGGTACCGTCCGGATCCTCCCCAGCCACTTCAAAGTGCAGCGAGGTGGTGTCGTAAAACACCAACTCCACATCCAGGTTCAACAAGTCCGCCAAGCGGGAATACAGCCCCGCCTGCAAAGCCTCCTGGTGCTGCTCCAGCACGTCCATCGCCCGATACAAGTGCTGTAACCGCAAGCCCCCGCAGCCCTCAATATGCACCTCCCTGGCCAGCCAGCGCTCTTGGCAATGCCATTTCGACGACGGCGCACACACCCGGTTGGCCACCAGCGCAAATAACGCCCGCTCCACCGAAAACCCGAACTTGCGCCCCTCAACGCACTCGGCGATGAGCGCCGGCAACCCCACCCGCCGCCACAGCGCCTCCAGCACATACAGCTCGCCATACGGCCAGGCGTCCACCACGCTCAAACCCGTCTCGGCCGCAGCCAGTTCCTCGGGCGCGCAGCGCTTGAGAATGCTGCCCGCCAGCCGCCGCAGCCGCTCGACCGCCTGCGGGTCGTCCGCACGGCCACAGTTGTACAGGATCCGCACCCGGGAACGCTTCTTTACCGGGTCCCAGACGTTCTCGGCAATCTGCAGATGGCAAAGCCGCGAGCCGTCGGCGCGCTTTTGACTGGACTTCCGCAGGTACATGTATCCAATGATACCTGTATAGGATCATACCTGCAATATCCCAATCACCTACTCATGTATCTATCTATATCCAGCCCATATCCAGTAAAAAAACACCATAACCCCTTGATTCTACGTCCCCCAATCACCCTCAACCACTCCATATGTATGAGGAAGTGTCAAAGTCAAGTCCAACCGCGGCCAGGCATTAGTAAAGAAAGTGGTCTGGCGTATCGACGACGTCGGAGCCACATCGGGTATGGCGGAGCGCGCAACAACCGCTTTCATCTACAAGCAGAAGCGCTTTTCGTACCACGCGCCGCTGATCCTCGATTATGCGGACTGAACGCTATGGGGGCTTGGGGGCCTACCTGCACTCCCGGGTGGCGGCGATGTTCTTCCTGGGCTTTTCCGCCGGCCTTCCTTTCCCGCTAGCAGTCTGTCGGACTTAGGGCTGCCATAGTGCGTTGGGGCGCCCTCCCCACGGCGCCGGATGTCCGCCATGGGGATCGTAGCCGGCCGGGGAGAAGGCCCGGCAACCCAACCAGCGCCTTCCAAGCGCTCCCCGAACCCGAAGGAAGCCCCCCAAGCCGCTAAAACGGGCGGATGCAACTCTCCGGATCATCGGTTTACGCCATCTTCAAGCGGTGCAATCGCTTGCAGTTGTAGGCCAGCGTCACCAGGGCCCACTCGCCCTCCACCTTGTTCAGGCCCCGAAGCAAAAAACGCCGAAATCCCATCGCCTCCTTCACAATCCCAAACACTGGCTCCACCGTCTGCTTCCTCAAGCGATACAGCGCCCGGTTTTCTTCCTTTTCCATCTTCTCCTTCATCCGCTTGAGCCATTCCGCCTTCGGCGCCTTCGGCGCCTTGCCTTCGGCCGGCGGACGAAAATCATGCGCCCGGCGCCGGTCCTCCGCACCGACCGCCACCAAAACCTCCAGGCCGCGGGCCTCCAGCCGCGCCACCTCCGAACCCGACGCGTAGCCGTTGTCCGCCAATACCCGCCCGGCTTCGCCCAACGCCTTGGGAATCGTATCCACGTCCGCAACCAACTCGCGCCGGCCGCTCGCGCAAGAACTCACCCGCGAACCCAATACCAACTGGCTTCCCTCCGCGTCCACCACCGCCTGCGCGTTATACGCCTGACGCCATTCGCTGCGCTTGTTCTTGCGCATCAGCGCGCTGTCCGAATCCGTCAGGTTGATCTGCTCCTCCGCCCTCGGCGCCTTATCCGGCGGCTTGATCTTCGCGCCCTTCGCGCGGCCCTCGCGCTGGTCCCGCGCCGCTACCTTGCGCTCATACGCCAAGCGCTCCATCGCCGCCTGCGAACGCGCCCGGCGATCCAACTCGGCGCACGCCCGGTCCAGCTTCGCCTTCAGCTTCTCCCGCCGCCGCAAACCCTCCGGCAAACCCTCCGAATCCAACCGCTCCTTCGCGTCCGCGCGCTCCGCGCGGCCCATCAAATCCTCAATCTCCCCGCGCAATTGCGCCCGCAACGCATGCGCCCGATCCCGCCTTATGCTGTTGCGCTTGCTCGCGTTGGCGTCCATCTTCGTGCCGTCCACGCTCACCGTGCCCACTTTGAGCAACTTCAACTCCCGCGCCATCAGCAACACCCGCAAAAACGCCTCCCCCACCGCCTCGAAGTTCTCCCGGCGAAACCGGCAGATCGTGTCATGATCCGGATGGCAGTTCGCCGCCACGTAACGAACGCCAACGTCCCGATACGTCGCCCGCTCAATCCGCCGCGAACCGAAAATCCGGTGCGCGTAGCAGTAAATCAATAGCGCCAGCATCATCCGCGGGTGATACTGCGCCGAACCCGTGCCACGCTCGTTGACCTTGAACGACTCCATCGCAACCCGATCCACCGCCTCCAGAACAAAATGCGACAAGTCGTCCGCCGGAACCCACTCGCGAACGTCCGGAGGCAAAAGATAGGCTTGGCTCGAATCCCGCTCCACAAACTTCGGCATCTCAATCACCCAACAACCCAGACCACACCAATTATAGAAAAATACAGCCCCTAAGTCCGACAGACTGCTAGTAGTCGGCACCCTAACAGCCTGGCTGGCGAACGTGGGCGTGAACCGCGGCACGGTGGGCATGCTGGCCTGGGTCGGCCTAGCCTACACGCTGAAGATCCTCTGGGCTCCGCTGGTGGACCATGTGCGGCTGCCCCTGCTCCACCGGTTGCTGGGCCGGCGCCGGTCGTGGATGCTGCTGGCGCAACTCGGCGTGATTGGCGGCCTATTGCTGCTTTCCGGAACGGACCCAGGCGCGAACTTTGGTGATTTATCCGGTGGCGGCGTTCGCCCTGTTGGGCTGGCGCCTTCAGGCTTCGGCCAGCCCAGGACATTGCCATGGACGCCTGGCGAATCGAGGCAGTAGAAATGGAGCGACAGGCGGCGATGGCCGCCAGCTACCAGTACGGCTACCGCGTGGCAGTGTTAGTGTCGACCGCGGGAGCCCTCTACCTGGCCGAGTATTACTCGTGGTCCGTTAGCTACCTGGTGATGGCGGCTTGCATGGGCGTGGGTGTGGTAACGGTCCTGTTGACGGGGGAGCCGGCACGGCATTCCGCCACACGGGCGTTCGCCGGCCTAGCCGACTGGCTGCGCGCCACCTACGTGGAGCCGCTGGCGGACATCATTCAGCGATACGGGTGCTACGCGCTGGCGATCTTGGCGTTCGTGGGCCTGTTCCGCATCAGCGATTACCTCATGGGCAGCATGACCATGCCCTTTTACCTCGATATGGGCTATACGAAGGTGGAGATCGCGAATATCGCGAAGATCTACGGCACGGCCGCAACCCTGGTAGGCACCATGGCGGGCGGCCTGCTGGTCGGCCGGTTCGGCCTACGCAGTCCTTTGATTCTCTCCGCCGTTCTGCTGGCCCTTACCAATCTCGCCTTCGCCACGGTTGCAGCCTCCGGCGAATCGAATCTCTGGCTTCTGGGCGCCGTGATTACGGGCGACAACCTGGCCATGGGCATTTCAGGCACCGTATTCATCGCCTATCTGTCCAACCTTACCTCGCGCAATCACACGGCCACGCAATATGCCCTGCTCACCTCGGTCATGGCCCTGCCTGGCAAGTTGATGTCCGGCGGGTCCGGATTCCTGTCCCTGGAGGTAGGCTGGGTGAACTTCTACGTGCTGATTTGCTTGGCCGGCGTACCCGCCATCCTGCTGGCAATTTACGTCACCCGCCTGAAATTCTTCGACCGCGTCGCGGAAGCGAAACAGGAATAATAGTTTGACCGTTCCCCCGTAATCCGAGCCGCTTCGGATGTGGGATTTCCTTGTATTGAGGGGCCCCCATTTCCTGGGCTAAGGTGGCTCGGATTACGGGGGAACGGTGACCGGATACTTCAATCTGAAGAGCAGGGATAGCATCCTTGGGTCACCGCAAATGGATCGGATCACAACCTAAAGAAGTTCGCGCCTTTAGTTGTTAGATCAAGCTGTGCAGAGTGGCCGGGCAATTCAGGCGGCAGCCAGCGGCCTGCCTATTCAGCTCGGCCAATGTGGCTGCCGCGGATACGAGCAATTGGGAGGACCCGGCGCGCAATCTGTGACCTGAGAAACGCCGGTTGCGCCGGCAGCGTGAAAATGTTTGATCAAGTAGCATCGATCCCGGTGTACCCCTTCAGGCCGACAACTATTGAACGCGTTGTGCGAAGCGCATCGGTTTGGCTGCTTTGCCATGTTAGGATGCAGCCGAAGTAGGCAAATGGAGTAGTGGGAGTAGTCAAGTGAGCAAGAAGTTCTTTTATCCGTTTGCAGTCGCGCTTTGCACCGGTTTGGCGATAACCGCATCCACTGCGGCGGTCGATTCCTCATCCCCTCCGTCAGCTGTCAACGACGCTTCCTTGGCCGTCTTCGCCGACTTGGTCAAGGAGACGGAACTGCGCCGGCGTGTAAACGTCCTTTATCCCAATCCTCAATCCATCTTTGACGGCTTTCAGATCGGCTACGTAAGTGTCCGGCACGGCAACCTGACGTTTCGGCGCCGCGACATCGTATCGGGAATCAACCCGCTGGCGCGTATCGTGCGTGTGTATGACTCAAGAGTCCAGACGGGACGCGATTTCGGTCCCGGCTGGCGCTTGTCGCTGGCGGAAGAACTCACCGTTAAGGATGGCGGCCTGGTCTATACCGACGGTTCCGGCGCCCGGCATTACTTCGCCCGCTCGGGAGACGGATCGAACAGGGAACAGTTGTTAAGTGAGCAAGTCCAAGTGGACGCCGCCAATGGCTCGGTGCAGCAAACCTCAACATTGGCGTCCGGAACCTATACAGCTATTCCCTCTACACCGCAGCATGCGTCAACCAGCATCGAAGTCGCCGGTTCACTCGCTATTCTGCGCAAGGGCAATGAAACCCGCGTGTTTGAACGCTCCGTAGGGACGACGGGAGGCGGAAATACTTACCGTCTGACCCAGTTGGCATCCAGCGCAGGATCGTTTGTTGCCCTTTCCTATCACAATGGCCTTGTTCGCAGGATATCCGATGCCGATGGTCCAGTTTTTGAAATCACACGAGACCGTCGGGGCCGCATCACCTCGGTTCAGGACCGCTGGGGACGGGACGTTTATTACCGCTATGACGCGAGTGGAAAACTCAGCGAAGCAGTGGATATCGCCGGCAATGCTTGGACGTATGAGTACGCTGCGCACGGGCAGCTTACGCGTGCCATTGGCCCTAATGAACGAGACATCCTTCGCATTGCATACGACGAAATGGCAAGAGTGAGGGAATCTCTCAGCGGACGCCAGTACTTCTTTACATACACGCCAGCCGAAACCATGGTCTCTGAAGGCACGGGCCATTCGCATGTATTTGGCCACAACGCAGTCGGGGTCACCGATCGCTTCGATTCCACAAATGGTATCTGGTGGCAGCTTGAGTTGGATGAGCGAAACCGCGTGACAGTGATTCAATCGTCTAGAGGTGGCTATCGATACACGTATGGAGCGCAGGGAGAGATCACCAACGCGATTGAAACGACAGCCAATGGAAGCGATACTCGGACATATCAACATGATGATGCGGGGCGCATCGCGAGCGTTTATTCGCAAGACGGCGCGATCATAACGATAGATTACGCAGGCGGCTCCACGAGGATCAATGGCCCGCAGGCTCAGTTTTCGTTTGAGGTCTTGTTATCCGGCGAGATCGCGCAAGTGGAGCAAGACGGCACTTTAGTTCGCGCGGATTATGACGCCGATGGCAATCTGGCGGCGTTTCATAGCCGCGCTGACACTGTGCAATTCAACCAAGACCTCGCGGGGCGTATATCGGCAATCCAATATGCCGACGGTGAGATTAACCAATACCGGTATGACCAACTCGGCAATCGCTCATCCATAGATTTCGGCATGGGTGGCACGGTGCGCTACAAGCACGACCCCGCCGGTAACATTGTGGAGGTGGCTGTAACAGAACGAAATGGCGAAGAGAAACGTCAGTCCGTTCGGATTGGTGATATGAATCGAGTCGAGAACATAACCTACCAAGGGATAGGCAAGTTGGACATTGCCTACGACCGCATGGGCCGGGCAATCAGTTTCGACACCGGCAGCGATGTGATTTCGGTCGAATACGCAGGGCCCGACCGTATTGGCAGAATAATTTCTCGCGCCACAGGCGCGACGTGGTCACCATCCGATGACGAAGCAAGTGAATGGAATTTTCAGGAAGTGCTGGATGCGCGCCTAATGGTTTTGCAGAACGATTCCACCGGATCCTCGCATCCTGATTATGGAATTGCCGCGTTTGAAGAATCAAGCTTCGCGGCAATAGCCCGAGACCCCATGAGTCTGGGCGTTCCGGGACTGCTTAAGGCACGGCAGGTTCTCGCCGTGGCTAAACCTTTGTTTTTGGGCAATAAGCAGGACGCAATGATGGCGTTCGAAAAGCCCTCGAATGCCGTGTTTCAGCCCCTAGAGTATCGCTCCACGAATTGTTGCATCTGCATCATTTATTACCCCAAGTCCGTGACTTCCAGACCTGTGCCGAAAGATCATGATGACGACGTAGACGTGGTGTGCATCTGCTTGCCCGATCCGTCCCCGCCTCCGCCCCCCTCCATGGGTGTGGGCATCGATCCAATACAAGTGTGGCCTGACGAGACATCAGGAGACAACACAGCTACGATCACTGTTACAACATCAAATGTGCCGCAAGGAACTGCTGTGAGCATAGACTTGCAATCGCACAATGACGGGGGACATGTAGCGCATCGCGGTACGCGGCCACTTGGTACGGTCAGATCTGCAAGCCGTGGAATCGACTCGGAGGGAAGGTTTTTTGCCACATTCGAGGCGTCGGAGTTTGGCGGAGATGTGCGAATTAACGTCACTGTTGGCCAGTTATCGTCTTCGCGGGCCATTCAGGTGCGTGTGCCTGGATTAGGTCTAATGCCGTCTGGCGACGGTTACTTTTTCTCGGGTAGCGCGGCTGGCAGAAGGACGCATCCGACGGGGGAATACGCCACCTTTTCTGTGATACGCGCTCTCAAGACAATTGCGGAGACGTATAAGGACGCGTACTGGTCAGACAGCAATCCACAACCGAGCAGTAAACGCGTTGGCTACAACGACATGAGCTTAATCTACGGAGGCAAGTTTGACCTTCCAGCGAATTGGTGTACAAGCTGCAGTCATGATGAGCATCATGAGGGTGAGCAGGTCGATACTCGTCGGAACAATATGACGAATACGCAGCAAAATCGATTCGCGCGAATAGTGACGGACAATGGAGGTGATCCGCAAGTTCACGACGAAGGTACTTCCAATGAACATTGGCATCTGAGGTTCTGACGCGATGAAGAAGCGAGACATCGCGATCAGTTCCGGAGTAATCACAGCCCTAGCGGCTGCGGTTCTATTGTGGTCTCTACTGCAAGATGGCCGATCTGAATTGATTCCTCGGCACCAGATTACAGGTAACGGCGAGTCGCTGGCGGTTGGAGAGATTGCGTTGGAAGCCGAAGGCGTGGGTCGGATTCGGGCAATCGACGAAAATCAAGGAAAGTATGTCTTGGAGTGGAGATTTGCCAATCAGGAAGATTGGAATACAGCCACCTACGAACGCCCTGATCGTGTCACTGCTACGATAATCGCGTCAGTAAGTCTGACATACGGAGGGCGATACAAGTACCGCTACGAGATTCGGGTTGAGGAAGGTCAGTATATGTCCGGTTTCTTCCTCCAGTCGTATTCGGAAATCACCCGACCCGTTGTGCAACCGAAGGTTCACGTGGGGGCTATGTCCAACGATATAGAACAGTTCTCGCAGGGTAAGTGGATTTCCTTTTGGACGCACATTAATCCAGGTGGAACAGCAATTTTTGAACTTGAGTCGGACCATCCGCCCCAAGTCGTGCAATGCAGAATTCGTGGAGGAGACCTCGTATTGCGCAGTTCAGCCGGTGAGATTCCCGCCGAACTTTCGGAACGAAGACTATCCTACGAGTCGTGGCCTGTGGGGTTTACGATTGGACCTAGCGATAGCCCGGGCCTGCGGGCACGCGAAGGCCGGATAGGCTATGTCGCCGAAGAAATGAACCGATTGGTAGAATTGGGTTGGTTAGCAGAGGACTTGGCGGAAGACTATGGTTCGGCAATTGCTCAGGATCAGGACAATGTAAATCCGTCTATCGAAGAAAGAGTTCGTGAGGACTTTCGCTCTGGGCGCTTGACACCGGAGTTCCTCGCACTATTGAGATATCTGCCTGTCTCAAACCCGAATACCGCTCATGAGAGGTTCTTCGCAGACGAGCTGCGCTCGGGCGGAAGGGGGCCAGAGATGGTGTGGGTCCCGCCTGGCCAGTTCCGGATGGGATGTGCATTCGTAGCCGGTTGCGATGCCCTTGGAGTGCAGGAGCATGATGTGGTATTCGAGGCTCCATTCGGATTGTCAAAGTACGAGGTTACGAGGGGACAGTTTGCTCATTTTGTACGATCGACAGGCTATTTGGCAGAGGGAAAGATTGATCAGGAATGCCAGATTTGGGCTAACGGTTGGGAGGGTGACAGCTATCGAACATGGAAGCATCCTGGATTCAGTCAGACAGACTCCCATCCGGTCGTGTGCGTGAGCTGGGAGGATGCGGCGGCCTATACGCAGTGGCTTTCGGATGAAACGGGTAAACCCTATCGCTTGCCAAGCGATGCGGAGTGGGAGTACGCGGCAAGAGCGGGTTTCGCGGCCAATTTCCGCTATGAGGACGACCATTCCGAACTGTGCAACACGGGTAATGTGGCAGATCGAACGGTTCAGCAGCGTTTCTTGAGCTGGAGCATTGTGGCGGACTGTTTCGATAACTACGTGCATACCGCTCCGGTAGGGCAATTCCGCGCCAACGAATTCGGATTGTTCGACATGCAAGGAAACGTGAGGGAATGGATACAGGATTGCCGGAACCTTAACTATGAGAACATGTCTGCTGATGGATCCGCATGGGTGCGTGGGGACTGCCGAGTGCGTGCGCAACGTGGCTTTTCTTGGGCCGAGGGACCGCAGCCCTATTTCCCGGACATTCGATTCTCAAACCGCCACACCCTTATCCCAACCTTTCGCAGCATCTACGCAGGCTTCCGAGTGGCTGTAGACGATTACGGGCAGCCAGCGCAATACTAATCCCTCCAAAAGAACAGCGCGTCCTGGTATCCGAAGTCTTGATGGCGGACGCTGTGATGGCTTTGGTGGCGCCCGCGTTAGCGTTGGCGGGTACATTCGGTTTTGGATTTGCCCCGCTTTCGTGGACGGTGATAACGTAAATTATTTTTCGCACTTTTCTTAGAGGCGGTGGTCTCGGTCTGGTAAAACTGTTGTTTGAGAGCAACAACCAGACCATGAGGAGACCACCATGGAGCAAGATAGCACGAAGGCAATGGGCAAGGTGATTCGGATTGACGAAGGGGAGGTCCGCGGCCATCTGACGAAGATGGTTCGGGGCACCGTCGAGGAGACCTTGAACGCGCTGCTGGACGAGGAGGCCGATCGGATGTGTCGTGCGCAGCGCTACGAGCGTTCTCCGGAGAGAATTGACACGCGTGCCGGGCACTACTCGCGCAAGCTGCACACTCAGGCCGGGGAAGTCGAGTTGTAGGTGCCGAAGCTGCGTCGTCAGACGTTTGAGACGGCGATCATTGAGCGCTACCGGCGCCGGGACATTTCGATTGAGGAAGCAATCGTGCACATGTACTTGGCCGGTGTGTCGGTTCGGCGCGTGGAGGACATTACCGAGGCCTTGTGGGGTACGCGGGTGTCGTCCGGGACCGTGTCCAACTTAAACCGCAAGGTGTATAAGCACATTGAGCGCTGGCGCAACCAGGCGATTGAGGGCGTATGCGCCTATGTGTATCTGGACGGTCTGGCGTTAAAGCGCAGCTGGGGCGGGGAGATCAAGAACGTATCGATCCTGGCGGCGATCGGCGTGGATGAGGAGGGTTACCGGCGGATCCTGGGCGTCGCCGAGGGCCACACGGAGGACAAGGCCGGCTGGCTGGGCTTTCTCAAGCACCTGAAGAAGCGCGGGTTGTCCGGCGTTCGTCTGATCGTCTCAGACGCCTGCTTGGGCCTTGCGAGGCCGCGGTCCTTGTACTGCCTCTGGAACAATACGACCTCCACCTTACGAGAGCGGATTCCATCGGCGAGTGCCACCATGGCGGCCGGCACGAGGTCGCGCGCGGAGTCCATATAGAAACAAACGCGCTCGAAGCGGCGCAGCATCCTGCGAACGACGAGCAAGTGGGCCAGCTCCGCATAGCCGAAACGAATGTAGAACCCCTGGCCGTAGCGGCTCACGTCGGCCTGCTCGCCGCGGGTTTCCCAACTCGATTTCAAGAACCGGTTGTGAACCTCGAGTTTGACACTTCCTCATACATTTTAGTGTGTGGAGGGTAATGCGGGCGTAGGAAAATCAACCACTTACGGCCTTTGGGACTGGATATTCGGCTCGTAAGCGTTCGCCCGTGTTGTGGGCAGGGCCAATCAAAAGTCGCGAGCCCTATTGAGACGCTGAGCGCGGACCATTTGGCGAAGTTGGGGCTGGCCATTCAGAAGTCTTTGTGTTATGAATGGGGCGATGGGGATTCCAGCGGTTTTCGAGGAACGGGTGGTCCTGCGTGAGGTGACGGTTCGCCCGGTGCGGGACGCCGAAGAGCGGCGGCGTTGGGATGCTCTGGTATCCGAGTTTCATTATCTGCCGTTCCATGGTCTGTTCGGGCAGTCGCTGCGCCATGTTGCGGTGCAGGGGGAGACTTGGGTTGCGCTGTTGGGCTGGACGGCGGGCGCGTTCAAGGTGGCCGCCCGGGACGGGTGGATCGGCTGGTCGCGGGCCCAGCAGTTCCGGCGGCTGAAGCTGATTGCCAACAACGCCCGGTTTGTGGTTTTGACCGGCAGGGGCGGTGTGCGCAACCTGGCGTCGCGGGTGCTGGGTCTGAGTTTGCGGCGGCTGTCGCGGGACATGCATGCGGCGTATGGTTTTCCGGTTCTTCTGGCCGAGACGTTCGTGGACCCGTCGCGGTTTCGAGGCACTTGTTACCGGGCGTCGAACTGGCGCCTGTTGGGGTGGACGCGGGGTTTCACGCGGCTGCCCGGCAGCCCGGTGCGCTGGCGGACGAACGGGCAACCCAAGGAGATTTACGTGTACGAACTTCAAGCGGGCGCCCGGGCGGCGCTGGGCGGTATCGGGGAACCGGTGGAGTGGCGGACCGGCCCGAAGGCGGCGCCGATGCCGGCGGGGGAGTTGCGCAGCCTCTATGACTGTCTGGCGGCGATTCCCGATTTCCGTCAGGCGCGCGGCCGGCGCTACAGCATGGCCTGCTACCTGACGGTCATGATTGCGGCGCGGCTGGCCGGTTATCGCGGCGTGAGTGCGTTCGGTGAGTTTGCCGCCCGGTTGGATGAGGCGCAACGCAAGGCGGTGGGTGGGTTCTTCAGTCCGGCCCGCCGGCGCTATACGGTGCCGGCGGCCTCGACCTTCCATTACATCCTCTCGGAACTGCCGGCCGACACCCTGGATCAGGCACTGCGCGCGTGGAGTGCCCAGCACAGCGGCCGGTGCGCGGTGGCCATGGATGGCAAGGAGGTGCGCGGCGCCTCGAAGCGTATTGCGAATGAGCGGCGCATGATGGTGGCGGCCGTGGAGCACGGGGGCGGCCTGATTCTGGGACAGGTCCAGGTCGGCGGGAAGAGCAACGAGATTACCGCGGTGCGAGCGTTGTCGCGGCAACTGAATTTGAAGGGCCGTATCGTCACCCTCGACGCCCTGCACGCCCAGCAGGAGACCGCACGCTGTCTGACCGGGGACTGCGGGGCCGACTATGTGATCACCGCCGTGAAGGGCAACCAGCAGACCATTCACGACGATCTGGCGGACATCGATTGGAGCGCGGCGTGCTGGAGCGGGGATGTGGTTGAAAAAGGCCATGGCCGCATCGAGACCCGGCGCTGCGCCGCCGTCGATCTCACCGCCGCGAAGTGGAACGGGTGGTGCGATCTCTTCGGGCGCCGGCAAGCGGTGCGCATCGAACGCGAACGCATCGTGGTCAAAACCGGCAAGGTCTCCCGCGAGGTTGCGTTCTGTCTCACCTCACTCAGCGCCAGCCAGGCCGGCCCCGAAGAACTCCTGAACCTCGTGCGCCGCCACTGGGAAGTGGAAAACAGGGTCCACTACGTGCGGGACTTCAGCTACGGCGAAGACCGCTGCCGCGCTTCGGTGCGCAATCTGCCACAGAATCTGGCGGCGCTGAGCAACGCCGCCATCTCCATTGTGCGCATAATGGGCCAGTTCCAGTACATCCCCCCGGCCAACCGCCATTACGCCGCCCGCCCGCAGGAAGCCCTCGACGCCATCCTGACCATCCGACACGCCTGACGGCCACCCACACTCCAGTCCTGCAGTGCGCCGCCCGGCCGCACTGCGGCGCCCCCATGCCCACCGTCAATCATCCGCCGGGAATGTACGGATCAGAGCCCTTCCCAACACCTTCCCGGACACCATTGGACCGCCCACGGCACGCCGGATCGTCATTGGCGCCCCTTTGCTCCCATCCCGTATCGGATGCAAATCAAACCGTGTGGGACTTTTGGATAGGCCTGCGTGTTGTGGGTGTGGCGCTGGACACATCGAGCCGTTCGTGTTATATCGGGTGCATGGATGGGCATGCGGTAGCGGATTCGGTGGTGTTGTCGCCGGCACGAGATGCCATGCCGGTATCGAACAGCGATGGGGGTCATCGGAGCGCGGTCTATTGGCGGCAGGAAGCGATCGCGGCGGGTAGCCGGGCGGGCGCGCTGGCGGGCATTCACCGGCGCAACAAGGAGAAGCTGGAAGCGGCGCGGGCCGAGCTGCGTGCGCTTCGCCGCCAGGCGAAGGGGTCGCTGGCGGCGGTGGCCGAGGCGGCGCGTGTGCGGCGGTTATTGGAGCAGCTGTCGGTGGATCCGCGTCGGCGGCCGACGATGGTGTCGTTGCGCCAGGAGAATGGCGAACTGCGTTGCGAGGTGGCGGCGCTGGGCGAGGAGAATGCCGTGTTGCGGCGGGCTCTGGCGGGGCCGGCGCAGGGCGGCCGGTTGCCGAGCCGGATTGCGGAGTTGGAGCGGCAGTTGTGCCTGCTAAAGGCGATGCGTTCGAACGATACCCGGCACCGGTTCGGCGATCGTAGCGAGCGGCAAGCGCGGGCGGCGTCGCCGCGCCGGCGGGGTCAGCAGCCCGGCCGTCCGGGGCCTTCCCGGACGCCGCGCGAGTCGCTGGCGGTGTGTACCGAACGGGTGGAACTGCCGGCGGCCGAGACGTGCTGTGAGCGTTGCGGCACGCCGTATGCCGCCCACGGATGGGTCGAGTCCGATCTCATCGAGATCCGGGTGGCGGCGCACACGCGGCGCATCCGCCGCCGGCGGTATCGCCGCGTCTGCGGCTGCGCCGGCCCGGCCACCGCGGCCGCCCCGCCCGTGCCCCGCCTGTTTCCCCACACCGCCTATGGGATCTCGGTGTGGGCCGCGGTGTTGCTGGAGCGCTGGGAGGGCCAGCGCCCGTTTCGCCAGATCGCCCGCTGGATGACGCGCCACGGCTTGGCGATCTCGCCGGGCACGCTGTGCGGCCGTCTGGGCGATCTGGCGCGGTTGTTCGAACCGCTGTCGGCGGCGATCCGTGCGCATCTGGTGACGGCCCGGGTACTTCAGGGTGACGAGACCTCGTGGCGGGTCCAGGAAGGGCGCCGCGACGGTGGGCGGCGGCGCGCCTGGCTTTGGGTAGGCCGGAGCCCCGACGCGGTCTGGTTCCACATCGACCCGCGGCGCAGCCGCCTGGCGGCCCTGAAAGTGTTCGAGGGGGTGGAAGCCGGCGCCGTGCTGCTCAGCGACCGCTACAGCAGTTACGCTGCGCTCGCCGACGAACTCGGCCTCGTGCCGGCCTTCTGCTGGGCCCATGCCCGGCGCGACTTTATCGACTGCGGGGGGGCCGAGGACAATCCCTGGAAACGCCGCTGGCTTGAGCGCATCGCGGCGATTTACCGGACCCATCGCCGCCGCCAGCGCCACTACCGACCCGGTCGAGCCCGGCAAAACCGGGCCTTCCGGACCGCGCAGCAGGCGCTCAAGGCACGGGGATCGGCGCTGTTCGCCGAAGCCGAAGCCGAACTGGCCGAACGCACCGAGCAAGAACCGCGGGCCGAACCCCTGCGCCGCTTGCTCAAATGGCGCCATGGGCTGGAGCGTTTCGTGGCCGACCCCGAGGTGCCGATCGACAACAACGCCTGCGAGCGAAGTTTGCGGGCGCCGGTCATCAGCCGCAAAATCAGCTTCGGCAACGACAGTTGGACCGGTGCGCGCCTGACGGCGCTGATGTACAGCGTCTTCGGTACCCTGAAGCGCCACGGCATCGACATCGAGCACTGGCTGCATGACTGGCTGGCCGCCTGTGCCGCGGCAGGCAGACCGCCGTCGGATCTGGCGCCCTGGCTGCCTTGGTCGATGACCCCGGCCCGACGCGAGCGCTTGCGACAGCCCCGAGCGCCGCCCGACGATGCCTGAGCCCCCCGCTGCGCTTTCCGGCATCCCCGCCGAGCAGGTCGTGTGCCGCTATCACGGGCGCGACTTCACGGCCGCGGAAATGCGCCTGTTGCGCGCCCTGATCGCCGGCCCGCCGACCCGGCACCGGGCGCAACTCTCGCGCGTCTTCTGTGAGCGCATCGGGTGGCGCCGGCCCGGCGGCGGACTCAAGGACATGGCCGCCCGCGTCGCCATGCTCGCCATGCATCGCGAGCACTGGATCACGCTGCCGCCGCCGCGCCGCCCGCGCTACCCGCCCCGGCCCGTCAACCGGCAACTGAGCCAGCCGCCACTTTGGCCGCCAGCCGCCTCCCTCGACCAGGCCCGACCCCTCCGCCTGGTCCAAATCACCGCGCGCGACCGCCCCGCCAGCGACCAGTGGAACGCCTGCATCGCCGCCCATCACTACCTCGGCTACACCCCGCTGACCGGCGCCCAGATGCGCTACACCGCCTATGACCGCACCGGCGCACCCCTGGCCATGCTCGGCTTCGCCGCCCCCGCCTGGCAACTCGCCCCCCGCGACCGCTTCATCGGTTGGTCACCCCAGACCCGACAACGCCACCTCGGCCAGATCGTCAACAACTCCCGCCTGCTCGTGCTGCCCTGGGCGCGCCTGCCCAACCTCGTCTCCCACCTGTTCAAACTCGTCCGAGCACGCCTCGCCGCCGACTGGCAGGCCCGATACCACGTCACGCCCGTGCTCATCGAAACCTTCGTCGAAACACCCCGCTTCACCGGAACCGTCTACCAGGCTTCCGGATGGATCCCGGTCGGAACCACCCAGGGCCGAGGACGCCAGGACACCCACCGACACCATGCCCTGCCCAAAAAAAACATCTGGCTCCTGCCGCTGAGAAAAGACTGGAAACGCATCCTCAATCGGTAAACCAACAAACCATCAAACACCGGCCGGGCGAACGCTTACGCGTGAAGTTCCGCTTAGTCCTTGCTGGGCCCGCTGGACGGTTTGAAGAATTCCAGCCGGCTGACATAGATTGCAAGCAGGATGGCGGGAACACCGGCCAGGCAAACCAGTATGAAGAAATTCACCCAACCCACCTCCAGGGAAAGGAATCCCGACCAGCCGGACATGAACTTGCCAGGCAGAGCCATGAGCGAAGTCAAGAGGGCATATTGGGTTGCAGTGTATTGGCGTGAGGTCATGTTGGAAAGAAAGGCGATGAACACAGTGCCGGAAATTCCCATAGCAAGGTTGTCGCCCGTGATTACTCCGGCCAGAAGCCAGAGGTCCGTCTCGCCCGCGGCGGCGAGAGCAGCGAAAGCCAGGTTGGTGAGAGCTAGCAGTACAGCCGAGGCGATGAGCGGTCCCCCCAGTCCGAACCGTGTCACAACAAGGCCACCCACCATAATGCCGACCAGCGTTGCCACCGTCCCGTAGAGTTTGACGACCGTAGCGATTTCGTCCAGCCCGTACCCCATTGCCAGGTAAAACGGGTTCGCCATGCTGCCCAGCAGGTAGTCGCTGACCCTAAATAGCGCCACGAGCGCCAGGATCGCGATGGCGTAGGGCCGGTAACGTCGAATAATGTCACTGAATGGTTCGATAATGTGTGAGCGAATCCACATCTTGACGCTCTTCCTTTCTTGCACCGTATCGACGTGATCCGGTTCTGCTATCAGGAGCACTGCGACGACACCCACACCCATGCAGCAGGCCATGGCCAGGTAGGTGAGGCTCCAGTCGTATGCTTGCGCAAGAAACAAAGCGCCCGCACCCGAGACGAGCATCCCTAAGCGATATCCGAACTGGTAACTGGCCGCCATTGCCGCCTGGCGTTCCACCTCAACCGCCTCAATGCGCCAGGCATCCAAGGCGATGTCCTGCGTGGCGGCGGAGAAAGCCGCCAGCAGGGCAAAAAGGGCTACGGGAAGCACCTTATCCAGTGGATCGGTAGTGGAAAGCAGGATCAGTCCGGTAATAATTCCTAGTTGCGCCAGCAGCATCCAGGAGCGTCGCCGCCCCAACAGTCTGTGGAGTAGTGGTAAGCGGAATCCGTCTACGAGCGGGGCCCAAAGGAACTTCAGCGAGAAGGTAAGACTGACCCAGGCGAACATGCCAATGCTTCCGCGAAACACGCCCACGTCAGCCAGCCAGGCCGTTAAGGTGCTGAATACAAGCAGGTAAGGAAGGCCGGCGGAAAAACCCAGGAACAGCATCGCCAGTACCCGAGGATGCAGGAAGGCGCCGAAGCCGCCGTAACTATCTACGCGTATGTTCATCGACGCATGCCCGCTAGAGGGGAAATTGCCCGCAAAGATGCGTGCCGGAGTCAGTCCGCATAGTCGAGGATCAGCGGTGCGTGATCGGAGAAACGCTTGCGCTTGTATATGGACGCGGACGTAGCCCGCGCGGCCAGTTCCGGCGTGGCCACGTGGTAGTCGATGCGCCATCCGACGTTCTTCGCCCAGGCCTGGCCCCGGTTTGACCACCAGGTGTATTGATCGGGGTCGGGGTTGACCCGGCGAAAGCAGTCGACGAAGCCGAGATCGCCGAACAGCAGGTCCATCCAGGCTCGCTCTTCCGGCAGGAAGCCCGAGTTCTTCTTGTTGCCGCGCCAGTTCTTGAGATCGATTTCGCGATGGGCGACGTTGAAATCGCCGCACAGCAGGTACTGCCTGCCGCTGTCGCGCGCCTTTGCGAGCAGCGGCGTGAATTCGTCGAGAAAGCGGTACTTGGCGGCCAGGCGTTCTTCCGATGAGGAACCGGAGGGCAGGTAGAGCGACACCACGCTTAGTGAGCCGAAGCGGGCCTCGATGTAGCGCCCCTCCGCATCGAATTCCGCCGAACCAAAACCGTGCAGCACTTCGTCCGGCTGCTGCCGCGAGTAAATCCCTACGCCCGAATATCCCTTGCGCTGGGCGCATTCGTAGTAGCAATGCCAGTTCCTCGGCCAGAACTCGCGGCCCTGCAGTTGATCCTCCTGGGCCTTGAGTTCCTGCAGGCAAACGAAGTCGGCCTTCTGGCGCGGGAGCCAGTTGAAGAAGCCCTTGCGCGCAGCCGCGCGTATGCCGTTGGCGTTAAGCGTGATTACCCGCATGCCGAAGGGCGCTTACCAGCGCAGTCCTCCGTCCAGATCGATTACGCGCCCCGATATGTAGTCGTTCTCAAGAATGAACTGCGCTGTCTGGGCCACTTCATCAGGCTCGCCCAGGCGTTTCGCGGGCACCATGGCCGCCAACCTGTCGCGGGCTTCGGGTTTCATCCCGGCCACCATCTCGGTATTCATCATTCCCGGTGCGATTGCCGCGGTCCGGATTCCGTGTCGCGCCAATTCCCGTGCCCACAGTACGGTCAATGCGGCCACGCCCGCCTTGGTGGCGGAATAATTCGACTGCCCGAAATTACCTACCCGCGACAGGCTGGAGATATTGATGATTACGCCGCCCGTTCCAAAGCGCGCCATGTGGACCGCCGCCTCGCGAGCGCACAAAAAGGCGCCGGTCAGGTTAACGTCCAGCACCGCCTGCCAGTCAGCAAGCGACATCTTGCCCAGCAATTCGCCGTCCTTGAATTTCACCATCAAACCATCACGGGTAATGCCGGCGTTATTGATCAGGACGTCCAGCGCGCCACAATCGGAGGCTACGGAGTCCATGAACGCAACCACGTCATCTTCATTGGCAACATTGGCGCCGTAGCAATGCACCTCGCCACCGGCGTCGCGGCATGCGGCAGCTGTTTTTTCGAGACTGTCCTGTTTCAGGTCGCACAAGGCGAGGTGCGCACCGGCGCCGGCCAAACGGCGCGCCATTGCCGCGCCCAGGCCCCGTGCCGCCCCGGTAATGACTATCGTCTTGCCCTTGATCTCCACCAGAACTACTCCTTAAAAGAAAAAATCGGCGCAATCCTACTCTATTGCAGGCACGGACTCGCCGGCTGGCTTGTTTCCGGCCACGGCCCAGCCCATCAGGGCTTCACCCTGGTAGATCAGCGGAAACCAGCCCTCTATGGCCAGGCCCGCCGAACGCAAATGATCCAGCAGCCTGTCGAACTGTGCCGTGTCGGGCGTGGCGGCCAGCAGGTCCTCCATTCGCCGGCGATAGGAGTCGCAGGCCTCATGTAGAAGGCGAATGGTCTCCCGCCTTTGTGGAGCATCCAGCCCGGGAGCAAAGATGCTGCTCAATCCCTGCAGAATAAACCCGATGCCATTTCCCGGGTCACTGAACCGCCTGGCCTGCTGCTGGATTCTTGCGACCGAGGCGTTCAGCTTCTTTCGCAAGTGCTCGGCCCTGGAATCGTGCTTCAGCAGGCGCTTCTCGAAATCAGTTCCGGCATCCGCCATTGCATCGACGACCTGGCGTGCCTTGGCCAGCAATTTTTCCTGCTTCAGACACAAATGATGCTGCTCCAGTCCCTCCCGGGCCTCTCGAACCACCACCGAGTTGGCGTGATGGGTGATCAGCGCAATTCTGCCGCCGAGCTTGAGCACCCGCATGACCTCTTTGGCGCTGGCGGCAGGATCGCTGTACTCGAAGCCGTACTGAGAGGTCACGAGATCGGCGCACTCGGCCTCAAGCCCGGTGGATTCGTTGGGCGCCCCTGCACGGAACCGAACGGCGTTCAACCATTTCCTGGCTGCCTGGGCCTGTCCCACATCCCTCTCGGGGCGAATGTCGGCCCTGTCCAGGGCATCAATCACAAACTCCATCTCATGCGCGCCGGAATACTCCGCGGCCAGCAGGGCAACGGCGCCGTTCCCGGTGGCCAGGTCCACCACCCGCGAGCCTTTCCTCAAGGTGGCGAACTGGCGATCCCAGAAGGCGCGGATTTCGCCGTCGTAATTGGGGTTGCCGCGCCGCTCGAAGGTCGTGACGCTGCCGTGGCGCCAGAATTGCGCCCACTCGTCGTCGTCAAGAAGCTTGCGTGGTTGGCCTTTGTTGCGGTAGTTGGTCATGGTTTTTCGAGGGCGGGGACGCCCTCGTTCCCAGGGGGGACGCCTTCCTTCCCAGGGGGGACGCCTTCTTTCCCAGGGGGGAAGCCTTCTTTCCCAGGGGGGACGCCCTTTCTCCTGGGGCCGACCACGGCAAGCGGTGCGCTACTCCCCCGTGAAGCGGGGCGCCCTCTTTTCCAGGAAAGCCGCGATACCTTCGGACGCATCGGCTGTGTTGCTGCAGGCCTCCTGCTCATCGGCCTCGGCCATGAAACTCTCATCAAAAGACTGCGCGCCCGCTGCGCGAATCAGCCGCTTGGTGGCGGCCAGCGCCAGCGGCGCCTTGAGTGCAAGTTCCTCTGCCCAGCTCTCGGCTGTCGTCAAGGCCTCTCCGGGAGGCGCAAGGCGATTTACCAGGTCGAGGTCCCAGGCCCGTTGGGCAGTCATTCGATCGCCGCTGATCGCGAATTCGAAGGCCGCGCGATGGCCCAATGACTGTGTGAGCGTCCAGGTAGACCCGCCGTCGGGGACCAGTCCGATATTGGAGAACGGGCAGAGCAGGAAGGCGTTTTCTTCCATTACTACCAGGTCGCAGGCCATAACCAGCGACATTCCAATGCCCGCGGCGCCTCCCTGAACGGCAGCGATCACGGGCTGAGGCGCCCGCGTCACGGTCTCGAACAGGGGTAGGTATTCGCGAATGAGGATGTCGCGAATCGATGCGGTCCCAACCGTACCGCGCTTCAGATTGGCGCCCGCGCTGAAAAATCTGCCGCTTCCGGCCAGGACGATTGCGCGCACTGAACCGTCTTCGGCCGCCTCGTGAAGCGCGGCGGCCAGCTCGGCCCGCATTTCCGGTGTGAAACTGTTGAGATTGTCCGGCTGGTGCATCAGCACCGTGGCCACGGCGCCCTTGCGCCGGGCCAGAACAGCGGCGGTTTGCTTTTCCTTGTCCGCCGAAGCCACCTAGGCGGCGCCCCGCGAGCGTTGATATGCGGGGCGGTCCGTACAGCCGTTCATCCATTTCTCCACGTTGGGCCAGGCGGCCAGGTCAACTTGCAGCATCCGCAACATGTCCAGCACGGAGACGCAAACCAGGTCCGCCGCTGTGAATTGATCGCCCAGGAGATGCGAGCGTTTGGTCAGCTTTTTCTCCAGCGTATCCAGCGGTTCCGTAAGCGCGCTTTCCGCTGCTTGAGCAGCAGCTTCGTTGTGATCGTCGCCCTTATGGACGAACTTCTGCATGAAGATCGTCACGATAGACGGTTCCAACTCGGTCATCGCAAAAAACGCCCACTGAAGCACGTGGGCACGCTGGGCCTGGGTGGGTGGCCACAGCTCCCGGTCGTCATACTTGGCAGCCAGGTACAGGTTTATGGCGGTCGACTCGAATAACTTGAGAGAACCGTCCTCCATTGCAGGCGCCTTGCCCGTCAGAGTGACCTTGCTGATCGCTTTTCTGCGCTCTTCTCGCGACATGTCATCCAGCGGTACATGCTCATAGGGGATGGCCAATTCTTCAAGCATCCACAAGCAACGCGCCGCGCGCGAATTAAGCGGGCCGTATAGCCGAATCATCTATGCTCTCCTTGAGGTAATAACCGTATTTGTTCTATCAGGGGCCGAAAACCGTGCCCGAGAACGCGGCCACGATTGTCATCGCGTAGATAAACAATACCCATCCGTAAACGGGCTGCAACTGGGTATGGTATTTCTGCTCCAGTTCCGGCGTAGAGCCGGACTGCGCGATGGTCCCGAAGGTGACCGTAGCGGGGGCGAAACCGCGGTCCAAGGGCACGACCGCAAAGCCGATCAGCCCGACCGCCACCAATTTGACCGTAAGCCACAGCGGGGCGGCAAAGGCTTCAACCGTTTGTGTGGCCAGCGCGAATCCCAGCGCTCCAACGCACAAGAGCAGGCTAAAAGGCATGTTGGTCTTCTCGAAAAGCTCCTCGGCGGCGGTGCCCGGGTTGAGAAAGCCGCGCCACATGATCACGACCCAGGCCAGGCCGGCCAGCCACACCACAGCCAGTACCCAGGTGGGTACGCTGAGCAATCCAATCCCGGCAATCAACTGGAGGCCGCTGGGAAATATCAGCGCGTTGCAGGTGCGAGGCAACCGGTCCAGCACCATGCCCAGCCGCAAGACACTCGAGCGCGCTTCCATGCTGAGAGAGGAATTCTCGGACATTTTCGCGGCCAGAAACACGCCCAGGTCCGTGCCCAGCCAGAACACCCACAACGAGATATGGAAGAAAACCAGTATTTTGTGCTCAAGCATCATTGCTTTGACTCCTCGCCCAGCTCCTCAAACGGCGCCAGCACCTTGCGGATCATCTCGGCGCTGGCTGCCGCCCAGGCGCCCGCCTGCTCCGTGTCCGGCTCAAAATCATCAATTTCCTCCTGGCTGAGCAGGCCATTGGAGAGAATCAAGGTCTCCAGGCTCATCAGCCGCTCGCGAACCACCCAGTGCTCAGCCATCAGCTTGAGCAGGCTGGCCAGCAACGCGTCAGTCGCGGGATCCTGAAAGAAGTACTTTCGACCGCCCTTGATTCGGCGGCTCAGCCTTTCCCCGGTAACATCGTCCATGCTTAATCCTGCTTGACCGAACCGAATCCGTACCAGAAGATCACGTCGGACAGGCGGCCGGTATCCTCGCCGAACTCCGGATCCGCCAGGGCCATCGCGATGAACTCTTCCTCGTCGGTATAGGTGTAGCGTGGCATGACGCCTTCAAAATACCCGTCGGCCGGAAAACCGGACGCAATGGTCAGATCGCGCGGATTCTGGTCTCGAAAGTCCTTGTAGAACGGTTCGTTGTTGTAGTAGCTGTCCCAGTCCAGGTAGAACTGATCGTAGGCTGCCATTCGGTCGTTGGGCGGCAATTCCATATTGAGAACCACACCGCCCGGCCGCAGCACCCGGTGCGCTTCGGCCAGGTAATTCCTGATCGCCTTTTTGGGCAACTCGTGCAGGAACATGGAGCTGAATACCACGTCCATCGAGTTGTCGGGGAACTGGATATCCTCGGCGCTCTGTTGATGGAAATGGGTCTTCACGCCCATTGCTTCGGCACGGGCGTGGGCATAACGCAGGCAAGGCGCCGCCACGTCGATTCCATGCACTTCGGCATCCGGGAAAACCTGCTTCCAGGGCAAGGTGTTGTGGCCGATGGTGCAGCCGGCGTCGAGTATCCGGCTCGGTTTGCGGTCGCGGAAACGGTTCTTGTAGAAATTGGCCATCGACCAGCCGATGTCGTTCAGCTCCTGGCCCATGGCGCCGAACGCGAATACATTCAAGCCTTGATCGTAAATGGCTCCGGCGGCCAGGTCCTCACCGCCGTATTCCGTGTAATAGCAGCCCGGCATCAGGTGAACGTCAACAGCCTCCACGTAACGGGGAATTTCGAGATTCGAGTCCAGCTCCAGCGTTCCGCCGGCTCTCGGCTCGACTGTAAGGCCCTTGCCCTGGCCGTTCAGCACCGAGCGCTGCCGTTCGATACTGTCCATGACCACGTCCCAGACCATCTGCTGAGCGGTGCAGCGCGCCGAGGAGTAGGCCTTGAAGATCTTCCGTTTGCGCATGGCCCGGTGCACGTCGGCTCCATCCAGTTGCTCGCTGCCTGGTTCCTTGTTCAGGCCCTGCTCCACGCCGGATTCATAGTCCTCGCGCATGGTGGCCGCAAGATCGTTCAGTACGAAACCGCGCAGTCCCGAGACGAACCTCTCACGGGCCCTTGTGTCTCGGTCACGGTCCAGCGCCAGAGCATGAGTTATCGGCTGTGTCATGGCTGGTTCTCCCTATTGCGTAACTCGTGATTGTTGCGGATTCGAGAAGAAAATGCAAAGCGAATACAATCCCGCCCACTGTCACCATTCTCAAGAGGAGTATTCGCTGATGCCCGGCGCCCTGGATGGAATTCGCGTGCTTGAGCTCACCAGCGTCGTACTGGGCCCCTGGGCCTGCCAGTTGCTGGCGGATATGGGCGCCGATGTCATTAAAGTGGAGCCGCCGTACGGCGACTCCAACCGGTCCCTGGGCGCTTCGCACAACCCTGGCATGGCGGCGCTCTATCTGACCTGTAACCGCAACAAGAGGGGCATTGTGCTGGACCTCAAGAAGGATGCAGGCCGAGAGGCTGTCCTGCGTCTGGCGCGCGACGCCGACGTGTTGATCCACAACAACCGTCCCGGCGTAATGGAGCGCCTGGGGCTGGATTACGACGACATCCGGGCAGTCAATCCGCAGATCATCTACTGCGGTACCTACGGCTACAGCAAGGACGGTCCCTATGCCAGGCGCGGCGCGCTGGATGACTCGATACAGTCGGTCAGCGGCTTTGCCATGCTGCACCAGATGGTGCAGGGCGAGCCGCGTTATGCGCCCAGCGTCGTGGCGGACAAGACCACAGCGATCACCGTCGTTTACGCGGTTCTTGCGGCTTTATTCCATCGCGAGCGAACGGGAGAGGGACAGGAGCTGGAAGTGCCCATGTTCGAGACCATGGTGTCTTTCGTGATGGCGGAGCATCTTTGGGGCCAGGTCTTCGATCCCCCATTGGACACGGCGGGATACAAGCGATTGATGAGCAAGCACCGCAAGCCCTACAAGACCGCGGACGGATACATTGCGATACTGCCCTACCTGGACCGGCACTGGGAACGCTTCTGCACCCTGGCGGAGCGCCCCGAACTGATTGAGGATGAACGCTTCCGCACGCTATCGGACCGGGTGCGCAATATCGACGACACCTACTCCGAGACAGGGCGGATCATGGCGACGCGCACTACGTCCGAGTGGATGGAGCTGTTTGCCGGCAGCAGCGTTCCGGTAAACGCGGTGAATACCCTGGAAGACCTTCAGAGCGACGAGCACTTGCAAGCGGTGGGTTTCTGGAGCGAGATGGACCACCCGACTGAGGGCAAGCTCAGGATGCCCGGGTTTCCGGTTAATTTTTCCGCCTCCCCGGCAAGCATCCGGCGGCATCCGCCGAATCTGGGCGAGCACAGCGTGGAAGTGCTTGGTGAGGCGGGCTATTCAAGCGAAGAAATTCAGGAGATGCTCGCTACCGGCGTAACTCGCGCTCCCGAGTAGTGGCTACTCGCCTATTAGGGAGCGGGTCCCCCGCCCTCCTCAGGCTCATCTGTAGTTTCGACCGGCGTCGCTGAGAACGAGTCCGCCAATCGATTCTGAATCACTTCCTGGATCTCAAAGGCGCATTGCAGTGCGTTTTCGTTTGCGCAAGCTCCAATTAGCTGGTCCCATTGTTCGCCAAGCAGTCCAAGAGCATTCTCGATGTTAAGGAACGGTCCCGGAGGTGGATCATCTTCCAAGCTTGCATCGGCGACGCCGTCCGAAAGCCCATAGTGACTAAGCAATTCCTCTTTACCCAGCAAATCTGCGGCGACAGCCAGATTCTCCAGCGGGACCAACACGCTGCCTCCGTGCCCATCGAAAACTTCCAAATCGACAGTCTCAAGACCTCGATCATTGAGAAAGTGCAATCTCAACTCCTCCAACTGGAAAATTGCTAGCGCATTTCCGAAGTTTCCTTCATCGTGCTCGCATTGAACCAGCGAAGGCTCTCCTTTACCAAGGTTCTCAAGGCGCTCTCTAATCTGGTCTGCAAATGAATTTGGCATATCGACAGTTCTGTTAAGGAACGTGTGCGTTAAGTGTTGGCAGGATCGTAACCCCTCGGCTCCGCAAGTAACGTATTTCCCGAACAAACCAAGATCCGGGCCGGGCGTTATGCGGATGGCGCGAGAAGACGAATTGACTTCCAGCGTTAATCATTTGGTCCAAGAATGTTCGATTGATCGCCTACTGTTGCCCGCGGTTCATTCCACGCCAGCGGGAGGCCGAAATGCTGAAATAAGAGGCGCCCAATTTACCGGCCAAAGTGACGTAGCCTGGATAGTGTCCAAGAACTGTGTTCATTTCATTGAGGAAATCCTACCAACTCCTTGACGACATGGCCGAAAGAAAGGGTAACTGGAGAAGGGCTACGATGCTGCCTCCTGATATGGGCGGTGATTTGACCGTTCCCTTGGATCCGAGCCGTTTTGGATGGGGAGACCCTCACTTCTGAGGGGCCCATTGGACCGGTTTATGCGGGGAAGAACAATTGTGATTTGAAGATTTGAATCGGTGGGAACAGCCGGATTCGGCCTTGTCAGCTGCCGGTGCGGCTGTACGCCGAACAGGAGGTTTCCCTACCGCCGCTATTCGTATGCAACTACGGGGGCTGTGCATCGCCCGGCCAAGGTGGTTCGACTAATCTCGCGTTGATCAATTACGTCAACCAGAACAACGTAACTCTCGTTCCTTGACTCCTCGTTTGTCACGCTTGAGGACATTATTGGTATGCCCTTCGTCGCGGATAATGCTATTAGGCGCTCGTTGTCCAGTATCGCAAAGAAATAATTGAACCTCATCCATTGCTCTGTCGCATTGCGAAGGTCAAACTCTGAAACGATCTCTCCAGTGTCGCGATCATATACGACAATCCTTTCTCCGTTTGACTCATGGAATATGAACGGTTCTTCAATCCGCCCCCAAGGGGGGTGCATGCCCTTGTTTCGTTCAACATCTTCCGATAACACCGTGCTCCCAGAGCGCACGTCGAATACTCTGAATCCACCAGGAGCCTCTTGGGTGATAAATTCTCCTCGTCTTCTCACTCTCACTTTTGAGCTTGGCCAGAAATTAGCGGCATAATCTCCATCCGGGGACCACAAGAAATTTCTTCTTATGACTGCACGGATTTCACGGAGCACTTCTCCGGTGTGCGCGTCCCACACGGCTGTTAGCATCAAATTTAGCCCGCTATGGCTTACAAACAGTTCGTTGCCATCTGGCGACACAGCGAGGTGAAAAACTTGATCTTGTGGTTTATCGGGCCGGCGTTGATGCTTGTTGCCTTCATTGGGGTCATCTCGTTCCCCATTCGTGGCATAGCGCTTCACAATCTCGAATTTACCGCCGCCCACACGTAAAGCAGTCACTGGCCAACTAGGGCCTGCTGACTCGTTAACTTCACTCCCAATATAAAGGCGCGAATAAACTGCATCAAACACTAGAAACTTAGGATGTCCCGCCCATTTGATGGGATCTGAAATACCTCTAACTCTGCCTGCCTGCAGATCCACGCGGTATACCCTGCTCTCACCAGGATGACCGGATTCGCACGCAACGTATGCCATCGGGCGCGTGGCCTTAAACGCTTTATCACCAGCCATCATCAAAATTGCGAAAATCGCCGCCACGGTGAGTAGACCGGTGAGTCCTAGGTACCACTTTTTCACGGTGCTTTCTGCTCGTCTTGGTAAGGTTGATCAACGCGCTGGTTCGTCTAAGCCGGAAAGAACGTAATCTCGCATTTCACCCCAGTAAATATGCGCGACATCTGGGTCTTCCTCCAAGAAATACGCGCCTGTATCCTCCATTAGTTTGTTGACGCAAATTAGGTACCTTGTTTCTGGGCTTACCGCGCCGCCACGGTCGTAAAATGTTTCTCCGTGAATCGGACGTACCCGTCTGCGAAAGGTACTATACAAGTCATCTTGCCCTATCCGATCTGACACGATTGTATTGAGTCGGTTTCTTTCCTTCTCAAAATCCTGCCGCGTAATTTTCTCCTCCTTATACGATTTTTCCAGTTCCTTAATCTGTCTTAGCACCGGCCGCAGATCCTCTTCCCGCCTTTCAAAGATGATCTCGCGCTTTACATAACGCGATAATGCGGCGCCCGGAAAAACCAGCATGTCATTGATGAGCTGGACTTCAATTGAATTCGACGCTTCTCCCTTGTATAGCTGATGAATTCGAAAATTGATGTGCACGTCCTCCGGCTGTAATGCCTGCAGTTCTTCTGGCGAAGAATACGGAAATGCGAAGAACTCCCCGTCAGCGATAAGATTGCATTCTTCCATAAGAAACGAGGCCGTTCTTCCCGGGGAAGGTAAGATCTCCTCCAGCAGAGGATATATGCCCTGATCCCATAGAGTCTGAATTTCGTCTGCTTTTACTAACTCGGGGTCGATGTCCTGACCCAAGCAAGGAGTACAGAAAAATGTGTACCACACACAACAAGCAATAACCGTATTTTTTTCTAAGCAAGAGTTGGCGCGTTTCATGTTTGATCCTCTCCTGGTCAGTACCTATCTCCTAACCAAACTTCTCTCGACCTTCTGTTTCGGCATTCCGCTACGTACATTTTCTGACCTTTAAAGTCGGCATGACTTATTTGGCGTGTCTCTTCATCCTGAAAAGCCGAATTAAAACTGTCGACAAAAGTCTTTTTCCCTCTATTGCAATCATCCAAAGAAGAGTAGCCGCTGCCCAGCTTGGCCCTGTAGTCGTTGATTACGTCAACAAGTGCCCAAGCATGTGTCTGCTCGTGTGCTATCGTGCGATCGATATTCGTGGACGTTCGTTCTGACTGACGGCAATTTGGCGCAAGCACTTTCGTGCTGACTTTGACATAAGATGTCGTGTAATTGAAGGTGACGTTTCCTTCCAATCGATACATGTCGCCATCGCAGTAGTCCTGACAAACCAGCACGGGCTCATTCGCATTGATTACGGTTCTTCCCCAGCTTCTTCCACTATTTACTAGCGGCACACGATCCGTTGCTGGTGTAAGAGCAGGCAACGGATTAAAGAATGGTGGTGGTATGCATGGCGGTGCAGGCGGAGGCGGTTCGGGCAGGCAGATGCAGATCAGGTCCGTCTCACCATCATCGTCGTCATCATGATCTTTCGGCACAGGTCTGGAAGTCACGGACTTTGGGTAATAAATGATGCAGATGCAACAATTCGTGGAGCGATACTCCAGGGGCTGAAACACGGCATTCGAGGGCTTTTCGAACGCCATCATTGCGTCCTGCTTATTGCCCAAAAACAAAGGTTTAGCCACGGCGAGAACCTGCCGTGCCTTAAGCAGTCCCGGAACGCCCAGACTCATGGGGTCTCGGGCTATTGCCGCGATGCTTGATTCTTCAAACGCGGCAATTCCATAATCAGGATGCGAGGATCCGGTGGAATCGTTCTGAAATACCTCCACGCGAGCATCCGTCACTTCTTGAAGATTCTGTTCGCTTGCTTGGGCATCGGTCGGCGACCACGTCGCGCCTGTGGCGCGAGAAATTATTCTGCCAATACGGTCGGGCCCTGCGTATTCGACCGAAATCACATCGCCGCCGGTGTCGAAACTGATTGCCCGGCCCATGCGGTCGTAGGCAATGTCCAACTTGCCTATCCCTTGGTAGGTTATGTTCTCGACTCGATTCATATCACCAATCCGAACGGACTGACGTTTCTCTTCGCCATTTCGTTCTGTTACAGCCACCTCCACAATGTTACCGGCGGGGTCGTGCTTGTAGCGCACCGTGCCACCCATGCCGAACTCTATGGATGAGCGATTGCCGAGTTGGTCATACCGGTATTGGTTAATCTCACCGTCGGCATATTGGATTGCCGATATACGCCCCGCGAGGTCTTGGTTGAATTGCACAGTGTCAGCGCGGCTATGAAACGCCGCCAGATTGCCATCGGCGTCATAATCCGCGCGAACTAAAGTGCCGTCTTGCTCCACTTGCGCGATCTCGCCGGATAACAAGACCTCAAACGAAAACTGAGCCTGCGGGCCATTGATCCTCGTGGAGCCGCCTGCGTAATCTATCGTTATGATCGCGCCGTCTTGCGAATAAACGCTCGCGATGCGCCCCGCATCATCATGTTGATATGTCCGAGTATCGCTTCCATTGGCTGTCGTTTCAATCGCGTTGGTGATCTCTCCCTGCGCTCCATACGTGTATCGATAGCCACCTCTAGACGATTGAATCACTGTCACGCGGTTTCGCTCATCCAACTCAAGCTGCCACCAGATACCATTTGTGGAATCGAAGCGATCGGTGACCCCGACTGCGTTGTGGCCAAATACATGCGAATGGCCCGTGCCTTCAGAGACCATGGTTTCGGCTGGCGTGTATGTAAAGAAGTACTGGCGTCCGCTGAGAGATTCCCTCACTCTTGCCATTTCGTCGTATGCAATGCGAAGGATGTCTCGTTCATTAGGGCCAATGGCACGCGTAAGCTGCCCGTGCGCAGCGTACTCATACGTCCAAGCATTGCCGGCGATATCCACTGCTTCGCTGAGTTTTCCACTCGCGTCATAGCGGTAATAAACGTCCCGTCCCCAGCGGTCCTGAATTGAATTGATGCGGCCCCGACGGTCTCGCGTAATCTCAAATACCGGTCCGTCGGCATCGGATACGTTGCGAATGACGCCATCTTTATAGGAAAGGGAAACGAACGATCCGGTGCTGGCTCCCAAATGGGTAAGACGATAGTTGTTTCCGCCTCCTGTCGTGCCCACGGAGCGCTCAAACACGCGAGTCTCCTGACCCTTGCGCAAGACAGCGAGCGAACCGGCGACTTCGATGGTAGTTGACGCATGCTGTGGTGAGGAGGGAAATGCCGTATAGGTGCCGGACGCTAAAATTGGTAGGACAACCTCTCCGTCGGCGCCCAGTTGGATTTCCTCACGGACAAGCTGCTCCCTATTCGTTTCGGGCGCTTATCGACGGAAGGAATGTTGGGCTCCCGACCCGTCGGCATAAACCAGACCGCCATCCTTAACGGTCAGTTCTTCGGCCAACGACAGGCGCCATCCAGGCCCGAAATCCCGCCCGGTTTGCGCACGGGAGTCATAGACGCGCACGATCCTCGCCAACGGGTTGATCCCAGAAACGATATCTCGGCGGCGAAACGTCAGATTGCCATGGCGGACACTGACATAGCCAACCTGCAGGCCATCAAAGATGGATTGCGGGTTCGGATAAAGGACATTGACCCGCCGACGCAGTTCCGATTCCTTGACCAGATCGGCATAGACGGCCAAGGACTCGTCGGTAACGGTCGAAGGATGGGACGAAGGGTCAACAGAAGCCGTGGAAGCGCCTAATGCTAAGCCCGTGGAAACAGCGACCGCAAACGGAAAAAAGAAAACTCTCTTCACTTTCACCTCCCCAGCACTCCACCCTCAATTAGTGATTAAATCCTAGGGAAGGTCTGATCAAGTCCTTTCTGGGATAATAGCGGTATTGTTTGGGCGGTGAGGATGTTGAGATGGAACAGGCGACGTTTTCGGAGTTGGAGCACGATTTGAAGAAGCGGCGCACGCGCCGCGAGAAGTTTCTGGCGAAGATGGACCGGCTGATTCCCTGGGAGCGGCTTGAGCGGCGCATCGAGCCGTTTTATCCGAAGGCGGGACGGGGTCGGCGGCCGTATCCGCTGGGAACGATGCTTCGAGTTCACTGCGTGCAGTTGTTCTACAACGTAAGCGATCCGGGGATGGAGGACCTGTTGTATGAGGTGGAGTCGGTGCGTCGCTTTGCGGGGTTGCGGCTGACGGGCGCGCTGCCGGACGAGACGACGATCCTGAACTTTCGGCATCTGCTGGAGCGTCACGGTATGGGGGAGGGGTTGTTCGGGGAGATCAACGCGCACCTGGCGTTGCAAGGTCACCGGCTTAAGACGGGCACGATCGTGGACGCGAGCATCATTGACGCGCCCTCGTCGACGAAGAACAAGAAGGGTGAGCGGGATCCGGAAATGCACCAGACGAAGAAGGGCAACCGTTGGTACTTCGGGATGAAGGCGCACATCGGTGTGGACTCGGAGTCGGGTCTGACACACGGGTTGGCGACGGCGGCGGCGAACGGCGCGGACGTGACGCACGCGCACTTGGTATTGCACGGCGGCGAATCCGAGGTGCGGGGCGACGCCGGCTACCAGGGCGTGCACAAGCGTCCGGAGCACCAGGGTCGGGAAGTGGACTGGCACGTGGCCATGAGGCCGGGCCGGCGCCGGCGGCTCGACAAGGCGAGTGCCGAGGAAGCGGCTGAGAAGCGCAAAGCGTCGATTCGGGCGAAGGTGGAGCACCCGTTCCTGTATGTGAAGCGCCACTTCGGCTATTCCAAGGTGCGCTACAGGGGCTTGGCGAAAAACACGCAACGCATCGCGATGCTGCTTGGCTTCACCAATCTTCTCATCGCTGGCCGCTATGCGGCCGCCTGACATGGGGTTGGTGTCTCTGGAAACCGCAGCGGGCGTCGAGAACGCCCCGCAAACCCCCGTTTTTGCGTCGAATCGGCGCCAATACCGGGATCTCACCGCAAACGGCGAGGGCGCTAACCGCATCACGGCCCATGTAGGCCGTTATTCAGACCTTCCCTTGAGGTCCCGACAGGCAGCTCCAGGGCAAAAAACAAGTGTTTACTCTTCGTCCTCTCTTATTTAGAGATCGTGATATAGCTCGCCCGCGAGTCGAGATACTCGTGCCACTGATCACTCGAGGTGATTTCCCCAGCGGCCTGCCACGCGAACCCCGCTCTGAAAGTCAGCGCACCGTTATTTTCAGAGGTCGTGATCAACCAGACGTGGCTGGCGTCTTTCTCTTCGCTGGGTGTGTGGATGATCTCCCTGGTACGCCAGGGCGCCATAAGGACGCCGGCGCCGACGCCACTGTTATCCATAGTTTCCCAAGTCGAAATCCTGCCTTTCTCGCGACTGCTGAAGACTTTGGCCGCTTCATCGTGAGTGGTCAAACCGATGGCGACCGGCAGCGCGGCAGGCTCGCCATCCAAAGTGAAAACTGAGTCCACTTGATACAACTGGCTTCCCAATACAAGGGAAATGGTCTTGGTCTCAGCCACTGCGCCCAAGGGCGTGTCCCATTCATATTGCAATGAGAATTCGACGGCATCATCGCCACTTCTCAGCACCTCATGATCCTTGAACGTCGCTGGGGGATAGGCAACGCCTTCAACCCAGATTGCCGTACCACCCACACCCCGGCTGGTTCCGGTGTGATAGATGTCATAACCCTCACCATGATCTTCGTGGTAACTCTTGCCTTGAAGGTGCTCTGCGTACCATTTGTCGACAATGGGGTAATGCACTTTCTTGAACCAGGCGTCGACACCGCTTGCAGGTCCTTTAAGGGGCGAAGCCGGACCGTAAACCCTGAAGGCCACCTTGTCATTTTCCCAGGCGAAGTCATCTTCTCGCTCTGGCACGAATCGGCCGTAAGCAACCGGCCTGTCGTCAGCGGCCGCTTGTTCTGCGAACGATTGCCCGGCGCCGTTGGATTGGCTCTGCCCGCAGCCGGCCACAAGCAATAGCGAAGTGACTATTCCCGTAGTTGTGGTTGTGATTTTCATAGTGGCCGACCCGTTTCGACAAGAAAAACCCGAATCAGCGCGCCATCCAGCCGCCATCGACCGTCAGGATGTGCCCGCTCATATAGTCAGATGCCCTGGATGCCAGAAAAATAACGGCGCCCTGCAGATCTTCGGGCTGACCCCAGCGTCCGGTGGGAATGCGAGCGAGAATTTCCTTGTTGCGAGAGGCATCCGCACGCAGCGCCCGGGTATTGTCGGTGACGAAATAGCCGGGCGCGATCGCGTTGACCTGAATGCCCTTGCTCGCCCATTCGTTCGCCAACGCTTTGGTCAACTGCATAACGCCGCCCTTGCTTGCTGCGTAAGCCGGAACTGTTATGCCGCCGGAAAAGCTGAGCAGCGATGCAATGTTGATGATCTTCCCCTGCCCCCGTTCCAGCATGTGCTTGCCGATACCGCGGCAGAATTGAAAAACGCCGTTGAGATTGGTATTGATCACCGCCGACCAGTCCTTATCACTGTATTCTTCGGCCGGCGCCCGCCGGATTGTTCCGGCGTTGTTAACCAGAATATCAACTTTCCCATATGCATCGATACATTCGCTGACCGCTCGTTGCACGTCTGCCGGGCTATCCTGACGGCACCCGATCGAAACAGCTCGGTGGCCCTGGGCTTCGATTTCCGATACCGCGGCCAGGGCATTCTCCCGTGTCGAAGCCACCGCCACGATGTCGGCGCCGGCGCCTGCGAGACCGAGCGCCATTGCGCGGCCCAGTCCGCGGCTGGCGCCGGTGACAACGGCGGTCTTGTTCTCAAGACCGAAAAGGTCCGCTACGTATTTCTCAACCATCCATCATTGCCTTTGACATGCCCCAGACAAAAGTATAGTTTCGCGTGCCGGCTCCACTGTGAATAGACCAGCTTGGGGATACGACAGCCTCGCCGTTTCCAACCACCAGGGATCGCATCTCGTCAGGTTTTCCCATGAAGTGGAATACATTGGAGGCCTCATCCAGGTCGAAATACATGTAGATCTCGGAGCGGCGGCGATGTGTTTGTGCGGGCATCGTATTCCAGACGCTGCCGGGCGCCAGCTGCGTGAATCCCAAGACAACCTGACACGTATCTACGATCCCTGGCCGTATCGACTGGTGAATGACGCGCTGGTTGCATTCTTCCGGTGAGCCGAGATTCAAGTGTTTGGCATCCGCTTGTTTGACCAGTGTTGTCGGGTATTCGGAATGTGCGGGATAACTGAGAAAGTAGTACTCCGCGATCGTCTCCTGTGGAATCCAGGGCAGCCAATACGCCAGCAGGGCTGAATCATTCGATCTGAATGCGGCAAGCAGTGGCACTGACGGGAAAGCGTCTTCGTATTCCCCGATGCCAACGAACGAGCCTGGATTCTTTACCGTAAACTGGTATTCAGGCTCGTCTTTCCTGTAGCTTGAGTCCATGACGGAGCAGAGATTCTGATACGCGAAGTATGCCGGCTTTGGACTGTGGTCGCCCACTACCTCATGAACAAATTCATACCCCGCCAGACATCCGATGTAGGCGAGCGCGGAGTGACTACCATTCAGCAGCCGCAGTTTTGCTGTTTCATGGAAGTCGACATCCGTGACGATCTCGGCGCCTGCATCCTCCCAACGCGGTCTTCCGTTGCAGAACTGGTCCCCTATGACCCATTGACTGAATGGTTCGGTAACCACAAGTCCCTGGCCGCGCAGTCCGAGCGCGTCTGCCGCTGCGTCACGATCGGCGGGTGTTGTTGCCAGGCAGATTCTCTCTCCTATCGAAGATGGAAAAGCCATGTTGCGCTGGATCCACTTGGAAAATGCGTCATCCAACAACCCTGAGTATTCAACGACCACCTGCCGAATGGCTGCTCCATTGCTGGGCAGGTTGTCACAACTCAACACGGTAAACCAGCCCAGACCCCGTTCGCGACGTCGTCTAAGCGCCTCAACAATGCAACCAACGGCGGTTTGGGAACTTCGAGGGGTATCCAAGTCCGCAACAATTTCCGGATGATTGCTCGCCAACTTCCCCGTGGATGGGTCACGGCAGTACCCTTTTTCCGTGACCGTGAGCGACACAATTCTCGTTTGTCGATCCGCCATCTGCTCAATGGCTTCCAGCTCATCGGTCAAAAAGCCCTGGCAGGCCAAGCGAGATCGAAGGGAACGCGGTAATCAGCAAGAGGACAGCAATCATCGCGGCATAAAAGGGCCAGATCGTACGCACGCTTCTTTCGATCGGGATGCCGCCAACAGAGCAGCCAACGAAGAGCACCGACCCGACGGGCGGCGTCACCAGACCTATGCCAAGATTCAGAATCAGGACCACGCCGAACTGCGTGGGGTCCATGCCAAGTTGGGTAGCGACCGGCAGGAAAATCGGCGTGGTGATGATAATGAGCGGCGCCATGTCCATGAACGTGCCCAGAACCAGGAGCATTAGATTGATAATCAGCATCAGCACTATCGGGTTGTCGCTGATGGCAAGCAACGCTTCGGACATTCGCAGCGGAACTTCGGCTACCGCCATCAGCCAGCCGAAAGCCGATGCGGCGGCGATTATCAGCATCACGATTGCGGTTGTCTTGACCGCATTGCGGGTCGCCGTCACGAATCCCCGCCAGCTCAGACTGCGATACACGAATACTGCGATGATCACGGTGTAGACAACGGCTATCACCGACGACTCCGTGGCGGTGAATACGCCCGACAGAATTCCGCCAACGATAATGATTGCCGACAAGAGGCCCGGCGCCGCCAGTAGGAATGCGACGCCGAGTTGCCGCCATCCCGGAAACGCGCCGCTGGGGTAGCCGCGTTTTGCGGCGATCAGGTAGGTGACAACCATTAACGCCAATCCGAGCAGGATTCCCGGAACAATGCCGGCGAGAAACAGCGAGACGATCGAGACGCTGCCGCCCGCCGCAATCGAGTAGATGATCATGTTGTGCGAGGGCGGGATCAGCAATCCGGTTGTTGATGCGGTTGCTGTAACGTTGACGGCAAAGTCGTCATCGTAGCCATCCTTGCGCATGATCGGAGTCAGTGCCGACCCCATCGCCGAAACCCCGGCCACCGCCGACCCGGACACGGCGCCGAACAGCATGCACGAGAGAACGCCGACGTGCCCCAATCCGCCCTTCAATCCGCCCAGCATCGACTTTGCGAGACGGACCAGTTTTTCGGCAATGCCCGACTGGTTCATCAATTCGCCGGCAAAGATAAAGAAAGGTATTGCGAGCAATGCAAAGACATCGATACCGGCGGCCATGCGCTGGAAAGCGACGACCAGCGGGATGTCCAGATAGAACAGGGTTGCCAGCGCCGAAAGACCAAGGCAAAACGCAACCGGCACGCCCATGACGAGCAGGATTACAAAGGCGCCGAACAGGACCGCTAGCTCCACGGGTCGTCCTCTCCCTTGCCTCGCACCACGGCCACGCAGTGAACGAGTGCAAACAGCACGATGAGTCCACCGCACACTACGAATGGCCAATAGGCTACGGACCGCGGCACATTGAGTGTCGGGATGATGTGTGTTGCCGTGTAATCGACCAGCGCCATTCCATTCCATGCCATGGCTGCGCCGAACGCCATTACCAGCAGCTGACCGAGAACAAATACGGCGCGCCTTGGGCGAAGGGGCAGCAAGGAAACAAACAGCCTGAAGCCGAGGTGAAATTTCTCGCAAACCCCGGCGGCCGCCGCAAGAAGTACGAAGTACAACATGATGATCAGCGCAGCCGACTCGGACCATGCGGGGCTGTCGTTCAATACGTAGCGGGCGAATACCTGCCAGGCGATCACGATGGTCATGATTACCAGGCCCGCGCCGGCAAGCCCGGAAACAATGTTTGCAAGATATTGGGCGGCGCGGCCGATTCCCTGGCTATCTGACGGCACGAATTCTCTCCACCAGCGCTCGCAGCGCCTGATCCTGCAGGTACCTGTCATAGAGTGGCGCCATCGCGTCGATGAAGGGCTGCTTGTCGATGTCATCGACGATATTGATGCCGGCAGCAATCATCGCATCACGCGATGCCGCCACTCGCGCATCCCAGAGTTGCCGCATGACAGCCACCGAGTCCTTGGCGGCCAGGCGAACCAGGGTCTGGTCCTCGCGCGAAAGCTGACGCCACCGGTAACGGGACATGACGAGAACTTCGGGCACCATTACGTGCTGGGTGAGGCTGTAAAAGGGCGCCACTTCGAAATGACGCGACGATTCGAATGACGGCCAATTATTCTCGGCGCCATCGATCGTGCCTAGCGCCAGCGATTCATAGACTTGCCCAAACCCCATCGGCGTAGCGTTCCCGCCAAGCGCTGCAATCATGTCCACAAATATGTCCGAGTTCATCACTCGAATCTTCATTCCCTCCATATCCCCCGGCGTGTGGATGGGGCGCCGCGTGTTGTACATGCTTCTCGCGCCGGCATCATAGAAGGCAAGACCCACGAGTCCGTGTGGATGGAGGCTCGCAAGTACTTCGGCACCAATAGGGCCATCGAGCACTTTGCGCATATGCCTGGTGGACCGGAACAGAAATGGCAGCGAAAAAACGCCCGTCTCCGGAACGATCGAATTCAGCGGGGCGAGACTCGTTCGACTGACGTCGATGCCGCCGAAAATTGTAATTTCCAGCATGTCCTTCTCGTCCCCCAGCTGACCACCGGAGTAGACCTTCAGATTTATGCGGCCGTTTGTCTCTCGCGCAAGCTGCTCCGCCATTGATTCCACGCCGCGCACGGTTGGATAGTCCGCATCGTGAATGTCTGCGGCGCGCAGGTTGACGGTTCCTTCATCCATTGCAGACGTGTCCAGCGCGGATAGACACAAGCCGGCCAGGAGAGCGCAGATCCCGGATCGGATGAAAGTCGGCATTGGATTACTATCCATCAACTCGATAAGCTTTCTTGGGCAACTCGTAGGTCAGGTCCCGCGCAGCAGATAGGGCAGATGCCGCAACGAAGCGTAATCTGGTGATGAATCAGACATGCATTGCAAAGCTTACATGGCCTTGCCGCATGCTGCAGCCTGACTCTGGCGCATTTGCGCGCGTGTAGCGAGGGCCATGCAAAGGCCGGCCCTCGTTTTCTTGCAGCTAGAAGTCCTTGCGGAAGTTCACGGCCCAGGTGCGCGGATCCTGCAGGTACAGGCCCACAAAGAACGAAGTTCCCTGCTCGCGGTCGCCGCAATTCTGGCACTCGGCGCTGATCGACCAGTCGCCGTCCAGGTTGCGCAAGGTCACGGCCGCGTTCACGACCGCATAGCCATCGCTGAGAGATGTCGGAGTACCGCTGGAGCCGATGCTGTGCTCTCCTACGATGTAGACGTAGGCGCTCGGCGTGAGCTCCCAGCCGCTGGCAATGGCAATCTCGTAGGCCCCGCCCACCGTGAGGGTGTATTCCGGTGACCGCACGGGATCGGCGATCTGGCCTTTGTCGTTCACCACGCCGGCCCCGCAGAAAGGACTTGTCGCCGACGGAACGCCTGCCGCCAGGTCCGCATTACACAATTCAAGCTGCCTGACAATTGAAGGATTAAGCTCCGCGTACTTGGCATCCTGGGTGCCGAGATTGGCAAACACCGTAAGTCCGTCAATCAAGGCCGCGGTGAGCTCGATCTCCAGGCCCTGGTTCTCCAGCGAGGCGTAGTTGCGGGTGCTGAACGTGGGGCGCCCCGTATCCGGGTCATAGACCGCCGAGGGCAATTGGAAATCGGTTACGTCGGTGCGGAAGGCGGTAGCGTTAAGACGCAGCCGTCCGTCCACCCAGTCGGAACGCATTCCTGCTTCGTACGACCAGACCCTCTCCGGCCCGAATACTTCAATGGCGGCGGCGTTGGTGCCGCGCGCGTTCCAGCCACCCGACTTGAACCCGCGTGTGGCGGAGGCGTAGAACATCAGATCGTCGTTCACGCCATATTCCAGCGCCAGACGCGGAGTGAGAATCTTGGCGTTCTGTTCCAGCGGATAACCCAGCGCCGCGATGTCGGCGGAATTGAAGCCGTTAGGCCAAGTCGGGTTGGCCGTAAAGGCGACATCCTTGGTTTCATCGGTCCAGCGCACTCCGCCGGTAAGCGTCAGTTGCTCGCTCGCGTGGTAGTCCAGCTGAACATACGCTGCCAGTGCGTCGGTATCGTTCTCCAGCACACGGTCAGCCAGCAGGAGATTGAACACGCCGTACGAGTCCATGAAATCGGTCTCGTTCTGCTCCTTTATGTAGAAGATTCCCGCTACGTAGTCCAGCGCTCCGTTCTCCGTGGAGCCGGTCAGTTTGACTTCTTGTGTGAACTGATCATGTTTGCCCCTGTTGGCAATGCTGAAGCCACCGATTGGTCCGGGGAAGTTAAGGAAGTCAAGGGAAAAATCGTGATCGAGGAACCGTTGCCCGGTAATCACGTTGAGCGTACCGAAGGCTGTGTCGGCCTCAATATTGGAATAAATCGACAGCGAATTCACCCAATTGCCCAGCGGGAAACCAGCCTTGGCGCCGTGCACGGGGTGCGGCCAGGGCGGCGATTGATCGGCGCGCAAGCCGGTCATGGTGTAGCGATCGCCGGACTCGGGGTCATGCGCGTTCAGCAGATTGGCGTGCTCGTTGTCAACGTAGGCAACAGCGACATCCCAGTTCAGGCTCTCGCCCAGCCAGCGCAATGCCGCGCGCACGCCGATGTTCTTTTCGTAGTTGATTCCGTCTTCCCCGGTGGTGCGGTTTTCCACAAATCCGTCGTCATCGAACGCATAGGCCGACAATTTAACAAGCAGATTCTCCTGGATCGGCAGGTCGACGCTGCCGCGGAATCGAACCTGGCTGAAACGGCCGAATCCCAGCTCCGCGTAGCCGCCAAATTCTTCAGCGGGCTTCTTAAGGATCACGTTAACGGCGCCGCCCGTGGTATTGCGGCCGAACAGGGTGCCTTGAGGACCGCGCAGTACTTCGATGCGGTCGATGTCGAACAGCGCGAAGTTGTTGGCATTCTGGCGGCTGATGAAGACGTCATCGATATAGCTGCCAACCGGCGGATCGAAAGTGGCGATGGATTCGGTATTGTTCAGAGCGCGAAGCGAATACACGTTGGCGGAGCCCAGACCCGTGTTGTTGCTACCCATCAGGTTGGGCACCAGGCGGGTCATGTCCAGCCCCTCGGTGACCTGCAGTGTCCGCAACTGCTCGTCGGAATAGGCGGTAACGGCGATCGGCACGTCCTGCACGCTTTCGGCGCGCCGCTGGGCCGTGACGATGACCTCTTCGATCATCTGTTCATCCTGTGCGAAGGCCGGCGCGGCAAGCAAGCACGCGAGGAGGGCGGATGTGAGTTTGCAAACGGGTTTCATCGGTAGGTGTCCCCTACATTTCCAGTGGAGCATGCGCCAAAGGCGCGAATGCCCGCCATCCCTAGTTCTCGCAAGGGGTTAAGACGGGCCAGCGCGGCATTATATATAGAAGCGTTCGGCGCCGCTACGGAGGTGGCGGCGAACAGGGAAAGCGCCGGGAACGGGGGCGTCCCCGCCCTCGCCGGAGGGGAAGATGCCCTCCCTCGCAGGCGGTGTGCATGGCCCATCTGCCGGCCCCCTGCGCCGGTTTGCAATGCCTTGGCCTTTATGCCAGTATTCTGCGCCTGCTATCGGGTGGCTGGACTCTCGGGACTTCCTCAATCTTGCCGCCGCGGTTGCGTAATCGGCGAATCGCTTCGCCGGAAGCTGGGAAATCAAGGGAGGCCATCAGGTGGCTAAATTGATCAAATATGAAAAGTCCGAAGCGGCGGACAAGTGGATTCGCGACGAAGCTGCGCAGCAGCAAGAACGCTACGAGCAGATTGTCAAGGAAATGGATGACCTCGGGCCGGAACGCGATGTTTGGGTGGAGAATTTTTTCGAACGCATCCAGACGCGGGGATTCAATGTGCATTTCGACAATCGGCGCGCAATACGCGCCGACGAACTTCCCAAGCGCCCCGCGCGGAAGTTCAAGGTCGTGTCTTAGAAGGAGAGCAAGCGAATGAGCCGTCCACATATTGAACCCTATGTAGAAACCATGGTTCCCTTCCGGCGCATGACCCTGCCGGGTTTCGGCAAGGGCATGCACTACAAGGTGTTGAGCCTCGACCGGGACAGCGGCGCATGCTCGCTGGTAGTCAAGTTTGAGTCGGGGTATTCCCTTCCGCCGGGAATGAGCTACACTGAAATGGAGCTTTACGTGGTCGCCGGCAGCCTTCAGTTTGGCGACCAGACTTTCCAGCGGGGACACTATCTCTGGTTGCCGGCCGGCGTTTCCCTGCCCGCCATGTCGTCTCCGGAAGGCGCGCGTTGCCTGATGTTCTACAACCACGGCGAGCCGAGCTTTGTGGAGTCGGAGGAGGATCATCCGCGCGCCGAACGCCACAAGATGGTTAGCGTCAATGCGCTGGAAGATGTCGTCTGGGGGCCTGCCAACGTGTCGCCGGCCGTCGCGCCGGGCTGCATGGTGAAAGTGCTGAAATACGACCCGCTGACGAATGCGTTTACCTTCATGTACTGCATGACTCCGAATTTCTGGCAGGACAACATCTCGTACCACGACTGCATGGAAGAGGGCTATCACATCTGGGGCACCTCCTGGATGATGCAGTTCGGCTATCTGCCCACAGGCGGTTATTTCTGGCGCCCGCCCTGGATCAACCACGGAGCGTTTCAGAGCGACTATGGCTGCCTGGCGATCGGGCGCACCGATTCCCAGTTGCACAACTACTTCCACTTCAATCCGTGGACCACGCCGGAGGAGAACCAGGAGCGGGCGGCGGCGCAGTTGCATCGTTCCAAGCCGAATCTGTACAGCTGGATTCAGGCGCAGGACGGGCACAACCATCCGCACGACTTCGAGCATCCGCACTATCACGACCACGATCACGACTGATTCACGCTGAATCCGGCAGGCGGGGATCGTCTGCCGGGCTACAATCCGGGCAAGCAAGGCGCTCCTGGCGCGCGCGCAAATTCGTGCGTTTCGGGGCGCGACGACGCTCAAGCAGTTGGTGTATCGGTCGATGGTCCGCATATTGCAAATCCTGGTCCTGTTAACGCTGGTTTTCCTTCCGGTGCCGCCAATGCAATATGCGCTGGCCGAGCCTGCGGCTGATGAGGAAGGTGAACCGACCCATTGCGTAGTCCTGCTGCACGGCATAGCGGGATTTGCATTGATCCTGAAATCCATGGAGTGGGGCCTGGAAGACGAGGGCTACTTCGTCGCCAACGTCACCTACTCCTCTTTGACGGAGCCGATCGAAACGCTGGCGGTGGAAGCCGTGGAAGAAGGTCTTCAGATTTGCGCGGCCGAAGGCTTGTCGAGGATTCACTTCGTGACCCACTCGATGGGCGGAATCCTCGTGCGCCAGTACTTGTCGCAAGAGGAAATTGCGGGGCTTGAGCGGGTCGTGATGCTGGCTCCTCCCAACCAGGGCAGCCAGTTTGCCGACTTTGTTGTCGAGAGTCCTCTGAAGAAGGTGTATGAACCGGAGGTGCTGGAACAATTGGGAACCGGCGAGGCCTCGGTTCCGCGCCGGCTGGGACCGCCGGAATTCGAGTTCGGCGTAATTGCAGGCACCCGCAATTTGAGAAAGCTGCTGCCGGGCACACCTGAAGAACCCAGCGATGGCGTGGTCACCATCGACGAGACCAAGGCCTCCGGCATGAAGGATTTCCTGCTTGTACCGGTTACGCACACGACCATTGTCTGGAACGACGAAGTGCAGCGGCAGACTGGCCATTTTCTCCGGCACGGCGAGTTCGACCACTCCCCGGAGAAGGACTGAATCCCAGGTAGCGCGTTGGGAGCGAGGGCGTCCTCGCCCTCGACGAGGGCAAATCCGATTTGCCGTCGTGGTAGTATCAAAATGATGGAGTTTGGGGGCTCTTGTGCGTAATCCATTTACGGGTTGTCCCCAACTTTCTCCTTGCTTCGCGGACCGATATGCGCCGCTGCTGTCGCTGCGGTTACTTTGCGGAAGCGGGGTGTGCCACCTCTGTTCTTGTGGCAGGGTTGCCTGCGTTGTCCATCGTGACAATAGGGTTAGGTTTCGCATTTGTGGCTTTTCCATGGGCCGCGTTCTTGAGAGGGGACTCATGATGACTCGTACCAGGCTTGCGGCTACCGCCGTAATTTTCTCGTTGTTTATCCTGCCGGGCACGGCCGCAATTGCTCAAGAGCTTGCGCTGGAAGAAATCGTGGTTACGGCCCGTAAGGTTGAGGAAAACCTTATGGAAGTGCCGCTGGCGGTCACGGCGTTCTCCGCCGAGGAACTGGAAGCCATCGATATGGCGCAACTGACCGACCTTCAGTTGTTCACGCCCAGTTTCCATTTCACCGACCAGGCGGGGGAGGCGGGCGCCCGCAATGACCGGTCTTCCAACTCCCTGGTGTTCCGCGGCCTGTACCTGAACTTCAACGTGGGTATCAATGCCGGTGGCCTGCTGTTCATCGACGGCGCTCCGGTGGTTGGCGCTTTCTCTCCCAGCATTGTCGATACCGAGCGCGTTGAAATCCTGAAAGGCCCGCAAAGCGCCTACTTCGGCCGGTCCACTTTCGTCGGCGCCGTGAACTTCGTCATGAAGGAACCCGGCGATGAATTCCGCGGCCGGGTTTCCGGCGAATTTGCAAAGTTCGGATCGAACGAACAGCATGTCATGCTGGAGGGTCCCATCGTTAAGGACAAGCTGTCGGCCCGCGTCAGCGGCCGCCACTGGAAACAGGGCGGGTACATCGACAATTTCGGCCAGCCGGGGGAACGCCTCGGCGGCCGCACCACCAACTCCGTTGCCACAACGGTGCTGTTCACGCCGACATCCGCCTTGAAGGCAAAGCTGTTCGTCAACTACTTTGAAGACGAGGATTTCCACGGCGCGCAATTCGCCCTCAAGCAGGAGTCCTATAATGGCCGCGCCAACCCGGACGGCACCTGCGGTCCCTTGAGCGCACCGTTGCGGGAAGGTCTCAGTCCGACGGCCCGCGCTGCGGGCGGCATTGTTTGCGGCGAACTACCAAGCATGAACGAGGTGGATCCGGCGATCTTCTCCGCCGATACGGTGATCGATTCGATCCTTGAGAAGACCCTGTTCGATCCGAACCCGAACTGGCCGGCGTTCGATCCCGGCTTCCATCCGGAAGTGGGCCTGAAGCGGGAGGCGTTCCAGGCCAGCCTGCGGATCGATTTCGATCATTCGTCCGGTTATTCCTTCACGTCTCTAACGGCAATCCATAGGGACAAGAACCAGAACATCCTCGACCTGAACTACCGCGATGGCCGCACGCGGCCCAATCCGCTGGCCTTCCCGTTCATCGTCCTTCAAGGCCGGACCGATGTCCGGCCGGATGCAAACGGAACGATGCTGCTGCAAGGCCAGCAGAGAGACTGGAGCCAGGAGCTGCGGGTTACCTCGCCGCAGGACAGGCGCCTGCGCTGGACGGCGGGCTTCAATTACACTGACGCTTTTTCACCGGGTGGCACGGTGTACGGGCAACTGGTCGTCGGGCCGACCTTCGTCGCAGCCAGCATAGAACGCTCGTCCGAAACGCCCGCCGTGTTCGGTGCCGCGTACTACGACATCACACCGAAACTGACTCTGAGTGTCGAAGCCCGCTACCAGTCGGACAAGATCTGGCAGAATACGCGCCGTGACCGCAGGGGCAATCCGCCGTCCGTGCCGGGGGTCTTCAGCGCGACGTTCACCAGCTTCGCCCCGCGTGTCTCCCTGGACTACAACTATGCGGAGAACGCCATGATTTATGCGCTGTTCTCCCGCGGTTATCGCCCCGGCCGCTTCAATGCGGACCTGGCTACCGAGGGCCAGGCCGTGATTGACGCCCTACGCGCGGTGGCGCCGAGTGCGGGTATAAACATTGAAGAAGAAAAGCTCGACAACTACGAGTTCGGCTGGAAGGCCACCTGGCTTGGCGGCCGTGCCCGGACCACGCTGGCGGTGTATTACGACAAATGGCTCAACGGCCAGGTCGGGCAAAGCGTTCCGGTCGTCGCCGATGGCGTCGCCAACCTGATCAACATCACCCTCAACACCGGTGAGGCGACACTCAAGGGAATCGAGTTCGAAGCGCAGTGGCAGGCAACGGAGAATCTGACGCTTTCCGGCACTTACGGACTCAATGACACCGAGGTCAATTCCTACAACTGTGTGGACTGCAATAATGTTTACGGCAGCTTTGAAGGCGTAGAGGGTAATACCCTGCCTCAGGCGCCGCGAATCAGCTGGACTCTCTCAGGTCAATATGAGGACAATCTGACCGGTGACTGGAACTGGTACGGCCGGATGGACTGGGCGCACCAGGGAAGCCGTTACACGGACTTCTCCAATATTACGCAGACGGCGCCCTACGACCAGGTCAACCTGCGCCTGGGCGTTCGCAGTGAAACGATCTCCGTCGAGGCCTTTGTGCAGAACGCTTTGGACCACGACGAGTTCCTGCAGGGTGTCGTTGGCATTGACTTGTTCACCTTCATTCCCGGTCCGATAAAGAATGAACTGCGGGTCTCCGCTCCCATTCCCCGGACCTACGGCATTCGGGCCTCGTACAACTTCTAAGTCCGAATGGAATACAACGAGGGCGTCCCTGGGACCGAGGGCGTCCCCGCCCTCGACGAGGGCAGGACGCCCTCGGTTCCAGCGGCTTGATCCCAGCTTCGAGGGCGGGAACGCCCTCGGTCCCAGGGAATGGCTAGGCGGGGCTCTCGTTGACTTCGAGGATAGAGCCGTCCGGGTCGAAGATTGTCATTGACCGCATCCGGACCGGTTTGCCGCCGGGTCCGGCAATCGTGAAAAGGTGGGGCTCGGAGTAGATCTTCGCGCCAAAGGCCTCGCATTCGCGGCGGACGCGATCCAGGTCCTCCGTCTGCATCACGATTGCCATGTCGCCGATTCCCACCGCGCGTTCCGCCGGCACGGGCAACCTGGGATCAAGGTGCTCCAGCAGTCCGATCAGGCTTCCTTTCGAATCGTTGCCCAGCATCATCGCCAGCCGGACTCGGTCGCCTGCGTTGCCCGCGGGGTAACCACTGCCGGACATCGTGATCTCTTGATCAAGAGTGGTCGTGAATCCCAGGACATCCTGGTAGAAGGCCATCGACCGCTCCACGCTACGTACCACCAGGGTGGTCCGCTTTACCGCCGTACTCATCAGCTAGCTTCCGCTTAAGTCCTGGTTACAGCTCAATGCTTGTCCGGCAGGGGCGGCGGCCAGCCGGCCGTTCGTCCAGGCCATCACTCCGTTCACGAAGGTGGTGTCGATTCGTGCACTGAAGCGATGGCCTTCAAGGGGCGACCAGCCGCACTTGTAAAGCAGACTTTGCGGATCAACCTGCTGTCCACCCTGCGGATCCACCAGCACGCAATCGGCGTAATAGCCTTCGCGGAGAAAGCCGCGTTCGGCAATGCCGTACAGGCGAGCGGCGGTATGACAGGCCGCTTCTACGGCGCGTTCCACCGTAAAGTGACCGGCCCCGGCGAGATCAAGCAGCATGAGCAAGGAATGTTGTACCAGGGGAAGCCCGGCGGGTGCATGCATGTAGCCGGCCGACTTTTCTTCTGCAGTGTGCGGCGCATGATCGGTGGCGATCACGCTGATCCGGCTATCGCGAACCGCCTTTCGCAGCGCCTGGCGGTCCTTCCGGGATTTGATGGAGGGGTTGCACTTGATGCGGTGTCCCAGCCGCTCGTAGTCGCTGTCATCGAACCACAGATGGTGAACGCACACTTCGGCCGTCACGCTGTCGCGGCTTCCCGGGTCCACTGACGGATCGAACAAATCCAGCTCTCTCTCGGTCGTGATGTGCAGCACGTGCAGCTTGGCGCCGTGTTTTCGGGCCAGTGACACGGCCAGGCTGGATGAGCGGTAGCAGCACTCCGCATCGCGGATTTCGGCGTGCGCGGCTGCCGGGATCTTCTCGCCATATTCCTTTCGTGCGCGGGCCAGCTGTTCGTCGATACGCGGCCGGTCCTCGCAGTGGGTTGCGATCAGCACCGGGCAATTCGCAAAGATGCGTTCAAGCGCTTGAGGGTCTTCCACCAGGAGATCGCCGGTGGAGGGACCCATGAAGACCTTGACGCCACAGGCCTCGTTGCCCTCAAGCGCCTGGATTTCCGACAGGTTGCTTTCGGTTGCGCCCAGGTAAAAGGCATAGTTGCCGTGGGCGCGATTCCTGGCGGCGGCGTACTTTCCAGCAAGCCTTTCCCGTGTCACGGTAGCGGGCGATACGTTGGGCATGTCCATGAAACTGGTCACGCCGCCGGCAACCGCGGCCGCGGATTCCGTTGCAATGTCTCCCTTGTGCACGTGGCCTGGCTCGCGGAAGTGCACCTGGTCGTCGATCAGGCCGGGCAACAACCACTTTCCGTGTGCGTCGATCTCGGTTAGCGGCCGCCGTGTGCGGGGCGAGCCGCCAATCTGCTCGATGCGCTCGCCGCGTATCAATACATCCTGCTCGGACTGTCTTCCATCACTGATCAGGGTCGCGCCCCGAATCACCGTGTCGCCGCGCCCCTGCGCGGCAGCGGACCTCACAGCAATCCTTCCCTTGCGAGACGCTCGATGTCTTCGGCCAGGCGAGCGCGCAGTTCGCCGGTTTCGGGTGTGCGAACACGCCCTTCATCATCGAGAAGGCGTCTGCCCGTCCGCATCACACGCTCTGCGTAAGTGGAGGCAAATGCCTGCATCGGCACTCGCGCCAGTGTATTGGTCATGCCGCCTTGCCGCCTTCTTGCACGGAGCGCGGCAAGGTCCAGGGTCGCATTCGCCACCATGCTTTCGCCGCCGGGGGCCGCCTCCGCCAGGACGTGGCCCTCGAAGTCCACCACCTTTGACATGCCGGTGGTCGAGTGGGCCGGGATCCCTATGTTCTCCAGCCAGGCCGAATTTGCGCTGACGACGTAGGCGATGTTCTCGATCGCCCTCGAGCGCCTTGCAATCTCCTTGCTGGTGGCGCGGTTGCTGCCTGCCTCGCTGGTCGGATGCACAAAGACTTCCGCGCCGCGAACCGCATGAGCGCGAGCGATCTCGGGATAGAGGATTTCTTCGGAGGCGATCGCGGCGATCCGCCCCAGCGGCGTGTCCGCTACGGGGAAGACACCTTCCTCGCCATACAGGTCCAGGTAGGCGTCCCAGACATCGAACGGAGTCGGGGCATTCAGGGAAATCATGCGCCGATAGCGCAGTATTACTTCACCGGAGGGATCGATAAGAAAACAGGTTTGAAAAAACAACTCCGGAAATGCCTTGTCGGTCTCATAGCAGTTGCCCGCCAGAAAAATGGAGTGGCGAACGGCGATCTCGCTTAACGCTTCGTATTCCTCTCCCTTCGGGTCCAGCGCGGCGTTGTGCCGCCACTGTTCGATCGATGCGCCTATGGGGAAGCCGGTCAGCGAATATTCGGGCATTACAACAAGCTTTGGAGCCTCTCCGATATATTGGAGCGTGAAGGCGCAGCCCCCGGCAACCGCGCGTGCCGTGCGCTTGAGGTTCTCTCGCATCAGCTCACGCGCCTGCTCCCGGGTCTTGCACTCGCTGACCGTCAGAGAGCCGATCTGCAGGGCAAGCGCAGTGTATCGATCCAGAGTAGCCATGGCGTCATTATGGCCGCTTAGGCCCACTCATGTAAGCCAGTCAGGTACGCTAGTGTGATGTCCCGCAATTACCTTTGATTGAGATGCGAGGCGTTTTTTCTTCCCGGCAAGGTGCGGCGGCGCAGTGTGGCTGGCTCCACATAAGGAGGAGCAACGCCGCCGGAGAGAAAAAAGGACCGCAGAGTAGTGAAGGTATTTGCGCGACACCACCTGGCGTGAGTTTTCGCCGTGCAGTAACGAGCAAAGGATTATTCGGCTCATTATTAGGCTGAAGAAGCACTAAATGTGAGCCGAATAGGACTTGTTTGCTGATCGGTATTCGCCGAACGGATACGCTGCGCAAAGACGCGGCGCCTATCATTTGGCTTCTTTGCCAGCCATTCGTGCTGACGAGGCCAGTCACTTTCTTCCCTGGGATCGACACTGCTGATTCCAGCCTCGCCAAAGTGGAACGACTAATCAAAGTTATTTGCGGGACACGACACTAGACGGAGACGCCTTGTTTTTACGCCTCTGCATAGTGGCTGATGGGACGTTTCCACCGCCTGTCCTTGGCATATTGATTGCATCGCAATCATGGATAAAATTCGCACTTCGGATTATTGGAGGGCAAGAGCATGGCTAGTATCACGATCCGCAATCTCGACGACGATGTGAAGACGCGCCCGCGTGTGCGCGCGGCTTTGAGAACCACCGATCCATGGAAGAGGAGGCGCGTCTGATTCTGCGCGACGCCGTCGGACGCAAGCGGAGTACCCAAAATCTCGCCGAGGCCATACGCGCCCGGATCGCACCGCTCGGCGGCGTGGATCTGGAGTTGCCGCCGCGCGAGCCCGGGCGCGAACCGCCGACCTTCGACTGAGTCTGGCTCGATGACCGTGCTGCTGGACACCAATGTGGTGTCCGAAATGCTGCGCCCGACGCCGAACCCGGCGGTGGAGCGCTGGGTGGGGGAACACCGGGGGTCCGAGTTGTATTTCTCGGCGGTCGGCGAGGCGGAAATGCGCTACGGAGTTGTGTTTCTCCCGGCGGGTCGGCGCAGAAATGCGCTCGCCCTGGCGATCGACGCGATACTGCGAGAGGACTTTGAGGATCGGGTGTTACCGTTCGACAGTGATGCGGCGCGCGAATACACGGAGATTGCGGCTGCGCGCCGTGCAACTGGCCGCGCCGCGGCGCTGGCCGACTGCCAGATCGCGGCAATCGCGCGCTCCCGCGGCATGGTGGTAGCGACACGCAACGTCCGGGACTTCGAAGGCATGGGCATGGAAGTCGTCAATCCCTGGACGGTTGGATGAGCGGCACGACCGAAGCCTTCGCGCGCGTCAAGATCGATGCTCTGCTCAAGGATGCGGGCTGGAACCTGACTGACGGCTCAAGCGTTCTGTTCGAGCACGCGCTGCCGGACGGCACGCAGGCCGACTATGTGCTCTGTGACCGGCAGGGGTGCCCGATGGCAGCGCTGGAGGCCAAGCGGGCGAGCACCGATCCAATAACAGCACAAGACCAGGGGCGGCACTATGCTGAGCAACTCGGCGTGCCGTTCGTGTTCCTGTCGAACGGCGAGGAAGTGCGATTCCTGGATCGGGAGGCAGACGCCCACGCGCGCAAGATCGCGGGCTTCTACGCGCAGGACGACCTCGAACGGCGGATCGCCGCGCGCCAGGTCCGGCGGGAGCTATCGACGGTCGCAATCGACCGGAAGATCGTCGATCGAGACTACCAGATCGAATGCATCAAGGCGCTGTCCGCCGAAGTCTCGAATGGACGGCGCAAGCTGCTGGTCGAGATGGCCACCGGAACCGGTAAGACGCGCACAGCCGCGGCCTTCATCAAGCGGTTGTTCGAAGCGGGCATCGTCACCCGCGTCCTGTTCCTTGTGGACCGGATCGCACTGGCCCGTCAGGCCGAGGACGCTTTCACCGACCATCTGCGGGACTATCCCTGTCACGTTCTGCGGCCCGGCCGCGGCTTCGACCGCGCCAAGCGCATCACGATAGCGACACTGCAAACCATGATTGCGGAATACCGCGATCTCTCGCCGGGCTACTTCGACCTCGTCATCACCGACGAATGCCATCGGTCGATCTACGGCAAGTGGAGCGGTGTGCTCCGGCACTTCGACGGCATCCAGCTCGGCCTGACGGCCACTCCCTGCACGGCGGATGCGGACCAGCTCCCTGATCCGGAAGACGGCCTTTTCGTGCGCGATACGCTGCGGTTCTTCGAGCTCACCGAGCCAACTTTCCGATACCTGTTGCGCCGGGCCATCAAGGAAGGCCACCTGGTGCCCTACCGCATCTACAAGGCGATAACGGTGAAGACCGCCGCGGAAGACGGCTTTACGGTCCGTCGCGACGAACTGGACTGGAGCGTGATGGGCAAGCAAACGCGAGAGGAGTTCGAGGAACTGTTCTCCGACTCGGATTCGATCACGGTGGATCCGCGAGCCCTGGAGCGCAAGTTCACCGTCCCTGAGCGCAACCGCGCCCTGGTGCGGGAATTTCGGGACGCACACGAGAAGGGCTTCATGGGCAGGGACGGTGTCCGGCGCTGGCCCACCTGGGGAAAGACCATCGTGTTCGCAGTGACCCGGCGGCACGCCGAAACGCTTGCGGAGATGTTCGACGGGCACTTTGCGGACCTTAAGCCGCACCCTACCGTGCGCTACGCCGACTTCGTAGTGAGCGATGTCGGTGGCGGCCCAGCGACCGACGCAAGCACTATCGTCAAACGCTTCAAGGATGAGGATTTTCCGAGAATACTCGTCAGCGTGAACATGCTGGATACGGGTTTCGATTGCCCGGAAGTAGTGAGCCTCGTCATGGCGCGGTTCACGCGCAGCGCTATCCTCTACCGGCAGATGCGTGGACGGGGAACGCGAAAGGCGCCGCACATCGCCAAGACCGATTTCACGATCTTCGATTTCGTGGGCGTGACCGATTTCCACGGGGACGACGAGAGCGATATCGGGGGCGGACCGATCCGCGACGTTGACCGACCGACCAGCCCTCCCGCACCTCGGATGTTATTGACCCTGGATGTGGATGACCACATCGATCCGGCGAGCCGCGAGTGGCTCACGCTCGACGCGAACGGTCGTATCGTGCGCACGCCGGAGCACGAGGCACGCGCCGCCGATATCCGCGTGCGCTTCGAGGTGTGGCGGGGAGATCGGGAATTCAATGCGGAACAGGCTCGCTGGGCGGGACTGATCGGAAGCCGCGTGGGAGCTGATGCGATGAAGATGGATACCTTCGGCGCGTGGGATTTCGACGAGCACCCTTTCGCCGCCCTCGGCGGCTAGGACCAGGCGCGGCGTGTGTTCGGCGGCGAGCAATCCCTCTACAGGCTGATCGCCGGATTCAACGCGACAGTGTTTGGCGAGAGGCGCGCGACAGCCACTCCCGAAAGTGGCGGCGCCGCGGAGCGGTAATGGCATGCCCATGACACCAGAGCTCCGGCGCGGCATCGACCGCATCCGCGACTACCTCTTCGGTGGCGGTTATCCGAACCCGGCCCAGAACGCCGAACAGCTCAGCTTCCTGATCTATTTCTACATGTACGAGGCGGCGGACGCGGCACGGGTACGCGCGGCGTCGCGCCCGGGTGCGACTGCATACGTGAGTGCGTACGAAGGCCAATGGACCCTGCGCGACCCACGCAACGCCCGCGAACCCGGTGCGACAACCGTGCCGCGTGAGCTCCTGCGCTGGTCGTCCTGGGCACACGCGCTCAACGGCGAGCGACTGGTCAACTGGGTGCGCGAGGAGGTATTTGCCTTCCATACCGAACTCGCGGCAAACGGTGTCACCAATTTCATGGACGGCGCTCGGCTGGTCATTGACGAGCCGACCGTGCTCACCCAGATCGTCAGCCAGTTGAACGACCTGCATCTCGACCGGGTGGATGCGGACACCAAGGGCGATCTCTTCGAGCATGTGCTCCGGCAGATCCGGCAGGCGGGCGAACTCGGCCAGTTCCGCACGCCACGCCATGTCATTCGCTCACTGGTCCGACTGGTCGACCCCCGGATCGGCGAAACGATCTACGACCCGGCGGCGGGGACGGCGGGCTTCCTGGTGGGCGCGTGGGATCATATCCGACTCGCCAATTCCTCGCCTGACGGCATCGAGGAAATCGACGCGGAGGGCAAGATTATTCAGCGGGGTCTTGGCGATACGCTGGGCCGCGACGCCGTGAAGCAATTGCACGAAGCAACTTTCTACGGCGCCGACGTGGACCCGCAGATGGTCCGCCTCGCGACCATGAACCTGACCCTGCGGGGACTGGATCGCGTGAGAATCCTGAGACGCGACGCGCTAACCCGCTCTCTCGACCGGGCGGCCAAGACGGAACTCGGTTTTCCGGCGCGCGGTTTCGACGTCATCCTCGCCAATCCGCCGTTTTCCGGCCGGCTGGACAGAGACCGCATCGTTGAGGATGTGAAGATCGGACGCACGGCGCAGACCGAACTCCTGTTCCTGCAATACATGCTCAATCATCTGAGGGACGGCGGGCGCTGCGGCGTCGTGGTGCCGGAAGGCGTGTTGTTCGGCTCCACCGGCGTGCATAAGGAACTAAGGAGGAAGCTGATCGAGAACAACACCGTCGAGGCGGTGCTGTCGCTGCCGGGCGGCGTGTTCAATCCGTATTCCGGCGTTAAGACCTCGGTGCTGGTCTTCCGCAAGGGCGGCGCAACGGAGCGTGTGATGTTCCTGCACGCTGACAATGACGGTTTCAAGCTCGACGCCAACCATGATCAGCCCATCGAAGAGGACGACCTACCCGATCTGACCGAGGCTTTCCACGACCGGGACGAGCAGTGGTCTGCGTGGCGCGACCGTGACGCGGACTGGTCGGAAAAATGGTGGTTCGCCAAGGCCGACGCTATCCGCGCTGCCGACTTCAATCTGAGCGCCAATCGCCACCGACCGCAGAGCCAAGCGAAGATGGAACATCGCGATCCATTGGAGATTCTGGAGGACTTGCGGGGAATCGAGACGGAGGTTCTGGGAGAGATCGATGAATTGGCGGCGGCAGTGCGGGAGGTTGTGGCGGATTGAATTGGCCTACTGCACCACTTGGTGAACTGTGCGAAATGGATCGTCAAGGCATCCGGCCGGACGATCCCGATGCGTCGCTGCTACCTTTTGTGGGGGTTGAGAACGTTGAAGCGGGAAGTGGCGCCATCAACCTCAACACCGGACAGCACGTCGGTAGTCAGAAAAGCACTAGCTTTCGCTTTGACGAACGCCATGTACTGTATGGAAAGCTCCGCCCGTATCTGAACAAGGTTGCCACTCCTGAATTTGCCGGCAAGTGCTCGACCGAATTGGTTCCGCTGCGCCCACGGGTTGGAGTTGACCGCGAATTTCTTGGGTATCTGCTGCGGCGGCAAAAGACTGTCAATTATGTCATGTCGTCCGTGACGGGGGCGCGGATGCCACGAACGGACATGAAGGCGCTGCTGTCGCTTCCCGTGCCTATTCCACCGCTCGACGAGCAGCGGCGCATCGTCGGCATCCTGAACCGGGCGGCCAAGATCGAGCGCCTGCGGAAGCGGGCGCAGGAGCGCTTGCGGGAGTTTATTCCAGCGCTGTTCGTCAAGATGTTCGGGGATCCCGTGGAGAATCCGATGGGGTGGGAAACTCGGCGCTTTGGCGAACTCGTCTCAGAATTTCGATACGGGACATCCAAGAAATGCAGCACTGAGGCGGTCGACGGATACCTCCCGATACTGAGAATTCCGAATGTTGTGCGCAACGTCATTGACTGGAACGAAATGAAGTTTGCTGCACTTGACTACAAAGAAGCTGGCACCATTCGGTTGGACGATGGGGACATCTTGTTTGTCCGTACCAACGGTAACCCTGAGTACGTTGGCAGATGCGCCGTATATCGCGGTAGTCGCCCTGCTGCGTATGCCTCCTGCCTTATCCGAGCACGCCTAGCACCGAACAGTCTCGTTGCTTCTGAATATGTTGTGGGGAGCCTTAGTACGGCATTTATGCGCAACGTAATATTGAGTCTGGCGCGGACGACAGCAGGAAACTACAACATCAACATCGCAAGTTTGCGTAGCCTGCCTCTCCCCATTCCTCCGCTTGACCTTCAGGACCGATATGCCCAGTTGGTGCAATCGGTGCGCTCCACGATCGCCCTCTCAGAAACTAGCTCCGAAACCACGGACCTAAGCGCATCTCTCATGTCTCGACTCTTGGTAAAGTACGCATGACCTGCAAGAGACAAGCGCATGCCTAGTTTTGAGCACAAGCAACTCATTAGACGGATAGCCAAGTTAGATTCCCCGCCTGCCGAAGGAGTGGAATTCTTTGAATGGATAAAGGCTGGTGAGCATCTTAGGTTTCTTAAAGAAAACGCCGACTCAAACGAATATGTGATTTACGGCTCGGGAGAGTACAGCTTCATTCACGCTATGGCTGTACCCGAAAAACTACTTGAGACGCCGGATAAGGATGATCTTTTGGCATGGAGTTGCAGTCCATTTGGCTATGCTGCCAGCTATGCAGCGGGCGGGGGCCGCGAAGGTATGTGGATCGAACGAAGTGGCAACCTCGTTGGCTCCAGGATTTTGGAAAAGGGAACACAGCTTGTTTATGGACGAACTTTTGAGGGGTGGACGGGAGATGGCAGCGACTACTTCGAACTGCTACAGGAGTACTCGCACCTTGGGGATGTGCACTGGAGGCTTGAGCACGGCAGCTATTGCAGGTTTGATAGTCATGGCGATTTGGACTATGTAGTCTCGATAACAGCACGTAATAGCGACAAAGTAACTCTTGTATCTTTCCAGCGGGAACCGCTTGAAGTCTACTTGGCTGCGTCCAATCAGGTACTCGTGCAGCTTTTCGATTTCACGCTGCTTGATCGGCCACTTTTCACCTCATGGGGAGATGAACCAGACCAATTTATCGTCGAGTCCGATGATCTCTTCTATCGGCAAAAAATCGCTGGCCCAGCCGCATACACCAGAGGTGTTCAGATTATCCGTCCAAGCCGCAGCAAGGCTGATATCCTTTCTGCTAAGCAGGCTTCTTGGTTTGGAAAAGAAAAGAGAGAGTACGCAGAATTAATTGGACATGATTGGCGCAACAAACGAATCACCAGAATTTCAACTGCGCCGAGCGCAACTACCGACTATTTCACCGCGCATGAGAACGAGCTTCCGTTTGAACTTTCTCCAGCTTTCTTTAAGCCAGAAGTATTACTGAAATACAAAACCGACCGCGACAAATATCAAATCACCGATCGTAATATCTACTGCCGCGCAGCTTGGCATTTGCGTGGCTTTGACGTTAACGAAGCAGGGCAAGTTCATGCCTACATAAGTGACCTGCGGAAACTGCCGTATTCCGAGCAGCTTCACTGGTTGTCCTACAATGAAAAACCCAAAGCACAGATTTCAAGAAGAGCAATTGAGAATGATTTTCAGGGTCGGTGGACATCTTTCGTTGACCCTCTGAATGAAGTTCGGCATAGGGTCAGAAAGTGGAACGATGCGTCACCGCCCTGGTGGCGCCCCCGCGACGAACAAACAATGGCTCGTGTTGGCGTGCCGCACACCTCAAGCCGCGACGAGTGGGCTGAGGCCTTTCTCGACCTAACAAAACTAGTACACGAAGGATTTCTCGTGAAGCCTTTACGCGAGAAACTAGCGGAAAGGCACGTACCATTTGATAAGCAGGAAAGAAGCATCGTGCTGCTGGAAAAGCTGGTGAATGATGTGCACCAATCTGATGAGACCGTTCTACTCGAAGGCTTACGAATGGCTCAATTGATTCGCACAAAGACCAAGGGCCATACATCTGGAAGTGAGGCAGAAGAGCTTGCACGCTCGGCTTTGCAGGAACACGAAACGTTTGCCAATCATTTCCGTCACATTTGTCATCAAATGCATGAAGAAATGGTAATGATTGAGAAAACGCTCAACGCCGCATGAAAACAAATGACCGAGACCATCACCAATTGGATGCGAAAAATCCTTGACACCGCCGTTTAGTATCCTAGTCGTCTTTGAACCGCTGCCTGCTGATCCTGCCAGTGTCCTGTACTCTTGTAGATTGATGCAAGCTCCCTGAGCACCGCCGCCACCTTCGGGTAAGAAAAATCGGATGCCTTGGCCCACTTTTCGTATTGCTCGGCCAGTTCTCTTTCCTGGGCGCCGTCTTCACCAGGCGAGTAGACACCGCGGAGGTTTTGGCGGCCGATCCGGAAACCGTCTGCGACGTCATCGTTTAGAACGACTTCCATAGCCTTACGCACCGGAATGCATGGCCAGACACGATCGTCTCCCTCGGCTGCATTCGCCAGTAACTCCCCGATTCTGTAATCAGCCTGGCGTCTACGATCCTTGTCGTCGCATATCTCTTGAGCCCTTTGTATCCACTCCGTTAATTTGTCGGCGTCCAGATCGCCTTTGCTATCGTGACCTGGAATCCGAGAAAGCTTGTGTAGCAACCTGTGGGCTCTCTGAGCCGCATTTCTTTCCTCTTCGCCGATTGTGTTTTCGGTATCAGAGTTCTTACGTGGATAGGCAAGAATTATCGCTTCGCAAAACAATTCTGGATTGGCTTCTATCTCCTTTTCAAGGTTGGGTATGCCATCGTCACCGAGCCAGAACAGGTCTATGTACCAGAATTCCAGCCTCGCCCTCTCTTGTCGGCTCAGCGCATTTCGTTCATTGAGTACCGTGAGTGCTTTCCGAACGTTATGTGCATTGAGCCGAACATTGCCTAGGCTCCATTCGTTGCTTACGGGAAGATCTGACAAGATGCGTTGGATATGGCCAGACTCAACGCGCCCCCAATCGAGATGTGCGTGGTTGAACGCGGCTAGCGGACGCCGGGCGTCCAATAGGCGGCAAACGGCGTAGTTAATTTCCTCTTCCGTGTGTCCCCGCCATGGCGGGTGTACCTTCGCCCAGTATTCCTCGGAGACAGCCCCACCCATCTCGTCCACCTTTGACCAGACCGCGCTGTTGAACCCGGCCAAGCAAAGTAGTTGGACGCCTTCCTCTTTCCTGTCCTCCCGCCAGAGACCCTCTGCGAGGTCAATTGCGGCTTTTTCTTCCATCTCTTGCAGAAACCCCCAAAGCAGGCTTTGACGGGGTGAGGAGGTCAGAATATTCTCGTCCTTCAGCACGGCTCGAAGGAAGTCCAGCCGCCCGGCGTGATCCCGAATGACTTCTGCAATGCTGCGTCCCGCGACATCTGGGGCCTTGCCGGAAAAAGCAAGTTGGATGAGACCCGCGAAACCCGATTTCGAAAACACCTCCCTCACGGCTACGGTACGCTGCATTCCGATACGCGTCTGGATGGTTTCGGGATCGATTTCTTCCTCGAATTGATCCAGGGATTCCGTGATCCAAGCGCTTTCGAAGAGCCAGGCGTGTTTCCATACGGGATCTTGGGGCTCAAGCATCTCAAACGCTTCCTGGGCCACCAAAACACGTTCGCCGGCACTCTGCTGCATTGACTCTCCCTTAGACGGGCGGCGCAGAGTTCGTCGTGTCGATACTCTGATGCGCTCGCGAAGCCAAGCACGATCCTGGTCTTGAGTACGGTCCGCCCAATCCGCAACCACATCACGGAGCCCAGAAAGATCGCTGAGCCGGAGTATCTCGATACGCTCCATCAAGTCGGCAAGCGATTCGCGAGTATGCGACGGCCAATTGATGCAGGTATCAATGCAATGAATCACGAATTCACGCCTTTCACTCTGGCTACACCGCTCGCCGAAACCCTGCGCGTAGTCCCGCCAGTTGGGCTTTTGGCTGTAGGCACCCATTGATGGGACCACCTCAAATTGTGATTTCGCGATATTCCACGCAACATTCGGATGTTTTTCTACGAGGCGGTCAAATGCTGCAATCCGATGCGCCAATGGGGCGGCGGTTTGGGGCATCCAAGATCGAAAAATGGACTGGAGACTTCCGCTCGGCTTGTTCGCCAGATTGTCATCCGGCTCGATTTCCGCCAGCTTGGCGAGTAGCGCAATGACTCGGTCCAGCCACGCTGGATTCCAGGCAAGGAGTTCCAGCGCCCACAAGAGATCCGCTCGCTCGCTTTGTGCAAAAATGACGTCGCCTTGTAGTTTCATCAGCGCAGCCACCCCGGGTGCGCTACCGGACATGTCACGCTCAAGGATCTGAAGAAACGCTTCCGGGGCAGCCTCAGCGTACAGCGGAAAGTTCGAGCGCTGCGATCGCAGCTTTTCGGCCGTCAGGGGTTCAAGAACTCGACGAACGAGACTCGAAATCTCGTGCCCCAGGTCCAGATCGAAACGTTTACTAAACAGCGCATTGCCGTGAATCGCCAGCAGCACAAGGCTTTCCGCGACGCCCTTTCTTAAGGGTGACGAAATCTCTCTGGCCTTCCCGTACAGGGCAGCTGCCCATTGCTGGTTCTCAGGAAGATCAAGCGCTGGGTCTCGCTCCGACAACACGATCTCCGCCACATCGAGGAAGCGCGTTATTTGGTCCATGCCGATCCAACGATGCACGCCGTAAAGAGCATCCAGCTTAGAGGCAACACCGTGGAAGCCTCCGATGGACCAGACTGGCGAATCCTCAAGGTTCAGCAATCGAGTAAAGACCCTTTCCAATTGGCCAAAGTCGTCGCATCCGGCCAACTCGCACATTAGGTATTGATCGGCTTCTTGGTTGGCTATCCATGCACCAGCAAGCATCATCGGCGCCAGCGCGAGCGCGAGATTTTCTTCCGAACTCCATTTCGGAGAACGTATCGCTTCGCTTTGTGTAAGACGACGGCGGAGGATGGTCAGGGTCCTTCCCGACTCCTGGTCCAGGCGCTCGATCTCGTCACCATTAACCCCCATTGATTCGAGGGCCTTTCTGAAGTCCGATTGCCTCAGCGGATTCAGAGTGATGCAGGATTCTTCCTGCACAGCGGTTCGATGCTCGACGACAATCGCGGTGAGTTTGCACCCGCTTTCCGCCAGCTCCGTCTCAACTCGTTGATCTGCAATGATCGGAAAGAAACCTGGCGAACCGACGGCAAGTTCGGATAGCGGACCGGGTTCGGTGAAGATCACCATCCGATCCCTCAATTTATGGAATTTCTCGTCAGCCTGAGAGAAAAGAGCGGCAAGGAATGCCAGCCCTTCTTTGCGAGATGTCGCAACGATACGCAATATGCCTTTGGATTCGTCGAGCAAGTACTCGTGGACTTTGTCTCCAAAGGCGGAAATGTGCTCGGCAAAGATGCGCTTCCTGAATCGCGGCTCGCAGTCGGCACACCACTCCGTCCAGCACTGGTCGAGCGACTTAACTCCGCGCAAGTTAAGACGCCGGCAACCTGCGAACCAGGCTTGCGCCGGTATTGATTGCTCAAGCCATTGCTCAATATTGCTCGAATCAAGGACATGGACACTCCGCCATTTTCCTTTCGTGCGGTTCTCCCGAAGCCAGTTTTCCTTGCCGGACCAACGGCGCGGCGTTACAAACACAAATGCGGTTCGTTCTTGCTCAGATTCGTCGGTCGCCGCGGTTCGCCTTCGGAAGTCATCATTTGCTTTCTCAGTAACTTGGCGATTGGTGCCGAACTCCCATCCGGAGATCCCGTGAGGCACCCAAGGATTTCCCACGCTTGTTTCGACACGGCCGTCCCAGCCGGGACATTCTTCGAGTTCTCTACGATGGTGCAGGGCGCGTAAAGGAATCCTTAAGCGGCCGGAAGTACTCGTTCGGCTATGTGCAAGGCAAGACCATCGTAATCGAGGGAACCGGGCATTCCCACGTATTCGGACACAATGCTGCCGGCATTACCAACTGGTTCGACTCCACCAACGGCGTTTGGTGGCAGTTGGAGTTGGACGGGCAGAATCGCGTCGTTGAGGCGCATTCCGATAACGGGGCCTATCAATACACCTACGAACAACATGGAAGAATTACTCGGGCGATAGAGCAATTGCCGAGGAGCACGAGTGCTCGCGAGTACCAATACGATGCTCAAGGCCGGGTTACAGGGATCTATTTGGCAGATGGCGGGTTTACTTCGGTGGATTACTCAGGTGGTCAGACAAGGATCAGCGGTCAGGACATCGATACCAGTTTCGAAGTGTTGCCTTCCGGGAGGATCGGATCAGTCCGCGCCCCCGGCCTGTCTGTTGACGCGGACTACGATACGGGCGGCAACCTGATTTCATTCCGCAGCAACGAGAACGCCGTGGCGTTCGGGCGGGACGCTTTGGGCCGTGTGTCCGAGGTGCAATTCGCGAACGGGCAGGTGAATCGCTATGCCTACGATGAACTCGGTAACCGCGCATCCATGCGTCTCGGGTCGGGCGGCGCCGTGGACTATACGCACGACCCCTCCGGCAACATCGTCGAGGTGGTGGTGACGGAACAAGACAATGAACAAAAGCGGCAGGTGGTTCAAATCGGCGACATGAACCGCGTGGAGAGTATTACCTACGAGGGCGCCGGAAAACTGGACATCAACTATGACGGGATGGGCCGCGCCGTGAGTTTCACGATGGGGGATGAAGTCGTCTCCGTGGAGTACGAAGGCCCGGACCGCATCGCGAGGATCGTGTCCCAGGCCACGGGCGCGGTGTGGACGCCGGATGAAGAAGTAGGGCGCGAAGAGAACGCGCAATCTGCATTGGATACCCGCCTTGAAGTCGTTCTTGGGGATTCCGCCGTCCTATCGCACCCGGATTACGGAATCATGGGATTTGGCGAGACGAGCCTATCCTTGGTCGCGAGGGATCCCATGGAATCCGGTGTTCCAGGCCTTCGCGCAGCCCGGCAGTTGCTTGCAACCGCCGAACCATTGCTTAGCGCAGACCGGCATGCCGGCATGATGGACTTTGAGAAGCCGTCCAACCCGGTGTTTCAGCCGCTGGAATACCGCTCGACGAACTGCTGCATTCTCATTCCAACCCACTTGCGTGCCGTAGTTCCTGACGGGAGGCCCTTTTCTGATGGCACTCCGTCGTTTTGCTTTCCCTATTCCTTTCCCGGCTTCCCCCGTCCGCCGCCTTGGGAAGAATACGAAGGTCCACCAGACACCACGCTGCCGTCTGCCCGCCTTGTTCCTTGGCTTGATGATCCGCCTGCTGCGGGTGTAACACGTATACGGGGCGTCAGACTAGAAGCGAATTGCAAAGCTTACACCAAGGAAGACGAAACCGTGGTTTGGCGTTTTGAGGGCGACATCAATCAGGACGAATTTTCGATTAGTGTAGGTGAAAATGTGCCGCCCTATGGAACATGCGGTGCGTCACCGCGCACACCCACAGAAATCCTAACCGAAGCTGCCCACGAGAGGCGACATGCAGAGGCATATGCGGGCATCATCAACGAGTATAAGGGCATGATCGGTATAGAAGAGTTCACTGAGCGGGGCACCTGCAAGACCGGAATTGGAGCCCTAAATGGAAAGCTTCAGAAGGCTCTCGAAAAGATGAGATGTCGGCAAGAAAGTCATGCCGACTTTGCGGGCGAAACGAAGTATAAGATTCAATGTAGACCGCCAAGTGACGCGGAGCTAGTTGAGAGTGGAACATACCCTAATCCTTTGCCACCCGGATGTGAGGAGCACGAAAATGAGGAGTGTTAGCCAACGATTGGTAATGTATCGTTGTTCGTTGGTACTCTGCTTGTGTTGGCTATTGCTTTGCCCTCATTCCGTTGGACAGGATATTGGTCCGGAGAAAGTCACGGACGAGGATGTACGGGCCACGGGGGACTTTGGAATTGGCGTGCCGTTGGAGAATTACCTTCCATCCCCTCGGCGCCTTGCTTTCTCTCTGTTGCGCCACTTTGAGCTTGTCGCTAACGGCGAGTTTCTCGATATAGAGGCGACGCCGCAGGAATTGCGAGCACTCAAGCGCGAAGATGCGATAGTCAGATTTCGCATCCACAAGCTCTACAAGGGACCAGCTAAAGATGCAGTCAACATCCGGTTGACTCGTGACATGCTAGTGTTCCCTGGCGAAGATATCTCACGTTACTTGAAACGGGAACAGATTCTTGATCAACAGGAAAAGGACTTGAAGCCTATACGTGAGCATCTTGACGCACTGAGTGAAACCTATGAAGCGGGAGTAATTGATCGGCGAGAATACGAGACTGAAAGTAGCAGACTTGAGAGTATGGTCAGGAAACGAATCGACAGAGACGGTTTGGCTAGCGGAAGGGTGTTTTCGTTTATCTCGCATGGAACAACATTCTACGAACGCGATGGTGCAATCCGTGTTGGCCAAAAATACCTGATTGGCGTCAATAGGATTCCAGACTCCGGACGTGTTTACGCGTTAGATTCGGTATTTTCTGATTCAAGAATATATTGGGGAGAGATGCGCGACTACATTCTTCCCGGCTTTGACGATCCGGAACTTCAAAATCAGCCGCATTAGTCTGCTGTCCCACAAGTAAACTCCGTAGTCGGTAGGTTCCATGCTGATGGGTAAAACAATCGGCAACAAAGGGAGGCAATCCTGGGGGCCTTGAGGAAATTAATTCGGGAGACGCTGGGCAGTGCTTTAGACGAGCTTCTGGACCAAGAGGATTCCCTTTTGCTCACAGAGCAACTTGTATAATCTGTTCTTCGAGCATCCGGCCGGTCATCTCGCGGGGCTTCCATGCAGCCCACCGATATACGTAATCCAGACTATTTCCATCGCGTTGTCGATTGTCAGTGGGGCTGCCCCGCCCACACCGACATTCCCGAATACATCCGGCTGATCGCCCAGGGACGCTACGCGGATGCCTACATGCTCAATCGCGAGTCCAACGTTTTTCCGGCGATCCTGGGGCGCGTCTGCGACCGTCCCTGCGAGCCTGCCTGCCGGCGCGGCCGGGTGGAGGAGAAACCGGTCGCGATATGCCGTCTCAAACGGGTGGCGGCGGACCTGCGCGGAGACATTGACCATCGGCTGCCTACTGCGCGCAAGGAAAAGAACGGCAAGCGTGTGGCGCTGATCGGCGCCGGCTGCGCCTCGCTGACGGTGGCCAACGACCTCGCGCCGCTGGGTTACGAACTGGTCATGTTCGAGTCGCTGGACAAGCCCGGCGGCCTGATGCGCAGCAACATTCCGGCGTTTCGCCTGCCGGTCGAGGTCCTGGACGATGAGATGGACCAGATCATCCGTATGGACATCGACCTGCGTCTGGGCCAGGAAGTCGCCAGCATGCGCGAGCTCCTGGACAACGGTGGGTATGACGCTGTTTTTGTCGGCACGGGAGCGCCCAAGGGCAAGGAGCTCAACCTGCCTGGACGGCACGAGACGAAGTCCATCCATATCGGTATCGAGTGGCTGGAGAGCGTGGCATTCGGGCATCTCAATTCCATCGGTGAACACGTCCTGATCATTGGAGTGGGTAACACCGCCATGGATTGCTGCCGCACCTCTCTGCGCCTGGGTGCGCGCGATGTAAAAGTGATGGCGCGCAAGCCGCGGGGTTTTTTCAAGGCCTCCGACTGGGAGCTGGAGGACGCGGAAGAGGAGCTTGTCGAAATTGTCGTGAACCACTCGCCCAAGGAATTCGTGGTCGAGGAAGGCCGCCTCAAGGGCATGATCTTCGAGCTGATGGAATACGACATCAACTCCGCCGGAAAGATCGCCGGCATGCGCGTAACCGGCGAGGAGTTCTTCCCCTGCGACGAGGTAATTCTGGCGATTGGGCAGGACACCGCTTTCCCCTGGGTGGAACGCGATATCGGCATCGAGTTCGATCGTTGGGACGTCCCGGTGGTCGACCGGGTCACCTATCAGTCCACGCGAGAAGGCGTGTTCTTCGGCGGTGATGCGGCATTTGGTCCCGAGAACATCATCTGGGCAGTGGAGCACGGCCACCAGGCGGCCATATCCATTCACAAGTATTGCCATGGCGAGCCGCTTACCGAGCGAATGCCTCCGGGCATGAACCTGCTGGCCGCAAAGATGGGCATTCACGAGTGGAGCTACTCGAACGATTACGAGACCGCATCGCGCCGGGCCATGCAGCATATGAGCCTGGAGAAGCGGTTCCGCAAGCTGGATATCGAAGTGGAGCTGGGTTTCACGCCGGAACAGGCCGCGCGCGAGGCCGAGCGCTGCCTGAATTGCGATATCCAGACCGTGTTCGAAGCGCCGCTGTGCATTGAATGCGATGCCTGCGTGGACATTTGCCCGGTGCATTGTCTGACGATCGCTCCCAATGGAGAGGAGGAGGACTTGCGCGGGCGGTTGACCGCTCCGGCGCACAATCTCGACCAGCCTCTGTACGTATCCGCCGATCTGCCACACACTGGCCGGGTCATGGTCAAGGACGAAGACCTTTGCGTGCATTGCGGGCTTTGCGCGGAACGTTGTCCGACCGCCGCCTGGGACATGCAGAAATCTGAATTGCTCATACCCTATGTGCATCACGAGGCGGATGGGCTTCGGCCCCGGGGATCCGCACGCGGCCAGGAGAAAACGTCTGGATCCGAAAAGCCGCCTGTGCGCTCCGCCGCGTAACTACGGGCCAAGGGCTTATGCCGGCAGATAACGATTTCACGATTCGCATTGCCAACGTAAACGGTACCGGCTCCGCCAGCGCCAATTCGTTGCTGATGAAGACCCTGTTTCGGATGGGGATTCCAGTTGCCGGCAAGAATTTCTTCCCCTCGAATATCCAGGGTTTGCCCACCTGGTACGAAATTCGCGCCAGCCACCGGGGCTACCTGGCGCGCTCCGGCAGCGTGGATATCGCCGTTGCCATGAACGCGGAGACCTACCAACGCGATCTTCGGGAATTGACCTCCGGCGGGTACCTGCTCTATGACTCGACCTGGCCGCGCCGTGACGTTTTGCGACGCGAGGATGTGCATATCCTGGGCGTGCCGCTGGCGCGCATGTGCAATGAGCATTTCGACAACGCCAGGGCGCGCATCCTGATGAAGAACATCGCCTACGTAGGCGTCCTCGCTGCGCTGCTGGAAGTTGATCTTGAAATTATTCGCGAACTGCTGATGCAGACATTCGCCCGCAAGAAGCCTCTTTTAGAGGCCAACCAGATCGCGATTGGTCTGGGATACGACTACGCGCGGGAGAACCTGAACTGTCCCTTGCCCTTCGTCGCACGCTCCATGGACGGCCCGGGTTCCCGGATCGTCATCGACGGGAATACCGCTGCCGCCCTTGGCTGTGTTTACGCCGGCGCTACGTTCGGGGCCTGGTATCCGATCACGCCCTCGACTTCGCTGATGGATGCCTTTCGCAGCTTTTGCTCACGGTTCCGCACCGACGAAGACGGCACTCGCAACTATTGCGTGATCCAGGCCGAAGACGAACTGGCGGCGATCGGCATGGTGCTGGGCGCCGGCTGGAACGGCGCGCGCGCCTTCACGCCTACGTCGGGCCCCGGAATCTCGCTGATGTCCGAATTTTTGGGCTACGCCTACTATGCGGAGATCCCCGCTGTTCTGTTCGATGTGCAGAGAGTGGGCCCCTCAACAGGTATGCCAACCCGGACCCAGCAGGCGGACATACTGTCTTGTGCCTACGCGTCTCATGGCGACACCCGTCACGTCTTGTTGTTCCCGTCCAGTCCGAAGGAATGCTTCGAGCTGGCCGCAAGTTCATTCGACCTGGCCGAGAAGCTGCAGACGCCGGTGATCGTCCTGTCGGACCTGGACCTGGGCATGAATGACTGGATGAGCGAGGAGTTGACCTGGGACGACGGCTACGAGCCGGACCGGGGCAAAGTGCTGCACGCCGAGGAACTGGAGAAAATGGAGGCGTTCTACCGCTATCTTGATGTGGATGGTGACGGCGTTCCCTATCGGACCTTGCCCGGCGAGCATCCCAAGGGCGCTTTCTTTACTCGCGGTTCGGGCCACAACATGTACGGCGGCTATACGGAGAATGCCGGGGAATACCAGGAGGTCATGGACCGCTTGCGTCGCAAGTGGGACCACGCGGCCACGATCGTGCCCGCTCCCGAGATCCGCGTCACTCCAGGCGCCCGGGCGGGGATGATTACGCTGGGGACCGGCGGCGACGCCTGCCGGGAAGCGCTGGATGTCCTTGCCGGACGCGGCGTTGCACTGGATTACCTGAGAATTCGCGCTTTTCCCTTCTCACGGGAGGTCGAGGATTTCCTCAACAATCATCAGCGCATCTACGTAGTGGAGCAGAATCGGGATGCCCAGCTGCGTACGCTGCTCATCAACGAGGCCGGCGGCCGGGCTGAGCAGCTGATAGAGGTGCTGCATTACAACGGCATGCCCATCCCGGCCACTTCGATCGTGAGCGCGGTGGAAGCCGACATGCTGAGGGACCAGGCGGCATGAGCTACATTCCACGTCCCAAGGTCAGCCATCCGGCACTGGCGCGCAATGAGCTGGGCCTGACGACGCGCGACTACGCCGGCGGCATGTCCACGCTTTGCGCCGGCTGTGGTCACGATTCGATTACGGGCGCCCTCATCCAGGCGGCGTTCGAACTTTCGATCCCGCCGCATCAAATGGGGAAACTCAGCGGGATCGGCTGTTCTTCCAAGACCCCGGCCTACTTTGCCTCGTCTTCCCACGGTTTCAATTCGGTCCACGGCCGGATGCCTTCGGTTACCACCGGGGCAGCCGCGGTAAACGGTGCATTGCAGTACATCGGCATTTCCGGTGACGGCGATTCGCTGTCCATCGGAATCGGTCAGTTCGTCCACGCCATACGGCGCAATATCAACATGCTGTACCTGATTGAGGACAACGGCGTTTACGGTCTTACCAAGGGACAGTTCTCCGCTTCTGCGGACGCCGGCAGCACGGCCAAGCGCGGTGAAGTCAACGAGCAGCAGGCGATCGATCCTTGCCTGTTGGCTATCGCCTCGGGCTGCGGATTCGTGGCGCGCGGGTTTTCCGGCGACCGGGCCCAGTTGGCGCCTTTGCTCAAGTCCGGTTTGTCACACCGCGGTTTCGCGATGATCGACGTGATTTCGCCGTGCGTCACTTTCAACGACCACGAAGGCTCGACCAAGAGCTACCGGTTTACCCGAGACAACGCGTACCCAATCGGGCACACGGACTTCATTCCTCCCGAAGTGGAAATCAAGGCTGACATCGGGGTCGGCGAAACCCAGAAGGTTGAGGTGCACGGCGGGGGCAACATCCTGCTGCGGAAACTGGCGCAGGAATATGACGTGAGTGACCGGGGCGCGGCCTATCACTATCTCACCCAGCGGCAGGGCAAGGGTGAAGTAGTTACGGGGCTGCTCTTCGCTGAAGACGGCGCCGCAGACATGCACGAGCTCAATCGACTCGGTGAGATGCCGCTTTCAAAAATCCCTTACGAGCGCCTCTGTCCCGGCTCAGACCGCCTCGCCGACCTGCAAGCTCGCCTTCGCTAAAACCCCTGGGAACGAGGGCGTACCCGCCCTCGTTAAATCAACCCCCGGGAACGAGGGCGTCCCGCCCTCGACAAATCACGACGCCCTGGCTTGGGTCGTATTCGCTATCCGGTCTTGTCGAGGGCGGGGACGCCCTCGTTCCCAGGGGCGTTACTTGTGGGGACGCCATCGGGCTCGGTGGGTCGTTCCGGAGGGACCGGCGGGCAGCGCACCCAGGCATCCAGCGCCACGGAAGTCTGAGTGGTGGTTCGTTTGCCCGCCGCATTGCGGCACACCAGGGCGCCTTGCCCGGTGAATCTCGATTCCAGCCTTAAGACCGGTCCCGGAAACGCCGCTGGCTCGGGACAGAACAACTTGGGCCGCAAGCCCTTCAATTGTTCGCTGGGAACCTGAAGGGACAGGACCCGGCGCCAGAACTTCTCCTCCGCGCCAAATTGGGCCCGCACGGTCGTGTCCGAAATGGAAACCTGCAGGAACCCGCCAACCGTGTCCGTGGGACATTCGAATTCGGCCGTCACAGCAAACGAATGCTCTTTTTCCGCCTGCCCGGCGATCCATACCGGGGCGTTTGCAGGAGGGTCGCTGGCCGTGGCCGGGCTATATGGACCTTGTACGAGCGAAAGAAGGGCGCCGGCCAGTAACGCTGTCATTGACCTTCGGACATTACACTCAGTGGAACTTGGGAACCGGACGCCGGTTCCTGAATCGTAGCGAACGGTGCACCGGCGGCTGGTTCAGGCAGAGAAACTGGAGCCGCACCCGCAAGTGCTTTGCGCATTCGGGTTACGAATCACGAAGCGTGCGCCGCTCAGGTCGTCCTTGAAATCGATCTCGGCCCCTTCAAGGTATTGCAAGCTGGTCGGGTCCACCAGGAGCGTGACGCCCAATTGCTCGACCGAGGCGTCTCCCTCTTCACGCTTTTCGTCGAACGTGAATCCGTACTGGAAACCCGAGCAACCGCCGCCGGAAATATAGACCCTGAGCATCAAGGCGGAGTTGTCTTCGTCCTGCAGCAATTGCCCCACCTTGCGGGCTGCCGCCTCGGTGAAGACCAGCGGCGCGCCGTCCTGTTCCTGTCCGTAAATTTGTGGTTCCATGCCTGTTTCTCAACTGACGGCGTGCCGCACCTGCTTGGCCGGATCGGGTCTTGCCTGGGGCATTGAAGTCGGGCTCGCCCCTCTTGAGGTTTCCGGCGACGGCATCGTGAGGTTGCCTTTAATCACGGCGCCTTTTTCTATTTCTATTTGGCCGTACTCAATGGAACCTTGCACGCGCGCGGTGCTGGCGAGGGTAATCGTACCGTTGCAGCGCAGGTTGCCTACAACGGTTCCCTGTATGAGCATGCGCCCAGCCTGGGCGTTACCCTCAACTCGCCCGGTGGGCGCTACGGTCAGTTCGGTCTTCTTGCCGGTCGATGCGGTCACGTCGCCTCTTACGATTCCGGCTACATGACAGCCTTGCTTGAAAACCAGGTCGCCGGTAACCGTCGCATCGGTCCCGATCAGTGTTGTGACGGTATTGTTCAATCGATTCTTCATGTCTTTGGTGATATGGGCGCCCACGGAAATTCACGCTCGAAACTGTTGTGCTCTTCCGGATTGGGCGTAATGCGTACCAGTATCTTGCTGGGCCGAAAGCTTTCCGGCAAGGTCAGATTCGCTCTCAGTTCCGTGCTGCTCTCAAAATTGAATTCTATGCGACTTGCGCTTGGCTGGCTGACTTCATGCAGCCCCAGTTCGGTCCCGATGCCGTCCAGCGTCCCTGCAACAAGCAATTCCAGGTGGCCTTGCGCACGATCCGTCTTCGAAAGCAGAGCCTGGGTGAGCGCGACACTGAGCCAGTAGTCCTGGGTTTCCGTGCCGGGCTCGACATTGACCGAATGAATTCTCAAACCCGCCCGGGCTTCCTGCGGCGTGATGATTTCCTGAAGCCCGTAAATCCTCATCCGATGATTCATTACCTGCCCCTGCAGGTCCCGCACCTGCGACCTGAGGGCGGTAACCATCTCTGCATCAATCATCTGGTTGAGTTCGTGGTTGCGCACCTCCAGGTTCTCGATGCGCGCCTGCATGTTCGCAATGTTTTTTTCGGCGAGACTCTTCTTCAGCCACCATCCACCGGTTGCGCCGCTCGCGACTGCGGCGCCGACGAAGATCAATAGCGCGGCGGAATAGCGCCCGCGCCAAACCAGAATTTTGTGTCGGCCGAGCATTCCCGTTCCCAGGAAACTAAGGTACTCCTACTTTACCGCATATTGGCCTTTACCGCATATTGGCCGAAATGCGCAAGTCGACCCGCTCCTCAAATTCGCTCAAGACTTCCTTGTAGACTGCGCGCTTGAAGAACACCACTTCCTTCGCCGGCAACCAGTAATCCACCCAACGCCAGTCATCGAATTCTGGTTGTTCGCACAAGTCAGGTCGAACGCTGGCGTCGCTTGCGAGCAACCGAAGTAGCCACCAGAGCTGCTTTTGTCCGATATAGCGCGGAGACCTGGAGCGCCGATAGCGAGCCGGCAACTTGTAACTTACCCACCGTCCCATGCGCGCCATAACCCGCACATGCGACCGTTCCAGACCCAGTTCTTCTTCGAGTTCGCGGTACATGGCGTCGCGTGGGAGCTCGTCGGTTAGAACGCCGCCCTGCGGAAATTGCCAGCCGCGATGATCGCTGCGGCGTGCAAGCAATACCCTGCCTTGCCGGTCGCATACCACGATTCCCACACCGCGCCGATAGCCGTTGTGGTCGATGATGTCCTGGTCCGCCACCTGGCAATTCCTCCCACGCAAGGTAAGAATACTCCCACGCATCCACAAGCCGTTTGCTGCCCCATTTTCCGCCGCAGGATCGTTGGTTTACGATCCTGTGTGCGGGCTGCAGGCCAGGCCATTTGCGCAACAAGGGACGACTGATCAGGAACACATATCCATGGGCCATTCCGTAAAGCAGCATCTACGGCTGGAGATCGATACGTACGATCAAACGATCCGGAAGTTCATTCCGGGTTACGAGCAGGTCCTGGCCAAAGCGGCCGGGGAGATTGGCCGCATCAACCCTCAGCGGGTACTGGACCTCGGCGCGGGCACCGGTGCGCTTTCTGAGGCCATACTGGAGCGGACCGAGGCGGACATCGTCGAGTTACTGGACGTTGACACCGAAATGCTTGATCGGGCCAGGGTTCGGCTCAAGCGATTCGGCCGAAGGGCGCGCTTCCGGCAGCAGTCGTTTCACGATCCGCTGCCGCGCTGCGACGCAGTTGCGGCGTCATTGGCCTTGCACCATGTTCCACGGATGTCCCGGAAAGCGGAGCTGTACAGCAGGATCTACAAGGCGCTCGCGTTTGGCGGCGTTCTCGTCAATGCCGACGTTACGATGCCTGCCGACCAGCCGCAGCGGCGCAAGGACTACGCGAAGTGGGCCGCCCACCTGGTTTCATGTGGAATCGATGAGGCGCGCGCCTATGAGCACTTCGATGAATGGGCAGGCGAGGACACTTATTTTCCCCTGGAGCGGGAACTGGAGGTAATGGCGCAGGCGGGCTTCACGGCCCTTTGTGCTTGGCGGGACACCCCGAACACGCTCCTGGTGGGCCGAAAGCCCCCTAACGCCTGATTGCTCCTGGCGCTACCTTTGTGGCGGTGGCAAATCAGGTTGGCGGCGGAATGTGGCCCACGGTCTCAGGCGTCGACGAATACTTCGAAGCCACCGAAGATCAGCCGGTTGCGGTCGAACGGCATCGGCTTGTCGTCGCACTGCATCTGGGGATCGGCCATGAATGACTCCTCCGCTGCATCGCGCACCGCCCTGGAGGGCCAAAGCACCCAGGAGAAGCACACTTGTTCCCCCGGCTCGCGCTTGACCGCCATCGGAAAGGACGTGACTTTCCCCTCCGGCACGTCGTCTTCCCAGCACTCCACGACCGCAAGGGCGCCGTTCTCCTTTAGCACCTGCGCCACCTCTTCCGCCATCTCACGGTAGGCATCTTTTTTCGCGATCGGAACCGCTAACACGTAGCCGTCCACGTAACCCATACTCGTCCTCCTTTGCCAAAGGACATTTCGCCATTGCGGAGGGCGGGACGCCCTCCCTCCCAGGCCAATCGCAATCAAGCCGCCACGCCCACGCCCCGTCCGCCGGTGTGCGCGTTCTTTTTCTATTCCTCTTCGCCGCCGTCCTCATCAAGGTCGGTCTTGATGTTATGCATGATGTCGCGTTCGGCCAGCTCGTTGCCTGCCGGCCTCTTGAAACTCTCGATACGAGACGGAATGATGCGCCTGGGATAGAAGTTGTTTTCGATGTCGGCATCCGCCGTTTCCTGTAAAGGGTCCACCACGATGCCGGTGATCTTCTCGGCCGACACCAGCAGCTTCTTGAATCCATGCGGCGAACGCCGCCAGGTTTCCGCCGGCAAGCGGATTTCCTCTTTAGTCCCGCCCTCGTACTCCATCTGAAGAATGATGGGCATGACCAGACCGCCGAGATTTGAGAATTGCAGGATGTAGTAGTTCTGGTCCTCGGCCACCGCTCGTTCCAGCGCGGCGCGTTCGGTGTCGTCGAGTCCCTCAAGGAATTGCGCGTAGCGGTTCCGTTCCACGTTGGTCACGGTGAATTCATCGTTCTCATCATAGAAATCGCGGACATCGCGATTTCTCTCTACCCAGGTCTGTTTGCCTTCCTCGCGATTTCGCTCGACGAAAACCGAAGGCGGTTCCGACTGCTTGATCTCTCGTAGCCGGGCGAAGTCCACGTCCGGGTCCTCGGTGTCCAGGCGCATTTCATAGACCCGGTCCAGCGATATGTCCACGTGGTCGGTGGTGTAGAACCAGCCGCGCCAGAACCAGTCCAGGTCTACGCCGGAGGCCTCCTCCATGGTGCGAAAGAAATCGGCCGGCGTAGGCCGCTTGAACTTCCAGCGGCGGGCATATTCCTTGAACGCGAAGTCGAATAGCTCGCGACCCAGGATCGTCTCCCGCAGTATGTTCAGTGCCGCCGTCGGCTTGCCGTATGCGTTGGCGCCGAATTGCAACAGGCTGTCGGACTGGGTCATCACCGGGACCTGGTCCGTCGAGCGCATGTAGTTCGTCATGTCCCGGGGCTCCACGGCCCAGCTCAATTCGGGGTCCCATTCCCGCCCGGCCACCGCGTCCAGGTAGCTGTTCAGGCCTTCGTCCATCCAGGTCCATTGACGTTCATCGGAATTCACGATCATCGGGAAGAAGAAATGCCCCACTTCATGAATGATCACGCCAACCAGGAATCGTTTCTCGTCAAGCGTGTAGGTGCGCGTTCCGTCATCCTGCAGCGTCGTCCGGGGGCCGTTAAAGGTGATCATCGGATATTCCATGCCGCCTAAGAATCCCACGCTCACCGATTGCGCGGTCGGGTAGGGGAAGTCGAAAGTGAACCGGCTGTACACCTCAAGGGCGTGAATCACCACTTCTGTTGAATAGTCCGACCATAGCGTGCCGCCTTCCTTGGGGAAGAAGGACATGGCCATCACCAGTTCCTGCTCCGCGCCAGGCTGATGCAGCGCCTTGGCGTCCCAGATGAACTTGCGCGACGAGGACCAGGCGAAATCGCGTACGTTTCTTGCCGAGAAACGCCAGGTTGCGGTCTCCGAGGCGCCTTCGCGTTCGTTCTCGCGCGCTTCGTCGGGCGTGACTACATAAACCGGCCGATCAGCGGTCTCGGCCTGCTTGAGTCGCGCCAGCTGATCGGCAGTCAGCACTTCCCCGCTGTTCTGAAGCTCTCCGCTGGCCGCAACGATGTGGTCCGCGGGCACGGTGATCGACACGTCGTAGTCTCCGAACTCCAGCGTGAACTCTCCCGAACCCAGGAATTCCTTGTTGGTCCAGCCCTCGTAGTCGGTGTACGCGGCCAGGCGCGGAAACCACTGCGCGATGGCGAAAATGTGGTTGCCGCCGGTGCGCGCATCGTCCGGGAAATGCTCAAAGCCCCCGCGTCCGCGTACGGCTCCGCCGTCCACGATGTTGTAGGCGTAGTCCAGGGTGAATTCGGCCTGTTGCCCGCTTGCCAGCGGCGAGGGCAGGTCCACGCGCATCACCGTGCCCACCATCACATGGTGCAATGGCTCGCCGCCCTTCGCCGTTACCGACTGGATTTCAAATCCCAGTTCCTTGTCGGCCATGTATTGCAGCCGTCGAAGGCTGTTCAGGCTGATTTGCGCCGTGTCGCCGTCCCCTTCGCCCGAACTGCCGGAGTCCTGGAATGTGCTGCTCAACTCGGCGATGGAATCGTCGCGAAAACGGTTCTGGTCAAGGTGCAGCCAGAGGTAGGAAAGCGTGTCGGGCGAGTTGTTGTGATAGGTGACCTTCTGGGTTGCGGTGATCCGCTGTTCGTCCTCGTTCAACGCAACCGCGATGGAATAGTCGACCTTCTGTTGCCAGTAGCCGTGGCCGGGTTGACCCGCGGCGTTGCGGTAGGTATTGGGGGTGGCAAGTATTTCCTCCAATTGCCGGAACTTGTCCTCGAACGGCGGTTCCTGGTTGTTTTCCATGCCCCAGCCCGCCGCGCATATCAACAGTACCGCCGCAGCAACCGGAACCGGAAGGCCCCTGCGCTTCCATTGGCCTGCCAACAAGGAAAGTCCTTGCGCTTTCTCATCGTGAATCATCTCTTTCCTTTGCATCATTTTGTTTCCGCTCCCGTGCGCACCACTTCGCCCAGCGGCTTCTCCCAGTTTTCCGCTTGCCGCAAGCCCAGTGCCGAAGCCAGCGTCGGAGCGATATGGCGCGGGGTTACCCGCCGGTCAACGACCATCGGCTTGATCTCCATGCCGTAGAACAGGATCGGGACGCGCAGATCAGCCAGGTAGGGCGATCCGTGGCTGGCGGCGTATACGGGCGGATCCGCGCTGACAAAACTGTTTCTGGATTCCACTACATACATCTCGCCGCTGCGGCCTTCAAACCGCACATTCCGGATCAAATCGCATATTTCGTCGCCGGCGCAGTCCTTCAGCCGCGAAACCGGTACCGTCCGGGCAATCTCAGGGTGGGCCTCAAGCCATTCGCCAACCAGGTCGTGGATGGACTCGAGCTCCAGGTCGAGGCGCTCGATGGCGGACAGGTCGTAGTACACCCAGGGCATGACGATGCCCGTGACCAGGTCTTCGTCGACTTTCAAGGCGGAACTCACGTGGGGGTTGAGGCGGTCCGTCAGTCGCCTGGAGAAAACGCGCGTCGCTTCAAGATCGGCGCCGGGCGTGTACTCGGGAATCGGTCTCATGCCATGGTCGGAACTCAACACGATCAGGAAGCGCTTCGACCCAAGGCGGTCTTCAAGGTAGTCCAGGAACTCACCAAGCAGAAGATCCAGCCGGTGCAGGTTGTCTTCCGCTTCGCGGCTGTTGGGTCCGAAAGCGTGACCGATGCGGTCGGTGGCGGAAAGGCTGATCGAGAGCAGATCGGGGACCCCGTCCTTACCCAGAGACTCTTCCTCGATGATGACCTTTGCCAGTCCCATGGTGATCCGGTCGCCGTCCGGCGCGTAGCGGAGCTGATCGTAGTATCGGTCCGATCCCCGCGGGGCGTAGGTATGGGGGAAGACCTTGCTCCAGCCGCGCGGCGGCATCTCGTACGACCGGTCGTCCTGGTGCTGGTACGAACCGCCCGGCATCATCAATTCCCAGGCAAGCGGAACGTTTTCGTAGGCGGTCTCGTTGTAGCTGGAGAGCCACCCGGGTTCGGAGCCTTGGGCGTAGTAGAACTCGTTGCTTACAAAGCCCCCCGCTCGCCTCGAATACCAGAAGGCCTTGCCGTGCTTTCCGGCGATGAACACCGCTCCCCGGTCCTTGATTGAGACCGAGAAAATCTTCCCTTGTCCCGCATGACTGGAGTGAAGAATGTCCGCGAGGGTGGGCGCCGCCAGGCGCAGGGGCGAAACACCGTATTCCCGGTCCCAGACGCTTGGCGCCGGCCGTCCGATCTCGCGTTCAAACCAGAAATTGGAAATCACACCATGCTGTGACGGACGGACTCCCGTAGCGATCGTTGCATGACCGGGCGACGTGGAGCTGGTGGCGTGGTCGTAGGCGGCGTTTTCGTACACGACGCCGCCTTGCCACAAGCGCTTAAAGCCTGAGGAAGAAGGCTTGTGCGCCCATTCCCGCGTGCGGTCCGCGGTCAGCTGGTCCACCACCAGGATTACGGTCAGTTGGGGCGCTTCGCCGGCGATGGCGGCGTTTGGCGCACACGCCGGCTGAACCAGGAACGCTGCCGCCAACGGCAGCAGCCCGCGCAATGACTTCATCCAGGACCTCCGAGATTCAAACCTGCCAATGTACCGCATAGTTGATGCGCGAATTTCGAACATAGGCACTTGTAACAGTAGTGTCGCATTTGTGTCACATGTGTGCATTGTGCCCGCCGCACACTTTTCCCTGTTTACAGATTCACTACCTTTAGCGCCCTTCTGGGAGATAGCGCCATGTTCCGAAATTCCTCCTTAATTCGCCCTGTTGGCTTCGCAGGGTTGCTTCTGCTGCTGCCCCTGTCAACCCTCCTTGCCCAAGGTGTGGTCGAAGGTCGCGTAAGCGATCAATCCGGCGAGGTGTATTTCGAAGGCGCCATTGTCGCGCTGCCGGAGTTGAACGTCGAGCGGGTTACCGACTCCGCGGGGCGTTTCCGATTTCAAAGTGTTCCTTCCGGCGAATACCAGCTGGAAGTCAGCTACGTCGGCGCGGAGCCGGTATCCGTAGGGATATCTGTGAGCGACGGCCAGACCGAAGAAGCCAATGTTCGGATCGGTTCTCAAGTCGGTGTCATGGAGAACATTATTGTCGTTGGGCAGGCAGCCGGCGCCTACGGGGCGATTAACCGAATGCGGTCCGCCGATAACCTGATTTCCGTGGTCACCAGCGATTCCATGGGCCAGTTTCCCGATGAGAACGTCAGCGAGGCCCTGCAAAGGATCAATGGCGTGTTCATCGAACGCGACCAGGGCGAGGGCCGCTTTGTGGGCGTGCGAGGCATCGATCCCCAACTGAATGTGGCCAGCATCAACGGCCTGAACGTCCCGGCGCCCGAGAGCGACCGCCGCAATGTGGCGCTCGACGTGATCCCCTCCGACCTGGTCGAAAGTCTTGAGGTGACCAAGACGCTGACCCCGGATCAGGACGGTGACGCTATCGGCGGCACGATCAATATCAAGAGCTTGAGCGCCTTCGATCGCGAAGGCATGAGCTACAAGCTAAAGGGCCAGAGCTTCTATAACGATCTGCAGGGCAGCCGCGGGCACAAATTTTCCGGCACCTTTACCAACGCTTTCGATCTCGCAGGCGGTGAGCTGGGATTGGCGGTAAGCCTGTCCACCAACGAGCGGGAGTTCGGCACCGACAACCTTGAAGCGGACGGCGGTTGGGCCGAAGACAACGGCGTGCGCTATCACGAAGAACTGGAAATGCGCAATTACGAGATCACCCGCAAGCGTGATGGAATAGCGATGAATCTGGACTTCAGGGCCAGCGATACGTCCAGCTACTACGTTCGCACCCTCTACAGCGACTTTTCCGATCATGAGCTTCGCAACCGGATCGAATTCAAGCTCGACAAGGGCGACCTTGAATACGATAACGACAGCCTGACCTCTACCGACACGCGATTGCAGCGTGAGCTCAAGGATCGCTACGAAGCACAGGAAATTCTCTCGATACTGGTTGGAGGCGAACACCTGATCAACGATTGGACCGTGGAGTACAGCGCGGGCTACTCGGAGGCCAGCGAGGAAGAGCCGGGCCGCATCGATTCCCAATTCGAGCTTCGCGGCGTGGAGTATGCGCGCTACGAGAATCTCGGCCGGGTTCCGTCACTTTCCTATAGTGCGGACGGCGCGGTGGCGGAGAGCTTCGAGCTCGACGAAATCACCATCGAGGACAACTTCACCAACGACGACGAAACCGCCTTCAAGTTCGATATCACCCGGGATATGACCTTCGGCGGGCATCCCGGCTACATCCGCTTCGGCGCCAAGTACCGGGCGCGCGACAAGAAACGGGATGCGGGACTGCGCGTATTCGAGAAATTCGACAAGGCATTCGATTCGGCTCCCACCCTGGGCCAGTTCGTCTCGGGCAGCGCCGACTACATGCTCGGCGCCTACGGTCCCTACGTGCAGCCCGGGCTGCAGCGCTCTTTCGTGTGGGGGAATATCGGCGGTGTTGCCGCCTGCACGCTGGATGGGTACGACAAGGACGCCTGTCCCTTCATCATGGATGAGGACGCGTCCCGGGTAGGTTCGGCGGCCGACTACGATATCGAAGAAAACGTATCCGCCCTCTACCTGATGCAAAGGATCGACATCAATGATCTGCGTGTGGTCTACGGGGTCCGTTATGAGGGAACAGACTTTACCGCCAGGGGCTCCTACGTGCGCCAAGTGGACGTGAAGGGCGAAGACGACATACAGATTTCCGAGTCCCGATACGAGAGCGACTACAGCAGCGTTCTGCCGAGCATCAACCTGCGCTACAAGCCTTCCAAGAACCTGGTCCTGCGCGGGGCCTACACCCATTCAATGGCGCGGCCGTCGTTCGGCGACCTGAACCCGACGCCCGATGCTATCGAAATCGAGCAGGATGACGATGAGATTGAGATGGCCGTTGAGGCCGGCAACCCGGAACTCAAGCCCTATAAGTCGCGCAACCTCGACCTGGCCATCGAGTACTACCCCGGCAACGTGGGCGTTCTCAGCGCCGGCGCCTTCTACAAGCGTATCGACGACTTTGTGTTCAATGCCGACGTGAGTTCCGTGGTGGATTCTTCCGTATACGCGGGCAACATCGCGGTAACCGACATCGAGGTCTTCAAGCCGCTCAACGGCCAAACGGCCAACCTTTACGGGCTGGAGTTGGGCTGGACCCGCCACTTCACGGAATTGCGCGGGCCGCTGAATGGCCTGATCCTGATGGCCAATGCAACGTTCACCAAGAGCGATGCGGACCTGGGTCTTGGGCCGGACGCGGGGCGCAGCAATGAATCCACGCTGCCCCTGCAGGCCGATGTGGTAGGAAACTTCGTTATCGGCTACGAGAACTACGGCTGGAGCGTGAGGCTGTCATCGGCCTATGTCGGTAAGCGTGTCGCCGAGATCAATCTCGAGGACCAGAACAACGATCTGTTCGCGGACGGTCATCATCAGATCGACCTGACGGTCAAATACGACGTAAACGAGCAGCTTCAGCTCTATTTCAATGCGATGAACCTGGGCGAAGAGCCCAACTATCGCTACTACGGCCGTTCGCGCTACAACGCCCAGTACGACGAGATCGGACGCTCTTACGTGTTCGGTATTTCGTACCGCAGCTTCTAGCAACCCGGTGCAACCAATACTGAACAGGCGCCGCGGCCTGATCGCGGCAGGGATCGCCGCGTTACTGATTTACAGCTTTGCAAGCGGGTGCTCGGAGGAGCCGGCGGTTATTGAGCGCTCTGATCTTCCCTCGGTTTATGCCGTTGTGGAGACGGACCCGGTCCGGGGCGAAGGCGACGCGGCGGACGATCCGGCTATCTGGATACACCCCTCGGATGCTTCTCTAAGCCTTATCCTGGGCACCGACAAGCGTGTCGGTTTGTCCGTCTATGACCTGTCCGGTCGGGAAGTACAGTTCCTGTCGCGCGGGCGCATCAACAACGTGGATTTGCGCCAGGGCGTTGCAATGGCGGACGGTCCCGTGACGCTGGCTGTCGCCACCAACCGGACCGAACGCGCCATGGACATCTTCAGCGTGTCGGCGGAGGGACGGGTGGACCTGGCAATGGCGCAGGCGCTCGAGATTGAAGATCCGTACGGCATTTGCATGCACCTGGATGCCGCGGGCGCCGCTTACGCGTATGTGAACGGCAGCGACGGGGCGTACGAGATCTGGCGCTTGAACGAAGGGGGCGAACTGGCGCCCGAACGCATCGACCGATTCTCGGTCCAGACCAAGCCTGAAGGGTGTGTGGTCGACGACGCTACTTCAATCGCCTACATCGGCGAGGAGGAGCACGGAATCTGGAAGATGCCCGCGCGCGCCGGGGGATCCGAGGAGAAAACACTGCTCGACTCGGTGGATTCCGCTCGCCTGACTGCGGACGTTGAGGGCCTGGACATCTATCGAACGGCCGAAGGAGAAGCAATCCTGGTCGCTTCAAGCCAGGGTGACTATTCCTTTGCCCTCTACGATCTGAATGATGGCGACGCCTATCTGGGGTCCGTGCGTATTTCCGATAATCCCGGCGCCGAAATCGATGGCGCCGAGGAAACCGATGGTTTGGCGGTCAGCACCGTGAACCTTGGGCCCGGATTCGAACAGGGCGTGCTGGTTGTCCAGGACGGCTTTAACCGCCGGCCGGAGGAGAAGCAGAATTTCAAACTCGTGCCCTGGAGCTCCATCGCCCGCGCCCTGGACCTGGGCGAAACGGCAACACCCGAATAAACCACGCCTCGGCGGCCGGGCAAGCCCAAGCGGGCATTCCGCCCGTACAATTCGCCGTTCGCCGCAACCCTGATCCCCCATGTCGAACCTGGAAGACCTGAGAAAACAGCTCGGCTCAATTGACCGGGACATCATCGGTCTGCTTGCCCGACGCCAGGAGATTTCCGCGCAAGTCGGGAAGGTCAAGCACGACGCGGGCATCCCTTCTCGCGATTTCGCCCAGGAAGTGCGCGTGGTGGGAAGGGCCCGCGAGCAGGCGGAAAAAGCCGGTCTGCCGGGCGATTTGGCCGAGAGCATCGTACGTTTGCTGATCAACGCGTCGCTCTCGCGCCAGGAACGGATCCGGCTTCAAGCCCGTGGTCAGGGCCAGGGCCACCGTGCGCTGGTGGTGGGAGGCGGCGGTCAGATGGGACGCTGGTTCTGCGAGTTTCTTGGCTCGCAGGGTTACGCTGTCACTGTTGCCGACCCGCATAGCCCGCCCAGGAAGCTTCCGCACGTAACAGATTGGCGCGAAGCATCAGGCGAGTTTGAACTCACAGTGGTTGCGGCGCCGGTCACGGCCAGCGCCGGCATCCTGAAAGACATGCACCAGGCACGACATGCCGGGCTGATTTTCGATATCGCATCGATCAAGGATCCGGTGAGGGATACACTCAAGAGCATGGCGGCCGACGGGATGCAGGTGGCGTCCATCCATCCCATGTTCGGACCCGATACCGACCTGCTGTCCGGTTGCCACATATTGCTGATGGACGCTGGCGCCCCGGGTGCGGCCCAGGCCGTTGCCGAGGTATTCGGCGGCACGATGGCCGATATGCTGCCTGTGCCGCTGGACGAACACGACAGGCTTATCGCCTGGGTGCTGGGGGTATCCCACGCGATCAACCTGGCATTCATAAACGCGCTGGAGGAAAGTGGCGAACAGGCTCCGGTGTTGGCCCGCCTGTCGAGCACCACCTTCGACGCCCAATTGGACGTTGCGCGTGCCGTGGCCGGGGACAACCCGCGTTTGTACTTTGAAATCCAGCGGTTGAATCCGCACGGCCCGGAGGTCCTGGGCGAATTGATGTCGACCGTGGAAAAACTCTCCCGCATCGTTGATGACGGCGACGAATCCGCGTTTGTGCGGCTGATGGAAAACGGCCGCCGCTATCTGGCGGCCCGCGAGTAAGCTCAAGTGAAGGCCAGGGCCAGGATCGTCCTTAGCCGGCGCTGGCCGAAACGCATCGAGTCGCTTCTTGAGGCGGACTACGAAGTGATGCGCAACGCCCAGGATCATCCGATGAGCGCGGCAGCGATGCGGCAGACCCTGCGGCGGGCTGACGGATTCTGCCCGACCGTCACGGACCGGCTGGATTCCGGCGTGTTACGCGTGCCCTCGCCGCGCACCCGGATTCTGGCCAACTTCGGGGTCGGGTTTGAACATATTGACCTGGATGCAGCCCGGCGTTCGGGCATTGTGGTCACCAACACGCCCGATGTACTGACGGATTGCACTGCCGATCTCGCCATGGCGCTGATTCTGGCCACGGCGCGGGGCGTGGTTCGGGGCGACCGCGTGTTGCGCGCCGGGGATTGGGCAGGTTGGCGGCCGACGCATGTACCGGGTGTCCGGGTCAGCGGGAAGAGCCTTGGACTGGTGGGATTCGGCCGCATCGGAAAGGCGGTGGCGAAGCGGGCACGGCTTGGCTTCGGGATGCGCGTTCGGGTCTTCACTCCACGGCCTCCCTCGGACGAAGAGGCGCGTGAACTGGGCATTGAGACCTGTGCGAGTCTTGACGAACTGCTCGAGACCAGCGACTTCGTATCGTTGCACTGTCCGGTGACCCCCGAAACTGAACGGATGATCGGCGAGCCGCAATTTGCGCTCATGCGCCCGGGCGCAATCCTCATCAATACCGCGCGTGGCGCGCTAGTCGATGAACAGGACCTGGTGGAGGCTCTCCGCTCTGAACAGTTGGCCGCGGCGGGTCTGGATGTCTACGCGCGCGAACCGGAGGTGCCCGCGGAGTTGAAGGAAATCGGCCGCGTCGTGTTGCTGCCGCACCTGGGCAGCGCAACGCGCGAGACCCGCGAGGCGATGGGAATGCGCGTAAAGGAGAACCTGGATCGTTTCTTTGCCGGTCAGGAGCCTCGCGACCGCGTGGCCTGACGAGGTTCCTTGGGGGCGAGGGCGTCCTCGCTCCCAGCGTAAGGCCGGACGCCCTCGCTCCCAGCGCCGGGCGCGGGACGCCCTCGCTCCCAGCGCCGGGCGTGGGACGCCCACGCTCCCGTATGCACTTTACAATTCCCTTCAAACGAGAGCCTGAAGGGGGACACAGGAATGAAAGCGCGTGCAGCCGTAGCCTGGGGCGCGGGAGAGCCGCTCCGGATCGAAACCGTGGACGTAGAGGGTCCGCGCGAAGGAGAGGCGCTGGTGCGTATCGTCGCCACCGGTGTCTGCCATACCGACGCCTACACCTTGTCAGGTGATGATCCCGAGGGCGCCTTCCCGGCCATACTCGGCCATGAAGGCGGCGGTATCGTGGAGGAAGTCGGCGCCGGCGTGACCAGCGTCAAGCCCGGCGATCACGTCATTCCGCTTTACACGCCCGAGTGTGGGGAATGCAATTTCTGCACTTCAGGGCTGACCAATCTTTGCCAGGCCATTCGCGTTACCCAGGGCCAGGGCCTGATGCCGGACGGCAGCAGCCGTTTTTCCTGTGGCGGCAAGACCGTATTGCATTACATGGGCACCTCCACATTTTCCGAATACACCGTGCTGCCCGAGATCGCCCTGGCGAAGATCAACCCGGCTGCGCCGCTGGACAAGATCTGCCTGTTGGGCTGCGGCATTACCACAGGGATCGGCGCAGTGCTCAATACCGCCAAGGTGCGCGCCGGTTCAACGGTGGCGGTCTTCGGGTTGGGCGGGATCGGCCTGAGCGTCATTCAGGGCGCTGTCATGGCGGGCGCCGAGCGCATCATCGCCATCGACATCAATCCATCCAAGTTCGAGATGGCCGGCCAGCTGGGCGCTACCGACTTCGTGAACCCGAAGGACCACGGCGCGCCGATACAGGAAGTCATCGTGGATCTGACCGATGGCGGCGTGGACTACTCGTTTGAGTGCGTTGGCAACGTGGGACTGATGCGCGCCGCGCTCGAGTGTTGCCACAAGGGCTGGGGCGAGAGCACCATCATCGGCGTAGCCGGCGCCGGGCAGGAAATCGCCACCCGGCCGTTTCAGCTCGTAACCGGCCGCGTATGGCGGGGCACGGCTTTTGGCGGAGTGCGGGGGCGCAGTGACTTGCCGGGCATGGTGGACCAGTACATGGACGGAGGTATCGAAGTGGACCGGATGATCACGCACACCATGCAACTGGACAAGATCAACGAAGCCTTCGACCTGATGCACGAGGGCGAGAGCATCCGCTCGGTGGTCTACTTCTAACCCAATCGCGATGAAAATTGTGGCGGAGAGCCGGTGTCATGAAGGCCGGCAGCTTACGGTGGAACATGCTTCGAGCGCCTGTGACTGTCCGATGCGTTTTGCGGTGTTCCTGCCGCCTGCGCAGTCCGAGACCGCCCGGGTACCCGCGGTCTATTTCCTCTCGGGGCTCACCTGCACCGAGGAGAACTTCACGGTAAAGGCGGGGGCCCAGCGCTTCGCGGCGGAATGTGGGCTGGCGCTGGTCGTGCCCGACACCAGTCCCCGCGGTGTCGGAATCCCCGGCGAAGACGATGCGGATTTTCTGGGTTCGGGCGCCGGCTTCTACGTCAACGCGACCCAAGCTCCCTGGTCCGCGCACTACCGGATGTACGACTACGTCAGCAAGGAACTGCCCGAGCTGGTCGAAGCGTCCTTTCCCATCGACCCGGCCCGGCGCGGTATCTGCGGACATTCCATGGGCGGGCATGGCGCGCTGGTGGTGGGCTTGCGCAACCCCGGACGCTACCAGTCGGTTTCCGCCTTTGCCCCGATCTCCAACCCGACGGCCTCGCCGTGGGGACGCGGCGCGTTCTCGGCCTATCTCGGCGAGGAAGGCCCGGCATGGGAGCAATACGACGCAAGCCTTTTGGTGCGCAAGGCGCCGCTCGATCTCGAGATTCGCATTGATCTCGGCAGCGCCGACCCGTTCCGTGAGGAAGAACTCATGGTTGAGCGGTTCCTGGCGGCCTGCCGCGAGTCCGGCCAGCGCGTCAGCTTCCATTTGCGGGGCGGCTACGACCACGGCTATTTCTTTATCGGCAGCTTCATCGAGGCCCACATCCGCCATCACGCCTCGGCCCTGGTGGCTGGAAATGACTGATCTCAGCGGGTCGCCGCCGGCCGATCCTCTGCCTGTGCTCGGGGAGTGGCTGGAGCGCGCCGATGGACTGACCGACCGTCCCAACCCTCATTCAATGGTGGTTTCGACGGTCGGCGCGACAGGCCGTGCCGATGCTCGCGTTGTCCTGCTCAAGCACTACGACGAGCGGCAGGGTTACCTGGTGTTCTACACCAACTACCGGTCGGCCAAGGGCCGTCAGCTGGCGGCCTGCCCGGATGCTAGCGCCGTCTTTCACTGGGACCGGCTTGGTGTGCAGGCCCGTGTGCGCGGACCTGTTGTGCGGTCTCCCGCCACGGAGAGTGACGAGTATTTCGCTACGCGCAGCTGGCGGAGTCAACTCGCCGCCTGGGCCAGCGATCAGAGCAGGCCGGCGTCTTCCCGGGCGGAACTGAAGGCGCGGATGAACGAGGCGTCGGCGCGCTTCGGGGGTGACCCGGCCGATTGGAGCAAGGCAGCCCCGCCCATTCCCGTTACCCGGCCCCCGAACTGGGGCGGCTACCGTTTGTGGGCTCAGTCGGTGGAGCTATGGACGCAGGGAGACGCGCGTCTTCACGACCGTATCCTGTGGAATCGCGACCTGGAGGCCGCCGGAGATGGAGAATTTGAGCCGGGCGCCTGGAGCGCCGGCCGTCTCCAACCCTGATCCAGGGATGGATTGCATTGTATCTGCGATTACCACAGGCGGCGGACGCCGTAGCGGTCGAACACCTTTTCGTTCGAGACAAGGACGAGATTCAGGGCAAGTGCTTGCGCGATGAGCACTCTGTCGAAGGGGTCGCGGTGAGGTCCGGGCAGGCTGCCGGCGCGCGCGGCATCCCGGATAGTGATCGGCAACTCTTCGAAACCTTCGCCTGAGATGGCGCCGGTAAGGTCGTCTGCAAGCTCGCCGGCGCCCGGCAGCTTGCCGAGGCGATGTTTGGTAGTAATCTCCCACGCAGAAGCCGCGCTGATCAGCTTGGTGTTGGCCTCATCGGCAATGGCGCGGCGCACTCTTGCCGGCAATCGTTCGCTTCCCGCAACCCACCATAGAAAAGCGTGCGTATCCAGCAGTAGGCGCATTCTCTAATTGCCTTCCCAGGCGGCCAGCTCCTCTTCCGGTAGCGGCTCAAGAAAACTGTCGTCGATCGAAATCCGTTCCTTCCATGAGCCAAATCGGGGTTTGCCCTGCTTTTCCACGCACATGAGCCGCGCAACCGGTTTTCCATTGCGGGCGATAACCACTTCTTCGCCACTTTCAACTTGGGCAAGAAGCCGCGAAAGCTGGGTTTTGGCCTGATGGACGTTAACGACGGTCATCTTGGAGAACCTCAAGATTTAATTAGCTAACAATATGACTAACCTATTTTCGTGTCAACCGCATGCATGAATGAAGATTGTCCCAATTGACGCAGATGGAGAATATGGTCCATAGTAGATCACATTCTACTTTTTGGAGCCGCAGTGGCTCAACTTCCAGCTGGAACAACTCGAATATGGACCGTCGCCGAAGCAAAGGCGAGGTTGTCTGAGGTATTGCGTCGCTCTGCAACGGAGGGACCACAGCGCATAGGCGCTCGCAAGGCATTTTTTGTGGTTCCGGCGGAAACTCTGCAATCGCTGATTTCGCCGCGCAAACCCTTGGGTCAGTGGATGGTCGAGAATTTGCCGCGCGGAACTAATCTTGTAATCCCGGATCGCCGTGAGCCTGGACGCGAAATACCGTTCAGCAAGCCGTCAAGCGAATGAATGGCTGGCTGCTGGACACAAACGTAGTTTCCGAACTGACGAAATCAACTCCGGATAGCGGAGTCGTTTCGTTTCTGTCAAGCCGGGAAAGCCTGTGGCTGTCCGCGGTAGTCCTCCACGAGTTGGAATTCGGAGTGCGATGTCTTCCTTCGGGTAAACGGCGCGCTCGACTGGACGAGGCTATTTCGTCTCTTTCCGCCTCGTTTGAAGATCGCATCCTTGCCGTGGGAAAGAAAGAAGCGGCATGGGCCGCGCGCCTCAGGGCAACTGCGCATCAATCAGGCCGGGTGCTGCATCTCGGCGACGCATTGATCGCCGGCACCGCGAAAGCGCACGACTTAGCAGTAACGACCCGGAACGTAGGCGATTTCGAGAGAATCGGGGTAGAAGTCGCCAATCCCTGGCGACAGAGTAAGGACTGATTTTCTCAGTCTTCGCCCTTTCGCTAGTAGACCCAGCCGAGTATCACTGCGACAGCCACAATCGGGCCCCAGACGAAGCGAAGGCTGCGGTCCACCAGCAAGGTAGCGCCTCGCGCCCGGTCGGGACGTTTGCCCAGCGCTTGCGTTCCGACTGCGCCCAGCACTGCTCCCGTGCCTTCAAACAGGTTTGATTGCTTCTCGGCGGGAACGCTCCGCCAGGCGTTGATGGCGTCGTCAAAATTGCCGGCCAGGGCGTAACTTGCGGATGTGAGGCGGGCCGGGACCCAGGCCATGATCCCGTGCAGCATCACGGCGGCGCGGTGCAAATCCTCCCCGCCGGAAAGAGTGGCCGTATAGCGCCTAAGGCTGTTGAGCACGCGAAAACCAAAGGCGAATGCGGGCCCCAGGGGTCCGGCAACCAGGAACCAGAAGACTACGCCGAAAATGCGATTGTTGGCCTTGACATAGGTGGCATGTTCCACCGCTGCCGCCTGTTCTTTGGGCTTGTCCGGCGGGCTGGCGCCAAGGATGACTTCCGCCTGCGCCTTGGCGCCGTCCGCGTCGCCGGCTTCGGCCTTGTCGTGATAATCAAGCGCCTCCGCTTTCAGGTCGCGCGGTCCGAAGGAAAACAGCAGTACGAATACCGCGAAGAAAAACCACGGAATCCACTGCCAATCGTCCCTGAGCAGCCAGGCGATGACGCCGACCGGCGCAGCGCAGGCGATCGTCAGGCCGGCAATGACGAAAGGCGCGGCGCGCTTGTCCAGACGCATCAGGCGCTGCGCGAATTGATTTGCCTGCTCCTCAAATCCCCGAAACTCGCGAAGATGTGACCATTTCGCCAGGTAGCGTTCGGCGAGTATGCCAATCAGCAGGGCAAATAATTTCATTTCTTCCGCTCCCAAGCCTGGGTTAATTCCACCGCCAGCCGTCCCCAGTCGAAGGATTGTCCCGGGTCCCATTTCCGCCCGGGAGCAATATCGCTGTGGCCCACAATCGGGGCGCTTTGAAGGGACGGCAGGCCTTCCCGCAGCGCAACGATGGCGGCACAGACCTGATTGTATTGCCTATCGGTGAACGGTGTAACTTCGTCGCCCTCCAATTCGATCCCCACGGAGTAGTCGTTGCAGTCCTTCTGGCCCCGGAAGACGGAATCTCCAGCGTGCCAGGCGCGTTCCATGACGCTCACGAACTGCACCAGTTCGCCGTCGCGCCGCACCAGGAAATGCGACGAAACGCGCACGTCCGCCAGCCGCCGGAAGTACGGATGGTCGGTGGGGTCCAGCCTGCCGTGGAACAGGTCTTGGATCTCCCTCCCACCGAACTCGCCCGGCGGAAGTGAAATCGCATGCAGCACGATCAGTTTTATTTCACATCCCGGCGGGCGTACGTCGCGGTGGGGGCAAATGGAGTGGCGCGCCCCCTCCATAAGGCCCGTCGTGGCGTTCAGACGAAGCAAATTGCCCTCTTTTTTGGGTGTGCCCCGATTGGGCGCCACCGTACAATGTCGCCGGCAAACGTCAAATCTCGATCTCCGAAAATGAAATCCCGCAGTTTGGGCGTGGTAATGGACCCGATTGGCGCCATTGCCCCGCAAAAGGATAGCACCCTGGCACTGCTCCGCGAGGCGCAGAAACGCGGCATTGCGCTCTATCACCTGACACTGAACGATATCGACATATACGACGGGCGGGCTTTGGGGCAGGGGCAGCCGCTCACGGTGACCGATGATGACGGCGACTGGTTTCGGCTGGATTCGCCGCAGGAAATCGCGCTGGGCGAACTGGATCTCATCTTCATGCGCAAGGACCCCCCGTTCAATGCGGAGTACATATTCGCCACTTACGTCCTGCAACGCGCCCAGGACGATGGGGCGCTGGTGGTGAACGATCCCCAGGCCTTGCGCGACGTCAACGAGAAGGTGTTTATCGCCTGGTTCCCCGACATTGCTCCGCCCACCATCGTTACGCGCTGCACCCACCGGATCCGCGACTTTCTTGCCAGGCACGGGCGCATCGTCGTCAAGCCGCTGGACATGATGGGAGGTCATTCAATTTTCGCGCTGGACGAGGCGGACAAGAACCTCGCGGTGGTTCTTGACACCATCACCGGCGGCGAGACCCGCTACGCGATGGCGCAACGGCATATTCCCGAAATCGTCGAGGGCGACCGGCGTGTGCTGCTGATTGACGGGGTGGCGGTCAACCCGGCGCTGAACCGCGTGCCGCGCCTGGACGACAATCGCGGCAACCTGATGGCCGGCGCCACTGCCGAAGTCTGCGACCTGCGGCCGCGTGACGTCGAAATCTGCGAGCGCGTCGGCTCGGAGCTGGCGGTTCGGGGCGTGGCCTTCGCTGGCCTGGACATCATCGGCGACTATCTCACCGAAGTGAACATCACCAGCCCTACCGGGATTCGTGAGATCCAAAAGCTGGCCGGCGTGGATGCCGCGGCCTTGCTGTTCGACAATCTGCTGGCACGGATGTCGTAGTTTGGGGACACCGCGACAGTCACGCAGCTATAATCGAAACAGACCTTAAGGCCAGACTGCTCATGGAAGAATTCGATTCCCTATCCGGCAAGCTACTCATTGCCATGCCGGGTCTGCCTGACTCCCGATTCCGCCAGACAGTGACCTATCTCTGCGGCCACAACAGCGACGGCGCCCTTGGAATCGTCATCAATCGCCCCTCCAACATGAAGCTGGGGGAAGTTTTCGAGCAACTTTCGCTGGACAACAGTGACCGCGATCTGGCCAACCAGAGCATCCTGAAAGGAGGTCCGGTCAACCGCGAACGCGGCTTTGTGCTCCACGAGGCCGGGGGATCCTGGGATTCGACGATTTCGATTTGCGGAAACATCGAAGTGACCACCTCGCGCGATGTCCTGACGGCGATCGCCGGTGGACAGGGGCCGCGCCGCGCGCTGCTCGCTCTTGGCTGTGCCGGATGGGGAGAGGGCCAGCTTGAGGAGGAGCTGCGCTCCAATTCCTGGATGGTGGTTGACGCTACTGACGAGATCCTCTTTGAAACCCCGTTCGAGCAGCGTTGGGCCGCCTCTGCGGCGCTGCTGGGCGTGGACGTTGCCCGGCTGGGTCTGCACGCCGGCCACGCCTGAACGGCGACCTTTCTGCCGGCGCCCCTGTCGGTAATGCGGACCGAGCCCGCTATCGCCCTGGACTTCGGGCTCAGACGTATCGGGGTGGCCACTGCCACCGGTGGTGTGATTACGGCCCGCGATCACCTGCCGGCACGCGCGGGCCTTCCGGAATGGAACGCGCTCGACCGGCTGGTGCGTGACTACGAACCTCAGGTCCTGGTGCTGGGCCACCCTCCCGCACCGGAGGCCGAAATGGCCCGGGCCCTGGACCGGTTTCGCGAACAACTCAGTGATCGGTACGGCCTGCAAGTAGAGACGGTCGAAGAGCATCTCACCACTCGCGAAGCGCGCGAAAGGCTGAGGGAGCTTCGGTCATCGGGGCGCCTGGGCCGGCGCGTGCGCAAGGGTGAGACCGACAGCCTGGCCGCCTGCCTGATTGCCAGCGACTGGCGAAATACCACGCCATGAATCTATGTATCAGAAACGCGTCACGAGGCGTCCCCCCTGGGAACGAGGGCATCCCCGCCCTCGCCGAGAGCAAAAAACCCCCGGTCACAGCTTCACGGCGCATGCTCACTTGCGCGGCAGTCGCCCTGCTGATGGTCAGCAGTTCCCTTCCGGCCGCGGACTTGGTGCTGGTGGCGGGCGCCTCCGGGCGAACGGGCAGCGCCGCGATGAAGCTGTTGGACGCCCAGGGCTATGAGGTTCGGGCCCTGACCACCAATCGTAAGCGCGCCGTCCAACGGCACGGCGATCAGTGGGCGTGGCTGGAATTGGATGTGCGCGATCGTGCCGCGGTGTTTGCCGCCATGGAGGACGTCGACTACGTGATCTGCGCGATCGGTACGCGGCAGCTGGGCGGCAACAACGGGCCGAAATTCGTGGATTACGGTGGCGTGGTCAACCTCGTGGATGCCGCGGTGGAGGCGGGGGTCCGCCATTTCGTTGTGGTGTCGTCCGCTGCAGCGGGGCCTTACCGCGAGCGCAGCCGGATGCGGATTTTCGCGCGGGCGCGGCATTGGAAAACCCTGGGCGAAAATCACCTGAAACGCAGCGGCCTCAACTACACCGTAGTCGGGCCCAGCGGGCTCCGGGAGGAGCCGTCAAGTGGCGAGCCGCTACGCGTAATGGCGCGCGCGGACTATGACACCGGCGAGGTCGCAATCGGAGATATTGCGATGCTGACGGTCGACGCCCTTTCCAATCCCGATGCGCGCAACAAGAGCTACGCGGTCATACGCGACGAATCAGTAGCGCCCGACGCCTGGAGAGATATGCTGAAGGCGATTGAGGTGGATGGCAAAACGGAAGAGGCGCCGGATCATCCGCTCCAGCCCGATCCTGAGTCCTGATGTAGTGTCCCGCGGGACACGGCACTAGCCGGCCTCCCAATCGGGAGCCCATTCGTAAGTCACGCCGCCCGCCAGGTCGCCCTTCAACCGCATCCAGGTCTCCATGGCGATTTTGGGGTCCGACACATCGGGAAGTTCGGCTGCCGCCGCTTCTGCAGTGAACACCGCGGCGAAGAGAAAGCAGGCCAGGCGCCGAGCCGGCCGGGCAAGACGAAGCGCCTGAAGCGCTGTACGATTCATATACTTACCCACCTTGTTGCCCATGTGAATGGATTATGCGCAGTAGCCCGATCTTCGTCGAGGAAGGCGAGGTGCTCTCGCACCGAGAGTTCCCGGGAGATCAATTCCGGATCCGTCTTCAAACGCCGCGCTGCGCCGCGGCGGCCCGGCCGGGCAGCTTCGTCCATCTGCGTTGCGGATCGGAATTGCCGCAGCGGCGACCGCTTTCGGTCATGCTTGCAGATGCCGAAGAGGGCTGGGTTGAGCTGTTGTACAAGGCGGGAGGCCAGGGGCTCAAGCTGCTGTCACAGGCCGAACCGGGATCAACGCTGCATTCCATGGGGCCGGTCGGCAACGGTTTTTCTCTGAGCGAGGAGCGCCCTATCGTGCTGCTGCTGGGCGGTGGCGTGGGAATTCCCCCGGTGCTGTTTCTGGCCCGGCAACTGGCAGGGAAGCCCACGTGGCAACCTCGACTGTTCTTGGGTTCGGAATTGCCTTATCCGTTCAAACTGACACGCGACGGCGATGACGACCGTTTGCGCTGCGCCGTTCAATGGGGCGTGCCCTCACACTTGGCCAGCAATGCAGGTCTCGCCGGCTGTTACCGCGGCAACCTGACGGAATGCGCGCGCGAGTGGTTGGGCGAACTGTCGCCGGAGCGTTTGCGCGAAGTTGCGATATTCGCTTGTGGGCCCACGCCCATGCTGGAAGCGTCGGCGAAGCTGGCGGCGGAGTTCGACGTTCACGCCGAGCTTTGTCTTGAGGAGTACATGGCGTGCGCAGTCGGCGGTTGCGCCGGCTGTACCGTGAAAGCTCATACGCCCGAGGGCGTAGCCATGAAGCGGGTGTGCGTGGACGGCCCGGTGTTTCCGGCTTCGTGGATTTATCCGGCATAGGAACCGTTGTGCGCCCCCTGTTCATAGGACTCATTTCCGGCACCAGCATGGACGGTGTGGATGCCGCCCTGATGGATTGCTCGGGCGCCAGTCCCATTCTCGTCGCCACGCACCGCTCCGCGTACCCCGAGCACATCGCCACCCGGCTGCGTGCGGCGGCGCAGAGCCAGGGCCAGTGTGCGCTCAAGGAAGCCGCCGCGCTGGACGCCGAAGTCGCGACTTCGTTTTCCGAGACGGCGCTGGCGCTCTTGCGCAAGGCAGGCCGCAGAACGGCGGAGGTTGAGGCAATCGGCAGCCATGGCCAGACCTTGTGGCACGCGCCCGAAGGACGCCCGCCGCATACGGTCCAGATCGGCTCAGCAGCGCGCATCGCGGCACTGTCGGGAATCGTTACGGTTGGCGACTTTCGCAGCGGCGACATGGCGCTGGGCGGGCAGGGCGCACCGTTGGCGCCGATATTTCATGACTGGCTTTTCCGCCGTTCAGGAGAGACCCGGGCGGTCGTCAACATCGGGGGCATCGCCAACCTCAGCGTGTTGCGCTCCGACGGCGCCGTGACAGGCTACGACACCGGGCCGGGAAACACCTTGCTCGATGCCTGGACGCGAATGTGTCGTGGCGAGCCTTACGACGAGGACGGGCAGTGGGCGAGATCGGGCCGGGTCAACGCGAATTTGCTGCAGCGCCTGATTTCCGACGATTTCTTCTCGGCGCCCGCGCCGAAGAGTACCGGCCCTGAGTATTTCAATCTGCGTTGGCTGGAGCGGGCCGGCATTTCAGACAAGGCGCCGGAGGCCGTGCAGGCAACGCTGGTGGAGCTTACCGCTACCAGCATCGCCGGCGCCCTGGATTCTTCGTGTGCCGGCGCGGCGTTGGCGGTTTGCGGCGGCGGCGCGGCGAATTTGTTCCTGATGGAGCGGCTCGCAGCGCTTTGCTCCGACTCGCGCCCGGTAACCACGGAAGAATGGGGCGTGCATCCGGACTGGGTGGAGGCGGCCGGGTTTGCGCTCCTGGCACGCGCACGCCTGCTCGGTGAAGTCGGGAACGAACCCGCGGTCACCGGGGCGAACAGGGCTTTGCCGCTGGGCGGCGTGTACTTGCCCCCATAGAAAGGTATTTAGAAGGGGGGCTTGCCCTCTTGGAGGGCGGGGACGCCCTCGCTCCTGGACCCCCTTATGGGAATCCTGCCAGGCTACTCGTCTTCGGTTGGATCTTCGATCACTTCAACACGGTCGTCTTCGGTCGGACCTTCGATCATCTCAATCGGGCCCTGCACGATTCGATAACCGGGCAGGCTCCCAGCCGCTACCTGTCTCGCTTCTCTCACCAGCACATGCGTGGGCGGCGTGACTATCATCTTGCTTCCGTCGAGAGCGGTTCGGGTTAACAGCAGCGGCGTGGGCGGTATTGGCGGCTGCTGGCCCCTGGGCGCAAACTGCCGCATGACCATTGCAAGCGTGTACTCCTTGAATCGCTGCATGTGCATCGCGCAGGCAGGCAGTCGATAAACGATATCGCTACGGTTGGTGTGCGGCGCGGACAAATGCCCCGTGATTTCTCCCGTGCAGCCCTTGACCGCACAAGTCCGGGCGTGATCTCGAAGAATGTCGCTATAGTGACCATCAATTCTCGAGCCGAGAACTTGCGGGTGTAGTTGTGCGCTTGCACAAGCCGCCGCCAGGATCGCGGCAAGTGGAATGAGTAGGTCTCGGAATCTCACGCGACAAGTCATTCTACTGTCTGCCGTTACGGTCCCCTATGGAAAGCCGATTAATTAACGTCAGCCATTGGGCATAATTCCCAAGAGCATGAATAGCAGCATGAGAACGGTTGATCACGCGGATGGGCGCTCGCACAGCCTGGCCGCTCGATTGAGGCGCGATTGGGCGCTGTCCCGGCGCATTCTCGGCATGCTGTGGTCCTATTTCACCGAAGGCCGGCGGGTGCGCAAGACGTACGAAGCGCGCGAGCGGGAAGGCAATGTGTACTGGGTGGACAGGCCCGGTGGAGGTCGAGAGTGAGTCTCGAAGTCTCTCGAATTCGGCCGAAGAATCCGCCACCGCCGGACTATGCCTTCGGCTACCGCGATCCGCCCCGTTCCGGCAACGAGATCAATGGGCTTGGCGAGCGTGAGTTCCGCCCTGCCACGGCGGTATTTCACAACGCCGGAGATGCGCAGCTGGAGTGGCAGGCGCTGGATGACTTCTTCGGATTCATCAACCCCTGGAGCGTGGTTCGACACGTGGTGGCCAACGCCTGGCAATTGCGCAAACGCGATGGCCGGGTAGCCTCGCGGCGGGTCGAGGCAGACCCCGAGGAAATGAGCGAACGAATCAAGAACGCCGCGCGCGAATTTGGCGCCGACCTGGTGGGCATCGCACCGGTCACGGACAAAGCGATCTTCGCCGGGCGAACGCCGCCACACGGCGCCGCGATCTGCATTGGCCTGTCGATGGACCAGAGCAAGATGGCGCATGTGCCCCAGGACCCGGCGGCCGAAGAGGTCATGCGCGCGTATCGCGAGATCGCCGGCATTGCGCTGAAGCTGGCCCGGCATGTCCGCGCCCTGGGCTGGCCTGCCAGGGCTTACGGCAACCCCAACAGCACCGACATCCTGCATATTCCGCTGGCGGTGTCGGCGGGTCTGGGGCAACTGGGGAAACACGGGTCCATGATCAGCAAGGAGCACGGCTCAAACTTCAGGCTAGCGGCCGTACTCACTGACCTTCCGTTAGCGCTGGACGAGCCGGTCGATATCGCCGTGGACGATTTGTGCATCGGCTGTCAGCGTTGCGTGGTGGATTGCCCACCGGACGCAATATTCAACGAGAAGCAGTGGATACGCGGTGAGAAACGGTGGTATGTCGATTTCGACAAGTGCGTTCCGTACTTCGTGAAGACCCACGGCTGCGCGATCTGCATCGAGGTATGCCCCTGGAGCCGCCCCGGCCAGGGGCCCAAGCTGGTCGAAAAGCTCATGGCCAAACGCCGGCAGCGCTCCGATGCCGCTGACATCAGTTAGCTTGAACATGCAAATGAACGAGCCAGCACATCCAGGTGAGATCGCTCGCGACAATATGAAGGAGGAAGGTTGGAGCGTGACGGAGTGTGCGTCCCGATTGGGCGTTTCGCGCATAACGTTGTCCCGGCTATTGAACGGACGCGCGGGAGTTTCGGCGGCAATGGCGCTTGCTCTGGAGCGGATTGGCTGGGGTACTGCCGATCACTGGATGCGAATGCAAGGCAGCTACGATCTGGCCCGGGAACGTCGGCGTCAAGTAGCTGCATAGGGACGCATCAAATCTGCTAGTCCGGGCGCCTCCTAAGGCTTGATCGGTCCATTTCGGGCTCACTCCGGGGCACGAGGAGCTTGCTGAGGAGGCGAAATTCGTCGGCGCGCGGCGAGGTGGCGCGCCAGGCGAGGCCGAGGGTGCGGCTCGGCCCGGGTTGGCGGAAAGGGCGAACCGCAAGTGGCGAGGGCGGCCGTGTTTCCACCTTGAGCGAGATCTTCGGAAGCAGGGTAATGCCGATGCCCCCGGCGACCATTTGCGCCAGCGTACTCAGGCTACCCGCTCGAAAGTCCCCGATCTCCTCCGCACCCATCCTGTCGCAGACCCTCAGCGCCTGATCGCGCAGGCAATGGCCGTCCTCCAGCAACAGGACCTGCTCGCCGGCCAGGTCCGCTTCATCCAGTTGATCGCGCTCCGTCAAGGGATGACCGGCCGGCAGGGCCACAACGAACGGGTCCGTGGCCAGCGCAAGAGTGGCCACCTCACCAAGATCAGCCTCCAGCGCCAGCAGCAACAGGTCGAGCTTGCCTTGCCCCAGCAAACGGACCAGTCGCTCGGTCATGTCTTCATGCAACAGCAGCTTGAGTTCCGGGTAGCGCCGACGAATCGCGCCGATCGCTTCAGGCAGGAGGTATGGCGCTACGGTAGGGATGACGCCCAGGCGCAGCTCTCCCTTCAACGGTTGCGTCAGGCTCTCGGCGACGTCCTCCAGGTCGGCCGCGGCGGTCAGGACCTTGCGCGCCAGCGGCAGCAGCGTCTCGCCGGCCGGCGTCAGCAGCACTTTTCTGCGGCTGCGTTCCAACAGCTGCACGTCCAGCAGGCGTTCGAGGTTCTTGATCTGCGCGCTTAATCCGGGCTGGGTGACAAAGCAGGCTTGAGCAGCCTCTGAGAAACTCAATCGTTCCGCTACGGCGACAAAAAATTGTAATTGGCGAAGTGATGTTCTCATAAGTAAAACTTATTAGAAATATAAATATTATCACTTTTACTTTTCAATGATCGCGTTCTATATTGGGTGTAAACAGCAATTCACGAACACAGTAAGGAGAGCAGAATGTCCAGGAAACAATGCCCCGTAATGACAACCACCGCCGGAGCGCCAATAGCCGATAACCAGAACGCCTTGACGGCAGGAGACCGCGGGCCGGTCCTCTTGCAGGACTACCAGCTGATCGAGAAGCTGGCCCATCAGAATCGCGAGCGCATACCCGAGCGGGTCGTGCACGCCAAGGGCTGGGGCGCCTACGGCAAGTTCACCGTCACCAACGACATCTCCCGTTATACGCGTGCGAAGTGTCTTAAGCTCGGCGCCGGGTGCCAGGTGCTGACCAGATTTTCCACCGTCGCCGGAGAGTTGGGCGCGGCCGATGCCGAGCGCGATGTGCGCGGCTTCGCGGTGAAGTTCTATACGCCGGAAGGCAACTGGGACCTAGTTGGCAACAACACGCCGGTGTTTTTCATTCGCGATCCCCTCAAATTCCCGGACTTCATCCGCACGCAAAAGCGCCATCCGAAAACCAACCTGCGCAGCCCCACGGCCATGTGGGACTTCTGGTCACAGTCGCCCGAATCGCTGCACCAGATCACGATCCTGATGTCCGACCGGGGCTGCCCCACCGCGCCCATGTTCATGAACGGCTACGGCTCGCATACGTTCAGCTTGATCAACGCCGACAACGAGCGCTTCTGGGTCAAGTTCCACTTCAAGTCGCGCCAGGGTCATCGGCACTACAGCAACGCGGAAAGCGCCGAGGTCATCGGTCGGACGCGCGAGTCCTACCAGGAGGCGCTGTACGGCGCCATCGAGCGAGGCGAGTTCCCCAGCTGGGACCTCAAAGTGCAGATCATGCCGGAAGAGGATGCCGGAAGAGGATGCCGAGAAGACACCCTACAACCCGTTCGACCTCACCAAGGTGTGGCCCCACGCGGATTACCCGCCTATCGATGTTGGTGTGCTGGAACTGAACGAGAATCCCGAGAACTACTTTGCCGAGATCGAGCAGGCGGCGTTTTCTCCGTCGAACGTCGTTCCGGGCATCGGCTTTTCGCCGGACAAGGTGCTGCAGGCGCGAATCTTCTCGTATGCCGACGCGCACCGCTACCGCTTGGGTACGCACTACGAGGCGTTGCCGGTGAACGCGCCGAAGTGTCCGGTGCATTACTACCACAAGGACGGCGCGATGCGGTTCTTCGGAACTCGCCATGGCAACCCTGATGCGTACTACGAGCCCAACAGCTTCGGCGGTCCGGAGCAAGACTCGTCTTATGCGGAGCCTCCGCTGAAAATCTCCGGCGACGGGAGCCGCTACGACCATCGTGAGGGCAACGACGACTACACGCAGGCCGGCAACCTGTTCCGGCTGTTCGATGAGGACCAGAAGCACCGCCTGTTCAACAACATCGCCGAGGCGATGCAGGGAGTTCCGGAGGAAATCGTGGGCCGGCAACTGGCTCATTTTGCCCAGGCCGATCCCGCTTACGCGCAGGGCGTGCGCGACGCTCTGGAAACAAGAAAGGCCGATTCATGTAATCTGGCCGATGTCATACCTCTCTCCGATTACGAGCAAGGTGCATGCCCTGCGCAACCCATTACCGCAGAATAAAGCCCTGGACCGAGGCCGTCCCCCCTGGGAACGAGGGCGTCCCCGCCCTCGACGAGGCCGCGACGGCCTCGCTCCCACCAATAGGCCAAGCGAAGCGTGAACAACACTGAAGTCACCGAGCGCCTCAAGGCGCTGGAAGCTCGAATTGCCCTTGCTGTGCAAGGATCCGGTAAGCCGCCCGAGCAAGTCCGGATACTTGCGGTGACCAAGGCACACGGCAAGGACGCCGTACAAGCCGGCCTCAAGGCGGGCCTGACCGATTTCGGCGAGAATTTCGCCCACGAGGGCATCGCCAAGATGGCGGCTGTGCCGGGCAATGCGGCCTGGCACTTCATAGGCCAGTTGCAGTCGAACAAGACGCGACCCGTAGCGGAGCGCTACGACTGGGTCCACACCGTCATCCGCGAACGAATCGTATTGCGGCTGGCCACGCAACGCCCCGAGGACGCGCCTCCGCTTCAGGTGTGCATCCAGGTCCGCATGCAGGAAGAAGATGCGCGGCCCGCGCTCCCACCCGGTCAGGTTGCCGGGCTGGCAAACCTGATCCGTCAACAGCCCCAATTGCGCCTGCGCGGACTGATGGGCCTGCCGCTGCCGGACGCGCCCCGCGATGCCTACCTGCGCCTGCGCGCGATCTTCGACGAACTCAACGAACAGGGCATGGACCTGGACACACTGTCCATGGGCATGACCGCCGACCTGGAAACCGCCGTAGAGTGCGGCGCCACCCTGGTCCGCGTAGGCACCGGCCTGTTCGGCCCGCGCCCTTGATTCAATCACCTTACTAATATAAGGTTTCGGTAAGGAGATGCGTGATGATTGTCAAGATAACTGCAAAGCGGCAGGTTACGTTTCCGGCTCGCGTATTGAACGCGCTGGGCGTCGGGCCAGGCGATCGCCTGGAACTGAAAGAAGGTCCGGAGGGCTACATTCTCCGCCCGAAGCGCGTCGACTATTCCCGTCTTGGTACTTTGCACGGCAAGATTCGGCGCGGGAAGGGGGCGTTCGACTTGCAGGCCTTTCGGGAGCAGGCCTATGCCCCAGCGCTTCGGGATTGATACCTCGGTCCTCGTCCGGTTGCTCACAAAAGACCCCGAAGAAAAATTTGAGTACTGCGTAGCTAAACTTCGCGCGCTGGCCGATGATCGGGACGGCGAAGTCTTTGCATCAAATCAAGTAGTTGGCGAGGCGTACGTGGCTGTCCAGCATCACTATGGCGTTAGCAAGGCTGACGCCCGCGCCGCCCTGCTCGACGTCTTGCAGAGTGGGCTGGTTGCCCCGCTAAACGGACAATCCGTCCTGGAGGCCCTTGCGGCGACTCGCGGTGCAGGACTGTTTGATCGTCTCATAGCGGACGACTATTCACGCGCCGGGCTGGAAGTACTGACGCTCGACCGAAGAATGGCTTCCCTCCCGGAAGTGCGGCGCGTGTAGAACGGCTTGTGTCATTGATGAAGAGGGCACTTGACGCCATGGGCGCCTCGATCTCGATGTGCTTCTTGAACTGTTCCAGTCCAAACAGTTGAATTTCGTATATTCTCGCGCCATGAGCTCGCCGGAATACCAGGTGCAGGAACTCAAGCGCGGGGTGGTCGACCTCGTGCGCGAGGAAGAACTGCTGGAGCGACTGCGCCCGGGCAGGCCCTTGCGGGTGAAGTGTGGCTTCGATCCAACGGCGCCGGACCTGCATCTGGGCCACGTGGTCATTCTCACCAAGATGCGCCAGTTTCAGGACTTTGGCCATGAAGTGATTTTCCTGATCGGCGACTTCACCGGAATGATCGGCGACCCTTCCGGGCGCAGCAAGGCGCGCCCCACGCTCAACGAGGCCAAGCTCAAGGCGAATGCCGAGACCTACGCCGAGCAGGTTCACCGGGTCCTGGACCCCGAACTGACACGGGTGGAGTTCAACTCGAAGTGGATGAACCGGCTCAGCGCGGCGGACCTGGTTCGCCTGGCCGGCAAGCGAACGCTGGCGCGAATGCTGGAACGGGACGATTTCCGCAAGCGCCATAGCGAAGGCAATCCCATCGGCTTGCACGAGTTTCTCTATCCGGTAGCCCAGGGATACGACTCGGTTGCGCTTGAGGCCGATGTTGAGCTGGGCGGCACGGATCAGACTTTCAACCTGCTGCTGGGCCGGCAGATCCAGACCGAACATGGCCAGCCCTCGCAGATTGTCATGACGCTTCCGCTGTTGGAAGGCACCGATGGCGTGCAGAAGATGTCCAAGTCACTGGGCAATCACATCGCCATCATGGACCCTCCCGCGGAGATGTACGGAAAGTTGATGTCAGTCTCCGACGACCTGATGTGGCGTTACCTCGAACTGCTCAGCCTTCGTTCACAAGCCGAGCTGGACGAGCTGCGCTCCACAGTGGAGTCCGGTGGCAACCCCCGGGACGTCAAGATGGTCCTGGCGGAAGAACTGACCACGCGCTTTTACGGCGAAGAGGCCTCAGGACAGGCTGCCGAAGACTTTGTCCGGCGGCATCGGCGTGGAGAAACGCCCGAGG
>OZ250178.1:1942500-3390704 GCA_965238055.1 Candidatus Foliamicus sp.
ACTTTGACCTTGGCCTTGATGTAGTGGCAGCGGTGCCGATCCGGTGGGATCTGTAACGTCAGGCCGTCAAAACGCACGCAGTTGTCGCGGCGAACCACCCGCTCATATTCCTGGCAGAGGATGTCATCGAGCACACCTGGATCCCGCAGCGCGACAAAGGCGGACCCGTCTTCTTGGGCCGGCTGCATAAACTCCTCGTTGAACGCCGGCAAATAGACTGCAGCGATATACCGGTTGGCCGCGGTCATGCTGGTGATCCCGGCAGCAGCCAGCTCCTTGGGCAACCGCCCCTGGTGAGTCCGAAAGGCCCGCTCCGAACGGCCCCACGCTTCGGGCGAATACCCCGGAATCATCTCGACGCCCAACTGCTTCATCGCTCGCCCAAACTGGGTGAGGTTGTCCTTGTCCACCTTGCCGCCGGCTTCCGGCGTGTTCCAGTAATGCGAACCGCGGTCCGTATACAACGAGCAAAACAAACCGCGCTGCTCGATCACGTCGCGAACTCCCACAAGACTGCTGTGCGTGCCTTCCTCGTTACAAAAGAACATCGAGTAATGCTCAGAAGTGGCGTCGTCCATGGTCACAATCAAGTCCCACATCCGGCCAGACACCCACTCGTGGCTGCTCCCATCCTGATGCAGCATCATCCCCGGCCATGGCGAACGCTCCCGGCGCTTGCGGTGCGCTCCCTTGCGCACCGAGGGCTCCACCGCACCACAGGCCTGAAGATGCGTGCGGACCCAGTACAGGCGTATACGCCTGTTGCGCTGGCCCCCGTCGCGCCGATACCAGGCGTAGTAGTGCTTGACACTCCAACCCTCGTGCCGGCGGCGATACCGGTCCACCATCCTTACAACCTCATCCACCGGCGCTCGGCGATGCGAAATCTGACTCATGCGCCGGTCCAGCAAACCGTCCAGTCCGTCGGACTCGTAGCGGTGAATGTAGCGCCGAAAGGTCCGCGTACAAACCCCCAGCAACTCCGCCGCCTGAACCTGCGTCAACCGCCGCTCCCCCCATCCCGAATAAGCCTCTTCAAAACGCATCCGCCTGACCTCCTGTAACCATTGAGTCCGTCTCATCCTTCTCCACCCCAAGCAAAAACAAGGCAGGAGTAAAACCGGACAGATCACGTGTTACAAATGCGGACAGTCTATTTGTTCCTAACATATGGCTTGCCCGTATAAGGAAATATGGCTAGTATGGGTATATGAAAACCACGCTCAATATTCACGACGAACTGCTTGCGCGGGCCAAGCGCCGAGCCAAGGTTCAGGGCCGCACCTTGCGCGCTCTGGTCGAGGACGGTCTGCGGCTGGTGCTTGCGCCGCCGCGAGCCCGGCGCCCCTACTCAGTTCCTGACCTGCGAGAGGGCGATCCGCAAGCGCCTGATCCGCTGGAAAGGTATTCCTGGCCGGAACTGCGAGAACTGATCTACGGCGACCCCGGCACACGGTGATTGCCGTAGATACAAACGTGCTTGTTTACGCCCATAGGCGGGAAGCAAGGGTGGGCGCCGCTGCTCACGCGCTAATGACCGATATAGCCCAGAGCGATCGCCCTTGGGCAATTCCGTGGCCTTGCTGCTACGAGTTCTTAAGCGTGGTAACCAACCGCCGAATCTGGAAGGATCGCGCCACGCCTCCGCACAAGGCCTGGCGTCAATTCCAGGCATGGGTCGGTTCGCCGTCGAACCGGATGATAGGCGAAACCGAAGATTTTCAGGATGTTCTGCAACGCTTCGTGGATCGCCCGCGCGTTGTCGGCGGGGTGATTCATGATGCCCGTATCGCGGCTATCTGCGTCGCGCACGGCGTGGAAGCCTTGCTCACCAGGGATCGGGATTTTTCGCTGTTTCCCGAGTTGCGAACCCAGGACCCATTCGGCGCGGGTTAGGCGGACGGGCTGGTTCTCAGGTTCCCACACTCAAGCTTGTCCTCTGTTTCTCCCTCTATCGCTCACGGGACCGAGGGCGTCGCGTCCTCAAACGCTGGGAATGAGGGCGTCCCGCCCTCAAAACCCTAACGTGCGTTTCTTCATTTCGCCGAAAGGCGGCGAGCTGTTCATTCCTAAACGGATCGTGTTGTAGGATGTCGCGCACTGCGGGCTGCCCGGTTGCCGATGCGCTGTATCTCTGTCGATCTGGAAGTTCGAAGACGTAACCAACGCATATACGCGCTGGCCGCCGTCGATCAACAAACCGGCGAAGCACTGACGTTTGGGGAAAAACGTCTGCGGGCTGTCGGTTTGACCGCCGCATTGGAGCAAATTGACAACTTTGCGGCGCGTGGCGATTGCCTCGCCGGCCACAACCTGATCCATTTTGATCTCCAACATCTCAAGGCGGCTGCGCCGGGATTGCGCCTGCTCCAAATGCCCGTGCTGGACACCTTGCGTCTGAGTCCCCTGGCGTTTCCGGCGAATCCATACCACCACCTCGTCAAGCATTATCAGAATGGCGGATTGGCTCGCGGACAGATCAACAATCCGGAATTGGACGCGCGGCTGGCGCTGGACCTGCTGGCCGATGAGCGTGATGCATTTGGAGCAACTGACCGCGTTCTGATCCTTGCCTGGCACTGGCTGACTACGCGATCTTCCGAGAGCCAGGGCTTTGACACCTTCTTTGGCGAACTGCGCGATGCCGAATGTCCTGCTGATGAGGAGGCTCAAGCAGCCATTCGACAGTGCCTCGATGGCGTCGTGTGCACTACCCACAGTGAAGAGGCGATGGCTGCCTCGCAGGGCGGCTGGCCAGTAGCCTACGCGCTGGCCTGGCTGTCCGTCGCGGGCGGCAACTCGGTGATGCCGCCCTGGGTCCGCCATGAATTTCCCGAATCGGGTCACCTGGTAAGGCGCATTCGCGATATGCCGTGCGCGGATGCGGGCTGCGCCTGGTGCCGTCAAAGACACAACACGGCCGGAGAACTCAAACGCTGGTTCGGCTTCGAAAGCTTTCGCCCGGACCCGTCCACCGAGGAAGGCGGGTCCATGCAACAGGCGATTGTTGAGACGGCCATGGCGGGCAACCATGTAATGGGTCTCTTGCCCACGGGCGCCGGTAAATCGCTCTGTTATCAGGTTCCCGCCCTTTCGCGTTACGACAAGACCGGCGCGCTTACGGTGGTTGTTTCTCCCCTGGTGGCGCTGATGGCCGATCAGGTAGCCGGACTGGAGGCGCGGGGCATCGGGTCCTGCGTCACCGTCAATGGCATGCTGTCGATGCCGGAACGCGCTGATGCGTTGGACCGGGTTCGCCTCGGCGATGCGGCCATCGTGCTGATTTCGCCGGAACAACTGCGCAACAGGTCGTTGCGCCGTGCCCTCGCCCAGCGCGAGATCGGAGCCTGGGTACTGGATGAAGCCCATTGCCTGTCCCGCTGGGGCCACGACTTCCGTCCGGACTACCGCTACGTCGGACGATTCATTCGGGAGCGCGCCGGGATCCTTAAGCCGGTAGGCACGATAGACCAGGCTGCGGGTGCAAATCCCTCGTTGCCAATTCCTTCCGTGATTTGCCTGACCGCCACCGCCAAGCCTGAAGTTGTGCGGGACATTCGGGACTACTTCCGCAATGAACTCGGCATCGAGTTTCAGATATTCGACGGCGGTACCCGGCGGGAGAACCTGGATTTCGTGGTCATCAGTACAGATTCGGCGCACAAGTTCGAGGACATCCACCAGGCGCTCATGGCCGATCTTCCGCCGGCCCGGCCCGGCGGCGCGATCGTCTACTGCGCGACCCGGCGGAATTGCGAAGACATCGCGGACTACCTCGTTCACAAAGACCTGGCGGCGGCGCATTTCCACGCCGGACTGCAGCCCGAGACCAAAAAGGTCACCCAGCAGCGTTTCATCGACGGCGAGTTGCGGGTAATTGTCGCCACCAACGCATTTGGCATGGGTATCGACAAACCTGATGTCCGGCTCGTGATTCACGCGGATATCCCGGGGTCGCTGGAGAACTACCTGCAGGAAGCTGGACGGGCGGGGCGCGACCGGGAACTCGCGCGATGCGTATTGTTATATTCCCAGGAGGATGTGGAACGGCAGTTCCGCATGTCGGCCCGCTCGCGCCTGACCCGCCGCGAGATCCACGGAATTCTTAGAGCGCTGCGCAACCTTGACCGGAAGGATCGTTTAAGCGGAGAGGTCGTGGCTACACCGGGCGAAATCCTGCGGGAAGACGAGGACAGCGCTTTCGAGCGTGAAGACGCAAGCGATGACACTCGTGTCAAGACCGCTGTCGCCTGGCTGGAAGAAGCCCGCCTGGTGACGCGGGAAGAGAACCGCGCTCAGGTTTTCCCCTCGTCGTTGCGTGTGAATTCCGTGGCTGACGCCCGGAAGAAGCTTGCTGCCGTGACGACCCTGACGGTTCCGCGCCGGGAGCAGCTGATCAAGATCGTCGTCAAGCTCTTCGATGCCGACCCTGACGAGGGCATATCGACCGATGAATTGATGGGCGCCACCGGAATGAACTCGGAAGGTGTCCGCGGCGCTTTGTACGACCTCGAGAAATTGGGCGTCGCCGCCAACGACATGGCGATAACCGCGTTTGTGCATGTGGGAGCCTCCCGCTCGTCCCGGCAACGGCTCCGGCAAGCCCAGGATCTCGAAACGGCGCTGACCGCCCATATGCGGGAAAAAGCACCGGATCTCGCTCGTGGCGAGCGTTCCGATCTGCATCTGCGCATCGCCGCGCAGACGCTGAAAGCGGACGGCCTTGAGCATGCCTTGCCGGAGCGCTTGCTGCGAATCGTGCACAGCATCTCCCAGGACGGGCGGGGCAACGACCGGGCCGAAGAGGGGCCTGGCGGCAGTATCGGAATGCGCCGTCGAAATAGGGACACCGTTACGGTCACCCTGCGCCGGCGATGGACCAGCCTGGAAACTCTGGCCGAGCGCCGGCGCAACGCCGCAAACCTGCTCCTGGAGCACCTGCTCGGTGCCTTGCCTGCGGTATCGCGCGGAACCGATCTGCTGGCCGAGACCACACTTGGCGCGCTACGGGCGGTTTTGGACGAGGATCTGGAGCTCAAGAGCCAGAGCCCGAATCTCGACAGGCTCCTCGAGCGCTCGCTGCTCTGGCTGCATGAGCAGGAAGTGATAAAGCTGAACAAGGGGCTTGCTGTCTTTCGCCCGGCAATGACGATTCACCTGTCGGAACCGCCGGCGCCCGGGCGCCGGCGCCGGGGGTTTCTCGAAGCGGATTTCGAGCCGCTGAAAATTCACTACCGCGAACAGGTGCTGCAGATTCATGTCATGGACGAGTTCGCGGCCCGGGGACTAGAGGCCATCACCGACGCCAAATGCTTGGCAAGGGATTATTTCAACTTGGAGCGGAAAGCGTTCCTGACGCGCTGGCTGCCGGGCCGCGAAGCCGAAACCGAGCGCGAGACTACGCCGGAGTCGTGGCGGGCGATAGTGGACGACCTGAGTCCGGCACAGCGGCGGATTGTCACGGACAACCGGGAACAGACCAACGTGCTAGTGCTTGCGGGGCCAGGATCCGGCAAGACCCGCGTACTGGTTCATCGCATCGCCTACCTTCTGCGCGTTCGCCGCGAACATCCGCGGGGTATCCTGGCGCTGGCCTACAATCGTCACGCGGTCGTCGAGGTTCGCCGCCGTTTGGTGGAGATGGTGGGTGACGATGCCAGGGGTGTTACCGTGCTCACCTGCCATGCCTTGGCCATGCGCCTCGTCGGCGCCAGTTTTTCGGCGATGCCGATTTCGGAACGGGAACGGTCCGAGAACCTATTCGCCGAGGTATTGCGCCAAGCGGTTGACCTGTTGCGCGGCAAAGGCCTGCCGCCTGAGGAAGCGGATATTCAGCGGGAACGGCTTCTGGCGGGCTTCCGTTGGATACTGGTAGATGAGTACCAGGATATTGATCAGGATCAGTACGACCTGATTTCCGCCCTGGCGGGTCGCACGCTGGAGGATGAAGACAGCAAGCTGACCCTGTTTGCCGTCGGTGACGACGACCAGAATATCTACACCTTCAACGGCGCCTCGGTGGAATTTATCCGCCGCTTCAACCAGGACTACGCCGCGCGCCCGGCGTGGCTGACGGAAAACTATCGTTCCACGGCGCACATCATTGGTGCAGCCAACGTATTCATTGAACCTGCCCGGGAACGCATGAAGACGGAGAATCCCATCGAAATTGACCGGAAGCGGTCAAAAGCAGCACCAGGCGGAGATTGGTCTACGCGCGACCCGGTAGCCGGAGGCCGGGTGCAGGTTCTTGCTGTGGGCGCCGATGTCAGGGCGCAGGCGGTCGCGGCGGTCGCGGAATTACGCCGCCTGGAAGCGCTGGCGGCTATCGCCGGCGATTGGAATTGGCGCAAATGCGCCGTCATAGCAAGGGAATGGCGGACGCTGGATCCGGTACGGAACCTCTGCGAACTGGAAGGCATTCCGGCGCAAATGGCGAATATCGATGTGACTTACTTCTGGCGGTTGCGGGAGACGCGGCAATTGCTCGGTTGGTTACGGCTTCGACGGTTCGGGAATGGTTGGATGCGCAACCTTACTCGGAGTGGATGGAGACCCTTCGGGAGGCTGTCGACGACTTCCGGCTCGACACGAGTGATGCAGAGAACCCCGTTGAAGGCTTTGTGGAGTGGCTTGCGGAGTGGGGAAGGGAACTCAGACGGCGGCAGAACGGCTTGCTCCTGCTGTCGGCGCACCGCGCCAAGGGCCTTGAATTCGATCACGTCATCATTCTGGACGGGAAATGGTTCCGCACTGGCCGCGATGAAGATCCGGATGCCTGCCGGCGTCTTTGCTATGTGGCCATGACCCGCGCCCGGAAGACGCTGACGCTGATGAGTTTCTCGACATCGAACCTTCGAGGCAGGATCGGAAGGTCCGGCGCATCGGTGAAGAACCCATGGGAAGTGCGTGATCAATCGTCCAACTACTCATCATATTCCGTTCCGGTCCACGAACTGCACGGCCATCCTTCCGTGCTCCATCGCGCGCCGATTGCGCCTGAACGCGCGCCGCCTGGTTTGGAGCAGCGCCGGGAGACGTTGCCGCTCAATCAGATCAACTTGAGTTTTGCTGGTCGGCTTGACGCCAGACACCCGATTCACGATGCCATTCGTCGCCTCCAGCCGGGTGATGAACTTGGGGTACGAACCGAATCCACTCCTTGGGATCTGACAACCGCACAGGGTCAGGTAGTCGGTCGCCTGGCAAAGCAATATCAGCCGCCCGGGCGGATTCATTCCGCGCGCGTGCATGCCATTGTTACCTGGCGCCGCGAAGACAGTGAACCCGAGTACCGCAAGGGCTTGAGATGCGATGAATGGGAGGTGGTGGCGCCCCAACTGACTTTTGACTGACCCCGGAACGGGCGTTTTGCGGCCTGGCTGGATCAGGCGATGAAATTTGACGTGCGGCGAACCCTCTATTCTCTTGGAGTTGTAGTCAGTGCGTCCCTTCGGCTATCTTTGCGCGCGGTTTGGACTATTGGTTTTACCCCTGGAGAGGAGGAGCAACGCATGGCTGCCTACATCATCGTTGCGGCGCGAGTCGACAATCGCACCGAAGGATTCATGGAATACTCACGCCGCGCCGCGGACCTGACCTATGCGCGCGGAGGTGAATACATCGTGCGGGGAGCCGCAGAAACGGTGTTGGAAGGTGAGATGTGGTCGCAACGCGCATGCGTGATATCGCGCTGGCCCTCGCTTGAGGCGGCCAAGGACTTCTGGAACAGCCAGGAGTACCAGGAAGTACTCAAGCCCCTGCGGGAAAACACGGGCTTGTACGACGTGGGACTGTTCGAGTCTTCGTAGGATCTTGAACGCAGACGCGTTCGCTGGAGGCGAAAGAATGAAAATTGAAGGTTGCGTAGCGCTGGTCACCGGTTCCAATCGAGGCATGGGTCTCGGTTTCGTCAAGGTGCTGCTGGAGCGGGGAGCTAGCAAGGTCTTCGCTACTGCGCGGGATCCGGACAATCTGCCTGATGTGGTGGCGATCGATCCGCAGCGCATCATAGGCTTGCCGCTGAACATCGACGACGACGCCCAGCGCCGGGCGGTGGCCGCCCAGGCTTCCGACACCTCTCTGCTGATCAACAATGCCGGCATCCCGGGAAGCGATGACGAGAACGAGAGGCGCCTCCTGCGAGCAAGCAGCCTTTCCGACGCCCGCCAGGTGATGGAAACGGACTGCTTTTCTCCGATTGAATTGTGCCGCCTGTTGGTCCCGAACATGGTTGAGCGTGGAGAAGGCGGCGTGATCAACATTCTTTCCATCGGCGCGATTTTCTGCCTCCCCTCACATGCGAGTTACTGCGCTGCAAAGGGCGCACAGGCAATCATGACCATGGGGCTTCGGGCCGATCTCGACGGGACGGGCGTGGACATCGCGGGTGTATATACCGGCGGTGTGCGTACGCGAATGTCGGCCGCCAATACGGCCATACTGATTTCGCCGGAGGACCACGCCAGGGAGGTGTTCGACGCCTTTGAAGCCGGCGAGCGGCACATCTTTGCCGGTGCGCGTGCGCCCGAAATCCGCGACGCGGTTCTAGCCGACCCCGCAGGCTTCGAGCAGGCCCAGATCGAGCGCTTTCGCGAGTCGGCTTAGTCTCTTACTCCTGGGATGTTCCCGGGGGTTCTTGCCGAGGGCGGGACGCCCTCGTTCCCAGGAGGACGCCCTCGTTCCCGGGGGTTAGGCCGAGCTTCACGGCGCGCCGAGGCGGTGTGATTGTTCCAAGTCTTTGATTTTACGGTGGAATGTGGTGCCGGGCTGGTGGTTTGCATGTGTATTATAGTTTCCATGTAATAGCCCCATTATAAGAGTTGCATATCGCTTGGTATAGGTATATGATCCTTAAATATTGTTTCCATGTAATGGCCGCCCCCTGTCCTACCACGTCGAAGTCATCCCCAACCGCAACAGCCCGCCCGCTATCCTGCTGCGCAAGGCCTGGCGCGACGGCAAACGGATCCGCAAACAAACCCTCGCCAACCTCTCCCACCTGCCGCCGCATCTGGTCGAAGGCATCCGCCGCCTGCTCAAGGGCGGTGTGGTCTTCAACTCGCCCGACGAGGCGTTCATCGTGCGCCGGACCTGGCCCCACGGCCATGTGGCCGCGGTCTTGGGGACCTGCCGGCAGTTGGGACTGCCGCGCCTGCTGCACCGCACCCGCAGCCGGATGCGCGATCTGGCCCTGGCGGCGCTGGTCGAGCGGGTGCTGGCGCCGGAGTCCAAGCTGGCCACCGCCCGGCGCCTGTCCCCGGACACGGCGGCCTCCAGCCTGGGGGCGGTACTGGGCCTGGGCGCGGTATCGGGCAACGAGCTGCTGAACATGCTCGATTGGTTGCTCAAACGCCAGCCGTGGATCGAGAAGAGCCTGGCCCGGCGCCATCTCAAGGGCGGTACCCTGGTGCTGTACGACATGACCTCCAGCTACCTGGAGGGGCGGTGTTGCCCGCTGGCGAAGTTCGGTCACAACCGCGACGGCAAGCGGGGCAAAAAACAGATCGTCATCGGTCTGCTGTGCACCCGCGAGGGCTGCCCGATCGCCGTGGAGGTGTTCGCCGGCAATACCGCGGACCCGACGACGGTGGCGGCGCAGGTGGCGAAGCTCCAAGGCCGCTTCGGGGTGCGGCGCATCGCCCTGGTGGGCGATCGGGGCATGTTGACCACGGCGCGGCTGCGCGAGTCGGTGGCGCCTGCGGGGCTGGACTGGATCTCGGCGTTGAAGAGCGCGGACCTGCGCAAGCTGCTGAAGCCGCTCGATGACGGCCGGCCCGCGCCGCTGCAGCCGGCGGCGTTGCAACCCGACGCGGTCGCCGAGATCGTCAGCCCCGACTTCCCGGGCGAGCGGTTGATGGTGTGCTTCAATCCCCGCTTGCACGAGGAGCGGGCGCGCAAACGCGAAGACCTCCTTCAGGCCACCGAGGCCATCCTGGAGCGCATCGCTGAGATCGTCCGCCGTCCGGGCTCCCGGCTGCGCGGGCGCGATCGGATCAACCGCCGGGTCGGACGCGAAGCCAACCGCCGCAAGGTCGAAAAACACTTCGATATCCGCGTGCAGGACGACGATCTCACCTTCACCCGCAACGTAGAGAAAATCACCGCCGAGGCCCAGCTCGACGGCATCTACATCGTGCGCACCAGCCTCGACGACACCGCGATCGGCGCTCATCAGGCCGTCGCAGCCTACAAATCGCTGTCGCGCGTCGAGCGCGCCTTCCGAACCCTCAAGAGCGCCCGGCTCAAGGTGCGCCCGGTCTACGTCTACAGCGCCGAGCGGGTGCGCGCCCATGTGTTCCTGTGCACCTTGGCCTGCTACGTGGAATGGCGCCTGCGCCGCCGCCTCGCGCCAATCCTGTTCGAGGACGACGATCCCGAAGGCGCACAAGCTCAGCGGGCTTCACCCGTGCACAAGGCCCAACCCTCCCAACGGGCACGGCACAAAACCAACACCAAAACCAGCGCCGACGGCCTACCGGTGCACAGCCTGCCGACCCTCCTCGATGACTTGGCAACCCTCGCCGTCAACGTCATAGAGCTGCCGGGCAACCCAGACCGCCCCTTCACCGTCAACACCCAGCCCACGCCCGGGCAGCGCCGGGCCTTCGAACTGCTCGACATCGACCCCGCCAAAATGTTCCCAGTACACGTCCAGGCCGAATAGCGCTAACCCCCTGAATGCATGGACTTATCTGCCCATACGGCGCGTGAAGTTCAGGTTAGCAAGTCGAGGGCGGGACGCCCTCGTTCCCGGGGGTGAGCAGCTGCCGGTTAAACCGGGTGCGCCGTTTCGGCCCGCGCTTCCTGCTCATGAATCAGGTTAGTTGCGCCGCCAGCCGCAGACGCGCGACGGCAATCAGAAGTCGTATTGCGGGCGCTCCGGCTCGGTCAGCACCACGAACGGAGATGAGTCCCCCACGGTGCGCAGGAATACGCCCATGGGGTGGTTCGCGTCGGTCTTTTCCTTGTCCCAGCGCAATTCCTCATCGCCGCAGCGCTGAATCGTCTTGAACCAAAGGATGCGTCCAGGTTCTTCCGGAAGGGACGCGCGAAACAGGAAGCGTCCGAATCGTGGCGGCGGCAACTCTGAACCGCTCCAGACGATCTCATCCACGGTCTCCGTAATCTGGAATCCGCCCCCCATCTCTATCGGCGGGTCGAGCTGGCGCATGATGGTCTCGACCTTCCAAACGGGATCATGCGCAACGGTGACTCGCATGACACCCTCGGGAATCCTGACCCGAACCTCGGTTGTCGGTTCGGGTCCGCAGCCGTGTGGCACACGTACTTCGACATCGTGTATCCAACCCGCAGGCATGTGGGTCATGTGGACGTAGGCGTGCCCCAGCGCCGCCCCGCTGATTCCTGCCAGTACGGCAAATGCCGCCAGCCTCGCAAGTGATCGCTTCTTCATTCAAGCCTCCTTATTCGCCGCAAGAGAAAGCCAAGCCTTGCGCCGGCACAATTTAACAACCCTGCATTGACAAACACAATTCAAGTTGCCGGTGAAGGGCGCTGCCGGCATGAACTCCGCATACCGCTCACGCGGCCTTGTTCTGCAGCCCGCCCCGGGGCTGGTAAGCTTAGCGCGACTCAAAGCGGGGGCTTGATGCGCGCGGACCGCCTTCTGTTGATTGCCATGAGCGTGCTTGTCTCGCTGTTCGTCCTGCGCGTGGGCGCACAGCTTGTGCAGGCCATCTACCCGGTGGAGTGGTTCCCCGACTACGAGGCCTGGCACAGTGGCCTCCTGCCCTACCCGGTGCTTCTCGCCACGCAGTTTCTCATCATCTATCTGATGAGCTATATGCTTCATCGGGCGCGCATGGATCGAATACGGGCGAAACGGTGGAAGTACGTCTTGTGTTACGTTTTCGGCGTCCCGTACCTGGCGCTCATGGCGTTTCGCTGGGTGGCTGGAATGACCTTCATGGCGGATTCTCCGTGGTTCTCGAAATCACTACCCGCCTTCTTCCATATCGTGCTGGCAAGCTACATACTCCTGTTGGGCCTGCACATCAATCAGCTATTCCGCAAGCCGAAAATCTTCAGGTCTCTGCCACGTTTCTGAGTCGCCCCTCAACCGGTGAGAGCCCGGCCCGTCCAATCGGTCTTACACTATGCCGCTCCCAATCACCGGCCGCTGTTGAGTAACTCACCGCAAGAGACATGAATCAGACTGCCCCTCACGTTGAATTCAGCGAGGTCCACAAGCGTTATGGGGACTCGGACTGGGTGGTCCGGGATCTCGATCTCGAGTTGCAACAGGGCGAGTTCCTGACCTTGCTGGGGCCGTCGGGGTCCGGCAAGACCACCTGCCTGATGATGCTGGCGGGTTTCGAGCCGGCAACAGCCGGCGACATCCGCATCAACGGCGTATCGGTGGCCGGTCTGCCGCCGGACAAGCGCGGCATCGGCGTGGTTTTCCAGAACTATGCGCTGTTTCCGCATATGAGCGTGGGCGCCAACCTGTCCTTTCCGCTGGAAGTGCGCGGCATGACCGCAACCGAACGGCATGAACGGGTTGCCAGGGTGCTTGAGCTGGTTCGCCTTACCGGCTTTGAGGATCGGCGGCCCAATGAGCTTTCCGGCGGCCAGCAGCAGCGCGTGGCGATTGCCCGGCCGCTGGTTTTCGAGCCGGAACTGGTGCTGATGGACGAGCCCCTTGGCGCACTGGACCGGCGCCTGCGCGAACAATTGCAATACGAAATCCGGCGCATACAGCGGCAACTCGGCGTAACCGTTCTTTACGTGACGCATGATCAGCAGGAAGCCATGGCGATGTCGGACCGGGTAGCTGTCTTTCAGGCCGGTCGTATCGAGTAGGTGGCCTCGCCCGAGGTACTTTACGAGGAGCCGCAGCGCCCGTTTGTGGCCAGCTTTATCGGCGAGAACAATCTGCTGAAGGGCCGGATAGTCTCCGCGGCGCGCGGCGTATGCCAGGTGGAAGTGGGGGATGAGCGGGTCCATGCTGCGCACATCGTGGATCTCCCGCCCGGCAGCGAAACGCTGGTGGCGATTCGCCCGGAGAGAGTGAACATCGCGCCGCTTTCCATGCGCTATTCCAATGAATTCGATGCGATGGTCGACGACATCAGCTTTCTCGGCGATCACTTGCGCGTGCGGCTGGAGGTATGCGGAAGTTCCGATTTCATCGCCAAGATTCCCAATATCGTGGGCCATGGCGGCATATTGCCGGGCGACAAGGTAAGAATCGGCTGGGGCACGCTGGACTGCCGCGCCCTCGAAGCCGCGGCCTACTGACACCGAACATGCAATCGCGGGGGCAACAACATAAATAAACCGATTCCCGATCTATTGCCGGCCTTGGCCGGGGCTGCAATGGCGATCGGCCTGTCGATCACCGCGGCGCCGGGCGCGGCGTGTGCCGAGTCCATCACCCTGGTGTCCTGGGGTGGCTCCTACGCGCGCGCCGCCGAGGAGGTCTTTATCAAGCCGTTTACCACGGAAACCGGCATCGAGGTGTTGCTGGAAGACTACAACGGGGGGTTGGCGCAGATTCGCGCCCAGGTCGATTCCGGCTCCGTGTATTGGGAGGTTGTGGACATGGAGATGCCGGATGCGCGACTGGCCTGCGATGAGGGCCTGATCGAAACGATGGACCTGGCCGACATGCCCGCTGGAGTGAACGGCGAGTCGCCCGAAGTCGACTTCCCTGCGGAGTCGGTCTCCGAGTGTGGCCCGGCAATGCTGTATTACTCCACCGTGTACGCGTACAACCCCGTCTACCTCAAAGGCCCGCCTCCCGAGACGCTTGCGGATTTCTTCGACCTCGGCAATTTCCCCGGGCGCCGCGGCATGCGCCGTTCACCCATGGTGAATCTCGAGTTTGCGCTGATCGCCGACGGGGCGCCGCTGGATGAGGTATACCAAACGCTGGATACGCCCGGCGGCCTGGATCGCGCTTTTGGCAAGCTGGACACGATCAAGGATCAGGTCGTGTGGTGGGAGGCCGGCGCGCAACCGCCGCAACTGCTCGCCGACGGCGAGGTGATCATGACCACCGCGTACAACGGCCGCATCTTCAACGCCCAGGTGCTGGAGGACCAGCCTTTCGTCATCGTCTGGGACGGCCAGGCCCTGGATTCGGGGCTGCTGGCGATCGTCGCCGACACGCCGCGCCTTGAGGCCGCCCGGCAATTCGTGCTGTTCGCCAATCGGCCGGTTTCAGTCGCCAATATCAGCAAGCACATCTCCTACGGCCCGGTGCGCGCTTCAGCCCGCGAGCTGGTTGACAAGCATCTTGAAACCGGCGTGGATATGCGCCCGCACATGCCCACTTCGCCGGACAACCTGAAGCGGGCCTTCAGAATGGACTGGCGTTGGTGGAGCGAGAACCGCGATGAAATGTACGAGCGCTTCAGCGCCTGGCTGTCGCGCTAGGACATTGACCCAGTCTTGAAGCCAGCTTTTTTCCGGTCGGCCGCGGCCCCACGCCTGGGCGCCCTGGCGCTCGTGCTGCCGCTGCTTGCCTTCGTCGTACTCAGCTTTGTAGTCCCGTTGGGAACGCTGTTGGGCAAGAGCGCCTATCAGCCGGAAGTGTCCAGGGTTTTTCCGCAAACCCTGGACGCCCTCGCTGACTGGAGCGGGGAAGGACTGCCGCGGGAGGCCGCGTTCGCGGCGATGGCCGGCGAGCTGTCGAAGGCCCGCGAAGAGCGCACGCTGGGCCGTGTCAGCGGCGCCATCAATCGGGTCCAAAGTGGCATGCGCGGAGTCCTCAACCGCACAGCGCGGAGACTGGATCGAGACGAGCAAGTGGGGTCCTGGCGCGAGACGTTGGCCGATATCCACGCCGACTGGGAAGATCCGCAAACCTGGCTGGCCATCCGGCAGGCGGGATCCAAATTCACCTTGAGCCACTACCTTCAGGCGCTGGATCTCGAGCGCGGAGCAGACGGAAGTATCGGCCTGCGGCCCGAAGACAGCCGCGTGTACACGCCGCTGATGTGGCGTACCCTGCTGGTCAGCCTGGGGGTAACGCTGCTGTGCCTGGCAATCGGCTATCCGATGGCATACATGATCGCCAACGCGCCGCCCAAGCGGGGCAGGCTGCTCCTGCTGTTGGTGCTGGTTCCGTTCTGGACCTCGCTGCTGGTTCGCACCACCGCCTGGATCGTGCTGCTGCAGCGCCAGGGAGTGATCAACAGTTTCCTGGTATCGCTGGGAATCCTGCCGGACGACGGCCGCCTGCAGATGATCTACAACATGACCGGCACCTTCGTGGCCATGACCCATGTGCTGCTGCCGTTCATGGTCCTGCCGCTGTTCTCGGTCATGCGCTCCATCCCTTCCTCGCACATGGCAGCTGCCGTGTCCCTTGGCGCTACTCCCCTGCAGGGATTCCGTAGAGTCTATCTGCCCCAGACCATGCCCGGTATCGGCGCCGGTTCGCTGCTGGTATTCATTCTTGCCATCGGCTACTACATCACGCCGGCGCTGGTTGGCGGCCGCACCGGTGAGCTCATATCCAGCCAGATCGCCTATCACGTGCAGACCTCGCTGAACTGGGGCCTGGCTGCGGCGCTGAGCAGCATCCTGCTTGTTGCGGTGACGGTTTTGTACATGCTCTACAGCCGAGTGATCGGCATCGAACGAATGAGGCTTGGCTGACATGAGGACGATGTTGGGCAGGAAGTTGGAGCGCTACGGGTTCAACGCGTTTTGCGTGGCGGGCTTCGTGTTCCTGCTGGCGCCGGTCGTGGTGATCGTGCCGCTGAGCTTCAATGCGGAGCCGTACTTCACGTTTACCGAGGGGATGCTGCGCCTGGACCCGGAGGCCTGGTCGCTGCGCTGGTACAACGCCATCATCGACGATGAGGTCTGGGGACGGGCATTGGTCAACAGCCTCATCATCGGCACAGCGTCCACGATCCTGGCCACGACGCTGGGTACGCTGGCGGCGCTCGGGTTGGCCAGTCCATCCATGCCGGGACGCACGCTGATCACCGCGGTGCTGATATCGCCCATGATCACGCCCATCATCATCGTGGCGGTGGGCGTGTTTTTCTTCTACTCCGGCCTTGGGCTGGGCCAGACGCACCTCGGGCTGATTCTCGCCCACACTGCACTCGGAGCCCCTTTCGTGGTGATTACCGTGACCGCCACCCTGGCGGGCTTTGACCGCACGCTACTGCGGGCGGCAGCCAGCCTTGGAGCGGGTCCCGTGCGGCGTTTCTTCCGCGTGCAATTGCCGCTGATCGCACCGGGCGTTTTCTCGGGCGGCCTGTTCGCCTTCGCCGCCTCGTTCGATGAAGTGGTTGTGGTGCTGTTCCTCGGTGGGTTGGAGCAGCGGACGATCCCGCGACAGATGTGGTCGGGCATACGCGAGCAGATAAGCCCCGCGATCCTGGCGCTGGCCGTTTTCCTGATCGTTTTCGCCGTGCTGGTGCTGCTGACCGTCGAATGGCTGCGCAAACGCTCCGCAACGACGTAAAAAGCGGTACATTAGGTACCCCGTGGCGGGTACAAGTGTGAGTTCGCAGAGTCGGCTGGTCGCCGCCTGCGCCTACCCCGTAGTAATGGTGTTGGGCTACGGCTTCTTTGCATTCTTCTCCCGGCTGGGCCTTGCCGTATCCTTGAGCGCGTACGCGGCCGTCCTCATCGGGGCGATTCTGATCACCTGGCACGAGATCAGGCTGCCGTACCGGCGCGACTGGCGCCCACAGGCAAACGAAGTGCAAACCGATGCGGTGTTCCTGGGCGCCGTCCAGATTGGAGTTCCCCTGCTGCTCAGTATCTCCCTGGTCGTGGCCCTGGCGAATTTCCTGCGCGGGACGGGACTTGCGGCGGAAGGCCTTTGGCCTCATCACTTGCCCATTTGGGCCCAGGCCGCCCTGATGCTGCTGGTCGCGGACTTCGGCCGCTACTGGCTGCACCGTGCCTTTCACAAGTTCGGACCGATGTGGCGCCTGCATGCTGTGCATCACTCGCCGCAACGCCTGTACTGGGTCAACGTGGGGCGCTTTCACCCGCTTGAGAAAGCCATTCAATACGGCTTTGACGCGCTGCCTTTCGCGCTGGCCGGCGTGTCCGGTGAAGTGCTGTCGGCGTACTTCGTGTTCTACGCCATCAACGGCTTTTACCAGCACTCCAACTGCCTGGTGTGGCTGGGACCTCTCAACTACCTCATTGCCGGACCGGAACTGCATCGCTGGCACCACTCCGAACTGCCCGAGGAATCCAACCACAATTTCGGCAACAACCTGATCGTGTGGGACCTCTTGTTCGGCACCCGGTTTCTGCCCGAGAATCGCGAGGTGGAATCCCTGGGCCTGGTAAACCGCAAATACCCGATGGGGTTCTGGACTCAGATGAGAAGCCCATTCATTCCGGGCGTCGAGAGCGCCTCCTCAGACCAGTGACCGAAGATCGCCCGCCTCTCAAGTATGCAGCGCTGCGCGCAATGCTGTCGTTCAAGTACGGGGGGCGGTACCAGACGCTGCTCAATGCCACCGGCAACCCCCGGGCCGCCCAGGCTGCTCTGTTGCGCCGGATACTGGTTACCAACGCCAATACGCATTTCGGAGCGCGCTACAAGTTTCTTCGGATCAAGGATCCCGAGGCCTATCAAAGTGCTGTTCCGATCAAGAACTACGAGGAATTGCGGGAATACGTAGAAGCCCAGGAACGTACGGGGGAACCGTTCCTGACCTCCGAAAGGCCGGTCTACTATCACCGCACCAGCGGCACTGTCGGGGCGGCCAAGGACATTCCCGTGACCGAAGCGGGTCTGCGGCGCGTCAAGGAGAACCAGCAACTTTTCGCCTATTCCGTGGCAAGGGGGACGCGGGCTTTTGAAGGAAAGGTGTTCGGGATCACGGGCCAAGCGGTAGAGGGACTCATGCCGGCGGGACTTCCTTACGGTTCGGCCTCGGGCCTTTTGTACAAGCGGATGTCAAACCTGGTCCGCAAAAAGTATGTATTGCCGCCCGAGGTCGCGGATATACCGGACTACGAGTCGCGTTACTTTGCCACTGCCGCCTATGCCCTGGCGGAACCGAACGTTACCGGTTTGGGGACGGCCAATCCGTCCACGCTGGTGCGGCTTCTCGACCTGATCCAGAGCGACCCCGAAGCCCTCATACAAGCCATTCATGACGGGCGCCTGCCCGAGGGCGTCGACATGCCGCTGGAAACCAGGCTGCCCCGCAAGCGAAGACGGGCGCGCGAATTGAACAATCTGCTTGCGGCGAAGGGCGTGCTGGACTACGCCGACATCTGGCCGAACCTCAGGGGCATCATGACCTGGACCGGGGGAAGTTGCAGCGTGCCGCTTCGCCGGCTGGCCGATTCGATTCCCGCGGAGACTTCAATCATTGAGCTGGGCTACATTGCCAGCGAATTCCAGGGCACGGTCAACATCGATGCCCTCGAGAATGCCTGCGTACCCACTTTGCTCGACAACTTCTTCGAGTTTGTCGAGCGCGCCGCCTGGGAGGAGGGCGCGGGGGATTTTCTGCTGCTTGACGAGCTGGAAGAGGGCGGCGAGTACTACGTTTTCGTTACCACCCAGGACGGCCTGTACCGCTACGACATGAACGACATCGTGCGGGTGACGCGCAAGATCAACGCAACCCCATGCCTTGAATTCGTGCAAAAAGGCAAGGGCGTGACCAGTATTACGGGCGAGAAGCTCTACGAGAAGCAGGTGCTGGACGCCGTGATGAAGGTGATGACCCAGCAGAAAGTGTCGCCGCAGTTCTTTGTCATGCTTGCGGATCAGGAGGCCGCTACGTACACCTTGTACATCGAGGCTCCCGAGCACGACCCATTCCGATCGTTTGACCTGGCAAACGAAGTGGATTCCGGTTTGCGGGCGTTGAACATCGAATACGACAGCAAGCGGGGAAGCGGGCGGCTGGCGCCCACCGAGCTTAAGTGGTTGCGCTCGGGCGCTGGCGCTGAATACCGCGCCAACCGTGTCGCCGCCGGTCAGCGGGACTCGCAATTCAAATATCTGCACCTGCAATATGCACAGGAATGTCCGTTTGACTTCGATGCACATTCCCAACCGGGCTAGGGATCTCTACGGCGCTCATGCGTATAGAACGCCTTGATGTTTATCGCTTTCCGGCGCCCTTCAAGGTCGTTTTCCGGCACGCGTCGGCAAGCCGCTCGGAAGCCGCCAATGTCATTGTGGCGGCGCGCGGGCCGGATGCAGTAACCGGCTACGGGGAGGGATGTCCGCGCGAGTACGTGACCGGCGAGACCGTAGAGTCGGCGGTTGCGTTCATCGAGAAGCACAAGTCGTCATTGATTCGGCAAGTCGAGGCCCTGGAAGGACTTCGCGCGTGGATTCAAGCACATCGCGATGAAATCGATGCGAACCCCGCCGCCTTCTGCGCGGTGGAGATCGCCGTCCTGGACTTGTTGGGCAATGTCGAGCAACAGCCAATTGAGGATTTGCTCGGCATTTCCCGCTTAACCGGTGTTTTTGGTTATTCTGCCGTTCTTGGTGACGCGAAACCGGCTTCCTTTGAGCGTCAGGTGGAACAGTACTGGGGAATGGGGTTTCGCGATTTCAAGGTGAAAGTGTCGGGCGACGCGGTCCGGGACCGGCAAAAGCTCGCGGTGCTGACCCGCCGCAAGGATCCGGCCACACGCATTCGGCTGGATGCCAACAACCTGTGGCGTGACGCGGCCGATGCCATCGGCTACCTGAAGTCCGTGGGCGCGCACGTCTTCGCCATCGAAGAGCCGTTGCAGAGCGGAGATCTGGAAGGATTTCGGCAGGTGGCCCGCGAATGCGGGGTCAAGATCATTCTGGACGAAAGTCTGCTTCGCACCAGGCAACTCAAGGAGCTGGACGACTCCGAGCATTGGATCGTCAATCTTCGCGTGTCGAAGATGGGCGGAATCATTCGGTCGCTGGAATTGGCGAAAGAGGCAGCCCGACATGGTATCGGCATCATCGTGGGCGCGCAGGTGGGCGAGACCAGCATCCTCACGCGCGCCTCACTGGCGGTGATGAATGAGCATCGGCAATCACTTGTCGCGGCGGAAGGCGCCTTCGGCACGTTGTTGCTGGAGCACGACTTGACCGAGCCTTGCCTGATGTTCGGCAGGGAGGGCAAACTGGCGCCTATCGTTGGATCGGACCGAACGCGACCGGGCCTCGGGTTGCGCATCAAGGAAAACCTGCTCACCCCCGTGTGAACCCCCCCTGGGAGTATCCATGATGTCAAATGGGTATGGTGAGGGCTTGTGTCGAGGGCATGGAGGGAAGCCTGGGAGGTGTTGGCGGGGCCGCGTTGCTGCGCGGTGCTTCCGGCGCCCACAGGCGGTCCTGCTGGATGAGTGCATTGGCCAGGATGAGGAGTTTGCGCATCACGGCGACGAGGGCCACTTTGCCGGGTTTGCCTCGTTCTCGTAGCGCTTGGTAGGTTTTGGCCAGGTCCGGGTTGAATTGGATCGCCGCTAAGGCGGGCATGTATACCAGGCGCCGTGCTCGCGGGCGTCCGCCCTGGATGAACCCGCGGCCCTTCCAGGCGCCCGAGGCCCGGGTTACGGAGGCCAGGCCGGCCAGCGAGGCGACGGTCTTTTTGTTCAGCGTTCCGAGTTCCGGCATTTCGGCGAGCAGGCTGGCGGCGGTGGGTGCGCCCAGACCGGGGATGGAGGCGATGATCTCGGCCTTTCGGGCGAGTGTCTTCTCCGCGGCGATGTGCCGTTGCATTTTGGTGTCGATGGCGCCGAGCTGGCGGTTGAGCACGTTGTGCAGGGTCTGGCTTTGCTGTTTGAGCAGCGGATCGCGCAGCGCGAAGCGGCGGTTCAACACCGCGGTGCGTTGCCGAATGAGGGCGTCTCTTGCGGTTTGCAATTCCTTCAGTTCGCGCTGCCGCTTGGAAAGTTCCGGCGTGGGCCGAGGATTTAGTTTGGCCGCCATGAGGGCCAGCATTCGGGCATCCACCGCATCGGTCTTGGCGCGCTGTCCGTTTGCTTGGGCAAACCGCCGGGCATGCAAGGGGTTGACCTTGGCCAGCGGCAATCGAGCTTTCAACAGCGCTTCTTCGAAGTCGCGGTGGCAGTTCCCGGTGGGCTCGTAGGCCAGGCCATCGATCGGCGTGTCGATCCAGGCGATCAAGGCTTCAAAGCCGGCTGCGTTGTTGGCGAATTGCGCCGCCTTGCCCTCCTTCAGCTGGTAGGCGTCCAGGTGCTCTTTGGAGATGTCCACTCCCACGGTATGATCAGTCATCTTTTCTTCTCCTGTGCTTGTCGTTCGAGCCGTGATGCTCATGTATCCATTCAGGACGGTGAGAAAAGACGGTGGTGACCCAACTCCCAAACGGCTCTTCAAGGCCAACGAGGACACGGTCCTACCACCGCCGCCTTCGGCAGATTGCAAACTGCCGAAGGCGGCTTCATTACAACAGACAAACGAGGGCGTCCCGCCCTCGACACGCGAAGCGTGCTGCACCGAGGGCAACCTTGCCCTGGTTCCCAGGGTTCCGGGCAGCGATTCTTGCTCCCGCGGGGTGTAGACTCGTTAGATGGACGGCCTCATCTGAAGTAGGCTGACTTTCAGACTCGCATGATTCAGATCCGAAAAAGGCCGATTTCCAAGGTGCTTCGCATCAGCCGAACCATGCTCTTCGCGGCTGCCATTGCGCTGACGCTCGCCGCGTGCAGCGCCACTCCCGTGGCTCGAACCGATGGTCTGGACCCCCGCCTTGCCTGGCCCTGCGACCGGTTGGTCCTTGTGTGGACCGTGGACGAACTGCGTTTGCAGCAAATGCTGGGCGAGGCGCTTGAAGTCCGGCGCATCTCAGGCGCCGGCCAACTGCATCTGCACCTCATGCGCTGCGAGCCTACGGCGACTGCCGCGCGAAACGCGCAAGCGCTTTCTTACGCTTACATTCTCATTCCGGTGTCGGGCGATAGCGCGCCCATCGCGATTACGCGCATTCCGGCCGATGGCTGGCTATCCTTGCAGTTCGCGGTCGCCAGCGCGGATTCACGTGCGCTGCTTGCCCAATTGGGCTACAACACGATCGTGGCTGCACAGGACTTCACGATTCACGCAGCGAACGGCGGCGCCTCATTAACGGCTCAATTGACCTTCGATAACGGCTCAATATCAATAGAGGCAAAATCAATCGCCGGCCCATCGGACCGGGTTGCCTCTACTGCGCTTCTCGCCAGGGGGGATGGATACGTTTCCGCATACTTTGGTGAAGAGGCGTCTCAGCGGTACGCGGCGTCCGCCACGGTCCGGATTGCCGGGGAAACGCCGCTGCCGGTTTCGCCCGACGCGCAGGCAGTGGCCACCCTTGACCGGCGCCTCGTTTCCAATCGGGTCTATTGGCGAATCTCCACGCCGTGAAAAGTAAAGGTGCCCGGAATTCACCGTTTTTCCCTCTATATGCAGAGTAAGGCAACTAAAGGGTGATATACCTGCCGAGCACGGGGGAGAATCTCCGCCGGGAGCCGGTAGCCGGCGAATTGCAGTATGTTCGACTGCTGCGGTTCCTCGGCGCTCGTCTTCCCAACGAACAGGATGCGCAGGAGTTGGCGCAGGAGGCCTACCTGCGGATGCTGCGGGTATCGGATGCGAATCTGATTCGCGATCCCGCAGCCTACCTTTTTCGCATTGCCCGCGGTCTCCTGCAGGAGTGGTATGCGTCCATGCCGCCGCCGCGCGACTCGCTGGACGATGTGGAACTGGCCGACGAGGGGTTGACGGTAGAGGATCATGCCTACATTGCACAGAATATGGACCGGTTGGAGAAGGCGCTGCTGCGTTTGTCGCCAAAATGCCGCGCGGTTGTTCTTATGCATCGGCGCGACGGCATGACCTACGACGAGATCGCCGCGGCGCTTGGCATTTCATCGTCCATGGTCAAGAAGCACCTGTCCAGGGGTTTGGCGCATTGCCGCGTCAGCATGCGCCGGTTCTACGAGTGTTGAGAGATGAACGAGCGAAAAATTTCCAAAAGCAGTGATGTGATCGCCGAGGAAGCGGCGGACTGGGTTGTGGCCCTGACCGATGGCGATGAGCGCACCAACAAAGCGTTTGCCGCCTGGCTGCGGTTATCGCCTGAGCACGTCAAGGAGTTTCTGTCCGTTTCGGCGATATGGGGAACGCTGCCGGGACACGCTGCACAACCTTCAGCCGCAGAACTGGCGCGCCTGGCTGACATGCAGCCGAACGTAGTGGCGATGCCGGGCGCTGCGGCAAATGAATCAAGGCCCACGGCGCTGCCGGCAAGCTCCCGGCGGCGTTGGATGGCGCGAGCCGCGGTGGTTCTTGTAGCGGTGGCGGCCGGCGCGACCCTCCTGGTCCTGTTTCCTCGCAACGATCCGAACCTCTACACAACCGCCACCGGCGAACAATCCTCCATGCCGCTGCCGGACGGTTCGCTGATGACGCTTAACACCCAGTCAGCAATCCGCGTTGCATACACCGAAGAGTATCGGGATGTCCATCTTGCCGATGGCGAAGCGCTGTTCGATGTCGCGCGTGACGTTGGGCGGCCGTTTCGCGTCATTACGCGCCAAGCGGTCTTTCAGGCTGTAGGCACGGAATTCAACGTGCGCCAGGACAGCGACAAGGTCACGATTACGGTGATTGAAGGTGCCGTGGATGTGTCGCCCCTGACCGGCGGCGCCACCCTGAGCGCCTTCGCGGAAGGCCGGCGAGAGAAATCGGAATTGGTGGGACGGCTGCGGCTTGAGGTGGGTCAGCAGGCGCAGGTGGCGGCGGGTGTTGTCGAGACAACTGCTGAGGATGCCGTCGTTGAGGCCGCGGTGGCCTGGCGCCAGCACCGCCTGGTGTTTAAAGACTTGCCGCTGAAACAGGTGATCGAAGAATTCAATCGCTACAACGCCCCGCCGGTGGAAATCCGGGACCCGAAGCTGGAATTACTGCCCATCAGCGGCGTATTTCGTTCCGATGATCGTGATTCCTTCCTGCAGTTCCTGTCCCAGATGCGACTTGCGGAATCCTCCACGCGCGCCGACGGCGCCATTGTCTTGACAGGCGGGGAGGGCGGCCAAGCACGCCAATAATCCCGCAAGGGTGCCCGATTTCCGGGGAATACACCTCTTCTATTGCAAGGGGGCTCTCTATCAGAAGCCACAAGCTCGCACTCTTACGGTCCAAAACGACGCCCGAAGAGGGGTCATGCCGTATATTGGGCGTTGTCGGCTCACCTGGGCGCCTCCTCCTTTTGCACACTGGGAGACCCCGATCCATGAGTTTCAACCAACATCTCAAGCTAGCCTGTTGCACCTCGCTTTGCGCCTGGCTGTTTACGCTGCCCGCCGCGGCGGAAGACGCGGCGGCGAGTATTGACATTAAGGAACAGCCCTTGCCTGTCGCGCTGCAGGAATTTTCGGAACAGACCGATCTGCAACTCGCCTACGTGGCCACGCTGGCGAACGGCAAGACTTCACGCGGCACTCAAGGCAAGATCAAGCCTAGCGAGGCGCTGTCCGACATTCTGGAGGACACCGAACTCGAGTACCAGTACGTCAACGACGAGACGGTAGCCATCGGAGCCCGGCGCACTAGGGCTGAGACCGGGAAGAAAGCCCAACCGGCAGGTGGCCGGTTGGCGCTGGAACCGATTCTAATGGCCCAAAACCTGACCCAGCAGCAAGCCGACTCGGACGACGAGGATTCACAGGCCGACGAAGCCTTGGAACTGGACGAGGTCCTGGAACTGGAAGCCCAAACCGTCACGGGCAGCCGGTTGCAGAGCGGAATTGGAGCTTCTCCGGTATTCGTAATCACCCGGGCCGATATTGACGCCCGAGGGCTAGCGAACATTGAAGACATTGTTCGCTATTTGCCGCAGAACTTTTCCACGATTACCAACGGGGGCAGGTACGACACTCTGTCACCTCGGTTCCAGCTCGGTTCGGTCACGCTCAATCTCCGTGGCCTGGGAGAAGGATCCACGCTGGTTCTGGTAAACGGCAGGCGCATTGCAGCGTCGCCCGCCGAGACTGGCACCTTTGCCGACGTTTCCACGCTCCCTTTCAGCGCAATTGAGCGGGTGGAAGTAATGACGGACGGCGCCAGCGCCGTATATGGCTCCGACGCCGTGGGAGGCGTCGTCAACTTCATCATGAAGAAGAACTACCGAGGCTCGGAATCATCGATACGTTACGAGAACAGCAGCTCCGGCGGACACCGAAAGGTTGTCGAGCAGTCTCTCGGATTTTCCTGGGACACCGGTAACCTGACAGCGTCCGTCAATTGGCGTGACGAAGATGCCGTATATGCGGGTGATGCGGGACTTGACATAGACGGGGATTTCCGCGAGCAGGGCGGCAGAGCCTGGGCCCCTAACTACACGCAACCCGGCCATCTCCGGTCGGGGGGGGCTGGACTCCCCTCGAACGCGCCACCGAACACGAGACGTGGAATCCTGCCCGATGGTGACGGCACGAATATCAATCCGGATGATGTCATATGGGTGTCCAATGAGGAGTTTGTGACCCAATCGGGGAACTTTAATCTGTTTCCCTTTACGCGCAACGCTAACTCTGCGGGCGAGGCGATTCCAGCTTCCGAGCACCTGTCTGCGTACTTAAGCCTGACGCAAGAATTCGGCGAGAGCTTGACGCTGAGTTTGTCCGGATCTTTCGCGCGGCAAGACTCCTATCAAAGTGCCGTCTCCAGTGATATCAGAACTACCGTTCCTGCAAGTAACTACTACAACCCATTTGGCAAGGACGTGCACGTGGGCTACGCGTTTGAACGTGAAATCGCCGATGGCAAACTTGTGGGTTTTGCCAGAACGACGGACCTGGAGCGCTTGAATCTGAGCGCCTCGCTAAGCTGGGAGACACCCATTGAGGGTTGGACAGCGACCTTTTCCGCCAATCACGGCACGGATAAACCTTACGCCGGTTATCCAGGTAGCTTAAGCTCCAGGAACCCCGAATTAGTAGTGGCGCTTGCCAGCAGCGATCCGGCGGAAGCAATCAATCCGTTCGGCGATGGCACCGTGCAGCGCGCCACGCTCCAAGAGTTTGTAACGTACGAAACCCGAGGTGCACGAGACGGCAGTCAGGACGTCGTCGGCTTGAGTTTGGCCGGTTCGCTTTTTAATATTTCCGGCGGGCCCGTCGAATTGGCCGTGGGAACTGAAGCACGGACGGACACGCTCGACTTCGATTCCTTCCTGTTGAATCCGTTCACGTTCAGAGTTCCGGATGCCCCGGAAATTGTTCCCGAGTCGGAAAACACGGCCTGGTTTTTTGAACTCTCGGCGCCGCTTATCGGCGACTCCAATTCACGCCCCGGCATCCAGAAACTAAATGTTTACGCCGCCGGGCGATATGACGAATACGAGATCGAAGGGCCTTTCGAGGGCATTCTGCAGCCGGCAAGCAAGCGAAAATACGATGACTTCGTCACAAAACTTGGCGTCGTCTACTATCCAGTGGAGGCTCTCAAGTTGCGCGCCACATGGGGCCAGGCTTTCCTAGCGGCCACATTGCCGGAATTGTTCAGGCCAAGAATAACCTATACCCACCTTGGGTATACTGATCCACTCAACCCCATTGAGAATGGGGGGCCGTATGTACGGATATTTCCCACATCTGTTCGTGGCGGAAGTCCCGACCTGCTACCCCAAACCTCCGATACCATCACTCTCGGGTTTGATTACACGCCCGTGGACATGCCGGGGCTGTATCTTTCCGCTTCGTGGAGCAAGACCGAATACGAGAACCTGATCTCGAGCGTGTATACCAGTTTAGGCAGGTCCTACGTGTATGCCTTGGAGAATTGGCAACAGTTCCCGGACCAGGTCAGGCGCGATGCAAATGGCGTCTTGACATACGTGGCCGACCGTCAGAGTTTCAATTTGTCCGGCAGGACCAGTGAGGCGGTGGATTTCGTTGTGAGATATACCTTCGACACGGCGATGGGCGAGTTCGCGGCAGGGATTCTCGGCACCCGCACACTAAAACTGGAAACTGCCCCCCTGGCCGGTGCCGATCCCATTGCACAGGAAGGCACGAATCAGGGGCCGGTCAAGATGAAAGGCAGTGCGTACCTGGATTGGTCGCGGGGTGATTGGGGCGCCAACCTGACCATTAACCACGAAAGTAGCTACGAGAACATCAGTGCCGGCGCACGTCTGACCGATGTGGACGGCTACACGACAGTTGACCTTCAAGGGACGTACACTCTTCCTGAATCCGGCTGGCGCATTACGGCGGGCGTGCAGAATATTCTTGACGCCGATTTCCCGTTCTTCGACGGCTTCAATGGCGTTCATTCCGCACACGTGGACTTCCGCCGCCGGGTCGCCTTCGTCGATATCGTCAAGGAGTTTTCCTGGTAGAACTTACCGAGACCTCGCTTCCGCAAGATGCTGTCGGGAGCGAGGTCATTCTCCCCTGGGAACGAGGGCACCCCTGCCCTCGACAACAACAAGATGTCATCATCCTCAACGCAAGCACACTGTTTCATATTGTTTCACTACTGTCCGGTTAACTTCTCGAATAGATTCAATTGATTAGGGGCAATGAGGTTGTTGCAAGCGTAATGGGGTTGCAAAAACTCTTTGTTTAACAGGATCTTCTCGAACAGGGTGACGGAGAAAATCTGTAGCAAAGTGTAGAGGGAGGCATCCAGCTTGACGCGCTTTTTGACAATGGCCACGAGAACGTAGACGGTCACCGCCACCCAGATTTGCGTCTTTACGGCGTTCACGGAGGTGCCGTAGAACTTCTTGATGCGGAGATGCTGCTTGATCCATTTGAAGAACAACTCGACTTGCCAGCGCGCTTTGTATAACTGGCAGATGGCCGACGGCGGAGGATCGAACCGGTTGGTCAGGAACACGAGTGCTTTCTGCGACTCGGGGTCCTTGAAGCGAATGCGGCGCAAATGGTGAGGGAAGTGTTTTCGGCTGTAGTAGCCCGACAGCGCGACGGTCTGGTCGCAGATGATCCCTTGCGCCCGGTCGCTCGGCGCCGAATAAACCCGCCGCAGGCTGGCGTTCGATTTGGCCCGGGTGACGAAGAACGCGCCGGCCCGGTGCAACGCAAAGAGTCGCTCGTAGTCGAGGTAGGCCCGGTCCATCACGTAAATCGCCGCCGGCTCGGGCAGCAACAGGTCGAGCACGTTGACGTCGTGCAGCTTGCCGTCGGAGATGTGGATGAAGCTGGGGATGTTGCCCCGCAGATCCAGCAGGGTGTGCATCTTCACCGCGGCCTTGGACCGGCGAAACAGCGCCCAGGGAAACAGCGACAGGCAAAGGTCGATGGTGGTCGAGTCCAGCGCGTACACCGTATTCGACAACTCCAGGCCCAAATCTTCTTCGGCATAGAGCCTGCGGGCCTGCCCGATCAGCCGTTGCGCGAACTCGGCGAAGATCCGCCAGTCCCGGCGCTCGTTGGCGTCGGCCAGGGTGGAACGCCGCACGGGGGATCGGATGCCCATGTGGTACAGCTTGGCCGACTGCGCCGAAAGCACCGCTTCGATATCGCGAAGGCTCTCGCGGTAGGTCAGTTGCGCAAACGCCAGCACGCGAAAGTGCTCGGTGCAGGGAAGGGTGCGAACACGGTGGTTGCCGCCGTAGCGGGCGACGATTCGCGCGAAGGTCGTCCACGGCAGAAAATCCATCAACTGCGCAAAAAGCGTCTTGCCGGCATACACGGTGCGGCCTCCAGGAATGCGTTCCCGAAAGGTCACCCGAAAACACCGGCGCGTTCAAGTCGGCACCACCCATTTCCGACAAAAAACGACCGTTATTCATGCGGTTGCATAAACATTAGGCTCAGTTAACCGGACAGTAGTGATAAGGGGTATCTCCACAAGTCATGATGGCCGTATAACGACGGCACTCAATGCACATTCCGATCACGAAAAAGATAGGCGTTGTTTTGAGATGTAGCGCGCATTCGAGAAAGTGGGTTCACGCTTTCCCGAGCCGCCGGCCCTATGCAATCCCACTCACGATAGAAAGTCACCCGGCCTATTGCAACAAGCCTCAACGGACCGGGCAACAGGCGCTTGACCCACTTCTTCCAAGTGAAGCTCGCTGTGGCCGGCGCCTGTCCCTGCTCGTAGGCGGGTGCAGGACTGGCCTGTGCTGAGATTTCTTGCTCTCCGGGGATTCTCACACCCGGCGCGGTGCTTGCTGCTACGGGCGCTCCGGGGGCCATTCCTGGCCGATCTGCGGGGCGGATTTTGCAGAAGTGTTGCCCGGCGGCGCGTCCGGGCTTGGTTTCAAGTTGTGGCAGAAACTTGCCACCTGGACGGAACGCGCCCGGGGGTTGCCTGCGGCAATGGCATCCCTTGAACGCTGCGTATAACCCTTCAATGGGCCGAAAGCAACGGGCCAGCCCTTACAGCCAGGGGCCTCAATTGCCACCGCGCCAACAACAGAAGCGGGCGACGTAATGAAATTGTGCGCTTCCCCTTGCAGAATACCCGAACTAAGATTAAGAACGAGCAGCCCAACAATCAGAACTGCCGCAACGCTCCGCCTGGCCTTTTCCTTCGGAGCGGAACGCACGCTCCGTTTGTACAGGACCCAAAGCCCCCAACCAATGAGGCCATAGAAGGCCGCCGCCCCGCGATCCCCGCCCGGTTCATCGCATCGACCGTGTGTTGCACACTCTTCTCATCGTCCAGCGCCACCGGCGCCTCGCCCTCGGCCAGCACCCGGAAGGTAAGGGGGAGGCCCTCGTGCAAGACACTCACCTCGCCGCCGAAGGCGTCGCATACGGTCACCGAGGCGCCCCGCAAACGGTAACCCTAATATACCAATCCAGTAGTTCCTGGGAAATTCTCTGCACTCATGCCCAGCCCATCCATCTGGATTCTTCCTTTGACCGTTCCCTTGGATCCGAGCCGCCCTCAAAAAAGGGGTCCTTCACCAACGGCGTGACCATGGCGTTCTCCCGGCCCGGAAAGCCGACGGACAATGCGTTCATCGAGTCGTTCAACGGAAGCCTTCGGGATGAATGCCTGAATGTCCACTGGTTCGACGATTTGACGGACGCCAAGGAGAAGTTGCAAGCTTGGCGGCGAGATTACATCGAGAGTCGGCCTCACCGGTTTCTCGATGTACTCTCGCCCCTGGAATTTAAGGCCCGATGGACCGAACGAAGGTCAGAAATTCGCTAACGATCTGACCCAGGAAATGAAGGCCTCTCACCTGTCAGGCCTGAGAGTTCACACAACAGGAACTGTCATGCTGCCCGATCCGCCGCCTCAGACAGCATTGAGTGCCGTGGAATAGCCGGATGAAGAGTCAGTATCCGCTCCCGGCGACCGAGCATATGGCCTTGGCTCGTTCCCCAACCTGCGTTTTCCGTTCGTGCTACTCGCGTGCAACCAACGCGTGCCCCAACTGCCCGGATCGTCTTGTGAACGCATGGCGGAACTCCAGCACCGCATCGCCGCTGCTGGAATTCGGTGTGCTGAACATTGACACGACCGCGCGGTCTCCTTTCAATTGGAGGTGGGCAAATCCCCACGTCATGCCCTTGGCGAAGAGGACCCGGTTGGCCGGATACCGCGCACTCTGATGGGCTCTGAACGCCGTATTGACGCCGCGCTGCTTGGACGCGGCGCCTGAGACAATTTGCAGCAGCGGCACGCTTTCGTCGCCCAATACGGCAGCGCAGCTGTCTTCGTGTAATTCCAGGGTGTGATCGTGGCCGGCCAGATAGCCGTCGGCATGCCGGCATAGGGCGGGCAGCAAGAGGCGGCGCAGAACGCGCGCCTGTTCGAACTTGTAGCCGCCCGTGGACCAGATCGGATGATGCGCCGCCACGAATCTCCAGCGCGCGGTGGAGCCCCTGAGGCTTTCTTCCAGCCAATCCGCCATGTTGCGTTCCCGCGTGGTGGCGGGCTTCGCCCACGGATCGAAGGACTCGATCTTGCCCGTGGCCGCTTCGCTGCCATCGGGATGCAGGCCCGCCAGGGGAACGGTTTCACCGGCCAGTAGCACGGTGGTATCGATTACGAAGATCTCCACCTGGCCTTTGGCCGCAGGTGGTTTCACGCGGTACACGTTGCCGTCCATGAAAAACGGTGGATTGTCGCGCAGGAAGGTCACCTGGGCCATTGCCCCTTCACGCGACGTGCGCCAATCGTGATTGCCGAGCGCCGTGTAGATGCGGTAATCCGGGTTGCCGGATCCAAAGTCACCAAAGGGTTCGGAGAACATGACCCGGAAGCGATGCCGGTCGTCCTCGTTCGCCTCGGCACCAGAGGGATAGATGTTGTCGCCCAGCATGACGGCGAATGCGCACGAAAAATCCAAGCAGAGGCGTTGCATGGCGGAGGCCACTGGCTGCATGCCGCTGGCCATGACGAAGGAGTCCAGTTTACCGTGGAAGTACGCGGGTGGCGGCCGAAAATCCCTGGGGTCCCGGCGGTTGCCGATCCAGTAGCGCCGGTACTTGGCGATAAAGGCTTCCTTCGTCGGGGCCGGCGTTCCGGTTTGCATGTAGTCGTAATGCAGGCCGCTGTCGCCGAAGGCGAGAAAGCCGATTTCGAGCGGCTCGTTTTGCGGGGCCTCGGCCGCAGGCTGCCTTGCCGGCGCCGGGCCATCGACCGCCCCGGCGCTGGCGAGAGTGGCGATCAGCAAGGCCGCTAACGTCCACCCGCACAGGCCTTGCCGGAACCGCCCGGCGCGGGGCGATCGAACGGCGTGTAAACGAGGCGGTCTCACCGCGGCCGGCTCATGCTCATGGCGGGCACGCCGAGCTGGCGGCACGGGCGCATCTCTTGCCAGTCCGGCGCGTTGCCGGTTTGCGCCAGGTGCTTCAGCAGGTTCAAAGCGGCGGTAAGCATGTTGTCTGATTCACCTATGAAACACTTCGGCTGCGGCGCGACGCAGTGATCGACTGCAACGCCTTTGCCATCGAACGGTTGTCCATTGGGCCGAAATGATACCTCGGACGAGATGCCGACTTCAATATCGCTCTCCGGCAGCGTGAACGAGCGCATCCGCCCGCTGGCGCCGCTGCTGGGCTGGCCCACCAGGTGGGTGCCGGGGATTTCGCAAAACCCATTGAGAAAGCCGTCCGTGGCGGACAGGGCATGGGCATCCGACAGCACGGCCACGGGGCGGTCGTAGTGATAGACGCGGCGCGTGCGGTCAGATTGGCGGTTGATGAGCATGAAGTGCCATTCCGAGAACTGGCCGGGCGGCAGGGTCCACGCGGGCCGGAATTCCTCCTGTGCGACGCGGATAATGGCTCGCTCGACTTCGGTCCAGTCCGGGTGGTCCAGGCGAAAGGTCGGGCGGTCCGCCAAGTGGTCGGGCCGGAAATGAGAGGCCAGCCGGTAGGCGGCGATGTTGGTGACGATCGGCGGTGCGTCCGGGGGCAAAAAGTAGGGGGCGAGCGCACGGAGGATTTCGAGGCGGCCGCCTCCGTTGCCACGCACGTCGATGATCAAGGCGTCGGTGTTGCGGGCCTCGTCCATGAATTCGAGAATTTCCGGGATCCGGTCGATCTCCATTGCCGGGATGCGGAGGTAGCCGACATTGTCGGACAGAATGCGGCTTTCGCCGATGACCACGCTGCGGATGGAACGGGGGCGCTGATCGGTTAAGCTGAAACTGCGGGTCACCGATCCATGGGAGCCCGCAAGCGTAACGATGATGTCCTCGCTGCGGGCAAGCCCCAAGTCTTCGCGCAGCTTGTCCACGCGCCGCAGTGCGCGCACGGTCCGGCGCCGATTGAGTTGCGGGGATGCGTAGGCGAAATGCCGGGCGGCTGCGGCCACCCAATCATCGACCGCAACGCCGTCGATGGCAGTGATGAACGGATAGCTCGGTTCGACGAAGGCACGCTCGGACGACCCGCCGCCGATGGCGAGGACCGCCGTGCCGGTATCCGCGATACGAAACGGCAGATACTTGGCGCCTTCGTCTTCGAACCAGGCGCCAGCGAACGCATGGCCGTCGCCGAGCAGCGCGATGATGCGTTGCACGCCGCGCAGCAGGTCGATGCGCCGCATGGCCTCGGGCAGCTGACGGACGACGGCATCGAGCGCACCGATGACATTGTGGTCGCTCTTGTGCAGATAGGAACTTTGCGTCAGCAGTTTGTGGCGCAAGAACGCCAGGTCACGGCGTGCGCTCTCGCCGAGAACAATCTCCGCGGGAATGCGCACGCTGCTCAGCGCCGGGTGCAACGTGAAATCCGACATGTCCCGGTCCACGTTTCGTCCGTGGACCGCAATCACATTGCGCCGCGGCTTCAGAGCGGCAGTGGACACCGCGAATACTTCGCGGCGTTCCGCTTCGTGGTCGCCGACGACCCGGCCGCGCGCTACTCCAACGCGGGCGGCCAGACGGCCGTTGACGTAGGCGAGAAACGCGTCATCGTAGCGGACGTGCAGGTGCAGTTTCTCCGGCACGGCGGGCAGGTGGAACTCGCCGCGCAGGTAGACGCTGTCGTAGCCGCCCTTCATGTCGGTCAGGATCGTGCGGTCGTCATCGTCGCCGTAGCCGAAACCCGCGCGGCCCGTGCGCCATTGTGTATCGTCGTAGTCCGGGCGAAGCCAGCGGGGGTCCGGCGGGGTGGGTGCAGCGTGATAGCGCCACTCCGCCCCCATCGGGATGAGGAACGCGGAGGTCGGCTCGTCGCCGCGCGCAACGGCGATCGCCCCAAAGGCGATCAGGACGGCACCGGCGCACGCGGCTGCGGAGCGCATGGTTGTATTTAAGGGGACATATGCCTTGCCCCCTGTGCATCTGACGGCTGGCGGGCTTTCAGCCCTCCGCGCTCGCCTCGCCTTATCACGAGGGCGCGGCTATTGTTTCTTTGGCCAGGTCATTGACCGGGTTAGGATGGCCGTGTGATCGAACGGGTCTACTCCTTTCATCCTGCGCTTCTAAGCGACATGCTGCCCGAGGGCGCGCACATGGCCAGAACGCTCTATCGGGACCGAAGAGTATACGATGGGCGTTCAGCCGAAGGCAAAAGGCGATGGCCAGCACACGGCGCGTCGGGCGACGGGTAGGAGCGATGGAGCCCGGTGCATCCTGCACCTCGGGGACGTGCGCAAAGCCAATCCACTCGATCAATGAATTCGTTGGCCGTCCGGTGCAGCCCGCCGGTGGCATACGGCTCACTATATGCGCATACATCATGGTATGCTAGTGTGCTGTCCCGCAAATAACTTTACTTAGTCGTTCCACTTTGGCGAGGATGGAATCGGCGGTGGCGGTCCAGACGAACGGGCGGGTCTTGGTGTTGTAGTCATTGACGAAGCGGTCGATTTTTCCGGTGAGTTGCTTGACCGAGGAAAAGGTGCCGCGGCGGATGGCTCTTTGGGTGATGATGCCGAACCAGCGTTCGACCTGGTTGAGCCACGACGCGTAAGTCGGCGTGTAATGCAGGTGATAGCGTGGCCGCCTCGAAGAATTCGGCCCGGATCTCGGCAGGCCGCAGACCGCGCCACTTGGCCGGGGACTGTTCGAAATGCGGGCCAGAGGCCCTGAGGGTATCGCCCGCGCCATGTTTTGTAGCATGCCCAACCAGGAGGTCGTGATCCTGATGACCGCAATAAAAAAGAGCAACAAGCTCCCGAAGCGACTGCTCGAGACGGCGCAAAAGCGCATGAAAGAGGTTCGAACTTATGAATAAACGGCCGACGATGGCGAGATTCCGAGAAAAAGCGTTGGAGAACCCCGATGTCCAAGCGGCGTATGACGCCATGGCGCCTACGTTTGAGGTGAAGCGCCGGATGATAGCGCTGCGTAAGAAGGCGGGACTCACCCAGGAACAGATGGCGGATAGGCTTGGAACAAAAAAGAGCAACATCTCGCGCCTGGAAAGCTTGGGCTACGCCGGCTCGCCACGGCTCTCCACAATCGAGGAATATGCCCGAGTCTTGGGTTACACCACAAAAATAGCGTTCGAGCCACACACGCGTGTGGGTGTACTTGACGCGCGAAGGACCGGGTAGCTGAACCTGCACATTGCGCATCCGCCGGTTGTTAACGGCAAGGGCGGCTTCGGTATGTGAATTCGGGCTGAGGCCTCGGTTCAAGCCGCCAGCGTGCGGACGCCGTAGAGGGGAATGCGGGCGTCTCGGGTGACGAGGACCAGCCCTTCGGCCTGGGCCTGGGCGATCAGAAACCGGTCGAATGGATCCCGGTGATGCATCGGGAGACTCCCCGCTTGCTCCGCGTGATGAAAGGTAAGCGGCAGATGGGTAAATCCCCGTTCCGCAACCAGCGCCGCCAGGTTTTCCGGGGCGGTGATCCGCCCCTTCGCGCTTGACGGCGATCTCCCATCCGGTAATGGCGCTAACGAAGATATCGTTGCGTGGGTCGGCGATTTCGGCCCGGGCGTTTTCAGCCAGTTACGAAACGTCGAACAGCCACCATACGAGCACATGCGTATCCAGCTGCAGGCGCTGCATCATCACTCCTTAGCCGGGATAATCTTCGAGTTCTCGATTGCACTAATGAGTTCCTCATCCTCCTTATCGAAGTCGGGGGACATCCGGATCCGGCCTTCCAGCCCACCGGGTTTTCGTTCTTCCAGACGCTTACGATAGGGCGTCAGATGCAGCCAGGGCTCGCCCGCCTTGGCGATCACGATTTCCTGCCCCTCCCAGGCCAACTTGCCCAGTTTGGAAAGTTGCGATTTCGCTTCGTGCATGTTCACCTTCATCATGGCGACCCCGAATAGCCAAGTCCGACTAAGTCATACAAGGAATCGAACACTTGTCAAGGCCGCCCTTCGGCGCTCATATACCTAAGTTGACGGACGCAACTTGCTGCCTGTCCAGTACAATAGCCACTTGGTTCACGCTCCATATTGGAACATTCTGCCGCCCGCTCAACAGCGCCTCTGGGCACGGCTTGAGAACTTGCCGGAGCGCTTTGTGCTGTATGGCGGCACAGCGTTGGCGCTACAACTCGGCCACCGCAACAGCGTGGATTTCGATTTCTTCAGTTCGCAACCGTTGGTTCCCCGCCAGCTGCGAGAGCAACTGGATTTCCTGGCGGAAAGCAAGATTACCCAGGAAGAACGCAATACGCTTACCGTGCAGGTTGCCACCAAAGATGGCCCGGTGTTTGTTAGTTTTTTTGGCGGCCTGAGGTTGGAGACCGTCCAGAACCCGCTTCAGTTCGACCCCGGTGTGCGAATCGCCGATGTGCGCGACATATTCGGTTGCAAGTGCGCCACCATTCAAAAGCGTCAGAACGACAAGGATCTGGCAGACATTTGCGCTGTGCTTAGCCAAACTGAATGGTCCCTGTCGGATGGCCTCGCCTTTGCAAGAGTCATCTTTGGCGGACTTTTCAATCCGTACATTACGCTACGCGCGTTGAGCTACCCGCCGACGCTCGATGGGCTATCCTCTGCAGACCGGGAACGGCTCGCCAGCGCCGTCGAATCTGTCGATGTGAGTCAGCTTCCCTGTCCGGAGCCGAAGGGCCTGATCGGTCACGCAGCCCCGGTAATTCCTGGCTGTCATTTTGAAACCTGATTCTCCCTCATGGCGTCTTCCCAAGCCCGACTGATCCGTTTGGCGCGCAACGTCAACTGGTATGAATCGCCAGAAGTCGTGGTGGCCAACCCCGGCCAACTATTGGTCGAAACGATGGCTCGCGGATCGGCCGACGACATCCTGGAGGCACAGGCGCTGTTTTCCGAGGAACAGTTTCAAGAGGCATACCGAAATGCGCGGCCGGGCCTATTCGACCGGCGCAATTGGGCCTATTGGGGATTGAAGCTCTTGGGATCTTCAGAGGCGCTTCCGTTTCCGGAACTGAACCCGGACGCGGGTTGGGAGTGGCCCGAGTCCTTCCAGGACAACACGCAGCCAGGCGCCGTTAATGCCGATGACATCAACGAGTTGGGGTGTTAGCGATGGCGAGCCCAACGCCTCCATCGCGCGGCGCCTTCGGTTCAGCCCGCTGACCGTCGGCAAATGGCGGAAACGCTACCTCAAGCAGGGCCTGGCCGGATTGCACGACGAACTGCGCTCGGGGCGTTCCCGGTCGCACGAAAAGGATCGGCACACTTGTCAAGGTCCGCCCTTCTTGAGGTCGCGCAAAATCTCCCGCGCTGCGTTGCGCCCCGGCATGCCGCTTACGCCGCCGCCCGGATGTGCCCCGGCGCCGCAGTGATAGAGACCGGCGATCGGTCCGCGGTACGCGGCATAGCCCATCACCGGGCGGTTGCTCCACAACTGGCCGAGGGTGTGGGCGCCGTGAAAGATATCGCCGCCCGGCAGACGGAAGCGTTGTTCAAGGTCCGCGGGCGTCAGGATCTGCCGGGCGATCACAGAGCGGCTGAAGTTGGGTGCGAAGCGGTCCACCGCAGCAAACACGGTATCGGCGGCTTCATCGCGGCACTGCTCCCAATCTCGACGGCGGGGGAAGTGCTGGCAGAACAGGCTGGCTACATGCTTGCCCTCAGGCGCCAGCGTTTCATCCACGGTTGACGGGATCAGCAGTTCAATTACCGGATGCTCGGACCAGGCGCCGCGGCGCGCGTCCAGATACGCGTTCTCCAGGTAGTTGAGGGTCGGGCCGATGACAATGCCGGCGCCGTGGTGGTCCTGAATTCCGGCGCCTGGCTTGCAGCTGAAGTCGGGCAGTTCCGATAGGGCCACGTTCATCCGCAGCACTGCCGATTCCGTGCGGGTTCGTTCGATCCGGCTGCGGAATTCGGTATCGAGCACGCTGCTGTCGATCAGGTCCAGGTAGAGAAGTTTCGGCGCCAGGCTGGCGGCGATCACTTTGGCGCGGCGGCCAGAGCCGTCGGCGAGCACGGCGCCCGATGCACGGCCGGCTTTGACGATTACTTCAGTGACTTCCGCTTTGGTCTCAACGTGTACGTCGAGATCGCGCGCCCGTGCGAGCATCGCTTGTGTAATCGCACCCATGCCGCCTTCGGCATGGCCCCAGGCGCCGTGCTGACCCGATACCTCGCTGGTGGCGTGGTGAAGCAGCCCATAGGCCGTGCCCGGCGCGTAGAGCGACGCATGGTTGCCGACCACGGCGTCAAAGGCGAAAGCCGCCTGGATGTGCTTGTTCTCGAACCAACCCTTGAGCAGGTCGGCGATCGGCATCAGGAACAAATCGGCGAGATGGCGTCGCCGGCGCATGCTGAGTTGTTTGACGTCCTTTGCCGCCAACGCGGCGTTGATCCAATCGCGCAGGCCGCCGCCTACATTCGGGGGCGAACGCCGCATCTGCTGGATAACGACGGCACCGACCTCTCGGATCATGGCGAGAAAGCGGGGGAGCGCCTCGGCATCGTGAGGCGAGAAGCGGGCGAATTCCTGTGCGGTGCGCGCTTCGTCGTTGTGGATGGACAACGACTCGTGTTCGGACAGCGGCAGGAAGTTCGCCATCGGCCGCGGCGTGATGCGCAGCCCATGGTCGAGCAACTTGAGATCGCGGATGATCTGCGGGTCGAGGAGGCCAACGGTATAGCTGGCAATGGAATTGCGAAAGCCGGGGTGAAACTCCTCGGTGACTGCCGCGCCGCCGACAATGGAACGGCGCTCCAATATGCGCACGCGCTTTCCGGCGGCCGCGAGGTAGCAGGCGCAGACGAGCCCGTTGTGGCCGCCGCCCAGAATCAGGACGTCGTCTTGCGCGTTCACCTAGCCCGACTTATTCATGAAGGTTGATTGTAGGGGTCTGATGGGGGCAGTGTGAGCTGATTTTTCGTAGAGTGATCGCGAGTTGGGGCGGAATAGTGGTTGCCTGGCCTGGGAATGGGGATTTTGGGCGGTGATTCTGCCCCATCGGCGGATTGAAGGCGAGCGCGGCTCCAGACCGGAGGGTCTGTGCGGCGAACCCGGCGGACCGGGGTCAGGTCACGACGGCGCCCACCGAGCGTGCGATGCGCTTCCAGTCGTCGGCAAAGGGTGTGCCGGCCGGCAGGTGAAGGACGACGCGCCGAAGCGACGTCTCGATCCAGGCGCCGAGCTTGAGCAACCGCAGCCGCAAGGTGCTGACCTGGGCGCGCGCGCAGCCGGTCCGCCGGGCCTTAAGACGCAGTTCCTGCATCAGCACATAGGCGGCCGCCGTGATCAGCGCGCGGAACTGGTTGGCCATAAAGCGCGTGCAGCTGGTGCGGTCGATCTCCAGGCCGTGCTTGAGTTCCTTTAACCGGTTCTCGGCATCGCCCCGGGCGCAGTACACGGTCTCGTAGATGTGCCGCGGCGTAGTCTTTAAGTTGGTGACCACAAACCGCGGGTTGTCCTTCGGTTCGCGGCCGAAGTGAGGGAGGACTTGCGCCTTGATGACGACCCGGCGCTGGTGCGGCCAACTCCGGGCTCGATAGGCGCATTCGCCATAGCGGCGGGCGGCCGCCTGCTGCGCTTGGAAATCCGCCCGCACTTCGGCTATCAGCGGTTCGGCCAGACTCATCAGCTTTGCGTTCTTGGCCATGCCCACCACGTATTCGAGTTGCTCGGCCTCGAAAAACTCATACAACTCCGGACCCGAAAAGCCGCTGTCCAGCCGGATCCGCAACTTCGCCTTGGGAAAGGCCCGGCGCAAACGCGGCAGCAGCCGCTTCAAAATGCCGATGCAGCCGTGCTTGGCCACCGCGTTGCCGGGGCGCAGAACGTAGCAGAACAGATACTGCTCCCCCTCATCGTCGAAGGTCAGAAAACCGGCCAAAGGCAGATAACACCAACGGTCGTAGAACCCATTGAAGAACGTCAACTGCTGACCGCCATGGGTGGGATCAACCGTGGGATCCAGATCAATGGTGATCCGCCGAACCCGCTTCTTGCGCCGCCGGTGGCGGGCAATCACCGCACCGGCCAACGCCTCGGACATCCGCATCAAATCCCTCGGCTTGGCCGCGTTCTCAAACCTCGACAGCGTCGGCTGCGACGCCAGCGGCTCCCCTTCGATCGGGTCCCGTCCCGTCACCAGCTTCATCACCGGATCATCCGCAAGCCGCGCAGCGTCATTGCCATCGGCATAGCCCAAGGCGATACCGAACAGCCGCTGCTGGAACAACTCCCGCAGGGAATGGGTGACCTTCGACGGCTGGCGGCCGTCCGGCAAACACGCCGCCAACGCCGCGCTTAACTTAAGCCGTTCATCACAGGCCTTGAGAAGAATCGCACCCCCATCGGAGCTGGCATGATCCTGGTCGAACTTGACGATCACCGCCTTCTTCGACAAATCCTTGAATAAAACACTCTGTTTGCTGGTATGGTGTGACATGCAAAAGCCTTTGGTGTGTTTAAGTAGCTGAATGACAACGCTATTTTCGCACAGCCAAGGGCTTTTGTTCTATCTGTACATGAATAATCCGGGCTAGACGCCTGGGAACGAGGGCAACCTTGCCCTCGACGCAGCACGCTTCACGTGTCGAGGGCAAGGTTGCCCTCGTTCCCGGGAGTCCATGCAAGTCGTGGGAGACTCGCTAGTCACGGAATGCTGGAATGACCTCGGCGCCCATCAGGCGTATAGCTTCTTCGGGATCCGGGCCCAGTGGACCGCCCAGGTTCACCTCATTGACCCCGGCCTCGGCCAAATCCTGGATCTGCGCGATCACTTCCTTTGGCGTGCCGGAAATACCGAGTCGCAGCATGTCCGGGGTTACCTGCGCGCGCGCCTCCTCTATGTTTCCAGCGTCCACCAGTTCTCGCAATGGCGCGAAGTCGCTCGACTGAAGCCCGATCGTTTGCAGAGCATGGTCCTCAAGATACGGCCCGAAATACGCCGCCAGGTTCTTCATCACCCCCGATGCTGCGGTCTTTTCCTGTGAAAGTGAAAGCCATCCACAGCCCGATACAACATAATCATCCGGTTTGTCCGAGCGTGTGGTCAAGCCCTCGCGTATCGGGGCGATCATCTGCTTCGCCGATGCTGGAGGCGTGATCATCGGCAGGCTTCCGTCGCCGATTTCACCGCTCAAACGGAGAAAGTCCTTGCCGAATGCGGAGAGATAAATCGGGATGTCGGGGCGCAGCGGCTTGAACCGCAGGTAGCATTCCGACCCCCACTGAAACACCTCGCCGTCGTACTCCATGACTTCCCCGCGCCACAACCCGCGAATCAGGTGTACGGCTTCGCGGTGGCGCTGCAGGTAGTCTGAGCCATCCACGCCCGCCCAGCCGATCATGTCCAGCGTATGCAGGCCCATCCCAAGGATGAACCGCCCGCCGGACAGTTCGTCCAGCGTTGCCGCGTAGGTGGCCAGTTCCACCGGATGCGTGGTATAGGGATTGGTGCCCACCGACCCGATCTCGATGCGCTCCGTGGCGGTGGCGACGGCGGATGTCGTTACCCAGGTGTGGCGCATGAAGGTGTCGTGCGGGAACCACACGCTGTCAAAGCCAGCCTTTTCGCCGGCTACCGCCAGCTGCACCAGTTCCGGCACGGAACCGAGGTACTCGATCAGACGCAGACCGAATCGCATGCTTTAAGGCGCCACGTTATTCGTCCCGCAAGCGAGAGCAATAAGTTCTTGTCGAGGGCGGGGACGCCCTCGTTCCCAGGGGGTTGCCCTCGTTCCCAGGGGGGTCTCACTCCCGGTCAATAGTAGGCTGCTTCCGATTCGACCTTGGGGGCGTATTCGGCCAGTTCAGGCGGTAGCACCGGATTCAGTTTCGCGTCCCAACTGAACAGGTGAGCTCCGGGTTGAAAGTCCGTTGACAGCGGGCCGCCCTTGGTGCGGAAGAACAGCAGGTTGCCCGTCTTGGAGCCGAACGGCCCGTGCGGCATGCCAGCCGGGCGCCAGAAATAGGCGCCGGGCTTCATCAATCCGGTATCTCCGGTCAAGTCACCGGTGACCAGGTACATTTCTTCCACAACCGGATGGATCTCGATCACGTCGTTGCGCCACAGCGGCGGCGCGGAAAGAATCCAGGTCTGGTCGTGCGTATGCGGGTCCTCGCGACAGATAATTCGGGAAAACGCCTTGAAGCCGTCCAGCATGCCGTCGCCTTCATCCACGTCCACGCCCAGCTCACGCAAGCTGGTGTCCACCTTCGAGCCCAGCGTGTCCACCTTCTCGACCAGGCGCTCCGCGTCGTCATCCGGTCCTTCGCCGGCCGAAGTTTCCGGCTCGCCGGACACAAACGTAAGGACCACGGCGCCATTCCGGCTGGCCGCGCTGTGCCGAGTGTGACCGGCCGGGATGTGGGCATAGCAGAGTTCGCTGTACTCGACGCCGTTGATTTCAAGGTCCCCGTCCAGGACCAGCAACTCTTCATCAGTGCTGAGGTGCTCGGCGGAAGGCCGCGACCAGCCGGCCGGATAACGCACCATCGTGCTGGCTGCGCCGGTCTCATCATCTTCGCTCAGGATCTTGACAGCCGCTCCGTCAAAGCGTCCGCTCCAAAAATCCTCGCGCCAGGGAACCGCCTGTGACTGGATGAACTCGATGTGGGGTCTGGCCATGGAATACTCCTGGGGATACGGACAATCAAGAATGCCACAGATTTGCCTGCCGGGCAGCAATGCCCAGTGCCGCGTGATCGTTGATGAAGGGCCTGTTTCGAGGCCGGGGACCGCCTAGTCAATCACGGTAATGGCAGCCGTGACCGGTACACGCTCCGGCGGGTAGCAATAGTCAGCGTCACATACCTGAATTCGCAGTTGGCCCGATACGTCAAGCTCTCCGGGAGCCACATCTTCTTCGACGGTCAATCGGGCCTGTATCACGGCGCCATCCTGAAAAACCGGAAGTGGATCCACGGAGTACCACTCGATTACCTCGGTCGGTCGCGGGTAAATCACTTGTTCCCACAGTACGCCGTCAACTGAATCGGGGAAAAACGTCGTTGGAATCAACGCGGAATCCGTCGGCGAGTCCGAGTTTGCGTGCGTGCCGGGTACCAGTTCCAGCTGAATTTTCATGAGGGCTTGCGCCCCGGCCGGCAACTCCCTGGGATTGACAGATGCGGTTACGCCGGCAAGAGCGGGTTCTTCATCTTCCGCCTGCTCAGGATCCGGTACAACAACGTCCGAAATGAGCCCGCCTGCCGTGCTCCCCTCGGGCAATAGCGATTCAATCTGGAGTTCCAGTGTCCTGACTTTCGTTCCTGAGATCGGCGGGAGTCTGAGGACTTTGCGCCCCTCCATATCCAGAAGGAAATTCGTGGGCATACCTCGGGCCTGGAACTCCGCCTGAGCAAACTCCATATTGCTTCGCAACTGGATGAAATCGAATCCATTGCCCGTCGCGTACGGCAGGACGAATTGGTCTTCTTCCGGGTGTACGTTGAGCGCAAGAATCTCGAATCCCTCGGGGCCGTACTTCTCCAGAACCTTCTGCAGTTCAGGGTTCTCGCCTCGACAGGGCCCGCAGAACGGATACCAGAAGTTCAAGAGCACGACCTTGCCGTTGAAATCCGAAAGCGACACCCGCTCGCCGTTGTCGTAGCGCTCAAAGGAGTAGTCCTTGATTTCCTCCGCCTCCTCTTCCAACACGTCTCGAATCTCGGCCTTGACTGTCTCGTCATTTTTTTCGAGTTTCTCCGCGTAGGAAAGTGTCGCCGCCCGCACCCTGTCCGTCGGCTCCTTCGCCGCCAGCCGAAGCAGATACTTATAGGCTTCGACGGTTTGACCGGCGCCGTCCAGCGCCCTGGCTCTGGTCTCATGAAATACATTGGCATTGACAAATCGCGGAATCGTTGTGTCTTGCAGCAACTCCACGGCCTGCTGATACTGTCCGCCGGCGATCAGTTCGTTGCCCTTGATCACGTGTTGCTGAAACGTCAGCCGATCGTTCCAGGTTCTCGCGCCCCAGCCATCCGGTTCTTCGGCTGTCGCCGCAACCATCTGCTCGGCTATGGCGAGGGCCTTTTCCGGCTGCGATTCCGAGTACAGGTCCGCCAGCATCATCATTCCGGAAGCGGACCAACCAAACTCCTCGGGCGGGTAGGTGGTGCGCAGCCGCTCATACAGGGAAATCCGCCCTTCGCGGTCCCCGGTGCGGTACGCAAGCCAGTACAGCGCCTGCGCGCCTCGCTCGCTCCCGGGGAATCGCTCGGCAACTTCAAGGGACTTTTTTCGCCACAACGCCGGGTCGGACTGGTTCAGTGCCGCCGCGTAGTAGAACGCTTTGTCGGGACTGTTCGGCGCTGTCTCCACTGCTTTCTTCAACAGCTCCAGTTCCCGCTCCTCGTCTCCGCTTACATCGGCAATGAGGGCCAAGGTGCTGTAGCCGTCAGAAAGACCCGGATCGAGGGCGATCGCCTCGTTCGTGTACTGTCTGACCTTGTCATAGTCCCTATACATGTATAGCTGGCCAATCGCCCACTTGTAAGCTGCGATATCGGGGGAATCCTGTGACCACTCCTGGTAGAGAGCATGCAGATCCTCAAAGGACTCTTCCGCGGCGGATTTCATTGCCGCATTGCGCGCGCCTTCATCCAGTTCGGCGCTGATTTCCGATCTGCCCAGGTCCTGAAACGCAGAGATAAACCGCTGATGCGCTTTGGTGTTGTTGGGGTTGAGTTCGATTGCTGCCCGGAAGTGCGCGACGGCGTCAGCGAGCTTGCGCTTCCGAAACGCCCGCTCACCCTCGTCGTAGCTGGCCTGGGACGCTGCGGCGGCATCACTCGACGGTCCATCATTGGCGACCTCCTGCACGCAAGACGTCGCAGCAAGACAAGCGCTCGCAATGATCAGAGTGACAAGAATCATTTTCCTGCTAAGCATTTTCCTGCTCCTGTTGGGAATCCTTGCGGAACATTGGATCGAGGACACTCTTGCAGTGTATGTCCCCGCCCGAATGTCGAGTTTAGCGTAACCCTCTTCGGTTCATTCCCCGTCACTCCGCTTGGACCTGTCCGTTGACATGAGATTCGACATATGCGACCGCATTAGAGACCCGGGCCTTCTACGATTGAGGTGGGAGCGGCTGATTTGGGCTGGATCGGTGCTGGGCAGGACTGGGGCGGTCGTGACCGGCACGGGGACGCCTTCGTCGAGGGCGGGACGCCCTCGCGGGACGCCCATTTGAGAGTCCCTGGTTGATCCGACTCTAGATGTGTCCTTTTTCTTCCAGGTATCGGATGATCTGCCCGGCGAGTTCGTCTGGAGGGTGTTCCGCGGACCTGAGCCGGATTTCCGGGTTCTCGGGCGGTTCGTAGGGGGAATCGAGACCGGTGACGTCCTGGATATCGCCGGCTCGTGCTTTTGCATAGAGTCCTTTCGGGTCGCGCTGCTCGCACACCTCCAACGGCGCATCAACGAAGATCTCCACGAACCGGCCGGCGCCAGCCAGAGCGCGTATTCGTTGCCGGCCTTCGCGGAAGGGGGAGATCAGGGCCGCCAGTGTGATGGTTCCGGCGTCGAGCAGGAGTTTGGCGACGTGGCCGGCGCGGCGAACGCTCTCGTTGCGGTCGTCGTGACTGAACCCGAGGTCGCTGTTAATCCCGGTGCGGAGATCGTCGCCGTCGAGCACGAAGGCGCGGAGACCCAGCGCTCTCAGCCTGCCTGCGGTTTCTCGCGCGAGGGTCGTCTTGCCGGCGGCGGGCAGGCCGGTGAGCCAGACAATGCAAGGCTTGCGGGCCTCGCGAAGAGGCTTGTCACGGCCAGCGCTGGTTTGGTTTGAGTCTCGCGCAATCAAGCGCTGCGCTCCTGTTGACCGCTCTCGTCGTTCGCAGGCCGGTCGATTGCACGCGCCGAGCGCTCTGGAATCTGCGTGACGTGAAGCTCGCGCAATATGCCGGCCACGTCAGTGGCTTCCGATTCCATGGCGCCGGTCAGCGGCCAGCAACCCAGCGTTCGGAACCGAACCTTGCGCATTGTGAGTTCCTCGCCTTCTGCGAGCGGCATTCGCTCGTCGGCCCGGACAATCAGCATGCCGTTCCTTTGCACCACCGGTCGTGGGGCGGCGAAGTAGAGCGTCGGCAGAGGAATGTTCTCGACCTGAATGTAGCGCCATACATCGATCTCGGTCCAGTTGCGCAACGGGAAGACGCGCGTTGTCTCGCCGCGTTCCATTGGCGTATCGGAGAGCCGCCGATCGGACCTGAATCGCTCCTCGTCTCCCCGTGCGCCGTCGATCATCACGTCAAAGCCGTGCCGTTTCAGGGCGTCTTGCAGCACTTCGATCTTCATGATCCGCGTGTGGGTCCTGGCGCCGTGGCTGAACGGCCCGATACCGCGCGCGGCCCCTTCGCGGTTGACATGAACGATCAGCTTCATGCCAGACTCCGCAGCGGTCTGATCCCGATATTCGAGGGCCTCCGGGAACTTCCAGGTCGTGTCCACATGCAGCAGTGGAAACGGTGGGATTGACGGAGCGAACGCCTTTTTTGCTAGGCGCAGGATAACCGCCGAGTCCTTGCCGGCGGAAAAGAGCAGTACCGGTTCGCGGAAGGCCTCCGCGGTTTCACGTAGGATCCCTATCGCCTCGGACTCCAAGCGGCGCAGGTCGGCCGGAACGGCCTGAGGCGCTTTCCTCTTCCGGAACTGCTCTTCGGCATAACGCTTAAGCCCCCTCGCGGCACGGTTGAACCCCTGGCGAATTGACCGGGAGAAAAGCAGCATGACCAGGGGCGAAAGCGGGCCGCCAAGAAAATCCGTGCTGACGTAGCTGCAACGGTTGGGGCCAAGTTCGGTGAGCCGCTGTTCGCGACGTGCCGAAATGCAGGAAAACGACCCAAGGGTCAGCTTCTTCTGGCTCCACGCCAGCAGATTGGGAGGCTCCAGGGATTCCAGCAACTCGGTTTCCTCAAGCCTCAGGAACCCCAGGTGAACTTCAAGGCGCACCGTTGAGCCCAAACGAAAGTCCGTTTCGACTCTCGGTGTGAATGGGTTCCATTGGCCGTAGCGCTTGGCATCCGTGAGGATCTCCCACGCAAGCTCAATCGGCGCATCAATCAACACCTCTTCGGACTTCACCGTAAATCCAGACACAATGCGCTACCTCACCGACGACGGAAGCGCGCTTATATAGGGCGCAAGGATCGGGTCGCTCGCGGCCATGAGCCTCGCGCCATTGCGTTCGTCGCTCGCAAGCGGAGAGACGGGTTGTTCGCGCATCATGTGGAGATAGATGCCGGTTCGTTCACCGGCATCGCTTGAGCAGCACAAGTGGATCACAAAGGCGGCGGCTTTCTTCGGCGAGAGGAATAACAGTTTCATCGCTGCGGATACCAGCGGTTTCAGGATTCCGGGGGCTTCGCGCGCGAGTCTCGTGGCAACCGGCCCGGGGCACAGGGCGTGGACCGCAAATCCCTGACGCGGCTGCGTGCCCAGGCGCCGTGAAAGCTCGCTGGCGTACGTAGTGAGAATCAATTTGCTATGGCCGTAGTGCCGCAAGCTATCCTGGATACCGTAAGGGGTGAAACGCCCGAATTCTGCAAAATTGACAGGCCCTGACGACCTGTGGGTCTCGGACGACACGAAAACCAGGCGCGTTCGGTCCTTGTTGTCGCTGGAAGGAGAAATGACTCCATCCGCCAGCAACCGCTCCACCAGCAGCCGATTGGCGAGGAAGTGGACTGCAAACATGAGTTCGAAGCCCTGCCTGGACTTGCGCGCCCGGCGGGGAATAAGGCCGGCATTCAGGACCGCGATATCAATTTGCTCGCCGCGCAACCGCAGTTCATCGCAAAAGCGGTTTACGGATTCCATGTCGGCGAGGTCAACTTCCAGCAACTCCACCTGCTCTGATCCCGAAGCCTTGATGACTTCTTCCACCAGCCCCGCATGGCCGGGACGGCAGGCCATGAGAACCCTGCCTCCTCTCGCAGCGAGCTCTATCGCAACGGCCTTGCCCAGTCCGCTGCTGGCGCCCGTTACCATGCAGACCTTTCCCGCTACGCGCGTTTCCGCCGGCAGCGGTTTCAGCTGCGGTTGCGAAAGAAGCCGGTTTCGGGCCGCCGTATTCAGCGCATTCCATATGGTCCGGTGCCCTGCCATAGCCTCCCCGCCGCGCTCAGCTCGCATACCGACTTGCGTTACATACTATCAAGTTCCACTGCCTCGACGCGATACTACTCACAGGGAATTCCGTACTCGTCCCGGTAGAAGCCAAACCGTTCTTCGAGCTCTTCCCTTCGCAATCCGAAACTCGAAAGGTCGTATCGATGGTGGCCGTATCGCTGCTGCCGGTTCTTCTTGCGAGTTTCGGCCACTGCGGTAACAACCTCCCCGGTCAATTCAAGGCCGGCTTGCGAATAGATGCGGTGCAACTCATTGAGCGGATTTTTCAGCAGTTCATAGTAGGACACATCCACAAACCTGGCTGGGTCTGCCCTGCGTCGCGCCCGGAAAACTCAGCGAGGAGCCGGCAGCCTTCAGCGTGTCGCAAAACTCATCCCACGCCGGCCCGCTCACAACGCGCTGGGCGGCCTGGTCATGTTCGGTCTTGCCGCGCACTTTCAACAGCAGCAGCGGTACGTGCCTGAACAGCGACAGGAGTGCGATGGCAAGGCGCCTCATGGCCTGGGGCCGGTTATCGCTATCTTGGGTTGGGTTCCCACCGCGCGCGTAGTGTACTCCTCACGCAAATGTTTCCCGGCAGCGGTATTGACGCAAGGCTGAATTGGCCTACAATTATCAATCCCCTGGCGCATGGGCGCGTCGGGGGTTTTGTTCTTTTACAACGGCACGCAACTTACGCGCGCCCACTTCGAGTGGGCGAGCATTTTCGCGTGTGTGGTGTGCGGGTCTGTAGCTCAGTTGGTTAGAGCGCACCCCTGATAAGGGTGAGGTCGGAAGTTCAAATCTTCCCAGACCCACCAGCATTGGGGTAGACCCGGAATTGGAGTGGCCGAGCCTTGCAAGGAAATGTCGGCCCCCTGGGCGGGAGAGCATCCTGCTTTTACCGAGGGCGAGACGCCCTCGCTCCCAGGCTTTCCATCGCCCCCGGGGCTGTAGCTCAGCCGGGAGAGCGTCTGCTTTGCAAGCAGAAGGTCGTCGGTTCGAAACCGATCAGCTCCACCAGATTCATTTGCGCGGCTTTACCGCGGCGCAGCACTTTTACAAACAGGATTGTTCCATTGCAACTTAAGGCAGGATCGGCTCCCAATGGGCTGGTTCTTGCTGGCAATGTTGAACGTTGTGGGAACTGCATTCGCGTGGTTATTTCAACACGTCTCGAATCGTTTCTATTAAGGAATGTTTCGGGTGACGTGGTTTAAGTAATCAAGCGCGCATGGTGGATGCCTAGGCGGCAGAAGGCGATGAAGGACGTTGTAGCATGCGATAAGCCTCGGGGAGCTTGCAAACTAGCTTTGATCCGGGGATTTCCGAATGGGGAAACCCGACCGTTTACGGTCATTGCGCACTGAATACATAGGTGCGTTAAAGCAAACCCGGGGAACTGAAACATCTAAGTACCCGGAGGAATAGAAATCAACCGAGATTCCCCTAGTAGCGGCGAGCGAACGGGGAACAGCCCAGTTCACCATAATCACGTTGGAACCTAGCAAAACAAACTGGAAAGTTTGGCCATAGAAGGTGATAGCCCTGTATGCGAAAGGTACCGGCGTGTGGGTGACAAAGATTAGGGCGGGGCACGTGTAACCTTGTCTGAACATGGGGGGCCCATCCTCCAAGGCTAAATACTCTCTGCCGACCGATAGTGAACTAGTACCGTGAGGGAAAGGTGAAAAGAACCCCGGTGAGGGGAGTGAAATAGAACCTGAAACCGTGTGCGTACAAGCAGTGGGAGCCTGGTCTTTAAGACCGGGTGACCGCGTACCTTTTGTATAATGGGTCAGCGAGTTACTTCTCAGTGGCAAGCTTAACCGTCTAGGGTAGGCGTAGGGAAACCGAGTCTTAAATGGGCGTTTTAGTCGCTGGGAGTAGACCCGAAACCAGGCGAGCTATCCATGGCCAGGGTGAAGGCAGGGTAATACCTGCTGGAGGCCCGAACCGGGTAATGTTGAAAAATTATCGGATGAGCTGTGGATAGGAGTGAAAGGCTAATCAAGCCTGGAGATAGCTGGTTCTCCCCGAAAGCTATTTAGGTAGCGCCTCGTGTATCACTCTTGGGGGTAGAGCACTGTTTCGGCTAGGGGGTCATACCGACTTACCAAACCGATGCAAACTCCGAATACCAAGAAGTGCAGCACGGGAGACACACGGCGGGTGCTAAGGTTCGTCGTGGAAAGGGAAACAGCCCAGACCGCCAGCTAAGGTCCCCAAATTACGGCTAAGTGGTAAACGAAGTGGGAAGGCCCAGACAGCCAGGAGGTTGGCTTAGAAGCAGCCATCCTTTAAAGAAAGCGTAACAGCTCACTGGTCTAGTCGGCCTGCGCGGAAGATTTAACGGGGCTTAAGCCGTATACCGAAGCTGCGGCTCGGTGTGTTCTTCGGAACGCATCGGGGGTAGGGGAGCGTTCTGTAAGCCGGTGAAGGTGCGTCGTGAGGCGTGCTGGAGGTATCAGAAGTGCGAATGCTGACATGAGTAACGATTATGCGGGTGAAAAACCCGCACGCCAGAAGCCCAAGGTTTCCTGCGCAACGCTAATCGGCGCAGGGTGAGTCGGCCCCTAAGGCGAGACCGAAAGGTGTAGTCGATGGGAAACAGGTTAACATTCCTGTACCGGCCGTTATTGCGATGGGGTGACGGAGAAGGTTAGGCCTACCGGGCGATGGTTGTCCCGGGGAAAGTAGGTAGGCGGACGCTTTAGGAAAATCCGGAGCGTCGTTAACGTCGAGATACGAGACCACCGGCATTTGCCGGGAAGTGGCTGATACCATGCTTCCAGGAAAAACCTCTAAGCATCAGATAGCGGACGACCGTACCGTAAACCGACACAGGTGGGCAGGGAGAGAATCCTAAGGCGTTTGAGAGAACTCGGGTGAAGGAACTAGGCAAATTGGTACCGTAACTTCGGGAGAAGGTACGCCTTTGACGGTGACGGGACTTGCTCCCTGAGCTGTCGGAGGCCGCAGTGACCAGGTGGCTGCGACTGTTTACTAAAAACATAGCACTCTGCTAACTCGCAAGAGGATGTATAGGGTGTGACGCCTGCCCGGTGCCGGAAGGTTAAGTGATCTTGTTAGCCCTTTTGGGCGAAGCTCGTGACCGAAGCCCCGGTAAACGGCGGCCGTAACTATAGACAAAGACCGATTGTAGTTACGTAAATAAACCTGGCTATATGCTGGAAACTCCGGTGTATCCTCCAGTACTCGTCTCGATTGAGAGGCAGTGACAATCTGAGAGGTGCGGACAATCAGCAGGAAAGATTCCTCAATTGGAGACAATCGATGGCAACTGACGTGAAACGTGTGCCTGAGCGGATTGGCCATTACCTGGCCGGATTCGCGGATGGCGAAGGTAGCTTCAACGTTTCATTCAGAAAGCGAAAGGACTTCGCTATGCCCTGGAAGGTTTCACTATGTTTCAATGTATCGCAAAAGGACAAGGTAATACTTGCCTTGTTCAAGAGATACCTTGGATGTGGGACCTTGCGAGGCAGAGAGGATGGAGTCTGGTATTTTGAAGTCAACAACTTCAATGCCATTGAAGAAAATGTGATTCCCTTTTTTGATCGATTCAGGTTTCTATCTGCTAAGAAAAAGAGAGATTTCTCTAAATTCAGGCAGATGGCAAGAATCATCAGGGAAGGTGGTCATCTGAGCAGTGAAGGTATTCAATCCATACTTGATATCCGCAAGGATATGAACGATGGGGGAGTCGGAAAACGAAAGTACTCCGACGAAGAAATACTGGAATGCTTCAATTGAAGAAAATCCTCAGAGACTATACGCCAGGCAGCAAGTGTTGCTGAAGATATAGTCCGATCTGTATAGCGATATACAGGGGTTTATCAAGAACCCGCAATGTTGATGTAATCCATCCATTGTTAACATCATGAACGGTCCTAAGGTAGGAATAGCTGCCTTAGTAAAATCCGGCCAAATGCTGGAAACTCCGTGAATCCTCCAGTACTTGTCTCAAATCGAGACAGTGACAATCTGAGAGGTGCGGACAATCAGCAGGAAAGACTGACAATCAGTGGTCAGAATCCTCAGAGACTACACGCCGGACATCCGCATTCTGCGGATGAAGATATAGTCCCATCTGCAAGGCGACTTGCAGGGATGGTCAGTAAACTATCCGCCTGTAATTCCTTTAAGGAAATTGAGGTAAGAAATCGAGCGAAATTCCTTGTCGGGTAAGTTCCGACCTGCACGAATGGCGTAACGATGGCCACACTGTCTCCACCCGGGACTCAGTGAAATTGAAATTGCTGTGAAGATGCAGTGTACCCGCGGCTAGACGGAAAGACCCCGTGAACCTTTACTACAGCTTTGTACTGGATTTTGAGCACGTTTGTGTAGGATAGGTGGGAGGCTTTGAAGCGAGAACGCTAGTTCTTGTGGAGCCAACCTTGAAATACCACCCTGACTTGTTTGAAGTTCTAACCCAGGCCCGTTATCCGGGTCGGGGACAGTGCATGGTGGGTAGTTTGACTGGGGCGGTCTCCTCCCAAAGAGTAACGGAGGAGCACAAAGGTACCCTCAGCGCGGTCGGACATCGCGCATTGCGTGTAAAGGCATAAGGGTGCTTGACTGCGAGACGTACACGTCGAGCAGGGTCGAAAGACGGTCTTAGTGATCCGGTGGTTCTGTATGGAATGGCCATCGCTAAACGGATAAAAGGTACTCCGGGGATAACAGGCTGATTCCTCCCAAGAGTCCACATCGACGGAGGAGTTTGGCACCTCGATGTCGGCTCATCACATCCTGGGGCTGTAGCAGGTCCCAAGGGTATGGCTGTTCGCCATTTAAAGTGGTACGCGAGCTGGGTTTAGAACGTCGTGAGACAGTTCGGTCCCTATCTGCCGTGGGCGTTGGAAACTTGAGGGGAGCTTCTCCTAGTACGAGAGGACCGGAGTGGACGTACCTCTGGTGTTCCGGTTGTCACGCCAGTGGCATTGCCGGGTAGCTATGTACGGAAGGGATAACCGCTGAAAGCATCTAAGCGGGAAGCCCACCCCAAGATTAGGTTTCCCGGATCTTTGGATCCCTGAAGGGCCCTTGGAGACTACAAGGTTGATAGGCTGGGTGTGGAAGCGCGGTAACGCGTGAAGCTAACCAGTACTAATTGCCCGTGAGGCTTAAACAACGTCACACCGAAGCATTCCCACGTTCAACAACCCCCTGGGAACGAGGGCGTCCCGCCCTCGTTGAAGTAATGCATGGAACATATCCTGGGCGCGTCCCTATTGATGGGACGCGCCACCTTTTTCGCCTGGTGGCAATAGCGGACGGGTCCCACCCGATTCCATTCCGAACTCGGAAGTGAAAACGTCCAGCGCCGATGGTAGTTCGGGGTCTCCCCGCGCGAGAGTAGGTCACCGCCAGGCATCTCTTCAAGCCGCCTCGGATTGCAATCCCGGGGCGGCTTTTTCTTGTCTGGGCTATGATCTTTACGAACACCTGCGCGTGCATTTCGAAAGCCGCACGCCGTCCGGGAAAGTCCACCAGAGAACGCCGAGATGATTCGATACTTGAAGAAGGGCATTGCCGCCGGGCAGCAGAGTGAGCGCGACGCGCGCATTCAGTCGACGGTCGAGGCTCTGCTAACCGACATTACCGAGCACGGCGACGAGGCCGTGCGCCGTTATTCCGAGCAATTCGATGGCTGGTCGCCGGCATCGTTTCGCCTGAGCCGCAAAACGATCGACGGCTGCCATCAGCAATTGGATGCACAGGCGATTGCCGACATTCGTTTCGCCCAGGAACAGATACGCAACTTTGCACGCATACAACGCGAGGCACTCACCGACGTGGAGGTGGAGACGCGTCCCGGTGTCGTTCTTGGGCACCGCAACATTCCTGTGGCAAGCGTTGGCTGCTACGTCCCGGGCGGCAAGTACCCACTGGTGGCCTCGGCGCACATGAGCATCGTCACGGCGCGAGTTGCCGGGGTCGAGCGCGTGGCTGCCGCTTCGCCGCCGTTTCAGGGGGCCCCGAATCCAGCGGTCGTGGTGGCTATGGATCTGGCCGGCGCGGACGAGATCTATTGCCTGGGCGGCGTTCAGGCGATCGGCGCCATGGCATTAGGCACGGGAACAATTCCCGCTGTGGACATGATTGTCGGCCCGGGCAGCGCCTACGTGGCCGAGGCCAAGCGGCAGTTGTTCGGGCGCGTAGGCATCGATTTGCTGGCCGGCCCCACCGAGACGTTGGTTATAGCCGACGATGCGGTGGATGGCGAGTTGTGTGCGGCGGACCTTCTCGGCCAGGCCGAGCACGGTCCTGATTCTCCCGCGATCCTGCTGACCAACTCCGAAGACCTGGCGCATGCGACCATCGCCGAGGTCGAACGCCAGCTGACCGTTCTACCCACAGCCGAGATTGCAGGTCTTGCCTGGCGCGACTACGGCCAGGTCATTGTTTGCGACCATTACGAGGAAATGCTGGCGAAGGCCGATGAAATTGGTTCGGAGCACGTGCAGGTGATGACGCGCGATCCGCAATATTTCCTCGACAACATGAGCAACTACGGGGCACTTTTCCTTGGCCCGGAAACCAATGTGTCGTACGGGGACAAAGTGATCGGGACCAATCACACTCTGCCTACCCGACGAGCGTCGCGCTACACCGGCGGCCTGTGGGTGGGCAAATTTATCAAGACATGCACGTACCAACGTATAACCGAGGAAGCATCGGTGGAGATCGGTGAGTATTGCTCACGGCTTTGTGCCCTTGAAGGTTTTGCCGGGCACAAGGAGCAGGCGGACATTCGTCTTCGCCGTTACGCCCGCTGAACCAGCAAGTGGCTTTGGTCCGTTTGCTGACGAGGGCGGGGACGCCCTCGTTCCCGGGAAAGGGGAGACACAAGAATCCTGGGTTGGCGGGTCTCCCGCGGTCAGGATAATCTTGCCGAAGTGATTCCGCTCGTCCACCATCCCGTGTGCCCTTGCGAGTTCGGATAGAGGTAGCACTGGACCTATTGGCGCCCTGAAAGTGCCGTCGGCAAACAAGGGCAGGGCGACTTCGCGAAACTGGACCATGGTGTCGGTCAGAAATCGCGGGCTGGTTGAAATACTCATGCTCAGCAGCGACAGGTTGCGATCGCCGATATAGAGTTCAAAACAAACGCGTCGGCCGCCGGTACTGCCATACATCACGACCTTGCCGTCTATTGCCATGCAGGCGAGCAGGGTGTCGGAGGTTTCTTCGCCGATGGTCATCAGACCGATATCGACGCCGTATTGCTCTGTGTCGCGTCTTAGCAGGGCCTCCACGTCGTCTTGCTTGTAGTTGTAGACCGCGTCCGCGCCCCATTGGCGTGCGATTTCAAGCTTCGGATTCCGACTTGCGGTGCCGGCTACCCAGCATCCGCCCCACTTTGCACTTTGCAGCGCGGCGCTGCCGACACCGGATGCAATCGCCTGGATCAGAATACGCTGTCCATCTTGCATGCCTGCGACCGCGTACAAGGCGTGCGGGGCGGAGATTCGCCGGAAGCTCCGCAGTGGGCCTGACCCGCTAGGCGGCGCTCTTGCGACGGGTTCGGGGCGCCGAGCCGCGCAGCATTTTCGCCAAATAGCGGCCGGTGTAGGAGCGGCGAACGCCGGCTACTTCTTCCGGCGTGCCTGCGGCCAGCAGTTCCCCACCGGCTTCGCCGCCTTCCGGTCCAAGGTCGATGATCCAGTCGGCGGTCTTGATCACGTCAAGGTTGTGCTCGATAACTACCACGGTATTGCCACCGTCGCGCAGCCGATGAAGCACGTTGAGTAGCTGCGCCACATCGTGGAAATGCAACCCGGTAGTGGGCTCGTCGAGCATGTACAAGGTGCTTCCGGTGGACCGCTTGGCCAGCTCACGGGAGAGCTTCACACGTTGGGCTTCGCCGCCGGAGAGCGTGGTGGCGCTCTGGCCGAGCCGGATGTAGCCCAGACCCACGTCCATCAGGGTGGCCAGCTTCTGAGCCACCTTGGGCACGTTGGTGAATACGTCCGCCGCCTGCTCGACGGTCAACTCCAGCACTTCGTAGATATTCAGGCCACGGTAGCGAATCTCGAGCGCCTCGCGTCCGTACCGGCGCCCTTCGCACACGTCGCAGGGCACATAGACATCGGGCAGGAAGTGCATTTCCACCTTGATCAGCCCGCCACCCTGGCAGGCTTCGCATCGTCCGCCCCTGACGTTGAAGCTGAAGCGTCCGGGTTTGTAGCCGCGCGCTCTCGCTTCAGGCGTTAGAGCAAACATTTCGCGAATCGGTGTGAACAGGCCGGTGTAGGTTGCCGGATTCGAGCGCGGTGTTCGCCCGATGGGGGCCTGGCTGATCTCGATGACCCGGTCCAGCCGTTCGGTCCCGCGCATGGCCGTGAACCTGGCGCCGGCACAGGGTTTGCGCTCGATGGACGCGGAAACGCCGGGAAGCAGGGTCTCGTTTACCAGCGATGACTTGCCGGATCCCGACACACCCGTGACACAGGTCATCAGTCCAAGCGGGAGCGATACGTTCAGGTCTTTGAGGTTGTTGGCGTTGGCGCCCTCGACGGTCAACACTCGGTCCGGCTGCAGCGGGCGCCGAACGGTGGGCACCGGAATACTGCGCACACCGCTTAAGTACTGCCCGGTCAGCGAGGCAGCCTCGCGCTTGATGGACTCCGGCGGTCCCTCCGCCACAACCTGGCCGCCATGGGCGCCCGCGCCGGGGCCCAGATCGACCACGTGATCCGCGCTGCAGATGGCTTCCTCGTCATGCTCGACCATGAGCACCGTGTTGCCCAGATCGCGCAGCCGGGCCAGCGTGGCCAGCAGCCGTTTGTTGTCGCGCTGATGCAGGCCGATACTCGGTTCATCGAGAACGTACATCACGCCCACCAGGCCGGAGCCGATCTGGCTTGCCAGTCGAATTCGTTGTGCCTCGCCTCCTGAAAGCGTTTCGGCCCGGCGGTCGAGATTCAGATAGCCCAGGCCGACATCGGCCATGAATCGCAGCCGTTCGCCGAGTTCGCGGACGATGCGCTCGGCGATCTCCTGCCGCCAGCCTTTCAGTCTGAGCGTTGTGAAGAACTTCAGGGCGGCCTCCACGCTCATTGCGCTCAGTTCGGCGATCGAGCTACCCGAGACCAGAACATTGCGCGCTGCCTCGTTCAGGCGGGCGCCGCCACAATCCGGGCAGGGAGTGGATCCGAGGTAACGGGACAGTTCCTCACGCACTCGTGAAGACTCCGTCTCCCGGTAACGCCTCTCCATGTTCGGCAAGACACCTTCGAACGGCCGCGTTCGCGAAAACCTGCGGCCGGTAGCGAACCGGAAAGTAAACCTTATGCGGGTTCGCCCGCTCCCGTACAGCACGACCTGGCGGGTCTTCGCCGGCAGCGTCTCGAAGGGAACCTCCGGGTCAAAGTCGTAATGGCGCGCAAGGCTATCCAGAATGCTGTAGTACCAGGAGTTGCGGCGGTCCCAGCCGCGCACTGCGCCCCCGGCCAGGCTCAGATGTGGGCGCACGACCCTTTCCGGATCGAAGAACCTCTTCGATCCCAGCCCGGCGCAGGACTCGCAGGCGCCGGCGGGATTGTTGAAGGAAAAGAGCCTGGGTTCCAGCTCCGGAATGGCGAAACCGCACATCGGGCAGGCGAAACGGTTGGAGAACAGCACGTCGGCCCGTTCGGGTTCATCGATGAAACCCACCAGGGCGATCCCCTCGGTCAAGGACAAGGCGGTTTCGACGGATTCCGCCAGTCGCTGGCGCAATTCGTCCCTGACCCGCAACCGGTCCACCACCACCTCGATGCTGTGGTTGCGCCGTAGATCAAGCTCCGGAGGATTGTCCATTTCGCACAGTTCGCCGTCGACCCGGGCGCGCAGAAAACCGCGCGCCAACAGGTCTGCGAACAGCTTGCGGTGTTCGCCTTTACGGTTGCGTACCACCGGAGCCATCAGGTTGATTGCCGTGCCCTCGGGCAGCTTGAGCACTTCGTCAACCATTTCGCTGATCGTCTGCGCCGTGAGTTCGCGTCCGTGTCGCGGACAGCGGGGTATGCCGGCGCGAGCAAACAGAAGGCGCATGTAATCGTAGATTTCCGTTACCGTCGCCACCGTGGAGCGCGGGTTGTGCGAGGCCGAGCGCTGTTCGATGGCGATTGCGGGCGACAACCCTTCGATGTGGTCCACGTCGGGCTTGCTCATCACGCTGAGGAACTGGCGCGCATACGCCGAGAGTGATTCCACGTAGCGCCTTTGACCCTCCGCGTAGATCGTGTCGAAGGCGAGCGACGACTTGCCCGAGCCGGAAAGCCCGGTGATCACGATCAGTTGATCGCGCGGCAGCGAAAGGTCAATCCCTTTGAGATTGTGGGTGCGCGCCGAACGGATGCGGATCTCACTCATGGCAGCCCACCAATATACCCCCGCTGGGCCGTGCGGCGAAACCCTCCCATGAGATTGAATTCTTGCCCATCAACGCTGCAGTGAAGCTCCCTCGGCAGGAACAAGCGGATTGCAGTGCCGGTAATCTCTCCGGGCTACAGGCGCAGGCCGATTTTCCATGGTGCGGTGTTGTAAGCTATCGCTCGTGGGTTGGAATTCTGAACCGTTGACCAGGCGATGTGCTGCTGCGCCTTTTTGGTCGCGGCTCGGATAGTTGGAGAATCGGATATGACTCGGATTTGCCGCTTCGCAGGCTTACTGCTGGCCGGACTCTTGTTATCGGGCGCCGGCGCCTCCCACCCGCATTCGCCGCCGGACGAGTCCACTCCGCCAGCCCAGAAGAAACCGCCGCTGGATGTCGAGAGTATCTACTCCAATCAACAGCGGCTTGTGCAGCTTGCTCTGGACAAGGTTCGCGCCTCGGAAGAAGGGGTGGTGGAGACCTATTTTGTCGGATTTGGCTCGGACTCGGCCCAGGATGTTTTCGAGAACGAAGTCAAACTCGTCGAGACCCTGTTCCGGGAGCGACTGGGCGCCGAAGGCCGTACTGCCATGCTGATCAACAGCCGCAATACCCTTGATGTCCTGCCGCTCGCCAACGGCCCGAATCTCGCCGCAGTGCTCGGCGGGATAGGGCGAAAGATGGGGGCCGAGGACCTGCTGGTGCTGCACATGACTTCGCACGGTTCCAGGCGGCACAAGTTCTCGGTGTCGTTCAAGCCGCTCAAGCTGAAAGATCTATCCGCCGAGGAGATCGGCGATATCGTCAACGGCGCGAACCTGCCCTGGCGGGTTGTGGTCGTGTCCGCCTGCTTCTCGGGCGGCTATATCGATGCCCTGAAGTCGCCGAGCGCACTGGTTATAACCGCCGCGAGCGCCCGGCGGATGTCGTTCGGATGCGAGAACGGGCGCGACTACACCTATTTTGGCGCGGCGTTCTACCGCGACAGTCTGACCGATGGCGATTATCGCGGTGCGTTCCAGCAGGCGGTTGCGCTGGTCCGCGAACGCGAGAAGAGCAAGGGCTACAAGCACTCGAGGCCGCAAATCTGGGTAGGCGAGAATATCGCAAACAAGCTGGTCCTCATTGGCCCGGCCGAAGACGAACCGTCTCCGGAAGAAGTCACGGCAAGCGTCCTCCGCGCTCATCCGCCGTTCTTTCCCGAAGAGGCCATTTCCGAGATCGAATAGTTGGCGCCCTGGCGCGATGGAAGTGTCCCGATGAAACGGATTTCGCTGGAAGAGACCGCCGTGCCAACCGGGGCATGCGGATTTCCGCTGAGCCGGGTCCTTTTCGTGTCAGCGTGCTGGATTGCGCTTGCTGCAGGTATTTCCGGCGCAGCTCAGGAACCTGTAAAGGGCGGTTACCTGGTCGCGCCTACTCAGGGACGGGAAGTCGTTGTGCTGCCGACCGCCGAAGCATCCGGACAGGTGCAGCCGGCGCTCGGACCCATCAACGGATATTCGTTTGAGACCGGTTCTCAAAGAGTTCACGTCATCCATTTTGAGGGTGAAACTTTCCGAGCCGCTACGCCACTGGAAGGCCCCTCATCCCGAATCGCTTTTGACCCGTCCCGGCGGACCTTCGCGCCGTTGCTTCCCAGTATCCGGGTCGAGTTGGACAGTGAAGCGCAACTGGAATCCATCAAGAAGTTGACCGGGGCGACGAAAGCCGTTTTCTTTGAAACGCTGGGTTTTGCGGTCGTCGACCTACCGGAGACCTTGCATCCGCTCCAGGCCATTAAGCGACTGGAATCGCTTTCCGGGCAACCGAGGGCGACCATCCGTCTCCGCAAGCCGCCAATCCAGTGGCGTTAGCGTCCATGTCGCGGGCACGGTCCGTGCTTGCCTGTTGCCTGCTGGTGAGCGCGTGTGGCGGGGGCGGTGATAGGCCTGCGCCGCCGGTCATCGTGTCGCTATCAGCAGGATTGACGGCCACGGTTCAGGAAGCCGGCAACCCGAAGGTGCAGGTAAACGTCGGGGTCAATTCAACCGCGCACGGCGGCTTGACCATTCCGCTTGAATTTTCCGGTTCAGCAACCCGGGACCACGACTATGCGGTCAGCGCGGATTCCATCGTATTGCCCCCCAATTCGACGATCTCCGGCATCGAAATCGACGTGTTCAGGGATTTCGACCTGGAGGGAGACGAAACGGTCGTTATCAGTCTTGGACCGATTGAGGGAAACGCCCAGGCCGGCCCGGCGTCCAGCGCTCGCGTCACGATACTTGACGGACAGGCGGCGACGGTTGACAAGACTCCGGAACAAACCGCGGACTTGGGGCTGGTCGTGCCCGTCTTCTACACCGTGACCGGAGCGTCCGTTGATTTTGTGGTCCTGGCCTTCACTTTCCCCGACGAGGATGCCCCACCGCTGCAACTTTTTGCCGAGTGGTCCAGCGACGCCGATTTCGCTACCGACGTGAATCAACTCGGGGTCTTTGATATCCCCGCGTTTACCCTGGACACGATGATATTTCTTCCTCCGTATGCATTCAGCCTGCCCTTGAATCGCCTGGCGCCGAATCAAAGCTATTTCGTTCAGGTTTATCTGGACAACGGGGTGGGCGCGTCCGGTGGCGGACGCGACGAGGGCGCTTTCCGGTTCTCCTTCGCCACCAATGTCCAGGGAAAGGTGATCACGCGGTGCGATGCTTTGGGTCAGGCAACCGGCTTTAGCGGGTCTGACCCGCTGTTCGCGCAGCAATGGCACTTGCGCAACACGGGACAGACCGGTTTTTCCATGAACCGCGGTATTCCGGGCGCCGACCTTCAGATGACTGCGGCCATTCGCGATGGATTGAGTGGAAACGGCGTAAAGCTGGCGGTTGTGGACACCGGGCTTGAAATCTGCCATCGAGATTTGGCCGCCAACGTCGAGCCCGGTCAATCCTTCAATTTCATCTTTGAAAGCAGCGCCGGCGCCTCCATCACCGACCCGTTCAATCACGACGTTCTCGGCGATCACGGCACCAGCGTGGCGGGTGTGGCGGCGGCCGTGGCAAACAACGGCTTGGGCGGGCGTGGCGTCGCTGGGGAGGTTTCGCTGCGGGGCTACAACGGCGGCGCCGCCTTTGCTGCGGACCCCCACGTAAGCCTGCTACGGAGTCTGGGTGGAAGCCACAGTTATCCCGATTCAGCCAGTGTTGATGTATTCAACATGAGTTTCGGGACCGTGTTTCCGTCCGGGAATTCCGAAGAAGACTTTGTCCGACTTTTTGAAATGGGGACGCGCGATCTTCGCTCCGGTAAGGGCGCGCTATACGTCAAGGCGGCGGGTAACGGATTCACCGGATGCCCGTCTCCGCATCCTTTCAATCTAGAGATCGGCTGCTTGGGCGGCAACGCGGACCCGGACCAGAATCTGCCCTACCTGATCAATGTGGGGGCCTTCAATGCTGACGATGTCAAGGCATCGTATTCGGTTGCGGGCGCCAACCTTTGGATCGTTGCACCCGGCGGAGAGGGCGGCGTCGAGCGCCCGGGCATCATTACCACCGATCAGGCCGGCGTGGAGAAGGGTTTTGACTTTGCCGAGGGCGAAACTCTCGCGGATGGGCGCTCGATCGATCCCCACGGCGACTATGTGAGCACTTTTGGCGGAACATCTTCCGCCGCGCCGGCCACCGCTGGAGCCATCGCAATCCTGCTCAGCGTCAACCCGGACTTGAGCTGGCGCGACGTCAAACACGTCCTCGCTTCTTCGGCGCGAAGGATTGATCCGAACCGGGACGAAGTTCGAGCCGCTTTCAACGGTCGGCCCTATGTTGCGCAGCATGCCTGGCAAACCAACGCAGCGGGTTATGGCTATCACAACTGGTATGGCTTCGGGGCGCTGGCGCTGGATGAGGCCGTTGCCATGGCCCGGTTGCATGCGCCCGGCAGCGTGGGCGAGTTTGTGGAATCTCCGTGGTTCTCGGCGGCCGAGAATGGGGCCTTGTTTCTGGCGGTTCCGGACGGTGACGGCGGCGGTGTCGCGGATACGCTCAGGATCTCCGGTTTGCCGGATTCCGCCAACATCGAAGCTGTAATTCTTGAGATTTCCGTTAATCACAGTTATGCCTCCGATCTGGGCGTAACGATCACTTCGCCCAGCGGCACGCAGAGCATCGTGAACGCGCCATTCAACCTCGTGCTCGACGGGTTTCCCGGACTGCACCAGTGGCATTTGCTCAGCAATGCGTTTTACGGTGAACGGCCGAATGGCGAATGGCGGATTGAAGTTGCCGATCTTGCGCCTGGCGATATCGGCCACTTGCAATCATGGCGGCTGCGCTTCTTCTATGGAGATCATCCCTAGGGAGAGCCGCCTTGGGTGTTTGGATGAGCCTCTGCTCACCGGCCATAGTCAACGCCCCAGGGTCGCGACGCTTGTTCCGGGGTCGAATGGCGCCGGAAATGCGGGGAAATGCTGTGATTAGTGCCGTCTGCCTCTTATTTGACAAAGCCACACAAATGCCAGCGGCCGGATGCGTATGTATTCCGATAACTTGATGGCACAATAGTTTTGGCGCCTGCCCATGAGGGTCAGGATAGTTTGGGAGAGTAAGGAATGCGTGGAGTAAACAAGGTAATACTGGTCGGTAACCTGGGGCACGACGTGGAAGTTCGCCAGATGACGAACGGCAACCCGGTTACGAATATTCGAATTGCCACGAACGAGCGTTGGACCCGGCGGGACACCGGCCAGGTACAGGAACATACGGAATGGCACAACGTGGTGCTGTTCGGCCGGCGAGCCGAACTTGCCCAGCAGTATCTGCAGAAAGGTTCGCGCATCTACGTGGAGGGTCGATTGCGCACGCGCTCATGGCAGGACCGCGAGGGACAGGAAAGGCGCAGCACCGAAGTGGTGGCCGACGACATGCAGTTCCTGGATCGCCGCGGTGGCGACGGCGATTTCGACCAACGCCGCAGCAGCGGGAGTTCGAACACGGCGCCGCAAAGCAATTTCGAGAGTACGGATGAGGGCGATATGGACGACGAGGTTCCGTTCTAGGCAACCGAACTGAGGCGGCAATGCGCACTATGGCATTGCAGACTATCTCCGGCTAAAGTCGTTCAATCATGAGTGGGAAACTCTACATTCGCACCTTCGGCTGCCAGATGAATGAGTACGACTCCGCCCGCATGGCGGACGTGCTGCGCGAGACTCAGGGTTTCACGCTGACCGAGAAGCCCGAGGAAGCCGACGTCGTTCTGATCAACACCTGTTCGGTGCGCGAGAAACCGCAGGAGAAGCTGTTCTCCGAATTGGGCCGCTACAAGGCCCTGAAGCGCAAGCGTCCGGAAATGAAGATCGGTGTCGGCGGATGTGTGGCGAGTCAGGAGGGCGCGGCCATCGGAAAGCGTGCGCCCTATGTGGACGTGATTTTCGGGCCGCAGACCCTTCACCGGTTGCCGGGCTTGCTTGACCGGTCGGCATCCGCCGGTGAACCAGTGGTGGATATTGCTTTTCCGGCCGAAGAAAAATTTGCCGAGCTGCCGGCGCCAAAGGCCGCATCTGCAGTGGCCCATTTGTCGATCATGGAAGGATGCAGCAAGTTCTGCTCCTTCTGCGTGGTTCCGTACACCCGCGGCGAGGAGATCAGCCGCCCCGTGGCGGACGTGCTGGCCGAGGCGATCCAGCTGGAGCGCCAGGGTGTGCGGGAAATCAACCTGCTGGGCCAGAACGTCAACGGTTACCGTGGTGTTGCGCCTTCCGGCGGGCTGGAGGACCTCGCGGGCTTGGTCCGCTATGTTTCCGGGCTCAAGGGCATAGGAAGGATCCGCTTTACCACCTCGCATCCCATGGAATTCGACGGCCGGCTGATTGACGCTTTCGCCCGATTCGAGAAGCTGCCTTCCTATCTGCACCTGCCGGTGCAAAGCGGTTCGGACTCCGTGCTGGCGCGCATGAAACGCGGCTATACGGCAGGCGAGTACCGCGACAAGATCGCCCGGCTGCGCCGCGCCCGGCCGGGAATCAGCATTGCGTCCGACTTCATCGTCGGGTTCCCGGGAGAAACCGAGCAAGAGTTCGCGGATACGCTGGCGCTGGTGGAAGACATCGGGTTCGACCAATCCTTCAGCTTCATGTACAGCCCGCGTCCCGGGACGCCTGCTGAGCGCATGGAAGATCCGGCGCCGCAGGAAGTGAAGCTTCAGCGGCTTCAGCAGCTGCAGGCCGTGATCAACAGCCAGGCAAGGCGAATTTCCGTGAAGATGGTCAATTCTTCGCAGCGCATTCTCGTGGAACGCCCGGCGCGGCGGGGCGCGGGCCTGATCGCGGGACGAACCGGCAACAATCGCTGGGTGAACTTTGACGGTCCGTCAACGCTGATCGGACGATTTGTAGACGTCGTGATTACCGAAGCCCTACCTAATTCGCTGCGCGGCCGGCTCCTGCCGGAATCGAAGGCAGCCTGAGGCTTTTCTGCGCCCTGAATAGCCAAACACACACACTGGAGGTCGTCCTCCGTCCCGCCGACAACGGCGTGCTGGCCAACTTGTGCGGCGAATTCGACAAGCACCTGCGGCAGATCGAGCAGGGTTTGGACGTGCGGATATCCAGCAAGGGCAACCGCTTCCGGGTCCAGGGATCGAAACAAGCCGCCCGGGCAGGCGCCGCGACGCTGACCGAACTGTACCGGATGGCCGCCGATGAATCGCTGGATGCAACACATATTCAGGCTTGCCTGAGTGAGTGCGCCGAGGAGTCGGCGCGAATTCCCGCCGCCAACGGCGGCGACGCAAACGGCAAGGGCCAAACTGATATTCAAGGCGATGAGGACTCTCAGCTTGTGGTTGCCACTCCGCGTATTCGCGTGCGGCCCCGCGGCGAAAACCAGCGACGCTACGTTCGGCAAATCCGTTCGCACGATCTGACTGTCGCGATCGGGCCCGCGGGCACCGGCAAGACCTGGCTGGCCGTCGCCTGTGCGCTGGAGGCTCACCGCTCCGGGATTGTGCAGCGCATCGTGCTGGTGCGCCCGGCCGTTGAGGCCGGCGAACGTCTGGGTTTCCTGCCCGGTGATCTGGCCAGCAAGGTGGATCCGTACTTAAGGCCTGTCTACGACGCCCTGTACGCGATGCTGGGCCCGGAGCGCGTCGGGCGGTGGCTTGAGCGGGGCATTATCGAAGTGGCGCCGCTGGCCTATATGCGCGGCCGCTCCTTAAACAGCAGCTTTGTCATTCTGGATGAAGGACAGAACACGACGCCGGAGCAGATGAAGATGTTCCTGACCCGCTTCGGCGCGGACTCCAGGGCCGTGGTCACCGGCGACATCACCCAGGTGGACTTGCCATCGGACCGGCAGAGCGGTTTACGGCATGCCCTGAAAATCCTGGAATCCATACCAGGGATTGCAGTAGTCCACTTTTCCGCCCGAGACGTAGTCCGCCATCCGCTGGTGCGCCTGATTCTCAAGGCCTACGGCTCTTAGGGAACGGTGATGATTCGCGTTGCGGTACAAGACGCGCCGGACCTTGAGGCCGAGCCGGAAGAACGCCTGCCGAGCGCGGTAATACGCAAGCTTGTGCGGGCCAGCCTGGCTCCTTTCCTGAGCGATGGGGAGGTCACGATTCGCCTCGTCGGTGAAGCTGAGAGCCGCGCTTTGAACAAAAAGTGGCGTGGCATCGATCGCCCCACCAATGTGCTCGCTTTTCCTGGCGACCGCACGATTGGGGAAATCGGGGATATCGTGATTTGCCTGCCCCTGGTACGTTTGGAGGCAGGCGACCGCGCTTCCAAACCGCCGGCCCACCTGGCCCACCTGGTTGTGCATGGTTGTCTGCACCTTGCGGGGCACGACCATCAGGAACCGAATCAGGCGCGGAGCATGGAATCATTGGAATCGGAATTGCTTGTCCGGGCCGGCTGGCCCGATCCCTGGGCGGAAGAACGCGTATGAACGCAACGCGTGGTTTCCTGGATCGGCTTGGCGGCCGCAAACGGCTCACCCGCGCCGGCCTTCTCGAATTGTTGACGGACCTGGGCAAGGGAAAGGAAATCACCGGGGGCGAGAAGACAATGATCGAAGGCGTACTGGAGGTATCCCAGCGCGAAGTGCACGAGGTCATGGTGCAGCGGTCAAGCATGGTGGTGCTGCGCCTGGACGACAGCCGTGAGCAGTTGTTGTCCACCATCATCCGGTCCGGTCACTCACGTTTCCCGGTCATTGGTGAGAACCGGGACGAGGTGGTGGGAATCCTGCTGGCCAAGGACCTGTTGCGGGCCCTGACCGAATCGCCCAGCGATCCTTTGGAGATTCGTCCTCTGCTCAGGCCCGTAACGCTGATTCCGGAGACCAAGCGATTGGATGCGTTGCTGGATGAATTCCGGCGCGGTCGAAATCACCTGGCGGTGGTTGTCGACGAGTACGGCGGCACGGCCGGACTGCTGACGATTGAGGACGTGCTTGAGCAGATCGTGGGGGACATCGGTGACGAGCACGATCTTGAGCAGGCGCCTGAGCTGGTCGGCCAGGATGACGGCAGTTACCTGGTCAGCGCCAAGATGCGCATCGAGGAGTTTGACGAGCAGATTGGCTCGGAATTGGATACCGGCGAGTTCGACACCGTCGGCGGCCTGGTCATTCATCGGCTCGGGCGCCTTCCCAAGCGGGGCGAACGCGTCAGGATCGGGGATTGGCAGTTTGAGGTAACAGCGGCCGATCGGCGCCGCGTGAAGCGGCTCAAGATCAGCCGCGCCTGAGCTTTGTGCGTGCCTGCCGGGCTTCCGCCCGGCGCTAGAGAGTCTTCAGGTAGGCGATGAGCGCAGAGCGCAGTTCAGGTTGCGGGATGCCCACGAAACTCATGATCGTTCCCGGGACCATGTTTGACGGTTGCTGCAGCCACAAGTCCAGCTTTTCTTCGGTCCAGGCAAAATCCTGTTCCCGTAGCGCGTCGGAATACGTCGAGCCGTCCACGGCTGCAACGGGCCGATCCACGATGCCCTCAAGATGGGGGCCGATCTTGCTGTCAAGTACGGCTTCAGTTGAGTGACATGCCTGGCAGAACACGTAAAGCCGTTTGCCCCGTGCAACAAGCTTGGGATCCAATGTCTGGGCGTCCGAAGAGCCGGTATCGTCCTCGGCGTCTTCGGCAGCGAGAGGAGGCAATATCGCCGTTGCTGCAAAGAGAACTGCACCGCCAAGCACGGCGGTAACCCAGGAAAGTCGCTTACTGGAAACTTTCATGCCCGCTGCAGGATCTCAAAGGCGGCGCGCTCGCCGCTCTCCAGCGCCGCTTCCATGCCAAAGTCCATTCGCCGCGTGTGTTCCCCGGCAAAGTGCAGCCGGTGGTGAGGGATGATCATTTCCCTGGCGAAACGATTGATCTGCCCGGGTGCAAATAAATGGCGGCAGCCCTGGATCATGGGGTTCTTCCGCCATCCGTAAAGCGACAGAAACTGCAATTTACCTTTGGTTGAAGGACGAATACGGGCGATTTCGGACTCGATCAGCGCAATAGCCTGATCGTCGGGCAGTTGGTCGATTCGCGCCGAAGCCGGACCCGTGAAAATCACGGTGAACCGGTGCTTGTCCTCGTTCGGAAGTTTGTCCAGGACCAACAAGGCCTGAATGGTTTCGTCGGTAAAGAAGGAGGGTTCATGGCCGTCAGCCCAGTAGGGTTCGCTCAGGACGCCGAAGGCGCGCGTGGTGCCTCTGTAGCCAAGCGTCGCAACCGCTTCAGCCTGACGGCCCGTGTATCGCGGGCTGACCGTAATGTTGCGCAAGGTTGAGAACGGCGCCGCGCTAATTACGAATTCGGCGCGATAACGGCTGCCGTCAACACACCTGACTTCCGCCCCGGATCCCGACATGTCGATTTCCGCAACGAACTTGCCTGGCCGGACGCGGTCTCCCAGCGCCTGGGCCATGGCTTCAGGCAACCTTGAAGTTCCCCCTTCAATGTTCCTGATCGGGGTGACTTCGTTCTCTTCCTGCTCTCCGGCCGCCAGCCCAAAGAGCGCCACCGCCTCTTGCGGTGTCGATCTGCCGAAATTGGCGTCGAACTTTGTTCGGGTTTGCTCCTGCATCATTCCCAGGCCGGACGTGTTGCCCAGGTCCGCAGACCGGCTCATCAGCTTCAGGGCCGCGTGCGATACACCGTTTTTCTCAAACAATTCCTGCATGGATATATCGAAAGAAGCAAAGTCCGGAGAAAGCCAGTCGTCCAGCTCCTTCAGTGGATTCAGCCTGGACAACAACTGATTTGCCAGCATCAGCGGGGGTACTGCCCGTTCGTCTTTGATCGTCTTGTTCACTGGAGAGTCCGGCCATTCAGCGGAAGTGACCCACGTCCCGTCCACGTAGTTCGACATCGGCAGTAAGCTGCGAATATCGGGAATCAGATTGAGACCCAGTCGAGAACAGAGATCGATCGCCCTCGCATAGGAACGGCCGACCTCGCTGGCGCCATATTCGGGACGCGTTTCGACGTCATCGCCGGTAAAGGCTCGCCCCCCGATGCGGTTCGATCCTTCCAGCAGTATGACGTCCAGCCCGAAGTCCGTCAGCAGCAATGCGCAGTTCAGCCCCGACAGCCCGCCCCCGACTACCACCACCGTTGTTTTTTCGGCGGCAAAGGCGCCGCGAGGACCCAGTAGCGGATACGCGAGTGACAAGGCCGACAGGGACACTGCCCCCTTTAGGACCTGTCTTCTTCGTACGCTCATTCCCGCTCTCCGCTGCGACTGGAAACCCAACGCGCGATTCTAACCGCCGTCGGCAGCACGATTCCGAGCAGTACGCAAAGGACAATCACGGGCCAGTCCCCATAGCGGACATACGGTGTCGAGCCGGTAAGCCGCGGCACGCTGACGTCCAAAAACCCGGCTTCGTGCTTCGGTAACCGGGAGATGATGCGCCCGGCCGGATCTATCGCCGCGGTTATGCCGGTGCCGGTAACCCGCAACAGGTATCGGCCTGCTTCCATTGCCCGCATTCGGGCCATGTCCAGATGCTGCTCGAGAGCTACCGTGTCGCCGAACCAACCGTCGTTGCTTACGTTGATGAGCACCTCCGCTTCGGGAGCCCACCTTCGCTGTTCCGTTCCAAAGGCGGCCTCGTAGCAAATGCTCACGCCGAAAAGTACCCCGGCTGCGCGTATCGGTGCTTGCCCGACGGAGCCTCTGGCCAGATTGGGGGCCGGAAGCTTCATGCGCTCAAGCCAATCCTTTATCGCATCCGGGGCCGGAAAAAACTCGCCGAACGGAACCAGGTGGTGCTTGTGGTAAACGCCTGCACCGGCGCCCAGCACGATCAGGGAATTAAGGCGCCCGTTCTCGGTATCAGTGAGAATGCCGAGCGCCAGCGCCAAATTTCTGTCGCGCAAGAACTGATCCATGTCATCGAGGTATCTCCTGACAGAATCCTGCGTGTCGGGGATCGCAACTTCCGGCCAGATAATCAATTGAGGCCCCGGGGCTGATGCGCTGCCCCCGATCCTCCCGAAGCTTAAGTTCTCGTATGTCGTAAGCGTGCGAAGAAAGGCCTCTTCCAGCCACTTCTCTTCCTGTGGGATTCCGCCTTGAACCAGACGCGCCCGCAGTTGTTGATTGGATTCGTTGTGCTGGTTCGCCAGGGGAATCTGCCCCAGGCCTACGAAGGCGGTCAGCAGCAAGAGTACGCTGACCGCTCGCTTGCCGGCGCTTCCCTTCAGGCGCAGCAGAAGCAGACAGGCGCCTGCCAAAGCAGCCGTAATCCAGCTCACCAGGTACATGCCACCCAACGGCGCAAGGACCGCCGGCAGTTTTCCGGCGAACACCGGACCGGTCAGGTATCCGGCGCTCAGCCATGGAAATCCGGTGAAGACCCAGCCCCTGATCCATTCGGCGAGCACCAGCACCGACGGCAGGATCACGAGCAGCGCCAGCCGGGGCTTGTCAGTCCGGCAGCGCGCCACCCAGTAGCCGCCGAGGGCATACCAGCTACCCATCAACGCCGCCAGCAGGACGACCAGCGCTACCGCCACTGCAATCGGCCCGCCGTTGACGACTCGAACGCTGTGGTAAATCCAGTGGCAGGCGACTGAGAAAGCGCACAGCCCGAAAGCGAAACTGCCCAGCGCGATTGTCTTGGGGCTGTTTCCCTCCCTTGCGCCGGACCAAAGCGACAAGAGCAATGTAAGTCCCGCCAGACCGATGAACCAGCGAAGTAGCGGCCAGCCCGGGTAGAAGCAAAAAGCCGCCGCCCAGAGCAGTCCGCCGATAGCGCCTTTAGTTAGTTCCTTTTTCACGCTGATGCAAGAAGACTCGGACAAGATAGTGGGGAAGAGTTAGTTCATTGGCCAAACGAAACCCGAAAAGGTCGCCCGATTGGTTCAATGCCCAATGTCCGGCGCAAGGCGATCAAGGAACTTCTTCGGAGAGACCTTGGCCGTGCTACCCAAGATCCTCAGGCTATTCCACCGAATCACGTTGGCCACCGGAACAACATATACGTTCACCTCGGGGAACGGAACTATGTCGGAAAGTAATGAATCCTCTGATACGACTGAGTTTTTCTTGGAATCCCGTCTCACTGAAGCTGCGTCCTGACCCAACCTGATTACTGGGAGTGAAGTAAACGCCGCCATTGGTAATCCATCGTACCTCCCACTTTTCATTTTCTGGGTCGAGAAGATCGTATCCTGCACCTTCTGAGGGCGCCAATCTCCAGTCCTGATGTTCGTTGGCTAATCTTCGTTCAATGATGAAAGAAACTCGGCGCCCGTCCGTGAAATATTCGCGCACGTCATCTCTGGAAATACGAAATGCTCGCGCGAGTTCTGCCTCATCCCAGGTAATTCTGAATTTTTCTTGCACCTGCGCCTCCGCAAACGCGACCCCGCCTGCAAATTGCTATAGGCGCTGTAACAGTACGATGCGATTGGTGTTAGTTCCCTTCGTTCCGTTCACCACACCCCAGCAATTTGCAGTCTTCGTGAATTTTTGGTCGTTAATCATTACCCCCAACCTGTCGAACGGGAGCGATTGCGCAGCTTGCCAAACAAGACCCTCAAGTAGGATGCGTCCTCCTCGCACCTCCCCAACTTCAAATGCTACGTAGCCACCTGGCCTGACTATCCTGGCCAGTTCGCGCAGAACACTATGGACCATTCCGGTCCATGCGTCTTCCGTTCGGTGCATGTCTATGGCTACCATTGATGGATCGATGCCCGCAAACCAGCATCGCAGCCAATTGTCGGCTGCATATTGCACAACATCCAGGAACGGGGGTGACGTTACAACGAGATCGACACTGCCGTCAGCTATTTCCGGCATGTCCCAGGCGGTCTTGGTATGTAAGCTGAATCTGGCCGGTCTAGGAGCGCACCCATCGCGCAGAAGCGACATTGACTTCTTGATTATCAGTTTTTCAACGTCACGCTCGGGTGGCTCAACACCCAGTTTCTTGTTTATCTTCAACTGGGCCGTAATCGAGACTGCCTGATTGGGAGGAAGCGATCGCCCAGAGAAGAATCCCGGCGAATGCCCAGATAGACGGCTAAGCGCTACCATCCGTATCCAATCTACTACTGGTTGAACCTGCTGACCGCCGGTCGGGGTGTTGTCCCGAATCCAAGTCCTCAGGGCTTCGAGCTTCCGCAGAGTCGTGGGGTGGTAGAACGCAAGAAGGTCCTTTCTTGCAATTTCGCCACTGCTCCAATTGACATTGCACAGGGCGCCCCTGATTTGTTCCAGCGTTATCGGGCCCAATCGAGGACGAGTGAGCATTAGAGAGAGAGGATTGATGTCGTTTCCGTATGCGCAACGATCCATTAGAGCGGCCTGAACGGGTGTTGTACCCCGTCCCATGAATGGATCAAACACCGTATCTCCAACTCTTGTTAGACGAGCAATGAAGAATTCCGGCAATTGAGCCTTGAAACATGCGCGATATGACACCTCGTGAATGGAATGGGATCGCCTTTGACCGGCAGTCCAGAACTCGTTTACATAGTAAGGAATACCGCCTTCGTTAAGTAGACTTGTGGCTTGCCCAAAGTCGCTGAACTTGGATACGTTCGTGATGAAATGTTCACGAGATTGAGCAAACAAGTGATTCTCGGAGATCGAGAGTTGCATCATGTTCTATGCGCCACGTTATCGGGTCATCAAGAAAGGCAAGGTTGGCAATGGGGGATCAAATGCTGTGACACTTCGTCACAAGTGCCTAACGAGACAAATGTGCACAGGAATGGAAAGCCGGCGAATCTTGCATTCAACAGCGTTACCTAAGGCGCTTCCAGCCACCTTGCGTGTGCCGCCAATTCGTTAGCATGTTGCTTTTGTTGTTCGCGTCTCTCGTCCATGGTTATCTTCAGAAAAATGCCGGCATGGTAGACGTTTTCCGGAATCGGAGTGGCTTTAACGGTTCTGCCGCTCGTTGCCGCTGCCTCAACAGTCAGTATTGCCCATCCCTGACATTGCCGAGGAGGTGTCCTGGCAGCCGCGCGTATCCTACACAGGTCAGCCATTTCAGAGAGTGGCGCATGATCCATTCGATCGACCGAAATAGACGGTGCTTCTGCATCTTCGAGAAAAACGTCACGAATGATTACGTTCTTCGCCCGAGCTCGTTTTGCAACTCTGCTGGAAACAACACTTCTGCCCAGTCTCTCATCATTCCCTAAATTAGGCAGACTGGATTGCATCACTTAGCGCTAGAAGTTTTCTTTAGTGCTTCCAATTGAGCCTTAACGAATTCATCCGGCATTTCTGTAGAGTCCTCAAAACGCGCTCGCCGACTCTTGCCATTCGTGTAAGCGAAACATGCTCCTTGCAGATCATCATTTATCTCAATGATTACTGCTTCCGATGCCACTGGTGACCGAAAATGAATCGCAATTTCTCCATCCTTGGTGGGATATATTGTTGGTGCTATGGTTTGATACCGCAGATCATTTAGTATCCTTTTCGCTTCGCTCCGCGCGGCTGAGCCAATCTGCGGCAGATTATCCTCCTTGATCTCCTCGTCGATTGTTGCTAGTTCCGTCAGCGCTTCAGGAAGCCAAGTCCTATCTTCCAATAGTTCTTGGATCTCTAAGTAACGAGCAGAGTTCAGCAGTTCAAAAGATTTCCTCAGCTCACCATGCTGCTGCTCAGCCTCTGCTTGGCGTCTTCTTGCATTCCCAATCAATTTGATCAGGCGTGCTCTTGGCGCCTTTGTGAAACTCACCTTTTGGCTTGATTCCCGATGTCGCGGGAATGGCATTGGACGGTATGTGTATGGGTCTTGATTTGGATGGATAGCCAATTCCGTTGCCGACATCATCCCTCTCCTCGATTTAGGCCAACTGCTTTGTCTGCAACGTCGGATAGCCCACTTATGATTCGATCCAAGTTGTCAGTATCTTCAGCGTCACGCAGCAGTATGGAAACATTTGTACTTACAAACAACTCATCATTGAATTGAAGGGATTTTTCTACCAATCTTTGCAGGCTCCAATTTTTCTTGGTACCGATCAGAGCAATACGTATAGACGGCTGATAGGATACTGCTGCTTCAGACTCTAACGCTTCCAAGATCTTGTCGTGAGCGAATTGGTTCAGATATTCGTCTACCGATTGCTCATCGTCCGAGTGCACATGCTCGTTGCAACGAAAATATAGCGTGTCTTGCTTGTGGCTGCCAAAATCAGATGCAAGCCAGCCTAAGGTGGATCGCATCGTCGAAAATACAGCGGGGTAGGCAGCATAGCTTACATTCTTGAAAGTCAGTCTCAGTTCATTTGGTGTAAGTGTGATTAAGCATGCGCCTCCAAACAATCGGCACCTGCACGACATATCACCTAGAGAATTAGACAAGTTCACATTAAAGTCTTCTGCGAGCACTATTGTGTCAAACCTTTCTGCGAGCCCACTAATAAACTTTTGCGACGCACCCGCCCAGTCAGCAATGAAGGGCGTCAGTGCAACACTGAATTCCAACTGTTTGTCGTGGGATCTGACCGGCAAGTTCATCAGTCTAAGCGGATTTTCCATTTGATAATCCAAAAAGTCTAACACTGACAAAGGGTCAGTGAGATTCAGTCCTATTTTGAATTCTTTCCCGCAATCATGCACTTCGGAGTGGAAGCGGGGAGACTATTAAACACGCAACTCCGAAAAGAAAGTTCTGTTCGAAGCAATCTATAAACAAAATCGGGTAGAAACTAATGCTCTATCGACTTTATCTCCTTGAGGTTGTGTCTCCATAAGTAACGATATGGCGTGCTATGCGCGATTCCGCAAGTCGGGATTTCGTCCCGGAAAATTCGGGGGTAATGCACATGCCAAAGAAGCTCTGCGGCGTATATCTCATTGCCGTAGCCGTCCTGGTTGCAATCCACACCGTCGCCGAGCCGCTGTACCACGCGTCAGGACCCGGCCAGCCATACAGTCCATTCTGGACCATTGTGAACCCTTTGACGGCGCTGGCAATTGTATTGGGCGTTATCTTCAACTACACGCGCAAGCAGGGCGCCGGTGTCGTGTCCCGGGAATAAGTTTCGCATCAGCGCGTGAGGATCATTGCGCGGGGAGCGGCCCTTGCGCTCCTGTCGCTCGCCTGGGTCCCGGTTACTCAGGCGCTTGACTGGAGCGATAGCGAATTTCACTTTCAGTACGGCCGGATTGACGTGCCCTCGTTTGCCGGGGGCGGAAAGCCAAGGCAGGCTATCTACATGCTTCAGCATGCGCATGGTTGGAAGTACGGCGACAACTTCTTCTTCCTGGATGCGCTTGATTCGAGGAGTCGCGATTTCCAGGATTCCGATTTCTACGGTGAGTGGTATTCGAATTTCAGCCTTGAGGGCCACATCGAGTACATTGGTGGCCGGAACAACGAGTTCGGCGGCGACCTTCGGGGTTGGTTGCTTGCACAACCACAACTGCGCTGGAAAGTCACCGGCCGTCTTTCCTTGGGAATCGAGGTTCAATTTTGGATGAATAAACTGGGAGACGGCGCTACCGACGAAAACACCGTGCTGGCGCTTTTTGTATGGCAGTTCTAAGGATTACATTGTTGATCGTGCTGGGCCTGGCGGGCTCGCCGGCACTGGCTGAAGAGGATCCGGGCCCGGCGAGGTTCCGGGATTGCGATTCGTGCCCGGAAATGGTCATCGTGCCACCGGGCGAGTTCATCATGGGGGCAGAAGGCGGCGAGGAGGGCCGCCCGGAGGGACCGCCGCGCAGTGTTGCCATTGGCCAGGCGTTCGCGATCGGCAGGTTCGAGGTCACCAATCGGGAATTCGCTGTATTTGTTGCCGAAACCGGGTACCAGACTCCGCCGAGTTGCGCGGTCCGGGTCGGCGACGAGTGGCTGATGCACCCTGAATCGCACTGGACCGACCTTCAAACCGGTCAGGAATCCGAACCGGACCACCCGGTAGCCTGTGTCAACTGGCTGGACTCACGCGCCTACGTTGCCTGGCTGGCTGAGAAGACTGGTCAGCCCTACCGGCTGCCCAGCGAAGCGGAATGGGAGTACGCGGCGCGCGGCGGTGTGAGCGGAGAGTTTCACTGGGGCGATGACCCCGATGAGGCCTGCAGGTACGCGAACGTGTATGACTCAAGCGCAAACGCGGAGCACGGTTTTGGCTGGCAGGCCGCGGCTTGTGACGATGGTTTTCCGACCCTGGCGCCCGTTGGGCGACTCGAGCCCAACGGATTCGGACTGCATGATGTCGCCGGCAATCTCTGGGAATGGGTGGAGGACTGCTATGAAGCGCCCTTTGCCGCGCACATGCCCACCGATGGTTCGGCGTACGGACCTCCGTCAGGGCAATGCGAACGGCGGAGCGTACGTGGAGGCAGCTGGAGCAGCCGCATCAGCCGCCAGCGCCCTGCCTTCCGTGGCCGCGACCCCGAAGACCTTCGTTACTCCATCTTCGGCTTCCGCGTCGCCCGTTCTCTGGCGGCGGAGTAGTAACGAACGGCTAGAATGCCGGGCATGAAACAACATGCATTACTAATGGCCCTTGTCCTGGGGTTGGCGATTGAATCGGTGGCGGCTGAAGAACATTCGGAGCCGGAGACCTTCAGGGATTGCGATCAATGTCCCGAAATGGTCGTGGCGCCGCCCGGAAAATTCATCATGGGAAGCGAAGATGCAGTGAGCGACCGCCCGATGGGGCCGCCTCATGAAGTCCGGATCGCCCAACCTTTTGCACTGGGCAAATTTGAAGTCACCAACCGGCAATACAAGGATTTTGTGGATGCTACCGGCTACGAGATGTCGAAGGGCTGTCGCGGCAACATCAAAGGCGAGTGGACGGACAATCCCCTGGGGCACTGGACCGATTTGCGAGTGGGACAAGAGTCCGATCCGCAGCACCCCGTGGCCTGCGTCAGTTGGCTGGATGCTCGCTTCTACCTTGCCTGGCTGTCCGGGATCAGCGGCCAGGTCTATCGCCTGCCTAGTGAGGCGGAATGGGAGTACGCGGCTCGCTCGGGAGGCGGTGAATTTTATCACTGGGGCGAAGATCCCGACCAGGGCTGCGCATACGCCAACATGTATGACTTGAGCGCCGATGCGGTGCACGACTTTGGTTGGCCGCTGATCGACTGTGACGATGGGTATTCGACCCTGGCGCCCGTGGGGCGGTTTCGGCCGAATGGATTCGGGCTGTATGACATGACGGGCAATCTCTGGGAATGGGTAGAGGACTGCTATGAAGTGCTCTATCCCGATGACATCCCAACGGACGGGTCGGCGTATGGACCGCCGCCGGGACAATGCGAAAACCGCAGCGTCAGGGGCGGCGGTTGGATTACCAATCCCGACTGGCAGCGGCAAACCTTCCGCGGCCGCGATCCCGAGAGCGCGCGCTACACTTTCTTCGGCTTCCGCGTCGCCCGCTCCCTCGATACCGAGTAGCACTGGAGCCTTTCGCGCGTTCCCCCGGGATCGGGAGTGTCTGAGCCAGTGAGCGCCGATGACCCGGTGCTCACAGCGAAGTCAAGCTCCATGGATGGATGCTTGCCCTTGCGGGTCAAGCTGCAAGCAGTCATGCGTCTCCCGGTACCGGGGGAACGCGTGAAAGGCGTAGATTAGGCAGTTCGCTGATGGCGTGTCAGGCGGCCTTGCCGTAGCCCAGCACGGCTTTCGTTTCGAGAAACTCCTCCAGCCCCTCGGGGCCTGACTCCCGGCCGTTGCCGGATTGCTTGTAGCCCCCGAACGGCGCGCTGAAGTCGCCCGAGTCCCCGTTCAGACAGACCTGGCCCGCTTGTAGCCGCGCCGCCACGCTCCGTGCCTGGTCCAGGTCGCTGCCCCAGATGTAGGCGGCCAGCCCGTAGTCCGTGTCGTTGGCGATCGCAATCGCTTCGTCCAGGTCCTGGTAGGGAATCACGCAAAGCACGGGCCCGAATATCTCCTCGCGGGCTATGGTCATATCGTTGCTGACGTTGCCGAACACGGTGGGCTTTACGTAGTACCCGCGCTCCAGGCCTTCCGGCTTGCCAGGTCCACCGGTGGCGAGCTGTGCGCCCTCTTCAATGCCCTTGTGGATCAGACCCTGCACCTTGTTGAACTGCGCCTCGCTGACCAGCGGCCCCATGGATGTGCTTTCCGCTTCGGGATCGCCGATACGCGCCCGTGCGGCGGAAGCCACCGACAGCTCGACCGCCTTGTCGTGCAGGGCAGCCGGCACCAATAGCCGGGTGGGCGCATTGCAGGACTGCCCGGTGTTCATGCACACGTCACGCATACCGCTGGTGACGCCTCGCTCCAGCATGGACTCGTCCAGGATGATGTTGGGAGACTTGCCGCCCAGTTCCTGGCTGACGCGCTTGACCGTTCCCGCAGCCGTCGCGGCAACCGCGATACCGCCGCGGGTGGATCCCGTGAACGAAACCATGTCGATATCGGGATGTCCGGCGATTGCCTGACCCACCTCCGGCCCGTCGCCGTTGACCAGGTTGAACACGCCTGCAGGCACACCCGCCGCCTCAATGACCTCGGCGAAGATCATGCCGCTTAAGGGCGCGATTTCGCTGGGCTTCAGCACCATGGTGCAGCCCGACGCCAATGCCGGCAATACCTTCAGCGTGATCTGGTTGATCGGCCAGTTCCAGGGCGTGATGAAACCGCACACGCCGATGGGTTCGCGTCGAATCAAGGTGCCGCCACGCTGCTCTTCAAACCTGAAGTTCTCCAGGAGGCGCCGCGCGGTCTTGGCGATAACGATACCCATGGCCGCCTGGGCCTTGGTTGACAGGCGAGTGGGTGCTCCCATCTCCGCTGTGATTGCGGCCGCCATGTCGTTGTAGCGAGCCTTATAGGCGGCGATAAAGGCATCGATCAGCTCCAGGCGCTCCTGTTTGCTGGTTCGCGAGTAACTGGCAAAGGCCGTGCGGGCGGCTGCGACTGCGCGGTCGACATCCGCAGCGCTCCCAAGCGAAATAATTCCGGAGGGTTTCTCGGTAGCCGGGTTGATTACTTCAAGATCGCGCGGTGCAACTGGTTCGACCCATGCCCCGTCAATGAAAAACCTGCGAAAATCGTACTGCGCCATGCGGTATTGCTCCGTCAGTCTCGTGGAAAGACTGGCGAGGATACACTGCTCCCGGCCCGCGTGCTATCCTGCCGCGCTACGCTCTAGATCGAGGCGCCGAAAGAAATGCAAACCATGCTTGGCCGATTGACCCGGGTTAAGGGTTCGGTTCCTCTTTCGGTGCGCGCCGGCTGGGGTGTGGGTGCGCTGGGTGTGGCGTTGCTGTTCAACACCTACTCCGCGATCCTCCTCTTCTACCTGACCAGGGTGGCAGGGATCGCGGTCATCACGGCTGGGACGCTCTTGATGATCGCCAAGGCCTACGATCTTGTGACCGACTTGCCGATGGGCATTGTCAGCGACCGCACCAGGAGCCGCTTCGGACGCCGCCGGCCCTGGCTGCTGGTTGGCGCTTTTGTGTGTGGAGCGGCATTCGTGTTGTTGTTCAGCACTCCAGCGGACTGGTCGGATTACGACAAGGCACTCTACGTTTTAGCGGGCCTGCTGGTCTTCAATACCGGCTACACGCTGTTCAACGTGCCACACGTGGCCATGCCCGCGGAAATGTCCGACAACTACGACGAACGCACGGCCATCATGTCCTTCCGCGCCGTGGCGATCATGGTGGGAACCTTTACCGTGATTGGGATTGGGCCTACCCTGGCTGCGCAATTTGGCGGCGGCAACGAAGGCTACAGGCTGGTGGGCTGGATGTTCGGCGCCCTGGCGCTTGCGGCGATGATTGCTTGTTTCTTCGGAACGGCCGGCGTGCGAGCGACCGAACACATCAGGCCCCGCTACGGTCCATGGGAGCAGATTCGAACCGCCGCTTCCAACGTGCACTTCCTGAAATTGGCGGCTTTCAAGCTGCTGACCCTGCTGGCCACGGGTGTGGCGGCTGGGAGTGTCCTGTTCTTTATAGTCGACATTCTGGGTCATTCCCAGTCCGTCATGCTGTATTACGCCCTTGGCGGAAACCTGATCATGCCGCTGCTGGCGGCTCCGCTTTTCTGGGTGCCGTTTTCGCGCAAGGTGGGCAAGCATCGCGCCCTGATGCTTGCAACGTTCGGCTTCATGGTGGGAGCGCTTTGGTGGTGGTTCGTCCCGCCGGGGGAACCTGTATGGCTGCTTTTCGTAAGGGCCCTGGTCCTTGCCTTTTTCGGGATGGGCAAGCTGCTGCTCGGAATGTCGCTGCTGCCGGACGTGCAGGAATACGATTACCTCAAGACCGGGCTAAGGCGCGAGGGCGTGTTCGCCGGCGCATACAACATGGTGGAGAAGGCCGCGTTCATGGGAGCCCCCATGCTTATCAGTTTAATTCTCTGGCTGCTGGGCTATCAGTCAACAGTTGACAACGAAGCCATTCAGCAGGACCCTGGCGCGCTTACCGGAATTCGTATATCCATTGCGATTGTTCCGGCGATCTGCAACCTGCTGGCCGGCATTATTCTGCTGCGCTGGACCCTGACCCGGGAGTACCTGGCCGAGCTGCGCGCTCAGCGCGCGTCTGCAAGCGCCTAAGCCTGGGAGGGAGGGCGTCCCGCCCTCGGCGAGCCCGGGGACGGGCTCGCTCCCTGGGTGCTCCAGCGTCGAGGGCGGGGACGCCCTCGTTCCCGGCGTGGAATCAGGCGGCCTGCTCGGTCTTCGCAGCCCTTGCCGGTGTAGCCGGCAGCAGCGGAATCGGGTCGATAACCCAGCCTCTCCTTTTGCGCCGCGCCGGGCTTGGGATGGCGAACGCGGTATGCGCGCCAACCTTGTTTGAGGTGGTCCCACTTTTTTGGACAGGACGTTAAGGTGTATTTTGATGCCTCACGGAGGGCATTGAGATGACGACGAGACGACGCCGGTTCACGGCGGAATTCAAGAAAAAGGTGGCGCTAGAGGCGCTCCGCGGAGATCGCACGATTCAGACGATAGGAGCCCGTCACGGGGTGCATCCGAACCAGGTGAGCACCTGGAAGCGGCAGGCCATGGACGGTCTGGGGGATGTGTTCGCGGGTCGGGGTTCGAACCGCGGCTCGGGTCACGAGAAGACCATCCGGGAGTTGCACGCGAAGATCGGCGAGTTGACGGTGGAGCGGGATTTTTTTCTACGCGGGTTGGCGCGTTGAGTCGTGGGGAGCGGATCGGGATGCTGGAACGCGGCGGCGCATTGAATTTGAAGCACCAATGCGCGTTGCTGGGCGTCAGTCGCTCGTCGCGGTATTACAAGCCACTCGGGGAATCCGCGGAGAACATGCGGCTGATGCGGCGCATCGACGAGGCGTATCTGAAGTATCCGTTCTACGGCAGTCGGCAAATGGCTCGCCATCTGGGGCGTCTGGGGCTGATGGCGGGCCGTCATCGGGTCCGGCGGCTGATGGGATTGATGGGGCTGGAGGCGATCTATCGCAAGCCGCGAACGAGTGCGGCGCATCCCGATCACCGGGTGTATCCATACCTGCTGCGGGAGTTGACGATCGAGCGGCCGGACCAGGTTTGGTGCGCGGACATCACCTATGTTCCGGTATCTCAAGGATTTTTCTATTTGGTGGCGGTGATGGATTGGGTGAGCCGGTACGTGCTGGCCTGGCGGCTGTCGAACACGTTGGACGGCGCCTTTTGCATCGCGGCGCTGGCGGCGGCGTTGCGCCTGGGGACGCCGGAGATCTTCAATACGGACCAGGGCGCGCAGTTCACCAGCGCGGCCTTCACCGAGCGGGTGCAAGCCGCCGGCGCTCGCTGTTCCATGGACGGACGGGGCCGGTTCCTGGACAACATCTTCATCGAACGGCTGTGGCGCTCGCTGAAATACGAAGCGGTGTACCTGCACGAGCTCGCGGACGGTTTCCAGGCCGAGCGCGTCATCTCGAACTGGGTTGGGTTTTACAACGACTCGCGTCCGCACTCGGCGCTGGACGGGCGCACACCCGGCGAAGTCTATCGTGGCATCGCGGTGGCGGCATGAGCGCATCGGCGGGATTCAACCCAGCGGACCCGCCGGGGACCGGCCGCCTTGGAGTCCACACGCCGCGTATTCCACCGCCTCCCCACGGGCGCTTTATACGTGGGGAGACCGCGCCCGTGGCAAGCCGGTGGAATACGCTACAGGCCCCGCTTCAACGTCCGGGAGGGACCCGGCCAGCGGTATTGACACCGGCTCGGTTCGCGAGCACGATTTCGTTTGACGAGGGCACAATCAACCAATCGAAATACACCTTAAAAAAGCCCTCGGACTGTCCAACAAACCAGGACCACCTCAGTTGACCCGGTCCATGTCGATACGCCAGCCGCGTGTCTGCCATTGCGCAAGCCATTGGCGATAGCGGCCCACGGCGTAGTCCGACGGAGTGAACAGATCCCTTGTGTTGGCCCGTGGCGCTGTCTTCGGATGCAGGGAAAGCAGTACGTCGCGATCCTGAAATGCCACGTAGCGATTGCGCTCCATGATTGTTTCGTCATGCTGCTCGTCCTGCATGAAGTTGCGCATGGTGATCATGTACAAGAGGGTGCGAGTCTCATCGATGGGGACTCGGTACAGGTACTGATAGATCTTCATCACAGGTGTGGGATTGATGTGGGTCCACACGGAAGAGGGCCCGTGATGGCCCGTACCAACGTTGATGGTCTGGTTTTCCTGCACATTTGAAGTTTTCCGCATCCTTTCTTCCGGCAGCGGCGGTGCGTAGACTTTGTTGTAGAAGCCTGTTCCCCAGTCCGTTTCCCGAATATCCAGCTCGCTTACCTTGTAGTTCTCGTCCTCGCCCTTCATGCCGTGAGTGTCATGCACGAATTCGTTATGCGCCGGGTCGATGCCGTTCTCTATTGCGCGCTTGTATTCGACATTCCAATCAAAATGCTGAAGGGTGGGACGCCATCCCGCTTCTCCCCACTCGGGAATCTCAAGTATCGGCGGGCGTTCGGACTCGTCCAGATCACCGAGAAAGCAAAACACCAGACCATAGCGTTCGACGACGCGATAAGAATCCACTCGCGCACGCCCCGGTGGTTTGGCGTTCATTCCGATGGAGGGGACGCGAACGCACTGGCCATGGCCGTTGAAGCGCCAGCCGTGATAGGGACATTGCACGCAGCCTGCTGCCACCAAACCGTCGCCCAGCGATCCTCCGCGGTGGCAGCAGGTATTACTGAGGCAGTGTGCTTGACCCTCCTCGTCGCGCCACAACACGAAGTCCTGGCCCAGCATGCGCCTCTTCAGGGGTTGGTCGGCGAGAGTCTTCGACTCGACCGCGGGATACCAGAAATTGATAAACATGGCAGTAGTCCTGGGTTACGGTGGGCTTAACTCGCGACCTGGGAGCGAGAGCGTCCCGCTCTCGTCGAGGGCGGGACGCCCTCGTTCCCAGGGGCGAGACGCCCTCGTTCCCAGGGGCGGGATCAGGCAGCCTGGTCGGCCTCCACCGCTCGCGCCGGGGTAGCCGGCAGCAGCGGGATCGGGTCGATCACCCAGCCTTTTCTCTTGCGCCGTGCCGGACTGGGTATGGCGAATGCGGTATGCGCGCCGACCTTGTTGAGTTTGTCCATGTCGATGCGCCAGCCGCGCGCCTGCCATTCCTTCAGCCATTCGCGGTAGCGGCCCACGGCGTAGTCCGACGGGGTAAACAGTTCCTTGGTGTTGACCCGCGGAGTAACCTTCGGGTGCAGCGTCATCAGTACGTCCCGATCCTGGAACGCTACGTACTGATTCCGCTCCATCATGGTCTCGTCATAGATATCATCCAGCATGAAGTTGCGCATGTTGATCAGGTACAGGCGCGTATTTTCCTCGTCGATCGGTGTTTCGTAGAGGTATTGGAAGATGTGCATCACCGGCGTGGGATTGATAAAGGTCCATACGGACGAGGGCCCGTGATGGCCGGTGCCTACCTCAATGGTACGGTTCCTGGTCTCTCCGGAAGCCTCACGCATTTTCTTTTCCGCGAGAGGCGGCGCATAAGACTTCTTGAAGAATCCCGTGCCCCAGTCGGTCTCGCGAACATCCAGTGCGCCGACCCTGTAGTTCTCGTCCTCGCCTTTCATGCCGTGCGTGTCGTGCACGAACTCGTTGTGCGCCGGGTCGATACCGTTCTCTATTGAACGCTTGTAGTCGAGGTTCCAGACGAATTCCTGGCAAGTGGACGACCAACCTTCCTGTTCCCACTCGGGAATCTCGAGGATCGGCGGGCGTTCGGACTCATCCAGATCGCCCAGAAAGCAGAACACCAGGCCGTAACGTTCCGTAACCGGATACGAATCGACCCGCGCCCTACCCGGCGGTTTGGCGTTCATTCCGATGGAGGGCACGCGCACGCAGTTACCGTCACCATTAAAACGCCAGCCGTGATAAGGGCATTGCACGCAGCCGGCAGCCACCAGGCCCTCGCCCAGGGATCCTCCCCGGTGACAACAGGTATTGCTGAGGCAGTGGGCCTGGCCTTCCTCGTCGCGCCACAACACGAAGTCCTGGCCCAGCATGCGTCGCTTCAGCGGTTTGTCTTCGAGATCTTTCGACTCAACCGCGGGATACCAGAAGTTGATGAACATGGTTGTGCTCCTGGATTACAGGCCAAATAGTTTATACCGGAACCGACCAGGCGTCGTAATGGAACAATCCAAGCGATTCTTCATTCGTGTTATTGCCCTCGGCGAAACGATCCGTGTCGGGGGCGAAAAACCGGTGAATAATTTCCGCCGAGTTCAGCATTACGAGCGTCGTGCGCTCCACCCGGGCACTTTCGTATCGCTGAAGCGCTTCGGTTACGTTCCCGGCCTCGGCCAGACAGCGCGCCAGCACGACGCCGTCTTCAATCGCCATGACGGCGCCCTGGCCCATGAAAGGCAGGGTGGGGTGCGCGGCATCGCCCAGCAGCGAGACCCGGCCGATGCTCCAGGATTCCAATGGCCGGCGGGAAAACAGCCCCCACTTGTAGCAAAGCTCCGGTGGGGTTGACGAGATGATGGATTGGACGAGTTCGTGGAAGCCTGCGAATTCGTCAAGCACCTCTGACACCTCGGAGTGTTGGGACCAGCTCTCGGTCTGCCAGTCTTCACGTTCGACAAAGGCCACGTAATTGACGGTTTCGCGGTCCCGAATCAGGTAGCGCACGAACAAGTGTCCGGGGCCGATATAGATTCCCGAGGGCGGGTCCACGGCTTCGGCCGGTACGCTTGCAGCTGGCGCCAGTCCACGCCAGGCGACATAGCCGGTGAATGTGGGCGACTCGCTCACATGCAACTGTGTGCGGACCGGTGACTTTACGCCGTCGCAACCAACCAGCAGACGGCCGGCCGCGCTTTTTCCGTTGCGGAAATATGCGCGTGCTTCGGTCTCGCCTTGCGTAAAGCGCACGAACTCGTGATCCAGGTGAATACACTCCGGATCGTTGGCGCGCACGGCCTGGGCCAGCATTTCGTGCAAGTCGGCCCGATGGATTTGGTAATACGGTGCGCCGTACTGCTGACGCGGCAGGTCGCCTCGCTCTATTCGAACCAGTACGCGGCCTGTCTGGTAGTGATGCACCGCCTGGTAACTGGGCGTGTCAGCGGCGGCGGCCAACTCTCGCTCCAGTCCCAGGCCCATGATTCCCATGGCGCCATTGGGACTGAGCGTAAGCCCGGCGCCTACTTCACCCAATTGCGGCGCCTGTTCGTAAACGCGCACCGAAATACCCAAACGCTGCAGGGCCAGCGCGCAGGTCAAACCGCCGATGCCGGCGCCGATCAACATGACTGGACGATTACTCATCTACTCTCAAAGGCTGGCCTCCCGCGCCAAAGGCAGTTTTGTTAGCTTGAATTGTATGCCTGCAGCCATGAGTGTCGATGCTGTGATACCAGCGTCTCGGCGGATACAATGCGTGCGCTTATGTTCTGCGGGACTTACTCATGCGCAACGCCACAATCGCAGCCGGCTTGCTGGCCTGCCTCGTACTGATGTCCGCCGCCCAGGCGCAAACTGTGCTGATTACCGGCTCGAACCGGGGAATCGGCCTGGAATTCGCCAAGCAATACGCCGACAAGGACTGGACGGTCATCGCCACCCATCGGCGCGACACCACGCCGGATACATTGGCGGCCCTGGAATCGCAGTACCCGGATGTTCGGGCGGAAAAGCTGGACGTAACGGACCATGCCAGCATCGACGCGCTGGCTGAAAAGCTCGCCGGCATGCCGATTGACGTGCTGATCAACAATGCCGGCATCACCGGCGACTTCACCAAGCCCAAACCGCAGTCCCTGGGTACGCTCGACTATGACATGGCGGTTCATTTCTTCCGCACCAACGCGCTGGGCGCCCTCAAGGTCAGCGAGGCCTTCATGGACAACGTCGTGGCCAGCGATCAGAAGAAGATCGTTGCAATCAGTTCGCTTGCCGGCTCCTTTGGCGGCGAATCCGGCGGAAAGGGAGGAATCTACTGGTACCGTTCCAGCAAGGCCGCGCTGAACATGATGATGGTGGGAGTAGCAGCTGATTCCAGGCGCAAGGGCGTCACGGTGGCCGTGCTTTCACCTGGAACGGTAAAGGTCGAGAAGGTGGCCGAGATGGTTGAAAGGATGGGGCTGAAGGGCTTTATCGAAACGGCCGAGAGCATTTCCGGTCTGATTACCGTTATCGAGAACCTTACGCGGGAAGATTCCGGCACTTTCATTCGCTACAACGGTGAGCCACAGCCCTTCTAGATTGCAAACCTGCGGATCAAGAGGGCTAGTGTGCTGTCCCGCAAAGCACTTTCTTTGCTTAATCGTTTCGCTTTGGCGAGTTTGGAATCGGTGGTGTCGATCCAGGGGAAGAAAGTGACTGGCCTCGCCAGCACGAACGGCTGGCGAGGAAGCCAAACGATAGGCGCCGCGGCTTTGCGCAGCGCATTTGCCCGCTGGATGCCGATCAGTCAACAAAGTCCTATTCGGCTCACAAATAGTGTTGTTCTAGCCTGATAATGAGCCGAATAGACCTACGCTCGTTACTGCACGGCGAAAACTTGTGCCAAGTCGTGTCCCGCAAATACCTTAACTTGTCTGCGGTCCTTTTTCGTCTCCGGCGGCGTTGCTCCTCCTTACCTGGAGCCTGCCACACTGCGTCGCCGCACCTTGCCGGGAAGGAAAAACGCCTCGCAGTTCAATCAAAGTTAATTGCGGGACATCACACTAGCTGGCGGCGTGTAGCATTAGCAGGGGACATGCAGTCACCGATTCCCGATTACCCCTGGAATTTCCCAAGCGTCCTTCCCCGACGCAATCAAGTCTCGTCGGATTACAGAGTGTGCTGAGTCTTGAGTCCCGAAGCGATTTGCTTGTCAACGCTATCCTCCGTTTAGAAGCTGGCCGAATCGAGGCTCAAGTGAGCCATGTCGAGGCTCAAGTGAGTCATATCGAGACCTGTGTGGGTCATATCGAGGGTCTTCTTTCGCCCATGCCCGCCAACTTGCCATCCGCGGAGGCGCCCTGAAGATTGTGACGGACTAAAGAAAGGTTACTCCGCCGTCCACCATCAGCGTCTGGCCGGTAGTCATCCGGCTTAAGTCGCTGGCCAGCCACAGCACGGCGCCTACTACGTCCGAAGTGTCCAGCGGCTGGCGTATGGCCTGCTGCGAGGTTGTTGCGCCGATCGCTTTCTCGTACTTGTCGCCGAAGAAATCGGACGAAGCCTGCGTGGAAACGATATTGGGAGCAACGGCGTTCACGCGCACCTTGTAGCGTCCCATTTCCCTGGCCAGGCCCCTCGTAAGTCCGATGACCGCGGCCTTGGAGGTGGTGTAGTGAATGACATTCGCCATTCCATAGGTCGCGGCCAGCGAGGAGATGTTGATGATGGAACCCCCTTCGCCTGACCGCATGTGCCGTGCTGCGGCGCGGCTGGCCAGCCATACGCCTTTTACGTTGACGGCCATCGTGGCGTCCCACAGTTGCTCGTCAACCTCGTCGAACCGCTGCAGCTTCAGGTTGCCCCACAAGGCGGCGTTGTTCACCAGCACGTCGATTCGGCCGTAGGCCTCGGCCGTTTCCGAGGCCATTGCCTCGAGATCGGCCAGCGAGGTCACGTCGACTCTCGCGGTGAGGGTTTGTGCCCCAGCCTCCTCCACCAGTGTCCTGGTTTCGCCGCAATCCTTCAGGTCACACAACATCAGGCGGGCGCCGCGCCGCGCAAACTCCACGGCGTAGGCCTGTCCCAACCCACCGGCTGCTCCTGTAATCACCACGGATCGCTGATCAAATCGCATAATCTGGTTTCCTGATTCGCCCGGCCCAACCCACCGCGGCTTGCGGTGCAAGCGCCAGTATATTGGCATCAACCAAGGATTGCACTCGACGGGGTTGCGACGTCCCGGGTGCTCATCCGGGTCGCCAAATCTTTTGCATTCTTGCCTTCCAGTCGTGCAGGCCACTGCGACTTCATTGCCGTTCAAGAACGACAGTTTCGATGCGGGCCTTGCGATCCTGACCGTGCACCACTGGCCTGACAAGGCGCTCGATGATGCTAGCATCTTGCGGCGATGTCCGGCCCGATTGTCCGCAAGCGCCAGAGCGCTCCGCTTCCTTCAACCACAGTAATCCTGCTTCGCCATGGCGGCGGTTCCATGCAGGTCCTGATGTTGAAGCGGGCGGCGCGCGCTGCATTCGGCGGAGCGTGGGTATTTCCGGGTGGTGTGCTGGATGATCACGACCGCGACGCGCGCTTGTACGGCCGATGCCTGGGAATCGACGACGCCAGCGCCAGTCGGGCGCTCTCGGTGCCGCGCAACGGCCTGGCCTACTGGGTGGCGGGGATTCGCGAAACCTTCGAGGAGTCCGGCTTGCTGATGGCCGTCAATGGCAGTGGACAGGCAGTGCATGCTGGTTTTGCCACGCGCCAGGCGCTGCATGCGGGCAGGATCCGTTTCGAGGACCTTTGCCGGCGCGGAGGCTGGCGTTTGCCGGCGCATCGGCTTCATTACGTCGCGCATTGGATTACGCCCAGCCAGGCGCCTCGCCGATTCTCCACGCGTTTTTTTCTGGCAGCCGCTGCGCCCGCCGCAAGGATTCGGGCTGACGGCAGGGAAGTGTTGCGCGCGCATTGGTACGAACCCCGGGAAGCCCTGCGGCAGGAGATTCCCCTGGCTCATCCGACCCGGCATTTTCTGCGAATTCTTGCAGGACTGGGCAGTGTGGAAAAAGCCCTCGACTGGGCGGGCGGCCTGGATCGCCGTTCCATACCCATAGTTCGACCCGAGGTACAGCTTATTGGAGGGAAACTGATGTCCTGCCTGCCGACCGGCGAGGTGCTGGGGCCGTTCAGCAAGGCCAGCTATCCGGGTGCGGCCCATTCCCGGCCCGCCGGCACTTCGGAAGATGCTGGTTCCGCCGGCTTGCACCCCATGCAGGCCGGTGGTGTCCATTCCTCTGCCAAGGCCGGATAGAGTCGAACGAATGCCGCCGCCAGCCGACCCTATTCGCGCCGGAGAGCTGGTGAGCCTGGCGCCATCAATCCACAGGATTACGGCGTTCAATGCGGGGATGATGACCGGCCCTGGCACCAACACCTGGATTCTGGGTGAAGGTGAACTGGCTGTTCTGGATCCCGGACCAGCTTCGGCCGAGCATATCGAGAATGTGCTGTCCAAGGCGCCTGGAAGAGTGCGCTGGGTGCTGGCCACGCATACTCATCCCGACCATTCGCCGGCGCGGTGCTATTGGCGGGAAAGGCGAATGCTTCGGTGATCGGCCCGGCGCCGCCATCCGGTTCCCGGCAGGACCAGACCTTCAGTCCCGGCATTGAACCGCAGGACGGACAGCAATTCGACCTTGGTGGATTTGTGCTGGAGGCCCTCCATACTCCAGGGCATGCCTCCAATCATTTCTGCTGGTGGCATGCCGCAAGCGGTGTGCTGTTTACCGGCGATCACATCATGCAGGGTTCGACGGTCGTGATTGCGCCTCCGGATGGAGACATGAGTGCCTATATGGCCTCCTTGCGGCGGCTGCTTGAGCTCCCCCTGCGCGCAATGGCGCCGGGTCATGGGCACTGGATCAAGCATCCGAAGCGGGAGATCAAGGCCTTGATCGCCCATCGCCTGGGCCGGGAGCAGAAGGTCATGAGGGTCTTGACGATGCTTGGTAACGCGAGGATCGGCGATATGCTCCCGCGGGTGTACGACGACGTTCCCGAGTACTTGCATCCTGTAGCTGCGCAATCGTTGGAGGCGCACCTTCTGAAGCTCGAAAAGGACCGGCAAGCGATCCGGGATGCGAGCCACTGGAGACCCGCCCCGGCATGAACGGCATAACCGACTTGACCATTCGTCGGGCTCGTCGGGGAGATACGCCCACTATCGTGCGCTTCAACGTGGCGCTCGCGGAGGAATCCGAGGGCCTCGAGCTGGATCCTCTGACGGTTGAGGCAGGAGTGACAAGGATGTTCGCCGATCCGGCCCTGGGCCGTTACTTTCTCGCTGTTTCAAACCAGGGAGAGCCATTGGGCCAGTTGATGATCACGACCGAATGGAGCGACTGGAGGAACTGCATGATCTGGTGGCTGCAAAGCGTGTACACGGCTTCGGAGCACCGCGGCCGCGGCGTTTTCAGGTCACTTTGCGAGTTTGTCCTCGGCGAGGCGCGTGCGGCGGACTGCCGGTTGCGGCTCTACGTGGAGCGCGACAATGCGCAAGCGATTTCGGCCTACCGTGCGCTGGGTTTCTTGCGTTGCGGTTATGACGTGATGGAGTACGAGCCCCCGGCGTGAAGATTCCCGCCTGGGAGCGTATCGCCACCATTCTCCGAGGCGTCATTGGCTTCAAGGCCGTGTGGCTTTGCGCTGGGGTCCGTTCGCTGCGCCTGCATGGATTGTCGCCTTGTGGGGCGCCTTCTCCCTGATGAGTATCGATGGCCTGGCCTTGCTGCGTGGAAAAAGTGGCTGGCCGCCTTGCTGGGGGCGGCTGGGGCGCCGATTGCCTATTATTCGGGGATCGCGCTGGGGGCAGGCGAGGGCGCGGAAATCGGGTTTTACGTTCTGGTGGGTTTGTTCTACGCCGCAGCTACACCGCTGCTGGTGGAAATGGGAGGTTTTCTAGAAAGCGGCGCGGCCGCCCCCGGGGAGAAAGCGGCGCGGTCGCCCCCGGGGGGAGGAAAGAGTCGGGGGCGACCTGATCTTGATCCCGGGTTAGGGGGGAGGTCTCTTGGGAGGGGAGAACCGGGATCAAGATCGCCGCTGGTTGTGGGGCCGGCCTAGCCGGCCATCATTGACCAGAAAGCTGCGAACGGGCTGATAAAGGCCACCGCAAACAATACGGCCTCACCGATGACGCCCAGGTTTCCGGCGCCAGTTCTTGAAATCAGTGTCATTTCTCTTACTCCTTTGCATCTCTTCTTGATGCACTGCACAAGATACGGCCGAGGAGTTTTTTTTCTTCTCACTGCGGTAACGTTTCGTAACATTTTGTAACGCAGGGCGTTTTTGCCCCCAAATCACCCGATCCACCCATAAAATCGCCAAGGCATGACGGCACGCATCTTTCTCATCGACGACGACGCCAAGCTCGCAATGCTGTTGCGGGCCTACTTCAGCCGCTTTGACCTCGAACTCGAATCCGCCCTGGAAGGCGACACTGGCCTGCGCAAGATGACCACCTTCGACCCTGACCTGGTTATCTTGGACATCATGCTGCCCGGGCGTGACGGTTTTGAACTGTGCAGAGAGATCCGCAAGACCAGCAGCGTGCCGATCATCATGTTGACTGCACGCGGCGATGTAACCGATCGGGTCGTGGGACTGGAGGTGGGCGCCGACGACTACGTGCCAAAGCCATTCGAACCGCGCGAGCTGGTGGCCCGTATCCAGACCATTCTGCGCCGGGTGCAACGCTCGTCTACGGCCTCAGGCGTGGCCGAGCACGGACCCTTGCGACTCGATTTTGACCGGCGCGAAGCGCAACTGAACGGTGATTTGCTCGACCTGACGGCGATGGAATTCAACCTCTTGCAACTACTCTCGGCGGAGCCGGGGCGCGTCTATACCCGCGACGAAATACTCTCGGAGTTGCGCGGTATCGAACCGAACTTCTTTTCCCGTTCGGTCGATATCAACATCAGCCGGCTGCGCCAGAAACTGGACGATGATCCTTCAAATCCGCGTTTCATCCGAACCATTCGCGGCGCCGGCTACGTATTCCTTAAAGGCCAGCGCCCTGGGAACGAGGGCGTCCCCCCTGGGAACGAGGGCGTCCCGCCCTCGACACCCGAATGCTAGCTGCATGAGTAACCGTATCACCGCTGGGAACGAGGGCGTCCCGCCCTCGCCACCAGAATGCTAGCTGCATGAGTAACCGTATCAACGAGGCAGCAAAATGGCTGGCGCGCAAGCTAGTGGAAGCTTGGCGAACGCTTCCCGTGCGCTTGGTACTGATCTTCGTGGCAGGTCTGATTGTCATTTCCGCAGTCGTTACATTCGGCCTTGCTAAGTTTCCTCCCGATCACCACCCGATAGTGTTCCGCGTCCTTGCCTACGGCATATTTGCAGTGGTGGTCGGTGGTTGCTACCTGGCTGTGCGGCGGCTGTTTTATCCCTTGGAAGACATTCGCGAGGGCGCCCGCCGGATCCGCGAAGGACAGCTTGACTACCGCATTCCCATTCGCCGGCAGGATGAACTGGGGAGGCTGTCGCAGCGCATCAATCGCATGGCGGAGGAGGTCCAGCGCATGCTGGACGGCCAGCGCCAACTGCTGCTGTCCTTGAGCCACGAATTGCGCACTCCGCTCACTCGCGCCCGGCTGGCGCTCGAGTTCATACACGATAAGGAGGTGCGTTCGCACCTGGAATACGACCTTTCCAACATGGAGCGGATGATCACGGAATTGCTGGAAGGCGAACGCCTCAGTACGCGAACCCGGGAGATGTCGCGTTCCCGGGTCAACCTGAGCAAGCTGATGGCCGAGGTCATGCGCGGTGACTTTCCCAACGATCGCCACCGCGTGTCCCTAAGCATGCCGCCGGCTGTCGCGCACCTGAGCGTGAATGCCTCCCGTCTGCGAATGTTGGTGCGCAACCTGATGGAGAACGCGTTGCGCTACAACCCGAGGGGCGGGCCGCCGGTAGAGGTCAGCCTGGAAATGCAAGACAACGAGGCTGTGATCCAGGTACAGGATCACGGCCCCGGGATACGGCCAGAGCACCTTGAGCAGGTAACCTCGGCCTTTTACCGGGCAGACCCCTCGCGGGGAGCCGGGACCGGCATGCATGGCCTGGGCTTGTACCTGTGCCGACTCATTGCCGAGGCGCATGGCGGCAGCGTGGAAGTGGCCAGTCCCCCGGGAAGCGGCGCCTGCATCACCGCCCGAATTCCCGGAGCGCCGCCAAACTGATCCCCGCGGGAGTGAGGGCATTGCCCTCACAGCGTCCCCGCTCTCAACCGCCTGGGAGAGAGGGCGTCCCCGCCCTCAACCGGCCAAGGCGGGTTGCATGGCTACCCGCTCCGGTTTCGTGTACACGGTCACTCGTGCATAATTAGCACGACTATCGGCGGGGACAGCCGATTGGGAGGACATCAAATGAAATTCAGACTTGCCGTTTTACCGATTCTGGCGGCGGGCGTGATTGTTGCACCGCGCCCTGTTGTTGCTCAGGAGGTCGCGCTCGAAGAGATCATCGTGACCGCCCGTAAGCGCGAGGAGTCCGTCCAGGACATCCCGATCGCGGTCAGCGCTTTCACGGCCGATGACATTCGCGAGTTGGGGCTTACGTCCATCGATGACATCGCTCTCTATACGCCGGGCTTTTCTTTCCATTCCGCCTTCGGGCGTCAACCTTCACTGGATCGGCCGTCGGTACGCGGCCAGACCACCATCCTCAACGGCATTGCTGGCGTAAAGGCGGTCTCCACCTTTGTTGACGGCATCTACATTGGGGGCCTGGTGTCGTCTGTTGACCTGGCGAACGTCGAGCGCGTGGAAATCATCAAGGGCCCGCAATCGGCCCAATATGGCCGCGGCACGTACGCCGGCGCTATCAACTACGTAACCCGCCGTCCTTCCGAAGAGTTGGAAGGCGAGGTTTCCGTGGGTGGCGCCGAACATGAAACCTATAACGTTAGTGGTTGGCTTAGCGGTCCGCTATCCGAAGGCCGCGCGTATTTCCGTATCTCCGCCGGCTACGACCAATACGGCGGTGAACACGTCAACACACTTACGGGTGAAGAAGTGGGAGGTCAGAAGACTACCAACGTTGCGGCAAAGCTCTTTCTTACGCCCAACGAACAGTTCGAAGCCACCCTGTCCGTGGCCTACCAGAAAGTCGATGACGACCATTTCGTCATGGCGCTGCAAGGCCGCGAGTTCAACAATTGCTGCTTCCGGGGGCCGCCTTCGGACAGCCCGGACATTTCCGGCGTAACGGGACCGCGAGCACGCGAGTACTACAGAGGCGAGGCCAAGCGCAACTTGCCGGTGGCTCTATTGACCGAGGAGCTCGATAGCGTCGGCGGCGCGGGAAATCGCCTGGATCGCATATCCGCGTCGCTCTCGATGCACTATGAATTGGCTAACAATTGGCGTATTTCGAGCCTCACCGGGAATATAGACGACGAGGACGAGAGCTTTTTTGACGCCACCTATGGCGGCTACGACTACGGCACGGTCATCGTGAATGGTTATCCTCCTCCCTGGCGAGCACTTGAGGAAGTAGTACTTTTTCCCGGCGCAACGCCCTTTCCCGGGGGACGTGGTCTTTGCGTTACGGCAAGACTTTGCGGGCTATTCACTCGGATGGGTGGCTACGATCAGACCGACTTTTCGCAGGAATTGCGCCTTTCATCACCATCGGACCGGTCTTTCCGCGCTACTGTGGGTTTGTATTACTACCGGGGTGAGAAATACGAAACGCGCGATGACAAGGTCCTGCCTGATGTTGTTGAGACATTGAACGTTTATGGTTTCGGATTGGTGGCCCGAACAGTCTCTCCCAACTCGACCCTGTCGAGTGAGGATGTAGAAAACACCGCAGTGTTTGGTGCGCTGGAGTGGGACTTCAACGACAAATGGGCAGCAACGCTGGAAGCGCGCTGGGCCACGGATGACGTCAGCCTGAAAGTCCATCCGCCGGGTGATCGAAGTTCCGTGACCGGCGAGTACGAGGAGGAGTTTTCGTCGGCCAATCCTCGCGTTACGCTCAGCTATCGGCCTAACCAAGACACCAATATTTATCTGAATGTGTCCAAGGGCTCCAAGCCGGGCGGTTTCAATGCCGCAGTGCCGCTAAGCGCGGCCGGCGGCCCTGACGAGTCCTTCCGCGCCTATCAGGAAGAAGAAGCGTGGAACTACGAAGTGGGCTACAAGGCCCGCCTGTTGCAGGGGCGCATGGCGTTGAACGTGGCGGCTTACCGAACCGAAGCCGAGGAACAGCAATTCACCCTGGTAGTTGAGCACCGCCCGGATCAGAGTACCTCGATTGTGGACAATCTGGGTGAGACGGGCATCAGCGGAGTCGAGGTGGAAGTGGAGGCGCTGGTGGCTGACAACCTGACCCTTAACCTTGGGTACGCCTGGACCAAGGCGGAGATCAAGGATTATTTCAATACGGACCAAGCCGATCTGCGCGGCGCGGATGGCTCCTTGCACGACGACCATAGGCTGGGTTCCGCTGCCGGGAACAGGATTCCTCGCATTCCGGAACATCAGGCATCGCTGGTGGCGCGCTATGAAGGCAACGCCATGGCGTCCGGTTTCTCCTGGTTCTTTGTGGGTGACGTAGTCTATGAAGGCTCGCGCTTTGGGCAGATTCACAACCTGATCGAAACGGGCGCGCTCACGAGAGTGGGCGTCCGTCTGGGTGTTCGCCGCGACAACCTGGAAATCGTCCTGTGGGGCAAGAACCTGTTCGATGATGACGCTCCCTTGGACATCCTGCGCTACATCGACCGGCGCACCGGATCGCTGCCAAGGTGTTCTGCGCGAACCGGCTGCATTTCCGGCCAAGTGCCCAATGCCAGCGGCACCCCGCGTGGTTTCGCCATTACGCTACCCCGTGGCCGTCAAGTCGGCGTAAGCCTCAACTATAGCTTCTGACCACACACCCGAGGGAGGGCGTTCTCGCGCCCTCCCTCTTATTTTGGGCCCACGCCCCCTTTTCCTTGCGCGCCGAACTCGCTGGCGCAATATCACGGTTTGGCGGCCACGGCTTTCCATCGGTCGTTCTCCATGCTTTTCTTGTGGGTAGGATTCCCACGTTTCCAGGCAAGACACACACTCGCCCGGCGAACCCCCCACGGCTTAGAAAATATGACACACTTACTACCCCTTTTCCTTATTTTCTGCATCACCTTACCGTCCCCTTTCACTGGGAGCACGACAACTAACTGATTTACTGAGTATTCTGAAAATACAACATGATTCACTTTGTTCCCATTGCGCCGTATTTGTGAATCATTTTCCAATGCCTTCTCGTTATACCAAGGCGCAGCCCGTCGAGCCGGTTAGAGGTGATGGTCTCGGTCACTCAATCAGGTTGCCGAGTAAACGACTCCTATTGCGACGCTTCTTGGATAACTTCAATAATATCTTTCACAAGTGGTCTTAGCACATCCTTGTCAGTCCAGTAGCGTTTGTGGCTTAGGGGATTCCAGTGAGACAAATAACCCCCCGACGTTAACTTCTTTGTCCACGAACACTGCCTCACGATTCGCATTGTCAAGGGCACGCAAGAATGTCCGATTTACGGCACGGTAAGGTGTCCGGTATGGGTGGCTAACCCGCGCTCGGGATTTGCGTCAATAGCGAGCTGACCATCATGTCCGCTGAGCATTGAAACGCGAACCCTGCCCAGCGGATGAGAAGGAGTCAGGTCAGTTCCCGCCACCTCCGAACTGCATCAACGCGAGACGGTGACCTTTGCTGTCCCCTCGTTTTTGCCCCGGCGCCATCCATAGGGCAATGCCCAACGATCTCCCGGGACACCGAAGACCGCGTCGTTGACGTAAAGGAACAACTCGCCGTCCGATTTCGCCTTGTAGTACTTCGGGATAGACCCGATTGCGAACGTCTCGCTTCCACAGTCTCCGACGCGGCCCATCAGCTTCAGCCAGGGCTCGAAGATATGGCGGCGACTAAGGACGAACGGAACTAATCTCAGGGACGAGAAGCCGTCTGCGTCGGCTGTTGCGGAACCGTCTTTCCACGCTGCGGGTTCCACGCGGAAATGATAGACAACTCCCTTCTTCAGTTGGATACCGGTGGCGTAGCATGGGTTGGAAATGTCGAATTTGATCTCCCGCTCGTCGCGGAGTTCGCTCGCCACCGTTGGTCCGCACAACTGGCAAAATGTGTCCACAAAGAAAAACGCCGTGCGATTGATAGCGCTGGCCGCCACGATCAAAATCGCGGCAAACACGACGATCGGTAGGAGCCAACGGAGCCCCGTCCATGGTGGTCTTGAGAGGATGCGACGCAATCGGGTGGTTGCGCTCGGCGATCTCCGGCTAACGCGCTTGCCCTTGAGTTTCGCCCAGGCGTTCGAGGCGCGCGTATGAGTGGCCCGTAATGCAATACCCTTCAGCTTGCCGAGAACGCCAAAAACCACAGGTATCGCGATCCAACATGGAGTTCGCCAGGCCTGCCCGGTCCACAGGAAATATGCCGTTATCGAAGTTGCGAGCAGAAAGGCGGCGTACAGCCAACGGCGCCAAAACTCCAGATCGCGCGCTCTTTCCATCGCCTCAGCCCTACGTTTCGCTTGAACGCCTGGCTCGTAATGTCCTTTCGTCTTGTTCCGGCCGGGCGGCGTAGCAATCACCTCGTATTCGGCCGGTAGCGCTGTCGGCGCGTAAGGCACGCTGTTCTGTTTGATGCGCTCCAGCACGCCCCGGTGTATTTTCGGTTTCCCCTGAATTTTGCACCTGGATAGCTTCGCGATGTCGCGCGGCTGGTACCGGTAATAGGCGCTCAAGCCCGAACGCGAGTCGTGCTGCACCCCGTGCCAATCACACCCGCGCCTGTAGTCCTTTCGAAGATTCGGCATGAACAGCAGCCCGTTTTGATTCTGCTGGTGGTGTTCGATTCTGGATATCATCCAGTCGAGCGTAACAAGGGCAAGATTGATCCTGGGATAGCCACCGCCCACGTCGGAGTGAACTCCCGCAAACCAGACCTGCTCGATGCGCGCCGTGCCCTCCTTGTCGTCCGCCTTATGGTGACATTTCTTCCGGTTCGCGCTCTTTTCGTCCCAAAGCACCGGGTGAAATGTCCGGCGCTCATCGTCGACGGACAGGGCGTGACAGGCCCGGTGCACATTGCCGGGCAGTTCATTGCTCACAAAGCGCAACGGCAGTATGAATCGATCCCAAAGTCGGGCCAGCTCGTCTATGGGGAAGCCATACGCCTCGACGGTATCCCAGACACCGATGAATTCCACACAAGGCTTAACGTGATTCTTGTCGTTACATGGGCGATGATTTCCGTTCATAAAACGACGGAAAGGCTGGGTCAGGTATCCCTTTCTATATTGCAAACGATAGGCTGAGAAGTACCGTTGAGCTGTACGCTGGAGATCTTCTTCGTCCTGGTAGTTTTTGTAGAGACCACAGTATTCGATCATGCCGGCCAGCATGCGCACAGTGAACGCGCCCCGGCTGAAGCCGAACAGGAAGATCTTGTCCGGCCCGTCCTCTTCGTTCTCCTCGTACGTTCGGCAGAGAAACTTGTAGAGCTCGATTACGTTTCTCTTCAGGCCCCAGCCAAAAATGCCGCCCAGCAGCTTGAGCGGCAGGAACTCCTTCGCGCCGACGCCGTCATCGTAGAAGGCGATTTGACTGCGCGTATGTCCTGGCGGATTGCCATGCAAGTCCAACGCCTGATAAAGGCGCCAGACGTTGGTTTTGTGTCGTTTCGCGGCGCCATTTCCGGTACCGTCCGACAGGATGATTATGTTTTTCATGACTTTGCGTCCCCTTATCCGGCCCTGTTCACGCATGGCGTAGCGATTGACTCCTTGACCTACTTTAGCCTTATCCATTTGTCCGGGTCGCCTCGCGGGCGGGGTGACGGCAGGCAATGCTGACATGATCGTGGTGAGTAGGAGGTCCCTATGTGATATGCCAAATCCCTTCGTGTTGTTCCAAGCAGGTTCCGGCGTCGGACGCGGTTGGTCATAGTTGGAATGCTAGCGTTTGTGGGGGCTTGCGCCGTTGTAAGTCGGTTGGTGCGGCACGTTGGTCGTGCTCGATTCTTGAATCATTGCTAAGGCGGGCGTCCGTAATGAGCCTTCGGACTTCGGAGCCCGAGGCCCGTGAATCAGGACACAGGATTGTTTAAACTGCCCCAATGGGGCATATACTGCGTCGATGCAGACAGTAGCCGAGACCCCGGCATTCTCCCGTCAAGCCGACAAACTGTTTGGCGAAGAGGAAAAGCGGGCGGTTTCGGTACTCGCGGCCGCGCTTCGGACCACCCGGAAGGAGGCGAAATGAGCACTTTTGGCAATGATCTGATCGGGTCACTTAATGAAGCCCTCGCGCATGCCAAGGGGGAAGGCCCTGCCATCCTCCATACGCCGATGATCCCGCGCGAAGTGCGCGAGAATGCAAAACTCACGCAGGCGCAGATGGCGCCGCTTATGGGCATGAGCCTGTCCGGCTACCGGAAATGGGAACAGGGCGCTCGGCGGGTCAGCGGTACGGCTGCTATCCTGCTGCGTGTGATCCAGCGCGAACCGGAGGCTGTCAAGCGCGCATTACTATCTCCGCAATAGGTCTGCCTTGCGAAGGCTGCCGTGCTTGAGAAGTTTCATGAAGACGCCGACCGTTGCACTCGACTCAATGCCGTGCGGGTTCAGTTACCTGTGAGGCTGGGTTGGGCCTTCTTCATTGAAGAAGATTGCTGAACAGCCAGCTGTTCCGGGCGCGGCAATTCTCTATGCCCAGCCGAACCCGATTGGCTCATACAGCCGATGCCTTCGTTCACCAAGGAGATTGGTCGGGGACTAAGCATTGGGTCGCAATTCGGTCTCAATATCAATCTGGTTTTCGGCGCCAGCCTTTGGAGGACTAATGTCCTCCCGCAAATAATCCGCGAACGACGGGATCGGCACCGCGTAGCCTTTGTCGCTGACTGGACTCAGCACGCCCGCGTGCACGGCTGCGGCGAGAAAATTGTCAAAGGACGATTGCCGGCGCTGCACAAAGGGCGCAACAATCCTTTCGATATCCTCCTCAGGCAACCAAGCATACGCCTCAAGCTGGCGCGCAACCTCCCTGCAGGCGGGCTGCCACCGTTGGGTAGTTACAAGACGCGCTGCATAGAACTCGCGCATGCCGAATAGGCCGTGTTCCATCACCCGATTAATGGATGCGCACGCCAAGTCAAGATCGTGATCCATCAGTTCTTTCAACGCGGCTTGTGACAAGATTCGCAAGTGCTGTGGCCATCCGCGCGACGTATCGGCCAACTTTGTAATCCAGCGATTCCACTCTGCAGTAGAACCCTTTACTCCAAATGTTTCGAATGTCTTGAGGATGACCTGTTCGGCTTCACTCACAGCGTTACGCGCGTCGGAGGCCCACCCGACTTTGCTCTCGCCTCGCTTCGCCTGTTTCGCGATAGCCGCCGGCGTCGTGAGCGTGGACAAATTATGAACACGCGCGAGCGATGCTCGTGAGATACCCAAATCCACTAACTTGTCTGTTGTGTCGCTCAACCCGAAGCAAACCAGCAATACCGTGCTTGACTTGGTGCCGGCGTGCAAGTACTTGACAATGGCGCTAGAAACATCGGTTGTGGGAATGCTCTGAGCTTCGTCCACCAGGAGAACAATCGTCAGGTCCTGCCATGCTTTCTCCAATTCCTTGAATTTTGAAACCGCGTCGAGACCCTCTTGGCGCTTTGGACCAACGCCTGCGCCGAAGCCAAGTCCTTGGACGGTGATCCCGCGATCCGCTAATCCTCGCACAAACCGTTCAGCGCCCTTGGCTAGTTGCGGCGCCTTTTGTTTGACGGTTGCATATACCTCGTTGAACAAGCCATCCACGGAAGTCAATTGTTCGGGTTGCGCCTCCACCGAAACAATGGTCTTACCAGGGGACTGCGCTTTCTCGGCGCCGTTTTCCGTAGCCCGTGATGCGCACTCCTCAAGCAGCGCCGTTTTTCCGGCGCCGGGCGCACCTTGATATACCAGAGTCTTTCCTTTTACATCGCCTTGCTTTGCAAATTCCAAAGCATTCAGGAAGCTTCTCAATTCCCTTTCGCGCCCCGCGAAAAACGGCGTCGGCCCCGTGTGTTGACGGTCATCACCGTGGACAAATTGTTCAAGCTCGTTCATCAAGATCGGCAGTCTATCACTTGGTCATGAGCTGCCGAAGACTGACCTGTCCTTCAAGTCCTGGCTTGACTGATTTCACCGTGGGCCGGCGCCGCCAGGGTTAGGGCCGCATGTTCATTGGCGAACAGCGTGACGCGCCGATGACTATGAGATCCACCCGCACGCCACGCCTCACATTTTGACCGTGCATCCTCGAGGCTTAAGAACCAGGAAGCATTCAAACATTCGGCCCGGAACGATTCATTTGACTGAACCACGAATCGGATGAAGGATGGGTGCTTGAGCAAGGCGGCTGTCACTCACTTAGGCTTATACCTTATAAATAAGATATAATGCATATACCTCTCAAAAGAGGTATCTATCAAAGATTTACTCATGACCATTATACGCAGCGCAAACACACTAGGCGCTTCTGTCTACACTCGGCGTAAACAGAAGGGCTGGCGGCAATCTGACTTGGCTCGGCACGCATCCGTGCGTCAGCAACTGATCTCCGATTTGGAAAACGGGATCCGAACACCTCGGTTGGATACCATGGTGAAGGTGCTGGCGGCTCTCGATCTCGACCTCTCGGTCGTTCTTCGGCAAGCGCCATCTTTTGATCCTTCGGTCTATTGAAATGGGTCGCAGGAGCGCATCTCTAATGGTCTATGCCGGCGATAAGCAAGTCGGTGTTTACGCACGTAAATCCAGCGGTGCAACAACTTTCCGGTATCACGATTCCTGGCTTGGTTTAGTTCAAGCATTTCCGGTTTCCCTGTCTTTGCCGTTATCTACGCGGGAATGGACGGGCGCTGCGGTTGAGCAGGTGTTTGACGGTCTGCTTCCTGACAGTCCGGGGGCACGCGCCGCGCTTGCTGCGCATACCGGCGCCGAGAGCGCCGGAGTGTTTGACCTGCTTGCGGAAATTGGGCGTGATTGTGTGGGCGCGTTCCGCTTTCTGCCGCCGGGCGAAGAACCTGGCAGCGCCAGACTTATGCGCGCCCAAGAATTGAGCAAAACTGATGTCGCGCAACGCTTGGCCACTCTTTCGCAGCACCCGTTAGGTGTCGCCACACGATCGCCGGAGAGCGAGGATTTTCGCATCTCGCTTGCCGGCAACCAGGAAAAGACGGCACTGTTACAGATCGACAATGACTGGCATCTACCCTTGGGGAGTACACCGACTTCACACATCTTCAAGCCGCCTATGCCGCCTCGACGGGATGGCGTGGACATGTCGGATTCACCTTGGAACGAGTGGTTCTGCCTGAAACTATGCGAGGCATTCGGCCTGCCGAGCGCCAAGGCCCGGATTCAACACTTCGATGGCCATCCCGTCCTGGTGGTTGAACGGTTCGACCGACGTTGGCAGGGCGGGGTTCTCTACCGCCTTCCTCAGGAAGATCTCTGTCAAGCCCTTGGCGTCTCCCCTACGAGAAAATACGAAGCCGATGGCGGCCCCGGCATTCCGCGCATTCTGAGCTTTCTTCATCAATCCGCCAGGCCGCAGGAGGACCGATTAGCTTTTCTCAAGACGCAGATCGTCTATTGGCTCCTCTCCGCAATCGATGGTCATGCAAAGAATTTCTCGATCTTCCTGCGTCCCGATGGCTTCTCGCCGACACCTGTGTACGATGTGATGAGCGCCGCGCCCTACCACCCAAAGCTCGCTGCGCAGAAAATCAAACTTGCCATGGCCATCGGGCGCAACCAGCACTACCGCATCAGCGAGATCATGCCCAGGCACTTCTATCAGACTGCCCGGATGGCCGGGCTTGCTACCGCCGATGTCGATACCCTGTTTAAAAGCGGCCGATTCAGCTTTACAAAGCGCAATAATGGACGCGGAGCACGCCGGCATGCCTTCTCAGACCAGGGATGCGACCGTGGACACGGTGAGTAGCCGCATCCGATTGTTGCAGTTCGCAGCACCGTCAATTGTGCAATCCACCGAGCCATTGCCGGACCACATGACGGAGCAGCCGCCGAGCTTCTTCAGTTGAAATGGTTCGGGTAGGGGAAAATTCCTTTGGTGTCTGCATTATCCGAGTTGGATGCTGTGTATCCCGTCCCTGCAAGGGCATATTAACTTGCGCATAATTGGGAAATTAGAGGGGATAGTGACCATGCTCCCTGAATTGGAGCGCGGGTAATGCCGCAGGTGTCTTCAGTCCGAAACCTTCTTGCGCGGTATGTCAACGCAAAGTACAGATGTCCCCTTTTCTCCAATTCAGAGATGTCCCCTTTTTGCGTCGTGAGGTTTCCTTGAAGGGGATCGGCGGTTAGACGGCTTGCTGGGCCGGATCCGGGTCGCCTCGTGGGTTGGTGGTGTGTCCTTCCGACCCTGCGCTTTGACGGACTGCGTCGCGCAGTGGTAATGCTATACGGCCACAACGGTCATACCTGGTCGCGCTGTTGAACCGTCGCGGTCGGCATCACGGCTGGGGGACCGCCGATCATTGGGTGCGAATGCCGGTTGGCTACCGCTTGACCCGATGGCGCTAGCGTCAGGCGGTGGGGCGTGACGGCAGTTTCGCGGATGACGCCAAATAAATCGGGCCAGTTCCTTGAAGGAAGGCTGTCCCTCAATGGCATTAGCTTGGCTTCTTCGCAAGTCGCTATGCCAGGACACGAGGCGACAGCCTTCAAACGAAGTTTAGCCCGGAACACGGGCATTGTAGTGCGCAGTCTGCGTTTCTCGCACCTACACCATTCTAAGGAAATCGAAAATCCTCAATTACGTCACACGCGGTCTCACGCGTATCTGAACTTGGACACTCCCTGTCTCATAGGTGTTTGAACTGGGACAGTGACCTGCGTCAAGTGCGGAAAGCAGTAGGCCCGGGCGCTATTTCGGGCGTAGCAACGTATTGGTGAAGTGACGTGGAGAAATTACGGAGGCGCCGCGGGGCGGGTTCTCAAGAAGGAGCCGGTCGCCCGTTACGAGGTGTCCCTGCGGATGGCTGGCAAACAATCCCCACAGGTGTTGGTCACCGGTGTCCGGAGCGTCGTCCGCTACGGCAGGTTCTCGCCACATAGCGCTGGCGACCAGATCCGTAAGGAGCCGGTCGAGTTCCTCGCCGGTCAGGCCATGCAATCGAACGATGGCGGAGCGGCGCAGAACGGAAGAATACTCGTTGAGCAGTTCGTCGGACATGAGGTACACGAGGCCGCCGTCGAGCATTGCGTCCAGAATGCGTGCCGGGGGGCTGTTCGAGACTGCGCCGATCAAGCCCGACACGATGACGTTGGTGTCAACGATGCAAACCTTGGGAATCACCGGCGCCTTCCATGTTTCCGGCCCACGGTCGAGACGCAGCGAACAGCGCTACCGTCCTTCGCGGGAACGCCTTGTTTCCTTTACTGCTACGGCCATTGCTTGATCTGCATCCAGACGGGACTGCGCCCGCGCCTTGGCGACGATTTCCCTGGCGGTGTCCAGGGGTTGTATTCCTCTCAACTTCAGGCTTTCCTCAATGATTGAGCCCATTGAGCGATTCTGACGCGCCGCGGTTTCTTTCAGGGCGCGGTGTGTCGGGTCAGCCAAGCTGATGGTGAGGCGGGTCATCGCGAATGCTCCGAATGGTGGGTTAGGCTGTTGATACGCGCACCATAGGACCAATGCACCACCTAGGCAACATGTGGGTTGACACCAAACACAAACACACCTTCAGCGTATCAGTTCGCCGTCCCATAAGCGCTGCAGGAAATCCAGTATCGGCAGCACTCGCACTTCCCCCCACAGAGAGGGGCGGTCGCAGGCGCAGACGCCGTAGCAGCTCGTTCCTGGGCGCCCCAGAGCCTCAGCCAGCCGCAGCAACCCGCGATTGAAGCGTTTCTCCCACCGTTGCGAGGCCTTGATCTCAATGGCCACGAAACCGTCCGATGTTTCCAGCAGCAGGTCCACTTCTGTGCCGTCGTAGGTGCGCCAGTAATGCACGGCATAGTCGAGCCTTGAGTAGGACAGGTAGGCGCGAACCTCGTTCAGGACGAAAGTTTCCATCAGTGCGCCCAGTTCCTCGGGCATGGGCGGATACGCCAGCCTGCCGGTCAGCGCTCGGGCGACGCCGCAATCGAAGAAGTAGAACTTGCTCCGCTGCACCTGCCGGTTGGGGGGCTTCAGCTTCCAGGCCGGCAGCCAGTAACCGAGCAGCGTGTCGTTGAGAATCTCAAAATGGCTCTCCACGGTACGCCGGTGTATGCCTGTCTCCCGGGCGATGTTCGTGGCGTTGGTCGATTGCCCGTTCTGGCGCGCCGCAATTTCCAGGAAGCGTGCGAAGGCGCCCACGTTTCGAGTGAACGCTTCCGCCTGCACCTCGTGCATAAGATAGGTTTCGGCGTAGCTACGCAGGTATTCGCCCGGGTTGTCGCCATCCACGGCCATGGGCAGCGTTCCGAACCGCAGCGTCTTGTCCAGGTTCAGGTTGAACGACAGCTCGGCGGACACCAGCGGAAACATCGCTGTGGTAACCGCCCTTCCGGCCAGCAGATTCACGCCGCCCCGGCGCAATTTGCGCGCGCTTGATCCGGAAAGCAAGAAGCGCAGTCCGCGCTGTTCAATCAGGCGATGTACTTCGTCAAGCAACTCGGGCGCCTTCTGCACCTCGTGGATCACCGCCCAACTGCCTTCCGGCCGCAGCGAGAGTTCCCGGTAGAGCGCTCCCGGGTCCTTGATCAGGCGTAGCGTCTCGCTAGTGTCAAGCAGATCGTAGTGCGCCGCGTGCGGGAACCGCTCGCGAATCCAGGTGGACTTCCCGGTTCCGCGAGGTCCGAACAGAAGAGCCGACTGGGTGGGATGTTGAAGTAATCTGGCATACATGGGTGCCAATAATACGCGAATAATGGCATATTACATCGCCAAATCGCAGATGCCGCTTTGCGTGGGTCAGATAATCAGTAGCGGCGCTTTTGCGTAGGCTATCGCTACGACGTAGCCGAACAGGAGCAGGGCAGCGGAGAAGAAGAACTTTTGCCGCCCCGGGCTGCCTGCATAGTGCAGCCCCAAGCCTCCGGCCACGATGTAGAGCACCACGGCCACGAGTTTGCAAATCAGCCACACCGGCAACGGCCAGTAGCCGAGCATTGAAGCCAGCCAGATTGCCGTGATGAACAGCACCGTGTCGTTAACGTGAGGGGCGACCCGCGTGACCGGGTGGCGCAGCAAGCGCGATCCGCGCCACATCCACACCCCGCGCACCACGAACCCCGCCAGGCTTGCGCCCGCAGTCACCATATGAACCACCAATACCGATCCGTAACTCATCGCAGCGCGAATTGTAGGGCTTTGCGTGCTGCAATCCCGCTCGATTGACCTGCGCAGGAAAGGCGCCGGCGCTGCGGGCACTCCTACAGACGTGAGGTGAATTGTTGAAATCAACCGATTTACTGTATGCTTGCTTTTACACCCTCCACGGACTTGAGTTCGATTTCCAGCGGCATGATCAACAGCCGCGTGGCGTCTTCAGGCGAGATACCCTCATGGGGCACGGTTATCACGAAGAACGGCACTTCGATCCGCGGTTCGCTCTCCACCGGAATCGCCACACGGGCAACGATTCCGAAGATCAGAATGCCTATCATGACCAATATGGTTGACCGGTAGCGGTCAAGCGAGAGATCAATCAGTTGGTCTTTCATCCGGAGCTGCGCATTGCTCTTATTCGGCGGGAAGTGGGCCCGGTGTCAGGGTTCGCCGCGACTCGGCAATGCTCCATTCTGACTTGAATTCCAATATCGTCGCATCCCCCCGCAGACTCCCCTCTAGCGGATTTGGAGTATAACTGAATGCCCCAAAAGCATGTACTTGCTCTAAATTGACGTTGATAAGCTATTCCGAGGCGCTTCGCGCCATTGCCGATTCATGTGTCCTGGGGGCGGAGGAAATTGTTGCCCCGGCGGACGCCTTGGGAAAGGCGCCCGCCAGGCCCGTTGTCGGCATCCTGGGCTCTCCTGCATTCAACAACGCCGCAATGGATGGTTTCGCCGTTTGTGCCGAAGACACAGCGGGCGCCACAAAGGCATCTCCGGTGGAGCTCCGCATTATTGGCGAACGTAACGCGGGCGCCGTTACAAGAGCGGTCCAGCCAGGTTCGGCGTGTGCTCTGCGAGTGGCTACCGGCGCGCTCACGCCTCCTCCGCTGAATGCGGTGATTGCCCAGGAAAAGGCTATGCTGGTTGAGCGGCAGGACTCAATGAGACTCCGCATTACGAAGCCCGTCGACAGCGGCCGAAACCTGCGCCATGAGGGAGAGGAGTATCCTGCCGGCGCCGAGTTTGACTACACAGGTATGCGCTTGAACTCGGGGCATATCGCACTGCTTTCGTCCGCCGGGGTAAACGATCTGTCCGTGCGCAGGCCACCGCTTCTTGGCCTGTTCACGACCGGGGACGAAGTTCGTCCACCCGGAGCGGCGCTGGCGCCCGGGGAAATCCCCAACGTCAATGCCGCCTGGCTGAGCGCCTGGTGTGCGGAACGAGGCCTACGGGTTGCGGTATCTCGCCATGTTGCCGACGATGCAGGACGGCTCGCGCGGGAACTGGTCCACGCCAGGGAAGCAGGCGCGCAGGTGTTGATCACCAGCGGTTCGGCTTCGACCGGCCGCCGTGACGTATTGCGGGCGGCTCTTGAATCAATCAAGGCGCGCATCGTGTTTCACGGTGTGGCCATGCGCCCGGGCAAACCAGTGCTGTTTGCGTTGCTGAGCGACGGAACCCCGGTCTTTGGGCTTGCGGGAAATCCGCTGGCGACGGCTGCGGGCATGCGTTTTGTGGCGTGGCCTGGCATTCGTCGCATTCTGGGTATGGACAGCGAACAGGGCCAGGTGGTCGGGCTGGCGGATTCCGTGGACTTGCGCAAAGGCTTTACGCACTTCTTGTTGGCAAAGCGCGCTGGTGAAGACTCACTGGTTAGCCCCGTGCAACCGCAGCGTCCGGCCCAGGCCGGTGCATTGGCCGCGGCCGATTGCTGGTTGCGCCTTGAAGGCGGCCGCACCGAGGCCGGCGCCCATGTGAACAGCTATCCCCTCTAGCTAAACCTGGGAACGAGGTCCGAGAGGCCCTTTCTCCGACCGCGAAAACCCCTACGCCTGCCGCGCGGCCGCGCGGAAGTGCTTGAGACCGTAGAACAGGAATAGCCCTGCTACAGGCGCCGCAATGGCGCTGACCAGGGCAATAGAGCTCCCCACTGCCTGGTCGCTGCCGAATACGTAGTCGATGGTAAGACCCACCGCAGTGGGTCCCGCGATGGCGGAAAGGATGTTCAGCGCCAGCATCCATACGGCCGACACCGTGGCCCGCAATTGATTCGGTGTTACCAGCTGCAAGGCGGCAGGCCCACAGGCTACGGCGAAACATCCGAAGAAAGCGTACGGGCAAAAAAGCACCAGCGTCCAGAAAGCGCTGTCCAGTTGCGTGGTAATCAGGCAGATGGGCGTGAGCGCACCCGCGGCGATAATGCCGACCACCAGTGGAGCATCTACTCGCCCCCGACGCCTGAGGAAATCCGTGAACCACCCTCCCGCGAACACCGCTAAGGGAGAGCACAGAAGAAGAATCAGCCCAAGTTTGGCGCCTGCTTCCGGTGCACTCAGCCCGAGGTTACGGATCAGGTGTGTGGGCCCCCACAAGAGCAGGTTTGCGATCGGCGCGGCAAGAATGGCAAATCCGAAAAAGTGGGCCAGGAACATCCGCCATCTCTGCGAGAAAAAGGCAAATACGGTCTGCCACGGGACTTTCTGTTCCGCACCCGCCATCAGGCCCCGACGCACCGGTTCGCGGATTGTCAGTGCCAGCATGGCCACCAGCACTCCCGGCAGTCCCACGACCATGAAGGCCAATTGCCAGGACTTGAACTGATTAAAGAAGTCAGGCAGTCCACCGGGAAGAAGTTCGAACGGGATGGCTTCGACCAGTTCAATTACCGCGCCGCCCAAAATAAAGGCGACTCCGGCGCCGACAAAAGCAGCGGATTGAAAGACGCCCAGGGCCGTTCCCAGCCGATCCTTGGGAAAATAGTCGCTTATGAGGGAATAAGCGCAAGGCGAAAGCGTGGCTTCGCCTACCCCTACGCCGACACGCGCCAGCGCCAATTGCCAGAAATTCCGCGCCAGGCCGCAGGCCACGGTCATCAGGCTCCAGAGGAAGATTCCGGCGCTCACGATCAACCTGCGGCTGCTGCGGTCGGCCAGCCGTCCCAGGGGCAAGCCCATCAAGGCGTAGAACAATGCGAAGTACAACCCGCCCAGCAGGCCGATGGCGGTGTTGCTAATTTTCAGGTCCTGCATGATGGGCGGGACCAGCAAGGCAAGGATCAGACGGTCGAGGAACGAGAAGATGAAGGCGATCATCAGCACGCCCACGACGTACCACGCCAGTACCGGGCTCGGCCAATCCTGTCTGTTGTTCAAGGCGTTGTCCCTATCGTCTCAAGAGGACGCCGGAATTAGGATTTCTCAAGGTCCAGATCGGTTAGCGAATCCCCGGTCGGCACACCCAGCAGCAGTTTGCCGGTGGGCGTCATCCCATTGTCCCAGTTGAGGCCGCCGTGCGTCGAGATCGTGCGCATGTCGCGGTAGTGGCGCTGAACGGGGTTGTTGCCGGTTTGCCCGGTGACGCCCATCATGTTCGCCAGCCGGGTTATGGCACTCAGGCAGAGCTTGGCCGCCATGGCGGGTTCGCGGCGGATGCGCAGGCGATCAATTCCCCGTATCGTCTTGCCCGAACTGCCGGCCTCGTGCAGGAACTGCATCAGGTTGTCGGTGATCAGATCGGCCACCCGCAATTCCTCGAAAGATTCCGCGACCCGAACCTGCACGGGAATCTGGTCGACAATGCTCTCGCCGAACATCTGCCCGGTGCGTTCCCGTGTTTGCTCCAGGTAGTGTTCCAGTCCGCCGCGGGTCGCTCCCAACATGGGCCCGCACAGCAGAGTGTAGAAATACTGTTGCAATTCCGTGCGATAGATATAGCTCTCGTGCAGCTTTGCCCCCGGTGGTTCGGCGCCGGCCAGCTCCTCGGAAAGGACGGTCCGGTATTCCGGAACGAAAAGGTCCTTGACCAGGATATCCTTGCTCCCGGTGCCCTTCAGACCTTCGGCATGCCAGGTATCGACAATCTCATACTCGCCCGGAAGCAGGTGCGCCATTCGAAATTTCACGTTCGAACCTTCAGAGGAACGGCCCTTCATGTTGTAGCGGCCACCTACGATCGCGCAGTTTGCATGGTCCACGCCACTGGCGAAACGCCATTGACCGGAAAGCACGTAGCCGTCGTCGACCGGCTCCATCTTTCCGCTGCCGGCGAAAGCGGTCGCGATTATCGTGTCCGGGTTGTCCGGCCAGAATTCCTCCTGGGCGCGAGGGGGGAAACGGCCCAGCATCCAGGTGTGTGACATCACCACGGACACGACCCATGAAGTCGAGGAGCAGCCGCGGCCGAGTTCCCGGGAAACGTCCACATGGGCGCCCCAGTCCATTTCGAACCCGCCGTAGCGCTTGGGCGCAAAAATCTTGTGGATTCCCGCCGCCTTTAAATCAGCTACGGTCTCATCCGGCAGCGTCCGCAGCTCGTCGGTCGCTTGCGCGCGCTCACGCAGTACCGGCACCAGCTTGCGCGCCTCGCGCACCAGTTCCTCACTTGTTGGAATGTAGCTGGGTTGCGCCGTGATCGCGCTTGTGCTCTTGGTCTGGGGCACTATGAAGACTCCTTTGAGAACTCCCGTTGATTGCGGCCAGCCGGGACCCCCGGGTGGGCAGAACTGGCAAGTTTAGCCTCAAACCACCGAAATCAGGTCCCGGCGTGCTGGCTTACAATGCGTCTCGGGAGGAAAGTGCATGAAACGATTTCGCAGACTGACGGCGCCGACACGGTCCGGTGCGCCGTTGTCGATCATGGTCCTGGCGCTGCTGTTGAGCGCGCCGGGCACAACTGCCGCCCAACAAGAGGCGGCAGCCGCGGACAGTGGCCCCCCGACGGTCCTGATCACGGGTTCGAATCGCGGAATCGGTTTGGCGTTTGCGACGTGGTATGCACAACAGGGTTGGAACGTCATTGCTACCTGCCGTCGTCCCGAAGAGGCCGAGGACCTGCAGGAACTGGCCACGGACCGTCGCAACCTGAGCATTGAGCAGCTTGACGTAACGAGCGAAGAGCAGATTGCCGCGCTGGTCGAGAGCCACGCGGGTCAACCCATCGACCTGCTGATCAATAACGCGGCAATTCTCGGAACACTGCCCGAGCAAAGCCTCGGCGGCCTGGATTACGACAGTTTTGAGCAGACCATGGCGGTCAATGTTTATGGCCCGCTGCGCGTTTCAGAAGCCCTTTCGGACAACGTCGCGGCAGCCGGCGGCAAGATCGTGGCGCTGACCAGCGGGTTGGGCTCGATCACCCTGATGGGCCGCATGCACGGCTTTTATTTCTATCGGATCAGCAAGGCGGCGCTGAATATGGGCTGGCGCGCCTTGCGGGCGGATCTCAAGCCGCGTGGTGTCGCGGTCCTGCTGGTTGCGCCCGGGATGGTGGACACGCGCCTTTTATTCGAATCCGGTTACCGGGGCCCATCACTTACGCCGGACGAGAGCGTCGCCGGCATGGCGGACATTATCGCCAACGCAACGCTGGAGGATCCCGGCGTACCGATTAACGTAGACGGGAAGGTCATTCCCTGGTAGGAGGTTTCTTATGAAACACACAACACTTGCAATTATTGCCTGCGCAGCCCTGGTGGCGTCATCGCCGGCCGTGGCGGAGCCGAGCGGCGATAAACAGTTCGCCGGCGCCAGCAGCGGGCTGGAGGGCCGCGAGCATGAATTGGGCCTGGCCCTCGGCGTTGTGCTCAAGACCATGCACGAGGACGAGTCGTACGTGCATGAACTCAATGACGCTCTGGTCAAGGCTTTGCTCTCGCAAATGCAGTTCGCCAAGGACCAGGGCATGATTGATAATCTCATTGCCCACGAAGTTGAAACGCTGGAGCCCTTGTTGAAGCGCATCCGCAAGCACTACGAGCGTACCGGCGACCTGGAAATGGTAATGGTGGGCATGGTTGACCGCACCTCCTGCCACTATCAGTTGATCTTCGAGACGGAAAGCAAGCCCGGTTATCGTGCCTGGCAGTCACCCTGGTCACGCGTACTTACGCAGACTCGGCGGCTTGGCCAGCACGACCTCACCGAGGCGGAAGTTCACGACATCTGGGTGCGGCAACGCCTGCAGGCCTATGCCAACGTGATCGGAGTGGGACTGGAAGTGTCGAAGCTCGGCGACGACGGCCGGGTCTGGGTACGCGCAGTTCAGCCCGACGCTGCTTCAGCCGGCCAGTAAGCCCTCCCTGGGAACGAGGGCGTCCCCCTGGGAACGAGGGCGTCCCGCCTTCGAACTCTTCGCCTTCTTGCGCGCGAGCGCTTGGTGCTCCCCCTTGGGGCCTCAGCCACATTCGCGACGCTTCCGCCCCAAGGGGGAGCACCAAGCGCTAAACCGAACAGAAGTGCGCAAACCAAAGCGCGTTGTTGCCCCCTTCCTGGCAGGAGCGTCGCGAATGTGGCTCCAGAAGGAAGGGGGCAACAACGCGCGAAGGATTGGCGCAACACCGCGCGCAGGGTTAGCTGCCCCCAAGGCCTCGGGAGATCGCCACGAATAGCGTGTTCTCCGGACGAGCCAGAGCGCGGTGGCCGGGCTCGAAGGAGCGCCACGCTTCAAGCCGGATTCGCCAGCCCTCTACGCCGGTGACGCTCGACGACAGGGCCGTCTCGTACCCAAAGGTCAAGTCAATCTGCCGCCCGCTTGGTTCCGCACCGAGCAGTGCGTTTTCTCTAACGACGCCGCCCGCCCGTGTTCTGCCGATCGGGTAGTCCAGTACCAGCCCGCCAGACTCGTTCCTGAGCGGTTGTGAAACCATCAGCCACATACGCTCCTGATTGCCGAAAACGGATCCCTTGAAGTGAAATCCAGCACTGAACGCGCTGCTTAGCACGCCCTGCATGCCGCGGAAAAGGCCCCGGGTCGCCTCGCCCGAGGTGTATCCTCCTTGCGCCACGGCCACCAGCTTGAGTCCGGCTGCGAGCTCTCGCTCCGCCAGCAAGCGCGTGAACCAGGTGCTGCCGGCGAGTCGCCCGTACGCGCCCGCGGCGCCTGCTCCCAGCAGCCGCTCCGATTCCCTGAGCAAGCCGATGTCCACGGAGAATCGCCGGCCGCTGCTGCCGATATCCAGGTTCAGGAAGGCGCCTTGCGCGCGTCCCGGCTCGGTCAGGCGCTCGCCAAGCGTAGTTCCCGAGTTCTGGACGAAGAAACCGCTGCGAATCCTCGCGCGATCGCCTACCGTAAACAGGTCGCGCGCAACTCCGACACCAGGCCTTCCGAGTGCGATCCAGGCATTTTCCAAACCGGATATGCGGGGCAAGGCATTCCCCCGTCCGACTCGGTCGTAGAGCGCGCCGGTAAGGCCAATGGCCGATGAAATAGTCCACTCGCCGAATACTGCGGCCGTTTCCGGCACAGGTTCCGCGGCGCGCTCAAGAAAACGGGCAAACTGCCGGTCGGCCCGAAACCCATCATCCAGTGGCCAGTGCGCACTGAAGCTCTCCATTGGAATAAAGAATGGGGCATTCAGGCTGTCGAACACTGCCAATTCCAGTCCGGCAAACGCATCTTGCAATGCGTCGCCCCAGGCAGGACCGGCCGCGACAGTACTGCGTGCCAAGGTCACAGACGGCCCGTCCAGCATTTGAGACAGTGAAACGCTCGCGGCGCCGATGGGCCGGGTGGCCTTTTCTACATCAAGCAGACCTTCACCGTAGATGTTGCGGTTTGCGTAGATACCAGTCTTGTCGGCAGCGGCGAAAAGCCGGGTGACCAGCTCGGTAGAACCGAGCTGTCCACGGAACGCTTCTTCCATCAGCGCCAGCGCCCCCGCCACATGCGGAGCGGCGGCCGAGGTTCCGGCAATACGGAAGTAATCGTTATCACTTCTGGCCGTGGGGGCGAGTACGCCGTGCCCGGGCGCCGCGATGCAGAAATTCGCCGCAACGCCGCAGTGGTTGGAGTACGAAGCAATGGTTCCGTCGGACTGCGTAGCCACGACGGTCACGAAATGCCCCTTCAGCGCCGGGAACAGGTGGGGCGTGCCGGCAGTGATATTGGGGGATGAAGCGTCGGCCAGATTGCCCTGCGCATCGCGCTTGCCGAAGGAATTGCCGGCTGCCCATACCAGAATCATCTTTTCGGAATCCGTCGTTCCCGCCTGCAGCAGGCTATCGATCGTGCGGCCGAAAGCGCCGCGGTATTCGCCCGCCGTGTAGTCCGTGACCACGCCCTCGTAACCAAAACTGTGATTGATGATGCGGGTTATGCCGCTGATGCGGCGATAGATTCCCTGGCCTTGCTCATCCAGGCTTCTGAACGATGCGCCATTGCTCAAGTTCACGGGACGGTAGATGGGGGTTCCGCTGCCGAGCTGTATGCCGATTGCCAGGAGTTCCGCGTCGTATGCCACTCCATGCATCTGATTGCCCAGCTTGGCGCCCGCAATCAGGCCACCCACCGCGGTTCCATGCGAAGCCGTGTCGCGAATGGAAGTAAAGGAGCAGGTACCGCCTGGGCAGGACTGTGACGCGATGGCGGACCGCGAGTGCAGTTTGTTTTCGAACGCATCGTGATTCGGATCCACGCCCGTGTCGATTATTCCGACCGTCACGCCGGCGCCGGTAAAGCCCCGCGCATAGGCATAGTCAGCCTTGATTTCCGGAAGACTCCATTGGCCTCGGAACTCCCGAGAATCGGCAATCGTCGTGCGCTCGGTTTCTTGCGCTGTGGTCAGCCCCGCATCGTCCGGAAAGCTTGTCGGGTCCGGACGCTCCGGCTCCGGCGGCATGACGGGTGGGGGTGGCGGCGGAGTCTGGGTCCCGCCGCTACTGCCGCATGCGGCTACCGCTAATGTGGAGAACAGGAATAGGGCTATACCGAGTTTCTTTTTCACGTTTTTTACTCCGTCAGTCCACCCCACCAATCCCCGCTTATCATTTGCCCGCAAGTATAGCAACCTACTGCGCCGGGCAGCCGACACCGGCCGAGCGAAGGGAGGCTCTCTCATGTCACACCCGATTTCCCGTCCTGGCGCATCAGTGCGTACCCGAACTGCGTGCGCGCAGGCCGCAACGCTTGTTCTCGGGCTTGCCTGGATGCTTGTTGCGTCGCCGTCGGAAGTAGCGACCGCGGTCCCCAAGGCCTACAAGACCGATTGGGGACCGCACGGTGTGCATGTGATCGACAACCACACAATGCCGTCGGAATCTGGACAACGCAGCCTTCGGGTCCGTATCGCCTATCCCGACGGAGAAGGCCCTTTCCCGCTGGTGGTGTATTCGCATGGCTTCAACTGCTACCGGGAAAGCTATTCAGGACTTACCGATCACTGGGCTTCGCATGGTTATGCCGTCGTATTGCCCGAACATCCCGACTGCCCTACTGCGCAAGCAAAGCTGAGCCCCGAAGATATTCGCAACCTGCTCTACATCCGTATTTCCGACGTAGCGCGGGTGTTGGACGCGCTTTTTTCGCCGGGCCAGGTAATTCCGGGATTGACTGGACGAATCGACTACGAGCGCAAGGCGATCGCCGGGCATTCCTTCGGCGGGATGATTGCCCAGGTAACCTGGGGGCAGCCCCTGAAGGACGTGCACAGTTCCGAGCAGGTCAGCTACGCGCTGGGCTTTGACGCGGCCATCGTCATGAGCGGCGTGGGGCAGATGCCGCAGATGGCGAACGGCTCGTTTGACGAAATTCCCGGCCCGGTGCTTGTGACCGGTGGGACACTGGATACGGGCAATGTGGGTGGCCCCGTCACCTATCCCTGGGAATGGCGAATGTCCGCCTTCGACTTGGGTCCGCCGGGACACAAGTACTCGGTGATTCTTGAACAAGGCGATCATTATCTGGGTGGCCTGATCTGTCGGGAGGACCGGGGCGGACCCGACAATCGCGGCGGCGCTCACGACACGGGAGGTCTTGAAATCCTCGCCGGTGTGACCACGGTATTCCTGGACGCCTGGCTGAACAAGGATGCAGCGGCCAACAGGTTCCTCGAAGAGTTCCAGCAACACACCTCAGTCACCGGGGGACGCGCCCGCTTCGCCCAAAAATAATCACGACTACGTAAACTATCGCATCAGCCGGGCCCCCATGTTCATGCAATATTCCGATAGGCGATCTGACACCTTCTTAAGCCGGAAAATGGCAGGCCGGGTTGCAGTGGCCCTGGCGCTTGTCGCAGCGGCATGCAGGCCGGCAATTACGCACGCGGAAACCCAGCCGGAAGCCTACAAGACGGAAAGGGGGCCGCATGAAGTGCACGTGATCGACAATCACGTGTTGCCGGCCGAACCGGGCCAGCGAAACCTGCGGGCGCGCATTGTATTTCCAGGCAGCGAGGGGCCGTTTGCCTTAGTGGTGTTCTCGCATGGCTTCGCTTGCTATCGCGAACATTACGCCGGGTTGACCGACCACTGGGCCTCGCACGGCTATGCCGTCGTGCAGCCGGAACATCCCGACTGCCCAACCGCGCAAGTCAAGCTCAGCGCGCAGGATGCCGTCAACCTCCTCTACGTCCGAATTTCCGACATAGCGCGCGTGCTCGACGCGCTGTTTGCGCCCGGCCAGGAAATACCGGGGCTGACCGGCCGTATCGACTACGACCGCAAGGTGATCGCGGGACATTCCTTCGGCGGGATGATCGCGCAGATCATCTGGGGTCAGCCCTTGCAAGACCGATACAGTTCCGAGAGCGTGAGCTACGCACTGGACTTCGATGCGGCCATCGTTATGAGCGGCCCGGGGCCGATGCCGCAGATGGCCGAAGGGGCCTTCACCGAAATGCCGGGACCGTTGCTGGTAACGGGCGGCACCCGGGATACCCGCAACGCAGGCGATGGTGTTATCCAACCCTGGGAATGGCGCATGTCGGCCTACGATTTAAGCCCGCCGGGACACAAGTATTCCGTGGTGCTCGAGCAAGGCGATCATTACCTGGGCGGACTCATCTGCCGCGACGATCGGGGCGGGCCGGACAATCGCGGCGGCGCCCACGACACGGAGGGACAGACGATCCTGGCCGGCGCTACCACCGCCTTCCTTGACGCCTGGATGAACAACGACGCAGCCGCCAAGCGCTTTCTCAAGGACTTCGACCAGCACGCCGCTCTAACAGGCGGCCGCGCCCGCTTCGCCCGGAAATAACCTTCCCTGGGAATGAGGGCGTCCCGCCCTCAAGATCGAAGTGCGCTACTTTTGTAGCAGCGGGGGCGAGTACGCCCTCCGTCCCAGGCGTCAGATTTGGCCGAGGGCGACGCTGTCGCGCCAGGCTTCGATCATGCTTGTCTTGAGCAGGAATGCGCGGGCCAATTCGGGGTCCTCGGCCGTACGCATGAACTCCGCCTGACGCTTGCGTTGCGCCTCCGGGTCCAGCGATTCCATGCGCTTCTTGTTTTCTATCGTTTGCTTTTGAATGAATTCGCTCGCAATCGTGCGCCGCTGGTGATCGTACGTGTCCAACAGGTCCTCGCTCCCGCCTTCTCGCAGAATCTCGATCAGTTTCTCTGCCAGCACGATGGAGTCGTGAATTCCCCCGTTCATACCCATGCCGCCAAGCGGGTTGTTGATGTGGGCTGCATCTCCGGCAATCAGGATGTTGCCGATCCGGTAGGTTTCGGCAACACGCTGGTGGACGCGGTACAGTGTGCGATGGACAACCTCGTAGGGATCGTCCCGCGGTACTACGGCGTTCAATCGCTCCTGGGCGTACTCGGGCGCCAGGAATTTCCCGTCCGGCTCGCCGGGAATCGTTGGCAAGAGCACCCGCCAGAGGTCTGCCGTGCGCAGCAATACGCACCACTCGTGGGGATCGGCCACATAGTTGACGTTGCTCAAACCCTCCATGTGTGCAGCGAAATCGAAGGGGGTGCTTAGTACCAGGAATTTTTCCGGGTAGGTGAATCCCTCGTAGCGCACCGTAATGCTCTTGCGAACGCAACTGTTGGCGCCGTCCGCGCCAATCAGGTAACGCCCCGTGTAGAGTTCCTCCTCTTTTCCGGTGAAGCAGAGCATTCGCGCGCCATCGTCGTCCTGCCGCGCGCCGATCACCTCACGGCCAAACAGCACTTGGGCATTGGGCATGTCTTTAAGCATTTCGCACACCACCTGGGTGAGCTTGTATTGCTCGCACTGCAACCGGTACGGGTGGCCGGTCTCAGCCGCCAGAAGCCCCAGATCGAATACAGCGGCCTCCCCGGTGGAGCGGTCGCGATACTGGTAGTCGCGCGTAACCAATCCCAGCGGGATCAGCCGCCGGGTGAGGTCCAGGTCTTCCAGCAGGTCCAGCGTAGGCGGATGAAAGGTCGAGGCCCGCAGTTCCAGCGGCAGCGTTTCGCAGCCTTCGACCATGATCACGGATATGCCGGCGCGCGCCAGCGCCAGGGCCGCGGTGCAGCCCACGGGGCCGGCGCCGGCTATCAGTACTTCGGCGTGTTGTTCGGGCATGGCGCCGGTATCTTACTCGCTTGGTGGTGTTAGTTGAGGGCGGCGGCCTGGGAGAGAAGGCGTCTCGCCTTCGCAGAGGGCGGAACGCCCTCTTTCCCGGCGGCGGCGGCCTGGGAGCGAAGGCGTCTCGCCTTCGCAGTGGGCGGGACGCCCTCTTTCCCGGCGGCGGCACCCTGGGAGCGAAGGCGTCTCGCCTTCGCAGTGGACGGGACACCCTCTTTCCCGGCGGGGACGCCCCCCTTTGTGGTGGAGACTTCCTCGGTCCTGGGAGTCCCGTAGGTGCTTGCAGGCATAATGCCCCCTGTTTCTCGCCGGGTCCCGGTCTATGCTCATTATTTTTGCACTTGTGCTGCTGGGCGCGATGGGTTTCAGCATTGTGCTGCCGTCTATCATGTTCGTGGCCGAGGAATTTGGCGGCGGCGAGGCCATGGCCGGATGGATCGTCGCCAGCTACGCGATCGGCCAGCTCATAGCGACGCCGATCTGGGGACGATTGAGCGACCGCTATGGCCGCAAGTTGGTCCTGGCGATCTGCTCAGCCAGCACAATGATCGCTTTCCTGGGCCTGGCGTTCGCCTACGACGCATTTACGCTGTTCGTGTCGCGCTTCATCGGCGGTCTCGCGGGTGGTTTGTTTTCCGTCAGCCAGGCGTGGGTGGCGGACACAACCACTCCCAAGAATCGCGCCAAGGGCATGGGAATCATGGGCGCGGGGATCAGCCTGGGATTCATTCTCGGTCCGTTTGTTGGCGGAATGCTCGGGGGCGAAACCGCCGATACGGCCAGCCTTATGCAGCCCGGCCTCCTGGGTGCGGTGCTGGCGGGCTTGCTCCTGGTCATGATCCTGATTTTCATGCGAGAGAGCCTGCCGCCGGAGAAGCGCATGGCCTCGCAACCTTTCGGCGACGAATTGCAGCAATGGGGTGCGGTAAGTGCCCGGCCGGTTGTGAAACGCCTGCTGATTCTGGGGCTTTTGTGGATGACCGCGGCCGGAATGTTTGAGGTGATGATGCCGCTATGGGTCGGTGACACACTGGATTGGGGACCACGACACGTGGGCGCCCAATTCCTCTTCCTCGGTCTGCTTGTCGCAATCGTGCAGGGATTGATTGCCGGCAGACTGTCGATTCGATTCGGGGAAGTTCCTGTGATCGCGGCGGGAATCGTGCTTTATGCCGTGGGCCTGATCATGATCGCCTATCTCGGCGCCGATCCGGGCCCCGAGATTCTAAAAGTTGGTACCGGCGTGCTGGCTGACTTTACCGGCCAGCCCTGGCTGGTGTTGGGGCTAGGCCTGCTTGCCAGCGGCAGCGCCTTGCTGGTGCCCAACATCAGCAGCCTGGTTTCCAAGTACGCGTCGGCGACCGAACGAGGCACCGTGTTGGGCCTGTTCCAATCGTCGAATTGGCTGGGCCGGTCCATATCGCCGCCCATAGGCGGAATGTTGTTTCAGTCACAGGGCGCCAACGCGCCGTTGTTCGGTTCAGTACTCATTCTGATCCCATGCCTGATGGGGTTACTGCTATGGTTTGGCGGCTCGCGAGCGCAGCCGCATAAGGAGGTCGAAACATGAGTGACGGCAACGTAACGATCACCCGGCACTTCGTCAGCATCCGCGGCAAGTACGGAAACCGCCAGGTGCACTATCGCCGCGCGGGCGACGGCCCTTCGCTGGTGCTGCTGCACCAATCCCCTCAATCGTCGCTGGAGTATGTGCCGCTGATGAAGGAGTGGGGCAAGCACTTCACCGTGATCGCGCCGGATACGCCGGGGTACGGCGGATCGGATCCCGCCGAGGGAGACGACCTGACGATGGCGGATTTCGCCGACTGCGTGGCGGAGTTCATTCGCGCGCTGGGCATTGGCAAGACCGGCCTCTACGGCTTTCATACCGGCGCGGCGATGTCGGTGGAGACGGCGGCACGGCATCCAGGCCTGGTGACCGCGGTGGCCGTTAACGGTTACGGCGCTTTCAACGATGCGGAACAGGCCGAACTTCTGGCCAACTATTTGCCGGCCTTCGTTCCCATCTGGGATGGCTCTCACCTTACCTGGTTGTGGAGCCGCTTACGCCAGCAGCTGATGTTCTTTCCCTGGTATGACCTGCGGGCCGTGTCGCGCATGTCCTACGACCTGCCCTCGCCCGAGCACTTTCAAGGCGAGGTGCTGGAGTTCCTGCGCGCCGGCGACAACTATCGCAAAGCCTATGGCTGCGCGTTTTCACACGACGGGGCCGAGGCTGTGTCACAGCTTGAGGCGCCGGCACTGATTACCGCCTGGGAAGGCGATGTCCTCGCGCCTCATCTGGAGCGTATGCCTCCGCCGCCGGATGGCGTCGCGGTTTATTCAAGCCCGACCCGCGAGTCTGCGCTGGATAATTGCTTCAACCTGCTCACCGCCAATCTGGCGCCGGTTCCGCCGGCCTCACCGCCGGCCCAGGCAATTCAGGGCCGCTTGTGGAGCGAAATGGTCTCGATTCCCGGCGGACAGGTTCGCGTGTATCGCAATACCGACGCCGACGGCGCCACGGTAGTGGTGCAGCACGACGCCGCAGGGTCCGGGCGCACCGTGCAGGGACTTGCCGAGTCAATGATCGGTTCGCACCCGGTACTCGCTGTCGAACTGCCCGGGCATGGCGATTCGGACAACACCATCGGCGAGGGTGACGTGAGCGTAGCGGACTATCGCGAGGCCCTGGCCGGAGTGCTGGACGTGCTGGGTCTCGAACAGGTGAATGGCTACGGTGTCTGGGGCGGTGGTTCGGTGCTTCTGGACATGGCCATCGCAAACCCGGGCCGGGTAAGGCGGCTGGTCATAACGGGTCTGATTGATCACACCCCGGAGGAACAGGAAGATCTGTTGGCGAATTACACACCGGAAATCACCCCCGAGTGGCACGGTGGGCACCTGCTGGAGGCGTGGCACATGATGCGTGACCAGGGAATCTACTTCCCCTGGTATTCGCGCAAGGCCTCCACAATGCTGAAAGGCGAGCCTTACCTGGATCCGGACATGGTGCATCGCCGCGTGGTTGAAGTGCTCCGAGCTCCCGTCATGTGGCGCAAGGCATACCACGCACACTTCAAGTATCGTGCCGGACAGCGCCTGGCGGATGCAGGCATCCCGGTACTGCTGGCCACAGCGGAATGGGATGTGGCGCGCCCGTTGAGCGAGCGCCTTGGAGGCGAGTACTCACACGTTGATGCAATGCTATTGCCCGATAACCCGGCCCACTGGGGGTCGGCGATCACGCCATTTCTTACAGGAGACGCGTAATGAACTCTGAATCCACGCTGCAGCCCTTCAGCCCCGGCGACGTGTTCGTCGGCGCCACGCTGCTCAATGATCCCGACGACGACCATGCCGGTCGCGGGCGAATCATCCAGTACGACGCCGGTCTGAACGAGAAGGGCGTGCTTTGGATCGATGACAGTACCCACCTGGTGGGCGGGCTGAAAGTCGATCCCGATGGCGTGCTCTGGGCGTTCGACAGCAACGCCCACCTGGTGATCCGCGTAGGTTCCGACGGTCAGCGGCTCGCGCACAAGGACTTTGCAAAGCGTTCATTCTCGAACGTGAATTTCGGACCGGGAGGGCAGATCTACTTGGCTGAGCACATGGTGGGATCCGAGATTCGCGTGCCGCTGCAGACGACTCTCATCCGAATGCCGGGCAGTGAACGGCTCGGCGACGGCCACGTATTCGAGTACACCTCCGACGGCGAGTTGGTCGCCGAGCATGCCACCGATACGCACGGCGGCATGGGCGGCTTCCTTGGCGTAACGCATTCAACGCTGACCCCCGACGGCAAGACCCTTGTCTACGCGTCGGAGACCGGTAAGCGCATCATGCGATTCGACCTTGAGGCTTCGCGGCAGGGAGAGGACGTACTGAATTTGCCCGAGGAAGACCGCCGCGCCATGTGTTTCGCGGTCGGATACAGCAGCGACGGCGCCTTGCTGCATATGTGTGGAAACGCAATCGACGTATTAAGCGAGCAGGGCGAGCAGCTAAGGCAAGTACCACTCCCCGGATTCGGTTGGGCGACGATGTGTTTGTCAACCGACGGGCAGACGGTTCTGGCGGGTAATTTCTTTACCGGCGAATGCGCGCGTGCGAACCTCGAAACCGGCGCGATTACCGCCACCGCCAACGTGGGAGTCGAGCGCTCCCTGGCGGGGGTTGCCGAATACCCGGGCGCCTGAGGATTGTTGCCTGGCGGGTAGAGAGAAACGCCGATGCTCGATCGCAATGTCGTAATTGCCGGCGGAAGCGAAATCTTTCTTCAATGGACGACTTGACGTATTCATCAATTGCGTCGGCATAAACATGCGCAACTCCTTGCTCGACCTGGCGGTGGAAGATTGGGACCGAGGATTTGCTGGGACCGAGTGCTTGCTGGGACCGAGGGCGTCCCCGCCCTCGAACACGACCTTTCGTTGTACCCCCTCAGAAAAACAGCGAGAACTGCAAAGTAACCGTAGTGAACTCCTCGCCGCTGCCGCCGTCAGCCATCGAATAGTCCTTGTCGCGCGCCCATTCGATAGCAAGCAGGATCGGGTCAGTCAGCTGTAGATCGAACACAGCAAGCCAGCGTTGTTCCGGCAGCTCCAACGCCAGCGACTCCCCAGTCCCCTGGTAGCCCAATGCAACTGTCGCATCCTTGCCCGACAGCGGGAATTCGTACGCCGCCTCGATCATCCAGCTTGAGGGCCGGGCGCCGCGGCCGCCGAATTCGACTTTCCCGGGTGCAAAGCGCTCAAGAGAACCGATGTATGCCAGGGTCAGCGCGCCGCCGCCATGGCTCAATCTGGCATGGGCAGCCAATCCTGATGTCCGTTCCTCTTCAACCTGCGCAGCGGGAAACAGACCCAGCAGGTTGTCCGAGTAGCCGATGTCGCTGGTATAGGCGAGGTTGAGATCGAGCGCTGTTGAACTCCCCTCGTTTGCATAAGCCATGGCAGCCCCGTACCCGGCCAGGCCTCCCGCATGGTCGTCGTCTCCATTGAATCCAAAGACACTTCCGCTGAAGCCGTATGAAGCGTAGCCGACGTGCCAACCGAATTCGTTGGTTTCTCCGAGTTCCAGGGTAAGCGGATCGGTGATCATCACGGTATCGAACACGCCGAAAGGCAGGAAATTTCGTCCCGCTGCGAAGAACCACGGGCCATCATTCGGCTGAAACGAAAGCATGCCAACATCAAGGATGGTGGCTTTCGCGCCTGCTACATCTTCCGGCGCTCCAATGTCGGTTTTCTCGTGCAAGAGGCCCAATTCGGCCGAAAGCCCCGAGTCAAATGCAGCCGTTACCCCAAGTATCGCCTCCGCGACACCTACCCCTTCGGAACTTTCGCCCGTCTCCGGGCGCATGAAGACAGCTTCGACGTCTATCTGGCCGGTTGCCTGCAGCCATTGATGTGCCGACTCCTTTTCCTCAGCCTGCGAGGCAACGGGTATCGTGTCGGCAGCCTGTGCCAGTGAGAACAAAGGCAAGAGCCCCAAGCCAAGGCCGGCCAGATTCAACTTTGGCAACGTCCGCCCCCCTCTTAAACCCCAGTTTGCTCTCTGGCTGACAGGAATCTGCAAGGCCATTGCAACGCTTCTGCTGGATTTGGGCGCCAGGCGGTGACATTGCCAAAGGCGAACGGTACGATAGCACGCTGATCACGGCCATGGCCGTCGCTTCCTGATCGTAGGGCGCACCGGAGAAAAGGCCTGGATATCGAAAAGGAGTATTCCTTGAGTAACGGATTCCGCTTCATGGGCAGCATTGTGCCGGTTCTTTTTCTTCTGGCTGGGGCTGTTGGTCCGTTCAGCACTGCGGCGGCCGAAGGGAACCCGCGGGAGGAGCCGGCGAAGCACCTTGGTGTGTTCGTCGGCGCCGGATGGCCGGACAGCAGAATTGTGGACGTCGAAGGTTTTGCCAACTGGGGGAATCCGGGCTGGGCGGTGGAGTACGGAACAAGAGGATTCCTGGTGGGAGCCCTGGCAGGAAAGAGGATCAGAATCGCCGAACTTCCTTTGCGCTTCGAGCTTGACGGTACCTACGGAGACATGCGCGGCAGGACCAATCAGCTCGATCCGGCTGGTCTTGATGAGACGGCCGAGTCAAAGTTCCTCTGGATTGTTACCGCGAGAGCAGGCGTCGAAGGCGGCCTTGGAGGCGCAACATTCTTCCTGAGCGCAGGCCCGGCCGTTGCGCGAATCGACAATCAGGCAATCGATGTCGATTTCGGCCCAGGCAGACCTACACAGCCCGATCCCGATGATTCCTTTCGTGACCGTTCGATGGAGTTGGGATGGACCCTTACAGCCGGAGTCGAGCTGCCGTTCCCGGACCAATGGAAGCTCCGCCTTGAAGGAATGCACCTTGACTTCGGCAGTGAATCACATCGAGTCAACCACTCCGGCGACGGCCGGTGCGGCCCGGGAGGCGAGCGCCGCCCTTGCCTCTACTCAGTTGAGAACCGGCTGCGTATCGTGCGCCTTGCCATCACGCGCTCCTTCGGACAATGACACTCCCTCTTCGAGTTCCCGGAAACCGGGAACTGCTGGCTTTCAGGGGCGGGAACTAGCTACTCAGGGCGGCGAGAACGATCAGATACTTCTTCACTTGGCTACTTCTTCACAATGCAGTGTCAAGTATTGGTAACGGCCTCCTTGTTGCGGCAGCCCTTACGTGTCTGTAGTTGCAAGATGGCCTGTTGTCTTGCGTGATTGCTCATTCGTTGTTTCTGATCAGGGGACGGAGGCGCTCCCACTCGGACATCGTGTGCATTTGACCAGAATACCTTGTTCGCTACTACTACCTTGTATGACTTGGAAAGGGCGCTTTGAGCATCGCGATACCAGTGCTTTTCCAGGCCCGTGGGGCTTGTCATGCCTTGGGAAATACTCATTTGCGACTCCAAAGCACTGCAATCGTAGCCGGCATATTCCGCGAGATAATCCGCCCTGAATTGCGCATGTGCGCAGCCTGTTACGGCCAAGGCGGTGAGCACAAGTAAGCACTTCTTCATTTTAACGTTCTCCGGGGCTAGAGCATTTTCCCATACTAGCATTAAGGAGTTTCGAGATCGCGTTTGGGTTCGTCGCCGTCGGGGGATTCGCGTTAACGGCGGGTAGGGATAAAATTTCGCCGCCGAATCAATTGTTGCCGGGAGAAGGGCCATGACGATACGTATGCGCGACGTGGAATATAGCCACGGGGACGAGATCCTCGAAGCGCGAATGTACTGGGACGACGCGAAAGGTCCGGCGCCGGCGGTGGCCGTTGCGCACGCCTGGAGTGGCCGCGGGGAGCACGAGTGCGAGGCCGCGGAGAAGCTGGCCGGCGAAGGCTACGTCGGGATTGCGCTGGATGTATACGGCAAGGGTGTGCTGGGCCAGAGCGTCGAGGAGAACATGGGCCTGATGCAACCCTTGTTGGAGGACCGGGCGCTGCTTCAGGCGCGGTTGCAAGCGGGCCTGGACTGCGCCGCGGCGCAAGCGGAAGTGGACGGCGAGAACATGGCCGCGATCGGCTACTGTTTCGGCGGCCTTTGCGTATTGGACATGGCGAGGGCCGCCGCGCCGGTCAAAGGGGTGGTGAGCCTGCACGGATTGTTTAATACGCCCGGCAATACCGAAGGCAACAGCATCAGTGCGAAGGTCCTGGTCTTGCATGGCTGGGCCGACCCGATGGCGCCGCCCGACACGGTCCTTGGGCTGGCTACGGAAATGACGCAGGCGGGTGCGGACTGGCAGATTCACGCCTACGGACATGCGCTGCATGGGTTCACACATGACGCTCCGGCAATAGCGGACGGAATCGGCTACAGCGAGTCGGCGGACCGCAGGTCATGGCAGTCGGTGTTGAACTTCATGGCGGAGCTGTTTTCTTGAGGGCGGGGACGCCCTCGCTCCCAGGGTTGAGGGCGGGGACGCCCTCGTTCCCACGGTTGAGGGCGGGGACGTCTTTGCTTCCAGGGTTGAGGGCGGGGACGTCCTCGTTATCGGAGTTGAACGAATAGATGGCTTCTTATTCGACCAACGAGTTCAAGTCGGGTCTCAAGGTGATGCTGGGTGACGAGCCCTGCGCCATCCTGGGGACCGAGTTCGTCAAGCCCGGCAAGGGCCAGGCTTTTGTCCGCGTCAAGTTGCGCTACCTGCGCAGTGGGCGCGTGATCGAGCGCAACTTCCGGTCCGGAGAATCGATCCCGGCGGCCGATGTCGTCGACCGCGAAATGGACTACCTCTACAGCTCGGGAGACCAGTGGGTGTTCATGGACACCGAGAACTTCGAGCAATACGAGGCAAACGAGGCCGCCATGGGGGGCTGCGAACGCTGGCTGGTAGAGCAGGCTTGTTGCCGTGTGACGTTGTTTAACGGGGCGCCGCTTACGGTTGCGCCGCCGAATTTCGTCGAATTGAAGGTAACTCAGTCCGATCCCGGCATGAAGGGCGATACAGCCACCGGCGGCGTAAAGCCCGCGACGCTGGAAACCGGCGCGGTGGTGCGGGTGCCGCTATTCGTGGAGGAAGGGGCGGTGATCAAGGTCGATACGCGCACCGGCGAATACATGGGGCGCGCCTAGCGCCTTGGTCAGGCAGGGGCGTCTAACCGTTCGCCTAGCGCCTGCCCACACTGAATTTCTTCGCCTTCCCGGCGCTCGGGCAACCAGCCCAGCAAATTCTCTGTTGCGACCAGGACCACGGTGGAGCCGAAATTGAAATGCGCGACATAGTCGCCCCGTTCGCATTTCGGACCAAGCGGACCGGGGAATCGCCAGCGAGTGGAAACCGGCGGAATATTCGCATCGGTCGTGATGTTGAACGCCGTGCTGATGGAGCCGACATTCAGCGCTCCCACCATAACCAGGCAGAATTTTCCGCCGGCCGTTTCAAAGTGCAGCGCAACGCGTTCATTGGTCGTGAGTACCGAGGGCGCAGCATCTATAAGGGCCGGATTGACCGACAGCCGCCTCCCGGGAAGGTATACGATCTCGCGCAACTGGCCCTCAGCGGGCATGTGCACGCGGTGGTAGTCGGACGGACGCAAATAGACGATAGCAGCATGACCGCCCTTATAGGGTTCCGCGTAGCGTGCGCCTCCCAGCATTTGCTCCAGGGAGTAACGGATACCCTTCGCTCGCGATCGGGAAATCTCGCTTACGCGGCCCAGTTGCGTCAGCAAACCGTCGGCCGGACAGGTCACGACTTCGTCGCCGCCTTCCGAATTGCGTGCTCCCGACTTGAGTTCACGCGAGAAAAACTCGCCGAGGCTGGCGTAGTCGCGGGGCACGGACTTCGCTGCTTCCGCCGTGTTGATCGAAAACACCCAGGCAAATGCGCGAATCAAAAAGCCGCCGGGTCCGCGAAACCGCGCCACGCGCGCCGCCAGGCGGCTGAGTGTCAGCAGCGGCAGAAGAAAGTGCAGACGGACAAGAAGTCTGGCGAACACGGCATGGGGTCAATTGCAGGACGTTCGATTGTAGCCGGTGGGGAACCCGGCGTCTGATGCGATTCCTTGATCTCGTTGATGAGGTGGCGGCGTACCTTGACGGCGGGCGCATCCACTTCGGTCATGGCTTCTCCAGCGCCCGGGACGAAGCACTCGCGCTGGTGAGTCATGTCAGTCACTCGGGAAACTGGCAGCGTGACTCCATTTTGCGCAAGCGCTTGTCCCTTTCGGTCCAGGCTCGGTCTCGCCGTCTGGCGTCCTTGAGGGTATCTCGGCGGATTCCACTCGCTTACCTGACCCGGGAGGCCTGGTTTGCAGGACTGCGGTTTGGCGTGGACAAACGCGTCTGTATTCCTCGCTCGCCGTTCGCTGAACTGATACAAAACGGCTTTTGGCCCTGGCGGCGCCCGGAGAATGTCCGGCGCGTACTTGAACTTTGCACTGGCTCGGGCTGCATTTCGGCGGCTTGCGCCTTGTACTTTCCGGGAAGCAGAGTGGTGGCGACCGATATTTCCCAGGCGGCCTTGTCCGTGGCCGTGCACAATCTGCGTGGACTCGGCCTGGGGCACCGGGTTTCGCTGCGCCATGGAGATTTGTTTGCCGATGCCGAGGGAAAGTTTGATCTGGTGATCGCCAATCCGCCATACGTGCCCAGCGGTGTCTACCACTTGCTGCCGCCGGAGTACCGGCATGAACCCGGCCTCGCGCTGGAGGCGGGAGCCGACGGGCTGCTTATGGCCGAGCGCATCCTGCGCGCCGCGCCCCAATACTTGAGCGAGGATGGGCTATTGGCGCTTGAGGTGGGCGAAGTTGCACTGGACCTCGTGGCGGCACACCCCGAGCTTCCCTTTTTCTGGCCGAATCTTGAGCGGGGCGGCGAAGGCGTACTGTTGCTGAGGGCCGCGGATTTGGCTGGCTAGGCCGCTTTGCCTGTGGAGGAGGGTGGGGACGTTCCCGGGAGCGAGGGCGTCCCGTCCTCGCCGAGGGCGGGACGCCCTCGTTCCCAGGGCGGGATGCTCTCCTTCCCAGTGTCGAGGGCGGGACGCCCTCGTTCCCAGGGACGCCCTTTCCCCGATTAAGCGGGGGCCGGCTTCCGTTGCAGTTTTGCGAGCAGTTTCGCAATCTCCAGGCGCATCACTCGCCGGTCCAGGATCATGTCCAGCGCGCCATGCTCCAGCAGGAATTCCGACCGCTGAAATCCCTCGGGCAGATCCTCTCGGACCGTCTGCTTGATCACTCGGGGACCGGCGAAACCGATCAGCGCGTTCGGTTCCGCAATCACGATGTCGCCCTGCATCGCCAGGCTCGCCGACACTCCCCCCATTGTGGGATTGGTGAGCACCGAGATGTAGGGGAGGCCTGCCTTGGCAAGGGCGTGCAGCGCCGCGGTGGCTTTGGCCATCTGCATCAGGGAGAACAGGGCCTCCTGCATGCGCGCCCCGCCGGAAGCGGAAAAATTGACCAGGGGCATACCGTGCTCCCGGCAATAGTCGGCGGCGCGCACGAACTTTTCCCCCACCACGGAGCCCATGGAGCCACCCATGAAAGCAAACTCGAACGCGCTGGCCACAATCGCTTCCCCGTGCAGCTTCCCGGTCATGGTGACCAGCGCCTCCAGCTCTCCGCTGCTGTCGATGGCCTGGGCGATTCGATCGGTGTATCGCTTGGTGTCCATGAACTTCAACGGGTCCTTGGACTGCAGCCTGGGTGCGAGTTCCTTTGCGGAGTCCTTGTCCAGGAACAACTCCAGCCTGCGGCGGGCCGAGAGGCGCATGTGATGTTCGCACTTCGGGCACACATGCTGGATGCGTTCCACTTCGGTCCGATACAGTTGCGTTCCGCAAGCGTCACACTTGACCCACACGCCCTCGGGCACGCTTTTCTTGGGTCGCCGCGTGGTGATGCGCGACGGCATTAATCTCCGCAACCAGGAAATCGCCATAAGACTTTGATTTTAGCCTAAATGTTCTCAGGTCTTTGAATAAATGATTCGGGAAGTGACGCGCTTTGGTTTGGAAGCAGTTCCGGCGGATACTCAATGTGATGAAGGTAGAGGCCCTGGGGCGGCGCGGCCGGACCGGCCGCTTCGCGATTGCAGGCCTCAAGTATTTCTGCAATCCAGCCAGGTGATTGACGGCCCCGGCCCACCAGAGCGAGGGAACCGGCAATGTTCCTCACCATCCGTTGCAGGAAGCTGTTGGCCCGGCAGACTATCCATACGCGATCCCCGTCCCGGCGTACCTGAATACTGAGCATCCTTCGTACGGGTGATTTGGCCGGACAGTCGGCCGCGCGGAAGGTGCTGAAGTCCTGCTCGCCCGCCAATGCCTGAGCCGCCTTGTGCATGTTGCCGGTATCCAGGTTGTCCCGAATCTGCCAGGCACGATTGCGCTGCAATGCCGACCGCACGGAGCGATTGAGAATCAGGTAGGCGTAGGTGCGGGATGTCGCGGAATGCCGGGCATGAAAGCTGCCTTGAACCTTGCTTGCCCAGAGCAGGTTCACGTCATCGGGCAGATAGGTGTTGGCGCCCAGCAGCCAGTCGCTTGTGCTGCGCTCAGCGCTGGTGTCGAAATGCGCCACTTGCTCAAAGGCGTGCACCCCGGCATCCGTGCGGCCGGCTCCCATGCATTGCACCTCATGATCGGCAATCCGGCCGAGCGCCTGGTTGACGGCTGCCTGTATGCTCGGTCTGCGGCGTTGCAACTGCCAGCCGTGATAGGCGCTGCCGTCGTACTCCAGGCCGACGGCGAGTCGTTCGACAGTCATGCTTGTGAAGGGTTGTCCGGTCCAAGCTTGAGGCGCAGGCGGCGAAGCGCCTCGGCGACTTCGCCGGCTGACCCTTGCTCCTTGCGCTCGATTACCTGCGCAAGCACCTCCAGGGTATCGGCGTCCCTTCCCATTTCCTCTAGCGCGCGCGCCAGGTCCATGAAGTTTTCCGGCTGCAATTCGCCTAATGCATCCGTCAACGCGGTATCCGGCTTGATCGGGGGATCTTCCCCGGCGCTCTGCGATTCTTCCTCTACCTTGGCATCTGCGGGAGAATCGTCCTCCACCACTTCGGGATCACGGCGCCGAGAGAGACGTCTTGCCAGGGCCAGCGGTCCGAAAACAAGGGCCATCAGAACCGCAAGCACGCCCGCAGCCGCAAGCAGGGGCAGGCCCCAGGCGGCCCAGAAGGACGCGAGTCCTTCCTGAAAAACCGCAGGCGCAAGCAGCAGCGCGACGAATAGCAAGACAGCCAGGATTCGTGGCGCCAGCTTGCCTTTCATTTCAGGAAAAGTGATCCTTAATCAGCAGTTCGGCGATCTGCACCGCGTTCAGTGCGCCGCCCTTTCGCACGTTGTCCGCGACAACCCAGAAGTTCAGGCCCCGCTCATGCGAAATATCCTCCCGGATCCGGCCTACGAAGACGCCGTCGGATTGCGCCGCATCGATACCCGCAGTGGGATACCCGCCGGCGCGATCCTGGCTCATCACGACCACGCCCTGCGCCCCGCGGAACAGGGCAAGCGCTTCCTCCACTTCCAGGCGCCGCTTCAGTTCGACGTTCACGGCCTCCGAGTGACCGAAGAATACCGGCACCCGCACTGCTGTTGCGCTGATACGAAGAGAATCGTCGCCCAGGATCTTGCGAGTCTCCCAGGCAATCTTCATTTCTTCTCTGGTGTAGCCGTTGTCCTGAAACTCATCGATATGCGGGACCGCGTTGAAGGCTACGCTGGGGATTTCGCCGGCGCCCGTATCCCGGCCGTTGGGTCCCGGGTCTTCGTCGTCATTCTCGCCGGCCCCTTCAGGGCGGCCCTTGCCGGCCATCATGTTCGCCGTGTGCCGCACCATGTCCTCCATGGCCCGCCGGCCGGCGCCGGAAATGGCCTGGTATGTGGCTACGTTGATCCTGCCGATGCCCGCGGCGTCGTATAGCGGCTTGAGCGCAACGACCAACTGGATGGTCGAGCAGTTCGGATTGGCCACGATTCCGCGCCGGCTATGGCCCTTAAGGGCGCCGGGGTTGACTTCGGGCACTACCAGCGGAACGTCTTCGTCATAGCGAAAGGCGGACGAGTTGTCGATTACGACCGCTCCCTGCCGGGCCGCGCGAGGCGCATGTTCGGCCGCGATGCCTGCGCCCGCGGAGAACAAGGCAATGTGAACGCCGGAGAAATCAAAATCGTTCAGCGCCTTTACCGCAACGTGGCGGTCGCCGAACCTGACCGGCCGGCCGACCGACCGTTCGCTGGCGAGTGCGTGCAGTTCTTTTACCGGAAACTTGCGCTCCGCCAATATCTGGGTAATGGTTTCACCGATCAGCCCTGTGGCGCCGACCACAGCTACATTGAAGGCGTCCATTTCAGCTCCGCGCGGTCCGCGCCGTCGCGGATGAGTGGGAAGGTGAAGCGGCCGTGGCGGTTTGGCGATCAACATCGCCGCACTGCGCACGGTCGCGCAGGTAGTGGTCCATCAGTGTTATCGCCAGCATGGCCTCGGCGATCGGCGTGGCGCGCAGTCCCACGCAGGGATCATGGCGTCCGCCGGTACTGATCTTTGTCGCCGTTCCACTGCGGGTGACGGCCGCGCCTTTCTTGCGAATGCTGGATGTGGGTTTGAGCGCAATACTCACCAGCAGGTCCTGTCCCGAAGAAATCCCGCCGAGCGTTCCGCCGGCGTCGTTCTTCAGGAACCCTCCCGGTGAGATCTCGTCGCGGTGCTGAGATCCGCGTTGTTCCACAGCGCCGAAGCCAGCGCCGAACTCGACGCCCTTGACGGCATTGATGCTCATCAAGGCGTACGCGATTTCGGCCTCGAGCTTGTCGAACACGGGTTCGCCCAGGCCCGGCGGAACGCCTTTGGCGCAAACATTGATCCGCGCCCCGATGGAGTCGCCCGCCAGCCTTAGTTCGTCCATGAAAGTCTCAAGTTCCTTCAGCCGGTCCGGGTCGCCGCAAAAGAACGGGTTGTCATTGATGATCTCAGGTTTTGGGCAGCCGAGTTGTATCGGCCCAAGCTGCGCCACATAGCCGAAAATCCTGACGCCCCCTCGCTCGCTCAAGTACTTGCGCGCGATTGCTCCGCCGGCTACGCGCATCGCAGTCTCCCGGGCCGAGGAACGTCCACCTCCCCGGTAATCCCGGATGCCGTACTTCTGCTGGTAACTGAAGTCCGCATGTCCGGGACGGAACTTGTCCTTGATCGCCGAGTAATCGCGGGACCGCTGATCGGTATTCTCAATCATCAGGCCGATCGGCGTGCCGGTAGTGCGGCCTTCGAAGACACCGGAAAGAATTCGCACAAGGTCCGCTTCCTTGCGTTGAGTCGTATGCCGGGACTTGCCGGGCCGCCGCCGGTCCAGGTCGACCTGTATGTCCGCCTCGCACAGCTCAAGGCCCGGCGGGCAGCCGTCCACGATCGCGCCCAGGGCGGGCCCGTGGCTTTCGCCGTATGTAGTGACGCTGAACATGCGCCCTATGGTGTTGCCGGACATGATGCAATCCGCAGGCGGGAAGATCCAGGCCCTATTTTACGCTTGCGCGAAAGCCCGTCCGGGAACGAGGGCGTCCCGCCTTCGACGAGGGGGGGATGCCCTTGTTCCCGGGGTGTCACCGTCTATGACGAGGGCGAGACGCCCTCGCTCCCAGGGGAAGCCCTCTTTCGAGGAGTTCGGCGGCATATAATCGCTCTCGATGCAATCACCGGTGCTTGAGCGGCTGGTGGGAGGAGCGGTCCTTGTAGGTTTGCTCCTGTTGCTGGCCCTGGTAATCGGCCCAAGAGATGGGGTCCGCATGCCGGATGAAGGAGGGGGTTCGAAAGTCCCCACGGCTAAGGACGCACCACAACCTGCCGGAAACGAGGTTGCAGCATTTTCCGATCAACCCGGCAACGAGGCCCAACAGGTTTCCGCCCCCGAATGGACTCCACCAGGGGCGGCTTCGAGAAATGAACCTGAGTCAACCATGTCGAGAAGCCGGATGTCGGGCGGAACCGATACTCCCGACTCTTCGACGCCGCGCGCGGCCGTCCCCGAGCCTGGAGTGGCGGACGAAACATCACAACCTGCGGCAAGGCCTGCGGTTGATTCTGCGCCTGCCGGTCAGTGGGCGGTACAGGTCGGTAGCTTTACAGTGCGCGCCAACGCGGATCGCCTATCGCAGTGGTGCCGGCAACAAGGGCATGGGGTAAAGGTGGTAACCCGTGCGGGTGACAAGCTCTATCGCGTTCATGTTGGACCCTATGCATCCAGAAGCGATGCGGACTCGACCGTGGCGGAACTGGCCTTGCAGGGACGCAAAGGCTTCATAACTGGCTGGGAAGAGTCGTCTCGGTGACCGTTTTCGACTGGATCTCGCTGGCGATTTTTCTTTCCGCCGGTTACCTCGGGGTGAAACGCGGCTTCCTGGGCGCCGCCCTGAGTCTTTGCGCCTGGGTTGCGGCGATTTTTCTGGCCTTTGCCTTCGGCGACCTGGTAGTGTCAACCTTGTTGTCAGATTGGCCGGCGAAAATCGAAACCTGGTTGGCCAACAATCCGGTCGCCGGTGTGATTTTTCGCGGGCCCTCGGTGGCCGAATCCGTAGCCCTGTGGAGTGCGCGGCTCGGCATACTCGTGATCGTTCTTGTGATCGGAACTACCCTGGCGAGTATGGTTTCCTCAGGGGTGGAAAACAGCGTTTTCGCTTCCGCCAATCGCGCCTTGGGCGTATTATTGGGGGCGGCCAAAGGTTGGCTTATTGCAGGTGGACTTCTGCTCTTGTGCACACATGTCGGGCCCGAAAGCTGGGTGCAAGGCTCGATGAGCCTGCGTTTCCTTGAACCGGTCAGCAACGCCTTGAGTCTGCTGCTCAAAGCCCTGGGAGGCCAGTAATGTGTGGAATTGTCGGTCTCATTAGCCACGGCGCGGCGGCGGCGGAAATCTACAACGCTCTGATCATGCTCCAGCACCGGGGTCAGGACGCGGCGGGCATCGTGACCGACGACAAGGGAATGTGCCGCCAACGCCGGTCCCGCGGACTCGTTCGCGAGACCTTCCGGACCCGCCATATGCAGAACCTGAAGGGCGCCGCCGGCCTGGGGCATGTGCGGTACCCAACCGCCGGGTCCGACAAGAATTCCGAGACCCAGCCGTTCTTTGTCAACAGTCCCTATGGCATTGCCCTTGCGCACAATGGCAACCTGACCAACGCGCATGAGTTGGCTGGTGAAATGCGCAAGCGCGATCGCCGCTATCTCAGTACCGATTCCGACAGCGAATTGCTGCTGAACGTATTCGCGCACGAACTCCTTCGCACCTCGCGCCGCACGATGGACACCGAAGCGGTATTCCGCGCGGTACGAGGCGTTCACAAGCGCTGCAAGGGCGCCTACTCGGTGGTCTGCCTCATTCTCGGTTACGGCCTGGTGGCCTTTCGCGATCCCTACGGCATCCGTCCCATTGTGGTCGGACGGCGGGAAGGGAAGAAGGGACCGGAGTACCTGGTGGCTTCGGAAAGCGTCGCCCTGCAGCAACTGGGCTTCGAGCTGGACCGCGACGTGATGCCGGGCGAGGCCTGGATTTTCCCCTACGGCGAAGAGGCGGTGACCAAGCAGTGCGCCACCCGCACGCAATACACGCCCTGCATCTTCGAGTATGTGTATTTCGCCCGCCCCGACTCGCTGATGGACCGGATTTCCGTGCATAAGGCGCGCTTGCGAATGGGTGAGCGGCTCGCCGACAAGATTCTGCGCGACCACGACACGTCCGACGTGGATGTAGTTATCCCGATTCCCGACACCAGCCGCACCAGCGCCCTGGAGGTGGCCAACCGGCTCAACGTCAAGTACCGCGAGGGCTTTATCAAGAACCGTTACATCGGCCGCACCTTCATCATGCCCGAGCAGGCGGAACGCAGCCGCTCCGTTAGGCAGAAACTCAACCCGATCAACCTGGAATTCAGGGGCAAGAACGTGCTCCTGGTGGACGATTCCATTGTGCGGGGTACAACCTCGCGCAAGATCGTTGAGATGGCCCGGGAGTCAGGCGCGAAGAAGGTGTATTTCGCCTCCGCCGCGCCGCCTGTCCGTTACCAGAACGTCTACGGGATCGACATGCCGGCGCCCGATGAACTCATCGCAGCCAATCGCACCGAGAAGGAGGTGCAGGATTCCATGGGCGCCGACTGGCTGGTGTACCAGGACCTGGGCGATCTGATCTCGGCAGTGAATTTCCGGCACGCGGAGATCACGGGCTTTGACGTTTCCTGCTTCAACGGCCAGTACGTCACCGGCGGCGTGGACGGTAAGCTCCTTCGGCGGGTTGCCCGCGAGCGCTCCGATGGCGTCAGGTCGAAGCGGCGGGGGCGTAAGCGCAAGGCCAAGCAGGCTTCGGGGGTGTCAGCCGCCCGGCCGGTGGCCGCCACTCAGCCCCTGAAGGCGGCCGAACTGCCGGCTTTAGAAATCGAAGGGGGCTAGGCGGAACCGGTTTTCGTCGCATTCCAGCGCCGAGCCCTGCTGGAACCAATCGCCCAGCACTATTCGTGTGGCGGCCTCGCCTTCCAGTTCGAATTCATGCACCGCCGGACGGTGCGTGTGGCCGTGAATCAACCGAAGCACGCTGTTGGTTTGCATGGCTCTTGCTACGGCCGTCGTATTGACGTCCATGATCTCCATGGCCTTTCCGCTGGTTGAAATACGGCTTGCATCCCTGGCCTGGGCGGCCAGGGCACGCCTGGCCATAAGGGGAAGAGCCAGGAATTGCTCCTGCCACTTCGGTTCACGAACCATGGTGCGGAACTCCTGATAGTCGCGATCGTCGGTACACAAGCTGTCGCCGTGCATCAACAGGACCCGCTCGCCAGCCAGTTCAACAACGCTGCTCTCGGGAAGCAGCGCCATCCCGGTGCGCGCGCTGAAGTCCTCGCCGACCAGGAAATCCCGATTTCCGTGTACGAACCATGCCGGAGTCCCGCCTGCAGTCAGTTCCGCGAGCGCGTCAATGACTTGAAGCGCCATGGGGTTGTCATCGTCGTCCCCCACCCAGGCCTCGAAAAGGTCGCCGAGGATGTAAAGCGCCTCGGCCTTGGCGGCGCGCTGTTTGAGGAAGTGAAAAAAGGCTTGGGTTGCGTCGGGTCGGGTAGCGTCCAGGTGGAGATCGGATATGAACAGAACGCTCATTGATTCACGCGCAACACGCGCTCGATGATCACGGGCGCCGCAGGAACGTCCTGGGAGAACCCGCCGCCTGGACCGGTCGCCCGGTTACCAATCTCATCAACGACCGCCATTCCGCTTACGACTCGTCCGAACACTGCGTATCCCCAACGGCCGGGACGCGGGTTCAGCGCTGGATTGTCCTGCAGGTTGATGTAGAACTGGTTCTTCGCGGAGTGCGGATCGCCGGTGCGCGCCATGGCAATCGTGCCGCGAAGGTTGGAGCGGCCGTTTCCGGATTCGTTGTGCAGTGTTTCGTCAATCGAGCGCTCCTGGAAGTCCACCGACCAACCGCCGCCCTGAATGACGAAATCCTTGACCACGCGATGGAAGATGGCGCCCTCGTAGAAACGGCTGGCGGTAAGCCGCAGGAATTGCGCGACCGTAAGCGGTGCGTCGTAAGCGAACAGTTCCAGCGTAAACGCGCCGGCGGTCGTCTCTACCCGCACCCGCGGGAGGGGCTCGAGTTCATCTTCAGTCTCAACAGGCTCCTGTGCCTGAGCGCTGAAGGCGCCCATCACCAGCAGGCACAATCCCGCGGCCCACCCCCGGGAACGAGGGCGTCCCGCCCTCGCCGCTGGGAACGAGGGCGTCCCCTCATTCAGTTTGTCGGAATTACCCATTCTCATGTTCCTCTAATCCGTTCTCGTCGTGTTGTAAATCGCAGCATCCAGCGTGTTCTGCAACAGCATAGCGACAGTCATCGGACCCACGCCACCCGGCACTGGCGCAATCCAGGCCGCGTGCTTGCGGGCCTCTTCGAATTCTACGTCGCCGCGAAGCTTGCCGTCACTCATGCGAGTGATTCCGATATCCAGCACCACGGCGCCTGGCCGTATCCAAGAGCCGGGCAAGAGCCCTGGCTTGCCTACAGCGCTGGCCAGTATTTCCGCCTGGCGCACGTGCGCTTCCAGGTCTTCGGTGAACCGGTGGCATACAGTCACCGTGGCGCCGGCCAGCAGAAACTCAAGGGCCAAGGGACGGCCCACCAGGTTCGAGGCGCCCACCACCACGCAATGCTTGCCCATCGGGTCTACACCGATTTTCTCCAGCATTCGGATCACCCCGAACGCCGTGCAAGGGCGCAACCTGGGCGTGCGCAGGGCAAGTAATCCGAAGGTAAGAGGATGAAACCCGTCCACGTCCTTGCCCGGATCAATCCGCTGGATCACGTTCAAGGGATTGATACGGTCGGGCAGGGGCAACTGCACCAGGATGCCGTCAACGCTCTCGTTCTGATTGAATCCGTCGATCAACGCCAGCAAAGTCGGCTCATCGGTGTCAGCCGGGAGATTGTGATCCATCGATTCGATGCCGGCGGCAGCGCATGCGCGCCGCTTGTTCCGAACGTAGACTTGCGAGGCGGGGTCCGCTCCCACCAGCACGGTGGCCAACGCCGGCGCCCGGTAGCCTGACTGAAGACGCTTTTCCACCGTTTGCCGGATTTCTTCCCGGATCCCGGCCGCGATGGCCTTGCCGTCAATCAATTGCGCGGTCATTGACGAGTTTTCATCCGTGAATCCGACTGGAAAAAATGCGCGAACTTTGCTGGTTGTATCAGTCGGTCTGCTCGTGGCGAAGCAGATTTCGGTAATGTCGCGCCAAGTCAGCCCCAAAAGCCGGATCATTAGGGCGCGTTCTCAGACACATGCCTGCAAAGACTACGCGTCAACAACAAACCGGTCAATATTAGGTCGCGCGCGCAATTTGATTTCGATTCATTGTGCCATCCCCCACAGGTCCCTGATAGCCCCTAAAGGGCCGGTCGATACACGCGGCTCACCCTGAGTTGCGCGCAAGGATCTAGGGTTGCTGCCCGATGACAAGTAACCTGTCGACCGTCACGTTTGTCAGATTCGTCTCGGAACCGTCAGGCCAGCGTACTCTCACGTCCGCAAGGGTATCGTTACCGAGGCCGAAGTGCGCTTCCGCCGGGTTTTGCGAAACGTAGTGATTACCTGCACGGATCTCACGGACCTGAGTTCTTTCGGCGCTGCGAACCTCGATCCAGGCGCCTATCCCGCGCGTGTTGGCGCCGGAACTCGTCAATTTGATCGCCAGGTAGTGGTAGTCTCCCGTAAGCTGGTTTTCGTAGAAGACGACGCTCTTTTCTCTCTGATTGTTGGTGATCAGCAGGTCCAGGTCACCGTCGCGGTCCGAGTCGAAACACGCTACACCACGGCCTTGACCTCGTTCCGTCAGCCCCGCCGCTTCGGCGGTTTCGACGAAGCTGGTATCTCCCTGGTTCTCAAAGTAACGAACCCGATCTACGCTGTAATCGTTCGGATCGTCTTCGCCTCCGCCGCCGGTGACCGGCCAGCCGTTGACGTGAAAGATGTCGAGATCGCCGTCGTTATCGAAATCCTCCATGCAGGCGCCCCATCCCCAACCGCCGTCGTCAACGCCCGCGCCCACTGAGGCGTCGCCAAACACGCCCTGGCCGTCATTGACATACAGCCGATTGCCGTACTTGCGGTCAGGTTCTTCCGTTTCTTCGATAATCGAGGTCACGAACCAATCCATATCGCCGTCGTTGTCGAAGTCTCCAACCGCGCTTCCCATACCGTTTTGATCGATGATGATCTCCGTGTCGGTGATGTCGGTGAAGGTGGCGTCGCCGTTGTTTCGGAAGACTTTGCTGGTCTTGAAGTCGGAGGTCAGAAGGATGTCGGGATCGTGGTCGCCGTCAATGTCGGAGAAGGTCCAGGTAAACGAGTAGTCTTTCAGATTGTTGTCGGAACTCCTTGTTATCAGTTGATCGGCGATGGCGGATGCGACGCTTGCGCTGCTAAAGGCGCCGCTGCCGTCGTTCCGCCATACGGATTGGGTATCGGTATGGGGATCATTGCCCCAGTGCGCCAGGAACAGATCCAGGTCCTGATCCCGGTCGTAGTCGGCGAAGGTTGCCGAAATCGTGTTCGAAGACATGATGGCGAGGCCCGAGGATTCCGTGATGTCGATGAACACGCCTGCATCGTTCCTAAAGAGCCGCGAGCGGGAACCCGCGATCGCTCCGACGAACAGGTCCAGATCCCGGTCGCCGTCAATGTCGCCGAACGCCGGCCCGCTTCCCCATTGCCGCACGTTCAGGTTCACGCTTGCCGCCATTTCCGTGAACACGTTGCCGCCGTCATTACGGAAAAGGGAGTTGAGGTTGCCGAGGCCGCCAACCACGAGCACGTCGATATCCCCGTCGTCGTCGAAATCCGCCGCCGCCAGGCCGCCGGCCATGCGCTGTTCGTCCTTGGGGATCGGAGAGTCCCCGGTATTGAATACTCGGTCGATGCCGGTTGCGGCCGTGGCGTCAATGAATCGGGCGCCGGGCGAGAAGGGTGGCGGCTCGGGCGGCGGCGGTGATGGCGGCGGAGCTGGCGGTGTCACCGGCGGCGGAGGCGCTGCATCGCTGGACCCCCCGCCTCCGCAGGCGCCCAGCGCCAGCGCAGACAGGCAAAGCGCAAGTGCGACGGTGATCTTCATTGCAACTGCTTCGTAGTTACAGGCTCGCGTTACACTGCGCTCGGGCGGCGGCCAACAGCGCCACCACGGCCGGTTGCCGAGATATCGCCTCCATGATCCGCCACAAAAGGAAAGGCGTCTCGCGGAACGCCTCTCCGAAAGGTCTGACTCAACGGCTTCGGTCAGAATTCGTAAGAAAACTCTGCAAACCAGACTTGCCCTCTGACGTCGACCCTTGATGCGTCGTAGGGCTTGCCCTCGCCATTAAGCGCGAACGGAAAATCCGCGTCGAAGATATTTCGTCCGCCCATTCTCACCAGCAATCCGTTGTCCCAGCGATAGGTTCCGGACAGATCGACGGTGTACCGGCTGTCGACCTGCATATCCGGGACGCGGGGCTCTCCGGAAGCGTTAGACGAATAATGATTGTTCAGGTAACCGGGTGTGTATTGGTAAAACAGGTTGATCGTCATCCGGTCCCTGACCCACTCCATTTGCGCCTGGATCTTTCTCTTATCGATGCCGGCGAACTCCCCCAGGAACCTGGCTTTGGGCGCTTCCGCCGCTAGCTGATCAAACATATCATCTACGAAGTGATAGTAAATGCCGGTCGTGAAGGAGCCGAAACGCTGGGTATCGATTTGCCAGGATAGCTGCAGATCCCAGGTCCTGCTCTCGCGGCGGCTGATGTTCACGCTCCGGAAATAGCGACCAAGCAGCATGCCGGTAGCCGGATCCCGTTCAAAAAACTCCGGAAGGTTGGCGTAAACTTCTGTCGGCAGGAGTGAACTCAGCTCGAAGCTGCTGGCAATTCGATCCTGAAAATCGATCTTCGAATAGTCCAGCACGATCGAAAGACCCTGCGCCCAGCTAGGCCGCCATTGGAAACCGACGGAGAGGTTGTCCGAGTACTCAGGCCTAAGGGCGGGATTTGGACCAGACTCCTGAAAAGAGCCGGGTACAAATGCATCTGTCAGCGGGTCGTACGCGCGTACAAAAAATCTTCTCAGGCTGCCGCCGAAGAGATCGCGGACGGTGGGAGCTCGAAAACCTTCGTCAAATGCTGCGCGTATCGAAAAGGTCTCCGCAAGGTCCCATTTGAAGCCATAGCCCAGGCTGGTGTTGGCAAAGGTTGTTTCGCTCAGAATCGGGTTACGGTCGGCGTCGTTCTCAAAGGAGCCCTCGACCGTATAGTCGTCACGCCGTGCGGACGCGGTGAAGACAAGCGATTGCAAGCCGGTTCGGGCATTATCCCGTCCAAAAACGGGAACCGAAAATTCAAGAAAATAAGCGTTCAGTTCGCGGGAAGGCCTGTCCCGGCCGATGAAACTGAGATAGGAACCGCCGAAACGCGCCAGTTCTTCTGTGCGGCTTTCGCCGCCGAGGACAAAGCCGGCTTCCCCGCCGGGCAGGTCGAACAACCTGCCGTTCAAGTAGGCCTCGATCCTGGTGATTTCCGTGCCGTTGCTTGAGGTGCTGATGGGGCCGAACATTTCCGCAATAGTGGGGTTCTGTCCGGTCCCGTCGCCAAACAGGTTGATCGCCTCGTTGGGGTCCGAACTCGCGAGCAATTCCGCCGTGCGCCCTTCAAATTGTTCATCGGCAAGAGGACCTCCCACCAGGTCGGTAAGCGTGTATTGGTAGTTGTCGGCCTTCGAGTTCGAGTTCAGCCAATCAACCGTCAGCTTGAAGTCTTCGCTGAAATCAACATCAAACCCGCCAATTATCCGGTCGCTGACATTAGTTCCGGACCGCTCCGGTGTTGGAATGAGGCCGAGATCAATCTCGGTCTGGGGGCTGTAGACCACAGCCACCGCCTGTCCGAAATTATTGAACGCATTGGACGCGGGAACACCAATGAAAGGCAAGCCGATACGGGTCAGGCGCGTGTTGGTGTCCGCTTCAGTGCGGTAATACTCGCCCCTCACGCGCACCTTGCCGGCGAAAGTGTGCTCGATGTTCACCGTGATCGATTGGTCCGTGGTGGCGCCGCCCGTGTCCACGTCCAGAACTTCGATGGCGTCCGCCGCCGTAGCCATCCGAAAATCTTCCGGCTGCGCGTTTCTTCCGTCGTTGCCTTCCGGAAGGATCAGGTTGAAGGGCCCCCACACCGAAAAGCCGATCCGTGCCGAACGGGTGTCGTGCGGCAACCCGTCAAAGGGATTGAAATTGAAGTTGTACGCCTGATCGCCGCCGAACATGGAACTCCAGTCTTTCGTGTAATAGCCCGCCTTTCGAGATGAATAGGGTTCGCTCCTGGTGCGGCTTACGTTGGCGGAAACGCTTCCGCTTTCCCAGTTGTATCCGAAGTAACCGCTGTACTGCGTCTGGTCGGCGCCGTTGCTGCTTTGTTCGTTGCGGACCGAGACCCTTCCGCCGGAGTAATCCTTACGTGTAATGATGTTGATGACGCCGGCCACGGCGTCCGAACCGTAAACGGAAGAACCGCCGTCCAGATTGACTTCAACGCGCTCGATCGCTCCGGCGGGCATGTTGCGCAGATTGACGAAGAAATCCTCTTGACCCGCGGCGCCGGCAATACGATTCCCGTTCAGCAGCACCAGGGTATTGGCCGAACCGAATCCCCGCAGGTTGGCGGTCGATATGCCGACCGCCAGCGGGCCGAGATTTCGGTCAATGGCTTCGCTGCCGAAGTTCATGTTGTTGGTGCCGTTGATCGACGAGAAGATTTGCGGAATGGTGCGAATGACGTCCTCCACGGAACTGACGCCCCGCTTTGCAATGTCCTCCGCGGTGATCGTCAAAACGCGCGCCGTGGGGTCGCCCTGAGCCAGGCGGCTGCCGGTGACCTGCTGGCTGGGCAGCTCCAGCGGTTCGTCGTCGGAGCCGTCATCTTCCTCATCCTGTTCATCCTGGTTGGCGGATTCCTGCAATTGCGCCAGTCTTACTGAGCGACGACGTTCTTTACCAGCTTCTCGCCGCGATTCGTTTTTCCGCAAGACACTCGTCCCGGCCTTCGAATTTTCTTTGACTACCACGAAATCTTCCGACTTGAATTCATAAGCCAAGCCGGTGCCGTCCAATGTCGCTTTCAACGCTGCGCGAACCGAATGCGTGCCCTGCAGCCCCAGTGATTGCGTGTTCCTGGTTACTTGCGGCGAAAATAAAATCTGGACTTCGGCTGTCTCTGCTAGTTCAAGCAGCGCGCCGTGTGTGGGCTGTGGCTTGATGTCGAAGTTGAACTGTCTGGCGCTCGCAGAATAACTGGCCGCCATCAGCGCAATCCCCAAAGTTGTGCACAAGAGGCACCGCCGAACGCTCTCGAAAGGTGTCTTGTGCGCCGGAATCCCGTTGCTTTGTCTTTCCGCATCGTTCATGAGTATTCTCCCGATAGGTTAAGGGCGCCTCGGACGGGTGAAACTTGGGGACTCGCGCACCCGCCCGAAGCGTCCAACCGCGAAACACTTTTGAGTAAAACGAATGACTCCGCTTCTCCCTCAATGGAAGTGTCGCCAACTACGAAGAGTCGACGCGGGAAGGTTGCGTTTCTTTGTCGGGTGGCGCGCTTTGCCGCTGGTCTGATCCCTTGAGCACGTACCGGTCGGGGTATCGAACGACCTTGACGGGTAATACGTCTTCCAGGGCGTCAAGAATCAGATCGACACGTTCCAATCGGAAAATGCCACTGATCGGCAGGTTCACTATGGCGTCGTCCTCGATCAGTATCTTGGTTGGGCTGTAGCGATTCAGCTCCCCAACGACGGCGTACAAGGGTTCTTCGTCGAAACGGACGACGCCGGAACGCCAGCTTTGAGATCGCTCTATGTCTTCGGTACCGGCCTGAGCAACTTGCTCATATCCGTCCCGGAAAGTCGCAATTGTTCCCGCACGCATGATCACGTCGTTCGGACCGGGCATATCCTCAGGCCTGGCCGGCGCGCTCTCGCCCGGAGTTCCTTGCGCAGACAAGGAATCGCTCGCGATGAGTGGGAAACGTTTCTCTTCCTTGCTGACGGCCACAACTCCCTCGACAACGACAACCTTGACATCGTTGCCGGCGACAAGGACGCTGAATGACGTGCCCAGAACGGTAAGCACTCGCCCGCGGGCCGTAACCGTTAGCAAGCGCTGCAAATCCTTCTCGATTTCAAAGAAGACCTCGCCGAAATCCAGGATGATCCTGCGCTCGAGCGGCGTGTAGTCGACCAGCACCCGAGAGTTCGTATTCAGCGACAGGCGGCTGCCGTCGACAAGCGTCACGGTGCGCTGTTCGCCGATGGCGGTTTCGTAACTCGCAAGCGTTTGCCCGAAGCCCCAGCCGTCAAAGATGCCGGTCTTCAGGGTCGCGATTCCGGCGACAAAAGCGATCGCGGCGGCTGCGGCAATCCACCGTGCAGGCCTGCGCCACGGCTGCAAACCGACCATTCGCGCAGCCGCCTCCTTGAGTTCAGGGTCGTCGCGCAGTTCGCCGGCCACATCCCAGAGCACCAGAACTTCGCCGTAGGCCCGGCGATGGGAGGCGTCGGCCTTCAGCCATTGCGAGAGATCATCTTCGTCCTTTCCCGACATCTCGCCGGAAAAAAGGCGCGCTACGAACCACGAAGCTTGTGCTACGGCGCCGTTTGTTCCGTATTTCTCTCGCAATTTCATCTCAAGTCCCTCGCCCCGGATTCCGGCTTGGTTTGGACACAGGAACGCACCGCGGCGAGCGCCCGCATGATGTGTTTCTCGACCATGCTGATCGATATGTGCATCTCGTCCGCAATTTCCCGGTAACTCAAGTCCCGGAACCGGCTTAGCAGGAATGCCCTGCGGGTTGTGGCGGGCAATCTCATGATCGCCTTCTTGATCGCGGCAACACTCTGGCGGGATGCAAGGATGTCTTCTGGAGACGGTGTCCGGCTTACGAGCATTTCTTCTGCGGGCAGACTCAAGGTCACTGCCTTCCGGACGCGCTCGCGCCGGAAACGGTCCCGGATCAGGTTGTTGGCCATCGAAAGAAGATACGAGCGAGTTTGTGCCTCTCCCATCGACAATTTCTTGTCCAGGTCTTGCTGCCGGGCCAATTTGAGGTAGATGTCCTGCACCAGGTCTTCATAGTCGGGATGGTTGGCCAGTCTCGCCCGCAGGAAGCGCCGGATCGCCGGCTCATGATCTCGCATAATCCGATGCAGGACAAGATTGCGCCCTGCCGAATTCTGCCGCTCCGGCAGGAAATAAACGTTTGGCGCGTCCCTTGGCGTCAATTGGTCTAACTCTGTCCCTTAACTCTATTACAACGTTCGAGACCGGGATTCCCTCAATGGAATATGGACATTTTGTCAGAACCGGGCGTTTCTCAGCATTCTGTAATTCCAGTTTACGCCGGTTGCCATGGAGGCAGTCGCGCCGTCTTCCGTCAGGTCCAGATCGGAAAAGGGCGTATCTCCTGTAATAACCAGGGAAACCTCGGAAGAACTGCAATGGCTTCCAGAAATTTCTCCGAAGAGCAGCGAGAGTTTGTCGCTCCCGGTGCCCACGGAAACTCGCGTTTGGCGAAACGGAGCCGCCTGGCACGAAAAAGTTGCGGAGATGTTCAACGCGCCATCTTCGAAGGTGATGCTGGCCGTGATGCGTTCGCCGTCGTTGAACCGCTGCCGGGACATTGAGCTATTGCCGTCGATCACCGCGAACGAACTATCGCTCAGGAATCGGGACAGCCTGCCGGAACCGGGACCGACATAGAGCGCCAGTGAAGCCCAGTCGTCCACGTTCATTCCCGCAATGTTCACACTCGCGTTTTCTTTCGCCAGCGGCACCGTGACCAATGCGAAATCGGCGCTGGCCCGATTCCTGCCGGAGCCACCAGGTCGCGGGCAGGAGAGAACGGTGACCCGCAGCCGTCCCGCATTCTTGTTCGCGAACGTGGCCGGATCGAAATTGGGGCCGACTATGGATTGAAGCGTTTCGAGCTCAAGCGGGACGGTGGCCGCAAGCGAGGAGCACGCCGATTCGATCGGGACCGTCCAATTGCTCATTTGCGCGGTGGAACAGCCCCAACAAAATGCCAGGAATCCAGCAATGACCGCCGCTCTCGTGCTTCTCAACGCTGTCTCCAAAATAGCTTCGCTAGCCTGCCTATCGCTTCACTCTCCTCTCCTGGCCTTGATATTACCCGACTGTAGCGCCCGCTTCCTGTGTGCGATTGGGATGAAATGCCCCCGGCGCGCGTGACGGAAGTAAAGAAGGTTGATATGATCCAGTGCTTCTTGAGCGGTCAGAAAGTACCCGCGCCCGGGAGAGGAAACCATGCGATTTTCGATCATTCTTTGGGGGATGGTGCAAGCGTTGCGAGTTACCGCGCGCCTGTACCCTGAGTTCAAGAACCGCCTGAAGGAAAGAAACGTCACCGCGCAATTCAAGTTGCAGGACAACTCGGCCGGCCGGTGGGTCCAGGTTGAGAATGGCAAGATCCGCTCGAAGAAAGGTATTCATGAGAATCCCGACTTTGCGGTTGTCTTCAAGAACAGGGCGATCGCCGAAGAGTTCCTGACGCCTCCGTTCGACCAACTGGTGCGGGTCGACGCCGCCAAGAACTTCAAGCTTTCGGTGGAAGGTTCCGATCAAGCGTCCGTGTGGTTCATGATCACGCTCAACCGTATGCAATCCATACGGTGGAAGAGCGGAACCGACATGGGCAATGGCGTCGTTCGCTATACCAACGGCACCAATGGAGGACCGATCTTCGTTTATGTGAAGGAAGGCAAGATCATCCGGGTTACTCCCGTGGATTTCGATGATGAAGATGCGCCTTCCTGGACGATAAAGGCGAGAGGAAAGGAATTCACTCCGCCTCGGCGCACCACCCTGGCTGCCCATGGCCTCTGCCAGAAATCCATGGTCTATTCGAAGAACCGGATCCTGTATCCGATGAAGCGGGTGGACTTCGATCCCGACGGTGAGCGCAATATCCAGAATCGCGGCAAATCCGGGTTCGAGCGCATCAGTTGGGACGAGGCGCTGGACATCGTGGTCAAGGAAATCAAGCGATCCAAGGCGCACGGTCCGGGCGCCGTGCTGGTGGCGCACGGCTCGCATCATCAGTGGGGCAACCTGGGTCACTATCTCAGTGCCTTCAACCGGTTCTGGAACCTCCTCGGATGCTCGAAGCTCCACAACAATCCGGATAGCTGGGAGGGCTGGTACTGGGGCGCCATGCACCATTGGGGCAACAGCATGCGTCTCGGGACACCGGAGTTCTACGGCACCGTAGAGGACTGCCTGAAGGAAGCCGAACTGATCGTTTTCTGGTCGAGCGACCCGGACGCCAGCTACGGCTACGAAGGAACGGTTCGGCGCGAATGGGCCAAGGAACTGGGCATCAAGATGGTCCATGTCGATCCGTTCTTGAATCACACCGCTGCGCATTTGGGCGGCAAGTGGATTTCGCCCAAGCCGGGCACGGATTCCGCGATGGCCCAGGCGCTTTGTTACATCTGGATCACGGAGGACCTCTACGACAAGGAATTCGTGGCCAAGAGGACCACTGGGTTCGATCAATGGAAGGCCTACATACTCGGAGAGTCCGACGGGACGGCGAAGACCCCTGAATGGCAGGAGGCCGAAACGAAGGTTCCTGCACGCGAGGTGCGGGCGCTGGCCAGGGAATGGGGCAGCAAGAAGACCTATCTTGGCGCCGGCGGCTGGGGCTGTGGCCTGGGGGGCGCCGGCCGCGGGCCGATGGGCATCCAGTGGGCGCGGATGATGACGATATTGGGCGCGATGCAGGGTTTCGGCCGGGCGGGAGTCAACTTCGGCAACCTGCAGTTCGGGGCTCCTCTGGACTTCTCCTTCTATTTTCCCGGCTACGCGGAAGGCAGTATGTCGGGCGAACTTGCCTACAGCGCCAATGCGGCCAACAACTACCAGCGCATGCCGCACGTCGTGACCATGAACTCGTCACGTCAGAACATTCCCAAGATACGTCTGCCGGAAGCGATCATGGAGGGAAGCGCGATGGGCTTCCTGACGGATGTCGCTTCGGTGCTGGGCCAGTTTCTGCGGTTCGGCTACCCGGCGCCCGGCCACGCGAAGATTCAGATGATGTACAAGTACGGCAGTTCGTCCTTCGGCACCATGGTCGACTCCAACCGCTGGGTGCAGATGTACCAGTCGGAGAACCTGCCGTTCGTCGTCAATCAGTCCGTGTGGATGGAAGGTGAGACGCCTTACTCGGACGTGATTCTTCCCGCCTGCACCGTATTCGAGCGCTGGGACATCGGCGAGTACTACAACGTCGGCGCGGGCTACGTGCATCACATGTTCTCGATGGTCAATCACCGGGTGGTCTCGCTGCAGCACAAGTGCATCGAGCCGCTGGGCGAGTCCAAGTCCGACTACGACATCTTCCTGTCGGTGGCGGAACGCCTGGGGCTGGGCGCGATGTATTCCGAAGGCGGCAATACCGAGCTTGACTGGTGCAAGCGCGTATTCGACTCGTCGGATTTGGCCAAGCACACCACCTGGAAGAAGTTCTTGCAGAAGGGCTATTTCGTGGTGCCCGCCGATCCGGAGAACGCGCGCGCGCCCACGGCGAACCGCTGGTTCTACGAGGGCCGGAAGAAGGACACGCCCGAGCCGTATCCGCTGCCGTCGGATTACGTGGCCGAGTTCGGCGACGGACTGCAGACGCCTTCCGGCAAATTCGAATTCCTGCCCGGGACGTTGAGCAAGATCGACGACCCTGCGCGGCGCCCGCTCAACGAGTACCAGAAAAAATACGAGAATGCCGAGGACGAACCGAGCCTGGCTGACTTTCCCCTGCAACTGTTGACGCCTCATACGCGATATCCGTTCCACATCATGGGCGACGATGAGGGCAGCACCATCCAGGACATCCGCGAGCACCGAGTGGCGGTGGACGGCCATTCCTACCTGGTCGCACGGGTCAATCGCCAGGATGCTCAGGCAAGAGGCGTAAACGACGATGACCTCATACGCCTGTGGAACCACAGGGGCTCGGTGGTTTGCGCCGCCCAGGTGACGGACCGGCTGCGGCCGGGCGTGGTCAGTGCCTGCACCGGGTCCGCGCAATACCGGCCGATGGGCGAGCCGGGCAACTCCACCGATCTCGGCGGGTGCGTGAACATGCTCAATCCGAAGAAGACGATTACCGAGCACTCCAGCGGCATGGCGCCGAACACCAGCCTGATTCAGTTTGAGAAATGGACCGGCGTCGATACCTGGCAACGGTCGGAGGCCGCGTAATGGCTGCGAAATGGAACATGATCGTCGACATCGCGCGCTGCGATAACTGCCGCAACTGTTTTCTGGCGACCAAGGACGAGCATATCGGCAACGAGTTTCCAGGCTACTCGGCCCCGCAGCCTGAAAATGGGCATAGCTGGGTCGACATCAAGCGTCGCGAGCGTGGCAGTTGGCCCACGGTCGAGGCGCACTTCATGCCGGTGATGTGCAACCACTGCGATGATGCGCCATGCATGAAGGCGGCAAAGGACGGCGCCATCACCAAGCGCGCCGACGGCATCGTGCTGATCGATCCGGTCAAGTCAAAGGGACAGAAAGAAATCGTGGATGCCTGTCCCTATGGCGCCATCTACTGGAATGAAGAAGAACAGGTACCGCAGTCCTGGTTCTTCGATGCGCATCTGCTGGACCAGGGTTGGACCAAGACCCGGGTTGAGCAAAGTTGTCCCACCGATACGTTTCGCTCGCTCAAGATCGAAGACAAGGAAATGCAGAAGATCAAGGAGGAGGAGGATCTGGAGGTCCTGCAGCCTGAGATCGGGTCCAAGCCGCGGGTCTATTACAAGAACATGCATTTGATGACCGCGTGTTTTGTCGCCGGTTCCGTTGTGGTTGACGTGGAAGGTGTCGAGGAATGCGCGGCGGATGTTGTAGTCGTGCTCAGAAAGGATGGCACGGAGGTTGCGCGAGCGACCACGGACATGTTCGGCGACTTCCGCTTCGACAAGCTCGAGAAAAGCAGCGGCCAGTATCAGTTGGAAATGAGCTCGGACTCTTCGGGCAGCGCCTCAACGGCTTTCGATCTCGGCGACCAGAGTATCCACCTCGGAACCATAACGCTGGCGGCTTGAGCCAGGAACCGAGTTGGGTTCGAAAACCAGCACTCGGCGCTCGTTCATTTCTTCAGCGGTCGCTGCTGGTGTGGCCACTTCCGCGACGAAAGTTGCGAGCGCAAGCCGGCAACCGATGGATCTCGAGGACCCACGTGACAACCTCGACGCGTATATCAAAGCGCGCTCCGATGTATCAGGCGCCGATGCGCCATTGTGGTCCACCGGGCAGGTCTGGAGTTACGTTCCCGGGCAACCCAGCAAGCTGTTGTTCAAGACAACCGGTCTTGCCATCTAGAGGACGATCAAGGATAGGGACGGTTACGAATGGCTGAACCGGGAATGCCTGTATTTCCAGGACCCGGAGACAGGGGAGGTGCTCGAAACCTGGATGAACCCCTTCACCGAACGCGAAGTTCCGGTTTTTCACATTCGAAATATCCACGTCAACAGCCGATTCGACTACGAAGGCGAGAGCGGACCGGTTCTTCAACCCTATATCGAGCATACGGGCGACGTGATTTTCTATTGGGACCTGATGTTTTTCGGGAAGTCGCCCTTGAGCATCGAGGAATACCCGCCCTATGTCGGAAGCCCCTATTACCAGGGTGCTTCGGTCTACGACCACCACGTAAAGCGCGCCGATCTGGAGAATCCGGACCTGGGCGCCGCGCCTGCGAGCGTTTCGTGGGTTTCCAATCGCTTCTGGTACACCACCTATTCCTCAACAACAATCTCGGATTCCGGGTCGCCCGGACAGTGCGGGATCAGGTACTAATTGAAAACAAAATGGTGGGCCGTGAGGAGTTCGAATAGCTCACATTTTCTCACCCCACGGCCGCGGTTCCACCGCCAAGAAAGGTCTATCTGTAGCAATAAGTTGCTATCTTATATAATATCAGGGGAATGAAATTCGAAGAGTTACTCACTTTGGTTGGCGAAGAGCCGGTCTTTGAGACGGGCTGGCTTCTCGCAGGAAGCCGGATGACCCGCCCCGCTTTATCGACTCAACTCAGCCGTTGGTGCGCCGGCGGCCGGCTGATTCAGGTTCGGCGCGGACTGTACGCGCTGGCGCCGCCCTACCGCAAGGTGGTTCCGTCACGTTTCCTGGTGGCCAACCGGCTCATGCCGGGTTCGTTCGTCTCCACGCATTCCGCCTTGGCCTACGCCTGCGCTATTCCTGAACACGTGGCGCCCTGCACGAGTTGCGGGCCGGGGCGCCCGCATACGCGGGTAACGCCGCTGGGAAAACACATCTTCCAGCACCTCCGGGGGGATTTTCTGAACCTTTCGGTTGGCGGGGCGCCCGGTTTCCGCCGCATCGAGGTGATGAAAAACCAGTATGCATTCGTCGCCACGCCGGAAAAAGCGCTGTTGGACCTGGCCTACTTGACGGCGGGCGCTGACGACCCGCGCTGGATCAACCAAATGCGTCTGAACTATGAAGCGTTCAACACCGATTTCCTGCTTGCGCTGGCGCGGGCATCCCAAAGCCCGAAGCTGTTGCGCATGGCGCGTTATGTCGCTTCCGAGGCAGCAGCCGAGGCCAAAGAGTGGGTGGGTGAGGCGGCTTGAAAGGCTACCTGCAGCAACTCGTCGCGGATGCGGATGAACAGAACTCCGTCAACATTGTCCGCGAATATTTGCAAGCGCGAACGCTGGAAGGCTTGATGCGAGCCGGCGCCATGGCTCCGCTCGCCTTTATGGGCGGCACCGCGTTACGTTTTCTGTATTACTTGCGCCGTTATTCGGAAGACCTGGATTTCTCGCTGGAAGGTTCTCGGCAGGATTTTGATCCGGATCGCTGGATGAAGGCTGTGATTCAACAGTTTCAGCGCGAAGGGTATGACGTAATGCACACGACACGCCCAGGGGGGACCGTCTACAAGGTGCTTTTGAAGTTTAGCGGTGTATTGCACGAGGCCGGTGCATCGCCCCACCCGAGCCAGGTATTGATGATCAAACTGGAAGTGGACACCAAACCGCCGGCGGGGGCTGTGACCCAAGCGACCCGAGTGAATCGACATGTACCCTTGGTGCTGCGTCATCACGACAAGGCATCGTTAATAAGCGGCAAACTCCTGGCTGTGCTGAACCGCGAGTGGGCCAAGGGTCGGGATTTCTACGATCTCGCGTGGTACCTGGGGGATGGCCGCTGGCCGGATCCCAACTTTGAGATGCTCAATAGCGGAATGCGGCAGCAGGACCCAAGCGCCGTTCGGTTCACGCCTGAGAATTGGCGTGAAACCGTGTCGGCCCGCGTGGCGGAAGCGCCTTGGGATCAGGTGGCGGCGGATATCGAGCGATTTACCGAAGACACCCACGATGTATTACTCAAAGATGAACTGCTGACTTTGCTCGAAACGGATAGTCAGGCACGGTAAGACGGCATCGCCGCCGCCGCGCCCGGTTGTCGTTGTGTTTGGCGGCCGCGCCCAAGTTCCTGCTTTCCGAGGACCGCGCGCTTGCGATCATGCGCCGGCAGATTGCGGCCATATCAGGCAACTGGGATGCGGTCTGCAACGAAGCACCACTCAGCATTGCGGACCGTCGCCTCCTATGGCGCCTGCAGTTCCTGAACGATCTCGTCTTCCAGGGGTTGGAGGATCGGCTCGCCGGGGCAACGCCAAACTACTAATTTGACATGAATTAGTAGTGTGTGACATCAGGCTCGCGTCCCAACCCAGTCCTTGGCAATCGTAAGGAGCCTTCCGTAATGGCTTAGAACAAAGATCCAATCATGAAGAGCTTGTCTCTTCCAGACCAGCATTACTGCTGCTCCCTGCCGGCAGTCTCATCCCTTCTTGCAGCCATTGCCGGAACGTTACGAGAGCTCGACAGATCCAACGAAGATTGTCCGGCGACAAACTGGATCCTGCAAACCATGATGCAAACGTATCCGAAATTCGTGGAGGAAGGGGCTGATCTGGACGAAGAGGAGCGCGATAAAGCAATGCTTCTCTATGCGATCTTCCACCAGATGTGCTTTCCTGAAGAGATGAAATCCACATGAAGGACGCGGTTGAACCCTCAACATAGATCCAGGTTCGTATTCCACGCTTCCGAAAAAAGCAAGGGCCGCTCCGAAGGGCAGCCCTTGAGCCAACGGCACGCTGTCGGCGGGAATATTTGAAGCACGTCGATTCGCTGCGAAATCAAGGTTAGGATTGCTGATGCAACGATTGATGCAATTCCTTGGCGAGGCTTGGTTTTGGCCAAAAAGCGCTATCAGATCTCCGTAATGACTTGTGCCGAGAGCGGGGTTCTTGTTGGGACGAGTCCCGACATTCCCGGCCTTACGCTGGAAGCGGATTCTCGCGAGCAACTTCTGGCGGCGGTTTCTGACGTTGTGCCTCAGCTCCTGACGCACAACCTTAAGTTGCCGGAAAACCAACTCGCAGAATGCGTTGTTGAAGTGATCTTCACCAATTCGTCCGTCGAACCCATGCCGGACTCCGCTATGGCGCCTTCGTGTCCGCGCATTTTGGTTGAGCATGTGGACGCAGCAGTTGCGCATTCTTGATGGCGACCTATGAAAGGGCGGTAAGAAGAAGACTTAGAAACGCAGGCTGGAGGAAACACCGGCAAGGCCGAACAAGCCATCAGATATGGCGCAATTCCAACAGGCCGGAATTGAAAATTGTCGTTCCAGGCAAGATCAAGAGCCGACGCACGGCAAACAGCGTCCTGAAGCAGGCAGGTCTCGCGAAACTTCCATAAGAAGCAAGACAGGTGAGAGGCCCCCACCAAACTTGGCAGTGCGCCGTAGAAAGGCTCACAGAGCTGAGCGAGGACAGGCTCGGAATTCTGGTGGATGCGGCGAACGAGGCCCTGGCGAAGATTCAAAGAGGCGATTAACTCATCGCCCAATCCTTGGCAATCGTAAGGAGCCTTCCGTAATGGCCCAGAACAAAGATCCAATCATGAGGAACTTGCTTCTTCCGGACAAGCATTACTGCTACTCCATGCCGGCAGTCTCAGCCCTTCTTGCAGCCATCGCCGGAACGATGCGATTATTAGTCAGCAGGCGCGTGAAGAGTTTGTGGTCGTGATCCGTTCGAGCTTCTTTGTCGCCGAACGGTACACATCAAGCCCCTAATCCTTTTCCCGCCAGCCGCCGTAGACCTTCATAATCTCTCGGACGACTTTTGCGGACAAGCCCTCACTAGTGCTATGGGGGCTCCGGGACATCGCGTTTCGCAAGAAGGAACTGGATCGGTGGAAGTCGGAGCTAACCGATGTCGAGGTACATGAATTTCAGGACTGCGGACACTTCCTGGCCCAGGAAGCTCCCGAGAAGATCTTGCGCGAGCTCCGCGTATTCAAGAGTCAGAGGCAAGCACGACGTTATCGGTGCATCGTATATTTCATGCATGTGGCGCGATGTTCCCTGAAGAAGCCGTGGTCCGGCGTCCGGCGGTCACTTGGCCGGAATGCTTGCAGCAAACGCGGCGGCTTCACCCACCCAGTTTTCCAGCTCCCGCTCGGACTTTATTCCTGCCGGTTCGACCAGCGCCCATCCTTTCATGACGCGGTCCGTTATGTTGGCTGGCTGGGTGTGCGGCCGGGCAAGCGTTTCCCCGTGCTTGTCTTTCCCCAGGCGAACAATCAGCGAACCCTTCCATGTCCCGAGGCACATGTTTCCGTTGATCAAAAAGCAAACGCCCCCGAACATCTTCTTCTCGGAGAAACCCGCGTGGCCGTCAAGCAGCGGGCGGATTCGGTCAATCAATACTTCGTCTTCTGTCACATTTCCTCCTGCCAGGACCTCGCTCCCTACTCCGGATTCTTGAAGACTGTAGCCGGGCCGCAGCCCTGATTTCCGCGGGCAATAGTGCGCCAGGCGTTGGCCACGATCAAGCGGTAGCCGAGGCTTCTCCAACTTCATACCCTTGAGCCGAAAAAGAGGCCTATTCGGATCATCGAATTGCGAAAATAAGCGAATATTTGATTCGAATAGAGGTATTATTCAGATCATTCCAATCGAACCGGAACGGAAAGATCCTTCATGCCCTACATCTGGGAACTCAAGAACTGGCCGCATTTCACATGGAATGCGGGGGTTGTCCAGGACAACAGCTATCGCTACGCGCTTAGCGTCAACCGGCTGGCCAGCGAGGTGCAACCGCTTTCCGATCAGGAGCGCACCAACTCGATGATTGATCTGATGGTCGCCGAGGCCCAGAAGACATCGCGGATTGAGGGCGAGACTATTGATCCCGAAGCCATTCGCTCTTCCATTCTCAAGCAACTGGGGCTGGCCGAAGAGGATCGACGGCAAGATCCGGACGCTCGCGGAATCGCTCGTCTGGTCGTTCAGTCCCGCCAGGAATTCGCCGAACCACTGACCGTTGAGGGCTTGTGCTCCTGGCACCGGCAGTTTCTGGGCGAAAAGATGCGTAACGCGGGACGCTGGCGCACCGAGCCGATCTGGATCGTGTCCGGCGTTGCCGGGAAAGAAAACGTGAACTTTGAGGGGCCTCCGGCTTCGCGGGTTGCCGGCGAAATGGAAACCTTCGTCGAATGGTTCAACGCCAGCAGTTCATTGCCGGGACCGGTGCGCTCCGGTGTAGTCCATTTGTATTTTGAGTCCATTCATCCGTTTGCGGACGGAAATGGGCGCATGGGGAGGGCAATTGCCGAGATCGCGCTGTCCCAGGAATTGGGTTACCCGGCATTGCTGAGCTTGTCCGCCGCTATTGATCGGCAACGCAAGGAGTACTACCGGATGCTCAACCAGGCTAGCCGGCAAAGCAGTATGGACATTACCGGCTGGCTGGCATGGTGGACACAGTGCGTCCTGAATGCTCAAGAGCAGGCCAGGGAACAGATCGCGTTCGTGATTCGCAAGGCGGCGTTCTGGCGCAGCTATGAGAATCGCGTCAACGACCGCCAGGAGAAGGTGTTGGCCCGCATGTTGCGCGAAGGGCCCGACGGCTTCAAGGGTGGCATGAGTGCGCGCAAGTACGTAGGGCTGACGGGTTGCTCAGGTCCAACGGCCACCCGGGACCTGTCCCTGCTCACGAGAATCGGGGCGCTTGAGCGGCTGCCCGCCGGCGGGCGCAGCACGCGCTATGTCCTGCGCCTGCCAGGATGACAAGTTGCGTCGGCTCCGCGCGAAATCAAGGGTAGGATTGCTGATGCAACGATTGATGCAATTCCTTGGCGAGGCTTGGTTTTGGCCGAAAAGCGCTATCAGATTTCCGTAATGACTTGTGCTGAGAGCGGGGTTCTTGTTGGGACGAGTCCCGACATTCCCGGCCTTACGCTGGAAGCGGATTCTCGCGAGCAACTTCTGGCGGCAGTTTCTGACGTTGTGCCTCAGTTGCTGACGCACAATCTTGAGTTGCCTGAAAACCAACTCGCAGAATGCGTTGTTGAAGTGATCTTCACCAATCCGTCCGTCGAGCCCTTGCCGGACTCCGCTATGGCGCCTTCGTGCCAACCTTAGATTGCAGTGTCACTACCTGGACGTGGTCGGGCGGCGGACAGAACCAAACGAAAGTCCAATGCTTGCAGGACCTTGAGCACGGTGGCGAATCCCGGATTGCCCTCCGCCGAAAGCGCCTTGTAGAGGCTCTCCCGGCCTAGCCCGGTCTTTGCTGCGATTTGCGTCATGCCGTGGGACCGGGCCACATCGCCGAGCGCAGCTGCAATTAACTGAGGGTCGCCGTCCTCGAACGCTGCATCGAGGTAGGCGGCAATGTCCAGTTCATCTTGCAAATGATCCGCCGCGTCCCAGGGGCGAGTTTTGATTGGTTTAGTGGTCATCTTTTCTTATCCTCCGCGCCATTTCGTGAGCCCTCAGGATGTCCTGCTCCTGGGTGCGCTTAACGCCACCGTTTAGCAGCAATACTTCCGTGGGGCTTCGTTCGACCAGATACACGCGGTAGCCCGGGCCATAATCAATGCGAAGCTCGGACACACCTTTTCCAACGCGCCGGACATCCCCCGGATTGCCCAAAGACAATCGGCGGATGCGCACGGCAATCCGTGCCTTTGCCTGCCGGTCACGAAGCTTTTCGAACCATCTTTCAAAGGCTTCGGTCTGACGGACGGTCGGCACGAACGGATTGTATCCGACGGGATACAACCGGGCAAGCCAGCGGTGTATCGGAAGGAAATCGCGGCAACTGGAAGCGCAGCCATTTCAGCAATGTGGCGCGCACTTCCTCCGAAGCACGACTGGGCTCGCCCACTTCCGAGCCTCCCAGATACTCGGTTGATGCAAACAGAAAGAACTGAGCAGGCTACCTGCTGAGGAGAATTCGTAGGCCCAAGGCGCCAAGGATGGCCGCGGCTGCTCGCTGACTGCAGTGCAAACTATGCCGTCATTGGGTCAGTGTTCGGTCTCTTCAATTGACGCCCCGATAGAACAAGCCAAGCACGAGCGCGAACAGGCCGAACTGCGCGACGAGATATGCGGTTTCCATTACGATGAAGCCGCCCGCGTTTGGCACATTCTGTTTCGCGACCAGAGCCAGAACATGCGACGTCCAGAAAAACAACCCCATGAGGCCTGCGAATTGAAAGGCTCGTGCAAAGCCGGCACTGCCCGGACGAAATAGTGGATAGATCAATGCCAGAACCAGGCCCTGAATGACAATCGCTGCCAAGCCTGCGAGGACATTTGGCTCCCCCGCGAAATAGCCGAAGGTCTGATACTTCTCTTTGAAGAGCCCAAGATGCCAACCCAATGCGAGTGGGAACACAATCACGACATAGCCTGCAGCTGCCAGGAGCATCTTTGTCATTGCTCGATCCTTACATGCCCGGCGCGCGTTTCCTCAGAGCTAGTGGATTGCTGGCTCATAGTTGCAGCAATTCCCGATCCCGTCGTAGAGCGCAGCCATCGCGGCAGGATAACAGGTGTCCGGACGCAGCGGACGCGGGATGTTGCGCCTCGGATTTGGACAAAAAAGCGACTGGGCTTAGTTGGGCCTCAGACCCTAAGACGAGACGCTTGGCGACTCCTCCCGGACGCGGTTAAAGACGGTAATGTAATGATTGATCGAATTCAATACCAAAAAGGGGAAATTTGTGCTTTGCACTGACATTTTTTCGCTCGACATTTCCAACTCCCGGCTATATTTTTCCGCCTAACACCCCTTGTGGTTTCGACCGCAAGGTGCGGGCCTCTTCGGAGGCCCTTGGTTTATTTCAATGGAAGGCTCAACCGCTCTAACAAACAGTCCATAGTGTTTATCGCGCCTGCCGAACCGCCACCACCGAAATGTTGTCGCATTTCGCCCCGCCTCGGGATCGGGCCGCCGATACGAGTTCGCGCAGCGCGCGGGAGAGTTTTTTCGCGGCGAACACGGCCTCGAGTTCCTGCGTGTCCACGTTTTCCCAAAGCCCATCGCTGCACAGCAGGAAACTGTCGCGCTCGGAAATGTCCGCAGACTTCACTTCGATTTGCGGCCACTGCAAACCGCCCAGGTAGCCAAACAGCCGATTCCTTCGCGGGTCGGCTCTTGCTTCTTCTTCGGACAGCAATCCCTCCAATCGAGCCAGGTCCACATCGGTGTGATCCACCGTTCGATCAAGATATTGGCCATCCCGAAAACGGTAAAGCCGACTGTCACCGATGTTCGTCCAGGTCGCTTGTGACATCGTGAGGTGGAGCATGACACAGGTGCTGCCCGGAAACTGAAGGGACTTCGCACCAGTGTTGATGAGGTTATGAGCCGTCTCGACGGCGATTTTGAGCAGATCGGCGGCGGGGACTTGCGCCTCCTCCTCGAATGGGGCGCTTGCTGCATCAATGACCGATTGCGCGGCGAATGCGCCGCGTATGTGGCCCCCCATCCCATCCGCCAGAACCGCAAGGCATGCAGCATCGCTCCTGAGGATCGCGACGCGGTCCTGCTGTTCGGAGCGGCCGCCGATGTCCTGGAAACAAGCGGCCTCAAAGATTTCCTGGATGCTCACGGTTGCGACATCTTATTCGCGAGCCCAACCAAAGCAATCCCGTTAGCCCGGGTAGGCTCAGGAGGCTCCCGGCAGGCGCGGCCAGCAATAAGAACGCAGGGCGAGCATATTCTTGATCCCTTGAAAATTTCACTAAAATGTATATATTCATCACATGCTGAAAACATCTGAAATAGTGAAAGACATTGAGGACCGCGTCGCGGATGCGGTTCATATTCTGCTCGATGACGTGCCTGGCGTGCAGGTCGAGTCGGTCGAGCGTGAGCGAATAATCGCCGACGCCTACCAAGTTGACGGACTGATCAGTTTGCTCTCCCCGGGTGGAAGCTATGCGCTTGTCGTCGAGGCGAAGCGGAATGGAGCTCCCAGTGTCGTCCGTTCAGGTGTCTATCAATTGTTGAACTATGTTTCGCAATTGCGCCAATCCTATGAGATGAAAGGCAGCCGACACTTTATCCCGATGCTCGTTTGCCCCTACTTGTCTCCAGCATCGCGTGCCATCTGTAACGAGCACGAAGTCGCTTACCTCGATCTGTTCGGGAATGCGCGGCTTGCATTCGACAACGTATACATTGAGCGTGCCGTCGCAGAAAAGCCCCGTCCTGAGATCCGTGCGCTGCGTTCGGTATTCTCTCCGAAGGCGGCAGCGATTCTGCGCGTCATGCTGCGCCAACCGGATCGGCCCTGGCGCGTCGCCGACCTGGCGGCGCAGGCCCATGCGAGCTACGGGCACGTGAGCAATGTCCGCAAGGCCTTGCTGGAGCGGGAATGGCTTGAGGTCCGGGATGACGGCGCCGTTCTTAGCCAGCCGGAAACCTTGCTGAAAACGTGGCGCGAGAACTATCGCCGGCCGGCTGGCCAGTCCATCAGGGCGTACACCCATCTCCATGGCCGGCAGCTTCATGAGCGGCTTCTGGGAAAGCTCAACCCGTACGCGGAGCGCCCGCGCGCAATCTACTCGCGGCACTCCGCTGCGCAGTGGCTTGCGCCCTTCAGCCGGGGCTTTGCCCCATCGTTCTATGTCGACGAATCCGGCGCTGAATTGCTAACGGCGGAGTTGCAGCTGACGCGAGTCGAAAGGGGAGCGAGCGTGGTTCTGCACATCCCAACCGATGAGAGCCTGTTCGACGACGCGATCGAACAGGGACCAAAGGTGTTCTGTACCAACTCGATCGTGACCTATCTCGATCTCTGGAGCGGCGGTGACCGCGATAAAGAGACGGCGGAACACGTGGCGAGAGAGTTCTTCCCATGGCTGAATTAGAGCCGCAATACGCCTACGACATCTACTACTGCATCCGGAACTTTCAAGGCGGCGTGGACGCCCTCGCAGCGGCGTCGCGACCGCTTCTTAAATTCGATAGCGCAAGGACGGGTTATCTCCATATCTCGGAGAAGTTCCGCCACGTTAACGATTTCGGGCCCACCAGCGTTCGGCAGTTCGTTGATCGGCCCGACCTGCTCGGAGAGCGGACCGCCGATCAATGGCAGCAGGACGCCTTCGGGCAGGTGGACGCCTGGCTCAAGGCGCTCGGCTTGAGGTGATCCATGGCCGCGTCCATTGTCAGGATTCGCCCCATGGACCTGCCGAATGGCGGAGCGCAAGCGACAGATCAATAGTCAGCAGGTGTCACCGGCATTACGAGAGTTCGACAAACCCAACGAAGATTGTCCGGCGACAAACTGGATTCTGCAAACCATGATGCAAACGTATCCGAAGTTCGCGGAGGAAGGGGCTGACCTGGACGAAGAGGAGCGCGATGAAGCGATGCTTCTCTATGCGACCTTCCATCAGATGTGCTTTCCCGAAGAGACGAAATCCACGTGAAGGACGCGGTGATCTTTCTGCCTAATCCGGTCCACCCAAATCGAGGAAAACATCGGTATCAGGATTGCGGGAAATTCTTAGCCTGAATGGACTGGTTTATGGGGGAAGATCAGACTGATGAAACCAGAAAACCGAATCATCCGTTGGAACTGTATGACGATAACGACAATGGACGGATTTCCTGCGCTGAGGCGAGAAACCACGGGATTGCACCAGTCTATTCAGACTATCCTGCTTACCCGTATATGACGGACTCGGATTGGGATGGGGTGGTTTGTGAGTGAGTAAATTGAGCCAGTTACTCGCCCTATTTAATACTCAGAAAGTACTCCCCGTTGACTACAAGCAGGCAATAGCCTTCAAGGAAGTCCATGCCGATCAAGGCATCGAACGGCCATTGGTTTAGTTCCTGGCGCTTCGTTGCCATTACACCCCTTGAGCGAAGATCAGGCGGTTGTCCTGCTGGCGTGGGAAACTCAATTGCGAACCGTGCGCTAAACGTTGGTCTATGGTTCTGTGGCCGATAAGGCTCCAACCCTGCCAGACCAAGCCCCAATGAATCAGCCAATTGCCCTGAAACGGCGCTACATTGAGCGCCCGTGTCGATAAGCCCTTTGATCTGCTGCTTGCTTTCATCCTCGGGATTAAAAACCCATACATCAACCAAGATCTGATCGTTGACCACTTCCCCCGCGATGAAAGACATGCGGTCGCTTAGGGAAGAACTACAACAACATCTTCATCTTCGGTCTCGTCCAATTCTTCCTGTAAAACGAGACCCATGAAGCCCATTGAAATGGGCTTTTGCCCGATCTTCTTTAGCGAGAAATTGCCCGAACCAAATTTATTGCAACCATAGAGATACGCTTCCTCGTAATCCTCTAGAACTTTGGCTACCTTTTGATTGTGGAGTACGGCGGTTTGGCCCGGAAATTTTCCTTCGAGATCGTTTTGAAATTTCTCCATGTAGGCGAGCAAGTTTTTCTTGCTCACCTCAAGCGCCTTATCAAAATCAGTAGTTTTGTTAGCCATCATTTCTCTCTCCTCAAAAGTCGGGTATTTAACCCTCTAGTTGAACGAGGGAAAAGCGTTTTACGGCTTTTCTTGCTCGAGGCCCGATTGCCAATTCGGGCCTCCGGCCTGTCAATCAAACAGGACCGCTCAACCTCTTGAGGGAAGGAAAGTGATTACGTAACGATTGGCGTTCAATGGTATGCCTGACGACCTTGCCCACTAACCGTATCCTAATACGAGGCAATCCAACTAATTGAGTTATACCTCATGCGGGATATCCATCCAAGTCTAATCCCTTGTTTTTGCGCCACTTTTAAGGTGAGGCGATGGTTACGATATCCGGACGTCTGGATCCGCGTAACGGTCGTGTGCGGCGGCAAGGAAATCCTATCAACTATTTTGGGTAATTCCCCCATAGAGGGCCGCCACCTGTTCGCGGAATTTGGTTTCTCCTCCGTAACTAGGATGCCGAACAGCGCACACCTCGATGTCTGCAGCAATAACTTCTAACACTTTGGCGGCGTCGTTTCCGACTGCCACAACTCGTCTTGGATTCAGGAGAGCCAATAGCAAACGTAACAACTCTTTGCCTGCTTTGCGCTCGACGGCGTTGTGTGCTCGATTCCCCAAGGTATTTCCTGCTGGAAATGGGTGCAGGGGAAAGACATTCCACAAGAAGACGACTTCCGAAATCTGGTCTAGCATTTCCCAGACTACCGCCGCTGTCCGTTCCGGAACCAGTGGCCCAGACGTGGGGCGTTCGATTTTTACTTCCCAGCGCTGTAGATGGTTCGCAAACCGTAAATCGTCGGTTAGCGCCAAGCCGGTGCGTCGCCCACCACGATGACCAAGGTCACGACCAATCCATATTGCGTCGATGTCCATATCGCTCGCCGCAGTCAAAATTTCAAGGATCATTTGAGTGCGAAGTTCGGGTGCTTCCTGCTTGTCGTAAACGGCACACTGATCCGTATATGGATTGAAGGCATTCGGAAACTGGAGTTTCCTTAATTCGGAAACGAAGGCTCCAGGACTTAGGACTGTCATTCTTGGATAGATTCGTAGGAAATTGTTCTGGTATTTCTATCGCCTATCACCCGAGTTTGACACTTCATAGATACGTATTTCTAATTTGCGCAGGCAAATCAATCGGTTGCGCACGTTGGCGCAAAAGGCCATGTCACTAGGGGTTCAGCCCAGTTTCAAGATCGTGGGCGGAGGGGGAATGCGTAAGGATTTCAGACGCTTGGACGCGTCCGGGCGGGGTTCGGTCAGCTGCCATAAGGCGCCGTTGGGCCCCGACAATTGAACCAGTTTTATTTGCTTGAGATCGTCGCGGATATTGCGCCAGGTATCCCCACAGGCGTGCTCGGCCATGCGTTCCAGCAGCAAGGCGATCACACTCAGCGCGACATGGGCGCGGATGCGGCGCTCGGCGTGGTGATGCACCGGGCGCAGCCCAAGCCCGCTCTTGAGGCGCCGCCAGGCCTGCTCGACGCGCTGCAGTTGCTTGTAGCCCAGGGCCAGGTCCTCGGCGCCGAGCGTGTCGTCGTTGCTGTGCACCACGAACTTGCCGTCCAAACGTTCGGCCGCCTTGACTTGGGCCCGGCTGACCCGCGCAAGCCCGGTCTTCGTCAGCCGGAGGTAGCGCCCATAACGGCCGCTGGCGCGCAGTTCGCACACCCGCTTGCGATGGCCGCCGGCGCTCGGGCGCAGCGAAGCCAGTTCGGCCTCCAACTCCGCCAGCACCTTCGCCCGATGCCGGCGCTGGCGCCCGGCCTCGCGGGGGTTGAAGCACACCGCGTACCGCCGCCGGCGCTCGCCCTCGCCGACCACAACCTCCTTGACCTGCAGGTTCTCCGCCACTTCGCGGTAGCGCCCCCGGCGACCAATCACTTGGTCCGCCTCCCCGCCGCGGCGAACCGGCATGCAAACGATATAGCGCCCGCCCCCGCGCGCCAACGCCTTCAGGTTCTCCGCCGAGACCATCCCGGCGTCGCCCACGAACACGCAGCGGTTCAGCCGCCAGCCCTTGAGATCCCGCTTGACCCGCGCCACCGTGCTTACGTCCACCGTGTTGCCCGGAAACACCCAGTGGCGCACCGGAAAGCCCTCGCGCGTGACCGCCAGACCCACCAGCACCTGCGGCGCGTCGCCCCGGCCGTTCTTCGAATGCCCCCGCTTGCGCAGCGGCACCCCGCCCGCCTCGGGATCCCCGCCATCTTCGTCCGCGATCTCGAAATGCAGCGAGGTCGTGTCGTAGAACACCAACTCCACGTCCAGGTTGAGCAAATCCGCCACCCGGTAATACAAGCCTTCCTCCAGGACCGTCTTGCGCTCGTGCAAAAAGTCCATCGCCCGGTACAGATGATGCAACTCCAACTCCCCGCAGCCCTCGATGCGGACGTCCTCGGCCAGCCACTGTTGGTGGCAATGCAGCTTCGACGACGGCGCCAAAGCCCGGTTGGCGACCATCGCGAACAGCGCCCGCTCGACGGAAAACTCGAACTTGCCCGGATCCGCCTGTTCGGCGATCAGCGCCGGCAGCCCGGCCCGTTCCCACAGCCGCTGTAGCGCGTATACATCCCCGTACGGCCAGGCGTCGGCGATCGTAAGCGCCGGACCGGCGGCCACGAGTTCTTCAGGTGAGCAACGCTTTAGGATGCTGCGCGCCAGGCGCCGCAGCCGTTCGGCCGCCTTGGGGTCGTCGGCGCGCCCGCAGTTGTACAGGATGCGCACCCGGGAGCGCTTCTTGACCGGGTCCCAGACGTTCTCGGCAATCTGCAGGTGGCGGAGGGTTGAACCGTCGGCGCGCTTTTGCGTGGACTGGCGCAAGTACATGTATCCAATGATGCCAGACATGGCGAATCACTGCAATACCTGAACCGCAACTACATGTATCTATGCCTTTGGACCCGAATATTCAGGCCCAATCGTCGTAAGTGGTTGATTTTCCTACGCCCGCATTACCCTCAACGCCCCAATATGTATGAGGAAGTGTCAAACTCGAGTATCACGGTCCCCCCGTTATTCGCAACAATTTGCCTGAATGCGTATTCCACGCAATGTAGCCACCCAGTCCGGTTCAAAGTACCCACCTGTTCCAGGCCAAAGTGGCCGCCGGTGGGAGCGGCGCGTTGATGGCGCCGCGACCTCTGCCCTCGCTAGCACGAATGGCTGGCGAGGAAGCTAAACGATAGGCGCCGCGGCTTTGCACAGCGCATTTGCTCGCTGGATGCCGATCAGTCAACAAAGTCCTATTCGGCTCACAAATAGTGTTGTTGTAGCCTGATTATGAGCCGAATAGACCTATGCTTGTTACTGCGCGGCCAAAACATATGCCCAGTCGTGTCCCGCAAATATCTTCGCTACTCTGCGGTGCTTTTTCGTCTCCGGCGGCGTTGCTCCTCTTTACGTGGAGCCTGCCACACTGCGTCGCCGCGCCTTGCCGGGAAGAAAAAAGGACCGCAGATTGTTGCAATTATTTACGGGACAGCACACTAGGCCGCTCATATGGAAAAGCCTGGTTGCTACCAGGCTTTTCTTTGATTGCCGGATCCAGTAGTTGTGCCTGCGTTGCTCGGTGTGTTGACTGTTTCCTCCGATCCGAGCCACCCGTAACATTTGAGGATCAGTGAGCACATCAACTTGCCTGCCGCCTAGGATCTGTTCGACGCACGTTGCAGTGGAGGTAGGTGACTACAGGAATGGCGCATTTGTGCCTTGGCCCACCCAGCTACAACCGGCTGCTATAACACCCGCGGGAGCGGAACGAGCGTCCCCGCCCGATAAGCAAGTGAGGCCTGATTACTATTCCCCCGAGAGCGGACAACTAGAGCCGGAACCTCCTACGGGGCCAGTGTCGGCATAAGTGGTGACAGTCGTGAAAGCAAACGGAGACAAATCGATGGATGTCGAGTTCGCAAGCTGGAAAAGCTATTGGGAGTTCGAGAGGGCCGTTCAGCGCGGGCGTCGCTACCTGTGGTCACGCGAAGTCCGGAAGTTCCTCAAGGCTGTGAGAAGCACGGCGCAGAAGCGGGAGTTTGCCATTGCCAAGAATGAGCCGTTCTTCCGTGCTCAAGTGGGGTGGGCGCGTGATGTCGAGGAACGAAAAGACGGCATGCTCGAGGGCCCCCTGGCGTTCGGCGCCGAGCGAATGAAACCGGTCGCGAGCCGCACACCGGACGGGAGGGCCAATGCCGCGGGAATCCCAGTCCTGTACCTGGCGGTGCACAAAGAGACAGCAATTGCAGAGGTGAGGCCGTGGATCGGGTCGCAGGTATCTTTGTCCAAATTCAGGACGACCAGGGATTTGAAGGCGCTTGACCTGACAGAGGGATTCGGGAAGTTCAGGATTGCTGGGTTCTTGGCGGGAGATGCGGCGGACGCGGAGGAAAAGGAGAAGTCGGTTTGGAATCACATCGACAATGCCTTCTCACAACCCGTGACCGGTACCGATGATCCGGCCGCGTACGTGCCAACACAAATCTTGGCCGAACTGTTCCGCGACGAAGGATACGAGGCTATCACTTACCGCAGTCGCTTCGGCAAGAAAGGGTACAACGTTGTGATCTTCAATCTGGACGATGCCGACCTGGTGGACGGCCGGCCTTACGAAGTCAAGAAGATCAAAGTGGCAGCGGAGCGTGTCGGCGACGCTTGGACGCGTGGGGTAGGAGATTGACGCACAGTTCTGGATCAGCGGGCATGTGCACGAGCCATACGACTGCCTAGTCGGTGAAGCGACACATACTGATTCTTGAATCAGCATAAAATTGGAATTGCCCCGCTTTGGTGGGGTCCTCTTTCCCAAAGAACCAGGTACCCAAGAATACGGGTCATCTCTATGAGCACCAAATTGTTGATTGCTTTAAGACCCGCACCGGGATAGGTGCTTATTGGCCCACTGTGTTATGGGACACTAAGTTTATCGATACAATCCACAAGGCACTGTAAGAGGAACCTCTCATGAAAAAAACCGCTACGTTCACAAGTACTGCAATCCGCACACTGCCAGCAATGTTGCTCGTGCTTGCAGCCGCAAGTCCAGTCAGCTTCGTCTTCGGGCAGGATATGGAACGCAGTTTCACTGTAGCGGAAGGAGAGTGGGTAGTTCTGGACGTCGAGCGCGCGCACATTTCAGTAAGCACCTGGGACCGCACCGAGGTCGCCTTTTCGGCTGAGAAGGCCGAACATCTCACATTCGAGTTGAGCCAGGCGCATGGAGCCATAACCATCCAAGGTAGCGACGAGTTCAGTGGGACAAATGGAGATATATCCGTCAGCGGTATCAACGCGGGTGGAGTTGTGATCATCAATGGCCGCGTTGTTACTCCCGACAAGCACTCAGGCCATTGGGTCGAGACGCCATCCGCTCAAATCGTCCTAAACGTGCCTTACCGTCAGAACCTGAACTTGCGCGCAAGCCGGGGCAATATCAGGATTGATCGGCTAGAGGGACAATTCAACGCGCGCACGTCCGGCGGCAACATTGAAGCTAACGATGTTGACGGTTCGGTCGAAGCGCGGACTTCCGGCGGTGGGATCCGTGTGCAGCATGCAAGCGGTTCCGTTGCTGCAACAACGTCCGGGGGCTCGATCCAGCTCGGCAACGTATCCGGAGAGATCAAATCCAGAACATCTGGTGGCGGCATCCGCATTGGCGAAGCGGGCGGCACATTGGAAGCCCGAACTTCGGGCGGTTCCATTACGGTAGGCAGCGCTAGCGGTGCAGTGCACGCTAGCACCTCGGGCGGCTCGGTCGAAGTGCGCATGGCTGACCAGCCGCAAATGGGCAGCGAACTGCGCGCCTCGGGTGGCAACGTTACAGTCTATCTGCGCGATGATCTCCAGCTCGATCTGTCAGCCAACACTTCCGGCGGCGGAATTACGTCTGATTTTCCCGATCTCGCACCGGAAGACTCTCCCGGACGTGCAATCCTCGAAAAGCCTTTGAACGGAGGCGGACCTGATTTAGTTATGCGATCCGCCGGGGGGTCGATTCGGATTCGACGCTTGGATGACTAAAAGCAGTCCAAGAGATTCGGGAGTCGATCATGATGTCATGGCGCCAGCGTATCGTCTGGAGCGGGAAAGTTGAATAAAGCGAGCTCCCTACATCACGGAAGCCACAGCACGCGGGTCTCAATTACTTGGCTGGTAGGGCCGTCACCCTGGGCGGCGGGTGCTTCTGGGGCGGGCCGTGGTACTCGGAACTGTTCGGCACTCGTTGCGGTCCGCCCGGAGAGGTGAGCTCGTCAACATAGACCCAGATTCGCATCGCGTGTTCCCAAAAAAAGCAAGGGCCGCTCCGAAGGGCAGCCCTTGAGCCGACAGCCCGCTGTCGGCGGGTATCTGGCGCCACAATATCAACGCGCTAAGCACCAGTCAATTGGATGCGCCATAACCTCCGCCGATCGCCGTGTTCGCAGCAGCTAGAAGCGCAGTCGTTTCAGTAGTGTGACCCCGAGAGGACACTTCCGAGCCTCTCGGATACTCGGGTGATGCAAGCAGAAAAAACTGAACAGGCTACCGGCTGAGGAGAATTCGCAGGCCCAAGGTGTCGAGGATGGCCGCGGCGGCGCGGTCAATATAGATTTTCGCCTGCATGTAACGCTTCGCAACGGCTTGCGTGCTCATACCGAAGGCGAGTGCCGTATAGAAAGCGATTTCCACCAGGAAGTGGTTTGCGACGATGACGATACTGTCGGTCACACCAATTCCGGCAGGGAAGACGGTGACCAATACAGCGGCGGCGAATAGCACGGATTTCGGATTGAAGAGATTCACCAGAAACCCTTGCCGGAAGGCGCGCCCGGCCGGTGTGATTACGGCCTTGGCGGGGATGCCGGCACTCCTCCACATCCTGTACGCGATGTACAGAAGATAAGCAGCTCCTGCAACTTTGGCGCCGATGTACAAGAAGGGGAACAGCTCGAAGACCACGCCAAAGCCGAGGAGCGCCATCATTGTCCAGATTGCAGCCATCAGACCGAGTCCAGCGCCAACCGCGATTCCGGCGGTGCGTCCTGCACTCAACGAGGTTTGGGTCGCCATCAGCATCGCCGGCCCGGGGCTCGCAATAGCGACTATCAGGACGACATTGAATGTTGCGAGTTGGGCCCAGGTCATGTTCTACCTGCTTGGCTTGCCGTAACGGCACTATACCCAAACCGAGCAAAACCTCGGTATCAGAATACCGGGACAACCCTCAGCCCTAATGGACCGGTATATTGGGGAAAGATCACGGTGATCGTTCTGCTTAATCCGATCCACCCAAACCGAGGGAAAACACTGGTATCGGAATAACGGGAAATTCCTCAGCTTGAATGGACAGGTCTATTGGGGGAAGATCGCAACCACCAGTCATCGCATTCAACCGCCCACTACGGAGTACGCCATGGAATATAGATCAATTCGAATTATCGACCTCATAAATCAAGTCAATCGAGACCTATATCTTCCGGCCATTCAGCGGGAATTCGTATGGGAACATATGAAAATTGAGCGACTCTTCGATTCCATTATGGCGGATTTCCCCATTGGCTCTTTTCTGTATTGGAAACTGAAACAAGAAAATAAGAACGAATGGCCCATTTATCAGTTTATTCATGATTACGACAAACAATCACCACACAATCAGGAAGCGCATATGGATGGCGTCAATAAGGATATTCTGCTTGTGCTAGATGGCCAGCAACGTATTACGTCGCTTGCTATTGGCCTGCGTGGATCATATCGCTACTTCTATTACCGTTGGAGAAAAACGAAGCTCTACGTTAACTTGTTGAAGTCACCGGGATCAAACGACGAAAATCCAGAAGAGATGACGTATGAATTTAGATTTCGGGAAGATTCTGAACAATCCGGAGAGCCAGCAAAGTTATGGTATCGCGTCGCCCGCATTCTTGATTTTGGAGATGCCGAGGATGCCAAGATAGATATGAAAGAGCAATTGGCGAATCTATCAGAGGACCAGAAAATTGATGCCAATAAATTGATTGGGCGATTACATAATCGGGTTCACACAACACCTGTAGGCAATTGCTACGAAGAAACTTCACAAGATTATGACAAGGTTCTACAGGTTTTCGTTAGGGCAAACTCTGCTGGGCAGCCACTAGAGTATTCTGATCTATTGTTAGCAACGGCAACGGCAAAATGGGAAAACCATGATGCCCGCAGTGAAATTCACAGCTTTACCGATCGTCTGAATGAAATTGGAACCGGTTTCAATTTTGGGAAGGACTTTGTGCTTAAGGCATGTCTATATCTATGCGAATCTCTCCCCATTCAGTACAAGGTCAAAAATTTTACGCGGACAAACCTTTTGACCATTGAGCAGAATTGGGAGAATATCCAAGAAGCGTTGGAAGTAACGGTACGACTAATTGCACGATTCGGCTTTCGTTCAAGTGACGTTGTCGCCCCGTTGGCGCTGCTTCCTATTGCGTTTTATTTGATGAAGAGAGGGGATCGTAATTTTGATAGTTCCTCACATATGGAAGATGTAGCAGAGCAGGAAGCCATACGCAGATGGTTTGTGTTTTCGACCTTGAAGGGTGCTTTTGGCGGATCGTCAGACACTACGCTATCTCGGCTCCGGGTTCTGTTAAAGGATCTGGACGCGGCTGCTGGATTTCCTAGCGGGAATTTATATAAATCCTTGGAGATTGAACCGTCATTGAACTGTACCGAGATTGAGCATATCTTGGAATACAAATATCAAGGCCGCTATACGAATTTGGTATTGTCACTGCTGTATCCTGATAAGTACTGGAAGGACACGGATTTTCACGTCGACCACATTTTTCCGCAATCGGAATTCAAGCGCCGCGCACTAAAGCAGCGAAGTTACGAAGACGCAAGAATTGATAACTATCTGTCCTTATCCAATTCGCTACGCAATCTGCAATTTTTGACAGCATCAGAAAATCAATCAAAGAAGGATTTGGAATTCGACGCATGGATTAAAACCAGAGATGAATCATTCCAATCTAGACATCTAATTCCTGAAATGCGGGATTATGGATTCGATTTTTTTGAAGAATTCTCCGCGGCGCGAGCAGACAAAATAATCTCGAAACTGAAAACGCTATAGTATTTTCAGTCGATATTGTTCTATTGACGCCCACTGAAATCCATAGATGGCGCGCCTGGAGAACAAGGGCTTAACTGACCGTTCCCCCGTAATCCGAGCCCCCGCTGGATGGGGATGAGGGTACTCCCAAAAACTGAGCCACTTCGGATGCGATTTCTGACAAACTCTGGACTGAGAGGGAGGAGGTCAGATGAAGAGCAAGCGCTACTCGGTCGAGCAGATCGTAGCGGCTGTAAGGCAGCACGAGCTGGGGGTCTCGGCGGCGGATATCGCTCGTAAGCTCGGGATTGCCGAGGAGACCTTTTGCCGCTGCAAGAAGCAGTATGGTGGCCTGGAGCCATCTGAGGTCCGCGAGCTGAAGCAGCTTCGTGAGGAGAACGCCAAGCTCAAGCGTCTGGTTGTCACCGGCACTGAAAAAAGTCCTCTAAACGGCAACTTACGTTGTCCGGTCAGTAAATCATGCGACCTTTTGGTTTCGGCAGGAATCGGAGTGTCGCATGCTCACGCAAGAGGACTATTCGATGGTCTATCTCTACGAGCGAGGGACGTATCGCAAGGACATTGCGGCTCGTCTTGGGATGCATCCCAAGACGGTGAGTCGCGCATTAGAGCAACCGGCTACGCCATTGAGGCGACGGCGCCGACTGAACTATGCCAAGCTCAAGCGTCTTGTATGTTCTTGATCGTACTCTGTAGGTTCTCTAGGGTAAGGGGCGCGGCGCTTTTGTTCTGGATAATTGTGTGCGACCACAGGATGGAGGTTTCGTAGAAGCTACGGCACACTTTCTCGCCATCCTCGTCGATCCAATGACATGCCTCGGGCAGAAGATCATGAGGGATCGGATGCTTGGCGAAGGGGTTGTGAAACACTTCAAGCTCCGCGTTCCACGGCTCATACCCTTGCGGCCACAACCCTCGATACTCGTCACTTGTCACGTCTAGGCAAAACGGTATCCCCGTGAGCGCGCCAGGCGTTCGGTCGAAGAATCTCCCCACCCGCGTATATCGAAGACCCTTCGGGGCTCCCAGCCCGGACACCCCGACACGGTAGAATTTTGCGATTGAGCAGGCATTGGTGAAGATCACCGCCGACACTTCGGCGTGTCGCCTATCTGCAAATAATCCCGCGCGAAAACCGGTTTTTCCGAGCAGATGCGTCGCCCTTACCGTCGTCGCCTTCTTCCGACCGTCCGTGTCTAGTATCCGCGCGCCCACTCCATACACGTAGCCGATCAGCCCCTCGCGGCTCCACGTCATTGAGGCTGGTGCCTGGAAGTCCGCTAGCGCGACCATGAATGGCTGGTCAGCAACATGCGGCAATTGATCGTAGTGCTGTTCAAGCTTGTTGCCCAAAGTCTTGGCGAAACGCACTGCTGCGGCACTAAAGAACAGTTCGTTCCGTTCCGTGGGCATTTGTCCGACAGGAGCATTTCGGTGCTCACAGGGTACGGGAGGATTGGCTGTCACCGCCTCGACCCAAGCGACGCAACCGCGGCGGTTCTCGATTCGGAAGTCGGGCGAAGCATGCGGCTGAGTTACCAATAGGCCTTGCTCCCTGAACGACGCCAAAAGTTGCGCCTCCCAAAGCCGGGTATGGAAGTTACCAGTCTGGCAATCTGCTGCCCAGTTCCTGTCCGGCTTGGGCAGTGCGAGGTAGAGCTCGTTGAGCGCCCAGGCCGCAGGATGATGCGAGCGACTTCTCAGCTGATCGAATATGCCGCTCGCAGTTCGGCCGTGCAGGTCCTCAAGTGGCGGTCTCGCCACGGTTCCTTCCGGCACCGGCTCAGGCGGCCCCCCGTTGCGCAGCTGCTCCTTGAGAACCGCAGACGCGTCGGCCGACGAGGAGAAACCATAGTGTCTTGTGACTACAGTCCAGACACGATCCACGCGCCGACGCATCACGAGGATGCCAAACGTCCGGTCTCTTGCGTCCTGCGTAAGTACGCCGCATGCGACACCGTCCGCGCTTTGCCAAGCACCCACAGGCGGGTGCTCGCCGAATCCGTGCCCGCGAGGCAGGGACAAGGCGTACATCTCAAATACGCGTTGCGGCAAGGGTTCCATGGTTGCAGATGCGATTCGGGCCGACGTTAGCGGAAATTACTGCTGTCGTCGAGTCCTCGAATTGTTAGCCTTTGCTTGCTAGTTTGCCGCGCTGTCTCAAGCGCTTCGGCGAACTGCGAATCAGGTGCCGTCACCGTGACCCCCTTACTCTGCATGCGGAAATGCACCGCATAACTTCGGCTTTCAAAATAGGCGAGGTCTCGTTCTTCCAGCCAACGAGCTAGGTCCTCGCATTCCGCGACCAACTCTACAAGGCTCTGCAAACAGAATCTAAAAATCCGCCTTTCGTCTCTATCGATGCGAGTCACGGTGGAAACATCAATCATACGGAATTTCTGAAGTAGGTGACCCACTCAATCCAGAGGTACGAAACCAAAATGACTATTCGGGGCCAGCCTGTTCCATCGGCCAACGATTTCGTCATCAACAAGCCTTACTACACCATTGACCAGCATTCTCAAAAGCGCTACATTTCCCCCTATGGAATGGAATCCTTGCTGCCGTATCGGTGGGAGGCGAAAAAATGACTGATCAGGCCCTCACGCCGACTTTATGGGACCCCTCGCCAGCGGAAGCGCCCCGGGGGCAACGCGAGACACGCCGTCTAATCGGTAACGCCGCAAGGCGCCGCAAGAAGATGATCGCCTTCGGATGGTACGGTGGTAAATTCGTTCATTTGGACTTCATCCTTCCCCACCTCCCCACGGACGCCGAGCACTTTTGCGATGTCTACGGAGGATCCGCCGCAGTCCTCATCAACCGCATTCCCGCTAAGGTCGAAACCTACAATGATCTCGATACGGAACTGGTGAATTTCTTTGCCGTTCTGCGCGACCAGCCCGATGAACTAATCCGTGGTATTGGGCTTACTCCCTTCTCGCGAGAGGAACTTGTCAAAGCATGCGGCTCCTCGGAAAATCTGTCGTTTCTTGAACGCGCCCGGCGGTTCTACGTTCGGGCACGACAGACTCGCACAGGACTGGCTCAAACGAGCAGCGAAGGGCGCTGGGCTCACTGCGTCCTGACTTCGAGAGCAGGTATGGCCGGCGCTGTGTCCCGTTGGCTAGGAGCGGTTGAAGGGCTTCCACAAATTGCACAAAGACTGCAGCGAGTACAGATCGAAAACGCTCCCGCCTTAGAAGTTATCCGGCGCTACGACACGCCAAAAACACTTTTCTACCTGGATCCTCCATATGTTCATGGGAGCCGCGGGGATTCGAGTGCTTATGGGCATGAAATGACGGATCAGGATCACCGCGACTTGGCTGCAGTGCTCCATGAGCTAAAGGGCCGAGCGGTGCTTTCAGGATACCGATGCGATCTTTACGACGAGCTATTTGGTGACTGGCGCCGTGTGGATGCCGCGGAGAAAACTTGCAACTCCTCGAAAGGAATAAGAAGAGAATCGTTATGGATGAATTTCGATCCGATTCCCGTCAGTAATGGCCACTCCTGACCGTGAGCGAGCCAGAGGGATACTGAACCAAGTATGGAAGGAAGTTTCTGATGAAGATGGTCAGGTCAGTTCTTACGAAGTAAGCGCCGAGGTTTGTACGCGCATTGCCGAGTTGCTGAATTCGGAGGTGGTGTCTTTCACCTACAGCTTGCCAACGCAGCTTTTGGGGAAAGTCACCAATCCGCAACTTGACGCCCTATGTCTTCAACGCGGAGAGAATGAGGAAGCCCAATGGGATCCCAGAAGTTTCGCTGTCAGTGTGATCGTTCCGTGGGTGGGTGAGAACGAGAACGTTTTGGGGACCAGCCAGGATCCTTACGTAAGCAATCCGCTCCGGCAGGCACGTGTCGTTCCTAATCCCCCTAACGTCCGCCCGAATACGCTGCCGCTCTGGGAAGCTCTCCACGAAATTCTGAGTGATGTCGAGGATCGGAATGATCCAGAGTACACGCTGGCTGTATTTCGGGAGGTGCTTCGCCAAACCCACACGATTCTCCAGGGTCGTCAATTTAACTACCCGAAGCTGACGCGCATCAGTCTGGAGCAAACGCTTTTTCTTGTTCGAAAGTTGCTTGAGAGCTCGCGCGAAGGAGAACATGGGATGTCCTTGGCGACCGCGCTTTTCAAAGTAATTGGACGACGATTTGGTCTATGGGACGACGTGGCTCGGCAGGCATCGACTACCGCTGACCGGGCTAGCGGCATGACTGGCGATCTGGAGTGCCGCAAGAACGGCGGTCTTGTTTACGCCGTGGAGGTTAAAGAGCGGACGATAAAACTCGCTGACGTGATCGCGTTTGACGAAAAACTCAGTCGCAGCAGATTAACTGAGGCTCTCATTAACACCCCTGGGGTTCACTCTTCTAATGCTGAGGGAGTGCGGAATCGAATCCGGCTCATGTGGGGCCGCGGAATCAACTTGTACAACGCGACAATTGAGGAACTTGTCTCGATCACGATGAGCCTTGCTGGCGAAGACGGTCGGCTCGAGTTCGTTACTGAAGTCGGTGACCAACTCGACAAATTCGCGCGACCTTCTGGCAAAGCCGCGTGGCGCGATCTACTAAAGAGCATTCTTGACGGCACCGAAACTGCGTGACTTTTGCCAAGAGCGTTCGGATACCCGGCTACCAGTAGGCGGTTACAGGTTGTATCCCTTACCAAGGTAACAGCAGTATCAACGCCAACGGCTAGAGCGAAAATGCAGAGAACAGAGGAAATCTCATGCTTGATCCGAGGGGTAGACTTGTTTTGCGGTGTCGGCGGCCTGACGTGCGGCTTGGAGGCGTCAGGCATTGATATCGCGCTTGGCATCGACTTGGATCCGGCGTGCGAGTACCCCTACACGGCAAATAATGATGCGTCGTTTCTCCTCCAGTCTGTCGAAAACGTTACTTCGAAAGAGATTCGCGAAGCCTTTGGCGATGCGCGCTACAGACTTCTCGCGGGCTGTGCGCCATGCCAGCCATTTTCGACTTACACCCAAGGCAAATCCAATCCCACGGACTCGCAGTGGAACTTGCTCGAACATTTTTCGCGTCTTGTTCGGGCAACAGCCCCGCATCTCGTAACGATGGAGAACGTCCCTCGGTTGGCACGTGAAGACGTGTTCAAGAACTTCGTGTCAGCTCTCGAAGACGAGGAATTTGACGTGTTCTATGACGTCGTTCCCTGCGCCGATTTCGGCGTACCGCAACGGCGGCGCAGGCTGGTCCTGCTGGCTTCGAGACTAGGCCCAATACAACTCGTCGCTCCTACCATCGGTAAAGAAGGACACGCGACTGTTCGGCGAGCGATAGGCGATATGCCGGCTCTGGAGGCTGGTCAGAGCTGTCCGGCGGATCCTTTGCATCGGGCTTCCGAATTGTCGCCGATCAACTTGGAGCGCATTCGAGCTTCCAATCCGGGGGGAACGTGGCGCGACTGGGACGAGACACTTCGTGCGAAGTGCCACCAAGAGGCGACTGGAAAAACTTATGCTAGCGTCTATGGGCGAATGTCTTGGGATGATCTAGCACCGACGGTCACGACGCAATACTACGGTTTTGGTAATGGTCGATTTGGCCATCCCGATCAAGATCGCGCAATTTCGGTCCGAGAAGGCGCGGTCCTTCAAAGCTTTCCGAAGACCTACAAATTTGTGCGCGAAGGCGAACCCATCCACAACAAGACCATAGGCCGACTAGTGGGCAACGCCGTACCGGTCGAGTTGAGCAAAGCGATCGGAATGAGTCTCGCCGCTCACGTCCAAGATAGTCTCGTTTCGCGAGGGTTGGCTGGATCAAAGTCGACGCAAAGTGCCACGATGATCGCCGAGCCCGTGAACGAGTGCCGCTTGAAGAGTTGACGTAAGAGTTAAAGTGGGAAAGATGAGGACTGGTTTCGGATTTGGAACGAGCTTGGAAAACAAACGCTGAGAAGGGGATCTGGAATAGTTTTAGCCTCAATCGCAAGGAACTTCGTCGGTACCTACATATCCCAGTTAAGAATAAGAAAATGGTGATCTGAGTGGATTCGGTCGGCAAAGCGACGCGTTCTCGCATCATGGCTAGCGTCGGTCGGCGGGATACTAGGCCGGAGGTCACACTTCGCTACGCGCTTCACAGGGAGGGTCTTAGATATCGCTTGCACGATTCACGACTTCCGGGAACCCCCGACTTAGTCTTTCCGCGTTACAACGCCGTCGTCTTCGTGCATGGATGCTTCTGGCACTCCCATGGCTGCTACAAGTCCACGCTACCGAGATCGCGGCAAGAATTCTGGCGCGCGAAGTTCAATGCTAACCGCGAACGGGATCGGCGGAAGGCCGCGCAATTGCGGGAATTGGGTTGGCGAGTCCTAACGGTGTGGGAATGCTCGCTGGACGGCAGACTTGCGATGCCGACCGATGTGCTTGCCGCCCGCGTCAGTGCTTGGCTCGTCGGTGACATCGTCCAAGGAGAATTCCCGCAAAGCCCGATCTGACAAGAGAACGGTTCCACGATCCAATTCACCGCTGAACGCCAGGAACATCCCGAAGTCCGTCGATCCAAGAACACCCAGCGCGTGGGGAATGCACGCCCTAGAGAATCGCGACCTTTGAACACCATAATTCGCGGAACCACCACGAAGCGGCTGTTGGACGATTTCCGATTCTCGCTTTTTAGACGTGATCACTTTTTCTTATTGCGCTCTAGAACCAGATCCTTCACCCTACCTTTGATGTTTTCGCGCGTAACATTCAAGTGCGACTTCGCCGTGGTCGTCAACAACCCAGTGTGCCCAACCACGTTTCGTACCGGCTTGTAAGAAACCGCATCTCTCCAGAGAGATTTGTTCTTTTTCTTGGCATCCTTGCCCTCCGCTACATTCGCCAAGAAATCCATCCCTAGATAGCTGGATCCATCATCCAATTGTCTGATGTCGAAGCTGATGTTTGCTGCCTCTTTTCGCTTCTTTTCCCGTTTTCGCCATTCATTGATTTCTTTCTTCGCGGGATCCGTGAGTTGAATGCCTTGCTCCGCAATGAACTTTCTCACTAAGTTCTCGGAGAGAAAGCAATCTACGTAAGCCGATAGATTGAATTCTGCGTCATCCTGCAGCCCGTTCAACCACTCGTCGACTATGTCTTTTCGCGGAGAATCGGCTTCTGCCTCATACTCTTCCTTAGCGGCGGAGTACAAGTCTCGGGCCTTCCTCTCCTTCTTCGTTTTTCTTGGATTTTCCTCATCTCCCTCCTTTCCACGCCCCAGCCTGAGTTCGTCCCATTTGTCCAAAATCTGCGTGATCGCCTCTTGTCGCAAGAATTCAAGTAGCAATTTCATGTTCGCGTCTTCTTGCAGTACGCCTTCTCTGCTGCTGGTGAAAGGATCGACAGTGCCTTGATCCATAGCATCGAAGTGGATCTGACCGTAAATGTAGCTCTCTAGGATGCGCTGAGTCGGTATGTGACGAAGGATATTTTTTTCTCTCAAACGACCGTTGACGAACAAATCCACCGTTGCTCTTGCATCCGTACCTGCAACCTTCAGGTTGCTAGGTTTCTCCACTGTTGCCAGAAAGCCGGACACGCTCAGTGCTGTTGTAATTTGTAGCGGCTCCGCCTTCAAAGACGATAGCTTGTCCGTATAGTCATCGGAGTACTCGTTGACGATCCACAAAAACTCCGTCGCCGAACTGAGTTTGGACAGATCATCGACTGTAACTTCTTGGTCATTTACGAAGATGGAGAAGTTCTCGTCGATTACCGTGAACCTGAAACTCATGGCCAGAAGTTTCTTGAGGTAAGGGATGGAGTTCCTCAACTCGCCCCTAAAGTCCTCAAAAACGATTATCGTTCCCTGTTCGAGCTTGTCTCGGAGATCCGCAATTAGTTCAAAATCGAGTTGCTCCAACGGATATTTATCTGGTGTCAGGTCTTCTCGAATCGCCTCGTCGAGACCTGAATTGTCGATAACACCGCCCACATATGAACCACCGGCGGTTCGAGAAAAAACCGAGATTCTCTTCGCACAGGAAAGCAACGCTAACTTGCCAATACCTTTGGAGCCAATGAAAGGTCGGTCTGAAGCACTTCTTAATTCTCCCTCCGATCTTTTGGAATAGCCTATCTTGAGGAACTTCGACTGAAAGTCTTCGGCGGTCATCCCACTTCCGTCATCAATTATTCGGAAGAAAGCTCTCCTCTTGTCAATCTCAATGCATACTTTTCTCGCGTCAGCATCCCAGGAATTAGAGATCGCTTCGCCAAGTACTGTCATGAAATTTCGGTACAGGTTTCGACCGAGATGATTTAGAACACTCAATGAGATTTCAAATGTGAACGGTCGCGGTTTCTTCGGTTCTTTGGCCATTAATTGAATTGCCCCTTCTTGGACTGTCAGCTATGACTTGTGCGAGGCCACATCCTTGTGTTGAACGGCGGGTCGGTTGCTATCAACCGAGCCCATTCATTGTTCATGGCGCCCAACACGTCTTAGTTTTTTTCTATGACACAGGGTCCGATTTTTTCCATTTCGGCATGCGTATGCGGGAGCACAATACCGATTTGTCATTGTCTCGGCAAGAAAACTGTATAGCCTCGGTTGCCCCTCGCTGCAGGTCGTCACTCAGCGAAGGACTTGACGGCAACTACGTGCCAGTGAGTCGATCCCTCAGGCACTCAACGAAAGGCTTGTCAGCCGAACTAGCCGTGTGCCACCATGCTCTTAAGTCATCGCGCAAGGTGGCCACAGAAGTAGGTAATACAGTAACGGCGTTCCAGCCGCTTGGGATTCCTTCAAACAACTCTAGCCCGGATTATTCATGTATAGATAAGACAAAAGCCCTTGGTTGTGAGAAAATAGCGTTGAGATTCAGCCACTTAAACACACCAAAGGCTTTTGCATGTCCCACGATACCACCAAACAGAGTGTTTTGTTCGAGGATCTGTCGAAGAAGGCGGTGATCGTCAGGTTCGACCAGGATCATGCCAGTTCCGATGGGGGCGCGATTCTTCTCAAGGCCTGTGATGAACGGCTTCAGTTAAGCGCGGCGCTGGCGGCGTGTTTGCCGGACGGGCGCCAGCGGTCGAAGGTCACCCATTCCGTGCGGGAGTTATTCCAGCAGCGGCTGTTCGGTATCGCCTTAGGCTATGCCGATGGCAATGACGCGGCGCGGCTGGCGGACGATCCGGTGATGAAGTTGGTGGCGGGACGTGATCCGGTTGAGGGCGATGCGCTGGCCTCGCAGCCGACGCTGTCGCGGTTTGAGAACGCGGCCAAACCGAGGGATTTGATGCGGCTATCCGAGGCCTTGGCCGATGCGGTGATTGCCCGCCATAGGCGGCGCAACAAGCGGGTCGGGCGCATCACCATTGATCTGGACCCGACGGTTGATCCCACCCATGGCGGTCAGCAGCTGACGTTCTTCAATGGGTTTTACGGTTCCTGGTGTTATCTGCCTTTGGCCGGTTTCCTGACCTTTGACGATGAGGTGGAGCAGTATCTGTTCTGCTACGTCTTGCGCCCCGGCAACGCGGTGGCCAAGCACGGCTGTATCGGCCTGTTGAAGCGGCTGCTGCCGCGCCTTCGCCGGGCCTTCCCTGGGGCGAAGTTGCGGATCCGGCTGGATTCGGGCTTTTCCGGTCCGGAGTTGTATGCGTTTTTCGAGGCCGAGCAGCTCGAATACGTGGTGGGCATGGCCAAGAACGCAAAGCTGGTGAGCCTGGCCGAGCCGCTGATGGCTGAGGCGCGGGCCGAGGTTGAAGAGCAGCAGGCGTCTGCGCGGCGCTATGGCGAATGCGCCTATCAAGCCCGGAGTTGGCCGCACCCGCGCCGGGTCATCATCAAGGCGCAAGTCCTCCCTCACTTCGGCCGCCAACCGAAGGACAACCCGCGGTTTGTGGTCACCAACCTAAAGACCACCCCGCAGCACGTCTATGAGACCGTGTACTGCGCCCGCGGCGATGCCGAGAACCGGCTGAAGGAACTCAAGTACGGTCTGGAGATCGACCGCACCAGCTGCACGCGCTTTATGGCCAACCAGTTTCGGGTGCTGATCACGGCCGCCGCCTATGTGCTGATGCAGGAACTGCGCCTGAAGGCCAAGCACACCGGCTGCGCGCGCGCCCAGGTCAGCACCTTGCGGCTGCGCTTGCTCAAGCTCGGCGCCTGGATCGAGACCTCGCTGCGGCGGGTGGTCATTCACCTGCCGGCCGGCACCCCGTTTGCCGACGACTGGAAGCGCATCGCACGCGCGGTGGGCGCCTTCGCCACCTGACCCCGATCCGACCCGCCTCATTCGCCGCACAGACCCCCCGGTCTGGAGCCGCGCTCGCCTTCAATCCGCCGAGGGGACAAAATCACCGCCCACAATCCCCATTCCCAGGCCAGACAACCACTATTCCGCCTCAACTCGCCATCGCGTTACGAAAAATCAGCTCGAAATGCCCCCATCAGACCCCTACAATCAACCTTCATGAATAAGTCGGGCTAGTGTGCTGTCTCTAAATCGAGAGCATACTTCCCTCAATTCGGTCACTGCGTGCTTTTTCGCCCTGGCCCTTATCCGCGCGCTGTCCTAGTCTGCACTCATGGCCTGGTTTCTCTTTGTTGACGAAAGCGGTCACGACCGCCTCGCATCGCCCTACGAGGTTCTGGCCGGCGTTGCCATTAGGGATCACGTGCTGCGCGAACTTATCGCCCGGCTGCACGACGCCGAGGTCGCTTCCTTCGGAGGCCGCTACAGCGACGGACGCCGCGAGCTCAAGGGCTCAGTCTTACTGAAGAGAAAGGTCTTTCGCCACGGGGCGCTGCACGCCGAATTGGACCTGGCGGATCTCCCCGCGCTCGCCTGCGCGGCGCTAGACGACGGCGCTCGAGCGAATGCCCGCATGCTGAAGGCCTTAGCCGTGGCGAAGCTCGATTATGTCGCTGCGGTTTTCGATACTTGCGCGCGGTTTGGCTGCCGCGCGTTCGCCAGCATTGTCGAGATCGATGCCCAACCGACGGCGGGAAGGGGACTGCGGAAGGACTACGCCTATCTGTTCGAGAGATTCTTCTACTTTCTTGAGGACAATGCCTCCGACGAGCAGGGTATCGTGGTCTTCGACGAGCTCGAGAAATCGAAGAGCCACCTGCTCATCGACCAGATGCACCGATATTTCGAGGAAACCGCGGTGGGCCGACACCGGGCGAGCCGCATCATCCCCGAGCCCTTCTTCGTTCACAGCGACCTCACCACCGGCGTGCAAATCGCCGATCTCCTCGCCTATGTCATTTCCTGGGGCTTCCGCATGCCCCGCATGACCAAGCCCGCTCGGGCGGAATTGGCGCCGTTCGCCCGGCAAATTGCCCGGTTGCGCTATCGGGCTGTGCGAGAGCGGCTCGGCAACCCCGAATTCGAAATCTGGAGCTTCGCGCGTATCGCCGATCTGCGGACCCAGGCCGAACGCGACGAAGATTTGTGAGAAAACAAAAAAGGCAATGAAGCGCCGAAGCGCCCCAAAGCCTCCACGGCAAATACTGACCGAGCCGCCAGAGGATGTCAAGAGTTTGTCCGCCAAAAGAACCCATTAGCCAGGATCGGAGCGACCACCGGATACGCACTGTGTGATCGCTGATCGCCTTTGGTCGCCGAGTAAGGTGGTAGGAAGTTAGTTCCTAATGCGACCCCGTACGCTGTGTACACTGCCGGCACGAGACCAGTTGGGAGGAATTGCCGTCAATGGCGCCGAATCACCTGTTTGACGCAGATACCATGAACGCGCCTTGGGAGCTGGCTTCTAGACTTAAGCTGGTAATCTTGGCTTGCGAGTTCTTTCATGTAGCAAAGATCGCTTCCAGCCACGAGTTGATAGGCAAGAGCGTTCCGAGCGGCAGAAAACCAGGTCCGCCCACCGTAAATGACTTTCTCAAATTCCTGGAAGTGAGCAACTCTTTTGCAAAGACTCCTAACGCCTTCCGCGTAATGGAAATGATAAGGCGCATGGTCTCCACGGGACTCTTGGTTCCTGCAGGACAGGGCACTCGGTCCTTCGCGGGGCTGGATGACCATTACGTAAACCTTCCATCAGAGGCTGAAGTCCAGCGGAACCTGTTCCGGCTGGTGCCCGCGCTCGGCCCTGAATTTCTATACACGCTGTTTCAGCCCGGATTGGTGCATATCACCGGAGAAAACGAGAAAGGTGATGTGGTAGCAGGCACCGGGATTGTCATTCACCCATCCCATGTATTGACCTGCCGCCACGTCGTAACTGACATGAGCCTTGATAGCAGGCAGACGATTCAGGGCAATGATTATGCGGTCGAATCGGTCCAAAGACACCCCGAAATTGATGTGGCGACAATTCGCATTAAGGACTCGGTATTGGAACCCCTACGCGGGATCATGTTTCAAGCTCCCGTAGTAGCCCAAACTGTATATGCACTTGGTTATCCAAAGCTACCGGGCCTGAAGAACGCGTCCGTAACCATGCAGCCGGGCGCTGTGACCAATGAGTCGGTTACGTCAATTTCCGGTGAACGTCTGTTCCTGTATTCGGCGATTTCCAGACCTGGCAATAGTGGTGGTCCTGTCATGTCCGAAGACGGTTACGTATTGGGACTCTCAGTCGTGGATGCGACCGGCCAATATCAGGGGCATGAAGCGTTTTCTCCTCATTACGCGGGAATCCCTGCACAAGTCATTGTTGAGGCAGTCAAAGATCTTGGTGTTCATATTGAACTGCCGTTCCAGCACTTCGAGTGACCGAGCCCCTCAATTTGCTTACCGGCTAGAATCCGTTCAGCCGACGTTGAAGTAGAGGAAAACGATAATGGGCAGCAATTTTGCAATCCTTGCTAACGGAATCATCTGCGGCCAAACATGAACAAACCTACCTCTATCCAACTGTGGAACGCGGGAAAGTGTTTGGTGGCTGCAGAGCTCTTGCGCCGAGGCGCGTATGCCGAACCTGATCTCGGCGGTCGCTCCGATCGAGACGTCGTTGCATACTCGCCGGACCGGACCCGCACAGTGCAGATCAAAGTCAAGGCAAAAGGAATACGCTCAAAGCAAATCCTTGGATGGCAATGGAATTTGAAGCAAGCGCGCCAAGCGCTAGATGCACCCCCTACCAAGTATCTCGTGCTCGTTGATCTCGCCCCCGCCCAACCTGATTACTATATCTGTCAACTCAGCCTGATCGCGCGGCAAGTCTTGCAAAACCACGAGGACTTCCTACGCCGGCATCAGGGAGCCCGCCCACGTACTCCTGAATCCGAACACACTCTTATTCCTCTCGAAACGGTGTATAAGGGCAGAGAAGCTTGGGAACAGTTCGACGTGCTTGGCGAAAATTGAACACAGCGAAACACCTGCAGCTTCCCGGCCATGGTGGTTGTTCGCCCCAACCCGAGCGATGTTTGCTGTGGAGACTCTAAACCTCGGGTACCGAGGCCTACCCATTCCCTTCAGCCTGAAGAATCAAAAAAAGCGTAGAACACTCCGTCAATGATTGAACAACATACTCGCCAAGAGCAGGTCTTGAATGAGCGGCTGCTTAAGCGATACAAGGAGGTGGCCGGCGATGCCTGCATGGCCTCAATCGCATACAAAGGAGAGGCCCCAGCAGATCCATGCGAAGGAAAAATCGGTAAACGACATGCGATTGCGAAGAACCACTTGCGGCTGATCACAGTTTCTGGAGACCGTATTCGAGCCAACAAAGCAATTGCTTCGTTCGACAAGTTCGCGGAGCGGTATGATCGACTGCAGCGCGTCCCGATCAGGCAATTCAGCGCGGGGAATTGGTCGTGCCAAAAGCACGATGAGCGGTTTGCTGGAATTGACGCACCAAGAATTGACTTGGCGAATCTCGAAAACCTGTTCAATGCGGTTTACCGTGCGGCGGCTCGGCACAATCACTTAGCAATGGCGCGCTGGATGGCTGTGGACGATGCGATGAAGACGACGGAGGGGAGAAAAATCTTCAGAGAGACCGCGTTTGTGAATCCGGTGAGTGAGGGAAAAGCTGCCCAAGTCCTCTACGACTGGAGGACCTTTGCCACAGCACTCATGTCCAATATGCGGGATCTTGAGCGGCGCCTGCAGCACAAAAAATGGGACTCGCTCGAATACCGGGCCGTGTTGTTGGCGTCTCGGCCGGTGGTCGCTGGGTGGGGCTGTCAGGCGATGAGATTCGACTTGCAAAATCTGCCACCTGACGATCCCCGCCACGGTTGGAAAGACTTCATCGACTTCGCTTATATGGTGGTCATTCCGCAGCGAGACGGACACGCCATCATTACGGCCTGCGAGCCAGAGGGGCGGTTTCGCGTGGAGGAAATCACGTGCATACACGATTCGATCCCGCTTGGAGTGATCCACAATGATGCCTACCACGCAAGCGAGGCTGTCAGGCGCCGGATTTCAAACAAGATCTGGGGACTGAATGAACTTGGGCTTAACGAGGCTCTATACCAAAGCTGGTCAAACAAGGATCAACGCCGGGTTCAATATTGGATGAGGCAAGATCGAACCGACCTGCTGACCGATCCCGAAAAGGCGCCGGATTACCTCCCGCCAATCCTGCAATAGCAACCCAGCGGCCTTGTGCGCCCGCGCTACTGCTTGTCTGCCAAGACTTACCATTTGGCATACTGAGAGAAAGCAGATTCAACCAATGACTTGAAGTCCTGCTCAGCCGCGGAGACATTGGCTCCGAGGAATTTTCGCACCGAGCGGTAGCACTCATTCAATGGGGGCTATATCCAATAGTCACAATCCTCCCTTTATTCCTTAACAAAATTAAGAGGTTGCACAAAAGCATCTCGAATTTTCTTTCTTGATGCCTTCGGCATGTCCATTTCTTCTCGCAGTTGCGCTCTGCTTGGTTGGTAGGCGCTCTCAGGAAGCGGCAAGCCCCTTGCCTTTGGAATAGCCTGCTTCTTTCTTTCTTTCTTTCTTCAGTCCCATAGCTTTTTCTGTGGCGAATCATTCATCCAGCCATTCCTCTTGTTCAATCGTCGTAACCCCGACAATGTGTAGATATTGCTCTTGGCCTTGTTGCAAGGCCCGCATAGCAATATTCGATTGGTTATGTGATTTATGCCACCATCTGCACGCGGCGTGTTGTGATCTAACTCTAGGAGCCTGCGCCGTAGAAATTTGCGACAATAGGAGTATGAAGCAAAGGAGTTAGGAGATGGCGACGACGTTTCGCCCGTATCAGCCGGATCAGCTGTTGATGATGCCGCCGGCGTTGCAGGACTGGTTGCCGGAGGGTCATTTGGCGCATCACGTGAGCGACTTGGTGGACGGGATGGATTTGGGGGTGTTGTATGCGCCGTATGAAGGCGATGGTCGGCGCAAGTCGCCGTATGAGCCTTCGATGATGCTGAAGGTGTTGATCTACGGGTATGCCACAGGGGTGTTTTCGTCGCGCAAGCTGGCGCGGAAGCTGGAGGAGGATGTGGCGTTTCGGGTATTGGGCGCGGGTAATTTTCCGAGTCACCGGACGGTGTGTGAGTTTCGGCGGCGGCATTTGGAGGATTTCAAGCGTTTGTTTGTGGCGGTGGTTCGTATGGCGGGTGCGTTGGGTGTGGCGCGCTTTGGGACCTTGTCGATCGACGGGACCAAGGTTCGCGCGAACGCCTCCAAGCGCAAGGCGATGAGTTATGGGCGGATGGTCAAGGAGGAGGCGCGATTGGAAGCGGAGATCAAGGCTTTGGTGGGCCGTGCGGGGGATATAGACGCGGCGGAGGATGAGCGTTATGGGGTGGACGTTCGGGGCGATGAGATGCCGAAGGAGTTGCGCCGCCGGGAAGACCGTCTGAAGGCGATCCGCCAGGCCAAGGCGCGATTGGAGGCGCAGGCGCGGGAGCGGGACGATGCTCGCGGGCGTAAGCCGGGCGAGGACCGCAACCCGAAGGGAGGCCCTCCGTATAAGCGCGCCTATGGGGAACCGGAAGCCAAGGCGCAGAGCAACTTTACGGATCCGCAAAGCCGGATCATGAAGACCTCTGCGGAGGGCTTTCAGCAGTGTTACAACGCGCAGTTGGGTGTAGACGGCGCGCATCAGTTGATTGTGGCGGCGGAAGTGACATCCAACGGAAGTGATCAGGGCCGGATGCTGGGCCGGATTGACGAGGTTGAGTCGGTATGCGGTGTGGCGCCGGAGGTGGTGTTGGCGGATGCGGGGTATTGCAACGAGGCGGATTTGGCGGTCTTGGAGGAACGCGGCGTAGACGGCTATGTGGCCCTGGGCCGGGAGGGTAAGAAAGCGGCGGCCGACGCCAAAGCGCATCCGGCCCGGGCGCGCATGGCGGCGAAGCTGGCCACCGAGGCGGGGCACGCGCAGTATGCCCGGCGCAAGTGGCTGTCGGAGGCGCCGATGGCTGGATCAAGCAGGTTCTGGGCTTCCGTCAATTCAGCGTGCGCGGCTTGCAGAAGGTGCAGGGCGAGTGGGCCCTGGTGTGTCTGGCGCTCAACATCAAGCGGATGCAGGGGCTGGCGGCGGCGTGAGGCCGGGGAAATCGGCCCCATTGCGCCGGCTCAAGAGGCCCATGGGCCGCGATGTGCGGCCGGATACGCCTAATCCTCGGCCTATGACCCCGAAAGACGCTGGCGCGAAGGCCATCACGTTCCACTGCGGGGGCAGGTCTCCAATCAGCCCCGAAGAACTATCCTACGGCGCAGGCTCCTAGGTAGCGGGGATCATCAAAGGTGCGATCACAGCCCAGACACTTGGAGCCATGCTGCTCAAGCAAATGCTCATACATCTGCTTACGGCTCCATCGCGGTCCTTCTGGCTCTTTTACCCGTTCTTTCACACGCAAGAAGGGCGCAAGAGTTTCGCCGTCATCGGTACGCACTGGCGGATCGTTAATGTAATGGACCTCTCCCAACAGGCCCGCATGCTCGCGCAAACGATCCACAACGGCGTTATGCGCCTTATCCCATATATCAATACCGACCCATTGTCGTCCTAGCCTTTCTGCGGCCACGCAGGTTGTGGCACAGCCTGCAAAGGGATCAAGAACCATGTCCCCTTCGTTGCTGGAGACTTTAATGATGCGTTCATACAGAGTGGTCGGTTTTTGAGTAGGGTATCCGTACCGTTCGGGCGAGTTCGCGCTGAGTACAAATTCAGCTTCCGTCCATAGGTTCCCAGGTGAGGGACCAACATGGTCCTTTGCGAAAGTCCGACGCTCCAGTTTGCCGTTTACGATAAGGATGTTGCCCTTCTGATATTCTTCCTCCATGCGGTCAGGATCAAAGCGCCAACCCGATGGATAGGGTGGCATGATCCCTCGAAACTCGTAACAGAGATTGGAACGCGCCCCCATTGATGGTTGCCGCCAAGCAGAAGGCTTTGTCTTGTAACGCTCTCCGTTTTTGTCGATTTCTGGAAACTTCTTGCTAATTTCCTCTTCGGTCAATTTAATTTTTACTCGCGGATCAAAGGTCGCCTTATCTCCTTTCGTATAGAACAATAATGAATCTGAATTCGTGCCCCATGTTTTGGGAGGATGCTGATTACCTTTCGCACCCGATTCATTGCGCCGACGAACGATCTCATTCCGGAACCGATTACGACCAAACACGGCGTCCATCAAAGCCTTCAAGTAGTGAGAGGCGGTTGGATCGCAGTGGAGGTAAATGCTTCCCGTAGGTTTCAGTACACGTCGCATAGCAAGCAGCCTTACTGCCATGAAGCATAAGTACGCACCCATATCTGAACCTACTTCATCTCGTGGGCGTTTTAAGTTCTTCTTGGTCTTGCGCATATAAACGGCATTGGCTGCATCAATGACTTCCCATACAGCAGGCCAGTCATCTTTTATCGTATCTAGCCAATCCGAATGAACGTCGCGTTCCCAAGACCAGCGATCCTGAAACTTCGCACCCGCTGCTAGGCTATCCGGCGTAGCGTGGAAGTCCTTGCCTTTCTTGAACGGCGGATCAGTGGCAATTAGATCCACGGACTCGGAATTCATCGCCCGTAGGAATTTCAGGTTGTCGCCGTGAAAGAGTGTCCGATTTTTCCAATTTGCAACTCCCATTAGTGCGCCCCATTCGGCAGTCCGTTATCTGCGGTCAAATCTGAATAGCGAAGCCGCTTCTGCGCCATACCCCGCAATGACGACCCCGAAATACTCATCAAAATGCCTGAAGGCTTTTCATAGAGAACCATTTTAATCAAGCAATTAGGGTTGCAATTTATTTTGGATTTAACCACTTGCGCCCTTCTTCTCTAGCTCTATCAATCCCATATGCTTGGACATATGGCTTTATGAGTTCCAGATACACTTTCAATCCACCAACTTGGTTCGCTGATTTATCTTCCGGTAAGAGGCTTATCTTCTGCAATTCCTCTTCACAAATTTCAATTAGTGACAATTCTTCAGGAGAAAGAGATCCTTGACTCAATGCAATAAGCCGCTCAATGATCGTGACCACGTTCTCCCTTCTTTGGATTTCCTCCCGTTCTATCTCATCTGCACGCTCTTGAATAGCTTTTTTCGGATAAGCAAACGCTCTCTTAATTGTAGGAAAAAGAGAAATAAGGAAAGCAGAGGAGAATGTAATCGCGCCAGACAAAAGAAGAATCTGGGGAGTCCAAGGCATCCAGTCCCAAAAGCTATTCATAACAATTGGCAATTGGAAAAGGATAGGAATCCAGTTGGCAATTGCAATAAGTGCCAAAATGATTTGAAAAATACGACGCACGGTCCAACCCACTTGCGCGTCGTGCTGGCCACTCCAAACCATAAATGTATTTTATATTCAGCACAAACCGCCACTGCAAATTGTGACTATTAGATATAATCCCCCATTCAATTGCTGGAAGTGATCGGCAACCATTCGGCGCGAGCTGCTTTACAGCTTGGCGGAAGGTGGGGGCGACGGCAGGTTGTCTACCACGGGCTCTTCCGAACCCTGATTAGATTATTCTGACGGGTCGCGAGCACGGCGGCACGAAAGGCAGCCTCAATCTTATCTGCGGCGCCTTTGCGTATTCGGCCGCGACGGCTCGGGTGCGGAACGCAATAGATCGGGCCGGCGAACCGAAGGCGCGCCGCCATCTTATAGGCCCAGTTTCCCTGGGCAACCACGGCCGCGGGCAGCGCAGTGTCAAGAAGCGCTTGGCAAAGGGGCACGTTCCTATTGAGGTTCGCTGCTGTCTTTTCCTCGCCAAAGCCCGCGAATGCGTTCCAAGGCGTCACGGCGGATTGAGGAATCCCCAAACGTGCAAAAAGATCTCTGCTCCACCTGGCTGTCGGATCGTCGTTTTCTTCAATGCTTAACAGGCGCGTTCTTTCGGGGCCAGATCCGCCGGGGTCCTGCAGAAGCGAGAAAATCCCGCCGGGAAACTGGGCATGCCCGGGTCCGATGCGGGGCAGTGGGTGGCCCGCCGAATCTTCGGCATTGGCAATAATCTCGTTCAACAGTTCAAGCACTTTGGCCACCCGGGTCAGCAAGAGTGTCCGTGATTTCCGTCTTAATCAGCCTCAACTGCAACTTGTGTCGTTTCCGGAAATCACCGATAACCCCGTGGCTGCAAGAGCACGGGCTTTCACCCGTTCTTTTCTCGCCAGTCCTCAAACGCCAGCAGATTGCGCACAAACAGTTGGTTCTGCTCATCTTCATCCCTACTGGGATTACTTGGGTCACACTTACCCATTGAGTCCAAGAAAGCCTCTAATTCCCTTGGCTTTAGAACCGGAATCTTCAAGTAATGTCCCCATCGTTCCCGCGCTTCCTTGCCGGTCTTAGCGCGCAAACGAATGGCGAGCGTCGAAGAATGATCTTCCCGTTCTAGGGTAGCGTAGAACCCTTGCAGGGCGAAGCCAATGCTGTCCGCCTCATAGAAATAAAAGCGCCCTGATCTACCCGATTCACCCGATCCGCACGGCACCCATTTCGGGGCGACCATCGACTTCTTGTGATCGTCAAAACTCACGTATCGGGCGTGGTCCAACAAGGTCTGGTGGTAATAGAGTTCGTAATAGCCGGCGTGATTGTTGTCGGTGCGAATTTCGCCGCGGGTCCATTCCTCATTCCGCGCCATATGGTCTTCAGCATTGGCAACTTTCACGGTGAATTCCGGATAACGCTTGTAGTAGAAGTCCCCGTTGCATCCATCACTCCTGACCAAGAGCGCCCACGCATCAGGGTCGCGCAAATAGCGCTTGGCTCGCTCAAGGGGCGGCATATCCAACTCGCCGTGTTCCTGCTGGATTGGATTGGACAGGTCAGGAGTTTCGTCTTGGCCGGCCGGTGCCTCGGCCAATTTCGTTAGCAAGCAAGCAAAGATCTTGGAAACAGCTTTATCTACATCCATTCCTTGCACATCCAGGTGCGCAATTGTGGGCAGGAGGCCGGGGACTTCCGTGTCGTCAAGGCGTACGGGAAGAATGTACTCTTGGCTTTCTTGAAGCGTGCGGGCCTGGGCGCTTTGGCGCTCGTGTCTCGGCCACGGTTTTCGGGCATAGTGTTCCGACACGAACATGACACAAAACCGCGCGTCGTCTTTGTAGACCTTTGCGAAATGCTCTTGCAGGTTTTTCCCCCAAAGATCAGCGCTCTCGTCTTCGTCGTAAAAAAACGAATACCCCGCTTCCCCAATGCGAAAAGCCAGCTTCCTTGCGTACTCCCTGTCTTCGCCTGCAAACGACAAGATGACGTCGTACTTGCGATTCTGGGCGGAATTCCCAGGGTCTTGCGCGACAGTGGGCCGCTGTTGCGCCTTATATCGCGTCCATCCCTCAAGCGTGAGATCGACTCCCGGAAAGCTGATTTCGCCACCGTAGAACTTGGTTGGTTTTCCCTGGGTGCTTATTAGCCCCGCTTCGTGCAATTGCAGGGCGATGCCCAAAGCGGATTCCTCGCTGGGAGCTCCGATTATTTCGGCAATGGGCGGGAGCTGATCAATGGGTTCTCCTGACTCGGAAACGACATCTCCGATATACCGAATCAGCTTCGACGCTTGCACTGTGGGATTGGTAGAATTGGCCATGAGATTGCTTGCGTTGCGGGTTGGGGCGAACTCTCAGTATGCAAAATCAAATTGAACATCTAAGATACGCGGTAAGCGAGTAATAACTTAAGTAATAACGAACCGAATAGAAATCACGATACATCTTGTAAAAGTCTTAATCATCAGTATCTTAAAAGTATTCCAAAAAGCTAATATGGTGGGCCGTGAGGGAATCGAACCCGCAACCAATGGATTAAGAGTCCACTGCTCTACCTAGTTGAGCTAACGGCCCGTCTTGCGCAGGAATTGATCTCTGCGGAAGGGCTGCAATATTGCCACAATCTTGCTTGTAGTGACGTGTTGGTACTAGGGCGGGGACGCCCTCGCTCCGAAAGGAGTGGGGTGGACGATGGGATTCGAACCCACGACGACCAGATCCACAATCTGGGGCTCTACCAACTGAGCTACGCCCACCATGGTTGTCTCGCGATGCGCTGACCACAGCCTGGTCACGCATCAGCCGATGGCGCGCCTGGCAGGACTCGAACCTGCAACCACCGGCTTAGAAGGCCGGTGCTCTATCCGGTTGAGCTACAGGCGCATCGACTGGCCTAGCGATCCCGCGACGGCTCAATCGCGCAGTGGTCGGGGTAAACGGATTTGAACCGTTGACCTTCTGCTCCCAAAGCAGACGCGCTACCAGACTGCGCCATACCCCGCCGCCATGCCGAGCCAGCGGGTGGCATGATAACACTTGGCGGTTTTTTCGAGGGCGGGGACGCCCTCGTTCCCAGGCGGGCGCGCCCTCGTTCCCAGCGGGTGCTATCAGGCGTTGGTGGCGGGTTCGGCGTAGGCGTCGATGTTGCGGGCTTCCGGCGAGAGGTCGGACAGGATGAGCTTGTGGCGGTAGAAGCGGTCGATGCCGGGGGGTCCCATGCGGGAACGGCCCAGCCCGGAGAGGTTGAAGGGGTCCTGCTCGAATTCGTGGACTGAGCCCGATAAGGATGCTTCGTTGACGCTGACGACGCCGCCGTTCAGGCGCCGGCCAACTTCTACGCCCTCTTCCTCGGTCCCGGCAAAGACGTTGGCGCTAAGGCCATAGCGCGAATCGTTGGCTAGTTCCACGGCCTCGTCGATGCTGTCGAAAGGCATGACGGGCAGCACCGGCCCGAAGGTCTCATCGGTCATGATGCGCATCGTATGGTTGACGCCGCTCACGACGGTCGCGGGATACCAGGTGCCCCCGCTCTCGACGGGCTTGCCCCCGCAATGCACGGTCGCCCCCTTTTCGACGGCGTCGTCGATGTGCGACTGGATCGTCGCCAGCTGCTTCTCGAAGATCAGGGGACCGATGTGGCCCTTGTCGGGCGCCTCCGTATTGAGCGTTACCTTGGCGGCCAGTTCCGCGAGCCGCTCGACCAGGGCGTCGTGCAGCGGACGGGCTACGTAGATGCGTTCCACGGACTGGCAGGCCTGGCCTGTCGCCGCGACCGAACCGCGTAACAGAACTTGAGCGGTGCGCTCGAGGTCCGCCGATTCCAGCACGATGGCCGGATCCTTGCCGCCCATTTCCAGGAACGCGGGAATGAAGTTGCTTGCGGCCCTTTCCGCAACCAGCCGGCCGGTTCGCACGCTGCCGGTGAAACAGACCGCGTCCACATTGTCAATCACGGCTTCGCCGGTTGCGCCGGCGCCCATGGCGTAGTCCACGACATCGGAGAGGTCAGGAACCTGGGCGAAGCACTCGCGAACGGGGTCCGCGTGGCGGGGCGTGATCTCGCTGGGCTTATAGAGGATCGCGCTGCCCGCGATCAAGGCCGGAACCGAGTCGATCATTCCCAGCAGGAACGGGAAGTTCCAGGGCGAAATAATGCCGACGAGAGGGAAGGGCACCAACTGGGTGCGCGCCATGATGGTGGGCACCGAGCTGTTGCGGGCGGCTTCGTTCTTTATCAGTTCCCGGGCGAAACCGGCCATCCGGTCGGTCATGTGCCGCAGGTTGTCGATCTCGATGTGGGTGATCAGGACCCTGCCCGTGTCGGCGCAAAGCGCGTCGAAGATCGCCTGGCGATTGTCTTGCACGGCATCCGCGAATGCGTTCAGCGCCTCGATGCGTTTTTCGAGCCCCAGGTCCAGCCAGGCGGGCTGGTTCATGCGTAGGCGGTCGGCGGTAGCTGCCACCTCGTCGGGTGTGGCGGGCTTGAGCAGGTAGTCGCGCTTGCCGGTGCGCGGGTTTCGTGCGTGGATGGGGGCGAAAGAAGCGGATGCAGACATGGGCTTGATTACTCCGGGTCTAGAGAGGCAGGCATTTTGCCATGATTGGGGCGAGGGTGTGTCCGGGAGAGAGGAGGGTATGTTTTTGTTTTTGGGTTCGAGGGCGGGACGCCCTCGTTCCCAGGCGGAACGCCCTCGTTCCCAGGGTTGTTAGAGGGAGTAGGTTTGGGTTGGGGTGCCGACGATTACTTCGTTGGGGCGGTGCCTGGCGAACAGGCCGACGGTTACTACACCGGGGATCTGGTTGATCTCGGTCTCCAATTCCACCGGGTCCAGGATTTTGAAGTTGTGAACGTCCAGGATTTCGTTGCCGTAGTCGGTGATTGCTCCTTCCCGGTATTGCGGCTGACCGCCCAGCTGGACCAGCTTGCGCGCCACGGCTGAGCGGGCCATCGGGATGACCTCGACCGGTAGCGGGAACTTGCCCAGCAGCTTGACCCGCTTGCTTTCGTCCACGATGCAGACGAATCGCCGTGAGGAGGACACGAGAATCTTCTCTCCGGTCAAAGCGGCCCCGCCGCCCTTGATCAGGCGCCGATGCTCGTCCGTTTCATCGGCGCCGTCCACGTACAAGTCCAGGGTCCCGCATGAAGTCAGCGGGGTAACCTCGAATCCGAGCGAATTCAGCAGGTCGGTGGACGCTTCGGAACTGGAGGCCACCGTCTTGATCCGATCGCGAATGTCGGGGAGGAGGGCGATGAACTCGTTGGTGGTACTGCCGGTTCCCACCCCCAGAGAGCATTGCTGGGGCACTCGTTCAATCGCGGCTTGTGCGGCGTTTCGCTTGGCCGTCAGCGTATCCTCTGTCCCGCGTGCCCTGGATCGCAAACGACTGCTCCGAATGGTTGATTCGCCCATTATATCGAGCGCCCTGAATCGCGGAAGTGCCGTGGATTACGGTCCGCTTAGCAGTGAAACTCGTACTTTGTCTGCTCGGTAATGATGATGTCCAATGGCACGTCCGACGGTTTGGTGGGCAGCTCGTCGATGCGCTGAAACTCGTAGGCCAATCCCACAAGCAGCGGTCGGCGCCAGTGCTGGGCGTGTGACCGAAAGGCAAACGCGCGATCGTAGTATCCGCCGCCCTGGCCGAGCCGGTTTCCCGCTTTGTCGAATGCCACCAGGGGCACGAACACGACGCTGGGAACCCGCGCGCCGACCCACAGTCCGGGGCGCCATTCGGGTTCCTGTATTCCCCATTGATTCAGGACCATTCGGTTACCGGGAAGCTGGCGCGCAAGCCGCATGCGCTTTCCGATCACGACAGGTAAGAACACTTTCGTCCCACGCCGGAACGCCCAGTCCATGAGCGGCGCGCAGGACATCTCCCCGCGGTAGGCCATATAGAAGGCAATGCTGCCCGCGCGCCGCACCGCGTCCAGTTGCAGGGCAAGCTGCCCGCAGCGGATCGCCGCCGCTTCGCGCTGGTTGGTGCTCAGGCTCTGACGCGCCTTGCGCATCGACAGGCGCAAGTCATCGACCGGCATGGTTGGTCCTATTGGATGGGTTCAGCTTGCGGCTGGCAGCTTTGCGCCGTTTGACTTGTTTTTCTCAAGGCGCCGTTCCAGCCGCCGCCTGACGCTGCGCACATTGTCGATTGCTTCCGACGTGTCGCGGTCGTCCTGGCGTTGCGATTCCAGCAGGCTGCTGGCGAGTTTCAGTGCCGCCAGCATGAACACGTTTGCAGTATCCAGCAACGGATCCTGGAGTTGCACTGCCTCAATGTGCTCATCCAGAAGCGGGGCGGCTGTCTTGAGAAGTTCGCGATCCTCGGGTTCGCAGGCTATCGTGTAATCCTCTCCCAGGATACGAAGCCGTACCGTTGCGAACTTTTCGGTCACACGCTGCGTTCCATGCTGCGCAGCCGCTGAACCATTTCAGCGACACGCTGGCGTGCTTCCTCCCGAGTGTTGAACAGCCTTGAGCGCTCACCCTGCAGCTTCTCGCATTGGGCCAGCAGTGCGGCATTCTCGCGGCGCAACTGATCGTTCAGATCGAGCAACTCGTCCACGCGCTCGGACAGCAACTCGATCTCTTCCCGCAGTGCTTCTTCCTGTTTCATAGGGCGCGAATATAGCACGGACGCGGTTTGCCTAATCGAACATGAGATATTGCACGACCGGCTAAAATCAAGAAATGCCTACACCAGAAGAATTCGCCCGCCGCCGCCGGGACCTGTTGGGCGCCCTGGGATCAGGAACCGCCGCCGTGGTTCCCGCAAGCCGGGTCAAGCCACGCAGCCGCGACGTTGACTATCCCTATCGCCAGGACAGCAATCTCCTTTATCTCACCGGGTTCAGCGAGCCGGAGGCGGTCGCGGTGCTGGTTCCCGGGCGTTCCCAGGGCGAGTTTGTGCTTTTCTGCCGCAAGCGCGATCCCAAGCGTGAGTTGTGGGACGGCAAACGGGCAGGACCCGAGGGCGCGAAGGAAGACTACGGCGCCGACAGTGCCTATCCCGTCGGCGAGATGGACGAGGTCATGCCTCGGTTGCTGAAGGGTTGCGACACGGTGCATTACGACCTCGGCAGCAATCCTTCGTTTGAAGCAAGGCTCGGCGGATGGCTCAAGAAATTGAGGGACCAGTCCAGGGAGCGCAACAAGGCCCCGGTGCAGGTCGCCGCTTTGGATTACTACTTGCATGAAATGCGCTTGTGCAAAGGTTCCGAGGAACTGGACTGCATGCGGCGTTCCGCGCAGGTCGCGGTGGAGGCCCACACGCGCGCCATGCGGCGCACGCGCCCGGACATGTACGAATACCAGGTCGAAGCGGAAATTGTCTACCGCTTCAAGCAGAGCGGGGCCACCGAGTCGTATCCTTCGATCGTGGCCTCGGGCGTCAATGCCTGCGTCCTGCATTACACGGAAAACGTCAGCCGGATACGCTCCGGCGACCTGCTGCTGGTAGACGCCGGCTGTGAATTGGAAGGCTATGCCTCGGACATCACGCGTACCTGGCCGGTGAACGGGCGCTACTCCCCTGAACAACGCGCCGTATATGAAATCGTGCTGGAAGCGCAGAGGGCTGCTATCGGCGCTATCGAACCCGGTGTCTCCTTCCTGGGTCCGCACCATGCCGCCATCGATACGATCACGCGCGGGCTGCGCCGCGTGGGTCTGCTCAAGGGGAAGGTGTCCACACTGGTAAAGGACGAAGCGTACCGTGAGTTCTTCATGCATCGAACTTCGCACTGGCTGGGCATGGACGTGCACGACGTGGGCGACTATGAAGCCGACGGGGAACCCAGGAAACTGGAGCCCGGCATGTGTTGCACCGTCGAGCCAGGGATTTACATTTCTCCGGACAACCAGGATGTGCCGGCTGCTTTCCGCGGCATCGGCGTGCGAATAGAGGATGACGTGGCGGTAACCTCTTCCGGTCACGAGGTGCTCACGGAAGCGCTACCGAAGGACCCCGACGAGATCGAAGCGTTGGTCGGTTCCGGCTGATGTTTGACGTCCTGGTTGCCGGCGGCGGGCTCACGGGAGCCAGTCTTGCGGCGGCCCTGGCTGGCCTGGGGCTCAAAGTGGCGGTCGTCGAAGCGGTTTCACCCGAGAGCCTGGGCCAGCCGAGCCTGGACGATCGCACCAGCGCCATCGCCCGGACCGGGGTCCATATTCTCAAGAACCTGGGTGTCTGGTCGCGGCTGAGTGAAGCGCCGAGTCCGATCCACGCGGTGGAGATTTCCGAGCGCGGCTGTTTCGGGGGCGCACGTATTGATGCGGCATCACAAGGCCTTGATAGCCTCGGCAGCGTGGTCCGCAACCGGGTGCTCGGCCGCGCGCTGTGGCAAGGACTCGAGGAATCCGGGTGCGTGGAAATTCATTGTCCGGCCCGGGTGCAGTCAGTGAAAGTGGAATCGGATCACGTAGAAGCTTCCCTTGAGGGCACTGCCCAAAACAAAGTGCTCAAGGCGAGGTTGCTGGCGGTCGCGGAGGGGGCCCGTTCTCCCTTGCGGGAAGCATTCGGCATCTCCGCGCAACAGAAGGACTACTTGCAAATCGCTCTGACAGGGCTGGTCGAGGTCCGCAAGGTGATTCAGCCGGACACCGCCTGGGAGCGCTTCACCGCTGAGGGGCCAATGGCCTTGCTGCCCGCGGGCGGCAGGCGCTACGGGTTCGTAATCGTGACGAACTGTGGCAATGGCAATCAGCGGACACTGCAACCAGGGCATTCTGCCCGCGAAAAGGGTGGGGACGCTTTCGCTGCCTCGCGTTTCTCGCAGGACATGAAGGATGCGGAACTGCTGGGGCATTTGCAGGAACTGTTCGGCTACCGTGCCGGTGAGTTTGTCGCGGTGGGACGGCGCGCAAGTTACCCGCTGGCACTGAACCGGGCGGCTGAGGTTACGGCTCCCCGCGCGGTTCTGGTCGGGGCAGCGGCCACAAGCGTCCATCCCCTGGCGGCACAGGGATTCAACCTGGCCTTGAGAGATATTGCGGCGCTGACCGAGACCCTTGCGGATGGAGGATGCCCCGGCGCCGACCCGGGCGAGGCAAGCCTCCTGTCACGCTATGCGGATTGGAGGCAGCGCGACCAGGCTAACGTCATTCGATTTACCGACGGCTTGGCGCGCCTGAGTCAACATGCCTGGTTGCGGCCGTTGCGTGGCCTGGGCTTGCAGGTCTTCGACGTCGCGCCGCGGGCCAAACCCCTGCTGGCGCGATTTGCCCTGGGACAGGGCGGCCGCATGTCACGGCTGGCGCGCGGACTGCCGCTATGAAATCGGGGTTCCAGGCCGCGATCGCCGGAGGGGGGACCGTTGGCCTGGCTTGCGCGCTGCTGCTGAACCGCCGGTGCGGCTGGACCGTTGCACTGGTGGAACGCGCGGCGCCTGAAAGAGAAACCGGTGACGGCCCGCAACGCGCCCTCACGCTTTCGCCCGGTGCCCATCGGTTGTTGAAGGAATGCGGCGTTAAGTCCTGGGAGCAAGGGCGTACTCCTGGGAACGAAGGCGTCCCCGCCTTCGACGAGGGCGGGGACGTCCTCGCTCCCGGGTTTCATGGGTTTTCCCGGATGGTCGTTTGGTGGGGCGCGGGTGGTCCCGCACCTGAGACCGCGATTACTTTCGATGCGGCCGAACAGGGTGTGGCGGCCTTGGGTTACGTCGCGCGAGAAACCCCATTGAGGCGCGCGCTTTGGGATCTGGCCGGGGAATGTCCGGGGATTCGCCTTCTTTCGGGTACGGCGCTCTCGTCGGTGGAGATCGAAGAGGAATTCGGACGCCTTGGGATGCAAGACGGCAGCGAAATCTGCGCGGAGCTGCTGATTGGCGCGGACGGAGCGAAATCCGGTTTGCGCAAGGCTTTGGGTATCGCTTATGAATCACAGGGCTATGGGCAGACCGGGCTGGTGTGTGAAGCCGAGTGCAGCGAAACCGGCGGTGATACTGCCTGGCAGCGCTTTTTTCACGGCAGCACGCTGGCGCTGCTGCCGCTGGACGAGCGGCGCGTCAGTATCGTTTGGAGCGTCCCCGACGCACAGGCTGCTCGATTGCAGCAATCGGATGCCGAGGGCTTCAAGATGGCGCTGAACGAAGCCGGCGCGCAAGTTGCCGGAGATCTTTCTCCGGTTACGCCGATTGCCTCGTTTCCGTTGCGGCGTGGCCATGCTGTGAGCACCTCCGGGGAACGCTATGCGCTGGTGGGGGAGGCTGCCCGGACCGTCCATCCTCTGGCCGGGCAGGGATTGAACCTGGGGCTGGGCGACGCTGAAGCCCTGGTTCGTGTCTGTCGCGATCAAGGGGATGCAGTGATCGGCGACGCCAGAGTGCTGGCACATTTTGCGCGCGAGCGGGCCCGGGATGGGCAGGAAATGTCATTCGGAATAAACGCCATCAACGCGGCGTTCGCCGGTCCGGCCGCGCCCCTGGCTGCGCGTGCGCTCGGAGTCGTGAATCAATTGTCTCCTCTGAAGCGCCGGCTGGCAACGCGCGCAATGCGTTAGCGGTCCGTGGAAGAACTCCCTGGGAAGGAGGGCGTCCCGCCCTCGACGAGGTCGGGACGACCTCGTTCCCAGGGGGCGCCCTCGGTCCCAGGGGGTGGCATTGCTTTCGGCTACGAGGTCGGGACGCCCTCGTTCCCAGGGGACGCCCTCCTTCCCAGGGCTTAGTCGCTAAGGCTGACGCGCTCCCAAACGCCGTCCTTGAAGCGCATGCGCGAGCTCGGCCAATAGTCGGGGTCGAGCTTGACCGTAGCGACCTTGGTCGCGCCCGTAGGCGTAATTCCTTCCAGCCGCACGATCCCGTCATCTCCCGCAAGCTGAAGCGCGGCTCGGAAGGCGCCCAGGCTATCGGTTGACTCGCCGTTGACACTCGTGACTTGCAGAAAACGGATCGGCAGCAGGTAGCGGTGGGCCGGAGAACCGAAGGTGTAATGCTGGATCGCCACCCCCTGCGGCTCCAACGCCATCTGCGCGGCCATCCCCCGTTGCGGGTTCTGCACCAGCGCGCCGGCCCAGAACAAAACTTCCCGCAAGCCGTCCCAGCCCAGTTCCACCGTGTCGCAATTCAGTCTTACCTCTTCGCCGTTGCGCCAGACCAGCACCTCGGCCGCCTCCTGATCAGCAACAGCACGTTCGACTTGCTGTGGCCGGGTGGCGAGCCTTCCGTTAACGGTAAGCAACAGGTCTCCTGGACGCATTTCGGTGGCGGCCGGCGAACCCGCTACAGTTCGCGCGACGGCGAGCACCTGGCGCCGTTCCTTGTCGTGCTTTTCCACCTTCGCGCGCCAACTCTCGGGCAGTCCCCGGCGCAATGCCACCGACAGGGGCGTTCGCTGCCACTGGACCTCCAGCGAGCGCCATGGCGCCCCGCGTCGCAGGTGGTCAAGCATCGTCTCCACGTGTTCGATCGGAAGTCCGCCGACAATCTCGTTGGCGCGGTTTCCCGAGCCGGAGGCGAAACTGCTCCACAGTGCGCTTACCCGTCCCCGCGAGTCCAGCAATACGCCGGAAATCTGCTCGTCGGCGTTGTCCACTTCCAGTATCTCGAGGTTCTCTTCGCGGAAGGAACCGAAGTTCGCGGGCGGCAGATTGATGGGTTTGAGGTCACCGGCTTCGTACGACCGGATTACCGGCTCCAGGTCGGGACGAAAGCCGGCCAGGTAGATGTCCTCGCCGGTCCGGGGCGGCCGGGGGGCAAAGGATGCGGCGCGCAGGGGTGTTTCGCCCAACAGGGCGGGGTCGTACTTCAAAAGGGCCAGGTTGTGTACCGGATGGATGTAGGCCACGTCCGCCGTGACCTCCAGGGTGCCGTTGAAAGTGAGCACGGCATCGCCGATGGTTTCGGGCACGGTGTTGCGGTCCACGACCACCCAACCGCGTTCCGTATCCACGATAAGTCCTGCGCCATAGTAGTGCTGCCCGTTCACCGCGGATACCACATACGGCATGTCAAAGCGCACATGCACTAGCGACTGCGCAATCCGGCGAAGCCGTGAATCGTCGAATTCGCGCGGCTGGGTCATGCGCGCCGGGGCCGGCGTTGGGACTGCCGCCGCGGCCAGCGGCCGGCAGGCCCACACTTCGTCATCGTCGGAAGGTTTGCACCGCTCCGCGGCAAACCAGCGCCTGCCGGTTCGCGCGCTGCGCAGCTGGGTGGCGCGCGGGTTGCGGGGAGAGCTGTAGCGGAACTGCGCCACATCTTCATGGCCGAGCACGGCCAGCGCCTGTTCCACGTCATCCAGGGTTTGAAGCGGATGCCCGTTGATTTCCCTCATGATGGAACCGTTCTCGATCGAGGCCAGTCCCAGCATGTAGCCCGGTTGCGCAACGTAGATGGTATTGAGCGGCACATTGAAATGCCGGGCTTGCTGGTACGAGGTTTGATGCAGATAGGTTCCGCCGAACGAAACGTACTCGGCGGGAGTGACTTCGTGGAGATTGGCGACTTCGATAGCCACCTCGACGATTCGGCCCCGGCGCTCCACGATCAGCGTGATGGTTTCTCCGACGTTCTCATCGAGAATGCTCTCCATGCGTATGAAGTCGGGGAAATCTTCGTTCTTGACGCGCAAGAGGATGTCTCCGGGCATCAGCTCGGATGCTGCCGGCGATCCCTTCAGGGTTGATCGGACTACCAGCAGACCGGCGCTCTCAGGGAAGACCGCCCGCGCGTCGGCCTCGGATTCTTCTCCGAGGCCCAAGCGGCGCAATTCGTCGTAGGGAATTTGCTCAAAGGTGGCCAGCAAGCCGCCGCGGTGGACGTGTTTGTTCTGTTGAATCAGTTCCAGCGCTCGTCTGACCCGATCCAGCGGCAGGAAATAACTGGAGGCGGAACGGACCTGAGCGCCTGCGTTCAAGGCCACCGCGCGTCCCTGGATGTCGATTACCGGGCTGCCCGAGGAGCCGCCGGATGTGCTGGACGCCGCTTGAATGTAGAAGGTGTTGAAATCGTTGTAGCGGCCGAACCCGTAGTTCGGCGCTGCACGGTCCAAGCGCGCGATAGTGCCGGCGAGAATGGAGAACCGCTCGCCCGCGTCATTGCCGACCACGCGAATCTCGCGTCCCAATTGCGCTGCTTCGGGGGCCAGTTCCAATCCTTCCGGGCGGATGTACTGAAGGTCGGCGGGGTTGTAACGGAGGAAACCGAAATCATGCACGGGATCCGCGTACATGCGCTCAAGTTCGATTTCTTCCTGGTTGGCGAACAGGGCCTCGCCGCGAATGGGGCCGGTGGACACGATGTGCCGGTTGGTCAGTATGATTCCCTGCTCCGCGTCCACCACGAAGCCGGTGCCGTCCAGCAGTGTATTGGGTTCGGTGTCGAAGGGACGGGTCTTGTTGATCCTCAAGGAAACCACTGAAGGGCGGATCTTCTCCAGGGTTTCCCGCCAGGCCGCCTCGTTGTCCTGCGCCTGAGCGCTAAGGCATACCAGCGCCAGCGCCGCCGCCGCCAAGGTTGATCTCATAACCGTAGTTCTCCTTGAATTCTTCACGCAATCCCGCTCGATCAAAATGGTGATTCTGGGTGCCGGCGCTGCCTACCTTGATGGCGCCCAGCAGCGCCGCCAGCCTGCCTGTGTCACGCCAGTTCCATCCCCTAACAATACCGTATGCCAGCCCGGCGCGGAACGCGTCGCCGCAGCCGGTGGGATCGGTTACCTTGGATGCCTTCGCCGACGGAATGGTTTCGCACTTGTCTGCCTGGAAAATCCGCGCCCCTTCGGCGCCTTCGGTCACGATCAATGCCCGGGTTTCCCGGCAAATGCGCTGTTCGTTCCAGCCGGTCTTGCGCATCAGCATTTCCGCTTCATAACTGTTCACGGCCACCCAGCTGGCCATGCGGACGAACTCGCGAAGTTCATCGCCGTTGAACTTGGGCATTCCCTGGCCGGGATCGAAAATGAACGGCATTTCCGCCTGGTGCATTTGCCGAGCGTGATCCAGCATGGCCTGGCGGCCATCCGGCGAAATGAGTCCCAGCGTCGCGCCCGTATCACCAGGCACCCGACGCCGATGAGCATGATCCATGGCGCCGGGGTGAAAGGCAGTGATCTGGTTGTCGTCCAGGTCGGTGATGATGTAAGCCTGCGCCGTGAGCTGGTCGGGAAGTTCGCTGATCAGCTCCGTTACCATGCCTTGCTGGTCAATGCGTTGGCGGTAGGGCGCGAAGTCGCTGCCCGCGCTGGCCAGCATCAGCGGCCGGTCGCCCAGCAGGGCGAGGTTGTAGGCAATGTTTCCGGCGCAGCCGCCGTACTCGCGCTTCAGTTCAGGAACGTCAAAGGCTACGTTGAGGATATGGACCTTGTCCGGCAGGATGTGTTCGCCGAAGCGACCGCGAAACAACATGATGTTGTCATAGGCGAGCGAACCGCAAATGACGGTTGTTTGGGGGCCCTGCGATTGCACGGTGCCCGGTCCGTTGTTGTGAGCAGCCCGGTTGCCGGGTGAGGGTCAGGAACCGCTCAGCGCGGCAAACTCCGCCCCGAAATCCGCCTGCGGCTCTCCGTCCATGGCGTGTACCTCAAAAGTCTTGTTCTTCGCCGCTTCGTGTGCCAGTGCGGAAACACAGACTCGCGCCACGTCCGCCCGCGTGATCCAGATTCCCTCGATCCGGCTATCGCCCTGCTCGAAAACAATCGTCTGGTTCCCGCCAGGGTCATCGCTTAAGCCGCCCGGGCGCACGATCGTGTAAGGGACGCCACTGGCCGCGACTGCTTCCTCCCCTTTGAGTTTCCAGATCAGCACATTCTGGAACATCTGATTCAGGTAGTGGTCTTCGTGCGTGGCTCCCCGGGAAGACACCAGCACGTAGTGGCCTACGCCGGCCGCGGAAGCCGCCTCGGCCAGATTTCGGGCGCCCTCGTAGTCGACCTTCTCGGGTGTGTTGTCCTCGCCTCCGCCCGCTCCCGCTCCTGCTGCGTTGATGACGGCTCCGACGCCATCCAGCGCGGCCGCGATACTTGCCGGGTCTTTGAGGTCACCAGCTACAGCCTCGACGTCCGGTCCCAGGCGCTCAGCCGCCTTGTTCTTACTCCTCACGAAAGCGCGAACCGCGTAACCCTGCTTCTGCAACTCCGCGACGATCAGTGATCCGGTTCCGCCGGTAGCGCCCGCTACCAGCACCAGGGGCATTGACTCCTCCTGTGGTGCAGCTTCTTCGGCTGGAGCCTCGCTGGCTTGCTCGCAAGCAGCTGTCATAAAGGATGCGGCTGCGAGGAGGCCGATCATTCTGAGTGTGGTCATAGAAATTCTCTGGAAAGCGTCAGGCGGCGTATCTTACCAATTTGCGGTCATCAAGCCGTGCCCCTTGAATCGAGGCGCAGACAATCGCGCTGCTCGTGGTAATTTCTCCAGTAAATTGAGCTGGATAGTATTTTATCTGCTAATATTGCATATTCCTGTCAAATGACGTTCCTATAATTAGGAGATAACTCAATGTTAATTGATTTCTCTGTTTCGAATTACAAATCGATCAAGGACGAGGTGGTTCTAAACATGGTTGCTGATCACGGTAAGGAGCATCGGGAAAGCAATGTAGTGACGCCAACGCTCTCTTCCGGCGCACGTCCGACTCCGCTCCTGCGGTCTGCAGTCATCTATGGACCGAACGCGGCAGGAAAAACAAACTTGATGAAGGCATTGCAAGCATTTGGCAATATTGTGAGGCGCTCAGCCCGCGGATTGGACGAATTGCCTGTTACTCCGTTTCGCTTCGACCAAGCTACCGAAGGGAAGCCTACGGAGTTGGAAGCCAGGTTTATCTCCGATGGCGTGCGATATCAGTATGGATTCGAAGCAACAAGCTCAGAAATTGTGCGCGAATGGCTATTTGCATGGCCACGCGGCCGAGTCCAATTGTGGTTTGAGCGCGGCCCAGAGATAGATGGCGGTTTTCGCTTCGGCCACAAACTTACAGGGGATCGAGAAGTATGGCGTAGAGCGACGCGAGACGATGCTCTTCTGTTGTCAACTGCGGCTTCTCTGAATAGCAAGCAGTTGCAGCCAGTTTTCAATTGGTTTGGTAGCCGGTTACGGGTTGCAGGGATTCATGGGTGGAATAACAATTTTTCGGTTGAGTGTTGTCGGGACGAACGCAAGGATCGAGTCCTGCGCTTTCTCCGTACCGCCGATTTGGCAATAGCAGATGTTCGTTTGGCAGATGCTGACGAAGCCAACAGCGTGGAAGAAGGGGAGAACGAAAGCACGGCCAAGACACTCCCGAACCCCCAACTACTGCATGAATTGCCCGATGGTTTAGTTGCGGAGTTGGACTTGGAAGAAGAGTCCCGCGGGACCCGCAAAATCTTTTCTCTTGCCGGTCCATGGCTGGACACACTTGAGAAAGGGGATGTCATAGTCTTCGACGAAATGCACGGTTATCTGCATCCCGCCTTGGTCAAGTTCTTGGTCCAACGTTTCAACAATCCGCGAACAAACCCAAAGGGGGCACAACTCATTTTTACCACGCACGAAACAGCGATACTTAGTCAAGATATTTTTCGTCGTGATCAAATTTGGTTTTGCCAGCGCAACGAAAGACAGGAAACAACGCTCTATCCACTAACTAAATTTCACCCCCGCAAAGGCGTCGAGAATTTGGAACGTGCCTATCTCGCGGGCCGATACGGCGCGGTGCCATTTGTTCGACAGGATGTCTTGCTTCCCGAAGACTCAAATGCAACGTAGCACGCACAAGCTGGGGAAGAAACCACGCAATCGCCTAAGCCGTGAACGCCCGACGCGGCAAGCGTATGATCGCGTGTTGATCGTGTCTGAAGGGCAAAAGACCGAACCGACCTATTTCTCCGAATTAATCAACCACTATCGGCTTGGCAACGCAAACATTGAAGTGGTCGGAGAAGGTGCGGATCCAAGCGCAGTGGTTCAAAGAGCTTTACGATTAAAGCGGCGTGAAAAGCGGCGTGGTGATGGTTATGATCGGGTCTATTGCGTATTCGATCGCAATGGCCATGCAAATTTCAATGCAGCCAGCAGTAAAGCCCAGCTCTACAGCGACAATCAAGATGAGAAAGCCGAGGTCGCACGCCTTGGGAAGGAGGGCGTAGCCCGATCGAGCAAGGCGTGCGGCTCGCGCGTTCTTGGCCGTGTTTTGAGTATTGGCTGTTGCTACATTTTGGTTATGTCCGCAAGCCATATGTGAAGACTGGCGTAAGAAGCGCATGCGAAGACTGTGTCCGGGACCTACGGCAATACCTGGCTGGATACCAGAAAGCTGATTACGGAGTTTTTGGTCTTTTGGTCGACAGAATGGAAAGCGCGAAGGTGGAAGCGGCACGGGCAAGTGTTGATGCCAGTCAAACTGGCGAGCAGAATCCTTCTACCGAAGTGCATAAGCTCGTTGCATACCTGCAAAGACTCGCAGATTCGGGTTAGGCGAATTCGCTGTGTATCAATTGGTTTGAGGCTTGACAGGAAGATGGGCCATTTCTACTCAGAAATCGACTTATTACTGGAAATTTTGTCAATTCTCGCCCAGCGGGCGCAGGCCGACGGCGGTTCGAAGATCCTGCATGAGCGGTTGGCTGATTGCACGCGCCCGCGCCGCGCCCCGCCGCAGTTCCGTTTCCACGTCGCCAGGATTGGCCAAAAGCCGCTCGTACTCGGCCCGGCCCGGCGCCAGCAGGGCATCGAGGTATTCATATAGCTCGTTCTTCATTTCGGCCCAGCCGATGCCGGCGGCATAGCGCTCGCGCATCGCAGCCGTTTCCTCGGCGCTGGCAACCGAGCGGTACATGTCAAACAGCACGCTCTCGCCGGGATCCTTCGGCTCACCGGGTGTCTGGGAGTTGGTCTTTACTCGCATGATGAGCTTGCGCAACCGCTTGGCCGGGCAGAACAAGGGGATGATGTTGCCGTAGCTCTTCGACATCTTGCGTCCGTCGGGACCCAGCAATACCGCGCGGTGTTCATCGATATCCGCCTCAGGCACGGTCAGCAGAGCTCCGAAATGGTGATTGAAGCGCTGGGCCATATCCCGCGCCATTTCCACGTGCTGCCGCTGGTCCTTGCCCACCGGCACCCGGTCGGCCTTGAACATCAGGATATCGGCGGCCATCAGTATGGGGTAGCAGAACAGCCCCATGGTGATTCCGCGATCCTGGTCCTTCACTTCCTTTTTTTGGTTTTCATCCATGGCGGACTTGTAGGCGTGCGAACGGTTCATCAGCCCTTTGGCAGTGAGCGTGGTGAGTATCCAGGTCAGTTCCGGGATTTCGGGAATATCGGACTGCCGGTAGAACACCGCCCGTTCGGTATCCAGGCCCGCCGCCAGCCAGGCCGCTGCCACCTCCAGGCTGGACCGCGCCACCTCCTTTGGGTTTCGGTTCTTGACCAGCGCGTGCAGGTCGGCGAGGAAGAAAAAGCTGCTTCCGGCGGGAGTGCTGCTGCTGGCTGCGACCGCAGGGCGGATGGCGCCGACATAGTTGCCGAGGTGCGGCGTACCGGTCGTGGTGATTCCGGTCAGTGTGATGAGTTGCTTATCGTTCATGTCTGAAGCGGACTATATCCCGGCCGCCTGGCCGTCCTTGCGCGGATCCGACGCCCCCGTCAGCACACCATCACCCGGATTGTGCATGACGGCCTGATAGCCGCCGAACACGCCCTGGGCGTTGCTTAAGCGATGCCCCATATCCGTCAATTGCTTGCGCACTTCGGGTCCGAATCCGGGCTCCAGCGCAAGCTTTCCGCCATCCGGCGCCGCCGGTTGCCCGGTGGGTTCGCTGGAGCCGCCGTGGTAGGCACGAGGAGCGTCGCCGGCCGCCTGAAGATCCATGCCGAAGTCCACGACGTTGGTAATCACCTGAGCCTGCGCTTGTGGCTGCATGCCTCCGCCCATCACGCCGAAGGCCAGCCTCGCGCCGGAGGCGAATCGCGCAAAGCCCGGAATAATGGTGTGAAAGGGACGTTTGCCCGGTGCGAGGACGTTGGGATGGTCGGGGTGGAGACTGAACAATTCGCCCCGATTGTGCAATATGAAGCCCAGATCGCCGGGCGTCATGCCGGATCCCATGCCACGGTAATTCGACTGAATCAGCGACACCAGCATCCCGGCCCTATCGCCTGCGGCCAGGTACACCGTTTGCGGTGTATCCAGCCTTGGATCGCCGCTGACGACTTCCGTTGCCGCACGCGCCGGATCGATCAGCTCAGCTCTCGCCAGGGCATATTCCTTGGAAATCAATTCCTCGACCGGCGACGTTACGAATGAAGGATCGGCGTAGTAGCGCGCCCGGTCCTCAAATGCCAGTTTCTTGGCCTCGGTGAGCAGATGCAGGTGCTCCGCGGAGCCGAACCCCGCCGAAGCCATGTCGTGCAGCTCGAGCAGGTTAAGGATCTGCAGCGTGGCGATTCCCTGCGTATTCGGGGGCAGGGCATAGACGTCATGACCGCGGTAGTCGGCGGACACCGGCCTGACCCACTCCGAGCGGTGCGAGGCCAGGTCGGCCTCATCCAGGTAGCCGCCGTTCTCGCGCATGTAGGCGGCAATCTTCCACGCAATCTCGCCCCTATAGAACGCTTCCCGGCCGCCGGCCGCCAACAGTTCGTAGGTTGCAGCCAGCCGCGGGTTCCGGAAGACCTGACCCTTTTTCGGTGTTGCGCCTTCGGGCATGAAGGTTTCGGCGAACCCCGGGAAGTCAGCCAGGACGCGTGCGTTGGCGGCCCAGGCCGCGGCCGTTAGCTGGGCGACGGGAAACCCTTGGTGAGCCAGTGCGATGGCGGGCGCCAGCAGCTCGGCAAATTCCTTGCGGCCGTAGCGCTTGTGCAACTCGTACCAGCCGTCTACCGCACCCGGGGTCGATACCGGCAAGGGCCCGCGCGGGGGGATGTATTCGAGTCCGCGTTCGCGAAAGACTTCGAGGTTCAAGGAACGCGGCGCCCGCCCGCTGGCGTTCAGGCCGGTAGGCGCGTCCTTTCCGGGCTCCCAGACCATGGCGAATAGGTCGCCGCCGATTCCGCAGCCGGTGGGTTCGGTAAGTCCCAGCACGGCATTGGCTGCGATTGCGGCGTCGGCCGCCGTTCCTCCCAGGCGGAGTATGTCCAGCCCGGCCTGGGTGGCGAATACCTGGCTGGTCGCCACCATGCCCCGGGTGCTCAATGCTTCGGAACGTGAGGCGAATGACTGGCCCGCCCCGCGTTCGTAGACGGCTTTCACAGCGCGTCAGCCAGTTCGTTCATGGCCTGCGCCAGTTGAAAATCCAGTTCGGTGATGCCGCCGGCCTCGTGGGTGTTGAGATGCACCTCCACCTTCGACCAGACATTGAACCATTCGGGGTGATGGTTGAGGCGCTCGGCCGCCAGGGCCGCGCCCGACATAAAGGCGAAAGCCCGGCGGAAATCCGCAAAGCGGAAAGAACGGTGCAACTTGCCCTGATCAAGGCTCCAGCCCGGCAGCGTTTCAAGCTTCTTCTTCACCGCCTTCGGTGAGAGCAAATCAGCCATTACATTCTCTCCCGTAAACGCTGTTGCCTTGCCCGAACGATCTCACACGCATAAGTCTATCTCCTGATCAGCTTAGACGACTGGGGCCTGGCCAAACTCAACGCCCCCAGCGCGGATGTCCTCGTTACGGGTCAGCCAGTTAAGTGTGGGCATGGGTGGTAAACGCGGCGATAACAGGCTCGAACGGGATCAGAACGCTATTCGTTTGACGCCGGGGATAAGGTCGAAATGCTTGTCGTTACTCAGTATCGGCTGCCCATGCTGCCGGGCGAGCGCGGCAATCCAGGCGTCGTTCGACGGCACGGGCGTTCCCCGCTGTTTCAATTCGAGGCGAATGTCGGCATAGGAACTTGCCGTTGCCGCTGTGATTGTTGCAATTTCCGTCAGTGGCAAATTCCGCCGGAGCCAATCCTCGTATCGTCGCCGATGGCGAGATTGGCGAATGCCAAAATAGTACTCGCCGAGGACTACGCTCGGTGTTACCAGGCGGCTGCTCGAACGCAACGGCATCTCGATCCCGGCGTTACCGCCGGCCCAGGCTGATAGCGCGTTGGTGTCCAGGATCATCGCATGTCTTCAGGATGAAGCTGCTCGAATTCTTCCTCGATCAAGCCCAGGATTCGGCGATTTTCGTTGGCCAAGTGTGACAGAGCGCCGTATCCGGCCATCCAGGGAGGCACGTCGCCAACGCCGCCGGCCGCTTCAGCGGCGCGTTTGAGCCGCCGCTCAAGCGCTTCTGTGACCAGTTGCTTCAAGGTGATGCCTTGGGCCGCTGCGAGGGTCTTGGCCTGCCGAAAAGTCCCTTCGGGGATTTCAATAGTCGTTTTCATATTGCCATATTGCCATATAACCATATTAGACTCAAAAGCCCAGGAGAGTCACGCGAAACTTGATTTGTCCGCCGTTTTTTGGGAAGCTTTCTGGTTGGCGTTTCAACATGAAGCGCTGGTTTGCTCGCATTTCAAGCCACCAACTGCGGATCGGTTGCGGGAGTGCCGCTTGTTCGGCGCCGGCGCCCGATTAACAGTTGCCCGGCAGCACGGCAAGCGGACTCTTATTTGGCGGTGCTTTCCGCGTCGGCAAGGCGGCCGGCGCAGCAAAGGCGGCACTGCATTCGGTTTGAGGATCGGCCCATGACTGCACACAACTTTCGTTCGCGCATCTTCCAGCCCGTGGGGGTCACGGTTTGGATGCGCGCGTGGGCGATTGCCCCAGGCCGATAGAAATGCCGTCCTCCCCGCCCCGTAATCAGAGCCTCGGTGCAGGAGTCCCCGAATCTTTGTCGCAGCGGCAGAGCATCGGACCTCCGCCAAAACAGGGCCTGTACGATCCGGCGTTCGAGAAGGACAGCTGCGGCATCGGCTTCGTCTGCGATATCAAGGGCCGCCCAAGCCGCGTTGTCGTCGAGGACGCGCTTGGCATGAACTGCAGCATGGAGCATCGGGGAGGTCTCGGCTACGAAACCAATACCGGCGATGGGGCGGGCATCCTCCTTGGCCTGCCCGATTGCTTCTTGCGCCGCGCCGCAGCAGAAGAACTCGGCGTCGAATTGCCCGAGCGCGGCCGCTACGGTGTCGGTAACGTGTTCTTGCCCACCGCCCCGGAAGAACGGGAACGGTGCTTGGGGCTTCTGGAGCGTGAAATCGAAAGCGCGGGGCAGCGGCTGCTGGGCTGGCGGGAGCTGCCGATCGATCCCCACGGCGCGGACATCGGCAACGCGGCCAAAGCCGCCATGCCGCACATGGTTCAGTTGTTCGTCGGAACCGGTTTAGCCGGCGCCAATTCGGGTGTCGATGCGCTTACCGATGCTGGCGCCGCCCTGACCGAGGAAGAGTTTGAACGCAAGCTTTACCTCATACGCAAACACGCGACTCATCTTCTGCGCGGCGACCAGAACCTGGCGCAGCGGCAACTGTTCTACATCTGTTCCCTGTCCTCCAGGGTGATCGTCTACAAGGGCATGCTCACGCCCAATCAAATGGCGCCCTTTTTCAAGGACCTGACCGAACCGGATTTTGAATCGCACCTGGCCATGGTGCATTCCCGCTTCAGCACCAACACCTTCCCGTCGTGGGATCGCGCGCAGCCCAACCGCTTTATGTGCCACAACGGCGAGATCAACACCCTGCTCGGCAACGTGAACGCCATGAACGCTCGTGAGGGCGTGTTGAGTTCACCGCTGTTCGGCGGCGACCTGGCCAAACTCTTTCCTGTTGTGGAGCCTGACTGTTCCGACTCGGGAACCTTCGACAACGTGCTGGAATTCCTGCTGATGACCGGGCGCAAGCTTCAGGAAGCGGTACTGATGATGATTCCCGAAGCCTGGCAGCAGCATACCGGCATGGACGCGGCCAAGCGCGCCTTTTACGAATACCACTCCTGCCTGATGGAGCCCTGGGATGGTCCGGCCTCGATCGCTTTCACGGATGGCGCCTATATCGGCGCCGTGCTCGACCGCAATGGGCTGCGGCCGAGCCGTTACTACATTACCGACGACGACCGCTGCATCATGGCGTCGGAAGTGGGCGTGGTGCGGGTCGCCCCGGAGAGCGTGGTGGAGAAGGGGCGTTTGCAGCCGGGCCGTATTTTCCTGATCGACTTCCAGCAGGGCCGCATGATCCCCGATGCGGAAATCAAGGCCGAATGGGCGGCCGCCCGTCCTTATGCCGCCTGGCTCGAACAGCAACGCATCGAACTTGAAGAACTGCCGCCCGCTCTGCCCCCGGCGCCGAACCCGGCCACTCTGACTGCGCGCATGAACGCCTTCGGCTACACCGTCGAGACCATGGACATCATGCTGCAGCCTCTGGTCAGGGAGCTGCGCGATCCGCTCGGCTCGATGGGCAACGACGCCGCGCTGGCGGTGATGTCCGACAAGCCGCGCATGCTCTACGACTACTTCAAGCAGCGTTTCGCCCAGGTGACCAACCCGGCCATCGATTCCATCCGGGAAGAGGTCATCATGGCGCTGGAGTGCTACTGCGGCCCGGAACGGAATCTGCTGGAGACTACACAAGCGCATGCGCACCGGCTGCGCATCCCGCATCCCATTCTGTCCAACGAGGAACTGGCCGCCATCAAGCATCTCGATTACCGGGGCTGGAAGACGGCGGCGATCGACATCACTTATCCAGCCAGTTCGGGCGCAGCGGGCCTGACGGCCGCGATCGACCGCATCTGCGCCGAAGCCGGCCGGGCCATTGAGGAGGGCTACAGTCTTATCGTGCTCTCCGATCGCGCCGTGGGGCCGGCCCGGGCGCCGATCAGCGCCCTTCTCGCGGTGGGGTCCGTGCATCATCACCTGGTCGAGACGCATGCGCGCACGCGCATCGGCATCATCGTGGAAACCGGCGAGGCCCGGGAAGTACACCACCACTGCCTGCTGACGGGCTACGGCGCCGACGCCATCAATCCCTGGCTCGCCTTCGAAGCCTTGTGGGATTCGCTTGAGAAAGGCTATTTCGACGATGCGCCGCACGTGTCCACCCGCGCGGACGTCGTCAACGCCTACCGCAAGGGCACCGCCAAGGGCATGCTCAAGGTGATGGCGAAAATGGGCATCTCCACCCTGCAGTCCTACAAGGGCGCGCAGATATTCGAGGCGGTCGGGCTGGCGGACGATGTCATCGAGCGCGCCTTCAAGGGCACTGCAAGCCGGGTGCAGGGCGTGGGCCTGGAGGTCCTCGCCGAGGAGATGGAGCGCCGTCACGCGCTGGGCTATCCGGGGCGCAACGGCAATATCGTGGTACTGCCGAACCCTGGTGACTTCCACTGGCGCCGGCACGGCGATACGCACATGTGGGATCCCCAGGCCATCGCCGACCTGCAGGTGGCCGCCCGGACCAATGACGAAAGCGCCTATTGGCGTTTCGCCGAGCACGTGAACCGGGAAAACACCGCCAACGCCAACCTGCGGGGGCTGTTGAATTTCGTGAGCGGAGCCAACGGCAAGTCCATCGAACTCGACGAGGTCGAAGCGGAAAGCGAGATCGTCACGCGGTTCGCCACCGGAGCCATGAGTTTCGGCTCCATCAGCGCCGAATCCCACGAAACGCTGGCCGTCGCCATGAACCGCATCGGCGGCAAATCGAATACCGGCGAGGGTGGCGAGGATCCCCGCCGCTATACGCCCCTGTCGAACGGCGATTCCTCGCGCAGCGCCATCAAACAGGTCGCCAGCGGCCGGTTCGGCGTGACTATCGATTACCTGACCAATGCCGACGAACTGCAGATCAAGATCGTGCAGGGCGCCAAGCCCGGCGAGGGCGGCGAACTGCCCGGCCGCAAGGTGGATGAGACCATCGCCGCCATACGCCATTCGATGCCCGGCGTAGGACTCATCAGCCCACCGCCACACCACGATATCTATTCGATCGAGGACATTGCCCAACTCATCCACGACCTGAAGAACGGCAACCCCGAGGCGCGCATCAGCGTCAAGCTCGGCGCCGAGATCGGCGTGGGGGCGGTCGCCGCGGGTGTAACCAAGGCGCGCTCGGATCACCTGGTGATTGCCGGAGATTCCGGCGGCACCGGGGCCTCGCCGCTCACTTCCATCAAGCACGCGGGGCTTCCGTGGGAACTGGGTATTGCCGAGGCGCACCAGACGCTGGTCGTCAACAACCTGCGCTCACGGGTGGTGCTGCAAACCGACGGCCAACTCAAGACCGGGCGCGATGTCGCGATCGCCTGCCTCCTCGGCGCCGAGGAGTGCGGTTTCTCCACTGCGCCGCTGATCGCGCTGGGCTGCATCATGATGCGCAAGTGCCATCTCAATACCTGCCCGGTGGGCATTGCAACGCAAGACCCGGCGTTGCGCGCGAAATTTGAAGGCCTGCCGGAACACGTCATCAATTATTTCTTCATGGTCGCGAAGGAATTGCGGCAGATCATGGCCGACCTGGGCTTTCGCACGGTCAACGAGATGGTGGGGCGGGTGGATGCGCTCGATGCCGAGGCAGCGGTGGATCATTGGAAGGCCAGGGGCATCGATCTCACGGGGCTGTTGACGCCGGCGCAGGAACCGCCGGATTTTCTGGGCGCCTACGCCATGCACAAGCAGGACCACGGCCTCGAGCATTCGCTGGATAACAAGCTGATCGAGTTGGCCGAACCCGCGCTGGCGCGCGGCGAAAAGGTCTACCGCGAATTGCCCATCAGTAATGCGAAACGGGTCGTGGGCGGCATGCTCTCCAACGCCATCATCAAGCGCTGCGGACCGCAGATGTTGCCCGACGGGGCCATCCACTTCAAATTTCGGGGTCATGCCGGGCAGAGCTTCGGTTGCTGGCTGGCCCGGGGCGTTACGCTGGAGGTCGAGGGAGACGCCAACGACTACGTGGGCAAGGGCCTGTCCGGGGGGCGTGTGATCATCTACCCGCCCAAAGAGTCGCGCTTTATCCCTGAAAACAACATCCTGGTCGGCAACGTTGTGCTTTACGGCGCCACCTCCGGCGAATGCTTCTTGCGGGGGGTCGCGGCGGAGCGCTTCTGCGTGCGCAACAGTGGCGCCCGCGCGGTCGTCGAAGGCGTCGGCGATCACGGTTGCGAATACATGACCGGTGGGCGCGTGGTCATACTTGGCCGCACCGGGCGCAACTTCGCCGCCGGCATGAGCGGCGGGGTGGCCTACGTCTGGAACCCGCACGGCGACTTCGCCGACCTCTGCAACCCCGAGATGGTCGCGCTGGAACCGCTCGAAGAAGACCCGGACAGGACCGAGGTTCGGGAACTTATCGAACGGCATTTGCTCTTCACCGGCTCCACCGTCGCACAAGCGATACTCGATGACTGGAGCCGCAGTGTCGGGCAGTTCGTCAAGGTCATGCCGGTCGACTACAAGCGAGTGCTTGAACAGCTCAAGACCGCTGCCGCCGCGGCGTAATCAATATGGGCAAGACTACGGGGTTCATGGAGTTCGCGCGCGCGTCCGTGCCGTATCGCGCCGCTACGGATCGCCTGCGTGACTTCAAGGAGATCTATACCGAACACGTCACCGGGCAGCTCGCCATTCAGGGCGCGCGCTGCATGGATTGCGGCGTGCCCTTTTGCCAGTCGGACGATGGCTGCCCGATCCACAACCTGATCCCCGAGTGGAACGACCTGATCTACCGGGACCAATGGCGGGAAGCTCTCGACCGCCTGCACAAGACCAACAATTTTCCCGAATTCACCGGCCGGGTATGCCCGGCGCCCTGCGAAGGCGCCTGCGTGCTGGGGATCACCGACCCCGCGGTAACCATCAAGGACATCGAGATGGCCATCGCCGACCGGGGTTTCGAGGAGGGCTGGATTGTCCCGGAGCCGCCGGCCGCCCGCACCGGACGGCGCGTCGCGGTGATCGGCTCCGGGCCCGCGGGGCTTGCCGCCGCGCAACAGTTGAACCGCGCCGGCCACATTGCCGTCATCTACGAGCGCGCCGACCGTATCGGTGGTCTCTTGACGTACGGCATCCCGAATATGAAGCTCGACAAGGTGGAAGTCGTTGATCGGCGCCTCGACCTCATGCGGGAGGAGGGCGTGGAATTTCGTGTCAACGCGCCCGTCGGCGATGGCAGTGGCGGCTCTATCGATGTCCGCAGCCTGGCGAAAGAATTCGACGCAGTGCTGCTGGCAACCGGGGCAACCGTCCCCCGGGACCTGCCCCTATCCGGGCGCGATCTTCATGGCGTGCACTTCGCCATGGATTTTCTGACGCAGAACACCCGCAGTCTGCTCGATTCCAATCTCGCCGACGGCAACTATATTTCCGCGAAAGACAAGAACGTGATCGTCATCGGCGGCGGCGACACCGGCACCGACTGCATCGGCACGGCGCTTCGCCACGGCTGCAAGAGCCTGGTCAACTTCGAATTGTTCCCGCCCCCGCCGCCGGCGCGGGCGGCGCACAATCCCTGGCCCACCTGGCCGGTGATTTTTCGCACGGAGTACGGCCACGAGGAATCCGCGGCCAAGTTCGGAAAAGATCCGCGCGTTTATCTGATTTCGTCAACGGAGTTCGTGGCGCGCACGGATGGGGGCGCGGGCGGGAGCGCGCGCGGCGCTGGCAAGAACGGCGCTAACGGAACCAGGACAAATGGACGGCGAGTATCCGGAATTCGCACCGTCGACGTCCAGGTCAAAAGCGGCAAGTTCGACAACGTGCCCGGTAGCGAACGGGAGTGGCCGGCCGATCTTGTTCTGCTGGCCATGGGTTTTCTGCGCCCCGAACACGCCGTCTCCGATGCGCTGAATCTGGCCTACGACGCACGTGGCAACTACCGTGCCGATTACGGCAAATACCAAACCAATGTGGAAAACGTGTTCGCCGCCGGCGACTGCCGCCGGGGTCAATCGCTGATCGTGAACGCGATCAATGAAGGCCGCGAAGCGGCCCGGGAAATCGACCGCTTTCTTATGGGGTCAACCGAACTCCCGTAACACGGTGGCCTGATAGGCGCGCTACGCGATCCCCCAGCCGGGACGAAACCCCAGGGGCAGGCCGGCTTCCGGGGTGAAGCCATACATTTCGGTGCTCGGCAGCGCTTCATTTACCACGTCCCGCACCTTCAGGAGCCGGTCGAGGTCGATGCCGGTGTTCAGTCCCATGGACTCCAGCATGAACACCAGGTCCTCGGTCACGATGTTGCCGCTGGCGCCGGGGGCGAACGGGCACCCGCCGATGCCGCCCAGCGAGCTGTCGAGCGTGGTGATGCCTTCTTCCAGCGCTGCCATGGCGTTGGCCAGTCCCAGGCCGCGCGTGTTGTGAAGATGAACTCCGGTGAGCTTTTCTTCGCCGATCTCGGACCGCACCATGCGCACCAGCCGCCGGATCTGCGCGGGGTTTGCGTAGCCGGTCGTGTCGGACAGCCCGACTTCCCGGCAACCCGCCTCGACCAGTGCATGGGCCAGCTCCAGCACCTTGCTTTCGGGCACCGGTCCTTCCATGGTGCAGCCGAATGCGGTGGCAATGCCGGCCTCGAATATCGGGCGGCGCTCCTCGGGAAGTTCGGCAAGCATCTCATTGATGCGCCGGACCTCCCCCAGCATTTCGGCGTGATTCTTGCGAACGTTTGCCTGGCTGTGTGTCTCGCTGGCGGAGACCGGGATGCTTACCTTGTGGGCGCCGGCCGCAACCGCCCGCTCCACGCCCTTCAGATTTGGCGCCAGGGTAGTGACGTGCAAACCGGGGATGGTGACGGCATAGCGCACCAGTTCCTCGCAGTCAGCCATCTGCGGCAGCAGTTTGGGAGGCACGAAGGAACCCACTTCGATTTCGGGCACACCGGCGGCGGCTTCCGCCTTGATCCATGCTTTCTTGGCCTCTGTGGGCATGATGACGTCGAGGCTCTGCAGGCCGTCGCGCGGCCCCACTTCACTTACCAGAATATCAACGGTCATTGGGCAATACCGTCAGCTATCGTTGCACGGCCGGCCTGACAACCGATGCGCCTTGCGCGTGCTCTAGGTGCTGCGGATGGGCGCGTGCGCCCTCTGCTGGCTCTTGCGCCCGATGCGAGTGAGATGAACGCGGCTGGTTTTACCGGCGCGCCGTTCATTGAGTCGCGCCACCAGGCTTGTGACCTCTTCACGTACTGTCTCGGCCTCACCCTGCTTGTAACCGGTAATCGTAGTGGTGCCCTGGGTCAGCTCGTAGCGATACCAGTCGTCCGCATCGGAACCGTCCGGCGACGGGGTCTGCTCCAGAGCTATGATCTCAAATGGCCGGGCTGCCGGCATAACATTGGTTTCTTCAGTCATAACCTGCATATTTTACACTGCCGCCTGCCCACTCCGTTTTGCGAAGCCGGGGCGTATTCTTTTCCGCTGGACAGGGTCATGGTCTCGCAATGTCTTGAGCGTGTCGAAGGTCATTGAATAGCGCCTCTGTGGCGAGAGCCAGGGGAAATCGATAGCCGAAAACACTCGCACACATGCAATAGATATTCAAATAGGAGATTTTCTTGACCCCGCTGGACTCTTGCGGATAAATTACCGTCCATTCTTGCGTTGTTCTGCGGCGGATGCTCTTCATTGCCGGTTTCTTTCAAGTCGCGGGTCAGCCCTGCTTCCGCTTGAAAAGCGGCACTCTTGCAGCGGCAGGTCCGCGTCCCGGCTGCCGCGTTTCTCATCCGGACATCGCATATGAGTAAATCTCGCCAACCGGTTTCCACCACGGTCAAAGGGTTGGCTCCATTGCATGTTTTCCGCGGCGGCAGCGGCCTGCCGCTCGTATGGCTGCACGGTGAGGAGGGACAGCGTGGTTGGCTCCCGCACCATGCCTTACTGGCGGAACGGTTCAGCGTCTGGGCGCCGACTCTGCCGGGAATCGGCGAGTCGGTGCTCCCGGATTGGGTGCAAAGCGTGCCGGATATGTCCAAGCTGCTTCTGGCGGCGCTGGATGCCGCCGGAATCTCCAGCTGCATGTTGGGGGGTGTTTCCATGGGAGGGTGGATCGCCGCGGAAATGGCCTCGATGGAACCCGGGCGATTTGCCGGACTGGTTCTTGCAGGATCCCAGGGAACCGCCACCGGCCACCTGGATACTCCGGACCTGTTCCTGATGCCTTATCGACGTTATTTGTCCTTTGGCTATGCGGATCCCGATTCCGATGCGTTCAGCAAGATGTGGGAAGGCGAGCTCGATGACGATGAGGTGACCCTGGACCTGAAGATAATGGAACTCGCGGCCCTTCTCGGGTTCACGCCCTATATGCACGACCGTTCCCTGCTCCCCTCATAGGCGCGCTACGCCAATCCGGCAAGTCTGGTTTGGGGTGAGCATGACGTCATCACGCCGGCGCCGGTAGCTGAGCTTTTTCTCGAGGCGCTGGCGCGGAGTGAATTGACTATCGTTGCCCGGGCCGGTCACTACGTACATCTGGAGCGGCCCGCTGAATTCGCACACGCCGTCATCGATTTCGGCGCCGGGCTGGGGGCGGACTGATTAATGTTTCAATTGCACTACTTCGTTAACCAACCGTATCTGGGGTATCCGCACGAGGCGGCGGCTGAATTCGGCGCCGTCATGCTCAAGTTCTCCAATCGTTACTTTGACGGGGAGCGCGCTGCGGCCCTGTTCGAGCGCTATCACCAGGAATTCCAGGTGGCCGAGCAGGTGGGCTTCGACTCGATCCTGGTCAACGAGCACCACAACGCTCCTGCGGCGATGTCTCCCTCGCCCAATATGTCCGCGGCGGTACTGGCGAAGATCACCTCACGCGCAAAAATTTTTATCGGCGGAAACATCCTGCCGGTAAACGGCAACCCGGTTCGCCTGGCCGAGGAACTGGCCATGATCGATCTGTTTTCGAAAGGCCGCCTGATCTGCGGTTTCGTGCGTGGCGGGGCGGTGGAGTCGCTCGCCATGTCGGTCAATACACTGCACAACCGGGAAATGTTCGAAGAAGCCCACGACCTGATTCTGAAGACCTGGACCCAACCCGGTCCGTTCGTCTGGGAAGGAAAGCACTATCAGTATCGCTGTGTCAATCCGTGGGCGCTGCCCATGCAGAAACCGCATCCGCCGATCATGATTCCGGGATCCACCAGCCGTGAGACCGTGGAATTCGCCGCGCTGCGGGGGTACCCCTACATCGCCCTGGCCACCCGGCTGGAGGCGACCGACGAGTTGTTCGCAGCCTATGACGAGATCGCGGGAAAAGCGGGCCATGCCACAACCGCCGACCGGCGTGGCTATTTCACTCGGGTGCATGTAGCTCCCACGGAAGAGCAGGCTCACGAAGAAGGGCAGGCGCTGTTCGGTGGCCGCGTCGCGCAGGTAACCAGCATGGTCGGTATGAAGATCCATCCCGACGCGGGCGCCTGGATGGCGCCGCCGGACTATGTGGGCCAGCTGCCCTGGTCGCTCAAGGCGGGTTGGGGAGTCGGCGCGATGGGCTCGCTGGGGATGTTGTTTATCGTCAACGTCTTCGTATTGTTCTTCCTGGTCAATCACCTGGGCATGCCACCGGGCCTGGCCGGCATCATCCTGTTCATCACCCGGATATACGATGTCTTCAGCGACCCGATGATCGGGTACCTGAGCGACCGCACCCGCAGCCGCTGGGGCCGGCGGCGGCCCTGGATGTTCCTTGGCGCTTTCATGTCCGGATTGGCGCTGATCTTCGTGTTCAATGTCCCGACACTGGCCTCGGACAACGCCACCGCAGTCTACGCGCTGATCGTGCTGCTTGCCTTCTTCACCGGCTTTACCGTGTTCTACGTGCCTTTCATGGCGATGCCCGCCGAAATGACCGATGATTACAACGAACGCACATCGATCATGTCGTTCCGGGTGGGATATTCCAATGCCGCCGGCATCGTCATCGCCGCCGGCATGCCGGCGCTCATCAACTACCTGGGCGGCGATCGCGGGGCCTACGAGATCTCCGCAATACTGGCCGGCATTCTGATTGCCTTGACCATGTTGATGACGGTGCTGTTCACCGGTCGCGCGCGCGAGTTGCCGAGCTCCCCCAAGGCGCGCTATTCGACCGCCGAGTATTTCCAGGCGATCGCGCAAAACCGGCCGTTTCTTTCTCTGGCCGCGCTCAAATTCACGGTTTTCCTGGCCGCGGGAATCAACGGCAGCGCCTTGCTGTTCTTCATGACGTATGTCTTGGAGCGGGCCGAACTTGGCGTGGCGTTCGCCACCCTGGTGGGCAACATCGCCGGTCTGCTGGTATTGCCGCTATGGATTCGCATCAGCCGCGGCCGGGACAAACGCTGGGTTTACCTGGTCGCCATTATCGGTTCCGGCCTGCTGTTCACGTCATGGGCGCTGGCCACGCCGGAAGAAAGCGATCTGGTGTTTGCACTGCGGTCCTTTTTCATCGGCGCTTTCGGCGCGGGGGGCCTGATGATGGGATTCTCCATGTTGCCCGACACCATCGAGTACGATCGCATCAGGACCGGGCAGGTTCGCACCGGGCTGTACACTGGAGTTCTGGGCTTTATCGAAAAAACCGGCTTTGCGCTGGGTCCGCTGATCATGGGCTTTTACTTTTCCGCCACGGGCCTTGTGGAAAGCACGCAAGGCGCCGTAGAGCAGCCGGAAAGCGCGATAACCGCGATCATTTTCGGCAAGGCCTGGATTCCCGCGGCCCTGCAACTGATGGCGATCGGCCTGCTGATGACCTACCGCCTCACCGAGAAACGGCTCGCCGCCCTGCGAATCGAAGCCGCCGGTAACGGCGGCGCGGTGGCAGTACATGGCTAGCGACAACGTCAAGTCTGTTGCGCGCGTATTTGAAATACTTGAGTGTTTCGAGCACAAGCGGCGACCATTGAACGCCACCAGCGTCGCCCGAACACTGGGTTACCCGCAATCCAGTACCCAGGCGCTTCTCAGAACCATGGTGAACTTGGGATACCTCACTTTCGACAGCAGGATTCGCGCTTACTTTCCGACGCCGAAGTTTCTGCTGACAACCGGATGGCTTGCCAATACGCCGCCCGGCAACAGCAGCTTGCTGGAGGCGGTGGATGATCTGCAGCAAATGACCGGCGAAACGGTCACGCTGAGCAGTTACTGCGATCTGGATATGCTGATCGTGCGGATGACCGCGGGAAGCCATCCCATTACGCTCAATCTGCATGCGGGTGATCGCCTGTCGCTGTTTCATTCGGCGGTGGGACTCGCGTTTCTGGCGGATCAGACCGATGATGTGGTGAGGCGCCTGATCAGGCGCGGCCGAAGTCTGGCGGCCGGCACGTCGGCGCGCGCCGTCAAACCCGCCAAGGTCAGGGAGGGAATCGAATTGGTGCGTGAGCGCGGCGCGGCCATCGGTTACGGGCTGGTGCTGGAAGGGGTCGGCGCGATCGCAGCGGCCATTCGCTGCCCGATATCCGGCGCTCCTTACGTCCTGGGCATTGGCGGCCCGGAGGCGCGCATCCGCAGCCAGGAAAGTCAGATTCTCAAAGCACTACTCACGGTAGTGGACCGCTAAGAGCACTCCCTTCCCGTTCCTGGGAGTATCCATGATGTCAAATGGGTATGTTGAGTGGTTGTCATGCGGGTTGCATGGCGGATGTTTTTTACGGAGCCTGAGGCGTCCACAGGCGATCCTGCTGGATGAGGGTATTGGCCAGGATGAGGAGTTTGCGCATGACGGCGACGAGGGCCACTTTTCCGGGTTTGCCTCGTTCTCGCAGTGCTTGGTAGGTTTTAGCCAGGTCCGGGTTATGTTGGATCGCCGTCATTGCGGGCATGTAGAGCAGTCTTCGTGCTCGGTGCCGGCCGCCCTGGATGAAGCCGCGGCCATGCCAGGCGCCGGAGGATCGGGTCACCGAGGCCAGTCCGGCGAGGCTGGCGACGGACTTTTTGGTCAGCGTTCCGAGTTCGGGCATTTCGGCCAGCAGGCTGGCGGCGGTGCTTGATCCCAGGCTGGGGATGGAGGCGAGGATCTCGGCCTTTCGGGCCAGGGTCTGCTCGGCGGAGATGTGCTGCTGCATTTCGGCCTCGAGGGTGGCGAGATGGCGATTGAACAAATTCTTCTGGGTCTGGTTCTGCCGTTTGAGCAGCGGATCGCGCACGGCAAAGCGTCGGTTTAATACCGCGGTGCGTAGCCGGATGAGGGTGTCTTTGGCGGTCTGCAACTCCTTCAATGCACGCTGGTGCTTCGACAGCGCCACGCTGGGCCGGAGTTTGAGTTGGGCCGCCATCTCCGCCAGCATGCGGGCATCGACCGCGTCGGTCTTGGCGCGCTGCCCTTGCCCCTGGGCGAACCGCCTCGCTTGCCACGGGTTGACCTTGGCCAACGGCAGTTGGGCCTTCAACAGCGCCTCCTCGAAGTTGCGGTGGCAGTCCCCGGTGGGCTCGAAGGCCAGACATCGAATCGGCGTGTCGATCCAGGCGATCAGTTTTCGAAAGCCGGCTGAGTCGTTGGTGAATTGGGCCGCTTTCCCCTCTGGGAGCTGGCAGGCGTCCAAGTGCTTCTTTGAGATGTCTACCCCTACAGTATGATGAATCATCTTTTCTTCTCCTGTGCTTATCTGCGAGCCTAGTGCTCATGTATCCATTCAGGACGTGAGAAAAGACGGTGGTGACCCAACTCCCAAACGGCTCTTCAAGGCCAACGAGGACACGGTCCTACCACCGCCACCCTCGGCACTTTGATGGCGCCGAGGGTGGCTTCATTACAACAGATAAGCGAGGGCGTCCCCGCCCTCGGCGAAGGCGGGACGCCTTCGCTCCCAGGACTGGCGGATACACTCTCCATGCGGGAACTGCAGCCAGATTATCGGATTGAAGAAGTACTAGTGGCCGACGACTTCCTCAGTTTGGATTTCAGAACTTTCCCGGAGGCATTGCGCGGCAATTCGGGCACGCTTACCACCGTCCTGGGAGTCTTGAACCGAGCCAGGCGACCCTCGCAGTATCGCTTCAATTGTTCCTGGTCGAGCGTGGCGCCCTTGCGCAATGTGAGGAAAGCCTCAAGCCTTTCTCCCCAGCGTTCGTCCGGCACGCCCACGACGGCAACATCGGCGATCAGCGGATGCCGCGACAGGACTTCTTCAATCTCGCTGGGGTATACATTGACGCCGCCGGTAATCACCATGTCTTTCTTGCGGTCAACGATGTACAAGAAGCCTTCTTCATCGCGCCGCGCCAGATCGCCCACGGACACCCAACCGTCACGGAAGGCCTCCGCGGTTTCCGTCGGCTTCCGCCAATAGCCGTTGAAAAGGAACGGGCTTAAGGAGAACAATTCGCCCACTTCGCCCGGACCTACCTCGCGATCTGCGTCCAACAGCCTGATGCGGGTCGAGGTGAACGGTTGGCCGACGCAGCGTTGTTTGCGCAGTTGATCGGCTGGCCGCAGATTGCTCACGATGCCTGCCTCGGTGGAACCATAGGTTTCGTGGAGCAGTCCTTCCCCGAAGTACTCCACGATCCGCTCCTTGGTAACCTGCGGCAAGGGGGCAGCGTTGGAAATGATCGATTTCATCGGCGTCCGCGCATGGCGCGCCAGCACCTTTTCGTCCAGGGCAAAGATGTCATGAAAATGCGTGGGCACCATGAAGACGCCGGTCATGGCGCCCTCGTCGATGCGGCGCAAGGCCTGCTCGGCATCAAACCGCTTGAAGATCTCCAGGTAGCCGCCGAAGAATATCGTGGCCATGCTGAACCCCATGCCGCCGCCGTGGCATAGCGGCGCAAACCCCAGGAAGCGGTCGTCGGGCGAATAGCAGCCGTATTCCGCCGCCATGCCATAGAAGGTAAGAACTCGTGACCGATGGGACACGATTACGCCCTTGGGCTTGCTCGTCGTACCCGAAGTGTATGGAATGGTGAAGGGCTCCCTTTCATGCACGGGCACATGGTCGACGCGTTCGCGAGTATTGGCGAGCCGCCGCTCAAGATCTTCACCGATAACCACGGTCTGCTCAATGGCGCCGCCCTCATGGTCGCGCATCCGCTCGGCCTGGGAGGCATCCAGGAACAGCACTCGCGCCTCGGCATCCTCACAGATCTCGGCGGCCTCCTTTGGACTTAAGCGCGGATTGACCGTAGCCAGCGGTATTCCGGCCTGTGCGGCGCCCGCCACGATTTCCAGGTACTCGATGCTGTTGTCGGCCAGGATCGCGCCGTGGGCGCCCGGCTCCATGCGCAGTCCGTCCAGCAACCAGGTGCTGATCTTGTCGATGCGGGTTACAAGGTCTTCATAGCTGCGCTCGATCCTGCCGCAGCGAACGGCGATTTTTGCCGGGTTGCGATGCTTGGCGGCCCGCATGCCGCCGGCCACCGACAAGGGCTGGTAGGAGGTCGGAAGGTGCGAGGTATCCGTGTGAATGCTCATTTGGCCGGGAGGTTGAATACCCTGAGCGCATTGTCGCGAAGCAGGCGCCGTTTCGATTCGGGTTTGAGGCCCAGATCATCCACCTCCGCCACCGCCCGCTCGGGGTCGATGACGGGCCAGTCGGTGCCGAACATCACCTTGTCGCGGCCGTAGGAGTTCAGGAAATTAACGAAGGCCGGCGGCCAGTAGCGGGGTGCGTACGCATCGCCCGCGGCAAAGACGTTCTCGTGCTTCCAGCACATGGCGATCATCTCGTCCACCCACGGCACGCCGATATGTATGCCGATGAGCTTCAGCTCGGGGAAATCGATTGCCACCGGGTCCAGCAGGATCGGCCGGCCCACTGAAGGCAGGCGGCGCTTGCGGCTGTAAACCAGATTTTGCCCCACCTGCATCATGATGGGGATATCCAGCTCACAACACTTTGCGTAGTAGGGATAGACCTGGGCCGCGTCGGGAGGCATGGCGAACCAGTGTGGTTACCAGTGCGCGCCCACGAAGCCGAGTTCCTTCACTGCGTATTCAAGGTCTTTCAATCCTGCCATCCCGCGGGTGGGGTCAATGCCCGCCAGCCCCGAGAAACGCCGGGGATGCGCCGCGCATACCTGGCCGACATATTCGTACGGCACTTCGAATGAGCCTTCGATTCGCATATCGCCTGCCCGAGTGGCGATCAGCAGCGAGCGCTCGATACCGGCCCGGTTCATTCGGACCATGTAGTCATCGATGGTTACGCCTGATCGCATTGCCTCAGGCATGCGCACCTGGTCCATAAAACCAACGTCGAGACCCGTCCGCCCCTCGGAAACCGTCCGCGGGGTATAGAGGTTGCAAACAATGTCGACGACGTCGGACACGACACTAGCCCGACTTATTCATGAAGGTTGATTGTAGGGGTCTGATGGGGGCAGTGTGAGCTGATTTTTCGTAGAGTGATCGCGAGTTGGGGCGGAATAGTGGTTGCCTGGCCTGGGAATGGGGATTTTGGGCGGTGATTCTGCCCCATCGGCGGATTGAAGGCGAGCGCGGCTCCAGACCGGAGGGTCTGTGCGGCGAACCCGGCGGACCGGGGTCAGGTCACGACGGCGCCCACCGAGCGTGCGATGCGCTTCCAGTCGTCGGCAAAGGGTGTGCCGGCCGGCAGGTGAAGGACGACGCGCCGAAGCGACGTCTCGATCCAGGCGCCGAGCTTGAGCAACCGCAGCCGCAAGGTGCTGACCTGGGCGCGCGCGCAGCCGGTCCGCCGGGCCTTAAGACGCAGTTCCTGCATCAGCACATAGGCGGCCGCCGTGATCAGCGCGCGGAACTGGTTGGCCATAAAGCGCGTGCAGCTGGTGCGGTCGATCTCCAGGCCGTGCTTGAGTTCCTTTAACCGGTTCTCGGCATCGCCCCGGGCGCAGTACACGGTCTCGTAGATGTGCCGCGGCGTAGTCTTTAAGTTGGTGACCACAAACCGCGGGTTGTCCTTCGGTTCGCGGCCGAAGTGAGGGAGGACTTGCGCCTTGATGACGACCCGGCGCTGGTGCGGCCAACTCCGGGCTCGATAGGCGCATTCGCCATAGCGGCGGGCGGCCGCCTGCTGCGCTTGGAAATCCGCCCGCACTTCGGCTATCAGCGGTTCGGCCAGACTCATCAGCTTTGCGTTCTTGGCCATGCCCACCACGTATTCGAGTTGCTCGGCCTCGAAAAACTCATACAACTCCGGACCCGAAAAGCCGCTGTCCAGCCGGATCCGCAACTTCGCCTTGGGAAAGGCCCGGCGCAAACGCGGCAGCAGCCGCTTCAAAATGCCGATGCAGCCGTGCTTGGCCACCGCGTTGCCGGGGCGCAGAACGTAGCAGAACAGATACTGCTCCCCCTCATCGTCGAAGGTCAGAAAACCGGCCAAAGGCAGATAACACCAACGGTCGTAGAACCCATTGAAGAACGTCAACTGCTGACCGCCATGGGTGGGATCAACCGTGGGATCCAGATCAATGGTGATCCGCCGAACCCGCTTCTTGCGCCGCCGGTGGCGGGCAATCACCGCACCGGCCAACGCCTCGGACATCCGCATCAAATCCCTCGGCTTGGCCGCGTTCTCAAACCTCGACAGCGTCGGCTGCGACGCCAGCGGCTCCCCTTCGATCGGGTCCCGTCCCGTCACCAGCTTCATCACCGGATCATCCGCAAGCCGCGCAGCGTCATTGCCATCGGCATAGCCCAAGGCGATACCGAACAGCCGCTGCTGGAACAACTCCCGCAGGGAATGGGTGACCTTCGACGGCTGGCGGCCGTCCGGCAAACACGCCGCCAACGCCGCGCTTAACTTAAGCCGTTCATCACAGGCCTTGAGAAGAATCGCACCCCCATCGGAGCTGGCATGATCCTGGTCGAACTTGACGATCACCGCCTTCTTCGACAAATCCTTGAATAAAACACTCTGTTTGCTGGTATGGTGTGACATGCAAAAGCCTTTGGTGTGTTTAAGTAGCTGAATGACAACGCTATTTTCGCACAGCCAAGGGCTTTTGTTCTATCTGTACATGAATAATCCGGGCTAGGGCTCCGCAAAGGCGATGAGGATTGCCGGTAATTGTCCAGGGCCTGTTAACGCTACGTCAAGACAATCGTATATCTATGTTAGGAACAAATAGACTGTCCGCATTTGTAACACGTGATCTGTCCGGTTTTACTCCCGCCTTGTTTTTGCTTGGGGTGGAGAAGGATGAGACGGACTCAATGGTTACAGGAGGTCAGGCGGATGCGTTTTGAAGAGGCTTATTCGGGATGGGGGGAGCGGCGGTTGACGCAGGTCCAGGCGGCGGAGTTGCTGGGGGTGTGTACACGGACGTTTCGGCGCTACATTCACCGCTATGAGTCCGAGGGACTGGACGGTTTGCTGGACCGGCGCATGAGTCAGATTTCGCATCGCCGAGCGCCGGTGGATGAGGTGGTAAGGATGGTGGATACGTATCGCCGGCGGCACGAGGGCTGGAGTGTCAAGCATTACTACGCCTGGTATCGCCGTGACGGGGGCGAGCGCAGTTACAACTGGGTTCGCACGCAGCTTCAGGCCTATGGTGCGGTGGAGCCCTCGGTGCGCAAAGGAGCGCACCGCAAGCGCCGCGAGCGTTCGCCGTGGCCGGGGATGCTGCTGCACCAGGATGGCAGTTCGCACCAGTGGGTGTCCGGTCAGGAATGGGACTTGATTGTGACCATGGATGACGCCACTTCTGAGCATTACTCGATGTTCTTTTGTGCCGAGGAAGGCACGCACAGCAGTCTTGTGGGAGTTCGCGAGGTGATCGAGCAGCGCGGTTTGTTTTGCTCGTTGTATACGGACCGCGGTTCGCATTACTGGAACACGCCGGAAGCCGGCGGCAAGGTGGACAAGGACAACCTCACCCAGTTCGGACGGGCGATGAAGCAGTTGGGGGTGGAGATGATCCCCGGGTATTCGCCCGAAGCGCGGGGCCGTTCGGAGCGGGCGTTCCGGACCCACCAGGGGCGCTTGCCCAAGGAGCTTGAAGCCGCCGGGATCACGACTATGGCCGCGGCCAACCGGTATATTGCTGAAGTCTATCTGCCGGCGTTCAACGAGGAGTTTATGCAGCCGGCCCAAGAAGACGGGGCCGCCTTTGTCGCGCTTGGGGATCCAGGCCGGCTCGATGACATCCTCTGCCAGGAATATGAGCGGGTGGTTCGCCGCGACAACTGTGTGCGTTTTGACGGGATGACGTTACAGATTCCGCCGGATCGGCATCGCTGTCACTACATCAAGGCCAAGGTCAAGGTGCGCCGCCACATGGATGGCGCGATCTCGATCAGTCATGGCCCCCGGCGCCTGGCGCGCTACGACGCCACAGGCGAGGTATTGAATGATGAATTACCGGCCGCCGCGTAAGGTCCGAGCGCCCGGCCGGCGCTGTGAAGCCCCCTTCGGACTCCGTCCTTCGGGAGCTTCACAGCGCCATACCCAAACCGGACAGATCATTTGTTCCAATACCGGACAGTTCTATTTGTTGACAACAGACAATCGTATATCTATTCACGAATTACATATATATGAAAAATACGGAATCAATTCGACCCCTGCGCGAGTCGGCTACCAGGCCAGGATTTGTTGACCGAGCAATCGTCCGAAGGTAAGCGCGGGCATCAGTGACATCCCGCCTACGAAGGCATTGCCGCTGACCTTGGTAAAGCCAATGACCTCGCCCGCGGCATATAGATTGGGGATGATGGCGCCGTCCGCCCGCACCACGCGCAGGCTGGAATCGACATCGACGCCTGCGGGACTGACGACCGATAATCCCACTGCCTTGGCCGAGTAGAAAGGTGGCTTGTCGATCGGACGGATCATGTGCTCGCGGCCGAATTCGGGATCGTGCCGCGTCTCGACCGCCCGGTTGAAGGAAATGACGCTGTGCTCCAGGGCGGCAGGGTTCATGCCCAGCTTCGCGGCCAGCCCCGCAAGGCTGTCGGCCTTTACGAAGAACGGATGGTTGCCGAAACGGGCGGTCAACTGTTCGCGCGTTTCCAAATTGAGTACCGGCGCGTTCTGCCGCATCGGCTCATCGAAGATGACGTACAGGGTCAGTTGCGGCAGCGCCAGGACAGCCCTCTCGATGTGATCGATGCTGGGGTGATCTTCTCGCACGAACCGCCTGCCTTCTCCATTCACGTAGATTTCCCACGGTTTGCGAATGGCCGGATTCAATCGATATGCGGCGCCTGACAGGGGGTCTTCCGGCTCTTCCCGATAGCCGGCAACGCCGGCCAGAAAATGCTCTCCACCGCTTAGGGCGGCCCCGATTTTCTGGGCGGCGCGGATTCCGTCGCCGCGCGAATACGGATTGCAATACGAGGTCAGCGGGTATTCGGGCGTGATTTCTTCCCAGATTTGCGGGTTCGCCGCGTAACCGCCGGTAGCCAGCACGACGTTTTTTCCATAATGCGTTTCCGTGGCGCGTGCAGGCGTTTCGACTTCGACTCCCGTGACCCCGCCGGACCCGTTGCGCAGGAGTTTCTTCAGGCGGGTGGAAAGCTTGAGGTCGATTCTGCCTTCGGCAACCAGTTTGTCGTGAACGGGCTTTAATGCGTCAAGGACGCTGATCCCCAGTTTCTCGCCCCAGCTATAGCGCCGCTTGCGATACGGTTCGTGCGCCTTGCCGGCAACCGGATGACCTGGCAAGGGCTCGAAACCGATATCCATAAGCCAGTCAAACGTGTCCGCCGCGTTGTTGATCGCCAGCCGGCCCAGGTCTCTGTCGATGGCGCCATGGCTGATGCGCATCGTATCCTCGTAGTGCTCATCGGGGCTGTCATCAATGTCTTCAGCTTCCTGCAGGCGGGTGCCGGCCGCGCTCATCTGGCCCGATGACCAGAACAGCGTCCCGCCGATCCTGTTGTCGGCGTCGACCTGCAGGACGTTTGCGCCGCGGTTGGCCGCGAATATTCCCGCGGGCAGGCCGGTTGAACCGGCGCCGACAATAATGACGTCCCATTTCTTGCTCATGAGTATGTCCCAAGGGTGCGCAACCAGGGCCTTTTATGGTTCCACAAAACTCCGGGATTGGCTACCGGAGGCCGTTGCATATCTCAAAGCAACGGGTGGTCGCATTTGCCACCGTTGGGACGCATGGAGTAATTTTTGGGACTTATATACCCAGGTAGACGCAAAGCTTTGCTTTGCACGCCACAAGCCCCCTAACTCCTTGTATAATAAGAGAATATGACGCTCACCCGCACCCTCGTGTTCCGCGCTAAACTGTCGCGCCGCACGCACGCCTCTTTGGAGGCGTTTCTCGACGAGATGCGGGCGCTGTGGAACGCGGCTTTGGAGGAGCGGATCGACGCCTACCGCAAGGCCGGCGTATCCATCACCTGGGTCGACCAGTTCAAGTCGCTTACCGAGGTCCGCCGGGCATTGCCCGAGTACGCCCGCTGTTCGGTGGCCGCCCAGCGCTCGGTGCTCAAGCGCCTTGACCGCGCCTTTCAGGCGTTCTTCCGGCGCCATGCCGCCGGCCAGACTCCCGGCTTTCCCCGGTTCCGCTCGCGCAATCGCGGGGTTCGCTCGTTCGAGATACCGGCGCCGAGGATCCAGCGTCATGGGCGCTTCAATGTGGTCGCGATCAAGGGCATCGGCAAGTTCCGGTTCGCCGGCGAGATCGAAGGCGCGCCCAAGGCGCTGCGGATCGTCAAGACCCCCAGGCGCGTGACCGTGCAGATCGTGGTGGAACGGCAAGCGCCAGACATCATTGATTCCCGGGCGCCGCTCGGCATTGACGCCGGGATCCTGAGTCGCATCGCCCTGTCCACCGGCGAGACCGTCCCCGGCCGGTGGCTGGACCGCACGGAGATCACCCGGCGCCAGCGTATCCTGTCGCGGGCAAAGCGCGGCAGCAGGGGGCGCTGCAAGAAGCGCCTGGCCGTGGCCAGGGCCTGGCAGCGGGTAAGCGAACGCGAACGCGGCGCTCTGCATGAACTCACTGCGAAGCTGGTGCGCGGGCACGGGGCCAGGATCTATGTCGAGGACCTGAAGATCCCGAAGTATCCGGATGGTTACATGTTCGGTGGCGCCCACCGAGGCTTTGAGCTGATTCAACAGGAGGCGCTTGGCTTCATGGGAGACCTCCGGCGGAACGCCTGCCGCTGCTTGTTCACGCGCAAATTCGACCAGGCGTTCGGCTACCGTCGAGTTCATTCACTCACCACGCCGGGGCCGTCTATTGCCGCAGGTCCGTACATCCATTCCAGCAGGCCTGCCTGCTTCTGATTTGCGGCGCCGAGGGCCTCGATTGCCCGGTGGGCAGCATAGCCGCGCAGTCCCACGATTGTCGGGCGTCCGCCGTATACGCTGACATAGTGGGCCGCCACCGGGTAGGCGTGCATCGTGCTGATGTGCCGGGCGAAATCGATCCCGGCAGCGCGGCCGAGAAGCTCGGGTCCCACCTCGCGGTGGCTCAGCGCCACATCCAGCAGGGCCTGGTATTGCTGTTCGGGCGGATGGGTCTTGATCGGGTAGCCGGCTTTGCGCTCCGCTGCCATATCCGGAACCTCGAACAGGCTCACGCGCAATCGCTCAACGCCGTCGCATTTCGCCCAGCGCTCGGCCAGGGACCGCACGCATTCCCGAAAGGACGGCTCGTCGCCCCGCCGGCGCAGGAACAACGCGTAAGTGGGCGAAGCGGGGGAACCGTGCGGCGTCGCATCGCCCGTGCGATCGATGCAGGTGCAGGCGTTGCCGCCCACGGCGCGATAGGTGGTGCTCTTGTCGACGATCAGTTCGATGTCGCCCAGCAAATGAGGCTTCACTTCAGGCGGCGGCGAGGCGTCGAATGCGGCCAGCCCGGCCTCATCCCGGTAACGCACGTCCGAGGTCCACATCAATTGTGCGTCTTGCGGGCATTGCAGTTCGACGCCGTCGACGGCCCCGAAGAGGGCAGTATCGACTTGGTCGTACTGGCTATGCCGGTAGTCGTAAATGCCGGCTCGGCGGGTGATCGCCGGACTATGAACGTCGCGCCAGTAACGGCGTACCCATTCCAGCGGTAATTCCGGCTTCTTCCAGCCACAAGTGATCCGGGCAAGGCCGGCCCGGTTCTCTATGTCTCTAAGGCTTTTCATTGGCTTCCATAGTGTGGTATCTGTTTGACACGGCACTAGTGCCGTGTCAATCAGATAATTCAGAATGTTAAAGTATTCTCTCAACAAGTGTAAACAACCTGTTGAGGTATCTGTCATGAAGAAGCGGTATGTGGTTCGCCTGAGCTCGCAGGAGCGGGAGCAGTTGGATGCACTCGTGCACAAAGGGCGCGCGGCGGCGCACAAGCGTCGGCACGCCGAGTTGCTGTTGCTGGTCGATCAGGGCGGGGACGGTCCCGGTCATTCTGACCGGGTGGCGGCAGAACGTGTTGGGGTGTGCCGCAATACGGTCGAGAACCTGCGTCGGCGTTGCGTGCTGGAGGGTCTGGAGACCGCTTTGGAGCGCCGCAAGCGAAGCCGGGAGCGGTCCAGGGTGCTGGACGGCGAGGGCGAGGCGCAACTGCTGGCGATGGTCTGCGGCGAGCCGCCGGAGGGGCGCGCCCGGTGGACCCTGCACCTGTTGTGCGACGAGTTGCGGAACCGGAAAGTGGTCGAGTCGGTGTCGCACGAGACGGTTCGGCAGGTCTTAAAAAAACGCCGTCAAACCCTGGCGGCGCAAGATGTGGTGTATCCCGCCCAAGGAGAACGCGGCGTTCGTGTGCGCGATGGAGCAGGTTCTGGAAGTGTACAAGCGTCCCCATGACCCGCTTCGTCCGGTGGTCTGCATGGACGAGACCACCAAGCAATGCGTCAAGGAAACGCGCCCGCCGCAGCCGGTGGCTCCGAATCGTCCGGCCCGCTACGACGCGGAGTACGAGCGCAATGGCGTGGCCCATTTGTTGTTGTATTACGCGCCGCTGGAGAACTGGCGCCGGGTGGACGTGAAAACGGATCATGTCGCCACCACCTGGGCGGAGGGCGTTCGCCGCCTGGTGGAGGAGGACTTTCCCGCCGCGCTCCGCATCACTTTGGTGATGGACAACCTGAACACGCACGCGGGCGCGTCGCTGTATAAGGCCTTTCCGCCCAGACAGGCCCGGCGGCTGCTGGAGAAACTGGAGTTCGCGTACACGCCCAAGCATGGCAGTTGGCTGAACATGGCCGAATGCGAATTCAGCGCGCTGGCCCGCCAGTGCCTGGACCGGCGGATTCCAGACATCGATACCGTGGACCGGGAAGTGGACGCCTGGACGAGACGCCGCAACGGCCATGGAACGCCCGCCGAATGGCGATTCACCACCGAGGACGCGCGGATCAAATTGCACAGCCTTTATCCACAACTATTAGATTGAAGAGGGACTAGTGCCGTGTCAAACAGATACCTTTGCATCAGCGCTTCCCCCATGGTTTGTGGCAAGGCGCGTCCCCGCCGGGAATGGCGCCTCCCATTGCCCAGGGGCGCAACGCCGCCACAGGCCATGGGGGAAGCGCCCTACGGGAGCGTGCGGGGCGCGCCACTGCGGTGTTGCAGCCCTTTGCAATACGGGCAGTATTCCCTGCGGGCTGCGCCTTGCATTGGCCCGCCCCGCGCGCTCTGATGCAAAGATATCTGTTTGACACGGCACTAGATTCCCCTCGAAAACGGGCTGCATGCTCTTGCGCGTTCCCCATCATAAAGAAACCGTGAGTGCCCTGTCCTTTCCGGTGGCGGTTGGAGGACCCGCACACACGACCTCGGATTCTCTCGTATAACATGTAGCGCCGCTTGGAACAGAGGCAGGAGGATCGCAAGAAATGCCCATACTTGTAATTGGCGCGACGGGAAATGTCGGGCGTCCGACAATAGCTGCGCTGCTCGCCAGGGGTGAGTCGGTGCGTGCTCTCAGCCGCTCGGAGGAGAAGCTCTCCGCCCTGCCGGAAGGTGTAACAGGCGTAGTCGCGGATCTGGAAACCGGCAGCGGACTGGATGCGGCTCTATCCGGTGTCGAGCATCTGTTCCTGATTACCGCCAACGGCGAGACCGAGACCGCGCGCGGTCTAAACGCTGTCCATGCCGCCAAGGCGGCCGGTGTGCGGCGGATTGTTTTTCTTTCCGTGCAGGACCCCGGCGAGGAACCTGCAATTCCCCATAGCCGCAGTAAGTTGCCCATCGAGGAAGCGGTCCGGGAAAGCGGCTGCGAGTACACCATCCTGCGTCCGAGTTACTTCAACCAGACCGATCTGTCGGTGGTCCAGGTGGTCAAGAACTACGGTGTCTATCCCATGCCTATCGGGTCTATCGGTCAGAATCGCGTGGATACTCGCGATATCGCCGATTGCGCCGTGCGGGCCTTGACCGAGGACGGGCATGCCGGCGCCGAGTACTCCCTGTACGGACCGGAAACCGTCAGCGGTCCCGGCGCAGCAGCGGTGTATGCCAGGCACTTTGGGCGGGAAGTTCACTATGGCGGCGACGACGTGGAGAAATGGGCCGCGCCGATCAAGACGTTTATCGCTCCGTGGCTTCTGGATTCGTTGAAGAAAATGTTCCTTTCCACACAAAGGAATGGCCCTGCGGCTGACGAAGCGGCGGTCGCTGCTTCCCGCGAGGCGGTCGGTCATCCCTTGCGTACTTTCGATGCATTTGTCGCCGAACTGGCGGCTCAAGATACATAAGGCGTCTTCCGGCACGCGAGACGGTAGGGAAGTGTCCCGGCGGAATCGGGTCGGGATGATGGGCGCGGCGCGGTCGCGCCTTCGGAAGGTTTCGTGTGCTCCTGCAGACCCTGCTCGCTGACCCCGTTTTCCTCGCGCGCGCCTGTCAGGCCGTCAAGCAGGATGTTCGGTAGCGCCGATGTGCGCCAATCGGGGTGCGTATACCCCAGCCGCACGATGGCCAGTTGCTCGCTGGGGATAATGTAGATGGTGCGAAAACCGCCGCCCTCGAAGAACATCACGTCTTCGGCCGCGATCGGCGGACCGTGGGGAAAAGCGACAGTAGTCCCCTGCACGTAGGGCCGCGCCTCTCCCGGCGGATTGCCGACCCACAGCTGGAAGCCGTAGTTGGGGTTCGCCTCGGAGCCGCTTCCGATTTCTCTCAGCCAGCCTTGCGGCCAGAGTTGCCGCCCGCCTGCAACGCCATCGCTTACGTAGGCCGAAGCGAGCCGTAACCAGTCACGAGGAGTCGCCCGGTAGCAGCAGAAAACGGCCGGCATGCCTTCTTCCCGGTCCATATAGAGTCTCGCCCCGCCGGCGCCCAGCGGCGCCCAGAGCTTCTCATCCAGGTAGGTCTCGTAGGGCCTGCCGGTGGCGCGTTCGAGAATCACGCCGATGAGCTGTGCGTTGGCATTGGAAAAGGCGAAGAAGGCGCCCGGCTGGAGCTCGTATTCGAAGTCCATTGCCGCCGCAGCAAAATCCGAGCCAATGGAAATGCGCGCATTCTTGCTGAAAGGACTGGCGTCATCCAGGGGTGGGACCTCCAGGCCACTGACATTCCAAAGCAACTGGCGAACCGTAATGGCGCCGCGCGGATCGTTCGCCCACTCGCTTAGATAGTTGGCAATTGGCTCATCCAGCGACTCGAGCGCCCCTTCATCCAGCGCAATGCCGACCAGCGCGGCCAGTATGGAGCGAGTCATGGCGCGCCCGCTGAACAACGAGTCGGAACCGATCCCTTGCCAGTAGCGCTCCAGTTGCAGCCGGCCCCGGTGCAGCACCAGCAAGGCCGCCGTATTGTGCGTTTCCGCGTAGCCGGCGGCTTCCTCCAGCGCCGCCACGGGAATCGTTAATTCATCCGGGGGCGTGGTGGCGAAGAATGGCGTATTCCCGCCGGGAACCAGCGTACTCGGCTCAAAGTACGAGGCCGGCCACTCGCCCAGATCTTCGGGCCGGTTCCACCAGCGCTTCCAGAGCACCCAGTCCACGTTCAGCAACAGCAAAACGGCGACCAGCAGGAGTATGGCGGCGATTGCTAGGCGGAATCGCGTCATCAAGAACTCTTAATGATCAACGGCGCACTCTACCATGCGCAGCTGCGTATTCGCCCACAGTCCTATCGAAGGTCCGAATCGGCTCCTTGCGGGCACAGAATACACATATGTGTAATACAGGCTCAAATATGCAGTTTTTATTGACACCAGCGAATCCCCACCTCTATATTGCCTTTCGGGGGATTTTTGCTCCGGACCGGAATTCTGATAGTTCGATTCGCGGGTACCCGAACGCCTGGAATGAGGGCGAGGCAATCCAAGTGGAGGAATCAGCAATGAAACACAGGATGCAACCATTCTTCAAGCGCACTCTTGCGGTGCTTTCGGCCATCCCGATGACCGGACTGATCTATGCCGGACTGTCTTTTCAGCCGGCGATGGCTCAGCTGGAGGAGATCATCGTTACTGCCCGGAAGAGGGAGGAAGCGCTGATTGATATTCCCTTTGCGGTCTCGGCGTTTTCGGACGCTGACCTGACCACGTCGAACCTGAAAAACTTTGTGGACCTGTCGCAATTCGCGCCGGGGCTGACCTTTCAGAACGCCACCACGAATCGCGCCGACCGGGGCATGCCCAACATAATCATCAGGGGCCTGAATCTGCAGTCGTTCTCCGGTTCGTCCGACCCTGCGCTATTTTTCATTGATGGCGCGCCCGTGTTCGGCGGCGAGGTGGGCAGCTTTGTCGACATTGTTCGTGTGGAGGTGCTGCGCGGCCCTCAGTCGGCTTACTTTGGACGTAACACGTTCTCCGGGGCCATTAACCTGATAACCCGGGATCCGGGAGACGAATTCGGCGGCTTGGCGGGCCTGGAGTACGGCAGGTTCGGCACCACGGATCTGCAATTGTCCGTTGAAGGCCCGGTCATTCCGGGCGCGTTGAGTTTTCGACTGTCCGGAAGGAGCAACAAGAAAGGCGGTCACTACATCAACCACGCCAGCGGCGAGCGTGACATCGGCGAAGAAAAAACGACTTCGCTGGTCGGAACGCTGATTGCCACTCCGAGCGACAAGGTTCGGCTTAAATTTCGCTACGACTATACGGACATTGACGACGGCCCCAACGCCGGATTCAGATTTGGCCGAACCTTCGGGAATTGCGACCCGGACGGCAATGGAACGATGACCTATCGCTGCGGCCAAGGGCCCGATATTGGAATTGCCGAGTCAATGGTCGGTCACATCAACGCTTTCGATCCCTCCTATTTCAATAACGTCGGCTACCTGGAAAACGTTGTGGAAAGGTATTCGCTCTTTTCGGACACATCGACCCGTCAGATCGACGGTGAGGGCGTTTTCATCGACGGCATGGGGCTCGCCAAGCGCGTGTACGGCGCTACGTTTCAGGCTGCGGTGGATCTTCCGGCGGGAATGACCTTCGACTGGATCAGCGGCTACAACAAGACCCTGCAGCAGATCGTCAGCGACGAGAATACCCTTCCGCGAGAGAATCTCAGGGTTGTTCTCGGAGACGTTTTTCTGGTCGAGAGATACAGCAAGAACTCCTCTCACGAGGCACGGCTGTCATCCGACAGCGACCGGCAACTCCGCTGGACAGCGGGCGCCAGCTTTGTCGAGAGCGAAGCCATTACCTCCTGTGTGGCGGGAATCTTTTTCGCTCCCCGCGCTTTCAACTGCCGCCCCATCCTCAAGACCGAAACGGCCGGAGCCTTCGGGGGGCTTTATTACGACGTCAGTGAGAAGCTGACCGTCAGCGGTGAATTACGGGTTCAGAACGATAAAGTGAGTGTGCCCAGCGGCGATCTTGCGGAAGAGTTCGATGATTTCGGCGGAAGAATCACGCTGCAATACACTACGGCGGAAGGCCTCATGTTGTTTGGCAACTACGGCCGGGGTTTCAGGCCCGGGGGCTTCAATTCGATTTTCGCCACGCTGTCGCAGTCCGAAGCCGCCAGCTTGACAGCCAACTCCGGCGCAGAGCTGGATGTGGAACCGGAAACGCTGGACCAGTTCCAAGTGGGTGTGAAGGGCGCCCTTCTGGAAGGACGGCTACAGGGATCGGCAATCGGCTATTGGGGGGAGATCAACGACCAGCAGGTTCAGCAGGTCACCAGCTACACCGATGAGGCTACGGGGCTTGACGTACCCATCACCATCCTCAACAACATCGGTCTCCTCGATTTGTACGGCGTGGAACTGGAGGCTCGCTTTCAGTTAACGGACGAGTGGATGCTCCAGGGCTCATTTGCCCGAAGCCACACGGAGTATGTGCAAGGCTCATGCAGAATCTGCGTCACCCGCGGCGCGATGGCGACCGATCAGGACCATCTCGGCAATCAGACTCCCAAGGCGCCCGAGTTCACGGCGGCGGCTTCAGCCACGTATTCCCGGCCCGTATTCGGAGGCGGCCTGGATGGGTTCATCCGCGGCGAATTCCTGTACGAGTCCACGGAGTATGCGCTTGAAGCGAATCAGTTTGAGACCGGGAATCGCAACATCGTCAACCTGCGCCTCGGCGTCGAGACGGAGGTTTACCGCGTCGAGGTCTACGTAACCAACCTGTTCGACGACGATACGTACCTCTTTGTAACGCCGAATTCGGATCTCGATGCCGGTGGCGCCAATGCGTTCGTGGTCGGACTGCCCGACAAGCGGGCCTACGGACTTCGAGTAACCGTCGATTTCTAGTGCACGGCCGGGAGGCTTTCCTGGCCGGCGAAGGTTCTGCCGGATTGCGCTTCAGCGCGGCTTGACCGCAAAGACGCCTTCGCTGCAGCCGACGAGGCGGATTCACTCACGCTGGAGAAAGTCCCGAACTGTGGTGTAAGAGTCGCGATAACTCTCGACTTCAAGAGAGGGAAGGCGTTGCAGGATGCCGATATGGCCACGATTCATCAAAAGTTCCGGTAGGTCGTGGTTGTCAAGAAGCCGGACTCTAGCTCAGCCGTCGTGATCGTCGCTGTCGCAAAACGGGCCGCGGCCGTAGTCCAGAGCGTAGGCGTCGTGAACGTAAATTGCGCCGCATAATCCGCAATCGGCGATTACGAGCTCTCGGGTCTCGCCAAGCGCGCGCAGAAGGGTCGCAGCCAGTTCCAATGACATTTCCCCGCCGGGCATTAGCCTGCGATGCATTTCGTAGGCGTCGCAAAGTCGATTGCCCAGATTCAACATGCTCAATGTTCTCGGCAGGGAACACCCGGCTGAGCCGTCGGTAACCAGCAGTCCGGCATGCATGAATAGCGAAACCAGCACTGTCGATTCGCAGTGCTGGTCCGGTGTTTTGACGAAGCGGGTGACCCGGCTGGGTGGCCGCCCACGTTTACGTCCGGGCAGCGTGTTTTCCCCGTGATCCATCACGTAACTTGCGTACGCCTTTCGAATTCGATCGCTTGAAAGACCCGTGTATCTGCCGATCGTGCTGGTGCGCGCTTGTAGCCCAAGCATACGGATCGCCAGATGAAACCGATCCAGTTCCCCCTCATATCGGTGTTGCGTTACCCGCATGCGTGAGACTCTCATTGATTCATGGTAATGAATGCAACCCAAAAATAAGGCATTTTAGCTGCCATTTTGGGCTTGATTGCCACAGTTGGGTTTGTCTGAATAGCAGGAAGAACTGACCGCGCCGGATATGGCAATTGCCAGGGAGGCTGATCCGGGCAACCGGATTTCATCGCGGTGGACGAGCCAAAAAGATAGAGAGCTGAGGAGAAATTAATGAAGAACTCGACGAAAGAGCAAAAGCGACTGGAAGAAATCTTCGAAATCAATCGACGATTCCTGGACTTGATTGCGGCGCAGGCGGAAGAAAACAAAGACAGGTATGGGCTAAAGGCGGATTTGTGCCTACGGATTGCGGCTTTGAATCCATCGGAACGCGATATTGTAGCCACAGTCCCCTTGCTGCTGGTTACCGCAACCCGGAGGTCGGTTTCAAGAGCCAGGTTTGTGCAAGACAAGGATGACGCCGAAATCCGGACGTTCAGCAAGAACCAGGTTGCGGAGCAGAACTTTACCGCGGCCCTGATGACCTGGCTGACTCAGGAAGCGCAGCAGAACCATAGCCTTTCCTCGCTTTGGTTGGGTGCGCCGGGGTTCGAGGGCGAACCCATCAAGAATCTTGGTTTCAGTGATATTCAAAGTCTGGCGCCTTATGCCGGCACTATACTCAAGGCCCGTTTCGAGAATCGGCCCAGGGTCTGGAGTGAGCTGATCCGGGGCGCCAAGTCCAAGGATTCCCGGCGCCGTCAACTGGTTCGCCTGGCGGTGCTGCCACATTCCTATCCGATAAGCAAGAAAGCGCGTTTCGGCCCGTGGCGGAAACGCCGAAATTGAAGCGCTTGTGTCTTGAAGGTGCTTTTGACCCGGGGCGCATGCACGGGTCAAACGGTCAAACGGGATATACTTGAATCCCTTACAGGGCCTGTAGCTCAGTGGTAAGAGCAGGTGGCTCATAACCACTTGGTCGCAGGTTCGAGTCCTGCCGGGCCCACTAGTCCGCCCGCATTGAAAAGGGGTGGTCAACCGGGAGTTGAGCATGATGGACTTCGTAGATCAAGCCATAGATATTCTGACTCGCTTGTTCCTTCTGGCGGTCGGGACGACACTCTTTGTGCTGCTCGTCATGCTTGTCGTGGACCTTGCGCAGACCGCCAACGCGGTGCGCCGCAACTACCCGGTCATCGGCCGGTTTCGCCGGATTTTCGAGATCGTGGGCGAGTTCATGCGTCAGTACATGTTCGCCATGGACCGCGAGGAAATGCCATTCAATCGGGCCCAGCGCAACTGGGTGGGCCGGGCGTCCAGCGCCGGATCCATGACGGTGGCGTTCGGTTCTACCCGGGAAACTGGCTTGACCGGCACGGCTATTTTCGCCAATGCGCCCTTCAGCCTGCTTGAGGAGGAATGCCGGGAAACGTCCGAGGTGACAATCGGCAAGGACGGTCCCAACCCCTACACCACAAACCGGATTTTTCACATTTCCGGCATGAGTTTCGGCGCCATCTCAAAGCCCGCGGTGATGGCGCTCGGCAAGGGCGCCTTGATGGCGGGATGCTGGATGAATACGGGGGAGGGCGGACTCTCGCCCTGGCATCTTGAGGCCGGCAACGACGTGGTGTTTCAGTTCGGCACCGCCAAGAACGGCGTTCGCACGCCCGAAGGCGCGTTGAGCGATGAACGGCTGAAGGAGGTCGGTTCGAATCCCCAGGTCAAGATGATCGAGATCAAGCTCAGCCAGGGGGCGAAACCCGGCAAGGGAGGGATACTGCCGGGTGCGAAGGTGACGGAGGAAATCGCCCATATCCGGGGGATTCGGCCGGGGCATGACGCCATCAGTCCGAACCGCCACCGCGAAGTCACAAACAGTGGCGAACTGCTGGACCTGGTTCAACGAGTGCGCGAGGTCGGCGGCAAGCCGACGGGCTACAAGGCCGTTATCGGCAACCCGGCGTGGCTGGACGAACTGTTCGAACTGATCAACCGGCGCGGACCGGACAGCGCTCCGGATTTCATTACCGTGGACTCGGGGGATGGCGGTACAGGCGCCGCTCCGATGCCGCTGATGGACAACGTCGGAATGCTGCTGCGGGAGAGCCTGGTCATGCTGGTGGACGCCCTTCAGAGGCATGGTCTGCGGGAACGGGTGCGGGTCATAGCCAGCGGCAAGCTGATCACGCCTACGGAAGTGGCCTGGGCGCTTTGCGCGGGGGCGGACTTCACCGTATCCGCACGTGGTTTCATGTTTGCCCTGGGCTGTATCCAGGCGATGCGCTGCAACAAGAACACCTGTCCCACCGGAATCACCACGCACAATCGGCGTCTGCAGCGTGGCCTCAATCCGCGCGCCAAGTCCGTCAGCGTGGCCAATTACCAGCAGCGCATAGAGGATGAATTGAAGATCATCGCCCATTCCTGCGGCGTAGCAGAGCCGCGCCTGCTGGGACGCGAACATTGCCGCATCGTTCAACCGGACGGCCACAGCCGTTTGCTTTCGGAGATGTACCCCAGGGCGGCGTAGGAGGAGAGATGTCGGCACCGGTTCGCGCATGCCTTGCTTTTCTGATGGGGGCCATGTTGTATGCCGCGCAGCCGGCGGCGGCGCAGAATGCCAGGTCGCATTCGGTATTCGGGGCGGATCCCAATCTCTCCGACGGCGCGTTGGCGCTGCGGCTGGGAGATTATGAGGAAGGCATTCGCTTGACACTTCTCGGTCTTCGTTCGCCCGCGGGCTCGGCGCACAGCGTGCGTACCCGGTCGTCGGCGCACAACAATCTCTGCGCCGGTTATGTAATGGCCCGCAAGTTCAAGGAGGGTCTGGAGCACTGTAACGAAGCCTTGCGTCTAAAGGACACGAAATGGCAGGCGTACTCCAATCGTGCTGTCTTGTATGCATTGACCGGCCAGTTCAAGCGTGCCGCCGAGGATATTGAGAGTGGCAAGCGCATCAAACCGGATGCCAAGCGCCTGCTGCAGGCGGAGGAGTTCCTCAAGCAACGCAAGGCGGCCCAGGAGAAGCGAGCCAGAGTCTAATGCCGCGTAATTCGAAACGTCTTCGTGAATCTCAGCACGTGGTGTCACTCAATTGGCCGGTAGTGGGCCGCTGGATTGGACTGGATTGAGTGACAGATAGGCACAAACAGCGGGAAGGCATGCGCTCGCGCGGGCAATTCGAGGGGCAGGTTCCCGCGCGGGCACTCGGCGACTTCAGGATGACTCGCAAGGCGCTGCTCCGATCCGGCCTGGCGGCCATCCTGCTGGCCCCCTGGGCAAAGGCGCTGGCTGCCATGGACCGGTCCTGGTTGCATGCGGCGCCGGATTCCCATGCCGCCGAAACGGAAGCCGGCGCTGCGTACATTGACGAAATCGTGCTGGGTGTTTCGGCGGCGTTTTCGGGTCCCTCCCGGGGACTGGGGACGGAGCTCTTTCGCGGTGCGAGCGCCTACTTCAGCCACATCAATGAAAACGGCGGCATCGGTGGGCGCAGGATCGTGCTGAAGATGTACGACGACGGCTACCAGCCGGACCCCTGCGTCGAAAACACCATGAAGCTGATGCTTGAGGACGAGGTGTTTCTGCTGTTCGGCTACGTCGGAACGCCTACCGTCACTCGCGTCCTGCCGCTGCTCAAGAAGTTCCAGGATGAGAACATCTACATGTTCTTTCCGTTCACCGGCGCCCAGCCGCAGAGGCAGCCGCCATACGGCGATTTCGCCTTCAACTTGAGGGCCTCCTACGCTCAGGAGACCGCGGGCCTGGTGGACAACTTCGTGGGCATCGGGAAAAGGCGCATTGCGGTCTTTTACCAGGCTGACGCCTACGGACGCAGCGGCTGGGCCGGAGTCAGGGCGGCGCTTGGCCGGCACGGCGAACGGATCGCCGGCGAGGCCACTTACAGCCGCGGCGCCAAGTTCACCGGCAGCATGCGCCGGCAGGTTGAGATTTTGAAAAAATCGTCGCCCCAAGCCGTTGTCTGCATCGGTTCCTACGCAGCCTGCGCCGCCTTTGCGCGAGACGCTGTGGACCTGGGGCTTGAGGCGCCGATCGCCAACCTCTCGTTCGTCGGCAGCGAGAACATGCTGAAGTTGCTGACCGAGGGACGCGAGGAGCCCGAACCCTACACCCGGCTGCTCGTCAACTCGCAGGTTGTTCCCAGCTACGAGGATCTGTCGATCCCGGCTGTGAGGGAATATCGCGACTTGATGGCGCAATACGACCCCCAGGTGCCGAGCGAATTGATAAAGGAGGAGTATTCGCCATTCCCTCACAGTTTCGGAAGCCTGGAAGGTTTCCTCAACGCCAAGCTGCTGGCCGAAATTCTTCTTCGGCTTGAGGGGCGGGTCGACCGCGACAAGCTGGAGGAAGCAGTTTTCTCGGTCAGGGATTTCGATCTCGGCATAGGCGAACAGATTTCTTTTGGACCGGATCGGCGCCAGGGATTGCAGACCGTCTATTACACCGTCGTGGAAGACGGCCGGTTCGTCACCCTACAGGATTGGCAAGCGAAGTTTGCATGACATGAAAATTCAAAAACTCTTTCAACGCACGCGATTCGGCATCTTCGTCGTATTCGGCGTGATCGTGGTATCCACTTCAGCCCTCTGCTTGTACACGGTGGAAACGCAGTTATCTGCGGAGTACGAGATCAACAGCAAGAATATCGCCAAGACGGTCGCGGATTCGAGCGTGGACATTCTCCTGAACCGGGACATGGCGACGCTGCAATCGCTGGTCGACCAGTTCATCGAGATTCAGGGCATCGAATACATCTACATCACCAGCGAGGCCGGGGAATATCTCGCGCACACCTTCGTACCGGGCGTCCCCGAACCGATACTCGAGGGTGATCATCGCGCTACCGAACCCATCGTGCGTTCCTTGACCGGCCTGGGAGAATTCGTGGAGGTCGGCAGCCCGATCCTGGCCGGGGTGGCGGGGACCGTGCATGTAGGCATGGATCTTGACGTGGTCGGGCTGAAGATCCAGCGGGCGATCGGCCAGCAGATTTACCTGGTGTCCGGGATACTCGTGCTCGGGGTGCTGGCTTCTATCTGGCTGGTCAATCTGGCCGCAAGACCCTTGAGCGAATTGCTCGCCTACGCTGTCGATCTGGCTCGCGACGGTGATGAAGAGGCGCTGGCCGACAGGGAAATCCTCGCCCGCGACGATGAAGCCGGTCATCTCGCCCGCCTGTTCCTCCACGTGGCGCGAAACGGGCGGGCGGCGGAATCGCTGGGCGCTGCTTCCCGGGCTTGAAGAGAGCGGGCGTGAAGGTCCCAAAGGTCCTCATCGCTGTCTTCTGCACGGTGCTGCAGGTGTGCCTCGGCACCGTGTACGCCTGGAGCTTCTTCCAGACCATTCTGGTCAGGCAGTCGGGGTGGACCTTTACCCAGACGGCCTGGGCTTTCAGTATCACGATCTTCTGTCTCGGGGTTTCGGCCGCGTGGGCCGGACAGGCGCTTCCCCGGCTTGGGCCCCGGCGGCTTGCGTTGATGGGAAGCGCCCTGTTCTCCGGCGGTTACGTGTTTGCCGCCTGGGCGCTTCACCTTGAATCCCTCTGGCTGTTCTACCTGGGTTACGGCGTCATTGGAGGAGCAGGCATCGGGATGGGATACGTAACCCCGGTAGCCACGGTCGCCAAGTGGTTCCCGGATCAAAAGGGTCTGGTCACCGGCATCGTGGTCATGGGATTCGGTGTGGGGGCCTTTCTGCTCAGCAAGGGTCTGGCGCCATTCCTGGTGGTACGTGCCGCCCACGAGCTGGCGCTGGTGTTCCTTTGGCTGGGAGTGATATTCGCTTGCGTGCTGATTCCCTGCAGCCTGTTTCTGAGGGATCCGCCGGAACCCTCCGGGAGCTCCGTGGTTCAAGGCGCTGAACCGCCACCCGCAAGCGCCCAGCCGGAGTCGGTCTGGCCCTACCTGAAGTCTCCGTCGTTCGTCATTCTCTGGATCGTGTTCTTCTTCAACATCGCTGCAGGCATATCCGTAATCAGCTTCCAGTCGGAATTGCTGCAGGAGGTGTGGGGGCTGTCCAATGCCTCGCTCGAGCCGGCGGTGCTGGCGGAGTACGGGGCAACGCTGATTGCCATCAGTTCGCTATGCAACGGGGTGGGGCGGCTGTTCTGGGGCCTGCTCTCGGACAGGATCGGCCGCGTGGCCGTGTTCCGCATTCTGCTGGCCAGCCAGATGGTTGTGTTTGGAATCCTGATGACCGAAACGAACCCATGGGTGTTTTCGGCCCTGGTGTGCTACGTGCTGCTTTGTTTCGGCGGCGGGTTCGCCACCATGCCATCTTTCATACTCGACGTGTTCGGCCCCAAGAAGATGTCCACCATCTACGGAGCGATTCTTACGGCCTGGGCAGCCGCGGGTATCGTCGGGCCCGTTTACGTGGGCTACCTCAAGGACGTGTACCCCGACCGGGCGGTGCTCTATTGTTTTCTTATTGGCGTCATGATGCTTGGCGCGGGCTACGTTTTTTCGTATCTGTTGAATGACAGCCGGATACGGCTGGGCCGGCCTACGCTCGAAGCGACGCTCAGGGAGTACAAGATTCCGCTTCCCGCTTCGAGTTGAAGCCGGGGAAAAGCTGGCGGCATCCCCGCCTGGGAACGCCGCCGTCCCCCCTGGGAACGAGGACGTCCCGCCCTCGACGAAGGCGAGACGCCTTCGCTCCCAGGAGGGCGTCCCGCCGCCTGTAGTCAGCCACGTTCTGTTAAGATTTTCCCGGCTAGCAATACGGGGGGCGATGCCATGCAGGCATTGATGCTGAGAGCGCTATTCGGCGCAGCATTGCTGGTCTTGGGCGCCGCCAATGCCGTTGCTCAGGAGGACACCGGCAATGCGGAACAAGGAGCTCAACAGGTCCCCGAAGAGATCGTAGTTGTCGGGACCCGGCGCAAGGGCGCCAATGTGGATAACGTGCCGGTGCCGATCGATGTGGTCTCGGGCGAGGAACTTATGACACAAGGCGCCTCGGACCTCGATGAACTCTTAAGGACCACAACGCTCTCATACAACGTGCAGCGCCACGGCATCGACGACGAAGCAACCATGGTGCGGCCCGCCACGCTGCGCGGCTTGCCGCCTGATTCAGCACTGGTTTTGGTGAACGGAAAGCGCCGCCACCGGTCGGGAGTGATCGCCTTTCTGGGAAGTTCGCTGAATTCCGGCTCCCAGGGGCCGGATCTATTCGTGATTCCGGCCATCGCAATCGACCGCGTTGAGATTCTGCGCGACGGCGCCTCGGCGCAATACGGATCGGACGCTATTGCCGGCGTCATCAACTTTCAGCTCAAGAACAGTGCCCAGGGGGGCATGTTTGAGACTCGCTACGGTGAGTACTTCGAGGGCGATGGCGGCCTGACGCAGGTTGCCGGCAACCTGGGTTTACCGATCGGGGGCAGTGGGTTTCTGAACCTCAGTGCGGAATACAAGACCCTGGACCCAACGGTTCGCGCGGTCCAGCGAGCCAATGCCGCAGCGTTGGCGGCGCAGGGCTACCCGGTTGGCGATCCGGCCCAGATTTGGGGTAATCCGGTTATCGACGATGCCGTTACCACCTTCTACAACATGGCCGCTGAATTGCCGTACGGCAACGAGTTGTACTCCTTCGGCAATTACTCAACGCGCACCTCCGAGGGAGGGTTCTTTTTCCGCGCGCCGGGCGGCTCGGCCGCGCGCAACGGTGTCTTTCGCACCGGCTCCAGCCGGCTGGTGGCGGATTTGAATCCCAGTGACGCGGTGGACTGCCGGGGGACCGTTCCCGGGCTGGAGGCGGACTTCAATGCCGTGAGTGCTTTCGTGAAATCCACCCGGGGCGCCTGTTTCCTGTTCAACGAGTTGTTTCCGGGCGGCTTTACGCCACGCTTCGGAGCGGACATTACCGATTTCAGCCTGACCGCCGGGCTGCGTGGCGAATTGAACAACGGCCTGAGCTGGGACTTCAGCGTTTCCGGCGCCGAGAGTGACGTAGCGTTCTTCATGCGCAACACGATCAATGCGTCTTTGGGTCCGGACACACCAACTGATTTCAAGCCCCGCGTCTATACGCAAAACGAAACCAACGTAAACCTGGACCTGGTATATCCCTGGGAGGCAGGCGCCTTTTTTTCGCCGATCAACGTGGCAGCGGGCCTGGAGTGGCGCAACGAGGAATTCGAGACGGTCGCCGGCGATCCGGACTCGTATCGCGTTGGGCCGTACGCCGATGGCCGCATCAGCAGTTCCTTCAGCATCGGTTCAAACGGGTTTCAGGGCCTTGATCCAAGGAACGCCGGCAAGTGGGATCGGCCGAACTACGCGGCTTACGTGGACCTGGAGGCAGAGGTTACCGCCGATCTCGCCATGGGCCTGGCGTTGCGTTACGAGGATTTCTATGACGATTTCGGCACAACCGTCAATGGCAAACTGTCGGCCTTGTGGCGCGCGACGGATGCCCTGGCGCTACGGGGCACGGTCAGTACTGGTTTTCGCGCGCCGTCACCTGGGCAATCGAACGTGTCGGTTCTATCGACGACCTTCAGCGGACTCGGAGGACTGCAGGAAGTCGGCAAGGTGCCGCCCACCAATCCCGTGGCGCAAGCATTGGGTGGCCGGGAGCTTGAAGAAGAAACCTCGGTAGGCTTCTCCCTGGGGCTGACCTACGATTTGTCGGGCGCGGCCCGCTTGCGAGTTGATTTTTTTCCGAATCGCGATTGAGGACCGGATTTCTCCCACCGGCGACATCCGCATTACCGACCAGATTGCAGGACTCCTGGAAGCAAGTGGTTTGGCCGCAGGCAGCGAAGTCAACACAATCAATTTCCTTACCAACGACTTTGATACGACCACCACCGGGATCGACGTGGCGCTCAACTACTCATTTGGGGCCTTCGGCGGCAGCAGCCAACTGACTGTCGGCTGGAACTGGACCAAGACGGAGTTGGACGACTTCTCTCCGCCCTTCATGGTTACCGAAGTGCTGGGAACACCCTTAAGCGCGCCTCAAACCGTCAGCTTGCTGTCAAAGCGCCGCCGGACCGAGCTGGAGGACATGAATCCCGAGCACCGTCTTGCCGCCACCTGGGACCACGCCTGGGGGGCCTGGCGCATACTTGCGCGCGGCAGCTTCTACGCGGGCTGGGATGCCTGCCGCTTCCAGAGCGCGAGCTGCGCCCATCTTGATTCCTGGGGCGGAGACTTCCTTGTGGATGCGGAGTTGAGCTATGAATTTGCCGGCGGATATACCGTCACCGCCGGCGTGCAGAACCTTTTCAACGTGACACCCGACGCCGTTGAAGAAGAGTCACTCGGACAAGGCAATGCGCAACCCTCCAGTTCACCGTACGATTACAGCGGCGGGTTTGCCTACCTTCGCGCAAGCTACCGCTTCTAGTGCCGAGTCACGGAGTGCCGCAGCGCTTCATGGCTGGTCGCAACCAATGGAATGGTCCAGCTCAGCATGATTTACAGGTCAACATCGGTTTGAGCAACTGCGTAGCCACTGGCCTGCATATTGCATGAGTAAAGAGGGTAAAACCGTAGTTATTCGATAGAATTCAGTTTGCTGCGCTGATGCTCCGCGGCGGTCTTCCCATGCTGGCTACGAAACGTCATGCTTCCTGTTCAGCACCGGTATCTCTTTTGGCGGCGGCGAATGTGAGCCTTGTCTGATCGTCGAGAACTGTGTGCACGAGATACTTGGACAACTCAAGGGCCAATTCCGGGTCTTTCCGCTCGAGCGACTCGTAATCGGCCCTTGTCATCAGGACGGTCTGGCAGGGTTCGGCGGCCTTCACGGTGCTGAGGGCAACGTGATTCCCAAAGGCCGCGTGGGGCGCAAACACGCTGCCCGGGCCGTACTCGCCCAATCGTTCTCCAGACTTCTCGCTGACCATGGTGGCCCGGCCCTGGACGAGCAACTGCATATGCTCTTGTTTCTCACCTTGTGCAACGATGATTTCGTCGGCCGCGTAGCGGTTGGATTGCAGCCACGGCTGCAGTCGATCAGCCAGATCCTCGAATTGGGCCTGTCTTTCCAGTTGGTGCATCGCATCGTCGACGGAGATACCGAACAACTCGGTACGTGCATCTTTCGATTCGCCGTTCAGCCGGCGCCACTCGGCGATGATGAGTAGCTCGCTCCGCTCGAGCGCGTGGTCGAGGTCTTCCTCGAACAGCAGTTCCTTCCAGTCGCTCTCGGGAAGGCTGCGCCGCAAGGTTGACTCGAACCGTGCCGGCAGGGCGCTCAGGATAATTTTGGTATCCAGAGGTCGGGCAGTCCGGATGATGCGACAAAAGACGTTTACGGCCGAAGCATCAAGGCCGGTGATACCGGCCAGATCGAGCAACAGGCATTGCGGGGCCGGTTCAGCCGCAAGGGCCTTCTTGAGACGGTCGCCCATGGCGGTGGCGCTTCCGAAGAAGAGATAGCCACGCAAGCGATAGGCGCGCATTCGCTCGCCCCAGAGCCGCAATATGGCACGGTGGGTAGCGGGCCAGCTTCTCTTGCTGAGACGGTCGCGACCAGTGAACGAATCGGCAATCACATCCACCCTGCTGGCGCGCATCACGAAGAACACCACAGCGGCGGCCAAGCCAACAGCAACGCCCTCCAGGAACCCGGCAACACCGGTAACGGTAGCGATGACAAGGACAATTCCGTAGTCGGCTCGAGACAGCTTCTCGCGGACCACGACCAGCCATTCATACATCATGTCCAAGCCAAAGAAGAGCAGCAGACCGCCGAGTACCGGTGTTGGGAATACCTCCAACGCGAAGCCGCCGAACAACAGGACGAGGCCCACGGGGGCGGCGGCGATGATCCCGCTCAGGCGCGTCTCAGCGCCAGTGGTATGGGTGACAACGGAAAATACAGAAGTATTGCCTCCTGGAGGACTCCCGCCCAGACCGGCGAGCAGGTTCGCCACGCCTTCGGCCCGGAACTCCTTGCTCATGTCCATCTCTACACCGCAACTCAATTCAAGCCCACTTGCATTCAGCACGATGCACATGAGCGTGATCAGCGCCACGCTCAACATGCCTGGAATCTGGATCGCTACGATGCTCCAGTCCACAAGGGTCAGGTCGCCGGCGCCGAAGGGAGGCCACAGACTCCCCGTCGGCACGCCCCGGAATAGAACGCCAGCCTCTCTGGCTTCCTCTGCCGAGAAGCCGAGAATACCTAGCGCCGCGTGGTAGAGCGCGGTGGCGAGGATGAGAGCTATGGGAAGCACGAGAAAATGGGGCCGGCGCTTCACGAAGCAGAGCAATCCAAGAGCACCAAGCACGCCGGGGACCCATTTCCAGATCATGTCGGATTCCAACAACCGGGGAAGAGTCTCCCAGTTCACCGAAACCCCGCACATGACCGAGAAGCCTCCGACGGCCAGAAACCAGCCCAGCCCCGCAAGAAATCCGCCCGTCACCGGATAGGGTATAGACAGGAACAGATTGGCCATCCGTAACCGCCCGACGATCAGGAAGAAGACCGCGGTCATCACGGTCGAGAGGCCCATGATCACTATCATGGTTACGAACATGGCCTCGTCCAACGCACCCGACATGCTGGTCGAGACCGTACCCCCGATTGCGAAAAGCGCCGCCGTCGGCGCGAAGAGCGGCATGGACAGGATGCCCTTGTAAGGGGCGATCAATGCAGTAACCAGGCAGAGCGTGAAGGTGCCGAAGAGGACCGACCCGATGGCGCGTGGGGCGAAAGGCGCCAGGGCGCCGGAGAAGATGATGGCGGCGACAGAAAGTTGGCAGACAATCATCAACACCGTCATGACCATGCCAATGGACAAGGCAGGCGGCAACTTGGACGATCTGGCATCGGCGAGTAGCTCGGAAGCAAGCGAGGCCAAGAACGACCTCGTTCCGAAATCGGTTTTCAAACGAAAGACCTCCTTACCTGCGCATTGAGTTCTTTGCCGTCGATGTCATCGGATACTTCTCCGTCAGCGAGAGTTCCTCCAGGATGGTCGCGATTCGATCCCATGTATGGCTGTCTATCGGAATGTTGCTCTCCGGTGCGCTGGCTCGGCTCGTTCCGGGCAACCGCACGCTGCCTGTCCCACCCGCCGCCGTAGCTTCAAGGGCAGAAATGAACTCTTCTACCCTACGGGTAAAGTCGCGGCTGCCGCCAAACGATTCCGGGTCGGCGACAAGAACAAATACACCGTTGCCACAGTCGTCGGGGTGACTGCCCGTGCTCATGCCGGCGCCCGTAAGAGCACCTGCGAACGCCTCGACAATCAGGCTCAACAGGAATCCCTTGTGGCCAGACATTGGTCCGCCCATAGGCAATAGGGCGGCTTCTCGGGGCACAGACAACAAACTCGACGGATCGGTGACTGGATGTCCGTCGCGGCCGATCAACCAGCCTTCCGGCGTTGCCGCACCCCGTTTTGCTGCCATCCTCACCTTGCCCAACGCCACCACGCTGGTCGAAAAATCAATCACCAATGGTTGCCTGCCGGACTCGCGCGGGACACCGACAGCAATCGGGTTGGTGCTAAGGAACGGAATGGTGGAACCGAAAGGCGCTACGCAGGCCGCACCGCCCGCATTGTTGGCCATGAGCATCGAAATCAGCCCCTCACGCGCAAGACGGCCGACATAAGATCCGAGGCAAGCTATGTCATTGCCGTTACGCACAGACGCACAGCCGATGCCCGCCTGTCGCGCCTTTGCTGCCGCGTGCTCTATGGCGAAGACGGTCGATACCGGTCCGAGGCAGCGGCGTGCATCGACAACCACGGTCGCCGCCGATTCGTGCATGACTACCGGCTCCGCGGCAGACGAGATAACACCAGCCTGGGTATCTTCGACGAATATCGGGATGCGTACCACGCCGTGGGAGGCATATCCAGCACGGCTTGCCTCGATCAACGTATCGGCCAGAATCGCCCGCTGGCCGGAAGAGAATCCGAGAGCACCGAATATATCCCCGATCATGCCTCGAACTGTTGCTTCCGATGCCTGGAACTGTCCAGCCTCAGCCATAGCTTTGCCTTCGCGATCGCTGAACCCGCCGATATTTTCGATATTTCAGTGACTGAAAAGCTACGCGGAGTGTCCGGAATGCATACGCGTTGGGCGCTTCAAATACGTTAATCATTATTTCGCCGCCGTGGCCGGCTCGGTCACACCCGCGCCGGGTAGCAGAGAATAAAAAGTGGTTTCATTTAAGTCGTCGCCGAACCAGGCGCGGATCGCCGCTTCGCGTGTTCCCAGGTATCGAGGTCTGTCCATCTCATGCACCATTGGCAGATCATGCCCGGGCACGAGGACACCGCCGGGCCTGCGCGTCCAGAATCTCCAGATCGCGTCGATCGAAGCGCTGCTGACCTCGGGATCGTAGGTCATGTATGCCGCACGGGAGATGAGTTCCGCGCGGTTCTTGCAAGCGTCTCCCGTAAACACGACATCGCGATCGCCGGTATCGAGTACGAACACCATGCTGCCCGGCGTGTGGCCGGGGGTCATGTGCGCCGTGATTCCGGGAAATACTTCTTCGCCGTCCTCGACTGCGCGCAGCGTGGGGCAGCGCTCCAACTCACGCATATAGAGTTCCGGTACCGGCGTTTCACCCCACGGTTCTTTCAAAGACCATTCCAACTCTTCACGGGAGATGACAACGGTGGCGTTCTTGAAAAGAACCCAATTGACCGAATGATCGTAGTGAGAGTGCGACAGCAGCACGTCGGTTACGTCATTCGGCGTTAGTCCGCGCCCTTTGAGATGATTGATCAGCAGATCGCGCTGCCCGAATGAGCCCACGTCCACAAGCGCCACTCGATCGCTGCGGCGCACCAGGGCCAAGGTACTGAATCCGAGCGGCCCATGGCACACTGACTTACCGGGGAAACCGTGAACGATGACATCGATCTCCGTGTCGCCGAAGCAAAAAAACTTGCCCTCGCTACTCATCCAGCTTCTCGGCCGCTTCCCCGCCCCTTACCCTGTTGCGAGACACGGTGACGATCACCCGACATGCGCAAGGGGCTCTTTGTCTTCCCGCGGCCGGTCGCTCAAACTGAGAATCTTGAAGAATTCAGGGAAAGAATCATAGGCGTCGCCAATGCTATCGAAGTAACAGGGCTCCTTACAAGAAAGCGCAAAGACCACCAATGACATGACAATCCGGTGATCACCGTAACCGAACAAGTCCAGACCACCGCGATGTCTGCCAGTACCGCGGATTTCCAAACCGTCAACTGCGCCCTCTGCGTCGCGAAGCACCGTTATCGAGACGCCCGCTTTCGCCAACTCCACTGCCATGGCATCAATGCGCGGTGACTTGTGATACTGGGTAAGCCTCCCTCCCGTCAAGCGCACCCGGCCCGGGATGGTGGCGGCCATCGCCGCTACCGTCGGCAGGATGTTGGGGCTGTCCTTAAAATCGAAGGACGCATCGACCTCCGCGGGCAGATTGGTGCAGTCCACCTCCACGGTGCCGGTAGTGTCTTGCCATTCGACTCGACCGCCCAGGGTCTCGATGATGTCAACGATGGCTCGCTCGCCTTGGAGACTCTGCGGATCCAGATTCGACAAGGTGACTCTGCCCCCGCTCACGAAGGCCGCGCCCAATAGGTAGGAAGCCGATGTGTAGTCGCCGGCTATGTCCACCACGCAACTCCGATAGCAACCTGTATTGGGAATCAGCATCACCCTTTCGTCCTCGCTGATCAACGGGTCAATGCCGAAGCGCCGCATCATGTCGGCGGTTTGGCGGATGTAGGAAAGGGAGTAATGCGTGCCGCTGATTTCTATGGTCGTGGGCGCGGCGGCCAGCGGGGCCGGAACCATAAGCGCCGTGGCAAACTGCGAGGAGACGGATGTTTCCAGCCTATAGCGACCTCCTGGTAGCCTCCTGGATAACGCGAGGCAAGGAAGGCTATTCTTGGCATCAAAGAAGTGAAAGTTGGTCCCACGGTCGCTCAGTGTGGAGAAAATCTGCTCAAACGGCCTGTTTCTCAGTAAGTTGTTACCGTCAACCACAACCGGTTCCGCCACGGATGAGCCGATGGCTGTAAAGAGGCGTCCCACCAGAGCGGAGCCGCCCGCCCAAACGTAACGAGTGTTGGTTCCCTCAATACTGACCGAATTCTTCGGCTCGCAACCCCTACCCACAACCTGGAATTCGTTTTCACCCTGAGTAATCTCTGCTCCGATTGCCCTGCAGGCTCTCATCATCGTAGACGTCTCAGCGCAGTGAAGAGGCAGGTGTATCGTAGAAACACCGTCCGCCAATGCCGCCATAACCAAGGCTCTTTGAGTCTCCGGCTTTGATGCAGGAACGCGAAATCGCCCCGACAAGGGGCCTTCATGGGCGATCCGGAAAGCCATTTTCGAATCCTGTAGTTAGCGTGCTGTCTTGGAAGTAACTGCGCCAATCTGCGGGTCTTCTTGCTCCCTGGCCAGGTTGCTCCTTTTTATCCGGGGCCTGCCATACTGCGTCGTCGCGCCTAGCCAGAAAGCAAAAATCCCTCGCATCTTAACCACACATACTTCCCAGATAGCGCACTAACTACTCAGGGCCAATATTATATTGTTCTGTCGCTTGGTACTGCTCTAATTGTCCCAGGCATCAACCAATGAAATCAGGGCAATGTCCTGGGGGTCCGGTATGTCCTCGGAGAACAGGACGTCCGTAAAGCGTGTTCGGGTCCTTTGTTTGGCCTTGCCGTCGACCATGAAATAACGCGGGGATCGGAAAACCCACAGGTGTTGGACCGTTTCCTGGAACAGTCTCTTGTCCTCGCGCCGCAGAACGCCGCGTTCCACGAGGCTCGCCAGCGCGTGCTCCTGAATCGCAGCCGTTTCCTCAATCGACAGTGCCTCGATCCAGGACTTTGTGTTCCTGGCTTCTTCCTCCTCCGCGATTCGTTCCAGCACCCGGTCGAACAAGCGATTGCCTGTAGCCTCACGATTGATAATGATCAGACGCTCAAGGTCGGTGTCCAGCCGGTCGGCAAGCGCCAATTCCATCAGCACCGAGCCCGTCAAGCCGAGCTCCAGAGTGTTCTTCCCGATGGATAGGAAAACGCCTTCTTCGTCGTCGAGTAGAAGCAGGACAACTTCTTCCGGGAATGTCAATGTGGAATGAACTCCGTTCAAACTAATCCGGCCCCCCGTTCATTGTCATTTAAACATCGGCAATCTTACCGGGACAGACCCAACAGAGCGGCATCGCATAGCGTTAACAGGCCCTGATTCTTGCCGGCCGGATGGTCGTATTGGTCCCGAAACCGCAGCGCTTCAAGACTAGGTTTGCAAAGCAGTCGATGGTACCATATCAGGGCGCTGTACAAGCCAATCTACGGGTAAAAGCATGAGCCACGAACAGTTGCTGCCGGACGACTATTTCGGCGGCGAAGAAGAATATCCCGAAGGTTTCCAGGAAGCGATTGACGCCGTGATCAATGGCGGCAACAAGTTGCTGGAATCCAACGATGAGCCGGACGCCTGGGACGTGGCTTCCGGCCTGTTGGCAGGCGCGGTCCATTTCTGGCTATTCTCCCGTCAGCCTTGCTCGGATCCGCTGTGCGAGTCCTGCGCTTCGGTTTCTACCGCCGACCAGCGTATTGCACGTCTGCTTGAGGAGATCCAGCAGCATTGCGAGGAGAGCGAGTACTTTCATACTCCGCTGGACCGGAACGCCGGTACCGCCTGAACCCGCTTTCGGCAGTCTTAGTGGCGCGGATTCACGTAACGGACCGGACCGGCGAGTCCCTTGCCGTTGAAGGGCAGACCGACGCAAGCGTCATGGAGACCTTGCGCGAGTTGGACAATGGAGTGGAAGCCTTGTGTGGCGGCATGTGCTCCTGCGCTACCTGCCATAGCTACATCGAAGGCTCCTGGTTGGCCAAACTGCCGCCCCGTTCGCCGGAGGAAGACGAACTTCTGTCCGAGTTGGAGTATTTCCGCGAGAACTCCCGCCTGACTTGCCAGATCAAATTTTCTGAAGAACTGGACGGGTTAACGCTCACCATCGCTCCGGAAGAATAGCGGAAAACGCCGCCGTGCGGCCCGTAGTCTTTCCCGCACCGGAACTGCCCGAAGAGGCCGAGGCCCTGCGCGCCCGGGTGCGCGCGTTCCTCGCCGAGGCATTGCGTAATGTGCCGCTTGATGAGCGTGCTCTTTCGTGGGATGCGTACAACCCCGAGTTCAGCCGGCGAATGGGAGAAGCCGGATTGATCGGGTTGAGCTTTCCGGTGGAGTACGGCGGCGGCGGGCGCTCCCAGCTGGAGCGGTTCATCGTGCTGGAAGAGTGCCTGGCTGCCGGCGCTCCCACCGGCCTTCACTGGTTTGCCGACCGGCAGAGTGGTCCGCTGATCCTTCGCTACGGCAGCGAAGATCTCAAGCAACGCATCCTGCCGAGAATCTGCCGCGGGGAGCTGTGCTTCTGTATCGGTATGAGCGAGCCGGATTCCGGGTCCGACCTGGCGTCCCTGCGCACCCGTGCACTGCGCACCGATTCGGGTTGGCGGGTCAACGGCACCAAAGTCTGGACCACCAACGCGCACCGGGCCGACTACATGATCGCACTCTTCCGCACCGGTGAGGGACAGACCCGCCAAGAGGGCCTTTCCCAGTTCCTGGTGGACCTGCGTAACAGCCCCGGCATTCGTATCACGCCCATCAGGGACCTGGCCGGACGCGAGCATTTCAATGAAGTTCATTTCGATAACGCGCTGCTGCCCGAGGATGCGCTTGTCGGTGAGGAAAACAACGGCTGGGCGCAGGTGACCGATGAATTGGCGCTGGAGCGCTCCGGCCCCGAGCGTTACCTGTCCTGTCAGGCGCTGTTCAATGAATTGCTGCGGATCCTCAAACAGAGAGAAGCCGACAGCGCGGCGGCTATTGCCATCGGTTCGCTGGTCGCTCAACTGGGCGCCCTGCGCGCCATGTCCCTGTCGGTGGCAACCATGCTGGAGAAGGGCGAATCTCCCGTTATCCAAGCGGCCATGGTCAAGGACCTGGGTACTCGTTTCGAGCAGTCCTTGCCTGCCGTGGCCCAGGAACTCGTCGACCTGCCACCCGAAGATTCACAAACCGCCTTGCCTTATCAGCGGGCATTGCGGCTGATGACTCTGCTGGCGCCGTCTTTCTCGCTCCGCGGCGGCAGCGGCGAGATCCTGCGCGGCATCATCGCGCGCGGATTGGGCCTGCGCTGATGCGTACCGATTCACTGCTGGTGGAAACGGTGGAGCGCTTGTTCGCCGAGATGCTCACGACCGAGTACCTGGCCGGTGCGGAACAATCGGGTGGCGCGGAGTTCCTTGCACTGGCGCAGGAGATCGGTCTGGACGCGGTGCTGGTTTCGCAGGAGCAGGGCGGCTACGGCGGCGGTTGGCTCGACGCCTTCGTCATCGCCGAGGCCTGCGGGCGCTACGCTGCGCCAGGCGCCTTGCCCGAGATCATGATCGGACGTGGACTGGGCCGAACTTTAGAACAGGCAAGCAGCGGATCGGAACCACTGCCGCAAGCGGCGGGCGCCATGCTGCGTTCGGCACAAATGGCCGGCGCTGCGCAGGCGCTGGTGGAGCGTTCGGTGCGCTATTGCGGAGAACGGCAGCAGTTCGGGCGTCTGATCGGCAAGTTCCAGGCGGTCCAGCAACAACTCGCCGAACTTGCGGGTTACGCGGCTTGCATGCATGCCGTGTCGCAACAGGCCTTTGCGGCCGTACAGCGCCACGGTTTGCCCGAGTCCGAAGAGGACCCGGCCTGGTTGGCGGTAGCGATGGCCAAATGCCGCTGCTCGGAACTGGTCCACCCTGTCACCCTGATTGCTCACGGCGTCCACGGGGCGATCGGCTTCACCGAGGAATTCGGCCTCCACTACTTCAGCCGTGCGCTTTGGCGCTGGCGCGCCGAGTACGGCCGGCACTCGGACTGGGCAAAGGCCATCGGGCGCCGCGCCATCTCGCAGGGCCCAAGTGCGACGTGGGCTGCCCTTACGCGCTTCTAAGAAGGTTTCGCGCCCGTACAATTTGCACGCATGAGTTCGAATCCGTTTGCCGAGATTGAGGCCAAGTGGCAAGCGCGTTGGGATCGTGAGGAGACCTTCAGGACGCCGGCGCAACCCGACTATTCGCGTCGCAAGGCGTACATCCTCGACATGTTTCCCTATCCCAGTGGCGCGGGCCTGCACGTTGGCCACCCGGAGGGTTATACAGCCACCGATATCGTCGCGCGTTTCAAGCGGATGCGAGGCTACAACGTCCTTCACCCCATAGGCTGGGACGCGTTTGGGCTACCCGCGGAACAGTACGCCGTTCGCACCAATACCCATCCCCGGGTAACCACGCGACGGAACATCGACCGGTTCCGCGCGCAACTGAAATCATTGGGCTTTTCGTACGACTGGTCGCGAGAGATCAGCACCGCTGATCCGGACTACTATCGCTGGACGCAATGGATCTTCCTGAAATTGCATGAACGCGGACTCGCCTATCAGGCTGAGCAACCCGTGTGGTGGTGCCCGGAGCTGGGGACAACGCTGGCAAACGAAGAGGTTGTTGAAGGTCGCTCGGAAGTCGGCGGCTTTGCCTGCGAGCGGCGGCCGCTGCGGCAGTGGATGCTGAGAATCACCGAGTACGCGGAGCGTCTGCTGGACGGTCTGGATGAACTGGACTGGCCGGAATCCACGCTGGAGATGCAGCGCAACTGGATCGGCAAGTCGGTGGGGGCCGAGATCGAGTTTCCGCTGATCGGGCGCAAGGAAGTCATAAAGGTCTTCAGCACGCGTCCTGACACGATCTTCGGGGCCACGTTCCTCGCTTTGTCGCCGGAACATCCGCTGACCGAGAAGATCACCACCAACGGGCAGCTTGATTCGGTTCGCAGGTATTGCCGGGAAGCGGCGCGCAAGAGCCAGATAAAGCGGGTAGCCGATGCGCACGACCGCAGCGGTGTGGACACGGGGGCCAGGGCCCGCCATCCCACTACCGGCAAGGAAGTCCCGGTCTGGGTGGCGGACTACGTTCTGATGGGTTACGGCACCGGCGCGATCATGGGGGTTCCGGGCGAGGACCAGCGCGACTGGGAATTTGCCGATGCGCACTCATTGCCGGTTGTCCGCACCATTCAGCCGCCTGAAGGCCACGACGATGGGGCCTGGGCCGGCGAAGGTATGGTGATCAACAGCGATTTTCTCAATGGCCTGGAAGTGGAGGGCGCCAAGCAGGCAGCGATTGATTGGCTTGAGCGGCGTGGTCGGGGACAAGCGAAGATTGCCTACCGCTTGCGCGACTGGCTGTTCAGCCGTCAGCGATACTGGGGTGAACCCTTCCCGGTGGTATTCGTGGACGGGGTGGCGAGGCCGCTGCCGGAGGCGGAACTGCCGCTGACCCTGCCGGAACTGGAGGATTTTCGTCCCAGTGGTTCGCCCGAGGGGCCGCTGGCAAAGGCCACGGACTGGCTGAGCGTGCGCGACCCCGCGACCGGCCTGCCAGCGCGCCGTGAGACCAATACGATGCCGCAGTGGGCGGGATCATGCTGGTACTACCTGCGCTTTATTGATCCCCACAATCCCGGCCGCCTGGTGGATCCGGAACTTGAGCGTTACTGGATGCCCGTGGACCTCTATATCGGCGGCGCCGAACACGCCGTGCTTCACCTGCTCTATGCCCGTTTCTGGCACAAGGTCCTGTACGACGCCGGCCTTGTGTCCAGCGACGAACCCTTCCGCAGGGTGGTCCATCAGGGCCTGATACTCGGTGAACGCGAGTTCACCACCTACAAGGACGCAAGTGGGGAATTCGTATCGGCGGTGCGGGTCCGCCGCGTCAGTGGCGCCCAACCGGCGGCCTATGTCGACAGGGCCAGCGGCGAAGATTTGACGCCCGTTGCCGTGAGCGAGGATCAGGTGCACAAGAGCGGCGAGAACTTCGTGCTGGCTTCGGATGCGTCGATCGCACTCGATTCGCGTGCCCACAAGATGTCCAAGTCGCGCGGCAATGTCGTAAACCCAGAGGATGTGCTGAGCCATTGCGGAGCGGACGCCTTCCGTTTGTACGAGATGTTCATGGGCCCATTGGAGAAGGCCAAGCCCTGGAGCACCCGCGGCGTGGAGGGCCCGCATCGGTTCCTCAACCGGATGTGGAACCTGCTTGAGCGTGGCGTGGCCGAGAGTGAGCCACGCGCGGAACAGATGCGGGTCTTGCACAAGACCATCGCCAAGGTTACCGGCGATATCAAGGCGCTACGGATGAACACGGCAATCGCCGCGCTGATGGAATTCGTCAATGCCGCGGGGCGCTGGAAGGAGCTGCCGCGGACAATTGCCGAGCCCCTGGTGCTCCTGCTGAGTCCCTTTGCTCCGCACCTGGCGGAGGAAATGTGGGAACGGCTGGGTCACGAGTCCTCGCTGGCGACCGCTCCCTGGCCCGAGGCCGGCGAGGAATGGCTCAAGGAAGACACGGTGGAAATCGCGGTGCAGATCAACGGCAAGCTGCGCGCCAGCATTCAGGTAGAGGCGGGCGCCGAGCGGGATGCTGTGCTGGCGGCCGCTCGTGATAACGAACGCATTGCCGCGCATTTGGCTGACGCCTCGGTTCGGCGGGAAGTCTATGTGCCGGGCCGCGTTGTGAATTTCGTGGTGTGACTCTCAAAGGTTCTTCGGCGGCAGCCATATTCGTCGGCCTGCGGGAGCGGGCCTTGCTCACCTTGAGGTGTGCGCAAGCCTGTGGGCTGGTCCTTCTGCTTGCTTCCTGCGGCTTCCAGTTCCAGGGCGCGCTCGAATTTCCGGCCTTGAGCGGCGGCGTTTGGCTGCAAAGCAGTCATGGAGCTACGCCGCTGTGGCGATCCTTGAACGAGAAGCTGCGTTTAGCAGGCGTCCAGGTGCGTGCCGAGCCGGGCGACGGCGTGGCGATCCTGCGCCTGCTGGAAGATGAGAGCGAAGAAAGCCTGGTCGCCATTTCCGCCAGCAATCTGCCCACCGTGATGGAAATCAGCTACCGCGTGAAATATTCGCTCAGGCTCGACGGGCAAAGGCTGATTGAGGAACGCGAGCGGCAAGCGGATCACACGCGTGTGCAGGACGAATTCCGGGTGCTGGGCATGGAGCGCGAGACAGAAGTGTTGCGTGAGGCCCTGGCCGAAGAACTTGCCTGGCAGATACTTCGGGACCTGGCGGCGATTGCCGTCCCCGCGCCGCCGGCACAGTCTTGATCCACCTTTACAACACACTGGGCAGCGAGCGCCAGCCCTTTGTTCCCGGCGACCCGGCGCGGGTAACCATGTACGTCTGCGGGCCGACGGTCTATGGCCCCGCACACATCGGAAATGCACGGCCCGCGGTGGTGTTCGACGTGCTGGCCCGGCTGTTGCGGCGTCGCTACAAGCTGGTCTACGCCAGCAACATCACTGACGTTGACGACAAGATCAACAAGGCTGCCGCGGAAGAAGGCGTCGACATAGCAACCATCGCCGAGCAGTGGACGAAGGTCTGGCGGGAAGACATTGGCGCACTTGGCGTACTGACGCCGGATCGGCAGCCCCTTGCCACCGCACACATTCCGCAGATGATCGACCTGATCCAACGCCTGCTGAAATCCGGTCACGCCTATGAGGCGGAGCAACACGTCCTGTTTCGGGTGGGCGCCTACGCTCAGTACGGCGAACTTTCGGGCCGTGATCGTGGCGAGCAAATCGCCGGGGCGCGGGTTGAGGTGGCGCCCTACAAGGAGGATCCCGCCGATTTCGTGCTTTGGAAGCCGTCTCCCGCGGAGCTGCCGGGCTGGGAAAGCCCCTGGGGCCGGGGGCGTCCTGGATGGCACCTTGAGTGCTCGGCCATGGCGCGGGAACATCTGGGCGCGACCATCGACATTCACGGTGGCGGGCAGGACCTGATCTTTCCCCATCACGAGAACGAGATTGCCCAGAGCCGCTGCGCGCATGATGCGCCGCTGGCCCGTTACTGGGTGCATAACGGGATGATTCGCATGGGCAAGTCCAAGATGGCCAAGTCTCGCGGCAATATCCTCACTATCCGTGAATTGCTCGAACGAGTGCCGGGCGAAGTATTGCGGCTGGCTCTATTGAGCGCCCGCTACCGTGACCCGCTCGAGTGGAGCGACGAATTAGTTGCGGCAAGCCGGCAGCGCCTGGATCGCCTGTACCGAGTCCTGCTCGATTGCGGCGCAGATCCCCGGGAACGAGGGCGTCCCCGCCCTCGTCGAGGGCGCGACGCCCTCGTTCCCAGCGAACACGCCCTTGCTCCTGGAGCTTTCCCGGCGGCGAAGCCGGCAGCCGAGCTGATCCAGGCGCTGGAGGATGATCTGAACACGCCCGCCGCTCTGAGCGCTCTCGCCGGGCAAGCCCGCAAGCTGCGCTCCGGCGAGGTGGAACCGGGAGCGGGAGCCGCCTCGCTACGGGCCGGCGGCGCCCTGCTGGGCCTCCTGCAGCAGGATCCGGAAAAGTGGTTTCAGGACCCTTTGCCGATTGATGCCAGCGCCTCGCCTCGTGGTGGCCTGAAGGGAAGCCTCAAAGGCGAAGCCTCACATGGGCCGGCTCCGGATCCACGGGACTCGAGCACTCTGACAGCCGCCGAGATCGAAAGCCGTCTGGCAGAGCGCACCCGGGCGAGGGCGGGGGGCGATTACGCCGAAGCCGACCGGATTCGGGAAGAACTGAAGGCAAGAGGCGTGATCCTGGAAGACGGGCCCCAAGGCACGACCTGGCGCCGGACGGCGCTATGATTAGCTCATGAGCGATTTATTTGCACCGAGGCGGACCGTACCCCAGGTGGAAGAGGGCACGGAGCTAGCGCCGAAGTTCGATGACAAGGGCCTGATCCCGGCCGTTGTCACCGATCACGCGAGCGGGGAACTGCTCATGCACGCGTATATGAACGAGGCTGCGCTTGAACTCACGATCAGCACCGGGGAAGCGCACTATTTCAGCCGCAGCCGCGGCAAGCTCTGGCGGAAAGGCGAGACCAGCGGTCTTAAGCAATACGTGCGGGAATTGCTGATCGACGACGATCAGGATTGCGTTTGGCTGCGTGTTGAATTGACCGGTGGCGCAAGTTGCCACGTGGGTTACCGTTCCTGCTTTTATCGCCGCGTGCCGCTGACGAAGAGCGAGGCCCGCGTAGAACTGGAATTCACCGAAAGTGACAAAGTGTTCGATCCGGAGCAGGTGTACGCCGGGCAGGAAAACCCCACCCGATTGTGAGCACCCAACAGACGTCCCCCGGTACCTTGCGGGACGCTCAGGACGAGTTGCTCGAAGAACTGGGCTTTTTCGACAGCTGGATGGAGCGCTATCAGCACATCATCGAGCTGGGCCGCTCGGCGCCGGACTTTCCCGAGGATTGGCGTGTGGAGGACAATCGGCTGCGCGGCTGCCAGTCGCAGGTCTGGCTGAAGTCCTGGCAGGGCGAGGGACGTTTGTTCTTTCTCGCGGTCAGCGACTCGGCAATCGTGTCGGGTCTGGCGGCCATCCTGATGCGTGTCTACAGCGGTCGTTCTCCCAGGGAGATCCTTGGGACTCCAGCGGATTTCATCGCCGGCGCCGGGCTGGACCAGCACCTGAGCCCGACCCGCAGCAACGGACTGCATTCGATGGTCCATGAAATTCGGCAACTGGCCGTAAAATGTCTCTAGTGTCGTGCCACGCCCGTATAGTCGCATCAGAGCGCGCGGGGCGTGCCAATGCAAGGCGCAGCCCGCAGGGAATACTGCCGGTATTGCCCAGGGCTGCAACGCCGCAGTGGCGCGCCCCGCACGCTCCCGAAGGGCGCGTTCCCCATGGCCTGTGGCGGCGTTGCGCCCCTGGGCAATGGGAGGCGCCATTCCCGGCGGGACGCGCCTTGCCACATACCATGGGGAACGCGCTGATGCGACCATACGGGCGTGACACGACACTGGTGTCGCGCCACACACCATGGGAAACACGCCGGCGCGAATTTACGCGTGTGACACGACACTCGTGAAAGTCATCGCCATCGCGCTGATTCGCGCGTATCAGCTTTGCATATCCCCGTTTTTGGGTCCTCGCTGCCGTTTCCAGCCGACCTGCTCCCAGTACGCCGCGGAAGCCATAGAAATTCACGGCCTGATGCGCGGTTTCGGCATGTCGGTGCGGCGTTTGCTGCGTTGTCATCCGCTCGGACCCTCGGGGTGGGACCCGGTGCCGCCATCGGCTGCGGGTATTGATCGGCCGCCACTTAGGTGACAGCAATGGACGACGCGTTCCTTTCCATGTTGCGGTGCCCGAGAACCGGCGGCGAACTCCGAGTCGCGGGAGCGGACCAACTGGCCGCAATCAACGAGTCCGTGCGTAAGGGAGAATTCAAGAACGCCGCGGGCCGCAAGCTTGCGACTGCGATGGAAGGCGCACTGGTATCGGCCTGCGGCAGTTGGCTTTATCCCGTGTATGAGGGCATTCCGGTGCTTCTCGTCGAGGAAGCCCTTGAGCTCGGGAAGGCGTAGATCCACGCGTGCGATTGAGCTGTAAGGAACTGCCGGCGGCCCTTGAGAGGGCGCTTTCCCCCGTGTACCTCCTTTCCGGCGCGGAGCCGCTGTTGCTGGATGAGGCGGTCGACCGGGTTCGAACCGCCGCGCGCGCCGACGGATATTCCGAACGTTCGGCGCATCTCGCCGATGCGCGATTCAACTGGGGCGAATTTCTCGCGGACGCGTGCAGCCGCTCTCTGTTTGCCAGCCGGCGATTGGTTGAGGTGCGGATGCCCACGGGCAAACCGGGAGCCTCCGGCGCAAAAGTGCTCAAGGAACTGGCGAGCGCCCCTCCCGAGGATACGATGATCCTGGTGATCGCCGGCCTGCTCGATCGAAGTGCAAAGAAGAGTGCCTGGGTCAGGGCTCTGGAGAGTGCGGGAGTGTGGATCGATGCGCCTGTCCTCTCCCCCGCAGAACATCGGTCCTGGATACGGGACCGTCTCGCCAACGAGGGATTCGAGCCGGAAGATCCCGCCGTTTCGCTGTTGGCCGAGCGCACGGAGGGCAATCTTCTTTCCGCGCGGCAGCAGATTGACAAATTGTCGCTGACTCATGAGCCCGGTCCGCTTTCCGTGGAAGCGGTCATGACGGCCATTGCCGACGCCAGCCGTTTTGACGTGTTTCAACTGGGTTCGGCTGCCTTGAGCCAGGACTTGCGGCGAACGGCGCGTATCCTCGCGGGCTTGAAACGCGAATCCGCGCCGCTGACTCTGATTCTCTGGGTCCTGGTGCGCGATATCACGACCCTGGCCGACCTTTACTGGCGCACGGCGCGCGGTGACAGCCTGCCTTCGGCGATGGGCTCGCTGGCCATCTGGTCCAGCCGCAAGGCGGAATTCCGCGCGGCCCTGAAGCGCCATGGCGCACGATCCATCGCCACCCTTGTCGACCGCTCGGCGCGCGCCGACCAGGTTATCAAGGGAGCGCGATCCGGAGAGCCCTGGGTGGAATTGGAGCAACTCGTTTTCGCCCTGGCGGCGCCACATCGAATGAGCGCAGTGCAATGAAGGCACTGGGCCTGTTGGGAGGCAGCTTCGACCCGGTGCATAAGGGTCATGTGGCGCTGGCGCGCAAGCTGGCTGCCGCAGCGGGCATTGACGAGGTCCGTTTCGTAATCGCCGCCTCGCCGCCTCATCGGCCTGCACTGGTGGCGCCCGCTTCCTTGCGCCTGCGAATGCTCAAGGCGGCGCTTGACGGCCATCCCGGGTTTTCGGTTGAAGAGTGCGAGCTTCAGTCATCCGGTCCCCGTTATACCGTGGACACCTTGCAGCTTCTCAGGCGGTTAAATCCCGGCCGCGCGCTGTGCTGGATGATGGGTTTCGACTCCTTCCTTACCTTGCCGGGCTGGCGCCGCTGGAATGAGATTCTTGATCTGGCCCACATCCTGGTAGGAGCGCGTGCCGGTGACCCCGGCAGCATGCCTTTGAACCTCGCAGGGGAACTCGAATCGCGCGCCGTTACCGATCCACGGGAACTTCGAACTTCCGCCGCGGGGCGGATCATGGTTTTTCGTGAGCCGGTCGCAGCGGTTTCCTCCAGCCATGTGAGGGAAGCGGCACGCGCAGGGCATCTTGCGCATGACCAGATTCCCGCCCCTGTGGCGCGGATAATCGCCGAGTCAGGCGCCTACGCTTCAGGCGAGAAATGAACGCTCATCCACTGGTAATACTGGCCGAAGGCGTCCTGGACGAATTGCAGGCTGCCGAAGTGCGTTTGCTCGATGTGCGCTCGCAAACCGGGATGACCGATTTCATGCTTATCGCCACGGGCCGCAACGCACGCCACATAAAGGCAATGGCCAATCGCCTGATCGAACGCAGCAAGAAGGCCGGGCAACCGGCCCTGGGCGTGGAAGGACTCAAGTGGAGTGACTGGGTGCTGATTGACCTGGGTGACCTCGTGGTGCATCTGATGCGGCGGGAAACACGTGACTTTTACAAGCTGGAGGACCTTTGGGAGTTTGACAGCGCGGCCGCCGGAGGCTAGTCCCGCCGTGCATCCTCTTGTTAAGCGAGTTCTGCGCTGGGCAATCGGCATTGTTTGCGTGGCCTTGCTGACCGTCGGACTCCTCTTGGGGGTGCTGCGCGTGTTGCTGCCTCTCACCCCCCAGTTTCAGGAGGAGATAGCCGCCTGGACGAGCGAAAGCCTGGGTTACCCAGTGGAATTCGCGCGAATCGAGCCTTCCTGGGGATTGTCCGGTCCGGAGTTTCGTCTGCGCGGCGTGCGTGTGCTGTCCGAGCGCGGCGGTGGGCCCTTGCTGCTGGCCGACGAGATCCTGGTGGGGCTCAACCTGTGGACGCTGCTTCCCGGACGCAGGCTCAACCTTGATCGCATGTCCATCGTCGGAGCCAGGCTGTCCCTTAGGCGACTGGATACCGAGACGTTCTCCATCCAGGGGCGCGATCCAGCGTACTACCCGGGCGGTCCGGCACGCCTGGTGGCCTTTGCGCCTCCGGAGATCAGGGTGCGCGATATCTGGATCGAGTACGAGGAACCCGCTCGCGAGGTACGGGAAGATCTTTGGCTGGAGCGCCTCTCCCTTAAGATTGCGGGCGAACGCATCTTGCTCGACGGACGATTGGTGCTGCCCGAGGCATACGGTGAATGGCTGGGAATAGGGGCGGACATCGAGCTTGCCCAATGGACTGAATCCCTGATCCCGACCGGTTCCTGGCGGCTGCATCTTGAGGGCCGCGCCGTAGACCTGGGCAAGATGCGGGAAATGATTGCCGAAGTCGCCGTTCTACCCCTGAACGGTTCAGGTGACTTCAGTGTTTTTGTGGACCTTGAGGGCCGGCATGTTGAGCAGCTGTTCGGGGAACTGGATTTTGAAGATCTCTGGATTGCGGACGCCCCCCGGGATCATGTTTTCGATCGCCTCGGCGGACAATTCGAATGGGAAGGCCGCGAGGGCGAGTACACGCTGACGGTCGCGCGGCTTAGGGCTGCGCGCGACGGAAGCCGATGGCCGGATACGGAATTCAATGCTCGTTGGACTCTTGATCAGGCGGGCAAATTGACCCGGCTGCGGCTTGAGTCCGGCTTTGTAAGGCTGGAGGACGCAATTCCGCCGCTGCTGGGTCTGGCAACACGCGCCGGGGCTTCGATTGGTGTTGTCCCTGAAGGCGGCGATGTTCGAGGGCTTAAGCTGAATTGGGAGTTCGGAGCCGCCGAGAGGGGGGAATTGCAGGCCGATTTTTCGGGAGTTTCGGTGAATTGGGTCGAACGCGGCCTGGCGCTGGCCGGTGTGGACGGACGCTTCCGGCACGAAGCCGGTGTGGGCAACGCTGATCTTTCCATCCCGGAGAGGGGTAGCATTGTTGCGCGCTGGATGGATCAACCTGTCAATCTGGATGAACTGCAGGCGGAATTGAGCTGGCGGACCGGTCCGGACGGCTGGTCCTTGCAAGGCGACAATCTTCGCCTCGGCGCTGAAGGCATGGACTGGGCCGGCCGACTCTCCTTGACCCGACCTTCGGGAGACGGTTCGCCTGTACTCGACTTGAGCGGCGGCGGCGACCGCATTGACGACCTTCCGGCATGGATTCGCCGACTGCCCTGGAAAGATATCCCCGGTTTGCCCTTCGGGTGGCTCAGCCGCTCGCTTCACTCGGGCAATGTGCAAGCCTGGAACATGCAGCTGAGCGGTCCACTGCGTTCCTTTCCCTTTGCCGGCGGCGTCCTGCGGGTGGAGATGGATTGTCGCGACGCCGTTCTGACGGTTCACGACGCCTGGCCGAATCTTGAGGATTTCTCCGGCAGCCTGGTGCTGAACGGCTCCACCCTTGTCTTGCTTGAAGGTGAAGGCGATCTGGCCGGAGTTCGATGGCGGGACGTGCGGGTCGAAGTCAGCGACCTGATGAATGCAGTCGTTGAGGTTAACGCGGTCAGCGACGAGTCACTTCCGCGCTTGCTGGCAGGCTTGGCGCGCACCCCGGTTGCCGATCGGATTCCCTCCGCGCTCTTTGATGCGGAGACTGCCGGCGCCGCCGATACTCGCCTGGATTTCTGGCTTCCGATCGCGGACCATGGCGGCTGGGGGATCGACACCGAAACCGTTCTCAAGGGCGCCCGCTTGCGATTGAATGCGCTTACTCCGCCTGTCGGCAACCTGCGTGGAACCGTCAGCGTGACACGGGCCGGAGTGAGCGCGAGGGACTTGAGCGGACAATTCCTCGGCGAGCCCCTGGTAATCAATGTCGCCAAGGCGCCGCCCGGCGCCGCCGGCTATGGTTATCAACTGATCCTGGACGGGTCTGTTTCCGCAGGGGCGATTCAAGGTCTTTTCGGCTGTTGCGCGCTGGATCGCCTGTCCGGGCAATTCGCATGGCAAAGCCGGGTACTGGTCCCCTCCGCGGATGCCGAGACGATGCGGCCCATTCGGGTTCGCCTGGAGACGGACCTGGTGGGACTCGAGAGTGCGTATCCGTACCCGATGACCAAGTCGGCGGAGTCGCCAGGACCTACTCAGCTCGAATTGCGGTGGGGTTCCGAGCGACCGCCGCGTCTTGCCGGCCGGTTGGGGCTGGGTCCCGGAGTAGCCATGGAGTTCCGCGACGATGGCTCAGGGTGGCGCATCAGTAGCGGGAGCCTGCATTTCGGAGATTCCCTGCCGCGACTGCCGCGGGAACCAGGATTGATTGTGGACGGCCGCATGAATTGGTTGCGCCCGGCGGATTGGATAGATGTCTTTGCCGGGGAAGTCGGCTCGCTCGATCTGCCCTGGAAGCTGGATGTGAGTGCGGGCAAGATGTACTCGCTGGGAAACACCTTGAAGGATCAGGCCATCCGCGTTCAGCCGCGGGCCGACGGGTGGATGGTGGAACTTGATGGAGAGTCCGCGCAGGGACGATTGTTCTGGCCACGCGCCGAAGCTGAAGACGCGCAATTGCTGGCGAACATGCGCTGGTTGCGTTTGGTCGACCCGGACCCCGATCCGCAGGCGCCGGCGAACCCGCGGCGCCTGCCCGGCGGGGTAGTACTGCTGGGCGATCTTGTAATCGGCGAAATGCGCCTGGGTGAAGTACGGGCCCGCTACGAGAAGACTTCGGGTGGCCTGGGCGTCAATTGGTTTCGAACCGAGTCGCCGGCCTTTTCGTCGGAGGGCAGCGCGGCCTGGCTGGTTAGCGACGATGAAGGTACGCAGCAATTGGGACGGCTGGACCTGGAACTGGAAAGCACGGACGTGGGATCCGCTCTGGAGCAACTGGGCTATGAACCCGCGATCTCCGGCAATCGGGGGACCATGGCTTTGGCGGCCAGCTGGGACGGACCGCCTTCCGGGGACTTTCTGACCCGGGCCAACGGCGACCTCAATGTGGAGGTGCAGTTCGGCGAGATCGAGGCGCTGGATCCCGGAGGAGGCCGCATGCTGGGGATGCTCAGCCTTGCCCGCTTGCCGCGCAAGTTGGCGCTGGATTTCCGGGAGATGACCGAGGAAGGTCTGCCGTTCGATCGGCTGGCGGGTGACTTCAGCTTACGGGACGGGCAGGCTTATACCTGCAACATGGGTCTTCAAGGGGCTGTGGCCGGGCTTGCCCTGTTCGGCCGAACGGACCTGCAGGATCGCAGTTACGACCAAGTTGCCGTAGTATCTCCCAATCTGCCGGACTTGCTCTCGCTGGGCGGCGTGATCGTCGGCGGGACCGGCCTGGGGGCAACCATGTTGTTGCTGTCCCAGGTCTTCCGCGAGCCATTGCAGGCCATCTCGGCGAACTATTACCGCGTAAGCGGCAGCTGGGATGAGCCTACGGTGAAGCGAGTCCTGCGCGAGGAAATTGATCTGGACGCATTTGGAGATTGCGCCCGCTACCTTGAGGAAAACCTGACCGAGATGCCTGATATAGATTGGGATGCTCTCCTGAGTAAAGCGGAAGAGGAAGTACTCCCTGGCCAAGCCGAAGACCCCGGCGTAGAGTTGCCGCCTGCGGAGGCGGAAACCGATCCCGTGGACGACATTGTTCCGCCTGAGGAACCCGCGCCGCCAGAAACCGCAACGGAAGACTCATGAGCCAGATAGCCGTAATCCAGATGTGTTCGGGCGACGAGCCCGCCGTTAACCTGCAGCGCGCCGCGGCATTGATGCGCGAAGCAGTGGACCAGGGAGCGGCGCTGGCCGTACTGCCGGAGAATTTCGCAATGATGTCCAGGGATGCCGAGCGCATGCGTGCAGAGCACGCGGAGAAGCCAGGCTCCGGACCGTGGCAGGACTTCGCCGCGGAACAGGCTCAACGGCTGGGAATGTGGATCGTGGCCGGGACCATTCCGATGCAATCCGAGGACCCGAAACGCCCGTTATCGGCTTGCTGCCTTTTCGACGGTTCGGGAACCCAGGTTGCGCGATACGACAAGATGCATCTGTTCGACGTGTCCCTGCCCGGACGCAAGGAGTCCTATCGCGAGTCCGCTACCACGACGCCGGGCCACGAGCCGGTCGTGGCGGAAACGCCCTTTGGACGCCTGGGGCTTGCCGTCTGCTACGACCTTCGCTTTCCCGAACTGTTTCGCTCCATGAGCGCGCAGGGCGCCGAAATGATTGCTTTGCCCGCCGCGTTTACCCGGGCCACCGGCGAGGCCCACTGGTACGTGCTGGTGCGAGCGCGCGCCGTCGAGAACCTCTGCTACCTGCTCGCTTCCGCGCAGCATGGGAGCCACCCCGGCGGGCGCGAGAGCTACGGCCATTCGATGCTGGTGGAGCCGTGGGGCCAGGTGGTGGCGGAATGCAAGCGGGGCGATGGCGTGCTTTGCCACGACATCGCGCTGGACAAGCTCGAGCGGCTACGCAGCGGTTTCCCCGCCCTGGACCATTGCCGATTGTCCGCCGGCGATTCTCCGGAATCATGATCCGGCCTGATCGCGCCCGGCGAATTCTCCCAGACACTCCCGTTCCATGAGCACCTCTCCCGACCCGTCCACTTTCGCAGTTCAGCGACAGGCGCTGGCGCTGGCCCGCGACAGCCTTCTGAATACGTCGAATCTTGGGGAGGCGCAGCTTGACCGGGCCCTGGGTGCGTTGATGCGTCCCGGTGTGGAATGGGGCGATCTGTATTTTTCGGAGTACTCCAGCGAGTCCTGGGTGCTGGAGGACGGCATCGTCAAGACTGCCAGCCACGATCGCGGCCGGGGAATGAGCGCGCGCGCAATCAGCGGAGAGAAATCCGGCTTTGCCTATTCCGATGAACTGGACCCCGCCACCCTCTTGAGCGCCGCAAAGACGGCGGGGGCGATCGCGCGCGGAGGCCCCAGCGGACAGGTCCAGCTGCGGCACGAGAGCGCCACACGCCAGCTATACGCCCCGGGTGATCCGGCAGCGGGTTTCTCGGATCCATCCAAGGTCGAATTGCTGCACGTGCTGGACCGGGAGGCCCGCGCGGCCGACCCGCGTGTGCGGCAGGTCATCGCCAGCCTTTCCATCGCCCGCAACCTGGTGCTGATCTGTTCATCCGACGGCCGCCTGGCCGCGGACGACCGGCCACTGGTACGGTTGGGAGTCACCGTACTCCTGGAACAGAACGGCGAGGTGCGCCACGGGGTGGCCGGCTGGGGCGGGAGACTGCCATTGGCCGAGCTGTGCGGTGGCGACACGGCGCGTGATTATGCGCAAGAAGCGGTACGCCAGGCGGTCGTCAATCTCGATGCCAAACCGGCGCCTGCCGGCGAGGAAGTCGTGGTGCTGGGTTCGGGATGGCCGGGCGTACTCCTGCACGAAGCCGTGGGACACGGGCTGGAGGGCGATTTCAATCGCAAAGGCGTGTCAGCATTCGCCGGGCGCATCGGTGAGGCGGTCGCCACGGACCAATGCACCGTTGTGGATGACGGCAGCCTGCCGGGCCGCCGCGGTTCCCTGAAGATGGACGACGAGGGCACTCCCACCGGGCGCACCGTGCTGATCGAGAACGGTGTTCTCACCGGCTACCTGCAGGACCGTCTGAACGCGGGCCTGATGGGCGCCAAGCCCACCGGCAACGGGCGGCGCGAGTCGTACGCGCACCTGCCGATGCCGAGAATGACCAATACCTTCATGATGCCGGGGCCGCACGACCCCGAAGAGATCATCCGCTCGGTCAAGAAAGGCGTCTATGCAAAGAATTTCGGCGGCGGACAGGTGGACATCACGTCGGGCAAGTTTGTCTTTTCCGCCAGCGAGGCCTATCGGATCGAGGATGGCAAGCTGGGCGCGCCCTTGCGCGATGCGACGCTGATCGGCGACGGCCCCACGGTGCTGACCCGCGTCTCCATGGTTGGTAGCGACCTGGCGCTGGATCCCGGGATAGGCGTCTGCGGCAAAAACGGGCAGAGCGTTCCGGTGGGCGTGGGCATGCCCACCATCCGGGTCGACGGCATCACCGTCGGAGGAACCGCCTGATGCCTTCCCTGGGAGCGAGGGCGTCCCCCCTGGGAACGAGGGCGTCTCGCCCTCGAAGAGAGCAGGACTCTCTCGCCTCCAGCCATACAGTCCTCACGCCGCAATATTCCTCATACAAGTAAGGAGCGCCAAATGACACACAAGGTGGCCATTCTCATGGGTTCCCGTTCGGATTGGAAAATCATGGAGCACTCAGCCAACACCCTGGATTCGCTCGGGATCGAGTGGGAGGCCCGGGCACTTTCCGCACATCGTGCGCCGCGGCACCTGGCCGAGTATTGCGAGCAGCTGGAAGAACGTGGATTCGCAGTGATCATTGCCGGCGCCGGACTGGCCGCAGCCCTGCCGGGCACTGCCGCCGCGCTTACGTCCTTGCCGGTACTGGGGGTTCCCATGGCCACGGCCGCCTTTGGAGGCGCCGATGCGATGCTATCGATGGCGCAGATGCCCGCCGGCGTGCCGGTGGGAACCCTGGGTGTGGGGCGCCACGGCGCCGTGAACGCTGCACTCATGGCGGCCGCCATACTGGCCATTAGCGACGAGAACGTTCGCGAAGCCTTGAAGAACTTCCGCGCTACCCAGACCGAGGAAGCCGCCCGGAGCAGCGATGTCACCCAATGAACTGTGCGAGCGTGTGTCCGAAGCGCTGACGCACGCTCGCAATCGAGGCGCCAGCCAGGCGGCAGCCTCGGCCTCTAACAACTCAGGACTGACCCTGCGTGTGCGGATGCGCTCGGTTGAAACCCTGGAGAGCCACCAGAATCATTCTCTGGGAGTAACCGTTTACCTGGGACAACGGAGCGGTTCCGCCAGCACTTCCGATTTGTCTGCGCACGCAGTGCGTGAAACCGTGGACAAGGCGCTGAGCCTGGCGCGCTTCGCCGCCGAAGATGAGTTCGCAGGCCTTGCGGAGCCCGAGCGCCTGGCTACGGAGTTTCCTGAGCTGGATCTGCACCATCCATGGGGACTCGACGCCGAACAGGCCATGGAACTGGCGCTTGAATGTGAAGCGGCGGCGCTGGATTCGGACCCGCGAATCAGCAATTCGGAGGGCGCGGGCGTGGATACCGGTGAATCCGATTTTGCCTATGGCAATTCCCACGGCTTTCTCAAGAGCGGCAGCGCCAGCAATCACAGCGTTTCCTGTGCCGTGCTGAGCGAACAGGATGGACAGATGGAAAGTGACTACGACTTCACCGTGGCCCGGGCGCCCGAAGAATTGGCGCCTGCTGCCGAAGTTGGGAAGCGGGCCGCGAGCCGGACCCTGCGTCGGCTGGGCGCGCGCAAGATCAAGAGCACCCGCGCGCCGGTACTGTTCGCGCCCAGGGTGGCGCGCAGCCTGATCGGGCATTTCTGTGCGGCGATCAGTGGGAGGGCGCTGTACAACCGCGCCAGCTTCCTGCTCGATTCATTGGGGGAGCAGGTTTTCTCCGACTGCGTGAACCTGTTGGAGCGCCCGCATATCCTGCGCGGGCTGGCCAGTCACGCCTATGACGCCGAAGGCGTGGCCACTTGCGACCGCGACCTTGTGAGAAAGGGTGTCGTGAATGGGTACTTTCTGTCCAGTTACTCCGCGCGCAAGCTGGGTACGGAGACTACCGGCAATGCCGGCGGCGCCCACAATCTGTTGCTCGAAAGCACCGGCGAGTCGAGGGAGGACTTGTTCGGCAAGATGGGCGAGGGCCTGGTCGTGACCGAGCTGATGGGGCAGGGCGCCAATATCGTGACCGGCGACTATTCCCGCGGCGCCGCTGGCTACTGGGTACGAAACGGCGCCGTGGACCATGCGGTCCACGAAATCACCATTGCCGGCAACCTAAAGGAGATGTTGCGAGATATCGCCGCCGTAGGGACCGACGTGGACCGGCGTGGCGGTATTCACACCGGCTCCATCCTGATCGACGCCCTAAGCATCGCCGGCGCCTGATCCTCCCAACGGCGTTGATTGGGCATGAATGGTTGCCGAGAAACCGCGCATGCATCGTCGGCTACAAATCAGCCCCCGAAGAGGCATCGCGACCGCTCAAGACGAGCGAATTCTGAATGAGCGACGAAGACACGGAGATCGGCCATTCGATATCTTCCCGGTAAACGGTACCGGCTCGGACGACCTGAATCGACGGCAATTCGAGGACGAGTATCTGCCGAATGCAGTGGATCGCGAGCTATTGTTGAAGAACGACAGGAGTTTTGACGTGCGCCTGGCCGCGGCCAAGATGATTGCGTCTGTTGATGACGGTCGCGCCACTATTCTTGGTTTGCTCGTGATCGGCGTACGGCCGCGTGACCTTATTCCCGGCGCTTACGTTCAATTCTTGCGCATTGACGGCGAAAACTTGTCGGATGAAATCGTTGACGAGGTTGAGATTGATGGGGCGGTATCCGACGTGGTGTCGCGCCTTGAAGACAAGCTTCGAACGCACAACCGGCGTCATATCGACTTGGTGAGCGAGGATCGTGAGCGCCGTGCCGAGAGCTATCCTATCGCAGCGCTACAACAGCTCGTGCGCAATGCCGTAATGCATCGCGCTTACGACAGCACCAATGCGCCGGTTCGCATTAACTGGTTCAATGACAGAATTGAAATACAGAATCCGGGCGGACCGTTCGGTTCCGTCACCAGCGAGAATTTTGGGCAGCCTGGTGTGACAGACTACCGAAATCCAAATCTGGCCGAGGCTATGAAAGTGATGGGATACGTACAGCGGTTCGGTGTGGGGATAACGATTGCCCAAAGCCTGCTTCGGGAAGCCGGGCACCCGGACGTTGAGTTCAAAACTACGCAGACCCACGTCCTGGCTACAGTGCAGGCAAGCCTCCGATCAGGGACGACATAGCAATGACTGTTCCAGTACTCACGTTTCTCAATAACAAGGGCGGAGTCGGCAAGACTTCCCTTGTTTACCACTTGGCCTGGATGTTGTCGAAAATCGGGGAGCGAGTGCTGGTGTGCGACCTCGACCCGCAAGCAAATCTGACCGCGTCGTTTCTCAGCGAAGACGAACTTGAATCCCTGTGGGACGACGCGGCAGTGGACCGAACCATCTATCAATGCGTGGCGCCATTGACTGAGGTGGCAGACATTAACGACCCATGCGTATATCACGCCTCCGAAACCTTAGGACTCATTCCAGGAGACTTGGCCCTGTCTGGTTTCGAGGACAACCTGTCCAGCGAATGGCCCAATGCTCTCGGCGGAACCAGTCCCTACCGGCCGTTTCGCATCCTTACTGCTTTCTGGCACATCATGCAGATGGGCGCCAAGGACATTGACGCGTCCATGATTCTGGTGGACGTTGGCCCGAATCTGGGCGCTCTCAATCGCTCGGCGCTGATCGCGACTGATCACGTAATTGCTCCTCTTGGCGCAGATCTGTTTTCTTTGCAAGGGCTACGCAATTTGGGCCCCACACTTGCAGGGTGGCGGGCGGAGTGGTCGAAACGGCTCAAGAACGGCGAGAATCTGGACCTTTCCTTGCCTAAGGGTGTAATGAAACCGGTCGGATACATCGTGCAGCAGCACGGCGTACGTCTAGGGCGCCCGGTGCAGGCCTACGATAAGTGGGTCAATCGTATGCCGGAAGCGTATGCCAGGTACCTCATGGACCAGGGCGACGGCCCTTTCGCTGACAAACCTGCAAATGACTCGCATTGCCTTGCGACCGTAAAGCACTATCGAAGCTTGGTTCAGATGGCACAGGAAGCCCGCAAACCGATCTTTGAATTAACGAGCGCGGACGGCGCCATAGGAGCGCACGCAGCCGCCGTTCTGGACGCATACGCCGATTTCCGCAAGCTTGCCGTATCGATCCGCAAGAGGATCCGATTGGCCGAATGATCCTGCCGCCGGCCTCAGGAGAAGAGGGGGATCATCTCAGCTCCCCGGCCGAGTACGATCGCCCCGGCCACTGTGTTCGTTCCGCTCCCGGTTCCTACAGCAAGAAGTCAACTCTGGGACTCTTGAAATGTCCTGCCTCGTGTGGGGAGACACCGTGAACGAGATTGTCGAGAAAATTAGTGACCTGAATGGCAAATGTGCTCATTTTTGGCGGCGTTCTGCCGGGTGGGCGCCGCCAGAGGCCGCCGAATTGCTTTCAAACGCCCGTCTCGACTGGCAAGTTTCCCTTTCCAAGACTCTCCGAATCTGGCTGCGGGAAGATGGGAGCGATCTCGAGGACGGAGAATTGATTCTTGCCTGGACAAATCTCGGCGCACTAGTTGAGGGAACACTCAAGCTCTTTCTTTCAGTCTATTACCTGGATTATCGGGATGATCTTGATGCCTTGAAGGCAACCAACGCCTTCGATAATCGGAGAGAGAAACAGAAGGAACCGGCAGGACTTGGCCTCGAAATACTGCGAAGCTTCGTTGAGAAAAAAGATTTTTTCGACAGCGAGATCTACAATTTCCTGAAACTGGTTCAGCAGCGGCGCAATGCGATCCATGCCTACGAGGATCGTCCCGTCGGGAATACTACCGAATTTCACAAGGCCGTCACTACATATTTTCACTTTCTAACGAAAGTGGATTCTCGCCTGCCGTATCCGTAGGGTTCCGCGAGGAATCTGGTGTCGATCCAAGGGAAGAAAGTGACTGGCCTTGCCAGCACGAATGGCTGGCAACGAAGCTAAACGATAGGCGCCGCGTCTTTGTTTGCTGGATGCCGATCAGTCAACCAAGTCCTATTCGGCTCACAAATGGTGTTTTACTGGCCTCATAATGAGCCGAATATGCCTTTGTTCGTTACTGCACGGCGAAAACTTATCCCAGGTGGTGTCCCGCAAATACCTTCACGTATCTGCGGTCCTTTTTCGTCTCCGGCGGCGTTGCTCCTCCTTACGTGGAGCCTGCCACGCTGCGTCGCCGCGCCTTGCCGGGAAGGAAAAACGCCTCGCAGCGCAATCAAAGTTATTTGCGGGACATCACACTAGGCGCGTTGTATGCGTTACCTGTATTTCTGCGGTATCACGTTGTCCTAAGCTCATCCCGCTAGCAGGGCGTTTAGCCGGTTCTGCCACTCGTCTTCGTCAACGATTTCGAAACGCATGACCTTGTCGCGCATCGCCGGTACAAATTTTGCCCAATCCTTCTTTGCTGCATGCTCAGAGCAGATGTCGAATACTGACCGCTTATATTCAGTGTCCGACGATTGCTGCAAATGCATGCCTTTTGTCTCCACGACGAAGACCTGATGGAATTCATCCTCAATATTGGGTTCATCCGAGGCCAGCGTGAAAATGAAGTCTGCATAGATACGTCCGCGCTTCCAGCCTTGCAAGTAGTAATCCTTGCGTGCGCGATTCCGGTACCAAAAGAACAGCTGCTCCTGCTGGTCCAAGTAGGTGGCTACCTTGTTCTCCAGTCCGTTCAATTCGTCCTCGTTTGTTCGTTCAAATAGGTTGAGTATGTATTGTCCGCCGTCGTCTCGGTTGGCTTGTTTCTCCTGCGTGGTTTCAATTCTCTGGGGTAAGCGATTGAAGTCCAGATCTTCCGTTACGACGAGGAAGCGCATCGTGCCCGTTTCCAGCAATTCGGAAAACACCTGACGGGACAGCCGGTCTCGCTCGCTTTCCAGGTGTCGGCGGAGTGATTCCAGAATGAAGGTGTAGTTATCCGTCACTCTTCTTGGTGAGTTTCTCGCAGTCAGCGACTCGAACACCCGCCGGGCAACCTCGCTACCCCGCCACGGATTGGGAATTACGTCCAGCAGGTGACTGGCGGCGAATAGGTAGTCGATTCCGTTTTCTTCACCAGAGGCCGCTTGCGTCTGCGAGTCTTTTGGATGCATCACTAGGGGATCTCTGTCCAGCCCGGCCCGCAATTCGACGTTTCCGCTTCCCTTCTCGCCTAAGTTGAGGGCGGCAAGCGAGCTCACGTCAACTTCATCCCACGGCACGCGCGCCAGAATGTCCGCCTCATAGTGAACCAGCCGCCATTCCTTTCCGTCCTTGATCATGAATGCCGGCAACACAATATCGCGAGCCGCTCTTGTGAACTGTTTCCGTTGCTTCAGTACAACTGGTTCGCCCGCACGCATGGGTCCTTCTGAATCCGCGACGACCCTTCCCTCCAAGCCTTCCAGCCCCTCAAGACCGAACCCTTTGCGCACTTCCTGAAGCAATTCGGCGCCGCGCCGCTGAAAGCAAAAGACGTAGCTCTCATCCAGCCAGGACACTCTCGTCTTATGAGCGTAGGGCTGCCTGAGAATTCGGCCTACAAGTTGTGTCAACGCGCTACTTGAACTGGGATTCGTGAGGATCGTAAGGACATACGCGAACGAGCAATCCCAGCCTTCCTGCAGCGCCTGCTTCGTAATGATGAAGCGGATCGGGCAATGTCGCGCCAACAGACCGCCTGCTTCGTCGACTTCTTTCAATTCGTCGCGCTGGCTGGTCTTAATGGCGATTTGCTCTTGGCCGATATCGGGGTGCCGAATCAGGTATTCCCGCACGTCTTCGGCGTGCACTAAGCCCGGTTTTCGCTGCTCCCTACCCGTGCGTTCCACCTGAATCACGCAAATCGGGCGAATATAGATGCCGGTATTGGCTTCGTAGTTACGCGCCTCCTCCTCAAGCAGTTTGCGATGCTTGATTGAAGCAAGCAGTGTGTCTTGCCAACTGGCGCTTGCCAGATTCATGATGCGTAAGTCGAGCTTAATCATCTCCTCGGCGTGTAACTCGACTCCCCGGATATCCACGAGCACGTTTGCCTGCGTCGGCGGAGTAGCCGAAAGCTCCACAATCATGCAAGGATTAAACCCTTCAAGTGTCTTCTTGGCGTTGCGGCTATATGCCTTGTGGCCTTCGTCCAGAACAATTAGCGGCTGCAGCAAGCGCAGTGTGTTGCCGAGAGATGTCTTTGCGTGCCGCCCCCAAATGCTGCCTTCTCGCTCAAATGTGTCCAGGTTTGGCACCTGCTCAAGTAGCTTCTTATGTCCCGAAAGGTCATCGCCGTCAGGAAAGAACCGATCGAAGCCACCACTGTCGCGGAACATTCGGAGTTGCTCTTTGGTTGCCCGGTTGGCCGACGGCAACATGAGTATAAGAACACACAGGCACTCATGAATGTCCCGAGGGCCGAACTTGCTGGTTTTTTCCAAGACCAGAGTCCGGCCGGCCGACGCCACGTCAAGCTGCTGCCGATACGGATGGTCCCGATCTTTCAGGGCCTTCAAGGTCTGGTTATAGATCTGTGTCGTTGGAACGATCCAAAGCACAAGCCCTGTTTGCCGCCGCCTGTAGAGCGTGTTGACCATATCGATGACTTTGGTGGCCAGCAAGGTCTTACCGCCACCCGTAGGAATCTTCAGACAGAACGCTGGGAACGGTTCGCCGAGTCCGTTAGTTCGCTGGATGTAGGTGCGCGATGGCGCGCTCTTCTTCCATGCCTGATGGACCCAATCCACGTCCAGGTCAGGGTGGTCCTTCAGTACGCTCGCAACTTTCTCGTGCTGTTCAGTCAAGTGTTCCAGAAAATGCCGAACATCCGCGAGTGCTCGTTTCTGGTACTCTTTAAGAATCACCGGCCAGTGCTCGGGCCGCGAGTTGCGCTCAATTTGTCAGCCGTTTCATAGATCTGAAATGGCAATTGCTGAAAGGTTATCCGATACTTGTGCAGGAACTCCTGGTCGAGGTACTTTGTGGGCGCGAACACCAACTTGTTTCGCTTCGTTTGAGGAAGCGCCCTGGCGATGTCGAGGGTCAGCGCCATGTTTTTCAGCGCTTCAATATCGGGCTCATAAATCAGGAATAGGTCATAGAGCCGGCTGCTGCCGATAAACCAACTCCCGCGGCTGACATGTTCCGGCGAGAATTCCTCTCCGGTCGCAGTGAAGTACACATAACCGGCCAGTTTCTCGTAGTCGGGTAAGTTGGAGCCGTCAAGCAATGATTCCTGCCGCATCGGCTGGCCAAGTTTGAAGTAGCTAAACGTGCCGCCTAAACCCGATTTGAGCGATTTGTCTTTCGAAGTAGGCACACCTCCAATGACACGCCGTACTCGTTCCGCCGTAATCGATTCCACATAGTCCTCGCATTCAACCAGCACAAACCGACGGTTGCCGCCGTCCTCCTTGTTGAGCGCAAGTACCGCATGAGCAGTTGTCCCGGAACCGGCGAAGGAATCAAGAACTATGGAATCTTTATCGGTTGAAAGCGTCATTATCCGAGTTAGCAATTCAACTGGTTTGATTGTCGTGAAATCGGGAAAATCGTCCGGAAAGATCTGGAGAAGCGTTTTCTTGGCGCCTTGTGTATGACTGACCTCCTTGTATGTCCAGATTGTCTCCGGCACAAGCCCTTGCTTTACTTCGGATAGAAACCGCTTAATGGCAGGAACCTGATTTCGATCTTCGCCCCACCACACGCGATTGTCCCTATCCGATTCCCAAAACCTTTCTTCGGAGTAACGCCAATAGTTGCCAGCCGGAGGCCCCTTGACCACGCGGCCGCCCGGGCAGGCAATGGCGTAGACTCCCTTGCTATAGGGGTTGCGGGCCGAAAGATCTCCAGGCTTCCACGGTCCTCGCGGATCGTTATCAGGATTGGCGTAACGCGCATCTGCCTCTTTCGTTCGTGGAAGAAGGCCAGGTTTGAAGTTTTCCTTGATCCGTGCATATACGACGATAAAGTCATGGTTCTCCGAGAGATACTTGGCGCTACTCTTTGGCGAATAGACCTTCTCCCAGATCACAGTCGCCACGAAGTTTTCCTCGCCGAATACTTCGTCCATGAGAGCCCGGAGGTGGTGGACCTCGTTGTCGTCAACGGACACGAAAATCGCACCATCATCCCGCAGTAATTCCCGCAGCAGCTTCAGGCGTGGAAGCATCATGCAGCACCATTTGTCGTGTCGGGTTAGGTCATCCCGGTCCACAACCTTGCCGAGCCAATCCTGCATCATGGGCGAGTTGACGTTGTCGTTGTAGGCCCAGCCTTCATTGCCGGTGTTGTAGGGCGGGTCGATGTAAATGCACTTGACCTTGCCGTGATAGGTTGGTAGCAACGCCTTGAGGCTGGCCAGATTGTCGCCCTCAACAATCAGATTGTCGTGAAGACTTGCCTTCTTGCTCAGCCCCCTTGATCGAACCGGCAGCAACTCATGGAACGGCACCGCCAAATGGTGGTTCTCCACGAACACCTTGCCCTTGAATTGCAGCGTTGGCATATCAATTACCTGATGGGCCCATCTCCGATCACGGCGGAAATGCGCTTGGCGAGTTGTTGCCGTAATTCTTCGGGCTGCTCCCACACGATGTGGGGGTATTGGCGCGTGTCGAAGTGTACTTTCTTCAATTTGTCCTTGCGGCAAGCAAATATGACCGGGATATTTAGCCCGAGAGCAAAACCTGCTTCGTAATAGACCCCGCCGCGAGCACCTTTCTTGCCATGAGTGAAATCGGCAACGACAAAGCGTGACCGACGAATCTCGGCAATGATTTCGTCATCTATCTTGTTAGCATGGTGTTTCTCATCAATTCGGCGAGGCTCATATCCTGCGTCCCGGACTCCGGGCTCCATGCCATTCTCCCAAGCTGATTTCATTGAATTGTCAAACCACATAGCCACGAATGCTTGTGACGAATTGGTGCGCTTCTTTTCTAGTTCCGCAACTCGAGCGTGTCCATCAACCGTTACTAGGTAGCTCCTAAGGAGAACGGAAGAATTGGGTTCTTCTGCAAACTCGAATTGGCTGATTATCACCTCTTCTAACCAACCCTTATTCGTCAAGAAACGCAGCAAGTATTCCACCTGTTCCATACCGGTCGATTCCGACCATGCAAGCGCCATGGAACAGATGTATGGCGACGAAAACTCACAATAGTCCCCTATATTCGAAGTTTGATTGCTTATGAACCGCAACAGACGATCGGCACGAGCATGAACGGCGAGATCTCGAAGGGTCGTCGCCTTCTCTAGCGTTTCCCCCAATATCTCTGGGCAATCATTCCCAAGCCGTCGCTCTTCAACCAACCATGTACTTAAGCGGGCCCTAAAACGCTTGTCGAAGCGCTGTGTGTTCGCAAGGGAATGCTCTGCTCGTCGAGAAACAAAGTATCGCCCGCCAGTGCGGGGTGAATCAAAACACTCACCGTCCCGCCCCTCAAAGTTATCGGAGGAGGCGATTGTTTCCCAGATTGCGCAGCGCTCATCTCGGCAAGTCTGGTTTCCTTCGCTATTCGGAGGACTAATTCCAGGAATCCGTCCGCCCAGATATGCGTCGCGAGTTTCTAGGATTCGACGCATGGTATCCGGGGAATTGTCTGACCATGCATTCACACCAATCTTTGCTGGATTATCAACCCATCCTTGAGCTTCAAGTTCTATCAACGACTCGGTCTTATCTGCAAATTGCCGCCCTACTGGAGCAAGGGTTGCGTGGTACAAAGTGGTCCTATCCGCCATGGTCACATGCCCTTGGCGATGGCCGATGCAGAGATCTCAGAGCTAAACCAGAATTCCAGGATAATTCAATAAAATCAAAGAATTGATTATCCCCGTTCCAAAGATTGGGTCATTGGTGGAAGAGTATACAATGGATTGCCTTGCCAAGGATTGGCACCCTCCTTCTATTCTTTCTGTAGCCACTCCAAATGATCAACCCGGGTCGCCCATGGACGGCAGGTCTTTCCGAGTCGCTTGCTGAGAGGGTCACGCCATTTGTGTTGCTACGGCGTGTTTTCAACGGCTGGTCTGGATTGCACGGGCAACACCGGCAAGTATGCTTTGGAATCTGTGACCCGCTTACACTGCGGAAAAATGGTGCGGGTGCTTGCCACGAAATTACGTATAGGGTTGGCTGACCCGAACTATTGCAGGATTCGGAGGGTCCCGTGTACGCGCCAGAGCATCTGTAACGGGGGAGTACCAGAGGAAACTGCGTCTTGGCTAGTGGCCGCCGACAGAGCATGACCTTTTACGCCGATGTTCTCAAGAATATGCACGCCGGGGGCAGCGAGTCCTCCAAGACGTTTAAGATAAGCGAATCGTTCGCTGCCTTCGCCGACGATCGCGACAACCATTCTGTCCTCCAGCCGTTCTATTTCAGATGCGTTCAAACTGTCTATGGCTTCCATCAGAACAAAGTCACCACTACGAATAACGGGAAAAGCGCTGTCATCTCTAACACGCGCAGCCACCAGATTTCTTTTTAGCAGTTTGCTGCCTTTGACTTGAATGACTTCCTCTACGCCGACAAAACTTTCCTGGTCGTATAGGACACCAACTACAGGCAAGAGTCGCGTTCTTGCTTTGGGTAGCAGCAAAGTTGGCGGCACATTTTCCGTTCCGATTCGGTCGCACGCGAGTACTATGCGCGATGGGTCATCTCTGTCACCCAACAGCCGACGGAGATAAGTCTTGCCCTCGCAGAGCGCCACTACAGGATCGCCGTCATGCGCTTGCTTATCGAGTGAAGCAATAACCACCTGCCCCTGCAGCACGAGAGGACTCAAACCCGGCGACCTTACGCCGAAGAATGAGATCTGGCCGAGCTCCGAAAACTCGAATGTTCCCTCGATTTGACCATCAGCAAGCGTATCAGCGCTACTTCGGGCGCTAACCTCTCCAAGTAATTGAAGAGGCTCCCAAGCGATGGCCGTTGGCTGTGGGGATGGCGGCAAATCAAAAAAAATGAGGTCTTTATCCTCGCGGGTAAGGCGTCCCATGAATCGGGCATAAGATGCGGAGCAACTCCGCAACAGCCTCTCGATGTGACCAAAATCTTCGTCAACTTTATGGGCATGATATGGAGTGATCTCCTGCGGGTGGTGGTGCGCCTTGTTAATGCACCGGTAGAATGGGGCCGTGTCTCGCATAGCTTCGTGACATAGCAGGGCATTGAACGGAGGTTCCTCAAAAGGACGTTCCCCATTCCTTCGCGCAGTTCGCAATGCGTTAGTCAATTCCGACAAGGTTGGTTTGTGCAAGATTGCCAGATCAGTCGCCAATAGATCCCAAAGGCGATTCTCGACATAGACTCGAACCGAACTGACGAACTGCCGCGCTTTGTCCTCATTGTTGTCATCCTTGCGCCAGACTCTCTGACGCTCAAAAACCTCTTCGATCGCCGGACTAATTCCCGCCGTCAATCGAGAGCTAGAGATCGGATTCAACACTTGCGCTTGCCAGGAAGGAGTACTCATCGATGTTCGCGGCAGCTTGTCCTTTATAGCGTTAAGGAAACGGTAATCGTTGGAAGTAATAAGCGGTCGCATGCCATGCTCAGGCATTTCAGGAATTGCCGCTGCCAAATTCTCTATGTTGATGGGATCGAAGTGGTTCTGTGGGTCATCTAGCAGCAAACAGTCGATACCCCCAATCCTAGAACGGACGCGTTCCCACAGGCTGAACATGAATGCCCACACGCAGGCGCGCAGTTGCGAGGCGTTCATGATCTTGTGGGCGGCAACCTGTATTCCGCCGATTCCAGCCTGCAAACCGATGCCCTTATCGTAGCCCGCGTCGAATCCGCTGTAAGAGGGGCCGCCGATATAGTGCGGGGCGTAAATCTTGTTCATCCACTTGTTGGTGCCCTCATGAAGTACGCTAATCAAACCGGATACTTGTTGAAAAACCAAGTCTTCAAGTTCCGCAAATGCCTCCATTCCCGTTGCTGCCCGCCCTATTTGAATTAGCCGGCAAGTTAGGGCACCGTGAGATTGACGTGTTTTCTCCAAATCATCAAGCTGGCCCAAAAACGACACGATTGGCTTTGTTTGTGTCACGCAACCCCGTAGCGCCCTAATCTGATTGCGCAAAGGCCAAAAATTCGCTTTCGACTCGGTCACTACCGATTCAGTATCGTCGTCGTCCTGCGTTTCCAACTCCCCAACGTAGCGTTTGAGTACAGCTCCTATGGTGTTCATATTGGCATGGAGATTCCGACTTAGCGAGATCACGAGTTCCACATTTGCACTTCGACTGGCTAGCCTTCCTTTCTCGAACTCCTCAGGCCATAAAGTCGGCCCTAAATCACGTTCCTTGGGCAACTGATGGTTCGCTGTGGCAATTTCCCAAACACTTGTCGCATTCTTTCGGAGTGGCTGCAATTGGCCCCTAAAGTTTGGGTCAGCCAGAAGTTCGTCGATGTGTGCGCTGCGATAGATTTGCAACAGTTCACTTGGCGGCGGTTTATCAGCGAAGTTGCGCAAACTATCCGGTAGCTTCTCAAGTAATTCACGAGCCGCATCCGGTTCCCACTCCCCTGAGCTCTTCGTGGCATCCGCATCGGCCTCTCTACACTGGCGCAATGCTTCGCTTACCTTTCGGTCGAGATGAGCATCCGGCGGCACATCTTCTAGGTCGGTTCCGCAAACTGGACAGTTCTCTAGTTCAGCGTCGCCGTGTTGCTCACGGTGCCAAGCTGCAACGCGGGAATAGAGCCGCCAACGAGCCGCTTCTTGTTTGTTGCGAAGGCGAGCAGCCACTGCCTTGGCCCGAGTCAGCATGTCTGCGATCAGACTCCTCGCAGACTCAATTTCTTCATTCGAGATTGCGGTCAAATTCCTGACTATGGACATTGAGTGCAGACCTTGAAGCGCCGCCTTGTTGAGCAAGTTGGACGCGTTGGTCAGCTGTTGGAGCAGGGAGTCGGAATCGGCCCCTGTTTCCAGTTGGATTGATCGACCCAGAATCGCTTTAGCTGTGCTTTCCAATGACTGCTTTGTCTGTTCCAAATGTCTTCGTATTGTGACAATTGACGACTTGCATTGATCCTGTTTCTCCTCTTCGTCCGGGCTAACTAAATAGGGCGGATCGCCAAGGTCAGTTTGGGCCGCCCAAGCAGCAGTGATGCTCTGTCGTCTGATTTTGAAATCATCCAGTTTCGCGGCTGCTTCTAATTCCGTCTTTTTCCTTTCTTCAGTACGTAGTCGCGTCACCACCCTCTTTGAGCGGTGCCCCAATTCTTCTAGGGGCTTAAGACCCGTCAATTGTGCTATTGCTGCGGCAAAAGTAGTTTTCTCGTCAAAGCGCATATGAGAGGCGATTCCGGGCATCAAGGTACCAACATCAAGAGCGAGATCAGCCAAACCCAACTCTTTGAGCCCGGTTACGGTCATGCTAATCTTGCCGCGTGGACTGACCCTCAGCGCGCGTTGCACAGTGCAGACTTCCCCCATCTCCTCGTCGCAAAAAGTCAACTTCGCCCATGTATCGATTCTCGGCCGATCCCCCAAGGACTCGAGTTCGGCGCCGGAGGGGATCGGCACGATGGGTGGTAGCGCCAGTCCAGGTTGGCTGGTGCGCTCCGCCTCGGCATCGCCTCCGGTCCAATACAAGTCCATTGGCTCATGAATTTCCTCTGGCAAGTGCTGCGAGCGCAACGCGCGGCCCGTCAGGCACCAGATGATCACGTTTTGAAGTGCGGTCTTACCCGCGCCGTTGAAGCCGCTTATGAGCGTTACATCACGCTCTAGATTGAGAAGAAAGGCTTCGGGGTCTTCCGCACTTCTCCCACAATGCCTGTGCAATCCCCCAAATCGATGAGCTTCTACGCGACGCAGTCGCCAAAACTTCTTTGCTTCCGCTTCAGCTAAGCCCGTGGCCTTCGCGGTGGGCGGTGTTTCGTCAAGTGCATTGAGTACGCCATCAATTTCAGGGGCACGTACCTGCTTGGCGCTGGGCCACAAGTGACGGTTGCGCTCATAGTATGCAAACAACCGCCGTGCGTTGTCATCTTCAAGGACGAACGGCACTCCACCCGTTGGCTTGAGTACTGGATGCCGGTGGAGTAGCGCGCCAACCAGATCTTCTAAACCGCAATCAACGAGTTTGATTGGCGTCACGTCTTCGCTTTCATTGTTCTTATTGGGCATGGGGCTATCGTTTTAGACCGCACCGTAATCCGCCGGCCATTGGCACGGCCAAACGAAACTACTTCAGTTCTTGGCGGCTATCCGGAACTAAGCACTGCGGCTACGCTGCTGCTGAGCTCGTCGGCGCTGATGCGTACTGTGTAGTCGGGATTGGCGTAGCCGAAGCGGATGGCGCCTTGGGTGTCAATCAGGTAGGCGGCGGGTATGGGCAGTGCGTGGTGGGTTTCGCCGGAGGCTTCTTCCATGTCCACGCCGTATTCCTTTGCTCTTTGGTAATAGTCGTTGGACATGCGGAAGGCGAGTCCGAAGGCTTCGGCGGCGCCGAGTTTGGCGTCGGACAGCAGGGTGTAGGGCAGGTCCTCGGCTTCGCCGTGGAGGGCGGTGTCGAGGTTCTTGGGGCTGTCGGCGCTCAGGAAATACACGTCCATGCCGCGTTCTTCCAGCTCGGGAACCACATGGCGCAGTTCAGCCAATTGACGGTTGCAGTAGGGGCACCAGCCGCCGCGATAGAAGATCAGCATGACCGGGCGCTCGAGCGCGGAGGGATCGAAGGCGAAGTCGCTGCCGTCGGCATTGCGAGCCGTGAACGAAGGTGCTGCCTGACCTGCGGAAAGCGGTTGGGCTTCTTTGGCGCTGGCGGCGATTTCGGCGCGTGATTCGGGCGCGGCGAAGACTGCCAGGACGCAGAGTAGAAAAAGAAAGGATGTGATCTTGATGCGCATGTTGGTGGCTCCGGATGGTTGAGCGCATTTTATGCGGGTGAGAGGTGTTTCGAGGGCGGGACGCCCTCGTTCCCAGGTGGGACGCCCTCGTTCCCAGCGGGGACGCCCTCATTCCCAGGCTCGGACCACTACAATTCGGCGGCATGAACCGCGCCCCGGAGAGCCTGGATGAATGGCTGAGTTATGTTTCCCGCCTTAATCCACGGGAGATTGATCTCGGGCTTGAGCGGATCTCGGCGGTGTTGGCCCGGCTGGACCTGCGTCCGCCAGCAGGGCGAGTGATCACGGTGGCCGGGACCAACGGCAAAGGCAGCACCGCGGCGATGATTGCGGCGAGCCTTCGGATTCGGGCCGGTCTGCGCACTGCGCTCTACCTTTCTCCCTACGTTCAGGAGTTCTGCGAAAGGATGCAGATCGACGGGGCGAACGCGAATGTAGAGGACTTGTGCGCCGAGTTTGAGCGTGTGGAGTCGGCGCGCGGCGATATCCGGCTGACCGAGTTCGAGTTTGTCACGCTGGCGGCCTTTTGCCTGTTCAGCCGGACACGCTGCGAGGCCTGGGTCCTGGAGGTGGGGCTGGGTGGGAGGCTGGATGCGGTCAACGTCATCGATCCGGATGTAAGCGTGATTACGCGGATCGCGATGGACCACCAGGACTGGCTCGGGGATACGCTCGACAAGGTCGCTGCCGAGAAGGCAGGTATTCTGCGTTCGGGACGCCCTGCCTTTTATGGAGCGGGGAAGGCGCCCGCGCCGATACTGGAGCGGGCGAGTGAATTGAAGGCTCCGCTATTCGAGGCCGGCGTAGATTTCGGTTTCGAGCGCAATGGTGAGACGTGGAACTGGCGGGGTGCTGCAATTCAGCGCGACAACCTGCAGGTCTTCTCTTTTTCAAGCAGCGCTGAACTGACGAATACTAGTCTGGCGCTGGCCGTGTTGGAATGCCTCAATCCTGACTGGGTGCCCGATCGTGCGGATTATCCGGAAATCCGCGACGCTGCCCGGTTGCCCGGACGTTTCGAGCGATTGCAGATCGACAGCGTGGAGTGGCTGTTGGACGTTGCGCACAATCCGGATGCCGGCGCCTGCCTGGCGCGAAGTCTGGAGGCATTACCGCCGCTGCCGCTTGTCTGGGTGCTGGGCATGCATGAGGACAAGGACATCGAAGGATTTGTCGAGGTTCTGCCAATTCAGGAGCAGGATCGAGTTGTTGCTACGCGGGCCGAGGGACCAAAGGCTTGTTCCGCAGAAGACCTTGCAAGGGCGGTCGCGATGCACGCGCGCGCGCGCATCCAGCAATGCGAATCTGTGGCGGAAGCCTGCAGGCAAGCGGCGGAACTGGCCGGCTCGGATTATCGCGTGGTGGTTACCGGATCGTTCAGCACGGTAGGGCCGGCGCGGAAGTGGCTTAGAGGAAAGGCGCCGGCGTGACCAGGTAAGGATGTGCTGGTTTTTTGTGTTTGAGGGCGAGGACGCCCTCACTCCCAGGATAACCGATGTTAGCAGAAGATGGCGTCGAGATAGCTGCGTGTTAAGAGAAGATAGCTACTGATCCAGGCCGTAGATGCGCACGACGTTGTCGCGCATCAGCTTGCGGCGCGCAGCCGGGCGCAATTCCAGCGCGTCAATATCGTTGACGGTGCGCTCGAAGTCCAGCACCGGGAAGTCGGTGCCGAAAATCACCTTGTCCTGGCCGAACGAATTGATGTAATGCCTGAAGCTGTCGGGCCAGTACTTGGGCCGGTGCGCGTCGCATCCGATAAACACGTTGTCGTGCTTCCAGGACATCGCGATCATCTCCTCGTGCCAGGGTATTCCTACGTGAATGCCGATCAGCTTCAGCTCGGGAAAGTCGCAGGCTACCGAGTCCAGCGTGATCGGGCGTCCCACACTGCGGCGCGGAGCGTCTTTGGCGTAGATCATTGACTGGCCGACCTGCATCTGGATCGGGACGTCCAGTTCGCAGCACTTGGCGTAGAACGGGTAATAGCGCGCGTGGTCCGGCGCCAGCTCGAACCAGTGGGGATACAGATGCGCGCCGACGAATCCCCTGTTCTTGACCGCGTCCTCGAACATTCGCACACCTTCCATGCCCTGCGTGGGATCGACCCCGGCCAGGCCGGAAAAGCGGTCGGGGTGTTTCTCGCAAGCACGCGCCACGACCTCGTAAGGAAGGTGGTAGCAGCCGGGCAGGCCTACCTGGCCGGTGCGCGGGGCGATCAGGAAGGCCCGCTCGATGCCGGCGGCATCCAGGCGCTCGATCATTTCCTCCAGCGTTAACCCCCCCATGAGCGGGCTCTCGGCCTTCATCTTGCCGACGAAGAAATCGCCCTGCCAGCCGGGGCGATGCGACAGCGCCTCCGGCGTCCAGATATTGACGACCGCGTCGATCGCGCGGTAATCGTGCTTGGTTTCGGTCATTCGCCGCCTCCGCTCATTCGGCGGCAATTATCCTTCAATCACCGCCCGCGCACCTTGTTATCAGCCGCCCAGAGCCTCAAAGTAGTTCAATGCCGGCATATTGCGCCGCTGGTGGACGATCCGCAGGACCACAGGCGCATCATCCGCCGCAGCGACCCGCGCGTAGAAAATGACGTGCTTCTCGTAATCGACCGAACGCAGGCCCCTCCCGAACAGGCCCCGGTCGCGACCGTTATCGGGATTGGCCATGATTTCCTCGAAAGCGCGGACCATGCCTCGATAGTATTGCAGCCATTGCTCGCGGCCCCAGGTGTCCAATGTGTAGCGCCTGATATCGTCCAAATCCCGCCGCGCAAGGCGGGACAGTCTGATGCTCATGCCGTTGGAGCGATAGTGCGGTAGGCGTCCGGCTGGTAGGCTTGCGGGTCGAATTCATCAAAGGCGCCGGCTTCCGCTTCACGCGCCGCATGCTCCAGGTCCGTCTTCATTGCGAAGAACTGACGCGCTCCATCTCGCTGCATAAGCAGCCGGATACCCGCCCGCACCACTTCACTGATGTTGGCGTATTCGCCGCATTTGATTCGGCCCTTGACGTAGGTGTCCATCAGTTCGGTAAGGTGTACATTCGGCATCTGGAGTTCCTCCCTATGTCGGATAATATCAGATACTGACAGGTGGCCTGGTTTGCCGCTTTGATTTCTTGGAGGCGCAACCGACTCAATTTCGAGGATATACTCTAGTCCTACCTGGGGGGCGGCACTTCGGCCTGAGACCCTTATTTGTGGGGACCCCTTGAACCTGATCCGGCTAGTACCGGCGGAGGAACAAGGTATGCAACTTATCTTCAAGCACCAAGCGTTATTCCTTGTTGCCGGAGTCGCACTTTTTTCGACCGTGCCGGGCGGGACACAGGCCTTCGCCGAATCCAATATTCAGGCTGAGCGGCGGGCGGAGACCGAGCGGGATTCCACCCAGTCCGCCGACCGGCAAAGCGGCAGCATTCTCAAGGAACTGGTGGTTACGGCCTCGCTCAAAGAGGTGCGCAGCCTGGATTTGCCCACCAGCGTAACGGTCCTCAACACGGAAACGATTCGGCGCTCGGCGGTGCAGCACTTTGAGGAGCTGGTCCAACTGACCCCCAACCTGCATTGGTCCGGCGGATCGTCGCGGGCGCGTTACTTCCAGGTGCGCGGTATCGGCGAGCGCTCGCAGTACGAAGGCGCGCCGAACCCTTCGGTGGGTTTCCTGCTGGATGACATCGACTTTTCCGCGATCGGCGGAGCGGCGACACGGTTTGACCTGGGCAGCGTGGAAGTCTTGAGAGGACCGCAGGGAACGCGCTACGGCGCCAATGCGCTGGCCGGTCTGATCTATGCGCGTTCACGCGAGCCGAGCAGGGAGCCCGAGGCCGAAGCGGAGCTTTCCGTAGGCAATGACGGCATGCGGGCGTTCGGTCTGGCGGTCAGCGGGCCGCTGGGCCCCACGACGAGCGGACGCCTTGCGGCGCATCAGTACCAGGCCAACGGCTTCCGGCGCAACGCCACGCTCGATCGTGACGATACCAACGGCCGGGAGGAGTTGACCCTCAGGGCCAAGCTCAACTTTGAGCCGTCGCCGGGTCTGGCCTTGCGGCTGACGGTGTTGCATGTCGACCTGGACAACGGCTATGACGGCTGGTCTATCGACAACCGGCTGACCACCTTCTCGGACCGGCCCGGGCGCGATTCACAGGCGTCCACCGGCGCATCGCTGCGCGCCGAGCTGGAACTCGAGGGAGGACACCGGCTGGTCAGCATTACCGGCGGGGCGACCTCCGACATCGAGCACAGCTACGATGCTGACTGGGGACAGGACGACTACTGGTCGGAAATCGCCGGCTTTGAGATGCAGTACGACTACACCTCGCGTACCGAGCGAGAGCGGAGCGGCCTGAGCCAGGAGCTCCGCTTACTGTCGCCTGCCGGGGCCAGCCTGGACTACGCGCTGGGCGCGTGGTTTCTCAATTTGCAAGAGGACAACGATCGTATCGATCGCGGCCTGTACGCGGAGCCGGGGTACGCGCCCGGCCCCAGCGAGGACCGGTTCAACTCACGCTTTGGCGCGGACAGCCTGGCCCTGTTCGGCGAACTTTCGCGCTCTTTTGCAGCTGACTGGCAGGTGACGGTGGGACTGCGCTGGGAACAGCGCAAGGCGGACTACGACGATTCGAACGGAGAGCATTTCTCGCCGACGGACGACATGTTCGGCGGCCACGTGAGTCTTTCGCGGCCGCTCGGGGATAACACCAGTGTTTACGCACGCGTTGCGCGCGGATACAAGGCCGGAGGATTCAACCTGGGTTTGGGAGGCCGGGGACTAAGTAGCGCAGAACTTCTGTACGAACCGGAGTTCTTGTGGAATTACGAACTGGGCGCCAAGGGCCTGTGGCTGGACGGCCGGCTACGCAGCGAGTTGGCAATTTTCCATTCGCAGCGCGCCGAAGTGCAAGTGGACAGTTCAAGGCAGGTGGACCCGCAGGACCCCAACACCTTTGTCTTCTTCACCCAGAACGTCGGGCGCGGGTATAACCGCGGCATCGAACTCAGCCTTGAGTACGCGCCCACCGATGCCTGGCGCATGAGCGCGGCTTTAGGCCTGCTCGACACCGAAATCACGCGTTTCCCGAGCCGACCGGACTTGGAGGGCCGCGAACAGCCGCACGCACCGGCTTACGGTTACGCACTCGGCGCCCGTTGGAGTCATCCGCAGGGCTGGTTCGTGTCCGGCGAACTCACCGGCAAGGACGGTTTCTACTTCTCCAACAGCCACGATCGCAAGTCGCAGCCGTTTACGCTGGTCAACCTGCGCGCCGGCCGGGACTGGAATGGCTGGGAGGCGTTCGCGTGGGCACGCAACCTGCTCGACGAGTATTACGCTGTGCGTGGCTTCTACTTCTCCAATGTGCCTCCCGACTGGCCCGAGCAGGAATTTCGCCAGCAGGGCGACCCTCGGCACTTCGGCGTTACGATACGCCGGCAGTTCTAAGAACCCGACCATGCGCATTACCGCGGAACTCAGCCTGTATCCACTGGCCAGCGAGGAGCTGATCGCCCGTATTACGGAATTCGTTCGCGATCTGCGCAAGCAGCCGGGCATCGAAGTGCTAACCAACCAGATGAGCACCCAACTGCGCGGTGAGATGCAGGACGTGCAGCAGGCTGTGGACACGTGCATGAAGGCCGTCATGGAATCCGGCGACCGGGTGGTGCTGGTCGCCAAGTACCTCAACGCCGACCTGCCGATCAACTCGCCCCCGCAGCTGTAGGCGCAGGTTCGAGCGCCACCTTATTTCCTGAGCGCTTCCCATGGAACTCATGGCGATCCTGGAGATCGTGGGCGTTGTGCTCGGCTTCGTCTACGTGTTGCTGGCCATACGCCGCCATATCGCCTGCTGGCCTGCGTCGTATATCGCCTCCGGGTTATTCGTCGTGGTCTTTCTCGACGCCGGACTGATTTTCCAGCCATGGTTGCAGGTCTTTTACATGGTGATGGCCGTCTACGGCTTCCGCAAATGGCGGACCGGAGCGAAGAACCCGGCGAAGCTGGGATTTTGGGGCTGGCGCAACAACCTGATAGCCATTGCGGCCCTGCTGGCGCTTTCGATACCGATCACGATCTTCGGCGCGCAATACAGTGACTCGCCGCTGTTCTTTATCGATGTGATCACGGCGCTGGCGGCGCCGCTGGCCACCTACATGCAGGCGCGAAAGTACATTGGCAACTGGATCTGGTGGATCGCCCTGGACTCCATTTACGTCGCCTTGTACCTGGAGAGGGGTCTCTACTTTACCGCCGTGCTTTACGCAAGCTACCTGGTATTGGCGTGGATGGGTTACCGGACCTGGCGCCGGGCGTTGCCGGCGTGATTATCGGCGAATTTCTTGCGGGCCATCTCGAGTTCGCAAAAGCGCGACCCGTTTGCCGCCTGTCCGGTGGTGGGAGCTGGAACCAGTCGTGGCTGGTCTTGCGGGGCGACGAACGGTTGGTGGTTCGCCTGGACACGCCGGGGGTGTCCCGGCTCGGGCTGGACCGTGCTGCCGAAACCGCCGTCTTGCGCGTGCTTCAAGGCAGGGATATGGGGCCAGAAGTTGTCATGGCGGACGCCGGCGAAGGCCTGCTGGTTACGCGCTGGGTCCCGGGCCGGGCCTGCACGCCGTTCATGTTCGAGAATCCTCGCCTGCTGCGGTCGCTGGGGGCCCTGCTGCGCCGTTTGCACAATACGGTGGCTCCGCCTTTGGGACTGCCTGCGCTGGACCTGGGACAGGCGATGACCCGTTATGCCGAAATTGCCCGTGGCGTTTACGCGCGGCGCCTGGCGCAAGCCGGAGTGCGCGCCTGGCGGGCCGCCGGATCGGAACAAAGAGGCGCCGTCCTTTGCCACAACGACCCGGTGGCCCAAAACATTCTGCGGGGTACCAGGCTCAGCCTGATCGACTGGGAATTCGCCGGCCCGGGAGACCCTCTGTTCGATCCGGCGGTCGTGATCGGCCATCACGGCCTCGGCACGGAGCACGCGCGAGTTCTTCTGGCTGCGACAAGGGGGCGCGTCCTGCCGTCGGAATGGCGTGCCCTCGGCAAACTCGTGCGGGCCTACCGCCACCTGCGCGTGTTATGGGAGGCCGCCGTCGCAAAGGTTCCAGCCCGGCCAGCGTCAGGTAGTCGCCTGGACTGAAGCGCGCCGGCCCGGCTCGCACGTTCGCAATCGGAGTTTGCTTAGGCGGCACGGATTCTTTATGCTCGCCCGCCATGAACGACGTGGCATTTGACGTACGCGAACGCGTTACCAGCATCATTGACGGCGAGCCCGTGGGCGCATCGCGCCGCGGCACGGACTTTCCGATCATCAATCCGGCCAGCGAGGAACCCAACGGTGTCTTGCGCGAGGCCGATGCCCAGGAAGTGGACGCCGCCGTGCGCTCGGCGCGAAGGGCCTTCGAGACCGGTCCCTGGCCGCGCATGGGCGCCGATGAACGCAAGGCCATATTTCGTTCCATGCACGAGGCGCTGCACAGGCATCGCGAGGAGCTGGAGTTCCTGGACAGCCTGAATACCGGCGTCCCGATCAGCCAGGTACGCGCCATGCATGTGGCGCGCGCCGCCCACAACTTCGAGTTCTTCGGCGAGGTCTTGAGCCAGGATTCCGGCGAGGTCTACACGCAGAACCCCAACTACCTGACGTACGTGACCCGCGAGCCGGTGGGCGTTGGCGCCATGATGGCGCCCTGGAACGCGCCGATTCCGCTGGCCTCCATGCGTGTGGCCACCTGTATCGCCTTCGGCAATACCTGCGTCTTGAAGCCGTCCGAATACGCACCGCATTCGGTGGAGCGGATGGTAGAGATCTTCCACGAAGCGGGCCTGCCGCCGGGCGTCGTGAACCTGGTCAATGGCCGAGGTCCCGTTACCGGAACGGCGCTGGTTACGCACCCGGAGGTGGACATGGTGGGTTTCACCGGCGGATCGGAGACCGGAAAGATCATCATGTCCGAGGCCGGCAAGTCCTTGAAGCCTGTACTGCTGGAGTTGGGCGGCAAGTCCGCCAACATCGTGCACGAGAGCGCCGACCTCGACCGCGCGCTGGATGGCTCGCTGATCGGGATCTTCTCCAGCAACGGCCAGCAGTGCCTGGCAGGATCGCGAATTCTGGTGCAGCGTTCGATCGCCGACGAGTTTATCGAGCGGTTCATCGAGCGGGCCCGCAAGCTGCGCATCGGCGACCCACTCAATGCGGAGACCGAAATTGGCCCGCTTTGCTACGAGAGCCACATGAACCGTGTGCTGTCGTACGCCAACCTGGCGCGCGAAGAAGGCGCCAAGTTCCTGATGGGCGGCGGGCGGCCCGAGGGCATGGGGAAAGGCTGGTTCGTGGAACCCACGGCGGTGCTTGCCAAAAACAACTCCGCGCGCATCTGCCAGGAAGAGATTTTCGGCCCATTCGCGACATTTCTGGTGTATGAAGACCTGGACGAGGCGCTGCGCATCGCCAACGACTCGGAGTTCGGCCTGGTGGCCTACCTCTGGTCGCAGGACCTGAACGTAACGATGCGGGCGGCCCGCGAACTCAGGGCTGGAACAATCTGGGTGAACACGCCGATCTTCCGGGAGTTGCGGGCGCCCTTCGGCGGCTACAAGCAGTCCGGCATCGGCCGCGACGGTGCGAAAGGGAGCCTGGAATTTTTCACCGAACCGAAGACGGTGAGCGTTCCGCTTACCGACTTTCCAATGCTCAGGATGGGGAATTGAACCATGACCAGCGATCTGCCGGTGCGCGTGCAACATACCAATCTCGTCGTCGCGGACCTCGATCGTGCTTTTCGCGTCTATCAGGACATCCTGGGCTTCCGCCTGAATTTCACCCTGGGCGATCGCCCTGAAGCCTACTCCTATACGGTTTTTCAGATTCCCCGGGAGGCCAAGACCCGGTTCGCGGCGCTTAGTTCCAAAAGCCAGGATCGCAGCCTGGCGCTAACCGAAGTCAAGGGTATCGAGCTGCCGAAGGCCAGCGTCCCCAGCAGCCACGCGCTGGTGCTGGAAGCGGACGACTTTGACGGAGTTCTTGAAGGCGCGCGGGCCGAAGGTCTGCAAATCTTCCCGGAAGAAACGCTGCGTACGCACGACGGGCGCGTTGGCCGCGAAATCGGCATACCTGACCATGACGGCCACCTGATCGTGCTGTATTGCATTCTCTAAGGCGTCCCGCGCCGGGAACGAGGGCGTCTCGCCCTCGACGAAGGCGAGACGCCTTCGCTCCCAGGCTGCCTTTAGGCAGTTATGAGTAGTTCCACCTCGCTTAACCAGGATCCGGACTTCATCCGGCTGCGCCGGCTTCAGCGGCGCTACGCGTTCACCATTGCCGGCAGCGTGACGGCGTTCTACGTCTGCCTGGGCCTGGTAATGGCCTTCTGGCCGGAGGTGCTGGACATTCGCCTGGCGCCCGGGCGCTGGATTACCGTCGGCCTGGTCTGGAACGTGGTCGGCTTGCTGGGCTGGTTCACTGCAACTGCCACTTACGCCGTGCTCAGCACCCGCCGGCTGGCGCCGCTGCGCGCACAAGTCAGGGAGCGCCACGGCTGGAACAATCCCGCTGGCGGCGCTGGCGATGAGCCGCCGCCTCAAGTCCCCCGCGCAAAATGATGGCGCCCAACCTTACCTCTATCCTCACCTTCGTCCTGATCCTTGGGATGTCGCTGCTGATAACCTGGCAGGCGGGACGGCGAACGCGCTCGTCGTCGGAGTTCTACGCGGCGTCGCATTCGGTGGGCGGATTCAGTAACGGGCTGGCCATTGCCGGCGACCATCTTTCGGCCGGCACACTGCTTGGCGTGACCGCCGTGATCTACACGGACGGATACGACGGACTCATCTACATGACCGGCGGGGCTGTGGGGTATCCGCTGTTGATGTGCCTGCTCGCGGAACGCCTGCGCAACCTGGGCCGTTACACCTTCGTGGACGTGCTGTCGGCACGCTTCCCCTGGCCCTCGATCCGGGTGCTGGCGGCTACCGGGACGCTCGTCGTCGCTGTTCTGTACCTGATTTCGCAGATGGTTGCGGGCGGGGCGCTGTTCGAGGTGCTGTTCGGTATTCCCTATCCCTTCGCTGTCGCCCTGGTGGGAGGTTTGACGGTCCTTTATGTAAGCGTGGGCGGAATGCTGGCGACCACCTGGGTGCAGATGACCAAAGCCGTATTGCTCATGTTCTCGATCCTGGTGTTGCTCGCCTTGCTTATGCTGAACCTGGGCGAGGGGCCGTTGTCGCTGCTCGAGTCGGCGGCGCGTGTGCACCAGCGGGGCAAGGAGTGGCTGACGCCCGGGCAATTCCTCCCCGACAGGATTTCGATCTTCGCGTTTGTCTTGACAGGGCTGGTGGGCATGGTCGGCCTGCCGCACCTGCTGATGCGCTTCTTTACCGTGCCCGACGCCAAGCAGGCGCGACGGTCTGCGGTGTTCGCCACGGGCTATATCGTGACTTTTTCCCTGCTGCTTTGGATTACCGGGCTGGGTATCGTCGTGCTGCTGGCTGGTAATACCGAGATCCTGGATTACCAGGGCGGAATGATCGGAAGTACCAATATGGCGATCATGCATGCAGCGCAGATCGTTGGTGGCAGCGTCCTGTTGGGATTCATGGCTTCCGTGGCTTTCGCCACTTTGCTGGCCGTGGTGTGTGGCCTGGTGCTGGCCGCGGCCGCGGCGATGGCGCATGACCTGTACAGCGGCGTGCTGAAGCGCGGTCAGACCGACGATCAAACCGAAGTGCGGGCGTCGCGCATCAGCGTCGTAATCCTGGGGGTGATCGCCGTAGCGCTTGGAATTCAGTTCCGGGGGCAGAACGTGGCGTACCTGACCGCCCTGGGCTTTACGGTGGCCGCCAGCGTCAATACGCCGGCGCTTGTGGCGGCGTTGTTCTGGCGCGGTGCGAGTGCGCGCGGGCTGCTTGTGGGCGGCTGGGTAGGGCTGATCGTTTCAGTGATCCTGCTGGCGCTGAGTCCGGCCGTTTGGGAGGGCGCCCTCGGCCTCGCAAACGCGCCGTTTCCGTGGATTTACCCCGGATTGTTCTCGATACCGGCCGCGGCCTTTGTGATCGTTGTAGTATCGCTGGCAGACCGCAGTCCCAGCGCGATGACCGGGCGCCGGCGCTACGATGAATTGCTTGCGCCATCGGTGCTGGGGCGGCGGGATAGTTAGAACAGGGGGCGAGAATGCCGGATTTTTCGAGGGCAGACGTCGCGGAGATTTACCATTCCCCGCTGCTGGACCTGATTTACAGGGCGGCTACGGTGCATCGCGAGCATCACACAGCGGGCGAGGTGCAGCTTTGCACGCTGCTGTCGGTCAAGACCGGCGGTTGCCCGGAAGATTGCGCCTATTGCCCGCAGGCGGCCCGTTACCACACCGATATTGATCGGCACGGTTTGCTGGATATTGAAGCGGTGCTGGAGGCCGCGCGGGAAGCCAAGGCTGCGGGGAGCACCCGTTTCTGCATGGGCGCGGCATGGCGCGAAGTGCGCGACAACCGGTACTTTGACGAGGTGCTGGAGATGGTGTCCGGCGTTCGCGACCTGGGACTGGAGGTGTGTTGCACGCTGGGCATGCTTACCGAATCCCAGGCCGGGCGACTCAAGGAAGCGGGACTATATGCCTATAACCACAATCTTGATTCAAGCCGTGAGTTCTATCCTGAAGTTATCGGCACCCGCACCTATGACGATCGGCTGAATACGCTGGCCAACGTTCATAAGGCCGGCCTGTCAGTGTGCTGCGGCGGCATCATCGGTATGGGCGAGACGGTGGATCAGCGCATCGACCTGCTGCACACGCTGGTGACGCTTCCCAGTCCTCCCGAATCGGTTCCCGTCAATGCCCTGGTGCCGGTGCCCGGAACTCCACTTGAGGAATGTCCGCCGGTGTCCACCTGGGAAATGGTTCGGATGATCGCGACCGCGCGCGTACTCATGCCGAAAGCCATGGTGCGTTTGTCCGCCGGGCGGTCGCGCATGAGCGCCGAGCAGCAGGCGCTTTGTTTTCTCGCCGGCGCCAATTCCATCTTCACCGGCGAGAAGCTGCTCACTACGCCGAATCCTTCGTTCGACAGCGACGAAGGACTGCTTGAGTTGTTGGGCCTGATCCCCAGAGAACCCTACCGGCAGCAGGAATTTAACGTGCCTGCATGAGCGCGGCGATCCTGCGCGCCGTACGACAGGCGCTCAAGGAGCGCGAGCAGGCCGGCTTGTTGCGAAGCCTGGAAACCCCGCCTGGGGGCGTCGATTTCTGTTCCAACGACTACCTGGGTCTTGCGCGGGACGAGCGTCTGCGCCGCAGAATCGCCACGCTTGCTGATCAGAGGGGCGTGCCTCTCGGCGCCACCGGTTCACGGCTGATATCCGGGAATCATGCTGAAGCCGAGGCGCTGGAACGGCAACTGGCCGAGTTCTACGGGTCCGAGGCGGCGCTGGTTTTTTCCAGCGGCTTTGCCGCCAACCTGGGACTGCTGGCGAGCCTGGGCGGGGTGGTGGGAACGCTGTTGTGTGATCGCCTGCTGCACGCCAGCGCCATTGACGGCGGACGCCTTAGCGGCGCCAGGCGGAAGATTTTTTCACACAACGACATGCGTGACCTGAAGTCCAAACTTGAGGAATTGGATGAGGGCGAGACCGCCGCGATCGTGGTCGAGACCCTGTATTCCATGGAGGGCGACTATGCCCCGCTCGATGAGGTCGCGGCACTGGCCGCGAAACATGACGCAGGTGTCGTCGTGGATGAGGCGCATGCCAACGGCGTGCTGGGACCCGGCGGGCGCGGTGGCGTAGTGGCCGCGGGGCTGGAAGACAGCGTGCTGGCGCGGGTGGTGACATTCGGCAAGGCGCTGGGACTGCAGGGCGGCGCCGTGCTGTGCTCCCGGGACCTGCGCGATTACCTGGTGAATTTCGCCCGTTCTTTTGTGTTCTCGACCGGGGTATCGCCGCTTTGGTCGCAGAGTGTGCTCGCTGCGTATCAACTGCTTGGGGACCTGGATGCGGAGCGCGGGCAGTTGCGCCGCAACGTGGACTACTTTCGGCAGAGCGTGAAGGGATCGCCCTGGCCCTGGTTGCGCAGCGAGTCCTGGATTCAATGTTTGCGGGTACCCGGCGCCGCGCGCGTTGCCCGGGTAGGCGAGAGGCTTCGCCGGCGGGGCCTGCGCGCATTGCCGATCCGCTCGCCCACCGTCTCCGAAGGCGAGGAGTGTATTCGGGTATGTCTGCACGCCTACAACACGAACGCCGAAATCGACCTGCTCATGAGCGCCGTCGACGAGGCCATGGGCGAGTATGGAACCTGAGATTCGTGGGCCTGCCGGCCATAGCGAGCAGATATAATCTCGCCCCCCTCCCAGCCATTACCGGTACTACCTATGAAGAATTTCCTTGCCGTTGCAACACTTGTTCTTTCCGGAGCGATACTGGCCGACGAGGCGCGGACCCAATCGCTGGAGGAAGGAACCCAGGCCCCGGATTGGACGCTGCCCGGTTCCGATGGCAATACCTACTCGCTCTCGGACCTCCTGCAGGAAGGTCCGGTGGTGCTCGCCTGGTTTCCCAAGGCTTTCACTCCCGGATGCACAATCGAATGCAAGTCCCTGGCCGAGAATGGCGACAAGATTCGTGAATTCAAGGTCAACTATTTCATGGCCAGCGTGGATCCGATTGCGGACAATACGGCGTTCGCCGGTGAACATAGCGCGGATTTTCCGATCCTGTCCGATGAGACCAGGGAAGTCGCCGGCGCCTACCAGGTGATCGGCAGTTATGGCGTGCCGAGACGCGAGACTTTCTATATTGGTACCGATGGCTCGATCCTTGCCGTGGACCGCAAAGTTAACGCCCGCACCGCTGCCGAAGACATCGTGGCCACGCTGGCGCGCCTTGGCGTGGAAAAACTCAACTCTTCGGTTTCGCCCGCAGGCCAGTAGCCTCATGTAGCAGTTGGCGGGGGCGCTTAGGACGCCCGCCCGGCGAATTGCAACGTTGTACCGCTTTACTACGGCATCCGCGGCGAGACGGAACCAGTGAAGGAGCGCCTGTCCGCGGCCGACCTGGAATTTGATCGGCTTAATATCTGGCATCCGTATGAATCCATGCGGAATGCCGCTCCCGCCTATCCGGTCGCCTCGGCGCGGGGCGTGCGCCTCATACTTGAAGACGGCCGTGAACTGATCGACGGCATGTCGTCGTGGTGGTCGGCAATCCACGGCTATAACCACCCGGTGCTGAATCGCGCCGCGCGCGAGCAGCTGTCGCGCATGCCGCACGTCATGTTCGGCGGACTGACGCATGCGCCGGCAATTCGTCTGGCGCAAAGCCTGGCGGAAATGGCTCCGGGCGACCTGGACCGGGTCTTCTTTTCCGATTCCGGCTCGGTGGCGGTGGAAGTGGCAATCAAGATGGCCCTGCAATACTGGCGTGCCCGTGGAATCGAAGGCAAGACCCGCCTGCTTACGGTCCGGCGGGGCTATCACGGCGACACCTTCAAGGCCATGTCGGTTTGCGATCCGACAACCGGCATGCACCACTTGTTCTCCGGCGCTGTGGGGGAGCAACTGTTCGCCGACGCGCCGAGCGTCACGTTCGACCAGCCATGGGAGCCTTCCGACCTCAAGACTCTGCAGGCGCTCGCTGTCGCGCACGAGGCGGAAATCGCAGCAGTGATACTGGAGCCGATCGTCCAGGGAGCGGGCGGAATGCGGTTCTATCATCCGGAGTACCTCAAGGGTGTGCGCGAACTCTGCGACCGTCATGGTTTGCTGCTGATCGCCGATGAGATCGCCACGGGTTTCGGCCGCAGTGGCGAGATGTTCGCCTGCGACCACGCTGCCGTGACGCCCGACATCCTGTGCGTGGGCAAAGCGCTTACCGGCGGCTATATGAGTTTGGCGGCAACGCTGGCCCGGCCGCGTGTCGCCGAGACGATTTCATCGGCGCAGGGCGCTGCGGGTGTGCTGATGCACGGTCCGACCTTCATGGGCAATCCGCTCGCCTGCGCCATCGCGGGGGCTAGCATTCAGCTGCTGCTGGATACTCCATGGCGGAAGCGGGTGGCGCGGGTCCAGCAGGAATTCCGCCGGGGCCTCGCGCCATGCCGGGAGCTGCCGCAAGTGGCCGATGTGCGTGTGCTGGGCGCAATAGGCGTCGTGGAGATGCGCAAACCGGTAGACGTAATCCAGACACAGCGGCGGCTGATCGAGCGAGGCGTATGGGCGCGTCCGTTCGGCAAACTGATCTATCTGATGCCGGCGTACGTCATGAAGCCCGAAGATCTGCGCTGCCTGTGCCGCGCCGTTTGCGAAACGGCCAGCCTGCAATCAGATTAGATGGCGCCGCGAGCCGGAAAAGCAGATGGCCGCCGCCGAGAACGGCGGCGGCCATCTGCCGCGTAGTCTTGCGGGGCCGGGCGATTACCTTGCCTGGCGGCTGCCGAACGGCAACCTGAAGCGCAGTTCGCCGCCCCTATCCGATTCGGCGTTAGGACGCTCCGCGCGACTGAAGACCAATTCCGCGCTCGCTCCCTCGGAGTCCCGCTGCAGCGCCAGGCCCCAGCTTTGGCGGCGACCCGCGCCGCCGGAAGCGTCCATCTCAACAAACGGAAGAAACATAGTGCGCCACCGTGGCGCATAGATTCCGTATCCGAACTTCATGGACATCCGGGTTTCGTGCGGGTCATGAGCCTCGCTGGCCAGACCGGCAACGTGCTCGATTGACCACATGCCTCTCACTTTACTGGCTACCGCACCCAGAGACGCCGTGACCGCTACTTGCAAGCCGCGGCCGGCCGGATTCGGCGCATAGCGAATGGACCCCGAAGCGCCCCATTCCCGGTAGCGCTTGTCTTCATGGGCCAGTAGTCCGCGTGCGCGTGCTTCGATTGCGAGACCACTCGCGGGGTCAGCGTAGGCCAGTCCCAAGCCGATCTCCACTCCCAGACCCGTTTCCGCGTCGCCGCCGTCCTGGCGGAGACCTATTTCCACTACCGGAGTAAGCCTGCGCCCGCCACTGAAGTCAAAAGCTGCGGATCCTTCCACCAGCACACGCAGCCGGCTCGCCGCTCCGTGCGACGATACCAGGCCTACGGTAGCCGAGGAGGCCGTGTGCGACCACATCGCGTCGGACTTCGCGCTCAGCCGGAATCGCTTCGCCACCCAAAGGTCGCCTTCCAATCCCAAGGCTGCCATGCGGCTTTCAATGCCGGTTTCCGCATCGAACATCGACTCGGCAGCGTTCAGCTTCAAGCCACCGCGCCCGTATCCGAGCATGCCCCACGCCTCAAGGCGTGAGTTGATGGCGGCTCGCAAGTAGGGATGCAAGCTGGTCAGCGTGCTTTCGATATCACCTGATATCGTCTGGTCCAGGGACTGGTATGCACCTTCGCCATCGGCGTGCGAAAGCGCCACACCGACTAACCACCTGCCTCGCTCGTAGTCCCAGCCGGTCGTGCCCGTAAGAACTGTCCCGCCCACGGAAACGTCCGCGTCCTGACCTTGGAACCTGGTCGACGCTCCGCGACCCCAGGCGGTCCAATCCGCAATTCCCGAGTCGCCGGTCGCGCCCGCCGGCTTCCATAAGAAGGACGTGCTTGACAGCAACGACCGTAGGTCGAATAGGCCCTGGCCATTTGAGTTCGCCTGTGCAGATCCGTGATTCATCAATCCCGTATCCGCTGACGAATTCATGGGCGAGAGCGAATTGAGGCCGGTGGAGGGACCGGTCGTGGTGTGCATTGCTCGCCAGGGCGCGCCGACGTGCGCCGCAGTGAGCGTCGGTTGCAGCGCCAAAGCCGTGTCCTGATTGGCCGTTGGCCATAACTGCTGCAGACTACCCAGGTTCCAGTTCGATTCGCTGTCGGCTTCCGCCAGCCTACCGGTCACCGCCTCCACCGCCTGCGCAGCCGCCACACGGCCGAACCGCGTCAGCCACGCTTGCGGCATCGGGTCGGTGTTCTCGATCGTGCCGGTCGCCACGGGGTCGAGTACAGACGCCCCGACGGGGTTGCTCAACGTTAGCGTCAGCGTCTCCTCGCCCTCGTCGTGCGCGTCGTCCAGTACCGCCACCGTGATTGTCTTCGTGGTCTCGCGAGGCGCAAAGGTCAATGTCCCATCCGCCGCCGTGTAATCGCTGTCCGCCGCCGCGGAACCGTCCGCCGTGACGTAGTCGACCGTCACCGTGCTTGACGCTGCCGGGGTGAGCGTCACCACGAACTCCAGCGACGCCCCCGGCCCCTCGGTCACCCGGGGATCGGATACCGATAACTGCCGGCGGGGCTCCGTCACCTGGACCGTGACCCCGGGCGGGGGGGCCGTATTGGGATAGTCACTACCGGCGTACGCATGGCTCAGCGTCGCGGTACCGCTTGCCGACGCGTCCGCCGACACCGTCACTTCCTGCGAGCGGAACCAGTCGTCCCTGTTGAACGTCAGGACTCGCGGTTCCACGGTCAACGACGGCTGGTTGGAGGCGACTTCGACCCTCACGCCGTTGTTGGACCACTGCGTGAGACGTACGCGGTAGGCCGACTGGCCTCCCGGAAGCACGGACAGGGTGGACGGCATCAACTGCAGGGTGAATTCCGACGTACCCGGATTTTCGTAGATCGACAGCCTGCGGAGTGCCGGAAGCCGTTCCAACTCGTCAAGCGGGATGGCCTGCAGCCGGTTCTGGGCGAGGTCCAATTGCCGCAACGACGTCAGATCGGCGAACACGTTCGGCGGCAACCTCTTCAAGCCGTTTTCGTGGAGCCAGATGATTTCCACCTTGGTCAGTCCGTCGAACACACCGGGTGGCAACTCCTCGAGCCGGTTGTTGCCCAGGTGGATGTCGAGCAGCGAGGTCAAGCCCGCGAAGTCGTCGGACTTCAGCGCCGTGATGTTGTTCGAGGCAAGATCCATGTCGGTGATCTTGGCGAGGTCCGCCGACGTTACGGTGGCACAATCGCCGGAGTGACCATGCACATTGATCAATAACGTCAATATTCGATCCCGGACCTGCGGCGTGCGACTGCAGATACCTGCTCCCGCCGTTTCCTGGTCAGTCACGTTCAGCTCGAACGTATCCGCCACCGACAGGGCCGAGGCGCCGTTGCGGTCCTTGGCGGTGACCTTGACGGTCAGGGCGCCGGCGTCGCTGGAACCCGGGGTGCCTTCGAAGGTGCGGGTCGAGGGGCTGAACGTCAGCCACGACGGCAGGGCGCCGCCGTCGCCTTGGGTGGCGCTGTAGCGCAATGTATCGCCGTCGATGTCGGCGAACGCATCGGCGGGCACCACGTAACGGAACCGATCGCTGACCCGGGCCGACTGATCGGCCAGGGCGTTGGCCACCACCGGGGCGTCGTTGACGGCCGTGACGTTGACCGTCAGGGTGGTGGCCGAGTTGCTCTCGGTCACGCCGTCGCTGACCTTGAAGGTGAAGGTGGCGTAGGCGTTGCCGTTGGTGTTGGCGGCCGGTGTGAACACCAGTCCGCCAAGCTGGGCCGCCGGGACCACGTCGTTGGCGGTCACGGCGGCGCCGTTGAGCGCCAGGGCGCCGCTTGCGGGCAGGGTCACCACCCGCACGCTGGACAGCGTGTCGCCGGGATCGGTGTCGGCGAAGCGGAAGTCGCCGGCCTGGAAGGTGTAGGCGCTATCTTCGGCGGTGCTCACCGTGCCGTCGGCGCCGGTCGGGGCGGTGTTGGCCTGCACATTGTCCACCACGTTCAGCTCGAACGTATCCGCCACCGACAGGGCCGAGGCGCCGTTGCGGTCCTTGGCGGTGACCTTGAGGGTCAGGTTGCCGGCGTCGCCCGATCCGGGGGTGCCTTCGAAGGTGCGGCTGGCGGGGCTGAACGTCAGCCACGCGGGCAGGGCGCTGCCGTCGTCTTGGGTGGCGCTGTAGCGCAAGGGATCGCTGTCGCTGTCGCTAAACGCATCTTCCGGGATCACGTAGGTGAACGGCCGGCCCGCCGTGGCGGTCTGGTTGTCCAGGGCGTTGGCCACCACCGGGGCGTCGTTGACGGCCGTGACGTTGACCGTCAGGGTGTAGGCCGAGTTGCTCTCGGCCACGCCGTCGCTGACCTTGAAGGTGAAGGTGGCGTAGGGGTTGCCGTTGGCATCCGCTGGCGGGGTGTAGGTGAGCTTGCCGGCGTCGATGTTGGCCTTCGTCACTACCTGGTTGGCGGTCACGTTGGCGCCGTCGAGCGTCAGCGCGCCCTTGCCGGCGCCCGGCAGGGTCACGATGCGCACGCTGGCCAGCGTATCGCCGGTGTCGCGGTCGGCGAAGTTGAACTCGCCGGCCTGGAAGGTGTGCGAGTCGTCCTCGTCCACCGTTACGGCGTTGTCCGCGGCGCTCGGCGCCGCGTTGGCGCCCACCGCGAGCGTGAACGTATCCGCCACCGACAGGGCGGTGGAGTCGGCGCGGTCCTTGGCGGTGACCTTGAGGGTCAGGTTGCCGGCGTCGCCCGATCCGGGGGTGCCTTCGAAGGTGCGGCTGGCGGGGCTGAACGTCAGCCACGCGGGCAGGGCGCTGCCGTCGTCTTGGGTGGCGCTGTAGCGCAAGGGATCGCTGTCGCTGTCGCTAAACGCATCTTCCGGGATCACGTAGGTGAACGGCCGGCCCGCCGTGGCGGTCTGGTTGTCCAGGGCGTTGGCCACCACCGGGGCGTCGTTGACGGCCGTGACGTTGACCGTCAGGGTGTAGGCCGAGTTGCTCTCGGCCACGCCGTCGCTGACCTTGAAGGTGAAGGTGGCGTAGGGGTTGCCGTTGGCATCCGCTGGCGGGGTGTAGGTGAGCTTGCCGGCGTCGATGTTGGCCTTCGTCACTACCTGGTTGGCGGTCACGTTGGCGCCGTCGAGCGTCAGCGCGCCCTTGCCGGCGCCCGGCAGGGTCACGATGCGCACGCTGGCCAGCGTATCGCCGGTGTCGCGGTCGGCGAAGTTGAACTCGCCGGCCTGGAAGGTGTGCGAGTCGTCCTCGTCCACCGTTACGGCGTTGTCCGCGGCGCTCGGCGCCGCGTTGGCGCCCACCGCGAGCGTGAACGTATCCGCCACCGACAGGGCGGTGGAGTCGGCGCGGTCCTTGGCGGTGACCTTGAGGGTCAGGTTGCCGGCGTCGCCCGATCCGGGGGTGCCTTCGAAGGTGCGGCTGGCGGGGCTGAACGTCAGCCACGCGGGCAGGGCGCTGCCGTCGTCTTGGGTGGCGCTGTAGCGCAAGGGATCGCTGTCGCTGTCGCTAAACGCATCTTCCGGGATCACGTAGGTGAACGGCCGGCCCGCCGTGGCGGTCTGGTTGTCCAGGGCGTTGGCCACCACCGGGGCGTCGTTGACGGCCGTGACGTTGACCGTCAGGGTGTAGGCCGAGTTGCTCTCGGCCACGCCGTCGCTGACCTTGAAGGTGAAGGTGGCGTAGGGGTTGCCGTTGGCATCCGCTGGCGGGGTGTAGGTGAGCTTGCCGGCGTCGATGTTGGCCTTCGTCACTACCTGGTTGGCGGTCACGTTGGCGCCGTCGAGCGTCAGCGCGCCCTTGCCGGCGCCCGGCAGGGTCACGATGCGCACGCTGGCCAGCGTATCGCCGGTGTCGCGGTCGGCGAAGTTGAACTCGCCGGCCTGGAAGGTGTGCGAGTCGTCCTCGTCCACCGTTACGGCGTTGTCCGCGGCGCTCGGCGCCGCGTTGGCGCCCACCGCGAGCGTGAACGTATCCGCCACCGACAGGGCGGTGGAGTCGGCGCGGTCCTTGGCGGTGACCTTGAGGGTCAGGTTGCCGGCGTCGCCCGATCCGGGGGTGCCTTCGAAGGTGCGGCTGGCGGGGCTGAACGTCAGCCACGCGGGCAGGGCGCTGCCGTCGTCTTGGGTGGCGCTGTAGCGCAAGGGATCGCTGTCGCTGTCGCTAAACGCATCTTCCGGGATCACGTAGGTGAACGGCCGGCCCGCCGTGGCGGTCTGGTTGTCCAGGGCGTTGGCCACCACCGGGGCGTCGTTGACGGCCGTGACGTTGACCGTCAGGGTGTAGGCCGAGTTGCTCTCGGCCACGCCGTCGCTGACCTTGAAGGTGAAGGTGGCGTAGGGGTTGCCGTTGGCATCCGCTGGCGGGGTGTAGGTGAGCTTGCCGGCGTCGATGTTGGCCTTCGTCACTACCTGGTTGGCGGTCACGTTGGCGCCGTCGAGCGTCAGCGCGCCCTTGCCGGCGCCCGGCAGGGTCACGATGCGCACGCTGGCCAGCGTATCGCCGGTGTCGCGGTCGGCGAAGTTGAACTCGCCGGCCTGGAAGGTGTGCGAGTCGTCCTCGTCCACCGTTACGGCGTTGTCCGCGGCGCTCGGCGCCGCGTTGGCGCCCACCGCGAGCGTGAACGTATCCGCCACCGACAGGGCGGTGGAGTCGGCGCGGTCCTTGGCGGTGACCTTGAGGGTCAGGTTGCCGGCGTCGCCCGATCCGGGGGTGCCTTCGAAGGTGCGGCTGGCGGGGCTGAACGTCAGCCACGCGGGCAGGGCGCTGCCGTCGTCTTGGGTGGCGCTGTAGCGCAAGGGATCGCTGTCGCTGTCGCTAAACGCATCTTCCGGGATCACGTAGGTGAACGGCCGGCCCGCCGTGGCGGTCTGGTTGTCCAGGGCGTTGGCCACCACCGGGGCGTCGTTGACGGCCGTGACGTTGACCGTCAGGGTGTAGGCCGAGTTGCTCTCGGCCACGCCGTCGCTGACCTTGAAGGTGAAGGTGGCGTAGGGGTTGCCGTTGGCATCCGCTGGCGGGGTGTAGGTGAGCTTGCCGGCGTCGATGTTGGCCTTCGTCACTACCTGGTTGGCGGTCACGTTGGCGCCGTCGAGCGTCAGCGCGCCCTTGCCGGCGCCCGGCAGGGTCACGATGCGCACGCTGGCCAGCGTATCGCCGGTGTCGCGGTCGGCGAAGTTGAACTCGCCGGCCTGGAAGGTGTGCGAGTCGTCCTCGTCCACCGTTACGGCGTTGTCCGCGGCGCTCGGCGCCGCGTTGGCGCCCACCGCGAGCGTGAACGTATCCGCCACCGACAGGGCGGTGGAGTCGGCGCGGTCCTTGGCGGTGACCTTGAGGGTCAGGTTGCCGGCGTCGCCCGATCCGGGGGTGCCTTCGAAGGTGCGGCTGGCGGGGCTGAACGTCAGCCACGCGGGCAGGGCGCTGCCGTCGTCTTGGGTGGCGCTGTAGCGCAAGGGATCGCTGTCGCTGTCGCTAAACGCATCTTCCGGGATCACGTAGGTGAACGGCCGGCCCGCCGTGGCGGTCTGGTTGTCCAGGGCGTTGGCCACCACCGGGGCCGCGTTACGGGTTACGTTGGCGGTGGGGTTGCTGACCAGGGTATGGGTATTGCCGTCATCGTCGCGGAAGGTGACGCGCACCTTCAGTTGCAGGCCCACGTCGGCTTCTTGCGGGGTGTAGGTGGTGGCGGTGGCGCGCTCGATGTCCGTATCGACCCCGGCGTTGACCCGGATCCACTGATAGGTATAGCCCGGGGTGATCAGGCCGTCGGTGTCGCCGATGCCGCTGGTGTTGACCGTCAGCGGCTGGTTCAGTTGCGGCGCCCCGTCGATGACCGGCAGGCCGGTTGGCGTGGCGCCGGCGGACACCTGCACGCTGTAGGTCTGCTGCCAGTCACTGTTGCGGGGGTCGGTGACCGTCACGGTGATGGTGGCGCCGTTGTTGGCGTCGATGGCGACCTGATGGCCGCTGACGCCGTCGTTGGCGTCGGCCGGCAGGATCTGCACGCTGGCGCCGCTCACGGCTGCGGTGGCGGTCACGGTGGTGGTGTTCACGCCATCGGCCACTTTGGCGTTGTAGTTGCGGGTTGCGGCGTCGAACGCCGGCGCCAGGGTGGCGCCGCTGAGCGTCAGGCCGCTGAGGGTGGAGCCGGTGTAGGTATCGACCTCGATCTGGTAGCTGGCGGGTGCGTTGCCGTCGCCCTGGCGGGTGCGCACGGTGTTGGCCAGCATTTGCACGCTCAAGGCGCCCTTGAACAGCGCCCGCGGGAGGATCCGGACCCGGCCCCTGGAGCGGCCTGACTCCACGGAATAGTCCAGCAGATGGCCACGCTCGTTCAGGGTGGCCAGGGTGGCGTTGGTCAACACCAGGTCGTCGGTGTGCAGATAGTCCCCGGTGTCGTAGATCTGCACATCGCCGCCGAGGCCGCGCAGGAGCACTTCCTGGTTGAACTCCAGGCGCAGGTCGAACGGTTCGTGGACCGGCGCGCTGGCGGAGCTGGTGAGGTCTACGGTCAGGGGGTTGCGGAGGATCTCGGCGGTGTAGATGTTATCGGCCGCCTGGTTGCCGCCGTCGGCCACGTCGGCCGGAACGCTCAGGCTCAGCTGCTCGCCGTGGTCGCCGTCGATCTCCATGGTGACGCACAGGACATGCGCGCCGCGGCCCTCGCAGTTGAACTCCACTAGTGTGGCGTTGGCGTTGACGGTCACCAGTTCCTCGGGGCGGATCCCGGCGACCGGTTCGCTGAACGCCAGATACACCCGGAACGGGCGGACCGACGCCTGCGTGTCGGACAGGCCGAAGCGATCGCTGGTTTGCAGATCCCGCAACGTTGCGGTGACGCGGTTGGCCGCGTCGGTAACGGTGATGGTGATGGTTTGGGTCGCCTGGTTGCCGTCGCCGTCGATGGCGGTCACGGTCACCTGGTAGTCATTGTCGCCATCGTTATCCTGCGGGTTCTCGTAATTTTGAGCGGCCATCGTCAGGATGCCGGTGGTGGCGCCGAGCGTGAACTGGCCGCGGTCGGGTCCGGCGATCGTCCACCGGACCTCGCCGACCGGCGCGCCGTTGAGTGTGAGCGTTCGTTCGAACGCCGTGTCTTCCTCCACCGACGGGTCCGCCACAGCGGCGATCTCCAGGGTGGTCTGCTCGGTCACGTTGGTGACCGTCACGGTGATGATTTGGGTGGCGGTGGTGGCCCGTTCTCCGGCGCCGCCGGTGGCGGTCACCTCGACCAGGTACTGGTTATTGCCCGGGTCGTTGACCGGGTCGGTGCTGGCCACGTCGGCCGGCTGTTCGTAGTCCGGCGCGGTGCTAAAGCGCAGCGCGCCGCTGGTGGCGCCGATATCGAACCGGTCGCGGTCGGCGCCGCCGGTGACGGCGTAGCGCACCGTGTCCTGGCTGTCGGCGTCGGTTGCGGCGACGGTCCCGGCCGCCGTCTGGTTCTCGGCCGACTCGAGTTGATCGGCGCTGGTGAACACCGGCGCCGCGTTACGGGTTACGTTGGCGGTGGGGTTGCTGACCAGGGCGTGGGTATTGCCGTCATCGTCGCGGAAGGTGACGCGCACCCTCAGTTGCAGGCCCACGTCGGCTTCTTGCGGGGTGTAGGTGGTGGCGGTGGCGCGCTCGATGTCCGTATCGACCCCGGCGTTGACCCGGATCCACTGATAGGTATAGCCCGGGGTGGTCAGGCCGTCGGTGTCGCCGATGCCGCTGGTGTTGACCGTCAGCGGCTGGTTCAGTTGCGGCGCCCCGTCGATGACCGGCAGGCCGGTTGGCGTGGCGCCGGCGGACACCTGCACGCTGTAGGTCTGCTGCCAGTCACTGTTGCGGGGGTCGGTGACCGTCACGGTGATGGTGGCGCCGTTGTTGGCGTCGATGGCGACCTGATGGCCGCTGACGCCGTCGTTGGCGTCGGCCGGCAGGATCTGCACGCTGGCGCCGCTCACGGCTGCGGTGGCGGTTACGGTGGTGGTGTTCACGCCATCGGCCACTTTGGCGTTGTAGTTGCGGGTTGCGGCGTCGAACGCCGGCGCCAGGGTGGCGCCGCTGAGCGTCAGGCCGCTGAGGGTGGAGCCGGTGTAGGTATCGACCTCGATCTGGTAGCTGGCGGGTGCGTTGCCGTCGCCCTGGCGGGTGCGCACGGTGTTGGCCAGCATTTGCACGCTCAAGGCGCCCTTGAACAGCGCCCGCGGGAGGATCCGGACCCGGCCCCTGGAGCGGCCTGACTCCACGGAATAGTCCAGCAGATGGCCACGCTCGTTCAGGGTGGCCAGGGTGGCGTTGGTCAACACCAGGTCGTCGGTGTGCAGATAGTCCCCGGTGTCGTAGATCTGCACATCGCCGCCGAGGCCGCGCAGGAGCACTTCCTGGTTGAACTCCAGGCGCAGGTCGAACGGTTCGTGGACCGGCGCGCTGGCGGAGCTGGTGAGGTCTACGGTCAGGGGGTTGCGGAGGATCTCGGCGGTGTAGATGTTATCGGCCGCCTGGTTGCCGCCGTCGGCCACGTCGGCCGGAACGCTCAGGCTCAGCTGCTCGCCGTGGTCGCCGTCGATCTCCATGGTGACGCACAGGACATGCGCGCCGCGGCCCTCGCAGTTGAACTCCACTAGTGTGGCGTTGGCGTTGACGGTCACCAGTTCCTCGGGGCGGATCCCGGCGACCGGTTCGCTGAACGCCAGATACACCCGGAACGGGCGGACCGACGCCTGCGTGTCGGACAGGCCGAAGCGATCGCTGGTTTGCAGATCCCGCAACGTTGCGGTGACGCGGTTGGCCGCGTCGGTAACGGTGATGGTGATGGTTTGGGTCGCCTGGTTGCCGTCGCCGTCGATGGCGGTCACGGTCACCTGGTAGTCATTGTCGCCATCGTTATCCTGCGGGTTCTCGTAATTTTGAGCGGCCATCGTCAGGATGCCGGTGGTGGCGCCGAGCGTGAACTGGCCGCGGTCGGGTCCGGCGATCGTCCACCGGACCTCGCCGACCGGCGCGCCGTTGAGTGTGAGCGTTCGTTCGAACGCCGTGTCTTCCTCCACCGACGGGTCCGCCACAGCGGCGATCTCCAGGGTGGTCTGCTCGGTCACGTTGGTGACCGTCACGGTGATGATTTGGGTGGCGGTGGTGGCCCGTTCTCCGGCGCCGCCGGTGGCGGTCACCTCGACCAGGTACTGGTTATTGCCCGGGTCGTTGACCGGGTCGGTGCTGGCCACGTCGGCCGGCTGTTCGTAGTCCGGCGCGGTGCTAAAGCGCAGCGCGCCGCTGGTGGCGCCGATATCGAACCGGTCGCGGTCGGCGCCGCCGGTGACGGCGTAGCGCACCGTGTCCTGGCTGTCGGCGTCGGTTGCGGCGACGGTCCCGGCCGCCGTCTGGTTCTCGGCCGACTCGAGTTGATCGGCGCTGGTGAACACCGGCGCCGCGTTACGGGTTACGTTGGCGGTGGGGTTGCTGACCAGGGCGTGGGTATTGCCGTCATCGTCGCGGAAGGTGACGCGCACCCTCAGTTGCAGGCCCACGTCGGCTTCTTGCGGGGTGTAGGTGGTGGCGGTGGCGCGCTCGATGTCCGTATCGACCCCGGCGTTGACCCGGATCCACTGATAGGTATAGCCCGGGGTGGTCAGGCCGTCGGTGTCGCCGATGCCGCTGGTGTTGACCGTCAGCGGCTGGTTCAGTTGCGGCGCCCCGTCGATGACCGGCAGGCCGGTTGGCGTGGCGCCGGCGGACACCTGCACGCTGTAGGTCTGCTGCCAGTCACTGTTGCGGGGGTCGGTGACCGTCACGGTGATGGTGGCGCCGTTGTTGGCGTCGATGGCGACCTGATGGCCGCTGACGCCGTCGTTGGCGTCGGCCGGCAGGATCTGCACGCTGGCGCCGCTCACGGCTGCGGTGGCGGTTACGGTGGTGGTGTTCACGCCATCGGCCACTTTGGCGTTGTAGTTGCGGGTTGCGGCGTCGAACGCCGGCGCCAGGGTGGCGCCGCTGAGCGTCAGGCCGCTGAGGGTGGAGCCGGTGTAGGTATCGACCTCGATCTGGTAGCTGGCGGGTGCGTTGCCGTCGCCCTGGCGGGTGCGCACGGTGTTGGCCAGCATTTGCACGCTCAAGGCGCCCTTGAACAGCGCCCGCGGGAGGATCCGGACCCGGCCCCTGGAGCGGCCTGACTCCACGGAATAGTCCAGCAGATGGCCACGCTCGTTCAGGGTGGCCAGGGTGGCGTTGGTCAACACCAGGTCGTCGGTGTGCAGATAGTCCCCGGTGTCGTAGATCTGCACATCGCCGCCGAGGCCGCGCAGGAGCACTTCCTGGTTGAACTCCAGGCGCAGGTCGAACGGTTCGTGGACCGGCGCGCTGGCGGAGCTGGTGAGGTCTACGGTCAGGGGGTTGCGGAGGATCTCGGCGGTGTAGATGTTATCGGCCGCCTGGTTGCCGCCGTCGGCCACGTCGGCCGGAACGCTCAGGCTCAGCTGCTCGCCGTGGTCGCCGTCGATCTCCATGGTGACGCACAGGACATGCGCGCCGCGGCCCTCGCAGTTGAACTCCACTAGTGTGGCGTTGGCGTTGACGGTCACCAGTTCCTCGGGGCGGATCCCGGCGACCGGTTCGCTGAACGCCAGATACACCCGGAACGGGCGGACCGACGCCTGCGTGTCGGACAGGCCGAAGCGATCGCTGGTTTGCAGATCCCGCAACGTTGCGGTGACGCGGTTGGCCGCGTCGGTAACGGTGATGGTGATGGTTTGGGTGATCGTCTCGGCCCGTTCTCCGGCGCCGCTGGTGGCGGTCACCTCGACCAGGTACTGGTTATTGCCCGGGTCGTTGACCGGGTCGGTGCTGGCCACGTCGGCCGGCTGTTCGTAGTCCGGCGCGGTGCTAAAGCGCAGCGCGCCGCTGGTGGCGCCGATCTCGAACCGGTCGCGGTCGGCGCCGCCGGTGATGGCGTAGCGCACCGTGTCCTGGCTGTCGGCGTCGGTTGCGGCGACGGTCCCGGCCGCCGTCTGGTTCTCGGCCGCCTCGAATTGATCGGCGCTGGTGAACACCGGCGCGACATTGGCGCCCAGAATGGTCACGGGGTTGCTGACCAGGGTATGGGTATTGCCGTCATCGTCGCGGAAGGTGACGCGCACCTTCAGTTGCAGGCCTACGTCGGCTTCTTGGGGGGTGTAGGTGGTGGCGATGGCGCCGTCAATCTCCGTCTCGACCCCGGCGTTGACCCGGATCCACTGATAGGTATAGCCCGGGGTGATCAGGCCGTCGGTGTCGCCGATGCCGCTGGTGCTTACCGTCAGCGGCAGGTCCTCTTCCGGCGTGCCGTCGATGACCGGCAGACCCGAGGGCGCGGAATTCCTTCCGTTTACCTTGTGGCCGATCAGCCGACCGAGGCGCGCGTGTTCGAGCACGGCGTCGCGGAGGGCGCCAAGGCTGCGGATGCGCTCGCCGGCATCCAGCTTTAGCGTTCGCGTGTGATCGCCAATCCAGATACCGTTACTGTCCGTATCACCCGCCAGGACCGGGTAGGCGAAAACCAGAGTCGCCGTTCCCGAGCCTAGCTCCAGCAGAGCCGCTACGTCCACACTGCCCATGCTGAACTCGAAGTGCGGGTTGCCCACCACTTCGACCGGCTCGTCGAAGGTCACCGCAACGCGAATTTTCTCGCCTGCGCCGTAGGTGTCCGCCGCCGCCCGAGGCTTGCCGATCACCGCTACCCCACCGGCAACGATCGAGGGCGAAGGATTGACTCGATGCTCGAGATCGTCGGTCAGGCCGGAATAGTCCAGCAACGCCGCCGTGTTGGCGTCGCCCTGCTTGTGGATTGCGGCGCCGTTGAGCGCAAGCGTACCCCCGGTGATTGAGACGCCGTCCTGATCGTGGTCCGCCGCCGTCACCGTGTAGCGAAACACCAGCTCGGTGGCGCTGCTCTCGCTGGGATCGTAAGCCGCTTCGCGGGTATCGGCGCCGACCATCAGAGTCAGGTCCGGCGTGCCGCCGGAAGTATCGACGTTCACGGCATCACTGTAGGTGAGCGTGGCCTTGATCACGTCGCCGGTCTTGTAGACGGAATCGCCGCCGGGCGCCATGGAGGTCAATGCCATGCCGCTCACATAGGGGATGTCCACCGGCAACGGCGCGCCCTGGATGCCGATCAGCATCGTATTGCCGTTACCCGGCCAGGAACCCGTGCTGGTCTTCGGGCGAAATTTATGTCCGTTGCTGATGCTCCAGCCGCTCAGGCTGTCGCTGTCCTCGGCATCCGAGTCTATCGCCGATAGGTATAAATTGCCCGAAGTGCCCCGGAACGACAGGACGACGTAATAGAAGGTTCGGCTGTCCAGCTTGGTTTGCGTGGGGACCGTGAAGGTCTTGGTGCCCGAGCTGTTGAGATTGCCGGGGTTGACGAAGTCCATCACGTGGGTCAGCGGTCTGCTCGAATTGCCAGTCCAAAGGCTGACCCGCACGTTGTTGCTGCCGCCACGATAGGCGCGAACCCGCACGCCGCTCAAGGAATACCCGCCGGCATGGTCGCCCGTCGTGAATCCCTGTGCGAATTCGTTGAAACCCACTTCCAGGTTGCGCGTGCTCGTGGTCGACTGATCCAGGTTCTTGACGAGCACTCCCCCCTGCAGGAAGCTGTCGTCCATCCAGTCCTCCCGGGTGACCGTGACCGTGTAGGTCTTCGTCGCGACGCCGTTTTCGGCGGTCACTTCCAACGTGATCACGGTGTCGCCTACGCGAAGATCCACCTGGTGGCCTTCGGCCGTAGCATGGCTGTCGCGCGGGGTAATGACTACGCTGGCGTAGCCGGATTCGGGGCTGGCGGTCACCGTGGTGGCGCCGGCGGCGCGGGTTACCGTAGCGGTGTATGCAGTCGTGGCCGAGTTGAATTCAGGGCTGATGGAGATACCGCTCAAGGCCAGCGCGGCCAGAGTCGCGTCGGTGGCGACTGGCGTGTCGGGACCCCTGACGCTTGCGGCCAGTCCGGCCGCAAGCGGCTCATCGCCACTGTCGCAAATGTCCGATTCCGCGCTGCAGGCCGTGGTTACGGACAGGGGGACCGTCACGTCGGCGTTTCCGGAAGGACTTATGGTGAGCCGCCACAGATCGTCACGGCCATCCAGCCGCACCGCGCTATCGAGCGTGCCGCCGGTAAGCTGCACTGCCTGTTCAAGGTCGCGGAGAGCGCCGAGGTCCGACGTAAACAGGATGTCGACGTTGAAATCGCCCGACCCGTCGTGCCGGGTAGGGATGGATTGGAAGGAGGCCCTGAAGGGGATGACGTTGACTCTGTGGCTCTTATCGTCGGCAACTTCAGGATTGGCCGTCGCCGCGGCCGTATCGGCATCGCCCTGCTTGTGGATGGCGCCGCCGTTAATCATCAGACCGCCGGCTGCGATGGAGATGCCGTCCTGGTCACGGTCCGTAGCCGCCACCTCGTAGCTGAACGTGAGTGTCGTGGTGTTGCTGCCCTCAGAGTAGTCAGCGTATCGGGTGTTGTTGCCGATGAGCAGCGCCATGCGCGGCGCGCCCTTCACCGTTACCGCCTGGTCGAAGGTCACGCTGATTTCAATCAGGTCTCCGGTGACGTAGTTTCGGTCGGCGCCGGCATTCGAACTAATGCTCGCACTCTGCACCGCCGGACCGCTGGCGGCCGCCGCCTGGAGCATCTGGTCCAGGAAATACTCTATATTCCCGGTGACGCTCAAGTCTGCGTTCCAGACGCTGCCCAAGAAGTCGCCAAAGTTGGCAACCGCATTGAGGCCAGGGGCAAACTCTTCTTGTTGGTCGAAGGGTGCCTGGGACTCGGTCTCGGCATCCGCCCCGTACTGCTGCGAGCTCCAGTCCAACGCGGCTTCCATCGCGGCCAGCTCCGCTTCCTGGGCGTAGGCGCTGCCGTTGAGAACCGCAACAATGCCCGGAACCAACCAGGCCGAAGCCAGAACGGCAATTGCGCGCCTTGACGCGATCCGTCTGAAAACGCACCTATCCCGGAGGGTAGGACGGCTCCAATTAGTTGTTGTGTCTTGCCGATTTTCCGCATAGTGGCAGCTGATACTCATTGCTGGCTCCTTGATCGCCTTTTGCCTGTGTCTGCGCGCAATCGGACGTCTCTGTCTCAACCGCGAGTTCTTGCCCGTTTGCCGAATTCCTTCGAATTAGGATTCGGCTGCAAGATCAAGAGCTGGCTGGCGCTGTTGCGAACCGTTATTCGCGTGGGCGCCGAGCCCGCATCCGTGTTGGGAGAAGCAATCTAGGGAGCTGTACGAACGGGAAAAACCCCAAAATTGGGGGGATCAGCTGATTGAGTTTCTAGTGACGCCTTAAGAGAACGGCGGCGTCACCGGGGGATACGAAGGTCTAGTTTTGCGTCACAGCTCTAGTGTTTGGATCGGCGAAAACCGGCAATCGAGTGAACGCGCCGGATTAATTCCGCCTGCCGGGAGATGCCCTGCTTGCGGAAAATGTGCTTGAGATGCCAACGGATCGTGCTTTCCTCGCGGCTGATGGCCTTCGCCACCTCCCGAATGCTGTTGCCCGAAGCCAGCAGTCCAGCCACGCGGCCCTCAGCCTGCGTGAGACCCAAGGCCGCCGCCACCACAAACGAGTCGATGGCGGCCTCGCTTCCCGGATCGGCGATCAGCAACAGCGCCGCGACACGCGCACCCAGAAAATCGTCCTGACGCGCTCCTATGGGGATAGCATGCAGTACGAGCGTCGAAGAAACGGTCAAGCGCCTGATGGTCGCCGAACCGCTCATGCTCTGAACTCCCAACTTCGGAAGCGCGCCTTCCAAAAGCACTTGCAGACTGGCATCGTCCTCCCGCATCCGGGCCCGAAGGTGTCCGCGCTGGGTGAACAGTCCGTCGCCCTCCCGCAGGATGTGAAGCGCGAGGTCGTTCGTTTCCACGATCCGGCCGGCGCCGTCCAGCATGGCAACGCCGCATCTTGCGATTTCCAGAAGTTGGCTAAGGGATGCTCGCAGAGCATCGGCGTCGAAGAGCGCCTGCCGCAGGCGAACAAACCGTTGCACATGAGGCATAAGCCGCTTGACTCTATCGAGTTGGCCGGGACGCCAGGCTGCGGATCCGACAGGGTTGGCAATTGCCCAGTAGATGCTTGCTCCGAACGGCTCCGCCATTCGGACGTTAATGCTCTTTTGAGACTTGGCGCGGGGCAGAGCTTCGTTGTAGACCACCGAGGTCTTCTTTTCCTCACTAGTGTAGAGGTCCTCAACGTGGAACACTTTGCCTTCAGGCCGTTGCTTCAGGCGCTCTACGCGTGTGTCGAGGGGGTAGTAGAAGTTGAAATAGTCGCGTTCCAGATCTTTACGCCGTTCCCCTTCTAGCCAAAACCTTGCAAAGTGGATTCTGGTGTCCTTTTGGGAACATCCCTCGCCGAACACGAGCATATTGCCCATGGACCCGCAGGCCTCATCAATCAGATCGGCGGCCGCGGGCCAGTGGGCGTCGTCGAGCGTGGCCTCATGCAATGAAGCCAGAATACGGTGAAACAAGTCGTCTCGACTCATCTATCGCTTACGCGGACCGTTCCACCGTGAAAGTCGAATCCGCCGGGCGGCGCTAGTGAAGACTTGCTGCAGACGATCCGGATCCGAACCGCGCAAGCCATTTGCGCAACCGCGCAAATGCGGCGCCGATGCCGCCAAGACTAACTCCGATCCCCGACACGGGATAGGACCCCAACCCACTTTGTTCACGTTCCTAGTCCAAAAGGTTCGCAATACGGCCGGTCGGCGAATTCCCCCAGGGGCTCATCCGCCCGCTCCGGCCGCGGCCATGAACGGAGACCCATCGATGCGCCGTTGCTTGCAGCAAGTCGCCTCTTTGGTGCTTCCCTTCAACCCTCCTTCCTGAAGGACGATTGGAATTTAATCAATCCGGAGGCCGAAGGCAAGGCCCTGAATGGCTATACGACAACCGGACCGTTCATTTGTTCCAAAACCGGACAGTTCTATTTGTTGCCAACAGCCCCTGAATCGCTGAGTTGCAACAAAGACCGTTGGCGCCAGCGCTAGTGTGTATGGACGTCGCTTTCATAGCGGAGACCGGCAAGAGACTGCACGCGCACGACCAGTTCCGGCTGCCGGGATATTCCCTGCTTCAAGAAAATCTGTTTCACATGCCACCGTATGGTGCTTTCCTTGCGACCGCTCGCCGCCGCCATGTCCTGGACTGAATTGCCGTTAGCCATCGATATCGCCACTTCGCTCTCCGCCGGTGTGAGAAGCAATGCCTCCGAAACCAGGGCCGGATCGAAGTGCGCCTTTCTTACGGGATCCACGATCATGACGAGAGCGGCGACCTGGCGGGATCGTGCTTCCGTCTGCCGCGGGCCTACGGGGGTGACGTGTAACACCAGCCGTGGCGACATGGTCAATTTTCCTATAGTGACCGATCCGGCAACCCCCTGCCCCCCCATATTCGGAAGCGCGGCTTCCAACACCTTTTTCAGCGCGGCCTTGTCCAACGGCGCGCGCGCGCTCAAAGAGCCGCCCCGGTCCAATAGTCCATCTCCTTCACGCAGCATGTTGCGGGCCAGGTCGTTGATTTCCACAATCCGCCCATTTCGATCCAGCTGAATTACGCCACAGCTCGTGTTGTTAAGCAGCCCGGCGAGTGATGTGGCCAACCCCCCGGCGTCTGCAAGCGCCTGTCGCAGAATGACATAGCGCCGCAAGTGGGGCGCAAGACCCTTGATCATATCCAACTGATCGTTTCGCCAGCCGCATGACTCAACTGAATCGGCAAAGGTCAATACAATCTGAGATCGGCCTGGCCCATCCAACCGCACATGCAGGCCCTTGCGGGCTTTTGAGACGGCCAGGAACTCATTGTATGTTGGTGAAGTTTTCCTTTCCTGTTGCGTGAAAAGGTCCGGGATATGTGCGATCTTGCCGTCAGGTAGCTGCAGGAGACGCGGCGCGCGCTCGTCCCGGGCATAGTGGACTTCAAAGTACTCACGTTCTATGTCCTTGCGGCGTTCCCCGCGGTAGCAGAATCTTGCCAGATAAAATTGCGCGTCATGCCGGGAAGAGCCCTCTGCGAACGCCAGAGAATTGCCCTTTACCCGGCAGGCGTCATCGATCAGCGCCGAGGTCTCAGGCCATAGGGAATCGTCGAAGACGGAGTCATGTAACGACGCAAGGATGCGGTCGAAGCGTTCTTGTCGGTTCAAAGTGTTTCTCTCCCTCCCTTACGCCGCCCGACAAGGAATCCACAAGATTCCGTACAGGGCAAAGCCTCCCTCCCGAACGTGGGAAGCAATCCGCATTCGAATTCCTGGCGCGGCGCGTCCGGTTCTTCGATCCGGCGCCAAATTGCTGGCGCTTGAGCCGCCGGACGCAGTCCTCTCTGCAAGCGGACAACATGCGCCTGCCGAGGGCCGATACGGCCTCGTAGGGATTCCTTTTGATTGGTCTCTATTCATCAGCGGCTTAGTATTGGGGGTCGTGCGGCTGATGAGAACCCCCCAAATGTGGGGTCTGTGGATTGGGTTCCTTTTCCGCAGGGCCTTTGCCAGGGCGACATGGGGTAATAGTGAATGGTCTTTTCGAGCCACCTGGAATTCCAGCGGTGCAAGATAGCTGGCCGCGCCCTTTTTTGCGCCCAAATCAGGGATACCAGCCGGCGCGAACTGTTGGGACAGGGCCGGGTCAAATGGCGTGGCGGAACAGGGGCAACCCGACCTGCGGACTGCTCAAGAAACACGCGGCCCGCTATTACCCTCCCCGCATTGCACTTGCGAAAGTTCCGGGCACTGTCGTTCCGATATCATTCGCCCGACGGTAGGCGGCGGGAAGGACCAAATGCAGCGCTACGCAGTTGCGGGAATTGGAACCGGCGTGGGCAAGACCCTGGTCTCGGCGCTGCTGGTAGAACGCCTGGGCGCCAGCTACTGGAAGCCGGTTCAGGCAGGTGGGCTGGTACATACCGACACCATGGAAGTTCGACGGCTGGTTTCGCTCAGCCGCGCGCGATTCTTGCCCGAAGCCTATTGTTTTCACGCGGCAATGGCCCCGCATGCCGCGGCAAATCACGAGGGCGTAACCATACGGCGGGAGCGGCTGCAGTTGCCCGAGCTTGAAGGCCCGCTGGTGGTCGAACCCGCCGGAGGCGTGTTGGCGCCGGTGGCGGACGGCCTTCTCAACATTGATCTGCTTGAAGACTGGCGACTGCCGGTTGTCGTGGTCTCCAGCTACTACTTAGGCAGCATCAATCACACCCTGCTTACAGTGGAGGCGCTTCGAGCGCGCGGGATTGCAATGGCCGGAATCGTCTTCAACGGCGAACCGAACAGTCATTCACGGGGCGTTATTCTCGAGCAGACCGGTCTTGCCTGCCTGTTGGACCTGCCCGCTTTGCCGCAACCCGTGTCCGCCCGACACGTCAAGGCATATGCGGCGAGACTGGGTCTCTGACACGGCGGGCCTGCGACCGGGCCGGAGGCAAACTTCGTTGTAAGGGGGTACCATCGGCGCTTCAATGGCAGAGAGAACTGCAAGACTTCCCGAAGACAAGGGCCTCCCGCCTTCCATACAGCAAGCTGGTGTGCCGAAAAACCCTTGCTGTTCCCACTTTGCTTCGAGGACGAGACGCCTTTGCTTTCGACGGCAAGCCAGGGGGTTTTCGAAATGAGCGACGCGCTTCAGTATGAGAAAGATGGTGCGGTCGTCCTGCTTACCATCAATCGGCCGGATGAGCGCAACCTGCTGGGGAGGATCGGTGACGGGTTGTTGTTCGAACGGGCCGTGGAACGCGTACACAACGATCACGATATTCGCTGCGCGATCCTGACCGGGGCCGGATCAGCGTTCTCGTCGGGGGGTGACGTCAAGGCGATGCGCGACCGGACCGGACCATTTGAAGGCGGCTCGGCTGAATTACGTGAAAACTATCGCAACGAGATCCACCGCATGGTCCGGGGCTTGTGGAACCTGGATGTGCCGCTAATCGCGGCGGTTAACGGGCCGGCCATCGGGCTGGGCAATGACGTGGCCTGCCTGGCCGATATCCGGCTGGCTTCCGAAAAGGCGGTTTTCGGACAGACTTTTCTGAAGCTATGCCTGATTCCGGGCGACGGAGGCGCCTGGATTCTGCAACAGTTGATCGGCTATTCGCGTGCTGCGCAGATGCTCCTGACCGGGCAGATCATCGACGCCGAGACGGCGCGTGATTGGGGGCTGGTCAGCGAAGTAACTTCAGCGGACGAATTGCTGCCGAAAGCGCGTGAAATCGCCGACGAGATCGCAAAACAGCCCCCCGTGGCGCTTCGCATGGCAAAACGGTTGCTGCGCGCTGGTCGCCAGGACCGCTTCGAGTCGGTGATGGAAATGTCCGCCAACCTGCAGGGGATTCTGCAGCGCACCGCCGATCACGAGGAGGCGCTTGCGGCATTCTTCGAGAAGCGCCGGCCCAACTTCACGGGCGACTGAGTCTCCGCTGGGAGCGAGGGCGTCTCGGCCCTGGATGAGGGCCGCGTGTTTTTTTTGTGGCTACGAGGGCGGGGACGCCCTCGTTCCCGGGGAGACGCAATGCAATGTCCGGGTTCAGATACATGTGAGACTGGGATCGGGGTGATGGAGTTGTTGTTTTCGCCCGTGTTGGGCGGGGACGGGCGCACCTGTTTCCCGAAGGGAGCGTAGCGAACGAAGGGGAAGAGGTGCGCCCCGGCGCTCGCCGGGGCGCGGGTTCGGTTAGCCTTTTGTTATCAAAGCAAAAAGGAGCCGAACCATGCAGATTCAATCTCTGCGGATCAAATCGTATCGCAGTTTTCGTATCGACGATACGACCCCGGCGGAGGCGTTCGAGCGCCTTCGCAAGATCGAGACCTATCAGGAATTGCGCGCCGAGGGCTGTAGCGAGGCCACAGCGCTGCGGGCGATCGGCTGGTCGCGCCCGGCGTATTTCCGCTGGCAGGCGCGCTACCGGGCCGATGGAGTGAAGGGACTGGCGGCCAAAAGCCGACGTCCGCGGCGGGTGAACCCGGCGCGCTGGACTCGGGCTCAGGAATGGGCGGTGTGGCGGATGCGCAAGCGCTATCCGTTCATGGGCAAGAGGCGTCTTACGGTGATGCTGGCGCGCGACGGACTCGCGCTGTCGGAATCGACTATCGGGCGGATCCTGGTCAAAGGCGTGCGCTTAGGCCGGATCAAACCGTGCGCCTTCTTACGCGGGCGGGTGAACGCCACCCGGCGGCGTAACTTCGCCTCGGGTCATGCACAGCGCTGGCGCCGTGACATGAAAGCCAAACGGCCCGGCGAGATGATCCAGATCGATCACCTGTCGGTGTCGCGCGACGGCGACACCCTCAAGGAGTTCAAGGCCACCTGTCCGGTCGGCAAACAACTCGTGACGCGGGTCTATTCCAGAGCCACCGCAAACAATGCCCGGCGCTTCTTGCAAGCGCTGCGCGAGGACCTGCCGTATCCGCTGCGCTCCATCCAGGTCGATGGCGGGAGCGAGTTCCGCGCCGAGTTCGAGGACGCTTGCCAGGCGCTTAACCTCCCCCTGGCCGTCCTGCCGCCGAAAAGCCCACAGCTTAACGGCGTCGTGGAACGCGCAAACGACAGCTCACGAACCGAGTTCTGGAACCTCTACCCCGGCGAACTCACCGTCAAAGACGCCAGCCCCGCACTGGCCAAATACCAGCACTTCTACAATCACGTACGGCCTCACTACGCTCTGGACTTGATGACCCCAATGGAATACCTTCTCAAAAACAGGCCAGCCGAATCCGGCCAGTCTCATATGCAGTGAACCCGTACATGCAATTGACCGGTAGTCTAATCGACGGTAGGATTGATGCCCCAAATTCGGCTACTGCCGCGCGCTGAGGGGTTCGGTTGCTGCGGCGGAACAGGAGCAAAAATATGGCTGACAATTCTCCCACCGGCGATTACGTCCAAATGGACTCTGTGGATTGGGTTGCTTTTCCGCAGGGCCTTTGCCAGGGCGACATAACGTGGAAACTGCTGCATGTTTCCCCGGAGGCAGGAGCCTGGACCGCGATCTTCGATTGCAAGGCCGGGTCGTCTTTCGCCAAGCACATCCACATGGGTCCCGGCGAGTACTTTCTGACCAAGGGCCGCATGAACGTGCGCGGCGGCAGCACCGAGGGCGGCGCAACTGCGACCGCGCCGGGATACGGTTACGAAGCCTGCAACGCCCAGCACGACCACACCGAGTTCCCCGAGGACAGCGAGTTCTACATGACCTTCCTGGGTCCACTGAATTTCCTTGATGACGACGGCAACACCATAGCCCTGGTCGGCTGCAAACAGGTTCTCGACGCCTGGAACGCCTCTTAAGGCGGCTGATTGTCGATTTTTCAACGCTTATAGCCCGGAGTAAAGCCGGGCTATAAGCGTAGGATTGCACGGGTTCGGGCGAAGCCGACAGCTAGTCGGCCCTCCGCGGGGGTGGGCGCCAGCGCAAGCCCTCGAAACGCGCGAAATCGCGATCCAGCGTGATCCACTCGCAACCATGCTCGATCGCCAGGGCGGCGAAATAAGCGTCCGGCACGAGATTGCCCGAGACTTCGGCTTCCTTGTAGAGACGCAGGAAGATCTGCCAGTGCCTGGCTCCCGGGCTGATTTCGACGCAGTGGGGTTGCCGCCTTAGTATATTGGCAAATTGCAGCGCCTCGTCCCGTGGGCTTGGCGTGACAAAGACGCGAGGATGGGTGACGATCCGCAGGAAGTCGCTTAAGACCAGTTCGGACAGCGCGAAAGCCTCGTCCCCGCTGAGCACGGATTCGAGCCAGGGCCGGCAGGCAGCGTGGGCCGGAGCATCATTGCGATACGCTGCCACCAGCACGTTTACATCAGGCAGGACCATCCTCTCGTTCCATCAGGTCCAGTAAGGAAGCGGTATCACTCAAGTCCACGCCGGGCATGACTCCGGTGCCGTGGAAAACGGGCAGCGCTACGACCGGACGGTCCGTAGAGCGCCGCCGAAACAATGATTCACGGATCGCGTCGTGAATGACGGCCGTAAGCGTCCTGCCCGAGTCCGCTGCAATCCGTTTTAACTCGACAAACAAGGGATCCTGAATGTGTATCGTTGTCCGCATGCATAAAAACATATATACTTCACACATTAATGTCAAACTTCAATTGAACTCTTTGTTCCTCCACATAAACCCCTTGAATCCTGAAACTTCTTCTGGCACCATGTTCCTGCGGGTTGGGTGGTCGGGTGTAGACGATGCGATACAGTGTTTCGTTATGGTGACCTGGAACAACTCGGGTTGCGATGACCAATAAATGAAAAAGCCGGACCCCCGTCCGGCGATCCTGCAACTGGGCGCAAAGGCGCTCAACGGCCTCGCTCCCCCCTCCAAGTCACTTCTCCTTCGATCCGGCGCGGCCCTGGTTCTGTTGCTGCTGGCTGTCCTTCTTGCACCTGCAGCGCAGGCTCAAGGGCAGGTTTGCGACAGCAGCACGATCGGCAATGTGCGCCTTTTGAACGGCAATGCGGTGAACGAAGGCCGTCTGGAGATATGTGCGGACAAACCCGGTGACAACGAAGGCCCCGTGTGGGGCACGATCTGCGACGACTACTGGACGACCCAAGATGCGAGCGTAGCCTGCCGGCAGCTGGGCTACACACACGCACAATCCGGCGCATACGGGTTGCTGGAATCGCATTTCGGAGCGGGGTCCGGCCCGATTCTGCTGGATGACATGCTCTGCATCAGCACTGATACGAGCCTTCTGGATTGCAGGGTGGCCAGCGGCCAGACGGCGCGGGATGTCATCGGGGTGCACAACTGCACGGCCCAGGAAACCGTCGGCATTCGCTGCCTGGACGGCACGATTGACGCGTCACTCAAGAAAATTTCGGTGCGCGACGCCGACACCCACGGCGTCGTTCCACTCGAACCGGCATTCATGTCCAATCAGAACAGCTATTCCGGGTCGGTGCCGAACGCGATCACCTCAGTGATCGTTTTTGCGTACACGTCCCGGGAAGACGCCACCATCGAATACCTCGACAGTAACGACAGGTCGTTGGGCAGGGGTGGCAGCGTGGTACTCTCGAACCTGGTCGTGGGCGCGACGGATCTCAAGGTCAAGGTGACGGCCCCGGACATGACCACGGAGATGACTTACACCGTCACGATCACGCGGGCGGCACGCGCCAACAATCCAGCCAGCGGGCAGCCTGCGATTTCGGGCACGACGCGAGTGGGCCAGACGCTAACCGCTTCACCCGGCGCCATCGCGGATGCCGATGGTTTGACCAACGCCGGTTACACGTATCAGTGGAAACGCGTAGACAGTTCAGACAGCGAGAGCGATATCTCCACGGGCGCCAGCTATAACCTGACCTCGGCCGACGAGGGTAACCGTATCAGGGTGAAAGCGAGCTTCACCGATGATCGGGGCAATGGGGAAATGCGAACGAGCGCCTTGACCGGAGTTATTCAAGCCGCCGTTATCAATCCTCCACCCCCGCCCCCCGATGATCCAACGGTGACGCTTTTGCTTTCCCAGAGTTCGATCAGTGAAAACGGCGGCGTGAGCACGGTAACCGCTTCGGTCTCACCTGCGTCTTCGTCGGCTTTCACCGTAACGGTATCCGCGCAGGCTGTCTCCCCGGCCGTCGCTGGCGACTTTAGGCTAGCGGGCGCCACACTGAGTTTTGCGGCGAATGCAACCCAGAGCACCGGTTCGGTCACCATAACGGGTGAAGACAACGATGACGACGCACCGAACAAGACGGTGACGGTGTCCGGGACAGTCTCACAATCCGGCATCGAGGCGCCTGCAAATGTGACGCTGAACATCACGGATGACGACGATACGCCGTCCGGCAATCCGCCCCCTCCACCTCCACCCCCTCCAGATCCGGTCGTCACGCTGTCGCTCACACCTCGATCAATAAGCGAGAGCGGCGGTGTCAGCACAGTTGCCGCAACGGTTTCTCCGGCATCCTCAGCCGCCTTCACAGTAACTGTCTCGGCCATGGCGGACTCCCCTGCAGTAGCGGGCGATTTCGATCTTGAGGGAACTACGCTGAGTTTTGCGGCCAACGCGACCAAGAGTACGGGCTCGGTGACCATTACCGGAGTTGACAACGACGATGATGCGCCGGACAAGACGGTGACGGTGTACGCGACGGTATCGCTTTCTTCGATTGGCGCTCCTGCCAGCTTGACACTGACGATTACCGATGATGATGATGGGTCTTCGTCGGTTAATCCTCCGGCTAATCAACAGCCTGTGGAACCACCAGTAAGTCCACCGGTAGAACCTCCTGTGCAGCCTCCTGTCGATCCACCGGTAGAACCTCCTGTGCAGCCTCCTGTCGATCCACCGGTAGAACCTCCTGTGCAGCCTCCTGTCGATCCACCGGTAGAACCTCCTGTGCAGCCTCCCGGTACGCAATTGCCGGTAGTGACGCTGGTTCTGATGCCGGGCTCCATCAGCGAGAACGGTGGTGTCAGCACGGTGACGGCGATCGCTTCGCCGGCTTCTTCCGAAGCGTTTACGGTGACGGTATCGGCGGCGGCGGTGGGTCATGCGGTAGCGGGCGACTTTGAGCTTTCCGGTACCACCTTGAGTTTTGCGGCCAACGCGACGGAGAGTACCGGTTCGGTGACGATTTCGGCGGTCGACAATCAGATTGATGCGCCGGACAAGGCAGTAAGGATTTCCGGGACGGTATCGCTGTCTGGCGCTGACGCGCCCTCGGACGTGACGCTAATGATCACGGACGATGAAACGGCGCCGGTGGTAACGCTGGTTCTGATGCCGGGCTCCATCAGTGAGAACGGTGGTGTCGGCACGGTGACCGCGATCGCTTCGCCGGCTTCTTCCGAAGCGTTTACGGTGACGGTATCGGCGGCAGCTGTGGGTCCCGGGGTGGCGGGCGACTTTGAGCTTTCCGGTACCACCTTGAGTTTTGCGGCCAACGCGACGGAGAGTACCGGTTCGGTGACGATTTCGGCGGTCGACAATCAGATTGACGCGCCGGACAAGCAAGTGACGGTTTCCGGGACGGTATCGCTGTCCGGTGCACACGCGCCTTCGGACGTGACGCTAATGATCACGGACGATGAAACGGCGCCGGTGGTAACGCTGGTTCTGATGCCGGGCTCCATCAGTGAGAACGGTGGTGTCGGCACGGTGACCGCGATCGCTTCGCCGGCTTCTTCCGAAGCGTTTACGGTGACGGTATCGGCGGCGGCGGTGGGTCATGCGGTAGCGGGCGACTTAGAGCTTTCCGGTACCACCTTGAGTTTTGCGGCCAACGCGACGGAGAGTACCGGTTCGGTGACGATTTCGGCGGTCGACAATCAGATTGACGCGCCGGACAAGCAAGTGACGGTTTCCGGGACGGTATCGCTGTCCGGTGCACACGCGCCTTCGGACGTGACGCTGACGATCACGGACAATGAGACGCCGCCGGTGGTAACGCTGGTTCTGATGCCGGGCTCCATCAGCGAGAACGGTGGTGTCGGCACGGTGACGGCGATAGCAGCGCCGGCTTCTTCCGAAGCGTTTACGGTGACGGTATCGGCGGCGGCGGTGGGTCATGCGGTAGCGGGCGACTTTGATCTTTCCGGTACCACCTTGAGTTTTGCGGCCAACGCGACGGAGAGTACCGGTTCGGTGACGATTTCGGCGGTCGACAATCAGATTGACGCGCCGGACAAGCAAGTGACGGTTTCCGGGACGGTATCGCTGTCCGGTGCACACGCGCCTTCGGACGTGACGCTGACGATCACGGACAATGAGACGCCGCCGGTGGTAACGCTGGTTCTGATGCCGGGCTCCATCAGCGAGAACGGTGGTGTCGGCACGGTGACGGCGATAGCAGCGCCGGCTTCTTCCGAAGCGTTTACGGTGACGGTATCGGCGGCGGCGGTGGGTCATGCGGTGGCGGGCGACTTTGAGCTTTCCGGTACCACCTTGAGTTTTGCGGCCAACGCGACGGAGAGCACGGGTGAGGTGACGATTTCGGCGGTGGACAACCTGGTTGATGCGCCGGACAAGCAAGTGACGGTTTCCGGGACGGTATCGCTGTCCGGTGCACACGCGCCTTCGGACGTGACGCTGACGATCACGGACAATGAGACGCCGCCGGTGGTAACGCTGGTTCTGATGCCGGGCTCCATCAGCGAGAACGGTGGTGTCAGCACGGTGACGGCGATAGCAGCGCCGGCTTCTTCCGAAGCGTTTACGGTGACGGTATCGGCGGCGGCAGTTACACCGACGGTGGCGGGCGACTTCAGGCTTCAAGGAACCACGCTGAATTTTGCTCCCGGGGCCACCGAGAGCATGGGCGAGGCAACGATTTCGGCGGTAGACAACGCGATTGATGCGCCGGACAAGACGGTGACGGTTTCCGGGACGGTATCGCTGTCGGGCGCTGACGCGCCCTCGGACGTGACCCTGATGATTACGGACGATGAGACGGCGGGTGCAGTGACCCTAGTATTGATGCCGGGCTCCATCAGCGAGAACGGTGGTGTCAGCACGGTGACGGCGATCGCTTCGCCGGCTTCTTCGGAGGCGTTCACGGTGACGGTATCGGCGGCGGCGGTGGGTCATGCGGTAGCGGGCGACTTAGAGCTTTCCGGTACCACCTTGAGTTTTGCGGCCAACGCGACGGAGAGTACCGGTTCGGTGACGATTTCGGCGGTCGACAATCAGATTGACGCGCCGGACAAGCAAGTGACGGTTTCCGGGACGGTATCGCTGTCCGGTGCACACGCGCCTTCGGACGTGACGCTGACGATCACGGACGATGAGACGGCGCCGGTGGTAACGCTGGTTCTGATGCCGGGTTCCATCAGTGAGAACGGCGGTGTGAGCACGGTGACGGCGATCGCTTCGCCGGCTTCTTCCGAAGCGTTTACGGTGACGGTATCGGCGGCGGCGGTGGGTCATGCGGTAGCGGGCGACTTTGATCTTTCCGGTACCACCTTGAGTTTTGCGGCCAACGCGACGGAGAGTACCGGTTCGGTGACGATTTCGGCGGTCGACAACCTGGTTGATGCGCCGGACAAGACGGTGACGGTTTCCGGGACGGTATCGCTGTCCGGTGCACACGCGCCTTCGGACGTGACGCTGATGATTACGGACGATGAGACGGCGCCGGTAGTGACGCTGGTTCTGATGCCGGGTTCCATCAGTGAGAACGGCGGTGTGAGCACGGTGACGGCGATAGCAGCGCCGGCTTCTTCCGAAGCGTTTACGGTGACGGTATCGGCGGCGGCGGTGGGTCATGCGGTAGCGGGCGACTTTGAGCTTTCCGGTACCACCTTGAGTTTTGCGGCCAACGCGACGGAGAGCACCGGTTCGGTGACGATTTCGGCGGTGGACAACCTGGTTGATGCGCCGGACAAGATGGTTACCGTTTCCGGAACGGTTTCCTTGTCCGGTGCCGATGCGCCCTCGGACGTGACGCTGACGATCACGGACGATGAGACTCCGCCGGTAGTGACGCTGGTTCTGATGCCGGGTTCCATCAGCGAGAACGGTGGCGTGGGCTCGGTGACAGCGATAGCGTGGCCAGCTTCCTCGGAGGCGTTCACGGTAACGGTAGCCGCGAAGGCGGTTGCACCCACGGTGGCGGGCAACTTCGGGCTTCAGGGAACCACGCTGAATTTTGCTCGCGGGGCCACCGAGAGCATGGGCGAGGTGACAATTTCAGCCGTAGACAACCTGGTTGATGCGCCCGATAAGACGGTTACGGTTTCAGGGACGGTTTCCTTGTCCCATGCCGATGCGCCGGAGGACGTAACGCTGACGATCGTCGACGATGAATCGCCGCCGGTCGTGACCCTGGTGCTGACGCCGGGTTCCATCAGCGAGAACGGTGGTGTGAGTCGAGTGACGGCTACTGCAACGCCCGCTTCCTCGGAGGCGATCACGGTCACGATATCGGCTGAGGCGGTTTCGCCGACAGTGGCCGGTGACTTCAGCTTGCGCGGAACCGCGCTGCGATTCGCTCCAGGCGGGAGCCAATCCACCGGAAACGTGAGCGTTGCCGCGGTCAACAACCGGATGGATGCCCCGCACAAGGTGGTGATGGTTTCCGGAACCGTTTCGCTTGGCGGAGTTGATGCACCCGCGGATGCAACGCTGACGATTACAGACGACGACGAGCCGCTCCCGAACCTCAGCGTTGCGGATGCTAGCGGCAGGGAGTCTGATGGTTCGCTGGCCTTTGTGGTTGCGCTGAACAAACCCTGGGATCAGGACGTAACCTTTGATTTCACCACGGCCGACGGTACGGCCATTGCGGGAAGCGACTACCTTGCCAGTGCGGGCACGCTCACGATTGCCGCCGGCGTTACGAGTACCCGTATTGAAGTCGTTCTGCTGGCCGACGTGCTGAATGAAGACGACGAAAGCTTTACGCTGACGCTGAGTAACGTTTCCGAAGCCACTCTGACCGATGGTCTTGCCCTGGGTGTAATTGCCGGCGGCGATAGTGAAGCAACCGCGCAATGGCTAGCACGGTTCGGGCGAACCAGCGCGGATCATGTACTGGGTGCAGTGGAAGATCAATTGTGGTCGCAGCGTGGAGGACCCGCGGAATTGACGGTAGCGGGTCAGAAACTGTTGGGTACCGGCGCAAACAGACCCGGTGAGGCGCTCGCTAATCAGCAAGTGTACGGGTCGCCGCTTGGATCCAACGGTTGGAGCGGAGCCTTCGGCAGCGGTCCTATGGGCACGCAGGGAACCCTGGGGAATCTCGCCGGAGGAAACGAGCGGAGTTTCGGCCAATCAGCTGGCCGGAACCTGCTTTCGAACAGTGCCCTGGCGCTGAGCGCGGGAAGCATCGGCCTGGGTTGCTACTCCATTTGGGGGAGCGGTTCCTATTCGCGCTTTGACGGATCCGATGATGAGATACAGATGTGGGGTGAAGTCTCCAGCGCGGCCGTAGGCGTTGACTATTCCTGCGGGCCGTACCTGGTCGGCGTTGCGCTCTCGCATAGTGAAGCCGATGGCAACTTTGGTCCTGAAGGTGGGGGCATAGCGGCCGTGGAATCAACCCTGACCGGCCTTTATCCGTACCTGCGTTACCAGGTCTCGGACCGCGTATGGCTTTGGGGCGTGGTGGGCTACGGGACCGGAGAGATGACTTCCATACCGATCTCAGGGGCAGAGCCTGAAGAGGTGGACCTGGAATCGCGGTTGGCTGCGGTGGGTGCGCGCGGTGAGCTTTTCTCGGGAGCCGGTGGCTTCTCGTTGTCGCTAAAGGCAGACGCGCTGATGGTTCGTACGCAATCCGAAGAAGACCTGGGGCTCATTGAAGCAGAAGGCGATGCGAGCCGGGTGCGCGTGGGCCTTGAAGGCGCGTACGTGGCTTCATTCGAGAACAATTCCCTTTTGCGTTCACACCTGGACCTGTCTCTTCGCCAGGATTCGGGTGACGCCGACAAGGGATTCGGCTTTGAAATCGGCGGCGGGCTGGATTGGCACGGTCTGATGCCGGGCTTGTCGGTAAACGTCGACGCCCGGGGTCTGATCGCACATGGAGCGGACGAATTCGAAGAATGGGGTTTCTCTGGCAGCATCCGTTACGATCCCACGCCCGCATCCCTGCTGGGCCCGAGGGTGGGTCTTACACGATCCTGGGGCGCGCCGTTGAACGGTGGATTGCGGAACACGATGTGGAGAGAGGACCCGGCGATGCAGGGACCGCTTCCCGATATGCAACAACAGCAATTGAGCGCGGAACTCGCCTATGGGTTTGATACTCTCGGCGGTACGGCACTTCCATGGGCGAGAGCGGGCCTGACTGGCCGGGACAGGGAATACCGCATCGGCTACAGCCTGTTCACCCGCCTTGGAGTTCCGTCGTTGGAGATGGGTGAGTCACTGTTCGGTCGCGATTACCGGTTGGGATGGGAACTTGATTTTCTTTGCCGGGCAAGGGTATCGGTGCAACTTACTCACAGCCGGGGAAGCGCGGCGGCTGGAACTGATACCGGCATCATGCTGCGCTTCAGCTCGCTGATGCGCCCTCCCGGGCACGCCGAATGTAATGCCGCGCCAATGCCGTCCATTCGAATTCCGTAGGCTTTACATCAGCCGCCGGATCACATTGACGGGCTTCGGCGCACATGTATCGCCTGTGGTAGCCTTTCGGGAATGAGCGTGAGCCATGGTGAGATTGCTGCTCAATAATCGTTGCTGGATTCAGCCAGTTGCCTGCGTTGCGGTTTTACTGCTGTGCGCAGGCGAGGTGCAAGCAAACCAGCACTGGCACAGCTCGGATTGTGCCGGCGACGTTTGCGCCGTATGCCTGTTTACCGATTCCGGGAGCGCCGCAAGCAGTGCTTGCGTAAATGCGGACAATCTTCTTTCCGCCTTGCCGGCCGGCACGCCGGCTCGATCGCTCTTGCCGGTATCGCGGTCCTTTGAGCCCCGCCGCACCCGAGCACCTCCCATCTCCTGACTGCACGTGTGACAAACGTGCGTGGCATTTGCTGATGCTGCGCGTGGATTTTGTGCATCAGGAGATGGTTGATGAAGTATTTCAAGATTTTTTCTGCGGTTGCGTTGCTCGTTGCCGCCCCGTGTACATCCGGTCAGGAAGAAGCGGAAGAGGAACAGGACGACACGATTGAGGAAATCGTGATTATTGGGCATCCGCTATCGGCCGAAGGCCTGGCGACGCCCACGGACATTCTTGCGAACCGGGAGATGGAACGCAAGATGGCGGACAGCATAGGCGCAACCGTAGCGGGCGAACCCGGCATCCATAACAGCTCGTTCGGCGTAGCCGTAGGACGCCCCATTATTCACGGACTGGGAGGGGCGCGGGTGCGCATTATGGAGGACCGTATCGACGCTATGGACGTGTCCGTTACAAGCGGCGACCATGCCGTAACGGTGGACCCCTTCATCGCCGACCGCGTTGAGATATTCAAGGGATCCGGCGCCTTGCTATACGGTTCCGGCGCGATCGGCGGCGTTGTCGATACGCACACCGGCCGCATTCCGCACACGGCGCCCGAAAAACTGGGCGGCAAACTCAACCTGAGTTGGGCCGACAATTCCAGCGCGGGAAACGGGTCCTTCCGTCTGGATGGCGGGAGCGGTAATCTTGCCTGGCATCTGGATGGGTTCAAGCGCGATGCCGACGATTACGGAATTCCGGGCTTCGCCGAGTCCGCGCTGCTGCGCGCCATGGAGGAGGAACACGAAGACGAAGTCCACGAGGGCGAGGAAGAAGAGCACGAAGAAGACGAACATGTCTTTGGAGTTCTTGCGGGCAGCGGCATGGATGTGCAGGGAGGGTCCGCGGGCTTCTCGCTGATCGGTGATCGCGGCTTTGCCGGTGTCGCGCTCAGCAAGTTGGATGGGGAATACGGCATCCCGGGGCACGGCGATGCGCACGGCCACGAGGAAGAAGGCCACGAGGAAGAAGGGACGCCTCTTGTCGACATGAAGCAGACGCGCGTGGATATCGAGGCCGCTGCCGTCGATCCGCTGCCGGGTTTCACCAATCTCAATGTCCGGTTCGGTATCAATGACTATGAACACGCGGAAGTGGAACCCTCGGGTGAAATCGGGACCGCTTTCGACAACCAGGCCTGGGAGGCTCGCGTGGAGCTGACCCACGGCCCGGCAGCGGGCTGGGAAGGAGCGCTTGGAGTGCAGGTGGCCGACCGGTCATTTTCCGTAGTCGGCGAAGAGGCGTTCACGCCGCCGGTTGACACCCGGTCGCTCGGGGTCTTTTGGGTTGGCGAGCGCTCATTTGCGGGCTTCAGCCTGGAGGTTGGAGCACGCCTGGAAAGTGTGGAGCACAAGCCCGCGGCCGGCGACAGCAAGGATTTCAATACACTAAGCGCGTCAGTGGGCGCGATCGTTCCGATTGACGCCACCTGGACCGCTTCGATGCTGGCGGACTACTCCTCACGGGCGCCGGTTGGCGAGGAACTATTCTCCCACGGCCCGCACCTGGCCACGCAAAGCTTCGAGATCGGCGATTCCGAACTTCAAGAGGAAAAAGCGCTCAACTTCTCTGCGACCCTGCGGGGGGACTCCGCCCGCTGGTCTGTTGCTGCAACTTTCTATCACACGGATTTTTCCGATTTCATCTATCAGGCCGCGCCAGGGCTGGAAATGGATGAGCTGATTGTGCGCAGGTTCATGCAGGCCGGCGCGACCTTCACCGGCCTCGATCTCGAAGCATCCCTGACCGTAATGGAATGGGGCGATGCGCAATTGGACGTTACCGGATTCTTCGACACGGTTTCTGCGGATCTGGACATCTCCGGCAACGACAACCTGCCGCATATTCCGCCTCGCCGCGCCGGAATCGGTGTGGAATTCACCTCCGGGAGCTTCAGCGCCAACCTGGATTACGTGCGCGCGTCAAGCCAGGGCAAGGTGACGGACTACGAGTTTCCTACCGAGGGATACGGCGACCTGCGTGCCTATCTCAGTTATGAGATCGAGCGCGGCGATACGCTGGCCCGGGTTTTCTTGAGGGGCAGGAATCTGACCGGCGAGGAACAACGCAAGCACACCTCCATCATCAAGGACCTGGCGCCCGACCCTGACCGTACGATTGAGGCAGGCGTGCGTCTGCAGTTCTAGCGAGTCCCCGTGAAGGCCGCTTGACTCGCACCGGAAACGGGGTGGTAAGCTAATACCTCGCCTATTCGGCGTGGGGACAGATTGGAGGAATAGACTATGTGGAAACGCAGGTTCTATATGGCGCTCAGTAGCGCCGCGGGTTTGATTCTTGTCGCGGGCCTCAACGCCCCACCGGTGGCGGCCCAGGACGCAGCGGAGGAAGGCGCCCTGGAAGAGATTATCGTCACCGCCCGAAAACGCGACGAGTCGCTGCGCGAGATTCCCGAGTCCGTGTCGGCGATCTCGGCTTTTGAGTTGGAGCAGGGGCACATCACCCATATCAACGACATCGGTTTGAAGGTCACTAATCTCAACCTGTCGGCCCGTGCCGACGGCAATCCCAATGTGACTATTCGTGGCGTGGGTTCATTCGGCAACACCCATGGCGTCGGCTTTTATGTCGATGGCACGCAAATATTCGTTGATGCTTCCGCCGAATTCGGTGACATGCAGCGTGTCGAGGTGCTGAAGGGTCCGCAGGGCACGCTGTATGGCGGTAACAACATCGGCGGCGCCGTCAAATTTGTGACCAAGCGGCCAGACCCGGGAGAAACGACTGGCGAACTGGAAGTGGAGGCCGGCGGCCAGAGCATGATCAACTTCGAAGGCGTGCTGAACCTGCCGCTGGGCGATGCCGCCGCGGTTCGGGTTTTCGCTTATTCCAAGGAGGACGATGGTTTCGTCAAGGGCGTGGCGCCCGAACGTCGCAACGGACGCTCCAACGAGACCGACACGCTCTGGCCATACGGGATACCCGCGGGCAATGCGGCAGCGCCGAATATGTATAGCGAAGACGTTACGGAAACATGGCGCGAATACCCCAACGAGCGCGACGAAACCGGTTTTCGGGTCTCTTTTCTGGCTGAACTGGCCGAGAACACCACCTTGTATGCCGCGGTGCGGCATAACGAACTCGACGCCGGCAACAACAACTGGCGCGTAGAGGAAGGCAACAACCTTACCTATAACCGCGATCGGGAGCTTACTTTCGCCGGACGCAACGTCCGGGAAACCACGGGCGGTCTGCTGGAAATCAGCCACGACGTGTCAGGGTTGGGTAATTTCACCTATCTCGGTGCGGTCACCGACGCCGAAGGCTTGAGAACCACGGACCTGGACGTGAGTTCGGAAGTTGGCTTCGACCTGGTGCGCCCCGAGTTGACCGACGTGCAGACCCACGAGTTTCGCTTTACTTCGGAGGGGGAAGGTCCGCTGGAGTGGCAGGCAGGCGCTTACTTTGCGCGTTGGGAGAACGACTGGGATTCCTGGGCCACGTTCTACGACACTACGGAAGTGCTGTGCCATTTTGCCCCTTTGTTCGGCGCTTGCGGACGTCCGGGATCGCTCGGCATTCTCGAACCTTTGAGCGCGGCGGAGCGCAACGCGCTGCCGAGCTCGGACGCGGACCCCCGTTTGGGGACGCCGGTGCAGACGCCCAGCTTCGAGCAGGAAACCACCAACCGGCTCTACTTTCCGTTCGAGAACCGCGCACGCGAGCGCACCAACAAGGCGTTGTTCATTACCGCGAGTTACCGTGTGGACGACAACTGGGAGCTTGGCATCGGCGCTCGTCTGGACAAGTGGAACGCGGATACGCTGGATCGCAACCGCGATTACTGGGTGATCGCCACCGGTTTCTATCCAAACTACGAGAACTATCTCGAGCAGGGCGGCACGGAGTTTCTTCCCAAGGCCTCGATTTCGTATTTCGCGGAAGACGGAACGCACCTGTATTTCAGTTATGCCCGTGGCTTCGAGCCCGGAAACTACAACCTCTATACGCAGGAAGGCGTGCCGTCATTGGTGCCGTTCAGCAAGGAAATCGCGGACAACTACGAAGTGGGCGTGAAGACTTCGCTGACCTTGGGTGACCGGCCGCTGGAATTGAATGCGGCAGCGTTCTTCATCGACTACACCGACCGGCAATTCGAGTTGCAGAACCAGATTTCCGTGGGCGGCATTATCGAGAACATCCTCAATGCCGGCGATTCGACGCAGTATGGCGCTGAAATGGACTTCACCTGGGCGTTGAGCGATGAGTTGACGATAAGCGGTGGCGCGGGCCTGGTGGAAGCGGACTTCGATGAAGACAGTTCGGTGTTTGACGTGATCAATCGCTTCAGCGTGGTTGACTCTCATTTCCCGCCGTGGATTTCCAAGACTTCCCTGAACCTCGCGGCGCAATACCGCAAGCCCTTGACCGGAGGTATGGAATTGCTGGTGCGTGGAACCGTGCTGGCAAAAGGGCCCTTCTGGTTCAACACGGAGAACACGGTCAAGCATCCGGCTTACCAGCTGTTCAACCTGCGCGTGGGCCTGGAATCCGAGCGTTGGTCGCTGGCATTGAACGTCAGAAACGTCTTCGACGAGGGTTACTACACCGACGGCTCGGTTTGGCCGGGCGATTCGGTTCCCGGTCGAAACCGCAATGATCCGAACGGCCTGACTTTCAATCCCGTAATCGGCACGCTGGGTCAGCCACGGCTTGCGACGTTTATCGCCCGGGTCAAGTTCTGATTTTCCGCCAGGGAGGTTACATGTCCAGCGAAACAGGCGTCCAGGAAGGGCGCGTCGTATCGGTACCCGAGACCAGGGGCTACGTCATGAACCAGACGATGCTGCGGATCAAGGATCCGCAGCGATCCCTGGATTTCTATTCCAGGGTGCTGGGGATGACGCTGATCAAGGAATTCCGGTTCCCGGAAATGGAGTTTTCCCTTTACTTCATGGGATATGTCACGGAAGACGACGAACCGATTCCCGACGGCGCTGAGGAGCGCGCTTCCTATGCGTTCAGGCAGAAGGCGATGATCGAACTGACGCACAACTGGGGCACCGAAAGCGACGAGGATTTTTCAGGCTATCACGACGGAAATGCGGACCCCCGAGGCTTCGGCCATATCGGGCTTTCGGTGCCTGATGTCTACGCGGCCTGCGAGCGCTTTGAAGAGCTCGGGGTGGATTTCGTCAAGCGGCCCGATGACGGGAAGATGAAAGGCTTGGCCTTCATCAAGGACCCCGACGGCTACTGGATCGAAATCCTCGAAGCCAACAGCTGCGGCTCGATGGCCGTTCGAATGACCGGTTAAAACCTTACGAGAGTGGGTAAGCGAAGCCGGCGCCGGGGCGCAGGCGAAGCCTTTTTAACTCGGGATTACGCGGCCGGGGTTGAGGATGCCCTTGGGATCGAGGGCATTCTTAAGCCGCCGCATGAGTTCGAGTTCTTCCGGACTGCGCGAAAGATGCAGATAATCGCGCTTCAGGACGCCGATCCCGTGCTCCGCGGACACTGAGCCGCCGTGAGCGCCGGTCAGGCGGTAGCCGATATCGAAGATAGTCTTGAGATCTTCTTCGCGGCGCGTGCTCACGAACAGGTGCAGGTTGTTGTCGCCGATGTGTCCGAACACCAGGTTTATCGCGTCCGGCAATGCTTCCTTGAGTTCCGTGTCAAACTCATCCAGGAACTCCGCCATCTCGGCGATGTCCATGCTCACATCCAGGCTGGCGTACGGCAGCAGGTCGGCGGTGATTTCGGCTACGCCGTCGCGGATGTTCCAGAACGATTGCCGGTCCTTCTCCGACTGGGCGATCACCGCGTCGTCGATCAACTCATCTTCCAGGGCGCCGCCCAGGACTTCTTCAAATCGCCGGCTGTCGGTCTCCTGGTCCGAGCCTTCCGCTTCAACCAGCGCGTAAATCGGGTAAGACTCCCCGAAGGGTGAGCGCAAGTGATCACTGTGGTTGATCACGCGGTCGAAATAGGGCGCCCACATGACCTCGTAGGCGCTCACGCTGCCGCCCAGTTTCCCCTGGAGCTCGCGCAGTAGCGCTACCGCCTGCTGGAATGAACGAACGGCGCACAGGGCGGTGCAGGTGCTCTCGAGTTTGGGATACAGCCGCAAGACCGCCCGGGTAATCACGCCGAGAGTACCCTCGGTGCCCACGAACAACTGCTTCAAGTCATACCCGGCATTGTTCTTGAGCATCTTGTTGAGCGAACTGATTACGGTTCCGTCCGCCAGCACCGCTTCCAGTCCCAGGACCAGGTTGCGGGTCATCCCGAATCGAATCACCTGGTTACCACCGGCGTTGGTGGCGATCGCGCCTCCAATATGGCAGGAGCCGCGCGCACCGAAGTCCAAAGGAAGATGGAAGCCGGCCTCGAGCGCGGCCTCCTGAATCACCTGCAAGGGGGTTCCTGCCCGGGCAGTGATGGTCATGGCCGCCGTATCCAGCTCATCGATGCCGTTAAGCCGTTCCAGCGAGAGGGCCAACTCCCCGGTTTGTGGAGTAGCGCCGCCGGCCAGCCCCGTCATGCCACCCTGAACGACCACCGGCTGGCCGAGCTCATGGCAGGTCTTCAGTACGCGGGAAACCTCTTCCGTAGATGCGGGCCGCACGACCGCAGCGGGCAGGCAGGCATTCTCCGCCGTGAAGTCCACACTATGGCGCTCGCCCACGCCATCTCCCGTCATCAGGGAGTGTCCTTGCTGTTGAAGGACTTCGACTATTTCCATAGTGGCCAATTCACTCATATCGAACTGCCGTCCGCGCAAATCATTGGTCGGTGGCAACCAATTATGGCGCAATCGGCAACAATTTGGAGAACGGGTCGCTTGATTCCTTGCCGTATTTGTGGAGAATCAGTAATCCGGTCACTTAGAGGGGTACGCCAAAATGGGTAAGTTTTCAAGCAACTTTGCGTGGCTATGCTCATCGGTTCTCGTTCCAGCCATAGCCATTACGATGTGGCCCGCAGGGGCAGCGATGGCGCAGGAGGGCGCCGCAGGGGCAATCGAAGAGATTGTGGTCACCGCGCGGAAGCGTGCGGAGAGCCTGTTGGAGATACCCGAGTCCGTTTCCGTCATCACGGGTGCGGACATCGACCGCCAGAACATCAAGGGTCTGGAGGAGGTTGGCTTTCAAGTGCCCAACCTCAATCTCTCCACCCGCCTTGATGGCTTCGCCAACGTTTCGGTGCGGGGGCTGGGCGCCTTCGGCAATACCCAGGGCGTGGGCTTCTATCTCGACGACGTGCAACTGTTTTCCGATGCCTCGTCCCGCTTCGGCGATCTGGAGCGCATCGAGGTGCTTAAGGGGCCGCAAGGAACCCTCTACGGCGGCAGCAACGTCGGCGGCGCGATCAAGTTCGTCAGCGCCCGTCCCGATCCCGAGTCCATGTTCGGCCGGGTCAAGGGTGTGGTCGGCGACCAGGGAATACTCGATGTGGAAGGCAGCCTGAACCTGCCGCTGGGCGATGGCGACTGGGCCATGCGGGCATTCGGATTCTGGGTGACCAACGACGGCTACCTGCACAATCCGAACCCGACGCGGCTTAATGGAATTGCCGGCGACAACGACGAGGACATCGGCGCGACGGAAGAATCCGGCGTGCGCGTGTCGCTGGCCGGGCCGCTGGGCGACAACCTTTCGGCCTACATCTCGGTGCGTTCCAACGAGTACGAGGGACCCAACAACACCTGGATCCGCGAACTCGACGAGAGCAACCTCGAGCACCCCAACGAGGTGCCGGCAAGCTTCAACCCGCAGCATCAACGCAACACGACCTCGGCCATGGTGGAGTTGACCTGGGCGCTCGACGGCTACGACATCACTTCGGTTTCGTCGTGGACCACCACCGAAAGCTTCCGCTTCACGGACCTGGACCAGAAGGAGGAATACCTGCTGTCCCTGTTCCGTCCCGAAGATATGGACGTGCTGACCCAGGAAATCCGCTTTACATCGACGGACGAAGGGCCGTTCCAGTGGCTGGGTGGCGTGTACTACTCGCGTTACGACGAGAAGATGGATTCCGATCTGGTCTGGTACGACACGGTCATGTATTCGGGCGGCGAGATCAGCGGGCCGCTGGGTTGCGCCGCGGAACTCATCTGTTCCGGCGTGTGGGCCGGCGAGACCGTAACCGAGGCGGAGGAACTGGGCGACGTTTTTCTGACCGCGTTCGAGAAACGCATCCGGGACAAGAGCCATCTTGCCGGCTTCATCAACGCCACTTACGACCTGGGTGACTGGGAGTTGAGCCTGGGCTTAAGGGGCGATCACTGGAATAACGATACGACCCGATTCAGCACCGATCAGGATGTCAGCGAGAGCGCTACGGAGTTCCTGCCGCGTCTGTCGCTGACGCGATGGCTGAACGAGGGTTCGATGCTGTACGGCACTTTTTCCCGGGGCTATGAGCCGGGCGGTTTCAACATCAGTGAGGATGCCGCAGATTTGGTGCCGTTCGATTCCGAGGAGGCGATCAGCTACGAGGCTGGCTGGAAAGGACGATTGATGGATGGTCGTGTATCGGCTTCGCTGGCAGCCTTCTACATCGACTATGATCGAAGGCAGATCGAGACCCAGATACCTGCCGGTGCTGGTATCGTGGAACTGATTAACAATGTCGGCGACTCCAAGCAGTTTGGAGTGGAGGTGGACCTGAGGGCCGTGGTTAGCGACGCGCTTTCGGTCGCGTTTTCGGCCGGTTGGATCGAGGCCGAATGGGACAGCGGCACCAGAGTTGTTGTGGGAGGCGATGCGGCTAATCCGGAGTATAAGGACATCGGTGGTGATACGCCGCCGGTTACGCCCGATTTCAGTTGGAGCCTTAGCGCGGACTATGTGCAACCGCTCGCAAACGGGATGAACTTTGTGGCGGGCGTGCAGGTCAGTCATAACGGCAAGTACAACGGCTTGCGCCTGTCGGACCCCGCAGGGGTTAGCGTGGTCAACCCCAGCTTTACGCTGGTTGGCGCCCAGGTCGGTGTGGCCGGCGAGCGGTGGGAGTTGGCCCTGAACGTCGAGAACCTCCTGGACGAGGACTACTACACCGACGTCCAGACCTTCCCGGACTTCTTCTTCCTGGAGGGCGATGCAGACGGAATCATCGTGATCGGCACACTCGGTCAGCCGCAACTGATAACCGCGAGCTTCAGCTACTCGTTCTGATCGATTCCTGAAACCCTAACGACACGAAAGCCCGGTTTGCGCCGGGCTTTCGTCCATTTGGCCCCTGGGAACCAGAGCCTCCCCTGGGAACGAGGGCGTCTCGCCCTCGAAACTTGCATTTCAAGCCGGCGTGCTGGTTGTTGTGCTCACGACGAGGGCGAGACGCCCTCGTTCCCGGCAATAATCCACTCGACCGCCCGGGCGAGCACCTTGAGGCCCAGAACGATATCCTCCTCGCGCGTGTCCTCCGAGACATCGTGGCTGCGTCCGCCAATGCTTGGAACGAACATCATCGCTGTGGGAATCAGCCCGGCCAGCATGGTTGCGTCATGGCCTGCGCCACTCGGCATGCGCATGCTTGAAGCCCCAAGGTCGGCTGCGGCCAGTTCCAGGTGCGCCAGCACGGACTCATCCATCGGTGACGGCAGGATACCCGCGCCGGGATTGACTTCGATTGCAACACGGTGTTTCTTTTCCAGGCTGACGGCGCTTTCCTCGATGTACTGCCCAATACGCTTGAGGACGGCTTCGGAGGGATCACGATACTCGACGCCAAGCTTCGCCTGGCGCGTAACCACGTTGTAGGCCCCCGGATCCAGGGTCGCCAGACCGAGGTTCCAGACGGTCTTCTCGCTGCCCCCATCACGACAGAATCTCGCAAAGTCGTCGGCAAAGGCGTAGAGAGCGGCCGCGGCGTCCCTTCGGAGCGCCATCGGCGTGGTTCCCGCGTGGTCCGCTTGACCCGTAAAGATCACCTCGCATCGCTGCACGCCTACGATGTCGGTCACCAAGCCGATCTGCGTTGAGGAGGATTCCAGGACGGGACCCTGCTCGATGTGCGCCTCCAGGTAGGCGGCGTGACGCCGAGGGTCGCAACGCAGAAGTTCGCGGCCCCAGTAACCCGCCGCCTTCAGCGCGTCCTCAAGACTATTGCCGTGCTCGTCCATGAGGTTATGTATTTCCTCTTCGCCCATCCTGCCGGCGAATACGGCGCTGCCCAGCAGTCCGGCAAAACGCCCTTCTTCGTCGATGAACGAAATGACCTCCACGCCCAGATCGCTTGAGAGGCCGCTCTCGACGCAGGCGCGGGCGATTTCCAGCCCGAAGATCACGCCCATGGAACCATCCAGCCAACCGCCCTTGGGAACCGAGTCGGTGTGTGAGCCGATCAGGATGTGCCTTGCGCTACCCGGCGTACGGCCGGCCACGCTACCTATGCCGTCAACACTTGCTTGAAGGCCGGCGTCCCGCATGCGTTCTACCAGCCATTGCCGTGCTGCCAGGTCTTCGGGCGTCAGCGAGCGCCGATTGACGCCTGTGCCCAACCGGCCAAAGGCGGCCAGCGCCCGAAGATCTTCGAGCATTCGCTGCGGATTGATCGGCAGCATGACGCGCTACCGTGGATTAGGAGTTGGAGCGGCGCTGAGCTACGTCTTTCGCTTCATCTCGATCGTAACCATCTGATCCTCGTTGATTTTGCCCTCCGACATGCTCCACCACCGAGTTGTAATGCGGTCTTTGCCGCGAAAAATATACTCGGCGTGATGCATGTGATTGGCGCCGGGTGAGGACAGGTTGGTAATGCTCTCAAATCGAAATTCCAGGCGGTCTTCGTCATCCGTGACTTTCACTTCCATACGGGGCTGGTTACCGGCGGCACAGTAGTGCGTCATCAGTACCCGGTCGCCGTCGGCGTGGTACATATTGACCATTTCGTATCCGTCCGGACTGCCCGGAGCCATCACCTCCACCAGTGCGGAACCACCCGCGGTGAGCCGGAACGTCGAAGCGATCATGTCAGTCTCTTCGCCGTCCTCGTCCAGCATGATCCAGTCGCCTTGCAGTGTGGCCAGCTTCTCCATTACGCCACCGTCGTCGTCCGCCCCGGCCACGCCGCAGGACAGGCTGAGCGCCAGCAGCGCCACACTGGAAACTAAATTTGTTCTTTTCATTGGAAGTCCTCGAAAAAGGCGGTCAGTCTAGCAGCAAGCCGCCGGATAGATTGGTGATTGTGCCGGTCATGTGTTCTGCTGCGTCCGAGCACAGGAAATCCGTTAGGCCCGCGCACTCGGCGGCCGTACCCAAGCGTCCCAAAGGAGCCCTCTTGGCCAGCAACTCGCGGCGCTCGGGGCCGAGCCGGTCCAGCATCGGCGTATCGATCGGACCCGGAGCAATGCAATTTACCCGAATTCCGTCTTCTGCCCATTCGCGCGACAGGTAACGCACGACCCCGATGATGCCGGCTTTGGCGGCCGTATAGGCAGGGCCGGAAAGTTCGTTGCCTCCGTTGATTGCGTTGGTGGAGGAATACAGCACCATCGCGCCACGGGTTTGCTTCAGATGGGGATATACCGCCCGGGCCAGCAGGAATGTGGAGGTCAGATTCACGTCCACTATCTGTTGCCAATCCGCCAGCGAAACGTCCACGAAGGGTCCTTTGCCGGTGATTCCCACGGTATGGACCACCCAACGCGGCGGACCCAACTCCTCGGCGCATTGCGCTACGGCGCGTTTTACCTGTTCTTCGTCGGTAGCTTCGGCCGGTAGCGACAGCCCTGTGCCTGCCTCCTGCCCCGGTAATACCATCGCGCCAACGGCCAGGCCGCGTTCCGTGAAACGCTCAACTACGGCTGAGCCGATGCCGCCCGCGGCGCCGGTAACCAGCGCGCATTCTTCGGCGGATGAGCGCAATCAGGCGGCCTTGGGGACTACCAGGGCAGCCTGTATGCCGTCCAGCATGCTCCAGCGAAGTGAGGCGGACGCGCGCACCGCGGCGATGGCGCGCTCCTGGAGAGCGTCGCTGGTAGCGTAGCGCGCCGTCAGCTCAAGGCCGATGTGGGCATGCTCCGTGTCTCCCTCGATATGAACATGGAAGAACTCCATGTCGTCTTCGCTGAAACCCATCTTGCGCATCGCCGTGACGTAGGCGGGATAGAGAGTAGGCAACTGACCCTCCAGCGCGACCATGATGCCGGCGGCCGACTCTGCCAGGTGGCGAATGGTGGACAACTCCCATATCCAGGCCCGCATGGCCCGTGTGGTCGGAAGAATCTCGTCGCGCAGATCGGCGTTGACAACTTCATCGCGCGACAGGCCGCAGGCCTCGGCAAACTTGATGAGCAGGTCCGGGTGGCGTTTTTCCGGAGACTCCGGCATTTCTTCGCCGAGCAGGTTCTCCAGCAGATGCTGGCGGGCATCGAGGTCGGGCAGCCGTGAATATAGCGCCGCAAACTGCTGCGGGATCGGTGCGATGTAGTAGTAGTGCTGGACCGCATATCGGCCTAGTTGTTCGCGAGACAAGACGCCCTGCGCCCACAAGCGGCTGAAAGGGTGTCCGCCGCCGTGTCTGGGCTGACGGGCGCCTTCCAGAGCGTCGAAGAAGGCTTGTTGTTTCAACATGGGGTAGTTTTCTCCTCTTGTCTGCACCGCTTAACGTTCGCCGGCGCGTACAGGTGAATTTCGAATTTAACTGATCGACACGGCACTAATGCATCTCCTCGCCGCCGGTCACGTTCAGCGAGTCGCCGTTGATATAAATGGCCTGTTCGGAACACAGGAACGCAACGGCATTGGCGGTATCCGTGACTTTTCCCTCGCGCCGCATGGGATTCCTTGCCCGCATGTTGTCGAGGTATTGCTCCAGGGTCAGGCCGAAGTGATTCGAGAAATAATCGTTCTGCGTGGCGCCCAGCCCGGTGGTCACGTGATTGGGGCAAACGGCATTGACCGTGATCCCGTGCGGGCCCAACTCCAGGGCGGTAGTTCGCGTCAGGCCTATCAGACCGTGCTTGGAAGATGTATAGGCCGCCATATGCGGGAAACTGGACTTGGCGGCCTGGCTCGCGATATTGATAACACGGCCGCCGTCGCCCTGGCTGATCATTTGACGTGCGGCGTGCTTGGTGCACAAGAAAGGCCCTTTAAGGTTCACGTCCAAGACGGCGTCCCACTGGTCTTCGGGCAATTCGGTACAAGCGACGATCAGGTACCCGATCCCCGCGTTGTTCACGAGGATGTCCAGCCGGCCGAAACACTCGATGGCCCAGGCGACTGCCGCCTCGACCTGCGATTCGTCACGCACGTCCAATGGGCAGGCTTCAGCTTTGCCACCCTTGTTGCGTATCCCCTCAACAACGGCCTGCATGGAGTCGGTCGCTCCGATATGCTTATTGGGCATGTGCTCGCTGGGTGACTTGCCCAGGTCGGTCACCAGGACGCTGCAACCGCACTCGGCCAGACGCGTAGCTATGCCCTCGCCCAGGCCCTTCGGACGCCCGGCGCCCGTAACCAGCGCGACTTTACCGCTCAAATCGTAGTTCTTCATGCGCGGGATTTTATCAGCAGGCGTCAATGCAAGACCCCCGGGAGCGAGGGCGTCTCCCAGGGACCGAGGGCGTCCTCCTGGGAGCGAGGGCGTCCCGCCCTCGACGAAGGCGAGAAGGGGGTGCTTACCCCAAAACCCTTCACGCTCAAGTCACGACAAGGCCTTCGAGAACACCTCGACACAACTCTTGAAAACCGATTCGCGCCAGCGAGGATCGTCCGGCAGATGATGGCGGAGCATCGCGGCGTCCACGGCTGCCCGGCCCGGCGTGCCGTACTCGCCTCGGACTTCGGCCCAATGTGACTCGATCACCGCCTGCAAGCCCTCGTCCAGGGGATAGGTACCGAGTTCCAGCACGATCGAGGTCAATTTGCGGCCCGGCAGGGCCCTTTCGTAGCCGTCCGCGCAATGGCCGCGGGCATCGCGAAACTGCCCGGCTTCGGTGTCCCGCGGGGCAACCAGGCCGGCCCCGAACAATTCTCGCGCCCGATTGAGCGCGGCTCCGGTATGCATGCACACGATGGTTCCCGCGCCGAACGGGCCCGCTCCTGAATGAAGGTCCACCACCGTGACTTCTGATGCCTTCCTTACCTGGTCGCCAAGGAGGCGAATCAATGTCCGGTGCGACCAGATGGGTTCTCTGCCGCCGAAGCCGAAACCATTCTCGTGCAAATACTGCCCGCCCATCAGGACTTCCACGAAACGCCGCCTTCCCAGGCGGTTGATCTCCTGCTGCAGCCTGGCGTAATCCTCGCCTGCCATCAGCGCGTCATGAACCCCTTCATACTCTTCGGCCGGCGCTTCCAGTGTGTCGAAGTCGGGGAAGTTCCGGCACAGGTCCACCAGGTCTTCGGCCGTGCGCGTCATGCGCCACGCTCCCAGGGGATTAACGCCGTGAATCATCACGAGCGCGGTGTCCTCGGGCAGGTTCGCGCAATACCCGCCGCGTAGCAAGCCCACCTGACAGCCGGAGCCTGCCATCAGTTCGACTCCGTGCACGCCCGAGGTCAGAACCAGCAGGCGATCAGCCTCTGCGGGGCCCGAACGGGCAACATCGACCGCAAGCCGGACATCGGCATGAGGCGAATGCGGGTGCGTAACGCTTTCAAGCACCATTCCAACCTCCTCGGCCGCGCCGACAAATTCCTGGTGGGCTTCGGCGTACGAGTTTCCGAAACAGGCGTCGATGGAAAAAGTCATCACTTTTCCTGAGCGAATTCCGTGACCAGGTCGGCGGCTTTCTCGCCGATCATGATGGCGGTCGCGTTGGTGTTGGCGGCAGGCAGAGTCGGCATGATCGATGCATCGGCCACCCACAGCCTTTCGAGACCATGAACGCGTAATCGCTGGTCCACCACCGCTTCCTCGTCCGTTCCCATGCGGCATGTGCCCACGGGGTGAAACATCGGGAAGGCCTGGTCCCGAATGTAATGTTCCCACTGCGCATTTGTCTCGAGTCGCTCCGACGGCGTACGCCATCCGGCGAACAGGCCGCGCAATGCGTCCTGGCGCACGATACCCTGGGCGATGCGGCAACCTTCAACAAGCTGCTTCAAGTCGTCCTCCGCGGACAGGAGCTGGTGTTCGATCAGCGGGGGCGCGGAAGGGTCGGCAGAGCGCAGGCCGATTCGTCCGCGTGCCGCGGGGCGCATGACGCCGACTGCCACTCCGAAGGTCTGACCCCGGTGAAGTCCCGGCACTTCCTGATCGAAGTCGATCGTAAAGGGGGATACGATTATCTGCACATTGGGCGCCGGCAGATTCGCCCGGGTGCGCACGAATGCCTGGGCCTGCCCTACGCCGCTGCTTAATGGTCCCGTTCCAAACGTCAGGTACCGGAGCGCATGCATGATGTTTCGGATTGGACCCGAATCGGCGCCAAGAGAACCACGAGTTGCGTTGTAGCTCAGCCTCACGCCGGGGTGTTCCTGAAGGTTCTCTCCGACTCCGGGCAGACCGTGCGTGAGCGGAATATTCAAGGGAGCCAGGGAATCGGGATTTCCAATGCCCGACAGCATGAGCAGTTTCGGTGTGCCAATGGCGCCGGCACAAAGCAGCACTCCGCGGCGAGCTTCCGCCAACCGTTCTTGCCCTTTACAAACGTATCGAACCCCCGTGGCGCGCCGCCCATCAAACACGATCTGCGTAACCTGTGCGTGCAAGCGCAGGTTCAGGGCAGAGGGACGATTGCCGCTGGGAAGGTAGGCGCGCGCCGCTGAATGCCGCCGGCCCCGCTTCTGGGAGAACTGGACAGGTCCTGCACCGTAGCGATGCAAGCCGTTGAAGTCTTCGTTGCGCGAAATGCCTGCTTGCTCGCAGGCCTCAAGCCAGGCATCGATCAAAGGCGAGAGCGCCCGGTTCGCCGATACATGTTGCGGCCCGCCTGTTGCGCGCGCGGGAGCGGCCCCGGACTCATTGTGCTCCAGGCGCTGAAATACGGGTAACAGGCTTGCATAGTCCCAGCCGGTATTGCCCAGTTCCGCCCAATGATCGTAGTCTGAAGGATGACCGCGCACAAACATCATCCCGTTGATTGCGCTGCCGCCGCCCAGGCACTTGCCGGCCGGCCACTGGTCCGGACGCCCAGCCCGCGAGGCATCATCTTCCACCGGGTACATCCAGTTGAAGCGCGGATTAAAGATCGCCTTGCCGCTGGCTGCCGGAATCAGGATATAAGGATGGCGCCCCGATCCACCGGCCTCGAGCAGCAGCACCGAACCCACTTCGCGCTCCGCCAGACGTTTGGCGAGCGCGCAACCGGAAGATCCACCGCCGACGACGATCCAGTCCGCCTGCATCACGGAATATCAGGGGTCGAGGGCGGGACGCCCTCGCTCCCAGCGTCGAGGGCAGGACGCCCTCGTCGACGGCGGGACGCCCTCGCTCCCTGTCTTCTTGTAAGGCGTCAGCGCGAGGCCCTCACGGTGATCACTTGCACGGGGCTAGTTCTCGATGACGTTTGGCCGCGGGGAGCGTTGCCAATGCAGTTGGAAAACATCCGGGCGGGCGTAATGTCCGACTCCGTCCACCAGCCACTTGGCATCGGGGATTCGCTCAAGGTCGATCGTCGCGCTTACCAGGGTTTCCTCTTCATAGACGGGTTCCACCACGTACGAGCCGTCCGGAGCGATTATGGAACTACCTCCGCGCATTTCCCAGCGTGCCGCAACGCCGCCGGGATCCGGAAAGTCGTCGGGCAATCGCGACACGCTCATGATCTCGCGGGCCACGATCACGAAACACGCGTTCTCGTGCGCCAATTGACGGCAGGAGGCATCGATGATGGGATCGAGAAAGCGATGGCCTGGCCAGGCAGAGGCATGCACCTGCACGCCGTGGTTGTTCATGAGGTAACGCGCGGGCGCCATCTGGTGCTCGAAGCAGATCAGCCCGCTCACATGGGCGCCGCACATTTCATGCGCCAGAAGGTCGGACCCGTCGCCCTGGCCGTGGACCAGGCGCTCAGTGGCGGTAGGCACCAGCTTGCGGTGGCGCCCTGTCAATTGACCGCTGGAGTCTATGAAGACCTGGGTGTTGTAGACGCTGCCACCGGATTTCTCGTTAACGCCGATGATGACGGCGATGCCGTGCTTTTTTGCTGCCGCGCACAAAGCATCAATTTCGGGACCGGGTATTTCCACCGCGCTGCGCTGAAAGGCGCGCCGGCAGGCGGCGAATTCCGGCGAGCTGATGCGCAGGCTGGCCCAATAGGGGTAGCCGCATAGCCAGGTTTCCGGAAATACCAGTAGTTGCACCCCTTCGCCGGCGGCTTGGGCAATGGTTCCCAACGCGAGCGAAGTCGCCGCGGGAAGGTCATGGTAGGCGGGCGCGATCTGGGCTGCCGCGACTCGCAGTTCCCTTGTCCGGTTCGAATTCTCAGGCGTTGACATCGATCACCACGCGGCCCGTGATCCCGCCGTCCAGAATCTGGTTCGCCAGCGCCGGAAGTTTCGACATCGGCTCGACTTTGTAGATTCGGTCGAGTTCCTCGGGGTCAATGAGTTCGGCCAGGGAGTTCCAGGCTCGCAGCCGCCTTTCCCGTGATGCCATTACGGAATCGATTCCATGCAAGATCACGCCGCGCAGGATGAAGGGCATTACCGTAGCCGGAAGGCGAAACCCCCCAGCCAGCCCCACCGCCGCCACAAGGCCGCCGCGCCGGGTTTGCGCCAGCACCGTGGCCAGAGTCTCTCCACCTACGGAATCGACCGCCGCAGCCCAGGTCTCCGATTCCAGCGGCCTGGATTCGCGCGCCAATTCCTCCCTTGCGACCGTTTCGGCTGCTCCCAGCGAACGCAAGAAGTCCGCACCATCCGGATTGCCGGTCACGCCGGTAACTCGATATCCCAGGCGAGCAAGCAGCAGGACGGATACGGCGCCAACTCCTCCGGTAGCGCCGGTAACCAGGGCCGGGCCTGCCTCCGGTGTGACACCGGCGTCCTGTATGGCGTGTACGCTCAACATGGCGGTGTAGCCTGCCGTGCCCAGCGCCATCGCCTGCTCGGCGGTAAACGTATCGGGCGCCGGCACCAGCCAATCGCCCTTCAGGCGTTGTTGCTGTGCGTACCCGCCCCAGTATTTTTCCGACAGTTCATGACCATTGACCAGCACCCGGTCTCCTTCCCTGAATCGATCGTCGCGCGATTCTCGAACCACACCGGCCAGGTCAATGCCGCACACCATGGGCAACCGGCGGCAGATCCTGCCGCGCCCGCTGACCGCCAGGCCGTCCTTGTAATTGAGCGTGGAGTGGCTGATCTCAACCAGCACGTCCTCATCCGGGAGGTCAGTTACCGCAATCGTCTCCAGTTGCCCCCGGACTTTGCCGTCCCGCTCCCGCGCAACGATGGCGTTGATGGTGTCGCTCAAGCTTGTAACTCCTCGGTCGCGGCAATTGCCGCCGCCACGATGCCGCGAATCGACGCGCGAATCAAGGGACGTGCCGCAAGTGGTGCGCTCGCACCAGCCGTTTCTTGATCTTGCCGCTGTCCTCTCTGGGCAGGTCGGCGCGGAAATGAATCTCCCTGGGAATCTTGAAGCGCGCCAGCCGATCGGAAAGAAATTCGCGCACAGTTGCGGAATCCGGTGGACGCGAGGAATCTTCCGATTGAATTACCGCTACCAGCCGCTCACCGTACTCGTCGTCGGGAACGCCGAACACGGCGCAATCGCGGACTCCCGGGCAGGTCGCCAGCGCTGCTTCGATTTCCACAGGATAGATATTCACTCCGCCTGAAATCACCATCTCGCTCTTGCGGCCGGTCACGTACAAATGGCCATCCTCCGCAAGGTAGCCCAGGTCTCCGGTCGCCAGGAATTCGCCGCGACGCATTCGCCGCGTCTGCGCCTCGTCACGGTAGTAGCTGACATGCGGCGTAAGCGAACTCCGCACGCAGATTTCTCCTCCTTCCCCAGGCGCCGCCGCGGAACCGTCGTCCTTGAGAATTCTGATTTCAATGCCTTTTGCCGCCCGCCCGACGCTGCCGGGACGATCGCGCCACTGGGCGCTGTCACACGTGGTAAGGATGCCGGTTTCGGTCAACGCGTAGTATTCGACGATGACGTCGCCCCACCAGTTGAGCATGCGCTGTTTTATTTCCGCAGGGCAGGGCGCTGCTCCATGCGTCACGTACCGAAGACTGGAAACGTCGTATAGCGCGCGGGTTGCGGCGGGCAGAGTCTTTTCCAAAACTTAAATGAGTCTGAACTTGGGGCGGTTGCGATTCGTCTGCAGGCCTGTGTCGTTCCCGTTCATGCATCAGTTTTATTGGCCGGCTTTGCCGACGCTGGGGTGTAAGGATACTGGATAGTTAGCGGGCTGTGCGTATCAGTTCTTGACCTTGGGTCAAGCCGCTTACGCGGTCAGGCGCGCGCCGGGCTGGCTGGCGAGCGGCGCCTGCGGATCGCGCCGCGGAAAAGCCCGCGGCAAGATTTTCCTGGCCTTGGCTATTGCGCCTGCGGCAGGCCTTGGTGGTCCCGCCTTGCTTTTCCCTGCCGGACTGATTGGCGGGAAGCCGGGCGGCTTCTCGGTCTGCGTTTCGAGGCGCTGCCGTTGGGGTTTCAAGCGTGCTTGCGCTGCGGGCAGAGGATCCGGTCAAACAGTTGCCGGCGGGCTTTTTGGAGCCGGTCGGCGGCTTGGTTGTCGCTTTGCTGGTAGGCGATTGTGTCCAGCGTCTCAAAGTCCAGGCCGGGCTTCAGGTAGGCCTGGGCGCTCGGCAAGGACTTGAGTTTTTCGTAGGGTGTCAGGAGTAATGCGTAGGGATAGCGTTTGCGTTGTTTCCCTTTGGGGTCTTCGAACGTTTCGGGGAACAGGCAGGGGCGATGGTAGTTGAGGTACGGGTTGAGATGTTCGCGGTTGAACTGGTTGATCGCCGGCGCCCAGCGCTGGGCGATGTGGAGATGGCCGAAGTGCTTGCGTATGACATGGCCGTTCTTGCATTCGGCTAAAGCGTTGTCGTTGCTTTGCCGGGGGCGCGACCGGGTGAACTCGGCGCGTAGTTTCTCCAGCAGCGCCGCGACCTGCCGGTTGACGAACTCCGAGCCGTTGTCGGAGTGGAACCCTAAAACGGCGAACGGGTAGGCTTCGAGCAATGGCTTCAAGGCGGGGATGAGGTAGCGCTCGCTGATCTTCTCCACGCTGGCGATGGCCTGCATCTGGGTGACTTCATCGACCGTGTTGACGTGATAAACCCCTTTGTGGCCGTCGAAGTCGCCCTGGTGGACGGTATCGACGCGGATGAAGCCGGGGCGGCCTTCGGGCCGCGGGGCGCGCCGTTCGCCGATGGCGACGCTTCGAGGGCGGGTCTTGTGGACCGTCAGACGGCAGCGGCGGTAGCCGGCGGACTTCCTCAGATTGTATAAGTGCGACACCGAGATCCCGGCCAGCCGTTGGTACTCCCGCTGTCCAAACACCTCGCAGGCGCGTTCGCAGAGCTTTTTCATCGTCAGGCCGTTGGGCGTGCCGTGGCGCTCGTCCATGGCCGCGAGCCGGCGAACGTCTTCGGGCGTGTACCGCCGGCGAAAGCCCTTCACGACGCGCTGCCGGCGCGTCAGGCGCCCGGTGTCCCGGTATTGCTTGACCAGGCGGGTGACCTGCTGGCGCGAGTAGCCACTGACCTTGACCAGATAGCGGATGACCACCCCCTTGTCCGGCTTGCGCAGCTCCAGGTAGCGAAATTGCACCAGGGTCTTTCGAATCCACCCGTAGCGCGCGTCCTTGTCGCTGGCGACCTCGAAGGCCACCCGCTGAGCGCCGCCGAGAAACGCGCGCAATTGATCCACCGTGGCCAGTTCGTTGGCGTTCATGATCGTTCTCATCCTCCCATCATGAACGGACACGGAGGCTACTTCAGACTCATTTCATACTGGAAACACGTCCCGCCTTCAGACTCATTTCATGTTGGAAAGTACTGGCAGGGCCAGTAGCCGCACAAACATGGTAGGGGTCATGTACAGGTGGCTGATGCGGTGTTCGCGGATGAGCTTCAGCAGTCCCTCGGGGTCGTAGCGCGGCTGCATGACAAGCAGCCCGCCGTTTTGCAGGAGGAGGTTGGAGTACGCGTTCGGAGCCGAGTGGTACAAAGGCCCGGTCAGCGCTGCTCGAGCAGGGGCGCTCGTGAATCCCCATGCGTCGGCGCTTCTTTGCGCTGCCTGTGCAATAGCTTTCGGTGGCGCAGCGGCGCGCGACACCCCTTTCGCGCTCCCGCTGGTGCCGGAGGTATAGAACATTACGCCGCCCGGAGCAGCTCCTGCGTCCTGTATCGGCGGATATTTCTCAATCCAGCGCGGCCATACGTGGAGACCCCCGGTTGACGATGCCGGACGCAGGCCGTATGCGCTACGGATTTCCGCGGGTGTGGGCACGGACACGATCTTGATCGGCCCGCAAGCGGCGATCAGGTCCCTTGCCAGCAAGTCCTCGTGGCCCACCAGAACCTTGGCGCCGCTATGTTCCAGGATCTCCGCCATTTCACGCGGCGTCAAATGCCAGTTAAGCGGCACACTGATGGCGCCCACCCGTGAGGCCGCGCGCATGGCCTCAAAGTAGGCGAGATCATTGCGCATCAGCAGCGCGACCCGGTCGCCCTCTCCCAGCCCCAGGTCCCGCAAGGCGCCGGCGGCCTGCCTTGCGCGACGGGTCAATCCCGCATACGACCTGCTGCGCTCTCCGCTGATGAGCGCAATCGCTTGACGGTCGTTCATCCAGCGCCCAGTAAGCCGCAAAAGAGACCGGTGGGATCGCGCTCGTCACGCAAGTGAGAAAGCCGGCGCCAGGCCTGTGGAGCAAAGCAGGCCTCAATCCTGCTCTTGCCGCCCCGCACGTCCACTTCGTTGATGTAGTGCCCGGTGCTGAATTGCGCCATGGCGCCCGAGCTTTCGGAGAGCCAGTTGAGCACGGCTCCATCCTGCGACTCATCCTGCCACGCGGCATAGCGTCCCATCCAGACCGGCGCCATCAGCGAACAGGCCGTGTCTTCCGGCAGATGCGGGGGGTTCTTGAACAGGACCACGCAATGACTGTTGCGCGTTGGGGCGGCGCCGAACATTCGCGCCAGCGCTTCTACCGCCTCTACCGGCCTGTCGCTCCAATCGCTATCGACCAGGTATCGTCCGTAACCGAATTGGGTGGCGTAATTGATGCTGCCCAACTGCAAACGGTCCATGGTTGTCGGCGTATGAGGCATGCTGAACAGCGCTTCGGAGATCAGGGGATGCTCGCTGAGCGGCGCCAGCAATGCACGCGCCTGCTCCATGTCATCGGCAAAACACACGGGGCGCAGCACACAGATGCGGCTGGGTTCATCGCCATTGGGCGGGGCGTTGGGATCGGAGGCGAGCAGCATCATCAGCTCCGTATTTTGCAGGCCTTCGGCGGCCAGCTCCGCCACGACTCCGGCAATCTCTCCGGCTCGCTCCAGGGGAAACACATAGACACTTTCGGAAATCGTGCCCGGCAGAGCGGCGCTTCTGAGATAGAAGCGGGTGACCACGGCCGGGAACCCGTTCCCCGCGCCGCGCAATGCCCAGAACAGGTCCGGGTCCTCCTTCGGACTGATGCGCCGGGCGCGGCCGTCAGCATCGACTATCTCGGCGGCCTCAATCCAGAAACAGGCCATGCTGCCCCATTCGTCGCCGTTCACGCCAAAGCCGCCTCCGAGCAGATAGCCGCCCATCGGAACGGTGGCGCAGTGCGCGACCGGGAAGGCTTGTCCCTCCCGAGACAAGGCCAGCGCCAGTTCACGACTCCAAAGCGCCGGCCCGACGGCAACTTGACGGTTGCCCGCGTCCACGGCCACATCGGCCAACATGCCCAGATCCAGGGTCAGCGCGCCTTCACGAAGCGCAGCGCCCCAGAGATGATGGCCGCCCGACTTTACCGCCACCTTGAGCCCCCGGCGCTTTGCCCAGGCCAGCACATCCGGAACATCGCCGGCATGTGCCGCTCGCGCAATGGCAGCAGGCCGCCGCTTGGGCTTTCGGGCCTGCCAGACCATGGCCTGCCGCCAGGTCTCATAATCCGGCTGATCGGGAGTAACCAGCCGCGCTCCCGCGGGCGCCGCCGCCGCGCCGGTTGCACCAGGCAACATCAGTCCGGCCGAGCCCGCGAGGGAGGCAGCCAGAAACCGGCGGCGGCTCAAATTTCTCATCGGGATAGTGCGGTTATCCTTGCGACTTTCGTTTTTCTGGGCGTATCTTCACCAACAACCATGCCACGAAAACCAACCAGCTTATTTTCGCTGATTGCGTACTCCGGTCCGGCCGTTCCACTGTCCATGCTGGGGTTGCCGCTGATCGTCTACCTTCCGCCGTTTTACGCAGGCGAACTGGGCATGGACCTCGCGGCCGTGGGCGCGGTGTTTGCGGCAGCGCGCATGTGGGACGCGGTGATCGATCCGCTGATCGGGTACTGGTCGGACAAGACCGGCGGGCGATTGGGTCGGCGCAAGCCGTGGCTGCTGGTGGGCGCGCCCTTGTGGATGGCTGGTGTGTATGCGCTGTTGAGCCCGCCTGAGGACGTAGGCACGGCGTATCTGTGGTTTGCGGCCTTCGGCTTCTACGTGGCCTGGACGATGGTGCAGATTCCGTACCAGTCATGGGGCGTTGAGTTGTCCCGCAAGTACGAGGAAAGGTCGCGGATTACGGGAATCCGCGAAACCGGCACTCTGGTGGGCGTGATCCTTGCCACTGCCGCGCCTGTGCTGGTGTTCTCGACGCCCAACCCGCCGCTGCGCGACATCCTGTGGGTATTCACGGTCGCGCTGCTGATTCTCATTCCGGTAACCGTTCTCCTCGCCAGTATTGTGACTCCCGTGGTTCTGCCTCTCGTTGCCAGGCGTCCAGGACCGCTGGCTTCGGTCCGTTTGCTGGCTCGCAATCGGCCGCTCTTGCGCGTCCTGCTCGGCTCGTTCTGCATGACCCTGGCGGCAGGCCTGCTCAATTCGGGACTGCTGTTTGTGTGGGCGCAGGTGCTTGAGCTTTCCAATCTTGACTTTCTCTACTACGTGCTCGTTCAGTACGGTTTTGCAGTCCTGGGTATGCCGGTAATGGTGTGGCTGGGAAATCGCATTGGCAGGCATCGCGCCCTGGCCCTGGGCGGCGGCGGATTTCTTGCCTTGCAGCTCTCCCTGCTTGCGATCACGCCGGGAGCGTTTGAACAGGTCCTGGCCGTAGCCGTGGCCGGCGGTCTCATTACCAGCGTTATATGGGTGATGCCGCCTGCGCTGGTCGGCGACACCGTGGAATACGGGATGCTCAAGGGCGGTGGAGATCAGGCGGCCCTCTACATGGCTGCGCTCAACTTTGTTTCAAAGATGGCGTTTGCAGGCGGAGTGGGCATCGCCCTGCCGTTGCTCGATGTTCTGGGGTTCAACCCGGCGGGCGGCAATACCGCCGACACGCTGTTCGGACTGAAGATGGTGGTGATCGTGCTCCCGCTGGTTCCCGGGTTGCTGGGCGCCGCGATCCTGTTCAACCACAAGCTGACTGCCAGCGAGCACGCGGCAATTCGCAAGAAACTGGCGGAGCGCGGCGTGGAAACGGAGGTCGCCTAGGTGCGAGCTATTGTGCTGGGACCGAGGGCACCCCTGGGAACGAGGGCGTCCCCGCCCTCGAAAAGACACATGCCTTCCAAGAGGGCGAGACACCCTCTTTCCCAGGACGTTCAAGCAGGGGGAAACTCCAGGTTCATTGCGCCGGGTCTAATGATCGCCAGCCTGATGCTGGCCGTTTCCTGTGACAATCCCGCGCCGAGTGAAGAACAGTTCCGGACCTGGGTCGAGGAGCGTTACGCAGAGCCCTTTCGCAATGCCCGCCCGGACCTCTGGGCGGAGGCATTCGGCGAAGACGCGGTCGGATTGCACCATACGCTTCCGGCGCTTGAAGGGCGCGAGGCGATCCGGGACTTCGGCCGCATGGTGCACGACAACCTGCTGATCAATCAGTTTGAGTTGACCGTGAACGAAGTGCGTGTGAGAAATGAGATTGCTTTGACACGCGGCAGTTTCGTGAGCCACTTTGTCCCTCGCGAGGTAACTGATTCATCCGCGGCCGGGTTGCAGGAAGCGCCGACTATCGGCAAGTTTCTGCTCGTGTGGGAGCGTCAGGACGACGGCGAATGGCGCATCATTTTCGACATGGGCAACCTCGATTCGCCGTGAAACGAGGGGCTTTGCTTCTGGCCGCCCTGGCGCTCGCCTGTATGCCTGCGGTTGCGGCGGCTCAGACGAGTGATTCGCCGGGAGCTGCGATCTACTACGCTTGCGCCACCTGTCATGGGGAGCTCGGCGAAGCGGACGAAGCGCGCATGACTCCCGCGATCGCGGTGTTGCCTGCGTGGTATACGGCCGCTCAACTTCGTGCCTATCGCGACGGCTGGCGGGGCGCGGAGAGCGATGACTTCACTTCCCGGAAGATGACCCTGTTCGCGCAAGTACTGGCTTCCGACGAAGCGTTGGAAGCAGTGGCGGCGTACGCGGCGAGCCTGGGAGGAGCAGTCCGGGATACCGGCAAGAACGAACATGAGCAATCAACAGAGCCTTCCGTTGACGCCGCTACCGCTCGTCATTTCGAGGGATGCGCCAGTTGCCATGGGTTAAAGGGCCAGGGAATCGAGGAACTGGGGGCCCCGCCGATTGCCGGTCAGCCGGACTGGTACGTCAAACGCCAGATGAATGCATTCGCAACAGGAACCCGCGGCAGCCATGCCGATGACCGGTTTGGCGGGCAAATGCGCATCGCTCCTGCACCTTCCGATTCGGACCAACTTGCCGCGCTGATTCGCTATATGGCTGGCCTACCTCGTCCTTAGCCCGCGCCACGTTTCCGGCATCGACGCATACGGAGGGGCTCGGTCAGCAATGCCGATTCCTTGGCGAGTCGGGCTTGCGGTATCAGGCTTGCGAGCTTTCCAGGCGTTCCAGCCAGCATCGAAAATTCGGACATTCGGAACGAATTGCATCAAGCCCGATTTCCAGGGCCGCCAGGTTGCCCATCAACGGCTTCTCGTAATTGGGAATGAGTTTCGCTATACGACGGGATGGCGCTGTGTCCGGTGAATCGTCTATTTCCTCCGGGGTGGCGAATTGATCTCGGATCTCCTGGAACTGCGGCGCGAGATTAGGGCGGCCGATTGCTTCCCCGAAGCGTTCACAATCGCTGAAGAGCATCGCCTCAAACTCGTGCATCATGACGTAGGGGACGAAGCGCCTGTCATCAAAGCCCGATCCCATCGCCTGCCGGATGTCCTCCTGGAGCCGGTGGTGAATAGTCTTCGCTTTGTGCGGAAAGGGCGTTGCCACCGCCTGAGAACGGCCCGGCCAAGCTCCTGAGCCCGCCTTAGGCATTCCGTAGTAGTCCACCATTATGGTCGCTATGCATTCCTGATCTTCCCGCAAGTGAGCCACGATGTCCTTTCGGGCGGCGCTCCACGGTTTGATCCCGCCGCGATGACTGCGTTGCCGGGCGTTGCCTATCAAGCGAGCGCTGACACGGGTAATACCAAGCCGATATAGATGAGGCGCGAGCGCCTCGTTGACGAAAGTCTCCTCGGTCTGGCCTTCTACATGAACGAGGAGCCGGGTCATTGCGCGGAATCAGGGTCTGCGTTCTCCCGCGCCGGACGGCCGCCGAATTCATTCTTCTCCCAGAGCTGGCCGAGACTGTAGTCTTCCAGCCAAGCTTTGAGTTTGCCGCTCTCCAGCCTGCGAACCTGCGTAGCGCCTTCTAAACGTTCCGCCACAAGCACGTCTTCCGGCTCAAAGTGATCAAGCAACAAGGGTGATTGCGTCGCCAACATGATCTGCGAGGCGTTGGATGCTTGTTTGAGCAGGGACGCCAACAGAGTAATGGCGTAAGGATGCAGACCGAGTTCCGGCTCGTCCAACAGAATAACGGAGGGCCGAAGCGATTCAGGTTGGAGCAACAGGGTCGCAAGAGCGATAAACCGGAGAGAACCATCGGATAGTGACGAAGCATTGAAATAGGCATCCGACCCCCGATGACGCCATTCGAGGAGAATCTTTTCCTCGTTCAACTCAGTAGGTTGAAGAGCGAAGTCATCGAAGAATGGCGCGGCCAGCCGCACCGTCTGCTGAATCTGAGCGTAAGTGGAAGGGTGCTTTTCGCGAAGCAGAAACAGGAAGGCTGCTAGATTGGCGCCGTTGGCGCGCAATCGGCGATTATCGTGTACGTCAGCCGTCATCTTCATCGGCGATGTAGCGCCAGTGTCGTGAAAGTGGTAGAACCGCCATTGACTGACCCGCTCACGGACAAATTCCACCAATGGTGCAAGTCCAGGCTGGATTTCCAGGTTCGCCATGAAATCCGCAGGCAGTTCGGATTTGGCGATTTCATAGCTAGCATGAAAAGTATCGTCGGCCGCGTGACGCATCCCAGCGATAAAGTTGCCGTTTTCGTCTGGAAATCTGACACTGAATACGATTCCTTGCGTGACCTTTGATCCAAAGTGAAGCAAACGGTCGGCTCCGCCGGATCGGGCAACATATTCGGTTAGTCCAGAGCTATGAACAATTGCTGTTTGCAGCAGCTTGAACGCGCCAAGAATGTTCGACTTGCCCGATCCGTTAGCGCCGATCAGAACATTGATGGAGCGCAATTCCAATTCTTTGATTGCGGCGATGCTCCTGTAGCCTTCAATAGAGATTTCACGTACCGTGGACATTACTTACTTCCTTTTGGTCCGTTACGGTTAGCGGCGAGCGATGGAGTTGGTCCAGACAGCCCAGGCGGTGAGGCCGAGCAGGGCCAGTAGCACCCAGCCAGGCATGGAAAGGCCAAACAAGGACCAGTCGACTTCGGCGCATTCGCCCGACGCCGTGAGCGCTTCACGCACTGCCGTGACGACGCCAAAGTTCTCCAGGATGAAATCGAAGCTCGCGCCGCAGGGCGGCACGCTGCCTTCAGGCTGGCTCTGTATCCACAGGTGACGCACGGCCACGCCGCCCCCGGCGGCGCCCACGACTCCGCACAACACCGAATACAAGTGTCGCAACCCTCCTGACGGCCGGTGCAGGGCGGCAAGCAGGAATATCGCGCCCATGGCGACTACCGCGACTCGCTGCAGGATGCAAAGCGGGCAGGGAGCAAATCCTTGAATGTGTTCGGCGAACAGTGCGTAGCCGAACAGGCCGAAACAGATTGCAGCGCCCATAAGGTTCAGGCGCCCCGGGCCGATGCTTGCGATTCTTGTTAGTAAAGTCTTCATAGTGCTTCTTGCGACGCGGATCCGGGACCGTCTTCCGAATGATGAGGTTGCGAATTTTCGCACAGTCGGGCAAGTGCCGCGTCAAACTCGCGGCCTTCTTCGCCGGCAAGCGCCGCTTCACGCAGTTCCCGCACCGCTGAGCAGGGATCCTTCCTGTCCTGTATCGACGGCAGGGCGTTCTTTATTGCCAAGTAGCGGCTCAGGCCCCGCTCGAATGTGTCGCCGTAACCCTTGACCAGTTGCTGGCAGGCGGCGAACTCCACGGCCAGTTCGTAGCGGTTCGCGGCCAACTCGGCCAGGGTCGCCAGCCAGGCACGAATCCGCTCGTCTTCTTCGCGGTACCGAATCGTGCTGGTTCGCCAGGCTCGGGTCCGTGCCATCGCGCGCATCAGGAGATATCCCCAGACGCGGTCGGACGAAATTTTCTTTCCGCCGGTAAACGCGCTGACCAGCCAGCGCGTCAGCCCCCACTTCAGCAGCGGTCCGCCAAGCCAGGCCGGCAGGCTGCCGCAAATCTCCTCTACGCGGGGGCTCAAGTACTCCACGATCCGCATCACCTGGTTCGGGCCCGCATTGACCTCGGCCCGCACTCGGGCGAAACGGGACGAGCGCGTCTTGAGATCGGCCACCCGCGCCGTGTCCTCGTAACTCATCCACAGCGCCAGACCACGCGCCGTCTCCCTGAGCAGCGTGTGCTGCCGTGCGGCGCTGTCGAGCTTGAGAATCTTAAGCAAACGATCCAGGTAAAGGCCGGCGTGGGCGTGGCCCTGGTAATCCACCAGGCGGTGAACACCTGTACCCAGCAGGTCCGCACAGGTACTCGGAAATTCAGCGGAAATGCGCGACATCAGTGCCTTGGCCTTCGGGTTTGAAGGGGCGGCAACCGGCTCGATCATGTCCATCGAACCCGCTTGCGCCGATTCGTTTGCCGGGTCCAACGCGGCTACGGCCCGCGACTTGCCGGCCTCGAACGCCGCCAGGTTCCGCTCGACGGCGACGCCGCCCTGTTGGATCGCCTGTTCGCAGGCCTCGGCGGAGAAAGGCAAAGCTCCCGAGCCCGCCAGGGCGCCGAGAACGACCGAGCTGATGATGCTGCCCGATTCGCGGGCAATGGCCTCCATGTCCAGCGCCACCAGGCGTTTCGCCGTCGCCCTGGCGACTTCAATCACTGTTTCGCCGTCGGCCAGCCCGTCGCCCAGCGCGGATTTTTCGCCGATCGTGAATACGCGGTGTGTGGAGGTGACCAGGGTGGTCTTGTCGCGCGTGACCAATCCGCGCTGCATGGCGCGTCCTGCTTCCATCAGTTCCGAAGCTACGACCAGGTCCACGTCACCGGGATTCGGCATCAGCGCCAGGACCGGCTCCGCGTCCGCCGCCTCGGCTGCCGAACGTGGGAAGAACTCCAGGTAATAAAGCGTTGCGCCGGTGCGCTGCGCTACGCCCGGCACGGAAGTCGCCTGCGCCAGGAACCCACTGTGCTCGGCGGCTGACAGCAGCCATTGCGTAAGCACCCCGCCCCCCTGGCCTCCCAGGGCGGCGATGGCCAGCTTGAATACCCGCGATTCTTCTTCTACCACGCCAGGGCCCGCTTACGCTGTGTTCGCCTTTGCAAAAAGCCGATCAGCGTTCGGCGCAGGTGGTACGCAGCCCGCTCCAGGACGCCGGGATTGTCCACCAGCTCCGCGTGGTAGAACGAGGGACAAAGGATGGCGGCATGCGCTACTTCTCCGCAAACGCCGCAGCCTACGCAGTCGTAGTCCACGGTTGCAACCGGAGCGCTGCGCAAGGGATCGGGGTTTGGTTTGACGGTCAGGGAGGGACAGCCGGACAGCCGGATGCAGGAGTGATCACCGGTGCAGGTCTCCGCATCCACACCGTACTGCTTGCGGGTCACGCGCTTGCCGGTCTTTCGTAACCGCTTGAGCAGTGGCCCGATGCGGCGCTGGCGATTCAGTTGGCACTCGCCTTGGGCCACGATGACCTTGGGCCCTTTCTCGGGACTGCTCATCGCTTCGCGAAGAATGCGAAGCGTGTCTTTCATGTCGTAGGTATTGAGGCTGCGCACCCAGCGCACCCCAACACCGCGCACCGCATTGACAATCGACAGGCGCCCGGTGCGGCGGGGGGACTCCATATCGGACGACGGGATCCACTGTCCACCGGTGGCGGCGGCATAACCGTTGTCGACGATGATCGTGACGCCGTCGTGATCATTGAACACTGCGTTGCTGATACCGCTGGTCAGCCCGTTGTGCCAGAACCCGCCGTCACCCATGATCGAGACAGGGCGCTTGTCGGCGCCCGTGTGGAGTGCGGAGGCCGCGGCGCTGCCGAGCCCGTATCCGAGGATGCTGGCGCCCAGGTGAAACGGCGCCAGGCTGGCGAACGAGTGGCAGCCGATATCGGCGCTGACGTGAACCGGCCCTATTTCCTTCTGTAGCAGTTTCAGTGAGGAGAAAAGCGGACGCTCCGGGCAACCGGTGCAAAGGCCTGAAGGTCGCTCCGGCACCGCCGCCGCGAGTTGGGCGGCCGGCAGGAGCGGCTGTTCCTGCACCGGGTTCAGCAGGCGCGGCGCGCATTCATCAAGAAAAGCCCGGATGCCCTCCTTGAGAACGGAACCGGTGTACTCGCCGGCCATGGGGAAGGGGCCCTTGCCCAGGATTCGGGTTTGCAGGTCGGCCTTGCGAAGGAACTGGTGCGCGGCCTGTTCAATATGTTCGGGCTGGCCTTCCTCCACGATCAGGAGGGCGCGCTTGCCGGTTGCAAAGCGCACGAATTCTTCGTCCACCAACGGATAGGTGACATTGAGCACGTACAGTGGCAGGCGCGAGGCGCCGAAGCCGTCGGCCAGGCCCAGCCGCTCCAGCGCGCGCAGCACGCCGTTGTAGTGTCCGCCCTGGAGCACGATGCCAACTTCGCTCTCCGGCCCGTCAATGAATTCATTCAGCCTGCGCTCCTTGACGAAGCGTACGGCGGCGGGCCAGCGCTGCTCGGTCTTTTCCCGCTCCTGTTCGTAGGTATACGGCGGCAGAATGATGCGCGAGGGATCGCGTTGCGGTGCGTTCAGCGCATCGGTGGCGGTGAACGGCGGCCGGCGATTGTCGCTGGCGATAAAGCTGCCGTACAGATGGCAGGCCCGGATGCGCAGCATCAGCATGACGGGGGTATTGCTGGCTTCCGAGAGTTCGAAGCCCTGCTGCACGGCGCTGACAATACGATCCAGCCGGGGCCGGGGGTCCAGCAGCCAGATCTGCGATTTCATCGCGAAGGCGTGGGTACGCTCCTGCATGATGCTGGCGCCTTCGCCGTAGTCCTCTCCGAGAATGATCAGCGCTCCGCCCTTCACACCGGCCGAAGCGAGGTTCCCCAGCGCATCGCTGGCCACATTGGTGCCTACGGTGGACTTCCAGGTGACCGCACCGCGCAGCGGGTAGTTGATCGAAGCCGCCAGGGTGGCCGCAGCAGTGGCTTCGCTGGCGCTCGATTCGAAATGCACGCCCAGCTCATCGAGAATCTCGCCTGCGTCGGCCAGTACGTCCATCAAGTGCGATACCGGTGCGCCCTGGTATCCGGCAACGTATGCGACGCCGGATTGCAGCAAAGCCTTGGTGACAGCCAGAATCCCCTCGCCACGGAACTCCTCGCCCGCGGCCAGGCGTAGTGATTGCACCTCTTTGGCGAAAGATCGTTCGGCCACTACTAGCTCCGATGGGGCCCTTGCGGGTTCAGGGCAAGTGTACTATCCGGCGTTTTCGCGCAGAACCGCTTAAGGGACGAGGCTTTCGAGCCTCTTGAGTTGTTCCTCCAGCCGCTCAAGGTCCTGGCATAACGCCGAGCGGCGATCGCGGGCGGCATTGACAACTTCGGGAGGCGCCTTGTCCAGGAATTGCGGGTTGGCGAGCTTTTTCTCCGCCGCCTGCAGCGCTTTACCGGCCTGCGCGGACAGCTTGTTGAGGCGCGTTCGCTCGGCTTCGGGATCGATGATCCCGGCCAGCGGCGTGAGCAACCGCAACTTGCCATGCAGGGCCGCGGCGGCCGGCGGTGGTTCGACGTCAGCTTCCAGTAGTGTCAGTTCACTAATGCCTGCCATCGGATAAAGAACGTCCTTGAGGGCCTCCAATCGGAGAGTGTCCTGTCGATTGGCGCCCTGCACCAGCACTTCGAGGCTCCGGCCGGGCGGCAGGTCCAGTTCGCCGCGAATCTGCCGGATTCCGAGTACGAATCCCTGCAGCCATTCAATCTCCTCCTCCGCGTCTGTGTCTTCGGGGAACTCGCTGGCTTGAGGCCACGAGGAGACCATGACGCTCACACCGGTGATGCCGGCCAGCGGCGCGGCGCGCAGCCATAGTGATTCAGTGATAAACGGAATGATGGGGTGCAGTGCGCGCAGTACAACCTCCAGGACTCGAACCAGCGTTTTCCGAGTTCCGGCAGCCGACTTGGCGCTGTTGCCGGCGAGGACGATCTTCGCCAGTTCCAGGTACCAGTCGCAATATTCCCGCCAGACGAAGTCGTACATGGCGCGGCCGGCGAGGTCCAGACGGTAGCCGTCCAGACCTTGGCTGGTTGCGAACAGCGCCTTTCCGAGGCGGGAGAGAATCCAGCGGTTGATGAGGTTGGGGGCTGTCGGTTCCTTTGTGGAAGGCTGCGCTGTTTTCGAGGGCGAGACGCCCTCGTTCCCAGAGGGCGAGACGCCCTCGTTCCCAGGGACGCGCTCGTTCCCGGGCTGCTGCATGAAGACGAAACGGGCCGCGTTCCAGAGCTTGGTGCAGAAATTGCGGTAGCCGGCGGTGCGGTCCAGGTCGTAGCGGATGTCCTGTCCGGTGCTGGCCATGGCGGCAAAGCTGAAACGCACGGCGTCTGCACCGAAGGCCGGAATGCCTTGAGGGAACTGCTTGCGCGTGGCGCGCTCAATCTGCGGCGCCAGTTGCGGCTGCATCAATCCCGCCGTTCGCTTTGCCACCAGCGAATCGAGGTCCACACCGTCGATCAGATCCAGCGGGTCGATCACGTTGCCCTTGGATTTGGACATCTTCTGGCCTTCGTGGTCGCGGATCAGACCGTGGACGTACACCTCCTTAAACGGGACGTCGCCCATGAACTTCAGCCCCATCATGATCATCCGCGCCACCCAGAAAAACAGGATGTCAAAACCGGTGACCAGGACCGAGCCCGGATAGAATCGCTTCAGCTCGGGGGTCTCTTGCGGCCATCCCAGGGTGGAGAAAGGCCATAGCGCCGATGAGAACCAGGTATCCAGCACGTCCTCGTCGCGCCGCAACGGGTAGTTGTCCGAGAGCCTGTTGCGACGTCGCGCCTCGTCCTCATCCCGGCCGACAAAGATTTCGCCGCCCTCGCCGTACCAGGCCGGTATCTGGTGTCCCCACCACAGCTGACGGCTGATGCACCAGTCCTCGATGTTGCGCATCCACTCGAAATAGGTCGCCGACCAGTTCTCTGGTACGAAGCGCACCCGCCCGTCCTCCACCGCGGCAATCGCGGGTTCGGCCAAAGGCGCGGCGCGCACGAACCATTGATCCGTCAGATACGGTTCGAGTACGGCTTGTGAGCGGTCGCCGCGCGGGACGACGTGGCGGTGTTCTCTGACGACCACCAGCGCGGCATGTTCCTTGAGGGCCGCTACGACCGCCTTACGTGCATCGAATCGGGCAAGGCCCCGAAAAGGCTCTGGCACTTCATTGTTCAGGCAAGCCCTGGGGGTAAGAATATTGATCGCAGAAAGGTTGTGCCGCCGGCCGATTTCGTTGTCGGTGAAGTCGTGGGCCGGCGTGACCTTTACGCAGCCGGTACCAAATTCCGGATCCACCGCCTCGTCGGCGACGATCGGAATTTCGCGGCCCACAAGCGGCAGGCGCACCCTTCGGCCGATGAGTTTGCGGTAGCGGACATCGTCAGGATGCACGGCAACGCCGGTGTCGCCCAACATCGTTTCCGGCCGCGTGGTATCCACCTCCAAGGCGCCGTCGCCTTCAACCAGGGGATAGCGTAGCCGCCACAGATGTCCGTTTTCCTCGGTGGAAACGACCTCCAGGTCGGACAGGGCGGTCTGCAGTACCGGGTCCCAATTCACCAGCCGCTGTCCCCGGTAAATCAGCCCTTCGTCGTACAAGCGCACGAACACTTCCCGGACTGCGCGGCTGCGTACTTCGTCCAGCGTGAAACAGTCGCGTGAGAAATCCAGCGAGGCCCCCAGGCGGCGCAATTGCGAGCTGATCCGTCCGCCGGACGACTCTTTCCACGCCCAGACACGCTTTACGAATTCTTCCCGGCCGAGCTCGCGCCGGCTTAGCCCTTCTGCTTCCAGCTGGCGCTCCACCACCATCTGGGTAGCGATTCCCGCGTGATCCACACCCGGCTGCCAAAGCGCGCATTCGCCCTTCATCCGGTGATAGCGGGTCAGCGCATCCATGACCGTATCCTGGAACGCGTGTCCCATATGCAGGCTGCCCGTGACGTTGGGCGGTGGGATGACGATGCAGAAAGGCCTTCCTTCTCCGCGCGGCGCGAAATAGCCCGCCTGCTCCCAGCGTCGGTAAGTTTCGCCCTCAAGTTCAGCCGGCCGGTAGCGCTCCGCCAGCGATTGTTTCTCCGTCGGGCTCACGTCCCGCGCAACCGAAAGTCAGCCCGCATGATCGGTCAGACGATAGCGACTATTGCGCCAGCAGGAACTCGGTGAGTAGCGGAACCGGGCGCCCCGTGCTGCCCTTGCTGCCGCCTGTCTTCCACGCAGTGCCGGCGATGTCCAGGTGCGCCCAGTGGGCGTCCTTTACAAAGCGCGAGAGAAAGCAGGCGGCGGTGGTTGCCCCGGCAAAGCGCGAGCCGATGTTTGCAACATCGGCGAAATTACTCTTCAGGTCCGGCATGTATTCGGGTCCCATGGGCAGCCGCCAGGCGGGATCGTTGGCTCTTGCGCCCGCCTCGCGCAATTCGTCGGCGAGCGCGTCGTTGTTGGCGAACAGTCCGCTGTAATGGCGGCCCAGCGCCATCAGGCAGGCGCCCGTCAGTGTGGCCACGTCCACGATCTTGGAAGGTTTGTACCGCAGGGAATAGTACAAGGCATCCGCCAGGATCAGCCGTCCTTCGGCATCGGTGTTGAGTACTTCGATGGTTTCTCCGGACATGGCCTTGACGATGTCGCCCGGCTTGGTGGCGTGTCCGCTGGGCATATTCTCGACCGCCGCCGCTACGACCAGCAAATTGATCGGCAGTCTCAATTCAATTACGGCGTGCAGTGTGGCAAGGACCGAGCCCGCTCCGCTCATGTCGAACTTCATTTCGTCCATCGCGCGGCCGGGCTTCAGCGAAATTCCGCCGGTGTCGAAGGTCACGCCCTTGCCGACCAGTGCAACCGGGGGGACTTTCTCGTCTGCGCCCTTGTACTCGAGGACGATCAGCCGCGGAGTGAGCTCACTGCCTTCGCAAACCGAAAGCAGGGAGTTCATGCCCAACTCCTTCATTTCCTGCTCTTCCAGAATCTCTATGGTTACGCGCTTGCTGCGGTCCGCCAGCTTGCCAGCTTCGGATGCCAGGTAGGCCGGTGTGCAGATATTGGCGGGCAGGTTGCCCAGTTCCCGGGCATAGTTGCGGGCGCGGCCGATGGCCTGACCCTGCCTGAAGCCCTTCTTCGCCTGTGGCGCGTCGGACTCATTCTCGACCGCAATCGTCAGGCGGCGCTTCTTGGGCCGGTCGTCGGCAGGGGCCTTGCGGGTGCTTGTATAGCGGTAGGAGGCGTAGTGCCATTGCTCGGCGAAATAACGAGCCTTGCGCGCCGTGTCCATGCCAGGCACGTCTTCCAGACCCATCAGGTTGGCTACCTCTCCTGCCTTCGAGCGTTCGCTTCTCCTGGCAGCCGCTTCCACGGCCTTGCGCCAGCCCGCCGCGTCGAGTTTGTCTTTCGGTCCGAGGCCGGCCAGCAGCAGGTGGCGGATGCCCAACCTGCCGGTATGCGTAACAAGCAGGGTTTCCCCGGGTTTCCCCTGGATGTCGCCGCTTGCCAAGGCGTCATTGATCTGCCCCCGCAAGCTTGCGCTCAATACCGCGGTGCCCTTGGAAGGCTCCGCGTCCTGGTAGATCGGTGCGATAGCCAGGTCAGCTTGTAAACTGTTGAGATTATCGGTCGTAATTTCGAATTGCATGCGGTCGCCTCTTCAAAACTCAGCCAACGGCGCTGCTACAGGAAAATGGCACAGGCCGTAGTGGTCGCTCATTCTATTTCCTTTGCTGTCTCCGGCACACTGCTGATGCCGGCTGATTCTCGGCGATGACCCGCATTCTCGATCGCTATCTTTTCCGCGAGGGGCTGCTGTACTTCGCCGGCGCGCTGGCGGTACTGCTTGTCCTGCTCAGCACGAACCAATGCGTGCGCATCCTGTCCGCCGCCGCGTCGCAAGACCTGCCCCGCGACGCGGTGCTGCCGATGATCGGCTACACCTGCCTGCAATACCTGCCGGTCATCATGCCCGCGGCGCTGTTCTTCGGGCTCTTGCTGGCGTTGGGGCGAATGTACCGGGACAGCGAATTGCCGGTGATTTCGGCTAGCGGCTACGGCGCTCGCTCGCAACTGATCCCGGTGATGTCACTTGCCCTGCCCGTAGCAGCGGCGGCTTGTTGGATGACTCTGGATCTTGCGCCGGGCGCGCGCCGCTCAGTGGATGCGCTGGAGCGCGAAGCTGCCTCGATGGGTGACCTGCGCCGCCTGGAGCCCGGGCACTTCGTTTCGCTGGGAGGCCAGGTGGTGATCTATGCCGAAGAGGCTGATCAGGACGGGCAGTTGTACCGGGTATTCGCCCACCGGCGAGTAGACGGGCAAATGCAGGTCATCGTGAGCGACAGCATGGCATTGCGTGAAACCGCGGATCCACTGGACCGGGTGGTGACTTTCTATGACGGCGTGCTCTACGACGGCTGGCCGGGAGAAGCCGAGATGCGGATCGTGCGCTTTGAAGATCATGGTATTCCGGCGAACATGCCGGACGCGGTGACCGGGGTAACGAAAATGGATGCGCAACGCAGCCGCGATTTGTGGTCGCGCGGCGATTTGGAGTCGCAGCTGGAACTTCAACGCCGACTGTCCGCACCCCTGGTGCTGGTGATTCTCGCCGTAATGGCGTTGCCATTGAGCCGCCGATTGCCCCGGCAGAGCCGCTTCGCATCGCTCCCCTGGGCGCTTCTTGTGTACGTGGTCTACACCAATCTCGTGACTGCGGCGCTGTCCTGGGCACAGCAGGGGATTACGCCCGGATGGCTGGGGCTTTGGTGGGTTCATGTGTTGCTGGCCTGTGCGGCGTGCGCTTACTTCGGCATGGGCAATTCGCATCGGCTGAAGCGTTGGGCGTGGCGAATTCGCGGCCTTGAGGCCAGGGCCTGAATGAATATCCTGGACCGGTATCTCCTGCGTGGCATCGTGCCGGTTGTGCTGGTGTGCCTGTGCGCCCTGCTGTCGCTTTCGCTGTTTGTCGATTTCGCGCAGCAATCCCGACTCGCGGGGCAGGGGCAGTACACCTTGCTTGATGGTCTTGCCTATTCGGCGCTTCGACTTCCGCAATTTGCGTTTGACGCTTTACCGGCCGCAGCCATCATCGGGTCCTTCCTGGCGCTGGGCAATTTCTCCGCCCATCACGAACTGACTGTCGCAAGGGCTTCGGGAGTGTCCGTACTCCGGCTGTCCGCCCCGGTATGGGCTGCAGGAGCGCTATTCGTGGTGCTGGCGGTCTTCCTGGGCGAGTCGCTGGCGCCGCCCATGCACGCCCTGGGCAAGCGGATGCGCGCGGCAGCCCTGAATCCCTCACAGGCACTGACCCAGGGAGAGAGCGTGTGGATGCGTGACGGTGACCTGATATTGAACCTGCGTCCGGATGATGGGGGCTTTGCCACGGCTTTCCTGTTTCGTATGGGACCGGAAGGAATCCGTGCGCTGGGCCGCGCCCGGGCTGCCAGCATCAATGAGGACGGCAAACTGGAGCTTGGCGGCTACCAGGAAACTGCACTGGTGGAGGAGGGCACTCGCGTCACGTTCACCGATGTGTTGGTTACCGAGACGCGCCTGAGCCCCGACATCGTCGAGTTGGTGGAATTGCGTCCCGAATTGATGAGTGTCGGCGGGCTCAATCGATACGCGCGCTACCTGGAAGCAAATCAGCTGAGTGCTCAGCGCTTTCGCCTGGAAATTCAGTCGCGCCTTGCCACCATGGCCGCCGTTGTGCTGATGTGCGTCCTGGCCTTGCCGCTGGTGTTTACCAACCGGAGAACCCTGGGAGGCGGAGCCCGAGCGGCGCTGGGCCTGGGCATCGCACTTATCTGGTTTCTGGCCAACCAGGGCGTGGCGGAAGCCGGGAAGCTCTATGATCTCCCGCCGTGGTTCGCCGGCTGGACGCCCACCCTGGCTTTGGGTGTGGCCGTGATCCTGCTTTTGATGCAGGCTGACCGGTTGCGCTGGCGGCGCGTTCGCCCCGTGTCCCTGGGAACGAGGGCGTCCCGCCCTCGAAATAACGCTTAGCGCCCCCTAGGGAAATGAGATCACCATGAAAACACTGGATAATCAATCACTTATACATGGCAAAAAACAGTGTCCAACGCGCATTCCAACGCAAGAAAGGGCTAGCGATCCGAACTACTAGTGTGCTCGTTGCGCCGAATCCGAAGGTCCCGGGACTGGAGTCGCTACGCTCCCTGCGTCCGGTGCGCAACGCCAAAGGTAAATTCAAGGGAGATCGCGCTCAAGTCACGATGCGAACTTCCGAAAAGTGCGCAATTCTCAGTTGAAATTGACAGGGCCTAACCGCAGTCCCAATGCCAAGGCCCTTTTTCAAGTCTATCCTCTGTAAGAGCCGCCTTCAGCTCACATCCGGATTCTGTTTTGCCATGCCAGGAACCTTCTCCATTAGGGGCCCGCCTTCGCTGCGGGCGCCATTCTCGGCCACGTGCTCAAACTTCCACGACGGACCGCTCCAGCCATAGAAGCCATAAGATAAGGCGAACCGTCCGCACCAGATACAGGCACATGAAGTGTTCTGTATTGGGAACCCCTGGACCGAAGGATCCAGCTCACCCAGGGTGATTCCGCGGCCTTCGTCGTCCGGCCATGCTCGCCACACCCTTCCCCGGACGGAGACAGACCATTCCCTTGCCGTGCTCAGCTCTCGAACTGTGACCGACCTCCCGCCATCCACAATCCAAGCCAGTTTGCGTCCCTTTGCGGAGAAACTTGCTTGCCGTGGAGGAAGGCATGCGTTGCCGTCAGAGTCCATATCGACGCCGACGAGCGCTTCCCATTTTCCATTCTCGGCATCGATGAGCCAAAGCTGGTTTTGTGAGATGGCGAGAAGCCACCGGCGCGAAGAGTCGATGTCGATTATCTCAGCGAGATCATGTTGCTCTCCAGAGAATCGATCGAATACGGTGAGCTGAGGCTGTGTGCCGCTGACCTCTCCGTGCTGTCCAAAAACAGGCTTGTCCGGTCCGTGGAATCTTCGCAGGACGACAAGGCGGCCGTTCGCGCTGGAGATTTCGACAAAGCCCCACCGGCTATTTCCGAAGTGGTCGGTAAGTAGCGCGCCTGCTGTCGGCTCGGAGTCCTCGATTTCTGCGACTTCGGCCATTTTTGAAGCTGGCTGGACGTTGCCGGTGGCGGTCTGCGTCAGGGGGCTAGAGTGCTCGGCGCTTAAGCCCCCCGCAAGGGCCAGTATGGTGAGCACCGTTGTGACGATCGCGTAGGTTCTGTTCGGCATTGGATTTCCTGAATCGGACCCTTCCGGTTCTGTTACCTTGTCACGCCTCTTCATGGCTACGCATTATCGCACTCGGAGCGGGGCCCGGTTTGATCAACAGGTCGTTTGCCGACAAAGGGAAAGACATAGGTTTCCATCGTTTGCCGCCAGTGGGCCTCCGTCTTGGGGTGGCGCCACCGGGGCGCGTTTGCTTCGATGGTCCGCGAAGCGCATTCGCCAAAGGTGGGAATCCGCTCTCTGCATCTTTCTTCGCGTTTTCCTGCCAGGGGATCACCCCCAAGCAGGGCCATTCGGCGATACCTTAGAACCATAGGTAGGCGGTTTCTGGCGCTCCCTAGGGGAATCGAACCCCTGTTTCCAGATTGAGAGCCTGGTGTCCTGACCCCTAGACGAAGGGAGCGTGTCGCGCGCTGCAACGTTTTGAGCGCTTGCCGTGCGATATTATAGGCAGCCGAGATTCGGCGTGCTTCATTAGCCTGCCGAGACACCCGCAGTTAGAGTCTCGCCCTCGATCGAAACAACCGCGCTGAAAATCAACTCGGGCGAGCCGCGTATTCAGCCGCGGCAATTCCCGTCCAGTGTCATAAGGGTGCTACGCGGTTTGCACCAGGCGGGATTCCGCGCTTGTGTGGTCGGAGGGGGTGTGCGCGATCTCTTGCTGAATCTTGAGCCGAAGGACTTTGACATCGTTACCGATGCAAGGCCGGAGCAGGTCAAGAAGCTGTTTCGCCGAGTGATATTGATCGGCCGGCGTTTTCGCCTTGCCCACGTCATGTTTGGCCGCGAGTACATTGAGGTGGCCACATTCCGCGGAACCAATGAGGATCAACCGGCATCCGAAGACGATGTGGTGCGCGCCGCCAACGGCCGAATCCTGCGCGATAACCGGTTCGGCAGCCTTGAGGAAGACGTGCTGCGGCGCGACTTCACGATCAACGCGCTCTATTGGGACTACGCCGACAAGCGCATCATCGATCACGCCGGGGGCTTGAGAGACATATCCGACCGGCGCCTGCGCTTGATCGGGGAACCCCGGTTGCGTTACGAGGAGGACCCCGTGCGCATGCTCCGCGCTGCACGCTTCGCCGCCAAGCTCGGCTGCAAGCTCGACCGCCGCTGCCGCGAGCCGATACCGACCATGGCGGGATTGCTGCGCGCCGAGCCACCTTCACGCCTCCTGGAAGAGGTTCGAAAGCTCTTCTTGAGTGGGCACGCGCTTTCCAGTTTCGAGCATCTGCGCCGCTTCGGATTGCTGTACGAGTTGTTCCCCTTCCTGCGTGCCTGGATGACCTCGCAATCGAACACGGAGGCGTTCCTGCGCAAGGCGCTGGAGGCCACCGACCTCAGGCTGCGCGAGGGCAATCATGCCAGTCTCATGTTCCTGCTGTGCGTGTTCTATTGGGGGCCGGTCTCGACCAAACTGGGTCTTGGAAAGGGCCAACAGGAACCTTTGCAGCACGGGCAAGTCACCGAGGCCTTTCGCAAGGTGATTCGTGACCAGCAAATGGGATTGCGGCCGACCAAGAAGATGATGGCGGATATGGAAGAGGTCCTGGCGAGGCAGGCTACGCTTCAAAGCGCCAGGCCACGCTACGTGGGGCGGACTGTCGCCAATCCTCTGTTTCGCCCAGCCTATCGCCTCTTGTCCTTGCGTCGTCACCTGGGAGAAGTGGACGACAATTGCGTGGCCTATTGGCGGAAACGGGCCGGATCTGCGCCATCGCGCTCCTGGTCCAGGCGCGGCCGCAAAGCGCCGGAAGGCGGCCGGCAGGCCGAACGGCGTACCAGGGACAGGTGAGTACGCCCGGGAGCCAGGGCGCCCCCGCCCTCGTTGAGCGTCCGCCGGACCACGCGCGGAAATGAAAGAGGCGTCGGGTCCAGCCCGCTATATTGCGGTGGAGGGTTGTATCGGCGCCGGCAAGTCCACCGTAGCGCAATTGCTCGCCGGCCACATGAATGGCGAACTCATCGTAGAAGCGCCGCACGGCAATCCCTTCCTCGAACGCTTCTACAATGGCGTAACGCAAGCCGCACTGCCTGCGCAACTCTATTTTCTGCTGCATCGCACGCAATTGGCGGAGCGCATCAAGAAAGAGGACCTTTTCCCCACTACGCGGATCAGTGACTTTCTCCTGGAACGCGACCGCGTGTATGCGGAATGCACGCTGGCGTCCGACGAATTGCAGGTTTATGACATGGTCCGCAACGCGGTTGCGGTCGACCCGCCGGTTCCGGATCTGGTCCTGTTTTTGCAGGCGCCGGTGCGAACCCTGCTCAAGCGAATCGCGAACCGGGGTATTCCCATGGAGCGGCGCATCAGCACCGACTACCTGGAACTGCTTAACGAGGCCATGGCGCGATTTATACTGGACTACGACGCCGCGCCGGTCCTTATTGTTAACACCGAGGCCATTGACCTGGCGAACAATGACGCGCATATGCAACTGTTGCTGGAAGAGATGGAAACGACCAATGCCGGGCGCACTTATTTCGACCCCAGCGGCCTGGTCGTCTGATCCGGGACACGACACCAGATGTACGTTCATTTGAAGCAGCGTGACATGCGCAGACCGCCCGTGAACGTGAGCACGCTGGCGCGCATGAAGAAGGATCGCGAGCCAATCGCCTGCCTGACGGCCTACGACGCCAGTTTCGCCAGGCTCGTCGACCAGTCCGGCGTGGACCTGGTGCTGGTGGGCGATTCCCTGGGGATGGTGATACAGGGTCACGACACCACCGTGCCGGTCACGGTTGAGGACATCATTTACCACAGCAGGAATGTGGCGCGCTTGCTGTCAAACGCTTTCCTGGTGGCCGACATGCCGTTCATGAGCTACAGCGAGCCGGGGCAAGCTCTCGACAACGCTGTGCGTCTCATGCAGGAGGGGTCGGCGATGATGGTCAAGCTGGAAGGCGGCATGGGCCAGCGAAACATCGTGGAGCACCTCGCGCGGCACGACATTCCCGTTTGCGCGCATATTGGCTTGCGGCCGCAGTCGGTTCACAAGATCGGCGGATTCAAGGTACATGGCCGCGATCCCGGCCAGGCCAGGGAAATGGTGACCAGCGCGCGCCGGCTGGAAGAGGCGGGCGCGGATGTCGTCTTGCTGGAATGTGTTCCGAACGAGTTGGGACAGGCGATAGCCGAGCAGTGCCGGGTTCCGGTAATCGGGATCGGCGCCGGTCCGCATGTGGATGGACAGATCCTGGTGCTCTACGACATGCTTGGGATTACACAGGGGCCTCTGCCGCGCTTCGTGCGCAACTTCATCACCGAAGCCAGCGATCCGCTTGCTGCTTGCGAGGCATACGTAGAGGCTGTCAAGTCGCGCGAATACCCGGCGCCGGAACACTGCTTCTCCTGACTACCTGCAAATAGGTTGATTTCAGAGCGAGCCTGACGCGCCAATGCAGATCGTCAAGACGAGGGCGCAGGTGCGGGCGCAGGTTCGCCAATGGCGGGATGCGGGCGAAAAGATCACGCTGGTCCCGACAATGGGGGCCTTGCACAAGGCGCACCTGGACCTTGTTGGGCTGGCCCGCACAGGCGGGCGAGTCATCGTAAGCATCTTCGTGAATCCCACCCAATTCGCTCCCGGCGAGGACTTCCAGCGATATCCGCGTGACCTTGAAGCGGACGCCGCCCTGCTGCGCGAGGCTGAGGCGGACGTGCTGTTCTCGCCCGGCCAGGAGGAGGTTTATCCGCGCGGGCTCGAGGACCTTACCCGGGTGGACGTACCGGGGCTGTCCGCCGACCTATGCGGCGCGTACCGGCCAACGCATTTCGCCGGTGTGGCTTCGGTAGTAGCGCGGCTGCTCTTGATGACGCTTCCCGACGCCGTGGTGTTCGGCAAAAAGGACTATCAGCAGCTGGTAATCCTGCGTCGCATGGTGGAGGACCTGCACATCCCCGCCGAGGTGATCGAGGGCCCCATTACCCGGGAGGATGACGGCCTGGCCATGAGCTCCCGGAACCGTTACCTGACCGAAGCCGAACGGCGTTTTGCGCCGACCCTGATCGCCGTGTTGCGCGAGTGCGCCGAGCGTTTACGGAAAGGGGAGCGCGATTTCGTGCCGATGGAGCAGCAAGCGATGGATCAGCTTGAGGCGGTTGGCTTTTCGCCGGATTACGTGGCTGTGAGACGCGCCCGCGATCTTGGGCCGCCTGCCACTTCCACAACCGGGATGTGGGTAATCCTTGCTGCCGCGTGGCTCGGCAAGGCCCGTCTGATCGACAACGTGACCTGCGCCTTGTCAGGCTAGCTCTGGGCGTGGCGATCCAGGGCCCAGCGAACGTGGTCGCGCACCAGTTCGCTGGGATGCGATAAACGGCGGCGCAAGGCCGCGATAATGCCCTGCGAACGCGAGGCATTGCCAAGCGCTACTGCAAGATTTCGCAGCCAGCCGGTGTAGCCGGCACGGCGCAGGGCGCTTCCGCGGGTGCGTTCCCGCCACTGCTCTTCGGTCCAGTCAAACAGCGTGCTCAGGCGCACGTCGTCCATTCCTCCGCGTGGTGCGAATGCGGATTCCTCACTGGGCCGGGCATGGCGGTTCCAGGGACAAACGAGCTGGCAATCATCGCAACCAAAAACGCGGTTTCCCATCATCGGACGCAGTTCCAGCGGAATGGGGCCGCGATGTTCGATGGTGAGATAAGAGATGCAGCGCCGGGCGTCAAGTTGGTAAGGCGCTACGATCGCCTGCGTCGGACAGATGTCCAGGCATGCCCGGCAACTGCCGCAATGATCCGTTGCGGGCCGGCTGACAGGCAGCGGCAGGTCGGTGTATATCTCCCCTAAGAAAAACCACGAGCCCTCTTGCCGATTGATCAGGTTGGTGTGCTTGCCCATCCAACCCAGGCCCGCTTGCGCCGCCAGGGGCTTCTCCATGACCGGGGCACTATCCACGAACACGCGATAACCCATCGGGCCGGCAAGACCGGCAATTTGTTCTGCCAGCTTTCTGAGACGCTTGCGCATCAGCCGGTGATAGTCGCGTCCCAGCGCGTAGCGGGAAATGTAGGCTCTGTTCGGGTCTGCCAGAACCGACAGCGCCGGAGCAGCCTCGCGAGGAAAGTAGTGCATACGGAAACACACCACCCGCAGGGTCCCCGGCAACAGTTCGGCCGGCCGCGTGCGCTTGCGTCCGTGGCGCGCCATCCAGCTCATGGTTCCGTGGCGTCCCAGTTCCAGCCAACGCGACAATCGCGCCTCGGCATCCGTAAGTTCGATCCCGGCCACGCCGGCCTGCTCAAAGCCCAAATCCCGGGCCAGTGCCGGCAATTGCTCGGCAATCCGTGCAAGGGGAACGGCAGCAGGCATCGGTCTCATTATTGCCCCATTTGTCGCGTCAGCATCCGCTTTCCGGTTGAATTCGGGCAATAATCGTGGTGATGAGTGATCGAATCGCATACTCCACGGCGGCCATACGCGCGCTGGAAGGCGCGCTGATTGAAAGCGAGGGCATTGACAGCAACACGCTGATGGAGCGTGCCGGCGCGGCTGCCTTTGCAAATGCCCGGCGGAGTTTCCCCGAGGCTCGGCGATGGATAGTCATGGCCGGGGCAGGCAACAACGCGGGCGACGGCTTCGTGATTGCTCGCCTGGCAAAGCAGGAAGGCCTGGATGTAGAGGTCAGGCTGCTGTCTCCCGACAGTCGTCCTCGGGGGGATGCAGCCATGCAATTGGAGGCGTCGGAGCATTCCGGCGTGCCGATCGCCGGGTTCATGCACAGTGAGTTCAAGGGATGCGACCTGATCGTGGACGCCATGCTTGGAATCGGACTGAGCCGCCCGCTTGAGGGCCGATATCTCAAGGCCGTGCAGGCAATCAACCGTAGCGGTGTGCCGGTGATGGCTGTCGATATTCCAACCGGAATACATGCGGACAGCGGGGCCTGCATGGCGGCGGCGGTGCGCTCCGCTCTGACGGTGACCTTTGTGGCCGAGAAACGCGGTTTATTCCTGGGTGACGCGCCGGATTACGCGGGCCGGCGCGTGTTGGAGCCACTAGGGCGCATTGCGCCGGACAGGATCGAGGCGGTCGAATCCGAGCTTGCCCCACGGGCAAAGCTGCGCATATTCACGGAGGAGAATCTGCGCGCGATGCTCCCGCCCCGGCGCCGTGCCGATCACAAGGGCCGCTTCGGGCATGTGCTCGTGATCGCCGGCGGGCCGGGAATGGGCGGCGCCGCGCGGCTGGCTGGCGAAGGCGCTTTGCGTGCCGGCGCGGGACTCGTATCGGTAGCCACGCACCCGGAGCACTCGGCCGCATTGCTTTCGGGACGTCCGGAGTTCATGGTTTGCGGAGCCCGCAATGCGGAAGACCTCAAGCCGCTGCTTGGGCGGGCCACGGTCCTGGCGATCGGCTGCGGTCTCGGACAGGATGACTGGGCTCGTGATTTGTTTTCAGCAGCCAGCGAAAGCAATCTACCCTGCGTGGTGGATGCGGACGGACTGGCCCTGGTGGCCGAATCCAGGGCGGGCGCAGGTGCGGGCGCTCCCGCCGCGATGATCTTTACGCCGCATCCCGGCGAGGCCGGCCGGATGTTGCAACGTTCCAGCGGCGACGTGCAGGCTGATCGATTGGACGCAATTACCGCTCTCAGGGAGCACTACGGTGGAGTGGCGCTGCTGAAGGGCGCGCACACGCTGGTGTCAGGCAGCGACAAACCGCCCTGGGTGATCGACGCCGGCAATCCCGGCATGGCGACGGCCGGGATGGGGGACGTGCTTACCGGACTGTTGGCGGGACTGTGGGCCCAGTTCCCCCAGGCCGAACCTGAGGACCTGGCCGCGCTTGCTGCGTTCGCGCATGCCCGCGCCGGCGATAGCGCGTCCCGCGGCGGCCGGCGGGGAATGATCGCAGGGGACTTGCTCGCCGCATTGCGAGAAAGTCTGAACCCTCAGGGCGGCTAGTGCCGTGTCAAACAGATACTTTCGGATACCAGTCCTGGGAGCGAGGGCGTCCCGCCCTCGGCGAAGGCGGGACGCCTTCGCTCCCAGGTCGGGCGGGTACGCTCTCCCTGCCGGAACTGCATCGCATAGCGTTAACAGGCCCTAGTAGTCCGTTTCCGAAGTAATAACCAAGTTGATCAGACCCGGATGGCATCGTCGATGCCGTAGGTCCATTTGAACACGGCCGGCTGCGCATTGAGTTCGTCGATATAGCGTTCGAGCCGTTGTTTCAGTTCATCCTTGGAGGCGACGCGGATGCCGCGCAGCACCGTTCGGGCGACCTTGCTGAAGAACGTCTCCACGAGGTTCAGCCAGGACGCGTGCTTGGGGGTGAACACGAATACGAAGCGGTTTGGCACGCTCGCGAGATAGGCGCGCGTTTCTTTGGAAAGGTGCGCGGAGTGGTTGTCGAGAATCAGGCGCAAGGTCATCTGGCGAGGGTAGGTCTTGTCGAGTCCGCGGAGGAAGCCGACGAACTCGCGGCTGCGGTGGCGGTCCACCACGGCCCGATGCACGTGGCCGGTGACCAGGTCCATGCCCGCCATCAGGGTGACTGTGCCGTGGCGCACGTACTCGTGGTCGCGCGCCACTGTGGCGTGCTTGCCCGGTACCGGCGGGCGGTCCGGCGCCGTGTTGCCGATGGCCTGGATGCCGGGCTTCTCGTCGTAAGAGATGTACGCGGTCAGTGGCGCGTCCGGCGATGCGCCGCGTTCCCGGCCCAGTGCGACTTCACGGTAGAAGCACAGCACTTGCGCCATCTTCTCGTCGAACTGCGGATCGCGCCGCTCCAGGTAGTAGGCGATCTTGTGCGGACGCACTTGTTGGCTTGCCAGGATCTTCGACACCGTGCCCGGCGCCAGCGACGACAAGTCCGGATGCCCCGCCGCCCGGCCGTGCGTGCGCGCGTGCTCGGCCAGCCGCCGCACCGTCCACAGCTCCTCGGCGTAGTCGAACTCCGTCGGCTTGCGGCACGCCAACGCCACCAGCCACGCCCGCGACCCCGCCGAGATCGCCACCGGACGCCCCTTGCGCGGCAGGTCCTCCAGCGCCGCCAGCGCCCCCACCTCCAATGCCTTGCGCACGCAACGGTCTACCTTCTGCCGATTCGTGCGCAGCGACCGTGCAATCGCCGAGATCGTCTCCCCGCCCGCATAGGCCAGCAGCATCTGCGCACGCTCCACACGATGCGCGGCTTCCGTGCGCGACCGGCTCATGCGACCCAGTTCCAAATGCGTGTCCTCGTCAATCTCAAGCGTCGCGCGTTGGCGTTGAAAGGGCATTCTGTTCTTCCTCTACGACCGATATTGGTCTACAGGTGAGACAGACTATACTCTTATGAACCATATGTCATGTTATATTGGAAACGTTCTACTAGTCCGCTGCCGAATAGAACTGAACGATTGCGCCGTCTGGAGTCTGGACGGCGAATAGATCGATTTCTCCGTAGGGTTCCAGCCTCACTCGGCTGACTTCGTTTCGGATCGCCCAGCCCCGTTCCCGTATCCGGTCGCGGGCCTGGGCGGCCTCCTCGACCGGAAAGCGCACCGCGAGTGTGCCAAGGTTGGGCGCCATGCAGCGGTCCGAGTAGTCGAACCCGCTCATGCCCATAAACTCGATATATTCCATGCGTCCGAAATTCCCGGGGCGCGGATAAACGATGCCGGCGCAATAGGGCGCCGTGGTGGTAAGACTCAAGGGAAGGCCCAGCGGTGTGGGGGTGGGTTCCGCGGCCAGGAACGGATCGCCCTTGTAGTAGGAGTCAAAACCCAGAACGACGGTAAAGAAATCATGAGTTGCATCCCGATCCTTGACCATCTGCATCATGTTGAATGGCCCGGTCAGCGACTCTTTTTCCGGCTCTTTTGAATTTCGAGTGGGTTAGGCGGCATGGGGATTGATTCGGGTGAAGTTGAGTTTGCCTGCGATGAGGAAGAAGACGGTTCGCAGGGTGGAGAATCGGCCATAGCCGCGGGCCTTTCGCTTGGCGGCTTGGAAGATGCCGTTTAAGGCTTCGATAAACCCATTGGTCTGTTGGGTTCGGGCCCAGGCGGCGATGCCGTCAAGGTGGCGCCGGATCATGCCGGCGACCGCCTTCATGGGTTGGACCTTGGATCGGTTGACGTTGGTACACCATTGATGGAGCATTCCCCGAACCACGTGGATCTGCTTGCGGTTGAGGATCGCCCGGAGTTGCTCTCGGTAGAGCCAGGCGCGCGCGGTGCGTTTGCCGGCCATGTTGGCGAGCAAGGCGTTGAGGCCGGCGCGTTGAGCGGGGTTCAATTTGCGGCGGTCTTTCAACAGCGTCCAGCGCAGCCCCTTGAGCGTGGGGTCGCCGCGCTGCTCCATACGCCGCGTGGCGTCCAGCGCCTTGGAGGCGTGGGCGATGACGTGGAACTTGTCGAAGGTGACTTGGGCGTTGGGCAGGTGCTCGGCGACCCCCTTGATGTACGCCGGCGACATGTCAATCGACACGGAGTGGATGTTGGCGGGTTCTCCGCCATGGCGGGCGAGGTGCTCGGCGAAGCGCCCCACGGTCTGCGCGCGGCGGCCTTCTTGCACCCCGATGACGCTGCGCTGCTGCGCGTCGGCGAACACGGTGACGTAATCATGCCCCTTGGCGCGCGAGGTCTCGTCAATGGCCAGCGCCTCCACCCCGGAGAGGTCGGCCTGGGCCCGCGCCAGATCAACGTAGCGGGTGCAAATGGCGTGAACCTTATGCCAGGACAGACCCGTCAGCCGGGCCACGGCGGCAAAAGGCATCTCCCGGCAAAACGCCATGACCAGCGCCTCAAACAGCAGCGTAAAGCCGGACAGCTTGCCGGCCCAAGACGGTTCAATCAGCGCCACTTGGCCGTTGGGGAGCTTCACGCGCGGCACGCGAACCTCCAAAAGACACTGGTGCTGGAAGAAGTTCAGGTGCTGGTAGCGCTTGATCCGGGTGTCATGCACGGGGTGCTCAGCGCCTTCCCCGGGCTGCGCAAATCGGCTGCCCTTGCGGAAGTCGATGCGCAGCGTAAGCTGGCGCTTGGCCTCGCTGAAGGTAAGACCGTCAACAAACCAGGGTTCGGCAAGACCGAGGGCGGTGGCGAAAAGATCGTTGTTCATGGGGGGATCTCCAAAGTGGGGTTGAAAACGCCAGTTTGCCGGCAAGACCGCGCGCGCCGGGCATGCCTGCACCCTCTCCCGCCGTCCTTCCTCTCACGGGGCGCTCGGCGTCCTGCGCCTTGCGCCGCTCGCCATCCCTGGCTCGGGCCGCGTTTGCTGCCGCGCGAAATTCCTTTACCGGGCGGGCTTTTTGAGAGATGGCCCCGCCTGCTTGCACAGGCCCAACCTCCTTCAGTCTTGTGCAAATACCCACACGAAATTTGAAAGAGGCCTTTTTTCAATAGGGAAAAGCGTAGATATCAGCACAGCGGCCGGCAGAAGTGCGATGCGCCGTCTCAGAATACTTGCCCGCGGGAAGAGCCGGGAAAGGACTGTGAGGTTAAGGTTGCAATCGTTCATCGGGCGCAATGGTACAGTGCTGAAAATGAAGAATTCCTAGTCCGCTGCGCATGTTTTTTGGCGGTGACGGTTGCGTATGTAATCTTGAGCGGTTGTGTTGCGATGTCGGAATCCCAATGCCTGAATGCGGACTGGTTCCTCATCGGCGAGCAGGATGGGCGAGACGGTTTGCCGCGGTCACAGCTCGTCGCTAACAGGGAGTCCTGCGGCAACTACGGTGTCACGCCGGACCGGGACGAATACGAGGCAGGCCGCGCGCGTGGTCTCACGGACTACTGCACTGATCTCAACGGTTACAGGGAAGGCAAGAGCGGGCTCCCTTATCATCGGGTTTGCCCGGCCGACGTGGAGCCTGAGTTCCTGTACGGATACGACACCGGCGTTTCCGTTCGTATGGCGGTTGTGCGCGTTGATCGGGTGCTCGGCCGTCTGGAGGGCAAGTTCGACGGCTTGCACAGGGAAAGGGGCCAGGTAGTGTCGCAATACCGTCGAACCGTCGACGAGGCCCGACGGCGCGGTTTCGCCGAACTTTACGCCTACTGACCGCGCAAGCAGCACGGCGAGTGCTGCAACGCCTCACCTGGTAATGCGCCGGGAGGAAAAATGGCGAGCGGGAAACCACAATGGCGTGGGTGAGCGTGACTGCTCTTGGCTTTCTTGATTACATTGGCCTGTAAATGGGTTACGAAAGCTTACGTTATCTTCAACTTGACATTGATAGAAAAGAAAAATAGACTTGTAGGCTCCAAATTTCATGCAACCGGCGCATGATTGAGCGTGATAGTCATATCAGGGCGCTACGGAGGTTGTTATCCAACAATCCTGTGGTGCTGCTTGTCGGGCCACGCGAGGCCGGCAAAACCACACTTGCGCGCGACTTCGCCCAGCGTTGGCGCTCCAACTCCTACTACTTCGATTTGAGAGCGGCAGCCGACCGCGCACGGCTTGACGATCCCAGGCTTGCCCTGTCCGGCCTGCACGGCCTGGTGGTGCTCGATGAGATTCACCGCGCGCCGCACGTTCTCTCCATGGTTCGCGAACTGGCGCAACGTTCCTGGAACCCTGCACGGTTCCTGATACTCACCAGTATTTCGCCTGAAAAGCTGCGCAAGCAGATTGAACCACTCTCGCAAATCACTGCGCAATATGAGATCACCGGGCTGCTGGCGACGGAATTGGCCGTGCCGCAGGCGAATCTGTTGTGGTTGCGCGGAGGTTTGCCGACTTCATACGGTGCAGAGAGTGACCAGGCGAGTTTTGAGTGGCGGGATCGCTACGTTCGTGACTTTCTGGAACGGGACATCCATCGTTTGACCGCCAAGGCGGCCTCCAACCTGATAGAACGCTTCTGGACCATGCTGGCCCACTGCCACGCTCAGGTTTGGAACGGCTCGGAACTGGCGCGCTCACTGGGCGTTTCCCATCACACCGCCCGCCGCTACCTGGGGATCCTGGAATCGGCCTATATCGTGCGAACCCTGCAACCCTGGCGCGCGAACCTGCCCAGGCGCCAGGTCAAATCGCCCAAGGTCTATTTTCGTGATTCCGGGTTATTGCATTACTGCCTCGGAATATCCACATACCGGCAATTGGAGCGGCATCCAAGATCGGGCGCCTCATGGGAGGGCTTTGTTCTGGAGAACCTGATTCAGTTGCTTGGTCAGGAAGACACGCAATTCTTCTTCTGGGCCGCGCACACGGGAGCAAAGGTGGACCTGATCGTACAGCGTGGCACGCAGCTTCGAGGCTTCGAAATCCGCAGGACCGCCACGCCCCGCTTCACGCACTCCATGCGCACCGCCCTGGACGAACTCTCGCTGACACGTATGGACCTCGTGCATGCCGGATCGACAAGCTTCCCGCTCGGCAGGCGGACCCGCGCGGTCTCCGCCGAACGCTTGCACGAGGAACTATGATCCTTGCGCGCTCCGTCGTCAGTTCCGGCGGTTTCTTTCAGCGCCGTTAGCGAACGCGGCCTCAAGGCCCTGGGACGGTCCCTGGCTGACGCGCTTAGGAAGAACGTTTCCGGGCCCTCCTCACTGCTCATCGGCCTGGACGGAGAATTGGGGACCGGCAAGACCACCCTGGTTGCCGGCACACTCAAGGCGCTGGGCGTGACATCACCGGTTACCAGTCCCACCTATGGCCTGGTTCACCCGTACAGGGTTGCACTGGAAGAAGGCGGCGGCGAGATCGAAGCCCTGCATGTGGACTTGTATCGCCTCAAGTTGCCTTCGGAACTCGATGAGCTCGGAATCCTGGACGATTCCTTGAGGGTCCTTGGTGTTCAAGGGCGGTTGCTGTTCGTGGAGTGGTTCGAGAATGCCGGGGGCCGCCTGGGTGCGCCCGATGCAGTCGTTCATCTGGGGCACTCGGTATCGGGCAGATTGGTGAGATTGGAGGCCCATTCCCAGGCAGGCCGACGGATCGTAGCCCTTTTGCGCCAGGCCGAACACCCGGACCTGATTGCTGCAGTAGAGTAGGAACCTTCTTAAGTAGTAACAATAGCTTACTAATTTACTTAGACTTTTTTCTTGACAAGCGAGTCCTCAAGGCTATACTCGCCAACGAGGGACTTCGGAGTATTGCAGCAAGCATGACCGTTAACCGCCTCGCCATTGCGCTTAGCGCCGCACTCTTGACCGGCGCCGTCAGTGCGGCGCCGGCGCGCATAGAAGCCATTCGGGTGGCTGAGTATGACTCCAAGACCCGGGTGGTTCTTGAGCTGGACCAGCCGCGCAGCCATAAGCTACTGGTACTGGACAACCAGCCCCGTGTGGTGGTCGACCTTTTTTCGAGCAAGCTGGACTCTGAGCTTCCTCGTCGCGGAACCGGAATCGTGCGCGGTATGCGCCATGGGCGGCGCCAGGGCGACAAACTCCGGGTCGTATTCGATCTACACGCCTCGGCGACCGCTACCAGCGTGGGCTATGCATCAGAAACGGGCGGCCTGGGCTACCACATCGTCATCGACATCTTTCCCGGCAACGGGAAGCAGCAACCGGTCATCGGACAGGAGGCTTCCGCAGCCGCGCGCGACGTGCTGATCGCAATCGATCCTGGACACGGTGGCAAGGATCCGGGCGCGGTCGGCAAGGGAGGCTTGTACGAGAAGACTGCGGTCCTGGGAGTTTCCCGGCGGCTTGCCCGGCTGATTGAGCAGGAACCGGGCATGACGGCAATGCTCACGCGCGAAGGCGATTACTACTTGAAGCTGCGCGACCGCTTCTCACTGGCCCAGCAACGCGGTGCAGATCTTTTTGTTTCCGTTCATGCGGACGCCGTCAGGAATCGAATGGTCCGGGGCTCCAGCGTCTATGTGCTTTCGGAGAAAGGCTCATCCGACGAGGCGCGCCGGCTGGCGCGCCGCGAGAATGCTTCGGACCTGGTAGGCGGAATTGAACTGGAAGGGCTTGACCCGACGGTCGCGACGATGATCCTCGATCTGTCGCAGAACGCCTCGATAGGCGCGAGCATGGAGGTGGGTGAGGACGTGCTGCAGCACCTCCACGGAGCCGGAAGCGTGCGCAAGTCCACCCTTCAGAAAGCGCCGTTTGCAGTGCTCAAGGCCCCGGACATTCCCTCCATCCTGGTGGAGACGGCTTATATCTCCAACCCTCAGGAAGAGCGCCTGCTGAGAACCAGCGCGTTCCAGGACAAGCTGGCTCGCGCCATCCTGGCTGGAATTCGCACGTATTTCTACAGGAATCCGCAAAGCGGCACGTTGATCGCTCAGCGCGTTGCGGCGGGACAGAAGCCGGAGCAGCAGTACGTGGCGCAACGCGGCGACACGCTCAGCGGAATCGCTCAGCGTTTCAAGGTGTCCGTGCCGGTGTTGATCCGGGCAAACAACCTGCCCAACGACCGCCTGCGCGTCGGGCAGGTGTTGAGAATCCCCTCGGGCTAGCCGTCCAATTCGACAATGCCGACGGTGCAGCCCACGGCAAAGATCGGAATCGGCGCGTAAAACAGCAACTTCCGCGGCTTACCGGCCGTGGCTCCCGCAACGCACACAAAGGTGCGTATCTCAAACCCTCCCTGGCCGGCATCGCGGTAGGTTTCCTGGTCGCTGTATCCGGTCATTCCCTTGTAGTCATCACGGGTCCAGCGGTCGAGGAATTCCCGGTCCCAGTCTTCGTTGATCTTTCCCGAGTCCGGGGTGCAGGGCCAGTGCGAAAGCCCCCCGGTGCCGATCAGCGCAATCCGTTCCGGTTGTGCATCACAGGCCTTTTGCAAGGCCACACCGAATTTCCACGCACGATTGAGCGGTGTCAGCGGCGGTCCCTGGCAATTGATGTTGGCGGGTATGACCGGCAGGTCGTAGCGAGGCGTCAGGAAATTCAGCGGCACCATGACGCCGTGATCGAATTTCCATTCCTGGGCGTAGCTCACATCCACGTCTTCCAGCACGCCGCGGACCAGGCGTTCGGCGAGATGAGCATTTCCGGGAATACTGGCCTTGCCGATCCCCAGCCACTCCTCGTCTTCCACCGGCCCTTCAAAGCCGTCGGCAATTCCCAGGCAGTAGGCCGGCATGTTGTCCATGAAGAAATTGGCGAAATGCTCGGCGGCGACCACGATCAGCGCATCGGGCCGCGCAGCCTCCAGGCGTTCGCGCATCAGATCCATGTGTGCATAGAACCCCTCGCGGACGGTTTTCTCGGCCCGCTCGTAGCGTCCGGTTATTCCGGGCGCGTGACTGCAGACGCCGGCGAATACGAGGCTCATGATCGGTTCATGGCGTAGAGGCCCGCGCGCACCGGCCCATGCTGCTTCACGCCGTCCCGCATGGCCTGCAGGTACTCGTTCCACTCGTAGCCGCGCAAGGCTGCATAGTGCATCAGGAGCTGCCCGTTGACCCCCATTACGTAAAGCAATCCGATATCCCCGAGGCGCAAAGCGGTCTTTTCCTCGTCATCGAGAGGGTAGTCGGCGAGCAAGCCCTCGAAGTCCTGCTCGTAGCGGTCTCGGACATGCTCATCCCGGTTGAGCTGGTAGATGAGCTTCTGCAGGTAGTAAAGACTCATTGGCGCATAGCCTTAGCAGGCCCTGGTTCTTCAGGAAATCGATATTGCATACAAGGCGCCGTTCCGTCAACGCATTCGTGGGCCCAAATGCCCAAACGAAATTGCTCAGGTTGTTGCTTGCAGTTGCAGTATTTTGGGGTATAGTGGGAGCCTGTGGGAAATTGTGGGTAATGCAGATACTCCATGCTTCAAGGCCCGGCCAATGTAACCCTGGATGCCAAGGGCAGATTCGGTGTCCCGGCGCGTTATCGCCAGAGTGTGATCGACGCCGGTAACGGACACGTTATCTGCACGGTTCATCCGGACCGCTGCGTGCTCATTTACCTGCCGCAGAGATTTGCCGCGGTCGAAGAAAAACTGAAGAAGCAGACAGGCGTGCGCGACGTCCAGAGAATAATACTGGGCTTTGCTTCCAATGTCGCACTGGATGCGGCAGGCCGCCTGCGGGTGCCGCCCGTGCTGCGGGAATACTGCGAGTTGCAGCGCCAGGCCACGCTGCTGACCCTGGGAGATGCTTTCGAGTTGTGGGATGCCGCCCGCTGGCGTGAGCGGGCGCTCGAGGTGAGCGCGCAAAGCGAGGCCATGGACGAAGCCCTGCGCAATGTGCAGCTTTGAACACCCGCGGAGCTCTGGAGCATGAACCTGCGCTGTTGGAAGAAACGCTTCGCGGCCTTGAGATCGACCCGGCCGGCTATTACCTCGACACGACTTTTGGCCGCGGCGGCCACAGCCTGGCAATTCTCCAGGAGCTGGGCCCGAATGGCCGGCTGCACGCACTCGATTGCGATCCTCAAGCCATGCGCGCGGGCCGGCGCCTGCAGCAGCAGGACTCACGGTTCTCGATTGAGCAGGCGAACTTCCGATCTCTCGATCGGATACTTGAGAACAAAGGCTGGAGCGGCCGTGCCGCCGGCATACTTTTCGACCTCGGCGTTTCTCTTCCGCAACTTACCGATCCCCAGCGAGGCTTCAGCCTGCGTTCGGACGGCCCCCTGGACATGCGCATGAACCCCGCCGAAGGCCGCAGCGCCGCGGAATGGCTGAACAGCGCCGCCCGCCGGGATATCGCCCATGTGATCCGCCGTTACGGTGAAGAAGCCCAGGCAGGCAGGATCGCTGATGCAATCTGCCGTAATCGACCCCTGACCCGTTGTTCCGAATTGGCGCAACTGGTCAGCGCGGCGAAGACCGGTCACAGGCCGGGTATTCACCCGGCTACGCGCACCTTCATGGCGGTGCGCATATACGTAAACAAAGAGCTTCAAGTGCTGGAGGAAGCACTACCCCTAGCGGTCCTTAGCCTCCGCCACGGCGGACGGCTATGTGTTATCTCCTTCCATTCCCTGGAGGACCGCATCGTGAAACGTTACATGCGTGACGCTTCACGGCTTCCACCTGCGCTCGCCCGGCTGCCGTGTGTCCCCTCGGCAGCCGGGCCTTTATTACAACTAGTGGGAAAGATGCAGCGCTGCAGCCGCCGGGAAAGCTTGGCTAATCCGCGGGCCCGAAGCGCTCGCCTGAGGGTCGCCGAGCGATTGGGTGGATCGCGTGAGCAATGAAATCGCGGCGCTTTTCCTCGACTTTGTTGCTCAGCCTGGTCGCCGCCACCCTGGTCAGCGGCCTGCTTCTTACCTATACGCGCCACGAGCATCGCGCGCAGTTTCGCGCCATGCAGGCGTTGATCGCCGAGCGGGACCGGCTGGAGGTGGAGTGGGGTGCACTCCAATTGGAGAGCGCTGCCTGGACCGGGTTTGGTCGAATTGACCGTGAGGCGAGGGAAAGGCTGGCGATGCGCCAGCCGGACAAGAGCAACATCGTCTTCGTACGTGTGAGTTCGGCAGACGCACCTTCAACTCTATCTCGCAAGGAGAGCCGGTAAGCCGTGAGAAAGGGCGAAAAGGCCATGCCCCGCCGTTTTCGGACCCGCATCGCCTTCTGCTCGGTGGCCCTGGCGGCCTGCGGACTGATCCTGGCGGGACGAGCCGTGCAGCTTCAATTGCTGCAAAGCGAGTTCCTGGAATCACGGGCCGATGCACAGCAGGTACGCGAAGCAAAAATCGTGGCCCGCCGCGGGCGAATTCTCGACCGCCACGGTCAGCCCCTGGCGGTAAGCGCGCCCGTAGACAGTTTCTGGGCGCATCCCGACAGCCTGGAATCGCTGCGGCCCTTCCTGCCGGAAATCGCCAGAGCCTTTGATACGTCGGCGGAGCAGCTGGAAACCAAGTTGAATCGCGCTCCTGGCCGCGAGTTTGTCTGGCTGAAGCGCGCCCTTCCGCCGAGCCGGTCACAACCCGTAATCGATCTGGACGCGCCCGGTCTGCAGGTGCGCCGGGAATATCGCCGCTATTATCCGGCGGGAGAATTCGCAGGCCACCTGGTAGGTTTTGCGGACATCGACGAGAACGGTCAGGAAGGCGTGGAGCTGGCCTTTGATTCCTGGCTTAAGGGAAGCGACGGGCGCAAACAGGTCATTCGGGACCGGCTTGGCCGGCATGTGCGCGACATCGCCGGACTCGAGCCGCTGGAACCCGGGCAAGACCTGTGGCTGGGACTGGACTTGAGAATCCAATACCTGGCCTACCAGGAGCTCAAGGAAGCGGTCGAGCGTCACAATGCCAGCTCCGGCTCCATCGTGATGCTCGACGCCCAAAGCGGCGAGGTCCTGGCCATGGCCAGCCAGCCGTCTTTCAATCCCAACAACCGCGGAGGCTTAAAGCCGGGCAACTACCGAAATCGGGCGGCGCTGGACCTGCTGGAGCCGGGCTCCACGATCAAGCCGTTGACAGTCGCGGCGGCCCTGGAAAGCGGTGATTGGACCCCCAAGGACCGGATTGATACAGGAAGTGGTTACGTCCAGGTTGGCTCCAAGACGATTAAGGACCGGACCGCCCTGGGTGTGATCGATTTTCCGACACTTTTCCGCCGTTCCAGCCAGGTAGGCGCCGTAAAGGTGGCGATGTCCCTGGAGCCCAGGCGCTTGTGGGAGACGCTGGCCAGCGTCGGCCTGGGCGGAGCAACGGAAAGCGGATTTCCGGGCGAGGCCGAGAGTTCCTTGTCCAACTACGAATACTGGCGCCCCGTAGAACACGCGACCATGTCCTATGGCTACGGTCTTGCGGTAACGCCCTTGCAGTTGGCGCGGGCCTACACTGTATTTGCCGCCAAAGGGCGGTTGATCCCGGTAAGCCTGATTCGGCGGGAGATTGACCCCCACGGCGCGCAGGTCCTGTCCCCCGCCACTGCAGCAATCATTTCACGCTGGCTGGAAGAACCGACAAAGCCGGGCGGTACCGCCACGCGCGCGCGGATTCCCGGTTACCGGGTTGCCGGCAAGACTGGCACGGTGGAGAAACTCGGGACCGCAGGCTACGAATCGAACCGGCATACGGCCCTTTTCGTCGGCTATGCGCCTGCGTCCAATCCTCGAATCGTAGCCGTCGTGGTGATTGACGATCCGACGACCGAAGGTTATTTCGGCGGGCAGGTGGCGGCCCCGGTGTTTGCGCGTGTCGCATCCGGCGCGCTGCGCCTGCTTGGCGCACCGATGGATGGCGTAGAAGACCTGCCCGGCGCAATAGTGGCTTCGCGATGAATACGGGTGAAGGCGCCGAAATAGTCGACCTGGGACGGGTATTTGCCCGCCTGGGCGTTTCGGCTCCCGAAGTAAGAGTCCGGGGGCTGGCCATGCACAGCGATCGCGTTGTTCCCGAGGGCCTGTTCCTTGCCTGTTCCGGTACTCGCCATGGTTTGGGCTTCCTGCCCCAGGCGCTGCAACGCGGGGCGGTGGCTGTCGCCTGGGAACCGGCCGAAGGTGTGGCCGCGCCGGCACTGCCGGAGAACGTGCGCGGGTTTCCTGTTCCCGAATTGCGCCGTATGGTGGGTCTGCTGGCCGACGCCTACTACGGTCATCCTTCGGAAAGTGTGGCGGTGACCTGCATAACGGGCACCAACGGAAAAACGACCGTGGCCTGGCTGGCTTCTCACGCCATGAATATTCTCGGCCGAACCGCGGCGGTCATGGGCACCCTGGGCTGGGGGCGTCCTGCGAAGTTGTGGCCCAGCGCGATGACCACGCCCGATGCGGACGAACTGCAGCGGCGCATGCGGGTCCTTGGTGACCTCGGCGTTCAGCACGTGTTTCTTGAGGTCTCCTCCCAGGGTCTGGATCAGCATCGGATCAACGGGCTGAAGATTCGGTTGGCCGCTTTTACGCAGCTCGGCCGCGATCATCTGGACTACCACGGCGATTCGGCCGCCTATGGCAAGGCCAAGCAGCGGCTGTTCCTTGAGCACCAACCGGAAATCGCCGTAATCAACGTTGACGACCCGTTCGGCGCCGGTCTTGCGGACCGCTTCTCCGGCCGCGTGCTGCGAGTGGCCTGCGAAGGTCTCAGCCCGGCTGAATTGTCGGTGCGCAAAACGAGCCCGATTGCGGAAGGCCTGAACCTGGAACTTCTCGATGGCGACGGCCGCTTTGCGCTTTCCAGCCGCTTGTTCGGCTGCTTCAATGGAGCCAACCTGGCGCTTGCCTGCGGGGTGCTCATGGCTTTGGGCGTGGACCGCGAAAGCGCTGCGAGGGCTCTGTCGAACTGTCCTCCTCCTCCGGGGCGCATGCAACATTTCGGCGGTGGCGCGTTGCCGGACGCTTTTGTGGATTACGCACATACGCCGGAGGCGCTGGGCGCGGTCCTGGGAGCATTGCGGGACCGCAAGCCGCAACGACTCTGGTGTGTGATGGGATGCGGCGGCGAGCGCGACACCGGCAAGCGGGCCGAAATGGGCCGGGTGGCCGGCTCACTGGCGAACGAGTTGTTCATAACTTCGGACAATCCTCGGGGCGAAGACCCGCGCGAGATTGCCGAACAGGTCCTGGCCGGTGTTTCCGGCCAGGCGGTGCTCGAACTGGATCGCAGCCGGGCAATTCGAGAGGCCCTGCACGCGGCTCGGCCGGGAGACATTGTGCTGGTGGCCGGAAAGGGGCATGAGGCTTTCCAGGTAAGCGGTGGGCGAGTGTTGCCCTTTTCCGATGTTTCCGCCGTCCGTGAGGCCCTGTCAAGTTATCCGAGGGCGGCGGGATGATTGCCGGCAGCCTTTCGGAATGGGCCGCGGCCATGGACGGTGAATTGCAGGGTTCCGACGGACATTTCTTCGGAGTGAGCACCGACAGCCGTTCGCAGGCGCGCGGCGCGCTTTTCTTTGCCCTGCGAGGCGAGCGCTTCGACGGCGCGGATTTTCTCCCCGCGGCAGTATCCCGGGGCGCCTCAGGCGCGGTCTTGAGCCAGCCGCTCCCCGAGGACGTCGCTCAGATCATCGTCAGAGACACACGCGGCGCCCTGGCCGATTGCGCTCGGGCCTGGCGGAAACGGTTTGATATTCCCGTGATCGGCGTAACGGGCAGCAACGGCAAGACCACGGTCAAGGAGCTGACGGCAGCCATCCTCCGGGAGGAATGGGGCGAGGATGCCGTGCTTGCGTCGCCGCACAGCTTCAACAACGAAGTCGGGTTGCCGCTGACGCTGCTGGACCTTTCGGAAACGCACCGGGTGGCGGTGCTGGAGTTCGGCGCCAGCCGTCCCGGGGACATCGCGAGCCTTTCGGGCATCGCCCGGCCCACGATCGGCGCTTTGCTGAATGCCTCACCGGCGCATCTCGAAGGACTGGGCGAAGTGGAAGAGGTGGCTCGTGAGAAGGGTGTGCTCATGTCCAGCCTGTCGCCCGGCGGAGTGGGAGTCATTCCTGCGGGAGCGCCTTTTTCCGAGTACTGGCAGGACCTGCTTGGAGAACGCGCGATCCTTCGATTCGGGGGCGACGGCGAATTTCGCGCCAGCAACGCCACGAATGTCAACAGTGGCGCGTGCTTCGATCTGGACTGCCCGGCAGGTAAAGCCCGGATCGAAACCCGATTGATCGGGGCCCACAACCTGCGAAACGCTCTTGCAGCTTGCGCTCTGGCAAGCGCAGCCGGCGCCGGTCTTGCAGCAATGATTGCGGGACTCGGTTCGCGCGAACCGGCCGCAGGCCGTTTGCAGACGCACGAGCCTGGCGCCCAGGTGCGTGTCATTGACGATTCCTACAACGCGAACCCCGCCTCCGTATCCGCGGCGATCGGCGTGCTCGCCGGCCGGGAAGGCGAGCGGTGGCTGGTCGTTGGAGACATGGGAGAGCTTGGGGCGGATTCAGCCCAATGGCATCGCCGGGTGGGCGAAGAGGCGCGCCGTGCCGGGTTGGAGCGGCTGTATTGCGCGGGCGAAGACAGCCGCGAGGCCGCAAGAGCCTTTGGGGCCGACGCAAGGTGGCGCAAGCAGGTCGAGGAATTGTGTCTGCTGCTGAAGCAGGAACTGCAAGCCGGAGTCACGGTCCTGGTCAAGGGATCGCGATTCATGGGTATGGAACGCGCGGTATCGGCTTTGAGAGAGACAGCCGGCGATCTGGCGAAGGAGAACGCGAATCATGGTTGAGTATTTGGCGCAGCAATTGACCGGCTGGTATTCCGGGTTCAGCGTATTTGGCTATATCACCTTGCGGTCGGTCCTGGCTGCGCTGACCGGGCTGACGCTCACGCTGATCCTGGGGCCGATGGTAATCAGTCGCCTGAGGCTCAGCAGCCTGGCGCAGCCGGTGCGCAACGACGGTCCGCGCTCGCACTTCTCCAAGATCGGAACGCCCACGCTGGGCGGGGTGCCTATTCTCTGCGCTCTTTTGGGCGCGACGCTGCTCTGGGCCGATCTTTCCAACAAATACGTCTGGGTAGTGATGGGCAGCACGGTCTGTTTTGGTCTCATCGGCCTGATCGACGACTACCGCAAGCTGGCCTTGAGGACATCCGCGGGCTTGCCTTCGTGGCTCAAGTTTGTGCTTCAGTCCGTGGCCGCAGTGCTGGTGCTGGTAGCACTTAACCAGATCGGCGAGCCACGTGATTCAGTGCTGATTCCCTACTTCAAGGATCTCTATCTCCCGCTTGGAATTCTGTTTCCCGTCTTTGCCTACATTGTTATCGTCGGCAGCAGCAACGCGGTGAACCTGACGGACGGGCTTGACGGGCTGGCGATCATGCCGATTGCAATTGCCGCGGCGGCCCTTGGGCTGTTCTCCTGGGTTGCCGGTAACACGATTTTTTCCGAGTACCTTGGAGTGCCCTTCGTGGTCGGCGCCGGCGAATTGATGGTCATTTGCGCCGCCATGGGGGGTGCGGGACTGGGTTTCCTCTGGTTCAACAGTTATCCGGCGCAAGTATTCATGGGCGACGTCGGAGCGCTGGCGCTGGGCGCCACCCTGGGCACGGTGGCGGTAATCGTTCGCCAGGAACTTGCCTGGGCGATCGTGGGCGGGATATTCGTCATGGAAGCCGTGTCCGTGATGGTCCAGGTGAGTTCATTTCGACTTACCGGTAAGCGGGTGCTCCGCATGGCCCCCATGCACCACCATTTCGAACTCAAGGGGTGGCCCGAACCCAAGATCATCGTGCGGTTCTGGATCATTTCCGTGATTCTTGCGTTGGTCGCAGTGGCCAGCCTCAAGATCCGATAGGAGCGGGGCTTGGGCCAGACACTCGTATTCGGCATGGGCGGGACCGGCGCCTCTTGCGCCCGTTACTTTGCGCGGGCCGGCCGCAAGGCGATGTTTTGCGATACACGCCCCAATCCACCGGCGGCGCCTGACATCCGCAAGGCAATGCCCGATGCCGACTGTTTTGCAAACAACGTCTTGCGGGAATTACCCAAGGTGGTGGATCGCGTGCTTCTGTCACCGGGCGCACCCCTTCGCCACCCCCTTGTTGCGCAGGCCCGCGAGCGGGGGCTGCCGGTAATCAGCGATCTGGACCTGTTCGCGGATGAGAATCGCGCTCGTCTCGCCGGCATAACCGGTTCCAACGGCAAAAGCACCGTCGCCACCTTACTGTTAGGCATGTTGCGCGAAGCCGGCCTGAAGGCAACCGCCGGGGCCAACCTGGGGACGCCGGCGCTGGACCTGCTGCTGGAACGCAGCGATTTCTGCGTTCTGGAGCTTTCCAGTTTTCAATTGGAACGTTCTGCCCCGATTCAACTGGAAACCGCGGTAATCCTGAATATCTCTCCGGACCATCTGGACGCCCACCCGGATTTTGACAGCTATGCGGCCGCCAAGGCGCGCATCTACCTGGCTTGCGCCAATCCCGTAAAGCCATCGGATGAGCGTGCGGTGAAGGAGTTTGCGCCGGTGCGGGAAGTTTGTCCTGCACTGGAATACGGAATCGGAAGGCCGGGTCCCGGCCGTCTTGGAATTGCCGGGCAGGGGCCGCAAGCGGAGATCCGACATTCAGATACGCCACTCATGTGCGTCGGCGAAAGCGCCATGCAAAAGGGATTCCAATTGAGCAATCTGCTCGCTGCTCTCGCCATGGGACGGGTACTGGGATTGAAGCCGGCCGCCATGCGGCGCGCAGCCGCCAATTACCCGGGCTTGCCTCACCGGATGCAGGCCTTAGGCGAATGGGCGGGCGTTCGCTGGATCAACGATTCCAAGGCCACCAATGCAGCCGCCGCAGCGGCTGCCGTGCGCAGCGTTGGAGACCCGCTGGTGCTGATTGCCGGTGGCGCGGGCAAGGGCCTGTCATATGAGGCCCTGAGCGATGCGCTGCGGGGGCGCGACGCAAGTGTGATCGCGATCGGCGAGGAGGCTGCAAGCATCGGACGGGCCGTAAAGGGTGAATGCCACGTGGCCTACAGTGACTCCCTTGATCAGGCGGTCACCGAAGCGCGTGTTCTCGCGCGGCCCGGCGCCACCGTCCTGCTGGCGCCGGCTTGCGCCAGCTTTGACATGTTCAGCAACTACCGGGAGCGGGGACGGGCGTTCGAACGCGCCGTCCGCGCCATTCACTGATGAGCTCCCGTCCAGAGGCAAACACCAACTTCCGGATCGATGGATGGCTCCTGCTGGCAGTCGGAGTGCTGCTGATCGGGGGTTTTATCGCTCTCGCTACGGCCTCGTTGGAATTGGGAGAGCGAAACTACGGCGACCCGTTCTTTTTTCTGGGGCGGCAGGGAGTAGCGGCCCTGATCGGTCTTGCCGGCGCTGTCCTGGCCTGCCAGGTTCCTTCACGCTTCTGGGAGCGCCTCGGGCTGCTCCCCATACTCGTCTCCATAGCGTTGCTGGTGCTCGTACTTCTTCCCGGCCTGGGCCGCGAGGTAAACGGCAGTACGCGCTGGTTGACCCTCGGTTCGGCCATTTCCATTCAAGTCAGCGAGCCGGTCCGGCTGATGGTCCTGATGTTCGTGGCCGGTTACGCCTTTCGCCACGAAGCCGCTTTGCAGCAGGGCATGGGCGCACTGCTTAAGCCGATCATTCTGGTCGGAGCGGTGGCTGCCCTGCTGCTCAAGCAACCGGACTTCGGTTATGCCGCGCTGATCCTGGCGATGTCGGTGGGCATACTTTTTGTTGCCGGAGCACGATTCCGCGATGTAGGGGCCCTGGCGTTAACCGGCGCGGCGGCGTTCGTGGTGCTTGCCTGGACTTCGCCCTACCGGCTGGCTCGCGTGCAGTCATTCCTGGACCCCTGGGCCGATCCGCTTCACAGCGGCTGGCAATTGACGCAATCGCTCATGGCAATCGGCACCGGCCACATGACGGGCGCCGGGCTGGGCGCCGGGGTTCAAAAGCTCTTCTACCTGCCCGAAGCGCATACCGATTTCATATTTGCGGTGATCGCCGAAGAGGCCGGGCTCGTGGGGAGCCTGCTGCTGCTTGGCGTGTTTGCGCTGCTGGTGGCGCGGATTCTTGCCGTGGCCCGGGCCTCCGCCAACCGCAAACGTATGTTCCAGGCCTATTTCGCGCTCGGGCTTGCCCTGTGCATCGGGCTGCAGGTGCTGGTCAACCTGGGCGTGAATATGGGCGTCCTGCCCACCAAGGGACTTGCGCTTCCGCTGATCAGCTACGGCCGATCCAACATGGTGATCACGCTGGTATCCCTGGGAATCCTGCTGCGTATCGACCGGGAAAATGCGTTCATTAAGCCCGGTGTGCCGACGAGGAAGGGGCAATGAGCCAACGGCCAGTAATGATCATGGCCGGTGGCACGGGGGGACACGTCTTCCCGGCTCTCGCCGTGGCCAGGGACTTGCGTGATCGCGGTGTTGAGGTGGTGTGGCTTGGAAGCCGCCGGGGCCTGGAAGCACGGATCTCGCCGCCGGCCGGCGTTGTCATGGAGTGGTTGACGATGTCGGGCCTTCGGGGGCGCGGCCTGCTGGTCTGGCTAAGGGCGCCATGGACCGTGGCGCGCGCGCTGCTCCAGGCATTGTTCATTTTCCGCCGGATCAAGCCCGGCGTGGCCCTGGGCATGGGTGGCTTCGTATCAGCGCCCGGCGGCCTCGCGGCGTGGCTCACACGCGTGCCGCTGCTGATTCACGAACAGAACACCGTTGCCGGTTATGCCAACCGCTTGCTGGCGCACCTGGCCCGCCGGGTCCTGCTGGCATTCCCCGGGGCCCTGCCGGCCCGGAAAACCTGTTCTGAGACCGGTAATCCGGTTCGCCGGGAACTCCTGGGGATGACAACGCCCAGCGCCAGGTTCGCTGCCAGATCGGGGCCATTGAGAATCCTGGTGCTGGGCGGCAGCCAGGGTGCGCGGGTCCTGAATCGCAAGGTGCCCGAGGGTTTGGCCAGGCTGGAAATCGATTGCACGGTGCTGCACCAGGCAGGCCGATCCAACGGCAAGGACGTGCAGTCGGCCTACCAGCGGTTGAGCGTCAGCTCTCAGGTGCGCGAGTTCATCGAGGACATGGCCCAGGTCTATGCCTGGGCCGACCTCGCGATTTGCCGGGCCGGCGCGCTGACCCTGGCTGAATTGACTGCGGTCGGCCTGGGCGCCATCCTGGTGCCGTTCGCGCTGGCGGCTGACGACCATCAGACCCGCAACGCCCAGTACCTGGTGGAACGTGGCGCGGCCTCGCTGATTGCCGAACAGGACCTGTCACCGGACTCCCTGTCCGCCGCCGTGGAGAAATTCGCGGCCAACCGCGCCAGCGCCCTGGACCGGGCGTTGCGAGCGCAGGAACTGGCCCGTCCCCGGGCTACGGAAGACGTGGTGGATGCCTGCCTGAAGGCAAGGGCCGGCGCATGAGGAAGCTATTGACCGAGCGGGTGCGGTGCATCCATTTCGTGGGCATAGGCGGCGCCGGTATGAGTGGTCTGGCCGAGGTCGTTTCCAATCTGGGCTATGCCGTGCAAGGCTCCGACCGCTTCTCCAGCCAGGCCACACGGCATCTGGAAGACCTGGGCGTCAAGGTCTATTACGGACATCGGGCCTCTCAGGTAGGCAATGCCGACCTTGTAGTACGGTCGTCGGCCATTCCTGCGGACAATGTCGAACTCAAGGCGGCCCTGGCCGGGCGGCTACCCGTGGTCGCCCGTGCCGACATACTGGCCGAGCTGATGCGCCGGCGAGACGGAATAGCCGTAGCCGGTACCCACGGCAAGACCACGACCGCGCACCTGATCGTGGAAATGCTGGACTGCGCCGGCGAGGATCCCACCTACGTCGTGGGAGGGCAGGTGCGCAACGCCATGCGCAGCAAGCTGGGCGCAGGGTCCTGCCTGGTGGCCGAGGCCGACGAAAGCGATGCGTCTTTCCTGCACTTGCAGCCGGTGGTTGCGGTGGTCACCAACATTGACGACGATCACCTGGAAGCCTACGGCGGCAACCTGGAAAGGCTCCGGCAGGCCTTTGTCGAGTTTGCTCACAATCTGCCCCTCTACGGCCTGTTCCTGGCCTGTGCCGACGATCCGGGAGTGGCGGAAATTCTTCCGCGCGTGCAACGGCGAATCCGAACCTACGGGTTCTCGCCGGAAGCGGATTATCGCGGCGTGAAGCTGAAGGCCGAGGGACTCTGGTCGAGCATGGAAGTCGCGCTGCCGAGCGGAGAGCGAACGGTACTGACCGTCAACCTTCCGGGGCGCCACAACGCCCTCAATGCGCTGGCCGCCGTAGCATTGGGTGACGAACTGGGCATCGACATGAAGTTCGTGCGCCAGGCGCTGGCCGAATGCCGTCCCTTGAGGCGCCGATTTGAATTGTTGGGCGAAGTTTCAACCCCTCGCGGACAGATCACGCTGGTGGACGACTACGCACATCATCCAAGGGAGGTCGCCGCCACGCTTCTGGCGGCAAAGGAAGCCTGGCCCGGGCGGCGCATCGTGGCGGCCTTTCAACCCCATCGCTATACACGCACGCGCGATCTGCTGGACGATCTGGCCGCGGTCCTCTCAACTGCGGACCGGGTGCTCGTGACCGAAGTTTACCCGGCGGGCGAGTCGCCGATATCGGGCGCCGACGGACGCGCGATCTGCAGGGCGATGCGCGCCCGGGGGAGTGCGGAACCGGTATTCGTTCCCGATGTCAGAGGTCTGGCAGGAGCGTTGCGCAACATCGTGGCCGGGGGAGATGTGGTGTTGACACTGGGCGCTGGAAATATCGGCGCCGAAGCGGCCAAGCTGCCGGCTCGCTTGCGCGGGCCGACGATGGCGCCTGGCTCGCACGCCAAAGAGAGTATGCAATGAGCGCGGCCCTTGCCCAGCCGCACGGCGGGAACCTGGATTCCCTGCGGGGACGCCTGTCGTATGACGAACCTATGTCCCGGCATACCCACTGGCGCGTCGGCGGTCCGGCAAGGCTTTTCTTCGTTCCTGCGGACCGGAGCGATCTAAGCGATTTCCTGCGCTCTCTGGATCCCTCCCTGGCGGTCTTCTTCATCGGCCTGGGCAGCAATCTGCTGGTGCGGGATGGAGGCATAGACGGCGCGGTTGTTGCGCTGGGCCGAGCGTTTCGCCAACTACGGCAGCAGGTTTCAAGAGTGGAAGCCGGTGCGCGGGTACCCTGCACGGCCCTGGCGAAGGCCTGCTTGTCATGGGAATTGGGCTCGGCGGAGTTCTTTGCCGGAATTCCCGGAACGGTGGGCGGGGCACTGGCCATGAACGCCGGCGCTTTCGGCGGAGAAACCTGGGACAGCGTGGTTTCGGTACAAACGATAGATCGCGGCGGCGTCGAGCATACGCGGTCGCGCGACGAGTACCGACCCGGTTACCGGCAACTCGCCGGTCCCGAAGGCGAGTGTTTCCTGGCAGCGCACTTTGAGTTTGAGTCTGGGCCGCAAGCAGGCAAGCTTCGTTCGCTGATGGCCGAGCGTCGCCGCCGGCAACCCTTGAACCTTCCCAGCTGCGGGTCCGTCTTCCGCAATCCCCCAGGTGGTTTTGCCGGTCAACTGATCGAACAGGCTGGGCTCAAGGGACTGCGTGAGGGCGCGGCGGAAGTGTCCCCGAAACATGCGAATTTCATCGTCAATCACGGCGCTGCTTCGGCCTCTGACATCGAACGTCTGATTCTCAGGGTTCAAGCCAGGGTGCGGGAAGCTTCGGGCGTAACCCTGCACCCGGAGGTGCGCATCCTGGGCGGTCCCTCGGAGGCGGTTGCATGAATACGGCGTCGCGCTACGAGGTTGAAGCCCCCGCCGACTTCGGGCGGGTCGCACTCCTCATGGGTGGAGATTCCGCGGAGCGTGAGATTTCCCTGTTGACCGGAGAGGCCGTGCTCAGTGCCCTTAAGGCGCGAGGCATTGCTGTCGAGCCTGTCGATGCGGCCGGCCTTGCCCTGGTCGAGGCCCTGGTGCAGGTTGGTTACCACCGCGTATTCAATGCTCTGCATGGGCCGGGTGGGGAAGACGGCGTAGTCGCCGGCCTGCTGGAGATTCTCGGCCTCCCTTATACCGGCAGTGGCCACGCGGCGCTGGCGCGGTCCATGGACAAGAACGTGAGCAAGCTGGTCTTTGCCCATGCAGGCCTGCCTACGCCCGACTGGCGGATGGTTCGCAGTCTCGAGGAGGCCGAAGAGGCGGCAGTCAGCCTGGGTTATCCCTTGGGGCTTAAGCCGAACAGCCAGGGATCGAGCCTTGGAATCTCACGGGTTGACGAGTCCCCTCAACTCGGTGCGGCCTTCCGGCGGGCCGCGCGGTACGACGATAGCGTGATGGTGGAGTCCTGGATCCAGGGCGAGGAGTACACCGCCAGCATGCTGCAGGGCGCCATGCTCCCGGTAATCCGGATTCTCCCTCCCGAGGGCCAGTTCTATGACTTTCATATCAAGTATGAAAGCGGAGAAACCGGCTATCAGTGTCCAAGCGGGCTGACCACAGGCCAGGAAAAGGATGTGAACCGTCTGGCTGCGGCTGCAATCCGTGAGCTTAGGGTCAGTGGCTGGGCACGCGTCGACATATTGCGGGATAGCCATGGGGCTACCTGGGTGCTGGAAGTAAACGCCACTCCGGGCATGACCTCGCACAGCCTGGTTCCCATGGCAGCGGCCCAGGCCGGCATTTCATTCGAGGAGTTGTGCTGGCGAATCCTGGAGACAAGCTTCGATCGCCATCTCCCGCATGAGGGAACCGTGCAATGAGGCGAAAACCTAAACTCCGCAGGAGGATCGCCTCGCCCATCCTGGCGGGTCTGGTGTTGCTCGCTGTGACCGTAGCCGGCATGCCGAGCCTCACCCGGGTGCCGGTCCGCTCAGTGAAGATTGAGGGGACGCTGCAGCAACTATCGGGGGACAGGATAAAAGAGCTTGTCAGGCCTTTTACGGCCTGGGGCTGGGTCAGGCTGCCGACCGAACGTTTACGCGAGCGGCTTGAAGAAGAAGAATGGGTTGCCTCCGCCGAAGTTCATCGCGAATGGCCCCTTAACGTAAGAATCGAAATAGTGGAACGCCGGCCCGTTGCCCGATGGGCGGAGGATGCGCTGATCGATGAGCGCGCGGAAGTATTTGATCCCGGTTTACCGATCAACCGCTCATTGCCGCTGCTGCACGGGCCGGAAGGCGCCGAGGGTGAGATTCTCGATCGGTTCCGCAGGTTCTCCGCACTCCTGGGCGCAAATTCGCTTGCGGTCAGCGAGCTCCGCGTGGATGCGCGGGGCGCCTGGAGCCTGATTGTGAGGGACGGTCCACAGTTGCGGCTGGGCGCCGAGTTCCTGGATCTGCGGATGAAACGCGCATTGCTGGCGCTGCAAACGCTCAATGAAGAACCCGGGGCGGAAATGGCGTACGTGGACTTGCGCTATCCGAACGGTTTCGCCGTGGGCTGGCGCACCCCCAACAGGACTTCGCGCAAGCGGGGAGGAGTGTCGCCATGACACGCAAGCGCGATCAGGAAATCGTCACCGCGCTGGATATCGGCACCTCGAAAGTGGCGGCCATCGTGGCGGCCGTGGATGAAGACACGAAAGAACTGGAAATTCTTGGATTCGGCTCGAGTCCATCGCAGGGGATGAAACGCGGTTCGGTCGTCAACATCGAAGCTACCGTGCGTTCGATCGACCAGGCGATCGGGGAAGCAGAATTGATGTCCGGCGTGCAGATCAGCGACGTGATCGTCGGCATATCCGGCGACCACGTGCAGAGTCTGACCTCGCACGGGATCGTCGCAGTCAGTGGTAATGAGGTCTCGGAATCGGACGTGGCGCGAGTGATCGAAGCCGCCCGCGCCGTTGTGGTGCCGTCAGACAAGCGTGTATTGCACGTCTTGCCGCGGGACTATGTAGTGGACGACCAGGACGGCATCCTTGATCCCACTTCAATGTCCGGCGTGCGCCTGGAAGCGCATGTGCACATCATCACCGTAGGCGAGAGCGCTGCGCAGAACATTGAGAAGTGCGTGCGCCGTTGCAATCTGCGCTCGGAAAGGATCGTGCTCGAACACCTCGCCTCGGGTACGGCCATTCTTACCGAAGACGAAATGCAGCTTGGCTGCTGCGTGCTGGATATCGGCGCAGGCACCACCGACATCGCGGTGTTCGAGGGCGGTTCAATCCGCTTCACTCACGTCATACCGATTGCCGGGGACCAGGTGACCTACGACATCGCTCAGTCCCTGCGCACTCCCACCCAGGCCGCCGAACAGCTGAAGATCCGCTATGCCTGCGCCCTGGCCCAGATGGTGGAAGAAGACGAAGAGATCGAAGTGGTCAGCGTCGGCGACCGGCCGCCCCGCAAGCTGTCGCGCCAGGCCTTGGCCCGAGTCGTGGAGCCGCGCTACGAAGAACTGTTTCAGCTGGTGCACAACGTCCTGCACCGAGGTGGTTATCTTGAAAGCGCCGCCGCCGGGGTGGTATTGACGGGCGGAACCTCTGCAATGCCGGGCGCGGTTGAGCTGGCGGAGGAAGTATTGAATGTTCCCGTGCGACTGGGCCATGCCCAGCGGGCGCGGGGAATCAACGAAGTCGTAAGCAATCCGTGTCACGCCACGGGCGTGGGTCTGCTGCTGTATGCACTCAAGCCGCGCGATGAGGGCGCGGCGCCGGGCAAAAGGTCCAGGAAGGGCGGTGTGCGCTCGGTGTTCAGCTGGTTAAGAGGTCAGTTTTGACCGTATCGCGCGTAGCCGCGAAGGAGCAACGTAATGGAGGCAAAAGATATGAATATCAGACTGGTCAAGTCGGAACCCGGAACTTCGCCACGACTCAAGGTGGTGGGAGTGGGCGGCGCCGGCGGCAACGCGATCAACGAGATGGTCAAGTCCAATGTTCGCAACGTGCAATTCATTGCCGTCAACACCGACGAGCAGGCGATGTCGGAGTCCGGCGCCGACGTGAAGCTGACCATTGGCAGGGCGGTTACCCAGGGCATGGGGGCGGGCTCAGACCCGAGCAAGGGGCGCGAAGCGGCCCTTGAGGACGAAGAGCGCGTCAAGGCGGTCATGGAAGGCGCCGACATGATTTTCGTTGCCGCGGGCATGGGCGGCGGCACCGGAACCGGGGCGGCGCCCGAAATTGCGCGCGTGGGACGCGAGAACGATCTCCTGGTCGTGGCCGTGGTGACAACCCCGTTTGAGTTCGAAGGTCCGACAAGGGCGCAGATTGCCGGCGAGGGAACTGCCGCCTTGAGGGAGCATGCTCATTCACTGATCACGGTTCCCAACGAGAAACTGTTCGATTACTTCTGCGGGCAGGGCGATGGCGACGTGACCATGGAGGAAGCCTTCAGCGAGTCGAACAAAGTCCTGCGCAACGCCGTTCGCGGAATCGCGGAGTTGCTGACCTGCCCGGGCCGGATCAATGTCGATCTCGCCGACGTGCGAAAGGTGATGCAGGAACCGGGAAGGGTTGTCATCGGCGCCGGCGAGGCCTCCGGGCAGGATCGGGCCCGGGAGGCGCTGGAGCATGCCATGCAGAGCCCGTTGCTGAAGGGCGTGGATGTGCGCGACGCTCGCGGTCTGCTGGTCAATATTACGCATGGCAATGACCTGGGCATGCGTGAATTCAAGTCGCTGGGAGACTCGCTGCAAAACATGCTGGCGCGTGAGGGCATGGTGAAATTCGGCGAAGTAGTCAATGAATCCATGAAGGGAGCTGTCCGCGTTACGCTGGTTGCCACGGGGTTGAGCCCCACGGGCAATGCTCGCAAGAAAGCCACGCAAACCGGGGCGAGTACTCGACGTTCCCAAGCGCGCGGCACGGGTACCTATGGCGTTTCCCAAGAGGTTTTCACGAACGAGAAGCCTCGGCGCAGCATTCTGGGCCTTTCGCAGCAGCCCAGCTACGAAGGACTGGAGCGGCCCGCGGTAATGCGCGTAGGCGCCTCAGGCGGCGGATCGGCGCGGGGCAACGACCTTTTCAATCCCGTACCCACCCATCTTCGCAAGCAAGTGGACTAGAACGCCCGCAAAGCAGGTCAAGGGCTATTCCAGCGCAAGCCGAAACAAAACTTATTCGCGGGAAACCACGCTAGCGGGGAGGCAATTCCTTTCTGGCCGCTGTCGGCAAGCCGGTGTAATATGGCATTCCGGTACCATTGAGTTTCGCCGTACGGGTAGGCGAAGAGGGGGGATTATGCGCGCCGTTTGTTTGTTCTTGTCCTTGGTTGTTTCAGCTCCGTTGGCCGCGCAGGAGGAAAGCGCGCCGGCAGGCAGCATGGATTTGGTCATCGAGGAAATCATAGTCACCGCCACACGGCGGGAACGTTCGATCAGCGACGTGCCTCTCGCCGTTTCCGCCTACGGCGCGGAGCAGCTCGAACTGAGCGGGATAACGGATATCCAGCAATTGATGAACATTGCACCCAGCCTTCACTTGACCACCGGCCAGGGAGAGTCGGTCGGCGCGACTGCGCGAATCAGGGGCATAGGCACCAACAGCGACAACCCGGGCTTTGAATCTGCGGTGGGCTTGTACGTGGACGGCGTGTACCGCAATCGGGCCGGTGTGGGCCTTACCGAATTGGGGACCATTGAACGGGTCGAGATTCTTCGCGGCCCGCAAGGCACGCTGTTCGGACGCAACACCTCGGCCGGCGTGGTCAGCATCATCACGGCGGCGCCTGATCCCGAGGGCTCGGCTTACGCCGACGTGAGCGTTGGATCGTACGACGCGACGCGCGTGGAGGCCGGCGTCAGCGGCCGCGATTCGGCAAGCGGGCTGTCGGCGCGCCTGGACGGCGTGTGGCACGAACGCGACGGTTTTCTTGAGGACGCCAATGACGATCGCACCTACAACGACCGGGATCGCCTGTTCCTGCGTGGGCAGGTGGCCTATGAGCCGAACGAGGACACCAGAATCCGGCTGATTGCCGATCACACGACGCGTGACGAAGTCTGTTGCGCCGCGGTGGGATTGGTTCGTGGCCCCACGGCCGGCATCATCCAGCAAATCAGCGTGTTGCAGACTCGCAATCCCGGTATCGTAGGCATTGCCTTTGACCCCTATGACCGCAAGGCCACGGTCTCCGCGAGTTCAAGCTACCACCAGGGAGTGGAGGAATCGGGCGTTTCGGTCGAGATCAACACCGAAACACCGCTGGGGAGTTTTACCAGCGTCAGTGCGATCAGGAACTGGGAAACCGAACGTGGGATGGACATCGATTTCTCCGCGCTGGATATCGGTGAGCGTCCGTACGGCGAATCCGTAACGGGTTTTGAAACCTTCACCCAGGAGTTTCGTCTCAATGGCGAGGCCGGTCCGGTGGACTGGCTGGTGGGCGCGTTCTTTGCCGACGAAAAGCTTGCCTATCATGACGGGCTGAGTTTTGGCGTGGGCTATGGGTACTACGCGGATGCAATCGCCGGCGCGACCGCGGCGGCGGTAGGTGGCGGTTTCAGCCAGTTGGGTGCGGCAACGCCGGCGCTTGAGGCCGGGGCTGCCCAGGTAGCAGCAGGTGCGGCGGGATTCGCAGCCCTCCTTGCGCCTCACCTTCCGCCCGGCTTTGCGGCGCCCCGGCTTTCCGCAACCTTGCCTTCCTTCCCGGGCTTTCCTTTCAACCCCTGGCCGGGATATCAGCAACTTGCCGGGGGCGCCTTCTACGGCACGGGCTCCAGCGATACGTTTGAGCAGAATTCCGAGAGTTGGGCCCTTTTTTCACACAACAGCATTGCACTGGGCGAGAGTTTCGATCTGACCGTGGGGCTGCGCTACACGTCCGAGAAAAAATCCCTGGACGCCAATCTGCGCTCTTCGGATCGGGTATGCACGCCGGTTAGCCAGCAGATGCTGGGGTATCTGCAGTCCATGCAAACCTATCTGGGTGGCGTGCAGGCCTATGCTGCCGGCGTGAGTCAATATTTGCAGCAACTGGATGGTTTCGTCACCCAGGCGACCCAGGCCATTCCTGTTCCCGCGTTGCAGCAGCAGATCACGCAAGGCGCGGCTCAGGTCACGGCCGGCGCCCAGCAACTGTTGCCGGGAGCGGCGCAGGTGGCGCAGGGCGGCCAGGCGCTGTTGACCAACCCTGACGTTGGTCTCGGCATAGCAACTATCGTCAGCCTGGGCTGTATCCCGTTCGTGGATCCCACCCTGGACGGAGACTACTCCGGAGCCTTTGACGAAGGCGAACTGTCCGGCACGCTGCGTTTGTCGCGTCCGGTGGGCGACCACCTGGTGTACGGGGGCTATTCCCGCGGCTACAAGGCGGGGGGCTTCAACATGGATCGCAGCGGTTTGATCAGCCCCATCCTGACCCTGTTGACGACCGGCACGGCCAACGTGCCCGGCGTTCACGAGTGGGTTTTCTATCCCGAGACCGTGGACGCCTTTGAATTGGGCGGCAAGTTCGAATTCGAGAACCGGCGCGCCACCATGGACGTGAGCCTGTTCCACGAGAAGTTCGACGGCTTTCAGTTGACGACCTTTACCGGCTTGGCGTTCGAAGCCTTGAACATCCCGGAAGTAACCACCAGGGGCGTGGAGGTCGAAGCGCGCGGTGTGGTGGCCGGCGGAGTGGAAATGTTCGGCGGGGTCACCTATGCGGACGTGCGTTACGGTGAGGGGCCGGAATATGGACCGCGCTCCGGACAACAGATGACTCACGCCCCGAGGTGGACCGGAGTAGCCGGCGCCACGATGCGCTTCCCGGTCGGCACGCTCGAAGGCGCCTTTCACCTGGATGCCCGCTATACCAGCGAACACAACACCGGTTCGGACCTGGACATCGAGAAGCAGCAGGAGGCCTACACCGTTGTCAACGCAAGGCTGATGCTCTCCTGCCCGGGGTCGCCCCGTTGGACCGTGGACCTTTGGGCGCGAAATCTGTTCGACGAGGACTATGCGGTAACGGTGTTTGACGCCCCGTTGCAGGGTTCGGGCACCGGGCCGGGATCGACCCAGTCGTTTAATGCTTTTCTGGGCAACCCGCGCGAGTACGGCGTAAGCTTCCGTTACGAGTTCTGACAACCCTCGCCGGGAATCTGTAGCCGGTCGGCCGCGGAGGGTTCGGCATGAGCTGCGAGCCCGCGCACAGCTTGCATTATTCCGAAAAATACCGATAATCCGGTAGGTTATGGGTAGTTTCGCCCAATACGCCCTCGTCCGGCAGCGGACCTTGCGCGGTAGTGTTTCAGTTTGCGGTATCGGCCTGCACAGCGGCCGCACCGCGCGCATGACCCTGCGGCCCGCTGCGCCGAACAGTGGAGTCGTGTTTCGGCGCGAGGATCTGGCAGGCGCTCCGGAAGTTCCCGCGCGGCACCATTTCATCGTGGATACACAGCGGGGAACAACGCTGGGCAGGGATGGGGCGACCGTTGCTACGGTGGAGCACCTCCTGTCGGCCCTGGCCGGAATGGGCGTGGACAATGCGTGGGTTGATCTGAATGGACCGGAAGTGCCGGCCCTGGATGGCAGCGCATCCGCTTTTGTCCTGCTTGTCGAAGAGGCGGGCACGGAGGAACAGGAGACATCCAGGCGCTATGTCCGGGTGCTGGAGGAGGTCCGGGTGGAGCAGGACCGGCATTGGGCTGCGCTCCTGCCCGGAGAAGGCTTCAGCTTGTGCTACCAGGGCGATTTTGCGCACCCGGCCTTTGCCCGCGGCGGCCTGGAGTACAGCTTCGACTTTTCTACCAACGGCTATATCGAGCAAATCAGCCGCGCCCGCACATTCGGCTTTCTGCACGAAGTTGCGGCCATGCGCCGGCTTGGCCTGGCGCTTGGAGGTGGCCTGCACAATGCCGTCGTGTTTGACGACTACCGGGCGGTTAACGAGGGTGGACTTCGCTACGCGAACGAGCCCATCCGGCACAAATTGCTGGACGCTGTGGGTGATCTTTACCTGCTGGGCCGGCCGTTGATCGGCCGGTTCGTTTGCTTCGGCTCAGGCCACACCTTGAATGCCCGTCTGGTGGCCGAGTTGATGCGCCGTTCTTCTGCTTGGGAAGAAGTCACCGCCCTGCCACCCGGCGCAGAAGATGCCCGTATGCGCCCGGTCTCGGGTCGGGAAACCTTGATCGGATTACAGGGCTAAAGTGATGCGTACCCTCTTGACCGACCACCCACCGTTCTCGGCGGCCTGTTCCAGGTTGGCAGCCTCGAATCGCAGGTGTGCGGCCCACTCAGGCGCAGCCGCAAAGACCGTGAGCGTTCCGCCGGGATCCAGGTTGCTACCGGCGAACCCTTCGCGCAGACGTGGATGCAAGGTAGCTTCAAGCAGCCTGGCAAGCGCCACCTGGTCCTCGGCCTGCCTGGCCAGATCGTCGAGGGCGGATGCAAGTGGCTCGGGGCGGCTTTTGCGGCGCGATGCTGGAATCGGGGACATCCTATAAAATCTCCATATGCGATATTGCCATGAACGTGAGTATCCGTAGCCTCTTGCTGAGACCCAATGTCATTTGGGGGATTGCACTGGTCGCTTTTACGGCGGGGAGTTTTCTCGTTGGCAGCCGGTTTCAGGACAACGCGGCGCCGTCGGTAGTCGCTCGGCTGGACAAGCTTCAAAGCGCGCTGGTTGCGCAGAATGAGGAATTCGAAGAAGCGCGAGTAAACGCCGAACGCCGACTGGCGGTGATGGCGGCCAGAATCGTAGAGATGAAGGCTGCGCTGGTGCAGATGGAGACCTGGCAGATTTCCCTGGAGGAAATGGGCGGGGAAGCTTCTTTCAAACCGGCCACCGCCGACATCGCCGACCCGTCGCTTGCCTACGGTTCGCCGGCTGCCGGCGGCAGGGTGGACCTGATTGCTGAAATGAATCTCCTGACCGCCCGAATGAACCAGCGTTTCGAGGAATTGGAAGCTGTTGCCAACGCGCTCACCGCGGATGGCGCGGAATCCATGTTCGCGCCCACCGGCTGGCCGCTCGATACGCGGCATATCACTTCGCGCCGCGGCTACCGCAAGGATCCCTTTACGGGCGGGCGGGACTGGCATGACGGCGTTGATATCGACGGGGCAATGGGCGACCCGATATACGCAGTTGCGTCGGGCATTGTCACCTGGGCCGGTCCGAGAAGCAGTTTCGGGAAATTGGTGGAAATCAGCCACGCTGGAGGCTACGTCACCCGTTATGCCCACAACTCCCTGAATCTTGTCACGGTTGGCGATTATGTGCAGCGAGGCCAGGAGATTGCCCGTGTTGGCCGCTCTGGACGCGTAACCGGCAGCAGCCTGCACTTTGAAGTACTGCGTAACGGCGTATCCGTAAATCCGATCGATATATTGCGCAAGAAGCCTTGACGGCAGGGCTGTCTGTCCAGCTTAAGCCTCCGACAGTTCGCCGATATATCAAACTCTTGAAGGCTGAGACGAATCAGTGAACCCGCTGCAATGGATCATGGGCAGCCGGAATCAGCGGATGCTCTCGGGATATGAGAAGACCGCCCGGCGAATCAACGCGCTTGAACCCGAACTCAAGAACGCAACGGATGCCAGCTTAAAGGAGCGGGCTTCGGTCCTGCGAAGGCGCGCTCGCGAGGGCGAGGATGTTGATGCCTTGCTACCCGAGGCCTACGCACTGGTCCGGGAGGCCAGCGTGCGCACACTGGGCATGAGGCACTTTGATGTGCAACTCGTCGGCGGCATTGTCTTGCACGAGGGCAAGATCGCCGAAATGCGCACTGGCGAGGGCAAGACGCTGGTTGCGACACTACCGGCCTTTCTCAATTCACTCGGTGGCGGCAGCGTCCACATCGTCACCGTAAACGACTACCTGGCGCAGCGTGATGCCGACTGGATGGGCCCCGTATACGGATTCCTGGGCTGCACGGTGGGAGTGGTCGTAAGCCAGCAGCCCCCGGAAGAAAAGCGCCAGGCCTATCGTTGCGATGTTTGTTACGGCACCAACAACGAGTTCGGCTTCGATTACCTGCGCGACAACCTGGCCCTGCGCGCGGAAGACCAGGCACAGCGCGGCCTTGCTTTTGCAATTGTTGACGAGGTTGACTCGATCCTGATCGACGAGGCCCGAACGCCATTGATCATTTCAGGTCCGGCGGAGGAAAGCACCGAGCTTTACCGTCGGATGAACCAGGTTGCGCCTCGCCTCAACAAGCAGGAACAGGAAGAGGGACCGGGTGATTTCACGCTCGATGAGAAGGCGAAGCAGGCCTACCTGACCGAAGCAGGTCATGAGAACGTCGAGGACCTTCTGGCGCAGGCGGGTCTGATACAGGCGGGCGCAAGCCTTTATGACGCGACCAACGTGCGCCTCATGCATCATCTCACGGCTGCTCTTCGCGCACGCTACCTGTTCAGACGGGATGTGGACTACATCGTGCGTGATGGGGAAGTGGTGATTGTGGATGAGTTCACCGGCCGTACGATGCCGGGGCGCCGCTGGTCGGACGGGCTTCACCAGGCGATTGAAGCCATGGAAAAGGTTGCCGTGCGGCAGGAAAACCGAACGGTTGCCTCGATCACCTTCCAGAACTACTTCCGGATGTATGACAAGCTGGCCGGAATGACCGGAACGGCCGATACGGAGGCATTCGAATTCCAGCAGATATACGGCCTTGAGGTCGTGGTGATACCCACCCACAAGAAGATGATCCGGGGCGACGATCCGGACCTGGTTTTTCTCACCGCAAAGGACAAGTTTGAAGCGGTTGTGGAGGACATTCAGGAGAGCCGCACACGCGGCCAGCCGGTGCTGGTGGGAACTGCTTCCATTGAAACCTCGGAGTTGCTGTCGGGCAAGCTCAATGGCCTGGGGATTCGCCACCAGGTGCTGAACGCCAAGCAGCACGAGAGAGAGGCACAGGTAATCACCGAGGCAGGCCGACCAGGCGTGGTGACCATAGCCACCAACATGGCCGGGCGCGGAACGGATATCGTCCTGGGCGGAAACCTGGAAGCGGAATTGCAATCGCTGGGCGAAGAGGCACCCGCGAAGGAAAAGGAATCCCAGCGGGACGACTGGCGGCAGCGCAATCGCCAGGTGATCGATGCCGGCGGCCTGCGCATCGTCGGTACCGAGCGGCACGAATCCAGGCGCATCGACAATCAACTGCGTGGCCGGTCCGGCCGCCAGGGCGATCCCGGGGCCTCACGCTTCTATATCTCTCTCGAAGACAGCCTGATGCGGATTTTTGGTGATCCCAAACGCACCCAGGGAATGCTCTCCTCGGTCGGGATGCGGGAAGGTGAGGCAATCGAGAGTAAACTGCTCTCACGCCAGATCGAGCGGGCCCAGCGCAAGGTTGAGGCGCACAACTTCGACGTGCGCAAGCAGCTGCTGGAATACGACGACGTTGCCAATGACCAGCGGCGAGTCGTATATGAACGGCGTGATGAATTGCTCGGTGCAGGGGAAGTCGGCGATATCGTCGAGAGTATGCGCAGCGAGATGGTGCTGGATCTGTTGGCGCAACATCTGCCCGAAGACGCGGGCGATGAGGACTGGGACCCGACTGGACTGGAAAAGGCGCTGCACCTGGAACTGGGCGCCGATACGCCAGTCGGAGATTGGCTCAAGACCGACCCCGAACTCTCGTCGGGGGCCGTTTCCGAGCGGGTCGTTGCCGAGCTCGATCGGCTCTACAGGCAGAAAACCGCATCCGTGGCGCCGGAGGTCATGCAGCACATCGAGCGCGTGGTCTTGCTGCAGCAACTGGATCATCATTGGAAGGAACATCTGGCCGCGATGGAATACCTGCGCCAGGGAATCCATCTTCGCGGCTATGCGCAGCGCAATCCGAAGCAGGAGTACAAGCGCGAAGCCTTCGAAATGTTTACCGAAATGCTGGGCATGGTAGCTCGCCAAGTCACGGTGATGTTATGCCGCGCGCAGTTCTCGGCTGCCGAGCAGCCCGAGACTCAAGTGACTGCGCCTTCGCGCAAGCTCCAATTGCGGCATGAGGAAGCCTCAGCCCTGGCTGCACCCGCGGCGACTGCCTCCCCGCCGCCGGCTGCACGCGGCAGTCGGCGTCGTTCTGCTCGGACTTCCGCCCCGGCCCCGGTGCAGACCTATCGGCGCGCGCGTCCCAGAGTGGGTCGCAATGATCCGTGCCCCTGCGGTTCCGGAAAGAAATACAAGCGCTGCCATGGAGCGGCTGGCGCCGGCGCCTGATTTCACGGCACTAGAGTCGGAACGATTCCCCGAGATAGACCGAACGCACTTTCGGGTCCTTGAGCAGGGATTCCGGGGCGCCGGATGCGATCACCACGCCCTGGTGCAGGATATAGCCCCGGCTGCAGATGCCCAGGGTTTCCCGCACGTTGTGATCGGTTATCAACACTCCGATCCCACGTTCCGCCAGCTGGGCGATGATCCCCTGGATTTCTGCAACCGAAATCGGGTCGATGCCTGCAAACGGCTCGTCCAGCAGGACATAGCGAGGCGTCCTCGCCAGTGTCCGGGCGATTTCCACCCTGCGGCGTTCGCCGCCGGACAGGCTTGCGCCCGGCGACTTGCGCACGCCGTGAAGCTGAAACTCGTCGAGAAGGCGATTCAGCTCATCTCGTCGTTCGGCACGGCTGAGTTCAGTCCTCAGTTCAAGAATGGCGAGGATGTTGTGCTCTACTGACAGTTTCCGGAATACGGACGCTTCCTGGGGCAGGTAACCCAGCCCCAGAATCGCACGGCGGTGGACGGGAAAGCCGGTGACATCGGCGCCGTCCAGCAGTATGTTCCCCGCATCGCAGCTCAACAGTCCTGCCACCATGTAGAAGGCCGTAGTCTTGCCGGCGCCATTTGGCCCCAACAATCCCACGACTTCGCCGCCCTGGACCTCGAAGGACGCCTCGTGGACGGCCTGACGCGGACCAAAACTCTTCGAAATGTTTTCGGCTTTAAGGTTCTTCATCATCTCCGGATGTGAAGAATTCAAACAGGATTTGGACGGGCTCTCCGTCGCGGGGAGTCACGACAACGGTTTCCTTGCGTAAATCGAAGTTGATTGATTCGCCGCTCATCCGGCTTTCCGCGGTTTCAAGCGCTGCGCCGCCCAGGAAACGAACCAGTCCGGTCTCCGCGTCATACTCGACGGTGGGTGCGCTGCCCTCAACAACCTTGTCGCCCTCATTGCGCATTGTTACAGGATTACCGCTGATGATGGCGCTCTGAAGCCGGCCGCCCAGAAAAGTGAGTTCCGCCGAGTCGCTCGTCATTTGCGCCGAATAGGCGCCAAATCGAACGTTTCCGGCAAAATACCAGGTAGCGTCCTCCAGCTCCAGCGAACTGCTCTCCCAGCGGTCCGCGCGAACTTCGTAGTCCTCCTGACTGACCTGCACGTCGAACAGCACCATCCGGCCCGTGGCGCCGTCATAGCTCAATCCTCCCAACGCTTTGATATTCAGGTTCGGCGGCGGCTTCAGAGACGATTCCTGCGTGGATGCGGCCATCGGCAGCATGGCCATCGGCAGCATGGCCGCCGCCAGCAACAACACCTTTAGTGTCCTGGTGCTAGGGATCGACAACGGAACGAACATCGGATTCAAGTTTAATGGCCTGTTCACCGATCCGCGCGGTCAGGCCTGTGGCCTCGAATTCAAACCGTCCAAGACGAACGCGTACCGGACGCTCAGTTCGGGCCATCATGCTGGCAGGCTCCAGGACAATGTGGTCGCCCGATATGGCAGATCCTCCACCTTGCCCTTCCGGCCCGCGGATGTCGAAATCGTCGTTCAGAGTAACGGTGGCCCCGTCCTTGCGGATCTGGGCGCGGCGAGCTCGGGCGGTCCACTCTCCTGATTGATCCAGAGCCAGGCGCACGTCCTCCGCGCTGATGTCAGCGCCCTCATGCGTAAGCTCCGCGGAGTCGGCATTGAGCGACCATGGGGGGTCTGTCAACCGAATGAGCACCTCTTCGAGCTCCAGCGCCGATCCCTCCAGTGCCCGAGTGGCGACGCCCGCCGTGATGGTCAAGGCAGCACGGCCATCTTCCCCGATCAGCGTCATTTCCGCATTGCGGAAAAAATACTCCCGCGACAGGTTGGTCTGTTCCGGCACACCGATAGGCTCCGTTCGATAAGTCAACAAAAGGCTTCCAACCGCGAGACTGGTAAGCAAGAGACCCGCCAGTATGCGGCGTTTCCGGATCATGGCCGCACCCCCAGCAGGAAGTCGCATACTTCCCGCACGGCCCCGTGACCGCCGGGAAGCGAAGTAACCCAGTCCGCCATGTCCCGAACGTCCGCGTGTGCGTCGGCGACGGCGATTGCAAGACCGGCTTGGTGCATGACCGGTAAATCAAGTACATCGTCGCCGACAAACGCTGCTTGCCGGGGTTTGAGTTGCAACTCCTCGAGCATGTCCTTGAGGGCGGCTTGCTTGTCTCTGCATCGCAATACCGAAAGCCGGATTCCCAGTTCGCTCAGCCGCAGGCGCAAGCCGTAGCTGTCCCGGCCGGAAATCACCGCGACTTCGATTCCGGCCCTTTGTGCACTGCGAATACCGTAGCCGTCCCGTACCGAAAAGCCCGTGGCCCATTCTTTTCCGCTTGCATCGGCAATATAGATGCGCCCATCGGTGAGCACGCCGTCGGCATCCAATGCCAGCAGGCGGATCGCGCCGGCGCGCACGCTTAAGGCGGCGGGCGTTCGCATCAGACTACGCCCGCTCGAAGCAGGTCGTGGATATTGAACGCCCCCACAAGGGAACCGTCCGCCACGACCAGCAAAGCGGTGATCTGTCGCTGTTTCATCTCGGCGACGGCTGCGGAGGCCAGCAGGTCTGGGGCCACCGTCCACCCGCCCCTGGTCATGACCTCCGACATGGGCGTTGTCTTGAGATCGACGCCGCTGTCCATTGCGCGCCTCAAATCGCCGTCGGTAAATACGCCCAGCGGGCGGCCACTGCCATCTGTTACCGCGGTCATGCCGAGTCCCTTACAGCTCATCTCCAGCAGCCCTTCGGCCAGGGTGGCGGAGGGGGCCACCTGCGGGATGTCGGAACCACTGCGCATGACTTCCGCAACGCGCACCAGCAGGCGGCGGCCGAGCCGGCCTCCGGGGTGAGTACGGGCAAACTCCTCGGGCGTAAATCCGCGCGCCTTCAACAGGGCCACAGCCAAGGCATCTCCGAGAGCCAGTGTGGCCGTGGTACTGGAGGTGGGAGCAAGGTTCAGCGGGCAGGCCTCTTCCTTCACATAAGCGTTCAGCACCGCCGCGGCATGCCGCGCCAGCGTGGACTTTTCCTGACCGGTCATCGCGATCAGGGGCACGCCGGCGCGCTCGAGCAGCGGCAGAAGACGCAAGATTTCGTCGGTTTCGCCGGAATTCGACAAGGCGATGACGACGTCCTCTGGAGTAATCATGCCCAGGTCGCCGTGGCTGGCCTCGCCCGGATGCATGAAGAACGCAGGCGTGCCGGTGCTGGCCAGAGTTGCAGCGATCTTGCCGGCAATGTGTCCTGACTTGCCCATACCTGTCACGACGACGCGGCCGTGCGTCTCCAGGCATATCCGGCAGGCGACGTTGAAGTCCTGGCCCAGCCGCTCTTCGAGTTCGGCCACGGCTTTGGCTTCCATCCTCAGGACCCGCCGCGCTTCCTCAATGAAGGGTGTCTTATCGGACATGGGCGAGCATGATAATCCCCGGGCGGAACGACAGCACTAGTGTCGTGTCATGCGTGTATCGTCGCATCAGCGTGTCTCCCGCTGTTCGTGGCAAGGCGGGTCCCGCCGGGAATGGCGCCTCCCATTGCCCAGGGGCGCAACGCGGCCACGGGTAACGGGAGACACGCCCTTCGGGAGCGAGCCTGGCGTGTCCCTGCGGCGTTGCAGCCGTTTGCAATACAGCGAGTATTCCATGCCGGCTGCGCCTTGCAAGGACACGCCAGGCTCGCTCTGATGCGACGATACACGCATGACACGACACTAAGCCGGCGAGCCGGCCAGCGCAATCACCAATGTGACATAGAGCGCGAAGGGTAGCAGCAAGGTTGCGCTCCAGGCCCGTCCGAGCCCGGCCCGCTTCTTGCAAAGCAGCGTGAGGGCGACAAACCAGAAAGTAAATCCGAGCAGCATGGGGACGTGCAGTGTCAACAACTCGCGGGCGAATCCGGAAGGCGCAATCAACCCGGCTACTCCAATGACCACCAGGAGGTTGAAGATGTTCGATCCAATTATGTTCCCCATGGCGAGTTCCGCTTCCCGCTTGATTGCTCCGGTGACGGTGATCGCCAATTCCGGCAGGCTGGTGCCGATGGCCACAATGGTCGCGCCAATTACCAGTTCGCTCACTCCGGCAAAAAGCGCGACTTGCTGCGCGCCGCGCACCAGCAACTCGGCGCCGGCCAGCAGCAGCACCAGGCCCGCGGCCGCGAACAGCGCATTGCGAGCCATGCTGCGGCGTGCCGGTTCACCGGCGTCAGCCGGATCCTCGTTGCGCAGGGTGTTGCGCACCAGCAACCAGGTCACGATCGTTAGCGCCGCCATGAGTGCAAGAGCGTCGAGTCGCGAAAGGTGCTGGTCGTAAATGAGCAGGCAGGTCAGCACGGTGACTGCCGTCATGGTCGGCAGTTCCACCCTTTCCACTCCACGCTCCGGCCGCAGCCCCATGAACAGCACGGCGGCCCCCAGCACCAGGCCGATGTTGGCGATATTCGAGCCCACAGCGTTGCCCAGCGCAAGTTCCAGACTGTCTCTGTAGGCTGCAACCGCCGCCACTATGGCTTCGGGTAACGATGTCGCGAAACCGGCCAGAAAAACGCCCACGAGCATCGGGGACACCCGCATGCGCCTGGCTCCGTCGGCGGCTCCGTCGATGAACAGCCGGGCGCCATAGCCCAGTAGCCCCAGGCCGGCCAAGGCGGCCAGCAACCATGGTGCGAGTGTATTCATGGCAAGAATGTGCTGCCCAACAGGCAAATGGGGCGACCTAACTCAATTTGAAGATAGAATTCCGACGATGACACCCGGGGAAATTTCTGCACTGATTTCGACGCACCTGCCCGACTGTGAAGTTCGTGTCGAAAGCGAGGATAACACGCACTTTAGCGCAACGGTGATTAGCGGCGCGTTTGAAGGCGTGTCCATTTTGGGTCGCCATCGACTGGTCTATCAGGCTCTGGGTTCTAGAGTCGGTAATGAAATTCATGCGCTGTCGATAAACGCATTGACGCCAGGGGAATGGACCCGGGGGTCGGAGGACCCGGCGGAGCAGTCGCATGGATAAATTCGTCGTGTCCGGCGGCGCCACGCTGGACGGCGAAGTTCCCATTTCCGGCGCGAAGAACGCCGCCCTCCCAATTCTGGCGGCGTCCATACTCAGCGATGAACCTCTTCATCTGGCCAACCTGCCCGATCTTCGCGACGTGCACACCATGTTGGATCTCTTGAAGATCCTGGGGGCTGAACTCAATGGCGCTGCCCCCGGCGAGACTTCCGTTTCCCTGGGTTCTCCCGAGTCGTTTGCCGCGCCTTACGAACTCGTACGTACCATGAGAGCCTCGCTCCTGGTCCTCGGTCCCCTGCTGGGGCGTTTCGGCCGAGCTGACGTGTCCCTGCCCGGCGGTTGCGCCATCGGCGCACGGCCCGTCGATATCCATGTCACGGCACTGCGCGAAATGGGAGCGGAGGTGGAGATACGTGGCGGATATATCTCCGCACGAAGTAACGGCCTCAAGGGCGCCCGGATCGACCTTCCCTTGCCCACCGTTACGGGTACCGAGAATATCCTGATGGCCGCCGTACTGGCCGAGGGCGATACCGTGATTGAGAATGCTGCGCGGGAGCCCGAGGTGCGTGGACTGGCGGACTGCCTCAACGCCATGGGCGCCCGTGTCTCGGGCGCCGGTGGTTCCCGCATATCAATCAAGGGCGTCAAGCGTCTGCATGGCGCCAGGCGCGCGATCCTGCCTGACCGCATCGAGGCCGGCACCTATCTGGTTGCGGGCGCCATGACCGGCGGAAGAGTCGTAGCGCGATTCGACGGTGAGTTGAACCTGGGCGAGGTCGTGGCGGCGCTGCGCAATACCGGCGCGAAGGTCCGGCGGGGTGATGGATTCGTGGAATTGGACATGCATGGCCGCAGGCCTCATTCGGTCAACCTGGTTACCGCGCCCTGGCCCGGTTTTCCGACCGATATGCAAGCACAATTCACGGCGCTCAACTCGATTGCCACGGGACACGCATTGGTACGCGAGAGTGTTTTCGAGCAGCGCTTCATGCATGTGGCGGAGCTCAAGCGAATGGGAGCCGAAATCGAGCCCCTGGGACGCGAGGTCCTGATCCGGGGAATAACCAGGCTCCAGGGCGCGCCGGTGATGGCGACGGACCTGCGTGCTTCCGCCAGCCTGGTGCTCGCGGCGCTTGTGGCAGAAGGCGAAACGGTGATTCACAGGGTGTATCACGTGGACCGCGGATATGAGCGAATCGAGGAGAAATTGAGCAACCTTGGGGCCGCGATCCGGCGCGTATAATCCGCGGCATGATTCTGTATTCAAGTCCAACAAATCTTCATAGTCACCGAGTTCGAATAGTTGTAGCGGAGAAAAACATCGGTGTGCGAATTGTTCAAGTGCGCGACGGCAATCTCCCCTCGGATATACAGCTGCTGAATCCCTACAACACCCTCCCGACGCTGGTGGATCGTGAATTGGCGGTCTACCACTCCCGCATCATCATCAATTACCTTGACGAGAGATTCCCCCAGCCGCCTTTGATGCCGGTAGATCCCAAGCGGCGCGCCCATTTCCGTCTGGCCCTGCATCGCATCGAGAACGATTTCTATGTCCTGGCGGGAAGACTGGATCAAACAGGAGGCGAAGGCGAGAAACGGCAACTCAGAGAGGCTGTGATAGAAGTTTCCGAAGCGGTTGAGTCCAGCCGCTTTTTTTTGGGCGATGAGTTTTCGCTGGTCGATTGCAGCCTGGCGCCGCTACTGTGGCGTTTGCGGAGCTACGGGATTGATCCGGGCCCCCGCGCCGAGGCCCTGTACGGCTATATGCGCCGAGTGTTCAACCGCCCGTCCTTCACGGAGGGCTTGTCGGAGCTGGAGCGGGATATGCGTCCGCTGGCTGCCTGACGGACCTTGGCGTCGGGATTGAGTCACGCAGAAAGTTTTGATGCGATGAGCAAGAACAAGGATTCGCTGCGACCCTACCTGCTGCGCGCCGTGCACGAATGGATTACCGATCGGGGCGATACCGCGCAGGTAGTGGTTCAAGCGGATCGCGAGGATGTGAAGGTACCCACAGATCGCGTCAAGGACGGGCGAATCGTGCTGAACATAAGCTACCAGGCCACCCGTAACCTGCAACTCGGCAAGGAAACACTGAGTTTTGACGCGCGTTTCGCCGGCATGTCGCGGCGCGTATCGGTTCCGGTCGATGCGGTCCTGTGCATCTATTCCCGTGAGTCCGGTCAGGGCGTCGTACTGACCGATCAGTTGGGAGCCGCTTTCGGAGAGGTTTCGGAAAGCGCATCCACTCCGCCTCCGCGAGGGACGCCGAACCTCCGTCTGGTCAAGTAAGCGCGTCGTCCAGCAACCGGCATAGGCTGTGGATGGCGAGGAGATGTATCTCCTGTATTCGTGCGGTTCGCTCGTGGGGTACCCGCACTTCCACGTCGTCCCCGGCCAATGCTCTTGATACCGCCCCTCCGTCACGCCCGGTAAGCGCAACGACACCCATATCGTTCCCGTGGGCTGCATCTACGGCAGCGACGACATTGGGAGATGCGCCGGAAGTACTGATTGCCAGCAACACATCTCCCGGCTGACCCAGTCCGCTGATCTGGCGCGAAAAGATCTCTACGTAATCTCGATCATTGGCGATCGACGTGAGCGTGGAACTGTCGGTAGTCAGGGCGATTGCCGGTAGGCTGGCCCGCTCGGTTTCGAAACGGTTCAGCAATTCCGATGCAAAATGCTGAGCGTCCGCCGCCGAACCTCCATTACCGCAACTTAAGATCTTGCCACCGCCGCGCAAGCTGTTGAGGATCAGCCTCGCCGCGTCGGCAATCGGTCCGGGCAGCGTTTCCGCGGCGCGCTTCTTGACCCCAAGGCTTTCGGCAAATTCCTCTTTTACCAGTGTCGTGTCATGCGTGTATCGTCGCATCAGCGTGTCTCCCGCTGTTCGTGGCAAGGCGCGTCCCGCCGGGAATGGCGCCTCCCATTGCCCAGGGGCGCAACGCCGCCACGGGCAACGGGAGACACGCCCTTCGGGAGCGAGCCTGGCGCGCCCCTGCGGCGTTGCAGCCGTTTGCAATACAGCGGTATTCCATGCCGGCTGCGCCTTGCAGGGACACGCCAGGCTCGCTCTGGTTCAACGTCCATCAAATTGCAGGGCGTCGCGGACCCACCGGATCCTGGCGCGGCCGTCGCGGATCAGTATGCCCACCACATCAAAGCGCAGCATCATACCGCCGAATCGCGGATTGTCGCGCAGGAAGCATCGTGCAGACCGGGTCAGGCAGCGTATTTTGTGGGCGGTAAGTGAAGCCTCCGGCGCACCGCTGCGGTCACTGCGCCGCGCTCGAACCTCAATGATCACCAGTGCCGGACCATCGCGCATGACCAGGTCCAATTCACCGTACCGGCAACGATAGTTGGCGGTCAGAAACACAAGCCCATGCGCCCTGAGATAGCGGCAGGCCAGGTCTTCTGCCTTCCGGCCTCGACCTATATGAGGGCTGTTGCCTCTTAGTTTGCGGCCTTGAGCTGTCCGTCCACGACCTTGGTCCATACCAATTCCCTTTCCAAGTGTCCTACGGCGGAGCGGTAAACGATGCCGGTCAGGCCGTGGATTCCCTTCTCGAGCGCGCCACGGGACCCGTAAAGGGCCAGCGCCAACTTGAAACTGTCGTATCCCATCGCGAACAGTGAGACGTTGAATTCCGAATCCGCAAGCCAATCCGGCAAGAGTTGTCCGTGAAGCACCTGTACATGTCCTTTGGCAAGGACCGGCAGCACCGGCATCTCCACGCCGTTCAGGTCCCGGTTATCCAGATGCCCCGGGTCAAATATGCTTTGAGTGGAAAAAACCGGCAGGTCTCCCGAATAGTTGTAGCGCAACTGCGGGACCAGTAACTGCCCCTGTGGCGCCCGCGCCACCACGAAGACAAGATCGGCGTCCCGCCGTCGCCGCGGCTGAAAACTCAGCCTGGTTCCCAATCGCCCTTGAAGCTGCTGGCGCCGGCGGTTGCTGGCGCCGATCTTCAGCAGGCGCCCGATCTGATCCGAATAGTCCACATCCGCCATGCCATACTGCTCGCGGGCGATGATTTCGCCGCCTTGGGCCAGGTACGCCGACTCGAAACTCCGGAAGATGCGCCGTCCCCAGTTGGTGCCGGGATACAGCACCAGGGCGCGGCGCAGGCCCCGCTGCAGCGCCTGGCGAGCGGCTTGGCGTGCTTCGTGCTCCGGCGAGAGGGCAAATTCATCAAAGCCGGAAGGCGGCACACTGTTTCGCAGCCGATTCAAAGCCAGCGTAGGCAGTGCCCCGGCGATTGCAGCCACTCTCTCCACGGAGTCGGGTAACAGTGGCCCGACGATGAAATCGGCGCCGTCCGCCGCAGCCCGAGCCCATTCAAGCGGCGCATCGTCGATGTCTTCGATTTCGTAAAACGTCACCTCGGGGGCCTCGCAAGACGACTTCAGGGCAAAGCGTGCGGCCAGAAAACCGTCCCGCAGCGATTGGCGCGCGTTGGCATAACGATCGGATCCCGGCAACAGCATTGCGATGCGGGAAGGAAGCTGAAGGGAATTGCAAACCTCCGGGGTAATCGTTGGGTCCAGCAAAACGATTGCAGGGTGTTCGGGATGCCTTGTCCGCCAGTCCTTAAGCGTTGCCCGGGTTTCCGTGGGGTCCCGCTCAAGATCATCGGTGAGCAAGGCGAGCTCTATCCATCCCAGTGGGACACCTTCAACACCTTCCGTCGTAAGCTGGGCGCGGTAGTCCCGCAACAGCGACCAGGTCAAGCCTGCTGTCTGCATGTCTCCTGGTAGGAAACCGGCGCCCAGGAGCGTCAACTCGCCAAGGGCCTGGGCCGGTTTCTGCAGCGCAAACAGCAGCTCGGACCGAGTCCGCAGCAGTTCCGGCGCAAGTTCCGGAAAGCCGTCGGGATCAATGGCCGCGAGGCGGTCGTAAGCGGCCTGGACGCCGGCCACGGCTCGCTCGCTTTCCGCTGCCGCCAGCGCCCACAACGCGGTCCATTGCGCTTCGGGCTGAATAGCCTGCAATTCATTGAGCGCTCTGCGGTGCCGTCCCTCCCGTGAGGACTCGCGCGCCGCCAGGATTCGAAATTGCTGGCGTGTCTGTACAGGCGCCCGGCGAGCCATGGACAGGTAAACTTGACGCGCGGCGCTGTGATCTCCGCCTCGCGATAGCGTCAGCGCCTGTTCGCCCATGGCAGCCAGTTCCTCGCTTGAGGCGCCCATGCGGCCGGCGGAAGTGCAGGCCGCGAGAGCGACAAGCGCTATGCTTGCAATCGTCGCAATACGAACACGGCGGCGCAACACAGGCCTTGCCGGGCGCTTGTCGATATGCCGACTGGCGGGCACGGAGGTGATCATATGGCGGTTGGGAATGTGGCGGGGCCGGTTGCGCCGAACGAAGCGGGGGCCTTGTATGTCGCCGCCACTCCAATTGGCAACTTGGGCGATGTTAGCACGCGGTTGAAAACGGTCTTGTTGCAGGTATCGAAGGTTGCCGCGGAGGATACTCGCCGTGCCCGCAGACTGCTGGACGGCCTCGGAACGCGGCCCACGCTGATCTCGCTCTACGCGCACAACGAACGGTCGAGAATCGCCCAACTCCTGGAGGGCCTGCATTCCGGCGATGACCTGGTACTGTTGAGCGACGCCGGCACGCCGGGCATCAGCGACCCGGGAATGAGGCTGGTGTCCGAGGCCCGGAGAGCGGGAATCCGCGTAACGCCCTTGCCTGGTCCGTGTGCGGCCGTCGCGGCATTGTCGGTGGCGGGCTTCCCCGCGGACCGGTTTCATTTCGAGGGATTTCTCCCGTCGCGTTCCGCGGCCCGGAGAGCGCGGCTCAACAGCTTGAAGGATGTTCCCCTGACCCTGGTTTTCTATGAAGCCGTTCATCGGCTCTCAGCGTCCATTGAGGACATGCGCGAGGTTTTCGGCGGAGCGCGCAAGGCCTTTCTCGCCCGCGAGATGACCAAGCTGCACGAGAGCACATACGGGGACACGCTGGACGGCTTGTGTTCGGGTGTGGCAACAGGAACGATTCCGGCGAAAGGAGAATTTACGCTGGTCGTCAGTGGCAGCGCCAAGGCGGAGGTGGATGAGGACGCCCTGGATGCAGTGCTGAAGACCCTGCTTGAGGAGCTGTCCACGCGTCAGGCGGCGCGCCTCGGGGCCGCGATTGGCGGCGCTTCCCGCCGCCTTGCCTATCAACGCGCGCTGGAGCTGCTGCGGAGCGGATAGCCGTCCCCGAAGGCAAGTGCCCAAGCGCCTTGTGCGTATAATGATTGGCTGCCTAATCATGGGTTTGAGCGCATGCCCACAACCTCTTTTTTTACTTCCGAATCCGTATCCGACGGGCATCCGGACAAGCTGGCGGACCAGATTTCCGACGCGGTTCTGGACGCCATTCTGTCGCGGGACGAGGACGCGCGCGTAGCCGCGGAAGTGCTGGTAAAGACCGGTTTCGTACTGGTCGCCGGCGAGATCACCACGTCTACCTGGGTGGACCTGGAGGCGCTCGTGCGAGGCCTGGTCAAGGACGTCGGCTACAACAGTTCGGCGCTGGGATTCGACGGCTCGACTTGCGGCGTCCTGAATGCTATCGGCAAGCAGTCTCCGGATATTCGAAGGGGCGTCAATAAGGGTGAGGGCAAGCCCTTGGGGGCCGGCGATCAGGGCATGATGTTCGGCTACGCTTGCAAGGACACTCCCGCATTGATGCCGGCGCCTATCGACCTGGCGCATCGTCTCATGCGCAGGCACGCCGAACTGCGCAACACCGGTGAGCTTGGCTGGCTGCGTCCCGACGGCAAGGCTCAGGTTACGGTTCGCTACGAGGACTATCGGCCGGTTGCCGTTTGCGACGTCGTTCTCTCCACCCAACATGCCCCGGATGTGTGGCCGAATGATTACCCGCGGGGCGTTTGCCCGCCGGATTTCACCGACGCGATCATCGAGCAACTCATCAAGCCGGTACTCGGACCCAAATGGCAGACCGGGTCTATCAACTACCTGGTCAATCCCGCCGGCCGGTTCGTCGAGGGCGGGCCGCAGGCGGATTGCGGCCTTACGGGGCGCAAGATCATTGTCGACACCTACGGGGGAATGGCCCGGCACGGAGGCGGAGCGTTTTCCGGCAAGGACCCGTCGAAGGTGGACCGTTCGGCTGCCTACGCTGTGCGTCACGTGGCCAAGAATATCGTGGCGGCGGGCCTCGCCGAGCGTTGCGAGGTTCAGGTCTGTTACGCGATCGGCCAGCCCGACCCGGTGGCGGTTGATGTCGAGAGTTTCGGGACCGGTACGGTCAGTGACGAGCATCTCAAGGCCTTGGTACAGGCGCATTTTGATTTGTCGGTGGAGGGCATCATCCGGGCCCTGAATCTGAAGCGTATAGCCTACCGGCCTGCTGCGGCTTTCGGGCATTTCGGCAGGGAGGATTGCGGCTTCAGCTGGGAAGAGACCGATCGCGCCGCCGAACTGGCCGACGATGCGCCAGGCGTGAAGGTGGCATGACATGGCCGAGCCCGCTGTAACCCGGCTGCACGAGGACTTCCAGGTCGCGGATCTTTCGCTGGCCGACTTCGGCGAGCGGGAAATAGCCATCGCACGCAGCGAGATGCCCGGGTTGATGGCGCTGCGTGCAGAATTCGGCGACAGCCGGCCTTTGGCTGGCGCCCGGATCACCGGCTGTCTTCACATGACCGTACAGACAGCCGTACTGATCGAAACCCTCCTGGAACTTGGGGCGGAGGTGCGCTGGTCCTCCTGTAACCGGCTATCCACCCAGGACCATGCGGCCGCCGCCATGGCGCGTCGCGGGGTACCGGTTTTTGCCTGGAAGGGCGAGACGGAAGAGGAATACCTGCGCTGTATTGAACGCACGATCAACGGCCCCGGCGGTTGGACCCCAAACCTGCTGTTGGACGACGGCGGCGATCTGACCGTTATCGTTCACGACGAGTACCCGGAACTTGCCGGCCAGTTGCTTGGACTGAGCGAGGAAACAACCACCGGTGTTCATCGCCTGTATCAGATGCAGGAGGCGGGCACGCTGCGCTGTCCGGCCATGAACGTCAATGATTCGGTGACCAAGTCCAAGTTCGATAACCTGTACGGGTGCCGGGAATCACTGGTGGACGGGTTAAAGCGGGCAACCGACGTGATGGTGGCCGGCAAGATCGCCGTTGTTTGCGGTTACGGTGACGTCGGCAAGGGCTGCGCTCAATCGCTCAAGGGCCTGGGGGCACGCGTGTGGATCACGGAAATCGATCCGATCTGCGCCTTGCAGGCGGCGATGGAAGGCTACCCCGTTGTCACGATGGACCAGGCTTGCGAACGCGCCGACATTTTTGTCACCGCAACCGGCAACAAGGGCGTCATTACCTACAACCACATGGCCCGCATGAAGGACCAGGCCATCCTGTGCAACATTGGCCATTTCGACGTCGAGATCGACGTGGCCAGCCTCAAGGACTGCGGCTGGGAGGAAGTCAAACCTCAGGTCGATCACGTGATTTTTCCGGACGGCAAGCGGCTTATCCTGCTGGCCAGGGGTCGGCTGGTGAACTTGAGTTGCGCAACCGGACACCCCAGCTTCGTCATGTCGGCCAGCTTCACCAACCAGGTCCTGGCCCAGGTCGAGTTGCTGACCCACCGGGATTACCAGAAGTGCGTATACACGCTGCCGCGCCACCTTGATGAGAAAGTCGCACGCCTCCATCTTCCCAAGCTGGGCGCCGCACTTAGCCGTCTTACTCCGGAGCAGGCCGAATATCTGGGCATTCCGGAAACCGGTCCGTTCAAATCCGAGCGGTATCGGTACTGACCTTTCGCCGCCAACGGGCGGCCTTGACGCCCAAGAAGGACTTCCAACATGCCGGTACTCAATTCTCTACGCGAATATGCCCAAGCCATGGAGCAGCAGGGCAAGCTGCTGCGCATCCCGGACATGGACCAGGACCAGTTCGAGATGACCGCGTTCTCCTACCGCATCGAGGACCGGATGCGGACCGCTGCGCCGGCCTTCCTGGTGGAACGGACGAAGATGAACGGGCGCTGGTACGAGACGCCGGTCATCTGCAACGTGCTCAACAGCTTCAAGACCGTCGCCATGTGCCTCGGCGTGAAGGAGCTGACCGATAACGAAAGCGAAATGAACGAGGTGGTCGAACACGAACTGCTCACTCACATGAACGAGCACTATCGGTTCGAGCAGATTCCCCCGGTGGAAGTCGAAGCGTCGAGTGCTCCGTGCAAGGAGGTCAGGTTGTTCGGCGAGGATGCCAACCTCGACCGTTTTCCGTGGATCCAGAACAACCCCGCCGACGGAGGCCGATTCATCAGTACCGGCTCCGTGATCATGGAGGACCCGGAGATAGGCCGCAACGTCGGCACCTACCGATTGCAGGTGAAGGGCCCGCAAAAGCTGGGCATTTGCTTTACCGGACAAAACCACGGCGCGATGATGATGCGCAAAGCCATCGCACAGGGGAAGAAGAGCGTGCCCTGCGTCATAGCCACCGGGCTGGATCCCATCACGTGGATGATGAGCAGCACGCGGGTCGGCGAATTGGGCGATGATGAATTCGCGCTGTCCGGCGGTTTCCGGCGCGAGCCGGTCGAGTTGGTAAGAGCCGAAACGAATTCGCTCATGGCGCCGGCGCATGCCGAAATCGTCATTGAGGGTGAAATCAGCACGGACAAGGAAATGGAGGGCCCGTATGGCGAAATGCTGGGTTACATCGGAGAGCCGGCGCCCAATCACTACCTGACTGTCAAAGCTATCACGCACCGGGAAAAACCCTGGGTCTACAACATCTGGCCCGGAATCGGCGGGGCCTATCTCACCTGGCCGTGGCAAGTCGGGCATTTCGCGCGTTTAAAGAGAATCATGCCCAACCTGGTGCGCTTTCACGTGCCGCCCGATATACCCGGCATGGCCATTGCCTGCATCAACAAGCGAATGCCGGGCGAAGGAATCGAAGCCGGCCTGTTGATCATGGGTTACAGGATGATCGGATTCGCCAAGAAGTTGATCATCATCCTCGACCAGGATGTGGATCCCACCGATCTGTCCCGGGTGATGCACGCGGTGGGCACGCGCTGGCAACCCTGGCCTGCGAGCCTCACGGTCAAGCAGACCTTTTCTTTCCTGATCGACCCCAGCACCCATCGCAATGCGCTGTCAAGCAAGATCCTGATCGACGCCACGCGGCAAATGCCCGCCGAGGGCGGACCCAATGTATTTGCCGAGGACAACCGTACGGTCATGGAAGAGCGGGCGGCGGCCTCGTTCGAACTCGTGGATCGGCGCTGGGAAGAGTATTTCGCCGGCTGAGTTCGGGGATCACGCAGAGCGGGTCATGAAGTTTTTCGGCACCGACGGCGTGCGCGGCACGGTGGGAGAACATCCCATGACCGCCGAATTTGCTCTGCGGCTGGCGGGAGCGGCCGCCCGTGCTCTGCTGCCCCGTGGCGGCAAAGTCGTGATCGGCAAGGACACGCGCGTGTCCGGTTACATGTTCGAATCAGCGCTGGAAGCAGGCTTTGTGGCCGCGGGCGCCGACGTGCGGCTTTCCGGCCCTCTGCCGTCACCCGGCGTGGCCCTTCTTACCCAGGAGCTTGGCGCCGATCTGGGCGTCGTAATCAGTGCTTCGCATAACGCCTATTGCGATAATGGCATCAAGTTCTTCAAACACGACGGATTCAAGCTGGCGGCCGAAGAAGAGGCACGGATCGAGAGCCACATCGACGATACCGCCGTTACGCTGGACTCCACGGCGCTGGGACAAGTGCGCCGGGTCGACGATGCCCTTGAGCGCTACGAGAAGCACTGCCTCGAAACCGTTCCGGAGGGCATGTCGCTGGAAGGCCTGAAAATCGTGGTGGACTGTGCGCATGGCGCTTCCTATCGCGTCGCCCCGGCAACCCTTACGGCGCTGGGCGCAGAACTGGTTCCGCTGGGCTGCTCTCCGAACGGGCGCAATATCAACGATCGCTGCGGCGCCACCGAGCCGGATCTCTTGTGCCGCACGGTGCGGGCGGTAGAGGCGGACGTAGGCATCGCTCTCGACGGCGACGGTGACCGCGTGATCATGGTGGACAGCAATGGAAAAACGCTGAACGGCGACACGCTGCTCCTGATCCTGGCGCGGGCCCGCCAGGAAGCAGGCCGCCTGCAGGGTCCCGTGGTTGGAACACAGATCAGCAGTATGGCGCTGGAGCAGGCGTTGTCGGCGGAGGGCATCAGCTTCTGCCGCGCGGAGGTCGGCGACCGGCAGGTCGTGAACATGCTGCGTGAGCGCAGCGGCGTCCTGGGCGGCGAGAGCTCCGGTCACATTCTGTGCCTGGACAAGTCGACCACCGGTGACGGCCTGGTTGTCGCGCTGGAAGTACTGGCGGTCATGCGAGGCAGGAACTGCTCCCTCTCGGAGCTTGCCGTGAACATGCCGCATATGGAACAGGTCAACCTCAGCGTGCCCTCCAACGGCGGCGGCTCTCTCGCTGACCCCGAAGTTGAGCAGGCCCTTCACAGCGCCCGCGAACTGCTGGGTGAGGAAGGTCGGGTCGTGGTGCGGCCTTCGGGCACCGAGCCGGTGTTTCGCATCATGGCCGAGGGTCCCGACCGGGCCCGGGTGGACAAGGCTGCCATGAGTGTGGCGCAGGCGCTGGGCACTCCCCGAACTTCCGGCTGAGGTAGCAGGGACATGGGTGAGCGGCGTCGGATCGTAGCCGGCAACTGGAAAATGCACGGCAATCTGGGTTCGATCAGCGAGCTTGTGACGGGCTTTTGCGAGCGGCCGGAATCCACCGCAGGCCTGCCGGATGTGGTCCTGTTTCCTCCCTTTCCCTACCTGACCCACGCCAACCGGCTGTTTGAAGCACGGGCAAGGGCGGGGCGCCTGCCCATACGAACGGGGGCGCAGGACGTTTCCATCCACGGCGAGGGCGCACATACCGGCGAAGTATCGGCGGCCATGCTGGTCGATTGTGGTTGCAGCCATGTGCTGGTTGGTCACTCCGAGCGACGCGCGGCCTTCGGCGAGACCGATGAACTGGTGGCGGAGAAGTTCCGCAAGGCATCCGCCGAGGGCCTGATCCCGGTTCTGTGTGTCGGAGAATCGCTCGCTCAGCGGAATGCCGGACACACCTCGGCGGTCGTTACACGACAACTGGGAGCGGTTTTGGATCTGTGCGGAGCGGCCGGTCTTGACACGGCGGTCTTGGCCTACGAGCCGGTCTGGGCAATCGGCGCCGGTCATACCGCAACGCCTGATCAGGCACAGGAGGTGCACGCCCTCTTGCGTGGGGAAATTGCCCGCGCCAATGCTAGAATTGCGGATGGCCTTCGCATTCTGTACGGGGGTAGCGTAAACGGCGCAAATGCGGCTGCACTGTTTGCTCAGCCGGACATAGACGGCGGGTTGGTAGGTGGAGCTTCCCTGGACGTGAAGGACTTTTGGCGAATTATTACGGCGGCATAGCGAGGTAGCGGTTCTGTTACAGCAATTGGTCCTGGCGGCGCATGTGCTGGTCGCCGTGCTGATTATCGTTTTCGTGCTCCTGCAGCGCGGGAAAGGCGCGGAAACGGGCGCGGCATTCGGCGCGGGCGCATCCGGCACGGTCTTCGGCGCGCGCGGCTCGGCGAATTTTCTTTCGCGGGTCACGGCTGTGCTGGCTTTTCTTTTCTTTGTATCCAGCCTCGTCCTTACCGGAATCGGCAGGCCGAAGCCGGAGGAGAGCCTGCTGGATGCCTTGCCTGAGAGCGCACCTATAGAGGAACCGGCGCCCGCGGAACCCGATGATGACGATCTGCCGCAGTTACCTGCGGTCGACCCGGAGGAGCAATCCTAGTGTTTCGGTCAAATCCTTGCCGATGTGGTGGAATTGGTAGACACGCTGTCTTGAGGGGGCAGTGGCGTAAGCCGTGCCGGTTCGAGTCCGGCCATCGGCATTCTCCCTAAAGGCCTGTTGACAGGCCCTAGGAAGTTGGGACTCGCCGGGATACCGTTGAGCAAGAAATCATGCCGGCCAGTTACCTTCCCGTACTGATTTATCTCTGCGTCGCGCTGACGATTGCGCTGGCGCTGCTCGGTCTCGGGCTGCTGCTGGGCCGCCGGCAGAAGGATGACCGCAAGCTTGAGCCTTATGAGTGCGGTTTTGACGCCTTTGAGGACTCGCGCATGCGTTTTGACGTGCGCTATTACCTGGTAGCGATCCTCTTCATCATTTTTGATCTGGAAATCGCCTTTCTGTTTCCCTGGGCGGTTGCGCTGGATGCAATCGGCTCGCAGGGACTGATCGCGATGGGCATCTTCCTCCTGGTCCTGGTGGTGGGCTTCGTGTACGAGTGGCAAAAGGGGGCGCTGGAATGGGATTGAGTGCAGCGGGGCCCCGAATCGAGGGCCTTTCCGACACGATTACCGAGGCACGCGAACAGGGTTTCGTGGTTACCTCGCTGGACAAACTGCTGAACTGGGCGCGAACCGGTTCGATGTGGCCGATGACCTTCGGATTGGCCTGCTGTGCGGTGGAAATGATGCACGCGGGCGCCGCGCGCTATGACCTTGACCGGTTTGGCGTGATGTTTCGGCCCAGTCCCCGCCAATCCGATGTCATGATCGTGGCCGGGACTCTGTGCAACAAGATGGCGCCCGCCCTGCGCCGCGTGTACGACCAGATGCCCGAACCGCGCTGGGTTATTTCCATGGGTTCCTGTGCGAACGGGGGCGGCTATTACCACTACGCCTATTCGGTGGTGCGAGGCTGCGACCGTATTGTGCCGGTGGATATATATGTGCCCGGGTGCCCGCCCACGGCCGAGGCGCTTTTCTACGGCATTCTTCAGCTGCGCAACAAGATTCGCCACAGCAAGGCGCTGGTGCGCCCCAAGTCCGTTTCCTGAGCGGTCCGGCCGATGTCCCGCCTTGAGTCCATGGCCGAAGCCTTGCGCGCGCGCTTCGACGGTGTGCTGCGCCGGCGCGAATCGACCTGCGGCGAGCTCAGCTACGATCTCGACCCCGCGGACCTGGTTGCAACCGCGCAAGCCCTGCATGATGAAGAGGAATTCTCCTTTGCTTCGCTTATCGACGTTTGCGGTGTCGACTACATGGGGTACGGCAAGGTCGAATGGCAGACGGAACACGCCACCGAGACCGGCTTCAGCCGTGCGGTCGAGTCGTCTCCAGCAACAACCAGCCAACCTCATCGCGAGCTTGAAGCCGGCTCAGGCGCCGCCGCGGAGCAGCTCGCTCTGCCGGAGAGTGAGTCCACGGATCAGCCGGCAAGGTTTGCGGGGATCTATCATCTTCTCTCGCTTGGCAAGAATGTTCGTGTGCGCTTGCGCGCTTTTGCCGCCGGCGAGAACCCGCCGCTGTTGCCCTCGGTCACGGGAATCTGGCAGTCCGCGGACTGGTTCGAGCGCGAGGCATTCGATCTGTTCGGCATCGTGTTCGAAGGCCATGGCGACCTGCGCCGAATTCTGACCGACTACGGCTTTATCGGGCATCCCTTCCGCAAGGATTTTCCCTTGAGCGGAAAGGTGGAAGTCCGTTACGACGAACAGAAGCGCCGCGTGGTCTATGAACCGGTCAGCATCGAACCGCGCACACTGGTTCCGCGGGTCATTCGCGACGACAACCGCTACCGGCCGGAGCTCGGCGCGGAACCCCGGAAGGAAGTTGACGGCCAGGAGCAATCCTCCGATGGCTGAGATTCAGAGCTACACGATGAATTTCGGGCCGCAGCATCCGGCGGCACATGGCGTATTGAGGCTGGTGCTGGAAATGAACGGAGAGGTGGTTGTCCGGGCTGATCCGCATGTCGGGCTGCTGCATCGAGCGACCGAGAAACTTGCCGAGTCCAAGCCGTACAACCAGAGCATCGGATATATGGACAGGCTGGACTACGTGTCCATGATGGCCAACGAGCACGGTTACGTCATGGCCATCGAGAAGCTGCTGGGAATCACGCCGCCGCTCCGCGCTCTCTACATCCGCGTGATGTTCGACGAGATCACCCGCATCCTGAACCACCTCTTGTGGCTGGGCTGCCATGGCCTGGACGTGGGCGCGATGACCATTTTCCTGTACTGCTTTCGCGAGCGCGAGAACCTCATGGACTGCTATGAGGCGGTCTCCGGCACGCGCATGCATGCGACCTATTACCGGCCCGGCGGCGTCTACCGCGACCTGCCCGAATCCATGCCCAGGCACCTGCGGCAGCCGGGCCGCAAGGCCGAATCGCGGCGTGACAAGGCGATGGATGAGGGCCGCGACGGGTCGCTGCTGGATTTCATCGAACACTTCACGGATCGTTTTCCGGCCCGGGTGGACGAGTACGAGACATTGCTGACCGAAAATCGGATCTGGAAGCAACGCACGGTGGGTATCGGCGTGGTTTCCGCCGAGCGGGCCATCAACCTGGGGTTCACGGGCGCCATGCTCCGTGGTTCCGGCGTGGAATGGGACCTGCGCAAGAAACAGCCGTACGCCGTCTATGCGGACATGGATTTCGATATCCCGGTTGGAGTCAACGGCGACTGTTACGACCGCTACCTGGTCCGTGTGGAAGAGTTGCGCCAGTCCAACCACATCATTCGTCAGTGCGTGGACTGGCTTCGAGCCAACCCCGGGACGGTGATGGTGGACGACTACAAGCTGGCGCCGCCGAAGCGGACCGAGATGAAGGAAAAGATGGAGTCGCTGATCCATCACTTCAAACTCTTCACCGAAGGCTATTGCGTGCCCGAGGGCGAAGCCTATGCGGCACTCGAGCACCCCAAGGGGGAGTTCGGCGTGTATCTTGTTTCCGACGGCGCCAACAAGCCGTTCCGCGTGAAGATACGGGCGCCGGGATTCGCCCACCTGGCGGCCATGGACGAGATGGTGCGCGGGCACATGCTGGCCGACGTGGTAGCGATGATCGGCACCATGGACATCGTTTTCGGCGAGATTGACCGGTAAAGGCAATGAGTCAGAAAACGGTTCTATCCATAGAGGCGCGGGCGGCCATTCGGGAGTCGGCGCTGCGATTTCCGAAAGGGCGTCAGCGTTCGGCCGTGCTGGATGCCTTGCGCCAGGCCCAGGAGGAGAATGGTGGCTGGCTGTCCGTTGAACTGATGGACGCTGTGGCCGAGGAGCTGGATCTGCCGCCGATTCAGGTCTACGAGGTGGCCACCTTCTACTCCATGTTCGAAGTCCGTCCGGTCGGCCGGACTTGCGTGTCGGTTTGCACCAACATTTCCTGCTGGTTGCGCGGCGGCGAGGAATTGCTTGCCCACCTAGAGAATCGCCTGGGAATTTCCGTCGGAGAAAGCACTTTCGACGGGCGCATTTTTCTCAAGATGGAAGAGGAATGCCTGGCCGCGTGCACGGGCGCACCCATGATGATGGTCAATCACACCTACCATGAGCATGTCACGCACGAGGAAGCGGACCGGATCGTCGAGGGTCTGACCCTATGAGCATGCCGCTGGTTGATGTCTGCATGCCTCCGCCCGGTGCGGATCGGCCCTGGCGTCTTCAGTCGTACGAGAGCCGCGGTGGCTATGGCGCCTGGCGTCGCGTACTGGCAGGCGAGCTGGCGGCAGAAGAAATTCTGGAAACGGTCAAGGCCTCGGGGCTACGTGGCCGCGGTGGCGCAGGTTTCCCAACCGGGTTGAAGTGGAGCTTCATGCCGAAGGACTGCAAGCAGCCCAGCTACCTGGTTTGCAACTCCGACGAGAGCGAGCCGGGTACCTGCCACGACCGCGACATTTTGCGCTACAACCCGCACGCGCTGATTGAAGGAATGGCCCTGGCCGCCTATGCCATGGGCGCGACGGTGAGTTACAACTACATTCGCGGCGAGTTCCTGGGCGAACCTGTGCCGAGGTTCCTGGTGGCGCTTGACGAGGCCCGTGCTGCCGGCCTGATCGGCAGGAAGCTGGGATCGGCCAGGGTGAACTTTGAATTACATCCCTTTGTCGGCGCGGGCGCCTATATTTGCGGCGAAGAAACGGGTCTGCTGGAATCTCTGGAAGGAAAGCCCGGCAAGCCGCGCTTCAAGCCGCCGTTTCCAGCCCAGAGCGGGCTCTATGGACGCCCCACCACGGTCAATAACACGCAGACGCTGGCGTGCGTGCCTGCCATCGTGGAAAAGGGCGCCGAGTGGTTCAAGTCCCTGGGACCTCCCAACTCGTCGGGCGCCATGATTTTCTCCGTTTCCGGGCACGTGGAACGTCCCGGGAACTACGAGGCGCCGCTGGGCGTGTCGTTCAACGAGTTGCTGGAACATGCCGGCGGAGTGTGGAAGGGGCGCCGGCTCAAGGCGGTCATTCCCGGTGGCTCTTCGGTGCCGGTGCTGCCGGCCAACATCATCCGCCAATGCACCATGGACTACGACTCGCTCAGCCAGGCCGGTTCCGCGCTGGGGACCGGGGCGATGATCGTGATGGACGATCAAACCTGCATGGTCAGCGTGCTCAGGCGAATTGCGCGCTTCTATTACGCGGAGTCCTGCGGTCAGTGCACACCCTGCCGCGAAGGCACGGGATGGCTGTACCGTATGCTGACCCGTATGCTGGAGGGGCGGGCGCAGGTTTCGGACCTGGACCTGCTGCTCAGCGTGGCGAACAATATAGAGGGCCACACGATCTGCGCGCTGGGTGATGCTGCGGCCTGGCCGGTGCAGAGCTTCCTGAAGCACTTCCGCAGTGAATTCGAAGCCAGGATATTGACCCGGCCGGCGTCCATGCGGGAGCGTGAGGCCGCCTATGTCTGACAAGCAGGTTCGCTTCACCGTCAATGGGCGTGAGCTCCAGGGCGCCGCCGGCGAGATGTTGATCGCGGCCACCGACCGTGCCGGCATCTACGTGCCCCGGTTCTGCTACCACCCCAAGCTGAGTGTTGCGGCCAACTGCCGGATGTGCCTGGTGGACGTGGTGGGGGCGCCCAAGCCCTTGCCGGCTTGCGCAATACCCGTGGCCGAGGGCATGGAGGTGGAAACCCACAACGAGCGCGCCGTTTCCGCACAACGCGCGACCATGGAATTCCTGCTGATCAATCATCCCCTGGATTGTCCCGTTTGCGACCAGGGCGGCGAGTGCGAACTGCAGGACCTGGCGATGGGATTTGGCCGCGATATCTCGCGCTTCTCGGAGGGCAAACGGGCCGTTGCGGACCCGGACCTGGGTCCGCTGGTTTCCACCGACATGACCCGCTGCATTCATTGCACGCGATGCATTCGTTTCGGCGAGGAAGTGGCGGGCGTGCAGGAACTGGGCGCGACCGGACGCAGCGAGCACATGGAGATCACGACCTGGGTCGAGCGTTCTCTCAAGCACGAGCTTTCCGGCAACGTCATCGACGTATGTCCCGTCGGTGCGCTGAACAACAAGCCGTACCGCTATACGGCGCGTGCCTGGGAAATGAGTGCTCACGCTACCGTAGCGCCGCACGACTGCGTGGGCTCGGCGCTATACGCGCACGTCTTGCGGGGGCGTGTGCGCCGCATCGTGCCGCGCGAGAATGAAGCGGTCAACGAGACCTGGATTTCGGATCGGGACCGTTTCAGTTGCGAGGGTCTGTACACCGGGGACCGGCTTGAGAAGCCCCTGGTTCGGCGTAACGGAAGGCTGCTGGAGGTCGGCTGGGAGGAGGCGCTGGATGCCGCCGCCGCGGGATTGTCGAGCCTGGCGGAGGAGCAGGGCGGAAAAGCGCTGGGAGCGTTGGTTTCTCCTTCGGCGACCACCGAAGAAGGCTTCCTGCTCAGGAAACTGATGCATGCGCTGGGGTCCGGCAATATCGACCATCGCCTAAGGCGCAGAGACTTTCGCGGGCAGACAAGCGAGGCGATCCCCTGGCTCGGGACCCGTTTCTCCGACGTGGAATCCCTGGATTCTCTGCTGCTCATTGGCTGTGACTTGCGCAGTGAAGCACCCATCCTCGCGCACCGAGTGAGAAAAGCGGCACTGGCGGGCGCCCGCGTCAGCTATCTGGATCTGGTCGAGAGGGAATACCTGCATCCGATCTTCGGGAAGATCGTCGAGCCTCCGCAAAGGTGGGTTGACGCCATTGGCCAATTCGCTGCCCGCGCCCTGAAGGGCAAACGCCGCGCGGTGTGGCTGGGCGGGATGGCGATCCGTCACCCGGCCTTTTCCCAATTGCTTCAAGCTGCAGCGGAATATTGCCGGAACGCGGGCCTTGGCTTCGTGACGGAAGGCGGAAATGCAGCGGGCCTGAGCCTGGCTGGTGTGCTTCCCTACGGACGCGGCGGCGCCATCGGAGAAAACGCGGGTCAGATGGCGAGCAAGCCACCCGCCGGCATTGTCCTGATGGGTGTAGAGCCTGACGCTGACTGTCCGGGAAACAGCGGCGATTTCCTGGGTAAGGCGGACTTCATTCTGGCGCTGAACCCCTGGGCGCCGTCGTGGCTGCTGCGCCACGCCCATGTTGTGCTGCCCACCGCGGCCCATTTCGAAAACTCCGGCACCTTCATCAACAGCCAGATGGATTGGCAGAGCTTCTCTGCGGCTGCGCCGGCTCCAGGCCTGGGGCGTCCTGCCTGGAAGGTGTTGAGAGCGCTGGCGGACCGGCTGGAGCTGAAGGGCTTTGGCTATGCCGAAGCGCATGAAGCCTTGGCCGACTTGCGAAGGCAGGTGGAGCTCCGGGAGGCCGGTGCGGATGCGGCGCCGCAAGCTCTGACGCGCGCTTCCGATATTGATGACGAGGGCTATGAGGGTCTGGAACTGCCGATCTACTCGGTAGACGGCCTGGTGCGGCGATCGGCGCCCTTGCAGCAGGTTGCCGAGGCGCGCAAGGCAGCCTGACCGTCGCTCATGACCGGGGTCCTCAAAAATTGGCTCGACTTTCTGCCACCCCTGATGGTAGAGGCGCTCATCGACCTGCTGGGAATACTGGCGGTAACCGTTGTAGTGATTCTCTGCGTCGCCTACGCCACCTGGCTGGAACGCAAGGTGATCGGTTTCATGCAGCTTCGCCAAGGGCCGAACCGCGTAGGATACCGGGGGCTTCTTCAGCCTTTCGCCGACGTGTTGAAGCTGCTGGTGAAGGAAATCGTGATCCCCGGGCGGGCCAATCGCTGGCTGTTTCTCACCGCGCCCATTCTGTCGCTGGTCCCGGCGCTTGCAGCCTGGGCGGTCGTGCCCCTGTTTCCCGGGTTTGCAGTCGCCGACTTGAACGCCGGATTGCTCTACCTCCTGGCCATGACCTCGCTCGGCATCTATGGAGTTATTCTCGCCGGCTGGGCCAGCAACTCCAAGTACGCGCTGCTCGGTGCGATGCGCTCTGCGGCACAGATGGTCGCCTACGAGATTGCCATGGGGTTTGCCCTGGTGGGCGTCCTGATGGCGTCGGGCAGCCTCAATCTGGGCGTGATCGTGGCGGAGCAGGCGGGCGGCCTGTCCGACTGGTATATCTTCCCCCTGCTGCCCTTGTTCCTGGTGTATTTCATTTCCGGCGTGGCGGAGACCAATCGCGCTCCGTTCGACGTTGCAGAGGGAGAATCGGAAATCGTGGCGGGATTTCACGTGGAATACGGGGGCGCCACGTTTGCGATGTTTTTCCTGGCGGAATACGCCAACATGATTCTCATCGCCACCTTGACCGCAGTTCTCTTTCTGGGCGGCTGGGCGTCGCCGTTTGCAGGAATCATAAACCCGGATTGGACCGTAGTCGGTCTCTTGGCCAAGCCGGGCCTGTTCTGGCTGGCCGCCAAGACCTTCGTTTTCCTCTTCGTATTCCTATGGCTGCGCGCCACATTCCCACGTTATCGCTACGACCAGATCATGCGTCTGGGCTGGAAGGTGTTCATCCCCGTGACCCTTGTGTGGATCGGAGTGGAAGCCGTGCTTTCCGTATACAAAATCGGGCCATTTGAATGAATGAGACCAAACCAGGGCGTACCGGCCCCCGCCCGGGAGCGGGCGATCGAATCCGGTCGGTCGTCCGGACTTTCCTGCTGGGCGAGTTACTCATGGGGCTTAAGGTAACGCTGGGGAATTTCTTCCGCCGCAAGATCACTCTCAAGTACCCGGAAGAGAAAACCCCGCAATCGCCACGATTCCGGGGATTGCACGCCCTGCGCCGCTACGCCAACGGCGAGGAACGCTGCATAGCCTGCAAGCTTTGTGAAGCGGTCTGTCCGGCCCTGGCGATCACCATTGAGTCCGAAGTGTGCGAGGACGGCACCCGCCGAGCCAGCCTTTACGACATCGACCTGTTCAAGTGCGTGTACTGCGGCTTTTGCGAGGAAGCATGCCCGGTGGACGCCATCGTGGAGACCCGGATTCATGAATACCACATGGAACACCGGGGCGAGAACATCATGACCAAGGAACGGCTGCTGGAAGTCGGCGATCGATACGAAGAACAGATTGCCGCCGATCGCAGCGACGACGCGCCTTACCGCTGAACCTATTGTCCATGCAGCAGCTCGTTGACCTGTTTCCCCTGCTGTTGTTCTACGGCTGGTCCGGCATGCTGATTGCAGCGGCCCTGGGCGTAATCCTGGCGCGCAACCCGGTCCATTCGGTGCTGTTCCTGGTCCTGTGCTTTGTAATTTCCGCCGCGATATGGCTGCTCCTGCACGCGGAGTTCCTTGCGGTTGCGCTGGTGCTGGTCTACGTGGGCGCGGTGATGGTCCTGCTGTTGTTCGTGGTGATGATGCTTGACATCAATGTCGAACGCATGCGAGAGGGATTGACACGTTACGCGCCGTTAGGCGCGTTCGTGGGCTTGCTGCTCGCTGCGCAACTCGGGTCCGTGTGGTGGTTGCGCGGTTCCGGGCTGGAATTGACCGCGCCGGTTCAAGCGCCGGGTTTTTCGCAGAAAAACACCCAGGCACTTGGCGAGCTTCTCTACACTGAGCACCTGTACGCTTTTGAAATCGCGGGTTACATTCTTCTGCTGGCGATCATCGGCGCAATTACGCTCACCCTGCGCCGCCGTCGGGGTCTGCGTGTACAGAAGGTATCGGAACAGGTTGCGGTGCGGCCAGGCAGCCGTGTCAGGCTGGTGAAAATGCCCGCGGAGACCGGCGAATGATCGGTCTTGAGCATCTGCTTACCTTGAGTACGGTGCTGTTCGCCATTGCGGTGTGCGGCATATTCATCAACCGCCGCAGCGTAATCCTGCTCTTGATGTGCGTGGAGCTGCTGCTGCTTGCGGTGAACTTCAATTTCATTGCTTTTGCCTATTTCCTGGATGATCTCGCGGGCCAGGTGTTCGTGTTCTTCATCCTCACTGTAGCGGCCGCGGAAGCGGCCATCGGTCTGGCGATCCTGGTAGTGCTGTTCCGTAATCGCATCAGCGTCAACGTCGAAGAATTCAGTTTGCTCAAGGGATGAATTACGAAACCATCCTCCTTGCGCCGCTGGGCGCGGCAGTGCTGGTGGCTCTGGGATACCGGGTGCTGCCGCGCGTGGTGGTGCACGGTCTGCCGATACTGGCCGTTGGATTGTCAGCGGTGTTGTCCATTTGGGCCCTGGTGGAACAATTGAACGGTCAACCGGTAACGGTCAAAATGTTCGACTGGCTCAGCATCGGCGGCTTGGAGCTCAGTTTCGGCCTGTTGATCGATCGGCTCACCGCTTTGATGATGTGCGTGGTGACCTGGGTTTCGCTGGCGGTACATGTCTACACCGTCGGCTACATGCGCAATGATCCCGGCTACGCCAGGTTTTTTGCCTGTATCGCCTTCTTTACGTCGGCCATGCTGCTTTTGGTAATGGCCGATAACTTCATGCAGCTCTTTGTGGGCTGGGAGGCTGTGGGGCTGGCCTCGTACCTGCTGATCGGCTTCTGGTTCAAGCGTCCTTCCGCCAATTTCGCCAGTCTCAAGGCCTTTCTGGTCAACCGGGTGGGCGATCTGGGGTTGCTGTTGGGAATTGCGCTGATCGCGGGTACGGCAGGCTCGCTGGAGTACTCCGTTGTGTTCGCCGAGGCCGAATCACTGGCCGATCAGCAAATTACGGTATGGCCGGGAGTGAGCTGGCCGGCGTTGAATCTGGGCTGCGTCCTGTTGTTCATCGGCGCCATGGGCAAGTCGGCGCAGATGCCGCTGCATATCTGGCTACCCGATTCCATGGAGGGTCCTACGCCCATTTCGGCGCTGATCCACGCTGCGACCATGGTTACCGCGGGTGTATTCATGGTCGCGCGAATGTCTCCTCTGTTTGAGTACAGCCCTCTGGCGCTCTCCCTGGTGCTGGCGGTGGGCGCAACCACCGCCCTGGCGACGGGACTTGTGGCCATTGTTCAGCAGGACATCAAGCGCATCGTTGCCTGGTCGACGCTCTCTCAGCTCGGCTACATGATGGCCGGCGTGGGTGTCTCAGCCTATTCCGTGGCCATTTATCACCTTTTCACCCACGCGTTCTTCAAGGCCCTGCTGTTTCTTGCCGCGGGATCGGTCATCGTGGCGCTGCATCATCAGCAGGATATCCGGCGCATGGGCGGGCTGTACCGGCTGATGCCGATTACTTACGCAACGGCCTTGATCGGCGGGCTGGCGCTGGCCGGTATTCCAGGAACCGCAGGCTTCTTTTCCAAGGACGCACTGATCACTGTGGTTACGCAATCCGGCGATCCGGTGAGTACGTACGCCGGCTGGTGCCTGTTGGCCGGGGTGGCGGTGACCGCCTTCTACAGCGCCAGATTGCTGCTGGTCGTGTTTCACGGCAAGTCTCGCGTGGACACCGGGAAACACGCCGCACTCGAGTCTCCCGGCAATTGGATGCTGGGTCCACTCGTGTTCCTGGCAATCCCCTCCTTGCTGATCGGTTGGTTCACCTTTCAGCCGGTGGTGCTCGGCGATTATTTCGGCGGATCACTGGTGACATTGCCCGGCAACGATCCCACGGCGGCGATTTCAAGTACGGGAACGCTGGGCTTTTTCGTGCATGGTCTGTACTCGCCTGTATTCCTGCTGGCGGTACTCGGGGGCTTGACGGCCTGGGTTGTGTACGAGTGGAAGCCTGAGCTGAGGGTGAGAGCCGCCGGGCTGTTGCGCATTCCGCGGCGGGTGCTCGAACTGGGCTACGGATTCGACCCATTGCTTGAGCGCGCCATAATCCCGGGCACCCAAGGGCTTGCGCGTGGCGCGGCCGATCAGGCCGATGCGCGTTTCATCGACGGGCTGCTGGTCAATGGCCTGGCCCGGACCGTTCAGTGGGGTTCCGGCATGGTCAGGCGCCTGCAGACAGGTCTTCTGTATCACTACGCCTTTGCGATGGTGACGGCCATCTGCCTCCTGATCGCCTGGGTAATCATGGTTGCGGATTAGGGCCTGATGCCGGAGATTGGCTTACTCAGTGTGATCGTCTGGCTGCCGGTGGTGGCGGGACTGCTTATCTTCGGTCTGGCGCGCAGCGCCCTCGTGGCGCGCTGGGCCTGCCTGGCCGTGTCCCTGCTCGAGTGGATTCCGGGCTGGATGCTTTTACGGGCTTTCGAACCCGGCGGCGGATTCCAGTTCGTGGAACGACACGATTGGATCAACCGCTTCAACGTGGAGTACTACCTGGGTGTCGACGGCATCGCACTGGCGTTGATCCTTCTGACGCTATTGCTTACGCCGGCAGCCGTGGTAGCGGGCTGGCGCGCAATCGATCGGCGCACGGGCCTCTACTACGGTGCGCTGCTCATTCAGCAGGGACTGATGCTCGGCGTCTTCTGCGCTTTGGACAGCCTGCTCTTTTACGTTTTCTGGGAATTCATGCTGGCGCCGATGTTCCTGATCATCGGTGTCTGGGGGGGCAAACGGCGTATCTACGCCACGGTCAAGTTCTTCCTGTTTACGTTCCTGGGTTCGGTCTTCATGCTGGTTTCACTGGTGTACCTGTACATGCAGGCCGGCAGTTACGCGATTGAAGACCTGCACGCCCTGCCGCTCTCGCTCGCCGAGCAGCAATGGCTGTTCTTCGGGTTCCTGGCCGCGTTTGCCGTCAAGGTGCCGATGTGGCCGGTGCACACCTGGTTGCCGGACGCCCATGTGGAGGCCCCCACAGGTGGTTCGGTCATCCTGGCGGCCATACTGCTGAAGATGGGCGGTTTCGGCATGCTCCGCTTCAGCCTGCCGGTCACACCGGATGCCGCGGCTCAGTTCGCGCCATTGATCGTAGGCCTTTCCCTTGTGGCCATCGTATATATCGCGATCGTGGCGCTTGCGCAGCGCGACCTCAAGAGGCTGATTGCGTACTCTTCCGTCGCTCACATGGGCTTCGTGACCCTGGGCATGTTCATCCCCCTGGCATACCTGGGAATGGGGCAGGACCAGCTGCTGGCGTTGGGGCTCGGCGGTGGCATGGTGCAGATGATCTCGCATGGTTTCATTTCCGGCGCATTGTTCATGTGCGCCGGCGTGCTCTACGACCGCACGCACACGCGCCAGATCAATGATTTTGGAGGCGTCGCCAACACCATGCCCGTATTCGCCGTGCTGCTGGTGCTGTTCGCGCTGGCCAACGCGGGACTGCCCGGCACTTCGGGATTCGTGGGCGAGTTCCTGGTCATCATTACCTCATTCCGCGCCGAGCCCCTGGTGGCCCTGGGCGCAGGCGCCATTCTGGTACTGGGCGCGGCCTACAGCCTCTACATGATCAAGCGAGTGGTCTTCGGCGATGTGGCGAGTGAGAGAGTGGCGTCCTTGAAGGATCTGGATACCCGGGAAATGATTGCGCTGGGTGGCCTGGCCCTGTTTGTCGTGGTCCTGGGCATATACCCCGACCCCCTGGTGGAACTGATGGAGCCATCACTGGATGCCCTGGCAAGGCACGTATTGTCCGGGAAGGGGGTTGGGCTGTAATGGACCTGACCGCCTGGGCCCCACTCTATCCGGAGCTGGCGCTCGCCGTTTTCATTCCCCTGGTGCTGCTCATGGACCTGGCCGTGGGCAAACGCTGGAAGGCTGCCGTTTCAGTTGTCAGCCTGCTCGGCCTGGCGGCTGCCGCATGGGGCTGCGCGATGGCGCCTAACGCTGAAATGTTCTACGGCGCCTTCGTTATGGATGACCTGGCGCGGCTTTTGAAACTGGGCGCCCTGGTCATGACCGGGGTGGCCTTCGTGTACGCGCGCGAGGATTTGCGGCGCGCCGGCGCACTACGCGGAGAGTTTTACGTTTTGGGGCTCTTTGCGCTGCTGGGCGTGTTCGTAACCGCTTCGGCCGGTAGCCTGCTGACTCTTTTTCTCGGCCTGGAAATGCTGGCCTTGTCGCTGTACACGCTGGTAGCACTGCAGCGCAATTCGGCACGCGCCGCGGAAGCGGCGATGAAGTATTTCGTGCTCGGGGCAATCGGATCCGGAGCAATGTTGTACGGAATGTCTCTGCTCTATGGCCTTTCCGGTTCGCTGCTTCTGAACGAAGTGGCATCCGCTGCTCCGGAAAGTGTAGGGGGCTATGTCGCCGCTGCGCTAGTGCTGGCGGGAGTAGCGTTCAAGTTGGGCGCCGTACCATTTCACCAGTGGGTCCCGGACGCCTATCATGGCCCCCCGCTGGGTGTGGCGGTGGTGCTGGCCACGGTGCCGAAGCTGGCCTCCTTTGCCTTGATCGTACGGTTGCTGGTTGACGGGATGCCGGTTGCCCAGGAGAAATGGAATCTGCTGCTCATCGTGATGGCCGTTGCGTCTCTGGCGTTGGGCACTTTTGTGGCAATGGCCCAGACCAAGGCGGCCCGGTTGCTGGCCTGGGCGGCGATCGCTCATGTTGGATTCCTTCTCCTGGGCGTGGTTGCTGGCGGCCCTGAGGGCTTGAGCGCTGCACTTTTCTACACCCTGGTCTATGTGCTCATGGCGGCCGGAGCCTTTGGAGTAATCATCGTGCTTGAGCAGCAGAATGCGCCGCTTGACAGCTTGCGGGGCCTGTATCGCCGTCATCCGGGTATTGCGCTCATCATGCTGCTGATCATGCTCAGCATGATCGGCATTCCACCGCTGGCCGGGTTCCTCGCCAAGTGGCAGGTGCTGATGGTGCTGGTAGGACAGGACATGACGGCACTGGCGGTTGTGGCGGTGGTGTTCGCGGTTGTCGGCGCGTACTACTACTTGCGCATTATTCGGCTGATGTTCATGGAGGCCCCCGATGAGGAGTCGCAATTCAAGCCCGGCTGGGGGACTCGAGTACTGCTGGTAACCAACGGCCTGGCGCTCGTTGTCGTCGGCGTCTGGCCCAATCCGCTTCTGGAACTGTGCCGGGGAGCGTTCGGCTCAGGCTGATCCAGATCGACCTGCGGACGAGGTAATTCCTTGCTGAAACGGATCATGCTGGTGGCCGGTCCTTTGGCGGCCCTGGTGGCGGGGCTCGCGATGAAGGACGCCGGGCCGGCGGTGGCCTGGACCGTTGCGGTAACCACCCTGTGCGCCGCCTGGTGGATTACGGAAGCGGTGCCCATCCCGGTAACCGCCCTCGTTCCCATAGCTCTTCTGCCGCTTGTAGGTGCGATTCCGCCGGCACAGGCGGCGCGCGCCGTGGGTGATCCGCTGATCCTGTTGCTGATGGGAGGCTTCATGCTCTCCACGGCCATGGAAAAGAGCGGCGCCCACCGCCGGATCGCACTGGGAATGATCAACCTGTTCGGCGCAAGCGACGGCCGGCGGCTGGTGTTCGGCTTTATGGCCGCCGCCGCCGTGCTTAGCATGTGGATTTCGAATACGGCGACTACCTTGATGCTGCTGCCGATTGCGCTCGCGGTCATTCAGGGCTGCGACGACAAGCGGCTGGCGCTGCCCTTGCTGCTTGGTATGTGCTACGCCGCCAGTATCGGCGGTACCGGCACTCCGGTCGGCACGCCGCCAAACCTGATCTTCATGCGGGTTTATCAGGAGAGCACGGGCATTGAACTGGGATTTACCCAATGGATGAGTTGGGCGTTGCCGGTGGTCCTGGTGATGCTGCCGATTGCAGGTTTCTGGCTGACCCGGGGACTGAAACTGCGTGCTCCCGTTCAGCTGCCGAAAGTCGGCAAGTGGCGTAGCGAGGAGATTCGAACCCTTGTGGTATTCGCGATTACCGCTCTGCTCTGGGTGACCCGCCGGGAACCGTTCGGCGGCTGGTCCGGGCTGTTGGGTCTTACGCAAGCCAACGACGGCAGCGTGGCGCTATTGGCCGTGGTCGCGATGTTCATCGTTCCGAACGGGGCCGGCGGCCGGCTGCTGGACTGGAAGACGGCCGTCAGCATTCCCTGGGGCATTCTGCTGCTGTTCTCCGGGGGTATCTGCCTTGCCGGCGCTTTCGCCAGCACCGGGCTCAGCGCCAGCATGGGCTCGGCCCTTGCCTCGCAGGCGGACTGGGCGCCATGGTTGCTGATCCTGGTCATCTGCTTGGCGGTTACGTTCCTGACCGAGATTACCAGCAACACCGCCACGACTTCGCTTCTGATGCCGATACTGGCCGCAGCCGCCATCGCCGCCGGGATCGAACCACGCCTGATCATGGTTCCCGCGGCTATCAGCGCCAGTTTCGCCTTCATGCTGCCGGTCGCCACCGGCCCGAACGCCGTTGTTTTCAGTTCAGGACGCCTCACCGTACCGCAGATGGCCCGCGAGGGCCTGGTGCTCAACCTGCTTGGCGCCTTGATCATCTCGACGATCGCCTACTGGCTGCTCGCGTAGTGCCGTAGCCTTTTCGCTGCAAGCATGCCCGGGCGAAAGATGCCCGTATGCGGTGGATTTGCCGCCTGTTTCCGCGCCGAAAAACTCTTCGCGTTTATGGGTCCGAACGGGGCCTGAAGAATAGGCCCTGAAATAAGTCCGCCAGGCTTTCTGCCAAAGCCGTGCGGCGGCATCGCCACTCCATAAGGAGGATGGCTCGATTGGATCATCTGGTGCGATGGCTTGCGTTGCGACGATTCGTTTGTATCATATGATCTATGTGGCGCCATACAAGTGCTCAATGTTGACCCCGAGGCGCATAGACGCGCGCTTGCCGCGCTTGCACGATGGCCGCGTGCGCGCCGTCTGCGGTTCCCTCATGAGTGGCAGCCTTGGACAGTTCGCAGCGCTGTCACCGGCATGGCGTTCACGGACTCTGAGGCCTGGAGCTTCATTGCCGATCGCCTGGAAGAAGGGCATCCCATTGAGGATGTTGAAATGCGTGACAAGCCGGGCACATATGGGTTCGTAATGTTGGTTGATATGAGTGGGCAAGAGCGCCATTTGTACATCAAGGTGCAACTCGGCGCCGGCGTGATTATCGGACGCAGTTTTCATTGGTCGAAGATGGACGTGAATATGCGGCCGCAACAAAATGGAGATGTGCCATGAACGCCAATGCTCGTAAACCAGGTATGACCTGCGCGGTCTGCGCCAGCGACCATCTAACTGCTCGAATGGAGGTGGAGGAATTCCCATACGGCACAGAGAGAGATCCCGTCGCCCTCAAAGCGCGCGTGAAGGTTTTTCACTGTCAGGATTGTCAGTTTGAATTTACCGGACATGAGGCAGAGAAGGCACGGCATATTGCCGTGTGCCGTTATCTGGGCGTGATGACACCCGTGGAAATAAGAAATTTGCGCGAGCAATACGGGCTATCGCGGGCAGATTTCGCATCCGTTACGCGAATCGGCGAGGCTTCAATTGGCCGATGGGAAGCAGGGGCGCTCCTGCAAAGCCGAGCATACGACAACTATCTTTACCTGCTTCGATATGAGGAGAATTTTGTTCGGCTGAAAAACAGATCCAAGCCATTCGCCGGCACGGATGCAACTTCTGCTGTCGTCTGATCGAAGACGAAGAATTTTCCGGGGCGGCAATTTCGAGCAGGGCGAAGCCGTGGACGCGGACCTGATCGACTACTACTGACCGAACGGAGTGCTCACTATGAACGACATTGCAGGCGAGCTGCGAGCTTGCTGCAGGCGCTCCACGACCGGGCCACGGTGGAGCGGGTGTGAACGCATTACATGAATGATCTGGTTGCGTGTCTGGGCCGGCGGACTGGCCGTCTCGAATGCTGCACCTGGACATCTACCGTTTATCCTGTCTCCTCCGGCAGAACGAGCTTAAAAAATTTACGGCATTGTTTGAGTGTGTCTTCAATGGAACATACGTCGTACACTTCCCCCTGAATGTGCATTGTTCCTTCTAAGTTAGCGCAGGCCGCGATAGCTGCTGCTTCCCATGTTCTTTTGCACTTCCAACTTTCCAACAACTCGGCGCATGGGTTGATCGTTCGATAGCTATCCATCCTGCCTTCCAAAGCATTGCTGCTGTAGCCAAACTTCACTCGATTACGCCGAGCTTCCGGGTCGGGTACAACTACGTAGAACTTGCCGAATTCCGGCGATTCAATCTCGCCCGACGACGAGAAGCCAGATCGCCGTCTCTCTTGGCGTATCCGTTCAGCCTCTTCTTGTGTGACCGCGAGAGTGGGTTGGTTGCGGCTTGCAGGTGTTCGGATCCTTCCAGGTTCGATTCCGATTTGCCGCACGTACTTCCGCAAATGGGAGCGATCCATCTGCAATTCCGCAGCCAATTTTTTGAGTGGAATAAGCTCTGAAGACACCGCTGATCTCCATATTTGTCAGCCGCAAGGAAACTGCCATGACCAGCCATGTCTGTCAAGACTCTGTGCGGGTTCATACCTTATGAGACTGGCCGTGGCGAGATGTCCCGGTTAGCGCATCCCGCTCTCCCAGCACAGCCCGTCGATCGCCAGGTTGTAGTCCATCTTCTCGCCCAGCCATCCGCAACAGGCCGTATCGGCGTCGATGGTGACGCCGCGGCGCGCGTTCCATGCCGCCAGCGGCAACGCACGCGGGTCCACCCGAATATCGTCCCCGTGCGTGTTTCCGCGGAAACATTTCGGCAGCTCGAACGCGGGCGCGATCAGCTCCCCCTTGGGTGAGGTGAACTCAAACGCGTCCGAAGCGGTGACCCGCACGCCAAAGCCGCCTTCGTGCACCAGGTGATGGTGGTGATAGCACAGAGTGATGAGGTTGCCGAGTCTGGTTTCTCCCCCATCGGCCCAGTGCTTCACGTGATGCGCCTGGGTGAACCGGTTGTTGCGGTCACAGCCCGGGAACCGACAACCTCGGTCGCGCGCCTTGAGCGCCCGCTGTATTGCCGGCGGAACCGCCCGGGTCTTGCGCCCCACGCTCAAGGGTTCGCCCTGTTTGTTTTGCACGATCCCCACCAGCGCGCCGCCGCAAGCCAGCCGCCGGGCAGTGGTCACCGCCAGGCTGCGCCCGTCCTCAATCTCGGCGTAGCCCACATTGTCCGCTTTATCCGCCCTGTCCGCGTTTTCCGCTTTATCCGCGCTGTTCGCTTTATCCGCTTTGTTCGCGTTATCCGCGTTATCCCCGCTGTTCGCTTGGTCCGCGCTGTCCGCGTCCGCCGTGCTGAGATCCGCCTGATCGATGTGCACCACCACCTGGTAGCGGCCGGCGCCGGAACCCGCGCTTTCGCCATGCCGGGCCAGGAACCGCTCGGCCAGCAGCCGCAGACCGTCGGCACGGCGCTGCCCCAGCCGGGTCTCGGCAGCCTCGGCTTCATCGAGGTCGATCGGGCCCGCCGCCGGACGTGGCCAGCCGCGTACCAATGTTTCCGCGGAAACATTTGCCTCGGGCTTCACGCCGCCATCCGCCGCTCCATCGCCTGCGCCGTGGGACTCCGGCTTGCCGTCCTCCGCTTCCCTCGCTTTCGCCGCTTGCTGTGCTTCCTCCGCTACCCGCGCTTCCTTCGCCTCCCGCGCTACCTCCGCTTCCCGCGCTACCTCCGCTTCCCGCACTTCCTCCGCTTCCCTCGCTTTCGCCGCTTCCCTCGCTTTCGCCGCTTCCCGCACTTCCTCCGCTTCCATCGCCGCCTGGATCGCCTGCTTGACCAGGGCCGCAACCTCCGGGGCAAGCCGGGCCGTCAATACGCAGGCGCCGTCTTCCTCGTAATGCCACCGCAGGTACCGCTCCCGGTGCAGGGCTTGCGCCTCGGTCCGGTCCTCGCCTCGCTTCGCCCGGCGGAACAGCCGCACCGTTTTCTCCAGCTGCAACGCCGTGCCGCTCAGCGCAATGTTCAACAGCGTGTCTTCGGTTTCCGGCGTGGCCACCCGGGTCACGGCGCGAACCTTGGAATACGACAGCCGGCCCTCGCCAAAAGCGCCTCGTATCCGGGGCAGGGATTCCAGCGCCCGGGCGACGCGGACCTTTTCCCGCGCCGCGCAGGGGCCGATACCGCATTGCCAGTTCAGCCACTGGGCGCAGTTGGCCAGCCCGTGCCGGCCCCAGCCCTCGGCGCGGTCGAACTCCGCGAGCAGTTCCAGAAAGTGGCAGGTGGCGGCGTTGACGTGGCCCCAGGTTTCGGTGAGACGGGCTTCGAGCGTATCCAGCGCGTGGTCGCCAAGGGGTGGAGTAAGTTGATCCATGAGCGCCTCCCTGCGGTGTGAATCGTAACGGGTATTGTAGTCGAAAAACCGTGATATGTCAAATACTTATCGACTTGTCACCGACCTGAATATTCAGCATCGCGGCAGCCGAATGGCGTAGCGGGCGCTGCGCCCGCCGCCGGGCTTTCGCTCAAGCGCGCCCATCCGAACAAGCGACGTCAGGTCGCGGGTAGCTGTGGCCTTGGAGCATCCGGTAAGACGTATATGCCTTGTTGCGCTGATCCCTGCCTTCAGGCTTGCCTGGCCATCCCGCAGCCGGCGCGTCAGAACGTTCTCCCGGCGGCCAGTCTTTGGATTCCCGAATCCACGGCATAGCCAGCGGCTTCGATCGAGTTATCACCGCGTGAATTACGGCGACAATCAAGACGAGAAAGCCAAGGACGCACGCCTGGGGAGGGGGGTGTAGCTCGAATGATGGCGCTATTCGGCTCATAAATAGCCATTAACCAGGATAATGTGATCCGAATAAGGGCTTCTTAGGCCAGATGCGGTCGGCTGGACGGTATTGGAGAAGGTATTCCATGGGCGTCATCAACTCCAGTGCGCAGCAGGGCCGTTTGATCCGCAAACGCTCAACCCCGGCCAGAACCATGTCTCCATCACCCCGGCCCCAGTCTCACATGTATCTGAACCCGTACGGACTCGGCAGACTCGGCAGGCACGGCAGAGGAACCGCTCAAATCAGCGGAAATCTTCGTCGACCGAGTTCTCGTAGAGCTTGCGCATGTAGAGGATGGGCGCCAGGGGCGCTTCGACGTAGCGGCAGATACGCCAGCCCTCGGGGAGCCTGCGAAATAGCGCGACAGCACGATTGTCGGCGCCAACGGGCTTGTCGTAGCCTTTTGCTATGGCGTCCCAGTGAAACTGGTAGGAAACCCATGCCAGGTCTTCGCTTACCAGCACGGCCTCAAGGTCCCAGATGCGCATTTTCAGCCGCGGGATCATCTGCATGGTCTTGTCCCAATAGGCGTGGATCGCGTCCCAGTCACGCAGGGGCTGGTCGACTTCCTCCGGCAGGTAGAAGGGTTGGAGATCGGACGTGTCCCATATGCCGGCCATTGCCTTCAGGTCCATGCGGTTCCAGTTCTGTTGCAACTGGCGAAGTACGGCGGCGATGGCCTGTTCAAGGTTCGATTCTGTATTCATTGGCGGCATTATGCCTGCTGGGGCAAGGCCTCGCCCGGGCCGAGGGAAAGAGGCCCCGGCACTCCTGATTCTCCGCCGTTCCGGCCGGCCGGCAAGGCGATTGCGCAGCAAGAATCCCGCAAGGATGTTCGGGCTAGAATTGGCCGCTCGAATAGCAGCACGCGTTAAGGGATCAAGTTTTGCCAGCGAGAACCGGGGCCGAACTCATTCAGGCACTTAAGGAGTCTCCGATGGAATTGTGGCATCGGGGACGCAAGGTCGAAGACATAACCACCGAAGAGGGTATCGCGGGCGGCGTCCGCAGCCTTGCGGCGCGCTACGATCTGCAACACACCGAACCTGCAAAGTTGCTTTTCCCATCGCCTGAAACCGGCGATCCGGTGGGAAAGAGTTTCATGATTCCCGATAGGAAGGAAGATCTCATCGAAGTCGGCGATGCGATGCACCGAATCGCCAATTTCAGTTTCGGGATGGCGGGCCGCGATCCCAGTTACCTGAATCGCGCCATGAGCGCCTACGCTGCAGCTGCAGGCTGGCTGGACTCGGCGCATGCGGGAGGCGGTGCGAACGCCAGGGCCTTTCACGGCGAAATGCGCGAACGCGACCTGGCGCTCACTCATACCCTGATCAATCCGCAGATTAACCGCGCGGTAAGTGCCGCCAGACAGGCCGATCCATTTCTGGCGGCGCGAGTGAAGAAGGAAACCGATGCCGGGCTGGTGATCAAGGGCGCCCGCATGCTGGCAACGCTGCCGATCTCCGACTCGATCATGGTGTTTCCTTCCACCCTGCTGAAGAATCCCGAGGAGGACGCGCCGTACTCCTTCGCTTTCTGCCTGCCGAATGCGACCCCGGGACTGAAGTTCATCTGTCGGGAATCAGTGGACTACGGGCGCAATCACTTCGACCACCCGTTGGGCTCGCGATACGAGGAAATGGACGCGCTTGTGGTGTTCGACGACGTGTTCGTGCCCTGGGAGAACGTGTTCCTGTACCGCGACGTCAAGGCCTGCAACGAAGCCTACGCGGCAACTGCCGCGATGGTGCATATGTCGCACCAGGTGATCTGCAAGAACATCGCCAAGACCGAGTTCCTGCTGGGCCTGGTTTCACTGATGATCGACGCCGTTGGAATCGAGATATTCCAGCATGTGCAGGAGAAGGTGGCCGAGATCTGGGTCAACCTGGAGACCATGAAGGCATTCCGGCGGGCGGCGGAGGCTGACGCAGCACTTAACGAACACGGCATGATGACGCCGGCCTTCGATCCGCTGGACGCTGCCCGCAATCTCTATCCCCGCCTGTATCCGCGCATGGTCGAGATCGTGCGCCTGCTCGGCGCCAGCGGTTTGGTGGCCATGCCTACCCAAGCGGACTTGAAGGGGCCCTTGAGCGAGGACGTTCACCGCTACTACCAATCGGCGCGGCTGGAGGCCAAGGACCGCATCCCGCTGTATCGCCTGGCCTGGGACACGGCGCTGTCAGCCTTCGCGGCGCGGCAGGTGCAGTACGAGACCTACTTCTTTGGCGACCCGGTACGAATGGCGGGCGCAATTTTCCATTCCAAGGACCGCACGCCCTACATGGAGCGCATACGCGAGTTCCTTCGGGCCTCAGCCGAAGACGAAGACTAGTGTCTGTTAACGCGATGCGTTGCCGCTCTGTTGAGTCTGTCCCGGCGCCAACCAAGGCAGGGTAGGAAACTTGGATTCCGGGGGTTTCCGTGCGGCGCTGGGTCAGTTTGCTACCGGCGTCACGGTGGTTACGACGAAGGCGGAGAACGGCGACCGAATCGGCCTGACCGCCAACAGTTTTAACTCCGCTTCTCTGGACCCGCCGATGGTGCTTTGGAGCCTCAAGAACGATTCGGCGAACTTCGATGTCTTCGCCGACGCGAGCCATTTTGCAGTCAACGTGCTGGCGGCCGACCAGGTGGAAGTTTCGCAGCGCTTCTCGCGCTTTGTCGAGGACCGCTTTGCGGGCCTGGACTGCACCGAGGGAGTCGGCGGCGTACCCATAATCGATGGTTGTGCGGCGACTTTTCAGTGCCGCAACGTGCATCGCTACAGCGGTGGGGATCACGTCATCTTTGTTGGCGAGGTACTGGAGTTTCAAGTCAACGACCGGACCCCGCTGGTATTCCATCGCGGCGACTACACCGTTACCATGCCTCGCCCGTCAGAAGGCCCGGACGAATCAGAGATTGCCGGCGGCTATGTCGATGATTTTCTCTTGCCATTGCTGGCCCGTGCGTACCGTTTGTTCGGGTTGCCGTTCTACGAGCATCTGACCGAACGGGGCATTCCTCGCGACGAGTGGCGAGTGTTGGCCACCTTGAGCGACCAGAGCTGCACGCGCGATGAGCTGGCGTGGATCATCCGGATGCCGGAGGACATTCTTGATTCCACGCTGAAAGCTCTTTTTGATCAGGAAGTGATCGCGGAAGCCGAACCGCGGGTAGATAGTGGATTGCCGCGGCTGGTATGCACAAAACGGGGAAGCCGGCAGGTCATCGAGCTTTTGGCGGTGGCGAAGGCGCGCGAGGCGGACGTGCTGGCGGACTTCCCCGAACTGGAACAGCAGGACTTCAAGCACATGCTGCGCAGCATGATTGCGCGGCTTGCGGGCAGCAAGCGCCCGCGCTGAGTCTCGGCATGGGTCTTTCCATATTCGCCGCGTACCTGGTGCTGGTGGTGGTGCTGGGACTGATCGCATCTCGTGGACAGCGCGCCAGCGAGGACTTCTGGGTCGCGGGCCGGCGCTTTGGCGTGCCGGTACTGGTCCTGGCCAACGTGGCGGCCATCATGCACGGTGGCTCCATATTGAGCGGAGTCGCGTTCATCGGCGCTTTCGGTGGAGTGGCCGGGCTGCCGTTTTTGGCCTTTTCGATTGGAATTGCGATCGTTTTCTTCTTCTTCGCCCGAAAGCTTCGTCAGTCGGGTGGATTCACACTGCCCGATTACCTTGGCGATCGCTATGCCAGCCGGCAAATGCGCGCCTGGAGTGCAATAGTTGTCGCGGTATCCAGCGTGATTTATCTGGTGGCGCAGTTGCGGGGCATGGCCTTCATCCTTGAGCGCCTGCTGGACATTCCCTTCTTGTGGGGACTGGCTTTAGGCAGTCTGATTTTCGTGGTCTACGTTGCGCTTGGCGGGCTGCTGGCGGTGGTGTGGACCAATATCGCCCAGTTTTTCTTCATGTGGGCGGGGCTGCTCTTGATTGCGCCGGTGCTTCTGCAGGAAGTGGGTGGATGGACGGCGGTGATGCAGCAGGTGGAACAGGCGGCTCCAGGCTGGACCAGCCTGCGAGGGGTCTCCTGGGGCTGGGGCTATTTGATTTCCTGGCAAATCATCTGGATGCTCGCCTACTGCACGCGCCTGGAGCTGGTCACGAAGATGTACGCGGCGCGGGACTCGTGGGTTGCGAGGGTTTCGCTGCCCTGGACCATCCTGATCGTTGTGCTGTTCCTGCTTTATGGGAACATGTATCTTGGCGCCGTGGCCCGGATTACGGTCTGGGAGGGCCTTGCCTCGCCCGATCAGGCATACGTTGCCCTGGTTAGCCAATATCTCACTCCGGCGCTGGCCGCGTTTGCGCTTACCGGGATAGCGGCGGCCGCGATGTCCACCACGGACTCGCTGCTCCTGATGGCGGGATCTGCCCTGGCTCATGACCTGATGCGCAAGTGCGTGGATGAGCCGGCTGGGGTCAAACGGGATGAGCGGAGCTATGTGTGGATATCGCGTGCCGCCATCGTGGTCGTGGGCGCCTTTGCATTCGTGCTTGCGATACCCAATGTGGCGCTAATTTTGCGGATCGTCTCGTTCGCCGTGGCGATCATCGGCGCGGCCTTCTTCTTTCCGCTGATCGTCGGCATGGTGAGCAAGCGCGTAAGTGCGCAGGCTGCACTGGTCTCCTCGATTTGCGGAGTCCTGACCACCTTGATCTGGATTGCCGGCACACTGATGGGGCAGGGCTGGGCGCAGGGATTGCACCCGGGCATTCCCGGCTTGCTGGTGTCCGGCGTAACGATGGCGCTGGTCAATACATTCACTCCGCCGGCCGTTGCGATTGGCGGGGTCGCGGCGGCTGACAGCGAGGGCCGCGCAGCATGATTTTCGGTCTGCCCCCCGAGAGTTTCGTGGTGCAGATCGTGCTGCCTGCGATCGTGATCGCAGTCATGTTTGTGGCAAGCTACCGAAGCAATAGCCGCGGCAAGGACCGCGCTGAAGGAGATACAGAATGACTTCGATTTATCGCACGGCCTGCGCCTGCGTGGCGCTGCTAACAATGCTTTGGGGATGCGCGGCGCCGCAGAGTGAAGTTGAAGAGACGGCCGATCCGCAAGCCGAGATGGTTGCAAAGTCCCTGGAGATGACGCCGGCCGGTCCCTGGGTGGAGGGTGATCAGCGCGGCAACGGCAATACGCAGGGTCCGGGCACCTGGATGCGTTGCGCCTTTCACATGAACAAGCCCGGCGCGAAGGTCTACGAACTTTCACATCCGCGGTCGATGTCCATGCCTCAGTCGCCGTTCTCGCCGCCGCTCGAATATGTCTACCGTCCCACTGCAGGCATCCCGTATACGGCCCATGCCTTCAATGGCGAGCATCTCACCGGCGGAGAACCGGGAGCCCAGGGGACCCAGATGGACGCACTGGGCCACTTTGCCTATCTGCCCGAGCCCTGGCTGGGCGAAGGCGACCTGCCTTCCGATTCGGCGATGTACTACGGGGGATATGCGCAGGCCGACGTGAAGCCGACTCCCGATTCCGCCTTGTTGAAGCTTGGCATCGAGCAGGCTCCGCCCCTGGTGACCAGCGCCTTGCTGCTGGATGCACGCTCGCACCTGGGGGCCGGCGAGCCATTGCAGCCGGGTCAGGTGATAAGCGCTGCGGATATCGACGCGATGCTGGCCGCCCAGGGCCTGGCCGAGCGCGGCATTCTTCCCGGTGACGTGGTCTACATCTATACGGGCTGGAGCGACAATTGGAATCAACCGCCGTATTACGCGATGGGACCGGGTTTGGGATACGACGCGGCACAGATGCTGGGTGAGAAGAAGGTGGTCCTCGTGGCCCTGGATAATCCATTCACCGACCCGGCCAACGACGGCCAACTCATGGGTCAGGCCGGACCGCCCGAGGGCACTCCACAAGGCCTGCCCTTCGTGATTCACCACCACAACCTCACGCAGTCAGGCGTACATAACATCCAGAATGCGAACCTGGCCGAACTCGCTGCGGACCAGGTGTGGGAGTCCTGCACCATCATTCTGCCGCTGCGTTCGGTGGGCGCCTCCGGGTCACCCGTGCGGCCGATCGCCATCGGCTAAGTCCGTTCGATCGGCATTGCCGCCTTGAGGAGTGGCAGGACTTGGATAGGGCTGCTTATGTTGTGGCTACACTTGTCTTTTCCGGGGATATTGTGGTCGCAATAGGAACGAGAAAAGTGCGGCGTTGCCCCGTTTTGTGACGGTTAAGTATTGGGGATTCATCCTGGTTCCATCCGACATGCTTGACATTGCTGAAATTCCTGTGATGTTGCCAAGAACAGCAGGCTCAGGTGCAAGTACAAAACGGAGAGAAGGGACTGCGGTCCGTTTCTGGTAAGAATGCGTGGATTTGGCCGAATTTGCCTTGCCAAGACCCACCTATCGCGTATTTCTAAACAATGGCCACGCCTATAATCGTTACATATGAAGGTTTTGTATGAAATGGCGGCGGGACTACTGGTGGTATGCACTTTTGCGACTATCCAAACAGCGAGTGCTTCGCAAGAGAGCGCATTCCGATATAAAACTGCTGCTATTCATTCAAATCGGAGTGAAGATGAACTCGCTCTCGCTCTCGCGTTACAACAGCAAGCGAGAAAGAACGTTGAAGAGGCCAAGGCGGCTCTGCGTGCAGCCGGACCTACAGAATTCGATGCCTATGAAGATGCCGCCCGATACGAGACCTTCTGTCGAGATGCTGTAAAGGAATTTGCTCCAGCCGAATGGGCTGCTTGGGAAGCCGCCTTGAATGCACATGCCAGTAACGCCAACGCGCTAACAGAGACTACTCTTGGCGCCGCGACCGTCGCTCTTGAACGCGCTGCTCCGGTGGCTCATGGTGTTTGGAAGGATTCGTTCGATCAGTCCAACTTTGCGGCCCGGGAACTTAAACTCACCGCGCCCGATGAATGGTCGGTAATGCAGGCTGCTGTTGCCACACTAACCTCCGCACGGAAAACCGTCGAGCGCCAACTAACCAAGCAATACGACATCCGTTAGGGCAAAATTACTGCTCTCATTTTTTTGGGTTCTATGCCAAAGCTATCAAATTATGCGCAATCCAAGAACCAACGCGCGCATGCTCGTGTTCATGAGGCGGGGTATTGCGCGTTCCATTTTCGTTGCCACTGCATAGTTTCGTTTCGCGTTGTCTTCGGCAATTTGATACAAGCGAAACTCCGGTAGATTGCATGAAATTCTCGGGTCCCCGAACTTTGCTCTTAGTCATGGCTTGCTTGTCTTTTCCTGTAGTCGGCTGTGAGAACGAAGCAGTACGGGAGAATGACTTTGTCCGTGCCGCAGCTAAACTACAAACGGTGGCCCCTGAAGAATACACGGCTTGGGAGCAGGCGAAAGAAGCACAGTTAGCAGCAAACATTCGAATGTGGGAGGCAGAAGAAGAGCTTGAAGCCGTCGCTCCTGAAGCTTGGGCGGAGTGGCAAAACGCTATCCACGACACCTTCGTTGCATATGAGCATGAAGCTCATACTGAGGCTGCGCTAATTTCTGCGATAGCAGCACTTGAGGCTGCTGCGCCCATAGAATGCACTGCCTGGAAGGAAGCTGCGGCCAATCGCACGGCTGCGCAACATCTAGTGTGGGAGACAAGCTTCATTCTAGAAGCCGCCGCACCTAGAGATTATGCCGATTGGCAAAATGCTGAAGGAAGACTCCCTTCGAGCCTGGAGTCGGATTTTGCGGGGTGGCTAGAGAACCCTGAGTAGATGCGGGAACGCTTACTTCAGGTAAGATTTGGAAACCAAACGCGCCATCCTCTAACCTGCATCGCTCACCGATTTTTCTGAGCCGTCCGGTTCGGGGTTTTTGTTGGGCTTTTTTCGGAAGGGGCCGTTTCGGCGGGCGTGAACCGACATCGGATGGCAAGGAAACTGGAGGCACCGCATGAACAGGCAATTGACCGCGATAGTGGAACGCGAGGGCGACGGCTATGTGGCGCTGTGCCCGGAACTGGATATCGCAAGCCAGGGTACGACAGTAGCTGATGCGCGCAACAATCTGGCCGAAGCGCTGACGTTGTTTTTTGAGAGCGCGTCCGCAAACGAAATCGACCAGCGCCTGCGCGGAGAAGTCTACGTGACCCAGATTGAGGTTGCGGTTGGCTAGGCTGCGCGTTCTGTCAGGGCGTGATGTCTGCCGCATACTTGCCGCCAACGGTTTCGTAGAAGCAAGACGGCGTGGCAGCCATATCGCGATGCAGAGGGCTGATGCAACCGGCACGGTGACGGTTCCTGTACCGGATCATCGGGAGCTACGCCCCGGCACGGTGCTGTCGATTGTTCGCCAGTCCGGCATCCCGCGTTCGGAATTCGAGGAAAAACCGTGAGTGCTGCCGCCGGACAGGGCACAGACACCGGTCCGGCGTTGCTCGCGCTGAAAGTCGGAGCCCTTAACTTGGGGCCTTTGCAGGCCGTTTCTATAATCCCGCCGTGAACACCGGCGAGCTGGAACCAGCGCGAAGGCTTCTCCGCTCGGTATTCGGATACCCGGCTTTTCGGCCGGACCAGGAGGAGATCATCCGCGCGGTCCTCGGTGGCCGCGATGCGCTCGTGCTGATGCCCACCGGCGGGGGCAAGTCGCTCTGCTACCAGATACCGGCAATGCTGCGCCCTGGAACCGGCGTGGTGATTTCGCCGCTGATCGCGCTGATGCAGGACCAGGTATCGGCTTTGCATCAGCACGGCGTTGCCGCCGCATTCCTGAACTCCACCTTGCCCTATGCCGAGCAGCAGCAGATCAATGCGGCACTGCGGCGCGGGGAGCTGGACTTGCTGTACCTGGCGCCGGAACGGTTACTGAACGAAGAAAGCGGCACGCTGGCCCTGCTGCGCCGGATCGATCTTTCCTTGATCGCCATCGATGAAGCTCATTGCGTATCGCAATGGGGACACGATTTTCGCCAGGACTACCTGGGACTGCACGTACTGGACGAGTACTTTCCGAATACGCCCCGCCTGGCGTTGACCGCGACGGCGGACGAGGCTACGCGCACGGAGATCATTTCACGTCTGAAGCTGTCCGGCGCCCGCAGGTTCATAAGCGGCTTCGACCGGCCGAATATCCGCTACACGGTGCGCATGAAGAACGGCCCCGGCGCGGACCTGCTGACTTTCCTGCGTGAACGCAAAGGCCACGCAGGCATTGTGTATTGCCTGTCGCGACGCAAGGTCGAAGCCACGGCCCAACGGCTCGCTGAGGCAGGGTTTGACGCGTTGCCGTACCACGCAGGTTTGTCCGCCCAGGCTCGGCGGCGCTGCCAGGCGCGATTTCAGCGAGCCGATGGAGTGATCGTGGTGGCCACCATCGCGTTCGGGATGGGAATTGACAAGCCGGACGTCCGATTCGTGGCGCATTGCGATTTGCCGAAGAGCGTTGAGGCGTATTACCAGGAAACCGGAAGGGCAGGCCGGGACAGCGAACCCTCTGAAGCCTGGATGACCTACGGCCTGCAGGATGTCGTCAGGCTCAGACAGATGATCGACGATTCAGAGGCCGAGGACGAGCACAAGAGGGCGCAGCGAGCGCGATTGCAATCCCTGGTTGCCTGGTGCGAGATCACGCAATGCCGGCGTGCGGCCTTGCTGGCGTATTTCGGTGAGCAATACCCGGGGCCTTGCGGCAACTGCGACAATTGCCTGAATCCGCCAAAGACTTTCGACGGCAGCATAGAGGCACAGAAGTTTCTGTCTTGCGTGGTGCGCGCCGGTCAGCGTTTTGGAGCAGCTCATCTGATCGACGTGTTGCGCGGCAAGGAAACCGAGAAAGTTCGCCGGCATCGCCACGAGAAGCTCTCTACCTTCGGTATCGGTAGCGATCTCTCGGCGCGGCAATGGCATGCCCTGGCACGCCAGGTGGTCGCATTGGGTTTTGCGCGAGTGGATGCCGAACGCCACGGCGCCCTGGTGCTCACTCCCCAGGCGCGCCCACTGTTGCGGGGCGAGCAATCCATTGAATTGCGGGAAGAAGTTCGCATCGCCAAGCCTAAACGCGCTGCAAAGCCCCGACCGGCGGCCTGGGAAATACCGGCTGAAGATGAGCCCTTGTGGCAGGCGCTCAAGTCTTGCCGCACGGCATTGGCCGACGAAGCAGGGGTGCCGTCATACCTGATCTTTCACGACGCAACACTCAAGGAATTCGTGCGTAATCGCCCACAAACCCGCGAGGCCATGCTTGAATTGCATGGAGTAGGGCAGGCAAAGCTGGAGCGCTTCGGTGCTGCGTTCCTGGAGGTCATCGCCGCCGTGTCCGGCCCAAACGAGGAATAGCGGCCCGGCAAACAGACGTGAGAGGGATGGCAGCTGCTTTTCCCGGTCAGGAAATCGCAAGGTCGGCGGGACCGGACTGCGTTATGCTTGAGCAAAAATCCCAAGAGAGAACAGGAACATGGATCGATTGCACCGTGATTACAAATTGACGAAACTCAAGGGGCGGTCCCTGCGCTTTCCGACGGCATGCACGGGTTTCCTGGGCGCCCTGGCTGCGCTTGTGCTTTCCGCCGCACAGGCCGCCCCGGTCAAGACCGACCATACTCGGGCGGAACTGCTGGCAGAGACATCCAGCATTCAACCCGGTGAACCCTTCACCGTTGGGCTTAACTTGAGTCCGGACCCGGGCTGGCACACTTACTGGATCAATCCGGGCGACGCCGGCAAACCCGCCAAACTTAACTGGGACGCGCCCCAAGGACTTGAATTCAGTGAGCTGAAGTTCCCGGCGCCGGGATTCGTGCCCTTCATGACCATGATGAGCTACGGCTACAACGAGCCTACCTTGCTCCTGGTGGACGTCACCCAGACCGAGCCGCTATCCGGCGAGGCGCTGTTGATCAAGGCCCGGGCATCCTGGCTGGTTTGCGATGACCAGGTATGCATCCCGGAGCGCGCGAATCTTGAGCTGGAAATCCCGATCAGCAACGGCGATGGATCGAACTCCTCCAGCGAGGAGTGGCGCACCGACGCGTTTGCAAAGGCCCGAGCGCTGCAGCCGCAGACGGCGGAGTGGCCGGCGGTATTTTCCCGGAGTGGCGACAACATAATCTTCGATATTGCCACGCCACTTTCGCTGGAACAGGCTTCCAACCTTTACCTGTTCCCCGAAGCGGCGGGAATGATTGACCACACGGCAGAACAACAGGTAGGGCTTTGGAATGACCGCGTGCGTGTGAGCGTTCCCACAGGACCGCGCGTAGCTCGCTACGAAGAAACCGGCCTGGTGTTGTCCGTGGATATGGAGAACGCACCACGCCAGACATTCAGTTTCATGGCGCAGCGTGCCGATGAGGCCGATGAGGCCGAAGACGCTGGAGATGCTGCGCCCGCGGGCTTCAGCTCGACTCCGTGGGGCGGCGGTGGCCATGCTGTGGCGGGAAGCAGCACGGCGGACTCCGGCACAGGCGCCGGGTCCGGCGGCGCGGCGACCGGCCCGAGCCTATTGCAAGCCATCGGTTTTGCGATCCTTGGCGGCTTGATTCTCAACCTGATGCCCTGCGTTCTGCCGATACTCAGTCTCAAGGCCCTGGGTGTGGCGCAGATGGCTGGAGAGAAGCCGGCCGTGGCCCGCAATGCCGGCCTGCAATTCCTTGCTGGGGTCCTGGCGAGTTTCCTGATCCTTGCGGCACTGATCATTGCATTGCGCGGGGCCGGTCAGGCCGTGGGCTGGGCGTTTCATATGCAAAACCCCCTGATCGTGGCGATCCTCGCGCTGATCATGGTGGCCGTGGGTTTGAACCTGCTCGGGGTGTTTGAAGTCAATGCCGGGGCGGGCGCGCTAGGCGGCAAAGCCACTCAAGGCAAGGCCGGCGAGTTCTTTACCGGGGTTCTGGCGGTGCTGGTAGCGACGCCCTGCACGGCGCCCTTTATGGCGCCGGCGCTCGGCTACGCGCTACTCCAACCACCCGCGGTTACGGTCGGTGTGTTCCTGGCGCTGGGACTTGGCTTTGCGCTGCCGTATTTTGTGGTCGCCTTCATGCCGGATGCGCAGCGGCTGCTGCCGCGGCCCGGCGCCTGGATGGTGAGTTTTCGCCAGGCGCTGGCGTTTCCCATGTTCGCAACAGCGATCTGGCTGTTTTGGGTGCTGGGCAATCAGGCCGGTATCAACGCCCTGACTCTGGCCCTGATTTCCGCCCTCGCTCTTGGCCTGGGGACGTTCGGGTGGCGTCGCAGGACCGGCGAGAGCTATTCGCGTCCCTGGCGCGTGGCAAGTGCGGCGGGACTGGCAGTCGTGCTGCTGAGTCTATGGGCGGTCCCACGGGCCGTTGTCCAGACCGGGGGAGCGCCGGCTGTATCCGGCGAGATCGCCTATTCCCAAGCCGGTCTGGAGGAGCTTCGCTCACAGCAGGAGCCGGTGTTCGCCTACTTCACGGCCGACTGGTGCATCACCTGCAAAGTGAACGAGAACATCGCGCTCAAGAGTGACGCGGTCAGGGAGTTCTTTTCCCGTGAGGGCGTCCAGGTAATGGTCGGCGACTGGACCAACGAGGATCCCGAAATCACCGAGGTTCTCCAGCGCCACGGACGGGCAGGCGTGCCGCTTTACCTCTATTTCAAGCCGGGAACTGCTGAAGCCCTGGTCTTACCGCAACTCCTTACGCCGGATATGGTGATCAAGGCGATCGAGAACGCCTGATCCCGAGACCATGCAACCAGGCGAACGCTTGAATGGCGTCGCACGGAAGTACTGCTTCATTGATGGAAAGTCCACCTACAGGATCCTCAAGGCCTACGAACTCTTGTAACTGGCTTGGATTACGCTGATTGGCAAGTCCGATCAGTCGTAAAGAAATCTATTTCCACAGACCTCCAAAGGAATGCGTCGTTGTAAGCTCCGCTGGCCATGTGTTCCTGGATTGTTTTGGGCTGAGGAATTCTACGATTCTCTTCGGCCAGAATTTCAAGGTGCCCCTCAATGGCCACGACCGCCTGACTTAGGGCTTCGCTTAGAGTAGAACCGGCGCTGGTGCAGCCCAGCAGGTCAGGAACCGTTACGCCAAAGTCGCTGTTCTCATCCTTATGAATAACAATGGGATACAACATGCAGAATCTCCGTCAAGTGTCTCGCAGTGGAACACCGGCTTGTCTTTCGATGCTGCGAAGAGTGCCTCTGGGCAAATCGCGTTCGGGGTGGGGCAGGGTGCCCTCCTTCCCACGAAGGCTAGCTTTCGTCGTGGCCGTAGCGCTCCTCCAGCGCCTCGTCAAGCTTGTGCCCGCGCAAGTTCTTGGCCACGATTTCGCCTGAGACGGCGTCCACCAGGAAGTTCGCCGGAACGCCGGTAACCCCATAAGCCTTGGTGGCGGGATGATCCAGGCCCATTCCCGCATTGATCCAGGGCAGGTCCTCTTCGTCGGAAGCCTCCACCCAGTCCTCGCGATCATCGTCGACCGTGAAGGAAAAGATCTCAAACCCCTTGGGACCGTGTTCTGAATAGGCCTGTTTCATATGCGGTATCTCCGCCCGGCAGGGACCGCACCAGGATGCCCAGAACTCCAGGAGTACAACGTCCTTGCCTTCACTGGCGCCTGATACGCTTACGATTGCTCCATCCAGGGTCTCGGCCTCAAAGTCCTTGATCTGAGTGCCCACTGCGAAACTGGCGGCTTTCGCCCGATTGGCGGCATATGCCTCTTCGGAAGCAAGTTTCTCGACCACCCATGGATCATCCGGGGTCATTTCCGCCAGTCTCCGCACCGCATCCGTGATCCAGGGACCTCGCAGCCAGGTGGATTGAATGGTGAGCTTGCGCGCCAGGGGATCCTCGCTGCCCAAAGCCACCTGTTGACGGCCCTGGTTTTCCAGCTGCAATATTCCATTGAAGATCTCGCTGGACTTGTCCACCCGCGCGCGGCGCTCATCCTCGCTCTCTCCTTCCACGGCCTTCACCGTCCCGTAGTAGGCTTCCGATTGCTCCATATATTCCGGCGAGAGGCGCCAGGAATTGACCACGATGTCGTTGTAGTGACCACCTTCGATGGTGAACTTGGCGCGGCCGTCCATCGTCAACTTCAGATCACCCGGTTCCAGCACGAAGGATTGGCCCTTGATCGGCGCCATGCGCATTCCGCTGGGACCGGTTGCGTCAAGGACGTAGAAGTAAACGTTTCGAGGCGTCTCCACGGTCCCTTCAACAAATACCTGGCCGTCCACGATCGGCGCCTCGGCAAGGATATTCAGACCGTCCTTGAGGCTGGAAGAGGAACTTCCGGCGCTGGACATCGAGGTTGCCGCCATCATGCTCCCACCGCCGGCTTCGCTTTTCTTCGGCGCCGACACCCATACGACAAACTCACCGTTCTGATAAGTAGCCGAGAGGTCTCCGGTAATCGTGTAGCGGTTCGGGGCGACGTCGCTCGTTGCGTCCGTGCCGGTTTCCGCACAGCCGACAAGGGCGAGTGTGGTCAAAACGGGAATCAGGTAGCGGTACTTCATGGCGCAGTTTCCGTCGGGTGTTGCTAAGAACCTAATCTTACCGCGAACAAGGCCGTCGTCCGGCTGACTGATGTTTGGCTCCGTCCCTGTGGTAGATTGCTTGCCTAGTGCTGTTCAAGCGAGAGCGGCGTGCCGAAAGAACTGCAAAGGTGTGAGATGAAACTTGGTTGGCAAACCGTAGTCTGGTTGGGAGTCGTCGCCTCGGTGGTGTTGCTGGGCGCCTGCGGTGGTTCGGGCTCCGGCGATCCCCCCGAGCCGCCACCACCTCCCGCGAATCGGGCGCCATCCATTACGGTGGATTCGACGGCGACCGTGTTGGAGAACCTGGCCGGCGCCGAGATTACCTCGGTGTCGACCAGCGATGCGGACGGCGATTCCGTTACCGTCACGGTCGATGACGAACGGTTCGAGGTCAGCGACGGCAACCTGAGACTCAAGGAAGGCCAATCGCTGGACTACGAGACCGCGTCTTCGGTGGAAGTGACGATCACGGCCAATGACGGCGAGGATTCCACGACTGCCACGGTAACGATCACGGTGACTGACGTTACGTCCGAAGTGCAATTCACGGACGCCACCAGCGGATCCGGCATTAACTTTCAGCGCGGATACACCGTCCCTCCGGATAGCGAAGTGATGCTTCCAGCGCAGGATGCGGACGCGCGCGAGTTTGCCGGCGGGGTGGCCGCGGGCGACTATGACGACGATGGCCTGGTGGATCTGTTTGTAGCCCGCGGAGATATCGGCCCCAACCTGCTATACCGCAACATGGGCAACAACGTGTTCGAGGATCGGGCCAATGAAGCCGGCGTTGCCCTCACCAAGTCGGCCGGCGAGAACTACAAGCACAGCGCGCCGGGTTTCGCGGATATGGACGGCGATGGCGATGTGGATCTGTTCCTGGGGAGCATCGAGGCGGACCCGGCAAAGCTGTACCGCAACAATGGCGACGGGACCTTTACCGATGTCACGGAGGGATCGGGCCTGGACACAATGAACGCCCGTTACACGCTCTCGTCCGCTTTCGGCGACTACGATCGCGACGGGAAGCTGGACATGTTCCTTACCCATTGGGGCACACAGAGAAAGAAGGACGATGAAGACAATCCCTGGCCCTACAGCACCGAGAATCTGTGGCGTAACGACACGAACAACGGCGTCATACGCTTTATCGACGTCAGCCTGACCGCGGGCATAGCCGAGACCGTCATCGACGACGATCCGCAGGGATCATTCGGCGGTCCAGGCCATGATTACACTTTCAGTCCGAGCTTTGCGCGGATCACCGACGATCTCTATCCGGACATTGTGGTGGCCAGTGACTTCCGAACCTCGCGCTACTACGCCAACGAAGGCGACGGCACGTTTACCGACGAAACGGACCGCGACGTGATCGTCGACGGAAACGGCATGGGTTCGGCGCTCGGAGACTATGACGGCGATGGCGATCTCGACTGGTTTGTTAGTTCCATCTGGAGCGATCCGAAAGAGGATGGAGAGCAGGACTTCAAATATGGCAACCGGTTGTACCGCAACGACGGAGGTATATGGTCGGATGCCACCGAGGAGGCCGGCGTTCGTGACGGAAGCTGGGGCTGGGGTTCCTGTTTCGCCGACTTCGACAATGACGGCGACCTCGACCTGTATCACACCAACGGCTGGGTTCCCGGCGTGTGGGAAGAATACGGCTTCGATACGGACACCAGCCGACTGTTTATGTCCAACGGCGACGGCACGTTCACGGAAATGTCTTCCGAAGCCGGCATCGTCGACACCGAGCGTGGCCACGGTATCGTTTGCGGCGACCTGGACAACGATGGCGACGTGGATGTCTTCCAGATGCACCGCAATGAGGGCAACGCAGGCACGCTGTGGCGCAACGACACGGACTTGCACAACCATTTGCGCGTGAAGCTGAACGGGCTGGCGCCCAATACCGCTGCGGCCGGCGCCCGGATCACACTCACCGTCAACGGTGAGGATCAGCTGCGCGAAATCATCATCGGAAGCAACTTTACGTCGCAGAATCCGCTGGTGCAGGTGTTTGGCTTGGGCGAAAGTGCCCAGGCCGACGTTTCGGTCGAATGGCCGGACGGCAAGACTACCGCGGCAGCAACCTATTCCGCGAATGAGTTAGTCACCATCAATCACCCGGACCGCACTGATTAATAGGTAGGAGAGCGTTCCCGCTGGGAAGGAGCGCGTCCCCGCTGGGAACGAGGGCGTCCCCCTGGGAACGAGGGCGTCCCCGCTGGGAACGAGGGCGTCCCGCCCTCGAAAAAGTACATCCCAGTAAGGAAGTCGCCGCCAGCACGAGGGCGGGACGCCCTCGCTCCCAGGCTACATGCAGGTCTTGCGGTACCAGTCGTTCATATCGTCGCCGGTAGTGAACCACACGCCTTCGTGCCTGGCCATGTAGCGGAACGCCCGCGCCAGGTGCTTGAACTTGTTCGGCTGGCCCACCCAGAAGGTGTGCAGGCAGATCGGCATGCAGCGTGCGTTGGTCGCCCCCTCTTCATACAGGACGTCGAACTGGTCGATGATCATGTCGCCGAAGGCCTCGGATGATACGCCAACGTTGCCGAACGCGGGAATATCGTTCAGTTCCACTGTGTAGGGCACGGCAATCAGGTTGTTCTTCGGCGTATTGAACCGGAACGGGTGGTCATCCGCGGTGTAATCGCACAGGTACTCCACGCCGTATTCCTCCAGCAGCCGCGGCGTGTTGTCCGTGTGGGTCAGGAAAGGACTCAGCCAGCCCTTTGTGGGCCGCCCTATCGCTTCTTTCATGGAGTCCAGGACCGATGACAGGATTTCCCGCTCGCGGTCCTCGTCGATATTGCTGATGAAGTTGGCCGGCGCATTGTTGACGCCGTGGCCGATCCAGGCCCAGTTGCGCGCCATGCCTTCTTCGAGGATCCGGGGATACTCGCGGATGATCTCGGAGTTCAGGCACACGGTCCCGCGTGCATTGCATTCGTCCATCAGGTCCATCATCCGCCAGAGTCCGACCCGGTTACCGTAGTCCCGCCAGCCGTAGTTCAGCGGGTCGGGGGTGAATTGCTGGGTGCCCGGAACCAGCGCGGTGCCGGGGATATCGGCCGGGAAATGCTCGATATTGAGATAGGGCATTACCGCCACCCGTGCGCCATCAGGCAGCGTGAACGGTTCGCGGTCGATCAGCGGCACGAAATCGTAATGCCGGGATTGAGTCAGGTTCGCCATGTTGGTCTCCTTGCTTGAATTTCTGGCTGAAGCGGCTTTGCGCGGCTACAGTCCCTGGAGATATTCCAGCGCCTCGGTCTTGGATACAACGTCCCCGTACTTGGCGTGGATATCGAAGAGGTTGGCTTCGTGCGGTCCATCGTGCCGGTCGCCGACGCATTCGCGCACCACGATAGGACGGTAGCCGTGCTGTACCGCATCCACGGCCGATGCACGGATGCAGCCCGATGTGGTGCAGCCGAGAATTATCAGCGTGTCCGCGCCCTTGGCCGCCAGAATCGATGAAAGACTGGTGCCGAAGAAACAGCTTGCGTAGTTCTTGGTCAACACCGTTTCGCCCTCGGGCGGGGCCACTTCGCCACAAAATTCGGCATACGGGTTGCCGGGCACCAGGTCCTTGAGCACCGGGGCCTTGAGCGTCCAGATTCCGCCGTCTTCATAGTTGGCCGGGTTGTACAGCACCCGGGTGTGGATTACCGGCACGCCCTTGGCGCGCGCAACCTCAAGCACGTCGGGGACTTGTTTCAGGCAAGCTACGACGCCCGGCGCATACAGTGGCGACCCTTCGGTCGTGTAGCCCTGGAGGAGGTCGATCACGATGACGACCGGTGTCTTGCCGAAGCCCAGACGATTGTCCCAGACGCCGGCATAGTTTGTGTCAGCAGCTTGCGCCATGTTGATTCCTCCCATGTTTGCGTACTCAAACCCAGTGCCGCTTTCAGGCGCCGGGCCGCATGCAATCACGCGTCCTTGGTTGCCGCGGCAGAAGCGAATGGTATCACCGGAATCGAGTCGGCACATTTTTCCGGAATCAACCGATTTTCTCGGGCGTTTTCCGATCATTAAGCGCCAGGTTCAGGGCACGATTACAGGGTTTTCTTGTATAATCGTCCAACTCGCGGTTGCGGGGTGGAGCAGTCAGGCAGCTCGTCGGGCTCATAACCCGAAGGTCACAGGTTCAAATCCTGTCCCCGCTACCAACTTTGGTTTTGCGATGGCCCCGCGAGGGGCTTTTTTGTGCATGATGAATGTGATTCTGGACAGGCTGAACGGACTGCTGGCGCCCTGCGTGGAGTCGATGGGGTACGAGTTGGCGGACCTGGAATTGAAGCGGGAAAACCGCGGCCAGGTGCTGCGCCTGTTCATCGACCAGGAATCCGGTATCGCGCTGGACGATTGCGAGCGTGTAAGCGGCCAGGTCAGCGCGCTGCTTGACGTCGAAGACCCGATTCCCGGTCACTACAACCTGGAAGTGTCCTCGCCCGGCCTGGATCGCAAGCTGGCGAAGCCCGAGCACTTCGACCGCTTTGCCGGACGTCGGGTGCAGGTCAGGCTCCGCAGCGAGCTGAACGGCCGGAGGAGTTTCGGCGGCACGCTTGAAGGGCGCAAAGGCGAGATCATCGTGCTGGATGTAACCGGCGGTACCGGGCACCTCGAATTGAACCTGGCCGACATCAAGGTCGCGCGACTGGCGCCCGACATACGCTTCGAGGGTTGACGGGTGTTTGGCAGCAAGGAAATTCTTGAAGCCGTAGAGCTTCTTTCCAACGAGAAAGCCATCGGCAAGGACGTGGTGTTTTCCGCCGTGGAGGCCGGATTGGCCGCTGCGCGCCGCAGACTTCTGGCCGAGGACGTCGAGATTCGGGTCGCCATCGACCGTCATACCGGCGAACAGGAGTATTTTCGCCAATGGGAAGTCATGGAGGAGGACGCGGAGGAAATCGAAGCGCCTACGCGCCAGCTGCGGCTTTCCGAGGCCAGGCAGATCGATCCGGAGGCCGAGCCCGGCGGAGTTGTGGAACGGCCCATGGACGGAATGGACTTAGGGCACATCGGCGCCTACACCGCAAAGCATGTCATCAACCAGAAGGTGCGCGAGGCGGAACGCGAGCTCATACGGGAGCGTTACCAGGGCCGCATCGGCGAATTGCTGAGCGGCGTTGTCAAGCGCGTGGACCGAAACGGTGTTTACGTTGACCTGGGAGGCGGGGTCGAAGGCTTCGTGCCTCGCGAGCACATGATTCCCCGGGAGCCGATACGGCCCCAGGACCGCGTCAAGGGGCTGCTGAACGAAGTCGCCACCGAAACGCGTGGACCGCAGCTCAGGCTGACCCGCACCAGCCCCGAATTCCTGATGGCGCTGTTCAAGGTGGAGGTGCCCGAGGTCGGCCAGGGCCTGATCGAGATCCTGGGGGCCGCGCGCGATCCCGGCGCCAGGGCCAAGATTGCGGTGCGTTCCAAGGAGCCCAGGATCGATCCGGTAGGCGCCTGCGTCGGAATGCGTGGCTCGCGTGTACAGGCCGTTACCAATGAAATCGCCGGCGAGCGGGTCGACATTATTCTCTGGGACGAAAATCCAGCTCAATTCGTGGTCAACGCGATGTCTCCGGCCGACGTCGTGCAGATCATGGTTGACGAGGACAACGGCCGCATGGATATCGCCGTCTCCGAGTCGATGGTGTCGCAGGCGATTGGTCGCGGTGGCCAGAACATACGCCTGGCCAGTCGTCTGACCGGCTGGGAACTGAATGCCATGACGCCCACCGAGATCGAATCCAAGATTGAGGGGGAGAACCGCCAGCTGATCGAAATGTTCCGTGAGCAATTGTCGGTAGGCGAGGACGTGGCGCAGGTGCTGGTGGACGAGGGAATCACCGATCTGGAAGGAATTGCCTATTCTCCGGTTTCAGAACTCTACGCGATTGAAGAATTCGACGAGAAATTGGTTGATCAGCTGCGCGGGCGCGCCCGCGACGTGTTACTGATGGACGCCTTGAGCCGCGAGGAAGAGATGGAGCAGGCCACGCCGGCGGAAGACCTCTTTGAAGTGGACGGAATGACCCGGGCTCTGGCGTACTCGCTGGCCAGCCAGGGTGTTGCCACCCGAGAGGACCTGGCCTGGGAGGAAGCCGACTACCTGGCGGAACATATCGAGGAACTGAGCGAGGGCACTGCCGGAGAATTGATCATGGCGGCGCGTGCGCCGTGGTTTGCCGAGCAGGAGGGCGCCCAGGCCGAGCATGACTGAGCTGACCGTAGCCAAACTGGCCGAGAACCTGAAGGTGCCCGTAGAGCACCTTATGGATCAGCTTGAGCGGGCCGGTCACAGCTTTGACGATGCCAGCCAGCCGGTGCCGGATGTAGCCAGAGAGGAATTGCTGGCGTTCTTGCGTGACCGCCACGGGCACGCAAGCGGTGATTCCAAGGACTCGGCGATGCCGCGCGAAATCAGCATTACCCGCCGCGAATCGGTGGAGGTTGTACAGGTTGACCAGGGGCGGCGCCGGGCGGTTCAGGTTGATTTCCGGCGCAAGCGCAAGTTCGTGAATCGTGCTGCGCTGGAGCGCGAGGCCCTGGCGCGGCGACAGGAAGAAGAGGCGAAGCGTCAGGAACAGGAATCCCAGGAGGCAAAGGAGGCCGAGCAGCAGGAACAGGAGCGCAAGCAGGCCGAAGTTCAGGAGCGCAAGGAACAGGAAGAAGCCGAGCGCGAGGAAGCCCGCAAGGTGCAGCAGCAGGCCAAAGTGGAGGCCAAGCACCTGGCCGAGCAGGAGGCCGAGGACGAGAAGGCCCAGGAGCAGGCGCGACTGGACCGGGAGCAGGCCGAGCGTCAGGCCGAAGAGCAGCGCCGCGTCGATGCGGCACAGGCGGCCCGGGCGCGCGAGGAAGCGGCCCGCAAGCAGACCAGGGCGCCCAAGACCGCGCGTGCAAGAAAGGCGGCGCCGAGAGAAGAACTGCACGTTGCCGCCAACGTTCGCCCGCGGCGCACGCGCCGCCGCAAGACCAGCCGGCATGCAACCGCCAAAGTCGAGAACGTAAATGCTTTCGTCCGGCCGGCATCGCCGGTTGTTCATACGGTAGAAGTGCCGGAATCCATAACGGTATCCGAACTCGCTCGCCAGATGGCGGTGGGCGCCGAGAAGGTCATCGCCAAACTCATGCAGGAAGGCATGATGGCGGGCATTAACGATACCCTGGATCAGACCACGGCCATGATTATCGTGGAGGCCATGGGACACGAGGCCGTGGCGCAGGCCGAGACCAACGAGGAGACCGCGCTGCTTGAAAAGGCGGTGGCGACGGCAGGCGAGCCTGAAGCCCGCGATCCCGTGGTGACCATCATGGGCCATGTCGATCACGGCAAGACCTCGCTGCTGGATTACCTGCGCAAGAGCAGCGTCGCCGCGAACGAAGCGGGTGGCATCACTCAGCATATCGGCGCCTACCGCGTTCGCACCGACGCAGGCGCAATTACTTTCCTGGATACTCCGGGCCATGCGGCATTCACGGCGATGCGCGCAAGGGGCGCCCGCCTGACCGATATCGTGATCCTCGTGATTGCCGCCGACGACGGAGTCAAGCCGCAGACGGAAGAGGCGATCAAACACGCCCAGGCGGCTGAAGTTCCCATCGTCGTGGCCATCAACAAGATTGACCGGGAAGACGCGGACCCCACCCAGGTGCGCAATCAGCTCAACGTGCTGGGCCTGGCGCCGGAAGAATACGGCGGCGAAACGCAAGTCTCGGACATATCCGCCCTCACCGGCCAGGGCATTGATGATTTGCTTGAGAAAGTGCTCCTGCAGGCGGACCTTCTGGAACTCAAGGTGGCGCGCAAGGGAGGCGCGCGCGGCGCAGTGATCGAATCGACTATTGAGACTGGCCGCGGACCGGTAACCACTCTGCTGGTTACTGAAGGACGATTGCGCAAGGGCGACATCCTGTTGGCCGGATCGGAGTACGGGCGCGTCCAGTCCTTGCGCAACGAGCTGGGCAAGCAGATTGATCACGCAACGCCGTCGGCGCCGGTGGCCGTTCAGGGGCTTTCCGGCGCGCCGGAGGCAGGACAGGACGCGCTGGTTTTTCCTGCGGAACGATTTGCCCGTGAGCTGGCGGATTTCCGGGCCCGGACTGCCCGCGAACAGCAGTTGGCGCAGAAAAAGGGACAGCCGGGATTCTCCGGCGCCTTTCCTGCCGGCGACGAAGCGCAGACCGTCCGGCTGCTGGTCAAAGCGGATGTCCGCGGCAGCGTGGAGGCCTTGTGCGACGCTCTCATGCGCTTGAGTCACGAGGAAGTAGAGGTTGACCTGATTTCTTCCGGGGTCGGCGGCATCACCGAGTCGGACATCAATCTGGCGGCGACTTCCACAGCCTCGGTCATCGGCTTCAACGTACGCCTGGATCCCGGTGGACAACAGGCGCGCAAGGCCACCGGCGTGGAAGTCCGGTACTACAGCGTGATCTATGAAGTGCTGGACGACGTACAGGAAGTCATCAAGGGGCGCCTGGCGCCGGTGATGCGCGAGTCGATCGTGGGCAATGCCGAAGTACGCGAGGTGTTCCATTCACCGAAGTTCGGAGATATTGCCGGCTGCCTGGTCACCGACGGGCAGGTCAAGCGCAACAATCCGATCCGCGTGCTGCGCGACAGCGTGGTGATTTACGAAGGCGAACTCGAATCTCTGCGGCGATTCAAGGACGACGTGGAGCAGGTGCGCTCAGGTACCGAATGCGGTATCGGCGTGCGCAATTACAAGGACGTGCGTGCCGGCGACATCATCGAGTGCTTCGAGAGCGTGGAGGAGGCCAGGGTCTGATCCCCTGTGGAAGCGGGACGCCGGTTCGCGGCGGCTATCCGGTATCTTCACGGCGAGACAACGCCTGAATCTCGTGCCCCGGGAATTTACACGCGCGCAAAGGCTGTCCGCTCGTGCTCTGCGGGTGTTCGCGACCATGAATCATTCGGAGCTTCGCGATCCTCGGCTGCAGGGCGTGCAGTTCACCCATGTTGCGTTTTCCGGAGATTTGAGCGTTTGCCGTGTTTGGTATGTGCCCGGGCCCGCAGGCGCCGAAATCACGGCTGCTTCCCTTCGCGCTGCCCGCGGTTACATGCGCAAGCGTCTGGGCGAGTCGTTCCGTATCCGCCGCCAGCCTGAGCTGCGGTTCGTGCTGGACGATGTTCAGGCGAAGGGCGATGCCCTGACCGGACTCATCGAGGATGCCGTGCGCAAGGACGAGCTCGCTCGAAAGTGAGTACAGGGCGGACCAAGCGTGACGTTACCGGGCTGCTGCTGCTGGACAAGCCGCCGGGTTTGACGTCCAACGCTGCACTGCAGCGGGTCAAGCGCCTGTTTTCGGCGCGAAAGGCGGGCCATACAGGCAGTCTGGATCCGATCGCCACCGGAATGCTGCCGCTGTGCCTGGGCGAAGCAACCAAGTTGTCCGCTTATCTGCTAAAGGCGGACAAGCGGTATCGGGTTACCGCGCAGTTCGGGACCAAGACGGACACTGGGGATGCTGCCGGCCGGCCGGTGGGCGAATCCACCGTCACGATGGCGCCCAGAAAGCGGCTGGAAGCCGTACTGGATCGCTTTACCGGTGAAATCGAGCAGGTTCCTCCCATGTACTCGGCGCTCAAGCACAAGGGCAAGCGTCTGTACGAATTGGCGCGGGCCGGCAAGACCGTGGAACGGGCGCCGCGCCGGATCGTTATACGCCGGCTTCAGCTGGCGGAATACTCGCCGCCAACCGCGGTTTTCCTGGTGTCCTGTGGCGGCGGCGTGTATATCCGCACACTGATTGAAGACCTGGCCGAGGCGGTGGGCTCACTCGCTCACGTGAGCGCTCTGAGGCGGCTGGCTGTCACGCCCTTTGAAGAGTCCGGCATGGTGAGCATGGAAAAGCTGGATGCTGCCTCCTGCGAAGGGTATTCGGCGCTGGATGCTATTTTGCTGCCGGCCGACACCGCCGTATCCGCGCTTCCGGCCGTGCGGCTTACGGCCAGCGAGAGTTTCTATATTCAGCGTGGCAATCCCGTGGCTGCGGCACGCGGCACGCGGCCGGGTCCGGTGCGCCTGTACGCTCACGCCCAGGGTTTTATCGGCATCGGCGAGGCGACCCTGGATGGCCAGGTGGCGCCGCGGCGGTTGCTAAGGCCTCAGGCGGATGGGACGCGCAGCTGAGAAACCGCTGATTCGAGGGCGTTTTTGTGCGCTGCAGAGGTCTGGAACAGGAGTACAAGGAGTTGTGCCGTCAAACCGTGTCGCAGGCCAAAGCAGAGTACAATACACCGCTTGTACAAGGGCTGAAGAATCAAGGCATGCCACTTACGACAAGTGAAATCAGCGCGACCGTGCAGGACTATCAGCGCGGTTCAACGGACACAGGGTCCGCCGAAGTGCAGGTTGCGCTATTGTCGGGGCGCATCAATGCGCTGTCCGGCCATTTCAAAGTGCACAAACAGGATCATCATTCACGTAGCGGCTTACTGCGCATGGTCAATCGCCGTCGCCGGCTGCTCAAGTATCTTCGCAACAAGGATCAGGAGCGTTATGCCAAGCTGATTTCCCGCCTCGGCCTGCGACGCTGAGCCGGCGGGGAATGATTGCCCACACGACTCCGCTCGTGGAGTTATAAGGATGGCGTGCGCGTAAGGCGTGCGTCGAAACCAATGCAAGAGAGGTAGCAGTGTCTATCGTAAAGAAAGAATTCCAGTACGGCAGCCATACGGTTACGTTGGAAACAGGAAAAATGGCGCGCCAGGCAGATGGCGCTGTTGTGGTGAGCATGTCGGAGACCGTGGTGCTCGTAACCGCGGTCGGCGCCAGGCACGCCGACCCCAGTCGCGGCTTTTTGCCGCTGACTGTGAATTACCAGGAAAAGACCTATGCCGCAGGCCGCATCCCCGGAGGATTCTTCCGTCGCGAAGGCCGTCCTACGGAAAAGGAAACGCTGACCTGCCGCCTGATCGACCGGCCTTTGAGGCCGATGTTCCCCAAGGGGTTTTTCCACGATGTTCAGGTTATCGCCACGGTGTTGTCCACCAACCAGGAAGTCGATCCCGACATTCCGGCGATGCTGGGCGCATTCGCCGCGGTAGCCTTGTCGGGCCTGCCTTGCGCGGGACCCATGGGAGCGGCCAGGGTCGGAAGGGTTGATGAGGAATTCGTCGTCAATCCCACCGCCACGGAGTTGGCGTCTTCAGGGCTGAACCTGGTGGTTGCCGGAACCGAGAGTGCGGTGCTGATGGTGGAATCGGAAGCGGACCTGCTGGGGGAGGACACCATGCTCAATGCGGTGCTCTTCGGGCACGAACAGATGCAAGCGGCGATTGAGGCCATCAAGGAACTCGTTGCCGAGGCCGGCAAGCCCGCATGGGACTGGCAGTCCGAGCCGGCCAACGATGAGCTTGCCGCTCAGCTCGCCGGTGTTGCCGAAAAAGATCTGGCGGAAGCCTATAGCATTACCGAGAAAGTCCAGCGCACCGAGCGTCTGGCGGAAATCCGCCTACGTGTGACCGAGGAATTGGCGCCGGAGGACGCGACGGCCTCTCAGATGCAGGAAATCTCGAGCGGGTTGAAGAGTCTGGAAAAGAACATCGTGCGCCAGCGCGTGCTGGCCGGCGATCCGCGCATCGACGGACGCGACAATGTCACCGTGCGCGCCCTCGACATTGAAGTAGGGGTGCTCCCGCGCACCCACGGGTCGGCGCTGTTCACCCGCGGTGAAACCCAGGCGCTGGTGACTGCCACCCTGGGGACCGACCGCGATGCGCAGATCGTAGAGGCTCTTGACGGTACCAGCCGCGACCGCTTCATGCTGCACTACAACTTCCCGCCGTATTCGGTTGGCGAGACCGGTTTCATGACCGGGCCCAAGCGACGCGAAATCGGCCATGGACGTCTCGCCCGGCGTGGCATATCCGCTGTGCTGCCCAATATGGAGGAATACCCGTACGTGCTCCGTTTGGTTTCGGAGATCACCGAGTCGAACGGTTCAAGCTCCATGGCCAGCGTGTGCGGCTCAAGCCTTGCGCTGATGGACGCCGGAGTGAAATTGAAGGCCCCGGTGGCAGGTATCGCCATGGGCCTGGTCAAGGAAGATGACCGTTACGCGGTGCTGACCGACATCCTGGGAGACGAGGATCATCTGGGCGACATGGACTTCAAGGTGGCCGGCGCCGAAGGCGGCATCAGCGCATTGCAGATGGATATCAAGATTGACGGAATTACCCGGGAAATCATGGCCGAGGCGCTGGAGCAGGCGCGCGTGGCGCGGTTGCACATCTTGTCCGCCATGAACGAGGTTATCGCCACGTCCAGGGAGGATATTTCCGACTGGGCGCCATCCATATTCACCATGCAGATCGACCGCGAGAAGATCGGCGACGTGATCGGGAAGGGCGGCGCGGTTATCCGGTCGATTACCGAGGAGACCGGGGCCGAGATCAACATCGACGACGACGGCACGGTGAAGATCGCATCCGTCGACGGCGAATCCGGCAGGGAGGCGCGCAGGCGGGTCGAGATGATCGTTTCCGACGTGGAAGTTGGGACAGTCTATGACGGCAAGGTGGCCAGGCTGATGGACTTCGGCGCCTTTGTCACGATTGTTCCGGGCAAGGACGGCCTGGTGCACATTTCGCAGATTTCCGACGAACGCGTGGAGCGGGTCAGCGACCGGCTGTCGGAAGGCGACGCAGTTCGCGTGAAGGTACTGGAAGTGGACCGCCAGGGCCGCATTCGCCTCAGCATGCGCAATCTTGACGGTACGGATGAAGATACCGCTTCGTCACCTCCTCCCCGCAGCCGGGTGCAGGAAATCGAAGTCGGCAAGGTCTACGAGGGCTCGGTGTCCAGCGTAATGGACTACGGCGCCTTCGTTACCGTGCTTCCGGGCACCGACGGCCTGGTGCACATATCCCAGATGTCTGACCGGCGCGTCGAGCGCACCAGCGACGTGGTGAAGGTGGGCGATAGCGTCAGCGTAAGGGTCATGGAAGTGGACGGGCGCGGGCGGATTCGCCTCACCATGCGCGGGCTTGAAGGGGACGGCGCCGGCGGGGGCCGGGATCGGGACCGGGATCGGGATCGGGACAGAGACGACACTGGACCACGCCGGCCACGCCGCCGCCGCCGCGTCAAAGCTTAGCTGGGAGCGAGGGCGTCCCGCCCCTGGGAAGGAGGGCGTCCCGCCCTCCACCGAGCGCGACACCCCTGGGAAGGAGGGCGTCCCGCCCTCGAAACTCATTTTTGCCGCCGGCCGTGGTCTTGGCACGGGCAGATAACTGAACTCGCGCAGAGATCGGGTATAATTACCAATAATCACTCAGGAATAGGTGGTTCTTGCTTCGGCTTAGATTAACAAGTGAGAATTCACAACATTGGGGGGCGACCTGCGGGTCGCCCTTTCCTTTTTGGAGCGAGCGGGAAGCGTGTCAATGGGGGTAGGGCTGGGCTCGGTAAGTACCCTGCGCCCGTCCAATTTCCTTTTCCGGGTAGACTGCCGCGCATGAAGAGATATCGCTTTGGTTTGGATGTGGGAACCAATTCGCTTGGCTGGAGTGTCTTGGAGTTGGATGAAAGCGGGGTTCCCTGTGCAATTGCCGCTGCAGGGTCGCGCATATTTGCTGAGGGACGGGACAGCAAGAGCAAAGCCACCCTCGCGGCAACACGCCGAACCAAACGCGCGCAGCGCCGTCGGCGAGACCGATTCAAGCAAAGGCAGAAATTCGTACTTCTTGAATTGACTCAAGCGGGATTGTTCCCGAAATCGAAAGAAGAACGCAGGGAATTGCAAGAGCTGAACCCGCTGAGCGTACGCGCGCGAGCCTTGACGGAACGGCTGAAGCCGTATGAGGTTGGTCGCGCCTTGTTTCATCTCAATCAGCGCCGTGGGTTCAAGAGTAATCGCAAAGATCGTAGCGAAGAATCGACTGGCGGAATGGTGTCTCGTTCCGCCCGTTTGTTATTGCAGCAAATGGGATTGATTGGACCGGAAATGGCGCCGGAGAAATACAAGAAATTGTCGAGGGAAGAAAAGAAGAAGGTCCGCCGACAAGAAGCCAAGGCACGGAAACTGGCGATTAAGAAACTGGGGGATGAGCGGGGGCTGACCTACGGGGCATTCCTCTATCGACGTCATCGTCAGCGTCAGCCGACCCGATCCCGTCCGGGGGCAAGCAATGACGGCAGGCTCTACGACGTATACCCAACTCGGGAGCTTTACGAAGACGAGTTCGAAAAGATTTGGCATGCTCAGTCTGGGTATCACAGCAAAATAATGACCGAGAATGCAAGAAAGCGCATTCATCGGGCGATTTTTTTCCAGCGTCCCCTGAAGCCGCAGAGACGAGGAAGATGCACGTACCTGCCGGCTGAAGATCGAACTCTCCGGGCTATGCCCAGCTTTCAGCGTTATCGAATCTATCAGGAAGTCAACAGCCTGGAATGGTGGGATGGTTACAAGAGCAACAAGGTGCGGGAGTATTCCGATGCCCGTGAAGCTATCGTTAATTTGCTGGAAGGAGTTGCTACAAAATCCGGTCAGGTCACTTTTGGCAGACTGAAGAAGGAACTCAAAAGACTTAACTACGCAGAGGGCGATTTCAGTTTTAATTTCGAGACGCCAAAGCGTAAGGGGTTCGAGGGTAATCGGACCAGCAACATCATGCAGCATGAAGATCGTGTCGGCGCAGATTGGCACGACTGGCCGCTCGAAAAGCAGGATGAGTTTGTTGACATCATCCTGAATGGAACACCCAAACAACAGGATCGTGTTCGAAAACAGTTGGAAGGAGGCGGCAATCCAAGTCCGCGGGATGGGAACAAAGATGACGACGAAGTCCGTCAGTATCTTATGGAGCGTTTCGCACTCTCTAATTTTGTGTCGGAAAACTGCCTCAATGCGCCACTAAAAGACGATACAGCGCACATATCCTGCAAGGCTGCACGGCTGATGCTGGAAAAGATGCGCGATGGGATTGTCAATCAGGAAACTGGAGAGATTTCACTTCCGCTGCAAAGCGAAGCGGCTACGGCGGTGGCCTTGGAAGTTTCTGAATTCGTCGACCCGTTTCGCAGCACAGGCGATGACGGAAAATATCAACTGCTGGACAAGCTGCCCTATTACGGTGAGGCGTTTCGTGATGGACGGCACATCATATCCGGAACAGCAAATGAGGAGGATGACGATAAGACCCGCTGGGGCGGGGTAACCAACCCTACGGTGCACATCGCGTTGAATCAGATTCGGCTAGTGGTCAATGAGTTGATCGGTTGCTTTGGGCACCCGAACTCTATCGCCATAGAATTGGGTCGGGAGTTGCCGGCAGGAGCTGAACAGCGCAAGAGAATTGAGAAGGAACAGCGGGATAACCAGAAACGGAACGAACGATACGATGGCATATTGCGTGAGCATGGCCAGAAACTTAATAGGGATAATCGCCTCCGCTTGCGTCTGTGGGAAGAATTGAGTGTCGACCCTAATGGACGCTGCTGCCCCTTCTCAGGTGACAAGATTGGTATCGCCGACCTTGTTAGCGCAAGCACTGAGGTCGAACACCTCATTCCTTTCAGTAAGTCACGGGACGACGGCCCCGCCAACAAGGTGATCTGCACCCGCCGGGCCAATAGGGATAAAGAAAACCGTACGCCGTATGAAGCCTTTGGCGACAGCCCTGGAAATTATGAATGGGACCAGATTGTGGCCCGCGCCGAACATCTTCCCGCCTCCAAGCGTTGGCGGTTTCAACCGGACGCCTTGGAAATCTGGCAGCAAGGCGAAGGTGCTGAATTCACAAGTCGGCATCTGAACGACACTCGTTATATTGGCCGCTTGAGTCGCGAGTATCTGGAGAGTATCTGCCTGATAGACAGAATTGACGTTCTGACGGGTCGCTTAACTAGTCTCTTGCGCCATCATTGGGGGCTGAATAGCCTTCTGCATGAATGCCAAGAGAGTTATAAACGGAAAAACCGCGATGACCACCGCCATCATGCCATAGACGCTATCGTCGTAGGCATGACTACCCGGAGCATGTTGCATAAGGTTACGGTAAAGGCGCGGGAATTTGAAGAAATGGAGAAAATTGGCAGCCTGCCACTCAACGGGCTATTCCCGCCCACCAACGATCGCAACAGCGCGATTGATCCGTGGGACGAGTTTCGCAAGGAAGTGGCCGAAATCGTTCGGAACATTGTTGTTTCTCACAAGGTCAAACGGAAGAAATTACATCAGAGAACTCTTGATGGGTCTGTTCGAAGAACCACTGATGGACAACTGCATAACGAAACGGCCTATGGGCTTATCGAAGAGTCAGGAAAAGACGGCATGTACCAAGTTGTAACTCGAAAAGGAATCGAGGCCTTCCAGACGCTAAAGGATATTGAGTCCATCAGAGATCCTCGGCTGAGGCATGAATTTAGAAACGCATTTGAAATGGCGGAAGCCGGCAGCGTAGGATCGGGTGCGAAGGCAGTGCAGGACTTGGCGCGACACAAGGGTATTCGCCGACTCCGACAGACCGAAACCTTATCGGTTATTCCGATTCAAGATGCGGAGGGAACGCTCTACAAGGCATATAAGGGAGACAGCAACTGGGGCATAGAGATTTATGCTTTTCCGCCGGGCCACGAAAAAGATGGCAAGTGGGAGGGCGTGGTGATTTCCCGTTTTGAAGCTAACCAGAAGGGCTTCAAACCGGGGGAAACACACAAACCCCACCCCGCGGCGAAGATGATCATGCGATTGCAGATCAATGATTGCTTGGAAATGGGGCAGGGCGTTGGAGGCGAAAGAAGGCTGTTCCGATTGCAAGTGGTTAGTCAAAGCGGTCGAATGTCATTCGCGGAGCTTCATGAGGCCAATGTGGACAGCAGAAATAGAAGCAAGGAAGATCCCTTTAAGTACCTGCTTATTTCTCCTAATCCGCTCAAAGAACGCAATGCCAGAAAAGTGCATATCAGCCCCATTGGAAAGGTGAGCCATGAACGCCGCCGTCCTCGTCGCCGGATAGCATGACCGTGGTGCGCGATGGTTGGCCAGATCATTGAGATTACCGACCCGGGACATTGGCTGAAGAAGTCGAGAGGTTTCCTACAGGTTCACGGCGGTGGAGAGAAAATCGGCCAAGTGCCGCTGGACGACATAGGAGTAGTGTTGGTTTCCGTGCCCGGTTGCGCCGTTTCCAGCGAATTGCTGGATCAATTGGCCCAGCGCAACATCCCGTTGGTGGTATGCGGAAAGAACTACCTGCCGAGCAGTTGGACCTTGCCGGTGCAGGGGGCAGTCAGGCAATTTCAGGTGATGCAGGCTCAAACGACGCTGTCTCAGCCTCGTCGAAAACGCATATGGCAGAGTATCGTGCGCGCAAAAATCAACAATCAAGCGGAGGTACTGAGCCGGGCTGGACAGGCCAATCGGGATCTGCTCCGTATGGCACGGAAAGTGAGGTCGGGCGATCCGGACAACCTTGAAGCGCAGGCCGCGCGCGCCTATTGGCCGCGGCTTTTTGGCAACGAGTTTCGGCGTAATCGCGGAGCGACCGGCTTGAACGGCGCATTGAATTACAGTTATACGGTGTTGCGAGCATGCATTGCTCGCGGTGTTATTGGCGCCGGCTTGCATCCGAGCTTTAGCGTGCACCATAGGAACCCGCAAAACCCCTTGAATCTGGTTGATGACCTCGTTGAACCTTTCCGCCCGGTTGCCGACATGATCGTATGGCAGGCAAGCGAAACTTATGCGGACAAACTCACGTCCGAGGGCAAAGCCCGGCTGGCATCCTTGCCTACGCTCGCTTTGCCTATGGCCGAAGGTTTTTCCCCTCTGTCGCTAGTCGCAGTCAGAATGTGCCGAGCTTTTTCTCGATACTGCCAAGGAGGGCCAATGGAGGACCTGTTACCACCTTTGCCCGCGCCGTTGCATTCGCTACCATGAGTAGTATTGGTCTGAGTCCGTATCGCATCATGTGGCTATTCGTGATGTTCGATTTGCCGGTTGGCACCAAGACGGAACGCAGACAGGCAACCGGATTCCGAAACAGTCTTCTTAACCTCGGATTCGAGATGTCGCAGTTAGAAGTGGACCCCAAAATTTGCACAATGTTCTAAGGTGTAGTCGATTGGCGAAAGGAGCCTATCGGCATGACGAAACGAAAGCAGTATTCATCGAGCTTCAAGGCGCGCGTAGCGCTGGCGGCGATCCGAGGGGACGGCACGATAGCGGAGTTATCGAGCCGCTATGGGATTCACCCGAACATGATCTCGAAGTGGAAGCGTCAGGCAATGGACGGGGTCAAGGCGAGCTTTGTTTCCGGGCGCTTGAGGCCGGTGGATCAGAACGCGGAGATCAAGACGTTGCAGGCGAAGATCGGCGAGTTGGTGGTGGAGCGGGATTTTTTATCCAGGGCCTTCGATCGATGAGCGTCGGTCGAAGGCGAAAGATGGTGGATCGGGCGTCCCTGGCGTTGGGCGTGTCGCGTCAGAGCGTTCTGTTGGGCGTCAGCCGCAGGAGCGTGTATTACACGCCCCAAGGCGAGTCGGATTTCAATCTGGAGTTGATGCGCCGTATGGACGAGCAGTATCTGCGTACGCCCTGGTATGGCTCGCGTCAGATGGTTCGCGTCTTGCGGCGGATGGGGTATTGCGTGGGCCGCAAACGGGTACGCCGGGGGATGCGTGTGATGGGTTTGCGATCCTTGGCGCCGGGTCCGAACACCTCCCGGCGCGCGCCGGCGCACCCGGTGTATCCGTACCTGCTGCGGGAGTTGAGCATTGAGCGGCCCGGCCAGGTCTGGTGTGCGGATGTGACCTACATCCCGATGGCGCGGGGGTTTTTGTATCTGGTGGCGGTTATGGACTGGCATTCGCGGTGCGTGTTGACGTGGCAACTGTCCACCACCCAGGACGCGGACTTTTGCCTGGAAGCCTTGCAGGACGCCCTGGACCGCCACAGCGCCCCGGAGATCTTCAACACCGACCAGGGCAGCCAGTTCACCAGCCGGGATTGGACCGAAGCTTTGAAGGCCGCGGGCATTCGGATTTCCATGGATGGCCAAGGCCGGTGGCTGGACAATGTGTTTATCGAGAGATTGTGGCGATCGCTCAAGCAGGAGTGCGTGTATTTGAACGCGTTTGACTCCATGCGCGACGCCACCGCTCAGATTGGCCGGTGGATCGCCTACTACAACCGCGAGCGTCCTCATTCGAGCTTAGGTGGGCGGACCCCCTTTGAAGCCTACATGCAGCCGCTGCTGAGGCAAGCCGCGTGAAAAACCCGCAAGCCACAGCGATGAGGTTCGGCAGGGCCGCAAGCACGCTTCCGCCCATCAATGACCGGCGGCCCGCGGGTTCAGGACCACCGTTAACGGCTCGGTTCAACTGGCACAAAGGAAATCAGCGCGGCAGCGCCGAGTGCGGATATCCGAGCTCGCGCGTATCATCGGCAGCATTCATCTACAACAACCCGACTACACCTTATTTTTGCTGCCAAGTTGTGCAACGAATGGGGTCCACCTCTGTTTTCGGTGTACCTCAAATACTGTCCTTCAGGCGAGAAGGCGACCGCTGTCAGTCACAAAATCCAACCCCTGTTGCCACCGGGCGGCAAGGTTGACGTGCTGTGTATTACAGATAAGCAATTCTCGAACATGCGGCGTTACTACGCTCGTAAGCGGAGAAAAACCAATGGCACGGCCAAGCAATACCACTTGTTCTAGTCGATTCCTTTCCTTGGGAACCAAGCAATTTCCCTTTCAAATCAACCGTATCTCGCGTTGGTAGTCTAGCACTCAGGAATAGGTGGTGCTAAGACAACGACCTGGAAGATTATGCGTTCACGGCTAACAGTCTAGCACTCAGGAATAGGTGGTGCTAAGACAACATAGACGATCACTCCCTGCTCAGGATCCATAGTCTAGCACTCAGGAATAGGTGGTGCTAAGACAACGGTGGCGAAGGCATCGGTCAACTCCCACAGAGTCTAGCACTCAGGAATAGGTGGTGCTAAGACAACCGGTCAGGCCCGTGCAGCCGGTCAGGTTGAGAGTCTAGCACTCAGGAATAGGTGGTGCTAAGACAACTCGTTGCGCGTGTGGGAGAAGGACGGTATGAGTCTAGCACTCAGGAATAGGTGGTGCTAAGACAACCGCAATCGCTTGCTCAACTGCATCTGCCGGAGTCTAGCACTCAGGAATAGGTGGTGCTAAGACAACCCGTACGGCCCTACCCTAGTACCCCCGTACAGTCTAGCACTCAGGAATAGGTGGTGCTAAGACAACGCTTGAGCCGGTGTTGAGGCGGGCGGGGTTAGTCTAGCACTCAGGAATAGGTGGTGCTAAGACAACGCGCGCGGCTTCCAGGTTGGGTAGCACGAAAGTCTAGCACTCAGGAATAGGTGGTGCTAAGACAACGACCATCCAGAACTCAACGGAAGATCCCAGAGTCTAGCACTCAGGAATAGGTGGCGCTCCGGCCCGGAGTTATGGCCGGAATGACCTGGCGGCCGTTCTTACGGTAGATCCTGAAGTCGCTATCAAGCGTCAGAACTACGTCGTCGGCGTGCAATTCCGCCATCCGGACCAGACAGGCGTCGGCAAGGGACATAGGCACGTCACGGTACCTGTGTAGCAGCCGGGAGATCGCTTTCGATTCAGCGGCCAATTGAAACGACGAATCGAGAATGCCTCGCGTTAGCAGATCAAGGACGGCCTTCTGGCCGCCGGCGAACGGCTTCACAAGAAAGCAGGCTTCAGCGATAACCGCTTCACAGGTCAACAGCGGCGGAGCGGCGCGCGACCACTGTTCCGCGGCCCAGCCGTGAAATTTATCGTGGCGATTCAGCAACGCCACGAGAGGCCCCGTGTCGAGAATCAGGCTCAACTACCGAAATTCTGCAGGTAGTTCTTATTGGTCGAGAGATCTTCCGGGCCCGCAAGCATTCCCTGAACATCGCGGGCAAGCGACAGGGCCGACTCGTGTGGATGGTTCTCCTTTCCGGACAGGTAGGCTTGCAGTGCATCCCGAATCAGGGCGGATTTGCTCATGTTTCGGCGCTTGGCCGTCCGGGCCAGTTGCAAGGCAAGCGGATCGGGCAATTTCAGCGAAACCGTGGCCATGACGCCTCCCGGTAATACCATCGTGGCCGCACAGTATTACCATCGCGGCGCGCATTCTGTCAAGGTGAATTCAGGGTGCAAACAAGAGGCATTAGAGCGGCGGCAGCTGGACGGCGTAGCGGGTGCTGCGGCCGCCGCCGGGCAGCCGCTTAAGGGCTCCGATTCGCACAAGAGCGGTCAGATCGCGCGTGGCCGTAGGTTTGGAGCATCCGGTAAGCCGCCGGTACTCTTTCGCGCTCATGTTCGCGCTCATGCGCGCCTCGCCGCCTGCGGATCCCTCATGGAGCATGTGGGTCAGGACTTTCTCCTGGCGGCTATTGACTTGTTCGCGAAAGGCGCTCCAGAATTGTTTTCTCCTGACCAGGCAACGGAACTGATTTCGTGCCTCGATCTGCGCGTCCAGGACGCACTGCGTCCACCATTCAAGCCAGCCGGTGATGTCCGTGCTTGCGCAAGAGCTGGCTAGCTTGAGCGCCGCGTAATATTCTTGGCGGCGCTGTTCAATCACGCTCGACAGACTGAGCAGAACGCCGCTGCCCATTTCTTGCGACAGCGCGATTTCCGCGATCGCGCGTCCCATTCGCCCGTTGCCATCTTCAAACGGATGGATGCACTCGAAATACAGATGCGCCACGCCGGCGCGCACCGGGCCGGGCAGCGATTCGCTGGCGTTGAACCACTCGATGAAGCGGGCCATTTCTTCCGCGACCCGCGTTGCGGGCGGCCCTTCGTAATCCACCCTTTTGTCCCTGGCGGGACCGGAAACGATCCAAACGGGCTGGCGGCGCCAACGCCCAGCGCCCTCCTGCAAGTCGCCCAGGAACTGTTTGTGCCAATCACACAGGCTGCCGGCATTCAGCGCTGCTGAAAAGTGCTGCCGCGCGGCGACCATCAGCCGGGCGATCCCGCGGGCGCGCGCGTTTTGCCGGTTCTCCGTGGCGGTCCGCCCCAGCAGCTTGTGTATGGCGGCGCGAACCGCTCGTGCGCTGACGCTTTCGCCTTCGATACTTGATGTCTTTTGCGCTTCGGCGACCATCAGGGCGATGACGGCGTCCTCGCGTTCCTGTTCCGAAAGCGGGGTTATTTCACGGGCGAGATGGCCGGCGTTCAGGGCGTACCGGTAGCAATTCGGGTAAACGTCCGCTGCATCCCAGCGGAAGTGGGGCCAGTCTCTCGATTCCCAGATGTACGGCATAGTGGGTGGCTTCGGCCAGATTTTGGCTGGATGGCACGAATGATATCGCTATTCGGCTCATAAAATTGCTTCGATAGCAATAATATTGAGCCGAATAAGGTCTTGTCTACCCGTGGCGCGAGATGATCGCTACGTGCCGCTCTTTACATCACTCGTTACCAGGGCGCGCACAAATGCCAAGCGGACTCGGAAATTACCTGAGCGGCTCTATTCCGAGGTCCTTGCAAATCTACTTCGCCAGGAAATTATCGATTTCCCTGTGCAGAGGAATGGCGGATCGACGCTCGCCTCGACTGTCCCGCCACCATGAGTGACGCCTGCCTTCAGGGGTTATTGCGCAACCCTGCCGCCGAATGTGCTTAGCAGGTCAGTTCGCTTCATGCAATAACAACCTTCTCCTCAAGATAGTTATCACCCGCGGCAGCCAGGGCGTCTTGACGATTGAATTCGAGCGCCTCCGAAAGCGTTTCAGCAAGGCTTTGGCGCAACTCCCCACGCGTGCGTTCCTGGCAGTTCACACCAGGAATTTCCTCAATCCAGCCAATCCACCATTCACCACTCCGTTTGATGACGGCTGTGTATTCCGTATTCGTTTTCCTTATGGTTTGTCCCTTCGGTGTGCTGAGTATAGCGGTTGGCGCAAAGTCCTATCCGAGCCCGATAACATGCAAGCCGTGGGGCTGGCGTAGGATCGACTCGACCGGGCGCGAACAGCCAGTGATGGGATTTCATCGTCATCGACGACCCGGAAATGCGGGAGGCCACCCGGCGCCGCCCTTTACATCACTCGCCACCAGGGCGCGCACAAAACGCCTTCGGACAGCCAGAAGGTATCCGTTCCGCCATGCAATAGCAGACCGCCAACGCAGGCTTTCCCATATTCTTCGCGAAAGAGCCGCAGTCCTTGGCCGTCGATGTGCCGGGGAGCGGCTGTCGCCTTCACTTCAATCGCCAGCAGCTTTTCCCCCATCTCGACCACGAAATCCACTTCCTTGCCCGTGGTGGTGCGCCAATAAAAGATTTGGGGCGCCGGCGATTGCGCGTCTCTCCACACCTGAAGGTCCGCGAGCACAAGATTCTCAAGATGCGCGCCGCCAGGCGCGTGCTCCCCGCTCAACCAGAAGGCGAGCGCAGGGTCGCTCCAGTAGAGTTTGGGGCCCTTGATGAGGCGCTTGGTACGGTTGACCGCGAAGGCGGGCAGCCGTACCAGTTGGAAAGAAGTTTCAAGCAAGTCCAGGTAACGCTGCACGGTGGCCCGGGGAATCAGCGTGTCGCGGCCGATCTCCGTCTGATTCGTCAGGCCGCCGATACGATGGCATGCAGCGCGCATGAGCCGCGTGAAGCCTATAAGGCTGTCGATGGCGGCCAGGGATTGCAAATCTCGCTCCAGATAGGTGCGGACATAACCGTCGAACCACATTGAACGGGCGGAATCGTCAGGGAGTTCCAGCGCCGGGGTTGGATACCCGCTTCGGGAAAGCTCCTGACGCCAGTCGGCCGGCGCCGCCTGCCCGGCCGCTACGAGTTCGAGCCAATCTTTCGCTGAAAGGGCGAAGAACTTCGACCAGATGCCCGCGGCGCCCAAACCTGTGCGCTCACGCCGGGTCATGGGCCAGAGATTCACATAGGCGGCTCGCCCGGCGAGGCTTTCGGAAGGGGCTTATCAAGATTACTTGGCAAGAACGCCAGTTATACCTGCGGAGCAGCGCGCTCCGGAGGGCAGCGCGTTACACGCCGCAAGGCCGGGCAGCGCGTTACGGCGCGGAACGGTCAGGAACTGCTGACGGCGCACGCCGCCAAGTAATCTTGATAAGCCCCTTTATTTATACGAAATTCTATGGATCCACGGGAACCCATCATGACACCGCCGGCAACCGCGCTCGCAACCGCCTCGGGAACGGCGCCCGCTCCGGCCAGCGCCGAATACCGCGCCGACGTCGCCGGATCGCGCGCCGCGAACACCATCAAAGCCTATACCGCTTGGGCCGCCCGTTTCGACGCCTGGCGCGGCCAGGAACCGGCCCAGGCCGTCGCCGATGTCGAGCTCGCCGCGTACCTCCGCGCGCTCGAATCCGAAGGCAAAGCGCCGGCCAGCATCGCCCAGGCCGCCGCCGCCATCGCCTACCGCGCCCGCGTCAACGGCCAGCCGAACCCGAAAGGAACGCAAGCCCAAGCCGCCCTCGAACGCATCCGCCGGCAGCGCACCGACCGCGGCCGCGGCCAGTCCGCCGCGCTCACGCTCGAAGACGTGGGCGCAATGCTGAACGCAGCCCGCCAGGCCGCCCCGTACGGGCGCGGAACGGAAAGCCCCGTCCGACAGGAAATCCGCAGCCGCCGGGATGCGGCCATGCTCGGCTTGCTGTTCTACGCCGGGATGCGCCGATCCGAAGCCGCCGCCGTCACCGCGGCGGATGTGCAGGCCGCCGCAGACGCCCCAGGATGCGCGCTTGTGGCCGTCCGGCGCTCGAAGAGGAACCCCGACGGCAGCGCCGCGGATATGCGGCTAGTCAAGAACAGCGCGGCAGCCGCCTTGCTCGAACTGGCCGCCGAAGCCCACGGCAGCGAAGCGTCCTTGCTCGGTATTGGCCCGGATCAGATAGCCAATCGCGTGAAGGCGCTGGCCAAAGCCGCCGGGACCGAAGGCCGGATCACCGCCCACTCCGGGCGGATCGGTCTCGCCAGCGAGCTAACCCGGCGCGGCGCGTCCACTACCGAAACCATGCTCGCGGGCGGATGGAAAACCGCCCGGATGGTCGCCCACTACAGCGCCGGCGCCACCGCCGAGCGCGGGGCCGTGGCGAAATACCTGTAGCCGCGCCGCCGCGGCGGAAACAGGCGGCTGTCGCGGCGCGAACGGGCCAGCCGTTCATATGGCCCTGTCACCTCTTGCGCCTCTCTGGCGGGGAAGGGGGCGGGGAACGGGGCGCGGTCGGCACCGTCATGTCATCGTCGTCGCGCTGCTCGATGATCCGTTCGATTACCCCTCTGATCCATTCCCAATTCGATTGCGCTATCGCCCGCGACGTAGCTGCTTGGATTTTTTTCTGAGCGTCGGAGTACTGGCCTTGGATCTCCAGGCGCTCTTCATTCGTTAGTTGCGCCATCGCTTCCTTGAGCCGCTTGTTGTATTCTTCTTTGGCTTTTTCCAGCTCTTCTACTCTTTCCAGCCTGTACTCTTCAGCCTTTCTGCCCGCCCGGCGGATGATCATGCCTTGGTTGAATTCTCCATCGCTCAGCCGTTCGTTCACTATCTCTTCGACCTTGTCCTCCATTTCGGCCCGTGGTGGAAGATGGAGCGGGCTACGCCCTCCTTCCCAAGGCGTGCGACCTCGGCTTTCTCATCTTGTTTGTCGCTAAATTCTCATCTTGATTGTCGCTGTAGAACCGTGCGCGCTGCTACTGTATTGGCGCTCGCTGATCAGTTTCCAAAACGATCTTGAACGCCGTGTTTTTGTCAGTCGCATCGTGGATGCGGTAAATGGCGTGCGCAACACTGTGGTGCGTGCCGGAAGACACGAACGGGGGTGTTCCTGTGAAATCGCTGTTGCCATAAGTCCACTTGTCTGTACCGCCGCACATGAACAGGGCTTCCGCGGAATCAACCAGCCCGTGCTCCACGCCCTCGGATCGCGTTTTTGTAAGGGCGTGCATCACTTCATGCGCGACAGTGGATTGGCCCGCGCCGCTCGGAAGCAATATACGATCTCGACCTATGCCTTGATTCGGGCCATGGCCACCGATGTAATGTCCAGCGGCTTCCCCCATCACTGCCTCCGGCACGTTGACCACGATTTCAACCTCGCAATCGCTCCCTCGGGCCTCGCCGATGTAGTCTGAATCGGCCGCGTTGATGGAGGCGGTCATTCCTTTCGCGTACGCTATGACGGCAGCAGGCCACGTGTCGGTGTCCGGCAAGAGGGTGGTGGGGACCTGTTCCAGGCTGGTCATCGACTTGCCGTCGAATACGCGGTAAGTGAGATCGGAGCATCCCCCTGCGGCGCGTCGCCACAGGTTCCTGATGCCGGCGATTTCGCCGGTGCTGGCGTCCACCAATACTTCCCAGCTGAAGCCGGGAGTGAAATCGCCGAGGTCGGCGCTAATCCACACGGGCCATTCAGCGCGGGTTTTGTTCGTTTCCGGGTCCAGCGCGTAGCGGAGTTCCTTCGGGGTCACACTATAAATGTCGAGGGCAAAGCCGGGCCGCAACCGCGGCCGGACACCGACCCGGCCGCTATCGCTCTCGATGGCGACCGTCTTCTCCTCGAGAACGGCGGAGGTAACGAAGGCGCGCGCGATGGCGACCGCCTCATCCTGAAGAATGACAACGCTGGCCGCCAGCGCCGGATCGGGCGTGACAAGCCAAGTATTCGCACTGTGCACCGCGCCGGTCGCTGGATCAAAGGTGATGTCACCGCTCCCATGTGGCTGCCTCTTCCCGTCGATTAGTTGATTGATAATGACCGATTTGAGGGTAGGGTATTCGCTTATGCCGGCTATTTCGATTTCGAGCGATTCATCCGCGCCGGTTTCGTCGCTGTGCGCTTGCAGAAAGGCGACGATGCTCGAAGGGTCGTTGTTGTTGATGATGGCATGGACATCCAGATAGCCCAGTCCGTCGCCCGCCAAATTGCTCGTCGTCAGGTCCCCTGTCTTGTAGGCGCCGCCCGCCCCCGCAGCCGCTATACCCGCCGCCGCAGCCGCTTCAAGGGCGCTGCGCGATGGCGGGGCAGCGGGCAAGGCGGGCGTATCCGGCGCGGCGCGGACAGCCTCAACCTGTTGCGCGGGCGCTTCGGCTCCCTCATCTTCCGGCAAAGGCGCGGAACGGTCCCGCAAAAGAACGGAAGCGGCTACCGCCAGCACCGCAACCAACGGGACGCCAACCCAAAACCACTTTTTCTTCATATCTCCCCTCCGCTTCAATTATGGCTACAACGTCCGGCGATAGCTGTAACCAGCCCGTGCTCCACGCCCCCGGATCGCGTTTTTGTAAGTGCGTGCATCACTTCATGCGCGACAGTGTCTCTGTCTGCGACAACACGCGTCCTCGCGGTCGCAGGATTGAATTCGTCTTCGTGAAGCAATATGCGGTCTTGATCCGAGTCGTATTGTCCGGCGTCATTCCCCATCAATGCATCCGGCACGTTGACCACGATTTCAACCTCGCAATCGCTCCCCCGGACCGCGCCGATGTAGCTCGAATCGACCCCTTTGATTTTGGCGGTCATGGCTTTTGCTTGGCCTATCACCCGGGCAGCGACCGGATCGGTGTCTGGCAACGGCTTGACTTTGTGAAGAGTCCCTGGGCCGCATTCGTCCTCCTTATCCGACATCAATAAACCGTCGCAAACGCGGTAAGTGAGGTCGGAGCATCCCGCAGAAGCGCGTTGCATCCTGTTTGGGATGTTCAGGTCGTTTGTGCCGACGATTTCGCCGGTGCTGGCATCCACCAACACTTCCCAGCTGAGGCCGCCATCGACGCCACGGGCGCTAATCCATATGGGCCACTCAAAGCGGGCTTTGTTCGTTTCCGGGTCCAATGCGTAGCGGAGTTCCTTCACGGTCACACGTGAAATTTGGAAGGCAAAGCCCGGCCGCGAGCGCGGCTGGGCGTACAGGCGGTCGCCATCGCGCCCGATGGCGACCGCCTTCTCCTGGAGAACCGCGGAGGCAACGGCCTCGCGCGCTATGGCGACCGCCTCATCTTGGAGAATGACAACGCTGGCCGCCAGCGCCGGATCGGGAGTGACAAGCCAAGTATTCGCACTGTGCACCGCGCCGGTCGCTGGATCAAAGCGGATAGAACCGCTCCCATGTGGCCGTCTTTTCCCGTCGATTAGTTGCTTGATAATGGCCTTTGTGTGGGTGGGGTAGTCGACTATGTCGTCTATTTCGATTTCGAGCGATTCATCCGCGCCGGTTTCGTCGCTGTGCGCTTGCAGAAAGGCGACGATGCTGGAAGGGTCGTTGTTGTTGATGATGGCATGGACATCCAGATAGCCCAGTCCGTCGCCCGCCAAATTGCTCGTCGTCAGGTCCCCTGTCTTGTAGGCGCCGCCCGCCCCCGCAGCCGCTATACCCGCCGCCGCAGCCGCTTCAAGGGCGCTGCGCGATGGCGGGGCAGCGGGCAAGGCGGGCGTATCCGGCGCGGCGCGGACAGCCTCAACCTGTTGCGCGGGCGCTTCGGCTCCCTCATCTTCCGGCAAAGGCGCGGAACGGTCCCGCAAAAGAACGGAAGCGGCTACCGCCAGCACCGCAACCAACGGGACGCCAACCCAAAACCACTTTTTCTTCATATCTCCCCTCCGCTTCAATTATGGCTACAACGTCCGGCGATAAAGGCGCCGGGCCGTGTAAATCAATCCATACGGAAAAGAAATCCCACCTATTTACCTAGCTTCGGGGATCAACCGAAGCGTGTATCGGGCTATTTCATTCGGCGGGCAGCCCAACAAAGGCTGCCGTATGAATTGATTTACAAGTCCGAATATATTGCATGGAAATCTCTCCGCCCGCCGTGATTCCGCAGACGGCGGCCTTATTCAACTTCAAAACTTCCGCCGTGGGCGTTCACCGTTCGCCCACCCTTGCTAACCGGTCAAATTCATCCCAGGCCCACGGAAACCGGCCGGGACGGCGCGAATGCCCCCAGTCCGGAGCGTGGAGCGAGTGAACCGAAATAAAGACATTCGCGATTAGATGCTAGAGGGCGGAACCTCCTGCAGCGGTGATGCACTCGCTTCCCTACTCGCGAAGGGTCCCACACGGCCCTTCACCTGGTTAACTCTTAGGTCTTTCCTCTGGTGAATTCTCAGGTGTTGCATACGGTCAACCTTTCTCCGCCGCCGCAGGCCGGCCATTTCGGCTCATCTAAACCTCCCCCGTTCGTTTTTCTGGTTTCTTCTCCTACTATCCCCGCAGCTGCGATCGACGTCCGCGGAGCGGCTATTGGTATCTTCTGATGCTGCCTTTCCGTGGATCTACTCCTTCTGTGGTTGGTGTATGTCCCCGCTTCTTGTTGGCTTCCCTTTCTTCGCAAGCTGGTGTTCGTTCTCCCAGCTTGGCGCCCCGCTTTCTTCTGTTGGTTCGTGTATCTACGACCCTCCTATTGCTGAACCTCCCTCGGGCGGCGTTCTTGCCGGCAATTGCTTCCCTGTGTGCGTGTCCCCTTTCGCGTGTCCTCGATGCTTCGGACTTCGCACGATTACAAGCGCCCGGGATGGGCGCGCAACTCCTTTTCTCTGCCCCCTTTCATCAACTGCCCCAAGTTACCCGAAGGGTGTCAGACATAGGCTGGATTATTGGCCTGTCGGCCAATAATCCACGGGGGCTTATCAAGATTACTTGGCAAGAACGCCAGTTATACCTGCGGAGCAGCGCGCTCCGGAGGGCAGCGCGTTACAGGCCGCAAGGCCGGGCAGCGCGTTACGGCGCGGAACGGTCAGGAACTGCTGACGGCGCACGCCGCCAAGTAATCTTGATAAGCCCCTTTCGGAAACACGCCGCATGAGAAGCAGGTTGGCGGAACCCGTAGGCAGGAATCGCCCTGCACGTCGCGGCCGGTCCTCATCGACGGCGCGCTTTATGGAACGTATCAGTTGCGGTTCACGCTGCACCTCATCAATGGTGAGTCGAGGCGCGCTGCGCAGGAAATCCTCAGGGGCGAGTCGCGCGCGTTCGTGCGCTTGCAGGTCATCAAGCGTGAGGTAGAGCCGCCGGCGCGCGAACGGTTCGCACTGCGCCAGCGTGCTTTTGCCGGTTTGCCGCGCGCCCATGAACACGACCACAGGAAAAGCGCTCAGTGCTGCGCTGAGCAGCGCGGAGGCCGCGCGGGGCAGAATTGGATAATCGACCATAGCGTGGGCGATTATCGCCCACGCTATGGTCGGCAAATATCAAATTTATCGAGGGCGGGACGCCCTCGTTCCCAGTGGGAGGGCGGGGACGCCCTCGTTCCTAGGGGGCTAGCGGGTCGTGCGGTCGCGGTACTGACGCTCGGCCAGCTCGCGGTGTTGCTGCGCTTCGACCGATAATGTGGCCACCGGGCGGGCCTGCAGCCTTTCCAGCCCAATCTCCTCGCCGGTTTCCTCGCAATAGCCGTAGCTACCGTCGTTGATTCGCTCCAGCGCGGCGTTGATTTTCTTCAACAGCTTGCGCTCGCGGTCACGGGTCCTCAGTTCCAGGCCGAATTCCGATTCCTGTGTCGCCCGGTCGCTGGGATCGGGGAAATTGCTCGCATCGTCGCGCATGTGGTGCACCGTGCGCTCCACCTCGCCCATCAACTCGGCCTTCCAGGAAAGCAGTATCTTGCGGAAGTGCTCCAACTGGGGGTCACTCATGTACCTCTCGCCCTTCTTGGGGCGATAAGGAGGAATGCCGTGTATGAGTTGTTCGTTCATGGTTTTGCGAGCGCGCGGAATTATAGCGTCATGCGGCTGAATTGGCGCGTCGTTTTTTCGAACGCGGGTTTGTGGAGGGCGAGACGCCGTCCTTCCCGGGCGATGTGGAGGGCGGGACGCCCTCTTTCCCAGGACTTGTGGAGGGGGGGACGCTCTCTTTCCCAGGACTTGTGGAGGGCGAGACGCCGTCCTTCCCGGGCGATGTGGAGGGCGGGACGCGATCCTTCCCGGGCGATGTGGAGGGCGGGACGCCCTCCTTCCCGGGCGATGTGGAGGGCGGGACGCCCTCCTTCCCAGGCGATGTGGAGGGCGGGACGCCCTCCTTCCGGGGCGATGTGGAGGGCGGGACGCCGTCCTTCCCGGGTTATTCTTCCAACGGCGAATCCGGCTCCCAGCCCGGTGCGCGGTGCTCCACGGTCACGGTGGTGTACAGGCCCCCGCGAACGTTGAAGCGGCCGCGCAGACGCATGTAACGCGGCTGCATGAGCGATACCAGCTCATCCAGTATCTCGTTGCTTACCGCCTCGTGAAACGCGCCGCGATCGCGGAAGGAGTTCAGGTACAGTTTTAGCGACTTCAGTTCCACGCACAAAGCCTCCGGTACGTAGTCGATCGTGAGCTCGGCGAAGTCCGGCTGGCCGGTCTTCGGACACAGGCAGGTGAACTCGGGCGCGCGCACCCGGATGGTATAATTGCGGCCCGTGCGCGGGTTGGGAAAAGTCTCCAGGATGGGGTTCATGGCAAGGCAATTTACACTAGTTGCCCGGCCTTTGAGAACCGTAGGTAATGCGCCTTAAGCAGATTCGCCTGGCCGGCTTCAAGTCCTTTCCGGACCCGGTCAACATCGAAGTCCCCACGAATTCACTCGCCGTAGTCGGGCCAAACGGCTGCGGAAAGTCCAACATCATCGATGCGGTTCGCTGGGTACTCGGCGAAACCTCCGCTCGCCAGCTTCGCAGCGGCGCCATGGCGGAAGTCATCTTCAATGGTTCATCCAGGCGGACGGCGCTCGGCGCCGCTACCGTCGAGTTGTTGTTCGACAATACCCAGCCCGGTCCCAGTTCGAAGTTTGCGGACTACAGCGAAATTACCGTTCGCCGCACGGTGCGCCGCGACGGCATTTCCGAATATTTCCTGAACAATTCCCGCTGCCGGCGAAAGGACATTACCCAGTTGTTCGCTGGTACCGGCCTCGGCATCGGCGGCTACGCCATCATCGAACAAAGCATGATCAATCTCCTGGTGGAGGGACGCGCCGATGATTTGCGCGCTTACCTGGAGGAAGCCGCCGGCGTTTCCGGGTACCGGCAGAGACGGCGCGAGACGACATTGCGCATTGCCCGTACCCGCGACAACCTGGAACGGCTGGCTGAGAGGCGCTCCGAACTTGCAAGCAATCTACGCCGGTTGAAGCGCCAGGCCTCCGCGGCAGGGCGTTACCGCAAGAACATGGGCGAGAAGAGGCGGGTTACCGCGCAACGCCTGGCGCTCGACATCCGCGAGCTGAACGGCTCGCTGGAAGCAATGCAGACCGGGGCCCGGGCGCGGGAGACGCAACTGGAGCAGGTGGAAGCGGAATACCGGGCCCTGGAAACACGCATGCTGGCCGCGCGCGAGCAGCAAACCTCGGCACAGGCGGCTTTTGACGAGGCCAACCAAGCCTATTACGCGCTACAGGCGGAAATAGCGAGTCTGGAGGACACGGCCGGCACTCAGCAGACGCTGGGGCGGGAGCGAGAGGCGGAACTTCAGCGACTCGAACCCAGGCTCCAGGAGCTGCGGAGCGAAATGAAGCTTGAGATTGCGGCCCGGGAGCAACGGCGGCAGTCCTTGAGCGAGGTGGAGCCGCAACTGGCTGCCGCCAGGGAGCAGGAACAGGGTTTGCGCAAGCAGTCCGAGCAGGCCGTCGACCGCCAGTCCCGCTGGGCATCCGACCGGCACGCAGGAGAAATGCGGCTGCAGTCGTTGCGGCAGGAACGTGAGTTGTTGCTGCGGGAGCGACTGGCGGGTCTCGTGTCACTGCAGGAATCCGCCCGCCGTCGAAGTGGCGAGGAAGCCGTTGAATGGCTGCAAAGCCGGGGATTGGCGAATCGACCTCGCTTGTCCCAGCAACTCAAGGTAACCCGTCGCTGGCGCACGGCTGTCGAGCTCGTGCTGGGCGACTTTATTGAAGCAACCAGCCTGGACAGTCTTGAATCGTCAGCGCGCGCCGAAGAATTGGCTCCGGGTCTCCTGCTGGCGGAGGCCGGCAATCCCAGGGGCAGGTCCGGAACCCTTCTGAGCGAGGTGCGGGGAGCAGGGGCCATGGGCGCCCTGCTTGCCAATGTTCGCACTGCGCCGGACGTGGCTGCGGCGATGTCGGTGGCGGGCGGCCTGGGTGAAGGCGAGTCCGTGATCACTCCGCAAGGCGTTTGGCTGGGCCGTGGTTGGCTGCGCGTGACCGGCCAGCAGGGAGAAGGAGCGCTGCAACGCGAAGAGGAGGTGGCCGCCCTGAAGAAGGTCCTCGCGGATTCCGAAAGCAATGCCGCGCCCGTGCTGGATGACCTGTCCGCGGAAACCGGCCGCGCCGGGCTGCAGGCGCGCCTGGAGCAGTTGCAGGGCGATCTTGAGCAGGCCACCGCGGAACAGGAAGCGATTGCCCAACGCAAGCCCGAACCCGGCGAGGATATTCTGGTCATGCGGTCACGCACCGGCGAGGCCCGTGAACTGACGCGCGGGCTGGAGCGCCGCCAGGCCGAACTTGAATCGCAACTCGGAGCGGCTGTTCGAACTTGTGATCGTATTGATTCCGACATCAGGAATATTGAAGAGCGCATCGCGCGTTTGAGGGCTCTACGGCAGGACTCCAGCAAGGCGCTGGAGGCCGCGCGAAGCAACTTGCAGGAATCGCTCCGCCGCAAGCCCAAAGTTGACACGGCGCTGAACGATGCCCGGCAGGCCCGTGAGGCGGCCGACAGCGCGCTTGCCACGGAGGAGTCCGGCCGCGCGGGAATTCAGACGCGCCTGGCCCAACGGCGTGAGCGATTGAATGAATCCCGTGTTGAACAGCGGGAAATCGAGGTGCGCCGGGACGGACTATGCGAACAGTTGGCGGGCACGGGACACGAACTGGAGGAAATCCTTGCGGAATTGCCCGAGGACGCGAACGCGGATGAACTGGACGTGTTGCTTGAGAGAATTGAACGGCGAATCGAGCGGATCGGTCCGGTGAACCTGGCTGCCGAACAGGAGCTGGATGAACTCAAGGAACGAAAGGAATACCTGGACTCGCAGCACGATGACCTGACCAGCGCCCTGGAGACGCTGGAGAACACCATGCGCCGGATCGACCGCGAGACCCGCTCGCGGCTCAAGGAGACCGGCGAAGCGGTAAGCAAGGGCTTTGATATCAACTTCGCCCGCCTGTTCGGCGGCGGCCGCGCGGGCCTGGTTTTCGAAGGCGACGACGTGCTGACCGCCGGCATTCGTTTCGCGGTACATCCGCCCGGCAAGCGAAACGTCAGGGTCAGTCAGCTGTCCGGCGGCGAGAAATCACTTACCGCCATTGCCTTTTTGGTGGCCGTCGTGCAATTGAACCCGGCGCCTTTCTGCATGCTTGATGAAGTCGATGCCGCGCTGGACGACGTCAATGTGGTCAAGTTCTGCGAGTTGATTACCGAAATGTCGCAAACGGTCCAGTGCCTGGTGGTGACGCACAACAAGAGCACCATGCAGTCGGTCGATTACCTGCTCGGCGTAACCATGCAGGAGCCCGGCATTTCCCGAATCGTCACCGTGGACCTTGAAGAGGCGGTGCGTCTTGCCGCCGCCTGATACGCGCACTCGGCCGCCCGCAGCAAGCAGAGAAAAGAGAGCGAAATGGCTGCGGGGCGAAATCCTCCGTCACAACCGCCTGTACCACGAACTGGACGCTCCGGAAATTCCCGATTCGAAATATGACGCGCTTTACAGGGAACTGCGCGAACTCGAACAGGCCCATCCCGAGCTCGTAACCCCTGAATCGCCCACCCAATCGGTGGGTTCACATCCCAGCGAAGCGTTTGCGCCGGTCGAACACGGCTCGCCCATGCTCTCTTTGGAGAACGTCTTCACCGCCGAAGAAATGAACGAATTCGATCGCCGGCTCGCGGGCCATCTGGATGAGGAAGGAGAACGGGAATATTGCGCCGAACCCAAGCTCGACGGCGTGGCGCTGAGCCTGTTGTACGAGAGCGGCAGGCTGGTGCGTGCGGCGACCCGCGGGGACGGCCGCGTGGGCGAGGACGTGACCCACACGGCCCGCACAATCCGCTCCATCCCCGATCGTCTCACGGGAGCGGATGTACCACCGCGTCTTGAGGTGCGCGGCGAGGTATTCATGCCCTTGAGCGATTTTGCGGCCTATAACCAGCGTGCCGGGCAGGAAGATGAAAAGACCCTGGTCAACCCGCGCAATGCGGCGGCGGGCGCGTTGCGCCAGAAGGATCCCGAAGAAGCCGCCCGGCGCAGGCTGGATTTCTTTGCCCATGGAGTAGCGCGCGTTACCGACGTGCCTGCGGTATCCGGCCAATCGGAACTGCTGCGGTCAATGGAGTCCTGGGGACTCAAGGTCTGCCCGGAGACCAGGAGCGTTACCGGAGCCTCCGGATGCCAGGCTTACTACCAAGGGATTGCGGCGCGCCGTGACGACTTTGACTACGCCCTGGACGGCGTGGTCTACAAGCTGGAGCGCTTCGACCTGCGAGACCAGGCAGGCGCAGCCTCCCACGCCCCGCGCTGGGCCGTAGCGCAGAAATTCCCGGCGGAAGAAAAGCTCACCACCGTGCGCGCCATCGAGTACCAGGTGGGACGCACCGGCGCCGTTACTCCGGTGGCCCGCCTTGAGCCCGTATTCGTGGGTGGGGCGACGGTAAGTAACGCCACGCTGCACAACTACGGTGAGCTTCTACGAAAGGACGTACGCGAAGGCGACACCGTGATCGTGCGGCGCGCCGGCGACGTGATTCCGCAAGTGGTGCGCTCGCTTCCCGAGCGCCGAGAGGGCGATCCGCCCGTCCCGGCGCTCCCGGAGAATTGCCCGGAATGCGGGTCCAAGGTGGTGCGGCCCGAGGACGAAGCCGTTGCGCGCTGTACCGGCGGTTTGATCTGCTCCGCGCAACGGCGCCAGGCGCTGATGCATTTTGCGTCGCGCGGCGCCATGGATATAGAAGGCCTCGGTGAAGTTCTGGTAAGCCAACTGGTTGAGCAGGGTCTGACACAGAACCCGGCTGACATTTACGCGCTGACCCTTGAGCAACTCAATGAACTGGAGCGGCTTGCCGACAAGTCCTCGACCAATCTCCTTGCGTCCATAGAGCGCAGCAAGTCCACGACATTCGCCCGATTTCTCTTTGCACTCGGAATTCGAGAGGTGGGCCAGGTCACGGCAGCAGCGTTGGCCCGGTATTTCGGCAGCCTGGAGGCTTTGCGTGAGGCGGACGAGGACGAACTGCAGGAGGCGCCGGATGTGGGCGAGATCGTGGCCCGCCGCGTGCAGGAGTTTTTTCAGCGCCAGGAAAACCTTCGCATAGTGGAAGCGCTTGTCGAGCATGGTGTGAGATGGCCCACGGAGGAAACCGTATCAGCGCCGTCAACCGGTCCCTTGCGCGGCAAGACCCTGGTGCTCACGGGCATGCTTGAGGGAATGACCCGTGACGAGGCCCGCGAAAGGATCGTTCAAGCGGGTGGCCGCGTTACGGCAAGCGTATCGAAGAAGACCGACTACCTGGTGGCCGGCGCCAACGCGGGAAGTAAACGGGTCAAAGCCGAAGACCTTGGCGTGGCGATACTCAATCAAGAGCAACTCCTCGGTTTATTGGCCTCCAAATAGCCCGCGCACGTTGCGAACTGGATCCCGGTTCAAGGCGTTTCGGCGCCTTCATTCAGGATGGAGAGGTACTGGTCATAGACGAAGAGCCGGTTGCGGCGTTTTCCGGTGCTCTCCCGCACAATGCCATTCTCGGCAAGTATTTTCATTGCCGCAGAAGCGGTAGGAAAGGCGAGACCGGCCGCACGGCAGGTTGCAGGTAGGGACAAGATTGCCCGCGACTTGAGCGCTTCGAGTACGCGCAGCACGGAACCGGCTCTACGTCCTGCGGTCGTCTGGACGCTCTCTCGGTCTTTTTCAAACATTGTGGATAAGCGCCGGGCAGTTGAAACGGCGCCTTCAGCCGTCGATTTGACGCCATCCAGGAAGAACTTCAGCCAAGCTTCCCAATCACCGGTGCGGCAAACATGATCCAGCAGTTGGTAGTAGTCATCGCGGTATTGCTTGAAGTACATGCTCAGGTATAGAAGCGGCTGGTGCAACACACCAGCGTTGCATAGCTGCAGCGTTATAAGCAGCCGGCCAACACGTCCGTTGCCGTCCAGGAAGGGATGGATTGTCTCGAATTGCACATGAGCAAGCGCTGCCCGCAGCAGTACGGGCAGCCCGTCGTCCTGGGCATGAAGAAAGCGCTCCAGCTCTGTCATGCAGTCGGGGACGGCAGTGTGTGGAGGGGGCACGAAGACGGCATTGCCGGGCCGCGTGCCGCCAAGCCAATTCTGCGAGCGGCGAAATTCACCGGGAGTTTTCCCGCTGCCTCGTCCGCCTGATAGCAGCACACTGTGTATCTCGCGGATCAGGCGATTCGACAGCGGGAAATCTTCTCGCTGGCGCTTCAAACCGTGGTTGAGTGCCGCTACGTAATTGGAGACTTCGCGCACGTCATCAAGCGGAACGCCGGGCGCTTCATCCAGTTCATACAGAAACAGATCCGACAGTGACGACTGCGTACCCTCAATCCGGGATGAAAGCACTGCCTCCTTGCGCACGTATGCGTAGAGGAAAAGAGCCTCGTCCGGCAGTAATGTTGCGACGCTGTCCAAGCGGCCCAAAGCAAGCACAGCCGATTCCAGCAACTGCTGGAGCGAACCTTCCAGTGCCAAGGGCGGCTTGGGCGGGAGTGGCGCCGGCACGAAGGCGCGAACGCGTTCACCGGCAACGCTGGTCACCTGATAGCTGCCGGTATTTCCTCGCTGCATCGCTGATTGTCCTTATTTGCAATTCGTTAATAACAGAAGGCGTTATTAAACGTTTGAGCGTAAATTACAATAACGATGACGTCAACGCAAGAGCAACAGCAACAGCAAAACAAGGCTGCATGGTGGGTGAGATTCCCTTGAGTTTCCTTTAATAGTGGCATCTCTTATTTCATTTATTCCGAGATAATGTAATAACGTGACTGCCAATCCCAACTTTCAAACAAAGGTCGAGGCGTCGTCTCAAAGTAAAAACATTGCAGATCAGCGGTCAAGCTGTCAGACTTCGTGGCCGTTCAGAGAACCCCTCAAGGGGCGTTAACGGTGACCATTCTTCTCGGAGTGAATGTCGATCATGTAGCTACCTTGCGCCAGGCGCGCGGCGCCGCCTACCCCGACCCGGTGGAAGCGGCCCAGCAGGCGTTGGCGGCCGGCGCCGACTACATTACGGTGCATTTGCGGGAAGATCGCCGGCACATCCAGGACGACGATGTAAGGCGGTTGATCGAACTGCCGGGAGTTCGCGTCAACCTGGAGATGGCCGCTACCGAGGAAATGGTGTCACTGGCGGAGAGCTGGCGCCCGGAGGATTGCTGCCTGGTTCCGGAGCGCCGCGAGGAACTGACGACGGAGGGCGGACTGGACGTTTGCGGGCAGGCCAGGGCGCTTAAGACAGTTTGCGCGCGTCTTGCGGCTGCCGGCGTGCGCGTTTCGCTGTTCATCGACCCGGATGAAGCGCAATTGCGCGCCGCGGCTGCCGTTGGCGCGCCGGTGGTCGAGCTTCATACGGGCGCCTACGCCGAAGCGGGTGACGCGGTGGCTCAGGCGGGGGAACTGGCGCGCATCCGGTATGCGGCGGGGGTTGCAGCGGGCCTGGGGCTGGTCGTCAACGCGGGCCATGGCCTGCATTACGGGAACACGGCCGCAGTGGCGGCAATCGAGGAAATTGCAGAGCTCAATATCGGTCATGCTATTGTTGCTCAGGCGATATTTGACGGATTCTCCGGGACAATCAGGCGAATGAAGAGCCTGATGACGGAGGCTAGAGGGGATCGGTAGGCGATTGGCGCAAATGATTTACGGAATCGGAACGGACTTGCTGCGGGTTGATCGCGTGGAGCGTGTTTACCGCCGTTTCGGCGATCGCTTTGCGCGCCGTGTGCTGATGGATTCCGAGCAGCGCGATTTCTCCGGCAGCAAGAACCCGGCCCGCTTCCTCGCGATGCGGTTCGCGGCCAAGGAAGCGATCGTCAAGGCGCTGGGCACCGGTTTCCGTCACGGTATGTGGGTTCGCGACGCCGGGGTCAGGCATGACCGGCGCGGCCGCCCGGAGATCATTTTTTCGTCACGCGGCAAGGCTGCGTGCGCTGCCGCTGGCGTAAGCGGCGGTTACTTGAGTTTGACTGACGACGCCGGCCTCGTAGTGGCAACGGCGATTCTTGTTACGGGAAGTGGGGGAGGAAGCGATGAGTGCGAAACTGGTTTTCGACATTGAGACGGTACCGGACGCGGAATTAGGACGCTCGCTATACGGGCTTGAAGATCTGGACGATGGCGAGGTGATGCGCGCCATGCTGCATCACTATCAGCAGCGAACCGGCCTTGAGTTCCTGCCGCCGATACAGCACAAGGTTGTGGCGATTGCCGTGGTGCTGCGTAACGACGAAGGCGTGCGGCCACTGGTGCTGGGCGACGAGGATGCCAAGGAATCGGAATTGATCATGCGTTTCTTCCGGGGCCTCGGGCACTATGTTCCCGATCTTGTTACCTGGAACGGGGCGGCCTTCGATCTCCCGGTACTGAACTTTCGAGCGCTGCGCCACGAGGTGCAGGCCAAGACCTACTGGGAAACCGGAGTGAACGACCGCGCATTCCGTTTCAACAACTACCTGTCGCGTTTCCATTGGCGGCACACGGACCTGATGGATGCGCTTTCCGGCTTTCAGGGACGCGGGCGTCCCAGCCTGCGCGAGGCCAGCGCCTTGCTGGGCCTGCCGGGAAAGAGCTTGATGGAAGGATCAAAGGTCATGGATGCCTACCTGGAAGGGAGAATCGGCGAAATCCGCCGCTATTGCCTGGAGGATGCGCTGAACACCTACCTGGTGCACCTGCACTTTGATTACTTGCGTGGGAACCTCACACAGGACAACCTGGATGACGAGTATGGCCTGCTCATTGATGTCCTGAAATCCAGCAGCGAGAGCCACCTCAAGGAGTTTGCCAGGAAGCTGGAGGCCGAGTCCGAGGGCGAAGAACAAGACGCCCCTGAGAAGGCTTCCGAAGAGGCTTCAGCGGCGGAGAGTTCTGAAGCGGAGAGTCCCGAAACGGAAAGTGCCAAAGCGGAGAGTCCCGAAGCGGAGAGTTCCGAAGCGGAGAGTTCCGAAGCGGAAAGTGCCAAAGCGGAGAGTTCCGAAGCGGAGAGTTCTGAAGCGGAGAGTTCCGAAGCGGAGAGTGCCAAAGCGGAGAGTGCCGAAGCGGAGAGTTCTGAAGCGGAGAGTTCTGAAGCGGAGAGTTCTGAAGCGGAGAGTGCCGAAGCGGAGAGTCCAAAAGTCGAGGAAGGAGCTGGAGATCTTGAGCCGGAAGAAGTCGCCAAGGAAGAACAGGCGGCGTAGCTCTTCGAAGAACTCCGGCGAATGGGTGTGACCGATGACGACTGAAGTCCTCATCGAAATCTCGCGGCAATCCTTGCAACTTATTGAGGCTGGCAAGGTGCTCAACCGGTGGTCCGTTTCCACCTCGCGGTACGGCCCGGGCGAACTGGCCGACAGCATGGGTACGCCGCGCGGCGCGCATCGCATCCGTGCCTGTATCGGAGCAGGCCGGCCGCCGGGCGCGGTCTTCCTGGGGCGCCGCGCGACCGGCGAGCTCTACTCCGAGGAACTGGCTCGCAAGCATCCCGGGCGAGACTGGATTCTCAGTCGCATCCTCTGGTTGTGCGGTGAAGATCCCGGATTCAACCGGTTGGCACAGGTGGATAGCATGCGTCGCTACATCTACATCCATGGCACGCCGGACTCTGAGCCTATGGGTGTGCCGCGCTCGCACGGCTGCGTGCGCATGCGCAACGCCGACGTAATCCGGTTGTTCGACCAGGTCCGCACAGGCTGCCCTGTCGAGATCCGACCCTGAGCGAGCCGCCATGGGACCTTTGATGATTGATTTTGAAGGCGCCGACCTGCGCGAGGGCGAGGCGAGGCTTCTCCGTCATCCGGCAATCGGCGGGGTCATTCTTTTCACTCGGAATTACGACTCGCCCGCGCAGGTTCGGCGTCTGGTTGCAGCCATACGGGCCGCGGCTGCACGTGAGATACTCATTGCCATCGACCAGGAGGGCGGCCGCGTACAGCGCATGCGCGAGGGATTCTCTGCATTGCCTCCCGCCCGCGTGCTTGGGCAACTGCACGATGATGAGCCGGCACGGGCAGTGGATTGCGCCCGCGCACGGGGCCGGCTGCTGGCCATGGAACTGGGCGCCGTGGATATTGATTTCAGTTTCGCCCCGGTGGTTGACCTGGACTACGGCAAGAGCGCCGTGATCGGCGACCGCGCGCTGCATGGTGACCCGCGAATTGTCTCGGACCTGGCCCAGGCGTTTGTTCAAGGCGCCCATGTGGCGGGCATGTCCTGCGTGGCCAAGCATTTTCCGGGTCACGGCGGTGTGGAGGCCGATTCTCACGAGGAAACACCCATAGACGATAGGGATTACGCGGCTTTGCGGGTGGACATGCAGCCCTTCGAACGGGTGGTTGACGCGGACGTGGGCGCAATCATGACCGCGCACGTTCAATACTCGGCCGTGGACTCGGTTACTCCCTGTTATTCGCGGCGCTGGCTACAAGGAGAATTGCGCGAGCGCATCGGTTTCGGCGGCGTTGTCTTCGCCGATGATCTGTCCATGCACGGCGCCGGCCAGGCCGGCGGGCTCCCCGAGCGTGTGGCGGCGTCGCTGGATGCGGGGTGCGACATGCTCCTGGTTTGCAACGACGCCGAAGGTGTGGGGCGGCTTCTTAAGGGTTGGCGGCACACAGCGGATGCCGGCAGGGCGGAGCGCCTCGCTCGTCTGAAGCGTCGGACACGGCACTAGAGCATGCCTGGTCTTGACGACGGTGGCAGGCCGCGCCGGGCTAATGGCGGGATGGTCTGCTGATGTCGATTGAAGGGCTGGCTATCATCTCCGGCGCTTCACCGGAGCGCCTCGGCCTTGGCCCACAGAAGGAGTTGCTTGCGACGGGAGCTCAACCCTACGGCCCGTCCACGGCGGCCGTGGAATTGCGCCTTCTTGGCCAAACCCCGGTGCTGTACCTGGCCCGGCATGGCCCGGACTACGCGATTGCTCCGCACCGGATCAATTACCGGGCGAACCTGCGCGCGCTGGCAGACGCCGGCGCCCTCTGCATTCTTGGCGTGCATACGGTGGGAGGTATTGCGGCGGGCGCGGTTCCCGGCAGCGTCGTCATTCCGCACGACCTGATCGACTACACCCACTCTCGCGAGACCAGCTTCGCCGGGGATGGCGCAGGCAAGAGCGCTTTCGTCGAGTTCGAGGCGCCGTTTGACCCGGTTCTGCGCGCCGCACTGGTGGGCTTTGCGGACGAGTCGGACTATCTTGCCGAGGGTGTCTACGGAGTAACTCAGGGTCCTCGACTTGAGACTGCCGCCGAGGTTGATCGTTTGGAACGAGACGGCTGCACCGTGGTAGGAATGACGCTGATGCCCGAAGCCATTCTTGCGCGCGAGTTGGGTATTCCCTACGCCTCTATTTCGCTGGTTTCAAACCATGCGGCCGGACGGCAGCCGGAAGGTGAGACTGCCGGCATTCTTGAACAGCACGGCGCCTGGATGAATACAGCGTCCGGTCGCGCCCGGTATCTCCTAAGTCGCCTGGTTGGAAGTTCGCATTCCGCCTAAGGGCGAATTGGACCGGCGGCCGGAACCGAATACGTCCCTGGGAACGAGGGCGTCCCCGCCCTCATCCCGAAGATTCTGATTCTCAGTCTTCTTCCTCAGGCCGGGGGCGGTAGCGGAACAATCGGACGATCGCCCCGAAGCGTGGATGATCGAAGTAGTGGATTTCTCCCAGGAGCAGGCGCCGTCGCTCGGAAAGCTGAAGCGTTTCTTCAGCGCCGTCTTCGGTGGACATGCGCAAGTCCAGCGTGAGATGAACGAAACGTTCCTCTTCCAGCGAAGCCTGCCCGCTGAAGGTCAGGCCGACCGCAGACAAGGTGGAAAGGCGTACGGGGACCGCTTCCCCGTTCCAGTCCTCGGGCATGGCCCAGGCGAAATGGGCCAGCGGCCGGTAACCTGCGCTGCGTCGCATCGAGTCCCAAATGCCGTCGAGCGCGTATTGGGCGCGTGAGAGCGCAAGCACACCGCTGGGCGGCTTCGGCGTCGCAAGCCCTGCGTCCGGCAATTCCAGGGGTTCCGGATAGTTCTGTGGAGTAGGCAGGGCTGGCGGGTTTGCCCGCAGGTCCTCCGTGCTCGCCTCCGGGTCGAGCTGGAGGAATACGATCATCTCCAAGGCGACCCTGAAATCGTCTTCTTGGGCAAGCGACGAGGCAGATGGTAGCAACGCAACGGCACACGCTAACCCGCCAAGCACGGATGTCCGCCGAAAGAGTGACGTCGCCCGTAGAGTCATTCGGTTAGTTTACGGCGTGCGCACTGCAAGTGCTGCATTCTAGCCAACTGCCTTCGACTGCGGTATCAGGAGCCTTGTCCAATGCAGGGTCATCCCATAGTCGGCAAGGCGGTTGTTTTTCATGGGTTTTGGTTGTTGAGTACGGGGCGTGGCGGGATTTTCGGAGCCTGTGGCGCGTGATTTGTGGTTGTGGGCGGCGGATTATGGGGTCGTTTTCGCGGTTTCGCCGGGATTCGGGCGCGTGTGCACCAGCGGCCCGAACCGCGGCCGGGCACGGCGGCGGCGTATCAGTTCTTGACCTGTGGTCAAGTCGCTTACGCAGTCAGCCGGTGGCGTTGAGGACCTCGCGCAGCGCTTCGTCTTGCCGGGCGGCGTAGTGGCGGTGCGCCTGGGGTTGGCATTGGAACCGTCCGCGCAGCCGGATGATGGAGATGGCGGCGTTGGACAGGCAAGCGAGGTTGCGGGGCGGGCGGCCGGTGCGCACGCGCGAACGATCCTCGTCATAGCTGAAGTCGCGGACATAATGCACGCGGTTTTCGATTGCCCAATGGCCGCGATTCAGGGCGAGGATTTCCAAAGGCCCGGCCCGGCCGGGTCCGAGCGAGGTCAAGCCGTAGGCGGCTTCGAGGCTGAAGCGTCCGGTCTTGAGGACGGTTCGCCGGCGCAGGATGCGGAAGGCTTGGTGTCGTCCGGGCAGCGCGGCGATGTCGTGGTCGACGCGGTCGAGGGGGATCAGGGCGCAAGTGCGCTCTTCGATCCGCCCGTGCGCCTTGTCGAGGGTGCGCCGCGCCGGCGCGGCGTCGAAGTCGAGCCGCTGGATATCGTCGAGCAGCGTGGGTCGGTTGCCCTTGACCGGCAGGACATAGTCGCCGCCTTTGGCGCGGATGAGGCGGGCAGTCTTGGGGCAACTGTGCAGGGCGTCGAGCGTCACCGTGCGGCCGGCCAAGTGCAGGTCGCGCAACAGCCGCCGCGCGCCGGTGATCTCTCCGCCGGCGCTGTCGGAGCCGGTCTGGCCGAGGATCGCGCCACTGCCGTGTTCGACGGCGGCCACCATCATGCGCTCGGCGTCGCGCTTCCCAGGACGGTTCAGCGGGGCGGATTTGCCGGCCAGCGCCAACGCGCCGCCGCCAGTTGGCGCGGCGTCAGCCGGGCGGCGAACTCGGCGATCGCCGTCGGCCCCTGGGCGCCGGCGAGCTTGGCTGCTGCGGCAATCGCCAGCACGCTCGCCAGGGAATGCCGAACGCCTCGCGCCGAACGGTATTCCGGCACTTCCCGCAGACAGTCGTAGAGGCTGCGCAGCCGCGAGGCCGCCGGTGGCGCGGGACACGTCCGGCCCACCCCCCACGATGTAAGCCACTCGGCCATCTGCTTCAAATCAACCGTAAACGACCCGAAATGCCGAACCGGGATCTCAAACCGCGACGGGTCCACCGCCACATAGTGCTTGCTCTTGCCCACGTCGATCCCCGCACAGTCCGGGTGAACCACCTCAAGCCGCGCCGCCTTTTGCTTGCCATTCATCTCATCCTCCTCCAACATGGTTGCATGGCCGCGTTGGGCGAGAGCGCGGCAAAACGTTCACTCTTGCATACGGGGTCGCGGCACATGCCGCGCCACCTACGTTAATACGCCGATCACAGTCCGGGCCAAACTCCTAGACGGGTGCGCGCACACCAGTGCATACGACGGCCTCGCGCCCAGCGCGACCCCCTTTATACCGGATCCCGCAACCGCAAGGCGCCCGCACTTGTTCCCTGCGAGTCAGCGCAGCGGCTCCGCTGTGAAAACTCCTAGGATCGATCGTTGGTCTTGTCTTTGGCCCGCTGACCCGGCGACCAAGCCTGTTCGATTGCGGATTTGGCGGAATCCACGCCAGCGTAATTCTTTAGTCGCTGGTTGGCAGCGCGACCCGGAACCCGGCGAGATTTAACGAATTTCTCGCCCTTGCGCCGTCACGCGCTTCCAATGGTGCGCCCAGTATAGGGGCGTATTTGCCGAAGCGCATGACCCGTCGGGAGCAAAGCCCCTTGGTCCAGGCGGATCCATCCGACGGCGCGCCGCGAAAGTGGGGATGCCAGCAGTCCTCCACCCATTCCGCAGCGTTGCCGGTCATGTTATGCAAGCCGAAGGCATTCGGCTTTTGGCCGCCAATGACTTCGGTGCTTGGGTAGGTCGCGAAACATGATTCGATCTCCTCCACGGTTAATCCCCTCCTCACACGGCGCAAGCTCACGCAGTGCGAGATTCTTTGAACAACGCCTACCTCCAAGACGGCGCCTGTGGCGCCCGCGCGCGCCGCATACTCCCATTCGGCCTCGCTCGGCAGACGGTACGGCCGATCGGTTTCGTCGGCAAGCCACTGGACATAGGCTTGCGCATCCGCCCAACTGACGCAAACGACGGGATGCTGGTCCGTCTGCGGGAAATTGGGATTCTTCCACGTGAACCCGATATTGATCCTTGCCTGATGCGCTGCTAAGGTGGAGCAGCCGCCTTTTACAGAAAAGGGATTGATCGGACGCGCCTTAGGAACACGTTCCCCGTCGGTGACATAATCCGTTTGCTCGACGAATTGGCGGAATCCACCGCGTGTAACCTCGTACACCGACAGTGCAAACGGTTTAATGCTGACTTGGCGCACGGGCTCCTTGTTAGCGCATTCAACGCCCGAAAGACAGCCCATCCGGAAGCTCCCGCCATTCACCCCGATCATGAGCGGCCCAGAGCCTCCGGACTTCAGCGCATCGCTAAAGGTTGCCCAGTAAGGCTGCGCCGCCTCGACCCCGCGGGCAAACGTAACAACTAGCAGGCCAAGTATGGCTGCCGCCAAACGACTATTTTTCGTTTCCACAAGCACGACCCAGCATGGGGGAAGCGGTCGGCAATTGGCGTGCGCTTAGTCCACAATCCTATATCGCTCATCCGGTCTGAAGTGCGTCGCGCTGAAGTCCGAGGCTCTTACGTTCCGGAGTTCCCGGCGGCTGAAGTTGTTCGTTCCGTCCCTGATGGTCACCATCACAGGAATCTTGAATCCGAACGCCTCCGATGTCCAAGTTTCGGTTTCGATCACCAGGGCATCCGTGTTGCCGAAAGTGCCGGCTGGCAACGATATCCGTGATCGCCGGCCATTGCATTCAACGCCGTTGATGGTGCGAGTAGCTAATTCTTCCACCGTTGGCTCCGGGGCGGTTGGCCAATTGGATTCCGGAAGAGGAAAGTCGGCTCTCCACGATTCCCCTGATGTTGCCGCGTTGGAACCGCCACCGTCACTCGCTGGCGCACTGCTCTGAGACGCGATACCGCGCGCGATAAACACGTTCCAGACCGTGTCTGCAACTGGATCGGAAATGAGTTCCATCTGGTTCACCCTGATACGCATTCTGCCCTGACTGTCGAGCGCATATTCGCCAACCACCGTGTCTTCAGTCTGCGTGCCGTCGGTGAGCTGTTTGGACTCAGTCATCACGAAATCAGCCACGATGCCACGGCTTTGGGCATAGGCAGACGACGAAAACCCAAGCGCGATTGCCACTAAGCTGAACAATGCAAGTTTAAGGCTATTCATCGTCAGCATTCCTAATTGATGAGCACGGTCACGAAGACGTATCCAGCAATGTAAAACGCGACATCAATGTCATTTGGTTCGGGTGGAACCGCGGCGACAGTAGAACCGCCGAACGCTAGACATGTGTTCAGGTACGGACAAGGCCAGGGCAGCGAAAACGCTATCGACCAAGCAGCGCCGTAGATGTCCATCTGGATGGGTGAATTGACATCAATGGGCAGCGCGTAAGGATACTGGGCCACAGTCGCCGCACCGAGCAAGCAAGGGTATGGATCCTCGTCATTCGTTTCGGCCGCGTAGCGTAACCAGCTTCCTGGCGGCCACACTAGAGCGTAAACGGATGACAACCACTGTCGATAGACTGCCCCATCGTTACTTGTACAGGGCTTGAGCCACCAGGTTCCGTAAAAATGCACTCCTCATCAGCTTGCGCTCCAGCACTATGAGCCGCGATGAGAATTGCCGCAAGTGTGAGTTGGGCTGCTCTTTTCATATTTTTTCCTCCCCCGGGCATTAAGTAGGATTTCGAACTTTATCACGAGCTTGGCAATATCAGCCCGCTTCAGGTTGTGATTTAGGCTGCTATGTAATTGCGCGGTCTTGGGGATGTGGAATGCAGGCCATCAATGTGCTCGAGGAGCGCATTGCCGATGTGAGACCACATTGGATCCAAAACTCGACGGCGATTGCCGGATCTTTGGTGTCGAGATCCAAGTATAGACGGCAAAAACGCTTCAGGAAGAAAGCTGTGTCAACCAGGATGGCTGTGGACATTGTCCTGACCCCCGTGTCATGGGCAAAACAAAATGGCCTTTGGGGTCTGCTTCCCACCGGAAAGTTGGGGGACGCGTACTGCCAAAGGCCCTGAACGTCGGTGAGGTTACAACTCAAGCCGCAAGAGTGTCAAGAAGAATTTCTCGCGGTTTTGGCGGAAATTACTGACTCTTGGAGACTTGGCCTTGGGGTCTACACATTCTCGCTTGGGCGTTTCGCGAGCGGAGGGCGAAGGCGTGATGCCGGGAAAACAGCGTCTGGCTCGTGTCGAGGGCGGGACGCCCTCGTTCCCAGGGTTGAGGGCGGGACGCCCTCGTTCCCGGGGGTCATCCTGAGTCTTCCAGCGTGGTAAGGAGGCGCTCTACATAGCGGAATCGTTGCTCGGGCTCGGTCAACTCAGCGCGGAATTTGAGCGCACCGTCAGGACGCAGGGCAAACTCCGCCGGTTGTTGCTGGGCGATGGCCACGAGGCGCATCGGGTCCACCGGCGTGTCCGGGTGAAACTCCGCTTCGCCGCCGTGGGCCGCGGCTTGCAGCACCTGAATTCTGAGCTCGCGCATTCGCTGTTGGAGGTGTGCCTGGCGGAACAGGTTGCGGGCCGCTTCCGGCGCCGGACCGAAACGGTCGACCAACTCAACCAGTAGCGCGTTCAGGTCGGAAGAATCGGAGGCGGAAGCTATGCGCTTGTACCAGCTCAAGCGCTGGTTGACATCCGGCATGTAGTCCTCCGGTAGCAGCGCGCCCAGGTTCAATTCCACGTCGGCGCGAGGATGAAGCTGTCTGCGCGGACCGCCACTGCCGTTCCCCCGCAAATCCTCCACGGCCCTGCTCAGCATCTCGTTATACAAACTGAAGCCGATCTGCTGAATCTGCCCGGATTGTTCCTCGCCCAGCAGTTCGCCCGCGCCCCGGATTTCCAGGTCATGCGTGGCCAGCAGGAAGCCGGCGCCCAGTTCGCCTGCGGCCTGGATCGCCTTCAGGCGCTTGTGCGCGTCGGCGGTCATTTCTTTCTCATGCGGACGGATGAGATAGGCATAGGCCTGGTGGTGCGAGCGCCCGACCCGGCCCCGGAGCTGGTGCAACTGCGCCAGCCCCAGGCGGTCGGCGCGGTTGATCAGCATGGTGTTGGCGTGGGGAATATCTAGGCCACTCTCGATGATGGTGGTACATACGAGCACATCGAAGCGGCGGTGATAGAAGTCGGTCATCACCCGCTCGAGTTCCGCGTCCAGCAGTTGCCCGTGGGCCACTTCCAGCTTGACTTCGCCCAGCAGCGTTTGCAGTTCGCGCGCGATCCGGTCGATGTCCCGAACCCGGTTGTGGACGAAGAACACCGAGCCTCCCCGGCGCAGTTCTCGCCCGCAGGCCTCGCGGATCAGGCTGTTGCGCCAGGGCGTCACAAAGGTCTTGACCGCCATGCGCGCGGGCGGCGGCGTGGTGATCAGCGAAAGGTCGCGCAGACCGCCCAGCGACATGTTCAAAGTACGGGGAATCGGCGTGGCGGTGAGCGTCAGAACATGCAGGTCGGAGCGCAAGGACTTGATGCGTTCCTTTTGCCGCACGCCGAAGCGGTGCTCCTCATCCACTACCAGCAAACCCAGCCGCTTGAAACGCACTTTCTGGCCCAGAAGCCCGTGCGAGCCCACTACGATGTCGATGCGGCCGTTCTTGAGGCTTTCGCGAACTTCTTCGTTCTTGCGGCTTCCGCCGAAACGCGTGAGTATTTCCACGCGGACCGGCCAGTCGGCGAAGCGGTCGCTGAACAAACGGTGGTGCTGTTGCGCCAACAGAGTGGTTGGAGCGAGCACAGCGACCTGAAAGCCCTCAATTACGGCTGCGAAGGCTGCACGCAGGGCCACTTCGGTCTTGCCGAAGCCCACGTCACCACAAATGAGACGGTCCATGGGCCGGCCCGTGGCCAGGTCGTCCAGAACCTGTTCGACGGCGCGTTCCTGGTCATGCGTCAGCCGGTAGGGAAAGCCGGCGCAAAATGCGCTCATTTCCGAACCCGGCGCTTGCATGGCAGGCAGTGTTCTCGCCGCCCTTTGGGCCTGCAGACCCAGCAGTTCGGCGGCCACGTCCCGCAACTGTTGTTCGGCGCGCCGTTTGATGCGGGCCCAGGCATCCGATCCCAGCCGGTGAAGGGGCGCATTCTCCGGGTTGCCCCCGGTGTAGCGCGTAATGAGCTGCATGTCCGATACCGGGACGTAGAGGCGATCATCACCGGCATACAGGACACGCATGAACTCCGCCGGTGCGCCGCCTACGTCCATATGCTGCAGTCCCTCGTAACGGCCGATTCCATGATCTTCGTGTACTACCGGCGCACCCGGCGTCAGGTCGGCGAGGCTTTGCAGGATGGCCTCGGGTTCGGGTTGCCCGCGCCGCCGTCGGCGCGTCAGGGGGCGCTGCCGGCCGAACAACTCGCGCTCAGTGAGGATTACCCGGTCATTACTCAGGACGACGCCATGACTCAGGGGATTCTCCGCCAGGCATATCGGCGACTTCGATTCCAGGAACGCTGCCCAGGATGCGACTTCCTGGGCTTTGAGGCGGCGCGCGCCGATGAGTTCCCGGATCAGCTCGCGCTGACCGGCACTCTCCGCAGCCAGCAGGATTCGCCTGCCCGGTTCTTTCGAATACCCCTCGAGCGATGTGTGTTCGTCGGAACGCGAAAGCGGCACCAGGGGAGCGGGGCGAGCATCCAGGGCAAGGACATTGTCTTCCCGGGCCACGTCGGGCAGAGGATCGGCTACGCATTCCACGCCGCGCAAGCGCCGAACAGCAGCCTTGTGAATCGCCGGGTCGCAGAATAGTTCATGCGGAGGCAGACAGGGCTGTTCGGGATCCCCGTCCCGTTGCCGGAAGCGCTCCTCGACCGCTTCCCATTCGCCCTGCATGGCATCAGCAGCGCCCGGCAAGAGGATCACGGCGCTATCCGGGGGCAGGTAGTCCCAAAGCGTCTCGGTTTGCTCGAAGAACAGCGGCAGGTAGTTCTCGGCGCCTTGAGGCGCCATCCCTTCACCCAGTTTGCGGTACACCTCGGCGCGCGCCGGGTTGTCGGGAAAACGCTGGCGGAACCGTTCTCGAAACGCGTCCACGCTGCCGGAATCCAGCGGCAATTCGCGCGCCGGCAGCAATTTGAAGGAATCCAGTTTTTGGGTGCTGCGTTGCGAGGCCGGATTGAACAGGCGGATGGACTCGACCTCAAGATCGAAGAACTCGATTCGGACCGGGGCGGCCGTGCCGCTGGGGTAAAGATCCGTCAGCGCCCCACGAACCGCGTATTCGCCCGGTTCGTTCACCAGCGGCACCCGCACGTAGGCTGATTCTTCAAGGCGTCCCCGGAGTTCCTCCGGGTCCAGCTTCTGGCCAACGCGGCAGGAGAAACCCATCCATTGGCGCAATTGGCCGCGGGGAGGCAATCGCTCAAGAAGTGTGGGGGCAGCCACAAATAGAACTTGCGGCGATTGTGAGATCCCGGGTCCGACGAATCGTGTCAGCGCTTCCAGGCGCCTGGAGGTGATTTCGGGGTGCGGGCTGAACAGGTCGTAAGGGAGTGTTTCGCGGTCAGCCAGCAGCGCCATGCCGGCGTCGTTTCCACGCAGCCAGGCCACCTGCCGCATGAGATGCTCAGTGCGGCCCGGATCCGGGTTCACGATCGCCACGCAGGGGAAATCCCCCGAAGCGGTCAGTTCGGCGCATACCAGCGGCGCCGCGCCTTCGCTTACGCCGTACGCGCGCAGGGATGCACCGGACGCTTCGGGCCAGGCCAGGTTGAGAATCTGCGATGGCGCCGGAACGCTGTCCCTGATGTGTTGCATACGCCGCGCATTATGAAGCTGAAAGTCTTCCGGTTCGTGGGACAATTGCCGAATGATCCGTCCTTTAGCGCTAGCCATCGCCTGGCGGTACCTGCGTGCGCCAACGCGCAACCGGTTCATTTCCTTCATCGGCCTCGCTTCGGTCACGGGCATGGTTCTCGGAGTGGCGGCGCTGATCGTTGTGATCTCGGTCATGAACGGTTTCGAGGCCGAAATACGGGACCGGCTGCTGGGATTCGACGCGCAGGTCAAGCTGGTCGCCAAGAACGGGATTGAAGATTGGCGCGGAATCGCCGAACAGGCCGCGGCGCTACCGGGTGTCACGAGAGTTGCGCCGGTGGTGGAGGTGGAGGGGCTACTGTCCTCGCGGGGGCGTTACGCGGGCGTGCGGCTACAGGGAATTGCTGCGGACCGTGAACTGCAGGCAGCCCCCTATGGCGAACGAGTGATTTCGGGTTCCTTCGACGACATACATGCGGGCTCCGGTGGCCTCGCGCTTGGGCGGTATTTGGCAGGGACGTTGGGTGTCGATGTGGGCGACAGCGTAAGAGTGCTGATCCCTCAGCCTGGCGGCGCAACTCCACGCTTGCGTGATCTGCCCGTTCGGGCCGTATTTGTGGCGGGTTCGGCGGGACTGGACAGCAGTCTGGCGATGGCAAGCCTGCCGGCCGTATCGGCGCTTGCCGGATTGGACGGCCGGGTTAACGCCATTGAAGTCCGTGGAAATGATCCCTATGCCACGCCTGAAGCAGTAGAGGTCTGGGCGTCGACAGCTGAAGTCGTCCGGGAAAACGAACTGACGGTGCGAAGCTGGATGCAGGAACATGAGGCACTTTTTCGAACCGTGCAACTGGAACGCCTGGCCATGGGCGTGCTGCTGTCAACCATCATTGCAGTTGCGGTTTTCAATATCCTTGCGACGCTCGTGATGTCGGTCAATGAACGGCGTGGCGAAATCGCCATCCTCGCCACGCTGGGCGCGCGCACGCCAACCATCATGGCCGTGTTTTCGATTCAGGGCCTGTTGGCGGGCTTCACAGGAGTGGCGCTGGGCGTAGCTCTCGGCGTCTGGCTGGCGAACAACGTCAGCGCCGTAATGGAGTTTCTCGAGCGCCTGTTCGGATTCAATTTGCTGCCGGCGGAATCCTACTACTTCACATTCGTTCCCTCACAGCTGTCCATCACGCTGGTTGTCTCGGTGGCAGCGCTGGCATTGGTGCTGTCTGCGCTCGCGAGCTGGTACCCTGCGCGGCGCGCGGCGCGAGTCGACCCGGCCAGCGTCCTGCGTTACGAGTAACCCGATGCGCTTCTTCGAACTGTGGATGTCGTTCGCGCACCTTAGGGCTAGCCGGAACGCTGGCTTTGTGTCGCTGGTCTCCTTGCTTTCGATGCTCGGTGTAGCGCTGGCCGTTGCGCTACTGGTCGTCGTTCTGTCAGTCATGAACGGATTTGACCAGATGGTGCGAGAGCGGATCCTGAGCGTCGTGGCGCACGGCAGCTTTCACGGCCCCGCCGGTCAATTGAGCCGTTGGCGCGAACTTCGCGATTCGGCTGTTGCGCATCCGGAAGTACAGTCGGTTGCGCCTTATGTCGAAGGTCAAGGCGTACTGAGCGTGTCGGATGCGGTAGCGGGTGTTGAGTTGCTCGGCTTTGACCCTGAAGAGCCCGCCTTTGGCGCCTTGGGCAGCCTTACGGACGAAGAAATTCTGAATTCGCTGACGGCCGGTTCCTGGCGCATAGTGCTCGGCAGCACCCTGGCGGATCGTCTCGGTCTGGCCGAAGGTGACGATGTCATGCTGATGTTGGCGCAGGGCTGGAGCACGCCGGCTGGGATCGCTCCCCGTATGCGGCGTTTGCAGGTGGCCGGTTTGTTTCACGCCGGGATGAACGATTTTGACCGCTCACTGGCCTGGGTCCACTATGAAGACGCGCGCAGGCTGTTCGGCCTGGGCGACGATACCAGCGGGTTGCGGATCATGCTTCATGACCCCTGGGGAGTGGCAGCCGTGCTTCCGCAAATTGCGGGCGATCGCGCCGGAGAACTGTTTTTCAGCAACTGGACCTGGGAACACGCCAGTTTTTTCTATTCCATCGCCATGACCAAGCGGGTAACCATTATCATCCTGACGCTTCTGGCGGCGATTGCCACCTTCAATATTGTGTCCAGCCTGGTAATGATCGTGCGCGAGAAGACACCGGATATCGGCATTCTGAGGACGCTCGGTTCCACACCGCGGTCGGTTATGTTGGTGTTTGCCGGGCACGGCGGCCTCGCGGGAATCCTGGGAGTGATTCTGGGTCTTGCGGTCGGGTTGCCCCTGGCTTTCTGGGCCGGACCATTGACCTCCCTTGTCGAGGAATTCCTGCAAACTACACTGCTCAGCCCCGCCTATAGTCTGGACGAGATGCCAAGCCGCATCGTGATTCCCGAAATCGTGGGCGTTTGCGTCCTGGCTTTGCTGCTTTCTCTGATCGCGACCGTGTATCCGGCGCTACGAGCAGCGCGCACCGACCCGGCGCAAGCCACTCGACTGGACTAGCGCCGCTGCGATGAGCCCTTCCTCCGCCACCGCGCCACCACTGTCCTGCCACGGATTGATGCGGCATTTCCGCGAACAGCGCCGTGTGCTGGAAGTCTTGCGTGGTGTTGACCTGACCATTGCGCCGGGCGAACGGCTCGCCGTGGTGGGCGCCTCCGGTTCCGGCAAGACCACCTTGCTGCAGTTGCTGGGCGGGCTTGACACGCCAACCCGCGGCTGGGTGGAACTCAGGGGGCAGAATTTCAGCTCCATGCGGCCTGCCGAGCGCGGCAAGCAGCGCAATCGCCATATCGGCTTCGTATACCAGTTCCATCACCTGCTGCCGGAATTCAGCGCCGAGGAGAACGTGGCCATGCCGCTGTTGATACGCCGTTCCCCTACGGCTGAAGCCTTGGCCGCCGCGCGCGAACTGTTGGAACAGGTCGGCCTGGGGGAGCGGCTGAGCCATCGCCCCGCGAAGCTGTCGGGCGGTGAACGCCAGCGTGTTGCCGTGGCTCGCGCATTGATTACGCGGCCTTCCGTTGTCCTCGCCGACGAGCCCACCGGCAACCTGGATCCGGCGGCCGGTGAGCAGGTCTTCGAGCTGCTGCTCAAGCTCAATCGGGAAACCGGTACCGCGCTGGTGGTGGTGACGCACGATCTAAAGCGCGCGCGGCGCATGGATCGGGTTCTTGCGCTGCGCGACGGCCTGCTGGTTGCTGCCACCTGACCGCGAATACGGGCCTTCAATGTTGCCGCTGGGCGTAGCATGGCTGGCCGGCGTCAGCCTGGTCTTCCTGGTACTTCCACCGCCGCCCGACACGATTCTCTTTGCGGGGCTGCTGGCATTGGCGGCATTGTGCGCCTTCAGAATGCGAGGCACGCTGTTGGGCGTGCTGCTGTTGGGGAGCGCCGCGGCGCTGTCGCTGGCCGAGTTGCGCTTGCAGGCGCGCATGCCGGATACCCTGGGCCGGGTAGACCGGGTCCTGACCGGGGTGATTGACGAGTTTCCACGAGTCAGTGAAGGAAACTGCCGCTTCCGGTTTCGTGTGACCGGCGCTGACGACGCGGGGCAGCCGCTAAAGCACGTACTGGTGAGCTGGTACCGTTGCCATGAGCCCCCTCGGGCCGGCGAGACGTGGCGGTTGAAGGTCCGATTGCGCGCACCACGGGGTTTGTATAACCCCGGCGGATTCGACTTCGAACGATGGGCGTTTCGCGAGAACCTGCAGGCGACAGGCTATGTGCGTGACGAACTCGCGCCCCAACGCCTGGCTGGTTGCGAGTCGGGTCCCGCGCTATTGTGCGCCCGCTCGGCCCTGGTGGAGCGACTCGGGGGCCGGCTGGAAGGCAACCCCGGCTTGCGCTACGTCGTGGCGCTGACTACGGGGGCGCGGCATCTGCTTTCGGATGCCGATTGGCAGACGCTTCGGCGCACCGGCGCCGCGCATCTGTTTGCGATTTCGGGCCTGCACGTCGGTGTCGTTGCCTGGTTCGCCTGGATGCTGGGCGCCCTGCTGGGACGTGCCGCCCAGCGGCTTTCGGCAGGCTTTCAGCCCCGTTATCCGGCTGCGGCGTGCTCGTTTCTGGCTGCCTTGACCTATGCGGCCCTTGCAGGCTTTGCGGTGTCCACACTGCGGAGCCTGGCCATGATCAGCGCCGTGCTGGTGTTCACGCAGCTACGCCGCCGCGGAGGGTTGGGGGCAGCCCTGGGGGCCGCTCTGCTCGTGGTTATGGTTCCGGACCCCTTTGCCGTTCTTTCGGCAGGATTCTGGCTGAGTTTCGGGGCGGTAGCGCTTCTTGCCTTGAGTATTCTTACGCTGCGTGAACCGGTTTCCGGCGCCGGTGCGTCACGCCCGTCTGTTGCCGGCGCCTGGGTTCGCCGCCTGGGCGTGGCGCAATGGCGTATCACCCTGGGATTGGCGCCCCTGGTGCTGGCGTATTTCGGCGAGATATCGCTGATCGGCGCTGCGGCCAATCTGATTGCGATCCCGCTCTTTACGCTGCTGATCGTGCCGGGTTTGCTGGGCGCCTTGCTTCTCGCATTAGTCTGGCCGAATGCCGGCATGTTCCTGCTGCAATGCGGCGCCACCCTTCTGGACGGCGCCATGTCCGTCCTCCACAAGCTGTCCGCCTTTGAGCTGGCGGCCTGGGCGCCCCCGGATTTTGGTTTACCGGCGGCAATCCTGGCGGCTGTCGGCATCGCCTGGCTGCTTGCTCCCCGGCCTGCGCCCGCTCGCTGGGCCGCGCCGGTCCTTCTGTTGCCTGCCGTATTGGGTCTGAACCGCCAGGCTCTTGAAGCCGATCTGGCAGTCACCGTGCTGGATGTGGGTCAGGGCCTCTCCGTTCTCGTTCAGACGCCGGCCTACAACCTGCTCTACGACGCGGGCCCGAAGTATTCTTCGAGCGACGCCGGCGACAGTGTGGTCGTGCCGGCGTTGGCCGCACTTGGGGTCCGGCGCTTGCATGCCATGGTGATTTCGCACGGTGACAACGATCATGCAGGAGGCGCTGCCAGCGTGCTGTCGAAGCATCCCGACACGGAACTGATTGCCCCGGCCACATACGGCCTGCCGGCAAACCGTTATCGCCGCTGTGTCGCCGGTACGCAGTGGACGGCGGGCGCAGTGGAGTTTCGAGCGTTGAATCCGCACGCGGAGGCACGAAGCAGCAGCAACAACAACTCCTGCGTACTCGTGGTGGAGGCCCCCGGGGTGCGAGTGTTGCTGCCGGGCGACCTGGAAGCGTCCGGTGAGACCCGCTTGGTCAATGCTTCCCTTCAAGGACCTTTCGACCTCGTGATTTCGCCTCACCACGGCAGTGCCAGTTCGTCGTCCAGGCGTTTCGTGGACGCCACGCGGCCGCGCCTGGTTGCGCACTCGGCCGATCTCTTCAACCGTTGGGGCTTTCCGCGTGAGTCGGTGGTTTCGCGCTGGTCGGGCGCCGGTGCTCAACAGTGGAACACCGGGACAAGCGGCGCGCTTCGTTTCGAAGCGCGCGGCGGTGGCCCGCTGCAGTTGGTGACCGAGTGGCGGCGCGGCAGGGCGCGGCTATGGACGTACCAGGCTCCCGCGGCCAATGGCTCTCTTTCGCCGGCTGACGGGTAAACTCGGACTATGCAAAGGGATACTCCCACGAGACGCCTGGCGGCGCTGGCGGTTCCGCATTGGCGCGGTTTCCTGCTGGCGGTACTGGCCATGGCGGTGTTTGCCGCGACGGAAGTCGGGTTTGCCTTTGCCGTCGAACGGCTGACCGGGCTCCTCAAAGATGCGGCGGGCCCCTGGGCGCGGTGGTTGCCGCTGGGCGTGCTGGGACTATTCGTTGTGCGTGGAATTTCCGGCTTCCTTTCCGCGTACCAGCTCGGACGCATCGGGCGTTCCGTGGTTGGGCGGTTGCGGGAACTGTTGTTCGAGCGCTTTCTGCGGATGCCGGTACGCAGCGTTGAGCAGCGGCCGCGTGCCGAATTGCTTTCCCGCATGCTTTATGACGCCGAACAGGTGGCCGATGCTGCTTCAACGGTCATCACAACGATTGTTCGCGACAGCCTGACCGTGTTGGGGCTGGTTGCCTACATGGTCTATGCAAGCGCCGGTTTGTCCGCGGTGGTATTTGTCGTGGCGCCGCTGATTGCGCTCACGGCTCGCGCCCTGTCCCGGCACTTCCGGCGCTACAGCACCCGGATCCAGGAGAACATGGGACAGGTATCGCGGATTACCGACGAAGCCTTGCGGGGTCACCGCATCATCAAGGTTTTTGGAGGGACTGTGCGTGAAGCCCAGCGTTTCGCACGGGCCAACGAGGCCAACAAGCGGCTGCATCTGAAGCTGGTCATGGCGCGGGCCGGGGGAGATGGGCTGACCATGCTGCTGGCTGCGTTCGGCGTCGCATCGGTGGCCTGGTTCGTTGCTCAGTATTCGGCAGCCGACGGCCTGCAGGTGGAAAAATTCACCGGATTCATAGCAGCGATGCTGCTGCTGATGTCGCCGTTGAAGCACCTCACCAATGTGAATGCGTCACTGCAGCGCGGCCTGGCGGCTGCGACCAGCGTCTTCGGTCTGCTGGACAGCGAAATCGAGTCCGACCTCTCCACAGTACCCCCAAAGAACCTGCCTGCTCGAGCTAAAGGCGATCTCCGGTTCGCCAGAGTATCGTTTTCCTACGAACCTGACGGCGCCGCGGCCTTGAGGGAAATCGACCTGGAAATTGCGCCGGGGGAGCGCGTGGCTATCGTCGGCCGGTCCGGCAGCGGCAAGTCCACGCTGGTCAGCCTGATCCCGCGCTTCTTCGAGCCCGATGCCGGTGAAATCCGCCTGGACGGCAGGCCGCTGGCCGACTGGCCGTTGCTGGCCTTGCGCGAGCAGATCGCGCTGGTGACCCAGGACGTCATGCTCTTCAATGACACACTCGCCAACAACATCGCCTATGGCGCATTGTCGACTGCAGACGCAAAGGCGGTGGAAGCTGCGGCGCGAGCGGCCCATGTCATGGAGTTCGTTGAATTCCGGCGGGAAGGGCTGAACGCAATGGTTGGAGAGGGTGGCGTCAGTCTTTCCGGCGGTGAGCGCCAGCGCGTCGCCATCGCCCGCGCACTCTTGAAGGATGCGCCGGTTCTCATTCTTGACGAGGCGACTTCGGCTTTGGACAGCCGCTCGGAGAGCCATGTGCAGGATGCCCTCGACCGCCTGATGCGCGGCCGCACCACGCTGGTTATCGCACATCGCCTAAGCACCGTGGAACATGCCGACCGGATCGTGGTGCTGGAGCAGGGACGCATCGTGGAGAGTGGCGCCCACGCCGAGCTGCTGGCGCGAGATGGCCACTATGCCAGCCTCTACCGGCTTCAGTTTCGCAACAACGACAGGAATGCGGACCAGGGCGCCTAAGGCATGGGAACGGCGCGGTTGGCTCAGCGCACTGCTTTGTCCCGCGGCCGGCCTTTTCGCTGCTGCCGCCGCCATTCGGCGTACGGCTTACCGGAAGGGTTGGGCGCGTTCCTTGCCGGCCGGCGTGCCCGTGGTCGTGATCGGAAACATCACCGTTGGGGGAACCGGCAAAACGCCGATTGCGGGCTGGCTGGCGGAACAGTTGGCGGCTGCGGGTCGCCATCCTGCGATCGTGAGTCGCGGCTATGGGGGTCGACGGCAGACTGCCCCGGCGCCGGTCACCCGCGATTCGGATCCTGCCGAGGTAGGTGACGAACCGGTAATCCTGGCGCGTCAGTACGGCTGTCCGGTGTGGGTCTGCATCGATCGGGCGAGCGCCGCTCGCCGGGCCGTGGAGGAGGGCGCGGACATCGTGCTTTCGGATGACGGCCTGCAGCACTACCGTATGGCCCGCGACCTGGAGATTTGCGTAGTCGATGGTGATCGCGGTCTCGGCAACGGGCGTTTGCTGCCCGCGGGGCCCTTGCGTGAGCCTGCGGCGCGCCTCGGGCAGGTGGATCAGGTTCTGGTTCAAGGCAAGAACAATGATTTTTCGGGGCTTTCGTTTGATTTGCACATTGAGGAAGTGGAGCGGCTGGATGGAGTCGAGAAGCGGCCGCTGCGCGCGTTTGCCGGCCGGCGGGTTCTTGGGCTTGCCGGTATCGGAGCGCCGGAGCGCTTTCATGCGGCTCTTGCGGCCGCCGGCCTGGAAGTGGAGCCGGTTTGGGTCCCCGATCATGGCCGCGTGTCTCTTGAGCCCTTGCTTCAGCGGGGTTTGCCTGTGATCATGACGGCAAAGGACGCCGTCAAGTACATGGGCTTTGCGGGCTCGGACCTGTGGTGGGCGCCTGCTCGCGTAGTGATGTCCGAGGAAGCGGCAAAGAGCGTCGTGGGCCGGGTCCTTTCCCTGCTGGACGAATAAGGCCCTACCGTGAGTGCTGATTTTCATATCGTTATTCCGGCGCGCTTTGCTTCGAGCCGCCTTCCCGGAAAACCGCTTACGCCGATTGCCGGGCGGCCCCTCATCGAGCATGTCTGGCGACAGGCCTCACAGGCCGGGGCACGGACGGTGACAGTCGCTACCGACGATGAGCGCGTGGCGGCTTGCGTTGAGGAATTCGGCGGTCAGGCCCGTTTGACCGGCCCGGAGCATTCCTGCGGCTCGGACCGGGTGGCGGAAGTGGCCGAAGCGCTGAATTTCGCGCCGCAGGAGGTGGTCGTCAACCTGCAGGGCGATGCGCCCCTGGTGGACCCGGCGCACATCAACTCGGTGGCGGCAAGGGCGAATCGCGACGACCTCGCGACTCTGGCTTCGGCGCTGCAAAGCGCCGACGAAATCGACAACCCCAATGTGGTCAAGGTTGTGCTGGATGCCTCGGGACGCGCTCTTTACTTCAGCCGCGCGGCAATTCCCGCAATGCACCCGAGCATCGATGCGAAACCGGGCTACCTGCGCCACACCGGCTTGTACGCGTACAGAACCTCGGTGCTGAAGCGGCTGACCGAAGAACCGCCCTGCGAGCTGGAACTCACCGAGGGCCTGGAGCAGCTGCGGGCGCTTTGGTTGGGTATGCGCATCGGTGTGGTGATTGCCCATCCTCCACCTGGACCCGAAGTGGATACGCCTGAGGATTTGCGCCGCGTGGAGGCGTTGTTGCCCTGACCATATAATGCATTCCCTTCAGCCAACCATGCCCCAGCGAGGTATCCATGAGCGTTTAAGCTTTGCGCAAGGAAACCGAATCCGCGCCCGGCGCCCGGCCTTCATCGGCGGGCGGACCTCCGCCTGGCGTAATGGGCGGGCCGCCGCCCCACGCGTTTACCGGTGCGGTAACGGGAGTAGAGGGCCGTGAGGCGGATCTCGGCAAATCGGTCGGCGTAGTGCTAAAGACTCTAAAGAACACGGAACCCTACGCGCACGAGATTAATGATGCGTTGATCAAGGCTCGCTTGCACGCCATGCAGTTCGCCAAGGACCGTGGGTTGATGGAGGAATACGTGGCCCATGACATCGAGTCCATGAAGGCGCTCACCGATCGAATGAGAGGATTGATCGAGAAGACCGGCCAGGCTGAAATCGCCTTGATCGGTATCTTCGACCGCACGGCCTGCCACTATCAACTCTGCCTGGACACCGAATCGAGCCCCGGCATGCGCCGCTGGCGCTCACCGTTCGCCCGGGTGCTGGCCGCCAGCCACAGAATAGGGCAATTCGATCTGACCGAGGAGTGGATTCACGAGCAGTGAACCCGGCCGCGCCTGCTCGGCTATGCAGAGCAGATGGGCGTTGAATTGCGCGTCTCGGACTGGCAGCCTGACGGCTGGCTTACCGCCGAACTGGTCTAGCAGAAAACTACTCTAGTCCCTAGTCCCTGATCAGGAAGGCGGCGGTCCGTCGCTCGGCGGGCGTCTGCGCCGGCGCCGGCGGCGTTTGCGCGGCTGTTGAACGTTGCCGGTATCGCCATCCTTGCCCTTTTGCGCCTGCTGCTCGGATTGCGACCTGCCCTTTTGCGCCTGCTGCTCGGATTGCGACCTGCCCTTTTGCGCCTGCTGCTCGGATTGCGACCTGCCCTTTTGCGCCTGCTGATCGGATTGCGACCTGCCCTTTTGCGCCTGCTGATCGGATTGCGACCTGCCCTTTTGCGCCTGCTGATCGGATTGCGCCCTGCCTTTGGGCGCTCCCCTTTGCTTGTGCCCACGCTTGTGATGCGGTTTGGGCTGGCGCTTCGGCCGGCTGCGTTGCGCTGACTGACCCTTTCTTCGCGGAGCTGCCGCTGCCTTTTTTTGCTTCTTCTTGCCCAGCCCGAACAGACGGGCGAAGAAACCGACCTTGGGCTTCTTCTTCTTGCGACCTTGCTTCTTGGCGGACTTGGGCTTCGGCATCGGCGGCGCCGTATCGGGCAGGGAACGCTCCACGGCAGGTTTTTCGGGCGGCTTGGCCTGGCTAGGCGAAACGGCGGCTTCCTGTGGGGCTGTTACGGTCGCCATTTCATAACTGGGCGTGTCTTCCTCATCGGTATTGTCGCGAACGCGGCGTATCGCGAACTGAGGCGTCTCCATCGCGGAATTGGCCACAAGAACCACGCTCACTTTGAAAATGTCCTCAATTTGAGTGAGGACGGACCGCTTCTCGTTCAACAGGAAGTTCGCAACGGCCAGAGGCAACTCCGCCACCACTCTGGCGGTGCGCTCTTTGCCCGCTTCCTCGCTGATCATGCGCAGCACGTGGAGACCAAGCGACTCCACTCCACGTATTCGCCCCGTGCCGCCGCACCTGGGACAGGTCTCGTGCGTTGCGTCCACAAGCGAAGTCCGAAGGCGTTGGCGGGACATCTCAAGTATGCCGAAACGCGAGATTTGTCCGATCTGAATCCTTGCGGGCTCATTGCGGGTGGCCTGACGCAAGCGCTCTTCCACCTGCCGGTTGGAGCCGGAAGATCGCATGTCGATGTAGTCAATCATGATGAGGCCCGACAAGTCGCGAATGCGGCATTGACGGGCAATTTCGTCTGCAGCTTCAAGATTGGTCTGCAGCGCGGTCTGCTCGATATCTTCCGCGGATGTGGCGCGCGCGGAGTTCACGTCGACGCAAATGCCCGCCTCCGGCTGATCAATGATGATCTGGCCGCCGGAAGGCAGGTTTACCCGGCGCCGGTACGCAGAATCAATCTGGCTCTCGATCTGGTAGCGGTTGAAAAGCGGTGCGTCACCTTCATGGCGGCGCAGGCGGTCCAGGAAGTGCGGCATGGTGTGCTTCATGAAGCTGCGTATGCTCTCGTACGCTTCGTCGTCATCCACTACGACTTCGCTGATCGAGCTGGACAGGTAGTCCCGCACCGCACGCAGAATCACGCTCGATTCCTGCACCACCAGAAACGGACCGTCGCGCTCAAGCACCGCCAGCTTGATGGCCTCCCAGGTCTGTAATTGGTTATCAAGGTCCCATTGCAGCTCTTCGGTGCCGCGATCATGTCCCTGGGTGCGAATGATCACGCTCATGCCCTTGGGGATGTTGAGCTTCCCCAGACGCTGTTGCACGGCCTGGCGATCTTCGCCCCGCACCTGCCGGGAAACACCGCCGCCGCGCGGATTGTTGGCGTTCAGAACCAGGTATCGCCCGGCCAGCGAGACCATGGTGCTCAGGGCCGCACCCTTGGTGTCTCTTTCGTCTTTCTCGACCTGCACCACCATTTGCTGGCCTTCCTCCACCAGCTCGGCGATGTTCAGGGATTTGCCGGGTTCCGGCGTTCGCAGAAAGTACTCGCGGGATATGTCCTCTAAGGGGAGGAAGCCGTGGCGCTCCGCGCCGAAGTCAACAAAAGCCGCTTCGAGACTGGGTTCTACGCGGGCGATGCGGCCCTTGTAGATGTTGCCTTTCTTTTCTTCTTTTTCCCGGTGCTGAATAGCCAGATCATAGAGTTGCTGGCCATCGACCAAAGCAACGCGCACCTCTTCTTGCTGGGTGGCGTTTACAAGCATTCTTTTCATTGTGAATCTCGTCATTGTTCGGGCGGAACCACGCCGCGGCCGCGGCGAGCGCGGCCCCCGGGCCGCGTCGGCAGCAATGCGTTAACAGTTCATTCATGAGGAATTCGTCCTGTGGCACGTTCGTGTCCTGGATATTGATCCGGTAAGACCGGCGTTCCTCCGCCGCATTTGGAAACAGGTTCGGCGGGAGCATCCCGCCGCTTGCGCAAACATCTGCGCGGACGCTTGTCTTCTGCGCCGACGATTACTATAGCACGGCATGCTGATGAACCCGCCCAAAGCCGGGGGCTGACCCGCGTCCTTTCTTGATATGCGAGACAACATTCTGATCGTGTCGGAAGACGACGCAGGGCGCCGACTGGACAACTTTCTGGCGGGCCGGCTGAAGCGAATGCGGCCGGCCCGTCTGCATCGCATGATTCGCCGGGGCGAGGTTCGGGTAAACCGGGGGCGGGCGGCCTCAAGCCACCGCTTGCGCACCGGTGATGAGGTTCGGCTGCCGCCCTTCATGGATCGCCGCGCGCCACCACCGGTTGCGGCCCGCGCCCGTTGGATCGAGCAGTACGTCCTGCACGAGGACGAGTCCCTGCTGGTCCTCAACAAGCCCGCCGGACTGGCGGTGCACGCGGGTGGTTCCGTGCAACTGGGGGCCGTGGAATTGCTTCGTGCTGCCCGGCCCAAGGATGGATTTCTGCAGTTGGCCCATCGCCTCGACCGGGCAACCAGTGGCTGCCTCATCCTGGCCAGGAAACCCCGCGCCCTGAATGCTCTTCATCGGGCTTTCCGGGATGGTGAGGTCGAGAAGACTTACGTTGCCTTGCTCGCAGGACCCTGGCGGGGCGGAGAACGCAGCGTCAACCTGCCGCTGGACCGTTCGGGTGGAGGTGGCGTGGAGCGAAGGGTGCGCGCGGGCTCGGGCCAGCAGGCGGAAACTCGCTATGTCCCTCGTCGCAAGTGGCGCAATGCCACTCTGGTACGTGCCCTTCCGATCACCGGCCGTACGCATCAGATACGAGTTCATGCCTCGGCAATCGGACATCCCGTCGTGGGCGATGACAAGTATGGTCGCGCAACTGCCGAACTGGCGGAACGAATAGGACTCAAGCGTCTGTTTCTGCACGCGAGCGAGGTGAGATTGCAGCACCCGCATTCTTCGCAACCGCTCTGCGTGCGGGCGCCGTTCCCGGAGGAATTGAGGACGGCACTTGCTTTCCTGGGACCGGCGGAGTTTGGAGGCAGCGGCCGAAACCAATAGAATACCTCGCTTTTGGGACTATCCGTGGAAATCAGGCAATTTCTCTGTTTGGCGCGTTACGAGGTTGCGGGCGGCTTTCGGGTCACCGCAATGCATTTTGACAACGAGCGCCTGGGTTCCTGGGCGCGGCTGGAAGGTTCGGACAAGGGGGGCGCCCTGTCGCTCAATGCCGTGCGGTTCCGAAACAAGTCGCCGGCCCGCCCGCTGGATATTTTGGTTGCGCCGGTGGAAGCAGCCACCCCCAAGCCGCCCCAGACCGAGAACCTGCAGGTAGCTGATCGTCCTCGCTGGCGCAAGGTCGGAAACTACCCCCGTGAGTTGCTGGGTGACCTGTGCTCTTCACCCCTGGCGCTGTGGTCCGATCTGACCTCCACCAAGGCCGGTTCTTATGATCGGGTGCTCGCGCCGGAGGCTGCGGAACTGGATTCTTCGCTGATGCTGATTGAGCTCGACAGCTACACCGTGGACGTCACGCGGCGTCCGGTGTCCGACGACAACGTCGTGCGGGTGCGGTTCAGCCATCTGGAACGCGAGTACCGGCTGCTGCTTTGTGAAGATGTTCTGCGCCGGCGCTACGCGCGCTATTCCGTCGGCTCATATGAAATCAAGCGCCCGACCGCAGCGTGCATCACGCTGGGACCCCCGGGCAAACAGGGGCGTATCAAGCGGGTTGCTTCCCTGATTCCGCTGGAAAGCTGACTGGGAGGGAGGGCGTCTCCCTGGGAACGAGGGCGTCCCGCCCTCGTCGAAGGCGGGACGCCCTCGTTCCCAGCGTCGAAGGCGGGACGCCTTCGTTCCCAGGGACGCCTTCGTTCCCGGGAAGGGAAGGAACTAGAAAAAGAAAAAGCGCTTGCGCGGCCGTGCGCTATCGATTTCCTCGCCGGGGAAATTGGTGGCCAGCATGAGTTCTGCGTCCGTGGCCAGGTCATCCATACCGATGTTGCGGTAGGCCTTGACCATTATCTTGAGCGATTCGGCGATTTCCGGCGAACCGTGGTAGTTCTCCACCGCGAATCGCGCTCGATTGGCGGCAGCAATCCACGCGCCGCGGCGAAAGTAGTATTCGGCGACATGGTTCTCAAAACGCGCCATACGGTTTCTGAGGAACACCATGCGGCGACGCGAGTCTGCGGCGTACTCGCTCTCGGGATACCGCGTGGTCAATTGCGCGAAGGCGTCAAAGGACTCTCCGGCGGAAAGGACCGGCCGTCGGGAATAGTCGATGCGGAACAGTCGCCCGAAGCGACCCGGCTGACGTGCAAACAACGCCAGTCCGCGCATGTAGATGGCGTAGTCCACGTTCGGGTGGCGTGGATTTTCGCGCTCGAATTCACGTGCGGCTTCTACCGCGCTGTCCTGGTCCTTGAGGCGGTAGAAGCAATAGATGACTTCCAGTTGTGCCTGGCGTGTTTGCGGGTTGAAGGGAAAGCGCGCCTTGAGCGCCCCCAGGAACCTCAGCGCCTTGCGGTAGTCGCCGCCCTCAAGCGCCGCATGCCCACGTTCATAAAGCACACTGGCAGCCGACAGCTCGTCACGCTCGTCGCCCCGCCCGCAACCGGCCAGCGTGGCGCAAACGGCTGCCGCAAGTAGAATTCCGGCCAGGCATCGCGCTGAAGTCATTGAGTTGCTCGTCTCACCTCAGGATTGTTCAAGCGTGCAGTATAACGAAAGGCCGCCCTTGCAATTGATTTCGGTGTTGGTGATGAGACCGCGGCATGAATAGACTGGTAGAGCACCGGGTGGTTGTGCCGGAGACACTGGCGGGCCGGCGTTTGGATGCGGCGCTCGCCGAGTTGTTGCCGGATTACTCGCGCAGCCAGATCAAGAAGTGGATCGAGGCTGGAAAGGTGACGGTATCGGGTGGTGCGATGGTGAGACCACGCTCCGCGGTGGAGACCGGCCAGAAATACGAGATTCGGGCGGAACTGGTCGCCACGGGTTCGATAGAGCCTGAGCCGGTCGAGTTCCCGGTCGCGCATGAAGACTCGGAATTGATCGTAGTCAACAAGCCTGCCGGCCTGGTCGTGCACCCGGGTGCGGGCAATCCGTCAGGGACGCTGCAAAACGGGTTGCTGCATCGATTCCCGGAACTCGGCGGCGTACCCCGTTTCGGCCTGGTGCATCGCCTGGATGCGGGTACGACCGGCCTGCTGCTGGTAGCCCGCACCGCTGCCGCCCACCAGAGGCTGACACTGGACCTGCAAGAGCGATGCATCCACCGGGAGTACCGCGCGATTACACGAGGCTGTCCCGTGGCCGGAGGGACGATCGACGAGCCGCTGGGCCGGCATCCTCGCGACCGCTTGCGTATGTCGGTACGGCCGGGCGGACGCAGGGCCGTGACCCACTTCCGCGTTCTGGCGCGGTTTCCCGCTAATTCCCTGCTTGCGGTTCGCCTGGAAACCGGCCGCACCCACCAGGTGCGCGCACACCTGGCGCATCTTGGATATCCCCTGTTGGGCGATTTCCTCTATGCGCGCGGCAGTGCGGGGTTTGAGCGGCCTGCGCTGCATGCTCGTGAATTGCGGCTCAAGCACCCCGGAACGGCCAGGGAGTGCACTTTTGTAGCGCCGCTCCCGAAGGACATGTGCCGATTGCTTGCCCGCCTGGCCGGCGAAGAGCGGGACTGGGAGGAATATTCCTGGAACACGTGATTCTCCCGGATTGGCCGGCGCCGCAAGCGGTACGCGCGGCAAGCACGCTTCGCGGCACGACGCCTGATGACGCCTGGCGAACATTCTCGGTTCCCGGCCAGCCGCGCTGGCTTGCGCAGGTCCACGGGGCTGAAGTTGTTTGCGCGGATGAGGACTGGAAGTCCGCGCGCGCCGACGGTTGCGTCGCATTCTCTCCGGGCAGGGCTTGTGTCGTTCGCACCGCTGATTGCCTGCCGGTCCTGCTTTGCGATCAGGCCGGGACCCGGGTGGGGGCGGCGCATGCCGGTTGGCGGGGCCTGGCCTCAGGCGTGATTGAAGCGACTGTCGCAGCACTCTGCAAAGGGGGTCCGGAGCCGGTGGCTCCCGCTGATCTCATGGCCTGGATCGGACCGGGCATAGGCGGCTCGGCGTACCAGGTGGGCTCCGACGTGTTCTGGGCGATCACCACCAGCACACCGGATTCCGGCCGGTTTTTCTCGATCCAGGACAACGATCACTGGCTGTTGGATCTTGCTGGTGTGGCTCGCCACAAATTGGCCCGATTGGGAATCTCCCTGGTTTACGGCGCACGCTGGTGTACGTTTTCCGATCCGGCCCGTTTCCATTCCTACCGACGTGACGGCAGTGCGGGGCGACACGCCACTTTCATCTGGCTTAGGGCCGGTTAACGCTATGCGATGCCGCTCTGGTTGAATTCAGCGCTGCGGGCGCTATATCCCGAATATGGATCAATTCACCAACCGTGTGCGGGAAGCGCTGTCCGAGGCGCGGGCTGCGGCGGTGGATGCCAATCACCAGTTTCTCGAACCGCTGCATGTGCTGCAGGCATTGTTGGAGCAGGATGGGGGCGCCATCGTGCCCCTCTTGCGCCGCGCCGGGGCGGACACCCGCAAGCTTCAGGTTGATCTTGCCGAAGCGCTGGAGCGCATGCCCAGCGTGCAGGGTCAGGAGGGCGACCTGCACGCATCCGCTGCGTTGGGAAGGGTACTGAACCTGGCTGGAAAGCTGGCGCGCAAGCGTGGCGATACGCTTGTCAGCAGCGAGATCCTGCTGCTTGCCGCGGCCGGTGACAAAGGCGAACACATGCGCCTGATGAAGGACGCCGGCGTGGATCCGGCGCGACTGGAGGCCGCTATCGATCAGGTCCGCGGCGGGGAAACCATCGACGAGGCAGGCGCAGAGGAGCTGCGCGGCGCCCTGGAGAAATACGCCATCGATCTGACTCGCTACGCCGAGGAAGGCAAGCTCGATCCCATCATCGGGCGCGACGAGGAAATTCGCCGCACGATGCACATCCTGCAACGGCGCACCAAGAACAACCCGGTGCTAATCGGCGAGCCGGGCGTCGGCAAGACCGCCGTGGTCGAGGGGCTGGCGCAGCGGATCGCCAACAGGGAAGTGCCGGAAGGACTCAAGAACAAGCGCCTGCTGGCGCTGGATCTGGGTGCGATGATCGCAGGCGCCAAGTATCGCGGCGAGTTCGAGGAACGGCTCAAGGCGGTTCTGAAGGAGCTGGCGAAGCAGGAAGGCCGGATCATCCTGTTTATCGACGAATTGCACACGCTTGTGGGGGCGGGCAAGGCCGAAGGGTCCATGGATGCCGGCAACATGCTGAAACCCGCCCTGGCGCGCGGTGAATTGCATTGCGTGGGCGCCACCACCCTGGACGAGTATCGCAAGAATCTGGAAAAGGATGGGGCGCTGGAACGGCGTTTCCAGAAAGTGCTGATCGAAGAACCTAGCGTCGAGGACACGATCGCCATTCTTCGCGGCCTGAAGGAACGCTACGAGGTGCATCATGGCGTGACGATCTCGGATGCCGCCATCGTCGCTGCCTCCACGCTTTCTCAGCGCTATGTCACCGACCGCAAGTTACCGGACAAGGCCATCGACCTCATCGATGAAGCCGCGGCCCGCATTCGCTTGCAGATGGACTCCAAGCCTGAAGCCATCGACCGGCTGGAGCGGCGCCTCATCCAGTTGAAGATTGAGCGTGAGGCCCTGAGCAAGGACGAAGATGAGGGCGCGCGGCAGCGGTTGGCGGACCTTGATGCCGAGATCGCACAGTGTGAAAAGCAGCACGCTGAGCTGTCGGAAACCTGGAAGGCGGAAAAAGCCCGCACCCAGGAGGCCGCAGGACTCAAGGAGCAACTGGAGCAGGCCCGCCTGGCGCTGGAGAAAGCCGGCAGGGGGCAGGACCTGCAGAGGATGTCCGAGCTGCAATACGGTGTGATCCCCCAACTGGAAAGAAAGCTCAAGGATTCGCAGGCAGAAGAGGCCGAAGACCCGTCGGACGCCATGCTGTCCAGCCGGGTCGCGGAAGGTGATATCGCCGCGGTTGTGGCCCGCGCCACCGGTATTCCGGTTGCACGCATGCTGACCGGCGAGCGGGAGCGGCTTAACCGCATGGAGGATGAGTTGCATCGCCGCCTGATTGGTCAGGACGAGGCGGTGCGTGCGGTGTCCCGCGCGATCCGCCGCTCGCGCGCCGGACTCGCCGACCCGGATCGGCCGACCGGATCGTTCCTTTTCCTGGGGCCCACGGGCGTGGGCAAGACCGAACTGGGCAAAGCCCTGGCGGAGTTCCTGTTCGACAGCGAGGCTGCAATGGTGCGGGTGGACATGTCGGAATACATGGAAAAGCACGCCGTTTCGCGCCTGGTGGGAGCACCGCCCGGTTACGTTGGCTTCGAAGAGGGTGGCCAGCTCACCGAAGCGATACGCCGCCGCCCCTATTCGGTGTTGCTGTTGGATGAACTTGAGAAAGCCCACCCGGACGCGCTCAACATCCTGTTGCAGCTTCTGGACGAAGGTCGCCTGACCGACGGTCAGGGCCGAACGGTCGATTTCCGCAATACGGTCGTAATCATGACTTCCAACCTGGCCTCGGATCAGATTCGGTCGCTGGCCGGTTCCGGGCACGAGGAAATCAAGAACGCCGTGATGGCCTCGTTGCGTTCGCACTTCCGACCCGAGTTCCTCAACCGGATCGACGACATCGTCGTGTTCAAGCCGCTCTCGCGGGATGAGATCCGCGTGATCGTGGACTTACAGCTCGATCGCCTTGCGGCACGGCTCAAGGAACAGGACCTGGGGCTCAAGGTTAAGGATGCAGTAAGGTTGCGCCTGTCTAATCTCGGCTATGACCCCGCCTACGGCGCACGGCCGCTCAAACGTGTGATCCGCGACTACGTGGAAAACCCGCTGGCGGAATGGCTGTTGTCGGCGGATGCCGCCCCGGGGGAAACTCTGGTGGTGGCGGAAAAGGACGGAAAAACCGTCATAGGAGTACGCGGCCGCACCAAAGCGGCGTAAGATGGCCGCCCTACGGTTTTGCCGTACTAGCGGTCACGGTGCAACGTTTTCAGAGGCGGCAGCATCGGGTTTGAATTGGGTGATTATTTTCGAAAGGAGATTGCGATGAGGTATCTGAGACAGAATTTTATGGTCATGCTGTTGGTGCTGCCGGCAGCTGCCGTGGCGGAGGATCCGCTGGGTATTTCCGCCGGCGAAGGCGGATTCGAATTTATAACCAGCGTGGAAGGCATTCACGAGTACACGCTGCCCAACGGGCTTCAGGTGCTGCTGTTTCCCGACAGCGCGCAGGCGCGCGTGACGGTCAACGTTACCTACCGCGTTGGTTCCATGCACGAGAACTACGGCGAAACGGGAATGGCGCATCTGCTGGAGCACCTTCTTTTCAAAGGCACGCCCGATCATCCCGAAATCCCCAAGGATTTTAGCGAGCGCGGCATGAATTTCAACGGCACCACCTGGCTCGATCGAACCAATTACTATGAGAGCTTCGAGCCCACCGATGACAACCTGGAGTGGGCCCTGCGCATGGAAGCTGATCGGATGGTGAATTCGCACATCGCGTACGAAGACCTGCAATCCGAGTTCTCCGTTGTTCGCAACGAGATGGAGCGCGGCGAGAACAACCCGGGAGGGATGCTGCGTCAGCGCGTCCGCGCAGCGGCTTTCGAATGGCACAACTATGGAAACTCGACCATAGGCGCCCGATCGGATGTTGAAGGCGTGGATATCGGTCGCCTTCAAGCCTTTTACCGGATGTACTACCAGCCCGATAACGCCACGCTCATCGTGGCCGGTGATTTCGATCCGCAGGAGGCCGCCCCGATCATCGCCGACTCCTTCGGTGTCCTCTGGGCGCCGGAACGGGAACTGCCCAGCATCTACACCGTGGAGCCGGTGCAGGACGGCGAGCGACTCGTGACCTTGAGGCGGGTCGGAGAGCAGAGCCTGGTCACGGCTGCCTATCACATTCCTGCCGGGGCTACGTTTGAGAATACGGCACTGGGCGTGGTGGGGCGGATCCTCTCGGATTCCAGCCGAGGCCGCTTGTATCGCAAGATGGTGGAACCCGGCATTGCCGCGAGCGCTGGTGCGGGCGCCGATTCGTTCGCCTTCCCTGGGCTCTTCAATCTGAACGCCACCGTTCCCGTGGACGGCGACACGCAGCAGGTGTTGGACACTTTGCTGGAGGTCGCGGAAGGCATTGCCGAGGAACCAATTACGGAAGAAGAACTTGAGTGGGCGCGGCTTGCGCTGTCTTCAGGCTACGACAACGCTATTAAGAGCGTTGGCTTTCTTGCCAACAGACTGTCCGAGAGTATCGCCGGCGGAGACTGGCGATACCTGTTCCTTTACAAGGACCAGTTGGATGCGCTTACCGTTGACGATCTGAACGCCGTGGCGGCGAGTCACTTCAAACGCAGCAACCGCACCGCCGGCATGTTCATTCCCACCGAGAGCCCGGATCGAGCCATGGTTGCTTCCCGAGGCGACCAGAGCGAAGAACTTGCGGCGCTGGCGGGCCGGCAATCGGTGAGCGCCGGTGAGGAATTCGTCCCCACGCCCGAGAACATCGCCGCGAGAACCGTCAAGCACGAGTTGGCCGGCGGCGGCTCGCTGTGGGCGATCGAGAAACAGTCGCGCGGCGACCAGATCATCGTATCGCTCAACCTGTTCTTCGGCAGCGAAGAGAGCCTGGCCGGTAAACACGGCGTGTCCGGTTATGCGGCCGGTCAGTTGCTGCGCGGCACGACGCGCTATACGCGCGACGAGCTGGCCACCGAGTGGAACCGTCTGAAGAGCAGCCTCGGCGTTGGAGGCGGCGGACAGAATATCAGTGCCACGCTCAGTACCGACGAGGACAATTTCGACGAAGCGCTTGAGCTTATGGCGCACGTGCTGCGCGAACCGATCTTTGACCCCGATCAACTGGAAGAAGTCAAACGCTCGGCGCTGGCGGGCCTGGCGGGCGCGCGCGGTCAGCCGCGAAACGTCGTTTCGATTGCCTTGTCAAAGGCGCTGAGCCCCTACGGTCCCGACCACTTCCGGTACGCCATGGACCTGGACGAGCAGGAAGAGATGGTCCGGAACATGAACCGGGATGCACTGGCCGAGTTCTGGAATTCGCACATGGGATTTCACGGCGCGATCGCCACTGCAGTGGGCAACATTGATTCCGCGGCGCTGGCCACACGTCTGAATGAACTTTTCGGTGATTGGGAGGCGACGGTGGCTTATGTTCCGGCGCCGAGCAGCCACCACCCGGTGGCGTCGCAGCAGGATTGGCTGGACACCCCCGACAAGGCCAACGGGGTCATGATTGCCGCCCTCCCGATTCCACTGAACGTGCGAGACGCGGATTACCCCGCTTTGGTCATCGCCATGCGCATGTTCGGCGGCGGCGGGATGAGCAATCGCCTGATTGATCGCCTGCGCCAGAAAGAGGGCTGGTCATACGGTGCGGGAGGCGGAATGAACGCATCCAGTCGGCTGGGCGACGACAATGGCTCGCTCTTCATACAAGCTATCGCGGCTCCGGAAAACCTTTCCAATGTGAAGACCGGGGCACTGGAAGAACTGCACCGCGCCTTCGGCGATGGCTTCACGGCGGAAGAGCTTCAGGACGCCGTTGACGGCACTATTTCAGGCGACTTGAGCGGCTGGTCCAGTGACGGAGCGCTGGCCGGTATCCTCAGTTCCGGCGCGGAATACGGTTTGGATGCAGAGTGGTACGGAGCCATGCACGAACGCTACCGTGCGCTCACGCTGGAGGAAGTCAACGAGACCTTCCGCAAGTACTTCAAGGCAGATGATTTCGTGATCTTCATTGGTGGCGACAAGGCCAAGGCCGAAGCCGGCGCTACCGCTTCCGCTGCCGCCGGTTCGTAACCCTGGGAGGGAGGGCGTCCCCGCCTGGGAACGAGGGCGTCCTCGCCCTCGAAACTGGTACCGACGGCATCCTTCCCCCTTCGAGGGCGGGGACGCCCTCGTTCCCAGGCTACGGTTGGGTGATGCCGTGCTCGCTGCGGGTGCGGCGCAGGCGCTTGGTCTCGCGGCGGATGGCGAGATTGGCTGCCCGGATTTCCGGATCGACGTAGCCGCGCGGATGGTCCAGGTGCAAGCAGGTGACCCGGTGGCGGATGCGCTTGCCGCGGATGCCGGCGTTTTCCAGGCGCTCGCCCAGTTCTCGATCCTCGCCTCCGTAACCCATACGCTCGTCAAATCCATTTGCCCTGACGATGTCCTCCCTCCAACCGGAGGCGTTGTGGCCGTTCCAGCCTGCCGTCGCCGGCGAGATGCGATCCAGCAGCGCGCCGAACTTCAGGCCCGCGCTGAGCTTGAGCAGCTTGTAGGTAAACGGCATGCCGTGGCTGCGGAGCCAGACGGGAGAAAATGCGCGTCCCGAGGCAATATCGTCGGCCTGAATATTGTGAGACAGGCCTAGCGGCAGTCGCATCAGGCCTCCGGAGAGGAAACGCCGCGGCTGGGCCAGTTTCAAGTGCCGGTCGACGAATTCCGGATGAGGAATACAGTCGCCGTCAGTGAAAATCAGGTAGTCCCCGCGCGCCCTCGCGACCGCCTTGTTGAGGATGCGGCACTTACGAAACCCCTTGTCCGGCTGCCAGACGTGCTCGATCGGCAGCCCGATATTCCTGCGCGCGGCCCGGATGACTTCAGCAGTGTCCTCGCCCGACCCGTCATCGGCGACGACTACCTCAAAGTTGCGATTGGTCTGATTAGCGAAACCGCAGAGCGTCTTGTTCAGCCACTCGGGCTGCCGGTAGGTGCTGAAAATGACCGATACGCCGCACAGTCCTTTCTCAGGCGTCACCGGTAGCGCTCTCCGCGGGGGAATCGGGATCGACGCGGGGCAGATTGATCGGATCCGGAACCAGGACCCCGACGGAAACGACCAGCTTGATCGCATCCTCCACGCTCATATCGAGTTCGATCAGGTCCTTCCGCGGCGCTATCACCAGGAACCCGGACGTGGGATTCGGCGTGGTGGGCACGAACACGCATACTGAGTCCGGTGTGTGTTCAGCAAGCTGGCCTACCGTGCTGGAGGTTTGAAAGGCGATGCAATAAATGCCCTTGCGCGGATACTCGATCAGCAGCACCCGGCTGAAGGAGCCGCGCTTGCCGCTCAAGACCATCTCCAGGAAGCCCTTGGCGGCTGTGTAAATGGTCCGAACCAACGGAATCCGGCGCAAGACCGCTTCCCACAGCCCGATAATACGCTTTCCGAACACGTTGGCGGCGACAAGTCCGGTAACGAACAGGAGCAAAAGGCTGAGCAGCACGCCGAGTCCCGGTATCTGGCGGCCAAGCAGCGCTTCCGGGCGATAGGGCTCCGGAATCAACTCCAGCGTTTGATCTGCCAGGCCTATCAGCAAGCGCAGCAGGAGTACCGTAACGCCCACAGGAACCCATACGAGCATTCCCGCCACCAGTACGCGCCTTAAGCGCGGCCACCAGTTCTTAAACATTGCTCATGAGGCGGCTGCGCCGGATGTCGAACTCTCCTTGGCGCCCGAACTGTCGGACGACTTGCCTTTTGCCCCATCCTTGCCGTTCTCAACTGAAGCCTTTCCCTTGCTGTTTTCGCTGTCTCCGGCGCTCTTGGCGGCGCCGTCCTGCTTCTCGCGTCCGCTATTCTTGAAGTCGGTCTCGTACCATCCGCTACCCTTTAGCCGAAAATGGGGCGCCGAAAGGAGTTTCTTCAGGCTGGGCTGCCTGCATTCGGGGCAATCGCTTAAGCGCGGATCGCTCATCTTTTGCAGCGCATCCAGCCGGTACCCGCACTCGCGGCATTCGTATTCGTAAATGGGCATCAGTTTAAAAAAAAGCCTGTGGGCTGCGGCAAATTTTATAACGGCCGCAAGCCGAGTTCCCGCAATTGCTTCAGTTCGACAGCCGCCGGCGCGTCGGTAAGGGGGCAGGCGCCCGACTGGGTCTTGGGGAAGGCAATGACCTCGCGGATCGATTCCGCCTCGGCCATGAGCATGACCCAGCGGTCCAGGCCGAAGGCAATGCCGCCGTGCGGCGGGACGCCGTAGTCGAGCGCCTTGAGGAAGAACCCGAACTGCTGGCCGGCTTCTTCGGCTGACAGTCCGAGTAACTCGAACACCGCGGACTGCATTTCGCGCTGGTGTATGCGAATCGAGCCACCGCCGATCTCGTGCCCGTTGAGGACCAGGTCGTAGGCGCGAGACGAGGTTTCCCCCGGGCGTTGGAGCAGTTCGCCCGGCGCTGCCGCACCGGGCGCGGTAAATGGGTGATGGAGCGCCTTCCAGCGATTCTCATCTTCGTCGTATTCGAAACCCGGGAATTCCGTTATCCAGACCGGCGCCCAGCCGTCGCCGATCAGGCCGCGCTCGCGTCCGAGCCGGTCGCGCAGGGCCGAAAGTGTACGGTTCACAATCGCGGCCGGGCCAGCTCCGAACAGCAGGAGGTCGCCATCGGATGGGCCGGTTTTCTCAAGTAGGGCAGCGATCTCGTCATCGCCCAGGAACTTGAGTACCGGTGATCGCATGCCGTCTCGACCGTTCGCCGGCTGGGTTACCTTGATCCAGGCCATGCCTTTGGCGCCCATGGCCTGGACGAACTGGGTCAGCTCGTCGAGTTCCCGGCGGGTCATGTCCGCGCCTCCGGGAATCTTCAGTGCCGCCACGCGGCTGCGGGGGTCGCGGGCCGGCGCGGAGAAGACCTTGAATTCCGCATCCTTGAAGACGTTGCTCAGCTCGACGAGTTCCAGGGGATTGCGCAAGTCGGGCGCGTCGCTGGCGTAGCGTTGCATCGCGTCGGCATAGGTCATGCGTGGGAAAGGCTCCGGAAGTTCCACGCCCAACACGCCGGAAAACACTTCGCGGACCAGTGCTTCCATCAGGCCCATGACTTCCTCTTCCTCCACGAACGACATTTCCACGTCGAGTTGGGTGAATTCGGGTTGACGGTCGGAGCGAAGGTCCTCGTCGCGAAAGCAGCGCACGATCTGGTAGTAGCGGTCCAGCCCGGACATCATCAGCAACTGCTTGAACAGCTGTGGAGATTGCGGCAGGGCATAAAAGCGCCCCGGCCGGTTGCGGGCGGGCGAAAGGAAATCCCGGGCGCCCTCCGGCGTGGCGCGCGTCAGCATCGGCGTTTCCACGTCTACAAAGCCGCGCTGGTCGAGAAACGCGCGGATTGCGGCGAAGACCTTGTGGCGCAGGCGCAAGCGGTCAAGCATTTCCGGGCGGCGCAGGTCCAGGTAGCGATACTTCAGCCGTAACTCCTCGCTGGCGTTCTCGCCCTGGTGGAAGGGCAGGTCTCGCGCTTGAGACAGGATTTCAAGCGTATCCGCGACCAGTTCCACTTCGCCCGTCTTCAAATCAGGGTTGGCGGCGCCTTCGGGGCGCAGCCGCAAGTGACCGGTAGCCTTAAGCACACACTCCGCACGCGCCGCCTCTGCGGCCGCAAATACGTCAGCCTGGTCCGGGTTGCATACCAGCTGCAGAATGCCTTCACGGTCGCGAAGGTCGATAAAGATCACGCCGCCATGATCGCGCAGCCCGTTGACCCAGCCGCACACTTCAATGTGCCGCCCGGAATGATCAGCGTTCAGTTCGCCGCAATAGTGAGATCGCATGTTCATTGAATACGCACTAACCCCTGGCCCGGCCCCAAACAGCAGCCGGGGAGAGTTGGTTTGGAAATAAGCCTAGTTTGCGCTGAGTTCCTGCTGCATCGCAGCCATGCGCTCGCGCTCCTTCTTGCCCGCCGGCATGACCAGACAGAGCGCCACAACCAACAGTGAGGCAGCAGCAACAGCGGCGACTTGCCAACCGAACTTTTCCAGGTTGACAAAGAAATCGTCCACCCAACCCCATCGCCCCACGAATTCATATGCGTTCCAACTGATGATCGCAGTTGCAATCGAGTATCGCAACGCCGTTGCCACCCGCTTAAAACGCAGCAGGCGCCGTACCAGATAGATAGCCCAGACTGCGTTTAACGCGGCTATGCCATAAGTCACCGGATGAGTATCGCCGAGTATGTTCTCGTCGTAGATGATCAGGAGGAACAGGTAGAAGAACCAGATCAGGTAGATGGTTTCAAGGGCGGTAATGGCTGCGAAATTCCGTTTGTGCCCCTCGGTGGGTTTCCCGGTTCCCATTCTTAACCAGCGCTGACACCAGCGGAAGAAATTGCACCGGGTCTCCCGGTTGAAAAGGAAATACAGCAGGGTGGTCAGCATCACGCCCAGGGAGGACATCATCACCAGGTATTCCGGCTTTGTGGCTATCTCTCCGGCCTCGTCGAGCAAAGGCGCCACGCCCAGCCATTGAGCGTAATAGACAAATGAGAATTCCACCCAGCCGGTCCACAATAGCCAGGCGGCAAAATACCCGAACCAAGTACCGCTGACTTCGCTGTCCTGCCGCATCCCGTACCACAACAGAAAAGCGCCCACCAGGCCCATGACCGCCGCGATGTAGTACATCGCCGGCTCGCCCAGACCCTCCACTTTGATCATCAGCGAGTGCCCTAGGCCCTGGGACAAAAAGAACACCGCGAACGGAAACAGCCCAATGAAAGGCGGTCTGGCAAACGCCCATTTCAGCCAGTAGGAAATGCGTTGAATACGATGGACCAGTGTGGTCATTAAGTGTTCTCCAGACTACTCTTGCGAGACCATATACTATACCGTTTGATCATAGGATTTCCGTTCGATAAGGGGCAGCGAGGCACGTCCGGTGAAGATAGAAAATCTCAAGAAATGGGAGGGGCGCAAGCTTACTCCTTCACCCTGGTTGGACCTGGATCAGGCGCGCATCAATGCGTTTGCCGACTGCACTTCCGACCACCAGTTCATACATGTGGACCCGGTTCGTGTGGCGCGCGAAACGCCCTTCAAATCCACCATAGCGCATGGGTTTCTGACCCTCTCGCTGTCAGTGCATTTGGAGTCGCCGGACCTGTCCAATATTGAAGACGTGGGATTCGTTATCAACTATGGCCTGGACAAGCTGCGTTTCATCAATCCGGCGCCGGCGGATTCGCGGGTCCGAGTGCATGCCACGCTTGCTGAAGTGCGCGGCCGGGGCGCTGGGCGGGTCGTTATCCGGCTCGACAAGTCAATGGAGATTGAGGGCCAGGAGAAGCCGGCGTGGGTGGCCCAGCAACTGTTCATGCTGATTCAACAGGATTCCTGACAACCCTGTGGACGAACTATTCAACCTGGAGGGGCGCACGGCGCTGATCACCGGGTCCACGCGCGGGATCGGCAAGGCGATCGCCATGCGGATGGCTGAGCATGGCGCTCGGGTCACGGCGTCCAGCCGCAAGCCCGAAGCCTGCGAGCAGACGGCTGAGGAAATCAACCTGCGATTCGGCAAGGGGACGGCCATTGCCGTTCCCTGCAACGTATTTCACAAGGAACAGGTGGAAGACCTGGTGGCCCGCACCCGCGCCGCTTTCGGCGCCATCGAGATTCTGGTATCCAACGTGGGAGTCAATCCGCATTTTGGACCACTGCTTGACACTTCCGACAGCGCCCTGGAGCGCATCTGGCGTTGCAACGTCACGGCCAACCTCTGGTTGAGCCAGATGGTCGTGCCGGACATGCAGAACCACGGATTCGGCCGCATCGTGCTGATTTCGTCGTACGTCGGACAGACAGCGCACGACAAGATCGGGGCCTACGGCATGTCCAAGGCTGCGGAAATCCAGATGGCCCGCAATTTGGCGCTCGAGTACGGCAGTGACGGGATTACTGCCAATGCGGTCTGCCCGGGACTGATCAAGACGGACTTTTCCAGGGCCTTGTGGAGCGACGCCAAGGCGCGCGCCGGCTTTCTGGACACGACGGCGCTGGGACGGATGGGGACGCCGGATGAAGTGGCCGGGATGGTCGTGTTCCTCGCTTCGCCGGCTGGTTCCTATGTAACCGGACAGGCGCTGCTGGTGGATGGCGGCATCCACGTTTGACCGCTCTGATCGGGTACAGCGAGAAGAACCTGCCCGCATGCGCGCACTGATCTGCAACCGTTACGCCGAGCAACCGGATGTCTCGCTTGGCGAAATGCCCGAGCCGAAGCCCGGGGTGGGTGAGGTGCTCGTGGACGTGCGCGCCGCCGGCCTGAATTTTTTCGATCTGCTGATGGTGCAGGGCCGTTACCAGCGGCGGCCGGAAGTGCCTTTCACGCCGGGCGGCGAAGCGGCCGGCGTGGTGGCGGCGCTGGGCGAGGGTGTCGAAGATCTGGCCCCCGGCGACCGGGTTGCACTGCATGGCCAGTCGATGTTCGCGGAACGAGCGGTCGCGCCCCGCCATCATGTGGCCCGCTTGCCGGACAACATGACGTTCGCCCAGGGCGCGGGCTTTTGTATTACTTACGGGACCTGCTACCACGCGTACAAGCAGGTCGCGGGCCTGAGATCCGGCGAAACCGTTCTGGTGCTGGGCGCCGGCGGCGGAGTGGGTTTGGCGGCGGTGGTGCTGGCGCGCGCTATGGGCGCCCATGTCATCGCGGCGGCGGGTAGCGATGACAAGCTGCAATTGGCAATGTCGATGGGCGCAAACGAGTGCATCGACTACACCGGGGACGATTTTCGCGCAAGGCTGAAGCAGCAGGCAGGCGGGCGTGTTGACGTGGTGGTCGACCCCGTCGGCGGGTCCTATTCCGAATCCGCATACCGGGCTTGCGCGCGCGGCGGCCGTTTTCTGGTAGTCGGGTTCGCCGCGGGCGAGATTCCCCGGCTTCCGCTTAACCTGGTATTGCTGAAGACCGCGGCGGTAATGGGAGTGCTGTGGGGTCCCTGGACGGACCGCCACCCCGACATCGCCCGCGAAAACCTGGATGCTCTGTCGGACCTGGCGGCGAGCGGCGCCATTGGTTGCCCGATCGAGCGCGAGTTGCCGCTTGGGGACTACATGCAGGCCTATGAAGCATTCGCTCACCGGAAGGTAACGGGAAAATGGGCGCTCAATATGCCGGGAGGCGGGTCATGACGGCGAAAATCGCTGATCGCGGCAGGGTCCGGCTGATTGAAATGATTTCCCCTCCGGTGAACGCGCTGGGGGCAAAGCTTCGCGTACCGCTTCTGGACGCGATTCATGCCGCCTCACAGGACGAGTCCGTGGCTGCGGTGCTGCTATTGAGCGGCGTCAAGACGTGGTGCGCCGGGGCCGATATCAAAGAGTTCGGAATGTCCGAACTGCCGGCCCCCGAGGCTTCGCTAACCGCCATTTGTGATGCGTTGGACGCATGTCCCAAACCCGTTGTGGCGGTAATTGACGCGGCCGCGTACGGCGGCGGCCTCGAACTGGCGCTTGCCTGCGATTACCGTGCGGTTTCCCAACGCGCGCGTTTTGCTTTCCCGGAAGTCCATATCGGGCTGCTGCCGGGCGCCGGCGGGACCCAGCGGACGCCGCGCCTGATCGGCGTTGAGCAGGCCTTGCAGATGTGCCTCGACGGCAAACCGGTGAGCGCCCACAAGGCGCTTGAAACCGGGCTCGCGGACCGGCTGTTGGAAGGTGAGATGGCGGAAGCCGCCTGCGCTTACGCCGAGGAACTGCTGAAGGCTGGGGCTGTCGCGCGCAAGATTTCCTCGGGTCCGGGGAAGCTGCCCCATTCCGGAGAGGCGGACAATGTTTTTGCCGGCGCGCGCGCGCTGATCCATCGAAAGATGCGCGGACGCCATTCGCCCGAGTTGATCGTGCAATGCATTGAGCAGGCGGTGGCCTGCCGCGATGACTTTCGCGCCGGGCTGGCCGAGGAGCGGCGACGGTTCGTCAGTTGCCTCAGGGACCCGCAAAGCAGGGCGCTGTCGCACGTTTTCTTCGCGGAACGCGCTGCGGCAAAGGGCGGAGGCGACGCTGTGGCGAGTCCCGTGGAGCGCGCAGCGGTGGTGGGCTGTGGAACCATGGGCGGCGGCATCGCCATGAATTTTGCGATCGCCGGCATTCCGGTAACGGTACTGGAAACCGGGAAGGAGGCGCTTGAGCGCGGCTTGAGCGTGGTACGCAAGAATTTTGAGCGCTCGGAGAAGAGCGGGCGGCTGCCTCCCGGCGGCGCGCAGCGCTGCATGGGGCTGATCACGCCGACGACCGACTACGACGCCCTGGCGCCGGCGGACTTTGCGGTGGAGGCCGTCTTCGAGAACCTCGATCTGAAGAAGCAGATTTTTACACGCCTGGACGAAACTCTGGCGTCCGAAGCGGTCATCGCCAGCAACACCTCGTATCTCGATATCGACCAGATGGCCGAAGCAACCGGCAGGCGCGGGCAGGTGCTGGGCATGCATTTCTTCAGCCCGGCCAACATCATGCGCCTGGTGGAAGTCATCCAGGGCCGGCACAGTTCTCCTAAGACCATCGCATGCGCTTTTGCGCTCGCATCGCGCATGAAGAAGCTGCCGGTCTGGTCGGCGAACAGCCACGGCTTTATCGGCAACCGCATGCTGACGGGATACATGTTCGAGGCATTCGAGTTGCTGTTCGAGGGGACGCCGCCGGAGCAGGTCGATTCGACCCTGCGGGACTTCGGGCTGCCCATGGGGCCGTTTCAGATGGCCGACCTGGTAGGCCTGGACCTGGGTTGGCGGGCCCGCGAGCTGGCCGGCAAGCCGCTTGAGGAGCGCAAGCCGGGCGAGCGATTGGTCGATGCCTTGTGTGAGCGGGGCCGATTCGGGCAGAAGAACGGCCACGGAATCTACAACTACAGCCCGGGCAGCCGGGCGCCGGAGTCCGATCCCGCGGTTGCCGAGCTGATTGAAGACCTGGCGGGAGAGTTGGGCTACAAGCGCGGATCGCCCGCGGCAGCCGAAGAGATCATCAAGCGGTGCATGTACCCGCTGGTGAATATCGGCGCTACACTGCTTGAAGAGGGCGTGGCCAGGGCGGCATCGGATATCGATATCGTTTATGTCTACGGCTATGGGTTCCCAGCCTGGCGCGGCGGTCCCATGCACTACGCCGAGCAGCAGGGACTGGACTCGGTGCTTGCGAACATCCGGGAGTTTCATGATCGTTTCGGTGCGCGCTGGACCCCGGCGCAGCGGCTGGAGGAAATGGCCGCCGCGGGCCGGGGATTCGGCAAGGGCTAGCGAATGACCACCGGCGCGCGGCCGTTGGCCGGTCACACGCCGATGATGCAACAGTACTTGCGCATCAAGGCGCAGCATGGCGATTCTTTGCTCTTCTACCGGATGGGCGACTTCTACGAGATGTTCTTCGAGGACGCCACCCGCGCCGCCACACTGCTGGATATCGTCTTGACCAGCCGCGGTCAATCCAACGGCGAAGCAATACCGATGGCGGGCGTGCCGGCGCATGCGGCCGACTCCTACATCGCGCGGCTGGCCCGGCTCGGAGAATCGGTGGCCATTTGCGAACAGATCGGGCGCCCCACGCCCTCGGGTGGTCCGGTCAAGAGGGAAGTGGTGCGACTGGTAACTCCGGGAACACTCACCGAGGAAGCACTGCTCGACAGCGGTTCCGACAACCTGGTGGCGGCTCTGTACCAGACAGACGGCGGTTATGGCCTGGCCTGGATGGAGCTGAGCTCCGGCAGTTTCTCCATCACCGAATGCGAAGGTCTGGAGGAACTGCAGGGGGAGTTGCAGCGATTGCGGCCGGCGGAATTGCTGATCAGCGAAGGGGCGCAGGCGCCGGAGGCGCTGCCCGGCCGGCCCGTGATTCATGAACGAAGAAACTGGCAATTCAGCACCTCTTCTGCGCGGCGTTCTCTTGAAGACCAGTTCCGGGTTCACAACCTCGATGGTTTCGGCATTGAAGGCATGGACCGGGCGATCGCCGCCGCCGGATGCCTGCTGGACTATGTAAAGGACACCCAGCGCGGCGCATTGCCTCACGTGCGCACGCTCAACGTGGAGCGGGCCGGCGAAGCGCTGCTGATGGATGCCGCCACGCGGCGCAACCTGGAGTTGGACCGTTCGCTTTCCGGCAGAGACGAATACACGCTGGCGGGCATCCTGGACCGCTGCGCCACGCCTATGGGCAGCCGGCTTCTTCGGCGCTGGATTCATCGCCCCTTGCGGTCTCATGAGGTGTTACGGCTTCGGTATCAGGCTCTGGACGAATTGCGCGAGGCGCAGGAAGGGTGGCGGGCGGCTATCCGGGAAGTCGGCGACCTTGAGCGAGTGCTGGCGCGCCTGGCCATACGTACGGCCCGTCCGCGCGACCTGGAGCAACTCCGGTCCGCTTTGAAGGCCGCGCCCGCGATGCGCGAGCGCCTGTTGTCGCTGGACGCGCCTTTATTGCAGTCCCTGGCCGAAAGATTGGAAGCTCCACCTGAGGGACTTGGGTTACTGGAGGAATCGATTGCCGAGCATCCCGCTCCCAGGATTCGCGACGGCGAAGTGATCGCTGCCGGTTACAGCCAGGAATTGGACGAGTTGCGCAAAATCAGCAGCAACGCCGACGCCGCCTTGCAGGACCTGGAGAAGGAAGAGCGCGAGCGTAGCGGCATAGCCAACCTCAAGCTCGGCTACAACCGCGTGCACGGTTACTACATCGAGCTCCGGCGCAGCCAGGCGGAGGAAGCGCCCGAGCACTACATCCGCCGCCAGACCCTGAAGCATTCCGAGCGCTATATCACGCCGGAACTGAAGCGCTTTGAGCACCGGGTGCTCGGCGCCCGCGAACGCGCCCAGGAACTGGAAGTCCGACTCTACGAGGAATTGCTGGAGAAGTTGTCGCTATGGCTGGCGGTCTGGCAGGATCTGGCCGCCGCCGTGGCCGAGACGGACGTGCTGGTGAACCTTGCCGCCCGGTCGCTGGAACTGGGCTACGCCAGGCCGGAACTTGCCGGTCGACCCGGGATCCGCCTCAAGGCCAGCCGCCATCCGGTGGTAGAGCGCGCCCTGGAGTCGGAATTCATCGCCAACGATCTGACCCTGGACGACGAGACACGCATGCTGATCGTGACCGGCCCGAACATGGGCGGCAAGTCCACTTACATGCGCCAGGTCGCGCTGATCGTCATTCTTGCGCACATCGGCAGCTTCGTGCCGGCGGCGCAGGCCGAATTCGGGCCGCTGGACCGGATATTTACTCGCATCGGCGCCGGTGATGATCTCGCCGGCGGACGCTCCACCTTCATGGTGGAGATGACCGAGACGGCGAGCATTCTTCACAACGCCACCGAGCAGAGCCTGGTGCTGATGGACGAGGTGGGTCGCGGCACCAGCACCTACGACGGGCTGTCGCTGGCCTGGGCTGCGGCGGCGTATATCGCCGAGCGCTTGCGCTGCTTCACCTTGTTTGCCACCCACTACTTCGAATTGACCGCACTGGCGGGAACCGCTCCGGCTTGCGTAAACGTCCACCTGGACGCCGTTGAGCATGCCGGGACCCTGGTGTTCCTGTACTCGGTGCGGGAAGGCCCGGCGGATCGCAGTTACGGCCTGCAGGTTGCGGCGCTGGCCGGGGTTCCCCGGCAGGTCATAGCGGCGGCCAGGCAAACGCTGGAGGACCTCGAACAGCGGTCCGGCAGGCTGATCGAGCGCGAGCAGGCGCAGCCGCAGTTGCCGCTAAAGCTCGGAGAGCCGACAATGGCGGAACGGTTGCTGGCCGCGGTGGATCCGGAGCAGCTCAGCCCGCGCGAAGCGCTGGACTTGCTGTTCGAATTAAAGCGGGCAAGCGGGAGAGGAAATGACCGAGCAAGAGATTAGCCATCTTGTGCGTAGTTTGGGGACCCTGTTGCTTGAGCGGGGCGAGACGCTGGCGTTGGCGGAGTCCTGTACCGGCGGCTGGGTCGGGCAGGCCATTACCGGGCTTCCGGGAAGTTCAGGCTGGTTCGACGCCGGGTTTGTGACCTATTCCAATCACGCCAAGCAGCGCTTGCTGGGAGTCAGTTCGCAGACTTTGCGTGAGTATGGGGCTGTGAGTGCCGAAACGGCGGTGGAGATGGCCGGTGGCGCACTTGAGCGCGGACAGACGGACTGGAGCCTCGCGGTGACCGGTATCGCCGGCCCTACGGGTGGCACGGCGACGCGCCCGGTAGGCACCGTGCTGTTTGCATGGGCCGGGCGCAATGGACTCCGCGAGGCGGAAACCAGGCGCTTCGATGGCGACCGCCGCGCTGTGCGAATGCAATCGGTGGCGCACGCCCTTGAAGGGCTGCTCAAGCGCGTCAACGGGACGCTTCAAGCCTGATTCCAATGGCGTTTTCTTCGCGGTTTCGGCTGCCTGGGCCAATTTCTCGGGTACCCCGGAGAATTGCTTTGATGGAATGCGTCGCGGCTGTGGAATAATCTCCGTACCAAGCACAAACGCTGGAGCACTCAAGCATCATGAATGACAATCGCAAGCGGGCATTGGCAGCAGCGCTGTCGCAGATCGAGAAACAATACGGAAAGGGCTCTGTCATGCGCCTTGGCAGTGCCGGAGCGGTGCACGATATCGAGGCCATTTCCACCGGCAGCCTGGCCCTGGATCTTGCCCTGGGGATCGGCGGGCTGCCTCGCGGCCGCGTCGTGGAAATATTCGGTCCCGAGTCCTCGGGCAAGACCACGCTCACGCTCAGCGTGGTTGCGCAATGTCAGAAAGCCGGGGGCACCGCTGCTTTCGTGGACGCCGAGCACGCCCTCGACCCGGTGTACGCCGGCCGCATCGGTATCAACGTGGACGACCTGCTTGTTTCGCAGCCCGATACAGGCGAGCAGGCATTGGAAATTACCGACATGCTGGTGCGTTCCGGCGCGGTGGACGTTGTCGTTGTGGATTCTGTTGCCGCGCTCACGCCGAAGGCTGAAATTGAAGGCGAAATGGGCGACACCCACGTCGGTCTGCAAGCCCGCTTGATGTCGCAGGCGCTGCGGAAGCTGACCGGTAACATCAACCGCTCCAACACCATCGTGATTTTCATCAACCAGTTGCGGATAAAGATCGGCGTAATGTTCGGCAATCCGGAGACTACCACCGGCGGAAACGCGCTCAAATTCTATTCATCGGTGCGCCTGGACATACGCCGCATCGGCGCGCTCAAGCGCGGGGATGAAGTGATCGGCAACCACACCCGCGTAAAAGTGGTCAAGAACAAGATAGCGCCGCCGTTCAAGATGGCTGAATTCGATATTCTGTTTACCGGCGAAGAGTACGGCATTTCCCGCGCCGGCGAGTTGATTGACATGGGCCTGTCGAAGAACCTGATCGTCAAGTCCGGCTCCTGGTACAGCTACAAGGACGCTCACATCGGTCAAGGCAAGGAAAAGGCCCGAGGCTACCTGAACGACAATCCGGAAGTGGCTGACGAGCTGGAGGCGCAGATTCGCGGCAAGAAACCAGCGGCGGAGGAAACAGCCGGGGCTGCGAGTGCCTAGCCCGAGAGTGCCTGGACGTTCGGCCACTCCGTTTGACACTGCGCTGGGTCTTTTGGCCAGGCGCGAACATTCCTTCCGGGAAATGCGAGACAAGCTTGCCAAACGTGGCCACGACAGCGCCTTGGTTGAGCAGACACTGCAAAGACTGGCCGAGCGTGACCTGCTCAGCGATGAACGGTTCGCGCAAGCGTTTCTGCGTTCGCGCCTTGAGCGAGGCCAGGGGCCTCTCAAGATTCGTGCTCAGCTCATGCAACGCGGCGTCAACGGCGAGTTGATCAATACCATCCTGAGCGAGACGGAAATCGATTGGGAAGAGCGCGCGGCTGCCGCACGCAGTCGGCGATTCGGCGAGGAGCCGCCCGAAGATCGCGCCGAAATGGCGCGCCAGGCGAGATTCCTTCGCGCCCGCGGATTCTCGGAGGGCCAGTTAGCGCACACGCTTCTTGGCCAATTTGCTTCATGAAGACCGCTGAAATCCGTTCGGCCTTTGTCGAGTTTTTCAGCGAGCGGGATCACCGCCATCTGCCCGGTTCACCGCTGGCGCCGCACAACGATCCCACGCTGTTGTTCACCAACGCCGGAATGGTGCAATTCAAGGACATTTTTCTCGGCCGCGAAAAGCCTCCGCACCCGAGGGCCGTGACCGTGCAGCGGTGCCTGAGGGCCGGCGGCAAGCACAACGACCTGGAAAACGTCGGCTACACCGCCCGCCACCACACCTTCTTCGAAATGCTGGGCAATTTCAGCTTCGGTGACTATTTCAAGCGCGAGGCGGTGAGGCTGGCCTGGGATTTAGTGACTAAAGATCTGGGTTTGGCTCCAGAGAAGCTGCTGGTCACGATCTATGAAGACGACGATGAAGCCGCTGAATGCTGGCGAGAGGTGGCCGGGCTGGACGAGTCGCGCATTACACGGTTGGGAGAGAGCAGTAATTTCTGGTCGATGGGAGATACCGGTCCCTGCGGTCCCTGCTCCGAGATCTTCTACGACCACGGCCCGGAAGTCGAAGGCAGCCCTCCCGGCATGGCTGCGTACGAAGGTGACCGCTTCGTGGAAATCTGGAACCTCGTGTTCATGCAGTATGACCGCGACAAGGAGGGAAAAATGACCCCGCTGCCGCAGCCGTCGGTAGATACCGGAATGGGGCTGGAGCGTATGGCCGCCGTGCTGCAGGGCGTCAAGAGCAATTACGAGATCGACTTGTTTCGCTCGCTGATTGCAGCAGCGGCGGAAATCACTTCGACTTCTGATCTCGACTCCAATTCGCTGAAGGTAATCGCCGATCACGCGCGTGCCGCGGCGTTTCTGGTCAACGACGGCGTGTTTCCCTCCAACGAAGGGCGCGGTTACGTGCTGCGCCGCATCATTCGGCGCGCGCTGCGCCACGGCCATGACCTGGGTGTCAAGGAGCCCTTTCTTTATCGCATGGTCGGGCCGATTCAAGACGAGATGGGCGCGGCCTACGCCGAACTGGCCGAATCACGCGAGTTGACCGAACGAATGCTGCAAGCGGAGGAAGAACGGTTCGCAGCGACGCTGGAGCAGGGAATGCGCTATCTGGACCGGTCACTGAAGAAGGTCAAGGACACGGTAATTCCCGGCGAGATGGCGTTCGTTCTTTACGACACCTACGGATTTCCCGTGGATCTCACCGCGGATATCGCGAGAGGTCGCGGCATGTCGGTTGATATGCACGGCTACGAAGCGGCGATGGCGAAGCAGCGAGAGCGCTCACGTGTTGAAAGGACCGGCAAAGGAACGCAAGTTCAATCTGTCACCGGCCTTTCGGAAACAGAGGGCTCGACCAGTCCGACCAGCGTCTTTAGCGGCTACGAGCGCCTTGAGGATCGCGCTCGCGTGCTTTCGATCGATGTGGACGGCGGGCCCGTCGAACAGGCGGAAGAGGGCGCAAGAGCGGCGGTCGTTCTGGATCGAACGCCTCTCTTTGCCGAGAGCGGCGGGCAGGTCGGGGACAGGGGCATGCTCACCGGCGAGGACCTTTGCTTTGAGGTGGTTGATACCCAGCAGACTGGCGCAGGCCGCGTGCATATCGGTGTGGTCGCGAAAGGCAAGCTGGGGGTGGGTGCGGAAGTGACCGCGGCGGTAGATGCGCCGCGCCGCCGGGCCATCGTGCTCAACCATTCCGCAACGCACCTGATGAACGCTGCGCTGCGCAAGGTCCTGGGGAAACATGTGTCGCAAAAGGGTTCGCTGGTCGCGCCGGACCGTTTGCGCTTTGATTTTTCGCACTTCGAGGCCGTCTCGGCTGAAGACCTGGAGCGCATTGAGGACGAAGTCAACGCTGAGATCCGCGCCAATGCAGTGGCACAGACCACTGAGATGCCACTGGATGAGGCGATTGAAGCGGGCGCCTTGTCGATGGCGGGGGAAGACTACGCAGAGAAGGTGCGGGTCCTGAAACTGGGCGACTACTCGATGGAGTTGTGCGGCGGCACGCACGTGCAGCGCACCGGCGACATCGGTCTTTTTGCCATCGTTTCGGAATCGTCGGTGGCCGCGGGTGTTCGCCGCATTGAAGCATTGACCGGCCAGGGCGCATTCGAGTGGGTGCGCGCGCTGCGCCGGCGCATGGGACGCCTGTCCGGGCTGCTCAAGGGCGGGCCTGAGGATTCGGAGGACAAGCTGAAGGCGCTGATGACGCGAGCCAGGGAACTCGACAAGAAACTGGCGCAGGCCCGCGCGCGGCTGGCGGAGGGCGGCGGCGCGGCTTCCACGCCGGTGACCAGGGTAGCGGGCGTCAACCTGGTTGCCTTGCGGCTCGATGACGAAGCGGACATGGACACCATGCGCACAGCGGTGGATCGCTACCGTGATCGCCACGATCCTGCCGTAGTGGTGCTGGGTGCGCGTGATGGCGGCGGCAAGGCGCGCATCGTGGCCGGCGTGAGCAAGGCCGTGCAGGATCGGGTCACGGCGCGCGAGCTGGCAGGCCTGGTGGCGGAGCAACTCGGCGGCAAGGGAGGCGGCCGGGCCGACTTTGCGCAGGGCGGCGGGCCGCGCGGAGCAGCCTTGGACAAGACGCTGGAGGACCTGTCGGACTGGTTGGCCGAACGCTTGGAGGGCGGCTCGAACTAAGTTTTCGGAGGCCTGGCCGCAATACAATTGGGACGTTCCGGTCTGGAGCGACCAACATGAGCCTGTTAAGAGAACAGCCCGGCTTCACGCTGGGCGTCGAGGAGGAGTATCTCCTGGTAGACGCCGAGACGCTCGAGTTGTCGGTAGATCCGCCCGATGAGTTTATGCCCGCCTGCCAGGAGCAGGTGGCCGGCCAGGTGGTCAATGAATTGATGCGTGCGCAAGTTGAGACCGCTACCAAGGTCTGCGCCAGCGTTGCCGAAGTGCGCGGGGAGTTGACCCGGCAAAGACGGGAAATCAACGCCGTGGCCGAACAGTTCGGAATGCGGATAATCGCCGCCTCCACCCACCCCTCGGCCCTGTGGCGCGATCAGAAGCAGACGCCGTCGCAACGATATGTGACGCTGCAAAAGGAAATGCAGGCCACGGCCCGGCGCATGCTGATCTGTGGCATGCACGTGCACGTGGGCATCGAGGATCAGGACTTGCGGGTGGACCTGATGAACCAGTTCCGCTATTTCCTGCCCCACTTGCTTGCGCTCAGCGTGTCCTCTCCGTTCTGGGAAGGCGATGACACGGGCCTGAACAGTTTTCGCCTGACGGTTTTTTCCGGATTGCCACGCACCGGCCTGCCCGAGGAATTCAATGGCTGGAGCGACTATGAACGGCACATCGACACCCTGGTGCGCGCCAAGGTCATTGAGGATTCATCCATGATCTGGTGGGACGTGCGGCCCAGCGCTCGCTTCCCAACGATCGAGACGCGCATCTTCGACCTCTGCACCTTCGTCGAGGATACGGTTTGCTTGACGGCCTTTACCGTCTGCCTGATCCGCATGCTCTGGCGCTTGCGGATCAGCAACAGCCGCTGGCGCAGCTACAACATGCTCCTGATTGAGGAGAACCGTTGGCGGGCCATGCGCTATGGGCCCACCGATAGCCTCCTGGACTTCGGCAAGGGCACCATGGTGCCGTTTGCGGAGTTGCTGGACGAGCTGATCACGCTGGTCCGCCAGGACGCGGAGTACTTTGACTGCAAGGACGAAGTTGACCATGCCCGTACGATTCTTGAGCGGGGCACCAGCGCCAGCATGCAACTTGCGGCTTACAGACAGGCGCTGAACGATGGCGCATCCGAACAGGAGGCTCTGCGAGAAGTCGTCCGCTTCCTGGTAGACGCCACCATGGATGGTTGCTAGGCCCCCGGAACGAGGGCGTCTCGCCCTCGAAAGACTAGACATGCCCCGCGACTACCCCGCCGCTTGCCGCGTTTCCGTTGCGCCCATGATGCAGCGCACCGACCGCCACTGCCGATACTTTCATCGGCTGCTCGCACCCGGAGTTGGCCTGTACACGGAAATGGTCCACGCACAGGCCGTCACCCACTCCACCGACGGCCGGTTCCTCAAGCATCATCCCGCGGAGCACCCCCTGGCCCTGCAACTGGGCGGCAGTGAGCCCGAAGTGCTTGCGGAGGCTGCCCGCCTTGCCGTGAATGCCGGCTTCGACGAAATCAATCTGAACGTAGGCTGCCCGAGTTCCCGCGTAAAGGCCGGGCGTTTCGGCGCCTGCCTGATGCATGAACCGGAACGCGTGGCGGACTGCGTGCGCGCGATGCGCGAGAAATCTTCCGGGAGGCCGGTTACGGTAAAGACACGCATCGGCACCAATCACCGCCCGGAGTATTCCCACCTTCTGACCTTCGCGCAAACCATGCACGAGGCGGGTGTGGCTGCGCTGGTCGTGCATGCACGGATCGCAGTGCTGGAGGGCTTGTCGCCCAAGGAAAACCGGGATGTGCCACCGCTACGTTACGAGGCCGTGTACCGGTTGAAGGAGGCCCTTGGAGATTTGCCAATCATCATTAACGGCGGCGTGTCCAGGGCTGCCGAGATTGCAGCCCATCTCGAGAAGGTCGATGGCGTAATGCTGGGCCGTGCGGCCTACGCCAATCCGTGGCTGCTAGCCAAAGTATCAGGGAAGCAGCGTGGCGGGCTTTCTCGTGAGCAAGTGGTGCAGGCCATGGTGGGCTATGCACGGCATGAGGACCAGGCTGGCTCGTCCCTGGGCGCGATCACGCGCCATATGGCGGGTCTCTACGCAGGAGAGCCGGGCGCCGGCCGATGGCGCAGGGCGCTCGCACAGCACACGGCCAGGCCGTCCAGGGACGCAAGCGTCCTGTTCGAGTACCTTGGTGAACGTCTGCGACACGCCGCTTGAGGCCGTTGTCCGGGCGGAATGGACCCGCCTCGGCAAGCGCCACTGGGCAACCGGCGTGGAAATTGCCGCCGAACCGTTCGATTGGTGTCGCGCTAGCCGCATGACAAAGCTCTCGGACAGCTAGCGCGAGCGGGTCCAACCTTTTTTCGAGGGCGGGGACGCCCTCGTTCCCGGGGACGTAAGCGGTGTTTCGGGAGACCCCAAGGAATCGGCCGCGGCGTGCGTCATAGGATATAGATTGGACATCCGGGTGTTTGATGTCTTCACTATGGTTGATTCCGCCGATCCCGACGACACGACACTGGTTTACAGGGCCTGCCGGGGTGACCGGGATGCGTTCGCTGCGCTGGTCGAACGGCACTACGGGTTGATTTACCGTATGAGCGCGCGAATTCTTGGCGATCCGATCCGGGCGGAGGATCTCGCCCAGGATATTTGCGTGGCGCTGGTCGCCAAGCTGCCGTCCTTCCGTGGCGAGAGCCGATTCACCACCTGGCTTTGCCGGGTGGTGATCAATGCGGCGCACGACTCACAGCGGCGCGACAAGACCCGCCGGCGAAAGGAACAGGAATTTGCCGAGACCGACGCATTGTTGCGCGCGGACCATGCGGTGCGCGCCGAAAGCTCGGCCTGGCTGCGGCAGGCCCTGGGCAGGTTGTCCGAAGACATGCGCCTCACGCTGGTCCTGGTGCTCGAGGAGGGCTTGCCGCATGGCGAAGCCGGTGAGGTTCTAGGCGTATCGGAAGGGACCGTGTCGTGGCGGATGCACGAAGCGCGCAAGCGTTTGCGGGTCCTGGCGGCGGAAGATGGAGAGGTGGTGTCGTGAGTGATCCATGGGAGAGACTGGTCGGTGCATTGCATGCAACCAGGCCGCGCGGGTCGGTGGAGTCGCGCGCACGGGCCATCTCCGCGGCCATGTCGGCTTTTGATGAGCACTACCAAGGAACACACGACGGGGCCCGTCAGAAAGGACAGGTGTACGACACCTTCAAGTCGTGGCTAAGGAGATTGTTCATGCCTGTCTTACGTCCCTCCCTGGTGCTTGGTGGCAGCCTGATCGGTGGCTTGCTCGTCACCGCCGGCTTGCTCGCCATCCTCGGCATCATCTATCTCAAGCCGGCGCCGGCGCCTCTTTCCGCGCCTGATCTGGTCTCCGGCAATGCCGAGGAGTTTGTCCTAGCTGTCAAGCCGAAACAACCGGAAATCCTGCAGGTTAAGCGCAGGGTTAGGCCTAAGAAACCACCGAGCCCCGAAGAGCCGACCGCGAGACTATATGTGTCTGCACCGAAGAATTCGGCCCGACCTGCATTCGATGGTTCAACGGCCGCAGGGGCAGGGATGGCCATCGAGGAGCGTGTAGTTTCGGCAAAACCAAGATCCGGGATCGTGGCGATGGCCTTCGAGGAGCCGCCGGGTCAATACCGTGACCAGGGCCGTGATCGTTTTGCGGAAATTGACGCCAACCCGGTCAAGGTGACCGCCGAGGAGCAGGTCTCGACCTTCTCGATCGATGTCGACACCGCGTCCTACGGTTTCATGCGCGCCTCGCTGAATAACGGGGTGTTGCCGCAGGAGGATGCGGTGCGTACCGAGGAACTGATCAACTACTTCCCCTATGACTATCCTGCGCCCGAGAGCCGTGACACGCCGTTCGCAGCCCACGTTTCCCTGATGCCGACGCCGTGGAACGGGCAAACCCGCCTGATGCATATCGCCATCAAGGGCTATGAACTGGCCGCCGCCCAGGCGCCGCCTGCGAACCTGGTGTTTCTCATCGACACGTCAGGATCAATGAACGCGCCCAACAAGCTGCCGCTGCTGATCAATTCCTTCAAGTTGCTGGTCGGTGCGCTGGGACCTGAGGACACGGTCGCAATCGTCACCTATGCCGGCTCGGCAGGGATTGCGCTGGAGCCCACCAGGGTGGCCGAGCAGAGCAAGATCCTCGCTAGCCTCGAGCGTCTGCACGCGGGCGGTTCGACCGCCGGCGGGGAGGGGATCCGCCAAGCTTACCTGCTCGCCGAGCGACACTTCATTGAAACCGGCGTCAACCGGGTAATCCTCGCCACCGATGGTGATTTCAATGTCGGAATCATCAATCCGGACGAGCTGGAAAGCTATATCGCACGCAAGCGCGAAACCGGAGTGTTTCTCTCCGTGCTCGGCTTCGGCATGGGCAATTACAACGATGAACTGATGCAGAGCCTGGCCCAGAACGGCAACGGCAACGCTGCCTATATCGACAGCCTGTCCGAGGCGCGCAAAGTGCTGGTCGAGGAGGCCACTTCGACGCTGTTCTCGATTGCCAAGGATGTCAAGATCCAGGTCGAGTTCAATCCGGCATTGATCAGCGAGTACCGGCTGATCGGTTACGAGACCCGGATGCTCCAGCGCGAGGACTTCACCAATGACAAGGTCGACGCTGGAGAGATCGGCGCCGGTCATACGGTCACGGCGCTTTACGAAGTAACGCCGGTGGGTGCGGGCGCCGAGCGCGTTCCCCCGCTTCGTTACCCACGCCGGCAGGCAGAGGCCGGCTCCGGCTTCGAGGACGAATATGCCCACCTGAGAATTCGCTACAAGCTGCCCGAGGGCGAGACCAGTACCGAAATGGTTCGCCCGGTCACTCGGACAGAAATGTTCGAAAGCATCGGTGACGCGTCCAGCGAGGCGCGGTTCGCCGCCGCGGTTGCCGCATTCGGGCAGTTGCTTCGGGGCGGCCGTTATACGGAGGACTACGCTTACGAGGACGTGATCGCGCTAGCGCAAGGCGCCAGGGGCGACGACCCCTTCGGATACCGCGCCGAGTTTATCAGTCTGGTTCGGCTTGCCGAGTCGGCCGCGGCCATGGAGCCGTTACGCCGATAGGGAGCGCCAGGAGGGAGGGCATCCTGTCCTTGTCGAGGGCGGGGACGCCCTCGTTCCCAGGAGGGTCCAGCCCTTTTTTCGAGGGCGGGGACGCCCTCGTTCCCAGGAGGGGGACGCCCTCGTTCCCAGGGGGATTTAGCGTAGGGCAGCGGTTACGCGTGCGTGTTCCTGCACCAGCTCGTCCGGAACGCGGTCGCCGTACCGGGCGAGGTATTCCGCAATGCCTTGCATTTCCTCACGCCAACCCTCGGTATCCACCGCCAGCAGTCCGTCCAGCGCCTCCGGTTCCATATCCAGTCCCTGGATATTCAGGTCCTTGCGGCGCGGGAGTTTGCCCACCGGTGTTTCGCGCGCATCTGCGCGTCCCTTGCAGCGATCCAGGATCCACTGCAGGACGCGCAAGTTCTGGCCGAACCCGGGCCAGAGGTACTGACCGGACTCGTTCTGCCGGAACCAGTTGACGTGAAAAATTCGCGGCAATCGATTGCTTCGGTCTGCAAAGCTGAGCCAGTGAGCCCAGTAATCGGCGAAGTTGTAGCCACAGAACGGCTTCATGGCCATGGGATCGCGCCGCACGGAGGCGCCGGAGTCGCTGGAGGCGGCAGTAGCTTCCGAGGCCATGGCGGCGCCCATTAGCACCCCGTGACGCCAATCGCGTGCTTCCATGACCAGCGGCGCCAGCCTGGCTCGGCGGCCACCGAAGATCAATGCCGAAATTGGAACGCCGAGGTCATGTTCGGCCATCGGGGAATAGCTGGGATTGTGGTGTGCGGCGACGGTAAAGCGGGAATTGGGGTGCGCCACGGCCTCGCCTGATCGAACCGGCTCGCCTTTCCAGTTGAGAGCGGGAGTCCCTGCCTGGCGCCCTTCCCACCACGGTTCCATGTCCTCGGTGACGCCCACATTGGTGAAGATCGTGTCATTGTGGATCATCTCGTAGGCATTCTTGTTGGTGTACAGGTTGGTGCCCGGAACCACGCCGAAGTATCCGGCTTCCGGATTGATGGCGCGCATGACCCCTTCGCCGTCCAGATGCAGCCAGGCGATGTCATCGCCGATGGTTCGCACCTTCCATCCGGCAAATTCCGCCGGGGGAATCAGCATCGCCAGGTTGGTCTTGCCGCAGGCCGAAGGGAAGGCGGCCGCGACGTAGTGCTTCTCGCCGGCCGGGCTTTCGATTTCAACAATGAGCATGTGCTCCGCCAGCCAACCCTCCTGGCGGGCCTGCCAACTGGCGATCCGCAACGCGTGGCACTTCTTGCCCAATAGCGCGTTGCCGCCGTAGCCGGAACCGAAGCTGCGAATGCTCAGTTCCTCGGGGAAATGCATGATGTAGCGGCGCTTTGGATCGAGCTGGCCGATCGAGTGCATGCCCTTGACGAAGCGGCCTTCACGCTCGATCCGCCCAAGCGCGGCCGTGCCCATGCGCGTCATCAGGTACATGTTCACCGCGACGTAGGCGCTGTCCGTGACTTCGATCCCGCAGCGCGATAGCGGCGAATTGATCGGCCCCATGCAATAGGGGATCACGTACATTACCCGGCCCCGCATACAGCCTTCGAACAGGCCATCCAGCCGCCGGTGAGCTTCGTCCGGCGGCATCCAGTTATTGTTGGGACCTGCGTCTTCGCGATCCGCCGTGCAAACGTAGGTGAGGTTCTCGACCCGCGCCACGTCCGCCGGGTCCGAGCGGTGTAGAAAGCAACCTGAGAACTTGCTTCCGTTCAGCGGGATCAGTCCGCTGGCGCGCACCAGTTCCGCTACGAGGGCGTCGTATTCCTCCCGGGAGCCGTCGCACCAGTGGACGCGGTCGGGCCGCGTAAGGCGAGCAACCTCCTCCACCCACTGACGGGCGCTGGAAGCAGTATTGGGAATCACTCCGGTTATGGAACCGTTCGGCGCGTGAAGTGCGCAAGAATATACGATTTACGCCTCCGGGTGGGCGCCTGTTGAGATTTTTGCGGTTTTAGAGACAAAACGGCCGGAGCGGATGTGCCCCGCCCCGGCCGTTGAAGGAATCAGGATGGTTCGGCTACTGGGGGTCGGTTAGCGTGGGAAGAGTGGGGAGCGTGCTGTCCTGTCGCGTTTCCTGACGCTCGCGCTGCCAGAAGTCCTCGACCTCCTCCACTTCCCGTTGTTGCTATTCGGCTAGCGCCCGCATCTGCAAAACGCGCCGTAAAAAAACCACGCTAACGCTCCTCCTCCCGTGTTCGCTCAACAAGTTCCCGAGCTCGCGCGGCAGCTTCGCTCAAGCTGGCTGTATCCTTGTCCCAGTTTTTTGGGTCCAATGCGCGGGCCACCGCCCGGTTCCTCGTAAACTCCATGACCTGATCCATGACTTCCATGTCTTCGGGTGTGGGAATGGGTATGTCCCACGCTGGGAAATCGTGTAGCGCATTGCCCTGCCGCACCCACAGTGCAAGCTGGCTCGGCAAGGCCGTGTCAAGCTCTGGGCGGTCGCGCTCAAATGCGGCAAGGTCACCCGCAATGCGCCCCAAGTGTTCCGGCATGACGCTCAGAAGAAACTGATCCGTGGACCGGGGCCACCCCTCGAACATTTCCACGCTATAGGCTACGAACCATACCGGCAGTTTCGGCTCGTTCGGCTTAAGAACCATCAGCGTGTTCTCGCCGTCCCGGCGGTACCCGCCGCTCTCATAAAAGACGCGCGTGGCCACCATGTCCGGGCCTTGGCCCTTGTTCTCGAAGTAAAGCGGCGGGTTCAGGTGCGTGCTAAAGCGGCGCTCGGATTCAAAGGAATGCGCTAGGTACCCTTGGACCCCGAAACCCCCAAAGCTCCCGCTCCCGTGCGCCTCAACGATCCTGGCCTCACCTGCTTCGATAGCGGCGGTCAAGTTGTCCGGCGGTCGTCTCGCGATTTCGACAAGAGGGGGTGTGCCCGTCCAGAGCCAGAGCACGAACAAGACGAAGGCGATGTAGCCTACGCTCTTGAGCAGTTTCCACTTATTCTCGGGGGGGTTCGCCACCGCCTATGTCATCGGCGTGGAAGCTGGCGTCGTCGCCGGAAAAGCGGGCTTTCGCCCGGCCCGTCATTCCAACCAGGTACCAGCGCACATCTTTCCCCTTTTCCCACACGTCCAGCGCGGCGTAGTAGTTCGGCTCGTCCACGTAGTCACGCCGTGCGGGGTAGTAGTCCGCTAGGCGCTTGACCACTTTGCTGGGAGCGAACAGGGCGACGGCCCACGCAATCGCTTCTTTGTTCAGTCTGGCCAAAGGTGTGGCGGCACGTCGTAGTTCGGCTGCGGAACCGGGAACGAAGGCCCGGTAGGAGCCGACTGGACCGGGATCGCCCAAGGCTGCTGCGCCTGCTTCACAACCTACTGACGCTCGCGCTGCCAGTAATCTTCGACCTGTTGCATATCCCGTTCCCGCTGTTCGGCCAGCGCCCGCATCTGCGCGTCGGTTTGCTGCCGCTGCTGTTCCAGCTGTGTGCGCGATCGCTCCATTTGTGCGCGTTGCTGCTCGATCAGGCTCATGATGGTTTCATGAGATTCACGGCTTCTGGCTTCGCGCTCCGCTGCTGCTTGCGCGCGCTTCGCCTGTTCCCTGGACACATTTCGCCGGGCCATTTCCTGAGCAATGAGGTCCGCCCTCGCCCGGTCATCCTCGGCCATACGCTTGTCGATCTGCTGCATCTGGAATTCCAGTTCGTAGTTCGAGGCAGTTACCCGGTTCCGATAGCCTTCGCGCTACGCGTTGGAATAGCGGTGTCCGGAAAGCCGGTCGAGCTCCTGACGCAGACCCTCGTCGCTCAGCGAGGACACGTCCTGGCCGACGGCCGGGGTGATTGCAAGCGTGGCGATTAAGGCCATAAGACCGGCAAGGTAACGTAGGCCCATGGTGTTCTCCCAAAGTGAGTGAATGATGGCAATGCTTGCTGCGAAGCTGGCGAAACAGATGATACATTCACTCAACCCAGCTCCGCGCCACGTCGCTTTATTCAGAACCTGTCTCGCTGGACTTAGATGGTTCATGCCCTGGTTTGTTGGAAAAATTGATCAGGTTGGAAGTTCGGTCTATGTTTCGAGAAGCAGGTGATTTGCCACGGATAGATTTTTCGTAACCAGCTCGTTAACACTCACAATTGGCTTGACTACTGTCCATAAAAGGAAGAAATCTCGAATGCAATTACAGACGTTGCCTGTGTTTTTGTATCTATGGTGAATATCTCGTATGTCTTCCCGTCCTTAGAGTTGCCGTGTACTCTTTCCAATACCTTCCAATCCTCGTCTTGTTTGCCATATCTACTTTCCAACCATGCATATTCCATAGGGATACCTTGTAGCGCTGATTTCGCGTCAATTGTTACGATCTCGTCGGGTTTTCTTCTTTGTGTTGTGCCGGGTAACGAAGACGAGTTTCCCACAATTCCTCCTTGCGCCGCGAAGTCATCCACAAGCCTCATCCGAACGAACGTGTAGACTTTCTCCGCCTCCTCTCGATCCAACTTCCCCTGAGCAGATTTTCTTATGCTTTCCACGAGCGCCACATCTACCTCTTCTTGAGTTTTATCCTCGCTTGCGGGGTTCATGGAGTGCACGAGGAGTCTCGCTTTGGCGTGAATCAGGATTTCTCTGGCTTCGTCCATGGATACCTTTCGATTGAGATGTGCGAACAGCTGCCCTGCTTCAGCGTCAATCTGCTCTTTTCCCCACGGAAACGCCACTTTTCGCATCTTCTGGAATACGTTCTCAACGGCACGCTTGTCCTTCCATTTTTTCCAAAGACTCATGTCTCGATTCCCGCCCACTCAGCCGTTTCCGAAAACGGATCAACTCCAAATCCGGATCCGCAGATAGGGATCCCACGCCGCGAATCCTCGGGGTCCCTTTCGCGCGGCTACCATCCTCGCAGCCTAAATCGCGCTGGCCGCAAACGCGGCTTGGTATTCCTTTGGCGCAGCCTCGGCCAAGCGATTGGCGGCTGCGACGAACGCGTCGAACTGTCGCGGCGCGGCGGTATACAGCTCTCCCAATGCCGTGGCGCGGTCATCATCGGCCGTGAGCCAAAGAAAGAAGTCCATCGGCGCACGGCGCTTTAGCCGCGCTGCTGCCGCTTCATAGTCCGCCATTGCGTCCGGTTGCCGTCGCCGGAGCTGTGCGGCGGCGCGTCGCCAGGCCCGATGCTCGGGGCCGCCGTGGACCGTGGCCTCATCGGCCATAAACGCGATTCGGGCCGTATTGAACGCCAGAAACTCTACCGGGCCCTCGCGCGTGAGGGTATTGACCGCTACTTGGTAGGCGAGCAAGGCACTCGGCGACGCGTGTGCCAACGGAAGCACGCGGCCCTCAGCTAGGAGCCTGCGCCGTAGAAATTTGCGACAATAGGAGTATGAAGCAAAGGAGTTAGGAGATGGCGACGACGTTTCGCCCGTATCAGCCGGATCAGCTGTTGATGATGCCGCCGGCGTTGCAGGACTGGTTGCCGGAGGGTCATTTGGCGCATCACGTGAGCGACTTGGTGGACGGGATGGATTTGGGGGTGTTGTATGCGCCGTATGAAGGCGATGGGCGGCGCAAGTCGCCGTATGAGCCTTCGATGATGCTGAAGGTGTTGATCTACGGGTATGCCACAGGGGTGTTTTCGTCGCGCAAGCTGGCGCGGAAGCTGGAGGAGGATGTGGCGTTTCGGGTATTGGGCGCGGGTAATTTTCCGAGTCACCGGACGGTGTGTGAGTTTCGGCGGCGGCATTTGGAGGATTTCAAGCGTTTGTTTGTGGCGGTGGTTCGTATGGCGGGTGCGTTGGGTGTGGCGCGCTTTGGGACCTTGTCGATCGACGGGACCAAGGTTCGCGCGAACGCCTCCAAGCGCAAGGCGATGAGTTATGGGCGGATGGTCAAGGAGGAGGCGCGATTGGAAGCGGAGATCAAGGCTTTGGTGGGCCGTGCGGGGGATATAGACGCGGCGGAGGATGAGCGTTATGGGGTGGACGTTCGGGGCGATGAGATGCCGAAGGAGTTGCGCCGCCGGGAAGACCGTCTGAAGGCGATCCGCCAGGCCAAGGCGCGATTGGAGGCGCAGGCGCGGGAGCGGGACGATGCTCGCGGGCGTAAGCCGGGCGAGGACCGCAACCCGAAGGGAGGCCCTCCGTATAAGCGCGCCTATGGGGAACCGGAAGCCAAGGCGCAGAGCAACTTTACGGATCCGCAAAGCCGGATCATGAAGACCTCTGCGGAGGGCTTTCAGCAGTGTTACAACGCGCAGTTGGGTGTAGACGGCGCGCATCAGTTGATTGTGGCGGCGGAAGTGACATCCAACGGAAGTGATCAGGGCCGGATGCTGGGCCGGATTGACGAGGTTGAGTCGGTATGCGGTGTGGCGCCGGAGGTGGTGTTGGCGGATGCGGGGTATTGCAACGAGGCGGATTTGGCGGTCTTGGAGGAACGCGGCGTAGACGGCTATGTGGCCCTGGGCCGGGAGGGTAAGAAAGCGGCGGCCGACGCCAAAGCGCATCCGGCCCGGGCGCGCATGGCGGCGAAGCTGGCCACCGAGGCGGGGCACGCGCAGTATGCCCGGCGCAAGTGGCTGTCGGAGGCGCCGAATGGCTGGATCAAGCAGGTTCTGGGCTTCCGTCAATTCAGCGTGCGCGGCTTGCAGAAGGTGCAGGGCGAGTGGGCCCTGGTGTGTCTGGCGCTCAACATCAAGCGGATGCAGGGGCTGGCGGCGGCGTGAAGCCGGAGAAATGGGCCCCATTGCGCCGGCTCAAGAGGCCCATGGGCCGCGATGTGCGGCCGGATACGCCTAATCCTCGGCCTATGACCCCGAAAGACGCTGGCGCGAAGGCCATCACGTTCCACTGCGGGGGCAGGTCTCCAATCAGCCCCGAAGAACTATCCTACGGCGCAGGCTCCTAGCCGGTTGTACTCTTCAGCCAGGTCCAGCACCTCGGGCGCGATGGCGCGCAACTCGTCGCGGGCGCGGTGGTACGCCGCGTATTCCATCGGTGCGGCCTCGGCCAGGCGGCGGTCGGCATCGTTCCCGCGTATCTCTACCGATTATGGACGCACTAAGATTGCGGGAAAAGCCGCCAATGAAGCCTTTCAAAACGGCAGGGATAGCCGCGGTACCGGAAGAATTCGCGGAATTCATTTCTGCCAAGCAAGCTATGTGGCGTATGACCTGTGGTGTATGATCCTTGACATATTACGTGACACATACTAGCCTAGCCGTGTGATTCAGTCGTTTGCCGACGGTGCGACCAGGCGGTTGTTTGAGGATGATCGGCGTCGCGGCTTTCGCGGCCTCGACTACGAGCGGGCGCTGATGCTGCTCGACGCGCTTGATGCGGCAACTTTGCTTTCCGCCGTGCGGGCCTTGCGGGCAACTCGCCTTCACGCACTCAAGGGGCCTCGCAAGGGCCGCTGGGCGATGACCGTCAACGCGCGGTGGCGCGTCACCTTCAGGTTTCATGGCGGGAACGCCGGCGAGGTCAGAATCGAGGACTATCACAAAGGCTGAATGGAGAGGCCCTTATGCCAAGGTTAAGAACACATCCGGGGCGCGTCTTAAAGGCCGAGCTTGCGGCGCGGGACATGAGCGCCAACAAGCTGGCGCTGGCGCTGCGCGTTCCCGCCAACCGGATTACGGCGATTCTGCGCGGGGAGCGCGCTGTTTCGGCCGAGACGGCCGTGCGCCTGGGGCGCTTTCTGGGCACGGGCGCCGCGTTTTGGATGAATCTTCAAGCGCTGCACGACATCTCGGTGGTCGAGACCAGGCAGGGAGAGGCCATCGAGCACGAACTGGCGGGCGCACTCGGCGGCGGTTCCGCCTGAGGAACAGTCACACGCGCGGCGTGAATGCGCAGGAACGAGCGCCAGCAGCAACAACGCACCAACATCAATCCGCCCGAACGGTCTGTCTTACAACTGCCTTACGCACGGGTGCCATCCTTGCGGCCTAAATCGCGCCGATCGCAAATGCGGCTCGGTATTCCTCCGGCGCAGCCTTGGCCAGGCGCTCGTTGGCCGCGACATAGGCGTCGAACCGTCGCGGCGCGTTGGTAATCAGCTCCCAACTTGCTATGAAACAGTCATCATCGGCCATGAGCCAAAGAAAGAAGTCCATCGGCGCACAGCGATACAGCCGCGCCTCGGCCGCCTCATAGTCCGCCATTGTGTCCGGTTGCCGTCGCCGGAGCTGCGCGGCGGCGCGTTGCCAGGCCTGATGCTCGGGGTCGCCGTGGACGGCGGCTTCATCGGCCATAAACGCTTTGCGGGCCAATTTGAGTGCCAGATACTCGTGCGGAGCCTCGCGCTTGAGAGTTTCGTCCGCCACCTTGTTTTCGAGCAATGAATCTGGTTGCACGAGAGCCAGCGCGAGCAGGTGGTCCTCAGCCAAACGGTTGGCCGCTTCGAGCAGGTTCAGCGCCCCGGGCGCGATGGCGCACAGGTGATCGCGGGCACCGTGATACGCCGTGTATTCCTTCGGCGCGGCCTCGGCCAGGCGGCGGTCGGTTTCGTTCCCGGGCATCTTCTCGGTGGGTTCGCCATCGCTTGTGCAATCGCCGCAAAAGCGGTCCTTGGCCCGGCTCGTCATTCCGACCAGGCACCAGCGTGCATCTTCCCTCTTTGCCCAAACGTCCACCGCGGCGTTGTAGTGCGGCTCGTCCACGTAGTCACGCCGTTCGGGGCAGTAGTCTGCCAGACGCTCGACAACTTCGCTGGGAGCGAACAGGGCGACGGCCCGTGCAATCGCTTTTGTGTCTATTCTGGCCAAAACTGCTTCTCCTTCGGCGGCCCCGAGCATTGCCGCAAGTGTTGGACTTGCGCCATTATGCCCCTGCGCTCCGCCCCATCCCGCTATGCGCCTTGCGGGCGCGCCCGCGCCTGATCTGCGCTTTACGCCGCATCAAACACTAAAGCCAATTCAGGTATGATCCTAAAGCATGGACAACAAGGTTGTGCATTCCGATCCCGATATCATGCACGGCACCCCCGTGTTTGCTGGAACCCGGGTGCCGGTGCAGAACCTGTGGGACTACCTTGAGGGAGGACATGGCCTTGAGGGATTTCTTGAAGGGTTCCCTGGTGTAAAAAAAGAACAAGCGCTTTGGGTGATCGAACGGGCAAGGCGAATGGATTTCGCCGGGCCTGCCGCAGAAAAAGCGCCAGCCCTTGAAGCTGCTCCTTGACGAGTGCAAAGACTGGCGTTTGGCAGCCAGCTTCCCCGATCCCTTTGAGGTTCATACAGTCCGTAGTGCTGGATGGAGCGGAACAAAGAACGGAGCCTTAAACGCACTACGATTGGGGGAAAAGCCCCCAATGAAGCTTATCGAAACGGCAGGGGCGGCTGCGGCACCGACGCATCACGGGGTCAGGATCGAGGACTACCACAAAGGCTGAATGGAGAGGCCCTTATGCCAAGGTTAAGAACACATCCGGGGCGCGTCTTGAAGGCTGAGCTTGCGGCGCGGGACATGAGCGCCAACAAGCTGGCGCTGGCGCTGCGCGTTCCCGCCAACCGGATCACGGCGATCCTGCGCGGGGAGCGCGCTGTTTCGGCTGAGACGGCTGTGCGCCTGGGGCGCTTTCTGGGCACGGGCGCCGCGTTTTGGATGAATCTTCAAGCGCTGCACGACATCTCGGTGGTCGAGACCAGGCACGGCGAGGCCATCGAGCGCGAACTGGCGGGCGCACTTGGCGCCGGTTCAGCCTGAGGAACAGTCACACGCGCAGCAAGCGGTATCGGATCCGGCACGGATCCGGCAATTGGAGTTGCTTGCAAGATGGATTATTGTGGAAACGAAATTGAGCTCTAGAAACGCCTTCGAGACCCTATGTCTTTGGGCTTCATAGGATGGCTGGTGCTGGAAGATTCCCTTTACGACTTGCGCCAACCAGCAGTTTCGCATCGGTCTTTCACTCATTGCGCAAAATATTTCTCTTGAGGAGTGGGATCATGCTGAGATCCGGTGGCCCATGCACTTGCTGCCGGAGCGGCGGGGACGGGTCCCCCTGACGGAATGCGAATCGAAGCGGCTTGGCCGAGTGCTTGGCAACGCAAACTTGCAAGCAATTCGGAACGACTATAAGGCGCACCGAACGAGGAGCATTTTCAAGGAAGATTGGCTTGGCTACCTGGGCGTGGGGTTGGAGCGTCCCTATCTTGTGCCGGAACACAAAGACAAAGTGGCAATCGCTTGGCGTAGGCAACTTGATTGCATTTTGGGTGTCCCGGCATCCATTTCGAACCCCATCACATTCGCAGAACTGGAACGGTACGAGGAACGACTGATTCGCAGAACCTATGGCGTACGAGAATCAATGTCACGCGGGTTTTGGAAACCGCCAGGGTAGCCGCACGCCGCGCTATAGGAACTGCGACTTGACCATCGAAGTTGCGGCGGAACCTGACGAATTCGCGAAATTCATTGCTGCCAAGCAAGCTTTGGGCGTCATGCAAGCAGTGGATGCAATGGAGTCCCGCTTGCGCCGCAGACCCGGCATCCTTGGGCGCTTACTGGCCACCTGTAGGCGGTCCAGCTTGTAACTTCCTGACTACCGCAGCAACGCCGATCCAGTTCTCAGTCCTTGCTTCGCTTCACTGTTTATCTGGTCGCCCGTTCCACTCTGAAGTGCAACACTCAACGATGGTTGGCTAGCCTGGAAGCAAACGGGATTGTCGCCGAGCATTGAGAAGCGGCCAGGTGACGGCGATACTCTCTGATATCGAAACAGGAGGGTATCTGATGGCCAAGGGCTACCATCACCTGACCTACGGGTCACGATGCCAGATTTACGCGCTGAAGAAAAGCGGGATGTCGATCCGGGGCGTAGCGCGTGCGCTTGAGGTATCGGCCTCGACGGTGAGCCGCGAGTTGCGCCGCAACCGTGGGCGGCGGGGTTACCGGATGCGCCAGGCGCAGCGGATGGCCCGGTCTCGCCGGCGTTTGGCGTCATCGCGCCCGCGCAAGCTCACGGCGGCGTTGTGGGGCCGGGTTGAAGGGTGGCTGGGCTGGCAGTGGAGTCCCCAGCAGATTGCCGGCCGGTTGCGTCTTGAAGGTGGGGTGTCGGTCGGCAAGACGTGGATTTACCGTCAGGTATGGATGGACCGTGCGGCGGGCGGGACGCTGTATACGCATTTGCGCCGGCGCGGCAAGAAGGCCAACCGGCGCGGCCGGTGTGGTGCGGGCCGTGGGTTGATACCGGGCCGTGTAGACATTAGCGCGCGTCCGGCGGTGGTGGAGTTAAAGCGCCGGGTGGGCGACTGGGAGTTGGACACGATCATCGGCGCCCGGCATCGGGGGGCGCTGGTCTCGGTGGTGGACCGGTGTTCGAAGTTCACGTATCTACAGCGGGTGATGAACAAAACGGCGGCGGCGGTTGGGGGCGCGATCCTGGCGCGTCTGGGGCCGGTATCGGCGCTGACGCACACCCTGACGGCGGACAACGGCAAGGAGTTTGCCGGGCACCGGGCGGTGGCGGCCGGATTGTCGGCGGGGTTTTACTTTGCCACGCCCTACCACTCCTGGGAGCGCGGATTGAACGAGCACACCAACGGTCTGGTTCGGCAGTACTTTCCGAAGGCGGCGGACTTCACCACCCTCGGCGATGTTCAGGTTGGGCGGGTGCAGGATCTTCTCAACGGCCGGCCCCGCCGGGTTCTGGGTTACCGCACGCCGGCGGAAGTGTTTGGCGAGGCCCTGGACGCCGCGGGGCTCTCCGGTGCGGTTCTCCGCGCTACGGCGCTGGCGGGGCCGGAACCCGCCGGCCGCGGTTGCTTGACCGCCCACCCGGTCTCGTCCGCGGCCTTGACAGGCGGCGGCCGGTTTACTGTGTCCGGGTGACGGGCTGGCGCCTCAGCGGGCCGGCGGCGGCGGCGGAAACGGGTCCCGGGCGGCGCCTTTCTCCGTTCGGGCTACGCTGTTCGGGCAATGCCCGAACTCCGAAAAGCGCCGCCCGAACCCCACCGGATGCTATGCTGCGCCCCAACAAAGGAGAGGAATCACCGCCCTGACAGGTGTTGCACTTCGGAGTGGAAACGGGGGGTTATACAACGTTTCGATTCGGGCTTCCTTTGCGGTCCTGCTCATTGATCTGTTGACCCGAATTTCTCGGATAGAGGCCCGGTGTCGGCGAATGCGCCTTTTGAATGGGTTTGCCCGCTCACCTGCACGAATCAGCGGCCGGTTTTCTCGGCAGGTCGCCGGATCCCATCCGCACAATCGATCTGCGTACTCCGCGGCTTCCGTTAGCCGCTCAAAGTCATTCAAGTACCAGGTGTAGGAATTCGGCCCCTGGAGAATGAACGCTCTCCGGCCCGACGCCCGGTAAAGAAACTGCGGATTAGGCATGCTGCCGCGTTCTCGCTTGTTCCACAGGAGTTGATCGGTTCCATGCAGAAACAGGCGGGCCATATGTCCCAGGTGGCCCTCCAGAAGAACCTTCAACTGCAGGGAGAAAATATCGGAAATGCCTCGGTGAAATAGCGAAGCGCCAGCGGTGTCGTAGAAAAATAGCGGTGCGCGGTGGGACGCGATTTCATGGAAAACGGCTCGATGTCCCTGCCGAAATAGTCGCGATTCCTCAAGATTCGGTACGCGGGCTGACTATTTCTGTAAAGCTATGAGTTTCTACTCTACGAGTAATATGGGCGCGGCGCATCAAAACAACGAAGTCTTGACCCAATAGGTCAGCGCCGCCACTCCTGCCGTTGTGTAAGTCTCGTAGCGCATCGCCAGCCAATAGATTCGCACGGAGGGTGCGGGAAGATCCCGGGTCTCCACCAGGTAGGATGCGTAGGCTTCATCGTGCAGACCTTCTGGCGCGTCCCTCGTAGCGGCCGCATATTTGGGATCGCTGGACTTATGGCAACCCATAGCTATGTTGATTGCGTCCCGGAACGCGGTGGGGTAGTCCTGTCCGCTCTTCAGCCGGCGGAAAGCGCCGGAAACCCGCCAGCCTCCTGTCATCAATCCGCCAGCCAGTGACCAGAGGATCACATACGGCCAGCCATGAGCGATCACCGCCCCCACCAACAGGCCCAACCCAATAGCAATCAAGGCTCAATCCACCGGCTCGGATTCGTCGATTATCTGCTGCCGGGCGAGCAACTCGCGCGCCTTGCTTCTCCTCGCGCGGCCAGTGACTTCCTGCGGCTCGTCGGAGGCCTGGCCGGTACCGATGTCCACCATCCGCTTGGCCCGCTGGTTGATGGCTCTTGGCCAGCTGATCATGAGGCTCTCCCTTCCAGCAGGCCCCCAATCTTTCCAGCCCGACCAGAAAGGCTGTTGAGAGTGAACCACAGGCTGAGCCGCATGCCGACGTTGCTTCTGAAAACGGTTGCTGCCACTGCAATGATGGCGATGAATTCCGGCATCATGGAAATCTTCTTTATGAGTGATGAAAAACATCATGCACGAGGCATGCCTTACGCCGACGTGACGGCACAAACTGAAATCCTGAAATGAAAAGTTCACAAGAGCGGGCTCAACTCTACTTCAAGCTTGCTTCGCTACTTCCAGCCAAATTCTTTGGTAAAGGCAAAGTAACGGTCTGACGCAGCTTTCCAAGTGACATACTTGAGCGGCGCTTGTACTTTATGCGCGGTGGAAAGTGCTCGGGAAAGGGCGTGAGCGACTCTCCAAGCGTCAAATTCACGCGGTGCAGCAGCGGCGAGGACGGCTTCGCTCGCACTGCATGCACGAGCAGCAGCCTTGCGAGTGGCTTCGCTGGATTCCTGGTAGGCTTCGTTGGCTGCATCCCACGCGGAAAATTCAATCGGCGCCTTAACGCGAAGCGCTCCGTACATGGCCACTCTGTAGGAAATAATTGCTTGTTGCGTTGCATGCACCTCCGGCGCAGCGGCGGCGTAGGCTTCACTTGTTGCAGCCTCTGCAGCGGCGAGAGTTGCGCGTTTAGCATCGAGATCAATGGCTCGCATATTGAAGATTTTATCGGTATCAGAATTCGGGCGTTTTCTTAATGTAGAGTCAGCCAGAATTGCTCTACACTTCGCCTCAATCCGATTGAAAGATAAAGATTGCCGATAGGGTGAAGAAAGCGTTGTACTTTTGCGCCGAGTGCGGAGCGGAGAGCCTCAAATGGCAGGGACAGTGCGGCGCCTGCGGCGCCTGGAACGCGCTGCGTGAAGCCCCGGCGGCGAAGAGTTCGAAGCACGCGGTCCCGGCGCGTGCCGCCGAGGTCACTCAACTGAGTGAGGTCGCGGCGGAGCCCGACCGACGCATGACCACCGGGATGGAGGAATTCGACCGCGTGCTGGGCGGCGGCCTTGTGAAGGGCTCGGTGGTCTTGCTGGGCGGCGATCCCGGTATCGGAAAGTCCACCATTCTTCTGCAGGTGGCCGGTCGAAACCCGGGGAGCGGGAACACACTCTACGTAACCGGCGAAGAATCCCTCCAGCAACTCTCCTTGCGCGCAAGGCGGCTCGGCTTGGAGCAGGCGGGCATGCGCGCGATCGCCGAGACTTCGCTGGACGCGGTCCTGGCGGCGGTGGAAAAGGAGCAGCCGTTGTGGCTGATCATCGATTCGGTGCAGACCATGAGTCTGGACGACGTCAATTCCGCACCGGGCTCGGCCGTGCAGTTACGCGAGTGCACCGCGGCGCTGGTGCGCCTGGCCAAGACCCGCGGCGTCGCGGTGACGCTGGTAGGCCACGTGACCAAGGAAGGCCAGATCGCGGGGCCGCGGATGCTGGAACACATGGTGGACGTGGTGCTGTATTTCGAAAGCGAGTCCGGCAGCCGCTTTCGCGTATTACGCTCGGTGAAGAATCGCTTCGGTGCGGTCAACGAGCTGGGCGTGTTTGTCATGGATTCCGGCGGCCTGAAACAGGTGCGCAATCCTTCGGCCATCTTCCTTACCGGCAGGCAGGACGGGGCGCCGGGAAGCGCCGTGACTGCCAGTCACGAAGGTACAAGGCCCATGTTGCTGGAAGTGCAGGCGCTGGTCTCGGACGCGGGCGCCGGCATGGCGCGCCGGGTAAGCCCCGGCATGGACCACAACCGCCTGGCCATGCTGATGGCGGTGCTGGCGCGGCATTCGGGTGTGGCGGCATACGACCGCGACGTGTTTGTGAATTTTGTCGGGGGCTTGCGGATCACGGAGACCGCTGTGGACCTGGCCGTGGCCGCTGCGGTGTGGTCCAGCGTGCGCGACCAGGCCTTGCCGGATGGCCTCGTGCTTTTCGGTGAGCTTGGCCTGTCCGGTGAAGTTCGCCCGGCCCCCTTTGGTGAGGAACGTCTTGGTGAAGCGGCCAAGCTGGGCTTCAAGCGGGCCCTGGTCCCTTGGGCCAACCGCCCCCGTAAAGCCATCCCCGGCGTGCAGGTTACCGGCGTCAAACGGCTCGCTGAGGCCCTGGACGCACTGACCCGCTTGTCCTGATCGGCCGCCTGGGGACAGCAGGGACCCGAAATGGACTGGGTCGAGGATTTCATCGCAAGACACCAGCTGCCGGCGGACTATTTCCAGGCCGTTGAGAATATCGTTGCGCCGCTTGCCGAGAGTCTGCGCAGCTTTCACGAGCAATCAGGGCGGCCGCTGATTGTTGGAGTTAGTGGAGCGCAGGGTTCGGGCAAGACTACCCTGGCGATGATTCTGGGCGAATGGCTGGAGCGGGAGCTGGAGCTTTCAACGGCGTGCCTGTCGCTGGATGACATGTATTTGCGTAAGGCGGAGCGCACCGAACTCTCTCGTAGCGTGCATTCGCTTTTTGAGACGCGCGGTGTTCCGGGCACCCACGATGTTCCGCGGGCAGAGCGCTTGCTTGATGCGTTGACGGACCCTGAACATCCACAAACGGTTGCTTTGCCCTTGTTCGATAAGGCTCTCGATGATCGCGCATCCGCGGGCCGCTGGCCGGTCATTCAGGCGCCGGTTGACGTCGTGTTGTTCGAAGGATGGTGTGTAGGGGCTCGTCTGCAGCCCGCGGCATCACTGGCCATGCCCGTCAACGCGCTTGAGGCCGAGCAGGATGGCTCGGGGAAGTGGCGGCGATACGTCAACCAGCGCCTGGCAACCGACTATGCGGACCTGTTCGCACGCCTCGAACTGCTGATCATGCTGCGCGTTCCTTCTTTCGAACGAGTTCTCGAATGGCGCTCGCTGCAGGAGCAGAAACTTCGCGAGCGGCTTGGCGAAAAGCCCGGTCCGCAGTCGGGGCCGGCGGGATTGCCGGAATCCGAACTCGCGTCTTTTGTTCAGCACTACGAGCGACTGACGCGGCACATGCTGGATACGATGCCTTCGCACGCAGATGCGGTCATCGACATTGACGAGGAACACCGCATGACCGGGATTACCCGGAGGAGAGAGTTACCGTAGCAGGCTGGTGCGGGCCAGGCGGCCCGAAGCTGCTAGTCGGGATCGTCCATGCGTTGCTCCGCCAGCGGATCATCACCGATGACGTGGTAAGTCTTCCTGATGGACTCCATATTGTCATAGGCCCACACGACCATGTCGGCCAGATCCGCCCGTGTAACCGGACCTGTAGGCTCCGGCTCCAGGTTCAGCTTGATTATTCCCGACCTTGGATTTGAGGTTAGCTGCGCGGGACGAATGATGGTGTAATCGAGATCGCTCGCCATGATTTGCTTCTCGGCCTTGTCCTTAATGTCGATCGCCCAGGCATGTGATTTCCGGTGTTTTTCGGGCACCATGACCATGCTCTTGCCTGGACCGGCAATCGTCACCACGATCAATCTGTCGATGCCTTCCTCTTGTGCTGCGTCCACAATATTGATCGTGCCAACGAGATCCGCTGGAATCTCGCCACGTCTTGAGCCGAGAGTTGAAAAGATCGCTTTGAAATCCTTGGATGCGATTGCCCGATGCACATCGTCGGAGTTCAGGGCATCGCCAACGAAATACTCGACATCCAACGGTTGAAGGTGCTCCAGATTGGAAGTGGGCCTCACGAAGGCCGTGACTGCCTCGCCCCGCGTGACCAGGATCCTGGAAATTTCCAATCCCGTGTTGCGCGTGGCGCCGAAAATCAATACACCGTCATCGGCATGGGTCGGCGCCGCCATCAGGAAAACGGCAGAAACCAGAACAGGGAAAGAAAGACAGTTCCTCATCGTCGATCTCGAATATCCCAAACTGGCATTGTCGCACGGCCTCGAAAGGGGCCGGCTGGTTGTTGTAGCTGAATTAACTTGCCAGGAAAGCGTATATGATGAGGAGTGGAGTGGCTGATCACTGGGGGATGTGATGAATTCAACCAAGACTGGATGCGTGCTGATGGCAGCATTCGTATTCGCATTTTCGGGTCTCCTTGGAACGGCAAACGCTCAAGAAAGCACGGTTGCCCTGGAAGAGATCGTCGTCACGGCACGCAGGGTGGAAGAGCGGCTACAGGATGTGCCGCTTGCGATAACCGCCTTCAGCGCCGCGGAAATCGAGTCGGCTGGAATCGAGAATCTGGACGATGTGGCGAACTTCACGCCCGGTCTGACCTTTTCGAATCTGCTGGGTGAGTTTCTTCCGGTGCCGGTCATTCGCGGCATTGCCCCTACAGCTGTGCTGGACAGGGAAAACAACGCTGCGATCTTTGTCGATGGCGTGTTTATCTCCGGCCGCGAGGGGCTGAACTTCAGCCAGCTCGATCTGGAACGGATCGAGGTCGTCAAGGGCCCTCAAGCAGCCATGTATGGCCGCAACAGCTTCAGCGGCGCAATCAATTTCGTAACCGCGCGGCCGACGGATGAGTTTCAGGGTAAGGGCGAGTTGACTTTCGGCGACAACGGCCGAATCGTCGCGTCAGGCTCGATCAGCGGTCCTCTCGTTGAGGACAAGCTGCGCGCCCGTGTCGCGATCATCATGAACGAATGGGACGGCTCCTACGAGAATCAGGTTCCCGATGGTCCAGACATTGGTGGATTCGAATTCGAAACCCTGCAGGGCGCTCTCTACTGGACGCCTACGGATCAATTCGAGGCGGGCCTGTCTCTTTACGTCTCGAACGACAAGATCGACGTGTCCGCGGTCACCTCCGTGACGGCGAACTGCGAGAACGTCAGCGCCCGTGGCGAGCGGCTGGCGAGTTTCTGTGGCGAACTGCCGAGCGTCGGCAAGAATGACTTAAGTATTCTCTCAGGGGCCACCGGGGAAGAACGCGATGTGGAGCGCGCCAACCTGACCCTGAAATTGGACACCGCGTTGGGTGAGTTCACGGCCCTGTCCGGGTTCTCCAGCGTTGAACAGATATTTCTTTACGACGGCTCTCGTGGCAGTCCGAGCACGACATTCGCGTATCAGTCGTCTATCTCGCCGTTTCCCCGCGCCTTCGTTCTCGGCACCTTCGAGGCCGAATTGCTGCAAATCGGCACGCCCGATCGAACCGAAGAATTCAGCCAGGAGTTGCGTTTCACGAGCCCGGACGACCGATCCTTGCGTTATTCGGTGGGCGCCTACTACTACACCGTCGAGAAGGAAGACGGGAACGACGGTGTGGCAGCGCGGACTCCTGTGCCGTTCGGATTTGCGAATTTCTGCCCCTGCATCCAGTTTTTCCCGGGTGTAGGTTTCGCGCTACCGGCGTTTCCCGGGACTTCCGTCGGGGACACGGCTTTCCGTTCATGGTTTTCCGGACCCAGGGGCAACGTGACAGATGCGGTTGTCCAGTTGCAGGAGACCGATGCCTGGTCGGTGTTCGGAGCCATTGAGACCGACTTTTCCGAGCAGCTGACGGGCCGGGTGGAATTGCGCTATACGGACGAGGAAAAGCACAGTCAGAATTTCATATCCGGCGCCGACCTGAACAATTCCTGGGATTTCATCTCCTGGCGTGCAACGCTGGACTACAAGCCCAGCGAGAACACGATGTATTACGCGTCGATTGCGGGCGCGGCGAAAAGCGGCGCCTTTGATTTTGCTACCCAGGACAACATCAACGGAGAATCGGTTTCCCTCGTGAGCTATATCGACCCGGAAGAGAACACCTCGTTCGAACTTGGCGTCAAGGGCACATACCTGGGCGGGCGTTTGAGCACCGACATCGCGGTGTTCTATATCGATTGGACCGAAATCGTCATCCCACAACTGTTCAACGTCGATCCGAACGGCATCCCGCTGACCCAGCCCACCGGGCTTGACACAAATGCCGGAGACGCCTCGGTCCTCGGCTTGGAGGCGTCGTTGGCTTTCGCGCTTACCGATAACTTGACCGCGAACCTGGGCTTCTCACTGACGAACTCGGAGTTCGATGACGCGCAGATCGATTCATTCACTGATTTCCCCAGCTTTGCGCCGGACGGCGATGTGACGGGCAACAGCCTGCTGCGCCAGTCCGAGGTCCAGGCAAATGCCACGCTCAACTACCGGCGTGCATTTCGCGGCAACATGGAGTGGTATGTGCGTACCGATGTCCTGTATACGGGCAAACAATGGATTGGCGCGACCAACCAGGCGGAAATCCCTGCCCATACCTATGTCAACCTGCGGGTGGGAATTGACGGTGAGCGTTACTCGGTGGAACTCTGGTCGGAGAATCTATTGGATGATGACAAGCCGGTGGCCGGATATCGCGACGTGTACTTCGCGAACGCTTTGCCCGGCGGTGGGGCAGGCGGCTTCTTCGATACCTTCTTCCCCTGGCGGATCACGCTTTCTCATCCCCGCCTGCGTCAGGTGGGCGTAACGGCGCGATTCAGATTCTAGCGGGGCGGGAAACGGTCGAATTCCGGGGGTATCAGGGAAGAGCCGGCTTCTTGAAGCGCAGGACTGCGCGGTCGGTCTTTCCCCGAACGTGCGGCGCCATGGCAATGACGTCGCGTGGGTCGTTCGTGTTTGACAATACGCCGCTCTCGGCATCGAATTGGAAGCCCGCCGCACTGAAGTCCGCTTTGACGAGGGCAGGATCGATACGGTGCAAGCCGGCCACGACGCTCTCGGGGGCGCCGGGGTTGGCAACGTGGTCGACGACCAGGACGGTACCGCCCGGTTTCAACGCGGAGTACAGTTCGGCCAGCATTGGGGGACGGTCTATAAGTTCCCAACCACGCTGACCATCAATGTAGTAAACGTCGTGGTAGCACAGGATGAGGAGCACTACATCAAACGTGCCGGCGGGTAACTTCAGCTTGTTGTTGTCACCGATGATCCGCTCTACCGGCGCCAATCGGCCATCCGCATAGCGCTGCTCGATTTCTCGCCCGGCAATCGTGGCATAAGGCGTGTTGTTGTGCGCCACCACCTTGCCTTCGGGTCCAACCACTGAAGCTGCCAGCTGGGTGTAGTAACCGCCACCGGAGAACATGTCCAGCACGGTCATACCCGGCCGCAGACCGGCGAAAGTCAAAATGGCTTCGGGCTTGCGGCCGGCGTCCCGATCCCGGTCGCCCGGCAATCGGCCAGGATCATTGATGGCGGCCACAATGGCGGCACTGGCGTCGGTTTCGGCCCCGGTTTGTGTCTCATCGGCGCCGCCGCCTGCATGACACGGAGAGATCAGTATCGCCAAGGTTGCGCATATCAATGCAATCGCTGGCCGCATGGGACGGCTCCGCAGGGTTCTAATGAGTTTTTGCATTGAGTCTTTCCAGCGGGGAATTAGCGGTTCGCGCGATGCGGTCATGTGGAGACGGGCCCAAGGTGCTTTTCTCGAGGGCGGGGACGCCCTCGTTCCCAGGGTTAGAGCGGGTCGCGGACGAATGTGGGTTGGTCGCGCGTGGATTGTTCGGGATCGTAGCGGTAGCCGGCCTCGGAGAAGTCCAAAAGACCCTTGGCGAAGCGCAGCCGCCGCTCAATGATGTAGCGCGCCATCATTCCCCGCGCCCGTTTGCCGAGAAAACTGACGAAGCGGTATTTGCCGCTGCGGAAGTCCAGGAAGCGCGGTGAGATGACCCGGCCGCCCACGGCAGAGAGATCCACGGCACTGAAATACTCCTTTGACGCCAGGTTGACGAGGACCGGCGTGCCGCTGGCTTCCACCGCCTCGCGGATTACTCCGGTCAGGCGATCACCCCAGTAGTCGTAGAGGTTGGTCCCGGCCGGCGTGCCCAGGGGTGTGGACATCTCCAGGCGGTACGGCTGAATCAGGTCCAATGGCCTTAATACTCCATGCAAACCGGACAGAATGCGCAGGTGCCGCTGGGCCCAGCCCAGATCTCGCCCCGAGAACTCCCAGGCGCGCAAGCCCTCGTAGGCATCCCCGTTGAAGGCCAGGACCGCGGGCCGGGCATTCCTGCGGCTGAACGGCTGCTTCCAGGCTGCGTATCGATCCACATTCAATTTCGCGAGGTTGTCGCTGATGCCCATCATTCGCGAAAGATCCGGAGCCTTGAACTCGCGCAAGCGTTCCACCAGGTGCGAGGAGTCTTCGAGGAAATCCGGGATCGTGTGGCGGCCGCGCGGTAAACGCGACTCAAAATCCAGCGACTTTGCGGGAGAAAGGATAGCGAGCATTTCTAGATTCCGGTGTTGGCGGCGGGGGTCGAGGGATTGGCCGGGGCCGAAGTCTGCATGACGCGCACGCGGTCAACGGCGTTCTCGGACGTTTCCATTACCTCCATGGGGAAACCGCCCAGTTCCAGACGATGTCCCTGTTGCGGAATAGTACCCAATTTGTCCAGGATCAGGCCATTGAGTGTCTTGGGACCGTAGGTCGGCAGGCGCCAGCTCATCCGGCGGTTCAGCAGGCGGATATTTGCGCCGGCGTCCACCAGCCAGCCACCGTTACCGTCCGGTTGCACTTCCTCGTCTTCCGCCTCCTGCGGGCTGTCGCTTATAAGACCGCCCGAAATCTCGTGCAGCAGGTCCTGCACGCTCACCAGGCCCTGTATGTCGCCGTACTCGTCCACGACCAGCGCAGTCGCGCCGGCGCCACGGTGGAAATCGGAGAACAGCCGGGTCAGCGAGGTGTGCTCGAAAACATAGTGCGGTGGTTCAAGAAACGCTTCCAGTTTGCGGCGATTCAAGCCGTTGGAAGCACTTGCCTGAAACAGCTTGCGTACCGGCAGCATGCCGGCCACCTGGTCAATCTGCCCCCGATAGACGGGAAGTACGGAATGTGTGCTTGCGCGCAATTGACGCAGCACTGCCGGCCATTCGTCGTCCAGGTCGATTGCTTCAATTTCGCCACGCGGGGTCATGATGTCTTCGATCGTCAACGCTTCCATTTCGAGGACGGCTAACAGCATCTGGCGTCGACGGCTGGGTATCCGGCCTCCGGATTCAGTTACCAGCGTGCGCAATTCCGCGACGGTTAGTTCGTGCTCGTCGTCCTTGTCCGGGCGCACACCGGCCATGCGCACCAACTGTCCTGCGATCAGGTTTACGGCCCAGATCACGGGCCAGAGAAGCTTCTGTAGCGGGTAGTAGATGCGGCTGGCGATCAGCGCCAGTTTCTCCGGCCGCGCTGCCGCCCAGGTCTTGGGCGTGATCTCGGCGAAGATCAGCACGATCAGGGTCAGCGCGATGGTGCCGGCCACCGCGCCCATCACGCCACCCACGCGCAAGGCAAGCACCGTCCAGATGAATGCGGCAAAGAAGTTCACCAGGTTGTTGCCGAACAGGATCAGCCCCAGCAATCGGTCGGGGCGGCTCAAGAGCTGCTCGGCAAGCTGCGCGCCGCGGTGCCCCTCGCGGGCGCGATGCCTGAGCTTGTACCGATTGACCCGCATGAGCGCGGTTTCGGTGCCGGAGAAAAAGGCCGACAGGGCCAGCAACAGAAAGAAAATGCCCAGCAGGGCAGGTAGTGGAATATCGTCGCTACTCAAAACGAGTCATGCGGTAGCCAAACACGATGCAAAGGAGAACATGAGCGGGGCGCTGCTGTCAAGCGCCGCCGGGAACGAGCGCATTCTTGCCCCTGTTCCCATAGGCGCCGCTTTCGAGCAACACTTGCATGAGCCTGGGCGAAACCGGTATCGTTAAAAGGACCAATCGGCCAACAGCCATTCGGGAGGCGGGCCTTGGTCTCTTGCAGCAAACGTTCCCGCTTCTCTTGGGAGGAATCCATGCAGCCAAGAGTGTTGTCTATTTTTCTCGCGGCCGCACTGGTCGCGATTCCGGCCGGATTCGGTTGGATGAGTACAGCGCAAGCCGCCGACGGCGTGATTGAAGAAGTCGTGGTAACTGCGCGTAAACGCGAGGAGAGCCTGCTTGAAGTGCCGCTTAGCATTACGGCGATCACCGCGGCGGACATCGACGCGAGGGGTATAACCGACTTCGCTGATCTGGTCGATTTCACGCCGGGTTTTTTCTTTGCTGAGCATTCGGTTGGCCGCGGCGACCGCTCCAATCGCTTGCTGGTAATACGCGGAATGCGTATCGAGAGCGAGGATGATCACGTTCAGCCGGCCATGGTTTTTGTTGATGGGGCGCCCATGATGGGCAGCGTCATCAGCGGCCTTGAGGATGCCGAACGCGTCGAAGTCGTCAAGGGACCGCAGAGTGCCTACTTTGGACGGGCAACTTTTTCCGGGGCGGTCAATTTCGTTACCAAGACTCCTTCGGAAGAGTTCATGGGCAAGATTACCGCTGAGGCGGGCCGTTACGGAACGAGCAACTTCGGAATACAGGTCGAGGGCCCGGTGAGCGAGGGCTTGTTCTATCGTGTTTCGGGCAGTTCCTATCGCACCAGCGGCCATTACCGGCTGGGTAACAATCCCAGTCAGAAGCTGGGCGCCCGCAAGACCTGGAACCTGGTTGGAACGCTTTACGCTACGCCTTCGGACCAGTTCTCCGCCAAGTTGCGCGTGCATCACTGGCAGGACGATGATGGTCCGGGCGCGGCTTTCGGATACGGCGAAGGAAATGGCGAGCAATATTTCAATTGCAATCCTGCCGGATCCACGCTGCTTGAGCGAAACGGTGGTAACACCTGGATTTGCGGCGAAGCTCCTTTTCCCCAATTACATGAGATCAATGCCGATTTTGAGTTGAATAGCGCCAAGTCGGGCGTGCTTCACGGCATATCAACTCCGGGGCGGCCAGCAATCGTGACCCCATTCGACCCACCGTTTCTCGATGGTTATGGATTGGCGCGGCGCGCCTGGAACGCCAGCCTGGTCATGGACTACGAGTTCATCAATGGAATGACGCTGGCTTCGATTTCAGCGTTTCACTCCAATGAGTGGATGGTGCTGGACGATGTGGACCGCCGCCAAACAGCCCATATCGCAGATTTAAGGGACACGGGACTTTTGAACAATCGCGACCTCAGGGACTTCAGCCAGGAATTGCGGCTGTCTTCGGACGAGGGACGCTGGCGATGGCAGTTGGGCGCCAACTATTTCGACACGAGTGGGGTGCGGTCCACCGGCCTCAAGTTCCTCTTTTGGACTCAAGGATTGGGTGTTGGCAACTCGTGGGATATTCAGACTACCGGCTTGTTCGGTTCGATTGGATACGATCTGACGGATCAGCTGAGCGTGAGCGTGGAAGGGCGCCAGCAATGGGACAAGGTGGCCGAAGGAGGTGCGACCGGCACGGCGAAACTGTCGGACACTTTCTCCAGCTTTACGCCTCGCGTAATCGTGGACTTCAAGGCAACTGAGGACATCACCCTCTATGCCAGTTTTGCCCAAGGCACCCGTCCGGGAACTTTCAATGCAAACCTGGTCGGGCGGTCACAGCAGGAACTCGACCAGATTCGCGAGCAAACCGGCGCCGACCTTGCGGTACCGGAAGAAGAACTGGACAGCTTTGAACTGGGTCTCAAGGGCAGCCTGCTGGATGGGCGTGCCTGGGTTACCGCGACGGTGTACTGGGCCGATTGGAAAGCGCAGAGCGCTACGGGCGCCTTTGTAACGGCCCCGGACGGATCAACCGACTTCGTTGGCATCAAGGCCGTCGGCGGCAAGATCGACCTGAATGGATTCGAGTTCGAGGGCGCGCTGGCGGTAACCGACAAGTTCACGGTTGACGCCACCTTCAGCGTCAACGACTCGGAGATCAAGAGAGGCACGTGCCCAAGCCATTGCCCCGTCTTGCTCGGCGTCGACAATGTTGACGGACTGGGCAAGCAAACGCAGAAGAATCCCAAGAATCAGGGCTCGCTCGGCCTTTCCTTTACCGATCAGTTGAACGACCGCTATGACTGGTACGCCCGCATGGACTACATCCTTACGGGCAGCCGTTTTGCCGGAACTCCCAATCTTACGGAGACCGGCGACAGCCACCGCGTGAATCTGCGCGCAGGCATAGAAAATGACACGCTGCGGGTGGAAGTGTTCGGCAAGAACGTCTTCGACGACAAGACCTTTACGAACTATCAGATCCTGCACGACTTTGCTTTTCTCGGCCCCCGCCGCATCCTTACCGCCGGACTCCCCGACCGGACGGTTTGGGGCGTTCGGGCGTCGTATGACTTCTGATAACTTGCAAAGAATCGCTCGCTGCACCCCCTGGGAACGAGGGCGTCCCCTGGGAACGAGGGCGTCCCGCCCTCGACGCGCTAGCGTTGTAACAGCATAGGCCTGGAGTAAAAACGTGATTACGCGGCGCGAAATGCTGAAGACCGGCATCGGTGCGGCGGGAGCGGCCGGCGCGCTGGCAGCTTCCGCTCCGGCCGCGGCCACCGAGCTGACGCCCAACAACCTCGCAGAACGAGTCGAGCGGGTGCGTGCCGGGCCGCTGATGAACCTGGAGCGGGCCTACCAGGTGATGGAAGAAGAGCAACTCGACGGCCTGGTGCTGGCCGATCCGATCAACGTCTTTCACCTGACCGGTCATTGGGGTTCGCTGGCAAAGATGGGCTACCCCGCGCCGGCCTATGCGCTGCTGTCGAGGAACCAGCGTCAGGCCCCTGGACTGGTGATGGCGCAGTTCATCTACTACTACACCTATTCGGACGGCTATTTCAACTTCCCGTTGCAAACCTATCTGTTCACCGGCTGGAGCCGGCGCCTGCAGGACGTGGAGAAGAAGGCTGCAAACCCGAACGAAGAGCCACCGGCCAACGCCGCCTATATTTTCGAAGACAAGGGGCAGGCTGAACTCAGGGAAATAGAAGTGCATCGCCGCGGCACCTTGAACGCCGCCCTGTCGGAGCAGAAGCTGAGTGCTGACGCTCGGTGGGCGCTGGTGAACGCCGTCAAGGGCATGGGTCTGGATCGCGGCCGCATCGGTGTGGACCACCTGGTCGTGAACGCGATATTCGAAACGGCTGGCCTGGACGCGGTTCCGGTTCACGCCGACCGGGCCTTGCGCCGTATCCGGGCAATAAAGTCACCGCGCGAGATCGAATTGATGACTTTTTCGGCAAAGGCCAATGCCCAGGCCGCGCTGGCGGCGGCGCGGGCGGCACGTGCCGGCGCCACCTACCAGGAATTGCGTGCGGCGTTCTACTCGGAGGCCGCCAAGCGCGGCAATCTGGGCGTGTTCATGCAGGTCGATACGATCGGCGCGGAGACGGGCGACGGCGAGTTTCGTGAAGGGCAGGCATTTCAGATCGACTGCGTCAGCCACGGCTTTCACTATCACGGCGACTATGGGCGAACGGTGTTTCTTGGGGAACCCTCGCGCTCCATGAAGTACGTGACCGACGCCATCTCGTTCGGCTGGGATGCGATCCGTGAACGGCTCAGGCCGGGCTTGCGCTACTCGGAGATTCGCGCAATCGGCGTCGAGGCGCTGAAGAAGGCCGGCTACGACCTGGATGTGGCCTTTACCCCGCATAGCGTGGGGCTTATGCACACCGACGATCCAGGGCGTGCCGATAGCCCGTTCTTCGTCAAGGAAGACGTAGTGCTGGCCGAGAACATGATCATCAGCGTGGACTGCCCGGTACGCAACGTCGGCGTTGGCGGTTCCGCGCATCTGGAGGACCTCACACTGATCACCGCCGACGGCGGCGTTCAGATCAACGACATCGGTGACCGCGTAATCGTGGTTTAGGCGCCGGGAACGAGGGCGTCCCGCCCTCGATAGGGCAGGACGCATTCGTTCACAGGGCTACGAGGGCGGGACGCCCTCGTTCCCAGGTTTGAGGGCGGGACGCCCTCGTTCCCGGGTTTGAGGGCGGGGACGCCCTCGTTCCTTGGTTAGAAGCTGGGCCGCCAGGTCGTTCGGAAATAGTAGAAGCCGCCGTTGAAGCTGAACGCAGACTGCTCAGGGTAGATCAAGCCGGCCACTTCACCGGCGGGGTTGGTCTGAGGGTACTCGTCGAAAGCATTCTGCACGCCCGCCAGCACCGAAAGCGTATCACTGATGTCCCAAGAAACCTCGGCGTCAAACAGCACACGCGGATCCGCTGTGTAGGCGGCTGATCCGTCATTGGTAGGCGCATCGTAGTGCTCGCCGTAGTAGCGCGCCCGCGCCATGAAACGCCAGGGGCCTTGCAGGTGAGTCCAGGTAATCACCGCCCGGAAATTCGGGCGGCCATTCTCAATCTGCTGTTGCAGGGTGGCGTCGGTGAAATCCGGGTTGAACTTCTTGAGTCCAATCTCCGACCAGTTGCCTACCATTGTCAGATTTGACGAGCCATTCCCCAAGTCGAAGGGCAGAGTAGCTACTACGTCCACACCCGAGGCGTTCACGGTCTGCTGGTTGGTGAAGAACCGCACCGAGGCGAAGCTGGTGGCGTCGGACACGCCCGACGCAAGCAGCGCAGCAATGTCCGCATCGTCCAGGTTGAACCGGCTGGTGAAGGCGATTCGATCCTCGATCTCGATGTTGTAGTAATCAATGGTCACATCCGCGTCACCCAGGGCAAACACCACGCCAAGCGTCAGGTTTGTGGACTGTTCCGGCGTCAATGCCTTGGCGCCCTTCTGTTGAGCGATCGGGTGGGTAGGCGGCAGGGTGGCGATATCGGACAAAAAGCCCATATCGAACTCGGTGGTTACGTTACGCAGGTTGGCCTGTCCCGCGGTGGGAACGCGAAAGCCGGTGCTGATCGCGCCGCGCACGGCTAGCGTGTCGGACAGCTGCAAACGGGCCGCCACTTTGCCGTCGAGCGTATCGCCGAATTCCGCGTAGTCCTCGTAGCGCAAAGCGCCGCCGAGAAGCAGGTTGTCGCTTACGTCGGACTCCACATCGACGTACACCGCATAGGCGCTAACGGTATGTTCACCGGCGTCGCCGGGCTGGAAGCCCGGGAATCCGTTTGAGCCAACGCCGAAACCCTGCGCCGCCAAACCGTGTTCCAGATTGGGATCGATGTAGAACGAGTTGGGGTCGCCGTTTTCTATCTTGAAAGTCTCGTCGCGGTATTCAAACCCGGTGGCTACGTTTACCAGCCCTGCGAAGCCGAAATCGAAAGGCTTGGAAAGGTCAAAGTTGAATACCCGATCCGTTTCCGTGTAGGCGCCTGCGTTGTAATAGACGGGAATTTCGTTGCGCTGCGCCAGGAGTTGCGGGTTGATGGTGTTAAAGATGTAGAACTGAGCATTGCCGCGGCCCGCCGTGATGCTCACGTCAAAATACCAGTCACCGAGGTCGCCGCGTACGCCTCCAGCCATACCCAGGTCATGGATGTAGCCGCCGAATTGGGGCGTAAAGCCGCCCGGAAACTTCTCGATCAGCGAATAGCAGTTCGGATCGCCGGCTATCGCAGCCAGGGCCGCGCTGTCGGGGACGTTATTCACAATGCGCACGACCGGGCAGTTGCCGGTCCCGTTACCTGAAAGGTCCGCCACCTTTACAGTGGGTGTGCCGTCTTCAAGCACGGGGCCCCGGAACACGCCGCCCCGGGTGTGCGGATTACGAAAAAAGAAACCGCCTTCCACCTGTCGCTTGGCCCAGTTTCCGAAGGCGTAGCCTTCCATGCCGCCGCCCATCTCTATGCCCGTGTTGACAAAAAACTTGTAGTCGTCGGAGATCTCCGGCGCCCCCCAAATTTGCGCAGCGGGCTGACGCACGTGGCTGTTGCCGGCGTCTATGAGGGCCTGTGCGTCACCGCGTTGCGCGCTGCGGCTGGTGGGGTCCGCTTGCTTACCCTCAAAACTCAGGTTCAAAAACCCGGCGCTGCTGAGCGGCATCCCCAGGTTGGCGGCAACCGTGAGCGCGTCGCCGTCGCCTTCATAGTGCGTGCCCCACTTTGCGTCAATCACGGCGCCTTCGGTGTCCTGCTTGAGCACGAAGTTCATGATGCCCGCAATGGCGTCGGAACCATATTGCGCCGAGGCGCCGTCGCGCAGTACTTCTAGGCGATCCAGCGCAATGGCGGGAATGGTTGACAGATCGGGACCCTGGGAGCCGGCGGAGATGCCCGCGCCCAGCAGGGCGATGACCGCGGCGCGGTGGCGCCGTTTGCCGTTCACCAGCACCAAGGTGGCGTCCGGTGGCAGCGAACGCAGCGTGGCCGGACGGACTAGCGTGGCCGCATCACTGATGGGTTCCTGGGATACGTTGTACGAAGGGACCAGGGCGGACAGCAGCGAGTCCATGTCGGAGTCGCCCTGGGCGGCGAACTGATCGCCGCTGATAACGTCCACCGGTACCGGGGAGTCCGATGCCGAGCGATCCCGGCGTCTTGAGCCGACTACCACGATTTCCTCCAGCGCGACCGAAGAATCGGCCTCACTCGATTGGTCTTCCTGGGCGGTTACTGGGCCGGTAACAAGAAAAGAAGAAAGCAGGAAAGAAACAGAAAAAGCAGAAATTGCCATACGTTTCATAACGAACCCCCGTCTTGGTTCACTGAATCAATCTGGCCGATAGTACACGAATATCCGTTGGCCGAAAAACGGAAGCGGTTTTCTTTTCGAAGGATTCGACCGACAGCGGCTGCCCCCCGCCCAATCTACTGGAGAAGGGGTCTTCGAAGGGAAACGAAATCGTGTGCTGGAGCCTGCGTTGCTGTATTCTCTTGCGCACTCTTGCGTGCAACAGGGCGGGCAAAATTCATGAGGGAGGCAAGCGCAACGATGGCGGCAATCGTGCTTGGGGTCTTACCCGCCGCTACGGCGCACGCGGATGCCGAAGCGGAACTATTGGCGAGAGCCGGGGCCATTCACGAGCGTGTCATCACGATCGACACGCACGTTGACATTCCCCCGGATTTCGGCACCGAGGCCTACGATCCCGCGCTGGCGAAGCCGCCCGGCCAGCAAGTGGACCTTCCCGGCATGGAAAGCGGCGGGCTGGATGCGGTATTTTTCATCGTTTTCGTCATGCAGCGGGAGCGTAATGCGGCCGGTTACGCGCGCGCCATGGCCGATGCTTTCGTCAAGTATTCCGCAATCCGCCGCATGACCGACATTGACTATTCCGAGAGGATCGGCCTGGCTCTAACGGCGGCGGACGTAAGGCGCATTCACGCTGAAGGCCGGCGAATTGCCCTGATCGGCATCGAGAACGGTTTCTCGATAGGCCACAATCTGGACCTGCTGGACGTCCAATACGGTTTCGGTGCGCGCTACCTCGGCTTGCTGCACAACGGCCATAACGACCTCGGCGATTCCGCCGTCCCCAGCGTTGCCCGAGGAGAGCCGGAGGCTGAACATGGAGGATTGAGCGATCTTGGGCGCGCGGCGATAGATCGTGCCAACCAACTGGGAATGATGGTGGACGTATCCCACTGTTCGGGAAAAACCACGCTGGATGCAATCCAGGCTTCAGCGGCTCCGGTAATCGCCTCGCATTCGGCCGCGGCCGGGGCGTTTGCGCATGCTAGAAACCTCTCTGACGAAGCCCTGCTGGCAATCCGAAACAACGGGGGCGTGGTACAGATTGTTGCGTTCGACTCTTACCTGCGCCAAACGCCGCCTGAAAAACGGGCTGCAATGGGCGCGCTGTACCGCGATATGAACATCCGGGATGCGGCGGATTTCGCGCGTATGACACAGGAGCAGACCGAGGCTTTCTACGCCCGCATCGCCGAGATCACGCGAATGCTGCCGCGGGCCTCGGTCAAGCACCTGGCCGATCACATCGACTACGCGGTGGCGCTGCTCGGCATCGACCACGTGGGGATCGCATCGGATTTCAATGGTGGTGGCGGGATTGAAGGCTGGGACAACGCCTCCGAGACCCTCAATGTGACGGTAGAGCTGGTGCGCCGGGGTTACTCCGAGCAGCAGATTGCCAAAATCTGGGGCGGCAACCTGTTGCGGGTGATGGAAGCGGTAGAGTCGTTTGCCGCGGGTTCACAGCGGTAGCGATCCGCCTTCTTCACCTTCGCCGTCGGCTTTCTGAAGGGTTAGCGGGTCCACGGATTCGAGCATGCCTTCGCTTAGCACCTGGACTTTCTGTTCCGCTTCCTTAAGCACCGCCTGACAGCGCCGGGTAAGCTCCACGCCCTGCTCGAACTGTTTGATGGCTTCGGCCAGCGGCAAATCGCCTTTTTCCAGGTTGACGACGATCTGCTCCAGGTCCTTGAGCGATTGCTCCAGGCCCTGCACGCCCTCGGCCGGTTTCTCGTCACTCATGCACGCAATTCCTCCGTGCCTGCATTGTAGCGCCGGCACACAACTTCGAGGGCGGGGACGCCCTCGTTCCCAGGGATTAGCGCATGTTCTCCTGCGCTCGCCTGGCCAGTTCCTCCGGGGTGAGGGTTTCCTGGTGGGTTGCGATGCACCAGGTGTTTCCTGAGGGGTCCGTAACGACCGCATTGCGGTCCCCGTAGAACATGTCCTGCGGCTCCTGGAAGGATGTCGCCCCGGCCTCCAGCGCCCGGGCGTAGGTGGCGTCCGTATCCGGCACATACACGTAAAGCATGCACGGCAGTGCCGGAAAATCGTCCTGCGCGCGGCCCATCATGACGAAGGAGTCGCCAATGAGTACCTCCGCGTGTCCGGTCTTGCCGTCCTGGTTCGGGACCCGTTCCTTTTCTTCGGCGCCGAATGCCGCCGTGAGGAAGTCTACGAGTTGGTCGACGTCTCCCACGAGCATGTACGGCGTCACGGAGTGGTATCCCTCGGGAATGTAATGCACAGCCATGAAGATCTTCTCCTTTTCGCGTTTGCAATCGTGCAGATGTTGATGCAGCGAGGGTACTTATTCGCACCAACTGCGGCCAGTGCTCAAGCAGCCGCGCCGATCCGTGCACCCCCTTCTTTTGCTGGCGCTGGATGAGTTTACAGGTCTCCAAGAGGTGACGATTGAGGCTAAAATGTCGAGGGCGCGCTACGGTTTTAGAAGGGTGCGCCATACTCGCGAGATTGCCATAGGAGAGACGAGATGACTTCGAACCAGGACTGGTGGCCGAACCAGTTGAACCTGAAGATTCTTCGCGAAAAATCTCCCGCGTCGGATCCGATGGGCACGGATTTCAACTATGCCGAGGCGTTCAAAACCCTTGATGTGGATGCGCTGAAGAAGGACATCGAAGAAGTGATGACCACCTCGCAGGACTGGTGGCCGGCCGACTACGGCCACTATGGACCGCTCTTCATCCGCATGACCTGGCACGCCGCAGGCACCTACCGCATCAGCGACGGCCGCGGCGGCGGCGGTTCCGGCGACCAACGCTTCGCCCCGCTGGGTAGCTGGCCCGATAACGCGAACCTGGACAAGGCCCGCCGCTTGCTTTGGCCGGTCAAGCAGAAGTACGGCCGCAAGATCTCGTGGGCCGACCTGATCATCTTCGCCGGCGATTGCGCCTTGGAATCGATGGGCTTCAAGACCTTTGGTTTCGCCTTCGGGCGCCCGGACGTCTGGGAGGCTGACGAGACCGACTGGGGGTCTGAGGACACGTGGCTTGCTGACGAGCGCCACAGCGAAGACGGAGAACTCGAGGAACGCCTGGGCGCCGACCACATGGGTTTGATCTACGTGAACCCGGAGGGGCCCGGCGGCAACCCGGATCCGTGCGCAGCCGCCAGGTACATTCGCACCACGTTCAGCCGCATGGCGATGAACGACGAGGAGACGATTGCGCTTATTGCGGGCGGACACACCTTCGGAAAAGCGCATGGCGCGGCCCCCGACAGCCACGTCGGCGCCGAACCGGAGGGCGCCGGTATAGACGAGCAAGGCCTCGGCTGGACGAGCAGCTTCGGCAGCGGGAAAGGCAGCGATACGATCACCAGCGGCCTGGAAGGCGCCTGGACCGAAAACCCCGTGAAGTGGGATAACAACTTCATGGAGAATTTGCACCAGTACGAGTGGGAGTTGACGAAGAGCCCGGCCGGCGCATCGCAGTACGCGCCCGAGAACGCTTCTGATGTGGCCACCGTGCCGGATGCGCACGATCCCTCCAAGAAGCACGCTCCCATGATGCTCACGACGGATCTTTCACTGAAGATGGATCCGGACTACGCGCCGATTTCGAAGCGCTTCCTCGAAAACCCGGATGAACTTGCAGACGCCTTCGCCAAGGCCTGGTTCAAGTTGCTGCACCGCGATATGGGGCCCTGCAGCCGGTATCTCGGACCGTTGGTTCCTACAGAGCCGCAGTTGTGGCAGGACCCGATCCCCGGCGTCGATCATGAGTTGATCGGGGAGCAGGATATCGCGGACCTGAAAACCAGGGTTCTCGCCGCGGGATTGTCGGTTTCGCAACTGGTCTCGACGGCCTGGGCCTCGGCGGCAACGTTCCGCGGCACCGATAAACGCGGAGGGGCGAACGGAGCGCGCATCCGCCTCGCGCCACAAAAGGACTGGGAAGTGAACGACCCTGCCACCCTGGCGAAGGTGTTGCAGACCTTGGGGCAGATCCACACGGAGTTCAACGCCTCGCAAACCGTCGGGAAGAGGGTCTCTCTCGCTGACCTGATCGTGTTGGCCGGGTGCGCGGGCGTCGAACAGGCGGCAAAGAACGCCGGACACGACGTTGAGGTTCCGTTCTCGCCCGGGCGCACGGACGCGTCGCAGGATTGGACCGACGTGGAGTCGTTCGCCGTGCTTGAACCCACCGCAGACGGGTTCCGCAACTATCTCCAGGGCGAGCATCGGGAATCAGCGGAAGAGCTGCTGGTGGAACGGGCATGCATGCTGACCCTGACCGCTCCGGAGATGACGGCGCTGGTTGGCGGCATGCGCGTGTTGAATGCGAATACCGGACAGTCGGAGCATGGCGTACTCACGGATCGGCCCGGGACCTTGACCAATGACTACTTTGTGAATCTGCTCGACATGAACACCGAGTGGCAGGCGTCCTCCACATCGCAAGACGTGTTCCAGGGACGCAACCGCGCGAACGGAGACGTCAAGTGGACCGGCGCCCGGGTGGACCTCGTCTTCGGTTGGAACTCCGAGCTCCGAGCCATCGCGGAAGTCTATGGATGTGATGACGCGCAGGAGAAGTTCGTAAGCGACTTCGTGGCTGCCTGGGACAAGGTGATGAATCTCGATCGCTACGACCTTGCATGATCTCAGCGGCGTTGGCGTAGCACTCGTCTCTTGTGCATGCGAGCAGTGAGGTGCAGCTAGAGACTGCAGGGCCTCAATCCGCAGATACTTCTCGGAAGAGCAGTTGGCGGTGGGCGTGGATCATCCGCGCTACAATTGCAGGATCGAGTCGCTTCCCGATTCAACCCGACTGACCTTACTCAAGGATTTCCAAGGCTAACGGCATGAAAGCCGCCTATCGCGCTGACGACATTGAAGTCCTCAGCGGCCTTGACCCCGTGCGCCGCAGGCCGGGGATGTTCACCGACACGGCGCGCCCCAATTACCTGGCCCACGAGGTGATTGATAACAGCGTTGATGAGGCGCTGGCCGACAAGAAGTGCAATCGCATCGACGTGACCCTGCACGATGACGGTTCGCTGGCGGTGGAGGACAACGGCCGCGGCATGCCGGTGGGCACGCACGAAGAAACCGGCTTAAGCGGCGTGGAGTTGATTCTTACCCGCCTGCACGCGGGCGCCAAGTTCTCACGCAAGCAATATCGCTACTCCGGCGGGTTACACGGTGTGGGCGTTTCGGTGGTCAACGCTTTGTCGACTTGCCTCAAGGTGCGCGTGCGCCGCCGCGGGCGTGAATGGCACATGGAATTCGCCGGCGGCGAGACCCAAAGAGCGCTGGAAGCCGTGGGCACGGTCGGCAAGACCAATACCGGCACCTGGCTTCGCTTCTGGCCCGACCCGGAATACTTTTCCAAGGCCAGGTTCCATGTTCCTTCGCTCAGGCGCGTGCTGCGCGCCAAGGCGCTCTTGTGTCCCGGACTGACCGTCTCGCTCACGCAGGAAGCGGAAGGCGCGAAAGAGGAATGGCACTACGACGATGGCCTGGCCCAGTACCTGACGGAGCAGTCCGGTGAGGGCGAATGGCTTCCTGATGAACCCCTGCGTTTCTCTCAACTCGATGACGAGGAACGCGCGATGGACTGCGTTGCGCAGTGGGCCTGCGACGGCGCCAAGCGTGTCGAGGAAAGCTACGTCAACCTGGTTCCCACGTCGCGCCACGGTACCCATGTCAACGGCCTGCGCACCGGGCTGACCGAGGGTTTGCGGGAGTTCTGCGAGTTTCACAAGCTGTTGCCGCGCGACGTGAAGATCTCGCCGCCGGACGTTTGGGACGGCGTCAACTTCGTGCTTTCGGTGAAGCTTGCCGAGCCGCAGTTCTCCGGGCAGATGAAGGAGTCGCTGGCCTCACGCGACTGCGCCGGGTTCGTAGCCGAGGCGGTCAGGAGCCACATGGCCCTGTGGCTGAATCAGCACTCCGAACTGGGTGAGCGCATCGCCCGGCAAGCCATCAGCGCGGCCCAGCGGCGGCTCAAGGCGGCCCGCAAGACCCCGCGCCGAACGCCGGTGTCGGGGCCGGCCCTGCCGGGCAAGCTGGCCGATTGCGCCAGCACCGCCGCGGCGGAGTGCGAGATCTTTCTGGTGGAAGGCGACTCGGCGGGCGGTTCGGCGCGGCAGGCGCGTCACCGCGAGTACCAGGCGGTGCTGCCGTTGAGAGGCAAGATTCTGAATACCTGGGAAGTGGACTCGGCGGACCTCAACTCCTCGCAGGAAGTTAGCGACATCGCTGTCGCGCTGGGAATTGAAGCGGGTGATACGGACCTGGACAGCCTTCGCTACCACAAGGTGTGCATCCTGGCGGACGCTGATTCCGACGGCCGGCATATCGCCACGCTGATCTGCGCTCTGTTTGCACGTCATTTTCCGGCGCTGGTACGCAATGGCCATGTCCACGTGGTCATGCCGCCGCTCTACCGCGTGGACGTGGGCAAGGAGACGCACTATGCGTTGAGCGAGGATGAGCGCGAGTCGATCCTGCGGCGCTTCGCCAGGCGCAAGGTTTCCGTCACCCGGTTCAAGGGCCTGGGTGAGATGAGCGCCAGGCAATTGCGCGAAACTTCCATGGCGCCCGATACCCGCCGGCTGATACGGCTGGAAATGGACGAGGCCGACGACGCTTACACGGTGCTGGACATGCTGCTGGCCAAGAAACGCGCAGCAGACCGCCGCGCCTGGCTGGAAGACAAGGGCGATCTCGCCGGACCGTCGTGACTCGTGTAACCCTTCCGCTGCGTTTGAACGCACTGGAACGAGGGCGTCCCCGCCCTCGTCGAGGGCGGGACGCCCTCGTTCCCAGCTGATGGCGGGTCCGCAACTCACTTTGGTGCCGCGTGACAACGCGGAAGCGCGGCCTTTGGCGGAATATGCCGAGCAGGCATACCTGGACTACTCCATGTATGTCATCCTCGATCGCGCCTTGCCGCACCTCGCCGACGGGCTCAAGCCGGTACAGCGCCGCATCGTCTATGCGATGAGCGAATTGGGCCTGGCGGCCACCGCCAAGCCGCGCAAGAGCGCCCGGACCATCGGCGACGTGATCGGCAAGTTTCACCCGCATGGCGATGCCGCCTGTTACGAGGCCATGGTGCATCTGGCGCAGCCATTCGTCTATCGCCATCCGTTGGTGGACGGCCACGGCAACTTCGGCGCCGTGGACGATCCCAAGTCGTTTGCCGCCATGCGCTATACGGAAGCGCGGCTTACCGCCTATGCGCAAACCCTGCTGGCCGAGCTGGGGCAGGGGACCGTGGAATGGACGGACAACTTCGACGGGACGCTCAAGGAACCCGAGTTGCTTCCGGCGCAGCTGCCCAACCTGCTCATCAACGGCTCGTCGGGCATCGCCGTGGGCATGTCCACGGACGTTCCGCCGCACAACCTGCGGGAACTGGCCGAGGCGTTGGAGCGGGTCGCAGCCCGCCCGAGAATCCACTACGACACGCTGTGCAGCCTCATTCGCGGGCCGGACTTCCCGACCGGCGGGGAATTGATCACGCCGGCGGCGGAAATCCAGGAGATCTACAAGAAGGGGCGGGGGATCCTGCGTCTGCGGGCCAGGTGGAAGCGCGAGGAAGGGTCCGTCGTGATCCACCAACTGCCCTGGCAGGTGTCCGGAAGCCGCGTGCTGGAGCAGATCGCCAAGCAGATGCGCGCCAAGCGTCTGCCGATGCTCGAGAACCTGCGCGACGAGAGTGATCACGAGGACCCGGTGCGCCTGGTGCTGATCCCCCGTTCCTCGCGCGTTGACGTTCAGGCGCTGATGGCGCACTTGTTCGCCACTACGGACCTTGAGCGTTCCCTGAGAGTGAACATGAATGTCATCGGCGAGGATGGGCGCCCGCGGGTGCGCGATCTGCGCGCAATTCTGGTGGAATGGCTGGCGTTCCGCCGCGCCACGCTGCGCCGGCGCCTGAAGTACCGCGAAGACCAGGTGTCGATGCGCTTGCACGTGCTGGAAGGCCTGTTGATCGCCTATCTCAACATCGACGAAGTGATTGCCATCGTGCGATACGAGGACGATCCGAAGGCACGCCTTAAGGAGCGCTTCAACCTGAGCAACGAGCAGGCCGAGGGCATTCTCAATATCCGCTTGCGCAACCTGGCCCGGATCGAGGAGCAGAAACTGCTGGCCGAGCAGGACGAACTGGAAGCCGAACGCGGGGTCTTGCGGGCAACGCTGGGCGACAAGGCGAAGTTCGACAAGCTGATGATCAGCGAGTTCCGGAAGCTGGCCAAAGAGCACGGCGATGCTCGGCGCACGCGGATCGTGGACAGCGCACCACCGGCGGCCGCCTACCAGAAAGAGGACGTCACTCCAGCCGAGTCGCTGACCGTCATCCTTTCCCGTCATGGCTTTGCCCGCGCCGGCAAGGGACACGAACTCGACAGCGCGGGTTTGAGTTTTCGCCCGGGCGATGAACTGCTCTGCGATCTGCCCTGCAAGTCTAACCAGCAGGTGGTTTTCCTGAGCAGCCAGGGTCGGGTCTATTCACTGCCGGCGCATTCCCTTCCCTCGGCGCGCACGCTGGGAGAGCCGCTGTCCAGCCGCTTTACCGTGGCCGACGGGGCGCATTGGATCGGGATGATGGGCGGTGACCCGAAGTCCCGTTGGTTGCTGTGCGGAACCCGCGGCCATGGATTCCTTGCCAGGACCAGCGCCTTGTATTCGCGGTCACGCGCGGGCAAGGCCTTTCTGAAACTGCCGGAGGAAGCCCAGGCACTGCCTCCGGTCCCTGTTCCGGATGCCGAGTTCCGGGTCGCTGCCGCTTCCGGCGGTGGACGCTTGCTGCTGTTTCCGGCCAGTGAATTGCCGGAAACCAGCGGTGGCCGGGGAGTTCTCCTGATCAGCCTGAAGAACGGCGAGCGGTTAACTGCCGCGGCCTTGATCGGTCCGCGTGATCGCCTTATCGTGCATTGCGGCAAGCGCAAGATGACCTTGCGGGGCCAGGCACTGGACAACTACCTGGGTAAGCGGGCATTGCGCGGGCGCATGCTGCCGCGCGGTTGGCAGAAAAACGTGACCCGGCTTGAGCGCGATCCGTTCCGCGGCGGATAATATCGCGTGGATACGACAAGGACAGCACAGGTGACAACGGCATTTGAAGACAACGTAAAACGCGCGCGATCGTACCTGGCGCGCTTCTGCGACGGCGCTCAGGGCCATTTCATTGGCGGAAAGGCCTGCGCCGGTCTGTCGGGTGAAACCTTCGCCAATCATTGCCCCGCCGATGCTTCCCTCATCAATCATGTTGCTGCCGGAGACCAGGCGGATATCGACGCCGCCTGCGCTGCCGCGAGCGAGGCTTTCGCCGGCTGGGCCGCGGTACCGGGGGACCGGCGTGCGGCGCTGCTCAACGGCATCGCCGATGCGATCGAGGCGCGCGCCGATGCGATCGCGCTGGTCGAGTCGATGGATACCGGTCAGGCGATCCGATTTACCGCCAAGGCCGCCATGCGCGCAGCGCACAACTTCCGTTTCTTCGCCGGCCGTGCGCCGGATGCGCGCCGCGGCGTGTCGCTGCCTGCCGGCGAGCATGAAAACCACACCATGCGCCAGCCGATCGGCCCGGTGGGCGTAATCACGCCCTGGAACACGCCCTTCATGTTGGCCACCTGGAAGATCGCGCCGGCCCTGGCGGCCGGCTGCACGGTGGTTCACAAGCCGGCCGAATGGAGCCCGCTCACGGCGCAGTTGCTGGCGGAAATCTGCAACGATGCGGGCCTGCCGCCGGGCGTCCTGAATACGGTGCAGGGGATCGGCGAGCAGGCGGGCAGGGCGCTGACCGAGCACGATGCCATCAAGGCCATCGCCTTTGTCGGCGAGTCGGCCACCGGCGCGCGCATCATGGCGCAGGGCGCACCGACCCTAAAGCGTGTGCATTTCGAGCTGGGCGGCAAGAACCCGGTCATCGTGTTTGATGACGCCAACCTTCAGCGGGCGCTGGATGCCGTGGTGTTCATGATCTACAGCCTCAACGGCGAACGCTGCACGTCGTCCAGCCGTTTGCTGGTGCAGCAGTCGATCCATGATGAATTCGTCGGGCGCGTCGCGGAGCGGGCGCAGGCCATCAGGGTCGGCCATCCGCTGGACCCCGACACCGAGGTCGGTCCGCTGATTCATCCGGATCACCTGAAGAAGGTAGGTTCGTATTTCGGCATCGCCCGGGAAGAGGGCGCGGCCATTGCCGCGGGCGGGGAGCTCGCCGAGCTGCCCTGGCCGGGACACTACGTCCAGCCCACACTGTTTACCGGCGCCCGCAACGACATGCGGATCGCCCAGGAAGAGATATTCGGGCCGGTATTGACCGCCATTCCCTTCAGGGACGAAGCCGATGCCCTGGCGCAGGCCAACGACACGCGCTACGGGCTGGCCGCGTACCTCTGGACCGCCGATTCGGACCGGGCGCACCGCCTGTCCCTGGCGCTGGAAGTCGGTATGATCTGGGTGAATTCCCAGAACGTACGCCATCTGCCCACGCCCTTCGGCGGGATGAAGGCCAGCGGCATCGGCCGCGACGGCGGAGACTACAGCTTCGACTTTTACATGGAAACCAAGAACGTCAGCGTTGCTACCGCAGAGCATCGGATTCCCAGGTTGGGAACCGGCTGACGCTTCTACTCACAAACGGAAGGAATCACCCATGTTGATCATTACCCAGGAACCCTGGCATGCGGATGCCACCGGCGCACGGCTGCTCAGCCTGGCCGAGGCTGCCTCCCTGCAATTCGGCGATTTAAGCGGCTCATTGCTGCTGCTGCCCTTGGGGGAGGCCGATTGGGAGCAGCTTCGCCCCGAGCGCGAGTTGCTCGCCGAGGCAGGCGCGGCGTCCAACTTCCATGGCATCTACATCGCCGCAGCCGTGCCGGTGCTGGCGGCCCATTCCGACCAGCCACAAACAGTGGGTTTCGTGGTGGGCCCCGACGGCTACACCGCTTTACGCGTCCCGAAGATCACGCCCGACTTCATTGAAGGGTTCACCGACAGCGCCTGCGAGCTGGGCAAGCCCGCCGACCTGCCGGTGCTGGATACGCCACTGGGCCGGCTGGGTATTCTCACCGGCGAGGACGTGCTGTATTCCCACTATGCGCGGGTGCTGACCTATAACGGCGCCGAGGTGATTCTCAATCCCTGCCGCGAACGCCGCGACGCCGGGTTTGAGAGCCGGCTCAGAGCGCGCCGGACCCGCGCTTACGAAGGCTCCGCGTACGTCGCCGTGGCGACGCCGCATTCACACTTGTCCGGGGACGTCGACGTCCGCCTGCCTTGCGCATCGGCGCTTTACCTGCACGATCAGCAGACCTACGAGGAAGCCGGCCAGGGTGAGAGCTTTCTTAAGCCCGACTTCAGCATCGAGTTTCTGCGCCGTAAGCGCTCCACGCTGTTCATGAACCAGCCGGTGTACCTGCGCAGCATGCTGTACGCGCCCGGCTACCGTCAGGCGGCCACGGCGGATGAGGCCGTTTCCCGGCCGATGCCCGAGACCCAAGAAGGCTGGCGGGACGAAGCCCAGTGGCGGATCACCAAACAGGCGGAAGCCAACGGCACTGAGGGACCGGCCGAGAATCAATATTCGGCGCTGCTGGTGCAGACCGAGTTCCGCGTGATTCATATGGATACACCCAACCCCGAGGAGGTCTTGCGGCAAAACCTTGACGAGGCCATTGGGCTGGCCGCCCGCAGCGCCTTTATCCCCAATGTCCGCCTGGTGTGCTTCCCCGAATTCTTCATGACCGGCTCCGGCGGCTTCGGCAAACGCACGCCGAAGACTCTGGAGCGCATCGCCATTACCTATCCCGGGCCGGAGATGGATGTCTTGAGCGAGTTCGCGCAGAAGAACCGCGTTTACGTGGCCGGATCGACGTTCGAGAAAGACCCGCGTTTCCCCGAGCGCGTATTCAATTCTGCTTTCATTCTCAACGATTCCGGCGACCTTATCCTGCACTATCGGAAGCTGCACTGCGCCGATATCTGGGGCCAGTTGCCCGACACCACGCCCGGCAGCATCTATTCGCGGATCGTCGAGGAGCTGGGCTACGACGCGCTGTTCCCGGTCGTGGATACGCCGCTGGGCAAGCTCGCCACCATGGTCTGTTTCGACCACACGGTGCCCGAAACCGCCCACATGCTGGCCAAACGCGGCGCGGAAGTCATCATTCACTGCACCTCCGACCCGCACGGTTCGGGACGCAGGCCCTGGGAGGAGTGCCGCATGACGCGCGCCCATGACAACGGTGCTTACGTCCTCGCTCCGCGGCCAGGCGGTGAGTACTTCGATCCGCACGCCATGCATCCCGGCACGTTCCTGCGCGGCTACACGCGCGTCATCGGCTACGACGGGCGCTTGCTGGGCGAGGCCGACACCTCCGGCAAGGTGAGCTTTCAGGCCAACCTGGATCTTGCCGAACTGCGCCGCTACCGCGCCAAGGCGTCAGCCAACCTCATGATCTGGGACGAACCACGCAGTTACGTGGACTGGTACGAGAAAGGCCACGGCCTGCCCGGCGACCTGTGGGCCGGCAACCCACAGGAGAATCCGTATGCCAATTTCACCGCAATGAAGGCGTCACTCGACCGGTTCTACAGCGAGGGGATTTACCTGCGCCCGGGGGCCGAGGGGGGCGGACACGAGACCGACGCCCGCAGCCTGATATAGCGGTCGGGCGCCGGGAACGAGGGCCTCCTGCCCTCGATGAGGGCGGGGAGGCTGTGAGGGCTTAACGCTGTGAGGGCTTAACGCCCCCACTCCCGGCATTGCCTAATATAATCCGCCGCTACGCGCCCGTAGCTTAGCCTGGATAGAGCATCTGGCTACGAACCAGAAGGTCGGGAGTTCGAATCTCTCCGGGCGCGCCATTCTCACAGGGTCCATTCCGCGCATTTTTATATTGCGCACTAGCTTGTAAATTGCGCGATAATGGTATATGTTGCGCACAAAGGCTTTTGCGCAACTGAGTGCCAACATGGCAAGACATTTTTCGGAGAAGGACCTCCAGGAAATTCTGGATGCTGTACTGACGCATCCGAACGGCCTGAGCGCGCAGCAGATCCACGATTCCCTCGAGACTCGGCTGCCGCGCCGGACTCTCCAATATCGTCTCAGGTTTCTGGTTGACAGCGGACGGCTGCAGAGAGAGGGCGCCGGGCGCGCGGTGCGTTATCGCAGCGCTTCACCGAAGGCAAAGCAGATTCGTGCAACATTTGAGGGCCGCCCCGCTACGATGAGTGTGCGCTTGCACGTCGTGCCTGTGTTTTCCGAGTCCGCTGAAAAGATTTTGGAATACGTAAGCCGGCCGTTGGAGCAACGCCGGCCGGTTGGCTACGACAGGGAGTTCCTGGAGTCGTACCGTCCGAATGAGTCTTTTTATTTCTCAGCCGAAGAGCGCATCCAACTGACGGAAATCGGAAGAACTGGTACGGGCGAACAGCTTGCGGGAACTCATGCCCGTCAAGTCCTGGACCGGCTTTTGATCGATCTGTCCTGGAATTCCAGCCGTCTGGAAGGCAATACCTACTCGCTCTTGGATACCGAGCTCTTGCTTGCTCAAGGGGAACAGGCCGAAGGCAAGGATCTTCGTGAAACGCAAATGATCCTCAATCATAAGGAGGCAATCGGTTTTCTGGTCGGCGCGCCGCAGGATATCGGCTTCAACCACAGTACTTTTCTCAATCTCCATGCGCTTCTCGCACAGAACTTGCTGGGCGACCCGGAGGCTACAGGCCGCCTCCGCCGCAGGGGCGTCGGAATTGGGGGCTCGGTGTTTCATCCTTTGGGATCACCTCAGGTGATTGAGGATTACTTTGGTCGAGTACTGGCCATCGCTTCAAAGATTGAGGATCCATTCGAGCAGTCGCTCTTCATCATGGTTCAGTTGCCCTACTTGCAACCCTTCGAAGACGTCAACAAGCGAGTGTCCCGGCTCGGCGCCAACATTCCGCTCATCAGGTCGAATCTGTCACCGCTGTCTTTCGAGAATCTTCCGCGTGACACATATACCAAGGCTTTGCTCGGCGTGTACGAACTCAATCGCATCGAACTGTTGCGCGAAGTGTTTATCTGGGCCTACAGCCGCTCCGCGGCCCGCTACTCGGCCATGAGGCAGTCACTTGGGGAGCCCGACCCCTTCCGGCTGAAGCACCGGGCGGCACTGGGAGAACTGATTCGCTCGGTTGTTCGCCCACGATTGGGCAAGCAACAAGCTGCGGCTCATATCCGGTCCTGGGTGCAGCAGAACATTGATGGTGAGGCGCAGGGACGATTTCGCGATGTAGCGGAGCGAGAGCTTACCAGCCTGCACGAGGGAAACTATGCTCGCTACAGGATCAGCCTTTCCGAGTTTTCGGCATGGCAAAGGGCTTGGGCCCGGTAAAGAGATTGGCGCAAGCACAAGCGGATTGCGCGACGCCCTCGCTCCAGGGCAGCAGGTTTCCGGCATTACGCCCCCACATGTATACTCACCGGCTGGAGTGGGAAGGGTTTAGATGGGCGACAATCCCGGCTACGCAGCCGATTTCATCAAGCCCGACACGGACCAGGCCACGTTCATGGAGGATCCGGCCCTGGATCATCTGATGACGGCGCTGGTTTCGATCAGTACCGAGATCTGGGTACAGGCTCGGCGCATGAAGATCACCGAGCGTTTGCTGGAGGACCACGGCAAGGTTACGCGCGAGATGATCGAGTCGTATCAGCCGAGTGCCGAGGAGGAGGCCGCGTGGCGCGCCGAGCGTGACGCGTTCATCGAGCGCACCTTCGGTTCCATTACGGTGGGGCAGGCGGGTGATGGTCAACCGATGATGCAGTTCCGCAACCGCTACGACACCGAAGGTCCAATGGAGCGAGGGCGTCCCCGCCCTCGCCGAGGGCAGGATGCCCTCGCTCCCGGGGAGCGCGCCGGCACGGAAGGTGACGCGGCGTGATGAATCGACGCTCGATACTGGGCGCCATGGCCGCGGCCTTTTCGGCGACGGCGGCTTCGCGCAAGGCGCGGGCATCTGCGGCCCGTGTGCCTTCACCGCCGTATGACTTTGAGCCGCGCGGCAGCATCGGCAAGCTGGAACGTCTGGCTACGCTCGACCTGGAGAGCCGCCATGAGTTCCTGACCGGGTTCAGGGCCTGGTCCCAGGGTTCACTGGGAAGAGCCGCGCAAGCCCGGGCAAACACTATTTTCGAAGCGGAGGGCATTGACCCCAACGGTGACATTCCGCTGGAGCAGGTCCGGGCGGTCCTCGAAGGCGACCCCATCATCGGCGCCAGCATTCGCTATTGGATCACCGGTCAGCAGATTTGCTGGAAGCTGCTGCAGGACGAGTTTCACCACAACGCCGAGGCCTATCTGGCCGAACTGGCCGCGGCGGATAGGGCCGGTCCTGGCACGGTGAAGCTGAACCCGGATCTTGGGATTCCGGAGTACGCTTCACACGAGATCCATATACAGCCGGGCGGTTACGTGGGCGATCCGTTTGCCGGTCACATCTATCACTACGGCGCCAACCACTTCCGAATGGGCCGTAACGACCAGGACGGGCGGCAGGCGCAGGTCGTTGCCACGCTGGAACCGCCGGAAGATGGACGCGTGCTTCGCATCCTCGACCTGGGCTGCGGCCCGGGCAGGCTGACCGTAGCGCTGAAGGACCGTTTCCCGGATGCGGAGGTGTGGGGACTGGACGTTTCGGCCCCGATGGTTCGCTACGCGCACATGCGTGCAGCCGATCTCGGCAAGGAAGTGCACTTCGTCCAGGCGCTGGGGGAAAAGACCGATTTTCCGGAAGGCTATTTCGACCTGGTCATTGCGTACATCCTGTTTCACGAGACCCCGGCGGGCATTACCCGGTCGATCGTGAAGGAAGTGCGTCGCATTACGCGTCCGGGCGGCGTGTTTCAGCCGTTTGATTTTCCCAGCGACGAGCGTCCGCCCACCCCCTATCGCCGTTTCCGTCGCTGGTGGGACGCTCGTTGGAACAACGAGGTGTGGCGCGACGAGTTTGCGAGCCTTCATTTTCCGACCGAGATCGCCAAGGCCGGGTTTGCGGTGCGCGAAGCCAAGGAGGGCGTATCGTTCCTCGGGCGGATTCACGCCACCCGAACCAATTGAGCGACAACGCCAATAGATTTTTTGATCCCATGAGAACGGGAGGACATCTCATGACGAAACGCTGCAAAGCACTACCGATTTGCCTGGTTGGAGCCGTGGCAATCCTTTTTGGACCGGCCCAGGTCAACGTGGCCTTCGGGCAGGAGGCCCAACTGGAGGAAATCGTGGTCACCGCGCGTAAGCGCGAAGAGGCGATACAGGACATCCCGCTCAGCATCACCGCGTTCACGTCCGAGGAAATCCAGAAGCGAAACATCCAGGAGATGCGCGACATTGCGCTTTTCACGCCCGGATTCAACTTTGAGGACTTCGGCGGCGCCGGAGGGACCATGCCGGTGATTCGCGGGACGACTCAGGTGGCAAGTTTCCGCAACACCGAGCAGAACGTGTCGTTCTTCTTCGATGGCGTCTATCTGCCGCGAAGCTACGTCACCGACCTCGGTTTCGCCAACATGGAGCGTATCGAGGTGGTCAAGGGTCCGCAAAGCGCACGCTACGGGCGAAATGCGTTCATGGGGGCGGTCAATTACATTCCCAGGAAACCCTCCAATGAGTGGGAAATCAAGGCAACCGGCGTGGCGGGCAATTACTCGCGCTATGACTGGGCAGCGACGGTCTCCGGACCGGTCGTGCCCGGCGTCCTTTCGGTGCTGGTGGGATTCGATTACTCGGAATTTGACGGCAGCTGGCGAAACCCGCACCCGTACGCGGACATTGATTTCGATCTGGGCACGGATGCGCGACAGGGTGGATACGAGCGCGGAGTAGTCAATGGCGCAGTCCAGTTCACGCCGAATGAGAACCTGACACTTGAGCTGTCGTATTACGACTATGACTTTGATCGCGAGCACCGGGCCCAGAACTGGTTCGCCGAGCTGAATTCGGAGAGCCACTTACTGAATTGCGGCCAATGGAATCCTGATGTCCGGCCTGCGGGAGGGCGCGGCTTCGGCTTCGGAGGTCAATGGTGGCGGCTGTATTGCGGCGAGCTCTGGGTGCGCAATGTGCCCACCGATCCCCGCGGATATGCACGGCAACTCGACGCATCATTCCTCCGCGCTTCAGTCAGCTGGAATGTCACCGAATCGATTGAGGTTGAATATGTGTTCGGGCAGATGGAAGCCGACAGCAAGACGCTGGGCTACAAGGACACCCTGCCGGGTTGTACGTTCATTACTCCCGCACCATTCCCGCCGCTGAATGGCTGTATTTTTGAAAGCGGGCCTATCGGCGACTTCGAAGTGGACTCGCATGAGGTCCGTGTTTCCTGGGACGACGGTGGGCGATTGCGCATCGCGGGAGGGCTCTACTACACGGAGAACGAGGATTTCTACACCGCGAACTTTTCGGCTCTTCCACCATTGTCGGCAGTGCCGACAGCACCTGTGGACATCTTGGATCAATCTCAGTTCCAGTTCTACGCCGTCCTCACGCGCGCCCTGCGCACGGAAAAGTCGATCTCCCCGTTTGTTGAGCTCAGTTATTCGTTCATGGACGGACGCTCGCGACTCGGGTTCGAGGGGCGCTATTCCGCCAGCGACAAGTTCGAGGGCGCACTGGCCTCCGGCGGAACGGGCGGCCTGGCCGAATTTACCGGGCTGACGTTTGAGAACGAGTTCAAGTCGTTTACGCCGCGCATTACCTGGGAGTACGACTTGAGCGCCGACCGGCTACTGTTCATATCGGCAGCGACCGGCGTCAGGTCTGGTGGATTCAATCCCAGCGCTTTCCTGGAGGAGAACCGTACCTTTGATGAAGACCAGAACTGGACCTATGAAATAGGAACCAAGAACACCTTCATGGACGGCCGGTTACGACTGAACGGATCGTTGTTCTGGGTCGAATGGTCGGACGTGCAGATCACGGCGCAGGACCCCGGAAATCCAGCGATTCTGCCGCTGAACATCACCCGTAATCTCGGCAACGTGCGATCAACGGGTTTCGAACTGGATGGCGCGTATGCGCTGACGGCTAACCTGACCGTTAGCGGTTCCGCCTACTACGGCGATGCAAAGTACAAGGACGGCACGCGGGACCTTAGGTGGGGCCGGACACCCTTGGTGTGCGATGACATCGTGTGCGCGACCAACGGCGATATCGGCGGTAACCAGATGGAACGCCAGTCCAAGTGGCAATACACGTTGTCGGCAGAGTGGCGTGACGAGTTGGCGATGGCCTTTGCCCAGGAGTACTACCTGCGTTGGGACCTGGCTTACCAGTCCAAGCAATACGCCGAAGCCGTAAACCTGTCGTGGGCGCCTGAGCGCACTATCGTCAATGCCAGCATCGGTATTGTCGGCGAGTCTTACGAGGCGCAGTTGTGGGCGCGCAACCTGTTCGACGAGCAATATGTCTCCGGCATCTTTGTCGGCCAGCCCAACGTCCAGTACAACGCCTACCTCGGCGAGCGCCAGACCTTCGGCCTCAGGTTGATCGTGAACTTCGACAACTTCGCCAACTGATCGCGGAGTGACGCCTTGGCTCCCCGGAGCCAAGGCGTTTACCCGTCCCGGGTAACGCGGGCAACTCACCCCCTGGGAACGAGGGCGTCTCGCCCTCGAAAAGGGCCAAAGGCCCCCGCCCCCAGGGGAGTATTTCACCCGCGAAAACCTGGGAGTTATACTCGATACCCATACAACGCGCCGCATTCCAATGAAGAAGCTGCTGATTAGCTTATTGGGTCTGTCCTGGGTTCTTGCTGCTCAATCCCAGGAAACTGAATTGCGTGATAAAGAAATAGAAAAGCCGTATATCCCGCCGTACTACGTTAATTTTTTCCAGCCCTATGGAATCAGCTTTGACGGTAGCGAACAGCACTACGATCTTTTTCTCGCAACCCGGTTGAATGCTGCCGAAAGGATGATGAAAGGAATGCAGCTAAGAGCAAGGGACGGCCGTTTGCACACCGAAGTCCTGGAGTGGCGGGCACGCGAAGATCGCTATCTGTCACGGGAGGCGCGTTGGAAGGCGCTTCGCAGCCGTAAGCAGGGCGAAGATTTCAACCGCCGGGCGCTCAGGCGCGGTATTGGCCAGGGTGCGCCGGAAGGACAAGCACGCGAAATTCCTGCTCAAATCGATCGGATTGCCGAGAAGAACCGGCGAACTCGAGACGAATCTGTCCGATTGGCAAGGCGCTACTGGGAGCGAGTCGAACGGGAGGACACGGAATTGAAGGAGGAACTCCAGGAGTCCGGATTCGTTTTCTATCCGCAAGAAAGAAACTAAATAACAAAACCTTTATTGCGTATATATATTATTTATTGCGTATGGATTCTATACGCAATATAATCGCGGAATGGCGCGCCAAATCAACGAAGACCAGCTGCATGAAATCGAGGCCGCGGTGGAAAACCAGGCCACCGGCATGACCGCGCAGCAGGTTCACGATGCGCTCGCGGCCCCGCCGCCGCGAAGGACGCTGCAATACCGCCTCAAATACCTGGTTGACCGCCGGCGCCTGCGAAGAGAGGGCTCCGGGCGTTGGGCGCGATACCTGCCACCGCTTCCCGGTGCGACAGCGCCGGCCGACGAGTCATCCCCAGGTCGCAATGAAGTGCGGCGCACGGGCTGGCCACCGCATTCGGCAGGTGCTGCGCGGATTCAGCGGCATGTGAGCCGGCCGCTCGATCAACGCCCGCCGTCCGAGCACCATCCGGAGTTCCTGGATGCGTACCGTCCCAATGAGACGTTCTTTCTTGGTGGTGAGCAGCGTGCACGACTCCGCGATATCGGCAGGATGAGGAAGCCTCCCAGCGCATCGGGCGCCTATGTCGGCAATACGCTGGGGCGTTTCCTGATTGATCTGTCCTGGAATTCCAGCCGTCTGGAGGGTAATTCCTGCTCGCTACTTGAAACCGAGCTTTTCATCACTCGCGGTAAGCGGGTCGAAGGCTGGAGCCTGCGCGAAACGCAGATGATCCTCAATCACAAGGCGGCGATCGAGTTCCTGACAAGCTCAGAGGAGGACATCGGCGTCAACCGACACACTGTCTTGAGCCTCCATGCGCTGCTGGCCGATAACCTGTTGAGCAATCCCGAGGCTGCCGGGCGTTTGCGGCGCACGCCGGCGCGCCTGGCAGACTCTTCTTATCAGCCCGCGGCTGCGCCCGGGCAGATCGAGGCCCAGTTCGACCGGCTGCTCGCTACCGCCGCGGCCATCAGTGACCCGTTTGAGCAGTCGTTCTTCATACTGGCGCAGGTTCCCTACCTCCAACCCTTCGACGACCTCAACAAGTGTGTCGCCCGACTGGCCGCTAACATCCCGCTGATCCAGGCGAACCTCGCACCGCTGACCTTCGAGAACGTCCCGCGCAAGACATACGAGCACGCCGTCCTCGGTATCTGCGAACTGCGCCGCAAACAACTCTTCAATGAGGTCTTCGAGTTCGCCTACCAGCGCTCTGCCAGTCAATACGCTGCCGTTAGGCACCTCGTGGGCGAGCCGGATCCGCTACGGCTCAAGTATCGGGCGCCGCTTCGCGACCTGGTGGGAGGAATCGTGCGCGACGGCCTGGGCAAACCCAGGGCTGCCGCCCGCATCCGCTCCTGGTCGAAAAACCGCATCGATCCGAAGGAACGCCGGCAACTTCGAGACATCGTAGAACGCGAACTCTTGAGCCTCCACGCCGGCAATTGCGCCCGCTACCGCATCAACCCCGCTGACTTCGAAGCCTGGCAAGAGGGCTGGGCGACGCTTGCAGGCTAACGCCATGCCGCCATGCATCTGATCCTGCTCGACATCGACGGCACGCTGGTGGATTCGCATGAGTTCGATTCCGAGATGTACGTGCAGGCCGTTCGGCCGGGCCTGGATCCGGACGCAGTCCCCCTTGCGTCAGGAACTGATGCGGTCAGCCGCGTCGATATCATGAGAATCGCCGAACAACAGGCGCTGGGTGGCCGGCGGGCAAGCCGGCGGACCTATTTCGGCGATGGAGTATGGGACAGGAAAGCCAGCCTGGATCTGGGATACGACTTCATCGCCATTGGGGACAGGGTCGAGCACCACGTCCGATATCCCGATTTTCGCTGTGCTGAAGCGATACTTGCGGATTTGGGCCTGGGCTCCAGGGAATAGTCTCGTGTCCCACATCAAATGGGTTAGGATTTCTGTCTGGTACCACGGGTTTGTAGTAAAGGGGAGCGTATGTTGGTTAAACGCGCAATGGTCAAGCAAACGTGCGCCGGTTTGCTCGGACTAAGCTTGGCGCTTGCGGGCGCAACAGCGCAGGGCGATTACCTCGCCTACTCGGTCAACGAGGCGGACAGGCAGCCGCTGCCCGAAAACATCGAGAGCATCGAGGCCAAGCACCTGGTCAACGTGGAATGGAGTTCGTACTCCGGCAAACCGACGCGCATCGGTGTGCTGCCGGTGGATAACAAGAGTGGCGCGGGCGTCATGACCATCGATTCGGCAGGCGACAAGACGACGATTACCGGCTCTGGTGGCGAGCGGGTCCCGGTTGGAGGCATTGAAGCTATCGTCATGGACACCATGGCGCGTACCGGGCGCTTTTCCCTGGTGGAACGCAGCGTGCTGAGTGAAGTGCTCGGGGAGCAGGATCTGGGAGACCGCGTTTCGCAGCCATCGGCTGCCAAGGTGGGCAATGTGCTCGGCGCTGAATACCTGCTGCAGGTGGTCATCACGGACTACGAGGAAGGAACCTCCCAGACCGCCGGGGGTGCGCTGGGTGTCTTGAGGAAGGTACCGCTGATCGGCGGTGCGGGCATCAAGAAGAAGGAGAGCCGTATCGGTCTGAATTTCCGTCTGATTGACGCGAACACCAGCGAAGTGGTCTACACCAGGCAGCTCGAGTCCATGATCAAGGAGACCGGGCTGATATTGCTGGGCGCCGGCGGTACAGGTTCCGTTGACGTAGGAGGTTTCTTCGGCAAGTACTCCAAGACGCCCATCGGCCAGGCAGTGATCGCTGGCGCCAACAAGGGCGTTTTCGACCTGGTGCGGGAAATCGGGACCCAACCGGCGAAGGGCAGCATCGTGAAGGTGGAAGGCGAGAAGCTCTGGCTGAACCTGGGCGAAGGCGCCGTGGCGGTCGGCGACCAGGTCGAGCTGCTCATCAAGGGTGAAGAACTGATCGACCCGGAAACGGGGATTAGCCTGGGGAGCGAAGACACCGTGGCCGGCCAGGCCACCGTCACGCAGGTCCAGGAGAAGTTCAGCATTGCGCAGGCCGGCACGCTTTCGGCGGACGTTAGCCGCGGCGATGTTGCGACGTCGCTGGAAGCAGCGCCAAGTATGGAATTCGCGCAAGCCTGGACGCCGCCTGCAAGACCGAAGAAGCGCAGGTAAGAAGACGCTCGGCGGATTCACAACCATCCGGGCGGGGTGGGGGGCGCCAACCCGCCTTTGCGGTTGCGCGTCGTCGGAATAAGGCCACATTGGCTAAACTCGGCTGAGGCGGGACGTTGCGGTTGTATGAATAAGCGTGAAAAAACCAGTGCGGTGCGGGCCGCCAGGGGCCGGTTGATTCGGCTTCACGCCAATGACACGGTAGCGGTGGCTGCCCAGGAACTGGAGCCGGGCGCCCGGGTGGGAGAGGCGAGTGTCTTTGTCAGGGACCGCGTTCCGGCGGGCCACAAGATCGCGACGGAGCACATGGCCTGCGGCGATCCGGTCCGGAAATACGACCAGGTGATTGGCTTTGCGAGCGCCGACATCGCCCCGGGCTGCCATGTGCATATGCACAACCTCGAATACCGGCCGTTTGAACGGGAAGGGGACTCCGGAGCAGCGGCTCAAGACACGAATTTTGTGCCGCAAGGCGAGCGCGCCACCTTTGAGGGCATAGTGCGCGCCGACGGAAGTATTGCCACGCGAAATTACATCGGCGTTCTGACCTCGGTGAACTGCTCGGGCACCGTGGCCCGCATGATCGCCGACGAATTTCGCGGCCCGGCACTTGAGGAGTATCCCAACGTCGATGGCGTGGTCGCGCTGACCCACGACTACGGCTGCGGTGGTTGCGCCGGAATCGGGCTGAACTACATTCAGCGCACGTTGTCAGGCTATGCGCGGCATCCGAATTTCGCCGCGGTGCTGCTGGTCGGACTGGGCTGCGAGGCAAACCAGATCGGAGCGCTGATGCGTGCGGAGCAGCTTAAACACGACGAGCGCCTGTTCGCATACACCATCCAGGATTCCGGCGGTACCCAGGCGGCAGTCAAGCGTGGTGTGGAGCGCATTCGTGAAATACTGCCAATGGCAAACCAGGTCGAACGCCAATCAGTCCCCGCAAGCCAGCTCGTACTGGGCCTGCAATGCGGCGGTTCGGACGGCTACTCGGGAATTTCCGCCAATCCCGCATTGGGCGCCGCTGTGGACTTGCTGGTTCGCCACGGAGGCACCGCCTGTCTCGGCGAAACCCCCGAAGTCCATGGCGCCGAGCATCTGTTGATCGGACGCGCCGTGAGTCGCGACATCAGCGACAAGCTGCTCGAGAAGCTCGACTGGTGGCAGGGCTATACCAGTGCGCTGGGCGCCGAAATGAACAACAACCCGTCGCCGGGAAACAAGGTCGGTGGATTGACGACGATTCTCGAGAAATCGCTTGGCGCGGTCAGCAAGGCGGGCACCACCAACCTGACCGGCGTTTTCGAATACGCCGAGTCCATCGACAAGTCCGGCTTCGTGTTCATGGACAGCCCCGGATACGACCCTGCTTCGTTGACCGGAATGGTCGCCGGCGGCGCCAACATCCTCTGTTTCACGACCGGCCGCGGCTCGGTATTCGGCTGCAAACCTGCGCCGTCACTAAAACTCGCAACCAACACCCCGATGTTTCAGCGCATGCGCGACGACATGGACATCAACTGCGGCTCCATCATCGACGGCGAAGCGACCGTCGAAGAAATGGGCCGGCAGATTTTCGACCGCATCCTTGCAACGGCCTCCGGAGAAAAGACCAAGTCGGAACACCTGGGATTCGGCGAGGTCGAGTTCGTCCCCTGGACTGTCGGCGCGATTCTCTAGACCGCGACCGACCCAAGGACCGTTGCCTGGCTACCGAGGGATCACCCTGCCGCCGGCAAACGAGACGTCCTGGACCGAACCGTCACTACGGCGCAATTGCCAGCGTCCGCTTCTTTGGCCGGTGAAATAGGAACCCTTGAGCACGTCGCCATTTGCATGGCGCTCCTCCCATCTTCCATGTCTTTCGCCGTTTACATATTGCCCCTTTGCCCGCGTTCCGTCCCGATAGCGCTCTTCCCACCTTCCATGTCGTTGATTCGCCACATAGGGGCCCTTGTATACATATCCGCCGGTGAAGCGCTCCACCCAATCCCCGTGCTTTTTCCCCTCGACAAATGGACCTTCAAGCGTGGTTCCGTTTGGGTATTTCAGGATCCAGCGCCCAGTTTGCTTGCCGTCGGCAAGCATGCCGGACTCCACGGTTCCGTTGGCGCGGCGGATGGTCCAGAATCCTCCGGGGCTTCCTTCAATATAAGATCCTGCGTATACATCGCCGTTTGCAGAACGCTGGATCCAGGTCCCGGTTCTCCGGTCGTCAACGTAGGATCCTTCCATGACCGCCCCACCTGCCAGGCGGAGAATCCAATCCCCGTGCCGCTTCCCATCCACATACGGACCCTTGGACAATCCTCCGTTCGTGGCGCGACTAATCCAGTTGCCGTTTTTTGCGCCATCCAGATAGGAGCCCTGTTGGGCGCTGTTGGGCCGGGTAAGGGTCCATTTGCCGCTTCGGGCTCCGTGCACGTACGAGCCCATGTTGACTTCACTGGCGTCTTGCTCTTGTTCATTGGTCCAGCTTTCCGCTCCCGTCCCATGCGGCCGGCCGCCGATACACTCCCCTGACCACGTTACAACTTCGCCTTCCCGCAGCCGGGCGTTCCAGACATAGCACCCCGGCTGGTCTTGCAGTTCCATCCAGCAGTTCGATTGCTCCGGCTTTCCGTCGCAAGTAACGGCCGGATCGGGCACGAATGGCGGTGGGGAGTCTTTCGGGGCTTCCGTTTCAGTCTGAGCCTGGCTCGCAGCCAGGAACAGCAGGCCTATGGCGGCCAGCAATATATTTCGCTCAATATGCCAAGTCATGAGTCGTTAATGGCCCAAGAAAGGACGGCGTACGCTTAGCCTAATCGACTTGCACCAGAAATGCGCAGGCTATACTTGAATACATGAGTACCCCGATCCGAAACACGGCGTCCGTGCTTGCAGTACTGATGCTGGTTGCCACGGGCTGCGGCGGCAATGGCGAGGCCGGCAAGGCTGAGCCTGGCAGCGAATTGGAAGATCAGCGCGCAGCGATGATCTCCGAATTCGAACGCGCCGTTGAAGAAGCCCGGTTTCTCCGCGACGACATTGCCGCTTTGCGCGACGATATGAGAGCCGGCCGCGAAGCCGCAGACGATGAAATCGAAAGTGCCTCCCGGGACACGGCGAGCCTGCGCGAGGAAATCGCCTCGATGCGCCGCGAAATGGTGGAATTGAGCGATGCCGCTGCTTCGGAGGCCGAACGCAGCGCGCAAGAGGCCAGGAGCCTGCGCGAGGAAATCACCGTGATTCGCGACGATATGAGCGCCGTGCGCGAGGCAGCCGAAAATGCCGAGAGCCTTGCGGGGGATTTTTCTGACATCAGGTCCCAGGTGGACGAATACCCGGAACCCCTCGTGTATGAGGACGAAATACGCAGCCGGCAGAATTGGATGCGCAGGCGGCCTATGTCCCCGGTATCGGGTATGTACGCACCGCTTTATCGGCCGTGGCAAGTCACGCCTTATCCGCGGAATACGCGTCGCGAGGGCCGCCGCCAGAGTCGGTCGCGAGATGCGCAGGAAAACGCATCACGGGTAACGGGCGGCGCACCGACGACAATCACTTCGAATCCCACGCCGGAAGCACCCAGCGCGCCAAGCATCTCGAACCCGAGTCCGGTAGCGCCAAGCAGGCCGGCCGTCTCCACGCCGAGGCCATCCGCACCGGCGTCCAGGCCATCCGCACCAGCCTCAAGATCGGTGTCCAGGCCTGCAGGCGTGCCCACGAAACCGGTTCACATACCTGTACGCGAACGATAAGGCGCCCGGCTGACGCGCCTGGGAGTCCAGCCGTGAACGAGGTGTTCGTGTCCTTGGCGAGGGCGGGACGCCCTCGGGCTCAGACGAGAGGGTGGGACGCTTTCGCTCCCGGAAAAGAAGGCATACTCACGCACAATCCGTAATCGCAAGAGGAGTACATGCACGATTACGTTCAGCTTTCCGATGAGCTGACCGTTCATTACGTGTCCGAAGGCGAGGGACGGCCGCTGATCTTTATCCCGGGCTGGACCATGACCACGGATGCTTTCGAGAAGAACGTTAAGCCGCTTTCGAAGCGCTTCCGGGCGATCGCTTACGATCCACGCAGTCATGGAGAATCTTCGGTTGTCCAATCGGGCAACGACTACATGCGCCACGGGCGTGACCTGGCTGCATTCATCGGCGAATTGGGGCTCAAGGACGTCGTGCTTCTTGGCTGGTCGACCGGCGCGTTGACCTGCTATTCCTATTTCCAGCAGTTCGGATACAACAACGTCAGCGCGTTCGTGAATATCGACCAGTCGCCCAAACCGGTGCAGGACACCGAGGCCGACTGGGGCATCGGCCTGCGGCGGCACGTGCGGCTCGTAGTTGCCGGCGCCACAGCTCCGGATCAGTCGGCCATGGTGAGAGGTTTTGCAGCTACTGCCTTCAAGACCTTCAAGGCCGACAAGGCATTTGTCGATCACGCGGTTGCATGCTCACTGAAGACCCCGCCCCATATTGCCGCCCTGTTGCTGGCCGACAACTTTCTTTGTGACTACAGGAAGCTTGCAAAGGACGTGGCGGCGCAGTTGCCTGTCCTTCACTTCGTCAGCGAGAAGGACTCCAGGGCGGCGACCCGATGGATTGAATCCAATACCCCAAACGCGGAGGTGTGCACCTTGGGCGGGCACATGATGTTCTTCGAGCTCGCGGACGAGTTCAACCGCGAAGTGCTGCGCTTTCTGGACCCGCATCTGGGCGAATAGTCCGCGCCCACGCTGAAGAATGCTTGCCGGCTGCGGCACTGGTAACTTGAGGGCGGAGACTCCCTCATTCCCGAGGAGGACGCCATCTGTCCAGGGAACGGAGCGACCTCGCGCGTGTATGATGAATTCATGATTCGCGTTAGCGATTTCCAGTTGAACCAGGTGGTTCATATTGGCCATCTAGCGCAGGAATGTGTGGCCGAAAAGGACTTCGCGCGCATCATGACCCGCGAGTTGATGTACCTGCTGCGGTCCTCCTCCGGCGTATTCATCGAATTCGAACCGGGCTCTCCAACGCCGAAGCTGCTCGACGGCACTTCGTACCAGGTCGATCACAGCAACATGGAGAAATACCTGGATTACTACCAGTTTCTGGATCCCGCGTGGGCTCGATTCAACCGGCTGTCAAACGCGCACGAGGCGCCCAGTGTGTCGACGGACCAGGTGATCAAGTCGGACAGGTCGTACCGGGAGTGCGAGTTCTACCAGGACTTCCTGCGCCCAACCGGCGTTCATTCCGCGATGATCTTCGGCATCAATATCGACGGGCGGCAATTCGGGCTGGTGGGAATGCACCGCACAGAACAGTTGGGACAATACAGCGAATCCGATCACCGGCTTGCGCAGCTGCTGATTCCCTACTTGAGCATCGCGCTCCGCTTCCGCTATAGCCGGCGGCAACAGAAAAAACGCGACGATGTAGTCACCAACCTCTTGCGCCTGCGCGGGATTCGCGGCTACCTGATGCTGGATCAGGACTTCACACTGCGCGATGTTGTCGGCGAGTTCGACAACAGCGGTCTGGTTTTGCCGCACGCCGATCTGACCAGGCGTCGTGGCAGCTCGGTCTTCCAGCTTCTTTCCGAACCGGTTCGGGCAAGCCTTGCGCGCGTGCGCGCGGGACGGGCTGCGGAGGCAGCGTTGTTCCTCGACGAATTTGGCAATACCCGGAACTCGCACCGCATCGAGGTCGTAAAGCATGCCGACGGCACAAGGCACTATGTCCTGGTCGCCCTGGATCAGAGTTACTCCGGCATCTCCGAGGCGCGTGCCCGGGAGCTGCTGCTCTCGCCCCGGCAGACCCAGATCGTGAAGCTGGTGGCGCTGGGCATGACCAACGCCCAGGTCTCACAGTCACTGGGCCTGCAGGCCAAGACCGTGGAGAACTACCTGACGGCCATTTATCAGAAGACCGGCGCCTCCAATCGCACGGAACTGGTGGCCGTTCTCTCCAACTAGCCGATTGCGCGGGCAGGACAACTAGGGGGATTCCCCTCTAGCCGGCGACCCGCTGAAGACATACGTTATTTGTGGGTTCCCTCCTCCGGAGCGGATAACGAAGTCGTTTCCTCAGGGGATACGAACATGTATGTGAAGTCAAACCCTGCGCGCCCAATGCGCTCAATTTCCCTTTTCCTGGCCTGCGGTTCCTTCCTGGCCACAGGTGCGTTCGCGCAAACCGTATTGGAAGAGATCGTTGTAACCGCACAGAAACGCGAGAACACACTGCAAAGCGAGCCGGTGGCGGTCTCGGCATTCTCCGGTGAGGAGATCACGCGTTCGGGCGGCAACGATGCCAACGTGCTGGGTTATATCGTGCCGAATCTGCACGTCGGCGAGGAGACTAACCGCGACGGTCTGTCGATGACCATACGCGGCGTTTCCGGCACCGATGTGCGAAATGCGGCCGATCCGACCACGGCGTTCCACGTGGACGGCAGCTATGTGCCACGGCTGTCCGGCCCACAGGCCTATTTCTACGACGTTGAGCGCATCGAGGTGTTGCGGGGGCCGCAGGGAACGCTGTATGGACGCAACAGCACCGCCGGCGTGGTCAACGTCATCACGAACAAGCCGGACTTCAATGAATTCGCCGGGCTGGCCGAGATTACGGCTGGCGAATATGGCCTGATCCAGTTCAACGGCGTGCTCAACGTGCCGCTCTCCGACCAGGCCGCGGCGCGTATCGCCGTCATGTCGAACAACCGCGATGGCTACCGGGAGAACGCGCCGTCGGAAGACGGCGATGACGCCGACGAAATGGGAGTGCGGGTCCATCTCGCCTTCCAGGCTGGGGAGAACACCTCCGTGCTGCTCACCGGTGAGTCCTACGAGCGCGGCGGTGTTGGCGGGGTAGGTTCGTTTGCGACGTTCCCGAACGACAACACGGGTCTGCTTTCGTCTGATCCGGCGGGAGTGAACCCGATTGATACGCAGGGCTACCGTGACAGCAGCGACAGCAACTTCCGTTTCGAACTCACCCACAGCTTTGGCGCCATGGAGTTCATCTACCTGGCCGCCTACCGGAATCACGAGAGAGATTTCCTGGCCGATGCCGACTATACGGCGGAGCCCACCATTCAGTCCTTTGTCCAGGAAACCACGGAATCGGCCACCTGGACCCATGAGGCGCGAGTGACTTCAACCGGCGAGGGTGCGTTCCGGTACATCGCCGGAATCTACCTGCTGGACGAGGAGATTGACGGCGATTTTCGAGTCGGGTTGACGCATTTCCGTTTCGGCCCGATCTTTCGGGTCCGATTCGTTGACCAGGGCCTCACCAACGAGAGCGCGGCGGCATTCCTTCACACGACCTACCAGGTGAACGACCGGCTGCGATGGACCGCGGGATTGCGCTATACGAGCGACGAGAAGGATAAGGGCGGTCATGCCGGTGACCTCGGCATGACCGCCGATACGGCGACGGGCAGCTTTCAGACTGTGGGACTCGCCAATGGTCCCACCTTCTTCCTGGCGCCGCAGATCGCCAACCCGGAATGGAACGAGACGACCTTCAAGCTCGGATTCGACTACGACGTTTCCGAGAATTCCCTGCTCTACGCTTACGTAAGCACGGGGTTCAAGGCCGGCGGCTACAACCGCGGCAGCCAGACGCAGCCCGGGGCGCCGCTGGTGGTCTACAACCCGGAAACGGTGACGGCGGTGGAAGGCGGCTGGAAGATGACATCCGCCAGCGGACGGGCACGGTTCAATGTTGCCGCTTTCGTCTACGACTACAAGGACCTTCAGCTCGGTCAGACGTTTACCAATGAAGCGGGCACCATCACCAACCAGACCGTCAACGCGTCGGATGCATCCGTCTGGGGCCTTGAGCTGGAAGCTGAAGCGCTGTTTGGCGAGTCCGGGCGCGGCGTGTTCTCCTTCGGGTACTTGAGCACGGAATTCGACGACTTCACCGGCGTCGACGATCCGCTGATCGTGGGTTCGCAGTCCTTGAGCGCCAGCGGCAACGAGTTGACGCGGGCGCCGGGATTCACCGCGTCCATCATGCTGGAGCCGGTGATCTGGCAGTTCAACGGCGGAACCCTCACGCCGCGGGTACAGTTCCACTCCGAGTCCGAAGCCTATCTCGCAGTGCTGAACCGCGATTTCGAGACGCGAGACTCGTTTACCAAGACCGATCTCAGTCTGTACTACCAGTCCGCAGGGCAGAACTGGTACGCTGAGGCCTATGTGCGCAACCTCGAAGACGAAGACGTAGCCACATACATGGAGTGTTTCGACTTTCGCCAGATGGGCGTGCCCGTGCAGCAGTGCGAGCGATCCTTTGCGCCTCCGAGAACCTGGGGGTTGCGCGTGGGCCTGAGGTTCTGACAGCGGCCACGAGCGAACATTGCCAAGGGATATCGGTCGCGAATTGCGTGGGTCAGGTATGGAGGGATACGTAAAGCTCTCCGACGAGCTGAGAATTCACTACGTTGCCTACGGCCAGGGGCGGCCGCTGATCTTCATCCCGGGCTGGACCATGACCCTGGAATCGTTCAGCAAGAACCTGCAGCCGCTGTCGGAACGCTTCGAGGCCATTGCCTACGATCCCCGCAGCCAGGGTCAGTCATCTCGAGTCGAGTGCGGCAATCACTACACGCAGCACGGTCAGGACCTGGCCGAATTCATTCACAAACTCGGGCTTGAAGGCGCCGTGCTTCTGGGATGGTCAACCGGCGCCTTGGCCGCATATGCCTATTTCGAGCAGTTCGGATGTGCAAACGTGAGCGCTTTCGTGAGCATCGATATGTCGCCCAAACCGGTTAAGGAGCATAAATCGGATTGGGGCATCGATATGCGTGAGAACGTGCGGCGAATGCAAGCCGGCGTCACGGCCCCGGACCATTCGGCGATGGTGCGCAAGATGGTGTCGCACGGCTTTCTGATTCAGCCTGCTGGCGAGGCGTTTGTCCACGACATCGTTTCCCGCTCCCTGTGCACAGCCCCGCACGCCGCCGCTCTGTTGCTGGGTGACGGCAACCTTTGTGACTACTCTCAGGTCGCCAGGGATGTCGCTGCGCAATTGCCCATGCTGCAAATCGTGAACCAGCAGGCATCCAAAGCCGCAGCGCACTGGATTGACGCCAACACGCCGACCGCCGAGCTATACGCGCTGGGCGCACACATGATGTTCTGGGAGTACCCGGAGGAGTTCAACGGGGCAGTCTCGAGCTTTCTGGATACTCATTTGCGCGACTAGCCCGTCCACGCGCCGTTGCCCGGGTGAACTTCGATGGTCCTTCGCTCCGCGGACATCCTGAATTGCTACAGCACGTCGTACGATGAGGCACGGCAAGCATTTCTCAGTGCCGCACAACGGCAGGGCGTTGACGTCACTTCGTGTCTCAATCCTTCGGTCAAAGGAACGTTTGGGGAGGAGCTCTACATGGACATTGCGGTCATCGGGCATGCCGGCTGCGAGAAAGTGCTCATCGTTTCGTCCGGCACGCACGGAGTCGAGGGCTATGCGGGGTCCGCGCTCCAGGTGGGATTACTGCTGGAGGGCCTCGTGGAGGCGTTCCCGGACAACACATCGTGTTATCTCGTGCATGCCGTCAATGCGTTCGGCTTTTCTCACCATCGCCGTGTGAACGAAGATAATGTGGACCTGAATCGCAACTTCATCGACTTCTCGGAGCCGCCGCCGAACAGCGCCCAGTTCTCCGAGTTTCAGCAGTTTTCCACTTTGGTGATCCAGGAAGGCCGGGCGTCCGATGAAATCGAGGCGGCGAAGCGCTACTTGCAGGGGGTAGGAGAGGAGCGTTATCAGCGCTCGCTTACGACTGGGCAATATGTGGATCCCCGGTCGATCTATTACGGCGGCCGAAGAGCGGTGTGGAGCAATCGCACCTGGCGCCGGTTCCTGGATGCAGTGTTACCAGGCAAATCTCTGGCCGTTCACATGGACATACATACGGGCCTCGGAGGCCGCGGCGAGGAAACACTAATCTACACCCGCAGTCCAAATTACGGGGCCTTTGAGCAGGCACGCCGATGCTTCGGCGGGGACGATCTGCTGATTCCCGGAGGCAAGTTGACTCCCGACGTCAGCGGTCCGATACCCTCTTCGTTCGCCAGTTTCGAGGATGTCATTCCGGTGATCGGAGTAGCCTCCGAGTTTGGAACCGTGCCGCTGAACGAAATGCTGTCCGTGCTGATCGAGGAAAATGCAACCTGGATGGCCGGCTGCAGAAGCGGACCGGCCCGCAAGGCCATGACCAAGCGGATGATGGATTGCTTTTGCCCAACAGATCGCCATTGGCGACACCGCGTGTGGCAGCAGTTCCGACGCCGAATCGATCAGGCGATTAAGTTTCTGAACAACCAGTGAGAAGGAAAAAAATGCAATTTCACAACCAGGACTATTGCGTCGGCGACCAGGCCGATGAGACCCCCAATCCCGAGCGGTTCGAGCCCGGGCCCTTCAGGAAATCCCGCCCGCCCGAACCGCTGCGCTTCGAAGTCAACATGGTGGCGCAAGCGCACAACAAGCAGCAGAAAACCGGCACGGTGCAGGTCAACATTCCCGGCTTCAGCCCGGTCACGCTGTATTGCGACGAGCAACCGCCGGTGGGCGACGATCAGGCCCCGCCGCCACTGGCGTTTTTCACCGCCGGCATCGGCTTCTGCCTGATGACGCACATGACCGACATCCTCAATACGCGCAAGATTGAGGTGACATCCATGCGCCTGGAACAGCGGGTCCGGTTCATGACCACCCTGGGGACCATGCGCGAGCTCGGTCATCGAACCACGGGCGAGACCGAGATGGTCGAGACCCACGTCATCATCGACAGCCCCGAACCGCCTGAGCGGATCCAGGCGTTGTTGGAAGAGGCGGAAGGCTCCTGCATGGCGCACCACGCAATGCGCAACCCCATCCCCTGGTCAACCCGACTGGTCTACAACGGCGCCGAAATCGACTCTCGCGAAAGCACTGACACCTGACCGCAGTAGCCCCCCTGGGAACGAGGGCGTCCCGCCCTCGACGCAGAGGGCGGGGACGCCCTCCCTCCCAGGCGTTTCCAAGAGACTTGATTAGTCATTACAAAGAGGTCATACTGGTCATTATGACGACGGTATCGATTTCCGACTTGAAGGCGAATCTGTCGCGCTACATCCGCGAAGTCCGCCGGGGCGGGGAGATACAGGTTCTTGACAGGGGCCGGCCGGTTGCGAGGCTGGCGCCTCCCGTAGCATCGGGCGGCCAATTGCGGGAAACACTCATCAGGACCGGTTTGCTGCGGCCCGGCCAGGGCAGAGCAGCCGCCATTCTGGACGATCCTCCGATTGAATTGCCCACGAGTCTGTCGGCGGCGCTCATGGAAGACCGGGCCGACCGGCTGTGAGATATTGGGACGCGTCGGCCCTCGTCCCGCTAGTCGTTGCCGAGGCCGCCAGCGACGTGGTGCGGAATCAGCTTGCCGAGGACGAGTACATCGTTACCTGGGCATGGACACGCACCGAAATTGTCAGCGCGATCGAGCGGCGAACCCGCGAGGGATTGCTGTCCCGGCCACAGCGCCAAGCGGTGCTTGAGCGATTGACCACCTTCGCCGACAGTTGGGATGAAGTTACCGAAGTGCTGGCGGTTCGTTCCCGAGCGAACGCATTGCTGGCGCGGCACCCATTGCGGGCGGCGGATGCGGGTCAACTCGGCGCGGCCTTGCTGGTCCAGGAGCAGATGGCCGAGCCGCTTTCGTTTGTATGCCTGGATAGCCGCCTTGCTTATGCAGCAGAGTTGGAGAGTCTAAGAGTAATACCGGTGATGTAACTCACCGCGGGAGAGATTCCATGACCATCAACAGACGACAGGCGCTCGGCAGCCTCGCCGCCACTTCCGCGCTGGCAGTCCCAGGTCTTGCCAGAACGGCGGACAAGCCTGTCGGCCACACTCCGCCCAAGCCGCAGATTGAGGGTCAGGCCCTGATCAACAAGGAACGCGCCTATGACGTGATGGAAGAATACGGCCTCGCCGGGCTTATCGCTCTCGACCCCATCAACGTTTATTACATGACCAACGTCACTACCATCGGCGTCAAGTTCGTCACCGAATATCCCGGCTTCGCGACCATGGCGCCGGACCCGGACATGCCCATCTACCTGGTCTCCGGATCGTCCGCGGCGTGGGACATCGCCAATCGCGACCGGGAGACCGCCGAACTTATCCCCTACGGTTTCGGCGGCTGGAACGAGGCGGAGTTCAACTCCGACGGCCTGCCCGTGGAGCCGACAGACGGGAGCACCCGAAATTATCACTTTCGCGAAGCCGTTGAACTGACCGCACGGGAACAACGCTGGAAAGCGGCCTCGGACAGCTTCAAGGACGATATTGCGGCCGGCGCCGCCTGGGGGCTGGCGCGCGCCCTGAAGGCCCAGGGCATCACCAGGGGCCGCGTCGCGGTGGACGACATGCGAATCGCCAGGTTCCTGTCCCAGGTGGATCTGCCGCTCGTGGAGTGCGTCGAGGGCTACGGCATCTTTCAGCTCATCCGCATGGTCAAGACGCCACAGGAGCTGGCGTATCAGAAGATCGGCAGCTGGAACAACGGCGAAGCCTGTCTGGCCACCATCAACGCCATGCAAGCGGGCATGCGCCATTCCGACGTTGAGCAGATCTTTCTGGCCGAGTGCGCCATACGCGGCAACCACGTGGACAGCGTCATCGCCGGCATGCCCGGCGGCAACTTCCCGGATGACGGCGTTTTGGTCGCCGGCAAGCCGTACCTCATCGACTGCGTCAGCAATTACAAGGGCTACATGGGCGACATCGCGCGCACCTTCATCATCGGCGATCCACCGAAAGAAGTGGAGCAACGCCGCCGCGCCAACCAACTCGCCCGTGAAGCGGTGTTCGACGCCATCAGGCCGGGGGTGAAGTACTCCACCTTGCGCCAGGTCGGCCTCGATACCATGATCAAGGCCGGCATGCCGGCTCATGCGGTGTTCGTCACGCCCCACTCGGTGGGCCTACAGCACGACGACAACCCCTTCCGGATGCCGGACTTCGGCGTGCAGGCCTTCGATCACGTAATGCAGGAGAACATGGTGCTGACCGTGGATCTGCCCTACCTGGAAGTGGGCTGGGGGTCCGGGCACAACGAGGACCTGTTCCGTGTCACCAAGAGCGGCTACGAGCCGTTCAACACTGAACGCGACCCGTTTGTGATCCTTTAGTTGGCTTGGGGTCTCAGGACGTGTGGCTTCCTGGTTGAGCGCAAGGGTCATCCAGAAATTCGGCAAGACGGGCTGCGATTTGGTGGTGCAGGGAATCGATGCTTTGGCGGGCATCCAGCTTGAGGAAGGTCTCGTCGGCAGCGCCCTCGAATCCCATACGGACCTGGTCCAGGAACCCGGGCTGCTGTTCTTCGACACTGCTCCATCGCCCGTCGCGCCGCAGGATCCGCTCCTGGCTGACTTGGCCCGGTATGTCGAGGTAAACGGTCAATAGCGGCTTCGGAATACCCGGATTGTGTTGCCTGACCACTTCCCGGTCGACGCCGCGCGCAAAGAAGAACGCTTCAGCTGAATAGTAGTAACGGTCGCTGAGCACGATTTTGCCGGCGGCAAGCGCTGGCTTGATGACGGTCGCAAGGCGCCGCCGCCGGTCCTCTGCCGACAAGCGCACCAGGTTCAGCATCCCGCCCTCGGCAATGTTGGTCCGGAAGTAATTTCGGACCGTCGGGTGTTTGCGGTAGGAATCGGTAGGCTGGCGCGTGATCAGCACCGTATGTCCGCGATCGGCAAGCCATTTCTCCGCGAGCTTGAGCTGCGTCGTCTTGCGGCATCCGTCAATACCGCAGAAGGCGATTAGAGCCCCGTTGCCGGCTGCCTCCTTCACACCGCTCTTCGGGGCCTTGCTGCTCGCAGTGGGCTAGGGCGCGTCCCACGGACGCCATCGGGGAATCCAGCGGGGCACGTTCGCCCTGTAGCGAACATAGCTCTCCCCGAAACGCTGTTCGAGGCGGGGCTCCTCAACGCGCAAGAAATAGACTGCATTGAGAAGAAAAAAGGCGAGCAACCAAACGGCCAGGTACCAGGAGCCGAGGAGCAGCGATTCGGCGCCGAGCATCACCAGCACGCTCATGATCATGGGATTCCGGACGTGCCGGTACGGTCCGCGCACAACCAGTCTCGTCGGCGGCGCCCAGGGCGCCGGCGTGCCGCGGCCTACTGTTACGAATAGCCTCATGGTCCACACGGCCGTTGCGAGACCGCCCAGAGCCAACGCGATACCAAACAGGAACCGGGATTGTGCCGGACTCGCCGGCGAGAAGCCTCCCGGCGCGTCAGCCAGGAACCACAATATCGCCGCCGGAACGTATACGAGGACCGTCCCCGGAAGGATGACGATGGCCTTGATTAGTTGCACATTCATAGTGTCGGCTGCATGGGAATCCGATGGGAAAGGCCCCTAGACCTTCAATTCGCCCGGGCGAATGAATAGATAGCAGCCGGTTGCCATCAGGGAAGTGAACAGGACCGTGACGGTGAGAATGAACCACATCGCGACGCCGCCCACGTTTTCGGTAATGTCCACCTGCGAGCCGATGAGGATCAGCGCGATTATCGGCGCATAGGCAAGAAGGCAAAGCCAGATGGTGACCTTGGAACGCCGCAGACTGGTCAATTGACGGCTGCGTTTGATGCTCAACTTGGCGCTATGGCCCTCGACGATCGTAATCGGCAAGGCCAGGGAGGATCGAAGCAGCAGGTAAGCGACCACAGCGGCTATGGAAAAGTTGGGTATGGCCAGGTCCAGAAGGTTGACGTCGCTTCCTGAGACAGACTTCCAGGCAAACCCGGCGGCAAGAATTACGCCGGCCGTCAGGGCGCCGACTATGGAAACGCGGAAGAACATTCGCCACAGCACGGCCCAGGATCGGCCCACGTCAAACAGGAAATCGCCTTTGCGCAGGCCCTTGATTCCTTCCCTCAGGAACGGTTCCGTGCCGGACCCAGCTTGCTGCGGTTCGAATTCTCTGGAAACCAGCGTGATCAGCGCGGCCTGCAGCACGATGAAATAGATCAATGAAATGACCACGCCGTGGGCGAAAAGTTTCTCCAGGTCGAACACATTCCAGCCGAACAGGTCATGGCAATACTGCGGAAACGACACCGCGAACTCGGTCATGAGCTTCCAAACCAGGAAGTGAAGCAGGAGCGCCAGGGCGATCAGGCCGCGCCAGTGCCTCCTGATGGAACCGAACTGTGTCTTGAGGATTCGCCCGAACCGCGCGATTTGTCTGGATTCTGAGCTGGTGGCCATGCAAAACCTCCCCTTGTCTGCGGGGCGCATTCGGTCGAGTTTGAAGGAACCGAAAGTATATTGCCCCGAGCAACCCTTGCAGTTTCGAGCGGCCGCTGTGGGGTCTCGTCAGAAGGAAACGGTCAGAAATTGGCGTCGGGACGGAAGAGCTTACGGTTGCGAAACCCAACATAGTTATGCAGGCCCAGCAGCAGCACGAAGCTGGCCAGCACAATCTGAAAGAATGCCGGCAGGGCCTTTGACAAGGACGGGTCTTCGGCCATAACCGCCAATGCGGCGCTCCAGCGCAAAAGCATGAGAATGAAGTACGGGCCACCGAAGATAAAGCACGTACGGTATTTCCACCGCCGCGAGCGTGCCGTGCCCTTGCCTACCCCAGTCAGCACAAGCATCATGCAGGCGGCGACGCAAATCTGCAGGACGAGAAATGCAGGGTAGGGCAGAATCCCAATATGCCAGGCCTCAAGCGAAGGAAGCCAGCGCCCACGAACGGCTGCTTGCACGAGTTGCGTATATACGCTCAATGTGAATAGCGCGGCGAGCACGCTCATCACAAAGACAAAAAAACGATTCCACATAGCAACCAAGCGGACCGGGTCCTTATTTAAGACTGGACCGCAAATATCAGACAAGAAGTCGGATTCGAGAACCCCAATTTTGGGGGGTTCGGTGCTTTCAGAGGCGGTCCCCTGCAGAGTGGCTACACTATTCCCTGGCGCTCCTGGCGCTCCTGGCGTTTCTGGCGTTTCTGGCGTTTCTGGCGCTTCCTCGAACGACCAAGTAACAATCCGCTCAGATGCCGTAGAAGCGGGCGGCGGCGCCGCACATAACCTGCTTTCGGTTCTCGCCAGTCAGACCTTGCAGGAAGCGTTCCGCCATCGCAATCCAGCCGCGGTAGGTTCCGGCGCGGTTGAGCACCGGCCAGTCGCTGCCCCACATCAGCCGCTCCGCGCCAAACGTTGTGAGCAGATGCTCCATGTAGGGGAGGAGGTCGTCGTAGCCTTGATCCGCGCTCGCCTCCGTCAATAGTCCCGACAGCTTGCAACAGGCGCTGGTGTTCTCGGCAATCCGGGACATCCGGTCCGCCCAGGGCTGCCATAGGCCATTGGCAATATCCGGCTTCGCGCCGTGATCGATCACGGTCTTCAGGTCCGGATGGCGTTGAAGGAACTCAAGCAAAAAGGGCAGGTGCACCGGCCGGACCAGCGCGTCGAAACACAGGTCGCTCTCAATCACGGCTTCGGTTGCCGTGGCGAGTTCCTTGCGTGTTATCCACGCGGGATCCTCAATGTTATGAATCATCGGCCGGATGCCGACCAGTTTCGTGTCTTGCGCGAGATTGGCCAGCATCGACGGCGCCGCTTCACTGGCCATGTCGATCCACCCCACCACGCCGGCAACCAAATCGGTTTGCGCCGCCAGTTCCAGCAAGAATCGCGTTTCCGCCACGGTTGGCGCGGCCTGCACGAGTATGGTCCTGTCAATGCTTGCTTCTTTCAACAGCGGAGCCAGGTCAGCCGGCCCGAAATCGCGGTACAAGGGCTTGAGTTCGGGCGTCAGCCAACCGTAGTCGTTGCGCTCAACTGTCCAGAAATGCTGGTGCGCGTCTATTCGGGGTATCGCAAAGGTCAAGCCTGTTGCCTAATCCTGGCGGTCGAAAGTCGTTGGTACTGCGGGATGAACCCAGTTCTTTGAGTCTTTCCGGCGGGCCGGCGAGGGGATGGAAAAATGCCTGTAGCGGCTTTCATCGGCCAGCGTATCGAAATCGATTTCCCAACCTTGCTTCACTTTCTCAATCAGTACTTTGCGAAAGGCTGTCTCAAGTTGGTCAGATCGGACCAGGAGCTGGTGGGCCATGGAACGCGGCACGAACTTTGGCTCGACCGTGGAGACCGCGCCAAGATCTTCATTGAATGCCCGCCTTATCCCATCGAGACGCGACTCATCGTGCTCTTCTTCCATCAGGTAATTGCGCGCCTGATGCATGAAGACACGTGTCTTGCAAGGATCAATGGGCGTGCGCGCGGAAACGGTCACCTGCCTGATGTTTCCTTCCCGCGTAATATCAATTCGATGAGAAATGCCCGCCAGATAGGAATCGGTCGAGGCAACGGTCTTGCCCCTGTTTTTGGATAGCAGTTTGGCGATTTCGGTACTAATCTGCTTGTTCTTGGGCGGGACTCTTTCACGGGTGGCGTTGTGTCCCATGAATGCATTCTCGACCAAGGGAACAATCTGCACTTCGGGGGCGCTGCGCCTGCCGAAGCTGGAGTGCACAAACGCCGGGTGTGCGCTATCGAGAGAATTCTCGTGACCGCGAGCCCAATTCACCTCTCCCTCAAAGTCAATGGAGACTACACGCCAGTTTTCCTTGTCGTGGTATTCGGGGAATTCGGTAGCCGGAATCGGAGAACGCTTCTCCTCCTCCAGGTCCCCCAGAAAGACCCATACCCAGTCAAAATGCTCTTCTACGGGATACGCGTCCACGCGTGCGCGCCTTGGGATCCTGGCATCCTTGCCCAGGGAGGGAATCTCGACGCATTGGCCCTGCGGATTGAACTTCCAGCCGTGGTAGCCGCAGGAAATGCAGCCGGCTCCATCCAGCTCACCCCGGCCTATCGAACCGCCACGGTGACAGCAGGTGTTGGCAAGGCATATCGCTTCATTGCCGGGAGTGCGGAACAGGACGAAGTTCTGGCCCAGCATGCGCACGATCACGGGCTTTTTCTGACTCACCTGTTGACTCTTGGCAGCCACATACCAGTTATTCATCAACATGCTCGTCTCCTGCTTTGACGGTTACGGGCGGATGTAATCGTCAATTGTAACTACTCCGTTAAACCGAAAAAACTGCGCACTGGTAACTGTTTGAGAGCCTTTCAGACGTGGTGGCAAGCCACCCGCGCTCCGTTGTCCAGCGTCCTGAGAAGAGGTTCTCGCTCGCCGCAGTAGTTCGTGGCGATAGGACAGCGAGTCCGGAACACGCAACCGGATGGAGGGTCGGTAGGCGAGGGTGGTTCGCCCTTGAGAATCATTCTCTTGCCGTGCTCTTGCGCTGCCAGGTCCGGCACGGGAATTGCGCTTATCAAGGCTTGTGTATAGGGGTGAGACGGGGAATTGAACAAGGTGTCCCGTTCGGCGATTTCGACGAAATGGCCCAAGTACATCACCAGGATTCTGTTGCAGATTATCCGCACGACCGAAAGATCGTGGCTGATGAAAATGATGGAGATGTTGTGCTTTTTCTGAAGGTCCTTAAGCAGGTTTATGGTCTGTGTGCGAGTGGATACGTCCAGCGAACTAACCGGTTCGTCGCAAATGACCAATTTCGGTTTCAGGATCATCGCCCTGGCGATACTAACCCTTTGACATTGACCACCGCTGAATTCATGGGGGTAGCGATTGAGTGTTTCGCGGTTCAGGCCTACATCGCGCATCGTGTTCAGCACCATGGCGTTTTTGTCCTGCCGGCTCATTTCCGGATTAAAGCGCCGCAACGGTTCTGCGATGATGTTGCCTATGGTCATGAGGCTCATGACCATTACTTTACCTGCAGCCTGCCAGGGGCTGTTCGTGACTCATGTCCGGCCGCTCTTCCCCGATATCCCTCAGAGCTTTCGAGTAACAGGCGATTGGCTTTCGAAACCTTTCTGTACGTTACTATTCACGCCGCTGTTACACACTTTGAATGACGTTCTTTCACGGGGGTACCGAGAAATAGGGTGATATCAAGTGGAGAAAGGCAACAAGCGTCTGGTGATCTGCTGCGATGGCACGTGGAACGAACCGGATCAGAGCGTTGACGGGAATGCGGCGGACGAGACCGAGCCGACGAATGTGCTGAAGGTCGTCCGGGGGCTTGCTCCCGTGGACGGCAACCAGGTCCCGCAGGTGGTCTTCTACGACACGGGCGTAGGCACGCAGGGTGCGGCCGACAAGTACATCGGCGGCGGCTTGGGCAGCGGACTCTCGGCGAACATCCGCCAGGCCTATCGCTTTATCGCGAACAACTATCACGAAGGCGACGAGCTGTTCCTGTTCGGGTTCAGCCGCGGGGCCTATACGGTGCGCTCGCTGGCGGGATTTATCGGCGTTGCGGGTTTGCTGCAAAAGGAGAACTTGAGGCTCTTGCCCGAAGCCTATGCGCTCTACCGGCTGCCCTCGGACAAGCGCCCCGGCTCCATGGTCGAGCAGCGCCTTGAAGCCGTCGGCGAGCCCTCAAGAAAACCCCTTCCAATCCGGTTCATCGGCGTGTGGGACACCGTCGGAGCGCTGGGCGCCCCCACGCCTCTTCTGGGGCGCTTGACCCGCAAACGGCTGTCTTTTCACAACACGCAGTTGGGCAGGGAGGTCAAACATGCGTACCAGGCGCTGGCCGTTGACGAGCGGCGGCGGCCATTTCAGCCGGTCTTGTGGACCGGCGCCCCGGTCGAGGGCCAGACCATTGAGCAAGCCTGGTTTGCGGGCGCCCACTCAAACATCGGCGGCGGATATCGCAACTCGGGGCTATCGAATATCGCTCTATTTTGGCTGGCGGGCTGCGCAGCCAGACATGGCCTTGCATTTGCCGACGCAATTGCGCGAATGACACCCCCGGCAGCGGACCAGGGCAGGGTGGAGGATTCGTTCTCGATGGGATACCAGGCGCTGCGAATTGCTCGTGTGCGGCCATATGAACGGGAAATCGGCCCGAAGCAGCACGGCGACATTCGTGGTGGGGTTGATGTTGCGCCCGGCGAGTGCGCGCACGGAAGCGTCGTAGAAGCAATCGGCAAGCACTTCGCCGGCAATCCGGGGAGCAAGCCGTACGAGCCGCGGAACCTGTTGCGCGCGCTTGAAGAGGGCTTGCCGGTTTGGAAGGAGACCGTGTGACGCTGCTCCGGGATGCGGCCGAACGCGCATAATCTCGGCCTGGAAAGCGGAGCAATCAAATGCACTGGAAATACGGCTATATTCTTCTCGCCATGTCGTGGTCAATGAACGGCTTTGCAGCGAACGGAAACTGTGACGCACAGGATGAGTACATCCTTCTGCTTCACGGCGGCTTCGCTTCCAGCGCGGAAGAGGTCCAGCAACAGCATCTCGACGTATTGAACCAGGCCGTTGCAGCAGGCCTCAAGGCCCTGGCGGATGGCGCTGCCGCTCTCGACGTCGTCGAGAACTCCATCGTTTTGCTGGAGGACGCCGGAATCTACGATGCGGGCAAGGGTTCTTACTTCAATTCCAAGGGTTTTGTCGAGACCGATGCCTCGCTGATGGAAGGTCACACCGGCAGGGCCGGCGCCGTAGCCGCGATGCAGACCTTGAAGAACCCGATTCGCGCCTCCCGGATTGCGATGGAGAAGACGCCACACGTCTTTTTCGTCGGCGCAACCGGCGAATCCACCTTGATCGAGCTTGGCGCCGAAGTATTGGACGATCCCAAGAGCTACTTCAAGGAATTCCGGCCACCGAAGCCGAAACAACCCGAAAAGGAACACGGAACCGTAGGTGCTGTGGCGCTGGACCGCTGCGGCCATCTGGCTGCCGGCACGTCCACCGGCGGGACCTCGGGCAAGATGCCGGGCCGCGTCGGCGATAGCCCGATCATCGGCGCCAGCAGCTTCGCCAACGCCCATTACGCGCTTTCGGCTACCGGTGTTGGCGAGTACTTCATCCAGCGGTCCGCAACTCGCGACATAGCCGCCCGAGCGGAATATCTCGGCATGCCCTTGCAGCAGGCCGCCGACCACGTCATCGTCGACCTGATCGGTAACATCGACAAGGCCCAGGGCGGCGTGATCGCCATCAGCGCCCAAGGCGATATCGTGCTCTCGTCCAACGGCTACGGCGTCCTCTACGGCTACGCGAGCAATTCGATACCGATAACCGTCGGCGCCGAAGTTGAGTGACCTGGCACTCGGGCGATTTCTGAGTAACACCCTTGCACTCGCAAGGGGAAGGCTCATTGATAGAATGTAATCTAATGGACGCCCACGAAAAGAGTCGGCTCGCAGATCTAATCGAGCAGCTCCCGGAGGAGGAGATTCATGCGGCCGTGCGCTATCTCGAATACCTTAAGGATCGTGGGGATCCATACCTCAAGTACCTGTTGAGCGTTCCGGAAGAAGAAGAAGAACTAACCGACGAGTTCAAAAGGAAATTGGATGAAGCGCGGGAGGACATTGAAGCCGGCCGGCTGATTTCTTCCGACCAACTCAAACAGGAACTTGGCCTCTGACCGCACACGTACGGTATACCTCCCGCGCATCTCGTGACCTGAAACGGCGCAACGCAGCCGTGCGCCGACGAATTATCAATGCCATTGAACTTCATGCACGTGCGCGAACGGGCGACGTGAAGCGCCTGAAGGGTCATACCCGAGTTTGACACTTCATAGATACGTATTTCTAATTTGCGCAGGCAAATCAATCGGTTGCGCACGTTGGCGCAAAAGGCCATGTCACTAGGGGTTCAGCCCAGTTTCAAGATCGTGGGCGGAGGGGGAATGCGTAAGGATTTCAGACGCTTGGACGCGTCCGGGCGGGGTTCGGTCAGCTGCCATAAGGCGCCGTTGGGCCCCGACAATTGAACCAGTTTTATTTGCTTGAGATCGTCGCGGATATTGCGCCAGGTATCCCCACAGGCGTGCTCGGCCATGCGTTCCAGCAGCAAGGCGATCACACTCAGCGCGACATGGGCGCGGATGCGGCGCTCGGCGTGGTGATGCACCGGGCGCAGCCCAAGCCCGCTCTTGAGGCGCCGCCAGGCCTGCTCGACGCGCTGCAGTTGCTTGTAGCCCAGGGCCAGGTCCTCGGCGCCGAGCGTGTCGTCGTTGCTGTGCACCACGAACTTGCCGTCCAAACGTTCGGCCGCCTTGACTTGGGCCCGGCTGACCCGCGCAAGCCCGGTCTTCGTCAGCCGGAGGTAGCGCCCATAACGGCCGCTGGCGCGCAGTTCGCACACCCGCTTGCGATGGCCGCCGGCGCTCGGGCGCAGCGAAGCCAGTTCGGCCTCCAACTCCGCCAGCACCTTCGCCCGATGCCGGCGCTGGCGCCCGGCCTCGCGGGGGTTGAAGCACACCGCGTACCGCCGCCGGCGCTCGCCCTCGCCGACCACAACCTCCTTGACCTGCAGGTTCTCCGCCACTTCGCGGTAGCGCCCCCGGCGACCAATCACTTGGTCCGCCTCCCCGCCGCGGCGAACCGGCATGCAAACGATATAGCGCCCGCCCCCGCGCGCCAACGCCTTCAGGTTCTCCGCCGAGACCATCCCGGCGTCGCCCACGAACACGCAGCGGTTCAGCCGCCAGCCCTTGAGATCCCGCTTGACCCGCGCCACCGTGCTTACGTCCACCGTGTTGCCCGGAAACACCCAGTGGCGCACCGGAAAGCCCTCGCGCGTGACCGCCAGACCCACCAGCACCTGCGGCGCGTCGCCCCGGCCGTTCTTCGAATGCCCCCGCTTGCGCAGCGGCGGCCCGCCCGCCTCGGGATCCCCGCCATCTTCGTCCGCGATCTCGAAATGCAGCGAGGTCGTGTCGTAGAACACCAACTCCACGTCCAGGTTGAGCAAATCCGCCACCCGGTAATACAAGCCTTCCTCCAGGACCGTCTTGCGCTCGTGCAAAAAGTCCATCGCCCGGTACAGATGATGCAACTCCAACTCCCCGCAGCCCTCGATGCGGACGTCCTCGGCCAGCCACTGTTGGTGGCAATGCAGCTTCGACGACGGCGCCAAAGCCCGGTTGGCGACCATCGCGAACAGCGCCCGCTCGACGGAAAACTCGAACTTGCCCGGATCCGCCTGTTCGGCGATCAGCGCCGGCAGCCCGGCCCGCTCCCACAGCCGCTGTAGCGCGTATACATCCCCGTACGGCCAGGCGTCGGCGATCGTAAGCGCCGGACCGGCGGCCACGAGTTCTTCAGGCGAGCAACGCTTTAGGATGCTGCGCGCCAGGCGCCGCAGCCGTTCGGCCGCCTTGGGGTCGTCGGCGCGCCCGCAGTTGTACAGGATGCGCACCCGGGAGCGCTTCTTGACCGGGTCCCAGACGTTCTCGGCAATCTGCAGGTGGCGGAGGGTTGAACCGTCGGCGCGCTTTTGCGTGGACTGGCGCAAGTACATGTATCCAATGATGCCAGACATGGCGAATCACTGCAATACCTGAACCGCAACTACATGTATCTATGCCTTTGGACCCGAATATTCAGGCCCAATCGTCGTAAGTGGTTGATTTTCCTACGCCCGCATTACCCTCAACGCCCCAATATGTATGAGGAAGTGTCAAACTCGAGTCATACGCGAGGGCACTGGCGGCTCAGGGTGGGCGAGTGGCGTGTCTTCTTCACTTACGATTCCGGCAATCGAAGCATCGTCGTATCGCGCATCGCCGCCCGCAGCCAAGCCTACCGGAATCTGTAGCGGCGCCGGAGCTGCCCGTCAAGGCCGAAGACAAACAGCTCCATGTTTGTGTCATCCGGGAGATACAGCAATACGGAGTCCTGTTCCACAATCTCCGCACGATCGTAGGTGACCTCGTCGGGGCGGTCCGAGTTGCGAGCCTGCCAATAGTCGCGGCGGGCCTGTTTGCTGCGGGAATCGGCCAGGCTCTTCTGCTGCTCTTCGATCTCATACCAAACGATCTCGTAACCCAATGGGAGTGCGGCCCTCAACATCTCCGCGAAGACAATGTCGTTGATGTAGTACCCCGTGTTGCGGGTGGGGTAGCCGCGTTGATTGATGTCGTCTCCGGGCCATACCGCCTCAACGGCAAGATAGCGGTACCCGCGCCGGAACAGCGGCTCCAGCAGCGCCAGCGTCAATAGCCGGTCGCTGGAAACGTGGTGGCGCTCGTTGACGATGATCATTTGATGATCGGATGAGCGGTCCACGATGAAGGAAATTGCGTTTTCGCTCTGGATTACTGCCGAAATGGCCTCCTGACCGTCAAGATTTTGCTGGTTTTCCGAGCGCCGGGAGTAATTCCTGTCCCAGAACGCCATCGCCTGCTGATGATTGCCGACGAAGGATTCCAGTTGCGCGCGGTGCTGGTAGTAGAACGAGGTGGCTTCACACTTCGATTCAAGCAGCCTGAAATCTCTCAATGGCGACCAGGCGTGCTCCTTCGCCTGGAACATGGAAAGGCGAAGATCATCGCAGCCGCTCGGAGTTGGCTCCTTCGTGCCTGACTTATCGGAATGCGCCGGGATCGCCAGGACCCCCAACGAGACGATTGCTGTCAGTCTGGCAATTGACACAAAGCTTTCTCCCATCGGGCCACTAGGAAAAGGGGTAACGCTGCATTAAAGAGGGTATTATGGTATATGATATACCCTCTATAGGGTCAAGATACCCGCCCGAAGAGTGGCGAGAAATCGCGTGAACACCCTATTTATCAATGAGCTATCGTCTATAAGGGGTAACCCCTTGCTATAAGAGGTAAGATTGGCCTAGGAATACCTCCTATAGAGAACGTCACGATGAATTCCTTAAGCGAAAAATACCTGCGCAGCCTGACCTTCAGCGCGGAGCAGGCGTCCGTCATGAGGACACTGGGAGAATGCCGGGGCAAGCAACAGCTGTATGAACGCCAGCGCCCCGAACTCCTGGATGCATTACTGACCGTTGCAAAAATAGAATCCACTGATGCCTCCAACAAACTGGAAGGAATTACCGCACCTGCTGCGAGGCTCGATGCGCTGGTTCGCCGCAACGATGCACCGAGAAACCGTTCCGAACAGGAGATTGCAGGCTATCGCGACGCATTGGAGCTCATCCATCAATCGCGTACGGACATGCCGGTCACCGTAAACGTGGTAAGGCAGCTTCATCAGCGCATCCACAGTTACTTGCCGGGACAAGGCGGCAATTGGAAATCTACCGGCAATGAAATTGTGGAACGTGGCCCCAATGGAGAAATCGTCAGGGTTCGCTTCACTCCGGTATCGGCGGTGGCAACACCTCGGGCCATGGAGAATCTCATTCAAAGACACGAATCTGCAATCAGGGAAAACCGGGAACCGCTACTTGTCATTCCACTGCTAATCCTGGATTTTCTCTGCATTCACCCTTTTCGTGACGGCAACGGTCGCGTGGCGCGATTATTGACTTTACTGGCGCTATATCACGCAGGCTACGATGTCGGTCGATTCGTCAGTCTGGAACGCGTTATTCAGGAGTCGCACAAGTCCTACTACGAGAGCCTGGAAGCCGGCTCGCAAGGTTGGCACGAGAGCAAACATGATGTCATGCCATGGCTCGATTACTTCTGGGGCGTGCTATTACGCGCGTACGAGGAGTTCGAAGAACGAGTCGGGAATCTTGATCAGCCCGGGATGACGAAGTCGCAGCGTGTCCGGGAATCCGTAGAAAGAAAGGTCAGGCCTTTTCGAATCGTGGACGTTGAACGTGAATGCCCGGATGTCAGCCGGGAGACGATTCGTCTTGTGCTTCGGGCAATGAAGAGAGAAGGTCTTATTGAACCGAGAGGTCGAGGCCGGGGTGCGCGCTGGTTTAAATTGAGGTGAACGTCCTGTAGCACATGTTGCCTCAGTAGTAGCTGATTGGACCTGCGTACGCTGCTTGTCGGGCGGTAACCCAATGGTGTCTGCGAGGAACGATGCTGGGAGAATAGGTATGGTCTCATTTAGCCTGTCCGGTAACCGGCATGGGTCTTGAGCCGGCAAAGAGTGCGACGGACGCCAAGTGGGTGGAGAAAGCGCTGCTGCGGGGCGAATTCAGCAGGTTATCCGGTATCGTTCCATTGGGCTATGAGGCTTACGCCGCAGTGTTGCACCCGGCTTGGTACACCGTTCTCGCGGAAGACAACTTTTCGCCGTACTCACGCGAATCGGAGTCGCGTCGGCCGATCGGATGGTCGAAGGTTGCCACTGCTTCCGTTCCGGTGATTTGCAATCGCGCTCCTTATCCACACAAGGACGGGAGCCGGTGGCGCCGCACGCAGTACCGCCGTCTGGACGACGGCAGCTGGGTCGCGGACGACATCAGCAAGTATCAGGATGAGCATTCACTTGTTCGTGCCGGCGACGTCTGGATCGGCCCGCCGAATGAAGGAACGCTAGAGCGCGAACAGGCGGAATCGTTGATCAAACCGCTACAGGAGGCTACTGAGACGCCGGATTCGTGCTGGTTCGGTTTCTGGGAGGGATACGGCGGGTTCTCCGAGGAACAGCGCGCCGGCGCCGCTATTGCCACTCGCCAACGACGCTGGCTCCTGTACCGTGCTCCTTTGAGCGAGCTAACGACGTCGATGGAGTCGGTTTATGAACCTCGGCCTGCGGTCGAGTTCACCTATGTGGCCAAGAGCGGGGCCATGCCCTCGGACATTGAGGCCGGGCAGGGCGTCCCAGTCGCCGTGCTGGAGCGGAACTCCGCCGAGGACAGTGCCTTTTTTCAGTCCGCAAACATGGTCTGGCCCGACGACAGAAGCTGGTGCCTGGCAACGGAAATTGACCTGACGTGCACGTATATCGCCGGCAGCCAGGAACTCATAACGCGGATCCTGAACGATCCCGCCATAGAAGCGCAGATCGTGCGCCCGGAGGACGGCTTCCCGAATCTCAGCGACGTTCTTCAACCTGTGGTCGAAAAGACGCCCAATCTGAAGATACCGCCTGGTTTCGAATCGCGGAAACCGTCGTCCACGTGGTTTGAGTCGCAAGAACGGATGCGCCGGCACCGTTCATTGCCAAGATATTTCTTTAGGGGCTTATCAAGATTACTTGGCAAGAACGCCAGTTATACCTGCGGAGCAGCGCGCTCCGGAGGGCAGCGCGTTACAGGCCGCAAGGCCCCGGGCAGCCCCGTACGGGCGCGGAACGGAAAGCCCCGTCCGACAGGAAATCCGCAGCCGCCGGGATGCGGCCATGCTCGGCTTGCTGTTCTACGCCGGGATGCGCCGATCCGAAGCCGTCACCGCGGCGGACGTGCAGGCCGCTGCGGACGCCCCAGGATGCGCGCTTGTGGCCGTCCGGCGCTCGAAGAGGAACCCCGACGGCAGCGCCGCGGATATGCGGCTAGTCAAGAACAGCGCGGCAGCCGCCTTGCTCGAATTGGCCGCCGAAGCCCACGGCAGCGAAGCGTCCTTGCTCGGTATTGGCCCGGATCAGATAGCCAATCGCGTGAAGGCGCTGGCCAATGCCCCCGGGATCGAAGGCCGGATCACCGCCCACTCCGGGCGGATCGGCTTTGCCAGCGAGCTAACCCGGCGCGGCGCGTCCACTACCGAAACCATGCTCGCGGGCGGATGGAAAACCGCCCGGATGGTCACCCACTACAGCGCCGGCGCCACCGCCGAGCGCGGGGCCGTGGCGAAATACCTGTAGCGGCGTAGCCGCGGCGGAAACAGGCGGCTGTCGCGGCGCGAACGGGCCAGTCGTTCATATGGCCCTGTCACCTCTTGCGCCTCTCTGGCGCGGAACGGGGCGCGGTCGGCACCGTCATGTCATCGTCGTCGCGCCCCTCGATGATCCGTTCGATTACCTCTCTGATCCATTCCCAATTCGATTGCGCTATCGCCCGCGACGTAGCTGCTTGGATTTTTCTCTGAGCGTCGGAGTACTGGCCTTGGATATCCGCGCGCTCTTCATTCGTTAGTTGCGCCATCGCTTCCTTGAGTCTTTGCTGGTATTCCGCTTTTGCCCTTGACAGCGGCCCAACGCCCAAGCTGTCAAGAACTTCGTCGACCGTGGCTCCTACGCCTAGATCATGGGCGACTTCCGAGATTACCTCGTACACATCGTGGCTGTATGGCACTTCCAGGTCAACCCCCAAAACGATCTTGAAAGCCGTATCGTCGCCGACCTCCTGGGAGATGCTGTATATGGCGTGCGCAACACCAGCGTGCATGTCTGAAGACATGGACAGGGGTTTTTTTGTGAAATCTACGCCGGCGTAACGCCAACCGAATCCCACGTGCAGGGATTCCGACGCAGTAACGAGCCCGTGCTCCACGTCCCCTTCTGGCGTTTTCGTGAGGGCGTGCATCACTTCATGCACTACCGTCGATTTGCTCGCACCTGCTACAACCAATATTCGATCCCATATCTCTTGGTAGATTCCAGCGGCGGGTCCTTCGAGAGTCACAAGCACGTTATCCGGCACGTTGATCACGATGTCAACCTCGCAATCGCTCCCCCGGACCGCGCCGATGTAGTCTGGATCGGCCGCGTTGATGGAGGCGGTCATTCCTTTCGCGTACGCTATGACGGCAAGAGGCCCCGTCACGCGGGTGGTGGGGAACTGATTCCGGCTGGTCATCGACTTGCCGTTGAATACGCGGTAAGTGAGATCGGAGCATCCCCCTGCAGCGCGTCGCTCCAGGCTCCTGATGCCGGCGATTTCGCCGGTGCTGGCGTCCACCAATACTTCCCAGCTGAAGCCGGGAGTGAAATCGCCGAGGTCGGCGCTAATCCACACGGGCCATTCAGCGCGGGTTTTGTTCGTTTCCGGGTCCAGCGCGTAGCGGAGTTCCTTCGGGGTCACACTATAAATGTCGAGGGCAAAGCCGGGCCGCAACCGCGGCCGGACACCGACCCGGCCGCTATCGCTCTCAATGGCGACCGTCTTCTCCTCGAGAACGGCGGAGGTAACGAAGGCGCGTGCGATGGCTACCGCCTCATCCTGGAGAATGACGACGTTTCCGGCGAGCGCCGGATCGGGAGCGACAAGGGAAGCCAATGCCGATATGACGGCGCCGGTCGCTGGATCAAAGGAGACAGAGCCTTTCCCCTGCGGCGATCGCTTCCCGTCGATTATTTGATTGAAACGAGCCCTGATGCTGGCAGGATATTCGCTTATGTTGCGTATTTCGATTTCGAGGGATTCATCCGCACCAGTAAGCTCGCTGTGCGCTTGCAGAAAGGCGGCGATGCTGTAAGGGTCGTTGCCGTTGATGATGGAACCAGCGTCCACATAGCCCAGATCGCCGCCTCTTAAGCGGGACCTCGTCAGATCCCCTGTTGTTTCGGTGCTGCGCATGAGAAACTCCGCCTCGGCGGCGCTTGCCGCTGGCCCGCCATCGGGCGCGGCCGGCGCGGCGCGCACAGCGGTCGCGGCCTCGCTTTGCCGCGCGGGCGGAAGCGCGCCCGCATCCGGCGAAGGCGCCGAACGGTCCAGCAGGAAAACGGAAACGGCAATAACCATAGCCGCCACCGGAATACCAATCCATGCCAACCTTTTCTTCATATCTCCCCTCCGCTTCAAGCATGGCTACAACGTCCGGCGCGTAAAGGCGCCGGGCCGTGTAAGCCATTTCATGGCGCCGATTCCACTCCGAAGTGCAACACCTGTCAGGGCGGTGATTCCTCTCCTTTGTTGGAGCGCAGCATAGCATCCGGTGGGGTTCGGGCGGTGCTTTTCGGAGTGAGGGCGTAGCCCGAGCGGAGAAAGGCGCCGCCCGGGACCCGTTTTCGCCACCGCCACCAGCCCGCTGAGCCACCAGCCCGTCACCCGGGCACGGCAAAACCGGCCGCCGCCTGTGAAGGCCACGGACGGAACCGGGAGGCCAGTCAGTGCGTCAGCGCCACCGCTGCCGGCGGGTCCGGCCCCCCGCCACCGCCGCAGCGCTGAGAACCGCATCGGAGAGCCCCGCAGCGTCCAGGGCCTCGCCAAACACTTCCGCCGGCGTGCGGTAGCCCAGAACCCGGCGCGGACGGCCGTTGAGAAGATCCTGCACCCGCCCCACCTGAACATCGTCGAGGGTGGTGAAGTTCGTCTCGGAAAGTACTGCCGAACCAGACCGTTGGTATGCTCGTTCAAACCACGCTCCCAGGAATGATACGGCGCGGCAAAGTAAAACCCCGCCGACAATCCGGCCGCCACCGCCCGGTGGCCGGCAAACTCCTTGCCGTTGTCCGCCGTCAGGGTGTGCGTCAGCGCCGATACCGGCCCCAGACGCGCCAGGATCGCGCCCCCAACCGCCGCCGCCGTCTTGTTCATCACCCGCTGTAGAAACGTGAACTTCGAACACCGGTCCACCACCGAGACCAGCGCACCCCGATGCCGCGCGCCGATGATCGTGTCCAACTCCCAGTCACCCACACGGCGCTTTGACTCCACCACCGCCGGACGCTCAACAATGTCCACACGGCCCGGGATCAACCCACGGCCCGCACCACAACGGCCACGCCGGTTGGCCTTCTTCCCACGCCGGCGCAAATGCCGATACAGCCTCCCGCCCGACGCACGGTCCATCCACACCTGACGGTATATCCACGTCTTGCCGACCGATACCCCACCCTCAAGACGTATACGGCCGGCAATCTGCTGGGGACTCCACTGCAAGCCCAGACACCCTTCAATCCGGCCCCACAACGCCGCCGTGAGCTTGCGCGGGCGCGAGGACGCCAAACGCCGGCGAGACCGGGCCATCCGCTGCGCCTGGCGCATCCGGTAACCCCGCCGGCCACGGTTGCGGCGCAACTCGCGGCTCACCGTCGAGGCCGATACCTCCAGCGCACGCGCAACACCCCGGATCGACAGACCACTTTTCTTCAGCGCGTAAATCTGGCATCGTGACCCGTAGGTCAGGTGACGGTAGCCCTTGGCCATCGGATACTCTCCTTCTGTAATTTCAGAGAGTATCGCCGTCACCTGACCGCTTTTCAACGCGCGGCGACAGTCCCGTTTGCTTCCAGGCTAGCCAACCATCGTTGAGTGTTGCACTTCAGAGTGGAACGGGCGTTACAGGCCGCAAGGCCGGGCAGCGCATTACGGCGCGGAACGGTCAGGAACTGCTGACGGCGCACGCCGCCAAGTAATCTTGATAAGCCCCTTTCTTTATGAGCAAGTCGCGGAGATGGCCATGGCGTCTGCTGGGCAAGTTCCTGATGTGGCTCCAATTAAGGAAACTCAAGTAATGACAAAGCTGCGGCTCTTGAGTCACCCTCCGCGCCTTGTGGTGCGCCCTATCCGCTTAAAGCGCGCTTCGCGTCCGCGCCTCCTTCGGCCCATCGCATTGCCGCGAACGCCCCCGCGCCGAACACCGCGAACGAGGCGACCAGGGCATAGAGCGTCCCATCGAAACTGTGGCCAACCAGCGCTCCCAGCGGTACCGAGACGAAGGTCGACAGCGAGGCCACCACTGCTGCTCCCACGCCGGCGATGTGGCCCAGGGGCTCCATGGCGAGCGCACCGAGATTGCCGAACAGGAGTCCAACGCAAAGGAAAACGAATAGCAGGTAGGCGATGAAAAGCCAGAATGGAGGGACTCCCGCAAAGGTGAAGATCAGCGCCCAAAAACCAGTCGACGCAATCGTGATGGCCAGGATCGCCACCATGGAGAGCCGCCGCATCCCATACTTGAGTACCAGGCGGCCGTTCACGAACGAAGCGCCGCCGATGGCCAGCGCCAGTAATCCGAAATAGACCGGGAACAGCAGGCCGGTCCCGTACACGTCCTGATAGATCTGCTGAGCAGCGCTCAAGTAAGCGAGGAACGGCACGAACAGGCAACCGCTGGCAAGCGTGTAGCCAAGCGCGGCCCGAATCTTGACGACTTCCACGACGGCCCCGCCAATGGATCGCGCGGAGAAGGGGCGCCGGCTGTGGAAGGGCAGGGTCTCCGGCTGGCGAATCGCGAACCAGACGAAGGTGATCGCCGCGATGACGAAAAACGCCGTGAAAATGGCGCGCCAGCCGGCCAGCCACTGAATCACCTGTCCGAGGGCCGGGGCGACCGTGGGAACAAGGATGAAGACGGCCATCGTGAACGACATCAGCCGGGCCATCTGGCGTCCCGAGTATTGATCACGCACCAGGGCCATGGACACGACCCGCGGTCCGGCGACACCGATGCCCTGCAGAACGCGGCCCGCGATCATCACCTCGAAGCTGCGGGCGAAAACGCTCATCAGGCATCCGGCCATGAACAGAAGGAGGCCCGCAATGATCGCCGGCTTGCGCCCGATCCGGTCCGAGAGCGGGCCGAACACGATTTGACCGAGGCTTAGCCCCAGGAACACCGCCGTAACGACGAACTGGACGTCGTTCCGTTGCGTCACCCCAAGGTCCTGGCCGATCGCCGGAAGCGCAGGCAGCATCGCATCGATCGCCAGCGCTACGAGCGAAATCAGCAGCGCGACCAGCGGAACGAATTCACCCGTACGAAGGGCAGGGGCGACGGCTGTTTGGCTCATTCTTGCTTCCTGGGCGTGGGTCCCGTTTACGTCGGCGTCGACGCGAGCACCAATCGGACAGATGGGGTTGCCGGAATTGTACGCTGGCAAACGAAAAGACCACCATGCCGTTGGCTACTGACGCAAGGTGGGCATCGATATACTTGACTGACTGGCAGTACAAGCCATGAGAAGCAAGCGACAACAAGACGGTCTCAATCTGTCGTTCCTCGACGTGGTGAGTTGCGGCTTCGGCGCAGTCATTCTGTTGCTTGTTGTCACCAAGGCCTACGAGCCGACCCTCATTGATGGGGACCGCAAGCAGATGGACGAAAGCATCGCCGTTCTGGAACGCGAATTGGCAGAGCTGCACGGCGAGGCCTCCGTGCTTATGCGCGACCTTGAGCCGCTGCGGGACCAAACCAGTGAAGGGGTAGAGCGCGTCCGGCTTGCGCGCGGAGAGCTTGAGCAAGCCGAAGATCGATACTTCACGGCCAGGGAATCGATGGCCGCGAACAGGTTGGAAGAGGGCGAGTTGAGGGCGGCCCGCCAGGACCTCACACAGGAGATGGAGCGATTGCTGGCCGGCTACAAAGCGCAGCCTGCGAAAACCACGGTAGTCGGCCTGCCCGTCGATACCGAGTACCTTGTCTTCGTTATCGATACTTCCAGCAGCATGGTGTTGAACGCATGGCCGACGGTGCAGCGCCTTGTGGACGAAACCCTGCGTGTGTACCCCACCGTCAAGGGACTGCAGGTCCTTGACGACGAGGGCCGCTACCTGTTTCCTTCATACGCGCGCCAATGGATTCCCGACTCACCGGAACTCCGCAAGCTGATCATTCAACGTATTCGCGGCTGGCGGGCCTTGTCGGATTCCGATCCCACCGAAGGGATCGCTGAGGCCATCAGTTCCTTCTATGACGGGAAGAAAAAAGTAAGCATTCACGTGTTCGGCGACGACTTCCGCGCATATTCGGCGGAGGCGGTGGTACGTTTCGTTGAGCGCATCAACAAGCCGGATCAGTCCGGCAACCGTCCGGTTCGCATCCACGGCGTGGGTTTCCCGGTCCACTTGACGGGCGGCGCTTTCAAACAAGCCAGTCATTTCGCCAACCTGATGCGCGTGTTGTGCGAGCGCAACGGCGGAACATTCGTGGCGCTTGCCACCCTCGACTAGACGATTGGCGAACCTTGCTCTGGACATGGAGCGAACTTCCTCTGCTGCAAAAGGCATAATCCACCGCCACCGCCACCGCCAGCGCCAGAAGAGTAGACTCCAAATGACTGCACAAAGAATCGCCGAACTCCAGCAACAGATTTTCGGTTTGATCGAGGAACTTGGGACGCTGCAAAAGCAGAGCCCCGGTGCCGAGGTTCCCAACTACACCTTCACCACCCAGGAAGGCGAGACCAGCCTGCTTGAGCTCTTCGCCGACAAGGACACCCTGCTGGCCATCCACAACATGGGCCAGGCATGCCGCTATTGCACCGTTTGGGCTGACGGTTTCAACGGCTTCCTCCCACACCTGGAGGACGCCATGTCGGTGGCGCTGCTGTCCAAGGATCCGCCGGAAGTGCAGCGTCGATTCGCCAATTCACGCGGATGGCGCTTTCGGCTCGCATCGCACGGCGGCAGCGCCTACATTCGCGAGCAGACCGTCGTGGACGGACAGGACAACTATCCTGGCGCGGTGGTCTACAAGCGCGAAGGCGAACGGATTCTCCGCTTCAATACTTGCGTCTTCGGGCCAGGCGACATCTACTGCTCGCTATGGAGCCTGCTCGCCCTGGCAGGCATGGGCGCCGAGGACTGGACCCCGCAGTTTTCCTATTGGCGGCGCCCGGAAGTGCTGGAGGACGGTGGGGAGAATGTCTTGGATTAGGGGCCGGGTGCGACTCTATACCAATCTTATTAGGTAGTTGACTTCGACAGAACCTGAAGTATATTTCGTGCAACACCCCTTGTGGTTTCGACCGCGAGGCGCGGGGCCTCTACGGAGGCCCTTGCTTTTTTGGGCGGGACTCAATGCGCACAATCGTCTATGTTGACGGATTCAATCTCTTCTACCGAGCTCTGAAGGGGACCTCCTGGAAGTGGATTGATCTACATCTGTTGATCAAGAGAGTGCTTCAGCCAAGCCACGATATCCGGAAAATAAAGTACTTCACGACACGAGTATCTGGGACGCCAAGTGATCCATCCAAACCGCAGAGGCAGGATGTCTATCTCCGTGCCTTACAGCAATTTCGGCCTCATGTTGAGGTGTTTTACGGACACTTTCTGAGCCACAGAGTGCGGGCGCCGCTTGTTCATCCGATTGGCTCGCGCCGGACTGTCGAGGTAATCAGGACGGAGGAAAAGGGTTCAGACGTAAACCTCGCCGTACATCTGCTCAATGATGGCTGGCTGAATGACTATGATTGTGCTGCGATTGTTACCAACGACAGCGATATCGCCGAAGCTTTGCGATTGGTGAAACGGCACCATGCCAAGCAGATAGGCTTGATTACACCAGGAACTGGGCGTCCATCCCGCCAACTGATGGCGCAAGCTGATTTCTCGCGGCACATTCGGCCAAACGCACTACGGCGATCGCAACTTCCGGATCCGATTCCAGGCACCAGCATTCGTAAGCCAGCTCGTTGGTAGCGAATCGATGAGGATTCATACGAGGGCCTTCCCTAGCTTTCGCAAAGCACCTCAGGTCGAAGATCACATTCAGACAAATGAATGAAACGAACGAGCAGAGCGTGCCACATTGGAGCGAGGCCCGGAGTGCACTGCTTCGTGCTGACCCGGTCCTCGCCAAGCTCATCCTTGCCGCCAAGGGATCTGTTCTTCAACCTCGTAACGATGCCTTTTTCTCGCTGTCACGCTCCATCGTAGCGCAGCAAATCTCCGTGCATGCCGCCGAAGCCGTGTGGCAGAGACTCATTGCAGTTATCGGCGAAATGACCCCAAACGCCGTGTTTAGTCAAACCGAAGACGCGTTGCACAAGTGCGGCCTGTCGCGGCGCAAGGCTTCCTATCTCCTGGGTCTGGCGGAGCACTTCAGGCGAGGTGAGTTTGATCAAGAGTCATGGAATCGATTGGACGACGAGGCGGTTATTGACACGCTTGTGAAAATAAGGGGGATCGGCCGCTGGACGGCAGAGATGTTCCTGATATTTCACCTGCTGCGGCCGGACGTGCTGCCCGTCACCGACATCGGCATTCAAAAAGCGATTGCCCGCCACTACAACGGTGGTGCCCGCATGGCTCTTGATGAGCTCGTAGCAATTGCGCAGCCCTGGCGCCCATGGCGTTCCGTCGCAACCTGGTACTTGTGGCGCAGCCTGGATGCGATACCGGTTGAATACTAATGATCAATGGCTTTTAATGGCTAAAGTGCCAATAGCTGTCGTACTCATAATGCTCTGGTTGGGCACTTTTCTGGATATGGTGTCCACTTACTACTTGTCTGTGTTACATGGTGAGAAGTTCAGAGAAGTAAACCAGGCCTTTACTCCCGGCGCTGCGGATTTCTATGTGATTAATGCGGTATTCCTGACAATACTCTCTGCGGCGGTACTCTTTGTGCTCATAGATTTGAGGACAACGAGGAAATACATAAAAGAAACAGGTTTTCTTTTCTTCCTGAAAGAGATGGCCTCAAAGAAGTTCTACAGAAAAGAGGATTTTGTGGGGCTGAAGGCGGTTTCCTTCGTATCAATTCTGGTCACCGTAGGTTCCATGGGAGGGGCACGTTTTCTAGCCTTTGTAAACAATGTGATGGAATTCTATGCAGACCTGGGATTCATGCGAATTTTCATTTCAACGTTTTCACTACCTGACCAGTTGGCTGTAACAACTGCATTTCTTGTCACCACCTTCGCTTTTTTCCCGATCACCTATTGGATGCTGCGGTCAGCAGTTCGATAGGTTTTTTTGTCAGGGTTTCCCCTCAGCTCATGCTGGTTCACCGCCGTTAGGGAACCGACGCCAGAAAGCTATCGATGGCGGCAAGCGCGTCCGGCTCGTTGAGCCAGGGTGCGTGTCCGCGGTTGGCGACGGTGCAGGTGTGCAGGGTTGGGACCCGTTCTGCCATTTCGACGAAAGTCTCAGGGGCCAGCAGGTCAGAGGACTCACCGCGCAAGGCGAGCAGGGGAAACTGCCCGAGTTTCTCGAACAGGCCCCAGGGGTCCGCGGGTGATCCGCCAAGCTCCTGGAACGCCTTGCCGATGTTGGGATCGGATTTCAGGACTGGCTTGCCGCCGGCGCCGATGCGGTAGGTGCGCCGCGCAATATCATCCCAGGTAGCGGCATCGGCGTCGGGGCAGGCGACTTCGAACATCACCCTGGTGTTGGCGATAGCGTCACCCCAATTCTCGGCCGGCTTCAGCTTGCCGACATACTGGCCGATTCTCAGGATGCCGGCCATGGAAACTTCCGGACCGATGTCGTTGATGATGGCGCCCGCAAACAGCCTCGGAGTTTGCCCGGCCAGGACCATTGTCACGATACCTCCCAGCGAGGTACCGCAAAAGACCGCCGACCGAACTCCCAGGTGATCCAGCCATTCGATGACATCGTCCGCATAGGTCGTTGGAAAGTAATTCAGGTAGTCGGGGTCGAAATCCGAACGGCCTCTTCCCCTGAAGTCGATGGCAAGGACGCGCCGGGTTGGCTTGAGGTGCTCGGCGAGTTCTTCAAAGTCCTCGCTGTTGCGCGTGAGACCATGCAGACAAACCACCGGCGCCAGTTCGCCCTCAGATGAGGTGGGAGAATCGCGATAGAAGAACTTCAGTCCGCAACGGCTCTTGAAGAAACGCCCGGTCATGACGGATACAACATCATGATCCGGAGCGAAACTTCGAAGGCGAGATATTGTTCCAGCGGATGAATGCACGCCGAAAGCTCCTCTCGTCCGAATAGTCGAGTTCTTCGGCGACCTCGCCGGCGAGGTGATCTTGAGACAACAGACGCTTTGCGCGCGCGTTCAGGGCCTGTTGCCTGACCTCCTGAAAAGATGTGTTCGATTCCGCCAGACGGCGCCGCAAGGTCCTGGCACTGAGATTGAGCTGCAATGCCAGTTCGTTGGCCGACACGGTTTGCCTCAATATCAGGTCGATGACCCTGTCCACAATCGGCACGTTCGCCGGTGAAACCCTGAGATTGCTCTCGATCAGGTTGGCCACTTCGCCAAAGATAGCGTTGGGCTGGGGCAGGTCGGCAGCCCGCAGTTTCACCGGCAAAGCAGCGGCGGAGTAGTCGTAGATCAGCGCGTAGTTCCTGCTTCCGTACGCGGTCGGCACGCCCCAGTACGCCAGCTGGTTGAGCCGGTTACCCGTGTGCTTGCGAGAATTGCCTACACGCCGCTTGGTCGTGACCTTGCACAGGTATGAATCAATGTTGGGGCCCGCACAAATGCCAAACAGCGTGTGCATGAGTATCACGATGCACTCGAGAAAACTGTGCAGTTGACTGGCCGTCAACTCGAATGGGGTGGGAAAATCCTTGTTGTCGATGGCGTAGATCAGCTTGTCACCTTGTGTCATCACGTGGTTGTAGACACGGCCGTGCAATAGGTTGAAGCCGTTCGCAAACTTGCGCAGCATGCCGTCGAAACGGTTCGAGCCAGCCGCCTGAGACATCACGAAGTGGAACGCGCCCGGCAACAGGGGCCGTTTTGACATTCGCACCGTCTCGTCGCTGGTCAGGTCGGCCAGTCTGCCAAGAAGCCGGAAGTAGTCGGAAACCAGAACGGGTTCCAGTTCAGTGCTTTGGCCCGGCCGCTGGCGCCGAATTTCCCGCAATACGACGGCCAGGTCTATTCCGCTGGACGAGGCAGCTCTCGCCAGCGGTTCAAACAAGGAGCTGTCCACGCACGGAATGCCCGGGCGGTTCGCCGAACCTGATTGGCTGCTGTAATTCGGCATATCAATACAGTACCACGGCGGTGGCCACAATTGTCCCTTCCTGATGACCTGTTTTGTCATTGCGGATCACCTCAATCAGTCATCAAATACGCAGTGGGGGAATATTCGATTCGCTGTACACACAGCTACAAATGGAGTAATCGCACCATGTGGCCCAACAAGACAGTTCGCCATATTCGGCCGGTCGCAGTCTCGAGCGCCGTCGCAATTCTGGCTTTTTTCGACGTCAGTATTGCCTGTATCGCCCAAGAGGCGGAGAGCGATGAGCAGGTCAATGTAATCGACGAAATCATCGTTACCGCACGGCGCAGGGAGGAGTCACTATGGACCGTGCCAGGTTCGGTTTCGGCATTCAGCGGGCCCCAGCTTCGCGATCTGCAGGCGACCGACATGCGCCAGGTGCAGTATGCGGTGCCGAACTTTCATTTTCAAAGAAGCGATTCGTCCAATGCCGCGGTCTACTTGCGTGGCATCGGCCAGAACGACTCCTTGCCCTTTGTCGAGCCGGGTGTCGGCGTCTATGTCGACGACGTTTACGTTGCGCGCACTCAGGCCGCTTTCGTGGAACTGTTCGACATCGAACGCGTGGAGGTCCTGCGCGGGCCGCAAGGAACGCTGTACGGGCGAAACTCCCCCGGAGGCGCGGTCAAGCTGATTACACGCCAACCGTCCGACCAGTTTGAAGCGTACGCGGAGGTTGGCGCCGGAGACCTCAACGCCAGGATATACAACGGCCGCATCAGCGGACCATTGAGCAGCGATGGCCGGTGGAAAGGGAAAATATCGTTCTCCGGAATCAAACGCGACGGGTATTCCGAGAATGCGGAGCTTGGCGGGACCGATGGCGACACCAATACGCTGTCGTTTCGATCCGGCCTGGACTTCGAGCCGAGCGAAAGCTTAAGTTTCTCACTCCGCTTCGAGGGAAAATTCGAGCGTCCCGACCGCTCACTGACACCGATCCGGACAACGCCGCTCACATTGTTTCCCGATCCGGTTGGCGCTCCGTTCGGCCCGGTGACGTATATGCCGACAGAGGAAGCGTTTGGTTCGCCCTATGTAGTCGAAGGCACGGCGAATACCTTTGCCGACCTGACCACCCACGGCGCCTCATTCAAGATCAAGTGGCAGTTCAGCGACGACTGGTACCTGGAAAGCATCACGGCATACCGCAAGCTTTCCTGGGACTTCATTCTGGATGCCGACAGCACGCCTCATCCGGTCCTCGATATCCCTGTATATGAAGACGACGACCAGTTTTCCACGGAGCTGCGAGTAGCGTATGAACGCGATAGTGGCCTGTCGTTCACAGGCGGTGTTTTCTTCTTCAACGACGACGATGTAGTGCTCGCGGGATTCGATGATGCGTCGGCATCTTTCGCGTTCGGTGGGTTCTTTTTCCCACTCATCAGTGTTGGAGTTCCATCCGGCGGATACGGTGAAAGTGACCAGCGCACGCGATCGATTGCAGCATTTGCCGACATTACCTTTCCTGTTACGGATACCACCAGCGTGGAAATTGGCGCACGCTACACCAATGACGAGAAAGAGGTCACTCGGCGCGGCGAGTTCTTCTTTGACCCAACGCTGTCCCTAAGTCTTGATCGGCCGCCGTTTCTGGACGGTATCGGGTTTCCCGGCGAGCACCTGCAGGGTGAACAGGATTGGAACGCGGTGACTCCGCGCGCGGTCCTGTCGTACCAGCCAAACGACGGTGTCACGGTCTATGGGTCCGTTTCCCGTGGGTTCAAGAGCGGCGGTTTCCCGGGGCGGGCATTTGGGAGTGCCGAGTTCAAGCCCTTTGATCCGGAAACAGTGTGGACTTTCGAGACCGGAATCAAGGGCCGGGGCCCGGATAACCGGTTCACCTATTCGGCCGCGTACTTCTACAACGACTACAACGATCTGCAATTGAACGGCTTCGGCCAGGACCCCGTGACCGGGCAATTCGTCAGCCTGTTCACCAATGCGGCGTCCGCCAAGATCCAGGGCGTGGAGGGTGTGGCTTCTTACCGGCCCAACGACCGGCTTTCGATCGACGCTTCGGTCGGATACCTGAAGTCGGAATACGAGGAATTCGAAACGCTGGTTGGGGGCGTGCTCACCGACGTCAGCGAGCGGCGTCTGCCGAATGCACCCGAATGGACCGGCTTTCTTGGGATGACGTACTCGGATCAGCTCACCGAAGGCATTGACGGAACGGTGCATGTGGATATCGCTTACAAGGGCGATCACGCCAACGAATCGTCGGATTCTCCGAACCTCGCCGTTGCCGCAGCGACCTACCTGAACGCGTTTGTATCGATATCCGCAAGTGATCAGCGTTGGGAAGTGCGTCTCGGAGGCACGAACCTGACGGACAGGGCGCGTGCCGCCCAAAGTTTCAATACGGCCGAATTTTCCGGCGTTGAAACTGCCTTCATGGGTGCGCCCCGCCTGTACGATATACGGCTTCTACTGCGCTTTGACTAGTGCGCCGCGAAGGGCGAAAACGATGATTGACCAGCAGTGCGCCAATCTGCTCGAGAATGCCCGGAGTATCCTGGCGGGGGTCCTGGTGTCTGAGAGCGACCCTGTCGCCATTGGCCGGAAATACACCATCGAGCTGATGGAGACCTTTCTTGGAGCAAGGGCCAATGGTGTGGAAACCCGGGACTTGCAGATCCCGACAGATTCCGCGGAAATCCTGGCCCGCCACTACCGGCGCAGTCACGCCGCAGCAGATTCAAGAGGGAAATTGGTGCTGTTTTTTCACGGCGGCGGGTGGAGTGTTGGCGACATCGACAGCTACGATGGATTTGTGCGGCGATTGTGCGCGGAGACCGGGGCTGACTATCTCTCGGTCGATTTTCGGAGGGCCCCGGAACATAAGTTTCCCGCCGCCCACGACGACTGCTACGCCGTTGCGCTCTGGGCCTTCGAGAATTGCGAGGCCCTGGGAATCGATCCCACCGGAATCGGCGCCATGGGAGACAGCGCCGGCGCAGCCCTGGCGACGGCCGTCGCGTGGCAGATTGCGCGGCAAACGAGCTTCCGGGTCAACTCGCTCTATCTTCTGTATCCATTCCTTGACCTGCGAGATGATCACGAAGCCTACGCATCGAGGATCTCGTTTGGCGACGGAAACTATCTGGTCGGTCGCGCGGGTTTGTCGGCCGCGAAGCAGTGGTACCTGAATGAAGACACCAGCACCGAAGACCCGCTGGTCTCACCGATATTCATCCCCGACCTCGAATCACTGCCGCCAACTACGGTCATCACGACCGGGTACGATCCGAACCTGGATGAGGGCAAATTGTTTGCCGAGAAGCTTGAGCAAAGCGGCGTTCGGGTTAGCGCAACTCACTTTGGGTGCGCATTCCACGGCTTCATGCCCTTCGGCGTGCTGGATGTCGCTGCTTACAGTGTCCGGACCCTGGCAAAGGCCATTGCAGAACAATGACTGAAGGAAACATCAGGCCGCTGAGGTTTAACACGGCGCGCTCGATTGTCTGTGAGCCGGGCGCAATTCACCAGCTCGGCGAGATTTGCGCCACTTTGTCCTCCGGCAAAGTGTTCCTGGTGACTGATCCCGGAATTATTGCGGCAGGACTGCATGAAGCGGCATTGAGCAGCCTGTCCGGTGCGGGCCTGGCGTGTTCGATCTTCCAGGACGTTCAGGCAGACCCGCCGGAAGACATCGTGTTGAATGCGCTTGCCAGCGCGCGCACCGAGAAGATCGACACCGTGATCGGCCTGGGCGGCGGAAGTTCGATGGACGTAGCCAAGTTGATCGCTGCGTTGTGCAATTCGTCCCAGGCGCTTGCGGACGCGTACGGAATCGGCAACCTTACCGGCGACAGACTGCCGCTGGTTCAGATTCCCACGACTGCCGGGACCGGTTCCGAGGTGACGCCCATTTCCATCATCACGACCGGGGCCACGACCAAGGCCGCGGTCGTCGCGCCGCAACTGCTGCCCGACGTTGCACTGCTGGATCCCGAGCTCACCGTCGGCTTGCCTCCACACGTGACCGCCGCCACCGGCATCGACGCCATGGTTCATGCGATCGAGTCTTTCACCAGCGCGATTCACAAGAATCCTTACTCGGACATGCTGGCCACGCAAGCGCTGAAATTGATGTCGGCAAATATCGAAACAGCCGTGCACGATGGAGAAAACCTCAAGGCGCGCACGGCCATGCTGTTCGGATCCCTTCTGGCCGGACAAGCGTTTGCAAACGCGCCGGTCGCCGCAGTCCATGCGCTCGCCTATCCGCTGGGAGGTCACTTCCACATCCCGCACGGCCTCAGCAACTCGCTGGTGCTTCCGCACGTATTGCGGTTCAACTTCGAAACTTCAGCACACCTGTACGCCACGCTTGCCCGGATCATCATGCAAGGGGCAGGCGAGGGGAGTGTTTCCGACGACGCGGTTTCGGAGCCGTTGCCTGATTACTTCGAAGCGCTGGTGGACCGACTGATGATGCCGTCGAAGCTCCGTGAACTGAACGTGCCCGAAGACAGCCTGCCGATGCTTGCGCGCGACGCCATGCTGCAGCAACGCTTGTTGGTCAACAATCCGCGAAAACTCGATGAGCAGGATGCGCTGCGGATCTATGAGGCGGCCTACTGAGCACCGTCTCGCTGCCTTCGAAAGATCGGTGTTTGAGTTCTCAAGGCCGGCCTGCCAAAGTGGCGTCAGCCGAGTCCTGCGGGCCAGGGCTGCGCGGCTATTCCTGACGTAAGCCTGTCATGATGTTGAGAGATATGACATACACCAACTCTACGCGGCTGACCTCTTTGATCGACTTCCGGCCGGATGGCAGCCTTCTGATCGGCGGCGAGCGTATCGCGCTCGAAGAGTTCCTGTCCAAACCCGTTAAACACCAGGTGTGCACATCGCGCCTATAGCTCATGCGATCAGCAAAAAGTGTTCCTTATCGCCTCCCGATGATGAGGATAGCGTCCTGAACTAAGGCCCGGAAACTACGGGTACGCCTACGTCGGCGGCCGCTCGCGCTAGAGCCGTGTCCAGGGTCGCCAACTCCGCCGACCGCCGCAGAGCAAGTTCCAGGTAAAGTGCATCGTAGAACGACATGCCATGCGTTCGCGCCAATGCGGTTGCCATGTTGAAATTGGGATCCTCGTCGGTGCGAATCGGCAATTCCGCAAGAGTCTCCAGTCGTTGGTCGGCCATGAGCGCGGATAGGCGCCCGCGCCTTTCAGCCACTAGCAGTGCATTGCGAATCTCCATATGCCACAGGCGCGGTACGAATCCACTTTCTGTCGCCAGACGTTGCCTTGCCGCCACCGCCTCGGGAGCAATTTCATCATCCAGAAGCCAGGCCAAAGATACGGACGCATCAAGAATCAGGCCGCTCAAAATCGGTGATCCTCATGGAGCCAGGACAGAATTTCCTCTCGCGAGACCTTCACCGTCTTCCAGCGCGCCCGTCGCCTTTCGAAGCGTTCCAGGGCGGCTTGCCGGGCGGTGTGCTCCCGGTCTTTGGCGGGGACGAGATGCGCCACAGCCTTACCGTGTCGCGTGATGGCGATGGTTTCGCCGTGCTCGACGGTTCGCAGTAGGTCCGCCAGGTGAGCTTTTGCCTCTGTTGCAGTGACTTCGTTCATGGCCATGCTGAGAAACTGGTTATTTCAACCGGTCATATTTTATCTACAGGAAGGACGAGCGCAAGTAGTGCTGGACTCTCAAAACGTCAGAAATGTACTAGGGCCTGTTAACGCTATGCGATGCCGCTCTGCCGAGTCTCTTTTCTTGCCCGGCAAGGCGGCGCGAGCGCCGTGTGGCTGGCCCACACAAGCGAGCGCCAACGCCGCCCGGCGGGAAAAGAGACCCGGCCCTGCGGGTTGGGTCTGTCCCGGCGCCACTCGGCGTTGCTCGCCGCTCATTTGGAATGACCAAACTACACTCCTCGCGCCTTGATTGGCGCCGGGACAGACCCAACAGCGCGGCATCGCATAGCGTTAACAGGCCCTAACTTCGTAGACCAAAGACTGGATGCTATACCGGTCGAATACTAATGATCAATATGACCGTTTGGAAGAACGACTCTCATTGTTGGTTTCTGCAGAAAGTAGTAGCGAGTAGCAAGCGCTAGTTGGTTATTGGGTCCGCCGCTATCTTGCGGAAGGTCCGAAAGGAAACCAACTTTTGCGTGCCGTCATCCCATAGAGCCAAAGAAATGCATTTGAAGCTCTGCCACAGCGTCAAGCGATTGACTTTTTGCAGTTCCGGAATATCGCTGAGACATTCATTGAGCCGATAACTCGGGATACGGCTGTTCAGATGATGAATGTGATGAATGCCTATGTTGCATGTGAGCCAGCGCAAAGGCTCGGGCAGGTCATAGAAGGAGCTGCCTTCGATCGACTGGCGGCGAAATTCCCATTTGTCGCGACCATCCCATCGGGTTTCCTCAAATTGATGTTGCACGTAGAACAGCCACACCCCGATTGTGCCGGCGCACAAGGTCGTGATCAGATGGACGGCGACAAAAGTCAAAGGACTCGCGAAAATCGACGCGAGAGCGACGAGAGCGACGATGGCCAGGTTTGTGCCCATGACGCTGATCCAGCCATCCTTGACGTCGCGGATCAATTCGAGGGGCAAGCGGTGCTTCAGTACGAAAATAAAGGTTGGTCCAAGCCCCAACAGCACAAGCGGATTCCGGTAGAGCCGATACTTGAATCGCTGCCACGGGGTCCGGCTGCGATATTCCTTGACCGTGAGCGTGGCGATATCTCCCCTGCCGCGCATGTCCAGATTCCCCGTCGTCGCATGGTGCTCGGCATGCAGGCGGCGCCAATAGGCGTAAGGCGTCGAGGCAAAAACCCCGATGGTGCGGCCGACCGCATTGTTCCATTTGCGGCTGGGAAAGAAGGAGCCGTGACCGCAATCGTGCTGGATCATGAAAAGGCGAACGAGAAAAAGGGCTGCAGGTATGCACAGCAATACGAAAAGCCAATGCACGTAGGCAACGCCGATGAACGCCCCAAGCCAGTAGCCCAGGAACAAGACTGCGGTAATAGCAAGTTCACAAACAGCACGGCCCGCTCGAGCCTTGCGGTATTTCGTTAACTTCCTGGCTAGTTGGGAAAGTTTTTGCCCGGCTTGGGCGGAAGAATCATTCATGAAATTCCAAAGACCAGTGGTGATTACTTCCATGTGGGTTGTAGTCTGCCATATCGAGCGGAGTTTTGTCATCCTGCGTGACCGGGCAGGGGCGAACGCGTACGCTCTCCTCATTACAACTTTGGAGTCTGGCGACCCCATGGATTGACGTTCAGGGAGCGGCAAATTGCCTTCATTGTGCACCTGGTTCGGACAAATCGATCTCCATGCGAACGATTCCGGCCTTGCATTCGCGCCTTCCTGATGATATATACCATTGATATATATCATTCTCTTGAGGAAGAACCGAATGTCCAACACCGCCAAGCTTTTCTGGTCGGGACGCTCTCAGGCCGTAAGGTTGCCCAAGGAATTCCGTATGAACGGCGACGCGGTGCGCATACGCAAGCAGGGCGCCGCGGTAATACTCGAACCCCTTGTTTCCGATTGGGAGTGGCTTGACGCGATCTCCGGCAAGTTTTCCAGCGACTTTTTCGCTGCGGGCCGCCAGCAGCCGGAGCTTCCGTCACCGCCGAGACTCTACGGTGTATTCGACTGATGCGCTACCTGCTTGATACCAACGCCTGCATCGCACTACTCAACAACTCATCGCCAACACTTCTGGCGCGGATGCGCCGCCACAAGCCGGACGAAATTGGCCTCCCGGCGCCGGCAGCCTATGAACTCTACTACGGCGCCTTCAAGAGCAGGCACGCCAGTCGAAATCTCGAATTGCTGGATCAAATCGGTTTTGAGACCGTTCCCTTTGAGGCGTCCGATGCACGTATGGCCGGCCAGATCCGAAGCCAACTCGAAGCGATTGGGCGTCCGATAGGTCCGTATGACCTTCTGATTGCGGGACAGGCCTGCGCCCGTGATTTGATACTGGTGACGGCAAACAGCGGCGAATTCCAGCGTGTGCAAGGACTTCAGTGTGAAGACTGGTCGGTTGCCGTGTAGCGTGCCCGTGAGCTCTGAGTTAGCAATCCTCTCTCTGTCATCGCTGAGCTCGTCGTAATGCTCGGACTCAAGAACCTCGCGCCATGCAATCAATCAGCCGGCGGCTGCCAATGGTTCAATTTCGCTGAGATCCGCCGAAGCGCGAGCGCGATCAAGATCGTACAGCTTCTGCAGGTTCAGCCAGAAGTCGGGCGTCATCGATAGCGCGCGACCTATCCGAAGGGCCGTGTCGGCAGTAATGGAACGGCGGCCATGCACGATCTCATTGATTCGGCGCGGGGGCGCGCCAATCGTTTTCGCCAGGCGGTACTGGCTGATCCCGAGTTCGCCAAGAATTTCGGCTAGGTGTTCTCCAGGATGAATCGGGTCGGTGGCGGTCATGGTGCTCTTCTCAGTGGTAGTCGGCGATTTCAATTTCCATTGCGCCTTGCTCCGTCCAGCGGAAACACACGCGCCATTGGTCGTTGATACGAATACTATGCTGTCCCTTTCTCTCGCTCCTTAAAGCCTCAAGACGATGGGACGGAGGTATCCGAAGGTCGGATAAGGCCGCCGCGGACACCACACGTTGGACTCGCATTCGCGCTCTTCGCTGGATATCAGCAGGCAGGCGCCGGACTGGTTGTCCACGAAAGAGCCGTTCGGCATCCTTGTCCCTGAATCGCCTCACACCTGTATATTAACGCATCGGGATAATAGTGGAGCGGCAAGCTTGGCATCCGCATAAGCGCATTCTGTACACGCCCCAACAATAGGAGTATCTCATGCCCAATCTGCCCACGATGAATCGCCGTCATCTGCTGGGAGGCCTTGCTGCCACTGGTGCGGCTGGCTACGTCTCATCTGCGCGCGCTGCCGCGGCGCCATCGCGCCTGCGCATGGGCGTGTCCGTACCGCCGCCGGTGCTGGGACCGCGCATGAATTTCGAACAGGCCGACAAGGTCATGGCCGAGCTCGGACTCGATGCCATCGTCGTGGGAGGCGGCAAGAATGTCTATCACGCCACGGGCCTCGATCTGACGGCGACCAAGATGGGTCATACGCCCGGGGTCTACGCGCTGATCACTCGCAACCCCGACCAGCGCCTTTCGCTCATCGCGCCGACCTTCCTCTACTACTACACCATCGCCATGGACCACCGGCATTCGGACTTCCCGGCATACCTTTATGCGGGACCCGGCGAAGAAGTAGAGGACGCAGAGCTGAGTCTCGACGAACTGCCGCTCTATCCGGACCTGGAGCACGAGCCGCTGGATCGCATCGAGTCCACGCGCCTCAGCATCGTCGAACGCGCCGTTCGCTCGGAAGCGGCCCGGCCCAATCTCAAGCATGCGCTGGCGAATGCGTTGAAAGAAACCGGCGTGGCCAGCGGGCGTATTGCCGCCGACATGCCGCCGGTGACGCGCAATGTCACGGAAGCGGCCGAGAAGGCCACCGTGGTCAGCGCCGATGATGCACTTAGGCGCATCCGCCCGGTCAAGTCCGACGTGGAGATCCAGCTAATGCGTTACGCCGCCCAGGCCAACGCGGAAGCCGCATTACAGGCGGCCTCCACCGTGCGCGCCGGCGCCAATGTGCGGGAACTGCGCGCCACTTTCTTTGCGGCCGCGGCAGCGCGGGGCATGCGCGGCGTGTTCATGGTCATCGACCGGGTCAGTTCGCCCACCTATGCGGCCAAGCTGCGCGACGGCCAATGCTTCTCCATCGACTGCGTCAGCGAATACATGGGCTATCACGGCGATTTCGCCCGCGCGATTTACATCGGCGAGCCGTCCAGGCGTATGCAGAAGGTGTCGGAACTGACGGCCAAGTCCTGGGACCACGTGCGCGAGAACCTAAAGCCCGGCCTGAAGTTCTCGGACGTGCGGCGCATGGGCCGGGAGGCGCTACGCAAAATGGGCGCCGACTTCTCCATTTCGTTTAACCCCCACTCGGTGGGGCTTTACCACACCGACCACGTAGGCGCCATGGGCTCGCCCCCGCGCGAGGACATCGTGATTGAGCCACGCATGATCCTAAGCGTGGACTGCCCCATGGGCGCCACCGGCATGGGCGGCTCGTCCCACCTGGAAGACCTCATGTTGATTGCGGAAGACGGCGCCGAGCCGATCAACAGCATTGGGACGAACGTGGTGCGGGTTTAGTCCGATTCAGCCTAAGTGAGGCTTTGTCGGATTAACCGGCTTGCCTACTTGAGAAAGGAGTTGCGGCAGTGAGTCAAAGCGGTATTGAACTGGTTCGAGGCAGCGGAAATGTCTTTCGCGATTTCGGAGACCCCGGCGCGGATCTCAAGCAGGCCAAGGCTGTAATTGCTGCCCGGGTAATAGCAGTCCTGGACGAGCGCAAACTGACCGTGCGAAGCGCCGCGAGCATAACGGGATTTGCGGCGGCCGATTTTTCGCGCCTGCGCAACGCCGATCTTGGTCGCTTCACGCTCGATCGGCTCTTGCGCATGCTTGGCGCTCTCGACAAGCGCACCAGGACTACGATTCGAATCGAACTCCTTCCCGCGAACCAGATGTGAGAAGTCGCTTCCCGCCTGGACTAGTCTTGGGGGAGACCCTCATGCCCAAGGCGACGTGAGTTCCTTGAGCGAGCGCTCATTGAGAGGCCGGTAGGGTCGGTGCGGACGGATCAATAACGTCAACGCCCGTTGGCTCAAAGTGACGCACGTTGCGCGTCACTACGGAAAGCCCGTGCTCAAGAGCCGTGGCAGCCACCAGCAGATCGGCGCTCTCGTTGCCGATCCTGGCGGAAAGCTGACCCCATCGCCTGGCAATGGCCAGGTTAACAGCCAGGATATGTTCGCCATACAGCGCAATTACGCTGTCCAGCCAAAGGGAAAGCGTGCGCGCGAAGTCCGGGTTGGATCGCTGTTGGAGAATGACACCACGTTCGGTTTCGCCGATGGAGACAACGCTCAAATACAAATCCGCCGCCCGTTGTGCCGACATCCATCGAACGATTTCCGGGAAACGCTCCTGCCTACGCAACGCGGACAAGACATCCGTGTCAATCAGGAACATCAGAAATCCATCGGCCTGGCGGGTATATGAGCACGGCCAAACTCCTCGCCGCCCTGGGGTATTGCGAGGAGCAGATCGGCAAAGCTTGGCGCCGCCGCTTTTTCCATGTGGCGCAGGCGCTCATATTCATGCACGGCGAGCACGACGACGGCCGGTATGCCACGTCGGGTTACCCGCTGGGGTTTGCCGGCAAGGGCGGCGGCAACAACGGCGCTGAATCGATTCTTGGCGTCTTGAAGGGGCCACTCGACCATGAGGATTTCTCCGTTCCTCTGAAACGGCTAGATTATTCATCTAGCCAGATAGATTGTCAAGCCGTTCTCGTACAAGGACTGAACCGGCAGAGATGCGCTGTGATTGAGTCACGCATGGTGCTCAGCGTGGAATGCCCCATGGGCGCCACCGGCATGGGCGCTCGCCGGATCAACGCAATCATCCACGGACAGAGGTCCATCACGGCGGAAACAGCGCTGTTGTTCTCGCGCTTCTTTGGCAACTCCGCGGAGTTCTGGATGGGTCTCCAAAGTCAGTACGACCTGGAAAGGGAACAGGATCGGCTGGCTGAAAGGCTCAATCAGGTGCCGGAGCATGGCGCCCGCGCGACCGCCTGATTCATTGGATCACTCCGGGGAAGAGCAACCTCATGGCTATGGTGGTGCTCGTAATGCGCGGAAGGCGGGACACTGCCCTTATGTCTGCCTGAACTCTAGAACCTCACGCTACGCATTCAACTTTGAGCCATATTGTGCATGTCCTCAGCCGGCTTACTTGCTTCCGGGACAGAGCACACGCCAGCGATCGCGCTCTTTAGCTCGCCCACTTGACAGGGTGCAACGAGCTCTTCAATTGCCTTTAGTCCGATCGACTTTTGCTCCCGAGGGAGGTCTTGCTCACGCACAACGAAGAAAAGCCATTGTTCGGCGTCCCTTTGATCGCAAAGTGCGGATCGCCTCTCTCCATGCCAAGCGAACACGTATAGATCGGCAGGACGCCCCGGACTGTCCACCCAATGGCTGCCTTCTCGCGTCCAATAGCCTTTGCGGGGGGCAATATCGAAACGAGGATTGCGTTGCGGCGTCTGTGAAGGACGATCCCATGCTTGTTTCTGCGCCGACTGCTTCACTTCCAGCCGTATGCCCGATTTGGATTCGAGGTCCCATGCAGCCCAATCCCAGCCTTGTTGCCAGGTAAGCTGCCATTCGTCGCCCAGCACCAGTGCAATCAAACATTCCACGAACTGGGCGCGATGCACGTTGTTCATGACCGGCCTGTCATACAGGCGCAAGAGCAGGTCACGGATCCTTACTTCCACGATTTCAGTTCCAGCTGAAGTCAGGAAAGTAGTCCCGATCGGTCCCCTGATCCTGCTCTCGATGTCTTCAAGGGACTGGTGAAGAAACTGTGCGGCTCGAATAGGCGAGATCAATTCTTCGCCGACGGCCCGCCAGACGAGGCTCTTGAAGCGGCTGGGTTTCTCGAAAGCGCCGAAACCTTCGTTGTCGCGAATCGGCTCTGGCTCAATCTTTCGCCATGCCCTGGCGAACGTGGAAAAAGCGCGCTGCACTACTGAACCCGGCAAGACCCCGACCTGTCCGAGGCGTAACAGCAGGGCAGCCGCGGACACGCCGTAAATCTGCTTGAGCCGGATGATCTCGTAGTAGGTAATCCTGTGGCGCCGAGATCCCACTTCCTTTACCAAGTGCTCCCCCGGCACGAGAAAAGCGCCCGCGAATCGGTTCATCGCCGACTCCAGCTTGATCGCCGGATTGCCCGTAGATTGGATTACTCGGTGGGCAAGTTCATGCGCCAGGGTGAAGCGCTTGCGCTCAACATTACTACGGCTGGAGACAACAATGACTTCAGTCTCGGGAGCATCGGCACGCGTTCGAAGCGCATGGCAGGTCAAGCCGTTGATGTTCTCCGGCAGATCGGCCTCAATGACATGGAGGCCCTTTTCCTCCAGTAGCGCGCACATGCTGGGGATCGGATCCATGCCGAGGTCCCAGGCCCCGCGTAATTCATCGGCTTTGGCGTCGATTTCATCCTCCGACGCGATGTAGTCACAGCGGATGTCACTGAATGCGTCGCCTGGCTGTTTGATTCCCAGGATTTCCTCAACAGCGAAATAGTTCTCCAGGCTGTCGATCACAATTGCTTTGGCTCTGGCGCGATCCCGCGCCAGAGTTCCAGCATGCTTCCGGAATTCCAATCGCTCGAGCTTTCCCACTTGCCCTCCCATGAGAAAGTCGAGTGACACGTCAAGGGCCTTGCCAAGGCCCACCAGAATCGCGGACGAGGGCATCATCTTGCCGGCTTCATACTTGCTAATGGCCTGGGCGGTGACTTTGGGGTCCATAAGATCGGCCAAACGGCGCATTGAAAGCCCGGCCCTTTTTCGAGCGAGTTTGAGCCTTTGTCCAAACATGCTTACCTCCTTAAGTCATCGTCATCTAGGTTGACAACATACTAATCTAATAACAGAGTGTCAACTACATGTTGATATTTGTTATCCTTCTAGGGAGAACAGTGCCGTTTTGGATAGATCTCCACCACTTGAGGGTCTCCCACATAAGGGGCGAGCGCGACGTTCACACGAGCGCTACCTGCTGCGCTTTCCCGTCCTCCGTCCAACTGGCGATAGGAATTAGTGGGTTGCCGGTGGTTCCGCTCAGTTCGCGGAGCGAAGTGAGGAAGGCTGTGGCGATGGGGGACAGGTCTTCTCTCGCCAGGCCCACCAGCAGGCCGCGGGTGTCTACCCACTGGGTCAGGTCTGCGAGCATGTCTTTGTGGAGTTGGCGGAACGTGCCGAGTTGAGATTCGCCTAAGGTCTCATCGTTTTCGACGGCGGCGGCGCCGGATGTGGTGGACTGCCGCACGCTGTCCAGCTCCCGCCAGCGTCCAATAAAACTCGCTAGATCTTCAGCCCGGTCGGCGATCGCCCAGATCAGGCTGACGATTCTCTCTTCCTGTTTGGATCGCACCTTGCCGCTGATCCCAAGTTTGTTGTTCTTGAGAATTACCGGCCGGCTGAACCTGCGCAAGCGAAAGACGCAGTCTTCGATCTTCTCGCTACTTTCGCCCCCTTCGCCACCGAGCAATTCTCCGAGCTGCCCAAGCGCTTTCGCAGCCCAGGCCAACCGGCCATACGACTCAAGCTGTTTCCTGATGGCAATGCGAATGATCTCCTCCTCGGCCACAGAGGTGATCGCGCGGACTTCATCGCACGACAGCGCAAGCAGGGTATCGATACTCAAAGAACGCTTTGCGCCTTCGGCAGCCTCGATATCCCCAATACCCTCGTAAATCCCAAGCGCTTGCTCAGTCGCCCCGCCGGCCACAAGCCCGGCATCCTCCAGGCTGCCCATGTATTCGCGCAGTTCCTCGCGCTTCATGTTCTCGTCGGTGTAGTTGAGCGCAACGACAAAGGCGTCGGGCGCCTCAGGCGCCGCGATCCAGTTCATCAGGCTGCCCACGCGAATCGACTGTCCCTCGCCGAACGCCACGTGTTCCTTCAACACCGACCCTTCCGCTGCAAAGACGTTGATCTGCCCGCCCGGGCCATGCTGCACCTTGAGTTGCGCCGACAGCGAGCGGCGGCGGGACAGCTCATGCCCGAAGAGGTTGAACGTAACGCCGGAGGTCACCTGGTTGCTGAACATGCGCTTGAACACGCAGTTCTTAAGCGTGATCGCGGTGTTCCCGCTGTCCAACCCCGCGATCATCGCCTCGGAGAAATCGCCGGTCAGCATTTTGCGATACAGTTCATCCGCCTGCTGGTTTTTCGGATCCAGCTCGAACACCAGCAAGGTCTCGTCACTGTCCTGCCGGGTCACGGATCGCGCATAGCGCACCAGCAACTTCTCCTTTTCGGTGACTTCAACCGCGTTTGTGACCTGTTCCTCCAACTCACGGTATCGAACCAACAGCTTCTTGAACGGCGCCAGGCAATACGCTGCCGCGGCGTCCATGTCGTCGAACGCCTCCTTGCGTTTCGCGCCGAACTGGGCCAGCGCCTCGATAGCCTCACCGGCATCGCTTTCCAATGCCTTGGAAAGGTCCGCCAGCAGGTCTTCATCCAGACTCTCTACTCTTTCTGCGAATCGCCGCTTGAGTATTTTGCTCGGCTCCGAATAGGTCTTCACCAACTCTTCCAGGCCGTCCGGCAACTGCGTAATCTCTTGCATCAATGGGGCAACGGCTTTTCGCAGACCCCGGATCTTGACTTCGGCGCCCACCGACAGTGACCGGGCCGTTTTCCTCTTATGCGACTCGGTCAGCCGAAGCCGCAACCGATTCCCTTTGGCGCGCCGGATGTTGAGCCTGTATCGGCCGGCCTTGGTCCAATCCACCGAATAACTGAGGCCTGCCCTCAATCTGCCTTTCACGGCGCCGCCGCCGGCATCGAAGGAATCCACCCACGTTTGACTCGCCCTCAACTTCGCTCCCAGGCGCACATCCCCGGACGTGGCCAACGTGGCCGACTGAAACGCGCTTGAATCGAGCAGGAAAGCGGCGTTGTTGAAATTGGCCACGACCGGCAGGTCAAGCCCGATAGCGTCGATGACCCGGGTCCCCTCCGGATGATCGAATCGCATCCGCACACTGCCTTTGCGCGTTCGCCGGGCGGCCGCCGAGGCAACGCCGAAGGAAAACGGTGCTTTCGCACTGCCGGCCATTCCGAGCGCGCCTTTGAACTCATACGCCGGCCCCGGCAATATCCGGGCGCCCGCCGAGGCGCTGCCTTGAAGCCCGAGCGTTATCGTCCCCGCATCCGGCAGCCGGGCCTTGCGCGCCGACTTCCACGCCCACCCGAATCCCCTGGAAGGGATCTGGTCCACCGGACCAGCCAACTTCTTCAGATAGTCCTCGAAATCTTCGGCCCGTCCGGCTGCGCGCGCCAGAAACTCCTTGATCGCCTGCAATTCCTCGATGTCCGACAGCACCGCGCTCAGCGCCTTCGACATCGCCGGGGACTCCCGGCCAAGCGCTTCGATCAGCTCGCCGGTTAAGTCTCTCTCCGCAATCTCCTGAAGCCTGACTGCAACGCCAAGCCCCAGATCAAGCCCCATTCCCCCCGCCGACACCACAAAGCCGGCCATACATTCACCTCAACTATAGTTTTGCGATCTTGGCGACGTCGCGCAAGGGCAGAGCGGTGATCGAACTACCCAATGGGTATTCCTGATCGCCCGGATAGAGTACCCAAAGGTGCGCAAGCTGCAAATCCTCAAGAACAATGTGCATCGACCTGGTGGTCCGGGGGGCATCCGTACACTTGAATTCGAAGCCCCATCGCCGGCCGCGGCGATGTAGCAGCAGGTCAAGCTCGGCGCCGCGCTGGGTTCGGTAGAAATAGGCTTCGCGCGCCCCGTGAGCGATCAGTGTCTGTTCGAGGGCAAAGCCTTCCCAGCTCGCCCCGTAGCGCGGATGCATGGCTAACTCCGATGCGGACTTAAGACCCAACAGGTAATGGAGGATGCCGGTGTCGCGCAGATACACCCTGGGGCTCTTGATAAGGCGTTTGCCCAGGTTCTCGAACCACGGCGGCAACACCCGGACCATGAACGCGCCCGCCAGCAAGTCGCGGTAGTGGTTTACATTGCGCTCGCGCACGTCCATCGACCGGGCCAGCTCCGATGCGTTCCAGGTCTGGCCGTGGAAGTGTGCGAGCATGCGCCAGAAACGGCCCAGGGTTACGGGCGGGACGCGCGGCGCCAGCGCCGGTATGTCCCGCTCCAGGAAGGTCTGCGAAAAGGCCTCGGTCCATCGCCACCAGGCTTTCTCGCTCGCGGCCAGGTAGGCTCGGGGAAACCCGCCGCGCATCCAAAGCCGCGCCTGATTCTCCAAGCCGGTTTCCTGCAGCGAAAAGCCACAGACGTCAACAAACTGAATGCGTCCCGCCAGCGAATCGGAAACGCCCTGGATCAAGTCCAGGGAAGCGCTGCCCAAAAGGAGGAATTGGGCTTTTCGGTTCGGCTCATCGCAAATGGGCCGCAGGGTGGCGAACAGTTCCGGCAAGCGCTGAACCTCGTCAATGACGACCAGGCCCTCGCTGTTTCGCAGGAGGGATTCCGCGCTCGCGGAAAGCGCTTCGCGCGCCGCCGCGGTTTCCAGGTCATAGAGCGTGGACGGCCCGTCCCAGGCCTTGATAACCTGTTGGGCGAGGGTGGTCTTGCCCACTTGTCGCGCGCCTGGCAGGGCCACCACAGGGGACTCCACGAGGCCCTGCTCAATTGCGGCCAAGAGGCCGGGACGTTGAAGTAACCTGCTCATAATTTGTTGTTTATTCTACATCTGATGTGTAATAACCCACATTTCACGAGCCTGCCGAACCACAGAGCCGAGTATCTCTTACCGCATCGTCAGCACTGTCGAATGACACGCAACTGAAAGAACGCGTGAAGGAGCCCGATTTCTTCTTGACGGACCCACCGGAAAAGTTGCAAGCTTGGCAACGAGATTACAGTAGTGCAGTGAGGCTCGACCTTACCGGTTTCTCGACCAACTCTCTCTCCTGGAATTCAAGGATTGGTGGTCCGGCCCAAGGAACGAACTTCGCTGACTTGAAGGACCGAAAAGAGTGGCCTTACGGAGCAAGGTAACCATCCATGGCAAAGATACTCAATGACGCCGACCTTAAGCGCCTTCTGGGCACGGTTATTGTTGATGGCGACGAGTCTTCCATTCGTCCGAACTCCTATATCTTGCGTTTGGGGGAGCACGGCGAGTTCTTGAATACTGGCAAGGAATTGGAGTTGGGCAAGGACAAGAAGGGTATAAGAATCCAACCTGGACATTCGGTAGGCGTCACTGCTCAAGAGACCCTTGACTTCACGAGGGACACCGTTCAATCCATCTTTCCCGGTGAAGACCTGCACGGCATCCTGAGCCCGACCACCGATCTTTCACGAGAGGGCATCGGTGCTTCGTCCACTCAAGTGGATGCGGGATATTACGGTACCTAGGAATGCGGGAAACAGAATGGGAGGATGCGTCCGTCAGCGGTGGACCGGAGGAAATGCTGGATAACCTCATTAAATCAGGATATCCATGGCAATTGCTAGGGACGAGATTGATCAACAATTCAAGACTGTCACTCAAGAGTATTCGGATATCGATGACGCTATCAGGAAATTGAACACGGCGATTCAAGGAATTCGTGAAACCCAAGGCGGCACACCCGAGACCGTCCGGCGGTTATTGAGAGACGAGGCGGGCGCGCTACAAAATCGATGGCTTATCGGTGTTGGTTCAATACTGCTCTCAATTGCAGGACTTGTCATTGCTCTGTTATCGAGCGAAGTGGTGCTTGCCACTATCCGTGATAACGGGCCTCTCATTGGCCTGGTCTTGATGATTATCGGTCCGGTGGCGTTAGTAATTATTTCGCGGCAGAAATAATGGGTTGAGAACTATTCCCCTCACGACAGTATTGCCATTTCAGTAAACAGAGTCCTATTCGGCTCATAAATAGTGTTTCCATAGCCCAATAATGAGCCGAATATGCCTATGCTCGCTATTGGACGGCGAGAACTTATGCCAGGAGTCTGCGCCGCAGGAAATTTTCCTGGGACAAACATGTCCAAATAACCGTTCCTGATAGACACACCCCACTATCGAGCAGTTGTGAGCCTTGTGTGGATCGTTCTATGCCACTCTGAAGCGACGTCAGTGTTCTTCGGCGCAGATTCCTAGTCACTTTCGTCCAGGAAAGTTAGTTAAGGCACGCAAATGCACTTATAGGGGTCATGAACACTTACAAGAGAGAATATGCTCAAACCTTTCGGTCGAGCGACGAGTGTTGGACGGCTGCGGACGATTTGGAGGATCGGTTTATTGCGGCCTTTGATGCCCAAGAAACAGCGGAGTTAAATCACGCCCGTTCCACTCTGAAGTGCAACACTCAACGATGGTTGGCTAGCCTGGAAGCAAACGGGACTGTCGCCGCGCGTTGAAAAGCGGTCAGGTGACGGCGATACTCTCTGAAATTACAGAAGGAGAGTATCCGATGGCCAAGGGCTACCGTCACCTGACCTACGGGTCACGATGCCAGATTTACGCGCTGAAGAAAAGCGGTCTGTCGTTACGGGGTGTTGCGCGTGCGCTTGAGGTATCGGCCTCGACGGTGAGCCGCGAGTTGCGCCGCAACCGTGGGCGGCGGGGTTACCGGATGCGTCAGGCGCAGCGGATGGCCCAGTCTCGCCGGCGTTTGGCGTCATCGCGCCCGCGCAAGCTCACGGTGGCGTTGTGGGGCCGGATTGAAGGGTGTTTGGGCTGGCAGTGGAGTCCCCAGCAGATTGCCGGCCGTATACGGCTGGAAGGCGGGGTATCGGTCGGCAAGACGTGGATATACCGTCAGCTATGGAAGGATCGGGCGAACGGCGGGACGCTGTATCGGAACCTTCGGCGTCGCGGGAAGAAGGCCAATCGTCGCGGCCGGTGTGATGCGGGCCGTGGGTTGATTCCGGGCCGTGTAGACATTCGCGAGCGTCCGGCGGTGGTGGAGTCAAAGCGCCGTGTGGGCGACTGGGAGTTGGACACGATCATCGGCGCGCGGCATCGGGGTGCACTGGTTTCGGTGGTGGACCGGTGCTCGAAGTTCACGTTTCTGCAGCGGGTGGCGAACAAGACGGCGGCGGCGGTTGGGGGTGCGATCCTGGCGCGTCTGGGGCCGGTATCGGCGCTGACGCACACGCTGACGGCGGACAACGGCAAGGAGTTTGCCGGCCACCGGGCGGTGGCGGCCGGATTGTCGGCGGGGTTTTACTTTGCCGCGCCCTACCACTCCTGGGAGCGTGGTTTGAACGAGCATACCAACGGTCTGGTTCGGCAGTACTTTCCGAAGGCGACGGACTTCACCGCCACAGACGAGGTTCAGGTTGGGCGGGTGCAGGATCTTCTCAACGCCCGTCCCCGCCGGGTTCTGGGCTATCGCACGCCGGCGGAAGTGTTTGGCGAGGCCCTGGACGCTGCGGGGCTCTCCGGTGCGGTTCTCAGCGCTCCGGTGCTGGCGGGGCCGGACCCGCCGACGGCGGTTGCATGACCGCCCTGCCGGTCTGGCCCGCAGCCTTGACAGGCGGCGGCCGGGTTTACTGTGTCCGGGTGACGGGCTGGCGGCTCAGCCGGCTGGCGGCGGCGGCGCAAACGGGTCCCGGGCGGCGCCTTTCTCCGTTCGGGCTACGCCCTTACTCCGAAAAGCGCCGCCCGAACTCCACCGGATGCTATGCTGCGCTCCAACAAAGGAGAGGAATCACCGCCCTGGCAGGTGTTGCACTTCGGAGTGGAATCGGCGTCATGTTAATTTCAAGGGTGAATCGCAATACGGAGTCTGTTGTCCAAGAGGAGCCACGAAATCGCAGGAGTGCCGCACGCGTCAGACGTATTTCTTGGACTTCCCCACGGCAAATTTAAGCGCGAATTGAGTCATGTCTCATTTGACACACGGTACCTGCGAACTGGTCGTGTTTGGGCACTCTGATTACCTTTGCAGATTTCAACCATTTTGGGTTGCAGGCGCCGTGCCCGCCGACATCCAATGCTGCAACCAGACAACTTGGGTCGCTGAGGAATGATATTTGTGATTTGCATTAGGCGAGACAAAACGAAATTGCGGACCAAGGTGGCATGTTCATTTTTTCTATTGATTTGGGGTTCTGCTCTTGGGGAAAAGATCTACGGGCCGCCTCCCGACCCAGAGATTGTGGCTTCCATTCTATTGAGCCACTACGATTTCGTTGCGGACGGTGAGTTCTACGATCTACCGGAATCCACTGACGAAGAATTGAAATCGCTGAAACACGAGAACTTGCTAGTCAAGTTTCGCATTGAGAAACTCTATAAGCCGAATGGGCATCCGTCAGATTCAATAGATGTCCAGTTGGCCAGCGATATGCTGGTGTTTCCTGGCGAAAGCGCATCGCGGTATATAAAGAAGCAGTCAATTCTTCATAAGCAACGCGAAGATTTACGAGTTCTATTGGACCAGAACCGTGCTACCAAATCTCTGTTTGAGGCGGGCGAAATTGATTACAGCCAGTATGTTTCACGGCTCGGCGAGGTCAACGCGCTTGTGAGAGAAAGGAAACGCAAAGATGGTCTGGCAGACCACCATACCGTCACGATCATTGATGGGGGATCATTTTACGATCGTGGCGGTGCAATAAGGCTAGGTCAAAAGTATCTCTTGGCCACAAATGAGCATCCCGAAAGAACTCAAGTCTACGTGCTGGATGAATCCCAGGTTTATTCGATATCCTATTGGGGCAAGGAGCGACAGGGCTTACTGTCAATTCTCGCAGATCTCACTCGCTGATTTGACCGTTCCACTGGACCCGAGCCAACCTGGATGCGGGCAAGTCCAAGAGGTTAGAAATTCGCTACCGGTCTGGCCTAGGAAATGGGGAGCAGATCAGTCCGGCCCAAGGAACGAACTTCGCTGACTTGAAGGACCGAAAAGAGTCGCCTTACGGAGCAAGGTAACCATCCATGGCAAAGATACTCAATGACGCCGACCTTAAGCGCCTTCTGGGCACGGTTATTGTTGATGGCGACGAGTCTTCCATTCGTCCGAACTCCTATATCTTGCGTTTGGGGGAGCACGGCGAGTTCTTGAATACTGGCAAGGAATTTGAGTTGGGCAAGGACAAGAAGGGTATAAGAATCCAACCTGGACATTCGGTAGGAGTCACTGCTCAAGAGACCCTCGACTTCACGAGGGACACCGTTCAATCCATCTTTCCCGGTGAAGACCTGCACGGCATCCTGAGCCCGACCACCGATCTTTCACGAGAGGGCATCGGTGCTTCGTCCACTCAAGTGGACGCGGGATATTACGGCACACTGAATTGGACGCTGACGAACTCATCGAGCCATGAGCGCCGGTTTGTCCACCAGGAGCGCCTCTACAGACTCACAATACTGAGGCTTGAGGAGGGAGAGACTCCCGAAAATCTTTACACAGGGGACTATCAACGGCGAGAGGGATACGTGCGCTCAGAGCGCACGGGCGCGCCTGTAGGAATGCGGGAAACAGAATGGGAGGATGCGTCCGTCAGCGGTGGACCGGAGGAAATGCTGGATAACCTCATTAAATCGGGGTATCCATGGCAATTGCCAGGGACTCGGTTGAAAGCAATTGATCAACAATTCAAGACTGTCACTCAAGAGTATTCGGATATCGATGACGCTATCAGGAAATTGAACACGGCGATTCAAGGAATTCGTGAAACCCAAGGCGGCACACCCGAAACCGTCCGGCAGTTATTGAGAGACGAGGCGGGCGCGCTACAAAATCGATGGCTTATCGGTGTTGGTTCAATGCTGCTCTCAATTGCAGGACTTGCCATTGCTCTGTTATCGAGCGAAGTGGTGCTTGCCACTATCCGTGATAACGGGCCTCTCATTGGCCTGGTCTTGATGATTATTGGTCCGGTGGCTTTAGTAATTATTTCGCGGCAGAAATAATGGGTTGAGAACTATTCCCCTCACGGCAGTATTGCCATTTCAGTAAACAAAGTCCTATTCGGCTCACAAATAGTGTTTTCATAGCCCAATAATGAGCCGAATATGCCTGTACTCGTTACTGCACGGCGGCAACTTATGCCAGGAGTCTGCGCCGCAGGAAATTTTCCTGGGACAAACATGTGAATCGCATCGGGTTTGCCGGAGGCTCATTGGTTTGAGTGGAGTGCGCCATGGGCGCTACCGGCATGGGTGGCTCCTCTAACCTCGAAGACTTCATGCTGATCAGCGAAGACGGCGCGGAGCCCATCAACAGTATTGGGACGAACGTGGTGCGCGTATTGCACGCAGCCCGCGCAGCGGGGCGTTGGCGGCCTGAAGGGTCCGCTGCGCTCCGCACGACTGCAAAAGGGGGTTAAATTGGCCAGCCTGATCGCAATGTAATAGGTTTTGCCCGATGAATACTTCGCTGATAAGAACGCTTTGTGCTCTGCTTGCGATCTCCCTGAGCCCCGCATGTCAAACGGGCGATACGGGGGACATACACGACAGGATCAACAACGCAGTGAGCCGCGGCAAGGTCGGCGCCGCCGTGTTCGGCGCCTACGATCAGGGCGATGTCGCCGTATACGGATACGGCCGCACGAGGCAGGATCAACCGCAGGAACCGGATGGCGACACCTTGTTCGAGATCGGGTCCATCACGAAAGTATTCACGGCCATACTGGTTCAGCGCCTGGCGGAGCAGGGCAAGCTTGATTGGGAACAACCGATCTCCAACTTCCTCACGGAATTGCAGTTCGAGAACGAGTCGGTAGGCGCAATCACCCTGCGCTCGCTGGCGACCCATTCATCGGGGCTGCCGCGTCTGCCCACCAATCTCTCTCCAGGCGACAGCCTGGATCCGTATGCAGACTACACTTGGGGTGACCTGAGCGTTTTCCTGAGTTCGTTCGATCCTGACTCGCTCTCCAGCGAGTACGCCTACTCCAACCTGGGGTTCGGCCTGCTGGGGTCCATTGCGGCGGATGCCGCGCAATTGGACTACCCGGCCGCAATCGCAAAATACATCCTTGAGCCATTGGGCATGAGCCGGTCATTTGCGGCCTACCCGCAGCAAACGGACCCCAACATGGCTTCCGGATACAGCAACGGAGCGGCCATGCCGGCATGGACCTTCGACGCTGTGGCCGGCGCCGGCGCAATCGTCTCGTCCGCAAACGACCTGATGCAATTCATACGGGCCGGTTTCGAAGCAGATCCGTCCGGCGTGCCCGCGGCGATCGCCGCGACACAAGAGCCCCAGGAAGGGCACAAAATGGCCCTGGCCTGGCACATGAGCTCCGACAGCGACGGGAACACCGTGTATTGGCACAACGGGGGCACGGGCGGCTATGCCAGCTTCCTCGCGGTGAGTCCGGCGCAATCGAAGGGCTGGCTGATCCTTGCCGCTTCTTCCGACTACTCCTGGGTGACCGAGCTCGGGATGTCGCTGCTCGCACAACCGCAGCAGGTGGAAGCCGCCGACCTTTCGCCGTACACCGGTGTATTTCAATTGACTCCAGACCTGTTCCTCACGATCTCGGAGCAGGATGGCCAGTTGTTTGGTCAGGCTACGGGACAGGGTCAATTTCCCCTGACGCACAGGGGAGGGCATGAGTTCGAGTTTCCTGCCGCTCAAATCCGGATTACGTTTGCCGCTGCTTCAGAAGGTTCGTCGCCGAACATCGAGTTTGTTCAAGCGGGTCAGACGATCCAGGCGCCCCGTGTCGAGGACGAGCACGGGACGCAAGAACGCGAAGAAATAACTGTCAACAGCGAAACGTTGAAGGGATACGCTGGCGAATACCAACTTGGAGGAGGCGTGACGCTGACAGTTACCGCTCGCGACTCACAGCTCTTTGTTCAGGCTACCAATCAGCCCGCCTTTCCGGTTTTCGCCATGGATCCGGATCGGTTCTTCTACAAGGTGGTGGACGCGGAGATTGAATTCCTGCGTGATGACAGTGGCGCTGTTCACGCACTGACACTTCACCAGTCCGGCGAGCATCGAGCGACTCGCATTGAGGTTGACCCGAACGACCCGACAGCCCGCAAGTAGCGCGATTCCACGCTGGCGAAGGCATTTCTTGATACCTGGCCTTCTGAACCCTGACTTCTCCATTTCGTTTACGCCCCACTCGGTTGAGCTACGCAAGGAGTGGGTAAATCATAAGTAGCACTTTGCATTTGCCCACTAACATTGCTATAGTTCGCTCGTGATTATTGAACGGGATCTCGCCGCTATTTTGCGTGAATCTGCCGGTGCGTTCCGGGCTATTACGCTCACTGGGCCCCGCCAAAGCGGCAAGACCACGCTTTGTCGCCACCTTTTCCCGAACCATGCGTACGCATCGCTCGAAGACCTGGTCGTAAGAGAAAGGGCCCAGCTCGACCCGATGGGGTTTCTGCAGGACTTCACTTCTGGAGCCATCCTGGATGAGATTCAGCACGCGCCCCATCTACTGTCCTATCTACAGAGAATCATTGACGAGGATCCGGAACCGGGCCGCTGGATTCTGACCGGTTCGCAAAACCTGGAGTTGATGAAAGAGGTGAGTCAAACGCTGGCGGGACGTACCGACGTTGCTTACCTCTTGCCGCTGTGCCGGCGTGAAGCCACACGCTTTCCCTCTCCGCCTCTCGGACTGGAGGACACGCTCTTCACCGGCAGTTTCCCGGAAGTTCTCGGGAATCCCAGGATGGATCCCGTGCGCTGGTACAACGCCTACGTGAGTACATACATCGAACGCGATGTTCGCGGCCTGATTAAAGAGAGCAATCTTTCCACGTTTCAACGTTTTCTCCGGCTGGCCGCCGGGCGCGCCGCAGGCATCCTCAACCATAACTCGCTGGGCGACGATTGCGGCATATCAGCCCCAACCGCGGGGAAATGGCTTGACTTATTGGAAACCGGCTTCGTCGTATTTCGATTGCGGCCGTTCTTTCGCAACGTGAAAAAGCGGCTGACCAAGAGTCCCAAGCTGTACTTCCACGACACCGGTCTGGTCTGCTGGCTCTTGGGTATTCAAACGCCCGGGCAACTCCGCTCACACCCGTTGCGCGGACAGATTTTCGAGAATTGGGTGGTGTCCGAGATCGTAAAGCTACGGTACAGCAAGGGCCTGGTTCACGGACTGTTTTTCTACAACGAAAGAAACCGCGTGGAAACGGATCTGGTTATCGAATCTCCGGGTGGCTTCCTCTTGCTGGAGTGCAAGTCTTCCGCTACGCCGGCGGCAAGAATGTTCCACAGCGTGCGCCGCGTACAAGGCCATTTCCATGAAATGGGGCTAGACGCCAATATCGCGGTAGCCTATGGGGGCGATGAAATGCAGCGATGGTCGGAAGGAACTCTGATTCCCTGGCATTCGCTGGAGGCTCATGCCTCGTTGAGCGGGAGTAGCGCAGGGGAGGCGCCCGTGCCGCCTCCGGACTCCGAACCGGAACCGGGGTAGGCTGCGAGTCTGGAAGTGACGGTCCCCCCAACCAACAGGGCTCGGATCCAGGGGAACGGTCACCACCAGCTAATCTTCCAGTGTCAAAGCAACACGAAATCCGATCAACTGGCTGTGGTAGTAGTAATGATCGTTGGATTGCGCGGCCGCACGTGTCAAGTCCATGCCGGACACCCATGCTCCGCCTCGTGGCAGGCGAAACTCACACCTGCCATCGTATTCTTCGAGCCACGCCCGGCCATCGGTTGGCACTCCCGACATGTCGTCATGCGTACAGTCTTCCGTCCACTCCCAGGCATTTCCCAGCATGTCGTAGAGACCCAAGGGATTGGGCTCAAAAGAGCCGACAGGCGCGGTCCGTTCGTAGCCGTCGTCACAGGCGAATACGGGTGCGTAGTCGTAAAGCCGACGAAAAGTATCGTCAGCCACGTTCGCATATTCACAAGCGTCGCTGTTTGCCGGACCCCAAAACCATGGCCCACGAGTTCCAGCACGTGTGGCTCTTTATGGGTGGACTGGTAACCCGTTGCTTCAACGAATGTGCGGTACTGTGCCCGTGTGGTCTCGTTTTTGGAAACAGCCAGTTTGTACCCAATGCTGACGTCGCGAATGAATCCTTCGTTTTGTCTGCGGTTGGGCGCCCACGGCTCCGAGCCAAGCACAGCCGTTCCTGATGGAACGACGATCATTTCAGGACAATGGTCACAGTCCTTAAATGCCTCACCGACATCTTGAGCACCAGCCTGTGCTACCGAAGAATATGTTGCTATCACAACAAATACGCCTACCAACCGCATGCTTACCTCCATTGAGCACTCCAACCGCCACCGGAAAAACGGGGCACCTCTTGCCCCGAAGCTCCGGAGAGAATCCAGTCTATTCCAGAAGTTGAATTTTGCCGTAATGCCCCGGTTGCACAGGGGCCTCGATACCACGGCGCTCGACGCAGCAGCCCTCTACGACGGGGCAGAGTGCCGTTAAGTTAGTGACAGGCGATCGCTGTGCTTGCTTAGCAGGTGCTCGTGGATGAAATCGGGATCCGGTCCACGGAGTGGATCTTCTTGCCCTCGACATTCCAAAGCAACTGGGTCTTGTCGGGCCTTTCAACGCCTAGCCAGGGGCGCTCCCAGGCCCGCATGATGCCGGTGAAGTTGTAGCGCGTTTCCACCAGGATGAGTCCATTCGCGGCTGGTGATCGCCGTCGCCCTGAAACAGGCCGGCCACCACGAAGGCAATCTCGTCGCCGCAACTGCTGCCCGACGTCGCACTGCTGGATCCTGAGCTCACCGTCGGCCTGCCGCCGCACATAACCGCCGCGACCGGAATCAACGCGATGGTTCATGCGATCGAGTCTTTCACCAGGGCGATTCACAAGAATCCCTACTCGGACATGCTGGCCACGCAAGCGCTGGAATTGATGTCGGCAAATATCGAAACCGCCGTACACGATGGACAAGACTTGCACGCGCGCACAGACATGCTGTTCGGCTCGCTTCTGGCCGGACAAGCGTTTGCAAACGCGCCCGTCGCCGCAGTCCATGCGCTCGCCTATCCGCTGGGAGGCCACTTCCACATCCCGCACGGCCTCAGCAACTCGCTGGTGCTGCCGCACGTACTGCGGTTCAACTACGAAACGTCAGCGGATTCGTACGCAACGCTTGCCCGGATCATCATGCAAGGGACAAGTGAGGGGCGTGCAACCGACGACGCGGTTTCGGAGTCGCTGCCCGACTACTTCGAAGCGCTGGTAGACCGACTGATGATGCCGTCGAAGCTCCGCGAACTGAACGTGCCCGAAGACAGCCTGCCAATGCTCGCGCGCGACGCCATGCTGCAGCAACGCCTGTTGGTCAACAATCCGCGAAAACTTAATGAGCAGGACGCGTTGCGGATTTATGAGGCGGCTTACTGAGCGCCGGGTGCAAACGACACGCTACGGTGATCGGCGCAGCAGCCCTCTACGCCAGGTTCACAAGCCGCAATGACCGAACATCGGGTGCGGCGGCCCGTTGTTCGTCGATTTCGTTGGCGCCACTCATTTGCTGCCGAACTGGACAACAAACTTTCGTGGCGGGCTAATCACTGCTCGATTATGTGACCAGGCGATAGTCCCGCGGATCGAGGCATGCGTTGTAGAACGTCTCATCCATCTTGAACCAGTCAGTCTTGTCGATGCCTCGCGTAGCAGTGGCTCTCGACCCAGACGGAAATGCGGAGACTACCTTTAGCCACCGACTCTCCGAACGGGAAATATCACGAACTTCCCGCGCAACCTCGACAAGATCCTGATCCTGGCTAAAGATTACGATCACATCCAGCTTTCCCACCCGCGCCAGACGCACTGCATCCAGGCCCAGCCGGAGATCGACGCCCTTTTCCCTTGCGACGTAAACGTCTTGAGTAGAACCATCGGGCAAGTCCACTCGCTCACTCCGGTAATGAAGGGTTCGGGACGTGACAACAATGCCGCTGCGCCTCATGGCCAACAGACGATTCTTCCAGTAGCCATGCCACATCGGTGATCTTCCGGCGGTGGGAATGCCTGTATAGAAACGAGCGCCGCAATTGATCCAGCCGTTTGCCTTACAAACCGCATCACTGAGCTTTTGCGGATCAAAGTTTGGGTGATTGTGTCCGAACGCCGCTTTGGCATGATGGAACAGGTTTTGGCCGTCAAAGAATGAAACGGCGCGCTTTTGATCCGGCTCTTGAGGCGTAAAAAATAACCCCGTCGGGGCCTTGCGGCAAGTCCGACGGGGAGGAAGTGCTAGAGAAGATAACGCGTACTCGGAATAGTGTCAATAGCACAATTTGGTGAAACACGAACACTTTGCGACACTTGTCAATTAGGGCCTGTTCACACTAACGCAGTGCCTCGAAGATGAGTGCGAAGAGGATGAATCCGAGGAAGATGACATCGAGTTTCTCGAAGCGGGAGAAGACCCGGCGGAATCCCTTCAGGCGCCGAAACAGGCGCTCGATTTCGTCAGAAAGTAGGCCGTGACAACATATCCCCACCCGTTGGCGTTCACGTAATCATGAGCTCCATCCCGCATCACTGGAGACTTGGCGTACTTATCCGTCTCCTTCTCCAAGGCAGTTTCCAACCAAAAAATACAATCTTCCGGATCTCTGAAGTCAATTGATTTCATGTTCATTTTGGCAATCATATTGGATGGATGAAGGTTGTTTCATTCGCTGATGCAGCGCGATTGACGATGCAGTCCTGGACGAGATTGTGTGCAATTTCCAAAATAGTGGCGTATCAAGACCGGACAGATCATTTGTTTCAGATTCGGACAGTCTTTTTTTGCTGGCAAGCTCCGAACATTCGCTTGACCATGCGCCCGCAACGCGGCAAAATCCCCCCAGTAGGCAATCGCCTTATGAGCCAACCCCGCGTAAGCGCAAGAATGACGCTCGGATCGTCTTCCGAAACGCTCGCGGCCCCAGCTTCCGCTCTTTCGGAATGCCCGGCCAAAGTGTTGTTTGGTCCCTGGATTCACCGGGCGCCGAAAGCATCGTTCGCTCATGAACTTGCGATCACACATCAAGGAAGAGGAGACGCAAATGGCTAGTTTCTATGAATTTTTTGCCGGCGGCGGCATGGTGCGCATGGGATTGGGGCCGAAGTGGTCCTGCCTGTTCGCCAATGATTTTGACGAGAAGAAAGGGCGCGTGTATCGCCGGAATTGGGGCGGCGACGTCCTGGACACCCGGGATGTTCGCAGCGTGAGGATGTCGGACTTGCCTGGGTATGCCGATCTCGTGTGGGGTTCCTTCCCCTGTCAGGATTTGTCGCTGGCCGGCAGCGGCGCTGGATTGCAGGGTAATCGCTCGGGGACATTCTGGCCGTTTTGGACCCTCATGAAAGCGCTGATGCGGGAGGATCGCGCGCCTCGAATAATCGCGCTGGAGAACGTTTGCGGCACTCTATCTTCCAATGGCGGAAGCGATTTTTCCGCCATTTGTTCCGCATTCAGGAAAGTCCAATACCGCTACGGCGCCATAGTCATGGATGCAGCGCTCTTTCTGCCTCAATCCCGTCCAAGGTTATTCATTATTGCGGTGCGAGACGATATGCATTTCGCGCCAGGCATGAACGACATTGCTTCGTCGCCGATCTGGTACACGCGCCGGTTGCAAGCTGTGTACTACAACTTGCCAGACGACCTGAAGGACAACTGGATTTGGTGGCCCCTCCCCGAGCCGCGGCTACGCAAAGCGCGGCTGGAGGATTTGATTGAAGATGATCCGGCAAGCGTAGCTTGGCATACGCCGAAAGAAACCCAGAAGCTACTTTCGATCATGAGCGACCTGAATCTCTCCAAGGTTGAGAAAGCAAGAAGGACCGGCTGCCGGGTGGTGGGCACGATCTACAAGCGCACGAGGATGGATCAGGATGGATTGAAAACGCAGCGTGCGGAGGTTCGTTTCGACGGCATAGCCGGCTGCCTGCGCACTCCCGCGGGCGGGTCCAGCCGCCAGCTCGTCATGGTTGTCAACGGAGAGGAAGTGCGGTCGAGGCTTATTTCCAGCCGAGAAACAGCGCGCCTTATGGGACTGCCTGATGAGTACAGGCTTCCTGAGAATTACAACGAGGCATATCACCTTACGGGAGATGGCGTTGTAGTTCCCGCTGTGCGTCATCTGGCAGAGCACGTATTTGAACCCATGTTGAGTCACTCGGACAGCCGCATGAAGCAAGCTGCATGAGCGTTATTCCGTGCGAGCAAAACCAAGTTCTTCGCGAGAAGATCATTGAGTTTGCTGAAACGCTCAAAACACGTTCCCATACCCTTGGAAATCATGGACTGGACGAACAGGAGTTCTACGACAGCGGTCTGTTCCGGGGCGCGATTGAGCGAATTCGCGGGCAGTTTTCCGCCACCATGCGGGACAAGCGTGAATTTGTTCGTGACGTGCTTGATCACATGCGGCAAGGCGGCTATATCGCCGAGTGGGAGTCAACGGGTGAAGCAAACCGCCACGATTACGCGGTGACTTTGAACAGCGGAAAGATAGCTGTTATCGAACTTAAGGGCTGCCTGGACGGCAACAACACAACCATATTCGAGCGTCCGCCACACGCGCGTGAGTTTGTTATCTGGAGCGTTTGCACAAATCCGGGCGCCGACCCCAGACACAACGCCTGGTCGGGAATTCACACCCGTCTCAGCGCTGAGATTATTTCTGGTGGACAGGTTGTTGACGGCGTGATTATTTGGGACATGGTTTGCGGAACAATTGGCCGTCCCTGCCCAAAGATTCATCAGAATGAGAGCAGGGTGACGCAGGTGGGGCGCTATCGGCTTCCGCCGCCTTGCATCTACGTAATGCCCGCTACGATTCCCAACCCCCGCAGCAATCCGGACCCGCAAGCGCAGAACCTCAAAGATGTGGAAGTCCTGTCGGCATTCAATAGCTGCTTTGGCGGTAATGACGGCGAAATCAACTTTATTGACTTCGAAGTGGGATACGAAGAAAACGATACCGTGAGGACCACGACGGTCCGGCGGGACGGCAGGAAGCAAAAGGTATCGAACGCTACGAAAATCCTCAGGTAGAAATGAGCGAGACGCGGGAACACCGCAGCCGCATCATGCGCGCAGTTAAGTCGCGCGACACAAAACCCGAAATGCTCGCGCGCCGGACGATTCACGGCATGGGCTACCGCTACAGGCTCCACCGGAAAGACCTTCCCGGCAAACCCGACCTGGTTTTTCCGTCTAGAAGAATGGCGATCTTCATTCATGGCTGCTTCTGGCATGGTCACGATTGTGCGCGGGGAGCGCGCATGCCGAAATCAAACCGCCGTTACTGGGAAAAGAAGATCGGTCGAAACCGTGAGAGGGATTCGCAGTCGCGGAACGCCCTCAATCAAGACGGGTGGCACGTCTTGACCGTCTGGGAGTGCCAAATGAAGGATCAGGAAGCGCTCCGAGCGCGGTTGCGGCAGTTTCTGGAATCCGGCGACCAATGATGCCAGCCGCTCCGCGGCCTGCGTGCAATCCAACCGGCCCAGCCCGGATCAAGCGCAGGACGTCAGCAACCCAATGCCCCCTTCCAATGTGTGCCGTTTTCAGTTGCCAAAAGTGTGCCGTTTTCGGTTGCCATTGACAATTGCTCCTGATTGACCTCAGCAATAAGCCAAAAGATGCGCACGCAGACACGAGATTGCTAATTCCCATCAGACTCATCAGAAAGCAAGGGCCGAACTTAATTAGTGTCTGCCCGAAAATCCCTAACTATTTGAAAGATAGAGTGAAAGGGTGATTTTCGGTGGCGAAGATATATCTTCTGGAGCGGTAATCGGGGAAAATAGGGCTGGTTTGGCCCGATTGGGGGCGATCTTCGAGGAATGACGCATGCGTGAAGTGCAGAAGCGGCAGTTTCAATTCGGTCAAGTTGCGATCGAGGACATCTGGCTGGACCCGAAGTCCCGCGACGACATACCGGCGGTGCTGAAGGGGCTTCAGCACCTGCACAAGGATCGGCGCGAGGAGTTGTTTTCGCTGCTGGAGCGGCACATCCGGCCGGGGACCGACCGCAAGGTGGGTCGTCCGGGCATGGACCTTTGGCGGATTCTGGTGCTGGGCGTGCTGAAGCAAGGTCTGGGCTGTGATTTCGACCGTTTGCACGATCTGGCGAACAACCACCGCACGGTGCGGGCGATGCTGGCGCATGGCGATTTCGCCGATGGCCGCCGCTACGAGTTACAGACGCTGATCGACAACGTATCGTTGCTGACGCCGGAGTTGTTGTCGGCGGTGGGGCAGTTGGTGGTGGCCAGCGGTCATGCGGTGGGCAGAAAAAAGCCTGGCGAGCCGTTGCGCGGGCGCTGTGACTCGTTCGCGGTGGAGACGGACGTGCATTACCCGACGGACGTGAACCTGTTGTGGGACGCGATGCGGTGTTTGATCCGGGAGACGGCGCGGTTGGCGAAGCAGCGCGAGGTGGGCGGCTGGCGTCAGTGGCGTCATTGGTCCGGGTGCGTTCGCACGTTGTTTCACCGGGTGCGCTCGACGCGCCGGGCGAAGGGGCGTCCGGAGCGGGTGGAGGCGTATCTGGCGCGTTGCGGGGAGCTGGTCGAGCGCGTTGAGGGGACGCTCGGGGCGTTGGCGGCGAAAGGCGTCTCGGAGTCGGAATTGGCGTCCATCCGGGGCTATGTGGGCCACGCTCGGCGGCAGATGGACCAGGTGGAGCGGCGTTTGCTGAAGGGCGAGACGATCCCGCACGAGGAGAAGGTGTTTTCGATCTTCGAGGGGCACACGCGTTGGGTGTCGAAGGGCAAGGCGGGCACGCCGGTGGAACTGGGGGTGCCGGTGTGCGTGATGGAGGACCAATTTCAGTTCATCCTGCACCACAAGATCCTGTGGGCGGGCGGCGATGTGGACTTGGCGGCGCCGATGGTGGAGGAGACGCAAGCCCTTCACCCCGACCTGCGGGTGTGCAGCTTCGATCGCGGTTTTCACAGCTCGGCGAACCGCGTCCGTCTCGACGAGTTGCTCGACTTGAACGTGCTGCCGCGCAAGGGACGGCTGAACCGGGCCGAGCGCGAACGCGAGTCGGACGAGGCGTTTGCGGCCGCGCGCCGGCAACATCCGGCGGTGGAGTCGGCGATCAATCATCTTGAGCACCGCGGTCTGGACCGCGTGCGCACCCGTGGCGCCGACGGGTTCGCGCGCACCGTGGCGCCGACGGGTTCGCGCGCACCGTGGCGCTGTCGGTGCTGGCCGCCAACCTGCATCGGCTGGGCCGGCTCCTGCGCCAGCGCGAGCGCAAGCGACGACGACGCGCGGCCTGAGCGGCCGCATCCCGCCATGGTATCGCCGCGCCCGGCCCGTCGAGAGACCGGAACGGGCTTCCATGCCCGCACACCGCAAATCCGGGCCGATTGCTCGCCTTCGGGGCCGATGGCCCCTCGTCGCACGTCAAACGCCACCGCCGCCGATACCAAGGCGCGATCCACACCCCAATTACTGTTGATTTACACAGCCCTATCGCCAGAAAGAGGGGTTTTCTGGCAGACACTAACTATGAATGACCAATAATCAGAACCGAGGTCAAAGCTAATTTGATAGGCCAATCTTGTTGGTGGGATAGTTGAATAAACTGGTTGAGGCGGGTTAAAGTTTGAGCCTCAAGCCGCTAACAAGAATAAGCGCAGACAGAAACGCGCCCGGTACCTGGATTTTTCCCGTTTTCGTTAGGTCAAAGTCCTACGATGGTGCGCGTGTTCGATTTGCAATAGGGGGAGTAATCTGTGGCATGGTCTTTGTTGGAATCAATGTGGGATCGCGTTGAAGTAGACAAGCAGGAGTCAGATGTAACCTTTTGCTTCACGCTCCTCTATTTTGGCGAGTTAGTGGCCAAGTTAACAGTGTTGGCCCTACTCGCCGCCGTCCAGGACGACACAAATCGATCTAGGTACAAGCAGCTTCACAAACTTGTTCGCGCTAATGGGATTGGGGAGTGGGCAGACAGCCTAGATGTGATTCTGACCGGACCACCAGCCAGTTTCCTTCTATCGTCCGCCCAAGCAGATCGCAGGCAGTTACTTGAAAAGGTCGGTAAAGATTCTTGGCAGCATAGAGCGGTATGTGCGCTGAAGGAATGCGTTGACACACTCGTTGGAAATCAGGGCAGCCAGCCGTCAAAAGTTCAATGTAAGACTTGGTTTCATTTGCTCGCCGAATTGCGCAATAAGACTCGCGGGCATGGCGCGCTACCCAGCCCTAAGATTTCAACAATCTGTGAACCACTGCACGAATCGATTCGGTGCCTGACCTCAGAGTTAGCTCTTCTTCAGAGACCTTGGGCAAATCTCCATCAAAATCTATCCGGGAAATATCGAGTTTCGCCAGTCCTTAACGAAACAGCACCGTTCGACTATCTCAAGAGTTCGAACACTGAGCGGTTATCTGACGGTGTGTACCTGTTTTTCGAAGAGGATCTTGTCCAGTTGGACCTAATAAGGGCTAATGACACAACGACGGATGTCTTCGTGGCTAATGGAAGCTATACGGAGGAGAGTTATGACATGCTCTCCTATCTGACCGGCGATATTGTTCGAGGCGACAGCACCCCCTTCCGAGGACCCGCAGATCGCCTCCCACAGAGCGAAACCCACGGGGAACGGGAACTCCAGGTTCTAGGCGAGAGTCTTACAAACGCACCCAGACCACCAGTAGATTACGTAACCCGAGAGCAACTTGAGACACGACTAGTTTCACTCCTTCAGGAAGACAGACACCCGATCGTTACGTTGGTAGGAAGAGGGGGCATCGGTAAGACTGCATTAAGTTTGGCATCGATTCAAAAGATCGCCCAATTCCGCAGGTTTGATTTGATCATCTGGTTTAGCGCTAGAGATATTGATCTCCTAGCTGAGGGACCAAAGCAAGTAAGGCCTGATGTACTTCGAATACCGGATTTCGCCCGACTCTTCTCCGAATTGATAGGCTCAGAACAGCAAAATCAGGCTCTCGCCGTACGCAGCCTTCAGCACGCGCTTGGTCGCGATTCTGAAACAACAACACTCTTCGTTTTTGATAACTTTGAGACCGTGTCAGATCGAGGGGATACCTATGAATGGCTTGATGCAAACATTCGAAATCCGAACAAAATCCTAATTACAACTCGCACCCGGCACTTCAAGGCCGACTATCCGCTAAATGTTGGCGGCATGACTGAATCCGAATGCAATAAGTTGATTGATACCGTCTCTAAGAGACTTGGCGTATTCGATTCGATCAAGTCGCAATACCGGCAAGAATTGTACGAGGAATCCGGCGGCCATCCCTACGTAATAAAGATGCTTCTTGGTGCGTTGGAACGTGGAAAACCTGCCAAGAAGGTGAAACGAGTTCTTGCAACACGGGACGAAATATTGCCGGCATTATTTGAGAGGACTTTTGCGGGTTTGTCTGCCGCTAGTCAAAGAATTTTCTTGACACTAAGTAATTGGAATTCGACTGTACCGCTTGTGGCAATCCATGCTGCCATGCTTCGTTCGAGCGAAATAATTGATGTAGATGCGGCGGTAGATGAGCTAGCAAGAAACTCTTTGATAGAAACTTCAGAATCTGATATTGGCCATCACATCTTCGTCTCGGTTCCTATCACTGCACAAATGTTTGCAAAGCGCAAGCTTACAGTTAGCTCACGAAGAAGCACAATTGAGGCGGATATCGAATTCCTCCGCAAGTTTGGACCCGGTGGGGAGACGGGTGTTAGAAAAGGCCTTGAGCCCAAGCTGGGGAAATACCTCAAGAGCATCAGCAAGGACATCGATTCTGGACAGTACTCACTCGATGATGCGATTCCTATCTTGGAATACCTTGCACGGCAGGTTCCTCGGTTTTGGGTCAATATTGCTTCCTTGTATGAAGAGAACAAACCGGCGTCTTGGGTTCGGAAGGCTATGCGCTGCATTAAGGAATACGTCGTGTCTCTCGAAGAGGAGGCTGATTCCCTCCAGAAGCATGAGGGATTAGTCTTTGCCTGGAAGCATCTAGCCGACTTGTCGGAAGCCGCTAACGACGGACGGGCTGAGCTCAATGCAATTTTGGGCCTAGTGCGTGTGAAGGGTCTAGACTTCTTTGAGATAAGCAACGCGGCGAATAGATTTAATTCACGTTTGGCCACTTTCGGCTTCACGATAGAGCCCGAGGACAAGCGCATATTGGCCCGGGAATTGGCTGCTGCCATGTCACAGAGGGTGGCTGAAGCGACTGCGACAGATTTGTCACGGCTTGCATGGGTCTACATGCATCTAGGTGATGAAGAAACAGCCAAGACTTACACGTTGCGGGGATTGGAGAAAGATCCGTCGAACAATTTCTGTGGCAAGTTGTTTGAGCGACTAGATATCCGGGCAAGCGAACGGCCATTCGTTTAGGTCATCGCTCTAGCTTTCGCTCGAAATCTGACCTTACGCTTTTGACGGTACCCCCTAGAACTGAGCCACTTCGGATGCGATTTCTGACAAACTCCAGACAAGGGAGGAGGATGTCGGATGAAGCGCAAGCGCTACTCGGTAGAACAGATCGTAGCGGCGGTCCGGCAGCACGATCTGGGGGTCTCGGCGGCGGACATTGCCCGTAAGCTGGGGATCGCGGAGCAGACCTTTTATCGCTGGAAGAAGCAGTATGGGGGTCTTGAGGCGTCCGAGGTCCGCGAGCTGAAGCAGCTTCGCGAGGAGAACGCCAAGCTCAAGCGTCTGGTGGCGGATTTGAGCCTCGACAAGGTGATGCTGCAGGACATCGCCTCAAAAAAATGGTAGGCGCATCGCAACGCCGCACGGCGGTGCGCTATCTGGCTGGGCGCTACTCGGTGAGCGAGCGGCGTGGCTGTGAAGTAACCAGCACGCCTCGCAGTACGGTTTCAGTATCGATCGACCCGGCCTTCTCAGGAGGCGCTGCGGCAGCGCATTAGGGATCTGGCGCTCAGCCGGATCCGCTACGGTTACAAGCGCATTCACATCCTGCTCAAGCGCCAGGGTATCCACGTCAACAAGAAGCGCGTCCATCGCTTGTATTGTGAGGAAGGGCTTCAGTTGAGGGCACGACGGCCCAGGCGGCACGTCACGGCGGCAAGCCGGCAGCCGCCACGCACCAAGCCTCGGGCGCCGAACGTAGCCTGGTCGATGGACTTCGTCAGTGATCAGACCACCGATGGCCAGCGCTTTCGAGCATTAACCGTGATGGATGTCTTCACGAGGGAATGTCTGGCCATCGAGCCGAGCAAGAGCTTACGAAGCGCCGATGTGGTCCGCGTGCTCAGTCGGATCGCCGGCAAACGCGGTACGCCCAAGCGGATTTACTGCGACAGCGGCTGTGAGTTTGTCGGCCGGCTGGTCGATCTGTGGGCTTATGCCAACGGCGTGGTGTTGGAGTTCTCAAGGCCCGGAAAGCCCACGGACAATGCCTTCATCGAATCGTTCAACGGCAGTCTGAGGGACGAATGTCTGAATGTGCACTGGTTCGACGATTTGACGGATGCCAAGGAGAAATTGCAAGCTTGGCGGCGAGAGTACAACGAGACCCGGCCTCATCGATCCGTGGGCAAAATCCCACCCTCGGTGTTCGCCCAGAAAGTGGCCCGATATGCTGATCCTCCCACGTCAAGGGTGGCTCGGGTCGAGGGGAACGGTCAGGTTAAGCGGCTTCGCCGGGTGTGGCTGAAGCTGGTTCCGGGGAACTTGAGACTGCCGCCCATCTCAGCGCCCGTAAATCCCAGAACACGGCGTGGACGGCCACCCAAACAAAGGGTCTCACAATGACCCAGGAATTCCAATAAAGTGGGGATTCTTACTTCGGCACATAGAGTGACCCCCTGAAGTTGGACACCAAGGCCAATCGCCTTGGGCGCGGATTTCCCTTATAGCAATCTTCCGGAAACAAGCTTCGCTGAGTGCTCGATCGATGCAACCAGTTCGGCTTCCGAACCCCCCAAACCAAGGAAATCCCGCGCTGCCTCTTGAATCTCTGTCGAGAGTTTATGACCCTGTAATAACATATTCACATATTTATCCAGCCGCACAATACGTTCGGTTACATGATGCCTTTGACCGTTTAACACCCGAGAAATAGTAGCCTGATTTACACCGGTAACCCGCTCTATTTCGAGCTGAGTTGCCAAACCTCGGCGCTTGACCGCGCGCAGTTTCTTCGCGAGTTCGGGAAGAAGGATGTCCCCACTCATGTAGAGAAGAATAACATATTAACATATAATAGAGAGCATCCTTTCTTGGCAGAAACATCAAGTGTTGGGACTGAACCCTTCAACTGACACAGCAGCAATGGCGGAACCCGATGGGATCCATGTTCGGTTCCGCGACTGGACGGGTGATCGATCAATACCGTCAATGGGAACGAACTCTGGGACAGCCCCCTTGCCATTTCAGACATGGCGGCGCTTTAAGGAGGCGTTCGCTCCCGAGATCGTCGAACGGGCACTTTGCGAAACCTCCGGCAAGGTTCGAGATATTGCGGATCCCTTCGGGGGGTCGGGCACTACTGCACTGGCAGCCCAGTTCTTTGGAGTCAAGCCAACCACAATCGAAGTCAATCCATACTTGGCGGATCTGATCGAGGCCAAGATTTCCTCCCTTGACTTCAATGTCGCCGCCAAGGCTTTCGGTCGCGTGATCAAACATGTGGCTTGTGATGGCGGACCGAAGCATCCTGCCTTTCCGGGAGCACCACCTACCTTTGTCGAGCCCGGCCAGAACGGACGATACATCTTCTCTAGGGCAGTGGCGCGCCGCATTCTCGCCTATCGCACCGCAATCGAACGAGTTCAAGACAGAGCTTGCAAGAGACTCTTTCGCGTCGTATTGGCTTCCGCCGCAATACCCGCAAGCAATGTGGTCGTCAGCGGCAAGGGCCGGCGCTATCGGCAGGGATGGCGCCAACGCGAGCGCGGGCCTGAATTCGTTGACGAAATGTTCCGAAATGGTGCCCTCCAGGCCTTCCACGACCTTCGCCGGTTTGCTTCACGGCAATGTCTCGACTACACGTTGCTACGCGGCGATGCCCGAATGTTGGCGCGCAAGATTGGTCCCCACGATCTAGCCGTCTTCTCTCCGCCGTATCCCAACTCCTTTGACTACACCGACGTTTACAATGTCGAGCTATGGGCTCTCGGCTACCTTAATGGCGCCAGGGCAAACACACAGCTGCGTCACGCCACGCTGCGCAGCCACGTTCAATTGCTGCGGAACTTCGACAGCGCCAGTGTGTGCAGCGCGTCATTGACAAGCACCATTGATGCCCTCCGCCAAGTACGGGCTAAGTTGTGGAATCGCCATATTCCGGAAATGATCGGTGCCTATGCGGCGGACCTGGTCAGCGTCATAACCGACCTCTGGACTTGTTTGCGAGATCGTGGCCGGGTATACATGGTGCTAGGCGACAGCCGGTACGCCGGAGTTGATGTCCCTGTGGCGAGGATCCTCGCCGAGATCACACAACCTATTGGATTCGAAGTGATCGCCCTGGAACCCTCTCGATCAATGCGATCATCGCCCCAACAAGGAGGCCGTCACGAACTCAAGGAGATGCTCCTTGTTTTGGAAAAGCGTTAGGCCCCAGTAAAGCCCGCGTTGCGCGCGTCCTCTGCCCGGCCAAAAACGGGCCATACATGAATCTCTGGAGGTGGGGTGTATTCTTCTAGGGTGATCGATACGCTCTCTCGTTGCGTCAAGTCCTCCCGCTTGTCTTGCCGAAGGTCGTAGATCTCAAGCAGCCCCTCTTCGGCTTCGCGATTCTCCCTATATGCCGCCGCCTGGCGGACGCCTTTGATAATTCCATCAATGTTGGTCGAATCGCTTATGGTTGATGGAGTAGCTCCTATCGAGACGTTGGTGAATGACTTAATAACCTTTAGTTCCAAGATTACCCAATATCCAAGCCCCGTATCCTCGCTTCGTTTGAGCAAACGCACGTCGATACGCCCAATATTCGTCTTGTCCTCACTCTCCGCCTTGACCACGCCGCGAAACCAAAAGTTGAGCGCGGTCTCAAGATCGGACTGGATGCTTTTTTCCGGGTTCGGGCCGGGGATATACCGATCAGCGGAACTTCCCTCCCATACTCCACGCGGACAACTCGTCGGAGTGAGCACGCGTCTCTGGTGATAGTACCTGAGCGCCTCCATCAATTCTGGCAGTGTGGCCGCCGGCTCCTGGTCACGAATGACGTCATAACTTGCCAGAGCATTGGCACCCTCACGACGTGTAACCATTTCTTTGGCCTGCCTATAAACCGTCACAATCGGGCAATCGCCCAACCCTTGGTCCCCAAGCCACTCAAGGATTGCATTCGCCTCAGTTGGAATCTCGATTAATCGGCCGGCTGATGCATCAGAATTTGAAAAAAACAGGTATCCCAGCAACGGAGTTCGTTGCGCCATAGGATCGGCAAACGGAATGCCCTCGTGTTCTTCGCCTACTTGCCGTGGATACTCCACCATGACAAAGACGCCGAAGTCCTCGTGGCTTTCATTGGGCCAGTCCTGTTGAGCACGTCTCTCAACCAAGGTGCGAACGGCTTGCGCGAAGCGGTCAGCCCTTCCTGCGCGGATGTTGGGCAACGCCGGCAGGAGGCCAGCAACGGCGGCAAGTTGCTGATCCTCGACACCCAGTATCTCGTTCGAGCCTTCAGTTGCCATGCATCGCCCGTCCGAGGTATGCCGCATACAAATACAGCTTCTCTCCTGGCATCAACTTGGATTCGTCGGGAAGGAACGCTTGAAAGCGCTCAGCCGCTTGCCAACTCGGGTTCGCCACCCATGCGTCATCTACCCAGTTTGCAAAATCCACGACGTTATAAAGTTCCGCGTTGGTCCGATACGTTATGTCTACACAAGTTGCAGATTCGATCTGATCTTCGGCTAGAGTCGCTAACGCGCCCGCGAGTTCGACGAGATAAGCATGAACACTACAATCGTCGGAGTCGATGGCCTCTTCCGACGACCGGGCACCTAGGGCAGCCAATATCGTCTCCAGATGTTCCGAGGAGAAATTCAATCCATACGAGCCGGATATCCGAGCGCCTCCATCGTCCCTAACAACCTCATAATGTAAGTCACTGACCTGAACCAATCCTAGAACGACCAGACTGTCGAGCTCCTCCTGCAGATCTGGGTAGTGCGGCCCTCCGTCCGACTTGTAAATCTTGCCATCGAACGGAACAAGCTCCCAAACGGGGCTTAGCACGTCAGCAAGATATGCGAACGCATGGAATTGGGCAGACGGCAGCGGTGTAATTCCGATCTGTTCCGCCGCGTCTAGCAACAAAAGCACGCGGCATCTTTGCTTGAGCTTAGTCAAGTGGCGCTCTGCAAGTTCCTTTTCTACAACGGGAACACTCACTAGTTGGCTCCCCAAACGGCTTCCTCCAGGAGCTTGTCGTAGCGCTCCCGGTCATGTAGCAACGCGCGGTTCGGCGCGGCGATCTTCAGCAGGTTCAACACTCGTTCCAGCCGCGAGGCAGGGTCTGATTCAAGATCGGTACCGTCGAACAAGGCCGTGATCAAACCCGCATTGGTCAGGTTGCTTGTCACCACAAGCCTGTTGCTGTCCCTTTGAGCGAATGTCGCGAGCGCCTGGCCAACGCGCTCCATTGCGACACCATCCAAGCTCGCTTCCGGTGTTTCCATCACAAATGTGCACGAGCCTCCGAACACCCCCACAAGAGCCAACCTGAAGGCCAGATCGATGAGTTCGCGCTGCGATTCGGAAACCTCGCTCGGATACGTGCGTCGTGTGAGTGTTGGACGTGCGGCCGATGCCATTTCTGCCGCATACGCTGGGACTTGCACGCGGTCTCCTGCTTCTCCCGGCGCCTGCATGTAGCGGGGCTCGGCGCTCACTTGCACAAGACGAACCTTTTCAACGAGCAGAATCTCAATTAACTCGGCGAAGGCACGAACTAGTTCGGTCGACTTTGCGGTGATCGTATCCCTTCTTTCGGCGAAAAGGGATCGGAGCTGCTGAAGATGGACACGCCGCTCGTCCTGCCACTCACTATGCTCGCTACGCAGGCGATTCAACTCAATCTCATATTCCTTGCTAGTGACACTGTCGGGTAGGCGACTCCGCAGCAGTTGATTCTTTTCCTTGCGTTCTTGGATCGACTGGCGGACGATATCCAGCTGCAAAATTGTTTGCTCAAACTGATCAATTGTGTTGTGCAGCTGCTTTAGCTGCGTCTCCTCTTCGCGCTTCGCGACTGCTAGGTGTTTGCGTTCCTGCTCCAGCCTAGCTTGATCGAACTCGTGTGGCGCGACTAGGTTGTCCCGAGAATCGGGTTCTGCTCCACAAACCGGACAAATACCCTGGGCGATCTGTCGTTCCAGTTCACGTTGCTTCACAATTGCAGGAGAATTGCACACTAAGCAGCGTCCATCCGTCATAATCCGCGACAAGGCTAGGCTGGCGGTCTCGTCCAAACTCGGAAATAACCTGAGAAGCCCGGTATACTTGAAACGTTCAATCGCACCATCAGCGTGCTCCCGGGCAATTCTGGCACGTTCGTAGGCGAGCCTGGCATCCCTTCGATCTTCATCAAGTTGTTGTAACACTGTCTCAAGGCGGGAAGCTTCGAGCAGTTCCGCGTCGAGTATCTGTTGTTCCGCCGAGAGTTCCGCGAGAACTCTTTCCTCTTCCGCCTCTTGCTGCAGCGCCTCGCGCCAGCGTCTATCCGTTGACGTGATTCGAGCATGTACGTTGCGAGCCTGACTGTCGGCGCTCTGCAACTCGCGCTCAAGCGTGACCACGCGCGAGGCATCCTCTTGGTTCAGACAAAGAGCCCTAAGTAGCTGGCGTTGCGCATTGGGATCCCAAAGGGCTCCCGGTCGATTTTCGTAGAACAGGATGACATGATGGAGCACGAGGAGGACATCCACGAAGCTGCCTAGTCCGATGAGTTGGGTCAATCTCGACTGGAACTCATGTTCGCGTTCGTCCGCCTTGTCTGGCAACTCAACCGGCTTATCGTTGAAAATAAGCCCGTCCAGAGACAAGTTATTCAGTCGGCGCGAAATAGTGATCGCGGTCTTACCGATGGTCGCCGAAAGTATGACCTTTGCATTCTCGGCGCCATCGGCCACCCGCCGTTGGAAGAGGCGCCGATTTTGCGGTCTAAGGCGCACCGGTTTATCGGGGAGGACAACACTAAGCGACCCTGAACCGCCATCCCCAGTCAGATCAAAAGGCCCAGTAAACGCTCGCAGGATCATCGAAAGGAGGGTCGTCTTACCAATACCGTTAATCCCTGCGATTACGGTAGCGCCTGGACGGAATGACCACGTGATCCCACTCCCTTGGGGGTCGCCCGGAAACAACTCGTACTCATTCACCCTCAATTCGGTGAGGATTGGTAGAGAAACCATACTACTCATCCCATCGGACTCGAACCACGAGTCCCGCCGATGAATGTCCCCGTTCAACTGTACGCACCGCTCGCAACCCACCTCTATCCTTCAGGTGAAAACGTGCTAGAGCGCGGGCTGGCATGCAACAAGCGCCGGGTGCGCCGTCTCTAGCAGGCACAGGATCGAGCAAGTTCATTTCGCGTCATCAATGCTTCCTACGTGTGGCGCTGACGCACATAGACCTTGCTGAAGGGGATGTGGCCGCATCCGATAGTAACCCGAAACTATTGATGGCACATGTCCTCAACATGACGGTGCGGGCAGAACATGACGCCGCTTGGATGTGGGACGCGGCGGATTAGAAAGCAATAACTGCTATTCTCTTGCAGCGTCTCGCGCTTCATCGTGCACCCAGCGGCAACAACAACAGCCAGACGCGCATGCGAGCAATTTTGAGGGGGCCGGGCCTCCTGCCCTCGCTTCGCCTTCCCTGGGCCTCGCAGGTTTGGCAGACTGACAACAACCGAAGGGGTGGAAAAAACAAAGCTCGTATTCTGAAGCGTTAAATAAGTCCCCACCGTTCCTCACGGCCTACGGGAGGGAATGGGCGACGGGCATTGGTGAAGTAGGATGCTGTCATTCTCCAGTAACTCAACGTGCAAGTCTGGGAACACGCCTCCAATGGCGTGGAGGCGACGTTTGCGCTGGGTTCGCCAGTGCCGAAGTCGCTGGGCGCGCGCAGGAATGCGGCGGGCCTGATCGAGCGTTGTCTGGGCGGTCTGTCCAGGCCGAATGGTGTAGATAAAGTACACAAGCCAGAGATAGAGGTCGAGAGTGCGCGGATTGCGCGCCAGCCGCTGGACGTGATTCTTGTGAATTGGGACGGCATGATCTTGGAGAGAAGCGAAGATCAGCGGGGATAGCGTCATCTCTGTAATCCAGTTTGCGCGCCCGTTGAGCCAGGAGCAGTAATTGGTGGTTTCGTCGAACGGGCCGGTAAATTCATCTAACATCCTCCTTCTTGGATCAGAGTTTGTCAGAAAACGCTTCCCCCTTGGCCCAAGGTTGGGGGCAAGTCAAAAACCTAAGAGTTTCTAATCTCAGATGGTTCAAGTTTCGGGTTGCAGGTCAATTCACATGCCGGCTCTGTTCAAGACACGACACTAGTAGTCGTTGGCATCGTCACCGAGGTAGAGGGCTTGGGTGTCCTCAGCCACTGCGATGGCCTTTCGGATGTGCGTCTCGGTGAGGTCCAGGACACGCAGGGTGCCATCCCTCATCTGCGCGACCGATTCGATGCGATGGAAGTACTCGCCGTGCTTAGCGGCGAAATTGGCTAACCCGCGCAGCTTGGGAAGCGCGTCGGCGAGGTGGTGGCCGTGGGGGTCGACAATTGAGACCTTTATGTCTTTACTGTCGCCATGGAAAAAGAGGAAGTCGGGGCACATCCGGTGCCAGTGACCCTGAGCGTTCCGGTAGGCGATCGCAAGGGCATCGCCTACCGGCCGTGAAGGGTTTCGGTACCATGCTTGGAAATTCGAGCGGCCTATCTCCTTGTCAAGGACATCGATCTCCCACCGGTTCAACGAGCCGATGGGAAAGTTGCCGTCACCGTCGGACATGAGGTGTCCGGCCCGGGTCTCCAATTTCTTGCCGTCTGCGTTCTCGGTTTCCTCGGTGCGCACGCGGGGCTGCTTGATGTCGATTACCTGGGGCTCGGGAGACATGCCCTTGATCTCATCGTAGATGGCACGACGTTGGTCTGTCAGCCCCTTGATTTCAACCCGGTACTTGATAAACCACTTTTTGGCAATTTCGTCGGCTTCCCGATCGAGCTCATCTGATATTCCCTCGACCTGCGCCAAGGCGGCCACCTTGACGTGGGCGTCAAAAAGACCATCGTCGTCCTCGACCTCGTCCTCCTTCGCGAGGTGGTCAGCGTACTTACGGGCGAGGTCAGCCGTGAACACTCGACAGGCGGTCTTGAAGTCGGCCTCGACGGAGAGCTCGTCGGCGGCTTCCACGAATGTCTTTTGATCGCGAACTTCACCCCCGACGACGCGCACCACTAGGCTCTCGCCCTCGACCTGGAGGATCCCTATACTGGCGGTTGCGACTCTCTTCCTGTGCTGAACCAACAGGCCGTCGAGCTTGGCGAAAAGCTCTTGATAAGCGTCTTTGCGCGCATCCGCCTTCAAACCGTCTCGCGACAGTGCCTGAGCAAGCGCCGGCAATCTCCGTACCGGGCGCGCGGCCTTGCGCGGCAAGGTCTGCGACGGCAACGCGCCGAACGCCTCCCACACAGCCTCGGGGATCGTCTGGTTGACGTCCATGTCGACCGGGGCGAGGAGCACGCGGCGCCCGGCCCCGCCCCCGGTGCCGTCCTGATCGCGCTCGCGGTCGCCGAGCATGTTCCTTGCGACCCTGGCGGCGGTGCCTCGATCGAAGTGCGGCAGCACGCACTCGACCGAGTTCAGCAGATCGTTGCCGGGTACCCGCCGAGCCAGCGGCGTGCGAACCATCCGGCCAAGGAGCTGGGTGATATGGGTATCGTCCTTGGCGGGACGGAACGACACCAGCACCTCAGCACGGGGGCAGTCCCAGCCGGTTGAGATCGCGTCCTTGGCGAACAGCACGCGGATGTGGGCGCGGTCCTGCACCGTCTCGGGGGCCACGTGAGGAACCGTGAACCCTCCAAGCTCGATTGAGGAATGATCGCCGAACACGTGCGCCATCGCGTCCAGTTCGAGCTCTGGCCAAGTCTCGCGAATTGTGTCTAACGCCGACAGGAGGAGTACGTCCGATGGCTTGTTTGGCACTTGCACGACCAGGAGTGGCACCACGAGCTCCGTGACTGTGCCCTCCCGCTGTGCGTAGGCACGCCAGAGCTCGGTGGCTTGCTTCGCCTTCCTGGTGGCGCGGGCCAGCAGGACAGTGTCGAACCGGCCAGACTCGGCGGGGAAGTCGAGCCGGATGTCGTCCTTGAGCAATCCCGATTCCTGCACCCGTGCCGGGTCAACCACAACGGGCGGGTAGCTGGTCCGGTTTTGGGCCTTCGCCATGGCGTCGTTGAAGCGCTCTACCGTGGCGGAGATCCCCCACACGATCGGCACCGGCGGGACGCCGTTTGCACCGTTGACCAGCCGCTGCACGATAGTGGCCTTCTCGGCCCGATCGCCTTTGCTCGGTGGCTTCATGCCCCGGTGGGCCTCATCGAGGATGAGGTATAGGGTGAGGTGCTCGTCGGCGACCGTGTTCGCCAGCGTGTCCCACATCGTGAACGTCCTCGCGTCCGGCATCGGCAGGTCATGCTGGACTCTCTCCTGGGAGCTCTCAGGTGCTCCCCTGACCAGGAGTGACTTCTTCCCCAGCTTCTGAGCATTGAGGAAATAGACCTTGCCCTGTTCGAGCTTCTCTTGGTTGAAGGTGTTCTCGATCACCACCAAACGCGAGTGGGCGATCCGATCGGCGGCGTCCAGCAGGCGGAACCGGGTCTGCTCATTGAGCGACGGGTCGTCGGTGAACCACAGCACCACCGCGCCGGGATCGGAATCGAATTCGTAGTCTGGGTTGCCATCGAACAGTGCCTCGATTACCGCCGCCGCCATTACCGTCTTGCCGGCGCCGGTAGTCGCCGTGAGCGAGAAAGCTACTGGTGATTCCCAACGATGCCAGTCATCTCGGGCCCGCGCGAGGTGGGCCAGTACGTCGGCGACGGCTTGGTTTTGGTAGTCCTTCAGCGCGTACCGCACGGCTACTGTCGCCCTGTATTGATCGTGAAGTTGGTGAGGTACGACTCGTAGAGGCGCACGGCTTCCACCCGTGCGGGCAGTTCGCCGCACACCATCTGGAATCCCCGGTCGTCGTCGGTGATGATGAACGCAAAGCGCACTGATTCGGCCTCGCCAACAGCCGCGAGGAAGTCCTTCGAGGCGTCGAGGTCGAACAGCACTGCGTATGTGTCCGCTTCCTCAAAGTCGTGCCTTGCCTTCTCAATCCGGCGTCCAAGCGACCCGGCCCTGAGCCACAGCAACGGCGCGATCGCTTCGAAAGCCCGACTATGCGCCACTGGTCGCGGTGCCTCGTAGATCATGGTGAAGAACTCTACGTTCTCGTCCAACCCGTCCGCGAAGGGGAACTCGTTGGTGTATTCGTACCTTCCTTCGATCGGCTCTCCGTTGGGAGTGACCCCCGTCATCGCTGCCTCAAGTCGTGGCTTAGTGATGTACTCACATATACCTCGACGCTCCCACTCGGGATCCCCGGGCCGGAGCCCTTGTCCGCGGAGTTCGTCTTCTTCGTCCGGGGACACTTCGTTATTTGTGATGCAGATGCATTGGCGGCGGCCTTTGTCCAGCAGGTTAAGGCGCATGACGGCGTGCGCTGTCGTCCCGGATCCCGCAAAAAAGTCGATGACGATAGCATCCGCCGTGCCTGCAAGGAAGAACCGCAGAATGTCCTCGACAGCGTACAGTGATTTGGGGTAGGGGAAGCGTCGCCCCGGAATCAACTTCGACAGAATTCGGGTGCCGCCCTTTTCGGCGTTATGCGAAGGTACGTTCCATACACGCTTCGGCGTTGGGGTGTCATCGTCGACGGGCTTAGAGCCAAGGACGGAACCGTCCTTGGCTCGACCGGTGACCGTAATGGTCCCGTCGGCGATGTCCGCGATTGTGCCCGTTTGAAGGTACTGGACCGTTCCCTTCCTGCTGACTCGGACGAATCCGTCGCGCCAGTTCCGGCGCAGCACGCCTGGCGTCAGCCCCCAAAGCATCTCCGTCCCGTCGGGCTTGAGCGGCCAAACGGCGCGTGTGCCCTCCGGGGCAATCACAGAGTGTCTATCGACATCGTCTTCCAGGGGTTCGCCAATGGAATGGATCGTGTTGGATTGGATTTCCACGAAGATAGGATAGAACTGGTGCGGCCGCTGGCCGCGTCGGCTGGTCGGCTCGCGGCGGCGCAGGCCGAGCCACTCGAGCCCCGCCGTCGGGCCCTTGTCGCCCTTGAAGGGATCGAGCATGTTGCGGAACCACGGACGGGCGGTTGCGGCGCCGACCGTCACCACGAAGAGATGCTCTTCGACCCGTGAGAACTTTCCTGGGCGGACTACGCCCTTGGCGCTGATGACGCTGGTAACCATCTGAATGTCGGCATCCTGGAATGTCTGTTCGAGGAGTAAGGCAAGGCGGTGGACTTCCCGCTCGTCGATTGCGACGATCAACACGGAGCTTTCAGGTTTGAGCAACCGCTTTGCCAGCTTCAGGCGCCGATCCATCATCGCAAGCCACTTGGAGTGGCGGTAGGCGTCGTCGCCGTCGACATAGTCGTTGTTGTACCTCCAGTCCCGTGCGCCAGTGTTGTAGGGGGGATCGACGTAGATCGCGTCGACTTTGCCCTCGTGGGTGTAGAGCAGAACCTGGAGCGCGTGGAAGTTCTCGGCGTTGATCACCGCGTGGAACGGTCGGCCGCCGCCTCGCTCAACCTTGCCGGTAGACACGAGCCCTGGGTAGATCGGATCGCGGAACTCGGCCACCACGACTAGGTCGTCAACGGCGCGACTCGCGGACTGGTGCTCTGCTTCCGCCTGGTGCCGGACCAGGTCGGCAACCCGTCCCTCGTCGGTCTGGCGAATCCGGGCAACCCGCCACAACCGGCGGTCGATGCTGCTCGGCTTCTCGCCGCGCTCCGGCAAGAACCTGACCTTGTCTCCCCTGCGCAGCAACCGTTTCGGTAGCTCTACCGTTTCGGGGATGTGACGCTCGAAGTTTAGCCCGAAGGCGCGCCGTCCAGACAGCGCCTCCACTTCCTGCTTAAGGTCGATGCCAAGCTGTGGGTCCAGCGTCTCCACCTGGCGGAGCAGGTTGCTCAACCTCGACACGAACCCCTCCTTCTCATTTCATCCGTCGAAGACCTGTCGGAAGAGACCAGAACGGCCAGCGCCACTAGGCTTGGGATGAGCCAGTGTGCATTGTCGAATATGCCGCTCGCCACCACTAAGTGGAATTCGCGCCGGCTTGCAAAAGGCGCTGGAGATGTTGGTGATTGCTCGCCATCTTTGAATTCATGTCAATACAAATCTGGGTATAGTTGTAGGTGCCGGATTAATTGTGACATCCATATTGTTGTTGTTCAAAGAGGCCTCAATTGCTCGCATCACATGATCCTGCTGGATTATCTCAGAGTCGAAACTAAGCTCTCCGTGGGCTCTACACTTTGGACAATACAGAAGACCTGACTCACGCATCTCTGGCTTCGTCCCACATTTGGCGCAGCCAAGCTGTTTTCCAATCGTTCACCAGAATTGTCTCCTCATTGACTCACACAATACTTGATCAGATTATTGTGACCGCGTGAGAGCCACGCGGCACGGAAGGCAGCTTCAATCTCATTCGCTGCGTTGCGACGCATACGTCCGCGGGGGCTTGGGTGGGGGACGCAGAAAATCGGGCCGGCAAAACGAAGACTTTCCGCGATCTTGTGAGCCCACTGCCCTTGGGCGACAACCGCCGCGGGGACCGAAATGTCGAGCAGTTTCTGGCAGAGTGGCACATTCTCATTGATGGCCTTTACGGTCGGACGTTCATTGTAGGCGCCAAGAGCGTTCCAAGGAGTCGCGGCGGACTTCGGAATCTCTAAACGCTCAAGAAGGGCTTTGCACCAATTTGCTGTTAGGTCGTCGTTGTCGATATCCACAAGACCCGAACTTAGGGCACCTGAACGGGGCGTGTGGACAGGACCGCCGGGATCTTGCAGTAGGCTGAATATTGCACCGGGGAAACCCGCGTGACCCTTTCCGATGCGCGGCATAATTAGGCCGCGCCGCGTCTCGCTTTCCACGATAATGGCATTCAGCTTTTCACGCATTCCTGCTTGTTTTTGGCCTTTCTTGGACCACTGCTATGAGATTACCTTGGACTGGATGATCAACCGGTAAAAGTAACATCGAAATGCGCAGAGCGAATGTCGGGACGGCGCTGGGAAGGACGTGAAGGAATTAACGCTAATTGTGCACGAACGCTATCCCTGCGCGCTTGCGGCGGCTAATTCTATTACGTAGTCCTGGAATGTGTTGAGCTTACGCCCCAGTATCCACCGCAGCACATTGGGATTGCCGCGAAACCCGAATTGGTCGTAGTGCTTGTTCATCGTGAGCATTTGCGTTATTCGATCGTCGTTGGCGCCGGCGGCGCGGGCGTTCTTCTCCACCTGCTCCAGGCTCACGGCTGCGGCACGAATCTCTCTGCCTAGCACTCGGCTGATCACGGCGGCCATATCGCGCTGGCTTAGGGCCTCTGGGCCGGCAAGCTCGTAGGTCGCGTAGAGGTGTCCGGGGTTGGTGGCTACGATGGCCGTTGCTTCGGCGAGATCGCGGAGGTCCGCGACATTGAAGCGGACATCGATGTTGAAGGGCATCGCGTGAATGCCCGTCTCAAGCACCTTGTTCCAGATCAATGCCAGGTGCTGCATGTAGCGCATGGGCTGCACGATGGTGTAGGGCAGGCCGGACTCGATTAGGCCTTCTTCGGCGTCAGCCCCGAGGCCTTTGAGCAGGCCTCAAAATGAGGCTCGGCGGTGTCCACCATCCTCGGGGCACTCCATTTCAAGATCCGGAGCCTCCGGTAAACCCGGCTCGATTCAGAATCTTCCTCTTTGGCTACAGCCGCGGCGCCTATACCGTTCGGGCAATCTGCGGATTGATCAACAACTGCGGAATCATCAGGCGGGCCGGCGCCCGGCTCATTGCGAACGCATGGAGAATCTACAAAAGCCCGTCAAAAAAGAACCATCCCAAGGGCGCGGCGGCACAAGACTTTCGTGACAACCACAGCCACGCCAGCCGTGACGTTCACTTTGTCGGCGTCTGGGACACCGTCGGCGCATTGGGAATCCCATTCAGCCTTATGGGACTGTTTGAAGGAAAGGATGAGTTCTACGACAACCGCATGGGCTCCAACATTGGCACTGCGCGCCATGCCTTGGCCATTGACGAAAGACGAGCGGACTTCACTCCGACACTCTGGCAGCCAAGACCTGGTGTTGACCTGAAGCAGATCTGGTTTGCGGGATGCCACGGGGACATCGGCGGCGGTCACCCACCCGATTCTGACGGCTCGTGTATCGCGGACGTGGCGCTTGGATGGATGTTGCATGAAGCCAGGCAAGCAGGACTCAATCTCGAAGACCATGTTCTTGGTGCGACGACCGACGGTACGTTGGCCCGTATCCACAAGTCGCGAGTCAAGGCGTTTCGCCTTCGGCCCGCGCAAGAGCGTTGTCTGGAACACCCAGACATCCCAACCTCGGTGCATCCGAGTGTGCGGGATCGGTTTCAGCGGGATGACGGCTATTGACCAAAAAACCTTCTGAAGTTGCTTGAATCGCATGGCGGCTGGGACAAAGCCGCCGCTCCAACTCCGTATCGTCCCATTCCGCCGGCAACGGCCACGACAGCCCGCACGCCTTCGCGCGGCGCTCATACTTCAACACCGTCGGGTGAGCCAGACTACAACCGCGCGCAGTCTGCCGCACGCTCAGCCCCACCTCCCACCTCAAACGCAATACTTCTCGAACTCGACGCATGGTTAATCTCATCCTCGGCATCCGACCCCCTCCCGTGTTGCAAAAGCAGCAGGGTACGCAATCCCTCACCCGCGCCGGAACGCTCCAAGGTGGTAACTTTGGCGTGAAATCAGCGGTAACTTTCCGCTGGAATCAGTGGTAACTTTGACGTGAAATACGCATTATTCTCAAGAAGCTGCTAAGAGATAGATGTCGCAGGCGGGATTTGCCAGCATAGGCAGCTAGCAGCGTGGCTAGGAGTGAAAATGTCCCTACTTACTAATTTGGGCGCAATATTGCGTCGACTATTCCACAGTTTTCGGTCGGAAGGAGCCAGCTCAGACCTTGGAGCAATTATTGGCCACGTCGCAAAATTTCTTGGGGTTGCTGCAACCATATACGTTTCATCCATCGCAGCGAGCGCGATGCTCGGAAGTCTCGTGGCGTCCTTTTTTGAGGTAACAGCAAGTTCGAACAAGAATGCAATCATGCTTCTCGATGAGAACTGGCTGCTATCGTTCTTCCTAATATTGGCGTTCTCAGCCTGGTATGGAATCTTGGCGCAGGCGCTAAAGGCCGTAAGAGGAATCAATCTAGCCAAACGAATGCTGAAGATTCGTCTTGTCGCTCAGATGCTGATAGGGGTGTTCGCCTTAGCCGCAATTCTTGTACTGCTTGAGGTGCTGCTAGACGTTGTTGCAATAACTGGATTTGCTGAAGAATTGGGCAGATAGGGTATGCTTGGCATATGTCGCTCGCATTCAGCAATTGAATCGCGCCGGGTTTACCGGAGGCTCCGGATCTTGAGAGGATTGGGGCATGAACAAAGCGAAGCGTTATTCCCCGGAGGTCAGGGAAAGAGCCGTACGGCTGCTGTTTGAACACGAGAAGGACTACCGGTCGCGGATGCCGTCGTTTATCCGCACGCACGTGATGGAGCACTTCCCGGACCGCGTCCTCTAGACGCGAAGCGCCGCGCCTAAGCGGGTGGGACCGCGAACTGGGTCAAGATCCCGGGTGCCCGGGCCGGCATGCAGCAACACAGCAACAGGCGTCCTCAGCGTGGCGCCACCGTAACGGCGACGCTGATCGTTTGCGCATCGCGCAGTACCGTCGCGGTGACAGTATCGCCCGGCGCCAGAGCTTTAAGGAAATCGGAAAAAGCGCCGAGGCCGGCCACTGTCTCGCCATTCATCTTAAGCAGTATATCCCCGGCCTGTATTCCAGCCAGCTCGGCCGGCGAGCCAGGAACTACCGAGTCCACTCGCACCCCGTCGGCGTTGTGGGCGAAATCCGGCACGGTGCCGAAAGACACGCGTCGCTGTCCTTCAACATTGGCCGGTCGGTTATCGGAACCCGCGGCTGTGGTGCTGCCCGAAAGGACCATTGGTTCCTCACGCTGAATCAGGTAGCCGGTCGCTTCCTTGACGAATGTCGCGACTTTAACCATGCCGGCAGCGTTGACCTTGTCCGGCGTGTCACTGGCCCGGTGATAGTCAAGATGGGCGCCGGTGAAGATCTGCACTCCCGGCACGCCGCGATCAATGAAACTTTGCTGGTCTGACGACGCGGTGGCGCCGGCTATGTTTTCACTGGGGATGCCTGTCACCGCGGTGACGCCACGAAACACGAACGGCCACTCCATCGCGCTACCCGTGGCCAGTACCGATATCGGCTGATCTTCCAGCCGTCCCACGCTATCGAGATTGATAACACCGACGATGCCTTCCAGCGGCGCGGGTCGCGGATGCTCCACGTAGTAGCGCGAGCCCAGCAATCCCGCTTCCTCGGCGCTGAACGCCACAAACGCCAAATTACGCTCGGGGGGCGCTCCGGCAGCAAAGTTGCGTGCCAGCTCAATCAATATCGCCACGCCACTGGCGTTGTCATCGGCGCCGGGATGAATCCGGCCAACATCCGACTGCCGGACATCGGGCCAGCCGTGTCCGAGGTGGTCATAGTGGGCAGTAACCAATACGGCCTGGTCTGCATACGCGGGATTGGTCCCGGGCAGGTAACCGATGACGTTGTATACCCGATGCGGTTGCCCGTCTTCCCCTTCCTCGACCGCAAAACCCTGAAGATAGCCGCCATCGTCACCGGCGGCTACAAGGCCGGCGTCCGCAAATTCGCCGGCTATATAGGCGGCCGCCTCTTCCAGCTGCGTTGAGCCCAGCCCGCGGCCTTCCATTTCGGGTGAGGCAAGATAGTCGACGTGTTGTTTCAGCCGTTCCCCGGAAAAGACCGCCGGGAGTTCGGCGAGCGGTTTGCGAGCCGGCGGGGGCGCGGCAGTCACCGGACCGGCGGCGCGTTGCTCCGCGCTGCGTAAATCCACCCGTAGCGGCGAATCGCTATTGGCCCATTCACCGCTGGCGATGTTGGTCGGCTCATCGCCTTCGAAAGCGAGGTAGGAATACCTGCCGTAATGGGGCAACTTGGCAGCGATTCCAGGGAATGCAGCAACGGGATCAACGACAATCCAGCCGACCGCCTTGTTGACATTCGCGGGATGCCGGCGCACCGCCACAGTCGAATGGCCGGCAGCGGGAATCGCCCGGTCCTGGAACTGCAAGCCGGTGTCGTTGACCGTCAGTCCCAACCCGGTGTCCGACTGAAACAGGACCTCGGCGAACCGGTTGTCCCGACCCAAGACCCACACGGCGGCGTCCCCCGGCAATTCATCGGCATCAACGTCCAGCACGATCGTCATGTTCTGCGTTGGACTTCGCCAGCGTTCGACCAACTCGCGATACGCTGCGCGGGTCGCTTCGTTAGCGGCTGCCGGCAGGACTGCCACAAGCTTTCGATCACCGAGTAGCTGACCGATCGACGGTGCGGTTTCCCGCGCATCCAGCAGTCGGAACAGGTCGAATTGCGGGTCGACTTCCAGTAACTGCGGTTGGGAGACGGTCTCGAACTTAAATGACGTCGCTGCCCCGGTCACGCTCAGCACCTGGGTCTTAAGTCCATCGACCGTGGTAAGGGACAACGGCGCCTGTAATTCGAATTTCGCGCCGGTCTGGACCTGTCGCAGCACGCCAGTCACCGCAAAACCGCCGGCCGTGGTTTGAACCTCGACCGCGTCAAGACGCAGGTTGGGCGCACCGGCGAGATCCACCCATTGTTCGAAGAACCGCTCCAGATCCTGACCGGAAACCTGTTCCAGTTGCGCCCGGATATCGGCAAAGCTTGCCTTGCTGCCGCGGTGCTCGCGGTAAAAACGCGCCAGCGCTGTCTTGAACGCTTCGTCACCGAGCTGCCGGCGCAGCATATGAAATCCCATCAGTGTCTTGCCGTAACCGACGGCTTCGGTGGCGGCGCTGTGCCGGGAACGAAATTCGGTCAACGGAAAATCGCGGCCGTCACGAACGAAATCACGGTACTTCTTCAGCGTATCGCGCCGATACTCCGCAGCCTGGCCTGCCTGCTCTTTCATCAGGTGATCGGCCATGTAAGCCGTCAATCCTTCGCACCAGTTGCCGGTGGGGTAATCGACAAACACCGAATTGCCCCACCAGTTGTGCAGGATCTCGTGGGGATAGGAAGAAGTCAGGATGAACGGAAAGCGAATAATCTGCGGTCCCAGCAACGTGAACGACGGCATGCCGTAACCGGTTTCCCAGAAATTCTCGACCAATGCGAACTTGCCGTATGGATAGGGCCCGATCAGTCCGCGATACATCTCGATGTACCGGGCGGTGGCGGAAAGATACCGGTCGGCCAGCGCTGCATCGGGCTCTCTTAGGTACACCTGCGCTGCCACTGCGCCGGCTGCCGCTTCGTACAGTGTTGAGGGACCGCCGACCAGGTAAATCTCGTCCACCAGACCGCCCGAATCCCAATGCGCCCGTCCGGCCTTGTCCCGCGAAGACCCGTTGCCCTGACTGATCAGGCGCCAGCCGTCGGGCACGGCGGCCGTGAGCTCGAAACGGATCAGCTCGTCGCTGAAGTACGGGTACCACAGCGTGCCGCCGGCGAGATACACGCCGTCGCTACGGACCAGGCCGGCGGTTTCGATGATGCCGCGGGCGTATTCCTCCTCCGGGGAAGACAGCGGGAAGTTCACCGTGCCGCCGTAGGTGAGCTTCAGTGTGCTCGAACCTTCGGGCAGCGTGACCCGGTAACGCGCGATCGCGTCGAGTTGCCCCAACACCACGCTGGAGCCGTTGATGCCGGTAAAGCCGCCTTGCTCGTATTGCAGGCGGGTCACGTTGGGGTCGGAGTCGTCGATCTGCAGGGCCGACGTCAATAGAAACTCGACCGAGCGTCCGGCGAACTCCGGCGGCAATTCGACGACGGCGGATACCTGGAGCTGATGAGTGCCCGGCTCGATGCCGACATCGAGTTCGTAGCGCGTTCCGTTTTCGGCGTGCGCCGTGCCCGCCACCAGGAACAGCAGCAGAATCGAACGCCAGGTGCGGCTGAAATCAGTCACTTGCTGTGGGTCTCAGCCGGCACGCGGCGAAAATGTAAATCCAGCGTCCGGACCTCGCCGTCACGCTCGAACCGCAATAAGGCGCTGTCGCCCCAGTCGTAGCCCGCGATCTGCTTGCGCAGCGCGACGCTCGAGTCCAACTTGCCATGGTCGAGATACAGCAGCACATCCCCGACCAGGATCCCGGCACGCTGCGCTACCGAATCGTCGCTGACCTGAATGACGCTGGTCGGGGCCGAGCCCAAGGCGCCGGCCAGCGAAACCCCCAGGCTCGGATAAGCAGGTTCGATCTCGGGCGGCACGCCCCAGATGAAGTTGGCGTAGGAAGCCCTCACCTCATGGACCGGTTCGTTTTCATCGTCGCGTATTGGCACCGGCGCCAGGGAACGGATCCGGCCGTCAAACGCATCTGTGATTTGCCGTTCGGCGCCCAGACCGTAGGTGACATGGCCCGCTCCGATCAACACCACCATGATGGCATCCTCGCCACCGTGTCGTTCCAGCGCCATGCGCGCATTCCAGCCCATCGCCGCGTCCCAGGTGCACTGCGCCCGGAACATTCCGTCCCACTGCTCTTCACTGATGGCCACGTGCAGCGCGTCGTCGTCTTCGAAATAAGCGCGGAACAATTGCCGGTGTTCGTCGCTGTCCGTGTTCACGGTTTCCGGCATATGTGCAGCCTGCGCGGCGCTTAATCCTTCGAAGCCCTTGGTGCGCACCGTTCTTACGTGGTCGCGTGGAATGTTCACGCCAAACATCGGAATGCCGTTGTCCCTGGCGAACAGAAAAATACGCTGGTAGTAGTCCCAGCGATAGCCCCAGCTCTCGTACCAACCGGACAATTCAACAAACGCTTCTTCGGTCAGCAACCCGTCGCTCCATTTGTTCAGAACTGCCTGCCGCGTATACGGGTACATTTCCAGCCCGACCATCACCTCGCGGCCGGTGCGGTGCAGCTCTTCTATAACTCTCGCCTGCACACGGTGAAAGTCCATGTCGGTGTGGTCCTCACCAATAAGAAGTATGCGGGTATCGGCCAGCCGTTCTGCCATTTCCTGTGGGGTCAACAACTCGCCGGTGGTGGTGTCGGTAATACCGTCGAGCACCACTTGAACGTGCTGGCCCTTGCGCTTTGGATCGCCAATTTCCAGATCGAATACAGCGGAACCGGCCGCCAGTGCGGCGGCAGCCGGCACTAACAGGGTTGCGAGCGTAGCGAGCTTTAGAGCTGATCTCATTGTGAGGTGATTGCCGAATCTATCGCAATCTATGCGGCAACGATGCGCTCGACCTTGATCTCTTGTTGCAGGTGGCGCGACCGGGAAAGATCAAGGGCCAATTGCATGCCAAGCCATGTTTCGGGTGTAGAGCCGAACGCTTTTGACAGCCGGTAAGCCATTTCGATGGATACGGACGCCTTTTCATTGACCAGATGGGAAAGCGTCTGACGTCCAACACCGAGCCGCCTTGCACCTTCTGAAACGGACAGGGCCAATGGCTTCAAACAGTCTTCTCGCACGATGGCGCCAGGATGCACCGGGTTCTTCATTGCCATGTCAGGATCTCCTAGTGGTAATCCAGATAGTCCACATCAACTGCGTGTCCGCCATCTTAGGGGCACTCCAAGAGGATGGAGCGGGAGAATCGGGAGTTACGCAGACCAGATAGAGCTGGAAGTCGGTTATTTGCGGGTCACGTGCCGACCAGCTGTCCGACATAGCTTTCGAAGGTATTGGGCTCACGACCAAGGACCCAGCGAAGCACATTGGGGTTACCGCGAAACCCAAATAGGTCGTAATGTATGTTCATGATGAACATTTGCGTGGCCCGATCGTCGCTGGCGCCGGCGGCGCGCGCGTTCTTCTCCATCTGCTCCAGGCTCACGGCTGCGGCGCGGATTTTTCTGCCGAGTACGCGGCTGATCACGGCGGCCATGTCGCGCTGGCTCAGGGCTTCCGGGCCGGCCAGCTCGTAAGTGGCGTAGAGATGTCCCGGGTTGGTCGCCACGATGGCGGTTGCTTCGGCAAGATCCTGCAAGTCCACGACGTTGAACTTGACGTCGATGTTGAAGGGCATCGCGTGGATGCCGGTCTCAAGCACCTTGTTCCAGATCAGCTCCAGGTGTTGCATGTAGCGCATGGGCTGCACGATGGTGTAGGGCAGGCCGGACTCGATCAGCGTTTCTTCGGCGTCGAGTTTGAGCCGGTGGTGACGGACCGCTCGTCGCAACGGGTGCATGACTGAGTAGTAGATGAAGCGCGCCACGCGGTGGGCTACGGCGTAGTCGATAAAGCGGCTTGTGATTTCGACCTCGTTGGGGTGCATGGGTGGGCCGATATGGATGATCGCTTCGCACGATGCCATCGCGGCGTCGATGGTTGATGCGTCTTCCATGTCTCCGAGGGCAAAGGACGCCGCTCCCAATTCTTCCAGCGCCGGCCACTGCCGTTCGTCGCGCACGAACACCTTCACATCGGTGCCTCGGTTTGCGAGTGCTGTGAGTACAGCGCGGCCGGTTCGGCCGTTTGCTGCGGTCAACAGGATTGTCATGATTTCGAGAGTATGCCGTTCAGGCGCGCCGGAGAGAAGCTCTATCGGGGCATTGCGGAGCTCGTGGGGTCGTCATAGCCCCGCTACAGCCGCGCGCGCCTGAATTGCGTCAGGTTCCCGTTCTCGCTGATCGCAAGGCCGATCCCGCGGGTCGGCTCGACCGTATTCAGTGCGTTCGCGAAACCGTAGTAGTACATGAACAAGCGGCCGTCATCATGCCGGACGAGCTGCGGCATGGCGACGCCGCCGCTGTCGAAGTTGTTCAACGCGCCCATGTGGAGTATGGGCTCGTCATACTTGCGGCGCCAAAGCAGGCCGTTATCCGACACCGTGGCGCCGATCATGCGTGGAGAGCCTTGCACGCGGGCGTCGAGTGCGGTGTAGAGCATCAACCAGCGGCCTCCCGCTGGGTTCGGGTTCCGCAAGATATGCCGGGTGACCGATCCGCCGAGCTCCCAGCGGGCGGGGTCGGTGCTCCATCGAATGCTTCCGCGTCGGCGCCAATGCACCAGGTCAGTGGACTCCGCCACTTGCGTATCCCAATAGGGAACCCGGGGCGAAAGCGTCGTGTAGTACATCAGGAACCGGTCCCCGTCGTGGATGCCGCACGGGAAGGCGCCGTAGATGTTGTCGCCGATGTCCACCGATGCTCCACCGGTCGCCGCGCCGTGGATTCTTGTCCAATGGATTCCATCTTTGCTGCGGGCGACTCCCGGGCGGCATCGGTATCCCTTGAACCGATAGGTTTCTGCTACCTCGTGCCCGCCCAGCTCCGTAGGTATCGTGCTGTCGCCGCCGAAGTACCAGAGCAGCCACTCGCCGTTGTGCCGAAGGATGTCGCTGCACGCGACGTGCGTGGAGTCGAAGGCCTCCGGATCGTCGCTCCACTCCATGATGGCGCCGCCGGCGAGATGGCCCTTGTAACGTTCCCAAACTTTGCCATCCGCCGATTTGGCGAGCGCGATGCGACCGGTGCTGAACGCGGGCGCCACGCCCTCGGGGAACTGGTTGTCGCGGGCGTAGTACCACATCCACCAGGACTGATCGTCTTCGTTCCAGCGAACCACGGCCCCACCGTTCTTGGCTTCGTCGCACCAGCCGGGTGGGCCCTTGCCGAGAATGAGGCCGGAATCGGAAGTCCGCACTACGTCTATCCACTCACTTGACCAGCAGCGAGGTGACACGACGCTCGCCGCGGCGAGCCCCTGGATCAGTTGCCTGCGTGTTGTTGGGCGCACTGCATCACCTTGTTTGTATGGACCAGCGACCCATCATCGGGAAAGCCGCTCCGGTAAGTCAAATCGAAGCGAGCGGTATACTGGAACCCAGCGCCCTGATCGGCGAATTCCAGCCTTGGGTCAGAAACCATGAAGCCTGCTTTGATGCTTTCAGTTCTTGCCGCGTGCAGCTTGGCCGGGTGCTCTACGGGAACGGAAGGTGACCGGCTGACCGTTCAGGAAAAGATCTGTATCCGCTCGCTCGAGCAACTGGCGCAACATCTCGGGGGCGCCGCTGCGACCGGCGATGGGTTCGGCGAAGGACTCGGCGATCAGCGAGGCGGAGTGCGAGATACGGCGCTGGCGTTCAAGGAAATCGCGGTGGGCTGGGCGCCCGGCGACCCGCCATTGGATGTTCGCCTATGGGTCGATGACGCAAGATTGGTGCATCGGATCCAGAATAACTGTGATTCGCCGGAAACTTCGGTGCTTGTGAATATAGGCGGGCGGTTGAGACTGGTGGACATTACGCTTCGCCCCGTTCCTAATCCCCGGCCGGCACGCAGGGGCAGGGTGGAGATCATTGATCTCCCGCCGGCGGAGGCTGACGAGGCAGAAGAAGAAGAGTGAGCGAGCGCCCGGACGGATTGCCAGGTAACCTGCACAATCCCCCCGGGAACGAGGGCGTCCCCGCCCTCGACGAAGGCGAGACGCCTTCGTTCCCAGGGACGTCAGAAGCGGTCCTTCCGCCGCCGTACCTCGGCGAACACAGCCACGTCGTCTGCATCCTCCATCCCCAGTTGCACGCGTATCTCCTTGCTGTCCGGCCTTAAGAACGGGTTCGTACGCCGTTCCTGGTGCATGGTAGTGGGCACTGTCGGCGCCCCATCGGCGCGCAACTGCGCCACCTCTTCCATCCGTTTAATCAGCGCCTGATTATCAGGCTCCACGGTTAGCGCAAACTGCCCATTGTTCTGCGTGTATTCATGCGCGCAATAGATCCGCGTTCTTCCCGGCCAGTCCATGAGCTTTTGCAGCGAGTTCCACATTTGTGCGGGTGAGCCTTCGAACAGGCGGCCGCAGCCCATGGAGAAAAGGGTGTCGCCCACGAACGCGACGTCTTCGTCGGCGAAGTAGTAGACGATGTGGCCGCTGGTGTGGCCGGGGGTGTCGAACACCTGGGCTTGGGTGTTGCCGAATTCCAGGGTCTCGCCTTCGCCGACCTGCAGATCGATGCCCGGAATGCGCGCGGCGTCCGCGCTGGGGCCGACGATGACGCAGCCGGTGCGCTCCTTCAGCAACAGGTTGCCGCCCGCGTGATCGAAATGGTGGTGGGTGTTGAGGATGTGCGTCAGGCGCCAGCCCTTGCGCTTGAGTTCGCGGTGGATGGCGCGGGCGTCGGGCGTGTCGATGGTCGCGGTCACGCCGGACAGGCGGTCGTGGATCAGGAACCCGTAATTGTCCGACAGGCAGGGGAACTGGTGGATCTGGAGCAGCGCCATGGTGTGCGTCTGGCTCTAGGTTTCCTTGAGCCGCGGCCTGAGCTCGGCCAGGTTGCAGGGGCGGGTGCGGGTGTCGAGCTGCGCTTCGATGAGCTTGTCCCAGCCGGTGGCTACGGCGTTGCGTGAGCCGGGCAGGCAGAAGATGAAAACGCCGTTGGCGAGCCCCGCCAGGCAGCGTGATTGAAGCGTGGAGGTGCCGATGTCCTCGTAGGACAGCACCCGGAACATCTCGCCGAAGCCTTCGATCTGCTTGTCGAGCAGGGGTTCGACCGCCTCGGGCGTGCCGTCGCGGCCGGTCAGGCCGGTGCCGCCGGTGGTGATGATGGCGTCCACCTCTTCCTCGGCAATCCACTCGGATACGACCGCGCGGATTCGATAGCGGTGGTCGGGTTCAAGCCGACGCTGATAGAGCTTGTGGCCGGTCTGCTCGATCCGCTCCGCGAGCAGCGCGCCGGAGTCGTCGGTCTCCAGCGTGCGGCTGTCGGAGATCGTCAGCACGGCGATGTTCAGCGGCAGGAAGGTGTTTGGCTTTTTGGCCAAGGTGGTGCGCTCCGGGGTTAGGGTGATTTTAGATCAGTAATTCGAGGGCGGGACGCCCTCGCTCCCAGGGAGGGCGGGACGCTCTTGTTCCCGGGGGAGTGCGATCTCGATTATTAAGGATCCAAGTACTCGCCGTTTTCCCAGTGCTCCTCGATGACCGTCCCGTCTGCAAGGCGAATGGTCCAGGCTCCGTGTCGTTTTCCGAGCACAAGGGGACCTTCATGCACTTCACCGTCCTTGAATCTAAATACCCAGTGTCCGTACTGCTTGTCATTGGCATATTGCCCCTGGGCCACAGCGCCATCCGCATGGGTTTCAACCCAGAATCCTGATTTCTTGCCATCTGACAAAGGCCCTTTCGCGACGCTTCCATCCGGAGAGGTTTCCGTCCATTGGCCGTATTCCCGGCCATCAAGAAACAAGCCCTTAAGCACGGTTCCATCCGGCGACTTTCTGGTCCATTCGGCGTGCCTTTTGTTTAGCACGAATTAGCCTTGCCAAACGTCTCCATCCGGATAGCGATCGACCCATTCTCCCAGCCGCATGCCGTACTCGTAGGGACCTTCCGCCACGCTTCCGTCGCTATATCTTGTGATCCACTTCCCGCTTTTGCGCCCCTCTCGGTAGGATCCTTGCCCAACGGCGCCGTCGCTGAGCGTTTCCGTCCAGTCTCCTTCCCTGACGTCATCGGCATATTTGCCCCTGAGAACTGTGCCGTTCATCGAGGAAAATACCCATTCTCCGTGCATTTTCCCGTCCACAAATGGTCCTTTTGCATTAGTCCTGCCAGCAAAGTGCAGCACGTAGTCTCCGGTCAATCCGCTGTCCGGAAACGACCTTCCCCCAAATTCTTCATCCGACCCGCTCAGCCCCCAAGCCTCCAGTCGCATGTTCTCCACGAAGAGAACTTCTTCCATCCGGCCGCCAACGCCCCTGACTTCGCGCTTGCCGTGCCTGTAGCCGCCAAGGAAACGCCCTTGTTGAACCAACTCGATTTCCGTGCTTTGGACTGGAACTGCTTCACCATCCGGTCCCCGCTCTACTGTGTCTCCGTATCTCCTTCCAAGCAGGTAACGAACTTCAGTAATCGATCCACTGGAGTAACGCGTAGTCAGGATTCCGTGCCGAAACCCGTCAAGATAGGCCTGTTCCTCCACCCGATCGTTCCGAAATCGTGCAATCCAGGGTCCTTGTCTCCCGCCGTTGACGATCAATCCTTCTTCGGTGCTCTCAGGAACAGAAAAGCCGAGAAAGGACCAGCCGTACCGAATCCGGGCTACCCATACTCCCGTCCCCTCGGCCAGGCCTTCGGAGCAAGCGCCGTCCCAGAAGATCTCTCGATTGGGCCGGTCCAACCAGATCCATACGAAACATCCCGGCTGGTTCATGACTTCCGCCCAGCAATGTTCCCCAAAGCGTGCCTGCGTGCAAAGTTCCCCAAAGCTGACCGCCTCCGGTAGCGGAAGCGATCTTTGGTCTTTTCGGGGCGCGTCAGGACGGACTGCGCCGGTTTCGATCAGGAGCAGAAAAATTCCCAGCGCGCCTAGAACCAGGAGAAACACCCCCAGCACCGCTTTCCATCGAGTGTGAATTCTTGTCACGGCCTACCGCCCGGTGCGCCTACGCTCGTTGCTTGTTCCATGACCTGGCCGTTTGATTCTATGACGGGCGGCAATCTTGCTGTTCGGTTGGTGTCGAGGGCGGGACGCCCTCGTTCCCAGGGAGGGCGGGACGCCCTCGTTCCCAGGGGAGGGCGGGACGCCCTCGTTCCCAGGGGAGGGCGGGACGCCCTCGTTCCCAGGGGAGGGCGGGACGCCCTCGTTCCCGGGTCATTCCGAGGATGTGGTAACCAAAACGCCGTTTTTCCATTGTTCCTGGATTGTATTGCCGTCTTCTTCGCGCTTGAGCCAGGTTCCGTGTCGCTTTCCGTCTGCGTAAGGACCTTTGGCAACGCGCCCGTCCGGATAGGTTACGGTCCAGTCTTCATACTCCTGGCCGTCTGCGTACATGCCCTGAATTACGGTTCCGTTCGCGAGCTTCCGGGTCCATTCCCCGTGCTTCTTGCCTTTAATGAACGAACCATCCCCAACTGTGCCGTTCGGATAGTGAACGACCCATACGCCGTGCCGTTGCCTGTGCTGGTAGGGACCTTTCGCCACGACCCCGTTACTGTATCTTGTGGTCCAGTCGCCGGTCCTTAGGCCTCTCCTGTAGGCGCCCTTCCGAACCATGTTGTTCGCATGTCGAAATTCCCAGTTGCCGTGCCTTGCAGCGCCCCGGTAGGTCCCTTTCGCTACGGTGCCGTTAGGGTGGGTTTCGGTCCATTCCCCTGCCCTGCTGTTGTCTTTGTACCTCCCTCTGGCAACAATGCCGTGGGGCAAGCGAAAGGTCCATTCCCCCTGCATGTTCCCTTCCACAATGGGTCCTTCCGCTTCCGTGCCGTCGTCAAGGCGCAACGCGTAGTCTCCTGTCAGGCCGCTGTCCGTAAACGGTGTTTCGTTCAGAAGCGTTTCTGACCCGCTCAAGCCCCAAGCCTCTAGTTCAAATCCGTCGACACGGACAACTTCCTGGCTTTTGCCGTCGCGGCCCCGATCTCGCCATATACCGTGCCTGTCCGTATTGACGGGTACTTGTTCGGCTGTCTTGATCGGATTACGGCGTGGTTCCCGCGGTTTGCCGTCCGGTCCGCGCAAGACCGTTTTCCCGTACGCCTTGCCCAGCAGGTAACGGGTTTCTGTCGTATCCCCATCAGCGTAGCGTGTAATTCGAACCCCGTGCCGTAGCCCGTCCAGATAGGATTGTTCCTCCACATCCCCGTCAGGAAACCGGGAACTCCAGATTCCATGTTTTTTGCCTTGCACCAACATTCCTTCTGTGGTGCTCAGGGTCCTGAGCCTGCCGTAAATGGCAAGACTGCGCCCCGACACGTCAATCCACTTGCCGGTTCCCTCTCCAAGGCCTTCGGAACATTCGCCATCCCAGCCGACCAAACGACCCTGCTGATAATCTTCGATCCAGACGAAACACCCCGGCTGGTTCAATACTTCCATCCAGCAGGATTTGTACCAGTGATCGTCCGTGCAAATGTCCGCCTTACCGAATACCTCGGGGAGCGAAAGCGATCTCGAATCTTCGTATGGTGCGTTGAGCTGAACTACGCCGATGACGTTAAGAAGCAGATAGGCCACCAACGCGCTCACTACCAGGAGCGGTACTCCCAGCGCCACTTTCCATAGAGCGTGAATTTTTTCCACGGCCTACCGCTCAGTACGTATGCGCTCGTTCTTCGTTGCAGGAATCTACGATTTGATTCTACGCGATGCGTTCAGCTTCCTGAACGCGCCGGTCCAGGGCATCCCCGGGAGCGAGGGCGTCCCGCCCTCGCCGAGGGCCGGGAGGCCCTCGTTCCCACGGGGCTGCGCTCATATACTTGGATTCAGCGGAGATTGGGTGGGAATGGTAATAAAACCGGAAATTGTTTTGCCCTATATGCGCAATGGTTGGACCGGCGGTCAATACAGCGTATTCCGCCTTCTGCTGGGGGCATACCTGTTCGTGCATTTCGTGCGGCTCACGCCGTGGGCCTGGGAGCTGTTTTCATCCCAAGGTGTGATCCCGGGCGCTTGGCGAAGCCCCTTATTGGGCGTGTTTGCGAACTTTTTCGGCCTTGACGATGCGTTTGGACTTCTGATTGCTGTCACAATTATTGCCGCGGCGGCCTCGCTCCTCTTGGTCGTCGGGCTTGCCGACAAATGGGCGGCCTTCTACCTGTGTTTCGCCCTGGCCTGCCTGTATGGAGGCGATCCGTTCATCGCCAAACAAAGCCTGCACTACCTGGGCTGGATGCTGTTTGTGCATTTGCTAATACCAAAGGCGCCGTACGGCTCATTGGCGGCGCGCGGACGCCCTGATCCCGGAGGGGGTTGGCGGTTCCCGCTTGTGCTATACGCCGTTACTTTGTTGATATTCACGCTGAGCTATTTGTTCAGCAGTTACTACCTGATTGTCGGTTCGTCTTGGTGGCCGGGCCAAGCCCTGGGTCATGTATTTGCCAATCCGCTACCGCCGGATTACTTTGCTCACGGCTTTCTGGCCAGCGCGCCTTCCGGTGCCCTGGTCATTCTTGGTTTTGGCATTCAATGCATCCTGTTTTTTGTCATGCCGTTCTGGTTCTTTCGCCGCGTTGTTCACCCGGCATTGTGGAGCGTGGCCTTCGGTTTGCAATTGGCCTTCGCTTTCCTGTCTGATTTCGCCGATCCGGCGATCACGATGCTGCTTTTTCACGTGATCGTGTTCCATCCCGCTTGGATCAAGAGCCGCAGGCTGCCGGAGCACGCGACGTTGTTCTACGACGGCACAAGTGTGCTTTGCCATCGCCTGGTTCGCTTTGTGCTGGCGGAGGACATTGCCGATCGCATCACTTTTTCCCCGCTGTACAGCGAGTATTTTGAGACGGCGCTTTCGGCGGAAGAAAGAAGCGGCCTCCAGGTCGGTATTGTGCTGAAGAGCGACGACGGCCTCTTGCTCGAGACGGACGCGGTGATCCGGATCCTCAAGATTCTGGGCGGAATGTGGATGTTGCGGGGCCTGGTTCTGAGTGCGTTTCCGCGGAGCTGGAGGAACGCCGGTTACCAATTCGTGGGTGGGCGCCGGTATCGTATATTTGGGCGCGCCGAAACCGCGTATCCGAACGTGGCGGCGCATCTGCGGTCCCGCTTCAAGGAATAACGCACGGAAATCAGAGGGCTACGGCTTGCAGATTGTCGCCATCGTTGCAGGGGCTGCGCTCGTGATGTTCGTGGTCGAATTGCTCGCCCCGGGACGTCCCTGGAAGAAGGTAACCGGGTGGTGGTGGCGCGCGGTGCTGTTGAACGGGGTGCAGATCGCGGCCGTGTTCGTGTCGGGGGTGACCTGGGACCGGTGGTTCGATGGCTGGGCGCTGCTGCAGCTGGAAGACTACCTGGGGTTTTCCGGTGGGGCGGTCGCGGGCTACGCCGTCATTACGTTCATCTATTACTGGTGGCACCGGTGGCGTCACGACGTGCCTTTGCTGTGGCGCGTGTTCCATCAGGTGCACCATAGTCCGCGGCGGATCGAACTGGTCACCAGTTTCTACAAGCACCCGGCGGAGATTTTCGTCAACAGTGTGCTTTCGAGCGCGATCGTCTATATCTTGTGCGGTCTTAGTCCAGCGGCCGCGTCGCTGTCCGTGCTGCTTACCGGCCTGGGCGAGCTGTTCTATCACTGGAACGTCAACACGCCGCGCTGGATCGGGTTCTTCTTCCAACGCCCGGAGAGTCATTGCATTCATCACAAGACGGATTGGCATCGGCAGAATTTCTCCGACCTGCCGATCTGGGACATGGCGTTTGGGACCTTTTACAATCCCTACCGGTTCGAATCGACGTGCGGGTTTGAGGGAGATTACGAATTGCGCTTGGGCGAGATGCTGAAAGGGGTTGATCTGTATGAATCGACTGCGGGCGCCGGGGTCAGTGGAGAAAAGACGTGAGGGCGCGTGAATGGATCGCTGCCGGCGTCCTGGTGGCGATCGGAACGGCGCAGATGTTCGGCGAAGTCCTTGGCATTCCGGCCCTGAAAGGCGTAGGCGCCGCTACCGGCAGCTCGCCGACACCCAAGGTGTTCACTGCCCATGAGGGATTCGAGACCTATTCATCGGAGTTCTTCCTGGCCTGGACGGACAGCACGGGCGAAGGGCACAAACTGAAGCTGACTCCCGCCAACTACCGGGGTGTTCGTGGCCCGTACAACCGGCGCAACGCCTATGGCGCTGCCATTTCCTATGCGCCGGTGCTGCATTCAAGCGAAGCCACGCGTCCGATGCTCGAAAGCGCCTTGCGATTTACGTTCTGCAGCCCTTCCTCCACGGTCCTGGAAGAACTGGGCGTGGACGCGGAAGACATCTCCAGTCCGGTCTTGGTGACCCTGGAGCCGCGCCAGGACCTGCCCGCCGATCATGGCTGGAAACTTGAGTTTGTGGTTGACTGCGATGCGCAATAGCTGGACCGGCGGCCAGTACAGCATCTTCCGGGTGCTGCTCGGGATCTACCTGTTGGTGCATTTCGTGCACCTGATTCCATGGGCGGTGGAATTGTTCTCGTCCGAGGGGATGCTCCCGGAGGCGGAGCAAAGTCCCTTGTTGTGGCTGTTCCCGAATATTTTCATCCTTGACGATGCGCCCATTCTTGTGCTCGGCGTCATCATCGGCGCAGCTGCAGCTTCGGTGTATTTTGTTGTCGGAATCGCCGACCGGTTCGCGGCCTTGTTCATGTGGTTTGCGCTCGCGTGCCTGTACGGGCGCAATCCGCTCATCGCCAATCCCAGCCTGCCGTATGTGGGCTGGATGCTGCTGGCTCACCTGTTCATTCCCAAGGCGCCCTACGGTTCCGTTCCGGCGCGTGGACGGCCGGACCCCGGCGGCGGCTGGCGCTTTCCACCTCTGATCTTCCTTGCGGCGTGGATCGTGCTGGCTCTGAGTTACAGCTATAGCGGATATTCGAAACTGCTCAGCCCGTCGTGGGTGTCAGGGGACGCGGTGGGTTACGTGCTGGAGAACCCGCTGGCTCGCGACTACTTTCTGCGTGATTTCTTCTTGTGGCTACCGCCGATCCTGGTGCAGATCATTACCTGGTTCATTGTCTTTGTCGAGTTGCTGTTCGCGCCGGGGGTGCTTTTCCGGCGCGCCCGTCCCTGGCTGTGGAGCGCAATGCTCTTCGTGCAGTTTGGCTTCGCCTTCCTGCTGAACTTTGCCGATTTGACCATCGCGATGCTGCTGTTTCACTTGATCACGTTCGATCCGGGCTGGATCAGGGACCGCAAACTACCGGATAAGGCGACGCTGTTCTACGACGGCACCTGCGCGCTCTGCCATGGGATCGTCCGCCTGGTGCTGGCTGAGGATACGAAGGGCCGCATTCGCTTCTCACCGCTGCAAAGCGAGTATTTCGAATCGCAATTGACGCCCCTGGAGCGGGCCGGCCTCCCCGACAGCATCGTGCTGATGAGCGACGACGGTTTGCTGCTGGAGACCGACGCCACCATCCGGATATTGAAGATGCTGGGCGGATTGTGGCTGCTCCTGGCGCTCATCATTAGCGTTTACCCGGCGCGCATGCGGCAGATCGGCTACCACTTCGTGGGCGACCGCCGCTACCGATTGTTCGGCCGCACCTCCACCGCCTGTCCCATCGTGCCCCCGCGCCTCCGCCCCCGCTTCAAGCAATAACCCCCGCCGGGATGGAGGCGTCCCCCTGGGAACGAGGGCGTCCCGCCCTCGAAACGATCCCCTCGCAGGAACGAGGGCGTCCCGCCCTCGTCGAGAGCGAGACGCTCTCGCACCCAGGTAGGGCGTCCCTCCCTCGCTTGTATGCGTATTACATATTGGTTATATTGAACGCAGTACTTTCGAGAGGAACGCTTCATGCCAGGTAGGACGACGATGACAGTTCGGCTCAGTGGAACACTGCGTGACTTCGTATCCGCCAATGTGGGGGAGAACGGTTCCTACGAAAACGTTAGCGAATACGTTCGCGACTTGATTCGACGCGACAAGGAGCGGTCTGAGCGAGCGGCTTTCGAGCGTCTGAAGGCCGAACTGAAACGGGCCTTTGCCGCGCCGGATGACGCCTACCATCCACTCTCCGCGTCTGAAGTCATCGCCAGGAACAAGGATCGCTCCAGCGCATGACCCCCGTTCGCGTCCAGGGATCGGCCGCTCTCCGAATCGACGAAATCTACCGATTCTCTCGGGACCGCTGGGGGGAAGCCCAGGCGGATGCTTATGTCCGGGGGCTCTTCGAAGCGTTCGAGAGTATTGCGGCTGGTGGAGTCGCCTCGCGACCGATTCCGGCCGAGTTCGAGGTGGATGGCTTCTTCTTTCGCTATGAGAAGCACTTCGTCTATTGGAAGAGGTTGGCCAATGGGGACATGGGTATCGTGACCGTCCTACACGAACGCATGCATCAGGTCGGCCGACTTCTGGAGGAATTCGGGGAATAGCAGGCCGTTCTTGATCGAGGGCGGGACGCCCTCGTTCCCAGGGGGACGCCCTCGTTCCCAGGGGGACGCCCTCGTTCCCAGGTACTCAGAAGATCTTTAGCGGCTAGCGGCTTTTTGTACGTGCGTCGTTTGCTCTAGTGCTTTCGCCATCGAGCGTTTCTTCCTTTGTGGCCAGGTCTTTCTGACCATCCTTAATCAACCAGACTTCTCTAGCGTGCCCTCCAAAGAAGATTCCGGCATCGGAATCTTGTCCCTCCTGGGTCTGCCTAAAGTGGTCGAGAATCATTCGGGTATGTTCCGGCTCATACGCCATGAATGACTCACTCGCCAATCGCAGTATCAGCGGATCGGTTTGGGTGCTGGTAACCATATGCATGCCTTCCCGCTCAAGCATCGCCAGTCCATTTCCGGCTTCCATCAGCCGCTTAGAGTGGAGTTGCCTGTCCTCCTCGGACTCGTGCACTTCATATGTGAGCAACCGGCCGTAATCTTCCTGCGCCTCCCGGTACTCGTCCGTCAGGCGCCACGTGTTGTAAACGGCATCGTTGTAGTAGCCGCCCGTAATGACGGCATAGTTGTTTCGCTTCATTCGCAGATTGAGCTCACCCTGTTCCAGGATGAAGTTGGTGCCCTTGTTGATCGGCTCGATGGGGGTTCCGTCGCGACTTACAGCTTCAAGGACAGCAAAATAAACCGTTTGAGGCTGTTCCACCGCCATTTCCAGGCGAAAGTGCCCGTCCGGACCTATCGGCGCTTGAGCTATGGCTCCTGGGGGCAATGCTCCGGACGGAGGCTCTTCGCCCGGGGTTGGCGAACCGGGCGCTACCTTCTTCTCCTCCCGGCTTCCGATGAGCGCAGGATCGAACACCGTGAATATGCCGTTGTCATACACGACCGACGCGTCACCTTTGAGCACCATGACTGATGCTTCGTCGGCATGGGCCGGTGATGCGGCCAGCAGCAAGAGAGTCAGGCCAAATATCCAATTGCGCATGTGGATCCTCACTCGACCAATAGGTCAATCCCGCGCGGGCTCTAGTCGAGAAGCTCTTCCAGTTTCTCGTCAAGCTTGTGTCGCCGGAGGTCTCTTGCAACGATCTCTTTCGTCTCGGAGTTCACCAGGAAGTTTCTGGGTACACCTGTAGTCGATGTGTTGTAAGCCACCGGTGCTTCCGCTTTCGTTCCCATCCCGAGATCAAACCAAGGCATGTTTTCCTCCGCCGAGGCTTCTTCCCAGTCCTCGCGCTCGTCGTCGATAGTGAACGACACAATCTCGAAGCCCTTGTCGCGGAAACGCGCGTAGGCTTGCTTCATGTGGGGTATCTCCACCCGGCAGGGGCCGCACCACGACGCCCAGAACTCCACCAGCACGTAGCGGCTGTCGTCGCGCACGTCAGCCGTGTGCACTTTCTCACCATCGAGCGTCTCGCCCGTGAAGTCCAGAGCGGTCTCGCCGACTGTCAGCAGCCTGCGCTTGTCCGCGTTTGCCGCAGCGGCTTCCATCGCGGCGAGACGCTTAACGACCCATGGGTCGTCGGGCGTCAGTTCCGCAAGTCCACGTACCGCGTCGGCCACCCACGGCCCAACTGCCCAAGCGGTCTCGATTACCAACCGTCTTACTAACGGGTCAGAATGGGTCAACGCGACTTTGGACCTGCCTTGACTCTCAAGCTGCATGACTTTCTGAAAGGCCTCCCCGCTGGCATCGAGACGGCGTCGCTTGGCTTGCTCAGGCTCGTCTTCCACGGGCGTGCGCAGCCGGTCGTAATCCGATCGGGCCGACTTGTGGTCGTCTGACAGACGCCAAAAATTGAACACCGCGTCGTTGTAGACACCGCCTGTAATGACAGAGTAATCGCTGCTTATCATTCGCAGCTTGAGCTCGCCTGGCTCAAGGATGAAGTTGTTTCCCATCTTGACCGGCCACAAGGTCGTTCCGGCGGCGGTTTTTGCGTTGACGACGGAGAAAAAGGCCATTCGGGGCTTGTTTACGCCGATTTCCAGGCGAAATGTGCCGTCGGGACCAATCGGTGCCTGGGCAATGGCGCCCGAGGCTTCGACCGGTGCCATTTCGCCCGGCTTCGCCGTTTTCTTCCATACCTCCAATCTGGCCAGGTCCCAGGCGCGGCTCCGGTCGAAAACCGTGAAGTCGCCATTGTCGTACGGCGCGGCTGTAGTGCCTTCGAGCACCATCACCGACTCTTCTTCGGCGAAGGCCGGCGATGCGGCGAGGGTAAGAAGGATTAGCGGAAACATCCAGCCGCGCATGTAGTGCTTCTCGTGTCTCATTGGGTGATCCTGCTTTGTTAAATGGCTTGCAATGACCCTACCACATTCATTGATGCGCCACGCTGCAAGTTCTCCCTGGGGAAAGAGGGTATCCCGCCCTCGCCGAGAGCGAGACGCTCTCGCTCCCAGGGGGGTGGGCGCGCGGGGCCTACGCTGGTAGGCTACGGCCCATGGATACAAGCAAAAGTGATATGACGGAACTGCCGGATTTGCAGGCGTATTGGATGCCCTTTACGGCGAATCGTCAGTTCAAGCGCGAACCTCGCTTCGTGACCGGAGCCGAGGGTATGTACTACACGACGCACAACGGTCGGCGGGTGCTCGATGGCGTGTCGGGGCTGTGGTGCTGCAATGCGGGGCATTGTCATCCGCACATCGTTGCAGGCATTCAGGAGCAGGCGGCGAAGCTGGACTATTACACGGCCTTTCAGATGGGTTATCCGCGCACTTTCGAGCTGGCTAATCGGCTGGCCGAGATGGCGCCGGACGGCTTGTCGAGCGTGTTCTTCACCAATTCGGGTTCGGAGGCGGTGGATACGGCGCTGAAGATCGCGATTGCCTGGCACCGGGTGCGGGGCGAGGGTCAGCGGGTGCGGTTTATCGGGCGTGAGCGCGGTTATCACGGTGTCGGTTTCGGCGGCATTTCGGTAGGCGGGATTGCGTCGAATCGCAAGCTGTTCGGGGCCTTGTTGGCAGGCGTGGACCACCTGCGTCACACGCAGGATCTGGAGCATCAGGCGTGGAGCCGGGGCCAGCCCCAGTGGGGTGGTCATCTGGCCGACGAGCTGGAGCGGATCGTGGAACTGCACGACGCCTCGACCATCGCGGCCGTGATTGTGGAGCCTATCGCCTGTTCGGGCGGCATTCTGATTCCGCCGAAGGGGTATCTGGAGCGGATTCGGGAGATATGCGACAAGCACGGGCTCTTGCTGATCTTCGACGAGGTCATTACCGGTTTTGGGCGCACCGGAGAAGCGTTTGCATCGCAGACCTTCGGTGTGACGCCGGACATCATCACGATGGCGAAAGGGCTGACCAGCGGCTCGGTACCCATGGGCGCGGTGATGGTGCGCCAGGATATCTACGACGACTTCATGCACGGTCCGGAGCAGCTGATCGAGTTCGCGCACGGATATACGTATTCGGGCCATCCTTTGGCGGTGGCGGCAGCGCACGCGGCGCTGGACGTTTATCAGGACGAATGCCTGTTCGAGCGCGCCAAGGAGACGGGAAAGCTGCTGGGCGACGCGATTCAGGCGCTGAAAGGCAAGCCGTACGTCATCGACGTGCGCGACTACGGAATGCTCGGCGCGGTGGAGCTGGAGCCGATCCCCGGCGAACCCACCGAACGCGCCCAACAAGCGTTCCGCGCCTGCTACGAAAAGGGTCTGCTAACCCGCACAACCGGCGAAACGATGGCGCTGTGCCCCGCGCTCATCGCCAGCGAGTCCCACATTGCCGAACTCGTAGAAAAACTGGGCGCCGCCCTCGACACTCTTTAATCCCCCAGGAAGGGCGTCCCCTGGGAACGAGGGCGTCCCGCCCTCGTCGAGAACGAGACGTTCTCGCACGCAGGCAGCTTATATTTTGCCGAGTGGATTGATGTGATCGACTCCCGCGAAACGCTGAAAGTCGTGGTCGGCGGAATAGATCGGGGCGTTCAGTTCGATCGCCATTGCGGCCAAGTGCAGGTCTGAAGTCAGGTTGCCGGCCGTGCCAATCGCGCGCAGCAAGTGGCGGAGAATCGGCCAATGTCCCGCACCGGGTGCAACCGGTTCTACAGACGGTAATTTCAACCAGGACTCAACATAAGCCGTGGCTTGATCCACAGTGAGGGGATTGGCGAGTATGCCCGGGCGAGTCGCGACTCGCAGGAAGGCCAACAGGCAGACCCATGGCAGCCCGACGTGTTCACCGCCGGAGAGCACCTTTTCAAACCAATTCTTCGCGGTTTTGTGGTGGTGGGCGTCCCGGTTGACGGAATAGATCAGCAGGTTGGCGTCGACAAGAATCATTTCTGCAGTTGAAGCTTGCGGGCGATCTCCTCGTCCTCAATCCGATCCGCCAGATACAGCGCCTTGTCCAGGTTGTATGGCCCGACTACGTCGCCCATGGCTGCCGGCTTCAGGCGATAGGGCTTGGGCGCCGGGACATTCACTTTGCCGGAAATACCGGCGCGCAAGGACTCGTTGACTACCGCCTTGAAGGATCTTCCCGTCCGATAGGCGATTTCCTTGAGCCGCCTGGCAATCTCATCATCAATTGTGAGCGTGGTTCGCATCTTGTGCTCCAGACAAGCGCTTTACAGCATAATAGCATCATCGTATGAAGCATCAAGACATAATTTCTAACTACTCTGGTACCAAATCGAGGTTGCTGCGTCGTTGTTATTGGAACGATAGCGTCCCCGCCCTCATCTCCGAATCACACTACCGTTGCACCGACACGTAGGCGAGCCTGCCATTTCGCCCCGCCAGTGTCCGCGGATATTGGCGCGACGCACAGCTATTGCTCGAGGACCGATTGACCGGGATCCGAACTACCGGTAGTGCGTCGTTGGAAAGCGTATCCAAATCGTAAACGTCGTAAGCAAAGGTTTTTCGATTGCCGGAAAATGAGCGAAGAACCAGGAGTTCGTTGCCGTTAATTCGCTCCCCACTAACATTTCCAAGACCATTGGGAACTGTTGCAGGATTCAAGAAGTCGCCCAGGCGTTCACGCTGCTCCTCATTGGAAACTGTTGGGAAGTCAAACACCGTCTCGCCCGTGTCGGCGTCAAGGACCAATAGTCTCCATTCTCTCCCGTCCCAGGTATGCGGCCGGCCTGAAGGACCTGTATCCAGCGTAAGCCAGGCGCCAGGGCTCCATACGCTGATGCTCCAGTCAGGGATGTAGTAGGAGGTAACAAAGGACCACACATCCCTTGCCTTGCCCTCCGGCCACTCGAATTGCCGCTTCGCGACCGTGAATTTGGGCTGGTCCCTGTCAGACCTCTCATCTTCTACGAAGTAGCCTTCCGTCGAAGAAACCAGCACCGCCTCGTCTTGTCTTCTCTCTCTATCCTCGATCTTGATTTCTCTCGGCGCCCCGTTGCCTCCTGTCTTGTAGAAGTAGTGAGTCCCCATGCCCCCTTCATCGCCGGGACATCCGGGATCCAGATGCACTTCTGAGTAGTCCATCGAATAGCTAGCGCTATAACAGAGCTCAAGACCCCAGGACTTGAACGTTCTGCCGATGTCGTGGCGGTACTCTTTCCCCTGGTCAAGGTTTCGTATCAGCAGATTGAATGAATCTGCCGTCACTGTCTCGATGGCGAAAAAGGACGATCCATCGGGAGCAATGCCTATGCGAACCACATCATGGTGCTCGTAGATGACTTGCCCATCCAGAAAGATTACAGCCGGCTCCGGTGGCGGGGGAATTGTGCCTGCGGCTTTTGTCAAGACGCCTGTGAAGCCTGCCAGCAGGGAACCGTCAGCCCGCCGTCCAATTCCGTAATTGCTGGCGGAAAAGGACAAATCGCCGCCGTAGACAGGGCCGTTTCCATCCACTACCAGGAAGCGCGCCGCGCCCGGCTGGATAAGCACTACCACCGCTGCATCCTGGGCTGAACCTTCGCCTGTCCGCATTCGGCATTGCGGGTTATCGATTACCTCCTGCGGCGACAAGTCTGCGGCGGGCGCCAAGGACGGATCGCCGGCTGACGTAGCGCCCGGTTCGACTGCAGACACGCAAAGGGGCGCTACCAGTGCCAGAACGTAAGCTAAACCCAAGCGCATTTCGAACCCAGTCCGCGCCTCACTTCGCACTCTACCAGAGGCGTCTAGACCTACGCTATTGCCCCCCAACACGCTGTAACCCCCGGGAACGAGGGCGTCCCGCCCTCGACGAGAGCGAGACGCTCTCGCTCCCAGGGCCTGAAGGCTCTCCTGCACAGCAAAGACCACAATCGAAAATAACGCTGCGGCTGCGAATCTCATGGCGACTACTCCTGCATCGAAGAGACTATAGGATACTCAAGGGAAGGAACACCAAGGGGAGAGGACCAAAATATGACAACCACGCGCAGAGACACGCTCAAATACGCCGGGGCCGCCATTGCAGTGATGTCCGGAGCCCGCGCCGCCTCCGCGGAGACGCGGGCGGAAAGCAACCCCTATGCGGTCAGGTCCGGACCCATGCCCGTGCCCTACGTGCCGAGGCGCGGCTATGCGGACGGGCCCTTCGGCCAGGTCCACTTCCGCGACACGGGTGAAGGAAGGCCCTTGATCTTGTGCCCCCAGGCGCCTATGACCTCGCGCCAGTTCCAGAACGTTTACGAACCCCTCGCGCGCCGTGGAATCCGGGCCATCGGCGTTGATTCGCCTGGTTTCGGGGAATCGGACCCAACGCCCTTCGTGCCCACGGTCAGTGACTGGGCCGAAGCGGTGCCTCCCGTGCTCGACCACCTGGGGATCGAAAAGGCCGACGTACTGGGCCACCATACCGGAGGCATGGTGGCGACGGAGGTGGCGATCCTGTTTCCCGAAAGAGTAAACAAGCTCGTCATCAACGGTCCTTTGCCCATGGGCGAAGAGGAACGTAGCAATTTCCTTGAAATGGTCGAGGAAGGAGAGATCAACTTCGTTTACCAGGCCGACGGCAGCCATCTGCAGGCCGCCTTCGCCAGCCGCTACCGCATGTACGTCGACGGCGGAGGAACTCCCGATCCGAAGACGATCACCCGTTATACAGTGGAGCGCTTTCAGGGTTACGCGCCTTTCTGGACCGGTCACCACGCCGCTTTTATCTATGACCACAATGCAGCTCTCATGAAGCTCATGGTCCCCACCCTGATCCTCACCAACACGGGCGATCAGATCTACGAAAACGCCAAGCTGGCCGTGGAGATGCGTCCTGATTTCGACTACGCAGAAATGCAAGGCGGCGGCATCGACATCGTCGATCAGATGCCCGAAGAATGGGCCGACGCGGTGGTGAACTTTCTCTGATCCGTGAAGCGCTGTTGGGATGCTCGCTTACGAGTTCCAGCGGAAGATGCGGGCGGCGTAGCCGGTGCGGAACTGCGTGCGGTTGGCGGGGAGTTGGGCGAAGCCGTCGGTTTGGGCCAGCGAAGCGAAGTCACCGGAAGTGTTGGTTTGGCGCGGGTGGGCGAGTAGCTGGCCGTTCCTGTCGGTGGAGAGGCGCACGGGGAGGAACCAGGTCAGGTTGGGCTTGAAGGTCACTTCCTCGGTCAGCGCCGCGTGTTCGAAGCCAGCGGGCCCCGCGCCTTGTGCCTTGTTGAGCGCGGGTATGACGTAGCGGCGCAGGCACACCAGGCTGGAGACGGGGTTGCCGGGCAGGCCGAAGATCGGTTTTTGGTCGTGCATTCCGAACCAAAGCGGGAATCCGGGGCGCTGGCGGATGCGGTGGAAGACGGGCTTTGCGCCGAGTTGAGTCAGGACGCCGGGGACGTAGTCTTTCGCGCCTTTGGAGACGCCGCCGCTCAAGATCAGCGCGTCGTTCCGGGTTAGGACTTCGCGGATTCGCCTGGCGAGTATTGTGGGGTCGTCGGGCGCGTGAATTGCGGTGACGTTGCCGAATCCATGGTGCTGGAGCTGGGCCGACATGGCGGGGCCATTGCTGGAGCGGATCTGCCAGCTCTCCGGGCGGGAATCCAGGCCGACGAGTTCGTCGCCGGTGGAGACAAGGGCGATGCGGGGATCGAGGCCTACTTGTGGTTTCGCTACGCCGTTTGCGCTAAGCAGTGCCATTTCGACGCCGCCGATGCGCTGGCCGGCCTTGAGCAGCAGGGCGCCGGCGCGTCGGTCGGAGGCTTGCTTGTGAATGAACTGGCCGCGCGTGGGGCGATACTCGTCGGCGATGCGTACGCCGCCTTTGGTCTCAGTGATTCGTTCGACGGGCACGACCGTATCGGCGCCTCCGGGAAGCGGTGCGCCGGTGGCGATTCGCCAGGCTGCGTGGGCACTGGATAGTCTGGCAGGGGCCTGGCCGGCGCTTTGTATTCCCTCCAAGGCGAATTCCCGCTGACCGGCGGACCAGGTGCGCCAGCGCAATGCAATCCCGTCCATGGTGGCGCGGTCGTACGGCGGCAGGTCGCGTTCGGCCAGCACGTTCTGTCGGAGCATGCGGCCTGTCGCGGCTTGAAGCGAGACTCGCTCGGCCGGCCAGAGTGGCGCCGTTTGCTGGATCAGGCGTTCGGCCTGGGCGACAGTCAGGTTGGTCTGCATGGCTGCCTAGGTTAACCCCCCGGGAACGAGGCCTGGGAACGAGGGCGTCCCGCCCTCGACGCTGGGAATGAGGGCATGCAGCCTTTCTCGAGGGCGAGACGCCCTCGTTTGTCTGTTGTAATGAAGCCACCCTCGGCGCCCTCAAAGTGCCGAGGGTGGCGGTGAACAGGAACACGATGAACAGGTAAATCGCGGTGGTTTGGGCACGCATGGATGGCGGCGTGAACAACTGCAGCGTCATGACGGCCGGCGGGAACACCCAGCTGCCAAAGAAAAGCAATGGAGCGTAGAGCATCAGGGAAATTGTCGGGTTGGGCATGAGAGTGGTGACTGCTGCCGTCGGCAACAATACGAACGCGGCCACCATGGAGGACCGGATCGTGCCGCCACGGTCGCCAAGGCGGTGTCGACTGTCCGCATACATGCCTCCGAAGATGGACCCGAAGCAGCCGAAGATCCCTACGACCAGCCCCAATTGCAGGCCGACCGTGATCCTGGGAAGCTCGTGTATGCGGATGAAATACTCCGCGCCCCAGATGAGGACCGCGTTGAACAGCAGCGAGAGCATGCAGAACGCGGCGACGAGATTGCCGTAGATGGCAATGTTGTCCCACAGGAATTTCAGCAATTCCCGCACCGTCACGCCGCCTTCAACGGCGCCGTGACGCGCAGGTTCGCGGATGGTCATGCACAACAGGGCGATGACAATGCCGGGCAGGCCCACCAGGATCAGCGTGAGTTGCCAGGCGGCAAGCTGCCCGACCAGGGGCAGTTCAAGCGGCGGCCTCTGTTCCAGCGTGCCGACCAGCGCGCCTCCCAGGATTTGGCTGAGCCCGAAGCCCACGAACAGGCCGGTCTGGTAGGTGCCGAGCGCGCGGCCAACCTTGTCGCGGGGGAACAGGTCCGTGATCAGCGAATAGGCTGCAGGCGCCAGTGCTGCCTCTCCCACGCCGACCCGGGCAATAAACAGCTGGCCGAAGCTCCGCGCCAGGCCGCACAAGGCTGTCATCAGGCTCCAAAGGAAGATTCCGGCGGATACGATATTGCGCCGGTTGTTGCGATCCGCCAGCCGGGCGACGCCCTCCTGCCCCGGGGTCAGGGGAAATGGAGTTCTATCTTGCCGTGTTTGCGGAATGCGGCGGCGACGCGGTCGTATACGACGCCTACGCGGATCACGGTGAAGTCGCGGAAGTCGATGATGGTGCTGGAGTGCCCATCCGGGTTGGCGTACCTGGAAACCCCATAGTCAAAGTGCACGCTGGCCGCCTTGCGCACCGGCGCCTCGATGTCTTCGTAGCGGTATCTCGAGCCCTTGAGCGAGGTGTTCGCCGACGAGCCGAACACGGGCATTCCCCGTCCCCAGGACTGGCGTGCGATCTCGTCGTGAAACTGCCCGGCATTGAGCAGCATGTCCAGCGTCCCGGCCCTGGTGGAGGATTGCATGACGAATGGATCTACTTCGGCGAAAAAGCCATGGTCCGCGTCGAACGGCGCCACGATCGAAAACGGGATCTTCTCCTCGCGCGCGATAGTTTCCGCCAGGTCATGCTTCCAACCCTCCATGACGTGGATCGCGCGGCTGACTTCCACATTGGCGAACAGTCCCCCGGGCTTCTCGTAGCTTCGCTTCTTGGCGGCGTAAATGCGGCGTATGCCGGCCTCGGTGCAGGCGTTGATGGCATACGCCACGTCCAGCGGCGCGATCGCGGCCTTGCCGGCGGCGATCGTGTCCAGCAGCAGGGAAACGTCCGCGCGCAACTGCCCGGCCGGAACCGGATCAGCGGTGGTGCGTTCTTTTTTCATGAGCGAAGTTAGCAGCGGAAGGGTGCAAGAAGTGGGTCAATTGAACGAAGTTGGCGTAAATTCCCCAAGATAGCAAGAACCTCGGCGCCGTCAATGCCGTTATCTCCGGCGATCAGACCGTCAAACTTCGCGAGCAGCTCCTGGCGATGCATGGGCTTGGCCGGCGTGCCCAGGCTATCGAGCGAGTCGGCCCTGCGCTTGCCATCGCTGGTCTTGAGCTCCACCCAGCTTCCGAAGTGCTCCGGGAAAGCCTTCTGCATGGCCGGGTCGGCGACTGCTTCCACCCGGCCGGCAATTGCCAGGGTGCGGACGTCGGTAAGCGCGTCGCCCATGAATCCGGCAAGGGAGCGTGGCCCATAGTAGAGTGCCGCGCCGAGCGTAAACGGAAGGCTGTATTGCGCGGCCATTTCGGATGTGGGCCGGCGCAGCATGTGCTGGCTGACCATGATGTCGGGCCCGCCTACCAGGATCGATTCGATTTTGTCCGGTTCCAGGTTGAAGTTGCCGGTAACCTCGGCCAGCGCGTCCAGCGTGGAGTGAAACAGCCGGCAGCAGGGGTAGGGCTTGAAGCTGATGCGGTGGATCTCCGGGCCGCCCGGGTGAGGGCGGTTCAGCCGTTCCGGGGCGGAATTGGCGCCGAAATTTCTGATCAGGCCGTAGCGGCCTTCCAACGCCTGCTCAGGCCCGGCGATGCCGAGGTCTGCGTGTTCCGCGGCCATGACGCCGTGCAATGCGGCATAGCCGCCATGGAGACGCTTGACCGTGGCGCCTTCGGGTTCCTGGCTGAACTGCATCGAACCGCCGGCCATCGACAGCACCAGGCCCCAGCCCCGCGCAAGCTGCCGCGGCGAGAGCTGCAAAAGCACGCCCGCTGCCGCCGCCGCGCCGAAGCCGACAAACAGGCTGGTGGGATGAAAGCCCCGCTCAATCGTCTCGGCGGCATTGGTGGCCGCGCCCACGCGGCCGACCGCCTCGTAACCGGCATGGATTGCTGCAGCCATGCTTTGACCGCCGAGGCCGTGATGGGCGGCCAGCGTCAGACTGGATGCGATCACCCCGGCGCCCGGATGGCTAACCGATTCATCGTGGGTATCGTCAAGCTCCAGGCCATGGGCGGATGTGGCGTTGACGAACGCCGCCAATGCCGGCGCCAGACGCGTTTGCGATGCCAGGAGCGGGGCGTTGCCGGTGCCGGCGTGCGCCGCTACCCACTCCTGCAGCCGCCGTCCCCATGCCAGTTGCGAGCCGGCATTGCAGCAGCCCAGGTGGTCGAGAACCAGGTTCTGGATTTGCTCGAGATCGCGTTCGCTCAACGGCGTATCGCCGAGCGCCAGGAGTTCTTCAGCCAGCGCCAGGCTGCGCCCGTTTTCCGCAACGCTCATGCTGCAGTTTCTCCTTTTAACACTGCTTCAGTCGTACTCGCCGCCGCGAGCACGCGCATGTCGGAGAAGCGCGCGCCGACAAGCTGCACACCGACCGGCAATCCTGCGGGCCCCCTGAATCCCGGCACGGTCACGCACGGCATATGCAGCGCCGTGAACAGCCGGTTGAACGTCGCCTCGCCGTTGCCGTCCTTGCGCAGCGGCGCTTCGCCCGGCGCCGAGGGTGAAAGCCAGGCATCGAAGCCTGCAAGGCGGTCGTCGTATACCGGCCGCAAGCGCCCGATGCCGTCGTAGGACTCCGCCATCAGCGCCGGCGTGATGTCGCGATTGACCTCGACCTCTGCCACGATGTCCTCGTGCAGGCCCATCTTGCCGGCGCCGTACTCGGACAGCAGCGAGATCCGCGCCTCGCCGTGCATGATCACGTCCTGCCACTCGTTGAGGTTCTCGGACCCGGGAATTTCAGCGACCGTTTCCACCCGGTGGCCGGCTGCGTCAAGAATCTTGGCCGCGGTTTCGACGGCCGATTGGCTGGCCGGTTCCGCCTCCTGCCAGTACGGGGTGCGGTAGAGGCCGATGCGCAGGCTTCGCCCTTCCTCCACAGGCTCCCAGGTTCCCAGCTGCAGTACTTCCGCGGCACACGCCAGCAGCGCCACGTCTTCGGCCATCCAGCCCACCGTATCCAGGCTGGGCGCGTGCATCCACAAGCCCTGCACCGGCACGCGCCCGTAGGTGGGCTTGAAACCGGTCACGCCGCAGAACGACGCCGGGCGAATCACCGAGCCGCCGGTCTGCGTGCCCAGCGCCAGTGGCGCCATGCCTTCGGCCACGCAAGCGCCGGAGCCTGCCGACGAACCACCGGGCGTGTGTTTCGGATTGTGGGGATTGGTAGTGGAAGGATCGCGGCCGACGCCGGCGAACTCCACGGTGGCCGTCTTGCCCAGCAGCACGGCCCCCGCCTGGCGCAACAAACGCACACAGGCCGCGTCCTGCTCCGCTCGCCGGCCTTCGTAGCGTGGCGAGTTGCGCTGCGTCATCAGGTCCGCGGTATCGATCACGTCCTTTACGGCAAACGGCAAGCCGTGAAGCGCGCTGCGCGCACCCCTTGACTGCCGCTCCCGGTCCCTGGCGCGGGCCGTGGCCAGTGCCTGATCGGCGTCGTAGTCCACAAACGCCCGCACCACCTGGTCTCGCTGCTCAATCCGCTCGACACACTGCCGGACCGCCTGCTCGCTGGAAAGCTCCCCGGACTGAAGCCGTGCTGCGAGCGAAGGCAGGCCGCTCCTGCCCCCTACACTGTTCACTGGATCAGCCAGCATGATTCACACGTCATAGTCCTGGTTCCCAGTGTCGTGTCCATACTTCAAGCGGATCGTTGCCAGCCAGACGCCGCGTCACAGCCAGGCCGTTGGAGCTGGCGCCGAAGCGGTCTCCACGTGCATCGGCTCATTGAACAGAAGCCCGGTAAGGATTTGTCTTGCTCTTGAGGCTGCATCACTACTCGACATCGCGCTCCTATAAACTCCTTTTGAAAGGATTGATGACCTTGAGGCTGGCGTAATCCTGAGTGTCGCTGAAATCCTCTGAATAGACAGTGTCGCACCCAGAGGCCCTGGCCGCAGCGAGAATTGTGCAGTCCCAATAGGACAGGGCAAATTGGCTGCGAAACGCGAAAGCGTCTTCTACTATCGGCAAGCTGATTTCCTGTACCCGAAACCGCCGCATCGCCAATGCGAAGCTCACAGCTTCGGTATGCGTCAGGGCTCCAGGCCGTGTTGGCCTCGTTGCCTGGACGTAAAACTCCTGCAACACCTGGGCCGACAATGCCAAATCTCGCGACTCGAGTAGCGCAAGCGCTTGTCGGGACTTTGCCGCGTCTTCGGCTGCCGTGCTTACAGCGTAAAGAAGTACGTTGGTATCAACGAAGCGCATCGCGGTCGTGCAGGGCTTCTCGATGGAGATTGTCGATACTGCTCAGACCGGCTCCTCGCTCCCTGATTGCGCGTAAGGTTTCATCCTGCAAATGCTTGAGTTGCGTGAATTCGTCCTCTTGCGAGCGTCCCTGTATGAGCGAAACGAGAAAAGACCTGACCAATGCGGAGACCGACGTGCCCACCTCAGCGGCCTTGATTTTGGACCGGCGGTAGGTCTCGTCGTCAATCGAGACAGTTATATTCTTCATGACTGTGGATCACGTTTACCGTGATCCACAGTCTACTCTGGATTCGAGTGGAATCAAGCTGCTCACTCTATGGTGACGAGACTGGAGGAACGCGGACACCACACTAGCCCGCCTTCACTGGCCTGCCGCCCACCCAGGTCCCGTGCAGGACCATGTCGGCGTCCAGTTCGACCAGGTCGGCCACATATCCGGGGCGGATGAAGCCGCGTTCCTGGTCCACGCCGATTGCGCGTGCGGGGTAGCTGGAAGCCATTCGGACGGCCTCGGTCCAATCCAGTTCGGCCATGCGCATGGTGTTTCGTACCGCCTCAATCATGCTCAGGTTGGAACCGGCCAGGGACCCGTTCTCGTCCCTCAGCACCCCTTCTCGCAACTCAACCCGTTGGCCGTAAAGGTTGAAGGACCGGTTTTCCGTGCCCACGGTGGCCATGGCGTCGGTGATCAGTATCGCGGCTCCCTGCTCGCGGGCGTGCAGTGACAAACGCAGCAGGGATGGATGCACGTGCCGGCCGTCGGCAATGATGGTGAACACGCTATCGGCGGAATCCAGCGCCGCGCCGATAATGCCGGGGTCGCGGCCGGAAACCGCTCTCATTCCATTGAACAGGTGCGTAAAGCCGCTCAGGCCGGCCTCCAGCGCCGCGCGGCATTGCTCGTAGCTGGCCTGCGAATGACCGGCAAAGACCACAAGACCGGCCTCGCACAGGCGTTCGATGGTCTCCGGCGCAACCTGTTCCGGCGCCAGCGTTGTCAGCGTGACAAGGCCCGGACCCAGGGAAGTAAGGATCTTCAGGCCCTCGTCATCGATTTCCCGCACCTGCGAACGCTGATGGGCGCCTCTGCGGTCCGGGTTGAGATAGGGGCCTTCGAGGTGGATACCAAGGACGCCGGAAACGCCGTCTCTGCTGGCCTGCCGTACGGCGTCGATCGCTGCGCGCATTACCGCGTCGTAATCACTGATGAGCGCAGGAAGAAAGGCCGTCGTGCCGAATCGCGCGTGTGTTGCGCCAATCACACGCAGCGTGTCCACCGTGGGCGAATTGTTGAACAGGACTCCGCCGCCGCCATTGACCTGCAGGTCGATGAAACCCGGCGCAAGCCGGCGGCCCTGGACATTGATCACGGTGTCCGCACCGCTTACCGGCCGGCCATTGGGGACCAGGTCGGCGATCAGACCGTCCTCGATGAGGACTGAACAGTCCTCGTGCACCTCCTCGCCGGTAAAGACAGTGGCGTTGACCAGCGCCGTGGTCTGATTGCCCATCCCGGCGCGCAGCCTACGCGCCGTTCCAACCGCAGTGCTGGGCGCCGACGATGGCCGCCCCTCTAACGGCGCTGGCGCCGCCGTACCTGCCCGGCGATATGATCGGAGGCTCGACCCCGGACAGGAGATGTCCGGGCAGCACGCGAGGCAATCGCTCGTAAATTTCCGTGATGCCCGACAAGCCGCCGCCGATCACGATGATGCCAGGGTTGATGTGCAGGACCATCGAAGCAAGGCAACTGGCCACGCAATCAATCCAGATATCGAAGGTCTCGGCGCAGGCTGACTCGCCTTTGCGCATGCCGCCGACGATATCCACAACAGGCATTTCCGTTCCGTTCCGGTGCTTGTGGATACGTGACATCCCGGGGCCGGATACGTAACACTCTGCGCAACCGCTGGCGCCGCAGAGGCACTCATACAGCGGCAGGTCGTGACGTTTGCGGACGCTTGCCGAGATCGGGATATGTCCCCATTCTCCGGCAATTCCATCCCGGCCGGCCTGCAATTGGCCGCTGATGCAGTAGCCGCCCACGGCGCCAGTGCCCAGGCTTGCGCCGATCATGCAATCGTGCTCCGCGGCGGCCCCGCCGTGCGCTTCGGACAACGCAAATGCCCGCCCGTCGTTGATGATTGCAATCGGGCGATTCAATTCCCCGGCAAGGTCCGCCTTTGCATCCCGCCCCGTAAGGCAGGGCACGTTGACCGCGAACGACTTGCCATGACGGTCAATAATGCCGGGCAAGCCGATGCCGACCGAGCCGTTGGCTTCAAACCGTTCATCCGCGTCGGCCACGAAGTCGCATATCGCCTTCAGAAACAGGTCGTAGTCGTCTGCAGGAGTCGGGGTTCGATGGGTGTGAAGGCGATTCAGTTTCGCGTCGAATACGCCGAATTCCATCTTCGTGCCGCCGATATCCAGGCCATACAGCACTTCGGGTTCGCCCCGGCGTGACTTCTTGCCGGTCCGGTACGGGTAGATGGTGACGCCGCTTACCACCCGGTTAACCTCGCCCGTCGGGCACGGCGAATCAGCCTCCACGCCCAGCGCCATCGCCTTGTGGAACGCCAGCATCTGGCAATAGACGAGGTAGACCAGCGACAGCCAGGCGTCGTTCAGCTTAGGTGTCTCCCGGTCGCCGGGAGGCGCCTCCTTGCCCACCCTGGCCGGGCTTAGTTCGATAATGGCCGCAGATGCATCGTCTGCCTGCAACTCCGCCAGCAGGTCCTGGTCATAGAGCCTGCTATGCGGGTCACCGGAACGCATCAAAACGACCAAGGTCGAATCATCGATGATGATCTTTGGCCCGTGCCGGAAGCCCAGCGGCGAATCGTGAATCGCCACCACCTTGCCCGCCGTCAACTCCAGGCATTTCAGCGCCGCTTCGCGGGCGGTCCCCAGCAGGCAACCGGCGCCCAGTATGGCAATACGGCGAAAACCGCATTGGGCGATGTTGGCGATGTCGGCGTTGCCGTTGACGAGCAATTGCCCGGCCCACTCGGCGGCTTCTTCAAGCTGCGCCCGGTCTGGCGTGAACAGGGCCAGGCACGACACCAGCATGGCCGTGTAGCTGCTGGTCATGGCGAAACTGCGATCGTTGGTTTCCGCCGGCATCATCAGGCACAGCGCGTCATCGCGCCCTTTGGCTTCGCGGGCCAGGCGGCCTGCACGGTTGCAGGTCAGTATCAGGTGATGGCAGTCGGAGAGGAGCTCATCGGCAAGCTCGACGCAAGCGACGCTCTCGGGACTATCGCCCGAGCGGGCGAACGAGACCATCAAGGTCGGAACGTCGTCTTTGAGAAATTGCGCCGGATCGCTTGCCAGGTCTGTTGTGTGAACCGCTGCGATGCTCACGACCGTGTAGTTCATCGGATGCTTGCGTAACCATGCCGCAAGCGTTTCACCGATAAAGGCCGACGATCCGGCGCCGCACAGAAGGACTCGCAGTTGCGGTTTGGCGAGTACCGGCGTCAGCCAGGCGTCAATGGCTGGCCGCGATTCTTCTATGCGGGCATAGGCCTTGCGCCAGGCCCGCGGCTGCTGGCAGATCTCGCGCGCGGTCCAAAGGCTGTTCCTGCGCTTTAAGGCCTCGCCATCCATGTCCAGATGCCGATCCAGGTCCTGCATCCGTTTCCGTACGCGGCCGGGAGCAATGTCGTGCGGCTCGATTTCCATCAAGTAATGTTCCTGCATGCCCTGGAATACGCGGAGGTCACACGAAGTATGTTGTGAATGACCAGTTCGCGCGGCTTCGCCGCGAGATGTCCTGCGCTTACGGCATTGTATTGATCGGGTAAGTGCCGGCTAAGCAAGGCCGGGGGAATTTCGATATCGGAAAGGTTGGAAAACAGGCGTTCCACCGCCTCGGTAACCGCGGGATGGCTCCAGTAATAGCGAATCCGGTCGCTGTAACTGTGTTGCCGGTACCAGGCTGCTTCAGGTTCCTCGGCGGGGTAGTGCCGGATCCAGTGCTCAGGGTCCGCCTGCATGACTTTCTCGCAGACTGACGGCAGTCCGGAGGCTGTATCGCCGCTGAGCAATTCATCCTCGATGGCGCTCAGCGCAAACAGGGCCTCGCGCAGGGCGAAGGTGAGCTGCGGTCCCACCTTGAGAATCGCAAAATGATCACGAACCAGCGCGCGGCAGCACTCTTCCGGCTGGTAGTCGGTGGAATGCGCTTCAAAAACCATGCCCGGGAGGCTCTCGAGGGCGGCGCTCAGCCCTTCGGCGTGACGCGGCTCATAGGGATGGACCGAGTCGTGATCGAACTCCACGCCGGGTTGTACGACCAGCCCGATGACGCGTGGCCACACGGCGGCCAGTCCCCGGGCGGCAAAAGCCATCTTGTGTATTGCCGCGGTCCGCACGGCATTCTCCGGGCAGGTAATCTCAAGGCGATGGATAGACTCCCGTGCACCTCCCGGCGTCGGCACTTCCGTGCCGACCACGTAGACCGGACGGGCCCCGTCAGCACGCTGCCCTGCGGCTTCCTCGGCTGCCTCACAGAGTTGCGCCGCGCGCATCGCCACGATTTCTTCGCCCAGCGGTTGGGAGTCGTCGGCGCACGGCATGCTGGTGTCCAGATGCAGCTTCAGAAACCCTGCTTCGACGTAAGCTTCGATCAACTCGCGCGCCATGGCCATCGCCTGTTCCGCGGGTTCGCCGGTCCAGCAGACCGGGCCCAGGTGATCGCCTCCCAACACGATGCTGTCAACGGGCAGGCCTGCACGCTCTGCGATCGCGGCCACGTAAGCCGGAAAGTCCGAAGGTTGCAGGCCCGTATAGCCGCCGAACTGGTTGACCTGGTTGGCGGTCGCCTCCAACAGCAGCGGGACCTTGTCCTTTTTCGCCTGCCGCATGGCTGCTTCCAGCGCCAGCGGGTGAGCGGTGCAAACGGAATACACGCCCAGGGCGTTGCCGCTTCGGTTGCGGCGCAACACCTTGAGAACCTGGTTCAGCGCCTTGCCGCAGGTCATGCGTCCGCCTTGGTTCTTATCGGTTTGCGGGGCCACCGCGCGAGTTTATTCCCATTGAGCGCGTAGAGAAGGATGACGAGGTAGCAGGGCAGCATCACCCAGTAGCCTGTACGTGGATCCGGTGATGCATCGGCCAGCGCGCCGAATGCCACGGGTATGATCGCGCCGCCCGCGATCGCCATGATCAGCAACGCCGAGCCCGTTTCAGTCTCGCTCCTGTTCAGTCCGCGCAGTGCCATGGGCCAGACTGCAGGCCAAACCAGCGCGTTGGCCAAACCAAAAAGGGCGACGAAAAGCACGGCATTCGGAATTATCGGCAAACCGGTCCATCCCAACGCCACTGTCCAGATGCGATCGGATTCCAGGCCGCCGGCAAGCACCAGCAAGGACATCAGTATTCCGAATACGGCCGAAAGCGCCAGCGCCCTCTCCTGGCTGATCCAGCGGGGAATCAGGATCACGCCCAGCAGGTAGCCGAGCATCATGAAGGCCATCGTGTAGGCAGTGAGTTGGCCGAAATTCGTTACGCCCAGTTCGCGGCCGAACAGGCCGATGGTGTCGCCGGCCACGACTTCCGCACCCATGTAGAAGAAGATGGCGATGACCCCGAGCACCAGGTTGGGATGCCGCAGTACGCTGCGGCCCGACCCGCTTTTTTCTCCATCCGGGAAATCGGGGTCGGGAAGGGGTGACAGCCGGATGTAGACGGCCAGCAGCACCAGGAGTCCCGCGAGAACCAGGTACGGCTCGATCAGCCGCGATGACAATTCGTTCAACTGCAGCAGTTTCTCCGCTGCAGGCAGGGCGCCCAGGCGTTCCTCGGTGAAATTGGACACGTCCGCCAGGAACAGGGCAGTGAAAACGAGCGGCGCTATGATCCCGGCGCCCTTGTTGAGCAGCCCCATGATGCTGATACGAACCGCCGCGGTTTTTTCCGGACCTATCCGGACGATGTAAGGGTTGGCGGCCGTCTGGAGGATCGCAAGGCCGGTCCCCATGACGAAAAGACCGCCCAGGAATACGCCGTAGGTCCGCAGCATCGAGGCCGGGATGAAGATCAGGGCGCCGGCGGCCATGAGCACAAGGCCCAGCGCCAGCCCGTTCTTGTAGCCGGTGCGATGCAGGACCAGGGACATGGGCAGGGCCATGACGGTATAGGCAATGTAGAAGGCCAGCGTGACGAAATAGGCCTCAAGGTGGGTCAGCTCGCAAGCGATCGTAAGAAACGGAATCAGGGCGCCGTTCAACCAGGTCACGAAGCCGAAGACGAAGAACAGGCCGCCGATGATCAGCACGCCGATGAGGTTGCTTTCGGGGACCTTCTTCACGAATTCTTCGGCTGATGTGCGGGGATCATTTTCTTTTTTTGCCTGCGTCCTCAACCCGAAAACCAGGCTGTGCCCGTGATACGAGCAAGGATTCGCCGTGGCGGGCTATCCGAGTCACCCCGCACGGGGGTTGAGCTGACGCATCGGGGCTCTTCGGATCTCCCGCTCACGGCGAACCGAAAGATTAAAACAGAGTCGTTACTTTTGCAAGGTTGCGAAAGAAAATAATTTGCAATCGATAGAAGGATTGTTTGTGTGCCGGACTTGCGGCTGCTAGGGAGTGTCGTCGACGATGCGTACGTCCACTCCTTCCTCGCCAAGCAACTGGATCATGTCACCCGGGATACCGGCGTCGGTCACCAGGATGTCCACCTCCGCCAGGCCGCAGATGATGTGCGGGCAGCGCTTGTCGAACTTGGAGGAGTCCGCAACCAGGATGATCTCGCTGGCCATTGAGCAAAGCACCCGATTGAGGCTGGCCTCCTGGCCGAAGTGGGTGGTGACGCCGATCTTTGCATCAATGCCGTCGGCGCCAAGAACAAGGTTGTCAAAGTGCATGTGGCGCAAGCTCTCCTCGGCGTGTTTGCCGTAAAAGGACATCGATTTCTTGCGCAGCATGCCGCCCGTTGACAGGACCTCGATCCCTTCGGCGCGGGCCAGCGCCGTGGCGACGTTGAGGCCATTCGTCAGGATCGTTAGGTTGGAATGGTCCATCAGGCTCAAGGCCACTTCTTCTGCAGTTGTGCCGGAATCGAGGGCGATTGTTTGCGCACCGGAGCCGATGAGTCCTGCGACGGTCCGGCCCAGCCTCCGTTTGACCGCCAGATTGTCCTGGTATTTTTGGTGCACCGACAATTCGCGGGTCAGTCGTGTGCTGGCAACGGCGCCGCCCCGTGAACGCACGAGCAATCCCTTGCTGCTCAGAGCGTTCAGATCATTTCGTATGGTGACCTGCGATACATTGAGCTTCCTGGCAAGGTCTTCCACGCCGACCTTTCCGTTGGATTCGGTTTGACGCACAATTTCCGATCGCCTTTCGATGAGGCTCAACATGATTTTCCCCCACAGTCCCCCAACTTTGTGCAGGCATCGTAATCACAATTCCCGGTTTTCACAACCGGCGGGCCAGTATCAGGTTTCTGCTACCGCCTGGGGATTGCAGACTTGGAAGTCCCAAAATCGTATTCCGCGGGTTACGATAGCGCCCGGAGCCGGCCTTTCAGGCTGTGCCGCCGATTCGTAGACCAGCCTTGCGGGTTATCCGAACCGATGCAGATTAGAGGGGAGCAACATCTGGACCACCCGCGGGAGGCGGTTTGGGAGGCGCTGATCGATCCACAAGTACTGGCTGCTTGCGTACCCGGCTGCAAGTCCTTCGACCAGGTCAGTGACAATCATTACCGCGCCTTGATGCAGGCCGATATCGGCCCTGTCAGCGCCAGTTTCGCCGTGGAGATTCGCATCAAGGATCCCGATCCGCCGCGGTCCTACTGCCTGGAAGGCAGCGCCAAGGCGCCGGTGGGTTTCGGCCGCGGGCAGGCGGACGTGCTGCTGGAGGAAGACGGGCAGGGCGCTACGAAGCTCAGCTACGTAGCGAAGTTGCAGCTCGGGGGCAAGCTGGCGCAAGTCGGATCGCGCCTGCTGTCCGGCATTACGCGCAAGATTGCCGCTAACTTCTTTGAGCGTTTTGCGCAGGTGCTGGAAGGAAAACGGCCTGCCGGCGCTCCTGCCGATGGTGCGCTGGGGCAACTTCTTGCCAACCGGGTGGTGCGCTGGGCAGCGATTGCCGTCCTCCTGCTGGCTGCAGTCGTCGCTTACTTCATGCTCGCGCCCTGACACCCCCGGGAATGCTCGCGTCCCGCCCTCCCCCTGGGAATGAGGGCGTCCCGCCCTCCCCCTGGGAATGAGGGCGTCCCGCCCTCGATTCAGAGCGATATTTCCTACTTTTGCAAAGACAGTGACGCTCTCACTACCGCTAAGGCGGTATTATCCCAACTAGTGTGGTGGCTCGCTCTGAAATAAACTTATTCGCGGGACACCACACCGGGGGCCGGCACAAGCCGGCGGCAACAAGAATCCAAAATATGGAGGGCGGGAATGGACGTAAAGGTTTCGTTCACGCTGAACGGAAAGAGCGTTAGCGCGGAGGCCAGCGGCGCCACACTTCTCGTGGAACTGCTGCGCAATCACTTTGGCCTGACCGGCACGCACGTGGGCTGCGATACCAGCCAGTGCGGCGCCTGTGTCGTGCATGTCGACGGCGTTTCGGTCAAGAGCTGCACGATGCTGGCGGCACAGGCCGACGGGCATGCGGTCGATACGATTGAGGGCCTGGCTCAAAACGGCGAGATGCATCCCGTGCAGCAGGCATTTCACGAGCATCATGGCCTGCAGTGCGGCTTCTGCACGCCGGGCATGATCATGAGTGCCGTCGATTTGCTCAAGCGCAATCCAAGACCGAGCGAGTTGGAAGTGCGCGACTGGCTGGAAGGCAATATCTGCCGCTGCACCGGCTATCACAACATCGTCAAGGCGGTTAGAGCCGCCTCAGCTGCGATGGCGGAGGGTGGATCATGAGCAGCGACATGGGTATCGGCGTATCGGCGCCACGCACTGAAGACCGCCGTTTCGTTACCGGCCGTGGCCGGTATGTGGACGACATCAACGTGCGATCGCAGCAGTACGCGTGGTTCGTGCGTTCACCGCACCCGCATGCCGAGGTCCGAGGCATCGACGCCGAGGAGGCGCTGAAGATGCCGGGTGTTACCGCCGTTCTGACCGGTGCGGATCTTCAAGACGACGGTGTGGGACCGCTGCCGGTGGTCTGGGAAATCACCAGCAAGGACGGCTCGCCTGCCGTTGAGCCCGAATTTCCGGCGTTGGCCACCGACCGGGTGCGCTACGTCGGCAATCCGGTTGCCGTGGTGGTCGCTGAGACGCGAGCCGGGGCCCGTGACGCCGCCGAGATGGTGAACGTCCAGTACGAAGAACTGGAATCGGTCTCCGGCGCCGCCGCGGCGCTGGAGGAGGACGCCCCGCAGATACATGACGGCGCACCCGGCAATCTTTGCTTCAATTGGGAGTGGCTGCCGGCTGCGATGGCGCCGGATGCGAAAGCCAATACCGACAAGGCCTTCCAGGAGGCCGCGCATGTGGTGTCATTGGAACTGGTCAATAACCGCCTGATCCCCAACGCGATGGAGCCGCGGGCCAGTCTTGCGGATTTCAACCCGGGCACGGGACGACTGACCCTGTACACCACCAGTCAGAACCCGCACGTGAACCGGTTGCTGTTATGCACCGCCACGCTCAAGATGTCCGAACACAAGGTGCGGGTGGTGGCGCCGGACGTCGGCGGCGGTTTCGGGTCGAAGATCTATCACTACGCCGAGGAACTGGTTTGTTGCTGGGCTTCCCGCCGGCTGGCGGTTCCGGTGAAATGGACCGCCGAACGCAGCGAGTCGTTTCTGGGCGACGCCCAGGCGCGGGACCACCTGACGCGGGTGGAACTCGCGCTGGACGCCGACGGCCGGTTTACCGGCCTGAGGGTGGAAACCATCGCCAACCTGGGCGGTTGGCTTTCGGCCTTCGGCCCGGCGATTCCCACGGTGTTTTATGCGCCGCTGTTGGCCGGGGTCTACAAGACACCGAATATCCACGCGACCGTCAAGGGCGTTTTCACCAACACCACGCCGGTGGACGCTTACCGGGGCGCCGGCCGCCCCGAGGCCTGCTACGCCGTCGAGCGCATCGTGGATGAGGCCGCGGTGCAGCTCAATATGGACCCTGCGGAACTGCGGCGCATCAACTTCATCCCAGCGGACGAGTTTCCCTACCAGTCGCCGGTTGGCCAGCTCTACGACTCGGGCGATTTCGAGGGATGTCTCGACCTCGCCAAGAAACTCAACGCCTACGAGGAGTTTGGCGAACGCCGCAAGCAGAGCGAGGCCCGGGGCCGGCTGCGCGGGCGGGGCATGTGTTTCTACATCGAGGCCTGTGGCGCGGCGCCTTCGCAAGCAGCGGGTCAACTGGGCGCGCGCGCCGGTTTGTATGAAGTCGCGACCGTGCGGGTCAATCCGACCGGCAGCGTGCAGGTCCTGACCGGATCACACAGTCACGGCCAGAGCCATGAAACGACCTTCGCCCAGATCGTCGCCGACCGGCTGGGGGTGGATTTCCATAACGTGGAAGTCGTGCACGGCGATACCGGCGAGATCCCGTTTGGAATGGGAACCTTCGGTTCACGTTCGCTGGCGGTGGGTGGAACCGCGCTTTACAAGGCGCTGGACAAGGTAGAGCAAAAGAGCCGCAAGATCGCGGCGCATCTGCTGGAGGCGGACGCCGAGGACATCGAGTTTGCCGACGGGCAGTTCCGGGTGGCCGGAACGGACCGTGCGGTTTCCTTCGGTGATGTCGCGCTGGCGGCTTATGTTCCGCATAACTACCCGCTACAGGAACTGGAACCGGGACTGGAGGAGACCGCGTTCTTCGATCCGGAGAACTTCACCTTCCCGTCCGGCTGCTATATCTGCGAGGTGGAAGTGGATCCGGAAACAGGCGTCGTCGATTTGCGCGATTTTGTGGCCGCCGACGACTTCGGCAACATCATCAACCCGATGGTGGTGGAAGGCCAGGTCCACGGCGGCCTGGCGCAAGGTATCGGCCAGGCCCTGATGGAGCATTGCCTATATACGCCGGAAGGTCAGTTGCTCACCGGGTCGTATATGGACTATTGCATGCCGCGAGCCGACGACTTGCCGTCTTTCGTGGTGTCCACGCGCTGCACGCCCACGCCGTTCAACCCCCTGGGGGTGAAGGGTTGCGGGGAGGCCGGTGCGATCGGGGCGCCGCCGGCGGTGGTCAACGCCGTTCTGGATGCGTTACGGCCGCTGGGCGTTAGCCATATCGACATGCCGGTTACGCCCCAAAACGTCTGGCAGGCCATTCAGGCCGCGAAGTCGGGCGAATAAAGGAGGATTGCTAATGCGTGAATTCAACTATTACCGCGCCGGATCGGTGCGAGACGCCGCCAAACGGCTTTCCTCGGGCGGCAATGCCTTGTTGCTGGCCGGTGGAATGACGCTGTTGCCGGCGCTCAAGATGCGGCTGAACGAGCCGTCAGAGCTGATTGACCTGGCCGATATCGGCGAGTTGAAGGGAGTCAAGCTGAGCCGGAAGGGAGCACACGTGGGCGCCACGACCACCCATGCGGAAGTCGCGAGCAACGTGGAATTGAGAGCTGCCGTTCCGGTGCTGCCGGACGCCGCCGAATCCATCGGCGATCCCCAGGTGCGCAACCGGGGAACGATGGGCGGTTCGCTGGCCAACAATGACCCGGCCGCCGATTACCCGGCGGTGACGCTGGCGCTGGGCGCCACCGTGTTCACCAACAAGCGCAAGATCGCGGCCGACGATTTCTTCACCGGGATGTTCGAGACAGCGCTGGGCCGAGGCGAGGTGGTGACACAGGTCCTGTTCCCGATACCGCAACGGGCCGGCTATGCGAAGTTCCCCAATCCCGCTACCCGCTACGCGCTGGTCGGCGTTTGCGTGGCGCAATTCAAGTCGGGTGTTCGGGTTGCCGTGACCGGGGCGGGACCGTCCGTTTATCGACTTGGGGAGTTCGAGGCCGCACTGGCGGAGGACTTCTCGCCTGCCGCCCTGGACGGATTGTCGGTCTCTGCCGCCAACCTCAACGACGACATGCATGCCGGCGCGGAATATCGCGCCCACCTGGTGGGTGTAATGGCCCGCCGCGCCGTTGCAACGGCGCTCGACTGACCTGGGAACGAGGGCGTCCCCGCCCTGGACCGAGGGCGTCCCCGCCCTCGCATAGGTACAAACGTGGGGACGCCCTCGTTCCCAGGACAAGAGCTAATTAATCTTGAATTCCGCAGCGCAATCGGTGGAACAGGTTCGCGACCTGCTTGCCGGGCACAACTACATTGCCGGCGACCGCCTGAGTACAGCCGTATTTCTGGCATTGAGCCTGAACCGCCCGCTCTTTCTGGAGGGGGAGGCCGGCGTAGGCAAAACTGAACTGGCCGTGGCGCTGGCCGCATCGCTCCAGCGCCGCCTGATCCGACTGCAATGCCATGAAGGTCTGGATCTTGCCGGCGCCGCCTATGAGTGGAACCATGCGCGACAAATCCTGGCCATTCGGCTTGCCGAGGCTGAAGGCAAGGAGCGCGTCGAGGGTATGTCGGCAGACCTGTATTCGCGTGAATACCTGATTGAACGCCCGCTGCTTGCGGCCCTCTCGCCCAGCCCGGAGGGACCCCCCGTTCTGCTGGTCGACGAGCTGGACCGCGCCGACGAGCCGTTCGAAGCTTATCTTCTTGAATTTCTGGCGGAATATCGAATGACCATTCCGGAATTGGGGGAGCTGAAGGCGTCTCAAGCGCCGATCGTCGTGCTGACGTCCAATCGCACCCGAGAGGTCCATGACGCACTCAAGCGCCGCTGTCTGTACTGTTGGGTGGACTATCCGACCCAGGCGGCCGAGGAGCGCATCCTTCAAGTCCGCGTTCCCGGACTGCCCGAAGCGCTGCGCGACAAAGTGGTCGGCTTCGTGCAGGGGCTGCGCAAGGAAGGCCTTTTCAAGTCGCCGGGCGTGTCCGAAACGCTGGATTGGGCTGAATCCCTCATGGCCATGAGTGCGCGCCAAGTGGATACCGAGGCCGTCTCAAAGACGCTGGGCGCCCTGCTGAAGTACCGGGAGGACCTCGAGCAGGTCGACGAGGCCGTTGTGGATCGTCTCCTTGCCGTCTCCGCCTGACTCCCCGTGAACGAGGGTGTCCCCTCTCTCACCCCCCTGGGAACGAGGGCGTCCCCGCCCTCACCCCCCCTGGGAACGAGGGCGTCCCCGCCCTCAATAGACGACCAGGAGCCCGTGAGCACACCAAGTAACGATCCAGCCCTGTCCCGGCGCATCGTAAGCCTGGTGCGCACGTTGCGCGCGGCGGGATTGCCGCTGGGCGTCGGCAGAACCGCCCTGGCGCTTGAGTCCGCCGGGCACATCGATATCGGCAATCGCGCCGAGTTTTCCGCGGCGCTGCGGTCCGTCCTGACCGCCAGCCCCGCCGAGGGCGTGCTGTTCGATTGCGCCTTCCAGATGTTCTTCGGCAACGCCGCGGCCTTTGCACGTCTTGGAGACCTGCATGCGCTTGGATTGCGTTCCCTGGGCGACGTCAAGCCCCCGCCCGGCGCCTTGCGCCTGCTGCGCGCAATGGACAGCGCATCCAACCTGATTGCCGCCCCCGGCGCCCAGCAGGCGGTTGCCGGCGTTGGTTACTCGCCCCAGGAACGGCTTGCAACGAAGGATTTCGCCCAGATGACACCCGAAGAACAGGCCCAGGCGCGGGAACTGCTACGGCGTGGCGTGCTCTGTCCCAAACGCCTGGGACGACGTTACAGGGCCGCCGCGCATGGCCCGCGCATTGACTTGCAGCGCACGCTACGCGCCGGTGTCGCATCCGGTGGAGAATTGACCCAACTGAAACGCAAGGCACGCCGGGCAGAACCAATGCCGCTGGTGCTCTTGTTCGACGTGTCCGGATCCATGACCGCCTATGCGCGAATGGCGATCCATTTCGCCCACGCGCTTTGCAGCGCCCGGCGGACAGTCGAAATATTCGTGTTTGCCACGCGATTGACCCGCGTGACCCGCGAACTGCGTGGGCGGGACGCCGACGTTGCAACGGCCGCGGCACTGGCTGCGGCGCCGGATTGGGAAGGCGGCACCCGTATTGCATCCGCACTGGGCCAATTCAACCGCCAGTGGTCCCGGCGCGTCCTGGCGCGCCCCGGCATGGTCCTGTTGTTCAGTGACGGCCTGGAACGCGCCTTCGTCGAGAAGCTGTGTTTTGAGGCGGCGCGATTACGGCGCTCCTGCAAGCGGCTTGTGTGGTTGAACCCGCTGCTTCGTTACGAGGACTTCCAGCCCAGCGCCCGCGGTGTGAAAGCGCTGTTGCCGGCCGTGCACGAACATCGCTCGGCCCACAACGTCGACAGCCTTCTGGGCCTGGCCGACGCACTCGAATAAGCGCCCCGGCGAGCGTATACAGTCCAGGGATCCGCAAGTCGCGTTTCAACAAATTCAGCTACAGGGAGGCCGCACTTGAGACTGATTTCAGGTTAATCTAGGCGCAGCGTTCCAGTTGTCCGTTGGTATCCGCAGAGCAAAGTGAAGAATCTCTCCCTGGAATCGTTTATGGCCGGAGTCGTGCGGCGGAATCTCGGTGAGACTGAGTTCCATCAGGCGGTCAAGGAAGTCGCGGTTGACATTTTCCCCTTCGAAGCGGAACACCCCCTCTACCGCGAGGCGCGGGTATTTGAGCGACTGGCCGAGCCGGACCGCGTTGTTTCCTTCCGCGTGTGCTGGGAAACGGACCAGCGCCGGATCGAGATCAACCGGGGCTACCGCGTCCAGTGGAACAATGCCATCGGCCCGTACAAAGGGGGCTTGAGGTTCCATCCGTCCGTCAACCAGAGCATCCTGAAGTTTCTCGCTTTCGAACAGACGTTCAAGAACAGCCTGACCGGCCTGCCGATGGGTGGCGCCAAGGGCGGATCGGATTTTGATCCCAAGGGCAGGTCCGATGCCGAGATCATGCGCTTTTGCCAGGCATTCATGACGGAACTGCATCAGCATATCGGCCCCAACGTTGACGTCCCGGCGGGTGACATTGGGGTTGGCGGGCGGGAAATCGGGTATTTGTTTGGCCAGTACAAGCGTCTGAGAAACGCTTTTGAACCTGTGATTACGGGGAAGGCTCTTGAGTTTGGCGGCTCTTACCTGCGCCCGGAAGCAACGGGCTTCGGAGTCGTTTACATGATGGAAGAGATGCTGGCGCTCCGAAACGAGGAACTGGCCGGCAAGACTTGCGTCGTATCGGGCTCCGGAAACGTTGCCTTGCATTGCTGTCAGCGACTCATCCACATGGGCGCCAAGGTCGTGACGCTTTCTGATTCCTCCGGATTTGTCCATGACCCGGCGGGGCTTGATTCCGAGAAATTCGCCTGGGCGTACGATCTCAAGCTGTCGCGGCGTGGCCGGATCGAGGAGTATGCGAAGGAATTCGGGTGCGACTTTCATCCCCACGCCCGGCCCTGGGCAGTGCCCTGCGATCTGGCGTTTCCCTGCGCTACGCAGAATGAACTCGATGAGGCGGATGCGCGCCGTTTGATCAAAGGCGGGTGCCAGGCGATCGCCGAAGGCGCGAATATGCCTTCCACACCGGCAGTCATGAAATTCCTGGTGAAGGCTCAAGTGCCCCACATGCCGGGAAAGGCCGCCAATGCGGGAGGCGTCGCCGTATCAGGCCTTGAGATGAGCCAGAACAGCCAGCGCTCAATCTGGTCGCGGGGAGAAGTGAACATGAAACTGCGCGACATCATTCGGAACATTCACGAACAGTGTGTCCATTACGGCGAGGAGTCCGGGTTCGTCAACTATTGCCGAGGAGCCAATATAGGCGGCTATACAAAGATCGCCGAAGCTATGCTGGCCTACGGCGTGGTCTAATGTCGTGTCCCGCAAATACCTTCACTAATCTGCGGTCCTTTTTTCTCCCCGGCGGCGTTGCTCCTCCTTATGTGGAGCCTGCCACACTGCGTCGTCGCGCCTTGCCGGGAAGAAAAAATGCCTCGCATCTCAAGCAAAGTTATTTGCGGGACACGACACTAGCGGCCTGATTGTTATCATTGAGCGAGCTGTTGGCTCGCGTCAGGTCTTTGCAAAGGAGAGAAGCAGTTGACTACGACACCTTTCACCCATATTGATACAGATGCCATACCCTGGGAGCCCAACCCGGGCATCCCCGGTTTCAAGCGGCGGCTGTTGGCTTTCGACGAGGCGACAAGCGCCGAGATCAGGATGGACTACGTGCCGCCCGGCACCGTGCCCGACGTGATCCAGCTACCCCACCGCCACTATCACAACTCCGTAACGGAACGGGCCTATTGCCTGTTCGGTGACTTTCCTCATTGGGAGTTTTCCCGGGTAGAAGACGAGGAAGGCGAGTTGGTAATGTTCCGCCGCCATCTGTTCATGGACCGGCCACCGAAGAGCATTCACGGGCTCATGCCCGAACCGCTTTCCGAAACGGGGTCAACGCTCCTGTACTGGAACACGGGACCGGGCACGGGTGTGGCCGAGCCGGAAGCGCCAAGGGAAACGGTTACGATTCCTTTCAACGGCCGTGCCGATGATTACCGCACCGATTTCGCCGATGCCCGTCTGTTCGACAGTTGCGAGGTCGCCTGGCAGCAGCATCCCTTGGTGGCCGGCTGGAAAATCAACCCTTGGCCGGGGCCGTCGAGCACTCCGGGGCGGTCTGCCTCGTGCATATTCCCGCCGATTGGACTGCGTCAGGCGAACCCTTGAGGGTGATCGGAGATGAATCACAGCCCTGGCTGTTTGTTATTTCCGGCGACATTGGCCTTCACGTTGCGGAGAACGGATCGCAGCACGATTTGGCGTTGCGGGACGGCGGGTTTCTCTTGTGGCGTACCGGCACGGCGCTTGGCGTGCCACACGTATCGGCTACCGATGGCGGATGCGTGCTGCTTTGCATCGGCCACGACCTGGCCACTGCTGGTGGAGGCTAAGCTTCGGGCGTAGTCTGAGGGTCTATCGCCGGGCCCAGGCAGGACGCGTTCAGATCGGCGCGGGTGGGCAACGGTCCGGCTTCCGAGCCTTGAAGACCGTCTATCTCACGCGTGAACAGGTTGGGCAGCATGGCGTCATCCCAGGTTGGGCCGTCGTGGCCCGTGCGCAGGATCACGAGTTCCCGGGAAGGGATCATGTAGACGCGCTGGTCGCCGGCGCCGTCGAGAAAGAACACGTCATCGGCCCTGAACGGTTCCGAGTGCCGGTTGCCCAGGAAGGTGATGTCCGGATCGTAGGTCCTCAAAGGCTCGTAGGACGTACCCAGCCATAGCTGCATGCCATAGTTCTCGTAGGCCACTGATGGGGTAGTCATCTCGTCTACCCAGCCTTGGGGGATCACTTGCCGCCCCGCATAGCACCCGTCCTGCATCAGGGTCTGGCCGATTCGCACCCAATCCTCGATTGCGGTCCACATGCAGCAATCGGTGTGCACCATGCCATCCGGCCGATCCAAAAACAGCCAGCCATCACGCAAGCCCAGCGGCGCCCAGAACTTCTCCGACAGGTAATCGGCGAAGCGCTGTCCGGTTGCCCTTTGTACGACTATGCCGGCCACCTGGCTATTCGGATTGGCATGAGAAAACGCCGTGCCAGGGGGTGTCTTGAGTCCGACTTCGAGGTTTGCCGAAACGATATCAGTTCCCATCGTCCGGGCAAGACGAGCTGAACCGGGCCAGAAATCGAAGGTTTCCTCAAGCCCTCCCGCCATGTTCAGGAGGTCCCGGACGGTGATATCGCGCCTCTCTTCCGTGTCCCATTCGGGGATGAAATCCGCGGCCGGCTGATCGACCGACTTCATGTGGCCATCGGCGATCGCATGCCCGACCAGGATCGAACTCAAGACCTTTGTGAGCGAATGCGCGCTAAATTCTGTTTCCGGCGCGCGCTCGTTGAAATAGCTGGCGTGGGCCAACCGGCCCTTGTAAAGCACCACCAGCGAGTCGCTTTCCTGCTGCTGCGCCCACAATGCGGCATCTTCGTAAACGGCCGGGTCGATCGGGTTCTTATTCTCCGGCCATGGGTCCAGCGGCGTCGGATCGCTTCCCGCCACGCGTTCAAGGGGGTCGTAATAGGGGCGCGCAGGGTTCATGGGATTGCCGCTCATCGACACGACATAGCGTTTGGCGTAGATCCCGTACAAATCGAGCCGGGCAGGCAGGTAGAAAAGGATGCCGATGGCCCCGATCCCGATCAACAGCCATTTGCCGGTAGTCTTGAGCTTGCGCAAGAACATAATCGTTCCCCCTCCTTAATTCGAATCCGCTTCTTCGGCGGCTGCTTCCGGCTCCGGCCGACCGGGAAGAATGCCGCCGTACAGCATAGCGTCGCCATACATGGGCGTCTGCCATAGCTGCTCGGAGAAGCGTGGAATGGCCATGGCCGCGACCGGGAAGCACTGGACGATGTAGTCCGGTTCTACCGGCAGGCCCTGCAGGGCATAGCAGAAGAAATCGCGGTCGTCGATGTGCCAGAACCCATCTACGCCTTCCATGCTGGAGCTGACCGAGCCGTCCTTGTTGAAGTAGGCGTCGAAGACGAACTCCTGTTCCTCATCCACCCAGCGGTAGTGCGTGGTGTTGTACATCAAGTGGTTCCAGAATCTCGGAAAGCGCTCTGCGGGCGGCTTGGTCTTGTCGGTTTCCAGAGCAGCCAGGTCGATACCCGGGCGAGGCCAATCCGCGCCGCCGGTTTCCATCATCATGAACGAGATCATGGCCAGGCGGTCCCGGTCGGGGACCGGCTCGGGAATGAGCATGGTGTTGCCGGGCAGGTAGCCATCGGGGTTGGCGAGCCAGTCGTCCACGCGGTCCGGTGTCCAGGCGAACCCGGCATTTCTCATTGCCTCGGAGTAACTGAATTCTTCCCTGGAGCCGGCGGTCTGGCCGATCACGCTCCATAGGTTGGGGCCGGCCAGGTGCAAGGCCCCTTCGGCCAGGGTATGGCAGGCGCTGCAGCGTTGCTGGAAGGCCAGGCGGCCACGCAAGTAGTCGGCTTCGGCCAGTGTCTCGCGGGTAAGGCGCTCCTGGGCGCCGGCGGGCGAGCCTGGCAAGGATGCGGCGATGGCAACAAGGGCAACTGCTATTGCGACGTGTTTCATTTCAAGGCGCTCCATATTTTTTCACCATGTATTCCACCGATGAACCAACCAGTTCTTCCAGGACCGAGAGATCCACGTCGTCGAGCTTGTTGATGTAAAGGCAGGACTTGCCGGTCTTGAACTTGCCCAGCTTCCCCATCAGGGCGTCGTATCGCTGGAACCCGGGAAGAATGTAGACGGTAAGCGCCTTCTTGCGCGGTGAAAAACCGGTGATCAGAAAGTCGCCTTCACGCCCGCTTTCGTATTTGTAGTGATACTCGCCGAATCCGACAATGCTGGGTCCCCACATCTTCGGCTCCCACCCGGTAATGCGTTCCATCATTGCCCTGACGATGCGGGCATCCTGCCGCCGGCGTTCATTGCCAACGGCATCGATGAAAGCATCGACGCTCGAGTGGGTCTGGCGAGTCTTGTTCTGGTTCTTCAATGCGTGGCCCGATTACCGGATCCCGCGAATGATCGTGTTGGGGATTACAGCTTCGTCGAAACCCTTGTCCCGCGGTGGCGGATAGCCCATCCGCAGCACGATCAGGTCCAGCCCGGGGCTGATCCAGATCCTCACCTTGCCGCCGCCGTCCAGGTAGAGCAGATCGTCCGCCGCAAATGGTTCCGATTGATAGTTCGCAAACTGGATCGGCATGCTCGGGTAGTAGGGACGCCGCTCCATGTATACCGTGTCGGTCCAGATCTGAAAGCCGTAGTTGGGGTTGGGCTCGGAACCGGTAAGCATCTCATCCACCCAGCCATCAGGAAGCAATTGAGAGCCGTCCGGCAGACGCCCGCCGTTCATGAGCAGATGAGCGATGCGCATCCAGTCCGCAGGCGCGGACAGAAAACAGCAGTAGGAAACGACATTGCCATCAAGACTGTCCAGGCGCATGGCGCCGCGCTGGGCGCCCAGGGGCTTCCACAGCTTCTCCCCCAGGTAGTGGGCGAAGTTTCTGCCGGTGGCGCGGTGAAGGATCATGCCGGCGAGCTGGGTATTGGGGTTGTTGTGGGCGAAGGCTGCGCCCGGCTCATTGGCCAGTTTGAAGGAAAGCACGGCGCCGTTGACATCGGTCCCCTCCACCAACTGCATCATTTTCGAATAGGGCTGTGGAGCCTGACCGCGCTGACCGAAGGGCAGCTCCAGTCCGGTCGTGTTGTGGAGCACGTGGCGAACGGTAATCTTGCCGCGGGGATCGCCTTTCCATTCGTGGATATATTTCTCGACCGGATCGTCGAGGCTCTCGATATCGCCATCAGCCAGGGCAAAACCGGCGAGTATCCCGTGCAGGGTCTTTACCCAGGAATGAGAACTGATGGCAGAGGTTGCGTGAAAGCCGTCCATGAACGCCGCGTGACGAATCTTGCCCTGGTGGTAGATCATGAAGGCCTGGGTTTCCCGCTCCATTGCGTAGCTTGTGGCGGCGGCAATTGCATCGGGATCGATGGTGGCCGGCTCACCCGGATCCGCGTAGGGGAAAAAGGGCTGTGCGACCCCGCCATCCACCAGGATCATGGGGTTGTACCACGTCTGGGGCTGTCGGAAAGCGGCCTGGTCCGGCTGGTCACGCCATCGTCGCCAGAAATCAAAGTCCTGGGACTCCACCTCGTTGACCCACTCCATCCTGGCCTGGATTTCCTCGGGCGTCATTTGCCGATCCGGCTGACCCTGGGCCGTTGCCACGGTAGAAGCCAGCAGCACTGCGGCGGCAAGTCGTTGTCCGGTGTTCATAGCGTGGCTCCTCTCAGCGGAGTCCGGCGAGCAGCAGGTTCGGGAGACGCGCATCGTCCCAGTCTCCCGCCAGCGCGCCGGTGCGCACGATCACGATGTCGGCGCTGGGAATAATGTATACACGCTGGCCGCCGAAGCCGTCAAAAAACGCCACGTCGCCGGCAGCGTAAGGCTCCGAATGATAGGCCTGAAGCGTGGCCTTGGAGTTGTAGGGGCGCTGCTCGACATACTCGTTGCCCAGCCAGGTGAGAAAGCCATAGTTGGGGTTGGTGGGCCCCGGTTTGCGTATCTCCGCCATCCAATCTTCCGGTACTACCTGGCGGCCGTTTGCCCTGCCCTTGTGCAGATGCAGCAGACCCAGGCGCAGCCAGCCGCGCGCGGTCACGTCAAGGCAACAGTAGCTGCGCGCCATGCCGCCCTCGGTGTCCATCTGTATCCAACCTTCTCCTGCGGCCAGCGGTTTCCAAAGAGCCTGGTTGAAGTAATCGGGATAGGAACGCCCCGTGGCACTCTCGATCATCAGGCCCAGCACCAGGGGATTCACGCTGTTGTACTCAAAGTTCGTCTCGGGCGGTTCCACCGCCGGCTGCGCCATCGTGATCGGGTTCATGTCCTGACCCACCAGCAGGCCCATCATGGTACCCAGGCTGCCGAACGCGAACGTGGGGAAGTCGATACCGCTGGTTTGCCAGAGAACCTGCCGCAGCGTGATCGCGGCGCGTTCATCGTCCGCCCATTCCGGCAGGTAGCGGCTCACCGGGTCGTCAACCGACGAAATGTGCCCCTCGGCTATGGCGATACCGACCGGAATGGCCACAACCGATTTGTGCATGGACTGCGTTGAAGTGAGCGTGTACTCGTCGGCGTCTTCGTAGTAGTGTTCCAGCTGGATGCCGCCGCCTTGCCAGACGATCAGCGCCGCGGAGCCGGTCTCGGCGCCGTAGTCCAGGGCTGCTTGAAGACTTTCTATGGACACGCCGCGCTCGCCGAACGAGGCTTTGGGGAGCGGCTGCTCGGGGGCGCCGGGCGCCAACTGCATGTGTCCGGGCCGCTCACCGGCGAACTGGCCGAAAAAGCGGACGGTTTCCGTAGGCTTCGCGACCAGGAAAGCCAGCACGATCAGCAGAACCAGGCCGGCGACTCCGCCCACCGCCCAGGCGATGGTCAGGCCGAATATTCGCAGCAATTTCTTCACGGAATGGTTTCGAAGCCCCGACTGAGCGCGTAATCATATCCGGCTTGTGTCGGTCTCCCCTGCCATGGCGCGGTGGACTGGGGCGCTCTTTCGCGTTCCGTGCGGGCTAGAATTTGCGCGTTATGCGATTGCGCAAGAGACGATGACCGCCAGCTCATACGCCAGCAACCCCGAAGCACTGCGCGCCCTGGTCCGGCCCGACGCGGTGCATCGCGACCTGTACATATCCGAGGAGTTGTACGAGCTGGAACTGGAACGCCTGTGGCGCAACACCTGGATCTTCATGGGCCACGACAGCCAGGTTCCCGAGCCCGGCGACTTCTATACCGCCCACATCGCCGGATCGCCGCTGGTCATGCTGCGCGGGAGTGACGGTGAAGTGCGGGTGATGCTCAATCGTTGTGCGCACAAGGGCACACGGGTCGTGAGCGCGATGGAAGGTAACTGCGGACGCCTTGTGCGCTGTCCGTACCATGGTTGGACCTATCGCCTGGACGGCAGCCTCCGCACGGTGCCGCTGAAAGGCGGCTACGACGGCACGGAAATACCTCGCACGGCCCACTGGAAAGGGCTGGCGCAGGTGCCCAACGTGGAAATCTACCGTGGCTTCGTGTTTGTCCGCTTGAGCAACGAGGGGCCCGATTTCCACGAGTATTTTGGGGATTCATTAAGCTCCATCGACAACATGGCCGACCGCTCGCCGGAGGGCCGTTTGGAGATTGCCGGCGGCGTGCTGCGCTATTACCACGACTGCAACTGGAAGATGTTCGTGGAAAATCTGAACGACGCGATGCATCCGATGGTGGCCCACCAGTCTTCCGCGGGCATCGCCAAGCGGCTCTGGGAGGAAGAGGGCGACGGCGGGACACCGCCGATGGTGGTGCAGCAGTTTGCGCCGTTCGTCAACGATTACGACTTCTTCGACGGGATGGGCGTGAAGATTTACGAGAACGGCCACTCGTACACGGGTGTGAAGTTCTCAATCCACTCGAAGTATTCAACGGTGCCGGAGTACGAGCAGCAGATGTTCCAGGCCTACGGCGAGGAACGCGCCCGCGCGATCCTCGGCGAGAACCGTCACAACACGATTTATTTCCCGAGCCTCACGATCAAGGGCGCGATCCAGGCGATTCGCGTGGCCCGGCCCCTGGCGGCCAACAAGACGGTGCTCGAGAGCTGGACGTTCCGCCTGGCGGGCGCGCCGGAAAAGCTTCTGAAGCGCACGATGACCTATTCGCGGCTGATCAATGCGCCGACTTCGGTGGTGGGGCACGACGATCTGCATTGCTACAGCGAGATTCAGCAGGGGCTGCACGCGCAGGGCAATGAGTGGGTGAGCCTGCACCGCAACTACGATGCCGCGGAGCAGGAGGGTATAGCGGGCGTCTACAACGGCACCAGCGAAGTCTCCATGCGCGGCCAGTTCCGCGCCTGGCTCAAGTACATGCTTCCGAAGAATGAGGCTGCCGCGTGAAAGTTGTTCCCGGAAAGGGCGAGCTGGCGCGCTTCGTGTACCGTGAGGCGCGCCTGATCGACGAGAAGCGGCTGGATGAGTGGTATGAATTGTTTACCGAGGACGCGCTGTACTGGATGCCGCTGGTGCGCGGCCAGACCGATCCGCACAGCCATACCTCGCTGTATTGCGAGGACAAATTTCTCCTGAGGGTGCGCATAGAGAGGCTGAAGAACCCGCTTTCGCATTCTCAGCAGCAGCCGAGTTTCTGCCAGCACGTCCTGCAGCGCCCGGAAGTTGTCAAGCGAGATGCCGACAAGAACGAGTTCTCGCTTAGAACGCCCTTCGTCTACCTTGAAACCCGGCTCGACGAACAAATCGTCCTGGGTGGCGTGGCGCATCACGATCTGCGTTGGGACGAAGACCGGCTCCAGATCGCCGTCAAACGCATCGAACTGCTGAATCGCGACGCAGCGCTGCCGTCCATACAGCTTTTCCTGTGAGCGTTGCGCCCCCGGGTACCGTGGCGCGGGCCCTTGAAGATGCGGCGCGCCGGCACGGCGGGAAGCCGTTTCTGCGGATCACCCGGGGCACTGCCGAGCGAACCGGGATTGAAGCGGGCGACTTGAGTTATGCGGACGCCTGGAGCCGGACCCAAGCGCTGATCGGTGATTTTCGACGGCTCGCTGACGGTGCTCCGCAACGAGTAGCGCTGCTCCTGGAGAACCACCCCGAGATGTTCCTGTATTGGCTGGCGCTGAACGCACTGGGCATATCGGCTGCGCCGCTGAACCCGGCCTGGCGGTCTGCGGAGCTGGCCTATGCGCTGGCGCACAGCGAAGCACGTCTGGTGATCGCCTTGCCGGGAAGGGTGGGCGAGTTGCGGGCGGTGGTGCGCGAAGAAGGGCTGAATGTGCCCGTTTGCTCGCTCGGCGAAGAACTTCCGGCGCTTCCATCGGAGGCCGGGGGTGAGAAGCTGCCCGAAGATGCTGCTGATCGCGAGTGCGCTTTGCTGTACACATCGGGCACCACCGGCAAACCCAAGGGCTGCATGCTAAGCAACCGCTATTTCACCATGATCGGAGACTGGTACACCTCGTTGGACGGCTTGTGCGCGCTGGGCAAGGATGGAGATTGCCTGATCACGCCTTTGCCCATGCACCACATGAACGCAATGGCCTGTTCAACCATGGTCATGTTGCAGACCGGGGGTTGCATCGTCCCGCTGGACCGGTTTCATCCGCGGAGCTGGTGGCGCGAAGTCAAGGAATCCGGTGCGACCATCGTTCATTACCTGGGCGTTATGCCGGCGATCCTGCTCAAGATGGAGGAGGAGCCGGTTGAGCGCCAGCACGGGGTGCGATTCGGGTTCGGCGCGGGCGTGGGCAGCCGACAGCATCTACCGTTCGAGAAGCGCTTCGGGTTCCCGCTGGTGGAGGCCTGGGCGATGACCGAAACGGGCGCTAGCGCTGCGATCATCGCGAACCATGAGCCGCGCAAGCGCGGTACCGCCTGTTTCGGCCGGCCATTGCCGGCTGTCGAGGTGCGGATTGTGGATGACCGCGAGAACGAAGTGACAGTGGATCAGCCGGGCGAGTTATGGGTGCGTTACTCGGGCGGCGATCCGCGGCTGGGGTTCTTTTCCGGATACTTCAAGGACGCGGCGGCGACCGATTTGGCCTGGGAGGGTGGCTGGTTTCATACCGGCGATATCGTGTCGCGTGACGCTGATGGCGACATGCACTTCATCGATCGCAAGAGCAATCTCATCCGCCGCAGCGGCGAGAACATCGCCGCGGTCGAGGTTGAAGGCGTCCTGGCGGAACATGATGCGGTGGCCGAGGCCGGCGTTGTTGCCGTGCTCGATGAGATCCGCGGCGACGAGGTCTTTGCCTGTATTCGTCCAGCCGCCGGCGCTGCGGACGAGTGCGATGCGGGCTTGCTGGCGAAGGAGCTGGTGGGGTACTGCCTCAACCGGCTCGCGTACTTCAAGGCGCCCGGTTACCTGTCTGTGGTGGATGCCTTGCCGCACACGGCAACGGAAAAGCTCGACAGAGCGGCGCTGAAGTCGTTGGCGTCAGAGCTGCGAGATCGAGGAGCCTGCGTAGATACGCGCGCCATGAAACGCCCGACTCCCCCTGGGAACGAGGGCGTCCCTCCTGGGAACGAGGGCGTCCCTCCTGGGAACGAGGGCGTCCCGCCCTCGGCAGACGTAGCGTCCCGTCGCACGGGAGCGGCATGACCCGGCAAAGCTATGGGGGCGTTGCGCTGGCTGCGCCGGTCACCGTGCCGTACCGCCGCTACTCCACGCGCGATGCACACTGGTGGATCGCCCGCGCCCTGGCGTCCCTGCTCAAGGACACAGGCCTGAAGAAGGACGACATTGACGGCCTGGGCCTATCCAGCTTCACGCTGGGACCGGATACCGCCGTGGGGCTGACCCAGCACCTTGGGATGTCCTTGAGATGGCTGGATCACGTGCCCATGGGCGGTGCTTCTGGCGTTGTCTGCCTTCGGAGGGCAGCCCGTGCGGTACAGGCGGGTGATGCAGAGATCGTCGCCTGTATCGCCGGCGACACCAATCACGTCGATACCTTTCGGCGCACGCTGTCCACGTTCAGCCGCTTTGCCCAGGATGCCGTGTACCCGTACGGTTCCGGCGGACCCAATGCGAGCTTTGCCTTCATCACCGACTGGTGGATGCGGCAATACGGCGTCAAGCGGGAGGACTTCGGCAAGCTGTGCGTGGCCCAGCGGCGCAATGCCATGGACAATCCGTATGCCTTGCTGCGCAAGCCGCTCGATCTTGACGCGTACCTCGGGGCGCGGGTGATTGCCGAGCCGTTGCATCTGTTCGATTGCGTGATGCCATGCGCGGGAGCAGACGGCTTCCTCGTAATGACCGCTGAACGCGCCAAGGCGTTGGGGTTGGAATCCGCCCGGCTGTTGGGCGCGATCGAGCGGCACAACGCCTTTCCGGATGACCCGGTGCAGATGCGCGGCGGCTGGGCGCTGGACCGCGACGAACTGTGGGAGCAGGCCCAGCTGGGTCCGAGTGACATGGATTTCTTGCAGGCCTACGACGACTACCCGGTGATTACCATGATGCAGATCGAGGACCTTGGTTTTTGCCCATCCGGCGAAGGCGCGGCCTTCGTCCGCGACCATGAATTCAGCTACGATGGCGACTGCCCTTTGAATACCTGCGGCGGCCAATTGTCGATGGGCCAGGCGGGCGCGGCCGGCGGGTTTCTGGGACTGGTGGAGGCGCTGCGTCAGCTCCTGCGCCGCCCATTGGGGAAGCAGGTGGCCAACGCTACGCATGGCGCCGTCTCCGGTTTCGGCATGATCAACTACGACCGCGGCCTGTGCAGCGCCGCCGCCGTCCTTGGCCGCCCCTAGAATGAATCACCCCTGGGAACGAGGGCGTCCCCGCCCTCGGCAGGAACAACCCGGGAACGAGGGCGTCCCCGCTCTTGCCCCTGGGAACGAGGGCGTCCCCGCCCTCGGAAGGTAAAACGACCCCATGCCCACCAAGCCCCGCCTCAAGAACCCCATCCTGCGCACACGGCAACCCTTGACGCCGCCGATGCCGCGCAGCCGCGCGGCCCTGGGATTGACCGCCCAGGCGGCCGAAGGACGGTTCTCCCTGCAGCGCTGCGAGGTGTGCGGACAGGTGCAGTATCCGCCGGTGGACAGTTGCCGCGCCTGCCTTTCCGAGGAGTTGCTGTGGACGCCGATGTCCGGGGGCGGTGAGTTGCTGGCGCACACGACCTTGCACCACAGCAACGACCCCTTCTATCGCGAGCGCTTGCCCTGGCGCCTTGGATTGACCCGTCTGGAAGAGGGGCCGGTGGTCGTGGCGCACTTGCACCGCGATTGCCCCCCGCCCCCCGCCCCCGTGCGGGTAACGGCTAAACTGGACAAGGCGGGAAGAGGCGTGCTGGTGGCGCTCCCCGTGGGTGAGTTGGGAGACATGAGTACAGATCCACGTCACGGTGAATTTTCTTGCGACCCTGAGTTCCGCAAGGTGCTGGTGACCGACGGCAAGAGCCGGGTCGGCCAGGCGCTGGTTCACGAACTTGCGCAGGCCGGCGCGGCCGTAATCTGGGTGGGACAGGCGGAGCCCTGGAAGAAATACGCGGGCCAGGATGCCATCGAAGAGCTGCCCCAGGTCACCGTCGTGCCGCTGGACCTGACCGATGAGCGCGGGGTCAACCGCATCGGGGGGGAGGTCGGCGGGCGGGTCGATATTCTCATCAACAATGCCGAGGTGCATCGCACCGAGGGTATCGCCACCCGTGGAGGAGCGGAACTGGCGCGCCGGGAGATGGAAGTCAACTACCTTGGGCTTTTGCGCCTGGCGCAGGCCTTCGGTCCTGCAATGCGAGCGCGGGGCGCCGACGGCGGGGCTTCGGCTACGGCCTGGGTCAACGTGCTGAGCGTCTATGCGTTGAGCAACTATCCGCCGCAGGGCACGTATTCAGCTTCCAAGGCAGCCGCACTGTCACTATCGCAGTGCCTGCGTGCTGAGATGCAGGATGCGGGAATCCGGGTCATGAACGTGTTTCCCGGTCCGATCGACGAAGAGTGGAACCAGGCCCTGCCGCCACCGAAACTGGCGCCGGAAAGGCTGGCGCGAGACCTCGTGCAGGGTTTGCGCGATGGCGTCGAAGACCTGTTTCCGGGGGATGTGGCGCGGGAATGGCTGGAGCGCTGGCGCGACAACCCCAAAGTGCTGGAGCGTGAACTGGCATTGGAGTCGCAGCAGGAATGAGTACGCAGCGGGTCTGGCTGACGGGCGCTAGCTCGGGAATTGGCGCCTGTCTTGCAAAAATGCTGGCGGAGCAGGGCAGCGAGGTAATCTGCTTCTCACGACGGCCCGCGCCGATCGAGTCCGCACGGGTGAAATCGATTGCGGTTGATCTGGCTGATCCGGAGGCAACCCGGCAGGCCTTCGAGGAAACCGCGGCCAACGTCCCGGCCAATCGGCTGGTGCACAACGCCGGCGTGATTCGCGAAAAGCCACTAGCGGATGTCACCGCCGAAGACATGGACGCGCTGGCGCGCCTGCACATGGGCGCCGCAGTGACAATGGTCCAGGCCAATCTCGACTGCATGCGCGAAGCTGGATGGGGGCGCATCGTGCTGGTTTCCAGCCGTGCGGTCGTAGGGCTTGCCAAGCGCACGGCCTACGCGTCCACCAAGGCCGGCATGCTGGGCCTGGCACGCACCTGGGCGCTGGAACTGGCGCCGCTCAAGGTGACCGCCAACGTGGTCCTGCCGGGCCCGATCGCCGAAACCGAGATGTTCGACGACGTCGTACCGCCCGGAAGCGAGAGGGCCGCGAGTCTGGCGTCTTCTATTCCCGTAGGACGCCTGGGGCGTCCCGAAGATGTCGCCCGGGCCGCCCTGTTTTTCCTGGATCGTGGTAACGGTTACGTGACCGGCCAGACGCTTTACGTTTGCGGCGGCACCTCAGTGGGTTCGCTCACGTTATGAGCGAAATCCTTTCCCAACTGCTTTCCGGAATCGCCGCCGGTGCGCTGCGCGTTGTGGACCTGACCCACACGCTCAACGCCGAATTTCCGCAACTCAGCCTGCCGCCGGAGATGGGGCAGGCGCTGCCGTATCGCAGCGAGGAGATTGCGCGCTACGATGGCCGTGGTCCCGCTTGGTACTGGAACAACTTCACGCTTTGCGAACACACCGGTACTCATTTCGATGCCCCGATCCACTGGATTTCCGGGCGCGAACTGCCCAACAACTCCGTCGACACCATTCCGCCTGAGCACATGATCGCTTCGGCCTGCGTGGTCGATTGCACCGAAGATACCGAACGGGATGCGGACTTTCTGCTGACGCGCGAACGCCTCGAGGAATGGGAGGCCGAACAGGGTCGAATTCCCGCCGGTTCCTGGGTGTTGATGCACACCGGTTGGGCGCGCCGCGTGCAGGACCCGGTGGCGTTTCAGAACTTCGACGAAATCGGCCAGCACACTCCCGGACCGGACGTGGACTGCGTGCGCTTCATGGTGGAAGAGCGCGATGTGCTGGGTTTCGGCACCGAGACAATCGGCACCGACAGCGGCCAGGCGCAGCGCCTGAACCCCCCGTTCCCCTGCCACTACTACATGCACGGGGCGGGAAAGTACGGCCTGCAGTGTCTGAACAACCTCGACCAGCTTCCACCGACAGGCTCCGTGCTCTTTACCGCGCCCCTCAAACTCGAGGAAGGCTCCGGCAGCCCCCTCCGCGTCCTCGCCCTGATTCCCTCCTAGGTCAGAAACCCCTGGGAACGAGGGCGTCCCCCTGGGAACGAGGGCGTCCCCGCCCTCGAAGAGAGCAGCACATTCTCGACCCTGGAAATCGCGGGCAAAACGCAACCGAATCCTGGTATACCGCATCCAAAAGGCGACAAAGGCCGTACCGGCCGGAATTCAAACGAGGGAAACAGACTCATGAGAAAGATTTTGACGACCAGCGCCGCGGTGCTCTTGGCGTTTGGCGCCACCACCGCCCAGGCACACGATCCCGCCGAGCAGAGGACCGATTGGCTCAACGAAAGGCTGGAGCTTACTGAGGAGCAGAAGGCCGAAGTGCAAGCCATTTTTGCCGAGTCGCAGGACCAGCGCAAAGCCTTGAAGGAACAGGCCAAAAAGGCAAGAAAGGCGGCCGTGGAACAGCGCAGGGCGATGCACGAGCAAACCAATGCCATCAACAAGGCTACTCAGGAGCGCCTGAGTTCCGTGCTCACCGAAGAGCAGAATGCTCAACTCAGCGAAATGCGAGAGGGCATGAAAAAGCGCGCCATCATGCCCCGTGGAATGGATCGCCGGCGCAGCATGGATCGGCAAGGTGGTTCGGACCGCAGACGCGAAATTTTCCGTCGCATGCAGCGGCAACGCCAGATGCATGAAGAGTCCCCAGCCCCGGCCGCAGACGAATAGTTTTGTCCCCGATCCGCCGTTCGGCGGATCCTCCCAAGGCCCTTTGACGCAGGGGCCGAAGCGAGCGCCGGCGCAGCCGATGAAGGTCCTGCGCCGGCGCCTTGCTTTGCGATTTCAATAAGTGGCTCCCGGCCGGTTTTCCACCCAATTTTGGGGGGTTTGTTGGGCTTGTTCGTGTGTAACCTAGATCGCACTTACGGAAACTGACCTGGATGCGATATGAAATGAGTCCCCTCCCGCCCCACCGTCCTGGTGGGGAAACCTAAGACTCCGCGATTCAGGGGTCCGGAAAGCGCCGGCGCTGAGTGTGAAATCCTGTGCCGGCGCTTCCACTTGGGGCGGGCAGTCCGGATGTGCGGCATGCAAGCTGAGCGATCGGACAGCGCAACATCGTACAATCAAGCAATGCCCGAAATAACGCTTCCAGACGGCAGCCACCGCTCCTACAAGGAGCCGCCCAGCGTGGCTGAAGTCGCGGCGGATATCGGCCCTGGCCTGGCCCGTGCGGCGCTGGCCGGCCGCGTCGGCGGGCTGCTGGTGGATACCGATTTTAGGATTGAGAACGACGCGGAACTGTCGATCGTCACGGCCCGCGACGCCGATGGCCTGGAAATCCTGCGGCATTCCACTGCGCACCTGCTGGCGCAGGCCGTGCAGGAGCTGTTTCCCGGCGCCCAGGTCACCATAGGGCCGGTCATCGAGGACGGTTTTTACTACGACTTCTCCTACGAACGTGGTTTTACCCCCGAGGATCTCGAGCGCATTGAGCAGCGTATGAAGGAGTTGGCGAAAGCGGATCTGCGCGTGTCGCGTGAAACGGTTGGCCGCGATGACGCCGTGGAGTACTTCAAGTCCATCGGCGAGCACTACAAGGCCGAGATCATTGCCGGAATCCCGCAAGAGGAAGCCATTACGCTTTACGGGCAGGGCGAATGGAAGGACCTCTGCCGCGGCCCGCATGTGCCTTCCACCGGGCGCCTGAAGGCATTCAAGTTGACTCGCACCGCGGGCGCCTACTGGCGAGGAGATTCATCCAACGAACAACTGCGGCGGATTTACGGAACAGCCTGGGCCGACTCGAAATCGCTCAAGGCGTACCTCAAACGCCTGGAGGAGGCCGCAAAACGCGACCATCGCCGCATCGGTACCGACCTCGACCTGTTCAGCATCCAGGAGGACGCCGGCGGCGGCCTGGTGTTCTGGCATCCGAAGGGCTCACGAATTCGCCGCGTGATCGAGGATTTCTGGCGAGACCGGCATGAGCAGGCCGGCTACGAGCTGCTGTTCACACCGCACATCGCGCTGGAGGACCTCTGGGACCGCTCCGGGCACACGGATTTCTACCGCGAGTCCATGTATTCGCCGGTGGAGGAAGAAGGCCGGGGCTACCAGTTACGGCCCATGAACTGCCCGTTTCACATCCTCATCTACCGCAACCGGCTGCGATCTCATCGCGAGTTACCGCTGCGCTGGGCAGAACTCGGCACCGTGTACCGGCGTGAAATGTCCGGCGCCCTGCACGGCCTTTTGCGGGTCCGTGGTTTTACCCAGGACGACGCCCACGTGTTCTGCACCGAAGAGCAAATTCAGGAAGAAATACTGCGCATTCTGGACCTGGCGCTGGAACTCTTCGGCGCCTTCGGTTTTGAGGAACTCAATACGGTGCTGGCGACTCGTCCCGAAAAAGCCGTGGGCACGCCGGAAATATGGGAGCGTGCGACCGAAGCGCTGGAATCGGCGCTACGCAGGAAGGACATGAACTACGAGGTTGATCCGGGCGGCGGCGCCTTCTACGGACCTAAGATCGACATCAAGATTCGCGATGCCATCGGCCGCGAGTGGCAGTGTTCCACCGTGCAGCTCGATTTCAACCTGCCGGAGCGCTTCGACCTGGAATATGTCGCCGCCGATGGAAAGCGGCGCAGGCCGATCATGATTCATCGCGCACTGTTGGGTTCGCTGGAACGCTTCTTCGGCATCCTGATCGAGCACTACGCGGGCAAGTTCCCGTTCTGGCTGGCGCCGGTACAGACCGCCGTGCTGGCGATCACCGAGCGCCAGGAAGCCTACGCGCAGCAGGTGCTGGATGCGTTGCAGAAAGCGGGATTGCGCGCGGATTGCGACTTGAGAAGCGAAACCATAGGCTATAAAATCCGCGATCACACTCTGCAAAGGGTTCCCTACCTTCTGGTTCTCGGAGATCGTGAGGAGCAGGAGGGCACTGTAGCCGTACGGTCGCGCGAGACCGGTGATCTCGGCGCCATGTCTTTGGATGATTTCATGGCCAGGGTTAGCGGTCAGAAACAGGGCACTCTTCCCAGGGTTTGAGAGAACCAGCAGCCCGGAGGATATCAATATCGCTCAAAAGAAACGGATTCTTCGCAACGAGGAAATCGAAGCCTATGAGCTTCGCGTAATCGGCGATGATTCCAAACAGATCGGCGTCATGAATCGCGAGGACGCGCTTCGTACTGCCCAGGAACGAGGTCTTGACCTCGTGGAGGTAGATCCAAACGCCACGCCTCCCGTTTGCAAAATACTCGATTACGGCCGTTACGTATTTGAGCTGAACAAGCGGGCGCACGCGGCAAGGAAGCGGCAGAAGCAGATTCAGGTCAAGGAAATCAAACTGCGGCCGGGTACGGACAAGGGTGATTACGACGTCAAGTTGCGCAACGTGTTGCGATTTCTGGGACACGGCGACAAGACGAAGATCACTTTGCGCTTCCGGGGCCGGGAAATGGTGCACCAGGAGCTCGGCTTGCAGTTGCTGGAGCGGGTGCGCGACGACTTGAGCGAAGTTGCGTTGGTGGAGCAGGAGCCGAAACTGGAAGGGCGGCAACTCACGATGGTGATGGCGCCGCGCAAGAAGAATTGAGCCGATAGAGAGCCTGGAAAACCTTATGCCAAAGCAGAAAACCAATCGCGGCGCGGCCAAGCGCCTGAGACGAACCGGGGGAGGATCGTTCAAGCGGGCGCGCTCGCATCTCAATCACATCCTCACCAAGAAGAGCAGCAAGCGCAAGCGCAAGCTGGGCTCTCCAGCCACGGTAGCTAAAGCGGACGTAGAGAACGCCAAGCGGCTTCTCCCCTACGCGTAGGGGATGTTCCACAAAGGCGGCTAGGGCACCAACCAGAAGTTACTTTCAGAGGCGAAGTTCAATATGGCCAGGGTCAAACGTGGCGTAACGACGCATGCAAGGCACAAGAAGGTCTTAAAGAAGGCCAAGGGCTATCAGGGAGCGCGCAGCCGCTCTTACCGCGTGGCGAAGCAGGCGGTTATCAAGGCCGGTCAATATGCCTATCGCGACCGGCGCCAGCGCAAGCGCAATTTCCGCGCGCTGTGGATCGTGCGCATCAATGCTGCGGCGAGGCTGAACGGGATGTCGTACAGCCGCTTTATGAGCGGTCTGCGAAAGGCGGAAATCGAGCTGGACCGCAAGGTACTGGCCGATATCGCGGTGCACTACCAGGAGGCGTTTGCCGATTTGGCGAAGCGCGCTGCGGCGGCTTGATTCATTCCTAGCCGTTGGATACGGCACTCATGGGGGACCTTCAGAAAAGGGTGCGGGAGGCTCTGGCGGAAATCCAGTCCACCGAGGCGCTTGATGATTTGGAGGCGCTGCGAGTCCGCTTGCTGGGGCGCAAAGGTGAGATTACCGCGCAACTGAAGGCGCTTGGTTCCTTGCCGCCGCAAGAACGCCCGGCGGCGGGCAAGGCCGTCAACCAAGCAAAGCAGGCATTAGGCGCCGCGATTGCGGCTCGCAAGAAAGAGCTGGGCGAGCGCAGGCTTGACGCCGAACTGAGCGAGGGCGGCATCGATGTTTCCCTGCCCGGGCGCGGAATTATGCCGGGCGCCCAGCATCCCCTTACAAGGACGATCCAGCGGATTCGCGACATCCTCACAGGCGCCGGATTTTCTGCGCGCTCGGGGCCGGAAGTGGAAGACGAGTTCCACAACTTCACGGCGCTGAACATGCCGGAGAATCATCCGGCGCGGGACATGCACGACACCTTCTATCTGCCTTCGGGCATGTTGCTGCGCACCCATACCTCGCCGGTCCAGGTCCGCACCATGCTGGCCGAAGGTGCGCCGCTGAAGGTGATTTCCCTGGGGAGGGTGTTTCGGCGGGATTCGGACCAGACGCATACGCCAGTATTCCACCAGGTTGAGGGCCTGGCGGTGGATGACGGTGTAAGCCTGGCGAATCTGAAGTCGTTACTGCATGAGTTCGCCGAACAATTCTTCGAACGCAAGGTCGAAGTGCGTTTTCGTGCGTCCTATTTTCCCTTTACCGAGCCTTCGGCCGAGATGGACGTGCGCTGGGGTGACGGCGGTTGGCTGGAGATCCTGGGCTGCGGAATGGTGCACCCCCAGGTACTGCGCTTCGGCGGCGTGGACCCTGATCGTTACACGGGCTACGCCTTTGGAATGGGCGTCGAGCGCATGGCCATGTTGCGTTACGGCGTGCGGGATATCCGCCGCTTCTTCGATAACGACATCCGGTTCCTTGAACAGTTCGCGCCATGAAGATCGACATTGCCTGGCTGCGCGAGTGGTGCGATCCCGATAGCGACGATGAGATCCTGGCGCATCGCCTCACCATGGCGGGACTGGAAGTGGACAGTTACGTACCGGCCTCTGACGGCGGGGGCGTCCTTGAGTTTGCATTGACCCCCAATCGGGCGGATTGCTTTTCGGTCCGCGGAGTGGCGCGCGAGATGGCTGCGTTGTTCGAGATGGAAATTTCTGCCCGCAAGGCGCCGGTCACACCTGCCGCCAGCAAGACGCAACGGGATCTGGGGCTGGTTGCGCCGGATGGCTGCCCACGGTTTGCCGGGCGCGTGGTCGAGGACTTTGATCCCGCCGCCGAGACCCCCAAAATCATTCGGCAGCGTCTGACGGCCGCGGGCGTTCGGCCACTGCACCTGTTGGTGGACGTGACCAATTTCGTAATGCTGGAATTGGGGCAGCCGATGCATGCCTATGACCTCAACAGCCTGAACGGCGACCTGTGCGCGCGCTGGGCTGAACAAGGCGAATCTCTGACGCTGCTCGACGGGACGGAACTCAAGTTGGATTCCGATTTGTTGGTGATCGCCGACGAGAAACATGCCGTGGCCGCCGCCGGGATCATGGGTGGGTCAGGAACTGCGGTGAACGAAAGCACATCCTCCGTGCTCCTGGAATCGGCGTTCTTCTCGCCGGCGGCCGTGGCCGGCAAGGCCCGCCGCCTGGGCCTGCAAACCGAGGCGTCCCTGCGCTTCGAGCGGGGCGTTGATCCAGCGGGCCAGGTTGAGGCCCTGGAACGCGCAACCGAGCTGATCCTGCAATCCGGCGGCGGCTGTCCGGGGCCGGTGGTCGACTCCCGCGATCTCGTGCACATCCCCAAGCGCAATCCGATTGATCTAGGGCGTGATCGGCTCGCGGCTGTGCTCGGTGTGACGCTTGCCGATAAGGACGTCGTCGCCATGCTGCGCCGACTGAACATGCAATTGAAGGACCTGAATACCGGCTGGAGGGTGACGCCTCCTTCCTTCCGGTTCGACCTGGTTTCGGAAGCCGACCTGGTGGAGGAGATTGCACGGATCCACGGCTACGAGAACATTCCCGAGACGCCGGCGAAGTGGAGCGCCCAGCCTGTCGAGGCGACCGAGCAGCAGGTGGATGGGGATCGGCTGCGCGCCTTGCTGGTCGATCGGGGCTACTACGAGTGCCTTAACTACAGCTTTCTCGACGAGGAGTCACACAAGCCGTTTCATTCCGGCCAAGAGGAACTTGAACTGGCCAATCCGCTTTCAGGCGAACTTTCGGTCCTGCGCAGATCGCTTTGGCCGGGCTTGCTGCGCAACTATCGCTCCAACCGTGATCGGGGAACCTCAACTGCCCGTTTGTTTGAAATCGGCGTGTGTTTTTCCGGCGAACCGGACGCTATCGGGGAGGAGACCTGGCTGGCCGGCTTGCTGGCGGGAGCCGCACTGCCGGAGCAGTGGGGGGTCAAGCCGCGCGAGGTCGATTTCTTTGACGCCCGCGGCGATGTGGAAGCCATCATTGGTTTGTCCGGCCTTGCCAGGGATTGCCGCTTTGAGGCAGGGCGGCACAAGGCCCTGCGGCCGGGGAGGGCGGTTCGCATTGTGCGCGGGCAGCAAGAGCTTGGCTGGCTGGGAGAACTGCATCCCGGACTTGTAGATGGCGGTCCCGCACCTCAGCTCTTTGCACTGCGGCTTGATGCGGTCCTGCGATCCCGGCCTTCAGCGGTTGCGGAGATCTCCCGGTTCCCCGCGGTCAGGCGTGATTTATCGCTGGTTGCGCCCGTGTCCGTCCCGGTCGGCGAGTTGCTTATTGCGGTTCGGGAGCATGGAGGCGAATTGCTGCGGGAAGTGTTCGTGTTTGACCTTTATGAAGACCGAAAAAGTTTAAATTCTGATACAAGAAGCGTTGGTTTAGGGTTGATTTTTCAGTCAATTTCGCGCACACTAACGGACGCGGAGGCAGACTTGGCCGTGACCACGGCGGTCTCTCTACTGGTTGAGAAGTTTGGGGTTAGCGTTCGGGAATGAAACGAGACATGCTTACCCGAGCCGGGATCGTGAGTTCCCTGCACGCCAATATCGGCATGAGCAAGCAGGAAAGCGCGATGGTTGTCAACGCGGTGTTCGAGAGTATCAGCGACGCGCTGGTCAACGGCGACCGCGTAAAGATTTCAGGATTCGGCAACTTCGATTTGCGTGACAAGGGTGAACGTCCCGGGCGCAACCCGCGTACCGGGGAGAGTATTCCCATCAGCGTTCGCCGGGTCGTGACCTTTTCCGCGGGGCAAAAACTGAGGCAGTTGGTAGAAGCGGGTGCTGGACCAGATTGAGCAGGACCTGAAGCTTCCGCCAATCCCGGCGAAGCGGCTTTTCACGATCGGCGAGGCCAGCACGCTTTGCCAGGTGGAACAGCATGTCCTGCGTTACTGGGAGAAGGAATTCCCGCAACTGAATCCAACCAAGCGGCGCGGCGGCCGGCGATACTACCAGCCGCAGGACATCATGCTGATTCGCCAGATTCGTCATCTGTTGCAAATTGAGGGCTATACGCTGGCCGGCGCACGCCAGCGCCTTGAGGGCGAGGATACGCGCAAGGACCAGAGTCATCTGCGGCAATTCGTTCGTCAGATGCGTGTTGAGCTGGAGGAACTGCACCGCTTGCTGCGGTAACCCGCACCACGCGATAGAATCTGCACCCGATCCGGGGCGTGGCGCAGTCTGGTAGCGCACCTGCATGGGGTGCAGGTGGTCGGAGGTTCAAATCCTCTCGCCCCGACCATTTTCCTTGGTACGCACTTGATTCGATTATGGGGCAGACCCTTCAGCGTAGTTCCTTGTTGGTGCTGGTCGCCGCCGTCAGCGTGGCGTTCGTGCTCCTGCTTGTCGACTTGCTTCTCGCGGTTTTCTGGGCCGCGGTGCTGGCGATCCTTTTTCACGGGCTGTACCGGCGCCTGATTCCTCGCCTGTGGGGCAGGCCCTCATTGGCTTCTGCTGCGGTGTTGCTGATCGTCATGGCTGGAGTCGTGGCGCCTGTTCTGTTGCTGGGTTGGGCGGTGGTGAAAGAGGCCAGCGCGTTCTATGCCGCCGTTGAACAGGGAACCTTCGATCCGGCGGCGTCTCTGGACACGGTCAGCGCATGGCTGCCCTCGGCACGGGAAATGCTCGAAAGCCTTGGCTTGAGCTTTGAGCAGATGCGTTCCGGCCTGACCTCCGTGGTCGCCAAGGCCAGCCAGTTCGCTGCTACCGGCCTTGTCGCGGCCGGGCAGGGGGCGCTCAAGCTGATCCTGCAACTGGCGGTCATGTTGTACCTGTTGTTTTTCTTTCTGCGCGATGGGGAAAAGCTGGTCGACGTCCTGGTGCGGGTCCTGCCCCTGGGCGATGAACGGGAATACCAACTGCTCGGGCAGTTCGCGACCGTTTCCAGGGTGAGCGTGACTTCGACGGCGGTGATCGGTGCCGTGCAGGGTGGCCTGGGCGGCATCACGCTGGCGATACTTGGAATCGGCAGCCCGGTTCTGCTCGGAGTCCTGATGGGAATCCTGTCGATCATTCCTGCGGTCGGGCCGGTGCTGGTATGGGCGCCGATCGTGATCTGGCTGTTTGCGGCCGGGGCCTGGGTCAAGGGTCTGGTCCTGGTCATTGTCGGCGTGCTGGTTGTGGGTATGGCCGATAACCTGTTGCGGCCGATGCTGGTGGGCCGGACCGCGAAATTGCCCGATTACGTCGTGCTGCTCGCAACTCTGGGCGGGTTGTCGATGTTCGGATTCTCCGGGCTGGTCATAGGCCCGGTGCTGGCAGCTCTGTTTGTTGTTTCCTGGCGTTTGTTCGAAGAGGAATTCTCGCCGGTGGAAACCCGGGATGAACCGTGAACGAGCCGACCTGTACCCGGGAGCTTGCTTCCATCGTGGGCGAGCGGAACTGCATTGCCGAACCGGAGGCTCTACAACCTTATCTTGAAGAGCCGCGCAGGCGTTTTTTGGGCGAGTCAGGACTGCTGGTGGCGCCGGCTACCGCCCGCGAAACGGCGCAGGTCCTGGCTTGTTGCAATCGCCACCGCGTGGGAGTGGTGCCGGTAGGTGGCCGTACGGGGCTGTGTGGCGGCACGCACACGCAGCCTGAAGAAATACTGCTCAGCCTGCACAGGCAGCGAAAGGTGCGCCATCTCGGCGCCGGCAGCCTGACTGCCGAGGCCGGCTGCGTGCTGGCGACGCTGCAGCAAGCTGCTTCCGAATCCGGATACCTGTTCCCGCTGAGCCTTGGGTCCGAAGGCAGTTGCCAATTGGGCGGCGTGCTGTCCACCAACGCCGGCGGAATTCATGTGCTGCGCTACGGCATGGCCAGGGAACTGGTGTTGGGACTTGAGGTGGCCCTGCCGGACGGACGAGTGTTGTCCGACTTGAAGCCGCTCGTCAAGGACAACACCGGATACGACGTCAAACAGCTCTTCATAGGCGCCGAGGGGACGCTGGGCGTCATTACCGCGGCCACAGTGCGCCTGTATCCGGCTCCGCAAGCCCGGGCCACGGCGCTGTTGGGAGTGGCGTCCGCCGCGCAGGCCGTTTCCCTGTATCGCAGCGCGCAGTCGGCGCTGGGAAACGAACTCAATGCCTTTGAGTTGCTATCGCGCTCCGCCGCGCGCTTGTGCGAGGAGCAGCTGGAAGGGATCAGGCTGCCGGCCGAAATGGATGCGCCCTGGCTGCTGTGCGTAGAGCTGGCGGGCGCGGGCGACGAATCCCAGCTTGCGGACCGCCTGGTGGAGTTTCTGGAGGCCGCGCGGCAGCGGGGTGAGCTGCTGGCAGCGATCTGCGCGACCAGTGAAGCACAGCGGGAGTCCATCTGGCGGCTTCGCCACGGCGTATCGGAGGCTGTGCGCCAGTCGGGTCCTGCGCTACGGCATGATCTGGCGGTGCCGCCTGAGCGAATCGCCGAATTCCTTGAGTCGGCTGCTGCAATCTGTGGAGAATTTCTGCCGGCCGCCCAACCCGTGCCTTTCGGTCACGTCGGCGACGGTAATCTGCATTATTCCGTGCCTTGCCCCAAGGGAACGAGCCCGGAACAATTTGCTGCGCAAGGCCAGGGGCTTAGCGCAGCCTTGCACGAACTGGCCTGGTCGATGGAAGGCAGTTTCAGCGCCGAGCATGGTATCGGGCTGCTGCTCAAGGGTGAACTGGAGCGGCTGGGAGACCCGGTCAAGCTGGATGTCATGCGCGCGCTCAAGCAGGCCCTGGATCCGCACGGGATCATGAATCCCGGCAAGGTCGTGGCGACATGAGCGCGTCCTGGGTAGTCTTAAAGTTCGGCGGCCCCAGCGTGGCTTCGCCAGCCGGCTGGGACACGATCGCCCGGCTGGTCCAAAGCCGCCTGGACGACGGGCTCAAGCCCATCGTCGTTCACTCGGCACTGGCAGGCGTGACCGATGAGCTGGAAGCGCTGGTTGAATTGGCGCGCCGAAATGAACATGCCGAACGTGAGCAGGCCCTGGGCGACCGGCACCGTCAAATGGCCGGCGAGATGGGGATTGCTGACCCGGATGCCTGCCTGGGGCCTGAATTAGATGATTTAAGCCAATTGTTGCGAGGTATCGCCTTGACTGGCGAAGCGGGATACCGGGCGCGGGTCAAAGTGCTTGCGCTGGGCGAACGCCTGGCCGGGAGGCTGGGTGCGGGATTTTTTGCGCTGAAAGAAATTGGGGTTTCGGTGGTGAATCCCGCAAGGCTGTTACGGGCCGAGGAGCGGGACTGGGTCAGCGAACGCGCCTCCATGTTGCAGGCGGCCTGCCGCCACGACTCCAATCCGGAGGCGGCTGCGCTTCTTGAGGGCCTCGATGGCGTGCCGCTGACGCAGGGCTATATCGCCCGCAATGCCGAGGGTGAGGAAGTACTGCTCGGCCGGGGCGGCTCGGATGTGTCGGCCGCAGCACTAACGGCATCGATCGGCGCGGACCGTTTGGAGATCTGGACCGACGTGCCGGGCGTGTTCAGCGCCGACCCGAAAGTGATCAGCGGTGCGCGGCTTCTCAAGAGGCTCAGCTACGCCGAGGCGCAGGAGATCGCGACTTCGGGCGGCGGCGTGCTGCATCCGCTGTCGATGCCCCCCTTGCGCGACGGCCGGATACGCTTGACCGTGCGCTCGACGCTTCACCCGGACTTGCCCGGTACCCATATAGGACCCGCGGAGGAATCCGATAGTGCGCGCGTCAAGGCGGTCATGCTGAGAAGCGGCATTCCGCTGGTTTCGCTGGAAACGCTGGGAATGTGGCGCCGGGTTGGTTCCTTGCAGGAGATCTTTACCTGCATCGCTGCCCTGGGACTGTCTGTCGACCTGGTTTCAACGTCCGAAAGCAACGTAACCGTCACGCTGGACACCGACGCGGAAGTGCTGACCCCGGCCTTGCTGTCCCGGCTGCGAAAGAAACTGGGCCGCATCGGTGAGGTCAGGATCACGACCAATACCAGCGTGGTTACCCTGGTCGGAAGGCGCATCCGGGCGGTGCTGCATGAAGTGGGCCCGGCGCTGGAGGCGTTTCGCGAGCAGCCCATTCACCTGTTAAGCCAGGCCGCCAGCGATCTGAACATCAGCTTTGTAGTCGATCCGAACCAGGCGCGGCGGCTGGCCCAGCGCCTGCACGGACGACTGATTACACCGGAGACCGGCGACGGGCTGTTCGGTCCGGCCTGGGAAGAGTTGACTCAACCGGTTCCTGCGGCCCCGGTGGACTCGGAGGCTCCCTGGTGGACCCGGCGCCAGGACGAATTGCTCCGATTGGCGGAGCGGCATGGTTCGGTCTACGTGTACAGCCTGGAGCGGGTGGCTGAGGCAGCTGCGCGGTTGAACGCGCTGAAGTCGATTGATCGGGTCTATTACGCGGTCAAGGCGAACTCGAATCCCGGCGTGCTGAAGAAGGTGCTGGACAGCGGGCTGGAGTTCGAATGTGTGTCTCCGGGTGAATTGGACCTGCTCAAGGAGCTGTTCCCTGAGCACGCGCCCGAACGCATATTGTTTACGCCCAATTTCGCGCCTCGATCCGAGTACCGCAACGCATTGCAGGCCGGGGTGCAGGTCACGATCGACAATCTCAACCTGCTGCTGGACTGGCCGGAGCTGTTCAAGGGACACGACTTGTTCCTGCGCCTGGACCCGGGCGTCGGCCGCGGGCTGCACCGCCACGTGCGCACGGCCGGAGTGCATTCGAAGTTCGGCGTGCCGCTGTTCGAAGTAGGGCGCGTCCTCGATGCCGCGGCAGCCGCCGGCGCGAGAATCACGGGCCTGCATGCGCATATGGGCAGTGGTGTCATGGATCCCGGCGCTTGGGCCCCGATCGCCGACACGCTGCTGGACTGCATCGGGCAATTCCCCGATGTACGCGTCGTTAACCTGGGCGGAGGGCTCGGCGTGCCTCAGCACAGTGGCGAACAGGGCTTCGACCTGGCCGGCCTGGATGCGAGCCTCGCGCAGTGTCGCAAGAAGGCCCCACGGGATCTCGAATTATGGCTCGAACCGGGACGTTACGTGGTGGCCGAAGCCGGTGTGCTGCTGACCCGAGTTACCCAGGTCAAGGGCAAGAGCGGCGCCCGCTACGTGGGCGTGGAAACCGGGATGAACTCGATGATTCGCCCCGCGCTTTATGGCTCCTATCTCGAAGTCCACAACCTGTCTCGGCTCCACCAGCCGGCCACCCGGCTTGTGAACGTGGTTGGACCGATCTGCGAGAGCGGCGACGTACTGGCGCGTGATCGAATGCTGCCGGATTGCCGGGAGGGTGACACCCTTTTGTTTTGCAATGCCGGCGCTTATGGCCGAGTCATGGCTTCGGGCTACAACCTGCGGGAGCCTGCGGTAGAGGAGGTGATTGAGTGAGCAAGCCGGGCAAAGACACGGGCGCCTCGGCGGATTTTCTACTGGAACTGGAGGCGATCATTCGCGAGCGAACCGAAGCCGCTCCCGAGGAAAGCTATACCGCCCGCCTGCTGGGCCAGGGAATTCAGCGCGTAGCGCAGAAATTCGGCGAAGAATCCGTGGAACTCGCGTTGGCGGCTGCTTCCGGCGACCGTCAAGCCGTCCGAGCCGAGGCGGCGGATGTGATCTATCACATGTTGGTGCTGCTCGAAGGATCCGGCGTAACGCTTGCCGACGTGCTCGACGAACTGCGTTCGCGCCGCTAATCCCCCTGGGAACGAGGGCGTCCCTGGGAACGAGGGCGTCTCGCCCTCGAAGAGGACATTCCCGGGACCGAGGGCGTCCCTGGGACCGAGGGCGTCTCTGGGAACGAGGGCGTCTCGCCCTCGACAATGGAAGGATGCCATCACTCCCATCAGCCAGAACTGCGCTATTGTTTCTTCCATGGACGCGCGGATAGAGCGAATTCTGGGCGGAGTCATGGACCCGGAGATTCCAGTGCTTTCGGTGCTGGACCTGGGCGTGGTGCGTCAGGTACAGGCGAAGGGACGCGAGGTTGCAGTGGACGTTTCGCCCACCTACACGGCCTGCCCCGCAAATGCCGTAATCGAGCGGCGCATTCGCGCCGCCCTTGAAGACGCCGGGTTCTCGGTTCAGATTCGCCAGGTATTGGCCCCGCCCTGGACCACGGACTGGATTTCAGACTCGGGCCGGGAGCGACTCCGCAAGGCCGGTATTGCGCCACCGCGGCTGCGCAAGAATCAGGGTGACGATCCCGCGCGGCCTGCCTGTCCTGTCTGCGGCGCCGCGACCACGGAAAGAATCAGCCAGTTCGGGTCGACACCCTGCAAGGCCCTTCATCGCTGCCTCGACTGCCTGGAGCCCTTCGAGTACTTCAAGTGTCTTTGACTCGCTGGTTTGAGTCTCCGGCGCAATTTGAACCCATGAGGCGCCTGCCTATGGAAACGGCATATTTTCGTGCTTGACATGAGAGCCCAGTCCTGACTATAAAATGGTTCAAGGGCATCTACGGATGGGATGTAGGCGTTGGCTCCGATAACGGCAAGAGAGCGTCCAATGGATTCGCGCTCCCTACGGACAGCGGAATGCCTGGTAACTTGACTTGCAATTGCTCAAGCAAGATTGGAAGGCGCAAATGAACAAGATCGCGAACTATTTCACGCTTGCTTACATTTGTGATCAGGCTGAAACTGCCGGAGGGAAGCCAACCTCTGGAGTCGAGATTGTCTCGAAGAAGGATCTGCCTTCCTTTCAGCCGGGGAGCACAGAAAACGTCGCTCATCAGGGACACCTTGAGCGGAGAGGCGATTGGGCCGGAACAGAAATTTTCGAACTCATCTGCGATGGTAAGGACGAAAAAACGTGGATTACGGTCCTCAAACAGCCGACATCGTTTCATGAAGAGTTCAACGAGGGAAACATAAGAGAAATTTGGACCGCAAGCGGTTGGTGTGGAGATGAGAGAGATTCTGGAGTGGCGAGGGGAGATTTCATTATTCTCGAAATAAAGGAAAATGCACTGATCAAGGAGGGCAGAAACATAGTGCATTTTCTGGAACACGAACTGAATTACCGGACGCCGGGCTTCATTTTCTGCGTGCTTGATGACTCTTTGAACAAGCAGGATTAGGCTGCAAAGGAAACTCCCATGACTTTAGCTATGCACGCGGCGCTGATAAGCGAGATGCCCGAGCGTATGCTGCTTTACGCATTCCGAAACAAATGGAGTATGTCAACGCACGGAGAATTACCGGAGAGCCCCCCAACTGAGTCCATTTTCGAGGCGCTGGAGCGGATCAGCAAGTCCATCCCGGAGGAAGCCCTCCGAAACATACCTACAGACTGGGCTTTGAATTACGGGAAATACCTGTACGGGAAGTAGTAGAGGCGGCTGCCATGAGGAGGGTATTCGCCGATACAGGATATTGGATAGCCATGGTGATCCCGGGCGACCAACTTCGTGCGAGGGCACAAAGTGCCACCAGGGAACTCAAGGCAGGAGATCCACAAATGATCGTTACCAGCGAAATGGTCCTTAGTGAACTTCTCTCCAGTGCCTCAAGAAGAGGGAAAGAGGTGCGGGAGGCGGCGATAGGAGTTGTCAAATGGGCGCAGCAAGACCCGAGTGTCATGGTTCATCATCAGTCCAATGAGTTATTTGAGCAGGCTCTACTAAAGTATGAGCAGGCAAGCGACAAGGCCTGGAGCCTTACGGATTGTGCAAGCTTTATTTTAATGAAGACGGACGGAATCAATGAGGCTCTCGCACACGATAAGCACTTTAGACAGGCGGGTTATACAACGCTCCTGTAAACGCAGAAATTGTCATCGGCGTGGTTAGGAGCGAATCGACAGATCTGCTGCAATGAGGTATTGCTTGAGCGCTGGAATCGCGATTTCCCCGGAGTGAAACACGGTGGCGGCCAGGGCGCCGTCAACCCGGGCCGCACGAAACACTTCAACGAAATGCTCCGGGAGGCCGGCGCCGCCCGAAGCGATCAGGGGAACTACACAGCGTTCACGAACGGCGCTTAGCTGTTCGATGTCGTAGCCCTGGCGGACGCCGTCCATATTCATGCAGTTGAGCACGATTTCGCCCGCGCCGCGGTCCTGAACTTCGTTGACCCACGCAAGGGTGTCGCGCCCCGCCTCGCGGCTCAGCGAGGGATCGCCGGTCAACTCATGCACCCGCCACTGACCGCCGCCTCCGCTACTGTCGATTCCCACCACCACGCACTGGGAACCGAAGCGCCGCGCCAGCTCGCCGATCAGGTCGGGGTCGGCCAGGGCCGGGCTGTTCACGGAGATCTTGTCGGCGCCGTTCATCAGTACCTCCTCCGCGGCGGCGATGTCACGGATGCCGCCGGCCACGCAGAAGGGGATATTAAGGACTTCCGCCACGCGCAGTATCCAGCTTCGGTCGACGGAGCGCCCGTGCGGACTCGCGGTGATGTCGTAGAACACCACTTCGTCAGCGTGTTCTTCGCGATAGCGGCGCGCCAGGTCCATGATTTCGCCCATTACGCGATGACCGCGGAAGCGTACGCCCTTGACTACCTGGCCGTCACGCACGTCCAGGCAGGGAATTATTCGCCGCGCCAGCATCTTTCCGCTTCCTCGGCACTGATGCGCCCTTCCAGCAGGGCCTTGCCGGAAACGGCCGCCGCCACACCGGTCTCGGCAAGGGCCCGCAGGTCATCCGCCTGCGACACGCCGCCGGAGGCGATAAATGAGGCGGCTGGAGCGCGGCGCACGCATTCTGAATAGAGGTCCGTGTTGGGGCCGCTCAGCATTCCGTCCCGGCTTACGTCGGTGCACAGAAACCAGCGAACGCCCTGCTCAAGGAGATGGTCCAGGAGGTCCCACAGTGACATGCTACTACTCTGCGTCCAGCCGCGGGTCAGTACTTCGGGTTCAGGCCCGCTCCTTACGTCCAACGCCGCGACCAGGCGGTCGGCGCCGTGCTCTTCAATCCAACGCCGTGCCCGATTCGGGTTTTCCGCCAGCGCGCTGCCGGCTACGGCGCGCCGCGCGCCACTCGCGAATACCACCTGCAAGGTCTCATCATCGCGAATACCACCACCGACCTGGACCGCCAACGGCGTTTTCTCGACAACCTGGGCGATTGTTGCGGCATTCTCGCGGTGGCCGGAACGGGCCCCGTCCAGGTCCACGATATGCAGGCTGCAGGCGCCCATTTCCGCCCAGCCCGCAGCCAGTTCCAGCGGCGTGCGCCGGTAGAAGACCGCATCGTCAAAGCGCCCGCGGCGAAGCCGCACGACCTGACCGCCCATCAGGTCGATGGAGGGGATCAGTTCCACGGAAGTTCAAGAAAGTTCTTGAGCAGGCGCGCTCCCTGCCGTCCCGAACGCTCCGGGTGGAACTGCACGCCGAAGAAATTGTCCTTGTGCACCACCGAGGCAAAGTTCCGGCCGTGTTCGGTTTCGCCGAGGCAATGCGGGTTGATGGGCGCGGCGTAGCTATGCACGAAGTAGAACCAGGAGCTGTCGGGAATGCCATTGAGCAGGCCCGGCTTGCCACAGTGGACCACCTGGTTCCATCCCATATGCGGGATCGTGTGTTCGGGCGACGCTTCCAGCAGGTCCACGCGGCCCGGGAGAACTCCCAGGCAGGGTGTGCCGTCTTCGGTGGAATCCTCGTAGAGCAGCTGCATGCCCAGGCAGATGCCGAGCACGGGCTGCTTCAGGCGCGGAATCAATCGTTCCAGCCCAGCGTCGATCAGCCTGTTCATGCCCGCGCCGGCGGCGCCGACGCCGGGCAGAATGACCCGACGCGCTGCTTCGATTTCCTCAGCATTGCGCGTGAAGCGCGCCTCAATCCCGAGGCGCGCAAGGGCGAAGCGCAGGGACGCGATATTGGCCCCGCCGCAATCCACCAGGGCCACGTGGTTCTTCACAGGACGCCCTTGGTGCTGGGGATGTCGCCTCCTTCGCGGGCTATCGCCTGGCGCAGGGCGCGCCCCACGCCCTTGAAGCAGGACTCGATCATGTGGTGAGTGTTCTCGCCTCTCACGCGGATATGCAGCGTAGCGCCGCTGGCCTCCGCAAGCGATCGGAAAAAGTGCTCGACCAGCTCGGTCGGCAGACCGCCGACGCGCTCGCGTTCGAACTTCCCCTTGAACTTGAGCCACGGCCGGCCGGACAAGTCCAGCAGCACTTTCGCGCTGGCTTCATCCATCGGCAGTTCGAAAGCAAACCGGCCGATTCCCCGCCGGTCCCCCAGAGCTTCCTTCAGCGCCGCACCCAGGGCCAGCGCGCTGTCTTCCACGGTATGGTGCTCGTCCACCTGAAGGTCGCCGGAACAACTGAGTTTCAGCGCAAAGCCGCCATGTTTGGCGAGTTGCTCCAGCATGTGATCGAAGAATCCGATTCCGGTATCGATTTCCGCCGCAGCCGGCGCGTCCAGATCGACTTCCACCTTCAAATCGGTTTCTCGCGTCTTGCGCCTGGCACGGCCGATGCGGCGGGTATCAACGATTTCTCGCACCACGTCATTCCAACTGCCGGGCTGGGCGGCGTCGACTCGGTAACCGCGCACGCCCAGGTTCTCGGCAAACTTAAGGTCAGTGTCGCGATCGCCGATCATCACGCTGGCAATACGGTCCACGCCACGCTCCTGCACGAATGCGTTCACCAGCCCGGTGCGGGGCTTGCGGCACTCGCAGCCGTTTTCGGCCCGGTGGGGACAAACGAAAACTTCGCTGAACTCGATTCCCTGGGACGCGAACAGCCGCAGCATGAAATCTTGCGGGATGCGGTAGTCCTGCTCCGGGAAGCTCTCGGTGCCCAGGCCGTCCTGATTACTCACGATAACCAGCTCGAAACCGGCCTCCTGCAGGCGCCGCAAGGATGGAACCACGCCCCGCGCCAGCTTGAGCTTGTCGAGGCTGTCGACCTGCTCGTCCGGCGGCTCCTCGATGAGAGTGCCGTCACGATCCACGAACGCGATCCGTGCCGTCATGCCGCCTCCTCCAGTACCGCGAGCAAACCGTCATTCTGCTCCGGCGTGCCGAATGTGATTCGAACGCAGGACTCAAGCCCCGGCTCGTCGGGAATTCGCCGCAACAGATAACCGCCGTCGCGCGCGACAGCCGTGAACCCGTCGGCGTCGGTGACTTGCAGCAGCACGAAATTGGTGTGACTGGGGTACACCATCGTTACTTGCGGGAGCAAGTCCAAACGCTCACTCATGCGATCGCGCTCCGCTGCAATCAGCGCAAGATGCCCTTGTGTCCTCTCGAAGTTCTCCGGCTTGAGAGCCTCCAGAACCGTGTGTTCGCACAAGGCAGAGAAATGGTACGGAGATTGCACGCGGCGCATCAGTCCAATGATCTCCGCGCAGGCGATCATGGCGCCACAACGCACACCGGCCAGGCCCAGGGCCTTGGATACGGTGCGCAGGACCACTGCATGCGGGTGCTCGGCGATCCAGTCGGCGCCTGGATTCTGCCCGGCAAACTCCGCGTAGGCGGCGTCGATGACGACCACCGAGCGTCCGCGCGCATATTCCACGAGTTCCAGCACGTCATCGGGATCCATCAGGTTGCCGGTCGGATTGTTCGGTGAGCACAGTGTGAGGAGCTTGACGTCGTCGCTCCAGGCCGCCTTGATCGCCGGCACATCCAGGGCAAAACCCTGGTCGGCGAGCAGCGGGATTTCAATGACCCGCGCACCCTGCAGATGGCCGTACCAGCGGTACATCTCGAAAGACGGGGGGCAGAACAGGGCGCTGTCTGTATTGGCTTCGCAAAAGGCCCGATACAGGCAGTCGATGCCCTCGCTGCTGCCGCGCGTCACGGAGATTTCCTCGGGCCTGACGCCGTAATGCTCGGCCATCCGCCCGGCCAGCGCGGCGGGGTGCAACAGCGGGTAGTGGTTCAGGTTTCCCGGCGCCGGGTCGTAACCGGGAGGCCAGGGCGATTCGTTGGCATGCATGCGCGCAAGATCCGGCGTAGTGGGGGCCTTGTATGCCTTGCCTTCTTGTACGGCCTCTCGTGCGATAGAAGTAATCCAACTCATGCTCTAACCTTAGAAGAAGTCTATTAATCTACGATAAACGTATGTTAATTATGATCTTCTATATCTTGTCTCTTGCGTTGTACCCATGAAGGGCTTCGCAAATGCAGTTGCGCGCCTTGCCAGTGCGCCAGCTTGCTCGTCATTGGTTTCCTTCAATAGGAGTGGAGAATTCTGGTCGTAAAGCAGCTGCCGCTTGCATGCGCGCTGCTCATCAGTGGCTATGATAGGTTACCCGCTCGAATTTTGCATGTGAGAGTTCGCAGCATGAACAATCAAATTTCTGTCCTGAATGGATGCGCTCGACCAATCGGTCATTCGTCGTTCCCAATGTTGCGCCGTCCGCGCACGGGCCCCTTGGCCGCCAATACGGCGCGGCTGGCGGCAGCGACTCTTCTCGGTCTTGCGTTCATCGCGGGACCTCTTGAAGCCGAGGAAGACGTCATCCTGAAGGCCATGAAGACCGAGCTCGACCGGTCCATGGAGGTGCTGGGCACTCAGGAGGCGCCGCCGTACTTCCTGAGCTACGAAATCACCGAACAGGACGCCATAAGCGCGGGCGCCTCGTTTGGTAAATTGACGAGCAGTGGCGAACGGCGCAATCGCATTCTGGACATCGACCTCCGAGTCGGTAACTACGAGTTGGACAACTCGCGCCAGGTGCGAGGCCAGGGAGGCTTTTTACTTGGCAACTTTTCCTTGCCAAGCCAGATTACCGTGGAGGACGATGCCGATGCGATCCGCGCGGTGCTTTGGGCAAAGACGGACGGAAGTTACAAGCAGGCGTTGGAGCGGTTCACGACGGTTCAGACAGACGTGGTGGTGAAGGTTGAGGCGCAAGACCAGTCCGCCGACTTCTCGCGCGAGCAGCCCTCCCGCGCGGTCGAAGCGGTAAGGCCGATCGAGGCCGACCTGGCCTCATGGGAGCGGCAAGTCGAGCGGTATTCGGCTCCCTTCGCGGAGTACGGTGTTTTCTACCAGGCTCAGGCCACTGTGTCGGCGACTACGGAAACACGGTGGTTCGTGAATAGTGAAGGCTCGGAAATCCGGGCTTCCGAGACCGTCTACCGGATCGCCATAAGCGCCCGCACCAAGGCGGACGATGGCATGGATCTGCCGCTTTACAAGACCTATTTCGCCCTTTCACCGGAGGGATTGCCTGACGACGAGACCGTGGAGCGCGATGTCGAGACGCTGATCGCCACCATTCTGGCGCTTCGCGAGGCGCCGCTGATGGAGCCTTATACGGGCCCGGCGATACTCGCCGGGCGAGCCAGCGGGGTCTTCTTCCACGAAATACTGGGCCATCGCCTGGAAGGTCACCGGCAAAAGAGAGAGGATGAAGGGCAGACTTTCAAGAAACAGCTCGGGGAACAGTTGCTGCCTGAGAATTTTTCGGTCTACTTCGATCCAACGGTCGCGCAGCGCGCGGGGGTCGATCTCTCCGGTACCTACCGGTTCGACAACCAGGGCGTCAAGGCCCGACGCGTACCGGTCATCGAAAGCGGAATCTTCAAGGAGTTTCTCATGTCCCGAACTCCGATAGAGGGATTCATCAATTCCAACGGCCACGGGCGAAAGTCGTCGGGCCGCCAGCCGGTTTCCAGACAATCCAATCTCATTGTGGATGTGACGGATCCGCTGACCCGTGAGGAGCTCAAGGCGCGGCTGCTCGCCGACATCGAAGCGGAAGGCAAGCCGTTCGGACTGCGCATCGATGACATCGAGGGTGGCTTCACCACCACTGGCCGCTTTACGCCCAACGCTTTCAACGTCTCGCCGCTCCTCGTTTACCGAATCTATCCCGATGGGCGAGAGGAGCTTGTGCGGGGAGTCGACATGATCGGCACGCCGCTGACCACCTTGAGCCGCATCGTCGCCGGGGACGACCAAGTGTCGGTATTCAACGGCAATTGTGGCGCCGAATCCGGGTGGGTACCGGTTTCCGCCTCTTCGCCGTCCATTCTCATTTCGCAGATTGAGGTGCAGAAAAAGGGCAAATCCCAGGATCGGCCTCCGCTGCTGCCCGCACCGCTTGCATCCGGCGACCAGGGTTAACGACTTTCAGAGGTTGAACGAAGATTATGAAGACACCAACACCCCAGGCAGCGTGCATTGCCGCCTTGTTTTCGATATGTCTCCTGGCCACGGCCACGGCCACGGCCAAGGCTGACGAAGATGCGCTGATGCAGGCAATGCATGAAGAAATGACGCGAACGCTTGAGGAACTTCAAATGGAGGACCTTGAGACACCCTATTTTGTTTCCTACACCGTGTACGACAACGCGCAGATGAGCGCCCAGGCGAGTTTTGGCGCCTTGCTTTCCAGTAACGAGAACCAAGGCAGAAGTGTGATGGTCGAGGTGCGCATAGGTGACCCGTCTTTCGACAATACCAATTTCTCGTTCGGCCCAAGCATCCAGTCCGCGGCGCTGCCCCTCGAGGACGATGTCGTCGAGATTCGGCGGCAGATCTGGCTTGCGACGGACGGTGCTTACAAGAGAGCGCTGGAAAGCATTGCCGCAAAACGCGCGGCTCTTCAGAACCAGACGCGGAGCGAAGAGCTCGGCGACTTCAGTAGCGCGGAGCGCTTTAACTATTCTGCAGAGTCGACCCGCAATCTGCCGGCCCTTTTGGAAATGGAAACCCTCACGCGGCGTCTTTCGGAGTTGTTCACCCAAATGCCGGATATCAAGGAATCGACGGTGACGGCTTCAGTGGGACACCAGCGAACCTATTACCTCAACAGCGAAGGATCTTCGTTTATCCGCAACGGCCCGTCGGCCTATCTGGGCGTGATTGCACAGTCACAGGCGCCGAAGGGGGAGGAATTGCATGACTTCGTTGCTTCCTACGGAAACACATGGGACGACGTCGCCGATGAGGAGAACCTGATCGAACAGGTCACCGCAATGGGGCAGGCAATCGTGGTGCGCCGTAATGCCCCCGCCATGGATGATTACATCGGGCCGGTGCTGTTTGAAGGTCAGGCCGCGGCGGAGTTGTTCGCACAGGTATTGGCGCCAAGACTGGCCGGTGTCCGGCCCCCCGACATGCCGGGAGGGTTTTCGAGGTTCCCCGGCGCCGCCGGCAATCCGTTTGTCGACAAGATCGGCGCGCGGGTATTGGCAAGGTCACTGAGTCTGGTGGACGACCCCACCCGGCGGGGTGACGGTTTTAAGGGTGGCCGTGCCGTGGATGACGAAGGTGTTCCGACTCAGGCCACTTCCCTGGTCGAGAATGGCATCCTCAAGACACTGCTTACCACCCGGAACCCGGTCAGGGGTATTGAGGGAAGCACCGGCAGCCGGAAAGGCCTGAGGCCTGCAGCGAGCAATCTGATACTTACCACCAGGCGGGGCATGAGCCGCGAAGAGATGCTGGCCGAGTTGATGGTATTGGTGGAAGAGAGACAGGGCGAGTACGGGATTATCGTGCGGCGACTTGGAAATCCGGGATTTCGACCAGTCTCAGCTGTCGTATCCCCGTTTTTCTCACCTTTTGGTTTCGGTGGCCCACAACAACTCAACGTCGAGAGTACGCTACAGGCCTTCAAGGTCTATCCGGACGGACGGGAGGAACTCATTCAGAAGGCGGAGTTGGCGGGCATAACGGACTCCCTGTTCAAGGAGGTCATTGCCGCCTCCGAGTCGTCGACGGTTTACACCGTCGGCCCTTCCGGCTTCGGACGCGGTATCACTGTTTCGTTCCAGATTGGGGGCTTTTCATTTGGCGGTCTCGGCGCGGGCGGGAACGTCGTTTCCGTATCCGTGCCGGATCTGTTGTTTGAGGAAGTGACCCTGCGGAAACCTTCGGGTAACGTGCGGCACCCGCCAGTGGCGACTCATCCGTTCTTTGGGGAGTAACGGGGCGTTCGGCTGGGGAATTCAGTCCTCAATCACTACGGACGATTCGCCCGCCGAGCATGACGAATTCGACGCTCTCCAGAATCGCGATGTCGTCCAGAGGGTTGCCGGGCACGGCGACGATGTCGGCCTTCTTGCCCACTTCGATGCTGCCGATCTCATTATCAAGATCCATCAGCCTTGCACCGTTGATCGTGCCCATGACAATTGCGTCCATCGGCGACACGCCGAGTCTCACCAGCGCCGAGAACTCCTTGGCGGAATGTTCGTGAGGGAATACCTGGTCTGATCCCACGGCCATCTTGACACCTGCCTGGTACGCCTTTCGAAAACTGATATCCCGAATCTTTGCGACGTCCCGGGCCTTGGCCATGATCTGAGGGGGGAGCCCACGTGCTTCGCCGGCCTGCAGGATGTAGTCGATGACGTATACCGTAGGCACCAGCCAGGTCCCTGACTCGACCATCATTTCGATGGCCTCGTCATCCATCAGTGTGCCGTGCTCAACGCTGTCGAAACCGACCCGGACAGCGGTCTTGACGGCGCCCGCACCGTGTATGTGCGCGGTGATTTTCTTGCCGTGGCGATGGGTCTCGTCGGCGAAAGCAGCGAGTTCGGCGTCGGTAAATGACTGCACCCGCGGATCGTCGCCAACCGACATTACGCCGCCCGTCGCATAGACCTTGATCCAGTCGGCGCCATACTTGAGTTCGCGGCGCACGGCTTCGCGAACCGAATCTTCGCCGGCCCTAATGACATGTGGCGCCGTCGGAAACCCGCTATCGGGTGCGATGCTGTTGCTGTCGCAATGCCCGCCTAGCGGGCAGATCGCGTGCGGCGCCACCTGCATGCGCGGGCCCACAAACAAACCCGTGGCAAACGCGTCGCGCAGTGTGATTGCTCCGAAGCCGATGTCACCGTCGCCCGGCACTCTCAACGTCGTGTAGCCCTGCCGTAGCATCGTCTGCGCATTCTTGAGGCCGGTCAGCGTTTTGGCCGCGCTGGATGAGTTCATGCCTCGCCCGCCCGTCATCAGGTGCGTGTGTGCGTCGATCAGTCCGGGCAAGCAGGTCGAATCGCTCAGGTCGATGCGTTCGGCGTTTTCGGGCGCAGTATCGGCCTGACCAACGGAGATGATCGCGTCGTCCTGAACCACGATGGTGACCCCGGATTCCAGGTTCTGGCCGACAGTATTGATCAATGCGCCGCACTGAATGGCCACGACGCCGGCATCCGCCGCAGCGCATACCAAAACCCCCAGTAACAGGGCACAGGGCAAACGGCGCATCATTCCCTGGCCGCCAATGCGTCGAGTTGGGGGTTCAGATTTCGCCGCGCTTCTGCAGCACGCGCGTGAGCTTCCAGACCCTCGATGCGGGCCAGGGTGGCAATTGCGCCCGTTATGCTCTCCAGGCCTTGTTGCGATAGTTCCTGGACGCTGATTCGCTTGTAGAAGTCGGCCAGCGACAAGCCGCTGGCCCAACGGGCGCTTCCATAGGTGGGCAGGACGTGATTGGCGCCGTTGCAGTAGTCGCCGCTGGATTCCGGAGACCAGGGACCCAGGAACACGGCGCCTGCATGGTGTATGTCCTCCAGGCAGGCCCTTGGATCGGCGACTTGCAGCAGCAGATGTTCGGGTGCGTAAGCATTGGCCACGCAGACTGCCGTGCCGATGCTGTCCACGACCACCAGTGCGCCGGATGACAGGGAGCGTTCAAGGACACTGCGGCGGGGCAGGGTGCGCAACTGGCTCGCGATTTCAGTCTGCACCTCACGCGCGAACCGTTCCTCAAGACACAGGAGCAAGACATGAGCATCCTCGCCATGTTCCGCCTGGCTGAGGAGATCCAGCGCCACCAGGCCGGGGTTTGCGCTGTCATCGGCGATCACCATGGCTTCGGTGGGGCCTGCCGGGAGGTCTTGTGCCGGTCCGCCCGGCTGCATCGCGGCCTGCTGCTTTGCCGCAGCGACCCAGCGGCTGCCGGGACCGAAGATCTTGTCTACGCGAGGCACGGTTTCCGTGCCGTAGGCCATGGCGGCGATCGCTTGTGCACCGCCCAGCTTGAAAACGCGATGCACATCACAGCAACGTGCAACGTACAGGATCGCCGGATTCGCACTGCCGTCGGCGGCAGGCGGTGTGCAAAGGACTCGTAAGGGGCAGCCGGCGAGTTGCGCCGGCGCCGCAAGCATCAGGGCGGTGGAGGGCAGGGGAACCGCGCCGCCGGGCGCATATAGACCAACCGCCTGCAGGGGACGATATGTCTGCTCGCAAACGATGCCGGGTCCTGGCTGCACCTGGGTATCTTCCGGCCGTTGTGCCGCATGGCAGATTCGAATGTTCTCCAAAGCCGTTTGTATCGCCGAGCGCTCCTCCGCAGTCAGGCTGTCCGCCGCCTGCTCGATCTCGGCGCTTGCGACTTCAACCGAATCAAGTTCCGCGCCGTCCAGCTCCGCTTCCAGGCGCAGCAGCGCGTCGTCGCCGCCATTGCGCACTTTCTGCATGATCTCGCGCACGCGTGCTTCCAGCGACGGATCAGCCGGAGCAGCTGGCCGCGCAAGGACCGACTGCCGCTGCGGTTCGCCCAGCGTCTTCCAGTGCAGAAGCGGCGGAATCGGTTTCATTCGAGCATTTTCTCCACGGGCAGCACCAGGATTGAACTGGCGCCGGCATCCTTGAGCGCTTCCAGGGTTTCCCAGAAGATGCTTTCACGGCACACGGCGTGCACGGCAACGCGATCGTCGCGCCCTTCCAGCGCCACAATGGTGGGCGACTCGGAGCCTGGCAGGAGCTCCGCGATCGTGTGCAGCGCGGCGCGCGGCGCGTGCAGCATGATGTACTTGGTTTCGCGGGCCTGCATGACGCCGTCAATCCGGCGCTTGATCAGGTCCACCCAGTTGCGGCGTGCATCCGGCAGTTTCGCCGGGCTTAGCAATAGCGTAGCCCGGCTCTCCAGCACCGTCTCGCCTTCCTTGAGCTGGTTGGCCGCCAGTGTCTTGCCGCTGGAGACGAGGTCGCAGATGGCCTCGGCGCGGCCTAGCCTCGGCGCAAGTTCCACCGCGCCGGAGAAAGGAATGACCTCGGCGGCAACACCCGCTTCTTTCAGGTACCTGCCAGTCAATCTCGGGTAACTGCTTGCCACCCTCATGCCGTCCAGATCCTGCACGTGCTGCGCCGCTCCTTCCCTGGGGTAGGCCATCGATAGCCGGCAACCGCCGAAATCGAGGTCGCGAATCCGGTTCGGTTCAGGCTGGCCCTCGGCCTGTCCCAGGCGCTGCTCTTCGGCCACGTTCATGCCCACGATGCCCAGATCGCAGGCGCCCTCGCGGACCAGTCCGGGAATCTCGTCGTCGCGCACCAGCAGCACGTCCACCGGCATGTTCTCCGCTACCGCGAGCAATTCGTCCGTGCCGCGTGTAAGCCTCAGCCCGCAGCGTTGTAAAAGAGCCATCGAGTGATCCGTGAGGCGGCCGGACTTCTGCACCGCGATCTGCACCCGCTCACTGCGTTTCCACTTGGAGGTCATTTGTAAACATCCTTCTGGGTTCCGCAAGAACTCCCGGGAGCGAGGGCATTCGGCCCTCGTCGAGGGCGGGGACGCCCTCGTTCCCAGGGGGGACGCCCTCGTTCCCAGGGGGGACGCCCTCGTTCCCAGGGGGGACGCCCTCGTTCCCGGGGGGGACGCCCTCGTTCCTGGCCGGTGGTGGGAAAGTTCATGAGGCGCTTGGGTCCAGGCGCTGAAGGACCGCTGCGGTGAATTCTTCGGTGGAGGAAGCGGGCGTGTTGCCGGAAATGTCGGCGGTGCGTACGCCGTCGGCGATGGCTGCAGCTACCGCGGCTTCGACTTCTCGCGCCGCTTCGGCGTTGTTCAAGCTCAATTCGAGCATCATGGCCACGGAAAGGATCATTCCACAGGGGTTTGCCACGCCGCGCCCGGCAATGTCGGGCGCCGTGCCGTGAATCGGCTCGTAGAGCGCTCGGTTTCCGCCGCCGATTGAGGCGGACGGCGCCATGCCCAGAGAGCCCGTCAGTACCGAGGCTTCATCGGTCAGGATGTCGCCGAACAGGTTCTCGGTCACCAGCACGTCGAATTCCGCCGCGTGGGTCAACAGCCGAATCGCGGCTGCGTCTACCAGGAGGTGTTCGAGCTCAAGGTCCGGAAACTCCTCGGCAACAAGTTCGCTGGTTACCGACCGCCAGAGCCTCGATGTGGCCAGCACATTGGCCTTGTCGATGGAACACAGTTTTCCTTGCCGCTGTTTCGCGAGACTGGCGGCAAACCGCACCACACGTTCAATTTCCTCGCGGCTATAGCGGCAAAGATCGCTTGCCTGCTCGCTGCCTTCCTGTTTCTCGCCGAAGTAAATTCCGCCGGTGAGTTCGCGGACCACGACCAGGTCCACTCCTTCAAGGCTCTCCGAGCGCAGTGGCGAAGCGGCGGACGCGCCGGCTATGGGCCGTATCGGCCTTAGATTGGCATAAACGCCCAACAGTGCGCGCATATTGAGCAGACCCTGTTCCGGCCTTAAGGCCGGGTCTGCGGGAGGAGGCCCTGGCAGACCCACGGCGCCAAGCAGCACCGCGTCGGCCTCCATGCACAAGTCGCGCGTTGTGGAAGGGAAGGGCAAACCTAGCTGTTCAAGCGCCGAGCCACCAAACGGCGCCTCGCGCGTGACGATGTCAAGCGAATGTCGGGCAGCCGTGGCCTGCAGCACAGACAGGCCTGCGCGCATTACCTCCGGCCCGATTCCGTCGCCGGGCAATACCGCGATGAGGGCCGTCAATGGCTTGCGCGACTCACGGGCTCCCTCCTCGCTCTTCCCAGGCAAGAATCCGCTGCCGTTTCTGAAGCAGATAGCCTAGTTGGTCCACACCGTTCATCAGGCAGTAGCGTGCGAAATGATCGATTTCGAAGCGCGCCGGTGGGACCTGAGGCAGTTCGACGTGCGTTTGTTCAAGGTCGATGACGACCTCCGCTCCGGGGTTGGCCAGCAGCCAGCTGTGCGGTTCCTCGTCAATGACCACCGGCACGAAGCCGTTCTTCAGGGAGTTGTTGCGAAAGATGTCTGCAATGCTGGTGCTGATGACTGCCTTGAGGCCGCTGTCCAAAAGCGCCCAGGGAGCGTGTTCGCGCGACGAGCCGCAACCGAAGTTGTCGCCCGCGACCAGGATGGCCCGGTCCTGGTTTTCCGGGCGGTTGAGAACGAAATCGGGGTTGAGTTGCCCCTCCTTTGTGTAGCGCCAGTCGTGGAAAACTGCGTCGCCCAGGCCTTCGCGGCCGGTAGTCGTCAGGTAGCGCGCCGGAATAATCTGGTCGGTATCGACGTTGTCGATGTCCAGCACGATGGTCCGCGAGGCGATGCGGGTAATTTTTTCCATGACCGGTTCCCGCTTCAGCAATCCATCAGTTCGCGGGGGTCGGCTACCTGCCCGCGCAGGGCGCTGGCCGCGGCGGTCAGCGGACTGGCCAGGACCGTGCGGGCTCCCGGCCCCTGACGGCCTTCAAAGTTGCGATTGCTGGTACTGACGCACAGGCTGCCGGCGCTTACCGTGTCGCCGTTCATTCCGATGCACATCGAGCACCCGGACTCCCGCCACTCGGCGCCCGCCGCCAGAAAGATCTCATGCAATCCTTCCTCTTCCGCCTCGCGTTTGACGGTTTGCGACCCGGGAACGACCAGCATGCGCACGCCATCGGCCACACGTCGGCCACGCATCAACCCAGCGGCGGCGCGAAGGTCGCTCAATCTCGAGTTGGTGCAACTTCCCAAAAAGACGATGTCCACTTCGCGTCCCAGCATGGGTTTTCCGGGTTCGACGCCCATGTAGGCAAGCGCCTTGTCCAGCGCCGGATCGCCGCTGGAGGGCACCGGCTCGTCGATCTGCGCCGACATTCCAGGATTGGTGCCGTACGTGACCATGGGACGAAGCCGGCCGGCATCGAGGTCGACTTCCTGATCGAAGGAAGCGTCACCGCGATCTTCCAGTTCCGCCCAGCGCCCAAGCGCTGCGTCCCATTCCGAGCCCTGCGGCGCCATGGGCCGGCCGTAAAGCCATTCGTAGGTCGTGTCATCCGGCGCAACCATGCCGGCGCGTGCGCCTGCTTCGATGCTCATGTTGCAGACCGTCATGCGCTGCTCCATGGTCAGCGAACGAATCGTGTCGCCCCGGTATTGCAGCACCTTTCCGGTTCCTCCGCCCACGCCCAGCTTGCGGATGATCGCAAGGACCAGGTCCTTTGCGGTGACGCCCGGACCCAACTTTCCGGACACATTGACGGCCAGGGAGCCCCCACGGCGCTGAAGCAGGCATTGCGTCGCCAGAACGTGCCCCACCTCGGTGGTTCCGATGCCGAATGCCAGGGCGCCGAAAGCGCCGTGGGTGCTGGTATGGCTATCGCCGCACACTACCGTTTGGCCGGGCCAGGTGGCGCCCTGTTCCGGACCCACCACATGAACGATTCCGCGTTCGGGACTGTCCAGGCCGCGCAGTTCCACTCCGAATTCCTTGCAGTTCTCGATCATGGCGCGCACCTGGCCGGCAGCCGCGGGCAGCGCCACTCTCTCGAGTTGTTCCAGGTTGAACGCGGGTTCGGTCGGCGTGGAGTGATCGAGCGTCGCCAGGGTCCGGTCCGGCCGCCGGACCGGCAGCCCGTGTGCGCGCAGGACGTCAAATGCCTGCGGGGTGGTGACCTCGTGGACCAGGTGCAGGTCGATGTACAGGACCGCCGGCGTGTCCGGCGTCTCGGGAACGACTTCGTGGGCGTCCCAGATCTTCGCGAGCAGCGTGCGCTCCGGCATCCTGAATCAATCCTCTATGCCTTCAACGGGCTCAAGCCAGCCACGGGAATCGGCGGTTCGCCCGTCAAACAGGCCGAAAAAGGCATCCTGAAGGGCGCGGGTCAGTTCACCCGGCTTGCCGTCGCCGATGGTCAGGCGATCCAGGCTTCGCACCGGTGTGATTTCCGCCGCCGTGCCCGCAAGGAACAATTCGTCGGCGATATAGAGGACTTCTCTCGGCAACGCCTCCTGTATGACCGTGATTCCAAGTCGCCCTGCCAGTTTGATGACCGTGTCGCGGGTAATTCCCGGCAGAATCGAAGCGGAATAGGGCGGCGTATACAGCTTCCCGGCCACGGCCACGAAGATGTTCTCGCCCGCGCCTTCGCTGACCAGCCCGTCGTGCGTCATGGCCAGGCCCTCGACATAACCGTTCTGCTGCGCTTCCAGCGTGACCAGGACGCTGGAGAGGTAGTTGCCGCCCGCCTTCGCCAGCGCCGGCACCGTGTTGGGCGCCACGCGCTGCCAGGAAGTGCAGCAGATGTCCACCCCCTCGTCCGTGCCTCCCAGGTACGAGCCCCATTCCCAGGCGGCCACGGCCACATGCACCGGTACCTTGTCCGAAGGCAGGATCCTGAGGTCGCCGGCGCCACGGAATGCAATCGGACGAATGTAGGCGCCGTCGAACAGCCGGTTGCGCGCGATGACCTGGTGGCATGCGGAGTTGACCTCGTCCGGGGTAAACGGAATATGAAGGCGATAGATCTTTGCCGAGTTGTACATGCGCCGCGTGTGCGCGCGCAGGCGAAAGATCACCGGGCCCAGGTGACTCGAATAGCAGCGTACGCCCTCGAACACCGAGGTGCCGTAATGCAGGGCGTGAGTCATGACATGGGTCTGAGCCTCCATGTACGGCTTGACATCGCCGTCATGCCAGATCCATTCGGATTGTTCGCTCATGGCGTTTGGGTCTCGTGTTCGTAGAGGGAAAGCCGCTCTTTGGGGCGTGGCGGGATTTTACGGCCCCAGACGCCTTCGCGCACCCGGAATCGCCTTTTTATCCGAACTTGTGCGTGCCTTTGCCCGTAGGGCCCGGTTCAGGACCTCCAACAAGGCTTCCGCTCCCGCCTCCACGATATCGGTGCTGACGGCACGCCCCCGGTACGAGAATTCGCCCCAGCGCGCCGTCACAGTGGCCTCGCCCTGCGCGTCTTCACCCATGGTTACGCTGCGCACGTCGAAGTGGATGAGTTCGACGCTCATTTCCGTTGCGCGTTCCAGCGCCTTGAAGGTGGCGTCGATCGGGCCGTCGCCCACGGCCGCCTCGTCGCGTTGCTCGCCGTTTTCGTGCTCCAGGCGCACTGCCGCTACGGCCAGCGTGCTGCCGCCCGTGTTGATGCGCAGTTCGCGCAGGCGCCAGGGACCCAAGGCCGCGCCGTCGTTGTGCACGATCAGGGCCTCGATATCGGCGTCGAACAACTCTTTCTTGCGGTCAGCGAGCTTCTTGAACTCAATGAACGCACGGTTGAGCTGGTCTTCGCTCAACTCGAATCCCAGCTCGCGGGTGCGATCACGGAAGGCGTGGCGCCCGGAGTGTTTGCCCAGCACCAGGTTGGTCTTGTGCATACCTACCGACTCGGGCCGCATGATCTCGTACGTCTCCTTGTGCTTGAGCATGCCGTGCTGATGGATCCCGGCTTCGTGCGCAAACGCGTTCTTGCCCACGATCGCCTTGTTGCGCGGTGTGTGCATCCCGGTGACGCTGGAGACCAGGCGGCTTGCCGGGTACAGCCCGGTGGTCTCGATGCCGGTGTCTATGCCGAAGTAATCAGCGCGCACCTTCAGCGCCATGACCACCTCTTCGAGAGAGCAGTTGCCGGCCCGCTCGCCGATGCCGTTGACGGTACATTCGATTTGCCGGGCGCCGCCCGCTACCGCAGCCAGGCTATTGGCGACCGAAAGCCCCAGGTCGTCGTGGCAATGGGCGCTCAGGATCACGTTCTCGATGCCGGGCACGGTGGCGCGCAGGTGTTCGAACAAAGCCTGAAATTGCGAAGGCAGCGAATAGCCCACGGTATCCGGGATGTTGACGGTTGTCGCGCCCGCCTCGACCACGGCGCTGACGATTTCGGTCAGATACTCGGGCTCCGTGCGGGAGGCGTCTTCGGGTGAGAACTCCACGTCGTCGCAGGCCTCCCTGGCCATATGCACGGCATCCACCGCCAGTCGCATGATTTTATCGCGCGACATTTCCAGCTTGAACTTGCGGTGAATCTCGCTGGTAGCGACGAACACGTGGATGCGTTTGCGCGCCGCAGGCTCCAGGGCCCTTGCCGACTGCTCGATATCGCCTTCGTGGCACCGCGCCAGGGAGCATATGGTGACGCCCTTGATGGATCGGGCCAGTTCCTGCACCGATTCGAAATCGCCGGGCGAGGCTGCAGCGAAGCCTGCCTCGATGATATCCACACGCATGTCCCGGAGCGCTTGCGCAACCTTGAGCTTTTCGCGCAGCGTCATGCTGCAGCCGGGCGCCTGTTCGCCATCGCGCAAGGTGGTGTCAAAGATGCGTACGCGGTCTTTGGTGGCTTGCTGGTTCATAGTGGGATTCTCATCAGCTTGTGGGTGTAGCCCAAAGAAAAAACCCCGCATCCGGTGGTCGGTAAGCGGGGTTTCAGAAGGGCTTTTTGGAGTTTGTCAGGCCTGTTCCTTCCCCCGCATTCGGTGACCCGCAAGTAGTGCGAGCGCAGCCAGCCGCAGGCCAATGGCAACTGCGGGAAGGCTCAGGATTGACCGGCCTTTATCCATGTGGGCGGATTATGCGTCATGCGTCCGCCATGTCAAGGCCATGACACGGATCACGGTAGTGTTTTTTCGGTTCTAATACAGGTCTTTGTGTCAACTTTTGGCACTGATTTGCAATCTGTTTGAAACATGGCGATACCGCAAGCTGTGCTAATATCCCCGTCCTTGCAACAGGTTGATGACGTCAATCTGCCTGGTGTTCAAATGCCTGCAAATATGTAGGGGGAGCGTTTAATGAAGCCCATTTTTAAGGGGTTGCTGTGCGTCGGGGGGCTGCTTGCCGCGGCCGCGCTGGCCGGGGCAACCACGCTGGAGGAGATCGAGACCGTTCAGGCCGATCGTGCGGAGGCCGGCCGGCAGTCGCAGAATCTGATCGACGATGTCGTCAAGGAGACCGACTCGCTGGAGGCCGAATACAAACAGATATTGAAGCTTTTGGAAGGCCTGAAGGTATACAACATAATGATGCAAAGGCAGGTCGATGCCCAGGAAGCAAACATCGCTACGATCAACCGGTCCATTGATGAGGTTGTAGCCTCCCGCCGCCAGATGCTGCCTTTGATGGTGCGTATGCTCGAGGCTCTGGATCTCTTTGTAGAGGGGGACGCCCCTTTTCTGCTTGACGAACGTCGTAAACGAGTCGCTGAGCTTTATGAAATTCTGGAGCGCGAAAAAGTAAGCGATGCTGAAAAGTTCCGTAAGGTGACTGAGGCGTACCAGATCGAGAATGAATACGGGCGCACTATTGAGGCCTACAAATCTTCCGTGGATCATGAGGGCGCCGCGCTGGAAGTGGACGTTTTGCGTGTAGGACGGGTAACGCTTGTCTATCAAACCGCAGACCAAAGCGCCACACGCATGTGGGACCGCGACGCAGGGGCGTGGGTGGATTTGGAAGGAAGTTACCGGAACCAGGTGCGCCTGGGCTTGCGGATGGCACTCAAGCAGGTTGCCCCCGATTTGCTGCTGTTGCCCGTTTCGGCGCCGGAGGCAGGGTAAATGAATGTTGCAAGAACTATCGCCGGCGCCTTTCTGGGGCTGGTTCTGACGGTTTCCGTTCAAGCTCAGGAAGCCCTGTCACTTGATGAATTGTTGCGCCTTGTGGAGCAGGGCGCCGTTCGAGAAAATGAGGAAATGCGTGCCCGAGAGGAGCAGTTCCGCCAGGCTCGTGGGGAGCAGCAACGGCTGCTGGATCAGGCGAATGCCGAGAAGGCGGCCGCAGAGCGGCTAAGCCAGCGTTTGGAGAATTCCTACAATGAGAACGAGCGTCGTATCGCCGACTTGACGCAGACCTTTAATGTTCGTCTTGGCACGCTCAAGGAATTATTCGGAGTGACCCAGCAGGTGGCCGGTGATGCACGCTCCAATTTCGACGCCTCAATCACCAATGTGCAATACCCTGGCCGATCGGAATTCCTGACCATGCTGGTCGAGAAACTGGGATCGGGCATTGAGTTGCCATCGGTCGAGGAAATGGAACAACTCTGGTGGGAACTGCAGCGCGAAATGACCGAGTCCGCGAGAGTCGTCAAGTTCAGTACAGACGTAATTTCGCTGGCCGGAGAACGCGAACCCACTGAAGTTGTGCGAGTTGGCCTGTTCAATATTGTTTCCGACGGCAAGTACCTGACTTATATACAGGAAACCGGAAATGTTACTGAGCTCGCCCGTCAACCCGAGCAAGGTCGCTATACCGGTAGCACCGAGGATATTCTGGCTGCCGGCTCTGGCGAGTCTGTACGCTTCGGATTGGACCCGACCTTGGGCGGCGTGCTCAACTCGCTGGTCGGCCGTCCCAACCTGATGGAGCGAATACAACAGGGCGCCACGGTGGGCTACCTGATTATCGCCCTTGGAATCATCGGCCTGCTGATCTCGCTGGAGCGCCTGGTTACGCTGTCTTTGGCCAGTCGCAAGGTAACGGCGCAGTTGCGCAATTCCACCCCATCTGACGACAATGCGCTCGGTCGCGTGCTTTCGGTCTACCACGACAACAAGGACGTGGATACGGAGACCCTGGAGCTCAAGCTCGGCGAGGCGATATTCAAGGAAACGCCCAAGCTGAACCGATCCTTGCTGTTTATACAGATTATTTCCGTGGTAGCGCCGTTGATGGGGCTGCTGGGCACCGTTACCGGCATGATCAAGACTTTCCAGGCGATCACGCTATACGGCACCGGCGATCCCAAGCTGATGGCGGGCGGTATTTCCCAGGCGCTGGTCACCACCGTACTGGGCCTTAGCGTCGCGATTCCGATGGTATTGCTGCATACCGTGGTGAGTGGGCGCAGCCGCCGTATCGTGCAGATCCTGCAGGAGCAGAGCACCGGTATCGTGGCCGAGCATTCGGAAGCACAGCACAAGGCGCCGGCATAGCGGTGCGGAGCCGGAGGAATTGACTGAACGGACTCGTTGACCATGTTTAACTGGTTCTACGACGCCTTTGAGGCGATCCGCGACTTCATGGAACTCGGCGGGGATGTCCTGTTCCTGATTGCGCTGACCATTTTCCTGATGTGGATGCTGGTCTTCGAGCGGCTGGTGTTTTACCAGGTCGAGCTCAAGAACCGGCGAGGCGCTATCTATGACGCGTGGGAGGCGCGCGGCGAGCGCCAATCCTGGGCGGCACATCAGGTCCGCGATCGGATGATTTCGGAATTCAATATGTCCGTGCGGCGCTCACTGCCGATCGTGCAGACGCTCGTAGCTCTTTGCCCGCTGCTGGGACTGCTGGGTACCGTTACCGGCATGATCGAAGTCTTCGACGTAATGGCGATTGCCGGCAGCGGCAACCCACGATCCATGGCGTCCGGCGTGTCCAAGGCCACCATCCCCACCATGGCGGGTATGGTGGGCGCCCTGTCCGGGGTCTTCTGGACCACCTACCTCAATCGGCGCGCTGATCGTGAGGTGGAAGACCTGGAAGAGCACCTGACCATGGATCACTGACACTTGAAACGGTCGCAAACTACTACCTGGAGAAAGCACTAATGCGCAGATCCATCATCCAAGCCGCCGGAGAAGAAGCCAAGGCCGAGATCAACCTGACGCCCATGCTGGACGTCGTGTTCATCATGCTGATCTTCTTCATAGTCACGGCATCCTTCATCAAGGAGGCGGGCATCGACGTGAATCGGCCTGATGCGCTAACGTCTGAGATTGTAAAAAAGGCCAATATCCTTGTGGCTATCAGCGCTGCAAACGAAATCTGGATCGACGGGCGGACGGTGGATCCAAGGGCGGTGCGGGCAAATATCGAGCGCCTGCACGCGGAAAACCCTGAAGGCTCGGTTATTATTCAGGCAGACAAGCAGGCGTATACGGAAACTCTGGTCAGTGTCATGGACTCCGCGCGCCAAGCTGGCGTCTTCAATGTGTCGATAGCGGCCAATAATGACTGACGCGGCTCGCGTCAGGGGCGGTTCGCACCAGGCGGCACAGGCAATGTGCGCCAACTTACGCGGACAAGAGTAGACTTCGCTTGTTAGGATTGGCGGCGGAGGCTAAGAGATGGTAGAACAGAAAAAAGTCAAGCGGAGAGTCGGGCGGTATTTCCTGGCGCTGGCCGTCGGTAGTTTCGCTGCTTTATCGCTCCTCTGGGTTATGCAGTTCCTTATCGCCACGGGTCAGGCGGCGATTACCGAGGTGTTTGATGCGCGCTTTGTTGACTTTGTGCGAGTAAAAAAGGAAGAGATAGTCGAAACCAAGGAGGATAAGCCCGAGAAGCCGCCGGAGCCCGAAGATGCGCCGCCAGACCTCCCGCAGCCGGATTTGGGATCGGACCTCGACTCAGCAGTATCAGTCGCACCCCCCAAGCCCAGCGCAAATCTAGGCGTGGACAGCGATCTGGGGGATTTCAGCCTGACGGAAGGCGACTTTATTCCGCTCGTGATAGTCAGGGCAATTTATCCGCGCCGGGCACAATCGCGCGGGTTGGAAGGCTATTGTGATCTTGTGCTTACCGTGACGCCTGTTGGCACCACCACCGACGTTGTCGCGGTCTCCTGCACGAGTTCGCTGTTTGAGCGGGCCTCCATCCAGGCCGCGCAGAAATTCAAATACAAGCCCCGCGTTGTGGACGGCAACCCTATTTCCTCGCCCGGGGTTCAGTACAGGATGACTTTCAAGATTGAAGAGTGACGGCGTGCATTTTGGACTCAGAATATTTCTCGCTGCGTTCTTTTGCGTGATCTGCCTGGCGCCCACCGATCACGGTTGGGCACAGGAAGAGCAGCAAGAGCAGCGTAAGAAGCGGGTGGAGGCCCTTAGCGAAAAGGTGCATCGCCGACTATCCAAGGCGCAGGAAGCATATGAGGCTAAGGATTTTGTGACGGCGGAGACGTTATTGCAGGAGATTCTGGATCTCCGTAATCTGGCGCCTTACGAGCGCGCAACCGCCCACCGAGTATGGGCAGTCGTCCACATTGAGAAGGAAGACTATCCAAAGGCCACCGAATCGTTTCTCGCGGTAATTCAAGTGGGTAGCCCGGATGTGATCGGTGAGGACTTGTATTACCAGACCATCAAGACCCTTTCGCAGCTCTACATGCAGGATGGGAACTTTGCCGAAGCGGTGAAATATGCGCACCAGTGGTTGGATTCACTGGAAGATCCACGACCCGACGACTACCGACTCCTGGCCATAGCCTATTACCAAATGGAGGATTGGAGAAAGACCCTGGAATACGCCTCTTTGACCATCGAAAAGGCCAAGGCGACGGGGGTTGAGATCAAGGAGAACTGGTGGAATCTCTTGCTTGCCGCACATTGGGCATTGGAACAATATCCCGAGGCACTGGAAGTCAGTAAGACTCTGCTTATCAGTTGGCCCAAGAAGAATTACTGGCTTCAGCTCGGAGGGCTTTACTACAGTTTGGACAATGAGCCTGGGCAATTGGCCGCGTATTGGAGTGCTTACGATCAAGGCCTACTAGATTCAGGCTTCGAACTGTTGACCATGTCTACGTTGCTCATGCTTGCCGAGGTTCCCTACCAGGCTGCGGTCATTCTGCAGGCTGGTCTGGACAATGGCTTGATCGAAGACGAGGTCAAGAACTTTCGCCTCCTGGCCCAGGCATGGCAGATGGCTCAGGAGTATCACAAGGCCGTGGAGCCAATGCGCAATGCAGTGGAGGGCGAGGAGGGCTTGGAAGAAAAAGGGAGTCTCTTGATGAATTTGGCTCAGACCTACAATATTCTGGGCGAATACAACAATTGTGCTTCGACTGCGCGTGAAGCTCTTCGCCTTGGCGACCCCGAGAGAGAGGCCCAAGTCTACCTGTTGCTTGGCCAATGCCAATTCGAGCAGCAGAAATTCGATGAGGCAGGAGACTCGTTCACAAGGGCGGCCAGGGATAGAGATCAGCGGAAGGCTGCTACGCAGTGGCAGAGCTATCGGAAGGTAGAGGTCGAGCGGATACGCAATAACGAAGCCAGACTGGCTCGAACCGGCACCTAGCCAGACGGAATCTGGCAGAGAAGGGGTTTTGGAATGCCCACGGTCCACTTTGTCGATTGCAACGGGAATCCTCGTGATCTTGAGGTTCCCGAGGGCTGCACGCTTATGGAAATCGCGATCGAGAACGATGTGGCCGGGATCGTTGCCGAGTGCGGTGGATGTTGTGCCTGCGCGACCTGCCACAGCTATGTCGACGAGGAATGGGCAGACCGTTTGCCGCCCATCGACGACATGGAGGAAGCAATGCTGGATTGCGCTTTGGATCGGCAGTCCAACAGCCGCCTGACCTGTCAGATCCAGATGACGGCGGAACTCGCCGGCCTCAAACTACGCGCTGCGGATAGCGAAGCCTGACACGCCCTGGGAACGAGGTCTCCGGGAACGAGGTCTCCGGGAACGAGGTCTCCGGGAACGAGGTCGTCCCGACCTCGCCGAGGGCGAGACGCCCTCGCTCCCGGCGGGACGACCTCGTTCCCGGCTAGAGTTTGCCTTCCTCGAACTGGCTGTGCACTTCCGCGACAGGCGGCATGGCGGCCACCGGGGTCTTTTCCTCGTACTCGTTCTGCACCACTCGCATTACGCGTTCTATGTAACCCCGGCGTATGTCTTCTCTTTCCGCTTCAGCCTTGTCGTCGGGCTGGAAGTTGTCGAGGTCATCACGTGACAGGATCCCGCCTTTCTCGATAAGCCGCTCCACACTGTCCAGGCGGTCTCGAAGCACCGAAACCTCTCCAATCAGCGTCATCAGGATCCCCAGCAGCCGGTCGACCGCCGGATCGGAGAAGTAGCGCGGGCGTTTCCCCTTGGCGGTGCGGCGTAGGCGGGGTGCGTCCTCGCCTGCGTTCATGCCCGTGTCCCGGCCAGCACCTTGAAGCTCATCTCCTCCTTGGAGTAATTCCGCTGCGAGATATCCAACTCGGGCTTCATCAGTTGCAGGCCTACTTCATCGGCGGGCCAGCCAGCCTTGCGCGCCTCGGCGACAAGATCAATGTCGGTCATGCAGCGGGCAAAGGACTCGTTGTTGTTGTAGCTCTCCCAGTCGTGCATGAACTGATCGAAGAGGGTGTCGCCGCGGGGGATGTCGAAGTGCAACATGCGCCCACCCTTGCTCAACAGCCGTCGCGTTTCGGCAAAGATGCGAGGTAGCGCTTTCTTGGAGGTTTCGTGCAGCATGATGTGCGAGACAATCAGGTCGAAACTGCCGTCCTCGTAGTCCGTGCATTCCGCGTTCTGCTGGTTGAAATGTACGGCCACGCCCAGCGACTCGGCCCTGACGTGGCCGTAGCGCAACATCGGCGCGCCGACATCGATGGCGTCCAACTCGGCATCCGGAAACGCCCTGCCCCAGGGCAGGGTGCTGTTGCCCGCGCCGCAGCCCATGTCGAGAATCCGGCGCGGCTTGAAATCCGGCCATATGCTGAGCATGCCTTCGCAAAGCATGCGGCCCAGAAAATCCGCCTCCGGCCCCCAGCCTCCCGCCATGTACATTTGCAGCCCGGTCTCGTACAGGGCCCCGGCCGTAATGTCGTCGGGTACCTGGTCGGTGTGGTAACCGCCCGGCTGAATATGAATGTCGTGCACCGAGTGATAGCGGGGAATCTCGAGGTCAGGATTCAGTGTCAAGCTGCCGCCCGCATCGCCGTTTGTAGAGCGGAAGCGTTCGATCATGTCCACAAGCTGCCGTTCAACGGTATCCACCGTTGCGTCCCACATCATCTCCTGGCTGCGGCGTGTCATCGCGCTCCACATCTGGTAGTACGGCTCGCCCATCATCTTCTTGCGAATCTCGTCGCGGTGCTGCGGCGGCCGCCCGGTCTCCTGCTCAATGGCCGGCTTGATCTTTTCCTCGTAGAGGGAGAAGTTGCCCGGCATGACTTTGCCTGAAAGGTGCGCCCTAAAGGCACGCACAAAGTCCATGCGTGAAGCCTCGTCGTGATTGGCGTCGGGCGTAAGGGCGTGAATATTACGAAACATCAGGACTGCCTCCCAAATGTTGAGCGCGTGGGGATAAAAAGTTGAGGATAGCACGAGACGGCGGGCGCGATGAGTTGCCGCCGCTCGCCGGGGGAGACTTGCCGAGGGCGGGACGCCCTCGTTCCCGGGGGAGATTTGGCGAGGGCGGGACGCCCTCGTTCCCAGGGGGGAGGATTGGCGAGGGCGGGACGCCCTCGTTCCCAGGGGGGAGGGCCTTCCGGTCAAGGTGCGATCAGTTCCACCCACTCGTCCACGGGACCGCGCCACATAGCGGCCGCACGCCCGTAGTAGGGGGCGCCTTGCTGCCCGGCCAGCGTCTTGGTTCCGAGTGAATCGGAGATGAAGCTCACCATGCTGATAGCCGGCGAAAGCCAGCCTTCGCGCACGGGACGCGGTTCGGCATTTTCCGGCATGGAATCGAGTTCGATCAGATTGCTACCGGAAAGGCCGAGGGTGCTGAGCATGAAGCGGTGATCCGAAGGCAAACCATAGACCTGTCCCATGACCGTGATCTTTACCGGCCGCGGTTCGCTATAGGACAGCCCGAACCGCTCGCCCCAGCCTGCGCCGAGCATTTCCACGCTCGGTCCGCCCAGGATCACAATAAAGGTCCGGTCCACGAAGTCCACCGCTTCGGGCACATCGAATTCGGTTCTCCGCTTGAACATGGTGAGGTAGAGGAACTCCGCCGCCGGACCCTGAACCTGCATTGCGCGAATGGCGTCCGTGAAAGAGAGATCCGCGGGCGGCCCCAGGATGTGAAAAGGGGCGCCCATCAGTTGTTTCTCCAGAGCGTCGGTGTCCTGAACCATCAACTCGGCGGCATTCCAGCCCCAGCAGCGATATGCGCCGTAGCCCTCGGTTGCGGGCTGCTCGACGAAGCGGAAATGAAATCCCTCGGTGGTCTGCGGGGCCATCATCAGGAACTGGGCGTTCTCGACCGCCTCCGCGCCCCAGAAGCTTGCCAGTTCGCCGGAAATCCGGCCGCCGGCCGTCGCCCGGTAGCCCAGGAGTTCGTAGGCTTCCTCGATCGCGCCCAGATCGGGTGCAGCGATCGTTACGCAACAGATCGGGCCGATCATAACGATGCCAGGTATTGGCGTGCCTGGTCCATGCTGATGACCTCGCCGAACTTCTTGCTGATGTCGAACAGATTGGCCTCGTGCGGCCGCTCGTCGCGGTCGCCTGTGGCTTCGCGAACCACGATCGGAATGTAGCCGTATTGCAGGGCATCAACGGTCGATGCGCGCACGCAGCCGCTGGTGGTCAGACCGCAGATGAGCAGAGTGTCCACTCCCAGAGACGCGAGCGTGGCTGCCAGATGGGTGCCGAAAAAGGCGCTCGGATATTTCTTCGTGATCACGACCTCGCCCTCGGCCGGCTCCAGGCCCTCACCGAATGCACAGTAGGGCGACCCTTTCACCAGGTTGCCCAAGGCCGGAACCTTGCGATAGAACACGCCGCCTTCGATGCCGGCAGCGTCATATTCGACGCAGGTATGGAAAATCGGGATACCGGCCTGGCGGCATTCACCCAGGAGTTTGACAGCCTCGGCCAATTCTTCTTCCACGCCTGCGTAGAGCGAGCAGTCCGGATCCAGGTAAGCCTGAACGAAGTCGATGATCAGCAGCGCGGGCCGCGCGCCCGGCTCGATGGAGCCGCCGAATCCCGCCTTGCTGTAATCGTGATCAAGTTCCACCATGACGTCAGATGATCCCCCGTTCTTTGAGTCCGGAGAGCCTTTCGTCGCCGAAATCCAGCAGGCCGCGGTAGATATCGTCGTTGTGCTGTCCGATTTCCGGTCCGGGAGTGCGGACCTGGCCGGGCGTGAGCGACAACTTGGGCGCCACGTTCTGCATCTTCAATTCTCCGAATTTCGGATGCATGACCGACACGATCGCGTCCCGCGCCGCAAAGTGTGCGTCCTCAAGCATTTCCGGCGCCCGGTAAATCTTGCCGGACGGTACGCCATGCTCCGCCATCAGCGCTTCCAGTTCCGAGGCCGTCTTGGTCACGGACCATGCCTCTATGAGTTCGTCCAACTGCACCTGGTTCTCGCCCCGGGCGGCATGGCTGGAGTAGCGAGGGTCGTCAGCCAATTCCGGTCGTCCCATGGCGGCGCTCAGCCGGGTAAAGACACTGTCCTGGTTGGCGGCAATCAACAGATAGGTGCCGTCACTGGTGGGATACACGTTTGACGGCGCCACACGCGGCAGTATCGAGCCGGTGCGTTCCCGGACATAGCCGGCCTTCTGGTACTCGGTAACGAGCGACTCCATCATGTTCAGGACCGCCTCATAAATCGCCGAATCCACAATCTGCCCTTCACCGGTTCGCTCCCGGTGGTGCAGGGCTGAGAGTGCGCCGACGCAGGCGAAAGTCGCCGCCAGCGTATCGCCGATGCTGATACCCACGCGGCTCGGGGGACTCGAGGGATCGCCCGCCACGTAACGAAGGCCGCCCATCGCCTCGCCGATGGCGCCGTAGCCGGCCCGTTGCGAGTAGGGTCCGGTCTGCCCGTAGCCGGAAACGCGGATAAGGATCAGCGCCGGGTTGATGTCATGGATTTCGTCCCATGACAGGTTCCAGCGCTCCAGCGTGCCCGGACGGAAGTTTTCAAGCAGGAAATCGGCTTTGGCGATCAGTTCCTTGAGGATGTCCTGACCCTCTTTCTCCCGTAAATTCAAGGTGATCGCCTTCTTGTTACGGGCGATCACCGGCCACCACAGCGACATGCCGTGGGCCTTTTCCTGGCCCCAGTCGCGCATCGGGTCGGGACGGTCAGGAGCTTCTACCTTGATTACTTCGGCGCCGAAGTCCGCCATTAGCTGTCCGCAGAAGGGGCCCGCCAGCAGCGCACCCAACTCAATCAGCCTTAGATCGGCCAGCGGGCCGGTCCTTTCCGTCATGTTATGCTTTCCCCTTGAACGTGTGAGATGCAGGGCCCGGCCTTACTTTTCCCGGCGGGCCAAGATGAAGTTTGAACATACATTGTATAGAATACGCTCCCTCACTTTGAGGGGATGTCTATCCGATGACTGCCAGCGCGCGCCGCGTTTCCATTGTGGAGGTGGGTCCACGGGACGGCCTGCAGGCCGAGAAGGTACTGCCGACCGAAGTCAAGCTGGAGTTCATCCGCCGCGCCGTCGATGCGGGAATCCGCAAGGTGGAAGCGGTCAGCTTCGTTCATCCGAAGCGGGTACCCCAGATGGCCGATGCCGAAGACGTGGTTCGCGGCCTGCCCAAGGACGAAGGCCTGATTTTCATTGGCCTGGCGCTGAACCAGCGCGGCTTTGAACGGGCCCGCGATTGCGGGATCGACGAAGTGGGCATGGCGGTAGTGGCCAGCGATACCTACAATCGCCGCAATCAGGGCGTTTCCAGCATGGAGTCCATCGAGGCCTGGCTGAAGGTCGCCAAGCAGGCCCGCAAGGAAGGAATGCGCGCCAACTGTATGGTGTCATCGGCTTTTGGTTGCCCTTTCGAAGGCGAAGTCCCACCGGAACGCGTGGTGGAATACGCCGAACGCGTCGCGGAAGGCGACCCGGTTGAACTGGGGATCGCCGATTCCATCGGGGTGGCCGTGCCTGCACAGATTACGGACGTGCTGGGCCGAATCTCCGAGCGCTTGCCGCACCTTCCCATCAGGGTGCATCTTCACAACACGCGCAACACGGGGCTGGCCAATGCGCAGGCCGCCCTGGACGCCGGGGTCGCCTCCATCGACGCCAGCATCGGCGGCATCGGCGGTTGTCCGTTCGCACCGCTGGCGACCGGCAACATTCCGACCGACGACCTGTTGTACCTGCTTTCGCGCTCAGGCGTGGAGACCGGCGTTTCGTTGAAGAAAATTATTGAAACCAGTGGCTGGCTGCGTGAGCAGCTTGGCCACGGAGACCTGCCTGCCATGCTGCCCCGTGCGGGGATCTTCCCCGACGTGGCCATGGGTACGCAGGCCTGAACTGAAATACACACGGGAGAAATAGCATGAGCTATCGCTTAGGCGTGGATGTGGGCGGTACGTTTACCGACCTGCTCCTGGTCAACGAGCAGTCGGGGGAGATGTACACCGCAAAAGTGCCCAGCACGCCGGAGGATTCGTCGATCGGCGTGTCCAACGGTATTGACCGGGTTTGCGGGGATGCGGATGTCGATCCCGGCAAAATTACCCATGTAATGCACGGAACGACGGTGGCCACCAACACCATTTTGACGGGCTCCGGGGCGCGGGTCGGGCTGGTAACGACCAAGGGTTATCGGCAGGTATTGCAGATCGCCCGTTCCTTTGTTCCGGGTGGCCTGGGCGGTTGGGTGATCTACAACAAGAGCTTGCCGATTGCGCCGCTGGCGCTGACCATCGAGGCGGACGAGCGCGTGGGCGCCGACGGCTCGGTAGTGCGCGATCTCAATGTCGAAGCGCTGGAAGGGCAACTGAAGAAGCTGGCCGGCAGGGGCGTGGAAGCGCTGACCGTGTCGCTGATCAATTCCTTCGCCAATCCCTCGCATGAACAGCAGGTTCGTGAGGTTGCCGAGCGCATGCTTCCCGGCGTGCCGGTGTCGCTGTCATCGGAAGTCGTACCGGAAATGCAGGAATATGAGCGCACCATCACCACGGTCGCCAATTCCTACGTGCGCCCCAAGGTGGCGACCTACGTTCGCAACCTGGAGCAGCAACTCAACGACACCATGAGCGGCGTGCAACTGCACGTGCTGCGCTCCGATGGTGGTCTGGCCTCGGCGGATGCAGCGGAGGCCTATCCGGTCAACCTGCTGATGAGCGGTCCGGCGGGCGGCGTGTCCGGCGCCATCTGGATTGCCGCACAGGCCGAACACAACAACCTGCTTACCTTCGATATGGGCGGCACGTCCACGGACGTTGCCCTGGTGCAGGACGGTCAGGCGCAACTCAGGCGCGAGACCACGGTCGGAGACGTGACCGTGCGCGCTTCCTCGGTGGACGTGCGCACCGTGGGCGCCGGGGGCGGCTCTATTGCCCACGTTCCGGAGCTGACGGGCGCGCTGCGCGTCGGCCCGCAGAGCGCCGGCGCCGATCCGGGCCCCGCGGCCTACGGCATGGGCGGCGAAGAGCCCACGGTTACGGACGCGAATGTAGCGCTCGGCTACCTGCCGTCGGAAGTTCGACTGGGCGGCGACATGGTGCTGGAACGGGCCAAGGCCGAAGCCGCCGTGCAAAAGATCGCCGATGCCCTCGGCCTGTCGCTGATGGAGGCGGCCTCCGGCATCGTCAGCCTGGTCAACGAGAACATGTATGGCGCCTTGCGCCTGGTATCGGTGGAGCAGGGCCACGACCCGCGGGAGTTCGCGCTGATCGCCTTCGGGGGCGCCGGGCCGCTGCACGCCAACGCGCTGGGCAAGCTCATGAGTTCCTGGCCGGTGATCATTCCTCCGGGCCCCGGCGTGCTGTGCGCCTACGGTGATGCGACTACACGGGTGCGCAACGAAGCCTCGCGCACGTTCATCAAACGCTTCGGCCGCACCAAGGCCGAAGAGGCTGTGGAGATCTTCGCCGACCTGGCCAAGCAGGCCTCGCGCGCGCTGGACCAGGAAGGCATTCCGCGCAGTGACCAGACCGTGAGCTACCAGGCGGATATCCGCTACCACGGCCAGGGCTTGCTGCTGACAGTCGATTTCGAACTGGATGACTTGAGCAAGCAGGGCCTGGATGTGATCGGCACAAGATTTGACCAGATGCATGAGCAACTGTTCACCTTCGCGCTGCCTGAAGACAAGGAGCTCGTCAACCTGCGTTCCGTGGCGGAGGGCAAGCCCACCGTGGTGCGCGCATTGCGGGTCGCGGAGGGAGATGCCAGCCCGGCGGCCGCCGAGATGGTCTCGCATGAAATCTATGTCGATGGCGGCATGCAGCAAGCAATGCTGTATGACCGCTCCAAGCTCAAGGCCGGTAACGTAATAGCCGGCCCGGCAATCGTGCTGGAGATGGACTCGACCACGCTGATTCTTCCTGCTCATGAGGGGCAGGTGGACGAATACGGCAACATTCTGATTACGCCTTCAGATTCCTGAACGGGAGCTAAACAATGCCTGCACAAATCATAGAAAGCCGCCCGCGCCCCTTTGACCGCGTGGAGCTGGATCCTATTACCCTGGACATCATCGAGAATGCGATGCTCAATGCCCGTTGGGAGATGGACGCGGTGCTGTTCCGCACCGCCATGTCACCCGGCATCCGCGAGCAGCATGATGAGTTTCCCATGATCGCCAACCTGGAAGGCAAGATGGTCGTGGGGCAGTTCGGCAGTTTCATTCACGGCTTCAAGGAGGCGTACGACGGGACGATCGAGGAAGGCGACATGTTCCTCACCACCGACCCCTATGCCTGTAACGGGGCCGTGAGCCACGCCAACGACTGGCTGCTGCTGCGGCCGATCTACAAGGGCGGGCGTCTGATCGCCTACGCCTCGATGTTCGGCCACATGACCGATATCGGCGGCAAGGTGCCCGGCAGCCTGCCGACCGACGCCCGGCAGATCTTCGAGGAGGGCATTCGCGTGCCTCCGACCAAGATCTACAAGGACGACGTTCTTCAGGAAGACGTTCTCCGCCTGATTCTTCACAACTGCCGGCTGCCGCACTGGAACCGCAGCGACTTCAACGCCATCGTGGCCGCCATCCGCACCGCGGAGAAACGCGTGCTGGAGATGGCGGAGCGTTTCGGCGATGACGTCTATTACTCCGCGCTGGAGGAACTGCTGGATCGCAACAAGCGCGCCATGGGCACGCTCATCAACATGACGATACCGGAGACGAAGCAGTATTTCGAGGATTACATCTGCGACGACGGACTGGGCATGGGGCCGTACAAGATCAAGTGTGCGATGTGGCGAGAAGGCGAGAAGGTGATTTTCGACTTCGAGGGCACGGATCCTCAATCCATCAGCTCGGTGAACTTCTACCTGAACGAGGAAATGTTCAAGATGTTCGCCGGGGTGTACATGATCATGGTGTTCGATCCGCAGATCATGTTCAACGACGGGTTCTATGACCTGATGGAGGTGCGCATCCCCGAGGGCACCTTGCTCAAACCCAGATTTCCGGCGGCGCTGTCATGCCGCACCCACGCCCTGGGACGCATTTTTGACATCCTGGGCGGGCTGCTGGGGCAGGGCAATCCCGATTTCCTGTGTGCGGCCGGTTTCTCCGACAGTCCGCACTTCATGTATTCGGGTTACCGGCGCGCCGACGGCGAGTGGTATCAGCTTTACCAGATCGGCTTCGGCGGGATTCCCGGCAAGCCGTTCGGCGACGGGCCCGACGGCCATTCGCTGTGGCCAAGCTTCACCAACGTGCCCAACGAGTTTCTGGAGAGCTACTTCCCGTTGCGCATCGACGTGTACGAGACGTTGGCGGACAGCGGCGGCCCCGGCCTGCACCGTGGCGGCAACGCATTGCGGGTGGGTTACCGGTTCCTGGAGTCGGGCGAGATCTCGATCCATGACGATCGTTGGCTCACCTATCCCTGGGGTGTGAATGGCGGACTGCCCGGACAGCGCAGCCGCAAGATCCTGCACCGCACGGACGGCAGCGAGGAATTGCTGCAGTCGAAATGCGACCGGATCAAGGTGGAGCCGGGCGATCTGCTCTACTTCGACACCTGGGGCGGCGGCGGCTGGGGCGACCCGCTCAAGCGTCCTGCCGAACAGGTTGGCTTCGACGTGGCTGCCGGCCTGGTTTCGGTCGACGGCGCGCGGCGCTACGGCGTGGTCTGCGACGAAGATGGCGAGGTTGACGAGTCGGCCACCGAGAAGCTACGCACGGACATGGCTACCGAGCGCGGCGACACCTTGCTGTTCGACTTCGGCGGCACCGTGGAGGAGCTGAAGGCCCGCTGCGAAGCCGAAACCGGCCTCCCGGCCCCCGCGGCCCCCGAATTCCAGAACTGGTTCGGTTCCGCCGCCTAACCCCCCGGGAACGAGGGCGTCCCCCCTGGGAATGAGCGCGTCCCCCTGGGAACGAGGGCGTCCCGCCCTCGACGAAAGCCTATGCCCTCGTCCCAGCGTTTCCCTTCTACGCCGAGAGCATCCCGTCTGCGTCACGGCAATTGTGACGTGTTGTTACGCAAGGAAAACTCATGGTTGATCCGCTTCCACATTTTGTAGAACTCCGCGCCCGAATCAACGAGCGTTTGCCGAATACCGGCACACGGCCCCCGCCGTGGCTTTACGGGGCGCTCGGCAATCCTCGATCAGACGTTATGTTCATCTGCGAGTACCCATCGCAACAGGGGGTCGAGGCTGCCGGCAAGGAACACGGACACCTCGGCATCGAGGCCCAATGGAAAGTCCCGCTGTTCAGGGAAGTGTTGGTTGAGCAGGGCCTTCTCAAGCGTGACGGATCCGACACAGTAGGAGGCTGGCGCTGCTACATCACGAACGCCATCAAGCAGATATACAAGGCAAGCGAGTGGGGAGAGAAGCCGGGGAAGGAAAGGAAGGACATTGCACGCCGCTGGTTCGACCTACTGAAATGGGAGATCAGCCAGGTGGACCCGCAGATCGTGTTCTGTGTCGGGGGAAGGGTATGGGAGTATGTGCCATTATTCCAGAGTGAAGGATTGCTCGTGCTGCCGAAACCCCATCGCATATGGAGTTACTCCGCGCGGGGGTCGCGCCGCGAGGTCCACGAAAAGATGAGCGCGGGAATCCGGCAAGGATTAGCCAGACATAGGCCTGGTTCTTAGCGCCAGGGCTTGGGCCCAACTTTCTGAGACGGCGGAAAGCACGATCAGTCCAGGGCAAGCGCGAAGCGAATCGCTCTTGCTACCTGCTCCATTTTCTGAGCCGAAAGGCTGCCGATTGGCGCTCCCAGTCTGGCGCGCGGAACCGTCTGCAAATGATCGCAATTCACCGCACATTCCCGAGGCGGCCCATCATCTTTGGAGAGCGCCACTTCGCTCGGGATGTTACGAATCCGGGTGGTCAGCGGCGCAACGGTTACTTCGCCCAGGCTGGGGATAATTGAATCGCGCGTGAGAATCAGTACGGGTCTGCGCTTGTCCGGCTGGGAGAAGCGGTACCAGCGAATCTCGCCACGGCGCACTACTCGTCACTCCACGCTTCATCGCCCCAGGCCCAATCTTCTTCAGGGACCTCGAACTCGCGCGGTTCGGATGGCGTCGTACGGTATCCGGCCCTGTGACGTTCCTCCAAATCCTTATCTCTGTGGCGGCGCAATGCGGCTCGCAATGCTTCCCGCGTAAACCCGGAGCGGGTGGCGCCGAGGCTTCGGGCACATTCGTCCACCCGGTCCGCCAGTTCGGAATCCATGGTAATTTGTATGATTTTCACTACTAATTCTTTCCATATTTCAATATATGTAAGAATGAGTGAATCATACACGAATTGAGACTTTGCGATACTTCGTGACGCTGAGTATTGCATCGGAAACATCCTTTTGATGTTCATGATTCTTCATTATGATGTATGCTCCCTCTTACGGAGTCATAGGAGAACACCATGACGCGAGGTGGGGTTCACGCCGTTTCTCAGCCCATGGCAGGCATAGACGTGCCCATGTCTGCCTTCAGCGATACGACCGAATTCATCCGGGCAGCCCGAAAGGGGATTGCCGGCAAGGTCGTGAAGCAGGCCGTGGATGTCGTCGGCCAACGGGACCTGTTCGTCCGGCTGGTGGGAGTCTCGCCCGGGAACCTGCATCGGGTCTATAGGCGCAAGACGCTGGGGCCAGCACAGTCGGAAGCGCTATTGGATGCTTTGCGCGTGTTTTTTCGGGCGTCAACGGCGCTCGGTAGCCTGGAGACGGCGCGCGAGTGGCTTGATGCGCCGCTTCCGGCTTTGGGTGGACAGCGCCCGCTTGAGTTGTGCGACACCTTTAACGGGCGCCGCCTGGTGCAGGACGCAATTGGCAAGATCGAGCACGGCGAGTTTCCTTGATGCGGCTTTATCGAATATGCCATGCCGAGCATATTGAAAACTTTGAAGGTCGCGGGGCCAGTTACATCAACGGCGGGCGCTGGAACAGGCCGGGCGTTGCGGTTCTCTACTTCGCCGAGAGCGCCAGCGTTGCGATGCTGGAAATGGCCAATTACTTACCATCGCCCCGTATGGTTCCATCCACGTATCGGCTTGGCATCTACGAGATAGCGGCAGATGCGCCCATACTGCGCTGGCTGGCGGAAGACCTGCCGGCTGGTTGGAATGAGTTCTGTTATCCTCAATGGACGCAGGAAAAGGGATCGCAGTGGCTGATTCATGGCAAGGAATCCCTGCTCGCCGTACCGAGTGCGGCAGTCCCCGGCGGGCTGGAGAGCATTCTGCTGGTTAGCCCTCTGCGACTTGCAGAGACACCTGTTCGCTTGATCCGGGCGCTTGAAGATATCTATGCCCAGCGCACGTTTGCAAAGGCATGAACGGCGCTACCCGTACTCTGCGGGACACGACTTGGCATAAGTTTTCGCCATGCAGTAACGAGCATAGGCATATTCGGCTCATTATTAGGCTAAATAAACACCATTTGTGAGCCGATTAGGACTTGCTGATCGGCATTCGCCGAACGAATACGCTACGCAAAGACGCGGCGCCTATCGTTTGGCTTCGTTGCCAGCCATTCGTGCTGACGAGGCCAGTCACTTTCTTCCCTGGGACCGACACCGCTGATTCCAGCCTCGCCAAAGCGGAACAATTAATCAAAGTTACTTGCGGGGCAGCGGGCTAGTTGCGTGAACACACCTCGACGCCGTCAATCCGGCAGCAGGCCTCGCAGTTGCTCCTGCAAATCAATCCTTGCGTCGTCGCCGGTGTTGCGAGCGACGAAGGTCTTTCCCATAGCGACTTCTTCATTCAATACCGCAACCGCGACACTTGCAAGGTCTTCCCGCGTCAGCAAACGGCGCCCCGACCCGCCCTGTTCAAGAACAATGGGCTTTTGCCCGCCGGGATCGTCACGTAGTCCCGGCCCTCGCACGATCGTATAACGAAGGCCCGATTCGCGGAGGTAATCTTCAGCGCGCCCTTTCCATATAAGGACATTGCCAAACCTCCTGTTCAGCGGTGAATCCGGGTTCCCTGCGCTCGCCGCTGAAATCATCACATAATGCTTTACGCCGATGTTTCCGGCAGCATTGATGAGATATCGGGTGCCGATCCAATCCACATGCTCCGGATCATTTGGACCCTGCGGTTCAGTTGCACCGTGGGCCGTTATCACAAAGTCCACATCCTTCACTGCAGCATCAACGCTTTCCCTGGAGGTCAGGTCCATACGCCGCCAGGCGAAATTGCCTCCCACCGTTCTCGCGGCTCTATCGGGATCACGGCTGGTCGGCACAACCTCGTATCCTCTCTCTTCGAGCATGCTGATGATGAAGCGGCCCGTTCCACCCGAGGCCCCCACCACGAGAACCCTTTGCTTCTCTTGTGAAAGTGCCGGGGTCAGCAAGGTAAGGCCAATAATCATGGACAAGAAGTAGCGCCTGGCAACAATGCTCTTCATACGGTCTGCAAACGATACATGAAAGAGTCAGCATCCGGCCCGGTGACGCTCCTCCATTTCCTTTTCGGGGTCAGTCGTGATTGATCGCGCTTACGCCGGCGAGTAACTCAAAATCGGTGTCCGCCGATTCCAGTCCTGCGCCATGGCGCCGGGCGCAGGCTGCGATCGCCAGGTCCGCCGCGGGAATGGTCACGCCCTGGGCGCGAGCGCGGCGGGCAAGATCGTAGGCGGCTGACCAGACATCTTCGTCTATCGGAAGAACCGGAAGCGCCTCCGCGAAGCGTCGCAACACCCGCTGTTCGCGGTCGCCGCGCGCACCATTCCACAGTTCGAGCTGCACGATCGGGCACCAGCAGGCGTCTCCGGATCTCAGCGCGGCTTCGACGCGGCGCCGGATTGCCGGATCACCATCGGGGCGTAGCAGATGAATCCAGGAGGACGTGTCAATCAGAATCAACGAATGCTCCCCGGCGCCGGCGCTGGTCACGAAGCTCGACCGCCGTCATCAGGTCGGGACAGGTGCCGGCGTACTTGGCGAGCTCGGCTATGCGTCTCCGCCGATTGAAGTCCGCGATGGCGGTAACCACCGCTTCCCGCTTGGTCTTCGCGCCGGTGAAGCGGATGGCATCCGAAAGCTCGCTTTGAGGAATATCAATTGTTGTTTTCATGCAGCGATTTTAGCGTATGTGAGATTCCACATCGGTTGATCCAGGATTCTTCCATCCTCAAGGCGGGTAGCGTTGAAGTGAAATGCACACCTGTAGGGGGTTCCAGCACAAGCAGATTGCGTGGAAGTCTTCGTAACCAAATCATCCGGCAAGTCAATAATATGCAGAACTGCATATACCCTGGGGGCGCAAAACCATCGTGAGGAACACCAATACAGGTTCTGCCGTGCCGTTCTTGCCACATGCCGGATGGCGGTCTGCCGTGGCGCTGGCACTGTTTGCGGCCACCGCGTCCGCGATCCCGGCAACGGCGCTGGCGGACGGCTTTTACGTGCGCGCGGGCATGGGCCTGAGCCGTTCGGCGGACACTCAGTTTACCGACAGGGACTGCACCAGCGTGTCCCCGGCAGCTCTCTACGGCTGTGGCGCCGGGCCGGATGGCGCGCCCCTGAGAACGTCAGGAGACTTTGGCGCTGCGCCGGGCGCAGAACTTGGAGTGGGGTACGCGGTATCTCCGGCACTGAGGCTTGAATTACTCGCCGAGTATTGGCCGCAGTTCGCCTTCAATGGCCATGCCAACTTCCTGGACTCATCGCGCCTGCAGTCGGTCTTCGCGCACTTGGCCCTCAAGGCGGGGATGCTGGCGGCTTACGTTGCTCTTCCGGAAATCGGTATGCCCAAGCTGGGACCGTTCAGCCCATTCGCCGGCGTTGGGATCGGCGCGGCCCGTGTCACGATTGGCCGCACCCGAATGACCTTCCCCAGGACTTCGACCTACGTTCCCGGCGCCAGCCAAACCGATATCGTGTGGATGCTGACGGCCGGGTTGGAATTACCCTTGGACGATGCGGTGACGGTCGAAGCTGCCTGGCGCTATGCGGACTATGGCGCCGTCGAGACGGGCGAGGGTTTGGGCGAGGTTGTGTGGCGAGATGGCAGCCGGGCGCCGCTGCCGCTGAACCTGGCGCCGACCCGCGCGAACCTTCAAGGCCACGGACTTCGACTCTCCGTTCGCTTCGCATTCTGACGGCGAACGCAGGCAAGAGCCCGGCAGTATGATGAGCGTCCGGCATACGAGAGCGGGTGAGCGATGAACGCGCGGCACAATGATCCCTGGTGGGCTGTGATCGGTCCCGGAGAAGGCGAGTCCCTGTGGCAACCCTTGCCTTCTCGCGGCTATGTCGACCTCAAGCTGACGCCCGAGAACACGCCCTACGACGGCTTTACGGCCGGCGTTCAACTGCTTCCCCCGGGCTGCCATGTCCGTGAGCATGGCCATCGGCGCAACCACGAACTCATTTTCGTGCACAAGGGCCACGGTCGAGTGGAGATTGAGGGGAGTGACTATGAGGTTGCTGAAGGCAGTACCGTTTTGTTTGGCCGTTACGCGCGTCACGTCATCGAGAATACCGGGGACACGGACATGGAGTTGTTCTGGGTGTTCTTCCCTCCCGGCCTTGAGCATTGGTTTCGTGGCATTGGCAGGGAGCGTCGCCGAGACGAAGAGATGCCTGAAGCCTTTCCTCGACCCGAGGGTGTGGAAGAACTCATGGAATGGATGCGATTCGTGCCGCCCGCCTCCCGCAAGACCGATACCGAGGAGTAGGAAATGAATCCCGTTATGCGCCGCCTGGCGATACTTGCTGCCGTTATTGCACTGACCGCTTGCGCCGGACAGCCCTGGGGCGCTGGTGATTACGACCAGGAAGCAGCCAAGGACGAGATCTGGTCCAGGGAGCAAGCGATTTTCTCGGGAAGAAGCCGTGGCGACATGGGGGTATACATCGACTTCACGTCGAAGGACTACATGGGCTGGCCGCCCGGCAACCCAGGTCCTCTTGGAGTCGCACAGTTGCGTGAAGGCGCACAGGCGATGCGTGGCAATGACCAGGAGGAGATTGCCATGGAGTTCGGGGGCATTACTTTCTCCGGTAATACCGCGGTGATCTACTACAGCACGCACAAGACCCGTATGCCCGACGGTAGGCCCGTGGACCAGACGGCCGATATTGCACACGTCTGGGCACTGGAAGGCGGCGAATGGGAGTTGCTCGGTGCGCTGGGGCGTTATACGTCGCCGGGCTACGATGAGGCCCAGGCTCGGGAGGAAATCTGGCGCAAGGAGCAGGCGATCTACGCGGCGCGCGGGCGGGGAGACCTGCAGTTCTACGTGGATAACGCTTCAGAGCACTATATGGGTTGGCCTCCGGGCTGGCCTGGGCCTTCCGGGATTGACCAGTTGCGCTCAGGCGCGGCGCAGATGCGTGGCATAGATCAGGAAGAGCTGACCATGGAATTCGGCGACATCACATTTTCCGGCAATGCAGCGGTGATTTACTACAGCACTCATCGGACCCGCATGCCGGGCGGGGAACCGGCGGACCAACGTTTCGATATCACCCATATCTGGGCCTGGGAAGACGGCGCGTGGAATTTGCTGGGCGCCATGGGCCGCACCAAAATACCGCCCGCAGAGTGACACTTCCCGGGGAGTGACCCTGCCTGGGAACGAGGGCGTCCCGCCCTCGAGAAGGGCAAGATACCCCCGGTCCCCAGCACCGAGGGCGGGACGCCCTCGCTCCCAGGAGTTTTGGATCAGTTCTTCGCAGGGACGGGTTGCAGCCGCAGACTCGCCCTTAAGTCCTCGTCCAGCCCCCGCAATACGGTATTGATGAGATAAGCGTTGTCCCATTGCGTCTCCGCGGGAGGACGCTTCCCCAGTCGCGCCAGGATCAGCCGGGCGGACGGAACGATGTAAATGACCTGGTTGGAATTCCCGTCGAACAGAAACAGGTCGCCGGCCAGGTACGGTTCACTGTGAAGGGTCTTCCCGACGGGTAATTCGGGATTTGCAGCACCGCGCCCTGCGATGTAGTCGCCCGCCACGTAAACGCCCATGCCGGCATGCGGGTTTTGCGGCGTCGGCGTGCTCATTTCTCTTACGTAGCCTTCCGGGAGCAGCCGCTCGCCGTGTACCTGGCCGTCGTCGATCAACAGAATCGCAAGTCTCAGCCACGTCTCTGCGGGCAGGAGCCAGCAACACCCGGCGTGCGCCGTTCCCCCTTCGCGATTCAACCAGACCTGTCCGCCCGCTGCGCCCAGCGGCTTCAACACCTGCTCGGCCACCCATTCCTCGTATTTTGAGCCGGTCGCCCGCTCGATCAGCGGCGCCACCAGTTCGGCGTTTGCGTTGGAATACTCATAACGGCTTCCCGGTTCGTGGGTCAGGGGGTATTCCTCAACGAGGATCTCATCATGGCGAGGATGCAGATAGACGCGGTTGAGAATGTCTTCGAGCTCCGTGGCCGGCGCCTGGGGAAGCAGCCCGGAGCGCATGTCGAGCAAGTGCCGGACCTTGATCGCCGCCCTTGGCGTGTCCCGCCATTCGAGAAAATAGTTCGCCGCGGACTCATCGAGTGACGCGATGTGTCCCTCCTGGATCGCGCGGCCTACCGCGATGGCCGAAAGCGGCTTGGCCAGGGACAGCGACACAAGCGGGGTTTCGGAGTCGGTTTCTCCAAAGTAACGGGCCGCTTGCACCAAACCGTCCTGCCAGATCAGCAATGCCGTCGAATTCATGGCCCTGGCGTATTCGGTAGCATCCTGCAGTGCGGCGGGCGACACCGTGGGCATCTTTGCCATGGTCAGCGCCGCGGGCTCAGTTGCGCCTATGACGTCCTTGAGCGTGTCATAGGATGGCAGGCCGCCTCCGCCTGCGGGGTTGCGCAGCCTCTCGAAACGCTTGCGGTACAAGGCCTCGTCAGCCTCGCTGTACACCTTTCCCTGCGGTTCGGCCGGCGCCGCCAATCCTGTAAGAACGGCTGTGTGCGTGACCAACAGCAAGCCGGTCAGGACACTTGCCCCCTTCAATAGAAAAACTTTTCGCATAGCCGCCGCAACTCCTGAAATCCGGGCAATCGCCTCAGCGGACAGGCCCCTCCAGGACTTCTGGCGCGCCGACAAGAGGTAACAGCCGGTGCAGGGTTTCGCGGTACGCGCGTTTTGGCGCCCGCGTGATCTTCTTGACCTGCCGGTCCCTCCAGGAAAGGGTTTGCACCAGACTGGCAACAATGACGGACGGTTGGTCCAGTCCGGGCAGAGCAACTTCCGTAGAACCGCCCCGGATGCTGGTGCTGATCGGGCAGCAGATCAGCAGACCGGTTTGCTGATTGTAATCCTTGCTGGTGAGCACAAGGGCCGGACGGTATTTTCCGATCTTTCGCCCTTTGGCCGGTTCAAAATCCAGCCAGACCACGTCCCGCCGATCCGGCAAATAGGATTGGCCGCTCATCCCACGGTTCACTGATCGCCGAATTCAAGATCAGTGAGGCGGGCCAATTCGTCAGCGTGTGCGGTTTCCGGGGTCAGACCGGCGAGCAGTTCGCGCTCGGTGTACATGAGCGGCTTCCTGCGCCGGTTCAATGGTTTGACTACCAATCCACGCTCGCTTACGTCCACGGTCACCGGGTCGCCTGCGCTGAAATTGGGCACCGTGGCCATCAATCCCGAAACCCTCAAGGCAAGGCTGTTGCCCCATTTCTTGATTTCGGTGCGAACCTGCACATTCCTTCTCCGTCAACGGTTGTTGTAGTGTATCTGATGTAGATACGCCATCAAGCCATTGCAATCTCCCCGTTCGCGACGCAGTCGCGTAGTATTCGTTTTCTGCAAGCCTGGAGGGACTTGTGAGACACCGCGTTTGCAACCTGGCAGCCAAGGAGCCAACCCACCATGTCCTATGACAGTGTTCGACAGCAATGGCTTGCGAACCCGGAGGAATTCTGGGCCGAGGCGGCGCAAGGTATCGCCTGGGTCAGGCCCTGGGAAGACGTCCTGGACCAGAGAACGCCTTCCGGGCGGTGGTTTTGCGGTGCGGAACTGAACACTTGTTACAACGCGTTGGACCGGCACGCCGAATCGAATGCAGCCGGGAGAACGGCGTTGATCTACGACAGCGCCATGACCGGCGCGATTCGCCGGTTCACCTATGCGGAACTTCGCGACCGGGTGGCGCAGTTGGCGGGGGCGATACAGGCGGCGGGGCTTTCGCGCGGCGATCGCGCCCTGATCTACATGCCCATGATTCCCGAGGCGGTAATGGCCATGCTGGCCTGCGCGCGGCTCGGCGTGATTCACTCGGTAGTCTTCGGTGGTTTTGCAGCCCGTGAATTGGCTACACGGGTAACGCAAGCAGAGCCGAAACTGATCCTTACCGCCAGTTGCGGACTGGAGCCGAATCGCGTTGTGGCGTACAAGCCTTTATTGGATGACGCATTGAGTCAGACCGGCCATGCGCCAGAGCTCGTCGTCCTGTTGCAGAGACCTGAATCCCGCGCTGAAATGAAGGCCGGCCGCGATGTCGATTGGATGGAATTCGTGCGAGATGCAGCGCCCGCGGACTGCGTGCCCGTCAAGGCCACGGATCCCCTCTATATCCTCTACACCTCCGGCACCACTGGCCAGCCCAAAGGTATCGTGCGGGACAACGGCGGGCATGCCGTTGCGCTTCACTGGTCAATGCATGCGTTGTACGGCATTTCGGCGGGCGACGTATTCTGGGCGGCCTCCGACATCGGCTGGGTCGTCGGCCACTCGTACATCGTCTATGGTCCATTGCTGGCGGGCGCCACATCGGTGCTTTACGAGGGCAAGCCGGTGGGAACTCCCGATGCGGGCGCCTTCTGGCGGGTCATCAGTCAGCACCGGGTCAATGCGCTGTTCACGGCGCCTACCGCGATCCGCGCGATCAAGAGGGATGACCCGGAGCTTGCCTTTGCAAGAAAGCATGACCTGAGCACGTTGCGGGCGCTGTTTCTGGCCGGCGAGAGATGCGATCCGGATACGCTTCAGTGGTCCGGCAAGGTGCTCGGCGTGCCGGTCATCGACCATTGGTGGCAGACCGAGACCGGCTGGACGGTTGCCGGCAACCTGCTGGGTGAGGGCCTGTTCCCGGTTCGGGCCGGGTCGGCCGGCAAGGCGCTTCCGGGTTGGGACGTTCGGGTAGTCAATGACGCCGGCGCGGAAGTCCAGGCAGGCGAGACCGGCGCAATCGTGTGCCGGCTTCCCCTGCCTCCAGGCGCTCTGCCGACGCTCTGGCAGGCCGATGATCGGTTTCGGGAGACCTATCTCACCGACTTCGACGGTTACTACACCACAGGCGATGCCGGCTACAAGGACGCCGAGGGCTATCTCTACGTCATGACCCGCACCGACGATGTCATCAACGTGGCTGGCCATCGCCTCTCGACCGGCGCGCTGGAGGAAGTGCTGGCGATGCATCCGGACGTGGCCGAGTGCGCCGTCACCGGTATTGCCGACGCCCTGAAGGGCCAGGTCCCGCTGGGATTCCTGTGCCTGAAGTCCGGGGTCTCGCGGTCCGAAGATGCAGTCGTGAAGGAGTGCATTGCCCTGATCCGGGAATACATCGGGCCCGTAGCGGCCTTCCGCAAGGCCCTGGTTGTGGATCGATTGCCGAAGACGCGCTCCGGCAAGGTCTTGCGGGGCGTTCTCGCAAAGATCGCCGATGGCGTCGAGTACGCTTTTCCCGCCACCATCGACGATCCGGCAATCCTCGGAGAAATCAAAGCGAAGTTGATCGGCGCAGGCGTGCAAAGCGGATGATTCCCCCGGATCCCACTGAGGGGCCGGCCTTGAATTCAAGCAAGCGCGAACTTTCCGGAGAAAGCTACGGCTGGTACGTGGTCTTCGTGCTTTGTGTGTGCGGGATCGTGGCGTTCATCGACCGGCAGATCATCAACCTGCTGGTGGAGGACATCAAGGCCGACCTGCTGGTAAGCGATACCCAGATCAGCCTGTTGCAGGGCTTTGCCTTCGCAGTCTTCTATGCGCTCATTGCGGTTCCGCTGGGGCGGATCGCGGACAGCACCAACCGGCGCATGCTGATCACTGCCGGAATCTGCGCCTGGACGGTTGCCGCCATCTGCTGCGGTCTGGCGCAAACCTATGCGCAACTGTTCTTTGCCCGGATGATGGTCGGGATCGGCGAGGCGGTGCTGACGCCCGCCGGTTTTTCCTTGCTTGCCGACCTCTTCAAGCCAAAGCGCCTGGCGCGGCCGGTCAGCGTCTTCACTGCATCCAGTTTTTTTGGTTCCGGCATCGCGTTGATCGTTGGTGGATTGATCGTTAATGCGATCCAGGCCTCCGACGGGATCTCGCTGCCTTTCCTGGGACCGTTGCACCTTTGGCAGGCCGTATTCATCCTCGGCGCCCTGCCCGGAATTCCCGCTGCCGTCTGGTTCTTCCTGTCCGTGCGCGAGCCGCCTCGACGCAGCGCATCCTCGAATCTCCAAAGCGGGATGGCATATCGGCAGGGCTTCCGTGAGGCGCTACGCTATCTCTCGGGCAACGGCCGTCTCTTTTTCTCGGTCTATATAGGCATTTCGTTCCTGGCCGCGGCCCAGTTTGCCCTCGGGGCGTGGATTCCGGCGTTCTTCATCCGCACACACGGCTGGTCTGCAGGTGATATCGGCCAAGCGCAGGGCCTTGTGTTCCTCGTTTGTGCGACTGTCGGCGTGGTCGGGGGCGGCTGGCTTACGGATATGCTTCAGGCACGCGGATATCACGACGCCAACTTGAAGACCGCTTCTTTCGGCGCTCTTATGGCGCTGCCCTTTGCCGTCGCGATACCGCTTGCCGCAGATCCGGTAATCGCGGTGGCTTGTCTCGCGCCGGCAGTACTGTTCGGCGCGGTCCCGTTCGGCGGCGCCGTCGCGGTGATCCCGATGGTTTCGCCGCCCCAATTCCGGGCTCAATTGGTGGCGATTTACTTGCTGGTCGCGAATATTCTGGGCCAGGCCGGAGGACCCTGGCTGGTGGCTCTGTTCACCGACCGGGTATTCGCCGATGAAGCCGCCGTTGGATGGTCGTTGATGATCTCCGTGCCGCTGCTGCTGGCAATCGGCAGCTTGCTTACCATGGCTGGCTGGAGACCGCTACGCGCGCAAATGGCCGAAACCTCCGCATAGCTCCCGACGGCGACGGAATCAGGAATTGATCTCCCGCAGCAGGCGGGACAATTCATGGTTGTATTGTTCGGATACCGTGACCGGACAGAAGTGCCCGCCTTCAGGCAGCAAGACGCGGCGCGCCCCGGGGATTCGCTCAGCCAGTTCCCGGGACATGCCCGGAGGCGTGAGTGCGTCGTCTCTTGCTGAAATGACGCCGGTTGGGACACCAATCTTGTGGATTTCCTCGCGAAGATCGTGGGTCATGACTGCATTCAGCCGCCCCAATTCCACTTCGGTACCCGGGAATACCCTGATGCGCTCTGCGACCAGTTTCTCCATACCCGGATATGAGTTCTCGATGGCCCATGCCGGGGTCACCAGCAGGCTGCCGGAGAACAGGTAACTTTCGACACCGGCGTCGAGCAGGATCTTGCGCCGGAGCTGGAAGAGTTCGATGAATAGAGGCGTGGGCCCGGCCCAGCTTGCGCTCAGCAACAGCGACCGGACCCGGGCCGGAGTCCGCAAGGCCAGATGCTGGCCAATCGCACCGCCGGTGGAATGGCCGATAAGGTGTGCCGCCTCGATCCCAAGCGCGTCCATCAGGGCCAGCGCATCATTCGCCATCTCGCTGACGCTGTGATGCAACGGCGCCTTGGGGCTGCGGCCGACACCACGATGGTTATAGGTCACCACCCGGTAACGTGGCGCGAGGAGCTCTGCCTGGCTGCGCCAGAAAGTTCCTGAGCCGCCCACAGCGCTGGCGCCGGATGCGCTGGTGCTGAACAGGCAATTGACAGGCATTTCCAGCGCGGCGGAGAACCGGTATTCGCTCGAGTTCTCCGATGGGTCGCGGGCTAGCGCGGGAATGCTGGTTGGGGCCGACGGGCTGAAATCCACCGTGCGCCGCGAGGTTTTCGCCGAACCCGCGCCCGAGTTTTCCGGCTTTGTCGCCTGGCGGGGTCTGGTCTCGGGAGACTCGCTGGGCGTGGAGCAGTCGCGCCCCGGCTCCATGGTCTTTGTGGCGCCCGGACGGATGTTCGTGCGGTATCCGGTGCGCCACGGAAAACTGCAGAATTTCGTGGCCTTTTCGCGGGCCGATCACTGGGCCGAGGAGGGCTGGTCGCACACTGGCGGAATGCAAACGGTGCGCGGGGTTTTCTCCGATTTTCACGAAGACGCCCGCGTTGTTCTACGTGCGTTCTCCGGCAGGCGCTGCCACAAATGGGGGCTGTTTGCACGGCAGCCATTGCCATGCTGGGTGAAGGGGCTGGCGGCAATTCTCGGCGACGCCGCGCACCCGATGTTGCCCTGGTTCGGTCAGGGTGCGGCGGCGGCAATCGAGGACGCGGTAATTCTCTGCCGCGCGCTGGTTGAATTCGACAGCGCGGAGGAGGCCTTGCGGCGCTATGAAGACGCCCGATTGGAGCGGGTGACGGTCATGCACCGCGAATCTCTGTCCGGCGGCGAGCGACTGATGCAGCAGGACCCGGATAAACTGGCCAGAAAGCCGGTAATCACCGAGGACACGCTCGGCCTTTCCCGCTACGACCCGGCAACGGAACCGCTGTAAGCACGAGCTGGGAACGAGGGCGTCCCGCCCTCCGCGAGGGCGGGACGCCCTTGTTCCCAGGGTTTTTCTACGCTCCCGGGAGTGGGTCGAGCTTGCCGGCTAGCGCGTTGGTGACGCGGGCTACCAGTGCTCGGCCATATTCATTGAGACGCTGTTGTTGCGCTTCGTTGGGCTTGAAAGCTTCGATTTCCTCACCCACGTTCAGACCGTGCCCTTCCAGCACTGCTTCCAGCGTGGCAATCCTGTCGATCAATATGTACAGCTCGTGCGTTAGCGTGATCACGGTCTGCCCGAGGCCGGGCACATCCTCCGCGGCAAGCGTGGGGCGTTCCGGCGTATTGAAGGGCCTGGGGTCGTCTTTCATGCAGGCTTGCGCGCGCTGACGACATAGGGATAACCGTACTCGCCCAGGGCCCGTCCCTCGACCTCTTCGAACCCGGCATCCTTGAGCTCGGCGACCAGATCCAGGCTGGCGGACTCGCGCCAGAAGGGTTCGCCGCCGAAGCGGGCAAGCTGGTCCGCCTGCCATTCCTGCACCTTGTTCATGTCTGCGTAGCGGGCGACGTCGCTCATGATCAGATCGCCGCCGGGCTGCAGCACCCGAAATGCTTCAGCGAAGGCGGCATGTATCGCATCAGCCGGCATTTCGTGCAGAAGGATGTAGGAACTGACCAGATCGAAGGACTCATCATCGAAGCCGGTGTCCTCCGCGGCGCGCCGATACAAACCCCAACGGCAGCCGCAGGCATTGCCCGTTCTCAGGGCGTGTTCGAGCGCCCGGATCGACAGGTCCACGCCGGTGATTTCCGCGTCCGGATAGGTCTCGGCCAATGCTTGGGTGAAATGCCCGGTGGAGCAGCCCATTTCGAGAATTCGGCCGTACTGGTCCTTGGGCGCCAGTCCGGCCACCATGCGCCGTTGCTTGAAGATGCCGCCTGGATACGTGGCGTCCACGATGAGCCGGTGAACGATTTCCCCGTGAACGAATCCCATGTAGGGATGACCGTCCCAACCGCCCCGGGTGCGGTGAATTTCCACGCCGTCCCAATAGCCTGGGGGCTCAAAGTCTTCCTCGGCAAACAGGCGCGAGGGTCCGTTGTCGTAGCGTGAAAGGAGTTCGGTTACGCCAGGCTTCAGATCCTCAAATGCTTCCACCGCAATCAGTCCGTGCTGGCGAGAGTGCCATTCGCCCACGCCTTGCTGCACCGGTAGGCGGGCACTTCCGACAGGACACCCGTAACGGCATCATGGCGTTCGTCGAGATCATCGGGTAGCGAAGCGCCGTCGCCGAAGCTTTCCTTCAGGCGCTGGTGAGTTTCCTTTCGCGCACTCGCGGTACCGTAAAAAACGTGGGCCAGAAAGTCGACCGAAGCGCGTCCGCGCTGGCGAAGTTGGGGCTTTAGCGTATTGTTCATGACGGTGTGGCCTTGACGTTCTCAAGTTCCTTGCCAGTCAAACGATAACGGGTCAGCCTCAACAAAGCGAGTAGCCCCATTACCGTCAGCCACCCTTGCGAAATCAGGCGTGGTCCCAGGCCTTGAGGCGTTCGGGCACGGCCTTGCCGTGAACCATGGCGCGCATCGGTGGCATGGCCAGCAGCGATTCCGGGAAGGTCGGCGCAGGCGGTGAAAGAGCATCCAGTTCGGCCAGCGTTTCGGCGTCCAGCGACAGGTCCGCGCAGGCCAGGTTCTGCTCAAGCTGGTTCAGATTGCGTGCGCCGACGATCGGGATTACCGGGGCAGGGCGGTGCAACAGCCAGGCCAGGGCGAGCGTCGGAGAAGCGCAGCCCAATCGGTCCGCAACATTCTTCAGGCCTTCCGCAACGCGCAGGTTGTGGGGACTAAGCATCCGTCCCCCCATGGGACCGCTCAAACGGCCTTCTCCCTGGACCGCGCCGTCCTTGCTCACCGTGTACTTGCCCGTGAGCGCGCCGAACAACAGTGGGCTCCAGGCCGTAATCGCCATATCCTGGAATTTCGCCAGCGGGAAAAAGGCGTTTTCGATGGTGCGTTCCGCCAGGTTGTACTGCAGCTGTACAGCTGTGAATTGCGTCCACCCACGCTCGCCGGCCGTTGCGTTCAACGCCGCTACCCACCAGGCAGGCGCATTCGAGATGCCAATGTGAAGGATCTTGCCGAGGCGCACCTGGTCGTCCAGCGCGCGCATGATTTCCATCGGCGGTGTAAGGCCATCCGCGGCATGAACCCAGTACAGATCCAGGTAGTCGGTCTTGAGCCGCTTCAGGCTTCCTTCCAGCGAGCGCACCATGTTGCCACGGTGGTTGCCGCCAGCATTGGGGTCGTCGGGGTCGGTGTTCATCGAGTACTTGCTGGCCAGGACGATGCGCTGGCGATCATCGCCCATGAAGCGGCCCAGCATGCTCTCGCTGGCCCCAATGCCGTACATGTCGGCGGTGTCGATGAAATTGCCGCCGGCCTTGAGGTAGGCGTCGTACACCGCGCGGCAATCTTCCTCTTCAGAATACAGGTGGGCCGTGCCGCCGAAAGTCATCGCGCCGAGACACAGTTCGGAAACGCGCAGGCTGCTGGCGCCCAATAATCTTAGTTTCATTCGATTTTTCTCCCTATGACCGGTCTTCGCCGGAGTCGCGCGCCATCTGGTGGTATTGGGGATTGGGGGTCATGCCGGTGGCCATCGCCATGCGGTTGCTGAAATTGAAAAAGCCGACCACATTGGCGATATCCCAGATGTCCCGGTCGTTGAATCCGGCGTCGCTTAGCCTCGCGCGGTCCTCTGCGCCGGTTTCCTGCGGACTGACGGTGGCCTTCCAGGCGAAGTCGAGCATCGCCCGCTGGCGGCTCGTAATCTCAGCCTCGCGGTAGTTCATCACCAGCACTTCCCCGAGCAGCGGGTCGCCCGACAGTTTGCGCACCGCGGCGCCGTGTGCGACCAGGCAATACAGGCAATGGTTGGCCGATGAGACCACCACGGCGATCATTTCGCGCTCAAGTTTACTCAGGCCCGAATCGGCAAGCATGAGTTCGTCGTAGAACTCGCGAAAGACACGCAGCTTCTCGCTGCTGAAGGCGTGGGCGGTCAGCACGTTGGGTACGAAGCCCAGTTTTTCCTCGCATAACGCCAGGTAATCGCGCATGTCCTCATCGAGCTCTTCGCGTTTCAGCGGCGGGACATCGAGGGCCATTACTTCGTCACGGATACTCATGCCGCATTCTCTTTCCTGGCCGCAAAATCGGCCTTGCCGCGAAGAATCAGATCATAGATCTCGCGCGCGCGGCCGCCGATGCGCTCGATCAGTCTCTCGTGCGAGCCCTGCGCGGCTTCCCGCCACTGGGCTTTCTGCTCCTCGCTCAGCGCATGGAAGGTTACCCGTCCGCTTTCCTGCCATTCGCGCTCCTGGCCCGCAATGACTCGGCGCACGATGTCGCGATTCTCCTGTTGCTCGTCCAGGGCGCTTGTCAGTACCTGGCGTACTTCTTCCGGCAGTGATTCCCACCATTGCGAGTTGGCAAACTGCACGCCGGAGTCGTAGGCGTGGAAAGTCAGCGTGTAATGCGGCGCTTCCCCGGCGATGCCCGAAAGCAGGTATTGGCCGGCGCCGCTTTGGCCGCATTCGATCAGGCCGGTTTGCAGGGCGGGCAGGGTCTCATCAAAGGGCAGGGGAATATTGTCGGCGCCGATCGAGTCGGTGAACACCTGGGGCGCGATCGCGGTAGAGGCGCGCATCTTCACGCCGTGGAACTCCTCCGGCTCAAGTCTGGGTTCGCGGCAGTAAACGTGGTTCCATCCCACCTCGCTCCATTGGAGGAAAGTCAAGCCGCGTTCGGCCAGCATTTCGGTGAATACGGGGGTCAGGTAGTTATCGGTTACGAAATCTACTTCTTCATAGCTATCGAAGAGGTACGGCGAGAGAATCACGCTTAGTTCCGGCACGACGCTGGACATCCCGTGAAGCGACGTTCCCGCGTATTGAATTCGTCCGCGACGCGCCTGGGCCAGTATGGTCTCCTCCGTCCCGAGTTGCCCGTTGACGGACATCTGCAACTCCAATCCCGGGTATGCAGCCTCATGGACGCGACGTTCAAAACGCCGCCAGCCGTCATGCCAGGGCGTGTCGATGGCGCCGGAGGCGCCGATCACGATGGCCAGCTTGCCGTCATCCGCTTCAGAATCCGACTCACCTCCGCAGCCAGCGGCAAGCAGCGCCGCCAGCAGCAGTAAAGCCGGGGAAAGAGGGCGTCCCCCCCACCCCTGGGAGCGAGGGCGTCCCCCCCACCCCTGGGAGCGAGGGCGTCTCGCCCTCGAAACGGAAGTAACCATCAGCATGCTCGAGTCAGTCATTTCACGGAGGGCGGGGACGCCCTCCTTCCCGGCGTCAGACGTCGTCTCCGCCGACCTCAATCAGGGTACGCCCGAACAGTTCGCGATTCTCGAACGCGGCGTGCATGGCCGGGGTTTCCTCCAGGCCGGCAATCCGCTCGATTGGAATGCGCCATTGCCCGGAAGCAAGTTTTTCCTCGATTTCGGCATCTTCGGCCTGCCGGGTGCGGGCCTGGTGAAAGAACTGCACAAAGCCGGTAACGCTGATGCTCTTGCCGATCAGCAAGGAAAGGTTCGCGGGCGGGGCCAGGCCGCCCATCGCGCCGATATAGATCACATTGCCCAGCGGCGCGCAGGCGTCATAGTTGCGCGGTGCATTGGGTCCCTGCACGCCGTCGATGATGACGTCGGCGCCACGTCCCCTGGTCAGCTCCTTGACCTGCGCGGGCCATTCCTCCGACCGGTAGTCCAGCAGGTGGTCGGCGCCGAACTGCTTGGCCCAGGCAGCCTTTTTGCCTCCTCCCACCAGTCCGATTACCGTAGCCCCGGCTTCCTTGGCAATTTGCGTGGTGAGGATGCCGACCGCGCCGGCTGCGGAATGCACGACTACCGATTGGCCCGGCTGCACGCGTCCCGCGGAATGCACAAGGTGCCAGGAGGTAGGCGCACAGGTCGAAAAGGTCGCTCCCAACTGGTAGTCGAAGCGGTCGGGGATGGGCACCAGTCCCGCCGCCCGGGCTATGGCGAATTCGCCGTTGCCGTTCCATTGTCCATTGGCCGCCACACGCTGGCCTTCAAGCGCCGGGTCCACACCGTCGCCAGTTTCCACGACCCTTCCCGAGTACTCATATCCGGTCACGAAGGGGAAGCCGGGATGCATCCACTTGATCCGGTTGGCCCGCGCATGGGTGTCCAGCGGGTTGAGCGGAGCATAGGCAACCTGTATCCGCACCTGGCCTTCGCCAGGAGAAGGGATAGGAAGTTCCTTCAATTGCAGGGTCTCGGGGCCGCCGGGCGCTTCGGCTACGACGGCGCGCATGGTGTTTGACATCAGGAGTTCTCCCTCGTAGGCAAAAGAGGGCATTGTACCCACGGGGTGGCGCACGGCGTTTACGTTTTGAACCAGGTAACACGGGTCTTTTCCGACGTGGCGCTCCTGGCCGCAAGCGTTATGATGGCGCTCCCCGTTGTGCCTGGTCCTGGCAGGCCGGGGATTGAATGGGAGCCTGGATTGAAACGCTTGAGGTTTGCAATGAAGAAACTGACTCTACCCGCTGTCCTGATTGCGCTGATGACGGCTACAGCGCCGGCCGGCGCGGAGACCATTGCCGTGATCGGCACCGGCATGATGGGTGGGTCCATCGGACCCAGAATGGCCGAACTCGGTCATACGATCGTGTACGGTTCGCGGGCGCCGGACAGTGACCGCATCAGGGCTTTACTGGACCGCACACCTGGGCCTGCCACTGCTGAAACGCAAGAAGAGGCCGCCGCGCAAGGCGAAATCGTCTTTCTGGCAGTGCCCTATACCGCCGCGGCTGATGTTGTGCAGCGACTGGCCCCCCACATGGCCGGCAAGCTCATCATCGATGCGGGCAATGCGGTGCAGGAAGGACCGGAAGGACTGCCGCAGTACGTTGGCGGCCAGTCCTCCGGGGAGATGGTGCAGGCTGCGGCGCCGGATGCACGGGTGGTCAAGGCGTTCAACACCGTGGGTTTTCACATTGTCCTCAATCCGGCCCGTGCAATGGGTCCTGTCACGGTAATGGTGGCCGGCAACGATGAAGCATCCAAGCATTGGGTGATGGATCTCGCCGGAAACCTCGGCTTCCAGACCATCGACGTCGGGCCCATTCGGATTTCCCGGGTGCTGGAAGGCATGTCCGCCCTGTACCGCGTTCCTCACTTCGCCGGGCGCAAGGAGGACACCTTTGAGTTTCATTTGCGCCGGGTAGCCGAGCCGGAACTGGAGGAAACCCGCTCGATTCGCGGCCGCTGACGTTAATCGCCCTTTCATACGGGGTTCGGGGCGCGCCTCGCGCCGGTCCCCGCCGCTGAAACGGAAGAATGTGGACTAACGCCAGGAATTTCGCGGGACGCTCGTTGAAGTTCCTGTTCCAGTTGGAGCGGGGCGTTGCCTGCGCTGCGTTCGGAATCCTGATTGTGGTGATATTCGGCGACGTGCTGATTCGCACAGTTTGGGGTTCGGGCCTGTACTGGGCGCGCCAGATCGGTGTGTACGCCAACGTGATACTCGTGATGTTCGGGATCGGCCTGGCCTCGGCGGCGAATTCGCATCTCCGTCCTCGCTTTGCCGACCATTGGCTGCCGAAGTCATGGGCGCCTTTCCTTGCTCACTTCGGCGAGCTGCTGATGACGCTGTTCTGCCTCACGTTCACCCTTGTTGCTTTCGACCTGGTGCGCGAGACCTTCCTGCTGGACGTGCGCTCCGTGGTGCTGCGCATCATCGTCTGGCCGATCCAGGGCGTGATCCCGCTGGTGTTCGCGCTGGCGACGCTGCGCCATGGAATGTATGCGCTGTGGCCCGACCTCCGCCCCGAGGAGCGGGGCGCGCTCGCGGATTCCCAGCAGGAGCTCGAGAAATGACCGGTGTGCTGGCGATATTGGGTGTCGCCGCCGTTCTGCTGGCGGTGCGACAGAACCTGCTGGTCGTGCTGGGTGTTGCCTGCGGGATGGCCTACTGGTTCTGGGGTGACGGGCAGATCCAGAACATCATCAACGACGGCTGGGACGGCCTGAACCGCGATGTACTGCTCTCGATTCCGATGTACCTGCTCGCGGGCGCAATCATGGCCCGCGGCGCGATTGCCAAGCGGCTGATCCGATTCGCACGCGCGTTCTCCGCTCCGATACCGGGCGGTCTTGCGATCGCAACGGTTCTTTCCTGTGCGATGTTCGCGGCGGTGACCGGCTCGGGCACAGTCACCTTGCTGGCGGTCGGGGCCGTGATGTACCCGGCCTTGCTCGAAGCCGGCTACAGCAAGCGGTTCGCTTTGGGGGCCTTGTGCGCTGCCGGAACGCTCGGAATCGTGGTGCCGCCGAGTATCCCGCTGATTCTGTACGGCGTGATGACGCAAACCTCGATCTCGGAACTGTTCATTGCCGGCATCGGTCCCGCGTTGCTGCTGACAGCTTTCATGAGCGCGTATGCGATCGCGCGCAACTGGAAGTTCCGGCTGGGCCCGTGGAACTTGCGAGAGATCCGCGTGTCTTTTGTCGAGGGAATCTGGTCGCTATTCATGCCGGTCATCATCCTGGGCGGGATATATTCGGGCTTTTTTACGGCGACGGAGTCCGCGTCTATCGCCGTCGTTTACGGATTCTTCGTGGAAATCGTGCTTCATCGCGAAATGCGATTCAAGGAGGTCATCGAGGTCATTACGACCACGACGCGATTGATGGGATCGCTGTTTCCGGTACTCATGATGGCGCTGGCGCTCAACGTGTTCCTCACCTACGAGCAGGTTCCGGACATGGCGGTGCAATGGCTTTCGGCGCGCATCGACTCGCTGCCGGGCTTCATCCTCGCAATGAACGCTTTTCTGCTCCTGGTCGGGTGCTTCATGGACATTGGCTCGGCGATCCTTATCCTGGCGCCATTGCTGCAGCCGATCGCCGTTTCCCAGGGCATGGACGCGGTGCATTTCGGGGTGGTGATGGTGGTCAACCTGGAGATGGGCTACCTCACGCCTCCAATGGGGCTCAACATCATTGTTGCGATGACGGCCTTCAATGAATCGTTCGGGGAGATCTGCCGCGCGGTGCTTCCATTCCTCGCATTGATGCTGCTTGCCCTTGTCACGGTTTCATTCTGGCCTGGCCTGGCGCTGTTCCTGCTGTAATAATTGCGCGAGACTAGCCAGCGCTGGGCGATAGAATTGAGGTCTATCGCCCAAGCTGGGCTACGCACAAGCAAAACCATCATGAGGACGAAATGGATTTGGCAGCATGCCGACTGGCCGCATTTCACCTGGGATGCGCGGCTACTGGACAGCGCGGCCCAACAGTTTGCTGAAGGAATTGAAGCCCAGAGCGTTGTCTTGCGGCTGACTGGAGAGGAAGATCTGGTGGGGCTGCGGATTGAATGGCTGACGACTGAATCCATTAAGACCTCAGCAATCGAAGGCGAAATCCTGGACCGCGATTCCGTTCAAGCCTCGCTGCTTCGCCGCTTTGGGTTACAGCGTAGCGCCCGCCGCCACGGGGCTGCGGAAGAAGGCATTGCCGAAATGATGGTTTCGCTGTACCGCGACTTCGCACAGCCATTGGATCACGAGACTCTGTGCAAATGGCACATCATGCTGATGAGTGGGAATCCCTACATAGAAACCATTGGTGGCTACCGCCAGCATGAAGATCCGATGCAGGTAGTCTCTGGGCCTTATGGACGGCAAACGGTTCATTACGAAGCGCCACCCGCGCATCGGGTTCTGACCGAAATGGATCGCTTGGTGGGCTGGTTTAACCGCGAAACGCAAAACGCCAGCCTTGCGGCGGCTCTAGACGTGGCCGCTGTGGCGCATCTGTATTTCGAGTCTATCCATCCTTTTGAGGATGGCAACGGCCGGATTGGCCGCGCGCTCGCAGAGAAAGCTCTGGCACGCATGATCGGGCGGCCAACGCTGTTGCCTTTATCGGCAGAAATCAGTCGGCAGCAGAAAGGCTATTATGCCGCTCTGAATCTGAATCAAGTGAGCCAGTCTATGAATCTGACGCCGTGGATGGCCTGGTTTGCCCAAACCGCCATACAAGCGCAGGCTTACGGACAGCAGAGTCTTATCTGCGCCATCGCGCAAGCACGCGTTTTCGATCAGTTGAAAGGGCAGATCAACCTCCGTCAAGAGAAAGCTCTCTTGCGATTGTTTGAGGCTGAGCCCGAAGGGTTTGAGGGGGGGATGAGCGCAAAGAACTATCAAGCGCTCACCGGGGCATCTGAATCAAGCGCAACACGCGATTTGGCCGCGCTCGTGGACCACGGTGTTCTACGCAAGGGCGGAGAGCGCCGGCATACCCGCTATTGGCTGGTCTTGCCTGATCCCTCCGGCTTGAATGCACGGGCGCCGGACGCACCTGCTGAAGATCAAGCTGGCGCATCAGCCGAGTCCGTTCCGTAATACCAAGCCGCTCTATACAAGAAAATGGAGCGGCTCTTGTCCACGTTGGGTGAGAGTGCATGTACGAGTGGGTGCACCAAAGAAAATTATTTCACAAGCACATATCCAGCCGAGTCGGACATTGCCGCGTACTTTGAGTTGGCCAAAGAAATCACAAACGGTACCAAGCACTTTCGCCCAAAGGCGAAGACCCGAGTCCAAGCGGGCTTTTCTTCTGGCTTTAGCGAGCGCCCGTTCCACTCTGAAGTGCAAAATGCATCCGCGCCGGATGATGATCTGCCAACGACAATGCAGAAGATTAACAATCGGGCCCAGGTGGTTACGCGCCTATCCGAGATTCTTTTGACAGCACCCTTTCGCCAACTTGTCTGGCAATCCTATAACAGGTAATATTTGGCATCTTAAAGGGTCATTCATTATTTAAGATGCCAGATATAGCAACTCGTTACTCTATTCTTGGACCTCGAATAGGGGCGGAGATCGGTCGGCGCGTGGCGCAGTTGCGTCTGGCGAGAAATGTGACCCAAAAGACCCTGGCCCGCGAAGCAGGCATTGGGCTGCGAACCCTTTGTCGGCTCGAGGCTGGGCAGCCGACGAGCCTGGACAGCTTCTTGCGGGTTGCGGTCACGCTGGGGTTCGGGGATGCCTTGCTGGCCGCCATGCCCTCGCACGAGATTCGGCCGATTGAGCGCGTAGAGCGGCGTGGCGCAGAGCGGCAGCGAGCGCGTCCGAAACAGGAGGAACCCTTGAACGCTCCCTGGACTTGGGAGTAAGTATCGCGTGACGGATGCGGCCGTAATACTGTGGGGACGGCGCATCGGCGCCGTGTCGTGGGATGCCCAACGCGGAATGAGCGTGTTCCAGTATGACCCCGGCTTCGCGGCAGCCGGGATCGAGCTGGCGCCCTTCGCGATGCCGGCGCAGGAGGCTCCGTATGAGTTCCCGGCCCTGGAAGAGGCGGCATTCAAGGGACTGCCCGGCCTGCTCGCGGATTCATTGCCCGACGATTACGGCAACCGGCTGATCGATGCCTGGCTGGCCACTAGTGGGCGCAGCATCGAATCCTTCAGCCCGGTTGAACGGCTCTGCTACATTGGTTCGCGCGGCATGGGCGCACTCGAGTTCGAGCCCGCCATTGCCCGGGGCGACAGGCACGGGGTAGTGGAAGTCGCCCGGCTGATGGAATTGGCCAACCGCGTCCTGGCGCCGCGATCGCACCTGCAAGGCAAGCTGGATGGGACCGATGACTGTGCCGCAATCGAAGATATCCTGACCGTCGGAACATCCGCCGGCGGGGTCCGCGCCAAGGCGGTGCTGGCATGGAACCGCCACAGCGGCGAATTTCGATCCGGCCAGGTGGATGCCAAGGGGGGGTTTGAGCATTGGATTCTCAAGTTCGACGGGGTTCAAGGCCAGCGCGAACTCGCCGACCCGCAAGGATACGGAAGAATCGAGTTTGCCTATTACCGCATGGCGAAAGATGCGGGGATTGAGATGTCGGAATGCCGGTTGCACGAAGAGGGCGGGCGCAGCCATTTCATGACCCGCCGGTTCGACCGCGATGCCCAAGGCGGAAAACTGCACATGCAATCGCTCGGCGCACTGCGGCATTTCAACTACCGGCAGGCCGGCGCCTACGCGTATGAGCAGGCGATGGAGACGATCCACCGATTGGGGCTGGGCATGGCGGCAGTTGAACAGCAATTCCACCGGGCCGTGTTCAACATAGTGGCCCGCAACCAGGACGACCACGTGAAGAACATCTCGTTCCTCATGGAGCGCAATGGCGAATGGCGGCTGTCTCCCGCCTACGATGTGGCCTACTCGTACAATCCCACCGGAGATTGGACCGCGCAGCACCAGATGAGTGTTGCAGGCAAGCGGGACGACTTTGAGCGCAACGACTTGTTGCGGTTCGCCGAAACATCGGGAATCCGGTCGCTAGCCGCACGGCGGATCATCGATGAAGTGGTTGCGGCGGTAGCGAACTGGCCGCAGTACGCCGCTGACGTGGGAGTCCCGAAGATCGACATCCGCCGGATCGGTGCAACACAGCGTACCCGGGCACTGGCGGCAGCCCGCATTGCGCCGCTACCGGGTCCATTGCCTCAAGAGACGGAAAGCTGTCAGCCTGGAACAGACTCCGAGTTGTAGCCCAAGTTCCGGTGCTGTAATAATTGCCGGCTGGATCGCACCGTTGCGATCATAGGAAGTGCATTTCCCTTACTAGACCCATGACCTGGACAGTCCATAAATTCGGTGGCAGCAGCCTGGCTGACGCGAGCGGTTTCGAGCGCGCCGCCGGGATTGTGCTGGGCGACTCTTCGCCGCGAGTGGCGGTCGTGGTGTCGGCAATGCAGGGCGTAACAAACGCGCTGTTCGGGCTTTTGGACCGTGCGATTTCGGGAAATGACCAGTGGCAGGGCGCTCTGGATGCCCTGCAGGAACAATATTCCGCAATTTCCAAAGAACTGATTGCCGGCCCGCAAAGACGCGCCGGGCTGTTGGCCGCGCAGGCCAAGGAGTGCCACGATGTGGCGGACATTCTTCATTCGGCCGTCCTGATCCGTTCCGCAGGGCCGCGAATGGAAGCGCTGGTATCCGGTTGCGGCGAGCTGTGGTCGTCGCGCCTGCTGGCGGCGCTGATTACGGAACGCGGGACCGGCGGCGGCCGGCAGGCCGAGTGGCTGGATGCCCGCGACGTTCTGCGCGTGGAACCCGGCGAACTGGGTGTAGTGGTGGATTGGAAAGCATCCGGAAAGCGCCTGGAGAGGCTGCTTGAGGACGATCCCACGCCGATACGGGTCGTAACCGGCTATATCGCCCGCGACGGCCGCGGGCTGCAGATGACCCTGGGGCGCAACGGCAGCGACTTCTCCGCATCTGTCCTCAGCGCCTTGCTTGATGCCGAGTCACTGACGATCTGGACCGACGTGGACGGCGTGATGAGCGCCGACCCCGCAAGGGTGCCGGAGGCGCATGTCATCCGGGAGCTGTCCTACAACGAGGCCATGGAGCTTGCTTACTTCGGCGCGCGCGTGATTCACCCGCAAACCATGGGCCCGGTGGTCAGCAAGGGCATCCCCGTGTGGATACGCTCAAGCTTCAAGCCCGAACTGCGCGGTTCGCTGATTTCGGCCGCGGGCGATCGGAATGAGCCGGTCAAGGGCATCACCATGGTCGAGAACGTCACCATGCTGAGCCTTGAGGGTTCCGGCATGATCGGCGTGCCCGGCACCGCGGACCGGCTGTTCAGCGCTTTGAGCAAGGTTCAGGTCCCGGTGCTGTTGATCACCCAGGCCAGTTCCGAGCATTCGATAACCTTTGCGGTGCCGCGCGCGAACGCGGAGATGGCGGAACAGGTAACCCGGGACGCCTTTACCCAGGAGATGGGCCTTGGCCAGGTAAGCAAGGTGACACGCAACGATGGCGTGAACGTGCTGGCGCTGGTGGGTGACGGCATGGTCGGTATTCCGGGAGTAGCCGGGCGCTTTTTCGGCGTGCTGGGGCGCGCGGGCGTGAACGTGATCGCCATCGCTCAGGGATCCTCGGAGAGAAACATTTCCGCGGTGGTGAGCGGCGGCAGTGCGACCAAGGCCCTGCGGGCCGCGCACGGCGGCTTCTACCTTTCGCAGACGACGCTCTCGCTGGGCGTCATCGGCGTAGGCAACGTCGGCGCCGAGTTGCTGGACCAGATCGCCCAGGCCGGTGATCAGCTTCGCGAGAAATTCAACCTGGATCTTCGGGTGCGGGCCGTGGCCAATTCGCGGAACATGCACCTGGCCCCAAGGAGCCTGGACCTGGCCCGCTGGCGAGAGGCCCTGGAGGCGGAGAACCAGCCCCTGGACCTTGCGAGCTTCTGTGAACATGTGAACCCGGACCACCTGCCACATGCGGCAATCCTGGATTGCACCGCCAGCGAGGAGATCAGCGATCGGTACGGCGATTTCTTTGCCGCCGGCATTCACGTGGTCACGCCCAACAAAAGGGCACAGAGCGCGCCGCGCACCGTCTATGAGCAGCTTCACGAGTTGCGCCGGGCGCATGGCGTGCACCTCTTGTACGAGACCAACGTGGGCGCCGGATTGCCGGTAATCGAGACCTTGCGCGACCTGATCGCGACCGGCGACCAGGTGCTCGGCGTGGAGGGCATTTTCTCCGGCACATTGGCCTATCTGTTCAACGCGCTGGACGCCAATGCCGATTTTTCCCGCGTTGTGCGCCAGGCGCGTGATGCGGGTTACACCGAACCGGACCCGCGGGAGGACTTAAGCGGCATGGATGTGGCCCGCAAACTACTGATCCTGGCGCGCGAACTGGGACTGGAGATGGAACTGTCCGATGTCGAAGTGGAGAGTCTGGCGCCCGAGGAGCTCGCCGATGCCACGGTCGAGGAATTCCTTGACGGACTGGGGCGCTACGACGGTGAAATGCGACAGCGACTGCGCAACGCCGAGGAGGAGGGCTGCGTGCTCCGTTACGTGGGCAGGCTCGACAACGAGGGCCGGGCATCGGTGCGGCTGGAATCGCTGCCTCAGGACCATCTTTTTGCGCGGCTGCACCTGACCAGCAACATGTTCCTGTACCGCACCGCACGCTACAGCGACAATCCACTGGTCGTCCAGGGTCCGGGAGCGGGACCGGCCGTAACGGCCGGCGGAATCTTTGCTGATGTCTTGCGGCTGGCGAGGATGCTGGGCGCACCGCGCTAGTCGCCTCGAAGATGGCCGCCTTCTACAGCACGCGCGGGGGTGGTCCCGCCGATTTGGAAGCCGTGCTGCAGTCCGGCACGGCGCCGGACGGAGGGCTGTGGGTTCCCGAGAACTTGCCGGTTTTTGCCCGCAGCGAGCTTGAAGAGTGCGCAACTCCGGCAGAGCTGGCCCAACGCATGCTGGCGCCCTTTTTCGAGGGGTCGCGCCTTGCCGCCGCACTACCGGATATCTGCCGCAATGCGTTTGCCTTTCCCTTCCCCTTGAGGGATCTTTCGCCCGGTGAGAACGGCGCTCGTCTACGGTTACTGGAGCTGTTTCACGGGCCCACCGCGGCGTTCAAGGACTACGGCGCACGTTTTCTGGCGGCCTGCCTGGAGCGCATCCTTGCCGAAGAACCTGCTTCCACGCCGGCATTGACGATCCTGGTCGCCACCTCGGGCGATACGGGCGCAGCCGTCGCTTCGGCTTTCTCCGGCCGCGAGAAGATCCGAGTGGTTGTGTTGTTTCCCAAGGGACGGATTTCGCCGCGTCAGGAGCATCACCTGGGCTGTTGGGGCGGAAACGTCAAGGCACTGGCGGTCCACGGGGCTTTCGATGATTGCCAGCGCCTGGTGAAACAGGTTTTCGCCAGTTCCGAGCTGCGAAAGACTGTGCGGTTGGGCTCGGCAAACAGCATCAACCTGGGAAGACTGCTCCCGCAAAGCGCCTATCACGCATGGGCCGCGCTTCAAGTGCCCCAAGGGAGTCACTTCGTCGTTCCCGCCGGCAACCTCGGCAACGGCCTGGCCTGCCTGTGGGCGCGGGAAATGGGCGCCGGGATCGGTCAGATACTGCTGGCAACCAACGCCAACCGGACGATTGGAGACTACCTGTCCAGTGGCGCATACCAGGGACGGGAGAGTGTCGGCACGCTGGCCAATGCCATGGACGTGGGCGATCCCAGCAACATGGAAAGGCTGCGTCATCATTTTGGCGGCGACATTGAGCGAATCCGCTCCGCTGTCAGCGTTTCCAGCGTGAGCGACGACCGTATCCGCGCCCGGATCCGCCTTGAGCATTCAGCTTCCGGCGCGGTACTTTGTCCTCATACTTCCGCCGGCGTAGACGCCTGCCACGAGTTACTCGCGCGTTCAGGCGCCGGAGCCGGCGATTGGGTGCTGGCGGCCACCGCTCATCCCGCGAAATTCGAGACCGTGGTCGAACCGCTTATCGGCAAGACCGTTGAGCCGCCGCCGCAACTCAAGGAGCTGCTCTCGCGCCCCTCGCATCACGAGGAAATAACGGCCGAGCTGGCTTCGCTTACTCCGTATCTCGGCCAGGCGGCATGAGGGCTTCGTCGAGGGCTTGAGCGCGTAGCCGGGCCGGCCGGTTCTCGATCCGGGACCAGTAATCAGCGAAAGCGGGGCGGCCGTCCAGCGACCCGAATTTGAAGCCCCAGAAAATATGCGATCCGACGTACACGTCCGCCGCGCTGAAGCGCTCGCCTGCAACGAATTCCGTTGCGCTGACGGCGGCCTCAAGCGTGTCGAAGACCGCCTCGAAGGTTCCGTACCCGATCATGGATTCACGCTCTGGGGGAACCTCGAATTTGAGAGCGCGGTTAATCGTTGCTGATTCAACCGGCCCGGCGGCGAAAAACATCCACCGGTAGTAGGCCGCTCGCTCTTCAAGCGGAGGCGCCAGTCCGGCGTCAGGAAACGCGTCGGCCAGATAGGCGCAGATCGCGGCGGCTTCCGTAATCACGACTCCGCGATGCTGAATAGTCGGCACCTTGCCCATGGGATTGACGGCCAGAAAGTGTTCCGATTTCATGTCCGGGCCGTACTGCAGCACCTCGGTGCGGTAATCGGCGCCGACTTCCTCCAGCATCCAGCGCGCTATCTGTCCGCGCGACATCGGATTTGTGTAAAAGATCAGTTCCTCGTTCATGAAATTCTCCTGTTTGAATAGTCGCGCAGACTCTATACGTGGCTTGAGTATCCGTGAACAGCACCATGGCACCCGGCGGAATTAGGGCGGTACTCTCTGTTACGCAAGCCCAACTAGGCCCAGCAGCCGTGATATATCCTCATCCTTGCGTGCAACTCGCTTCAGATCATCAAGTGCAAATCTGTTCTCGAGCTCCATAGCTGTTGCTGGCTTCTCGTATTCGGGCCAATGCTTCCTCAATTGGGCAAGCGCGATGCTCGCAGGCACCTTTCGAGTTTCCTCATCCGCATGCAGCCTTAACAATAGGCCCTCGAGATTCGGATGAACCAAGATTACGTGAATCTCATGCCGCTCTGCCTCATCAAGTGCATCTCTGCCTGCTTTCTGGTCCGTTCCCACACGATCAAAGTCAAGCAGCGCTAAGCAACTCTTGGTGGCTTTTCGGGTCATAGCCTGTCTCCGCTTCTTTCGAATCGAAGCTTGAACCACTTCCAGGCTGTCCCCGCCACCAGAGCTAACGAATTGCAAGAGGACATTTTGATTTTTTTGATCGCACAAAGTCTGCAGCCAAGCTACCAGCGCTTGTTCCCCCTGTCCTTCACCGGCAATCAGGATCCGTCGCCTCTTGCGTTTTTCCTTCCCTGGCATTGGTTCAGTTTTAGCCGATTACCGGCAGGCCTCCGAGGTCTCCACTCCGGTATTCACGGTACAAATTTGAGCTTCGCCGCAAGCCCTTCACCTGCCAGAGTCCGTAGGCGCTGGTTACACCTTTATGGTTCTTTTCCACTATCACCACTTCTTCTTTCTCAAGACTCTCCAGCAAGGCCAGGTTGTGGAGCGTGCATATCAACTGCGCGCCGCGCGGGTTCGTCTCTCGCGACTGGAACCAGTGGATGATTTCAGCCGCCAAGTCAGCGTGAAATTCAGTATCAAGCGCGTCCAGGAGAAAGACTTGCCCAGCGCTCAAAGCATCGTTTAGGAACGGGAAGTGGCTAAGAAAATTGCGCGTGCCGGCTGATTCTTGCAGCATCACAAGCGGCCCAGCCAGTCCTTGATGAGTAAACACCAACTCCCGTTTATTCCCTGCGAATGTTGCAACGTCCATTGACTCGATTCCAAGGTCAATTCGCTGGAGCTGTCTCGAAACCGCAGCAACAAGCTCGGCGTCTCCAGCATAGTTATTGGTTGTCATCTCTTCGTTGGGCCGCCAGGACTCAGGGGGAGAATAAATTCTTGACAGGTTGTTGCGAATAGCTACAAACATTGGCACAAAAGACGCCGCCAGGGTTGCAATTAGCGACACTTCAGGTCGTGTTGCTTGTACCGCCCGATCCTGACCGGTAATTCCTGCTTTGCGAACAATATGGACCGGCTCATTACCCTTGCGTTCAAAGATGCGTCTGCGGCGTCCGTTAGGAAAATCCAATAGCGCCTCGTACGCAACGTGCGTAGCCAATGGGTTGGCCGGGTCTCGGGCCAACTCCAATTCGTAGCGATACAGCGCCGCTCGCTCATCGTCACCATCCAAGAAACGTGCGGCGGCAAAACTGACTTCGATACGGGTGGGGCGCACAAGGCCCTGTGTGGAAAAAAATGGATGAAGGATTGCGGACGCAGCATGTTCGTGCGAACGCAAGATGAATCCCAGAGTACGGTTGATTGCACTCAGCACAGTAGTCTTTCCTGCGCCGTTTGCCCCCAATATCGCAATAACGGCAGGTAGCCGCATACCAGGTATGGCAGGATTCTCACAAAAATTGGGCAAATTGGGCGTTGTTCCTCGGATGCGGAAGTCCAACTCCACCGTGTCACGGATGGAACCAAAATTAGAAATCTTGATCTTGTAAATCATGGTGGCATATTAACATTAATGTGCTGACTATATTCTTAAATCAGAACATTCAGTTTGTTTATAAGCTATAAGCGACAGAATAATGATGTGTCTTGGATTTCAATGCAGCGAGTGCCCCCTGGCTGTGGCTTGCTCGGCGCAGGATTGGAAGCGTGGGGGATTCGGATTCTTGCGCTGCGAAGTCAATGTCCGCAACGCACGGTCAGGCGCTCAGGCGATTCAAGCGGGCCAGCCGAAAAGGGCGCGTGTGTTGCGGTTCGTGGCCTCTGCGAGTTCTTCGGGCTCCACGCCCATGTGTTGGGCCAGGGCATGGGCCACGTGGGGCAGGAATTCCGGCTCGTTGCGGCGCTTTTGCGCCGGCTTGACCCCGCGAGTGCGAGGCAGCAGGTAGGGGCTGTCGGTTTCAAGCAGCACGCGGTCGAGCGGCAGCAAGGGAACTGCTTCGAGCAGGTCCTGGTTGCGGCGCTCATCGCAAATCCATCCGGTGATACCGATGTGCAGGCCCAACTCCAGGTAGCTCTCGGCTTCTCCTGGTCCGCCGGTGAAGCAATGTGCTACGCCGCCGAGTTCGCTGACCCGGTATTCCTTCAAAATCGCCAGGAAATCGTCGTGGGCATCGCGCTGATGCAGGAACACGGGCTTTCCGCATTCAGCGGCCAAAGCAAGTTGGCCCGCGAATGCCGTTCGCTGTGCCGCAGGCGGTGAGAGGTTACGGAAGTAGTCCAGACCACATTCACCTGCCGCCACGGTCAGCTCATTGTCCAGCACCCGGCGAATTCCTGCCACCGCTTCGTGCGGCGCTTGCGTCCATTCCGTGGCGCGGTGCGGGTGAACGCCGGCCGTGCAACGCAGCCGCTGAGGATGTTGGCGGGCCAGATCAAGCGCGCGTTGCGATTCTTCCATGCCCGCTCCGGTCACGATCATGTGCTGAACGCCGGCGGCCAACGCCCGATTCATCACCGCCTCCCGATCCGCGTCAAACGCGGCATCTGCCAGGTTGGCCCCGATGTCGATCAAAGGCGGGCCGGAATGCGACGGCAAGAATCTCTCCATGGCCTGCAAAGTAACAGACTCAGCAGCCAAAGTCCGACAGATTGCCAGGATGAGAAGAGGATATTTTTCGAGAAAGAATGATTTCCAATTTGCAAGGTAGTTCGAACTCGCTTGAGTCAGCCTTGATCGAGTTCAGCCGACAATTAGACAACAAGCTGGCATACACTTAACGTACGCTGCTGCATTCTCGAAGGCGGCGCCAGGCGCCGCAAGAATCGCCGGCCTTCAAGCTGGGGAGGATGCCAACTTTACACAAACCGAGAGGGTATCCATATGCGCAATTTCATCCTGTCCGCTCTAAAGCGGATTCCCGTTCTAATCGGCATCACTGCTGCCATGATCGTACTAATCGGCTGTTTTGTCACTGTTCCGCCCGGTCATGTCGGCGTCAAACATCGGCTCGGCGCCGTACGGATGAATCATCTGCCCGAAGGCTTCCACTTCAAGCTTCCGTTCATCGAGAAAGTTGAGAAAATTGACGTACGGCTGCGAGCTGCGGATAAACAGTCAGGAGCGTCTTCGAAGGATCTGCAAGTCGTATCCACGCGCGTTACGGTGCAATACTCGCTGACCGGCCCCGTGACACCGCTGACCTACCAGAAAATCGGCAATCGAGAGATCGTTGAGGTAGCGCTGATTGATCCCGCGATTCAGGAAAGCGTTAAAGCGGTCACAGCGCAATACACGGCGGAAGAACTCGTGACCAAGCGAGCCGCCGTCAAAGCGCTGATCCGCGATGTCATTAGCTCATTTATTGAACAAACGCTGCAAGAAAAGGGCGTGGTTGGCGCGATGAGCATCGCGAACGTAGCGATTACGGATTTTCAGTTCTCCTCAGAGTTCAACCGGGCCATTGAGGAAAAGGTGAAAGCGGAGCAGGATGCGCTCAAAGCCAAGAACGAGAAGCTTCGGATCATTACGCAAGCCGAAGCGGCCGCCGCAAAGGTGAAACTCGAAGCGGAAGCTTTGGCATACCAGATTGAAGTCGAATCCATATCGCGTGCCGATGCGATTCGCCGAGAGGCCGAAGCGTTGCGCGATAACCCGCAGCTCATCGAGCTGCGTATCGCGGAGAAATGGGATGGCAAGCTGCCGTACGTCAACGGCGCCGGCGCACTGCCGCTGATAAACGTGGACAACGTTGGACGCGGGCGATCGGCTGATTAATCATTGCGGGTCGTGCAATCGAGGCAGGCGCCGGGAAAAACTCGGCGCCGGGATCCTAGGCTGCGCGAGCCGATTCAATCTAGGTGTTGCTCCAGCGAAAAAACAACGCGCCTAGCGTAAGAAAGGCGGCGGTGATGGCTGTCAGGGTCAATAGTTGCGGCAATACGTCGGTCAAACCTGCGCCGTAGAGCATGATTTCGCGCGCCGCCGTCAAAGCATGGGTCAACGGGAAGATATTCGAAAGCTGCTGCACCCACTGCGGCGCGCCGGCCAGCGAGAACCATACGCCCGAAAGCAGCATCATCGGCCAGGTCACCAAATTCAGTAGCCCTCCGGCCAGTTCTTCGCTGGTTACACGGGCCGCCATTGCCAGGCCGATCGAGACCAGGCTGATCGAAGCCAGGACCGCCACCAGGAACAAAGCCAGGCCGCTGCCCACCATCCGGACGTCCAGCAGGAGTCTTGTGGCCGCATACAAGAGCAGAGTCACAAAGATTGCCAGCATCAGCCTCGAGAGTATTTGCGCCGACAAGAACTCTACCGGCCGCAGCGGCGTGGCCTTCAAGCGCTTGAGAAACCCATTCTTGCGGTAGCGCACGACTACGTAGCCGACCCCGAACAGGCAGCTGAACATGATGTTCATGCCCAGGATCCCCGGAATCAGCCAGTCAACGTACGTGATCGGGTCGCCGCTGGCAGGCTGCCGGAGCCATTCGCCCTCTGACGACGAGGCCTCAAGCAGGCGTTCGGCGAAGTAACCGCCTGGCGACTCCGGGTTGATCCAGTAAGTTCCTGCGTTGAAATCGAGGGCCAGGTCGAGCTGGTGATTTGCCACCCCTTCGATCGCCTCCGCCTCTTCCATCGCAATGAAATCAAAGTAGCGGGTTTCCAGAAAGGGGTGAGTGCTGGCCTCAATCTGTTGCTCAGCCTGCACCACGGCCACCTTGTATTGCGCACGATCGCCGCCGGAAAAGATCGCTGCCATGCCGCCTACCAGCAGCAGCGGCATCGCCACGTTCCAGCCCAGCGTGGCCTTGTCCCGCAGAAACTCGAGATTGCGGGCGTGGAGGATGGCGAGGATTCTGCGGATCATGGTTGTTGTTCTATTGTCGAGGGCGAGACGCCCTCGTTCCCAGGGGACGGGAAAGCGAGGATTCTGCGGATCATGATCTGAGTTCCTTTCCGGTGAGGTCCAGGAACAGGTCTTCCAGGCGGAAGGGACGGATGTTCAGGCGGCCCAGCGGCGCACCGGCGCGAGTAAGCCGGGTTATGGCCTCATTGGCGTCATCGGTGTGGATTTCCACCAGCCCGTTGCGGCGGTAGGTGTGGAAGGGGAACTCAGGCGGCAGTTCCTCCAAGTCGGCTTCCGGCAGTTCCAGGATGATTTCCTTGTAGTGCGCCTTCAGAAGCGTGTCCGGCGCGCCCTGCGTGACGATTACGCCTTCATTCATGATCACGATTTCGTCGCACAGCGCCTGCGCCTCTTCCATGTAGTGCGTGGTCAGCACGATGGTCTTTTTGCGGGCCCGGATTCTCTCCACCAGTTCCCAGAAGTTGCGCCGTGCCTGCGGATCCATGCCGGTGGTCGGCTCGTCCAGGAACAGGATCTGAGGGTCATTCACCAGTGCGATCGCCAACAGCAATCGCTGGCGCTGGCCTCCGGAGAGCTTGCGGTTGTCGCGTTTCTCAAGCTTTTCCAGCGCGCAATCGGCAATCACCTGATCGATATCGGCGCGCCGGTGATACAGGCGGTGAAACATCTCAAGCGTTTCGCGGACCGTGATGAAGTCCTGCAGCGCCGCCGTTTGAAACTGCACGCCGGAGTCCTGGCGGAACCGGGGTCCGGCTTTCCTGCCTTCATAAAGCACCTCACCGGAAGTTGCGGGCGTCACGCCTTCGATGATCTCCACGGTGGTTGTCTTGCCGGCGCCGTTGGGGCCGAGAAGGCCGAAGCAGCAGTTGCGGGGCACGTCGAAGGAAATACCGCGTACCGCACGAACCGGCCCATAGTCCTTGACCAGTTCGCGTACCGCGAGGATCGGCGAGCTGGTCATTTGTGACGCTCAGCCTGCCAGGCGGCGCAGGACGTAGGGGAGAATTCCTCCATGCTGGAAGTATTCGCGCTCCTTGGGCGTGTCGATTCGGGAGCGCGCCGCAAACTCAACCGTAGAGCCGTCGGTGCGCGTGGCCCGAACACTCACGTCCTTGCCATTCGGCGCGGAGATGTCGAAAGTCTCGCTCCCGTCCAGTTCGAGGCTCCCAGCATCCAATCCTGCTGGAAACTCCAGCGGATGCACGCCCATGCCCACCAGATTGGAGCGGTGAATTCGCTCAAAACTGGTGGCGATTACCGCCCGCACGCCCAGTAGCGCCGTGCCTTTGGCAGCCCAGTCGCGTGAGGAGCCCGAACCGTATTCCTTGCCGGCCAGCACCACCAGAGGCGTGTCATCTTCCTGGTAGCGCATGGCGGCGTCATAAATGCTCATCACCGCTCCGTCGGGCTGCAGCCGTGTCCACCCGCCGTCCACGCCGCCCGCCAGGCGATTGCGCAGCCGGATGTTGGCGAAAGTGCCGCGCAGCATGACTTCATGGTTGCCGCGCCTTGAACCGTACGAATTGAATTCCCGCGGCTTGACCCCTTGTTCGCTCAACCATTCACCGGCCGGTGACCGGGCCGGAATCGCACCAGCGGGAGAAATGTGGTCGGTGGTGACCGAATCGCCAAGCAGCGCCAGCACTCGGGCGGCAGCCACGCCCTGCGGTTCCTCCGGCTTTGCTGCCATCCCGTCGAAGAACGGCGGGCGGCGCACGTAGGTCGAGTCCTCATTCCAGGGATAACGGCTGCTGCCCGGACTGTCCAGAGCATTCCAGCGTTCGTCCCCGTCGAATACGCCGGCATAACCCTCCTCAAACTGTGCCGCACGCACATGCTGGGCAACTTGTGTCTGCACTTCGGCGGCATCCGGCCAGATATCGCGCAGATAGACGGGTTGACCGTCGGCATCCAGCCCCAGCGGGTCGTTCTCGAGATCCACGTCCATGCGCCCGGCAAGCGCCCAGGCCACGACCAGTGGCGGGGAGGCCAGGTAATTGAAATAGACCTGTGGATGAATGCGGCCTTCAAAGTTCCGGTTGCCGGACAGCACACTGCAGCCCCCCAGGCCGGATTCCTCAACGTGTCGGGCGATGTCATCACGCAAGGGGCCCGAATTGCCGATACAGGTGGTGCAGCCATACCCCACAATATCGAAGCCGAGCGCTGAGAGGTCGTCCAGGAGGCCGGCGGACTTGAGGTAGCCGGTGACCACCCTCGATCCGGGCGCCAGGCTCGTCTTTACCCAGTCCGGGGGCTTCAGACCCCGGCTGCGCGCAGCCCGCGCCAGCATGCCGGCGGCCATCATTACCGTGGGATTTGAGGTGTTGGTGCAGCTGGTTATGGCGGCGATCAGCACCGCGCCGTCTCCCGGCTGCTCCCCGTTGAAGGGTACGGGTGTTCCTCCGCGTTCCTTTATGGCTGAAGCGAAGGCTTGCTTGCTTTGGGTCAGAGGAATCCGGTCCTGCGGTCGCCTGGGGCCGGCAATGGACGGCACAACGGCATCCAGGTCGAGATCCAGCGTGTCGTCGAACTCCGGTTCGGGGCTGTTGCTGTCACGCCAAAGGCCTTGAGCGCGAGCGTAGGCTTCTACTAACGCCACCTGTTGCTTGTTGCGTCCGGTCAGCTCGAGATAGCGTATTGTTTCGTCATCAATAGGGAAGATGGCGCAAGTGCTTCCGAATTCCGGTGACATATTGGCTAAGGTCGCCCGATCAGCCAGCGGAAGACCATTCAAGCCCTCGCCGAAAAACTCTACGAACCAACTCACTACACCCTTCTTACGCAGCGCTTCCGTCACCGTAAGCACCAGGTCGGTCGCTGTGGCCGCCGGGCGCAGGCTGCCGTGCAGGCGGACACCCAATACGGGCGGCGGAAGCATGGTAATGGGCTGCCCGAGCAGGGCTGCTTCGGCTTCTATGCCCCCTACACCCCAGCCGAGCACGCCGAGACCGTTGATCATGGTCGTATGGGAGTCCGTACCCACCAGTGTGTCCGGGTAAACCAGGGCTTCTCCGTCCTGTTCGGCGCCGAAAACCACGCGCGCCAGCCGTTCCAGGTTGACCTGGTGGACGATTCCGGTGTTTGGAGGGACGACCTTGAGCTCGCGAAAGGCCTGTTGGCCCCAGTGCAGGAAGGAATAACGCTCTCGATTGCGCTCGAACTCCAGTTCGTTGTTTCGGGCCAGGGCGTCCGGACTGGCGTAGTGGTCGACCTGGACCGAGTGGTCTACCACCAGCTCGGCCGGCGCCAGCGGATTGATGGCCTGGGGATCCCCTCCCAAGGCCTGCATTGCGTCACGCATCGCGGCCAGGTCCACCACTGCCGGTACGCCTGTGAAGTCCTGGAGAATGACCCGGGCGGGGCGAAACTCCAATTCGTTATCGCCGCCCAAGGCTGCGAGGAGGCCAGTGCCGGAAGCGTCTTCACCCGCATTGCGCAGCAGGTTCTCCAGCAGGATCTTACGGCAGTAGGGGAGCTTCGCCACCTCATCTGCGCCCAGTGCGGCAATATCGTGAAAGCGATATCGGCGACCGTTTACTTCAAGTTCAGCGAGTGTCATTGTGCTCATACTATTTAATCCTAATTATCCGATACATGGCTTATATTTTGGATTTACCGCCAATTATCTCCGGTAATTTGTAGCGCCAGACAAAGAACATCATGCATATTTGGGCCAATGCCGGAATCGCAGCCATGGTGAACAGAATCGCCGATGCCGCGCTTGCCGGCTGGTCCGCAGGCTCCAACTCCTGATTAAAGCCGGTCGCTTTGAGAATAAAGCCCAGAACAAGAGGCCCGACGGAGTAGCCGAGCCGCTCCACGAAAACGTAGACCGAGGTATACAGGCCTTCGCGCCGCAAGCCGGTGCGCCGTTGATCATGGTCGATGGTGTCCAGCCACATGGCTTGTGAGTAAAGCAGGATAGCCGAGGCAAAGACTCCGGCGAAAATGCCGCGGGCAACCAGGAACATGATTACCGCCTCGCGACTCCAGTCCGGATTCACGAGCAGCCAGGTCAGACTTGCAAGAGTCTCTCCCGCGGCGCCGATGAGAACGCCGCGACGCTTTGTGATGGAATGTCCAAAGCGTCGCCAGACCGGGATTGCCACGACGATTGTGACGATTGTAGGAATTGCCAGGTACTTGATCAGCGTGAAGGGTTGCTGGAGCACGACCGAAAACAGGAATGCAATCGTTCCGCCTGCTACAGCGAGCGCAATGAACTGAGTGCACTTGGCGCCGACAAGCAGCACAAAGGGGCGATTCTGGAGCACCATCATGACTTGGCGACGCAGGGAAAGCCGGGGTTGTTGGCCGGCGGGCTCGGCGTGGGCTCCTCGAGTGCCCCGAAAGGTAACGAGCATTACGACCAGCACCAGCGCTCCGAAGATGAGACCCATGCGCTGATAGGCTTCAGGGTTCATGTTGCCGCCCAGGCGCTCGATAAGTTCCGGTGCTCCCGCCGTTCCCAACACGGAGCCGACCATCATGAAGACCGAGCGGTAACTCATCAGGCTCAAACGCTGCATGCGATCGGTCGTCATCTCGACGGGAATCGTCAGGTAAGGGACGTTGAACAACGTGAAGCCGAGGGAATACACGATAAGGACCGCCATTACCGGCATGATGGATGGCGGCAAACCGGCAGAAATTTCGTGAAGTGAAAAGACCACCGGCAGGGATGATCCGCACACGACCGCTCCCAGCAACAGGTAAGGGCGCCGGCGCCCCCATCGGCTTCTCGTGTGGTCCGTTACCCATCCCATCAGGGGATCGCTGAATGCGTCAACGAGGCGCGCAGCAAAAATCAGCCAGCCAGCCAGCACGGGATCCATCTTCAATACCAGCGTCAGATAAAACTGCGCCAGTGCGGTGACGACGTTCAGATAGGCAATGGTGCCCAGCGACCCAAAGCCCCAGGTCAGCCGTTGATGGAAAGGCACGGAGGGTGCGGCAGGGGTGGCGGACTGATTCAAGGTCGGGGTTGGTTCAGAGAACGGCGGGGCGTGAGGGCGCTATTCTACGGGCGAGCGCGCCGGGAGCCAGCGCGTAAATTTTCCCTGGGAACGAGGGCGTCCCGCCCTCGGCGCCAGGAAGGGGCTCCCACGCTTTTGACGATGGCGGGACGCCCTGGTTCCCGGGGACGCCTTCGCTTTCGACGAGGGCGGGACGCCCGCGTTCCCAGGGACGCCCGCGTTCCCAGGGAGCCTTGCTTTCGGTACAGGGAAGCGCTTATGTTGCGCGAATGAGTTCGATCAGTCCCTGGAATGAGTTCCGTCGCGGGTGGAAACCCCTGGCTTCTGCATTTGTGGGCAAAGCCATGAGCTTCGGCACTGTGCCGATCTACGTGGTGGGCGTGTTCACCGTACCGCTGGGAGAGGCCTTCGGCTGGTCCCGGGCCGAGGTGACCTTCAGTTTTACTGTCGCAACCTTTACTTCGGCGAGCCTCTCGCCGCTCATAGGATGGCTCTGCGATCGGTTCGGTTCCCGCCCGCTGGTGATTATCGGCACGGCGGGTTACGGCGTGGGTATGCTGATCATCGGCTTGAGCAGTGACTGGCTGCTTCACTACTACGCTTCCTGGTCGCTGGCGACAATGTTGGGCGTAGGGGCCTCGGCAATCGCCTTGACCCGGTTCGTTGCGGGCTGGTTCGATCGCAAGCGCGGCCTGGCGCTGGGCATCATGCTGATGGGCAGCGGTCTTACCGCGTTTGCGGCGCCGCCCTTCGTGTCTGCCCTAATCGAGAGTTACAGCTGGCGGGCCGGTTATTTCGGTCTCTCCGCGGCGATCCTCCTGATCGGCGTACCTGTGATCCTCCTGGGTTTCAAGGAAGCTCCGAAGTCAAGGCAGCAAGTGCGCGGTTCCAGCGGCGGCTTTCGGCTGGCGCTCAGGTCCCGAGCCTTCTGGCTGATGTCCATAGCCTTCTGCGCGGCGACCTTCGGTCTCGCCGGTCTGATTTCAAGCTTCGCGCCCATCCTGCGTGATGCGGGATACGGGATTGCGGAGGCCGGACTGCTGACCGGGCTTATCGGCATATTTGTCATGGTCGGAAGGCTGGGCGTGGGTTACCTGCTCGACCACATTTGGGCGCCCGGGCTGACTTTCGTGGCCCTGGCTGCCGGCGCGATTACCTGCGGTTTGCTTACCTTGCCGGAACTCCCGGTCTGGATCGTGGTGTGCGCGGCCTTTTGCCTGGGGCTGTCTGCAGGCGCCGAATGGGACGCTCTGTCCTATCTTGCCGCCCGGGAATTCGGCCTGAAGTCCTACGGCCGGGTCTACTCGCTGTTGGTCGTGGGCGTGGCCGTGATTACCGCAATCAGTCCTCCGATCTTCGGCAACACCTTTGACCAGCAAGGCTCGTATCGCCAGGTGCTGCTCATTTCAATGGTGCTGCTGGTGCTGGGCCCGGCGCTGCTCCTGTTCCTGAAGCGAGGCCGCGGTCCCGACGCGGGGCACTGACACAAGCCAGGACCCTGCGCGGCGAAGGTTCCCAACAGCTTATGTCGCCCTGATGAGCCCGGTCAGTCCCTGGAGCGAGTTTCGCCGTAGCTGGCGGCCGCTGGGTGCGGCCCTGATCGGCAAGATGTTCAGTTTCGGCACCATCCCGATTTACCTTGTGGGCGTGTTTACGATCCCGCTGGGGGAAGCCTTCGGCTGGTCTCGCGCCGAGGTGGCCTTGAGCTTTACGATTGCCACGATGACCGCCGCGAGCCTTGCGCCGCTCATTGGATGGCTTTGTGATCGGTACGGCGCCCGGTCCCTGGTGATCTGGGGCACGGTGGGCTATGGCCTGGGCATGGCGATCATTGGCACGAGCAGCGACTGGCTGCTGCGTTACTACGCTTCCTGGTCGCTCGCAACGATTCTTGGCATGGGCGCCTCCTCAATCGCGCTCACACGATTCGTGGTCGGATGGTTCGAACGCAAGCGGGGCCTGGCCCTTGGCATATTGCTGTCGGGGAGCGGACTGACGGCCCTGTCCATCCCCCCCTTTGTCGCCACCCTGATTGAGAACTTCAACTGGCGCGCGGGCTTTTTCGGAATCTCGGCGGTCATTCTCCTGCTGGGGGTTCCTGTCCTGTTCCTGGGTTTCAAGGATGCGCCGCGCAAGCAGCCTGAACACTCGTCCAATGAGAACGAAGCGCCTGCCCGGGCGGGCCACATCAAGCCCAGCTCCGGATTCCGGCTGGCGCTTCGGTCCCGTACCTTCTGGCTCATGTCGATCGCATTCTGTTGCGCGACCTTCGGTCTCGCGGGGCTGATTTCCAGTTTTATCCCCATCCTTGAGGACGCCGGTTATGCGAGGGCGCAGGCAGCGTGGCTTACCGGCCTGATCGGGCTGTTTATCCTGGTCGGAAGATTGGGCGCCGGATTTCTTCTCGATTACCTGTGGGCGCCGGGCCTGGTTTTTGTGGCCCTGGTCTTTGGGGCGGCCTCCTGTGGATTGCTGACCTTGCCGGAACTTCCTGTGTGGATGGTGGTGTGCGCGGCGTCTTGCCTGGGAGTGTCCGCGGGCGCGAAATTTGCCGCCTTGCCATTTATGATTGCGCGCGAATTCGACCTTGCATCTTACGGGCGCGTGTACTCGTTGATCATGATCTGTCAGGCTTTCGTGACCGCGGCCGGCCCCCCGATATTCGGGCTCAACTTTGATCTTCAGGGTTCGTATCATCGGGTGCTGTTGCTATCGATGGTGCTGCTTGTGCTTGGACCGGCGCTGCTGTTGTTCCTGAAGCGGGGCAAGGCGGATTCTCAGAAATCCTGAGACTTTTTCTGCGATTCGCGCATCTAAGGGAACGACCCGTACTAACAATTTCCTGACTCCACCATTGAGGACATAACGAGTACGTGTGTTTAGCGTAGAGAAGATTGATGGCTATACTAGGTATCCATATGTCGGCATCCACACGCACACCGCTGTTCCTTGCTGCGGCGCTGCTCGTGGCGCAGCCGGCCTTTGCGTGCTGCTGCCTGGATGACCTGGCCTGGCAGTCTCCGGTCTCTGTCGCTGCTGATTCCTGCTGCAATGAGCCCGCGGACAGCCCGGAAAGGGGGTGCACCAATCCGTCCGAGTGTCCCGATTGTGCGGATCTGAATCCGGCGCCTACGCACGGCTCGCTCAAGGCCGTTGCGGCCAACCTGCAATTCAGCTTCAAGCTGCCGATGGCGAGCCTGGATCTTTCCTCCACGTTGGTTCGCCCGCAGACCGTGCGGATTATCGGGCCGCCTCCCGCCGTTCCAAGGCCCGCGCAAACACCTGTCGTACTAAAACAGCGCCTCTTGATCTAGCCGTCGAGCGTAACGCTCGCACCGGGTCGGTACCCGGTGCGTTCCTGTACTCGCTCATTTCCCACAAAGGGAGATCAAGATGGCTGAAAAAAGTCGAAAATCATTCCCAATCCTTGCGTGTTCGCTGGGTCTTGCGCTCGCTGCGCCGCCCGCTCTCGGGCAAAGCTTCCCTGAGCTTGAGGCGCGCCTGAAGGAACACCCGGCACTCGATGCCATACGCCTCCAAACGGAGGCCTTTCGCGAAGACGCGGTTGCGGCGGTGGCCTGGCCCGATCCTGTCGTGTCGGTCGGCATCAACAACTTTCCCCTGTTCGATCCCTCGTTCCGTACCTATCTGCCCACCAACAAGGCGCTTGGCCTAAGCCAGCAGATACCTAACCGCCCCGAACGCGCCGCCCGATCGGCGCAGGCGCGGCGAAGCGCCTCGCGCAATGATGCGGTGGAAGCCTTGCAGCTTGCGCATATGCGCTCGAAGTTGATCGTGGCCCTGGTCGAGATACGCCGCATTTCGGAGCAGGTTTCCCTGTTGAGGCGGCAGGATTCTCTCTACGGCGAACTGGAACAGGTCGTGCAGGGCGAGATTGCCGCGGGCCGCCCGGTGCTGTTCCGGCTGGCCGAGATCGATTTGCAGCGGGCTGAAGTCGACCACTCACTGGCCGACCTGGAAGGCGAGAAGGCCCAAGTCGAGGCGCTCCTTGAAGACCTGGTCGGCGGAGCCCGTGACGTGCCCTCACCGCCGCCGCTTGAGCCGATGGCATGGTCCGGGAGCGCCGAATCCTTTCACTCGGTAGGCGTAGCCCGGGAGGAAATATCCGTGGCCGAAGCCGGTGTTTCCGAGGCGCAAGCCGCCTGGAAACCGGATTGGGGACTGCAGCTGACTTATCAGCAGCGTGATTCCGGTGGATCGGATGTGCGGTTTGCCGGAGATGACTGGGTATCGGCTGCGGTGACCTTCAGCGTGCCGCTGTGGGGCAATCGTTCGCAGGCTCCAGCCTTGCGTTCGGCAAAGGCAAGGCAGGAAAGCGCCAGGAGCCGCTACGCGGCTGTTGCGAGAAGCGCCGTGGCTAAGTACTCGGCCCTGGATGCAACGCGCCGGGCCGCGGAAGCTGCCATTTCGGCGCTGCAGCAGAAAATCTCAGCCATCCGTGAGCAGGAGGAAGCGCAGCGGACCCGTTACGAATCGGGAATAGGGGACTATTCGCCGGTTATCGACGGCGAGCTTGCCGAGCTGATCCTCCTGGCCCGGATAGCCGACGAACAGGCGCGGCGAGATCGCGCCGTTGCTCAACTCAATTCCTTACTGGTGACGTCATGAAGATTCTAACAACCTTTTATGGAACCCCCGGGAGCGAAGGCGTCTCGCCTTCGCGGAGGGCGGGACGCCCTCCCTCCCAGGTTTGCGGCGCGCTCGCGCTGTCGGTCGTCCTTGCCATCGGAGCCTGCCAAGGTAATGGCTCCGGGCCGGAAGGGGCAAAGGGACAGCCCGATGCCCAAATGCAGGCGGCGCAGCAGTACACCTGCCCCATGCATCCCCAATTCGTCTCTGACAATCCCGATACGCCGTGCCCGATTTGCGGCATGGATCTCGTCCCCGCGTCGAACGCAACAGCAGCCGCGCAAGGCAGCAGTCTGGAGGTGGAAGTGGCTCCGGAGATGATCCAGACCATGGGTGTTCGCACGGCCCGAGTGGAGAACGCCTATTTTGAACAGACCGTGCGCGCATTCGGCAATGTTGAAAGCAATGAACGCCTCGAAACCGTTTCGGTTTCGCGTCTGGAAGGATGGATCGAAGACCTCGCGGTGCGCGCTGAAGGCGACCGGGTAACCCGTGGCGCACTGCTTTACCGCGTCTACAGCCCCGCACTGATTGCCGCTCAGAAGGACTTTCTGGCGGCGCTTGAGGCCGGGCGCCAATCGCGCATCGATTCAGGCCGGCAGCGGTTGATTTCCGACGGCATGCAGGCCGCCACAATCGATCAACTCATCGAAAAGCGCGATCTGATCGAGCGATTGCCGGTATACGCGGAGGCTTCGGGGACGGTTGACGGCCTGACGGTACGGGAAGGCGACTACGTCAAACCCGGATCTCCGGTCATGCGTCTTCAGTCCTACGCAAGAGTCTGGGTCATCGCCTCCATCCCCGAAGCCGACCTGGCGATGGTCGAGGCTGGACAGCCGGTGTCACTCCAGTTTCCGAGTGCGCCCGGAGCGCCCGAGGAGGGGACGGTGGATTACGTCTACCCCACGATCGATCCCAAGACCCGCACCGCCGACGTGCGCATCGAAGTGGACAATTCCAACGGCGCGCTGCGCCCGGGCGCCTACGCGGACATTCAATTCAGCCTGGGGTCCGGGGAATCGCGCCTGTCCGTGCCGGCCGAGGCGCTCCTGCGAGACAGCCGGGGAGAGCATGTGATAGTCGCCCTGGGTAACGGCCGCTTTACGGGACGGATGGTGGAAACCGGCGTATCGGACGGCCAGCGCACCGAGATTCTTTCTGGCCTGGAAACAGGTGAACGGGTCGTGGTGAGCGGTCAATTCATGCTCGACTCCGAGGCCAACCTGCGCGAGGGCCTGGCCAAGCTTGAGTCTCAGCCCGACGACGGCCACGACGAGCATTCCATCCAAAGGCACTAGCCGTGGCGGACCAATCCATAGACCGGCTGGCCGGCCGCGATCCGTCGACTTCGGCCATTGCTCGCCTGATAGCGTGGTCGGCCGGCAATCCGGTCATTGTCCTTGTGCTCGCGGCGGGATTGACCCTGGCCGGCTGGCTTTCTCTGCAAACAATGCCACTTGATGCCATACCGGACCTGACCGACACCCAGGTCATCATCCGAACGGAATTTCCTGGCCAGTCGCCGCAGATCGTCGAGGACCTGGTGACCTATCCGCTGTCGGCGAACCTGCTCGGATTACCGAAAACCAAGGACGTGCGGGGTTCTTCGATGTTCGGCACCAGCTTCGTCTACGTGATCTTCGAAGACGACGTGGATCTCTATTGGGGGCGCTCGCGTGTCGTTGAGGCGCTGTCGCGCCTCAGCAAGGAGTTGCCCGAGGGCGCCACACCGCAGATCGGACCGGACGCAACCGGAGTGGGCTGGATCTACCAATACGCGCTTGTGGACGAGACCGGCCGTACCGACCTCGCCCAGCTGCGTTCACTGCAGGACTGGTTCCTGCGCTTCGAACTTGCAGGGGTAGACGGGGTAGCGGAGGTCGCCTCCGTGGGCGGTTTCGTGCGCGAGTACCAGGTCCTGATCGATCCCAACAAACTGCGTGCCTATGACGTCTCCATACGGCGCATTTCCGAGGCGGTTGGGGCCGCTTCCAGCGAAGTGGGGGGGCGTGTCCTGGAGCAGGGCGAAAGCGAGTTCGTGATCCGTTCATCGGGGTACGTGGAGAACCGCCTGGACCTGGAGCAGGTGGTGGTGTACGCGGAAGACGGCACGCCCGTTACCTTGGCCGATGTGGCTCGTATCGTGGAAGGTCCGGCGCTGCGACGCGGCATCGTAGAACTCAATGGTGCAGGTGAGACCGTCGCAGGCATCGTCGTAATGCGCGACGGGGAGAACGCCCTGGACGTGATCCGCCGCGTAAAGGCAAAGCTCAAGGACCTGCAGCGCGGACTGCCCGAAGGGGTCCGTATCGTTACTACCTACGACCGCGCGCCGCTCATCGAGGGGGCGGTCTCGTATCTCAACCGCAAGCTGATCGAGGAAGGCATCGCGGTAGCGCTGGTGATCTTCATCTTCCTGCTGCATGTCCGTTCCGCCTTTGTGGCCCTGATCACACTGCCTTTGGGCGTGCTTGGGGCATTCGTGATCATGTCCGCGCAAGGCATTACCGCCAACATCATGTCGCTGGGAGGCATCGCCATCGCCATCGGCACCATGGTGGACGCCTCAATCGTTATGGTGGAGAACGCCAGCCGGAAGCTGTCGGAACTCGGCGCGCAGGCCGATCGCAACGCCCGCCGGCAGGCCGTCATTGGAGCGGTCCGGGAAGTCGGCCCCGGGGTGTTCTTCTCGCTGCTCATCATCACCGTCTCCTTCCTGCCGGTGTTTGCGCTGACCGGCGAGAGTTACCGATTGTTTGCGCCGCTGGCTTTCACCAAGACCTACGCGATGGTTTTTGCGGCCTTGTTGTCGGTCACGCTCATCCCGGTGTTGATTCTGCTGCTCTTGAGGGGGCGTTTAAGGGTGCGCAATCCTGTCAGCGAATTTGCCGTACGGCTCTACGCACCGAGCCTGCGGGCAGCATTGCGTTACAAGTGGGTCACGGTGACGGTCGCAGTGCTGCTGATCGCGAGCTCCACGGTCCCCTTTTCCCGCCTGGGATCGGAGTTCATGCCGCCCTTGTACGAAGGCGAGCTGCTGTACATGCCCACCACGCTGCCGGGCGTGTCTTCTACCAAGATCCGCGAGGTCCTGGGTCAGACCAACCGGGTGATTGCCGCGGTGCCCGAGGTCGAGAGCGTATTCGGCAAGGCCGGCCGGGCGGACACCGCGACCGACCCCGCGCCGCTGACCATGATCGAAACCTGGATTCACTTGAGGCCGCAGTCCGAATGGCGGTCCGGTATGACACCGGAGAAACTCGTCGACGACTTGAACGGCCGTCTGCAGATGCCCGGCCTGCGGAATTCCTGGGGCTACCCGATCAATATCCGCATGGACATGGTCTCGACCGGTGTCCGGACTCCGGTGGGCGTCAAGATCACGGGTGATGATCTGGTCGAGCTTGAGCGTCTCGCCCGTGAAGTGGAATCAGCGGTCAGCGCGGTTCCCGGGACCCGCTCGGCGCTTGCCGAACGGGTGCTGGGCGGCAATTACCTCGAAATCCTTCCGGACCGCTCGGAGCTTGCGCGGCGCAATATCGACATGGGGGTGTTCCAGTCGGTGATCCAGACAGCGCTTGGGGGTATGAAGCTTGCCGAAAGCGTGGAAGGGCGCGAGCGCTATGACATCATGCTGCGCTACGACCGGCCGTTTCGCGAGACCAGCGCCGATTTTGAAAACATCCTCGTTCCGACCCCCACCGGGGCGCACATACCGCTGGGCGAACTGGCCCGCGTGTCCTTCACCGAGGGGCCGCCGATGATCCGCTCCGAGAACGCCCGGCTTACCGGCTGGGTTTTTGTCGACATTGAGGGGCGGGATCTCGGTGGCTATGTCGCCGAGGCCCGGCGTGTTGTGGAGAGCGCCGTGATTCTCCCGCCCGGCTACGCGATCGAGTGGTCGGGGCAGTACGAGCAGATCCAGGCGGCAGGGGAACGGCTGAAGATCGCCATACCCTCGGCGATCGCGTTGATCTTTCTGCTGCTGATGCTGCATTTCGGACGCCTGGATCGAACCGCCATGATCATGCTGTCGCTGCCGTTCGGACTGATCGGGGGACTGTGGGCGGTCTGGCTGGCCGGTTACAACCTGTCCGTGGCCGTGGCGGTGGGCTTTATCGCGCTGGGTGGAATTGCGGCCGAAACCGCCGTGGTCATGGTGATGTACATCGACAACCACGTCCGTGAGGACCGGCCCGCCAATCAGGCGGAACTTGAGCTTGCGATCAGCGTGGGCGCTGCGTTGCGCCTGCGCCCCATCCTGATGACCGTAATAACCGTGCTGGTCGGTCTGGCGCCGATATTCCTCACCAGCGGCCTGGGCGCCGATGTCATGCGGCGCATAGCGCTGCCCATGCTGGGCGGCATGGTCTCGACAACGGTGCTGACGCTGCTGGTAGTTCCCGCCGTGTACTTCGCCTGGGTGGGCCGAAGATTACCGGCCGCCAGCTAATTCTCGCCGGGAACGAGGGCGTCTCGCCCTCGAAGCCGGGAACGAGCGCGTCCCCCTGGGAACGAGGGCGTCTCGCCCTCGACAAGGGCAAGCAGACCTCGTTCCCCGCGCACTGTTAGCGCCCGCCCTTCTCCACCAATGACTGCCAGGTAAATTCCTCAGCCCAGGGTGCGCCTGCTACGCGCCGCACGAGCCGGTCACGCTCGTTCTGCAATTCATCGGTGAATTCGCTCGATGGGGTGTAGCTGTTAACCGCTTCGGCATCCAGCAACCCTTTTTCCTCAAGGATCTTCTCGAGAACCATTACACGGTCACGCAGAATCCATAGCTCGGACAAGAGCTCCGTATTCATTCGCAGGAGCCTGTCCAGGCTCTCGTCGCCCGTGACCGGGCGGATCGGGGGCTTAGTCATTCAGGCCTTCCCGGGGGCGTGTGGGTGTGCCCGTCTTCGACGAGGGCGAGGCGCGCTCGTTCCTGGCTTCGAGGGCGAGACGCCCTCGTTCCCCGCTTCGAGGGCGAGACGCCCTCGTTCCCAGTTTCGAGGGCGGGACGCCCTCGTTCCCAGGAGACGCCCTCGTTCCCAGGAGACGCCCTCGTTCCCGGCTTCAGCACAGCGATCAAAGTTTGGTAGCGACGTTGACCCAGGGATAGCCCATCGGGTCCAGGCCCCGGGCTTCCCGCACTTCAAACCCAATCTCCGTCAGCACAGTGGCCCAATCCATGGAGCAGGCGACGCTGAAGAAGGGCTCGCCCCGATACTCGGTTTCCCAGTCCAGGATGGCGGCCTGAAAGGCATCCACCCGGCAGAATGGCGGCGGGTCGTTGATGACGATGTCGCCGCCGGGTTTCAGAATCCGGTAGGCCTCCTTGATGCTCTCGATGCTGACTTTCACCGGCATTTCGTGCAACAGCGCATACATCAGGACGGCATCAAAGGATTCATCCGGCTCACCCGTGTCGCGAGCGTCACGCTGTTTCAGCGCGATTGGCATCTGCATTCTGCGCGCGGCCATGTGCCCGCCCTTGAGCAGGGCCGTGGAGATATCGCTGCCGACGAGTTCCGCGTCGGGATAGACCTGGTGGGCAGCTGCCAGCGCGCCCAGCCCTCCGCAACCCGGCTCGTAAATGCGCTCGTAATGATCCTTCGGCAAGAGACTCACAACGTCCACACGCTGCCCGCGAATGTTCTGGTCGACCTCCACCGCAGCGTAACCGCCACGGGAGAAGACATGCGGGGCCACTCCAGCCAGAAACATCGGTGTGGCGAGGTCGTATCCGTCCCATCCGCCCGGTTCCAGGTGCCACTCCACGCCTTGGTAGTACCGAGGTATCGGCACGCTGTCGTCGAGTTCCAGCGAGCCACCCTGGTATTCGGGCTGCCGGTTGAGGACCTCAACGCATTCTTCGCGCTTTTCTTCCACGGCGGGAATCGCGCGCACGAAATTCTCTTCGGCCACGAAGCGCTGATACAATCTTTCGTGCTGAAATGCCGGGCATTCCAGCGCCGCCTTGCGTGCTTCCCGCGCGCGTTTCAACTGGGCGCGCGGCTCCAGTTCGGTCTCGGCCTCAAGAAGCTCTTTCCCCTTTTCGCTGGCGGCGAACTGCTCTCGCGCAATGTCGCGAATGTGGCTGGATGAATAGTGTTGCAGCGACCCTAGAAACTGAAGGCCGGCACGGCCTCTCTGGCTGAGCTGGATCATGTAAGGCCCTCCCGCAGGCAGCGTAGCCACTAGTTTAGCGCGGAGTATCGGGAAACGGGCGCCGATACCATTCTCCCCTTACTTCTTCAGTGCGCTCGAAAGGCGTTCCACCTCGATTTGTCCGCGTCTGGCGCCCCGCTACTGCATCGAAAGAACAAACAATCCGTTCTGGATATCGCTGACAATCAGCGTGCCCGAAGGCAAGTACGGGTAAACGCTCCAGGCGCCTCGAAAATCACGGCTATCGCTATCGGGAAAAGTGTCTAAAAAGGCTATTTCCTTGATATCCTGCGCCGCGAGGTCGCCGAACTCCAGAACTCTCAAGCCGGACGTGTAGTTGGCTTCGAACACGCGGTTTCCCCGCACATAGAGGTTGTGATCGATGACGCGCGTATCCAGGGCGTGGGCAAAGAGGTGCACCGGCGCATCCAGGTCCGATAGGTCGAACACGTGAGTGCGCGTGTTCAAACCAAAATTGGACTCGTCCAGCTCATCCCCGAGTAGAAAGAACCGGTGGTCCTCCGTAAGCCAGCCCTGATGCACATAGCCCCGTTGCGAATACCGCGCGGACGAAAGCGTCAGCGGGGCCGATTTGTCGGTGACGTCGACCACCTCGACATGATCTTCATTGGAGCTGACGCAGATTTCCCGGTCGTGATACTCCGCATCGGGCCCCTGGTACACGACGCACTGCGTATCATGCGTCGTGACCGTGTCGTGACAGCCGGCGAACAGCGGATTGTTCGGCGTTTGGATGTTCACCATGTGCAGACCATGTCCGCAGGTATCCGTCGATACCGCGTAGAGGAAACCCGTCGCCTCATTGATGGCCAGGTTATGCGAATGCTCGAAGCCGTCATAGAGCACATCTTCGGAAAACGTCTGGGAGCTCGACACGCCGCGCAAGCGCCTCAGATCGAACACCTGCATGCCGTGTGCGCCGGCATTGTCCGCGACTACATACGCATGGTCCCGATAGACCTTGATGTCCCGCCAGCCGGATTCCCTGGTTTCTGTCGGCAGCCTGCCGAGGAAGATCGGGCTCCGCGGGTCGGAAATATCAACGAAAGAGGTGCCGTTGGTCATGCCCATCAGGGCGTACTCCTTGTCAGTCTGCGCATCTGACCATCCCCAGATATCGTTCCCCTGAGTTCCGTCCATCGCGTCGAGCGCGACTCGGCTTTCAAGCGAGATGCGCAAGCAGGGAAAGTCGCCGGCGTTGCCGTCAATGCAATTCTCCGGACCGGCGCCAAGCCCCTGTGGTGTCGGTGGTGGATCTACCGTTGGTGGTGGCGGTGGCGGAGGCTGGACTGTGGGTGGCGGTGGCGGCTGGTTCGTTTCACCACTACCCCCACATCCGCAGAGAATCAAGGTGCAGGCGATTAGGGCCGCAGTGTGACCTGGTGTGCTTCTATTGCTCATCAGTGTTCTTGAAAGACTGATACCAAGTCAGGCTCGAGACAGGCGCCGCCAGCGGGCAGTTCGGTCTGTGCAGTATATAGAGCTGGTGGCGAAATTACGTACCTGGCCAAGCTTGGCCGAGTCGTAGAGGAAGTACTCGTACGGCGCGCCCGAGTAAAGCGACCGGAAATGATCGCGCGTGATCTGCAAGGACTTGTAAACCCCTTCCTTGATCGCTACAGAGGGCGCCACGATCACAAATTTGGAGAATCCGAAGCGCTTGTTCAGCTCCAGCATGGTGCGCAGATATACATAGGTCTTACCGGTACCCGTTTCCATCTCGACCGTGAAGTCGTCCGAGTCGAGATTCGGCGATGGCGGCAGGCTGTTGCGAAGCTGGACGTCGTTCAGGTTTCTGAGAATTCGATCGTCGGGCAGTGTCAGCCGATTGCCCACGCCGAGGTCATTCTCCGTGTTTCCGGACAATGCCAACGAAGCCTGCGTAACTTGCGCTACCGTGAATTCCGTCCGGCAAATTTCCTGCCCGCGAAACAGATCGCAGACGGCTTCGATCGCTTGCAGTTAGAAGTCGAGGTTGGGCTCGAAACGAAGTTTCATGGGGAACGCAACGGGATCAACAAAGCCGTGCGGTCATGCTCGCGACTGTCACTGATTCGGTCACCAACGGATACTTCAGAAACGCCCGATGATCATGCAAACATCAGGCGCTCGCCCTTTGGTTCCGGGACAGGACGCCCCAACTCCCGGGCCCGGTCGATCCAAAACTCCATCGCATCGTTAATGTTCAGCAAAGCAGTCTGCTGGTCGTCGCCGTGCGCCATGCACCCAGGTAACTCGGGAACCTCAGCAATGAACGCCTGATCTTCGTTGCTCCAATAGAGAATGATTTCGTACTTGTGCATCAGTCTTCCTCCCCCAATTTGTACTTCAGAATCAAATGCCGAACCTGTCTCATCTGATAGGGTTTGGCCTGTCCGCCTTTGCTCTGCAGATTGAGGATTTCCATAATGCCGTCCTTATCGAAAAGATGATGGCTCCCCCGAATCCGCTCGGAAAAACCGAGATGGAACAGTAGAGCGCGCAAATCCGTGAAGCGAATATTCGCGTCCGACCGTCCCCGGAGAATAGATCGCAACAGGCGCTCATGTCTGCCCATAGTTCGACGCCATCAACTGCCTAAAGGCTGCGGATGCTTGTCAGGCCGCGCTGATTAAGGATGGCGGCGCCGTTGGTTTTCGCGATGTCGTCCGCGAAGGCGCTGTCGCGGAAAACAACGGTGGTTTCGCCAACCTGTTCGATCCCCGAATGCAAGTCGGCGATTCCGGCAGCCAGCGGTTCGCCATTCGCCATCTTTTTCATGCCGCGCCTTTCGACTTAGAACGTCGGGCGGTTTGGCTGGCGGCCCATGCGTGCATAAGCGGCGAGGTATTCGATCTTTCCGCTGGCCTCGCCGGCAAGATCAAGCCATCTCGAATGGCAGCGCGGAGAGATTCAATTCGGCGGAGCGCTTTGACAAGCGCAGCAATTCCACACCCCCAACCTTATTGGATGGGTTGTAGTCCAGCACAACGGCGGGCGGAACCTCTTCCGATTCGACTATAGGGGAATCGTCGAGGCGAAGGTAAAGGGCGTCCGCCTTCTTGTCCACGTTCAGTCTCATGACTCTCCTCGCATGCTTTCAGTCAAAGAATACGCTCACAACGCGCCAGGTAGCAACCCCATGTTTACGGCAACACGCAGCACGCGGCCGCCACGCTCCGGAACGCGAACGCCCTACCGTCCCGATCCAGTATAGTGGCCGCCCAGAAGGAGGGTACGGCGCTTTGCGTGAGGACGTAAACCTGCAGTGGCGGATCGCGGCGCGGCCGGAAGGCAACGTGCGCCCGAGCGACTTTGGGCTCGCCGAACGGCCGATTCCCGCGCCCGGACCCGGCGAAATGTTGCTAAAGACGCGTTACCTGGGCCTGGCGCCGGTCATGCGCATGTATATGCAGGGTTTGAATCCCTCCGGAGAAACGCCGCTGGATGTGGGCGATGTGATTCACGGCCGTGGTGTCGCGGAGGTCGTAGAGTCGAATCATCCTGACTATTCCTCCGGCGACATCGTGCAGGGGCAGATCGGCTGGCAGACCTACAAGGTTACGTCGGCCACGCCCCAGGAAAAGTTCTTCAAATGCAAGGATTACGGTCTCCCGTATGCGCTGGGCGCGGGTGTCCTCGGCATGACAGGGGTCAGCGCCTATTGGGGACTGCTGGATTGCGGACGGCCCAGGGCCGGCGACCTGGCGGTCGTGTCCGGCGCTGCCGGTGGGGTGGGTTCGATCGTGGTCCAGATGCTCAGGATCCACGGCTGCCGGGTCATCGGGATTGCCGGTGGGCCGGAGAAATGCCGCTTCATTCAGGACCTGGGTTGCGAGCAGGCCATCGACTACAAGCACGAGGACGCCTGCGCGAGGGTCGCGGAACTCTGCCCCGACGGCATGGATCTCTACTTCGACAACGTGGGTGGCAAGCTGCTTGCGGCCTGCCTGGACAACCTTCCGCTGGGAGCGCGCATCGTGCTGTGCGGGTCAATTTCGGAGTACTTGAGGGAGGAACGATTCGCGCTGGGCAACTACCTCAACCTGCGGCGTGTGAATGGCAGCATGAGCGGGTTCTTTGTCTACAACTATCAGGATCGCTTCGGCGATGCTTTCGATGGGCTGGCTGCATGGATACGCGCAGGCCAGCTCAAGCCCATACAGGACGTTGTAGAAGGGTTCGAGAACATGCCGGACGCCTTGTCCCGGCTTTATGATGGGCGCAACGTGGGCGTGCAATGCTGCAGCGTGCGAGGCGAGCCTGAGGCTGTACGAGGGCGGGACGCCCTCGCTCCCAGCGGACGCCCTCGCTCCCGGCTTCGAGGGCGGGACGCCCTCGTTCCCAGCGGACGCTCTCGCTCCCAGGGGCGGGGCTGAGGCAAACAATTCATGAGCAACGCGAACACCACCCCCTATCCGCGCCCTGCGACCCGCTGGTACATGGTGGTGTTGCTTACGCTTGCCTACTTTTTTTCCTACATCGACCGCACTGTAATTGGCTTGCTGGTGGAGCCGATCAAGGCAGACCTGGGCCTGACCGATGGCCAGATGGGTCTATTGATGGGTCTGGCCTTTGGCATTTTTTACGCCACCATGGGGTTGCCGCTGGGTTGGCTGGCGGACCGGAAGCGCCGGGTGACCATCGTCAGTTGCGCAATTGCACTGTGGTCGGCCGCGACCACTTTTTGTGGACTCGCGAGCAACTACCTGCAGTTGTTCCTGCTGCGCATGAGTGTAGGCGTGGGTGAGGCGGCATTGAGTCCCTGCACCATGTCGATGATCGCCGACAGCTTCCCGAAAGAGAAGCGCGGCAAGCCGATTGCGGTGTACTCCATGGCGCTATCCCTGGGAACCGCCACCGCCTATTACGCAATCGGCGCGCTGCTCGCCGCGTTGCGCGGCGTGGACGTTCTGGTTTGGCCGCTGGTGGGCGCCATAAAGCCCTGGCAGGCGGTCTTCATTATCGTGGGCTTGCCCGGCCTGCTTCTGGCGCTGGTCATGCTGACCGTGAAAGAGCCCGTGCGCCGGGACGTAAAGCAGGGCGCCTCCACTGCGCCATGGCACATGTTCCGGTATTGGTTTTCGCACTGGAAAACCTACCTGACTTTCTTGCTGCCCTTCTGCCTGATGACCACGGTGGCGTACACGCATTTATGGCTGCCCTCGGTGTTCTTGCGGACCTGGGGAATGGAGATACCTGAATTCGCCATGACCAAGGCCATCGTTACGCTGATTTGTGCACCCGCCACCGTTTTCGCGGCGGGCGCCTTGTCGGACTACCTGGTGCGCCGGGGACGGGATAACGCCCCCTTGCTGATCGCCGTTGTCGGCATGTTTCTCTTCGTGCCAACCGGGGTTCTGATCGGCCTGATGCCCGGCGCGACATCGGCATTCGTCGTGTTGGGCGCCAGTCTCGTGGGTATCGCCACTACCACGGCAACCGGTCTAACCGCGCTGTTGATGATTACACCGGCGCAATTCCGCGGCCAGATCAGCGCCATCTATTACATGGCGATCAGCATTACCGGCCTGACGCTGGGGCCTTCAACTGTCGGCTGGCTGTCCGACTGGTTTAACGGAGGCACCGGCATAGAAGCCTTCGATGCTTTTCTGGAATCCGTCATGCCCGGCGTGACGGGCGCCAGGAGCCTGGCTCTTGCGTTTGCCGCCGTGCCTGTAATCTATGGCTCGATTGTGTTGGCGCTGGCGCCGGTTACGCTGCGCTGCTTCCGCCGCGAAGTCGCTCGCGCTCAGCAAGCCTGACCCTCTTTAGTCGCCACCCAAACCAATTTGGACAAGGGACATCACCAAGTCCGGATACTCGTATCGATAAATGGCAAATCCAACTTCCGTCTGCGATACCTCTGCAATACTGGGATTCGCTGAAATCCCAATGGAATAACGTCGGTCGCCAACGGGCATTAGTTCCTCTTCGAGCGATTCCCCAGGTTGCAAATCCCGCTCAAGAAGCGGTTCGCCAGATTCGAGGATTTCTATCCTAAAACTCTTCTCTTCCCGGTTCTCAACAATCAGGAGAATGGACTTATCTTTCGCGACGTGGACACCGTCAAAGCGAATACATCTTGCAGGACTCTCGGAACTAAGGCTTACAACGCCGCCAGCATACTCATTTTCGCTTCCGGAAAATGAGAACAACGCTGGCATCAGGCAATCCGTTCCACACTCGGGACAATCCGCAGGAAGTCTGATGCCCAGATTCTCGTCATCCTGGTCTCTCGGGGTGACCACGAGATACATGCCCCTGTCATTTCGGGTCTCTGTAAAGGAATACGCGTCCTCGTCCGTTTCCGCAACACTTGTCCCATCCTCGTCCGCCGTAACGGCGGAGATTGAACACAACAATATGCTGCATGCAGTCATTGCGCTGAACACCATTTTCATTGCGACTACCTGTTTGGAGCAGGCGAGGGCCTCATACCGTGCGTGCCGGAGAAGGACGCCGGCTTGAGATCGTCGGGCGCTGCCGCCATCACCGCGTCGAACAGGCGATGCTCGGTGGCCATGGTCTGGTCGTTGGCCTGGGCGATATGCGTCCAGTCGTCCATGGCAAACAGTTCGTCGGTGTACTTGCTGTAAGGATTCTTCCGTGGCGTCATCATTTCCGACACGACCTGGTGGTAGTGCCTGATCGCCTGGTCAAAGGCAGCGAAATCGGTGCGACCCCCGTCCCGGTAGGCTTCGAGCGCCTCGGCGATTGCCGCCGTTTCCGACCGCGCTCTGGCCTGCCGATCTCCCAGCCGGTCCAGTCCCTCATGCACTTCCGCATTGTCCGTGGGCACCCGCTCGCGCAGCAGGTCAAGGATGTTCATGTCGGTAAGGTCAAGCCGGCCCATGGAGACCACCATGTAGTCGGCACAAGCTTCGATCAAAGCGGCGAAGTTGCCGTCGCCGACCTCGGTCTGTTCCAGGGCGCCCTTCAGTGACTGGCGGACTTGCATCTGTCGCCGCCGTTCCCGGCCCAACTCGGCCAGTGGATTGAAGTCCGCATTCACCAGTGCCTCCTCAGCTGCGGCGGCCCCAAAGGGTAACAACAGGAGAGGCCAGGCGGCGAATATGCCGAAGATTGCCTTCATCAGCTGCTGTCGCTCCTCCCGACTCTAATCTCTGAGAAAGGGCTTGAGTTGCTAGGCTTCGGCGCGTTCGATTACGCCGCCGCCGAGGCATTCCTCGCCATCATAGAACACCAGGTATTGTCCCGGCGTAACCGCCCATTGGGGCTTGTCGAAACGCACCAGGCAGCGGTCCTTGCTCAACAATCGCGCCGCGCAGGCGGCGTCCTTCTGGCGGTAACGGGTCTTGGCGCTCAAGCGCCGGCCTTGTGAAAGTTCATCCGGCATGCCGTGGATCCACCTGAGGTTACGCACGGTGACCACGCGGCTGAACAACAACGGGTGATCGTGGCCCTGCGCGACAACCAGTGCGTTGGCGCTCAAGTCCTTGCGCACCACGTGCCAGGGTTCCGGTCCGCAACCCTGCATTCCGCCGAGGCCCAGGCCCCGGCGCTGGCCGATGGTATAGGCTGCCAATCCCCGGTGTTCGCCAACGTTCTTCCCCGTAAGCGTAATAATCGGTCCCGGCTGCATTGAAACGTGCTGTGCGATGAAGTCAGGAAAGGACCGTTCCCCGACGAAGCAGATCCCCGTGCTGTCCGGGCGCGCGTAGTTCGGCAGTCCGCGCTTATGCGCAATCTTGCGCACTTCTTCCTTGTCCAGTTCGCCTACCGGGAAAAGACACTCGCTGAGTGCGTTCCCATCTACCGCGTGCAGAAAATACGTCTGGTCCTTGGCCTGGTCCTTTCCCCGCAACAGCCGGGTCGTAGACTCCGAGTGCTCCAACCGCGCGTGATGTCCGGTGGCCAGGCGCTCCGCGCCCAATCTGCGCGCCTGGTTCAGGCAGGCCCCAAACTTGATGCGCCGGTTACAACCCACGTCGGGGTTCGGAGTGCGCCCGGCCCTGCATTCGAAGAGCATTTCCTCGAAGACTTCCTGCCGGTACTCCTCGGAGAAGTTCAGATGGTGCAGCGGTATGCCGAGTTCGCCGGCAACGCCGGCGGCCGCCTGAAGGTCGTGAGCAGCAGGGCAGGAGCCGTCGGGCTCGTCCCAGTTGGTCATGTGCAGCGCTTCCACCCGGTGGCCCGCATCAATCAGTCGCAGGGCGGCAACCGCGGAATCCACACCGCCGGAAAGCGCCACCATTACCGGGCCGGCCATCGCGAGGCGTTACCCAGCCAGTTTGCGTGCGATTCCTGTATAGCCGCCCGGAGTCAGCGCCAGCAACGCCTTCCGAACGTCATCCGGAAGTTCCTGTTCACTTATAAAAGAATGTAAGGTATCTCTTGTAATATGTTGATTACGCGAGAATATCTTGAGTCTTTCGTAAGCGCCCTCGCAACCGTGCGCACGCATGACGGTCTGGACGGCCTCGGTAAGCGTTTCCCAGGCGGCGTCGAGATCCTCAGCCATTCTCTGCTCATCCGGCAGCATCTTGTCGAGGCCTTTGCCGACTTCCGTCCAGGCCAACAAGGCATGTCCGAGGGCGACACCGAGATTGCGTAAGACCGTGGAATCACTCAGGTCGCGCTGCAGGCGGGAAACGGGGAGCTTGTCCGAAAAATGCCCGAGCAGAGCGTTAGACAGTCCGAGATTGCCTTCCGCGTTCTCCAGGTTGATGGGGTTGACCTTGTGCGGCATCGTGGACGAGCCCGTTTCCCCGCGTACCGCCTTCTGGCGGAAATAGCCCATTGCGATGTAGCTCCAGGCATCGCGGCTCAGATCGATGAGGATGCGATTGATTCTTGCCAGCGCGTCGCAGTATTCCGCCAACCAATCGTAGGGCTCGATCTGTGTCGTGACCGGGTTCTGTTCAAGCCCCAGGCTTTCCAGGAATCTCCGGCTGAATTCCGGCCAATCCACGTCCGGGCTGGCCGCGTAATGCGCGTTGTAGTTGCCCGTGGCGCCGCTGCACTTTGCCAATGCAGGTATTTCGCTGAATACGGAGAGTTGGCGCTTCAGGCGGTGGGCGAATACCGCCAGCTCCTTGCCCAGCGTGGTGGGACTTGCGGGTTGCCCGTGGGTGCGCGCCAGCATGGCAACCCCCGCATGCTTGCGGGCCATGGTTTCGAGTTGCCCGATCAAGTCCTCAAGCGCGGGCCGCATTACCTTTGCCCGTGCCTGATTGAGCATCAATCCATACGCGCTGCTGTTGATGTCCCAGCTGGTGCAGGCGAAGTGCAGCATGGGAATCCGGCTCTTGAGCGAATCGTGCCCGCCCAGCCGCTCCGCCAGGTAGAGCTCCACCGCCTTGACGTCATGGCGAGTCTGCTGTTCCAGCGCCTTGACGCGCTCGGCCGCCGCCATGCCCAAGTCGGACTCCAGCGCATCGAGGAAGGCGGCTTCATCCGCGCTCAGGGCAGGCGCAGCGGCAAAGGTTTCTTCAGCGCACAAGGCGCGTAGCCAGGCCAGTTCGACCTTGAGCCTATGGTGAATCAGACCATGCTCGGAGAACAGTTCCGCCAGCGGCCTTACGGCGCCGGCGTAGCGCCCGTCCAGGGGCCCCAAAGCGCTCAGTGAGCTTGCAGGGTTACTTGGCGGTGACATGTCGTGGGGCAGCTATACTCCAACAGGCGCGCATCATACTTCAACGGAGATTGCACGTGGGTAAATTCAGAACGGAACGCGACAGCATGGGGGCGCTGAAGGTGCCCTCAGACGCGCTATGGGGCGCCAGCACCCAGCGTGCGGTCAACAACTTCCAGATCAGCGGCAAGTTCATGCCCCGCGGGTTCATTCGCGCGCTCGGATTGATCAAGGGCGGCTGTGCTTACTCCAACCACACGCTCGGCTTGCTCGGCGATTCCCAGGCGAAAGCCATCATCAAGGCATCCGAACTCGTCGCGCACGGAGTCTATGACGAACACTTCCCGGTCGACGTGTTTCAGACCGGTTCGGGCACCAGCAGTAATATGAACGCCAATGAGGTAATCGCTCATGTTGCCCGCGGCAGCCGGGCCCGAGTGCACCCCAACGATCACGTGAATATGGGCCAGAGCAGTAACGACGTTATTCCGTCGGCGCTGCATCTTTCCGCGGCGATGGAAGTGAGCGAAAGGCTGCTGCCGGCGCTCAATCACCTGGCCGACGTCATCGAGAAACGGGCCGCGGAATTCTCCGGCGTCATCAAGACCGGGCGCACACACCTGATGGATGCAATGCCGGTCTCGCTGGAACAGGAATTCGGAGGCTGGGCGGCGCAAATTCGCGATTGTTCACGGCGGCTGCAGGAAGTCCTGAACGCGAGACTGAGCAAGCTGGCGCTGGGTGGCACGGCAGTCGGTACGGGCGTCAACGCTCATCCCGAAATGGCGGACCTGGCCTTTCGTTACCTGCGGGAGAAAACACGCCTGCCGGTGGGGCCGGCCCCCAACCGGTTCGCGGCTTTGTCGGGGCAGGAGACCATGGTGGAACTGTCCGGCCAGCTGAAGGTGGCCGCTGTTGCGCTGATGAAGATTGCCAACGACTTGCGGTGGATGAACTCCGGGCCGCTGGGCGGGCTGGGTGAGGTTTCGCTGCCGGCGCTGCAGCCGGGTTCCAGCATCATGCCGGGCAAGGTCAATCCCGTGGCCTGTGAAACCGCCATGCAGGTGGCCGCACAGGTGATCGGCAACGATGCGGCGATCACGGTCGGCGGACAGGCCGGGAATTTCCAGCTGAACGTAATGCTCCCGATGATCGCCCGTAACGCACTTGAGAGCATCGTCATCCTGGCTGCCGCCTGCCGGATGCTCGGGGACAAGGCCATCGCCGGCCTGACCGTGAACCACGAGCGGTTGACTGAATTGCTGGCGCGCAACCCGGTCCTGGTGACGGCGCTGAACCCCGTCATCGGCTATGACAAGGCTGCCGCGATTGCCAAGCGAGCTTATGCGGAAGGGCGGCCGATTCTCGAAGTTGCCGCCGAGCAAACCGATATTTCCAAAGAGCAGCTCGAAGCGATGTTGAATCCCGCCACCCTCACCAAAGGCGGCATTCACTCCGAGTAGCCTGGGAGCGAGGGCGTCCCGCCCTCCCCGGGAACGAGGGCGTCTCGCCCTCCCCGGGAACGAGGGCGTCTCGCCCTCGGTTCTATTTACGAGGGCGAGGACGCCCTCGCTCCCGGCGGTGGCGTAGTTGTGCCCACTCGAGCTTCATCCAGGGAGTGAAGCGTTCCGGGTAGTTTTTGATTTCCTCGGTCAGTTCGTCCGGGCTGATCCAGCGCCAGGCCGCTATTTCGGCCAGATCGGGCTTCAACTCACCGCCGTAATCGCTCTCGAAGACGTGGCATAGCTCGTTTTCCGAGAAGCCTTCGGAATAACGCGCCTGATAGCGGAACTTGTAGAGGAAACGGGCCTCGCATGCGATGCCCAGTTCTTCCTTTGTGCGGCGCTGAGCGCCCGCCTGCACCGGCTCGTCCGGATGGGGATGGCCGCAGCAGGAGTTGGACCAGTACATCGGCCACAAGGGTTTGGCTGCGCTACGCTGCTGCAGCAGGACGCGCCCGTCCGAACCGAAAACAAATATCGAGAAGGCGCGGTGCAGCTTTCCTTCGCGGGCATGGCATTCCACTTTGGAAGCCACGCCAATTTCACGGTCCTCTGTGTCAACCAGCACCAGATTCGCCGGCGCCTTCACTGGACCAGTTCCACGTTTCCTCCGCCTGCAGCGAGCTTAAGCGAGATCGTCTTGGCACCGGCCTTTTCCAGTGATTCCTTGACCGGCTGGCAGGTCTGGGCACATAGTGCCACCATGGCGCCACCGCCACCGGCGCCGGTCAGTTTGGCGCCCAGCGCCCCACCCATCCGGGCCGCATCAACAAGCTGTTCAAGTTCCGGGGTGGCTAATTGAAGGCCGTTCAGCATGCCGTGGTTGATGTTCATGAGGTCGCCCAAGTCTTCCAGTCGCCCCTCTTCCAGGCATTTGTGCGCTTCAAGCACGAGGTCGCCGATCTGCCCGAAGATTCGGTCGTAAAGGCCCGGATTGCGGTCTCGCGCCGACCTGACGTTTTCTACGGTAACCGCCGTCAGGCTTTCCTCGCTACTGATGCCGACCACCAAATAGGTATCGACGCCGGCGGCTACAGGACGAATGTCCGGCGGCTGGTTCTTGCGGTAGAGCAGGGTGGTTCCGTAGGCCGACACCGCGTTGTCGACGCCGCTCGCGGACCCGTGCGCAAACTGTTCGCATAGCCATGCAATCTCGTTGACCTTCTCCACACTCAAGTCCAGATCGAATCGCTTGCTCAGCGCGCGAATGATCGCAACCGCCATGGCCGCGGACGATCCCAGCCCCACGCCGCGCGGGAGGTCGGAAAACACCGAGATGCGCATGGACTTGCCCGCCAGTCCCAGCTCATCGAGCATCTGCAGGGCTGAACGCTCCCAGGGGCGGCGCCTGCGGTTGTGGGACAGCCTGTATTCCAGGCCCCAACCCGGTATTGCCAGCTGGATGCCATCCTCGCTGTCGCTGATCTGGGCCCGAACACTAAGGGGAACGGGACAGGCCAACGCCGGTTGTCCGAACACGGCGGCATGCTCGCCCAGCAGGATCAATTTACCGCTGGCCACACCCAGGCGCGCCATGGCGGCTTCGTCCATCGCCGGCAGGTCCCGTTGCCTTTCCAGTTCGCCCAGGACCTCTCGCGCCCGCCAGACCTTTACATTGCCTTCGCCAATCAGGCGCTCGAGCACCTGATCAAACAATTCCGGAGGGGTGCCGGCGGCCTTGACCACGGTGCGGGCGTGCAGGGTCATGTGCCCGGCCTGGATGCCCTCGGTCACCAGCGCGCGGAGCGCGGAGAAATTCTGCGCCAGACCGACCGCCGCCATGACCTGGGCCAACTCCTGCGCGGAATCCACGTGCATCATGCGCAGGAACAACTGCGTTGCCGGGTTTGCTTCCAGCGAGCCCCCCACGATACCCACCTTGATGGGCATTTCCAGCCGCCCGCAGAGCGCCCCTTCGTCGTTGCACCACCATTTCGACAACGCCGTGTAGTGGCCATGGCGCGCGGCCCAGGCGTGGGCGCCGGCCTCCAGGGCCCGCCAGTCGTTACCGGTCGCCAGGGCCACGGCATCCACGCCGTTCATGATTCCCTTGTTGTGGGTGGCGGCGCGGTACGGATCGGCTGCCGCCAATTCGCCCGCCATGGCAATGCCGTCACGCACCTCCTCTCCGTCTTGTCCTTTCCCGCCGAGGAGCTCGACCGGAATCTTTACCTCCGCCCGGGCCAGGGCCCGGTCGCTGAGATTGGACAGGATGCGCATGAACACCTGGCCGCCACTCATGCTTTCGACCAGCGCGGAAACCCCCTCGCACATGCTGTTGACAAGATTTGCGCCCATCGCATCGCGAGTATCGACCAGCAGATGCAGGACCAGCATTTCTCCTTCGCCTCCCGGCATCGGGCGGCGGTGCACTTCCACGTCGACCACTCCACCACCACGCGCCACCATGCGCGGGTGCATGCTGTTGGCCAGGCGGATAATTTCTTCGCGGCGCGACAGCAGGTCAGCCGCAGCGTGCGCGGGGTCCGGAACGTTGAGAACCTGGATCTGCCCGATCAGCACCGGGTCGTCCGCCTCGGTCGTGAATCCGCCTGCTTCCCGCACCAGCTTGGCCGCCGAACTCAGCGCGGCCACTACCGAGGGTTCCTCTACCGCCATCGGAGCGACGTACTCGCGTCCGTTGATCAGGAAGTTCAGGCCAAGGCCCACCGGCAACCCAAGCACGCCGATCACGTTCTCGATCATCCGGTCTGCGCGGACTGCGTCCAGGGTCGCGCGGCCTCGGGCAAGGTCCTTGAAGTCGGCCTCGTTCAATAGCCCGTGTTCAAGCGCCATCTGTACCCGCTCACGCGGTGTCAGACGGTAGAAACCGGGTATGCGGGAACCCTTCAAAACGCTGGCAATTATACGAAATGCGCAGGTTTGAAGATTGTGGCCGAATTTTGTCTGAGTGCATTCGTCGCTTGGAAGTGAGAAACAATGAATCAAACTCACTGCGCCGGCGTTTGCCTTTACGCACGCCGGCGCAGTCGCTTATGCTGGCATCGCCTTGCCCCGGTAGCTCAGCTGGATAGAGCGTCCGCCTCCTAAGCGGAAGGTCCCAGGTTCGAATCCTGGTCGGGGCGCCAAGTGGTCCATGGTCCATTCCGGGCGCATGGTTAACACTTTCTGCGGGGTAAAAGTATCCTGTCAGGTCAGGTCGTCAAGGTCCAAGCGTAGCGCAGTTGCCAAGGCCTTGATTGTTGGTAGGGAACCAGCCCGGGCGCCGCCCTCAATCTGAGACAGATAAGAAGCGCTGATATTCGCCCTCCGGGCCAATTCCTTTACGTTCAATTCACGATATTCACGCCAAACCCGCACTGCGCTTTCACCATCAAGAATACGGTCCGCGTATTCGGCGGGAATCATTTCGTCCTGCCCGATGGCAAGCTGCTCCATAGCCTTGTCGTAGTCCCCCACATCCACTAATTCTTCAGCGCTGTGAAGAAGCCGCTTATATTCTTCCAACGGCAAAACGGCCATTTGTTCACCTGCCGGCGTCTTGATGATTTGCGGATTAGTCATCACGAAAATCTCCTATGCATAAATGCTTCCTCGCGGGCCCACCAAGAGTACCTGCATGGTGTTGCCGTCGAGATCGAAAATGACGCGCCATTTCCCGATGCGTAGCCGATATCCGTTGCGGTTCTTCATCTTTCTTGCGTGGTGTGATCGGGCTTTTGGCTGGGTGGCGTAGTCTGATATTGCGGCGTGAATTCTCCTTTGCTCCTTGGTGGGCGCCCTTTTCAAAAAGTTTAGGGCTGACTTGCTATAAGCAATGTCATGCATTCAAGAATCATAGCTTAATGCAAGTTGAGGGCCAATGGATGAGAACAAATTTGGCTCGTTACAATTCGGCGTGTCTTTGCTCAGAGGAGGGGACGGTGCTGGATATTATGAAACGCGCCTTTGGTGGCGGTAAGGCAAAGCCCATTTCGCGCCGCGATGCGCTTGTTCTTCCGGTTGCGGGCGCGGCCGTTGCGGCGCTTGCGCCGTTTGGTGCCGCACAGGCGGCCGGCCATGCGGCGGCCACCTACATGCCTCCGTCAGAAGGCAGGGTGCGGTCGGAGTTCTTTTCCTTTGACGACCCGCTGGAAAAGATGACCGCGGAGTTTCGTATCTACCGCGACCTCGCGGATGAAGCGGATGTGTTGCTTTGGTATCACTTCACCATGTTTATCGTCGCCGAGGGCCGGCGGGTGGAGCCGGTGGTTCGCTATGAAGGCATAGAGTTCTCCCATCACAAGCGGATCGACACTCACACCTATCGGGTACACGGCCACAACACGTCCTATCCCCGTCATCCGGTGACCGGGGAGTTCATTGACCGTATCTACAACCCGGTGACAGGAGCGACGGTCAAGGCACGGCCCACAATTCTTACCGAAGATCCAGGCATGCTGTATTCACCCGAAGGCAAGCATCCACTGGACCGGGAAGGCGAGGCGTTCACGCCCACCAACACGGTATTCCGGATCGAAGACGGCATCGTCAAGGCGGAACAAGTCCGCGTGCCGCCGGACAACTGGCTGACGCCGTTCATCGAGACGTCCCACAACTGGACGTCGCGGTCGTTGTTCGAGGATCCGTCCATTACGCGTTTGCCCATGGGGACGAGCGGTGGTTATGTCTTCCCTTATCCCCGCTGGCTGGAGATGGGCGACATTCCCGGTCATATGTTCGCCATCTGGAGCGGCAAGAAGCTCGATGGCGTGCACCAGTTGCCGGGGGAGTATTACGCCCGCATCGAACGTGACAATCTGGAACTGCTCGCCGTCGATCCAAGCCCTTTCAAGAGCTGAATTGAGGACACATGAAATGAACGAGAAAGCCAAATTTCAGGGGTACTACAAGGGTGCAAAAAGCAGGGAGAGCCTGGCCTGGCATCATGCAGACCCGACGCGTTTTATTCCCCTGGTTCATGAGTCGCGCACAGAGCCTGGCAACGCCGCCGATCTGGGAAGTGGGGCGGGTGTCGATACTGTCGCGCTGGCGAAACTCGGCTGGACGGTCAAGGGCATCGACTTCACGGAGCAAGCGATCAAGATGTCCACCGAGCTGGCGGAACAAGAAGGAGTGGCCGTGGAATACATACTCGCCGACGTCCTGGATTGGGAGCCGGGCGAGCAGTTTGATCTGCTGGTTGATTCCGGCCTTATGCACAACATGCCCAGGGAAAAGCTGCAGGATTACAAGAGCCGTATCCTTCGGTGGCTAAAGGATGACGGTGATTTCATATTGGTCCACTGGGAAAGCCGGGGGGATCACGACCGGCTTTTCGGTGGACCAAGGCGCTCCAGCAAGGAACAACTGATTGCCTTTCTGGCGCCAGAGCTTTCATCGGTAGAGCGGTTTGAGCGCAAAGAAACTCGTGTGTGCCGTACCTGCGAAGGCAAGACTTGTGACAACAACGGCGAGTTTTGCAGGGGTGTTGGACCAGGAATGTCCATCGCCTACTTTTGGTTCCGGCGAAGGTGAACGGAACAACTATCGTGTGAAACGAGGTTCCCGGGTGCTTTTCTGTCAGCCGAAGTGCTCGATGATGGTGTAGCGGGAGTGGCGTCCGCCCAGCGCCGAGTCCACCAGTACGAACTCGTTTACCGGCCAGTCGATCGGCGAGGGCGGATCCCTTGGCGTGAGCCGGTTGACCTTGCGCGCCAGGGTCATGTGCGGGATGAATACGCGCCGTTGCCGCGGCAGTCCCAGTTCATGCGAGATTCGGCCGAGATCGCGGGCCAGTTCCGCCAGCGGGGCGGGCGTCTCTCGTACGCCCAGCCATAGGGTCCTTGAACGCTCCCAGTAGCCGTATTGGTCCAGGGTCAACTCAATCGGGTCCAGCGGCAATGCTGAGACCCGCTCAATCAACGGAGCAATTAGCTCTTGGGGCGCCGACCCGAGGAAATGCAGCGTCATGTGCAGGTTTTCCGGCGGAGTCGGCTTGCCACCCGTGCCCCTTACTTCAGCCCGTGTAACGCGGACGATGCGTGTGCGCAGATCATCCTCGGGCCACAGCGCAAAGAAAAGCCGCCTCTTGCCGGTTTGCGCCATTGCGCGACCATATCACGCCGGTAGCGATGGGGTTTTCTCGGCGAGGGCGGGGACGCCTTCATTCCCAGGGGAGGTTAGAGTACGTTGCGAGTGCAGGCATTGGGGGAAGTCCTATGTCATACCTTTTTACTTCGCAGCGTGAACTGCCGACCTTCAGGCACCTTGAAGCCGAGCCTCTGTCTGGCGCGCTCGGCGCGACCATAAACGGCGTGAACCTGGCGAACAACCTCGCCCAGAACGTCATCGACGAAATCTATTCGGCGCTTCTTGAGTTCAAGGTGCTTTTCTTCCACGACCAGGAGTTGACCGATGAGCAGCATCTCAGGCTGGCCAGGAAATTCGGCATGCCGCAGGGCCCGGGGTCGATACCGCAAGTGAAGGGGTATCCGATGATTCGCCTGCAGCGCATGGATGAGTACCAAACCATTGGCAGCGATGTGAACTACCATTCGGACGATTCATACCGCGACTATCCCTCTTGCATGTCTATCTTGCGCGGACTGAGTATGCCGATTGGCGGCGGGAACACGATCTGGTGCGACATGGAGAAAGCGTACGCCAGCCTGTCAAAACCGATGCAGGAATTTCTGGAGGGGTTGACCGCGGAACATTCGCTCGCGAAGAGCTTTGGCGAAGCGATTCTTACAGAGGGCGGCGGGAAGGCTTACGAAGACATGATGAAGCGCAACCCGCCGGTATTTCACCCGGTTGTGCGCAAACATCCGGAGACCGGCCGCAAGTGCCTCTACGTCAATCAGCTCTTGACCGCGCGCATCATGGAACTGAACAGGAATGAGAGTGATGCGCTGCTTGAGATGCTGCTCGAGCACAGCTACCAGCCGGAGAACGAGTGCCGCTTCTTCTGGCGCGACAACTCGGTGGCGATCTGGGACAACCGTTGCACCCAACATCGCGGCATCAACGATTTCTCACCGGCATTCCGGCTTATGCACCGCATTCCGATCATCGACGACCGCAGGCCATCGCTGGACCCGGACAATGAAGAGCGAATGCCGTATGACAAGAACGCGGATTTCATTCGCGTTGAGGACCTGTTCGTCAACAAGCCTGAATTGACCTATCACGTGGACGGCGAGGAGCAAACGGAAGGTAATGGAGTGGCTGCTGAATCGGGCAACGGCGCCGCGGAGCCAGAAGACGAACATGCTGCCGAGGTGGATCCCCAGTTTTTCGCCAAGCTGAACGAAAACAGGCACGGGATTGCGTTTACTCCGGGTGCGGCCGCGAGGCTGGAGGGCATTCCCAGCATGTTCCGGGGCGCGGCCATCAGCGCCGTAATTGACGAGGCGCAGAAGCAGGGTAGTAGCGAAGCCAACATCGCCATACTTGACGCCGTCCAGGCCAAGCGGCGCGGCGGTTGACTTCCTTGGCCGATGCTCCGCGGGTAACAGCGGCTCGGCCTGCAAGACCTGGGAGGGAGGGCGTCCTCGCCCTCCCGTGGAAGGTTCGTGTTTCTCCCTTGTGCGAGGGCGGGAGGCCCTCGTTCCCAGGCAAATGGCGGGGCTCCTTTGCACCCCGGGGGGGTTGACGTGAGCGTCAACAGAAAGTTCGGCCCGGTAGTCTTGACGGAAGGCTACACGCGGCTGAACGCGATCGGCGTGCTGCTGGGCGGGTTTTCGATCATCCCCCTGCTGGCATTCATGGGCCTGATCATGCCGTCCCTTCTCCTGGATGTATTTCGAATTGACCCCGCTTTTCACGGGCGGCTGACAGGTAATTTGGGAGTGCTGCAAGAAGTGGTGGTGCTCCTTCTCATTGGGGTAGTCGGGGCGGCGTCCGACAATTTTGGGCGGCGTGTGATCATGGTAGTGGGACTGTGCCTGGTAGGCCTCGGTCTTCTGGTCTACCCGCTTGCCGAGAATGAACTGCAGATTTACGGATACCGGGCGGTATTCGCACTCGGAGCCGGGACGGCTCCCATCATGTACGGGGCTTCCATACAAGATACGCCGGTGAACCGTTCTCGCGGCCAGTTTATCGGGTTCGGCAGCATTGCCACGGGAGTTGGCATCATGGTGATGTCTCTTACGGTTGGGAGATTGCCCGAATACCTGGTCGCGCGCGGTGTCAGTCCCCAGGACGCCGGCATCTACACCTGCTGGTGCATGGTTGCTTTCGCTGCCGCCGCCGCGGTGATGGTTCGCATGACCTGGCGCGCCGGTCGTGTGGCCGCAAGTGAACCGCGCGAGCCTGTCTGGCGAAACCTGGGGGAGGGGTTCTCAGAAGCGGTTCGGAACCCGCGAATCGCACTTGCATACCTGACTTCGTTCGCTTCCAGGGGCGATCTGGTTGTGATCCTGACTTTCCTGGCGCTTTGGGTGGTGCAGGAAGGCACGGACCAAGGTCTGACCGCCGCCGAGGGCACGCTGAGGGCCGGCATCATGATTGCGGCGGTTCAGGGTATCGGAGTCTTGGTGGCCTACTTTATCGGCCGATTTGTCGATCGCATCAATAGAGTACTGGCAGTGTGTATTGCCTTCGCGGTTGCCAGTGCCGCGTACTTCGGCATGGCAATGGTCGAGGACCCGTACATGAACATTGCGATTGTCGCGTGCATGTTTGCAGGCATTGGCGAGATTTCCGTAATCATCACCGGCAATGCGCTGCTGGGTCAGGAGGCGCCGAAAGCCCGGCGTGGCGCGGTTGTCGGCGTATTTGGTGTTTTCGGGGCGTTCTCAATCCTCTGTACCAGCTTCTTTGGAGGCATCGTCTTTGACAAGATCAGCCGCGTGGCGCCGTTCGCCATGATGGGCATAGTGAACCTCATCGTAGCCGTGGTTGCACTGTTCGTACTGCTGCGCGCACCGGGGATGTCGGCGCGGGAAGTTCGCACCTCGACCTGACCGCACGTTAGGAGTGAAATGAGCGAGCTCCGACGAATCGGTCCGCTGACGCTGACGGCCGGTTATTCATGGCTGAACGCCGGCGGCGTAATGTTTGCCGGGCTCACGGTAATACCACTGTTGGGATTTATCGGCTTCATTCAGCCTTACCTCCTTGAGGAAGTCTTTCACATCACCGAAAACGTGGGGCAGTTGACCGGCAATCTGGCCTCCATGCAGGAGATCGTCGTCCTCCTGCTGATGGGCATCGTTGGCGCGGCTTCGGACAATTTCGGGCGCCGCGTGCTCATGGTCATCGGGTTGGGCTTTGTGGCTTTGGGCCTGCTGATCTACCCCCTGGCTCAGAATGAATTCCAGATCTTTGCCTACCGGGCGGTGTTCGCCATAGGGGGAGCGATAGCCCCCGTGATGTACAGCGCATCTCTGGCGGACTTGCCGGCCAACCGTTCTCGCGGATTTCTCCTGGGCATCGGCAGCATTTGCACCGCCGTGGGTATGGCGGTGATGTCCCGCAATATCGGTAAATCGCCGCGCTATCTTGAGGAACTGGGAATCAGTCCGGCCGACGCCGGTATCTACACGTGCTGGTTGATGGTCGGACTTGCGCTGCTCGTCGCGCTGTTGATTCGCTTGTCCTGGCGCTCGGGACGGGTTGTACAAAATCGGCCAAGGGAGCCCCTTTGGGACAACGTGGGCAAGGGGTTCTCCGAAGCCATGAAGAACCCTCGAATCGCCCTGGCCTACATGACCTCCTTCGCCACCAGGGGCGATTTCGTGGCCGTCGGCATATTCCTTCCGCTGTGGGTGGTGCAACACGGCGTTGACATTGGGTTGACGGCTGGTGAGGCTACGGAAAGACTAAGCATCCTTTTCGTGTTGATATTCGGGACCAGCGTCCTTTGGTCGCCGATTATGGGATTCATTGCCGACCGCTTGAATCGAGTGGTAACCGTGTGCCTCGGTTTCAGCGCGGCCGGCGCTGCCTATTTCGCAATGTACCTGGCCAAAGACCCGTTCGTGAGCGCGGCGCTGTTCGCGGGTGTTGCAGTGGGGGTCGGCGAGATTGCCGCACTGGTCTCGGGTGGCGCCTTGCTTGGCCAGGAAGCGCCGAGGGAGCGGCGAGGCGCCGTGGTCGGCGTGTTCGGACTCGTCGGGGCGTTCTCGATCCTGTGTACGAGTCAAGTGGGCGGCATCATCTTCGACAAGATTGGGTGGGGGGCGCCGTTTGCGATGATGGGGATCATCAACTTCCTTGTGGCATTGGTTGCGCTCTTCGTGCTCGTGCGTGCTCCGGGCATGTCGGCAAGAGAGGTCCGCACCTCCACGTAATCGGCCCGCAATCCGCGCGGATTTCGCGGTTGCCTTTTGTCCTTGCCGTATGCAGAATTACGGGCAGGAATCGAGAACAGGGATAGCTCCATGATGCAAGAATTCATCACGATTATCGGCACTGCCGGCGCGGTTCTTGCAGTTGTGCTGCCGCTCCAATTGCGAACGGGCCATCGCCTTGATCGGATGGCGGAGAAAATCGCGCATGTTGCCGAACGGTTAGCCCGGATCGAAGGCATGCTTACTGCAACCCGGGAAACGCCTGAAGTTGCGCCGCAATAGCAGCTCGCCACTGCAGAGACGCATATCGAACCGCCCATTCTGGTTACCGGAGCGGCCGGTTTTATCGGCCACGCGCTGGCACAAGCGCTTCTGGACGATGGCCGCGAGGTTGTCGGGTTGGACAACCTCAACGCGTATTACGATCCCGCGCTTAAAGAGGCCCGGCTTGCGCGGTTGCGCAAGCATTCCGCGTTTCGCTTTCATCGACTGGAACTGATCGACGAGCAGGGCATGCAGTCCTTGTTTGCCGATCACGAATTCTCTCAGGTTGCGCATCTGGCCGCGCAGGCCGGCGTGCGTTATTCCATTGAGGCGCCGCAGCAGTACGTTGCGAGCAACATTGCGGGTCTGACCACTCTGCTCGAGTGTTGCGCACGGTTCGGCACTGAGCATCTGGTGTACGCGTCGTCCTCATCGGTCTATGGAGATACGGGGAAGGTTCCGTTTTCCGTGGACGATGCGGCGGACCGTCCCAGGAGTCTGTACGCGGCCACCAAGCGCGCCGGTGAAATGCTTGCTTACGCCTATGCTCGAATACACGGCCTTCGCAGCACCGGAATACGCTATTTCACGGTCTATGGTCCGTGGGGACGTCCGGACATGGCCGCGATGACGTTTGCCGGAAAGCTGCGCGACGGACAACCTCTGCAGGTATTCGGTGATGGGCGCCAGCGTCGCGCGTTCACCTTCATCGATGACGCGGTGCGGGGAACGCTCGCGATTCTTGATGGCGGAGCGCCTGCTGCAAGTCCGCCTGCGGCGATCTATAACCTTGGGGCCTGTCAGGACGTGGAATTACTGGAGTTTATCCAGCTGCTCGCTGATCAAATGGGGTGCAATGCAAAGATTGAATTTGCACCGGAGCCGCCGGGCGAAATGCGTGCCACGCTGCCGGACATGTCAGCCATGCGCACGGATTTCGGATTCGAGCCCAGCGTCGGTCTGGAAGAAGGCTTAAGCAGATTTGCTCGCTGGTTCCGCGAGTATTCTGGATAGGCGGCGATCAGGGACGCAACGCCGGGAGGTGGACCTCATGAGCAGGATCCGCCGGCGCGGTGCACGCGCCGCTTAGATCTTCCCGCGACATCAATTGCCAGTCGCGGCGATGCGCGTATCCCAGGGCTTCCCCGCTGTCCGGCCGGAAACACGCCTCGCGATGTTCCGCCGGCATCAGGAGCCTGCGCTGTGGGGCGCCGGCAAGCCACGCGGCAGCTTGTTCAAGTTCTTCTTGTCCGCGCGCTTCCAGGCGCTGGAAATGCAACACAGGATGATTCAGATGCAGGACTTGTTGCGCTCGCCAGTCGGCCATCGCCAGAGATGCGTTCTCGGGCAGGTGTTCCAGGGCCCGGGCCGCGATACGGCTGCCTGAGCGTACGTCATTGATCTGCGGCTGCAGACCCCAGCCCCACAACTGCCAGCCAAGGAAAGCTACCAAGGCGAACATGTGTGCTGCGCGCTTCCTGGGGATCGCTATCGCCAGTGCAAGGCAGGCGAGGGTACCGAAGAACAGCGTCCAGAGCGGAGCGGAGCTGGATTCGTACGTCCCCTTGAGCTCGGCCAGCCGTTCGGGATCCAGAAACAGCAGCCAGCCGGAACCGGCGACGAGAATCAGGGGCAATACCAGCGCGGCCAGGCGAAGGACACGGCGGCAGGAAAGGCGCCCGGTCAGCTCCTTAAGGTGCGGCGCAGCGAGCAGCGTCAGTGCCGGGGCAATCGGGAGCAGGTAGACATCCCGTTTTGCGGCGCTGATGGAGAAAAAAATGAGAATCAGCGCAATCCAACCTGACAACAGCGCCATGGATGCGTCCCGCTTCCGCCAGCGCTGCGCCCAGCGCGCAATTAGCCACGGGAAAAGCAGGATCAAGGGGAACCAGGCCCAGGGAATCACTTCCACGAAGAAGTACCAGAAGGGCTGGAAGTGGTGCCAGGGATCTGCATAGCGGGTGATGGTCTGGCGGAACAGAAGTTCGTCCAGATAACCGGCGATTTCTGGATTGCCCTGTGCCTTGATCATCATCGGCACAAGCCAGATGAGCAGTGGCGCCAGAAATGCCAGCGGCCCCAGGAGCCAGCGCGCGCCTCCACCGAGTGGCTTAAGCGGCCAGCTTGCCCAGCGCATTCCGGCCCACGGCAGCAGGACAAGTAAGGGTAGAAACCCAACCCCCTTGGTCAAGACGCCAAGGCCGGCGGACAAGAAACCCAGCGAATACCAACGCCAATCCGGACCCAGCAGCAGGTGCCGCAGGAGACCATAAAGACTCAGCGTGGTGAAGAAGCACAACACGGCATCAATCTGTGCGTTGCGCGCCTGCATCGTGAACTGGACGCAGGCCAACAGGCCAAGCACGGCCCACCAGGCGGTCTCACGCGAATACAGTCGGCGGGCCAGGTCCCCTACGAGCGCCAGGCTGCCGAAGCCCGCAAGCAGGGAGGGCAACAGCAAGCCGAAACGCAGGCCGCCCAGCCACTCGGCGACGGCCAGGAGCCAGAAGTAGATCGGTGGCTTCTGTGCGTAGATAACGCCGCCCAAGCGGGTGACCGACCAATCCCCGGATTCGAGCATTTCAGCGGCGATCAGAGCGTAGCGGGGTTCATCAGGCGCCCATGGGTCGCGCAATCCGAGGCCCGCTGCGAGCGTCAGCAGTGCGGCGGCGGCGAGCCACAGCTCGTTTTTCCTTAAGGCAAAGCGGCTACTCACTTAGAACTCACTTAGAACTCACTTAGAACTCACTTAGAACTCACTTAGAAGCCCCTGGGAGTATCCATGATGTCAAATGGGCATGTTGAGTGGATTTTGTTGGTGTGGGCCAGGTAGTGTTTTTTGGGGTGATTGAGGCGCCCACAGGCGTAGGGTATTGGCCAGGATGAGGAGCTTGCGCATCACGGCGACGAGGGCCACTTTGCCGGGTTTGCCTCGTTCTCGTAGCGCTTGGTAGATTTTGGCCAGGTCCGGGTTGTATTGGATCGCCGCTAAGGCAGGCATGTATACCAGGCGCCGGGCGCGCGGGCGGCCGCCCTGGATGAACCCGCGGCCCTTCCAGGCGCCCGAGGCCCGGGTTACGGAGGCCAGGCCGGCCAGCGAGGCGACGGTCTTTTTGTTCAGCGTTCCGAGTTCCGGCATTTCGGCGAGCAGGCTGGCGGCGGTGGGTGCGCCCAGACCGGGGATGGAGGCGATGATCTCGGCCTTTCGGGCGAGTGTCTTCTCCGCGGCGATGTGCCGTTGCATTTTGGTGTCGATGGCGCCGAGCTGGCGGTTGAGCACGTTGTGCAGGGTCTGGCTTTGCTGTTTGAGCAGCGGATCGCGCAGCGCGAAGCGGCGGTTCAACACCGCGGTGCGTTGCCGAATGAGGGCGTCTCTTGCGGTTTGCAATTCCTTCAGTTCGCGCTGCCGCTTGGAAAGTTCCGGCGTGGGCCGAGGATTTAGTTTGGCCGCCATGAGGGCCAGCATTCGGGCATCCACCGCATCGGTCTTGGCGCGCTGTCCGTTTGCTTGGGCAAACCGCCGGGCATGCAAGGGGTTGACCTTGGCCAGCGGCAATCGAGCTTTCAACAGCGCTTCTTCGAAGTCGCGGTGGCAGTTCCCGGTGGGCTCGTAGGCCAGGCCATCGATCGGCGTGTCGATCCAGGCGATCAAGGCTTCAAAGCCGGCTGCGTTGTTGGCGAATTGCGCCGCCTTGCCCTCCTTCAGCTGGTAGGCGTCCAGGTGCTCTTTGGAGATGTCCACTCCCACGGTATGATCAGTCATCTTTTCTTCTCCTGTGCTTGTCGTTCGAGCCGTGATGCTCATGTATCCATTCAGGACGGTGAGAAAAGACGGTGGTGACCCAACTCCCAAACGGCTCTTCAAGGCCAACGAGGACACGGTCCTACCACCGCCGCCTTCGGCAGATTGCAAACTGCCGAAGGCGGCTTCATTACAACAGACAAACGAGGACGTCCCGCCCTCGCCGCAGTTTCGAGGGCGGGACGCCCTCGTTCCCAGGCCTTTACCCATTAGCGTCAGGCGGATTCGAGTTGGCCGCGGCGATGGAGTAGCACCAGGTTGCGAATGTAGATCAGGGCGCCGGTTGTCTGTCCGAGGATGAACACCGGATCCGCCCGATGGATGGCGTAGCTGAGCAGCGTAAGTCCGCCGGCCAGGCTCAGGTACCAGAAAGCGCGCGGGATGTGGCTGCGGCCGGCGCGCTCGCTGACGATCCACTGGTACAGGAACCGTGACGCGAACAGGGCCTGCCCCCCGAAGCCGACAGCAAGCCAGACCAGGTCCACGGTCGGTAGCGCCAGCCATTGCTCAAACATTTCATTCATCGTTTCGTATCTCCTCGGAACTTTCGGGTCTGAAGCGGCGGCGGCAGAGCCACCAAACGCCCAACAGGTCGGCAATACTTACCCAGAGCCGGTTGCCCAGGCCGTATTTTGAACGCCCGGCGCGGCGCGGATAGTGCGCCACGGGTCGTGAAATAGTCTGCAATCCGTGCCGCAGCAATAGCGCCGGCAGAAAGCGGTGCATGTGATCGAATCGCGGCAGGGCCAGAAAATCCCGCCGCGCCAGAACTTTCAGGCTGCAGCCCGTGTCCGGCGTGTGATCTTGAAGCAATGCTGCGCGTAAAGCGTTGGCCACTCGTGAGGAAACTCTCGTCAGCCAACTATCGCGGCGATTGAGCCGACGTCCCATCATCATTCCGGGCGCGCTTTCTCCGGCTTTGAGCATTTGGTCGTAGAGTCTGGCCAAATCAGCGGGATCGTTCTGTCCGTCCGCGTCGAGGAATCCCAGCCACGCATGGCGTGCAGCGTCAGCCCCGGTGCACATCGCAGCGCTCTGACCCCGTTGTGCGGTGTGCCGAACTACACGCAAGGCCGGATACTCGTTCAGCAGGTCCGCCAGCACCGCGATGCTGTCGTCCCGGCTGCCGTCGTCCACGACGATCAGTTCCCACTGCTCATGGGTGACAAACGCTTTGGCAACGCTACGGATCAGAGCCGGCAGGCTATCGGCCTCGCCATGGGCCGGCGCCACGATTGAGATTCCTCCTTCACTCATGGATTAGGTATTGTCCCCGACACAAGGCCCCTGCGCTATACAATGCTTTGAGCAATGACTGGCCGAATCGAACGCGCCTATCTCGAGTCGCCGCTCTTCGCGAGCAACGCTCCTTATGTGTTCAATCTGTATTCGGCCTGGCAGGCGAATCCGGGGGACGTGGCGCCGCACTGGCGCGACCTTTTCGAGAGCATAGAAGCCGGCCGCCCCCTGCCGACCCGTCTGCCCAATGGGGGCGCAGCCCCTCAAGGAAACGGACGCGCCGCCGCCACTGCTACAGCAACTCGTCCCGCAGCCTCCCGCCAGGGTGCGGTGGTGCGGCTGATACAGCTATATCGCTTGCGCGGCTATCGCGCCGCGCGTGTCGATCCGCTTCAGTTGAATCCCAACCTCCGCAGCGTGGCTCCGAAGCTTGAGCTAGCCGGACTGAGCGAGGCGGACCTGGACACGGTGTTCGATACCGGACGGTTCGGTGGCATGGCAAGCCAGGCCTTGCCGCTACGCACTATCCGGGAGCAGCTGGAGCAGGTCTATTGCGGGCCGATCGGGGTGGAAATGGCGCACGTTTCGCGTGCCCGTGAACGTCTCTGGCTTCGGGACCGGGTAGAAGCGGCCATGTTGGCCAGGCCGCCCCCGGCTGCCCACAAGCGGGCGATCCTGCGCGAGTTGATTGCCGCCGAGGGCATGGAGCGCTACCTGCACACCCGTTACGCCGGACAGAAGCGCTTCTCGCTGGAAGGCGGAGACAGCCTCATCCCGATGCTCTACGACCTGATCCAGCAGGCAGGCGCCAAGGGATTGCAGGAAATCGTGGTGGGAATGGCGCACCGTGGGCGCATCAACGTGCTGGTGAACGTGCTGGGCAAGGCGCCGCAGGACCTGTATGCCGAGTTTGCCGGCGAGGCGGAACCCTTGTCGGGCAAGTACGGCGACGTGAAATATCACATGGGCTTTTCTTCCGACGTGACCACGCCGGGCGGGTTGGTGCACGTGGTGCTGGCTTTCAATCCTTCTCACCTGGAGATCGTCAACCCCGTGGTGCTGGGCTCGGTGCGGGCGCGCATGGACCGTCGGCGGGACAGCCAGGGCGATGAAATCCTGCCAATATTGATTCACGGTGATGCAGCCGTCGCAGGGCAGGGCGTGGTGGCCGAGACCCTGCAACTCTCCCAGGCGAGATCGTTCGCGACAGGTGGGACCGTGCACCTGATCATCAACAACCAGATCGGCTTTACCACCAGCGATCCCGAGGATGCACGTTCCACGCCCTATTGCAGCGACGTGGCCAAGATGATCGAGGCGCCGGTCCTGCACGTGAACGGCGATTCGCCGGAGGCTTGCGTTTTCGCTACCCGGCTGGCGCTGGAGTACCGCCAGGCGTTTCAAAAGGACGTGTTCGTGGACCTGGTCTGCTACCGGCGCCACGGCCACAACGAAGCTGACGAGCCGGCCGCCACGCAGCCGCTGATGTACCAACGCATCCGCAACCATCCCACCACGCTGGAGCAGTACGCGGGACAACTCTCCGAGCAGGGAGTCGTTTCAGAGAAGGAAGCAAAAGCGCAGAAAGCCGACTACCGGAGTCGCCTGGACGCTGGAGATCCCTTGCCGGAAGCGTCTGTGGGCCTGATCGGCAACGAATTCACCGTCGATTGGGACAGTTACCGGCGAGCCGATCCAAACGAACACGTGGAAACCGCAATTGATCCGCGGCAGGTCAGCGAGCTCGGCGAGCGGCTTGGCGCCGTTCCCAAAGGGGTCAATGTGCACTCGCGAGTGGAGAAAGTCGTAGCCGGCCGCTTGCAGATGGCGCGCGGCGAACTGGACATGGACTGGGGATTCGCCGAACTGATGGCGTACGGCAGCTTGCTGCGCGACGGCTACCGGGTGCGGTTCACCGGACAGGACAGCCGCCGCGGTACCTTCTTTCACCGCCACGCCGCGCTGATTGACCAGCACAGTGGGCGTGCCTACTCGCCGCTGGATGACGTGGCGCCCAAGCGCGGCGCCTTCACCATCACCGATTCGCTGCTCAGCGAGGAAGCAGTGATGGGTTTCGAGTACGGTTATTCGACCACCGATCCGGACTGCCTGACGATCTGGGAAGGGCAGTTCGGCGACTTCTGCAACGGCGCGCAGGTGGTCATCGATCAGTTCATCGCCTCGGGCGAGACCAAGTGGGGACGGATGTCCGGCTTGACCCTGTTTCTGCCGCACGGACAGGAAGGCGCGGGGCCGGAGCATTCTTCTGCGCGCCTGGAGCGGTTCCTGCAGTTGTGCGCCGGGAGCAATATGCGCGTATGCGTGCCCTCCACACCGGGCCAGATGTTTCATCTCCTTCGCCGGCAAATGACCAACCAGGCACGGGTTCCGCTGGCGGTCATGACGCCCAAGAGCCTGCTGCGCAACAAGCTGTCGTTCACACCGATTTCCGCTCTTAGCGAGGGCCGTTTCCAGCCGGTCACTGACGAAATCGATGACCTGGGGAAAGTAAGGCGCCTGGTGCTGTGCACCGGCAAGCTGTATTTCGATCTCCTTGACGCACGCCGCGAAGGCGAGGTAAGCGATGTGGCGATTGCGCGCATCGAGCAGCTCTACCCGTTCCCGCACGACTTGTGCCGCAAGCTGCTTGAGAAATACGCCGATGTTGAGGACATCGTGTGGGCGCAGGAAGAGCCGAAGAACCAGGGCGCCTGGTATCACGTGCGGGCCCGGCTGGACCGTTCCCTGGGCAAGAAACAACAATTGAACTACATGGGGCGCGCCGGCGCGGCATCTCCGGCCCCCGGATCCATACAACTGCATCGCCTGCAGCAGTACGCAGTGGTTGAGCAGGTACTGAACCGTGACAGAAGGGTGTCTTAGAGCATGACTACGATCGAAATCCGAACGCCGGAATTACCGGAGTCCGTGGCCGACGCCAAGGTGTTGGTCTGGCACAAGTCAGCCGGAGAAACCGTAACGCAGGATGAAAACCTCGCAGACCTTGAAACCGACAAGGTCGTGCTGGAAGTTCCGGCGCCCGTGGACGGCGTGCTGGAGAAAATCCTGGCGGAAACCGGCGCCGTTGTGAACGCGGGCGCCCCGCTGGCCACGATTGAACCGTCCGACGGCAGCGGAGCAGGGGCTTCTGAGGCGGCCGAGTCCAGCGGCGCGAGCAATGGCGCCGACAGCACGGGCGAATCCACGCCGGCGCAAGAGTCGGTGGCGGTATCGCCCGCGGTTCGGCGGCTCCTGGAAGAGCATGATCTCGATATTTCCTCCATCAAGGGCACTGGCAGGAAGGGCCGGGTACTCAAGCGCGACGTTCTGGCGGTGCTGAGCAGCGCTTCAGGTGTGGCCACGGCAGCGCGGGTGGAAGAGCCGGAAACCGCGGGAGTTGATGAGGGCGAGAGCGTTGAAGCCCCGGCCGGGGCGCCTCAGACCGCGCGCCAGGAGCGCCGGGAGACCATGAGCCGCTTGCGGGCGCGAATCGCCCAGCGAATGGTGGAGTCGCAGCGCGAAGCGGCCATGCTGACCACCTTCAACGATGTGGACATGACCGCAGTTCTGGACCTGCGCCGCCGCCACGGCGACGCTTTCGAGTCCCGGCATGGCGTGCGCATGGGGTTCATGAGTTTTTTCGTGGCGGCCAGCGTTGCCGCTCTAAAGCGATACCCGGTGGTGAATGCCAGCGTAGAAGGCGACGAGATCATCTACCACGACTATTACGACATCGGGGTTGCGGTCTCCACCGACCGGGGGCTGCTAGTGCCGGTATTGCGTGATGCCGACAGGATGAGTTTCGCCACAGTTGAGCAGACCATCGGCGCCTTCGCTTCACGGGCGCGCGACGGGACCATTGGGCTGGATGAGTTGACCGGCGGAACCTTCACGATCACCAACGGCGGTGTGTTCGGATCATTGATGTCCACCCCGATTCTGAATCCTCCGCAAAGCGGCATCCTGGGAATGCACCGTTTCGAGCAGCGTGCCGTGGTGGTGGATGGAGAGATTGTTGCGAGGCCGATGATGCATCTGGCGCTGAGTTACGACCATCGGATCGTGGATGGCCGAGAAGCCGTGTTGTTCTTGACGACGGTGAAGAAAGTGATCGAAGAACCGGCCCGTCTTATTCTTGATACATAGTTGAGATATATTATATAGATGACTGATAAATATGACTTAATCGTAATCGGTGGTGGACCCGCTGGTTACGTCGGGGCGATTCGCGCGGCGCAACTTGGCATGTCAGTGGCCTGCGTGGACGACTGGCGAGACGAGAAGGGCAAGGCCGCTTTGGGAGGCACCTGCCTTAATGCCGGTTGTATTCCATCGAAGGTATTACTTGAGTCGTCCGAGCTTTATCACCGGGCGCAATCCGAGTTCGCAGGTCACGGCATCATGATCTCGGAGACGAAGCTGGATCTCAAGGCGATGCAGGATCGCAAGAACCGCATTGTTCGCCAGCTGACCTCCGGCATCAATTCGCTGTTTCGCGCCAATGGCGTGACCGGCGTTGCCGGCCGGGGCCGCCTGCTGGCCGGCCGCGAGGTGGAAGTCACGCCGCATGACGGCGATCCGTATGTGCTCCACGCTGAGCATGTCATGTTGGCTGCGGGATCCCGCTCGGTGGAATTGTCGATCGCCCAATTCGACGGTGAGTACATCGTGGATTCGGAAGGAGCGCTTGAGTTCGAACGCCCGCCGCCGCGACTGGGCGTTATCGGTGGCGGCGTGATCGGGTTGGAACTGGGCAGCGTCTGGAACCGGCTCGGTTCCGAAGTCACCATCCTGGAGGCCATGGACCGTTTCCTGTTCATGGCCGACAGCCAGGTGGCCCGCGAGGCCCAGCGGCAGTTCAAGCGCCAGGGGCTGGATACGCGCCTGGGCGCCCGCGTGGAGAGCGCCCGGCGTGTTGGCGACCAGGTCGAAGTTCGCTTCAGCGACCGGGAAGGTGATCATCACATCACCGTGGACCGGCTGGTAGTAGCGGTCGGCCGGGTGCCGGCTACCCATGGATTGATCGACGAGAACGCCGGTGTGGTGCTGACCGAAAGGGGCCATGTGCAGGTGGATGAGCAGTGCCGCACCAGTGCCGACGGTGTCTGGGCGGTCGGCGACCTGGTTCGCGGGCCGATGCTGGCGCACAAGGGGTCCGAGGAAGGCATGATGGTTGCGGAAATCATTGCCGGGCGGTCGGCGGAAGTGAATTACGGGGCGATTCCGTCGGTGATCTATACCTCGCCGGAAATCGCCTGGGTGGGTAAGACCGAGGACGAGCTACAGGAATCCGGCCAGCCGTACAAGGTGGGCGCATTCAATATGGCGGCCAATGGCCGAGCCAAGGCGATGGCGCAGGCCGCGGGGTTGGCGAAGTTCATTGCGGACCCGGATTCGGACGCGATCCTGGGCGTCCATATCGTCGGTCCGATGGCCGGCGAGCTGATCCAGGAGGCGGTACTGGCGATGGAGTTCGAAGCGAGCACCGAAGACTTGCAGCGAACCGTCCACGGCCATCCGACCCTATGCGAAGCGCTCCACGAGGCAGCGCTGTCCGTCGACAAGCGCGCAATCCACGCCATCAACCGCTGAGCCGGGAGGGAGGGCGTCCCGCCCTCTTGGAAAGACATACTTAGCTCCTCGACAATACGATAGCGAGCACGATGCAATACTCATAAGGGAAGACTATCGGGATCCACCAACAACGGGGCCGTGGAAATACCCCGTGTTCAATGGATCTTTGATCGTTCACGAAGTCATGCACGCCGTCACCCAACAGACAGGAGACGTAGAGCATGGGTTGGTTGACGGGGCATGGAAGCTCTACATGTGGGAGGCGATGACGACAACGCCCCTTCCACTCTGAAGTGCAACGCTCCGGGTACTTTTTCTGCTATGGTTGTGGGACCAAAAGAAACATAATGAAATTCAAACGAGTGAGAGTAGATCAATGAAGAAGTTCGCTGTGATTGGGGTATCGTTGTTGGCGGCGCTTGCGGTTCTGACTTATGTTCTTTTGGCTGGCCATTCTGACGATGCGGAGGACAGGAAGGAAACCGCGCCTGCCGATACGCTTTCTGATAATTCGGCCGGCGCGGCGGCGACCGGTTCCGCTGGCGGGGAAGAGGCAGATGCGGCGTTACAGTTGATATTGGAAGGGCCAGTTCGGGATAGCGCCAAATCGGGCGCGAAAACGAAGTTTGACCTGTATCGTGGAGAAATCGGGTATGTGGACGTGGATTCCATTCTGCAAGACCGCGATCCGTACAGCATCGTTGCCTTGCTGCAGCAACACCGTGCTCATACTGGTGCAGGCGAATTGCTGGAACTGGAAATCGAGTCGACAGTTAGACTTCCCAGGGGATACAGCGCGGATTTCGTTCAAGTGATTCGGGCCACGTCAACGGAAGCGAGAGGAACTGTGGCTTTCGACTCCAGCGGTGCGGTATACACCGTCTACGGCGATCTCTTCGATCCAGAAGCGGCGGGGGTTGGCAACATCGTTATTTTGCAAGCCGAGGCCGAAGCAAAAGCTCTTGAGGCCGCGCGCCGTTTTTCGGAACCCCGCCGGGTTGGGTTCGACGAACGCGGGGAGCCCTTGAAAATGGAGGCGTCGCCTGGGGAGTTGCGCTACGCTCTTGATCCGGGCAATGCATTGCGCGCGGAATGGCGTGTGCCGGTTTCGATATACGGTCCGCCCTTCAGTGTGGAGGTATTGGTGGCTGCGGAGACGGGTGAGGTTCTCAACGTGAAAAGTCTTATCGTACCAGCGGTCGCTTCGACGGGATGCTCGGAACTGACCTTCCGCGTGTGCGATGCATCAACGATGGTAACAAATAGTAGGTCATCATGCGGAGAAGGCGTTTTTGATGGTGGGAAACCCATACTTGACGGGGACAATTGCGTGGCGCCAGCAGGACAAAGGGACAAGTGCACAGAAGCCCGTTACACCGGCATCAGGAACAATGCCAACAAGATTCGGGATTACGTCAAGCGTATTGGCACGTCGGCCGAAACGGACTACCTTGCGGGCGTGGGGGGAGAAGATTGCAAGGTTGACATATTGATCAACGTGGATACGGATCTAATGGAGCGCGTCCAGGGAAGACGCGCAGATGGGCAATACGATAGCGAGCAGGATTCAATACTCATTAGAGAAGACTATCGGGATCCACCAACAACGGGGCCGTGGAAATACCCCGTGTTCACGGAATCTTTGATCGTTCACGAAGTCATGCACGCCGTCACCCAACGGACAGGAGACGTAGAGCATGGGTTGGTTGACGGGATGGAAGCGCTACACATGGGCGGCGACAACGACAGCAATTGGACGTACGGCAACAAGGATTTTACGAAGGGTCAGAAGATCTACGGACGGGATACGCATACCGTTGTCGGTAACGCGATCTATCGCATTTACAAGAGAATGGGGGCTCAGCACAAGGACGAAGTGTTTCGATTTGCCTTGGAGGTTGAAAAAAAGAGGCCCACCAGCTTGGGCGGCTTCCGGCAAGAGTTGACCACAGTGGCCAGGAGTTTTCCAGAGGCGTTTCAACGAGCGGTGGCCCACGTTCTGGTTGAAATGGGAATCAACGACCCCGTGGCCGGTACGGTTCCGATATCCTTGCTGCGGTTCATCGCAGCCAAAATGAGAGAACTCGCCCTAATACTCCCGGGGGACGACGATGTGGCATGGGTAAGCGCGGCGGCGGAGGAAGCCGAGAGAGAGATTCGAAGGAGGTTGGGTTTGGACAACAATCAGGTTCTGAGAAATAGCCGCAGACGTGGGGGCTAGCAAGGGATTCCGGCAGCAAGAGGTTGCCCTGTTGCGATTGGGAGGTGCGCCAGAGTCGTAGCCGAACACTTTGTCTGGCCGCACGACTGAAGCCGTCCAGCAGACAAAGACAAGAGTGCTCAGTTTACCGGCGTAAGGGATCGGCGGTGCTGGTATCATGAGGGTCCCATGGCGGGGCACTCAAAGTGGGCCAATATCCAGCACCGCAAGGGCAGGCAGGACGCCAAACGCGGTCGGCTCTTTACACGCCTGGCGCGAGAGATTGCGGTAGCCGCGCGCATGGGCGGAGCGGACCCGGTCAATAACCCGCAACTCAGGCTCGCGATCGAGAAAGCCCGCGCCCAGAGCCTTCCCAAGGACAACATCAATCGGGCGATTAGCCGTGGCGCGAGCGGCGGCGAGGGCGCGGACCTGGAAGAGGTCACTTATGAAGGTTACAGCGCCGGCGGAGCCGCCATCCTGCTGCGCTGCCTGACTGACAACCGTAACCGTACGGTCGCCGACGTGCGGCACGCTTTCAGCCGTCATGGCGGTAACCTGGGCGCCGACGGCGCAGTGGCGTACCTGTTCAACGAAGTGGCCGTGTTCACCTATTCTCCCGGTTGCGACGAGGCGGCGATAATCGACGCAGCGATCGAGGGCGGGGCCGAAGACGTGGTGAGCGATGACGACGGCACGGTGGAAGTGCTGGCGGATCCGCGCGACTTTTCTGTCGTCCTTGAGGCGCTGCGCGGCGCGGAGCTACCCGCGGAAAATGCCGAAGTCACGATGCGCGCTTCCATGGACGCGCCCCTGGACACAAAGCGTTCCGAACAGGCGCTCAAACTGCTTGAGTATCTGCAGGACCTGGATGATGTGCAAGACGTTTGGACCAACGCCGAACTGCAACCGGTTGACGGCGGCTGACTGAACAATGAGCGCGCCGGTCCGGATTATGGGTGTGGATCCCGGTTCCCGATTTACCGGCTGGGGCGTCATCAAGAGCGACGGTGTCGAAAGCCGCTATATAGCCAGCGGGCGCATTGTGCTTCCCGGCAGCCAGCCTATGGGAGAACGCCTGGTCAAAATCTTCACCGAACTGGGTGAAATCGCGCGGCAGCAGGAGGTGGAGGCGGCGGCGCTGGAGACCGTATTCATGCACAAGAATGCGCAAAGCGCGCTCAAACTTGGCCAGGCGCGCGGCGCCGCCCTTTGCTCGCTGATCATGGCCGGAGTGAACGAGACCGCCGAGTATTCGCCCAGGCGCGTCAAGCAGGCCGTTTGCGGCTACGGCGCCGCGGGTAAGGACCAGGTGAAGGCCATGGTTGCCCGCCTTCTGAACTATGACGGCGAACTGGCCGAGGACGAAGCGGATGGCCTGGCCCTGGGAATCTGCCATGCGCACCATCGACGCATGGCTTTGCGGACCGGCGTGGCGCACGGTCAAACCGCGAAAGCCGCGTCATGATCGGTTCGCTGCGCGGAAAGCTGGTCGCCGTGGAGCCGCCGGTCATTCTGCTGGACGTGCATGGCGTGGGCTTTGAGCTGCAGATGCCTCTGAGCGACCTGTCGGAATTACCGCTTATCGGCGAAACCCTGAGCGTGACCACCGAGTTGGTTCAGCGCGACGACGAGCTCACCTTGTACGGCTTCAAGAAAGCCGCCGACCGCGCCTGGTTTCGGGAGCTTGTCCGCGTACCCGGTATCGGACCCAAGCTGGCGCTGAATATCGTGGCGCAGAGTGGGATTGCGGAGTTTGCCGAGCAGGTGCAGGCCGGCGACGTGAAAGCCCTGACTCGCCTGCCGGGCATCGGTCCCAAGACCGCCGGCCGCCTGATCGTGGAGATGCGGGGCCGTTTGGAGACCATGCCGGCGGACGGGCAATCCAGCGCAGCCAACCTGGCGCTCAAGGCACTGACCGGACTGGGCTACACCGCGGTCGAGGCCGGGCGGATGCTCAAGCAGGTCGGCGATCCCGCTGGCCGGAAGGTGGAAGAGCTGGTGCGCGAAGCGCTAGCCGGAGGGCAGTCGGAATCGTGAGCGAGGCCATGGATAAGGAGCAGATTCTCTCTGCGCAGCCTCGCGCCGATGAAAAGGCAGTGGAAAACTCCGTCAGGCCACAACGCATGTCGGAATTTCTGGGTCAGAAGCAGGTCAAGGAACGCATCCAGATCAGCGTGACCGCAGCCTCCAGGCGAGGCGAGGCGATGGATCACACGCTGCTGTATGGCCCGCCCGGACTGGGCAAGACCACCCTGGCCCAGGTGATTGCGCGCGAACTGGGAGTGAGCTTGAGGCATACCTCCGGCCCGGTACTGGAGAGGCCCGGCGATCTCGCGGCCTTGCTGACGCAGCTCAGCGCCAAAGACGTATTGTTCGTGGACGAAATACATCGGCTGAACCCGGTCGTGCAGGAGTTGCTCTATCCGGCGATGGAGGATTTCCGGCTGGACATCGTTATCGGCGAGGGGCCGGCCGCCCACACCATGCGGCTGGAGCTCAAGCCCTTCACGCTTGTAGGGGCCACGACCCGCGCTGGTTTGCTCTCGTCGCCGCTGCGCGACCGTTTCGGGATCCAGGAGCGGCTTGAGTTGTACTCCAAGGAAGAGCTGCAACGCATTGTGCTGCGCTCGGCGGGCATTATGGACATTCCCTGCACAGGCAACGGCGCGGCGGAACTCGCCGGCCGCGCCCGGGGCACGCCCCGGGTGGCCAACCGGCTGCTGCGGCGGGCGCGCGATTACGCGGAAGTGCGAGCCGATGGAAGCGTCAGCGGCGAGACGGCGGCGGCGGCCATGAAGCTCTACAACGTGCATGCAAACGGTCTCGACCGCATGGACCGCCGGCTGTTGGGCGTGCTGGTGGAGCGTTTCAACGGCGGACCGGCGGGTGTCGGCGCGCTGGCGGCTGCAATCGGCGAAGACCGTGGCACGATCGAGGACGTGTACGAGCCGTTTCTGGTTCGCGCAGGCTTCGTTTTGCGCACCGCGCGCGGCCGGGTTGCGGGGCCCGCGGCCTACTCGGCATTGGGGCTTAAGAAACCCGGCAGTCGGGGTGATAATCCGCTCCTTGAGGGCCTGGAAGATTGAGGAAGGTTTTATGAACACATTGAGGCGAAAAAGTGGGTGAAGTCAGCACAAACATGGAATTCTGGGACCTGATCGTCAGCGCCACACTAACGGTGCAGTTGGTTATGGCGCTGCTGCTGCTGGCTTCGATCGTGTCCTGGATCATCATCTTTCAGCGGCGGGTCCTGCTGAGCAAAGCCGAGCGTGACCTGGGGGATTTTGAACAGGCTTTCAAGGAGCGTGACAGCCTGGAATCGCTGTTTGTTGCACTTTCGCGCAAGAAGAGCCGCAGTTCGACCGGTATGGCTTGGGTGTTCGAGGCCGGAATGCGCGAATTTCATCGCCAGGCCGCGCGTGGGAAGACCGATCCCCAGCGTCTGGTGGAAGTGGGCCGCCGCGAAATGCGCCTGGCGCAGATGAACGAACTGGAGCGGCTGGAGCGCGGTCTGCCCTGGCTTGCCACTATCGGCTCGGTCAGCCCCTACGTGGGACTGTTCGGGACCGTGTGGGGCATCATGAATTCGTTCCGGGCTCTGGGTAATGTTGAATCCGCCACCATCTCGCTGGTGGCGCCGGGGATCGCTGAGGCACTGATCGCAACGGCCATGGGCCTGTTCGCCGCAATCCCGGCGGTAATCGCCTATAACCGTTATGCATACCGGGTGGGCAACCTGGAAATCCGCTACCAGGCGTACCGGGAAGAGTGCGTGACATTGTTGAGCGAGCACGCCCATACCGATTTTGAACTGAGCGTTTAGGAAGGTAACGTGAAGCGCCGCCAGCTGGTCAATGAAATCAACGTCGTTCCGTACATCGACGTCATGCTGGTCCTGCTGGTGATCTTCATGATCACCGCGCCATTGCTCACGCAGGGTATCCGTGTGGACCTGCCGCGGCTGGCCGCCGAGCCTTTGCCCCAGGACCTGATTCGCGAGAACAAGCCGCTGGTTCTTACCGTTGATGCCGAAGGAAAAATGTACCTGAACATTGGTGAGGACCCGCAGGAGGCCCTGGAGTCCCCGGTGGTGGTGGCACGTACTGCCGCCGTGCTGCAGCGCAGGCCGGACACGCCGGTACTGGTGCGCGCCAGTGAGCAGTTGCCGTATGGCGACGTGGTCACGGTAATGGGGCTTCTGGTTCGGGCCGGCGCGGACAAGGTGGGCCTGGTAACGCGGCCGCTTCCGATGGAGGAATGATGGACCGCCCCAAGGCGTTCGTTGCGCGTGCAATACAGGCCTTGCGTGTGGGCGCCAATCCCAGGACGCCCGGCGCCAATCCGCATGCGCCTCCGATTCCCATGTTGCGGCCCTGTTCCTACTCAGTGCTTGGGCATGTGGCGGTGGTGGCGTTCATGCTGATCGGCTTTACGGCGCGAACCCAGCCTGACGAACCAGCGTTCGGAACCATTGCCATTGACGGGGTGGTGCTGGACGACGAGGCGGTGAAGCGGGAGATCCAGCGTCTCGATGACCTGGAACGCGCCGCTGTCATTGAACGGGAAGAAGAGGTGGAGCGCCTCCGCAAGCAGATTAAGGAACAGCAGGAGCAACAGCAGCGCCGGGAAAGGGAGCTGAGCTCCTTGAGTTCGCAGACGGAGGAGGCCCGGCGAAACCTCAGCGAGCAGCAGACCCAGGCCAGCCGCCAACTCACGGAGATGCAAGAGCGCCAGGAGAAGGAGCGCGAGCGGCTGGCACAGATCGAACGGGACCGCAAGGCCGAGGAGGAGCGGGTCAAGGTGGCCGAAGCCGAGCGGCAAAAGGCCGAGGCGGAACGGCTAATAGCCCAGGAAGAAGCGAGCAAATTGACCGAGGAGGCCGAGGAAGCCGAACGTCGGCTTGCAGAAACCGAACGCAAGAAACGCGAAGCCGAGTTGGCCGAACAGATTCGTAAAGATATGGAGGCAGAGCGGCGCCAAAATATGATTGATTCCGGCCTGCTCGACGAGTACAAGGCGCGGATTCGGCAAAGAATCGAGAGCAACTGGGTGCGGCCGGCAGCCACCCGCGAAGACCTGGTATGGGTCGTGCTGCTGGACGTGCTGCCGGGTAATGAGGTCGATGAAATCCATTTTGAGCAATTCAACGGAACGGACACGGATCGCCGATCTATCGAAGCTGCGATTCGCCGCTCTTCGCCATTGCCGGCGCCGCCGGAGCCAGAACTATTCGAGCGGCAATTGCGCTTACGTTATCCGCCCCCGGACTCGAACTGATGCGACTGCACGCATCTCCGGGAACGAGGGCGTCCCTGGGAACGAGGGCGTCTCGCCCTCGACGAGCGCGAACACGCCGTCACTCCCAATTGATCATCCTCGGCTTCCTGGCGCTCCTCCCGCTCACCGCCTCGGCGCAGCTCGACGTGGTCATCACCCGCTCCACCCAGCGGGCGATACCCATCGCCGTGATCCCGTTCGAATGGAAAATAACCTTGGGCCTGCCCGAAGACTTGGCGCGAATCGTCGAAGCCGATCTGGAACGGACCGGGCAGTTTGAACCCCTGGGGCGCGAGCTGATGATCACGCGGCCCACCCGCTTCGCCGATATGCGCCTGGGCAACTGGCGCATCATGGACGTGGAAGCCGTGCTGATGGGGCAGGTGACCGGCAGCGAGACCGAAATGGTGGTCGAGTTCGATCTGGTGGACGTGTATGCGGGGAAGTCTCTGCTTGCCTACCGGCTGCGAACTACGCGTGAAGGTTTGCGCGCCACGGCCCATCGAGTAGCGGACCTCGTATACGAACAACTCACGGGTGCACCGGGAGCTTTCTCTACGCGCCTGGCCTACGTGCAGGTTGCCCCCGATCGCGAGGAATTCAGGCTGGTGGTGGCGGACGCAGACGGCCAGAATCCGATCGTTGTGCTGCGTTCCACGGAGTCCATCATGTCGCCGAGCTGGTCGCCGAATGGTTCGCAGATCGCCTACGTTTCGTTTGAAGCCGGTTATGCCGAGGTGTTCGTGCAGGAGGTGGCGACCGGCCAGCGCCGCCCCCTGACGCCGGACCGGGTGACCAGCAGCGCTCCCGCGTGGTCCCCGGACAGCAAGTCCCTGGCGGTTGCCCGGAACGTCGGGGCCAACAGTGACATCTACATCTATCCGCTTGCGGGAGGAGAGCCGCTACGTTTGACGCGGCATTCCGCAACCGAGACCGAGCCGGAATTCTCCGCCGACGGGGGCGAGTTGTATTTCACTTCGGATCGCGGGATCGGCCCGCAGGTGTACGTCATTCCGTCCGGCGGCGGGCGAGCGCGCCGAGTGAGTTTTACCGGCAGCTACAACGCGCGTCCGCGGGTGCAGCCGGCGGGCAGGCAATTGGCCCTGGTCCACCAGCAGGACGGGCGTTTCCGGATCGGCCTGCTGGATCCACGGGACGATTCACTGCGCTTGCTTACGAACGGGCCCCTGGATGAATCACCGAGCTTCGCCCCGAACGGCCGTGCGGTGATCTTCGCGGCCGGAACGACTGCCGGCCGGGGATTGGGTGTGTATTTCATCGACAGCGGCGTGCTGCGCCTGCTGCGCGCGCCCGAAGGCTTCCTGCGTGAACCCGCCTGGGGGCCCTATGAAACGAATTAACTCTGGGAACGAGGGCGTCCCGCCCTCGACGAGGACGAGACGTCCTCGCTCCCAGCAAACCCGAAGTAACCATCAAAGGTGAACACATGAAATTCTTCAGCAAAACGAATGCCTGTCTTGTGGTCCTGCTGGCCGTAGTCCTGGCGGGTTGCGAGACTTCCTCCAGCTCCGCGCGTCCACAGCCGGGCGTGGATCAAGCAGGCGGGCCGGCGGCGCCCTCCGGCGGCGCTTCAACCGCAGGGGCCGGAGGCGGTGCGACGGCGACCGGTACGGTAATCAACAGGCCTGGACTTCGGACGCCGGCGCAACCCGGGCAGGGCGCTTCCGGAGAATGGCTGGGCGGCCCTTCAGGCACGCTGGTAATCTATTTCGACTACGACCGCAGCACCATTCGCGCGGAATACGGCGAAGTCCTCCAGGCACACGGCGCCTGGCTGGCCGCGAATCCTGGCCGTGGCGTGCGGCTTGAGGGTCATGCCGATGAACGCGGAACGCCGGAATACAACCTGGCCCTTGGGGCCAGAAGGTCGAATGCCGTAGCTCAAGCCCTCACGGCGCTGGGAGCGGGCAGTGGGCAATGGACCGCGGTAAGCTTCGGTGAGGAGAAGCCGGTGGCGGGCGGCGCCAATGAGGTAGCCTGGTCGAGGAACCGCCGCGTGGAGTTGTTGTATGAATGAGACAAGATGGCCGGTCCTGGCGGTAGCGCTGGCACTCGGCGTCACGCTGGCGGCGCCGGCCGATGCGCAGCGGCGTCGCGACCGCGACGTGCTGGCCGAACTGGAGACCCGGGTCGGCGTTCTGGAAGGACAGATTCGTGCCGACAACGTCGTAGCCCTGATCAACGCGCAGGATGAGTTACGGCGCGAGATAAAGGCGCTGCGCGACGCAGTAGAGCTGCTTGACCAGGACCTGCAACAGAATGCGGAGTTGCGGCGAAGCCAGTTTGCAGCGCTGGAAGAGCGCCTGGCGGCGCTCGAGGCTGGAGGCTTTTCGATTGTGCCGGTCGGCCCGCAGGCCCCGGAAGCGCAGCCTGGAGGTCCGGCCGGCGCAGCCAACCAGGGCGCCGGCGCGGCGCCCGGACAGCAGCCGGCGGGAACCGGCGAACCCGGGATTGCCGCAGGCAGCCAGCAAAATTATGAGCAGGCCCGAGACCTCCTTGGCCAGGGACAGTACCAGGCCGCCGCTGCAGAGTTTGTCCGCTACCTTGAGGCGGATTCTCCGGGGGGCCTGGCGGCCAATGCGCGCTACTGGTTGGGCGAAACCTACTACGTCCAGGGGCTCTACGCGGAGGCAGGCGCGGAATTCTCCCGGGTGGTCTCGGATTACCCCGACTCCAACAAGCTTCCGGACGCGCTCCTCAAGCTCGGATATACCCAGGATGAGCTGGGCGATACCGCCGCTGCGATGCAGACGCTGGAACGCGTACGCCAGGACTTCGCCGGCGCCGATTCGGCTAATCTGGCAACCATCCGCCTGGCCCAGATCGAGGCTCGCTCACGCTAGCACCGCAGGCGCGACTGCCATGACCACACGTCGCACCCTCATCATGAACGGTCTTGTCCTGGGTTCGTCCGGCCTCCTCGGCGCCAGACTTTCAGGCGCCGCCGGTTCGGCGCGAGCCCCCGACGAAAACCCGCTCACCATTGCCGTCTTGGGGGCAACCGGGCGCACCGGTAAGCATGTTGTCGATGATCTCACTGCGCGCGGCCATGCGGTGCGCGGTATTTCCAGGAGCGCTGGCCAGCAGCCCCTGCGAGACGGCGTGGTTTGGATCAGCGCTGATGTGCGCAAACCGGAAACGCTACGCGCGGCGCTTGAGGACGTGGATGCGCTGGTGTATGCGGTGGGCGTGACCTTCTCCCAAGTCGAAGTCAGCGCGCTGTACGACGTGTATCACACAGGTGTTGCGGATACGGCGGATCTGGCCAGACAGGCAGGCGTAAGGCGCTTCGTGCTGCTTTCGTCTGCCGGCCGTTCGCCCGCCAGCGAAATGCCCGAGGAACTCCGTCCCTCGATGGATGCCAAGGCCAAAGGCGAAGCTGCGCTGCGCGCTTCCGGAATCCATTACACCATTTCGCGCACCCCCGGTTTGTGGAATCGGCCCGGCGGCGAATACGGCATCCTCTTTTTACAAACTGAGCCCATCCCGCCCGGCGGGCCCTACATGATCTGTCGGCAGGACAGCGCCTCGGTGCTGGCCGAATGCGCTGTTGGCGAAAACGCGATCAACAAGACCTTCACGGTCCTGAACGCCATCACCTACAAGGTTGGGGCCTGGCGCAACGCTTTGCCGTTTCTGCAAAAGGATCCCCCATCCGGGTAGTCGCCAGGGGCTGCCACAGCACGCTCGAGCCGAATCACCTTCGCGGCTACAATTGCCGCCCACGGGTCGTTAGCTCAGTTGGCAGAGCATCTGGCTTTTAACCAGTTGGTCGCAGGTTCGATTCCTGCACGACCCACTTAACTGAAACAGAAAAGTCTTATAAATCAAACACCACGAAACGGACCGTCAGTCTGTTTTGATTCTCCCCGTAACCTGGCCGGAGATACAAGGAATGAAAGAGCTGTTCGGATTTCTCGCGGCAAGCGCCTTGGCAATGGCAAGCGCGTTTGCCGATATCGTTGATCCTCGCTTGTACCTGCCGTCCCCGGGAGACCAGGTGATCGACAGCGGTGTAGTGAATGTATCCCGCAAGGGTCAACCCATTAGTAGTGAAGAATTCGAGGTTATTCGTCGCGCAGATGGGGGCCGGACGATTGTCAGCGTTGTGACCGCTGCTGATGGCAGCTTTGATGTTCAGGCGCGCTGGGACTATGACGCCGACGAAGAGGCCATAAGCGCAATAGGTTGGGGAAAGCATGCTGAGCGTGCGTTTGAAGTGACTTTGGCAAGAGACGCCGATGCAGCCACCATGTCGGTTGCATACGAGTCCGGCGAACGGGTGACGTATAAGGGAGAGTGCCCGCCAGGTTGTTTGATGGATATGATGCCGGGTGCTATACCGCAATTCACAATGTCGCGACGCTATGACACCGACAGGGCGGGAGTGCAGGATTTTCGCTGGATGGCTTTCGTGTTGAACCAGGATATGAGGTCATTCGACGTCGTTGTCAGCATTGATCATTTGCGGGATTCCAGGGTTACTCGCGCTGATGGATCAGAGATCGTCGTTCGTCATTTTGTGTTTGATGAGAAAGGTTCGCTGGACGGTGTCGGCGAGGGATACGAAACGCACTCAAATTTCTGGGTGGATACGATGCACCGCCCGATCAAATTCAAGGTTGGCCAAACCATCGGTTTACGCGCGGGCTTTGAAGATATTGACGATAAGCTGGCGCCTCATTGAGGATTAGCGCGGGCCAGGAAAACCGCCGCTTTGAGTCTTCACGCCACGGCACTCAGGCCGTTCTTTGCAACCAGCGTCAATAGCTTCAAGGAGGCGCCCCGAGGCCGCTTCTCGCCTCGCTCCCATTGGCTCACCAAGCCTGTGCTCACGTTGAGGTAGCGCGCGAAGACTGCTTGACTCGCATGCTCGCGGAGCCGTAGCGCACGAATTTCCTCCGCGGTTATTTCCTCGACCGGCGTGAGGCACATTTCGTCAAAGGTCCGCATGGTCTGTTTCGGCATAACCCCTGCGTCGTGCAACCCTAGCGCCACCTCGTGCGCGGCTGCCAAGGCCTCGCTTTTGTATCTCTTAGTCATCGCATGTCACCTCGACAATTGTTCCATTCGCCAAGGCAGCTTCCAGGCTCGCCCCCGCAAGATTTAGCATTTCGTCCGCAAGCCTCCGGTATGCCTTAAGTTCGTCTCGGCGGAGGTTTTTCCGGCTACTCTTGGCGAATCCATAGACGAAAAATGCCAGTTTGCCGCGCCGGAACAGCATGATGGCGCGGATTCCTCCCGATCTGCCACCTCCCTGCCGGGCGATGCGCTGCTTGATGACGCCGCCGCCGAGGTCAGCGTCGATCGCACCCGCTCGCACGCGTCGGGCCACTTCGCATAAGGCAGCATCCCTCAGTCCCTCGCGATCCGCGATACGGGCGAAAGCCTTCGTCTTGAAAGTCTGCACAACTCATCCTGAGTACGCCTTACATCATCCTCTATTGCAACACTAAGTGCGACCTTTTGTCAATCTCTCGTTCAGGACAGACGGGCATTGGGACAGTATTGGGGTGACACTTAAGGAGTCAACCGGACAACCCGGACACCAGCCCCACGGGCGCGCCAATCGGCATCAGAGGCCCTCCGTGGTATGGGGTTAGACAGCCAAAGATCAGGAAAATTCTCAACCCTAATGGACCAGCCTATGGAGGGAAGATCAGATCAACCGACTCATCGAAGACAATTGATCGAAAGGGCTCGCATTTGCACTTGTGCTTGTTTCCCGATGCACTGGGGGGTTTTGCCTGGTGACCGCTGAGTCTTGGGTGAGTCGCCATGGTCACGGGTTCAAGACACGGGCGCCTCGGAGTGCGATTTCGACGATCTCTTGTTTCATGACTCTTTCCGGGAAGAAATAAGCTATCCGGTTGACGAATGCGAGCCAGAGTTCGTTGCTGGAGAACTTGTCTGCAGCGCTGATCTCCAGAAACGCATGTGCGTCGGCTCGCCGGATTCCCGTGGCGGTAATTGAAGCTCGCCTTCCCCGTAAGTCTGATCATGCGCCGGGCCCGCCATCGTTTCGCTCGACATCGAGTACTCCTGGCCTACGCAATGAATGAAGGTGCGGGGAAGGCCTTCCCAGCCTCCGTTTTGAAGTTCTAGCTGATCCGTCCAACCTCGCATGGGGTGGAGCGCAATCTTCTTTTTCAGCAGCGCCTGAATTTCGGTCTCGGAGTCCGGCGCCAGCATCTTGAGCGGGTAGGAATCGCAGTAGCTCATCTGGTAGCCGTCGACGAACTTCTTCCACCACGATTTCTTCGCCAAGGCGCTCGCCAGGATCGCGCGAGGCTTTTGAACTGGATCTGGAACGCTACCCGGTCATTAACCGCCTCTGCTTCCGCGGTAATGTCGAAACCTCAAGCACATGGCCGAAAGGCGACAAGGGGCATCTAGTCCCTTGAGTAGTCGAATGCGATGCGGGCACTGGCCCATCGCTCAATCGGCACGTCATTGTGCAACAACGGATTGAATCTCGATTGCCTGAGGGCATTGGCAGCGGGACGCTCGAACAGAGGACTCAGCGTATTCTCGATGACACAGAGTTTGCGCACACTGCCGCCCGTACTGATGAGGACTTTGAACTCCACATAACCCTTGACGTCGGCATTGGCACTAGCCCTCACGCATTGGATACGCGGGTACATTGGTTCTACCAAGAGGATTGGCACAGCTTCTTCAAGTGGTAGATCTTCAGCTTTCGGAATCTCGACTAGCGGAATCTCGACTAGTATGTCGCCATCCATTGCTGCAGGCTTCTCGGCTGTAGGGCTTCTTCGGTCATTCAATTGAAACACTATCCTGGTTTCGGCCCAGCGGTTCACAGTCACGCCATCGACCACCCGCGGCTTGAATTTCCAGAGTCGAACAGCCCGTAAGGTATTTACCTCGAAAACACAGCCTGGAGAAGACTCGGTTATCCTCGCGCGCAAGACAGAGCCATCGGTACCGATGAGCAGCTCAAGCTCTACGTAACCCTCTATGCCATCCCTCAGAGCCTCAGGAGGATACTGGGGTTCGACGAGGAGGTACGGCGCCGCATCCCCCTCTATATCTGTCAACGGAGTGTCAGGATGAGCCTTGCTGACGATAAACATTAACGCCAGCGCGATAAATACCCTGCCGGAGCGCCAAGTCAACGCACTTCGTTCACAGTCCTCTATCTTCGGCGAGCACAAGGGCAGAAGTCTCCGCGCAAAATCAGCGCACGCTAGGCCGGCTTGGTGGCGTTCATCACGCCGAAGCGCGGCAGGGCGACTGGCCCCTCCTCGTTGAGATCGAAACCGGCGGACCGGATGAGGTCCTGCAGCCCGTTGGTGCGGTACTTGATGGTCCACACCTCGTTGTTCCAGCGGTGGTCCCACCAGCGGCGGTACTGTCCGTATGCCGTGCGGGGACGTGGGTACTTCAGATTGAAGTCTATGGGGTAGAAAATTCCACCGGGGCGCGTGATGCGGTAGGCCTCGTTGACGATGTCCTTCGTGCCCTTGGGCGAGACTTCGTGGAACATGATGTAGCTGGTCACCAGGTCGAAGTAGTTGTCGGGAAACCGTGTGTCCTCGGCCAGGCGCTGGGCGAAGTTGACATCCTGCCCCCTTTCCACCGCGCGCAGGTGAGCGTAACGCACCATTGGGCCGCCCACATCGAGCCCCCACACTTCCGCATCCGGGAAACGCTCCTTGAGCGCCATGGCCAACTGGCCGATACCGGTGCCGATGTCGAGAATGCGTTTGACCTTGCCGTCCGCCGGGATCGGCAGACCGAGGGCAGCCGTCATGTGCAGTGCATCCTGTTCGTTGCGTCCGGTATAGAAGCCTTTGGTGCCGTAGTCGTACATGTGCCCGGCGAAGTCGTTGCCCACGTAGCCGCCCGGCTGGATATGGATCTCGTGGCGGGTGTAATCGGGCATCTCGAGGTCCGGGTTCAATTCCAGGGTTCCGGGCCCCCGGTTGTCGACCGCTTCCATCTCGCGCAGATAGGTGTCCGCGTTGTCCTCGCACTCGGTCTTGATGTTGTTCCATGACAATTGCTGCACCGACATCCACGTTCGGGTTCTGGCGCCTATTACAGGATCGTCTTCCAAAAGCGCGATGGCCTCTTGCAGCGGCAGCTCCGCCTCCGGCGAAATGCCCTTGCTGGCCAGAATATCGTTCGCCCGCCGGCCGGCGGCTTCGCTCATGGTCTGGTTGGCAAAGGTGCGGACCGACATCAGGAAATCCATCCTGCTTTCCAGGTCGATTTCGGGCAGGCGCTCCATGCGTCCGTTGCGCCCCCGGGGCGCTAGCGTGCCCGGCACACTTTCGGGCAGCTTTGGTGGGGGCGGCAGATCGGCCCGCGCAGAGCGGCTTGCGAACGGCGCCGCCACCAGGGATGCCATGCCGGCGAACAAACCCATTAAGGATCGGCGATTAATCATAGTCGGCTACCTCCTCGAACTGGCGTTCTTCGCCGAACGGACGAGCGTTCGACGTGTCGCGCGAAAGGACGCTGTATACCCGCTCGACCATTTCCATGCGCTCCGCCTCCCACGCCTCTTTCTCGGCGTCCGAGGGAACATAGGCCTCAATCATGCCGGCGGTGACCTTGCCCTCGGTTTCCAGAAGGCGCTCTAGCACGCGCATGCGCTGGCGGCCGGCCCAGATCTCCGACCCGAGCGCGATTACCGCCGACATCAGGTTGTCGATATGCGGGTTACCCAGGAAGATGGCAGAGTCCGTATCCGCTGGAATGAAAGGCGCGGCTTTAGTGCGCCCCTTTTCGACTTTGTCGCTCATGGTGTTTTCTCCCAAGCCAAGCAACAGCATGAGTCGCTGTAATCCTACCGATTGTAAGTTCGCTCGGAACGCGACTCAATCCAATCATAAATCACAGGAAGCAGAACCAGCGTCAGCAAAGTAGAAGTAATGAGCCCGCCCACGACCACCGACGCAAGGGGCCGTTGGGTTTCAGCGCCAACTCCGGTGGACAGCAACATGGGCGCCAGGCCGAGAATTGCGACGCTGGCCGTCATCAATACCGGTCGCAGGCGCAGCTCGGCGCCCTGGCGCACGGCGTCATGCACCGACAGGCCTTTGTCCCGCAATTCATTGATGAAACTCACCAACACGATGCCGTTCAGCATGGCAACGCCAAAGACCGCAATAAAACCGATGGCCGATGGCACTGAGACGTATTGGCCGGTGATAAACAGCGCGATCAGGCCGCCAATGGTGGCAAACGGCACGTTGGCGATGATCAGCGTGGCGTACTTCACCGAGTTGAACGCGGTGTAGAGCAGCACAAATATGAAGAAGATCGTCAGCGGCACGATGATCGATAGCCGGGTGAGCGCGCGCTGCTGGTTCTCAAAGGCGCCGCCCCATTCGATCCAGTAGCCCGGCGGCAGATCGATCCTGTTCTCGATGGCCGCGTTGGCATCACGCACGAACCCGTCAACATCCCGGCCGCGCACGTCCATCTGGATCACCGCGTAACGCTGCAGTTGCTCCCGACGGATGAAGGAATAGCCTTCGGCAAGGCTGACATCGGCCACCGCCGAGAGCGGCACGATGGCGCCGCCGCTGGTCTTCAGCGCGATCCGTTGGATCGACTGCACCGACGATTTGGAGGCGTCATCGAGCCGGGCCGTGATATCGAAGCGGCGCACGCCGTCGATCAGGGTCGACACGGGCTCGCCGCCTATGCCGGTGCGCACAACCGACAGGACATCGTCGGCATTCATCCCGAATCGGGCCAGCTGGTCCCGTTTCACCTCAATGCGGATCTGCGGCTTACCGACCTTGGCTTCCAGCGACAGGTCGGCGACACCGTCCACATTGGCGATGACATCCTTCACTTCCTCGCTCAAGCGATCGAGTTCCGTCAGTTCTTCACCATAAATCTTGGCGGCAAGGGTTGCGCGCACGCCCGAAATCAGTTCCTCGACACGCATCTGAATCGGCTGCGTGAATCCCACGACGGCCGTGGGGACAACCACTTCAAGTCGTTCGCGCATTGCGACAGCGAGTTCCTCGATGTCGCGGCCGCCGGACCACTCCTTCTCGGGCTTGAGCTCGGTATAGATCTCCATGTAGTTCACATCGACCGTTTCGCCCTTCTCGGCACGCCCGATCATCGCCACCGTGGTGATGACCTCGGGAAACTTCGACAGAGCATTCTCAATGTCCTTGGAAATTTCGATTGACTGTTCCAGGGAGGTGGACGGGATCGAAGTCACCCGCCACATGATCGAACCTTCCTGCATTTGCGGCATGAACTCCTTGCCCAGCAACGGAAACAGCGCCAGGCTTGCCAGCAGTAGTCCGGCGGCGCCCGTGACCACGGTCTTCCTGTTATCGAGGGACCACGAGAGCAACGGCAGGTAACGGGCCTTGATTACCCGCACCAGCCAGGTATCGCGCTCCTGTTTGGGCTTGAGGATCAGGGCCGCCAATACCGGGATCAGCGTCAGTGTCAGAACCAGGGAGCCGGCCATGGCGAAACTGATGTTGAAGGCCATGGGTTTGAAGAGCTTGCCTTCCAGGCCTTCGAGCGCGAACAGCGGCAAAAACACAACGATGATGATCAGGATGGCGAACGCGATGGGGTTCGCGACCTCGCGCGCCGCCGCCAGGACGGCTGAAGTCCGATTGACGGGCTGGCCCGTTTTCTTGCGCTCGGCCATGATGCGAAAGGTGTTCTCCACCATTACCACCGCCCCGTCGACCATCATTCCGATGCCGACAGCAAGCCCTGCCAGGGACATGAGATTGGCGGAAAGACCCACTTCGCCCATGAAGATGAAGGCGATCAACATTGCCATCGGCAATGCGGCGATGACCACGATGGCCGCACGCAATTCGCCCAGGAAGAGAAACAGCACAATCGCAATCAGGATGGAGCCCTCCACGAGGGCTGTAACGGCGGTGCCCACGGCCTTGTCAACGAGGTCGGTACGGTCATACACCGGCCGCAGCGTGACGCCATCGGGCAGCGATTGATCGACAATGCCCACCTTTTCCTTGACCGCCTGGACCACGTCGGCGGCATTCTCCCCGGCGCGGGCCAAGGCGATGCCAAGCACCACCTCCTTGCCGTCACGGGTCACGGCGCCGAATCGCAATCCGCCGGCCTGTTGGATTTTTGCGATATTTCGCAGGTAGACCGGCGTTCCGTCTTCCACTTTCACGACCATGTCGCCAATGTCGCGTTCGTTGGCGACGAGTCCCAGTCCCCGCACCAGGTACTGTTCGGATCCTATGTTGACGTACTGGCCGCCGACCTGGCGGTTGTTGGCCTCGATCACCTGCATCACATCGGTAAAGGTCAGGTCGTACTTGATGAGGCTCAATGGAGCCATCACCACCTGGAACTGGCGCTCCTGTCCGCCCCAGGATGTGACGTCATCGACACCGGGCGCGGTACGCAAGATCAGGCGTACATTCCAGTCGTGCAGCGTGCGCAGGTCCATATCGGTGACCGCAGCGTTGAGTTCTTCATCCGCCCGCTCGAGCGTGTACCAGAACACCTGGCCGAGGCTGGATGTGTTCGGCCCCATCTCCGGCGTGCCGTAGCCCTCAGGAATACGATCGCCCACTTCCTGAAGACGCTCCATCACCAAACGGCGGGCAAAGTAGATGTCCATGTCGTCGGCGAAGAAGACCGTGACATAGGACAAGCCAAACAGGCTGACCGAACGGATTTCCTGGACCTTTGGCAGACCGGCCAGGCCCGATTCGATCGGAAAGGTGAGCAGTTCCTCGACGTCCTCGGCCGCAAGCCCGGGTGATTCGGTGTAGATATTGACCTGGACAGGCGTTACGTCCGGAAAGGCATCAATGGGGACGTTTATGACTGCACGCCACCCGAGGAACGCCACCACCGCGAAGATGATCAGCACCAGAAACTTGTAGCGCAGCGAGGCTTCAACAAGTTTTCTTAACATGAGAATTTCCCGGTGCGCGTCAGTGCGCGTGGCCTGAGCCGATCGAAGACTTGAGCAGCAAGGACTTGAGATGGAACACGCCGTCGATGGCGACCTGATCGCCCTCGGCGAGTCCGGCCCTTACCTCGGTCCAATCGCCCACCGTAGGGCCCGAATCGATTTCGGCGGCGTGAAACTCATTGCCGTTTTCGAGCTTGAACACGGTGGGCGCGCCTTCGATCATGGTGACCGCGGAGTTGGGTACCGCGAGTGCCGGCGGGCGTGTGCCGGCCACGATTTCGGCCTCCACAAACTGTCCCGGGTGCAAGCGATCGCCGGCATTGCCGACTTCGATGCGGAAGCCCTGTGTGCGGGTGGTTTCATCCAGAAGGTGATAGCGCTGGATGACCGTGCCCTCGAGCCAGATAGTCCCATCCAGACTGACCCGCGCCGTGGCGCCTTTATGGATGCCGGGCAATTCATTGACTACCGTCTGCGCTACGACCCAGACTACCGATTCGTCACTGATGTCAAAAAGCTCGTGGCCCGGTTCAATCAACTCTCCGACAATGAATTCGTCGTGTAGAACCGTCCCGGCCTGCGGCGCCAACAGGTCGAACTCGCCGGTCGCCTTGCCGGCATCGCCCGACTGCACCAGTGCGCTCGCCTGCGATGGGGTCATGCCGTAGGCGAGTACTTTGGCATGAGCCAGTTGTTGGGCCACCTGGGTTTCGACGTAGCGCTGTTCGGAGACGGTTTCCCGGCCGAGTAACTTGACCCGCCGCCATTCGCGGTCAGCTACGATCAATGCACCTTGCGCTTCGGACATCGCAACGCTCGATAGGGTCACCAATCGATCACCGACGCTCACTTCATCGCCCAACCTGGCGTGACGTGCAACGACTTGCGCAGTGATTCGCGGTGTGACCCGCGAGGAGCGGTAAGCGTTGATCACTACCTCGCCTGGCACGCGCAGGGTTTCGTTCAACGCACGCGGCCTGACGGTATCGACGGTGATGCCTGCCATGTTGCGCTCCCGGAGCGTCATTTCGATGGCGCCGCCTTCTTCTTCCTGGTGATCCTCTTGATCGTCGCGCGCATCTTCCTGGCCGCACCCCGTGGCGATCAGCGCCAGACACAGACACATCGCCCAGAGCTTTGCGTGATTCATGGTGAGTTTCTCCAATCCGGTCATGGTCGTGGCCCGATTCATCGGTAGGTACCTTGTCCCAACCAGGCGTCCACCTGGCCGGACGCCCATAGCCATTCGAACCAGGCCCGCCAAAGCGCTTCGCGTAAACCCAGTGCGTTTTCCTGTACGTCGAGCGTGGCGGTCAGTTGCACCAGGTAGTCCGTGGTGCTTAGTTCACCCGCCTGCCAGAGCTTTTGCAGTTGCTCGGTTTGCCGCCTCAGACTGGCCTGGCCGGTGAGCTCCCAGTCGCCCCAGGCGCCGCGCGACAAGTTGTACCGCTCCTCGGCGCCGATGAGCCGGGCGTGCGCGCGTTGCAGCACATCATTGGCGATTTGTTGTGCCTGGCTGCGCTCGGCCATCGCGGCAGTGACTTCGTGACTGAATCGATTGCGCACAAACAGCGGAATCTTCAGGTTCAAGCCGATCAGAGTCTCGCCTTCTTCTTCGCCTCCTGCCAAATTCAGTGTCGGGTCAGGACGGCGTTCGCGCCGGCGCAGCTCAACGACCGCGTCCGCCATGGCCACCTGGCGCCGAGCGGCGAGCACTTCGGGTAGAGCGAGCACCAGCGCTTGTGGATCGGCGCTGGTGGGCAGCATTGGCATCGATGCCGGTAGAGCGGGCCACTGTGTCGCGGGTGTTCGCGGTGTCAGACTGCGCACGGCCTGGCGCGCTTCGGCAAGTCCCGCTGCCGTGGTGGCCTTTTGGATCCGCGCGTTGGTGGCGGATAGCCTGGCCAGGTCCAGCTCCACCTGGTTCAAGTCACCGGCCGCGAAGCGGCGTTCGGCAAGCACTGCAAAATCGTCCATCAACCGGCGCCGCGAGTTGGCCAGAGCTTCGCGCTCCACGCCGGTCTGATGCTGGGCAAGGCCGTTCAGCAATTCGACCGTGACATCCCAGCGTAAGGCCAGGTATTCCGCTTCGACGACCAGGCGATTGGACTCCGCGACGGCGGTGCGCGCCTTGCGCTTTCCGCCCCAATCGAGAGCCTGGCTGATGCCCAGGGTGCGCGTGTCGCCATCGGAGTTCTCAGCGTCCAGAATGAGTGTCGGGTTGTACAGGGGCCGGGAAGCGGCTTTGCGAAGTGCGCTGCTCGCCTCCAGCGCGGCACGAGCCGCACCTACGCGCGGGTTCGCCTCCACCACGGATTCCACGAACCGGACTAGTTCGGGATCCGCCGGGGTAATGCCGGGCGTGTTGTTCTCGGCCGCCGTGGCAGTCCACGGGAAAAATATCAGGGCGGCTAGCAACAAGGCCGGCCCATTACGTGCTTTGTGCATAAATTATCTTCCGGAAACGGTCCATCGGCATGCGCACCAAGCACGGCTCGGTGTGCACAGTCCCCACTGGGGAAAACGCTTCAGATGTTGGGGGGAGGGGTAGGGGGCGCTTGCGCGAAATTCCGCACGTGGGCGGAACGGTCGGCCAGATGCTCGGATCCGCCAAAGGGAGTTACGGGCGCCGCGGCCGGCGCCAGAACGCCGACGGTGTGACCGTGGCAGCAGCGCTCGCAATGATCTCCGCCGGCATGACCGTGGCAATAACGCTCGCAATGATCCCCGCCGGGTTTGCTGTCGTGGTTCTGATCGTTCTCGAAGGTCGTGGACGCATGGCCGGCGCCATCGCCATCGCCATCGCCATTGGTGACGCTATCAGCAGCGCCGTCCACGCTAATCAGGAACACGGACAAGATCACCGATAGGCACCAAAACGATCTCACAGCCGAACCATCCTACAGCAAGAAATTAGGCATAATCTGCGTCACAACCCGCTTGGCCGTGAAGAACGCACAAATGAACGACCCGCAATATTTTGACCATCCGGTGCTGGATCACCTGGTGGAGACGGTGATGCAGCTTGGCAGCGAGTTGTGGACGACGAGGCGCCGTCTTGAGGTGCTGGAAAAAGCGCTTGCAGAGGCCGGTTCGCTGCCTCACACTGCTGTGGAGCTTTATTTGCCGTCCGCCGAGGAACTCAAGGAAGAGGCCGCGCAGCGCGACGCTTTCGTCCGGCGTTTGTACGCCGGGTTCGCCCGGGGCGGGGAAGAGCAAGAGGCCCCGCCGGAACCGTAGGAAGAAAAATATGGATCGAGGACAACTTGGCGGTCTGAACCGCCTTCCTTCACTGGACGCCGAGCAGCGCCTTGGCTTTGCCCTGAGCTTGCGTACCCTGATAACCGCGGGCGGAGTGAGCGCCAAGTCGCGGGCAGCGGCCAGCGAAGCCTTAAAGGAGGCCGGAACGTCTGCGAACGACATTGAGGCGATTCGACGCGTCGTGGATCCTATCCCGCACACGCAGATCCGCAATCGAATGCTTCGCAGCCTGCAGGAAATGACCTGGGACTCCGCTTTTGGCGCCATCGCCGGTGATCGACAACGGCTTGAACGGGAATTGCATGCGGATTCGGACGATCCGCGCCTGCAGCTTGATCCTGAATTGAAGATGCCGGATTACCTGCAATTCGACTTTCACCTGCAGCCCGGCGGCTACGTGGGCGATACGCTGGCAGGCGAGGTTTATCACCACGGCACCCAGGCCTTCTACATGGGGATGAATGAAGGCGACATGATCCACAACGGCCTGGTGGCATGCGGGCGCGAGCCTTTGAGCGGCGGCGTGGAGCGTGCGCTGGATCTGGCCACAGGCATCGGTCAATGCGCCACGGCGCTGAAGCAAAGGTATTCGGCGGCGGAGGTTTGGGGGCTGGATCCCTCCGAACCACTGCTCAGATACGCGCACAAGCGCGCCGAGCGCATGAACCTGCCGGTGTTCTTCAAGCAGGCCAGGGGCGAGGCAAGCGGTTTCGCGGACAGCTATTTCGACGCAATCAACAGCTATATTCTGTTTCACGAGATTCCCTTCAGCGCCACCGAGAAGGTGGTGCACGAGATGTACCGGATCCTGCGGCCCGGCGGCGTGTTCAATATCTACGATTTTCCTGTTGGGGATCCCATGACGCCTGAAACGCGCTACATGTTCGAGCTGGATCACCGCGACAATGGCGAGCCCTGGTCGATCGAACTGATGGAAAGCGATTTCGACGGACTGTTGAAGGCTGCGGGTTTTGAGATCACTCTCGGACCACGCCAGTTCCTGGTGGTCAAGACCTGGCATTGCCACAAGCCGGAATAGGCTTCGGCCTGTTCATTCGCGGTGGCTAAAATAGTGCGTGGACTATACCTGTCCCGCGGGCGTTGCCTAGCCGGGTTTTTGTGATAAATTCGGTGGTCGGAATTCGGGGAGTCTCTTGCTACATTCGACGATCAGAAATCAAGGAGTCTGGTAATCATGCGTAATTTCGACGGTCTCTATAAGTTTCCCTTAAGACATTTCATTGTTTCGATTACCGCAGGCGTTCTTCTGGCAGCCTGCGGAGGTTCCGGGGATGGTCCACCTCCCAGCCTTAGTGTTTCAGCAACCAGCATTGACGCGGACGTGGGAGGCGAGAACGTTTCGGTAGACGTGTCCAACAGCGGCGGCGGGTCGCTGAGCTGGACGGCATCGATTCCCTCAAGCGTGAGCTGGGCGCGCATCTCCAGCGGCTCCAGCGGCGCCGACACCGGAACCGTACAGATCGAAGTGGACGCCAATACCGGCGCGGCCCGCGAATTTGATCTCACCGTGTCAGCAAGTGGCGCCACTTCGCGCACCGTCACCATCAGTCAGGCGGAGGCGCCGCCCGTTCTTGGCGTTACGGCACAGACCACGGAGTTAAGCGGAGATGGCGGAAGCGTCAGCGTTGATGTCGCGAACACCGGCCGCGGCATGATGGAATGGACGGCTTCCTTGCCGGAAGATGTTGAATGGGCCTATATCGAAAGCGGTGAGACCGGGACCAACGCGGGCGAAGTGGTGGTGCGGTATTCCATAAACGGTGGCGCGGACCGGGAACTGGAAGTAACGGTAAGCGCCTCAGCGGCAACGAATTCGCCACAAGCGGTGGCGCTTAGTCAGCCTTGGGTGGCAGCCGCTAACTGTACCTTCCCCCAAGGCCGAGCCGAAGCTCTGAATCTCATGCGTGACGTTTACTACTTTAACGACGAGACCGAGCAGCAGGACAAGTACCAAGATATTGATCCTACAGACTACGGCAGCCTGACGGAGATGCTGGACTACCTGCAATTTATGCCGGAAACCAGGGACCGTGGCTTTACTTACTGGCTCACCGAGGAGCAGTTTCGAATGGTCTTCGACGCACAAGCTTTTGTGTTTGGTTTTCGCCTGATTTTCATCGTCGACCAAGCTCAGGAGCCGGTGCATTTCGAGTTGCTGGACGTGTACGAGGGATCCCCGGCAGCAGATGCCGGCTTTGAACGTGGCGACAAGGTACTGGCGATGAACGGCAAGGACATTTCCACCTTGACGATTGACCAGATCAACGCGGAGTTCGGCCCCAACGAGGACGGTTACGAGGTTACTTTCGAGTTGGAGAAGCCCGACGGAACGCGCACGACTCCCCTCGTACGCAAACGACTTGTTGAAGTTCCGACGGTGCCGGCCGAACACGTGCAGGTCTTCGACTCGGCCATGGGCAAGGTGGGCTACCTACATTTCCGCACCTTTTTTGGTGACGCCACAGAGCGGCTGCTCGACGAATTCTCCCGCTTCAACCGCGAAGGCGCCAGGCACGTCATTATCGATCTGCGCTACAACGGCGGCGGAAGCGTGCCTATCGCGCATGCCCTGGCTACGCTGGCCGGCGGTCCGGAATTGTTCGGACGCGTATTGGCGGAAACGCGCCACAACAGCTTTCTGGAGGCGTTTGGCTGGAACAGGACAGCGTTCTTCGATTGCGGCGTCTTCGGCGATGACTTGAGGGCAAAGTGCGAAAATGAGGGCGCGTTAGGCGGGCTGGAAAACGTCGTCTTCATTACCAGCCGAGGGTCGGCGTCCGCCAGTGAATTGGTAATCTCCGCCCTACAGCCTTACGAGAACGTAACGCTGGTGGGCGAGCGTACCTACGGCAAACCTGTTGGCCAGTACCTGTTCCCAATGTGCAAGGATGAAGAAGAAACGCCGCTGTTGCGGCTGGTGCCCGTTTCGTTCGCCACCGCGAATTCCGAGGGTTTTGCGGGCTACTACGAGGGCATTGCGGCCGATTGTGAAGTCCCGGATGACCGGGCTCATCAATTGGGTGACGCGGAGGAGGGCCGCCTCGCAGCGGCGCTGCGGTTCATTGAGACCGGCAGTTGCGAGGCGCCGGCGTCTGCACGGGCGGCGAGAGCGCAAGAGTCGATCCAGGTCATACCGCCACAGGACCCGATCAAGCAATTCGTCGGATACTAGCGACCAACCCCTGGGAGAGAGGGCGTCCCTCCTGGGAACGAGGGCGTCTCGCCCTCGACACGCTCCGAGGGCGGGACGCCCTCTCTCCCAGATTAGGCGGCGCGGGCCTGTAGTTGCGCGGCGGTCTGTTCGCCGATCAGGCGGCCGAAGCTCATGGCCGGCATCAGCGACATGCCGCCCACGAATGCCGCGCCGGACAGGCGCGTAAATCCCAGAATTTCGCCGGCGGCGTACAACCCGCTGATCGGCTTTTCCGATTCATCCAGCACTTGCAGGTTGCCGTTCACCTTGATTCCGCCCGGGCTGATCACGGTGATGCCGATGGCCTCGATTCCGTAGAAAGGCGGTTTCTCAACACGTCGCGGCAGGAACAGGCGTTCGAAATCGGGATCATCGCGGTTATCCACGGCCTCGTTGTAGCGCTTTACGGTCGCTGCGAGATTGTCCGGCGGAATGTCGAACCGGCCTGCCAGTTCTTCAATCGTATTCGCGCTCTGAAACGCGGGGTGGGTATTGAAATCCGGCGTCAGATCGCGTCCCTGTTTATCCAGTACCGTCATCGTTGGCGCGTTCTGGCGAATGGAGTCGTCATACACCATCACCATGCGCATGCCCGGCTGCTCCAACAGCGACGATTCGCTGTAGTGAATACTCGGATGGTCCTCGCGTAGAAAACGCTTGCCCTGGCCATCCACGTAGATTTCCCAGGGCGCCCGGTAGGCGGGCGCCAGGCTGAAGAACCAGGCGCTCAAGGGATTGCCGGGCTCAAGCAGAAAACCGGCAAAGGTGCACAGGAAGCGGTCTGTCTGATCCACCATGGCCCCGATGTCCCTGGCTGCAATGATTCCTTCGCCGCGGGAGTAGGGGTTGCAATGGGAATGCAGGGGCCAGGGGGTGACCTCGTTCCAGAGATCGGGATTGGCGGCGTAACCTCCGGTAGTCAGCGCGACTTTGGGCGCCCGGAACTCGAGGCTCTCGCCGGCGCACTCGGCGCGAATACCGATTACGCCTCCGGAAGAAGAGGTAATCAGGCCCGTCATCCGGGTCTGCAGCCTGAGATCAATAGCGCCGGATGCCACCAGTTCCCGGTGTCGCGGCTCGATTGCCTTGAGAACCGATATGCCCTGTTCATTGCCCCAGGTGTAGCGGCGCGTGCGAAAGGGCTCATGCACCATGCCCACCATCGGGGTTTCCGGCGCCATCTCCAGCCCCAGGTCCTGGAGCCAGTGAAGGGTCTCGGCGGCGTGCTCTGTCGCCAGGCGGCCGAGCACCGGATCGATTCCGCCGTGGGCAATACGCTGGGCGTCCTGATAGTGCTCCTCGGCGCTGTCTTCGATGCCCAGGGCGGCTTGCTGGCGGGTCCCCGCGGCGCTCATCTGGCCGGATGACCAGTAGAGCGTGCCCCCTACGCGGCTGTCGGCATCAATCTGCAACACCCGGGCGCCGCCTTGCGCGGCGAAAATCGCTGCCGGGAGGCCGGCTGAACCGGCCCCCACCACAATCAGGTCGAATCCCTGGCTCATTTATCGTCGTCGGCGAGCTTCAGCAAAGGCTTAATGAGATCGATGGGCAGCGGGAAGACTATGGTGGAGGTGCCCTCGTTAGCCACTTCGGTAAGCGTTTGCAGGTAACGCAACTGCAAGGCCTGTCCCTGTTCAGCCAGTTTGGACGCGGCTTCGGCCAATTTCCCGGCGGCCTGACTCTCACCTTCGGCGTGAATGACCTTGGCGCGCCGCGCGCGCTCGGCTTCGGCCTGGGCCGCGATTGCCCGAATCATGCTCTCGTCGAGATCCACATGCTTGATCTCCACGTTCGACACCTTGATACCCCATGCGTCGGTATGCTGGTCGAGGATCAGCTGGATGTCCTGGTTCAGCTTGTCACGCTCGGAAAGCATCTCATCGAGTTCATGCTGGCCCAGCACCGACCTGAGGGTGGTTTGCGCGAGCTGGCTGGTGGCCTCGAACACGTTCGCCACCTGAATGATCGCCCGCTCCGGGTCCACGATGCGGAAATACACCACGGCGTTGACCTTTACCGATACGTTATCGCGTGAGATCACGTCCTGGGTGGGAACGTCCATGACGATCACACGCAGATCAACCCGCACCATCCGTTGAACGATGGGGATCACGATGATCAGGCCGGGGCCCTTGACCTTCCAGAACCGTCCCAGCAGGAATATCACGCCTCGCTCGTACTCCGAGAGAATTCGCACCGAGGCGATGATCAGCACGAGCACGATTACGGATGCAACAATAATTGTTAACATAATTAACCTCTTATCTTAGTTTCTTCAATAATGTCATTAAGTTTAAACGGGCCGGTTCGGCAGGCGGTGAATCGCCTACTTCCAGCTTGAGGCCCTCTACCGTGTGAACGTAGAGTTCCTGGCCTTTCTTCGCCGGCGAGGGGCTCTTTGCATGCCAGCGTTCGCCCTGCACCAGCACGGGGCCGGCTTCCTCAAAGTCCTCCAGCACGACGGCCCTCAGGCCGACAATGCCTTCCAGGCCACTCACCACCGGTCGGCGCCGGCTCTTGGCCAGCACGACCACCAGTCCCAGCATCAGCAGGCCGGCCGCGAGACCCACGCCTCCGATCAGCCTAAGCGGCGCCTCGAAGCCGGGAATGCCGGTGTTAAACAAAATGATTGAGCCCACAACGAAAGCCGCAACTCCTCCCAGTCCCAATACTCCAAAACTCGGCGTCAAGGCTTCTGCAATGATGAGGCCCACCCCCAGGAGCATTAGCGCCAGCCCGGCGTAGTTTACCGGCAGCAGGTTCAAAGCGTAAGCGCCCAGCAAAAGGCAAATGACTCCCACGATTCCAGGTACGAGGGAACCGGGGTTATATCCTTCCAGGAGAAGCCCATACATGCCGACCAGAAGTAGTCCGTAGGCTACGACCGGATTGGTGAGAATCGACAGGAACCTGGTTCTCCATCCGGGCTCAATCCGTTCTATCTGCAGCCCGGCTGTTTGCAATACAACCGTTTCGCCGTCGACATCAACTTCCCTGCCGTCTGCCTTCTCCAGCAGGTCCGCGACGTCCGAAGCGATGAAGTCGGCCACGTTCATTTCCACGGCCTCGGTGGCCTCCAGCGTGACGCCTTCGCGCACCGCTTTCTCGGCCCAATCCGCATTGCGGCCTCTCAGGATGGCAAACGACCGTATTTTTGCTACCGCGTCGTTTACGACTTTGCGCTTCATCGCTTCGGCATCCAGCTCTTCGGCGGTCTTGCCCGGCGAGTCTTCCGAATCTTCTGCGGACCCGTCGCTTTCGCCGGATTCGCCGGATTCGTCTTCATCCGAGGCCGGATCGTCATTGTCTTCGCCCGCGTCCTCGCTGTCGCCGGACGATGATTCACCTTCAGCAGCAGCGTCCGAATCGTCGAGCCGGAGCAAGTTGACCGGGACCGGCACGCCGCCTGCCTGTCCCAGGCTTACCGGCGTGGCTGCGCCTAGAGTCGTCGTTCGCGACATGGCTGCAACGTGGCTTGCGTACAGGATGAACGTGCCGGCACTGGCGGCCCTCGCTCCGTTCGGCGTCACATAAACCGCAACTGGTACGTCGGAAGCCAGCATCTCCTCTATCATGTCGTCCATGGCCGTCATCAGGCCGCCCGGAGTGTTGAGTTCGAGCACCAGGATGTTTGCCTTGCGCTCCTGCGCAATCTCAAGGCTGTCGATAAAAAACTCGGCGGTCGCCACGCCGATTGCATCGTCGATGGTGATGACCAGCGCAACGGCGGAATTCTCGTCTTCGCCGGCCTCTTCCGGCGCCTCCTCGGCCGGTCCGGCACGCCACAGGAAGGCGCCGATCAGGACTAGCAGGGCGGACCGAAAAAGGTACTTGCGGGCGTTGAAAAATGCTTGCATAAAGGGCGTAGCATCATAGCACGCACGCGGGTTGCCGTTAGAATTCGCAGTTCGTCGGGCGATTTGCCTGGGGAGCGGAACCATGAAACGTTTACTGACCATTGCTGGAATGATTTTCGCGCTGTCAGCCGGCGCTCAGCAGGACATGGACAACGTGACCATCAGCTCGGTTCCGGTCGCCGATGGCTTGTACATGCTCGTGGGTGCGGGCGGCAACATCGGCCTGTTTGCGGGTGAGGACGGCGTATTCATGATCGACGACCAGTTCGCTGATCTGTCACCCAGGATCACGGCGGCCGTGGAAGAGCTCGCCGGCAGGCCGGTGGACGTGCTCTTCAACACCCACTGGCACTTCGACCATACCGGCGGCAACGAGAACTTCGGCAAGGCCGGGGCGATGATCTTCGCCCACGACAACGTGCGGGTACTGATGAGCGAACCGCAGACGCTTGCGAGATTCGGCGCAGAGCTGCCGGCCGCGCCCAAGGTGGCGTTGCCGGTGGTCACCTTCGGCGAGATCATGCAGTTCCATCTCAATGGCGATACCGTGCGGGCGGTGCATGTGCCAAACGCGCACACGGACGGGGACGTGATTCTCTACTTCGAGAATGCCAACGCCGTGCATACCGGCGACGTGTACATCACGCTCGGTTATCCGTTCATCGATGCACAGCACGGTGGTCATATCGATGGTCTGATCAACGGCGTCGGGCAGGTGCTGGAATGGTCCGACGAGGAAACCAAGATCATGCCCGGTCACGGCACATTGTCGAACCGCGAGGAAATCAGGGAATTCCACGACATGCTGGTCGAATGCCGGGGCAGGGTGCAGGCCCTGCTGGATGAGGGCAAGACAGCCGGCGAAATTGTCGCTTCCAGCCCTTTGGCGGACCTGGATGCGCGCTGGAGTAGCGGGTTCATTGACGGAGAAGAGTTCACGCGGGCGATACTCTCGGGTCTGACAGGATTGTGACTGCAATCTTCACATTGAAGGAATCGCCGGCGCCGGACCACTGGAGTCCGGACAGTTGGTGCGATCGCGAGACCGCGCAACAGCCCGAGTACCGGGATACGGCGGCGCTGGATGCTGCGCTCAAGGAGCTCGGCGCATTGCCGCCGATCGTGACCAGCTGGGAGGTGGAATCGCTGCGCGAGTCCATCGCACTGGCGCAACGCGGCGAAGGCTTCGTATTGCAGGGAGGTGACTGCGCCGAGACCTTCCAGGAATGCACCTCCGACATCATCGTGGCCCGGCTGAAGGTGTTGCTTCAGATGAGCCTTGTACTCAGCTACGGGTTGCGCAAGCCCATTGTCCGGATCGGACGCATGGCCGGACAATATGCAAAACCACGGTCGGCGCCGCTTGAGTCCCGGGAGGAAGTCTCGCTGCCCAGTTTCCGCGGCGACCTCGTCAACAAGGAATCATTCACCTCCCCGGACCGCGAGCCGGACCCGAACTTGTTGTTGCGGGGTTATGAGCGCGCGGCCCTGACGCTCAATTTCATCCGCTCGCTGGTGGACGGCGGTTTTGCCGATCTGCACCACCCGGAGAACTGGAATCTCGATTGGGTGAATCATTCGCCGCAGGCGCAGGCCTACGAGTCGATCGTGGACCGGATTACACGGTCGCTGGATTTCATTGAGCATTCCACCGGAAGCGACATCAGCCGCCTGCGCCGGACCGATTTCTACACGTCGCATGAAGGACTGCTGTTGCACTATGAGCAGGCGCAGACCCGCCATCTTGAACACCGTGGACTCTGGTACAACCTGACCACTCACTTCCCCTGGATCGGGATGCGCACGGCGCAGCTGGATGGCGGACACGTCGAGTTCTTCCGCGGCGTCGCCAATCCAATGGGGATCAAGATCGGTCCAGGCATGACACCGGAGTGGCTGCTGGAACTGCTCAAGGTCCTGAATCCCGACAACCAGCCGGGACGCATTACGCTGATTCACCGCATGGGCGCAGGACGAGTCAGCGAGGTGCTCCCGCCGCTGATTGAGGCGGTCCAGCAGGCAGGGTCGCTGGTGTTGTGGATGTGCGACCCGATGCACGGCAACACTGAAACGGCCGCTAACGGACGCAAGACGCGCAGGCTGGACAAGATCGAAGAGGAACTCAGCCAGGCCTTTGAGGCCCATGCCAAGGCCGGTACCTGGCTGGGTGGGGCCCATCTTGAGCTGACCGGTGAAAATGTGACCGAATGCGTAGGCGGCGCCCGGGGCTTGAACGAAGCGGACCTCGACCGCAGTTACCGGACCCAGGTTGACCCGCGCTTGAATTATGAGCAGGCCATGGAACTGGCCATGCTGATTTCCCAGCAGGGGACAGCTTAGTGTCGTGTCCCAAAAATACCTTCGCTAATCTGCGGTCCTTTTCTCTCCCCGGCAGCGTTGCTCCTCCTTATGTGGGGCCTACCACACTGCGTCGTCGCGCCTTGCCGGGAAGAGAACATGCCTCGCATCTTGAGCAAAGTTACTTGTGGGACACGACACTAGCGCCGTGAGCGCCGATCACGAACAGCACTTCGATCCGAAGCCGTTTCTCGATAGTCTGACGCAAAGTTCTGGCGTCTACCGGATGCTGGACCACAAGGGCGGCATCCTGTACGTCGGGAAGGCCAAGAACTTGAGGCGCCGGGTATCTTCCTACTTCGGCTCGCGAAGCCATCAGCCGCGGATCCAGAAGCTGATGAACCGCACCCGCAAAGTGGAAGTGACCGTCACTTCAACGGAGCAGGAAGCGCTGCTGCTGGAATGCAACCTGATCAAGCGCCACAAGCCGAGGTTCAACGTTTACCTGCGGGATGACAAGAGCTATCCGTACGTGTACGCGTCAACCCGTGAGCCTTTTCCCCGATTTGCCTTTCACCGGGGGGCACGGCGCGGGAAGGGCCGTTACCTCGGACCCTTCTCCAATGCCGGGGCGGTGCGAGCGGCGCTCAGCCAGGCACAGAAGCTGTTCCGCATACGTTTATGCGAGAACTCGTATTTCCGGCACCGGGAACGCCCTTGCCTGCAATACCAGCTGGACCGCTGCACGGCCCCCTGCGTGGGGTTGGTGAGCGAAGAGGAATACGCCGCGGATGCGTCCCAGGCCTTGTTGTTCCTGGAGGGGAAGAACGAAGCCGTGCTTGAGGACCTGCTGGCGCGCATGGAGAAATCGGCATCGGACCTGGACTACGAGCGAGCAGCCCTGCTTCGCGACCGCGTGGCCGCCCTGCAGCGCATCCAGGCCAGTCAATCAGTGGCCGGCGCGGCTGCGCGGGACCTGGACGTGGTTGCCGTGGAAGAGAGTGGCGGCTTGTACTGCGTGGCCGTCTTGTGGATACGCCGCGGGACACTGAGCGGTAGCCGGCTGTTCTTCCCGCGTGTCATGCCTGGTGTGGAGTCCGGGGAGGTCTTGAGCGCGTTTATTGCTCAGCACTATTTCGAGCGCGGCGCCCCGCGTGAAATCATCACCGACGGCCAAATAGGCGGATGCGAACTCCTGGAAAGCGCGTTGACCTTGCAAAGCAGTCATGCGGTGCAGGTGCGCTGGAAAGTGCGCGGATGGCGCCGCCGCTGGATTGAACTGGCGCGTCAGAATGCGGAAGCGGGCGCTCTTCAGCAGGCCGCGGGGGCCCGCGGCCTGGCCTCGCAGCTCAGGGCGCTAGCCAAAGAGCTGCGGCTCATGCGGCCGCCGGAACGCATCGAGTGCTTTGACATCAGCCATACGGGGGGCGAGTCTCCGGTCGCTTCCTGCGTGGTTTTCTCGCCGGAAGGCGCATCCCGATCCGAGTACCGCCGTTTCAACATCAAGACCGCGGCGAGCGGTGACGACTATGCGGCTATCGCCGAGGCCGTACGCCGGCGGTATGCGCGCCGGGTAAAGGAAGAGGCGCCCTTGCCGGAATTATTGCTGATTGACGGCGGTCGCGGTCAATTGAATGCTGCCCGCGCCGAACTGGAAGCGCTCGACCTGGCAAGCCTGCCGGTGGCCGCCGTAGCCAAGGGGTTCGGCCGGCGCACCGGCCGGGAGCGAATTTACCTGCCGGATTTCGCTCGTCCACTGGTTCCGGGTCATAACTCTGCGGCGCTCAAATTGATCGCGCGAATACGGGACGAGGCCCACCGTTTCGCTCTGGAGGGCCATCGACGGCGGCGACAAGGCGCGCGCAAGTCGTCGGTGCTGGATGAAGTACCCGGGCTGGGGCCGAAACGGCGCCGTCAACTGCTGCGGCATTTCGGCGGACTGCGCGGTGTTGAGTCGGCGCCCATGGAAGACTTGCGCAAGCTCCCGGGCATCGGCCCGGAACTCGCCCAGCGCATCTACGGCGCCCTCCATTAGCACCCTGGGAAGGAAGACGTCCCCCTGGGAACGAGGGCGTCCCGCCCTCGGCGAAGGCGAGACGCCTTCGTTCCCAGGTGTTGCGCGCGAGCATGATGCAAAGGGATTCGCTATAGTTGCGGCATGAACCTGGCCATACTTTTAACCTGGTTTCGCGTCGCGGCCATGCCCACCATCGTGGCCCTTTTTTACCTGCCATATTCCTGGGCGCACCCCGTTGCCGGCCTGGTCTTTGCCACCGCCGCGTTGACCGATTGGGCGGACGGCTGGGTAGCGAGGCGCTTCGACCAGGGATCGCGTTTCGGCGCCTTCCTGGACCCGGTAGCGGACAAGCTGCTGGTCATCGCCGCGCTGTTGCTTCTGGTACAGGCCAACCCGGGGATGGTGCTGGCGCTGGTTGCCATCGTGATAATCGGGCGGGAAGTGGCGGTGTCCGCGCTCCGCGAGTGGATGGCGGCGCTGGGCAAGCGTGGTCGCGTCAACGTCATACAACTGGCCAAGTACAAGTCGACCGGTCAGATGGTCGCTTTGTCCTGCATGCTGTATGAAGAACCGCTCGGGTTCCTCCCGGTCTACGAGATCGGCTACATCCTGTTGCTCCTGTCGGCAGCGCTAACTCTTCTGACCGGCGGCCTGTACATGCTTCGCGCCCGATCGGCGGTCCGCAACCCGTTGGCGGGAGAGGGATGATCGTGCCTGCATTTGCGGGTAATTCTTCGGCCAGATTGGCAATGCCCTGCATCCTGATGGCGCTCGCTGTCGGCGCTTGCGACTCCCCGGACGATACTGTGCAATCCGGCATAGCGATCAGCAATGTGACCGTTGTTGATGCGGTTGGCGGCGAACGCTCCGGGCAGACCGTGCTCATTGAGGGCGACCGGATTGTTGCCGTCGGCCCTGCAGATTCGATTTCTTACAGTGCGGCCGAAACGATCGACGGCGCTGGCAAGTTCCTGATCCCCGGTCTGTGGGACATGCATGTTCACCTCACCTTTGATGACCGGTTTACGGCCATGATGCCGGCGACGTTCATACGTTACGGCATCACCAGCGTGCGTGATACCGGTGGATTGATGGCGAAGATGGCGCCGGTAGTCGAGCGCATGCGTGCCCAAGGCGCGATTGCGCCGCGAGTGTTCTTCAGCGGGCCGTTACTCGATGGAGTACCGGTGGTATACGATGGAATCGATGCTCCCGAAATCGGCGTGCCAAATCCTACGGTTGAGATTGCCCGGTCGCGTGTTGCGGATCTGAAGTCGCAGGGCGTGGACTTCATCAAGATCTACGAGATGGTTAGTCCCGAGGTTTTTTCGGCCTTCGTCGACGCTGCCCAGGAACATCGTTTGCCGATTGCAGCACATGTGCCCCTTTCGATGCGCGCATCTACTGCCGGTCCGCACGTGAACTCCATGGAACACCTGCGTAATGTTGAATTGGACTGCGCGGGCAATGCGGAAGCACTGCATAAGACCCGGCTGCAAATCTTGTTGGAAGGCAAGGAGAGCTCGGGGATGAAACTGCGCACAGCCATGCACAGTCTGCAAAGATTGGACGCGGTAGCCGCGTTGGACGAAAAACGCTGCGCGGATGTTCTCGCGGAGCTGTCAGACACCATTCAGGTGCCGACGGCACGCTTGAATGCGCTCTCGATGTTTCCGGTCTTCGAGCGGGATGACTGGGAGGAGGCGCTCGCTGAGATGCCGCCGGAGGTGCAAGAGGAATGGGGCGGTCCATCGCCGTGGGTCAATCGGGATCCAGCGCAGCGCGATCTAAGATTCGCACAGTACACGCTGGACATGATTGGACGCATGCATAGGGCCGGCGTTCCGATCGGCGCCGGAACCGACACACCGATAGCGCTCGCAATCCCCGGATACAGCCTTCACAACGAGCTGGAAATACTGGTCGCCGGGGGGCTTACCCCGCGTGAGGCACTGGGCTCCGCCACCGTGCAGCCCGCGAAGTTCTTCTCGCTGGAGGATGAGATGGGTTCAATTGCCCCGGGAATGCGGGCGGATCTCGTATTGCTCGATGCCAACCCCCTCACAGATATTCGAAATACGAGAAAAATAGACCGCGTGATCGCGCGTGGGCGCCTCATGCCGGTCAACTGAGCGGCTCGGCAGCATGCCGTTCTTTCCCGAAGGAGAAACAATGAGAACATCGTGTCTGGTCGTGTGCGGACTGCTCTTTCTTGGAGAGGGTTCCGCCGAAACGCTTAAGTGGGATGCGTCGAGCTATTCGCAGGAAGTCACGCCATGCGATCTGGTGGCGACTCACGGCTCCGACCCCAATGCCGCGGCGCCGGGCGCGTCTGGAAGCGAGATGGACTTTCCCAGGGCAATAGCGGCTTGCGAGGCTGCAGTTGCCGTAGATTCTGGAAACCCAAGGCTTCGTTACCAGCTCGCCCGGGTCTACACGTATGCCGGGGAGCCTGAGAAGGGCAAACCCCACATGGACGCCGCGGTCGCGGCGGAATACCCTCAGGCCTTGTTTGTAGAGGGCTATATGCAATATCTCGGCATCCAGAAAAGGTCCGGGGATTCCTGCAAGGCCGCGAAGTTGCTTCGGCGCTCGGCCCAATACGGGCGACTGGCTGCGCAAATCGGTTACGCCGGGTATGCATTGGATGGCGGATTCGATGAATGTGGCGAGGCTGCGGAACCGGAGGAATTACGGAGTTTTCTTGCTTCAGCGGCGGGCGCTACGGACAACTACTACCGAAGCATGCTCATCGGCATGCTGCAAGAGGAAGTGGACGCGACGTGGCCCGTAACAAAAGGTAATTGATGCCCCTTTCGGGCCAGGAAACAAGGTGTCCTGGCCGCCGCTTCTATTGAATCGAAAGAGGCGTTACTGCTAGACTCATCGCCCTTAAGGCGGGAATAGCTCAGTGGTAGAGCACAACCTTGCCAAGGTTGGGGTCGCGGGTTCAAATCCCGTTTCCCGCTCCATTTTTTCAGCAAGATTCAGCGTCCTTCGGCGCGTCCTGCGGAAAAGCCGGGCCAGGTGGCAGAGTGGCGATGCAGCGGACTGCAAATCCGTGTACGCCGGTTCAATTCCGGCCCTGGCCTCCAGTTATCTATTTCTAGTGATTCAGCATAGTTACAATCGAATGTCCTTTCTCCTGTAGCTGGACAGAAGACATGGCAACAATAGCAACTCATTTCTCAAAGCTGGAAACTGTTGCGACGGAGTCGAGTGACCGCGCTGCGAGCATATTGTCCTTGCTCTATCAGGAGCATGTTGCAGTCTTTTGGACTGTGTCTGCTCCCTTTGTGCTTTCCGCCAAAATGCGGGAAGTTCGCCGGGGACTGGTTGAAGTTAATCAATTGATTGCGCCACTCGTTGTTGAAACGGATGAAGACCGTTCGTGGTATAGAGACAAAGCCAGGAAGTTCTCCGATCTTTCCAGAAAAATTGATGATGTAAGAGAGAGATCTCCCGAAAGTGAGTTTTATTTTTTCTTTCGGCAGTGGGCTGATGATGCGGCCTGCCTGTCGGAAGATGTGGCGGAAACGCTTGCGTTAGCCGCGAGCCCAGAATTCACGAGGCTGCTTGAGGAAAACCTGGAAGCAGCAGATGCAACCCCGAAAGCTGGCCAAGACCTCGTCTCCTCCTTTTCTTTGATTTCTGCGGGCAGTCTATCTGATGGGCGCGGCGGCGTTTCGATGCTCCGCAACGCTGTGGGCGCCAACCGGCGGGGCTCAGATCAATAGTTGATTGAGGGATTGTCGCCGGGAAAGATCACCCCGGCCACCAGCATTCCGTCCGTGCTGGTGCATTCCAGTGAGTGTCGCTGTTTGCGGGGAAGAAAAATTACGTCGCCCGGGCCAACCGGCGTCTTGACTTTTTCCGTCCATAGACACCCCTCGCCGGAGACCACAATCAGTGTTTCCTCGTAAAGGTGTCGGTGGGCAACCGCCTTCGATTGCGGGATCTCGCCGATGAATTGCGCGCCGTTCTCGAACCCCTGGCGCTTGTCGATCAGCACCTGGAAAAAACGGTCCGCCATGGGAGTGGCGCTGGCCTTGTCCATGCCGATGGTGCGGTCCGGATAGTCGCCATCGAAGTGGTCCGGTGCGGTGTCACGCCACTGAGGGCCGTCAGAATGCGGGAAAACGCTGGCATAGACGCCCAGCGACCGGTCAGGCGGGGCAGTCAGCGTAAACGCTTCTCCGGGGCGGACGAACGCGCCGGTGCAGGAATCGAGCGGAAACTCATGGGACCCGATGGTGAGTTCACCCGAGCCGTTGGGGACGAAAAGGAGTACCTGGCGGCCCGGAAACTCCATGGCCTGCGAATAGCCGGGCGCAAGCAACAGGTGAAATTGCGACTGGTACCGGGCGCCGTCCTCCGGGCTGATCAGCTTGCGGACCTCTACCGTTCCCGTGCCCTCCTCGGGCAGCTGCTCAAAGTGAGCGACCTGGCAACCGCCATCCAGCACTACACGTCCCGGTGCAACTGCATCAGCATGCTCAATGGCCTGGTTCTCCGGACTCAAGGGGTCGTCGGTCTCGTATTTTTCGCGAAGGTTGTTGTGACTGCCGTCACAAAACGGCGCATCAGCGGTGTGCTTGCAGCCGCAGAATAGGACTTCCTCGCCGTCCGTCTGCGCCTGGTACGGTATCGGAACCAGGCCGGTTCCCTTGTGCGAGCCGTCGCAATACGGCTGGTTCTTCGAGCGCCCGCAGGCGCACCAGAAATACCGTTTGCCCTGCTCAAGCTCGGCGTAGTAGGGCTTGTACCTGGCGATCTTCACGCCCTCGTTAGTGCTGCTCATGTGAGGAATGTACTCAGGTAGTGATTGGTGCGACCCGAAGGATGCCGGATTTCGACGCAATTCTAACGCTCGCGCTCTCTTGCTACAGACGGGCAGCACGCTTTGCGCCTTGCAGTGGATTGTGAGTATCCTTCCGCGATGACTATGAAAGCCACGGCAAGAATCAAGGTCCACCTGGCCTTTATCGCGTTCCTGGCGGTCGTTGCGCAGCCGGGCGTGACATTGGCAGAAAATTCCGAAGGGCCGCGGCCCAATATTGTGCTGATCGTTGCGGACAATCAGCCGGCACGCTTGCTGGGGGCCTACGGCAACCGGGATATCGCAACGCCCAACATCGACGAGCTGGCCCGTGACGGGGTGCTGTTCCGCAACGCCTTTGCCGCCAGCGGGGTTTGTTCGCCTTCACGCGCAAGCATGCTGACCGGCCTGATGCCTTCGCAAACCGGGATTCACGTGGCCCTGCCGCCGCAGCCGGAAGTGCCGGACTGGTCGGCCATTGCCGAGTTTCGCAATTTGCCCCAGACACTGGCCGACGCCGGATACGTGACCGGGCTGGTGGGCAAGTACCACCTGGGACGCCATGAACGCCCGCAACTGGGTTTTTCTACGTGGGTGACCTTTCCCTCGGGGCATACCACGACCTTCTACGATCAGGAAGTCATCGACAACGGCCGCAGTTACCGGGTCAGCGAACACCTGACGGATTTCTGGACCGGCAAGGCAATCGAGTTTATCGAGGCCCGCCAGGGCGAGGAGAAGCCCTTCTTTCTGTACCTGTCATACAACGGGCCTTACATGTTGCCGCCAACTGTCCTGCTGCCGCCTCGCAACCGGCACGCGGAGCGCTACCGGCAGAATCCGCCGGCCATGCCGCATGAACCTGTCCATCCGTACCTGGAAGCCTGGGCAAGAGGGCGCGGTCCAACGGCTGAGATGGTGGATGACGGCACAACAGCCTGGCGGGCGATCAACGCGACCAACAATCCGGTGGCGATGATCAATACGGCGGCCGAGACTTCCATGGTGGATGATGGAGTAGGGCGCCTGGTTGCGGCGCTGGAAGAGCTGGGTCTTTCCGAAGACACACTGGTGATCTACACCTCGGACCAGGGCGCGCGCTACGGACACGGCGGAATGTGGGGCAACACGTCCTGGAGCTTTCCGTTTATCGTGCACGGGGTCAACATGGAAGTGCCATTGATGTTTTCCCAGCCCGGACGGCTCCCCGAAGGCGTTGTGCGTGACGAATTCATCAACCAGTTCGATCTGTTTCCCACCTTGCTTGAGTACGTGGGTTTGGGGGACCTTGAGATTCAGGACTCACCCGGAAAAAGCTTCGCCCCGGTACTCGCGGGCGGTAGCCTCGACTGGGAGGACATGGCTTTCTTCGAGTTCGTTACGGTGCGGGTTGTGAGAACCAAGCGCTGGAAATACATGAAGCGCTTCGATACGGAGGAACCCCACACGCTCTTTGATCTGATCAATGATCCTCAGGAGAAACGCAATCTTGTGGACGATCCTGCACACTCCGAGATTGTTTCGGAACTCGACCGGCGCCTTACCGGGTTCTTTGCTCAATACGCTGCAGCCAAGTACGACTTGTGGACGGGCGGATCGGCCAAGGCCATCCTCCTGGACAAGCATTACGGGCGTAACGACATCTTTCGCGATCGATTCCCCGGATGGCGAGAGCCTTTCGTCGAGCCGGTAAGGTCCGTGTTCAGGGATCGATGAGCCGCGCTGTATTGCTTCCTCTTACGCAAGGATGCATGCTCCGCAACACAAGACACTACTTGACGACGCAAATATGAAATGGCCGGCTGACCGCATTACACAGAGCTCGGAAAAGAGCTTCGGCATGTACGAGGAAGCGCTGCCGCTGATGGCGCGGGGCATCGACGTGATCCACCTGGAGGTGGGCATGCCCAGCTTCGATACGCCGGTGCATATCAAGGAGGCATGCAAGGCCGCCCTTGATGCCGGTCTCGTGCACTACGGCGACTTCCTGGGTAACGAAGGGTTTCGCCAGGCGCTGGTGAAAAAGCTGGCGTCTCGGAACGGCATTCAGGCCGCGGCCGATGAGATTCTGGTGACCAGCGGTTTGACGCACGGCGCCTACATCACCTGCATGGCCGCGCTGGATCCGGGCGATGAGGTGATGCTGTTGTCGCCGTATTACCCTCAGCACATAAACAAGATTGAGCTGGCCGGGGGTGTGGTCGTGACCGCCCCGCTGGATCGCACGCGGGGCTTTGCGCTGGACGCCGACGCTATTCGGGAGCGTCTCAGTTCACGCACGCGCATGATCATCCTGGTAAACCCGGCTAATCCGACCGGTCGCGTTTACAGCCGCGAGGAACTTCAGGGGTTGGCCGATATCGCTATCGAGCACGATCTGCTGGTGATGTCGGACGAGGTCTATGAGCAGATCGTGTTCGACGACGCCCGGCATATCAGCATTGCTTCGCTGCCGGGCATGTGGGAACGCACGATAACGCACTTCGCCTTCACCAAGGCATACGCCATGGACGGATGGCGCATGGGCTACGCCGCGGCGCCCAAGCGGTTCATCGACGCCATGCTGAAGATTTCCAAGAACGATATCGCCCACGTCAACGTGTTTATCCAGGAGGGCGGGCGCGCGGCGGTGTCGGGTCCGCAGGAAGCGGTTGCGGAGATGGTGCGCGAGGACTGCCGGCGGCGGGACCTGATCGTGGAGCGCCTGAACGCGATGGCGGGCGTGCGGTGTCCGGCGCCGGAAGGCAGCATTTACGCGTTTCCGGATATTTCGGAGACAGGCTGGGAGGCCGGCGCGCTGGCGCGAGAGCTGTTGAGCAAGACGAGCGTCTGTGTAGAGGAAGGAACCTTCTACGGAGCGGAAGGTGAAGGACATTTGCGGGTCTGCTTCGGCGCCGAACCATACGAGCGCCTGGAAGACGCCATGGAGCGCCTGCACGCCTTCTTTGCCGCCGGCGCCTAGTGTGCTGTCCCGCAAATAACGTTGCTTGATCGTTCCGCTTTGGCGAGGATGGAATTTGCACAGCCCATTTGCTCGCTGGATGCCGATCAGTCAACAAAGTCCTATTCGGCTCACAAATAGTGATTTACTAGCCTGATAATGAGCCGAATATACCTATGCTCGTTACTGCACGGCGAAAACTTATGCCAGTTATTTGCGGGTCATCACACTAGGGCCTGCACGCTCGCGCGGTTCATTTCCGAAACCGCCCCCGCCTCGGGCTCGCTGTTCGCCGGTACTCCCGCCGAAGATACAATCGATCCTCGGACCGGCCGGCCGATCGGTCGCGTCCGGATAAGGAGAATAAGCTCATGAGAACAAGCAATGGTTTCCTTTCCATTACGCTCGCCCTCGCCGGGGTGATGGTCTCGGGCGCAGTTCAGGCGGCGGATATCTGCGCCACGGAGCAAGAAAGAGAGCAGGTGCGCGTCTTTTTTGACGAGAACCCCGGCGCCTTGCCGTTCACTGCCGCAAGACGTTTGGGAATACGTGAGGCCAAGGTCGTCGCCGCGCTTTCGGCAGAGCAGGCGGTTTCCGCACCGGGCAGCGCGTTTGCGGAGGTGTGGGCGCCACTGTCCAAAGTTTCACAGGCCACCTTCCTGATCACCAAGGGGAACAATGTATTTGAGGTGTTGAGCGGGGTTTCGCCGGGTGCGCCGTCCACGCGAAGCAAGTACTTCAACATCGAGTACACAAAGCCGCTCCGGGGCCACTTGCGGCCCGACGAGTATGCGGCGATCTATGCCATAGACCTTGAGACCGGCGATGGCGAAGGCCGGGTGCAAGGCGTCTTGTTCTACGACGGCGAGGGCGAGCTCGTATTCGGCGTGTTCGTGTCCGGCGAAGCGCTGGCGGTCACGGCAGAGAACAAGGCGCACTTTGCCTCGGTCAAGGCTCTGATAGCCGCCAAGCCGTCCGTATGTGAGGCGCCGGAGGGGGATGGGGCGTAGTTAGAGACACCCCGGCGTGGGCGGGGACGCCTGGTTTCTAGCGTCGAGGGCGGGACGCCCTCGTTCCCAGGGGGGCGCCTTCTTTCCCAGGGGGGGGGGATTAGTGGTTGACGGGGAGGTTTAGGGTGGAGCGGTCGATGATACGGCCGGCCTTGATGACCTCCACGATAGCTTTTGCGTTGTTGATGTCCTCGGCGGGGTTGGCGTCAAGGAGCACCATGTCGGCATGCTTGCCGAGCTCGATGGAGCCGAGTTCGTGCTCCAGGCCGAGGAATACCGCGCCGTTCAACGTGGCGATGCGAATGATGTCGGCAGCCGAAATCCCGGCGTCCTGCAAAAGCTCCAGTTCCCGGTGCGCCGCGGGTCCGGAACTCTGGTCGGAGCCCGCGACCAGCACGCCACCGGCGGCATGAATCATACGCACGTTTTCCTGGGCGATTGTGGTCATGACCTTCATCCACCAGGTCCAGGGGCGTTCCTGGTATTCGGCCCGGGTGACCGTCTTGAGTATCTCGATTTCTTCCGAGGTCAGAGTGGCCCGGTATAACGCTTCGTCCAGGTACTCGGGATGCTCCGCCAGCCGCGAGTAGTTCTCGCCGATTGTGAGCGTAGTCACCATGGGGACGCGCTTGGCGGCCATAAGCCGGGCAAATTCTTCGGTGATCGGACCCTGAATGATGGGATGCGCCAGCGTGTCCACGCCGGCGAAGATCGCCTGGCGAGCGCGCAATTCGCTGGAGGTGTGAACGGTAGTGCGGATGCCCCGGTCGTTGTAATACTCGACGATCAGTTGCATCAGGTCGACCGGAAGGCGAGGGATGGTCGGCCGGGAGCCCCAGCCGCGCTCCTCGTAAGTGAGCTTGAGTACGTCGGGCTCGCGCGCGATATGCGCGTCCAGCAACGGCTTGGCTTCCGGCCAGTCGTCAACCAGCGTGGCGCCGGCGGAGCTACCGTGGCTGCCCGGGTAGGTCACGATTCCTCCAGTTGCGAAAATACGGGGGCTTGTAATTTCTCCCGCGCGTTCCTGTTTCCTTAGTTCCAGAATGAAGTCCGGGTTATTTCCGGCGTCGTACAGCGTGGTCACCCCACTGTAGAGGTAGCCATGTAGCGCCTGAAGGCCCTCTTCGAAATCGTGCGACGGCGGTTCCTGCAATCCTTCGGGAGCAGCCCGCACGCCGCCGCGCAGGTGGATGTGCATGTCAACCATTCCCGGCATCAGGTAGCGCCCCTCCCCATTGAGTGTTACCGCGCCCTCCGGGGCATTCAGCGGCGCATTGTCGACCGCGGTGATACGCCCGTCCTCCACGGCAATCCATGCCCCGGCAATCGCCGGCGCGCCGGTGCCGTCGAGCAGCGTGACGTTTTCGATCAGCAGATTCTGGGCGCCGGCAGTGGAGGCGGTGGCAAGGGACAGGAGCAGCGCAGCGCAGCGCAATCTTGAAAAACTGGTTCTCGTGCGCGCTTTGTCGAGGGCGGGGACGCCCTCGCTCCCGGGGTTATTAATGCAAGTCATATCTAGTGCTCCGGGTGTTTGAATACGATGCCATCGCGCATTACAACGTGTACTTCCAGCACCGCCTGAATGTCGTCGAGTGGATTGGCTGGCATCGCGACCAGGTCGGCCGCCATGCCGGGCTGCAAGGCGCCGGTAAGATCGGCAATGCCCGCTGCGTCGGCAGCGTTAACGGTGCCCGCCATCAAGGCCTGCATGGGCGTCATTCCGGCGTTGACATACTCGATGAACTCATTGGCGTTCTCACCGTGCGGCGAGACGGCGGAATCCGTGCCCAGTGCGACCTTGACGCCCATGCTGTGGGCCAGAGCAACCATGTCCTTGGGCTGACGGCCCAGTGCCAGCAATTTCGCCATGATGGGCGGAGGCAAGTCACCGAAGGGCCCGGCCTTCATCTTCTCGGGGGTGTCGCCTACGGCGGTGATCGGGTACACCGTGGGCACCATCCACGCGTCCTTCTCCAGAAACAGTTCCATGGTGCGTTCGTCGGCCCACATGGAATGCTCGATGGAGTCGAAGCCGGCTCGCAAGGCTGCTTCTATACCTTCCTTCGCGTGTGCGTGCGCGGTGACCTTGCGGCCCAGGGCATGAGCGGTCTCCGCGATCGCATTGAGTTCTTCCTGGGTGAACTGCTGGCCGGTGCCGGTTGCGGTCTCGCTCAGCACGCCCCCGGTGGCCGTTACCTTGATGACGTCGGCGCCACGCTTGACCATCTGCCGCACAGCGCGCCGGCAGTCGTCGGGGCCGTCGCAGGTGCCCAGAGCGGGCAGGGCGGCAAGCACTTCAGTGCGATACCCGTGAATATCACCGTGGCCGCCACTCGGTGTGATCGCCTGGCCTGCCGCCAGGATGCGAGGTCCGGGAACCAGGCCGTCACGCACAGCGTCACGCAGCGCAAAGATCGCCTCGCCTCGCGCGCCCAGGTCCCGCACAGTCGTAAAGCCGGCGTCCAGCGTCCAGCGCGCGTACTGTGAGCCCTGCAGTGCAAAGTACGAGTCCGGGCGGGTGACATAGTCCACCTTGCGGGCGCCGCCGGACTGCGAGAGCAGGTGCACATGCAGGTCGATAAAGCCGGGCATCACAAAGTAGTCTCGCAAATCCAGCACCATGGCCGGGGCGTCAGCTTTGGCTTCCACCCATCCGTCTTCGACCGCCACTACCCGGCCATTCCGGATCACAATGGTCTGCTGTTTGGTTACCGGTCCGCCAGGAGTAGCCAGCAGCGTGCCGGCTTGCACCAGGGTGTAGCCGGCAAACGTCCGGTAATCGGGCGGTCGGTCGTAGTCGGCGGCGGAAAGCGTCCCTGCGGCCGCAAGGCAAGCGGCCGCAACCGTGAATATTGCGCGGATGTGGCTTTGCATGGAGCCCTCCTCAAGAATTTTGGGTCAGTGTAGCAGCCTTTCCGAATTGGATTTTGCGGCGAGTACTGAGGCCCCGACGGGCAAAGTGGGCCAATTCCCGCTGCTCAAAAATCCACCAGCTGCGTGCTAGAATCATTGTCCTTTCTAACGGGAGAAATACTGCCATGAGGCTTCGTCTATCAATTCTGGGAGCCGCGGCGCTGACGCTGGTTGCGGTTCCGTCCCTGGCTCAGGACACCGGCGGTACGCTGGAGGAAATCGTCGTTACGGCCCGTAAGTTCGGCGCCGAGCGTCTTCAGGACGTGCCTATTTCGGTGACCGCGATTACCGAAGAAACACTGCGGGACATGCAAGTGCTCGACTTCGAAGATTTCGCCTACCAGGTGCCAGGCCTCACCTTCCTCGACACAGGCCCCGGACAGCGCCGCTACGTGATGCGCGGAATTCAGTCGGCGGGGCAGCAGCAGGTGGCGGTGTATTACGACGAAGTACCTCTACCGGGTGTTCAAAGTGCAAGTTCCAACAGCGGTTCGCAGACCACCGATCTCAAGCTGTTCGACATGGAGCGGATTGAAGCATTGCGTGGGCCGCAAGGCACCACCTATGGCGCAAATTCACAAAGCGGCACGATGCGCTTTATTACCGCCAAACCGGATCTTGATGCGTTCAGCGCCACGCTGGGCGGTCAACTGGGACAGACCTCGCACTCCAACGACTACAACTGGAGTGGGCACGGTGTGTTCAACATTCCCCTTTCCGACGTCATGGGAATGCGCCTGGTAGCGTACAACGTCGAAGATGCGGGCTGGCTGGAGAATAATCGCTGCCGCCCGGTCAATGCAGCGGAAGATCCGCGCGATCCAGGCGTCGAGCTGGCCTGCCTGAACCTTCAGGATTTCAATTACGTGGACACAAGAGGACTTCGTGCGAATTTCCTGTGGCGGCCGAGCGACACGTTCTCACTCACCGCCCAGTACTGGTGGCAGGACCGCTACCTGGCCGGAGACAACCGGTATCATCCGTACGACACGTACGATGAGCGGGGCGTTAGTGATAACGCCGATAACGATAATGTTGCCGGCTTTACGCATTTTCACACCGGCGAATTCCTGGTTGGAGACTATGCTCAAACCTTCAAGCCGGACGAGCAACAGATTTTCAGCCTGACCGGCGACTGGGACTTGGGATTCGCAACCCTGACCGCGACTGCATCCCGTTACGAGCGGGATTTCGAGTTCAAGTTCGATTCCACCTGGATCATCACTTTTCTTTACGAAAACAACAGCAGCGATGCATTCAACTTCTTTACCGAGCGCGCCGACCTGATCTATGCGCTTACCGACCAGCGCCAGAGCCTGGATCAAGACGCTATCGAGGTACGCCTTACGTCGGCCGGGGATAGTGCGCTGCAGTGGGTTGGCGGAGTATTCTGGCGTGAGCGGAACACCGACTTCCAGAGTTTTGTGCCGGTGATCAACTCAGACGGCCTGACCTACGACCCGGGCACGCCGTTTACGATTCCCCCGACCAGCAATCCCGGCGCGGGTATTCCCGGCTGTCATCCCTGCGTTTTTGCGCGTTTCGCTGACAAGAACATCGCTGAGAATGCGGTCTTCGCCGACGCAAGTTATCAGCTGAATGAGCAATGGGAGCTGGGCGTGGGCGTGCGCTGGTTCAAGGTGGAGCAGTTCGAGATTGGCGACACCGTCTTCAATTTCGCGGCCTTTGCGCCCAACCCGCCTGACGGTCGTACCGACGATCTCGAAATCGACGATGATGAAATCACCACCAAGGTCGTGCTCCGCTGGCAGCCGAACGAAAGGTTGACCCTGTACGGGACACGCTCAGAGGGCTTTCGACTGGGCGGTACCAATAATCCCGGCATCATCAACAATCCGGCATCGGCCGAGGCGGGCGTGCCGCCCCTGTTCGAAGCCGACAAGGTCACCAGTTACGAAGTGGGCATGAAGTCGCAGTGGATGGAAGGCGCAGTGCAGTGGAACAACGCGGCTTTCTTCATGCAATGGGAAAACCTGCAGGTGGACGGAGACGATCCTACCGGAGCATTTGGATTCATCGGTAACGCAGGTGAGGCCGAAGTGACAGGTATAGAGACCGAACTTATTGGCCGCTTCGGAAACCTGGATCTCACCGCGGCCTTGACCTATCTCGGCAAGCGGGAGCTTACCGAAGATCAGGTTTCCGAGTCCGTACTTGCGCCCGGCAAGGCCGGCGACGATATTCCGCAGATTCCCGAGCTGACCGCCAGTTTCATGGCGCAATACAACTTCCAACCGCCCATCACCGGCTGGGACGCCTTCGTTCGTTTGGAAGGCAGTCACAAGGGAAGTTCCTGGACCCAGTTGCGGCCCGACGCAGGAAACAATCGTTTCAAAGACTCCTACGCGTTGTTCAACGCCCGTCTGGGTTTCCGCAACGAGGAAAGGGCATTGGACGTTCAATTGTTCCTGGAGAACATTGCCGACGAAGCTCCGGATATCGCGATAGGCACCGGTGGCGGGCAGCCTACCAGCAAGATCACCAGCCGTCCGCGCACGATCGGCCTGGCGGTAACGCAGGCGTTCGGCGGCTAAACGAGTTCATCCCCTTTTCGAGGAGGGGAGTCCTCTATCGCTCCCCCCTCAAAGGGAGAGCGACCTCCCCCCTCAAAGGGAGAGCGACCTCCCCCCGCAAAGGGGGAGCGACCTCCCTCTGTAACGGAGGGAGTGGCATCTTTTGCCCATGACGACTGAAACCTGGTCATCCACGCGTGGCTTCCTCATGGCCTCGGTGGGCGCGGCTGTCGGCCTGGGCAACCTGTGGCGCTTCCCCTACATTGCCGGCAGCAACGGCGGCAGCGCATTCGTGCTGGTGTACATGGGCTGGGTGCTGGCGCTGGGACTGCCGCTGGTAATCGGTGAATTGGCCCTGGGACGGCGCGGCGGACTCAATGCCGTACACACGATGCGCGAAGTCGCGCTCAGGGAAGGGCGAAGCAGCGGCTGGGTAGTGGTCGGGTGGCTTTCCATCCTGGTCCCGCTGGTGGGGATCACCTACTACAGCATCGTTGCCGGCTGGTCTTTGAACTACACCGTGCTGGCGGCCCAGGGAAGTTTCCGGGGAATCACAGCGCAGGGATCGCAAGAACTGTTCGGCGAACTGTTGTCCAGCCCGTTGCGGATGATGTTCTGGCACGGTCTGTTCATCGCTGTCGTGGTGGCCGTGATTGCCGCCGGCGTGCGCCGAGGACTCGAGTTGGCGAGCAAGCTGATGATGCCGGGCCTGTTCGTCCTGCTGGTCCTGCTGGTGATCTGGGCGGCCATTGCCGGCGATTTTCGCCAGGGCATGTCGTTCCTGTTCAGCGCGGATTTCTCGGCACTCACTATGGACGGCGTCCTGATGGCGCTGGGCCAGGCGCTCTTTTCGCTGGCGATCGGCGTGGGCATGCTGATCACCTACGGCGCCTATGTCCCCAGGAACGTATCGCTGCCAAGGGCCGGGGCGATTATTGCCGGCGCCGACTCGCTCGTAGCCCTGCTGGCGGGCATGGCCATTTTCCCGGTGGTGTTCTCAGTGGGCCTGGAGGCGAACAGCGGTCCGGGCCTGATTTTCGAGACCCTGCCCGTGGCCTTTGCGGGGATGCCGGGCGGGGTCGTGCTGGGGACGCTGTTCTTTGTAATGCTCAGCCTGGCCGCAATCACCACCGGATTCGGAATGATCGAGCCTGCAGTGGCCTGGATGTCGCGCAGCACGTCACTGTCGCGTCCTGTCAGCACCGTGGTTGTCGGCCTCCTGACCTGGTTGGTGGGGCTGATCTTTGTATTTTCCTTCAATGTGTGGGGCGACCTGAGACCTCTGGGCGGTGTCTTCAGCGAAATGGGACTGTTTCAGCTCGTGGATTTCCTGGTGGCGAATGTGCTGTTACCGGTCAACGCCTTGCTGTTGGCGGCTTTCCTGGGCTATTTCTGGGCGCTGAAGTCCGCTTCTTCGGAGACTGGATTGAGTGGTTCCCTGCTGCGAGTCTGGCGGGTGCTGCTCTGGTTGGCGCCGATCCTCATTCTGCTCGTTCTCTGGGGTCTGTTGAGAGATTTCCTGCCCGGCGCATAAGACGGCTTTGTTAAACTTGCCTCCCAGCCCGGGTGGCGAAATTAGGTATACGCAGGGGACTTGATATTGAGCGCCGGTTGGGAAACCGCCGGATGCACCAGGAGTCAAATTCGGGGAAACCTCAGCACCTAAGGTGGTGGCAATCCCGAGCTAAGCCCCGTTACGGGGAAAGTGTAGAGACTTGACGGCTCCGGCCTACGTCGCCGCCAGGCGATAGGGCAGAGGGAAAGTCCAGACCCCAAAAGGAGCGCACGGCGCATCCTGCGGCGAAAGTCGTAGAGGGTAAGAAAATCCCCCGGAGGAAACTCCGTGCCGGTTCGAGTCCGGCCCCGGGCACCGTACTGCGGGGCAAGGCAAACTGACGGTCAAAAAGGTCCGGGTGATTAATGAACCGGGCTTGTACGGCGACGGCAATACCCTGTACTTGAGAGTGGCGTCCGGCGGATCCAAGCAATGGGTCCAGCGGCTCACCATCGCACGCAGCGTATCTCGCCCAGCCTGCATCCGGTCAGCAGGAGCAACCGCACCGCCGCAACGCAGACCGGGCTTTCCGCTTCGCACAGGGGCAGGATCGCGCCGAGCCTCGCAAGGTCGACCGCGCCGAGCAGCCGCCCGCGCGGCGGTCGCCGGTAGCGGACGATGCCCCTGCGTGGGTTCCCGGCAGCTTCGGGCTGATGGCCCTACGCGATGGCGCGGTCGAACATGTTGCGCAGTATGTCATGACTTCGATTCGCGCCGCCCGGCTTTCTGCGTCCATATTCGTGGAAGAAGCGGGCAATATCGGCGCACACGGCCGATCCGACGCGGAGATGGCCGAGCGCGAACAAATATCCAGCACCGCACGGCATGCGCGTAGCTTTCCCGCGTCGCCAGCTTCGCGTGTTCCGAGCGTCTGCCTAACAACGGAGCCGTTGCAGCGCCGATGCCGGATCCACGTCTTGCGCCCGTCCGGTCGCGGCCCCAGATTGAGCGCATCTATCCTGGCAACGGTGTTTTTCACGCTCCCGTAGCCTGCCCGGGCAAACGCCGCTATCATATGACCAGTTTCATGACCATATGAGGTTGCCATGGTCACGGTAAATTTGTCCCAGGCGAAAGCCCGCCTCAGCGAACTTCTGGACCAGGTGGAAGCAGGCCAGGAGGTGTTGATCACCCGCCGCGGCAAGGCCGTGGCACATCTGTCGGCCGCCATCCGACCCAAAAAGCCTCTCCCGCTCCGGGAACTGGCCGGGTTTCGGGACGCTATGCCTCCGTTGCAACGCCCCGCCGCAGAGTTGCTGCGGGAGATGCGGAACGAGGGGTTGTGATACCGGCCGTCATCTCGAATGCGCTATTTCGACACCAGTTTCCTCGTACCCCTCGTCCTCCCCGAGACCACCAGCGAGCCGATCGCCGCTTTTTTCGAGGGCCTGCCGGGTGAAGAGCTGGCGGTCAGCCATTGGACCCGGGTCGAATTCGCTTCGCTTCTGGCCCGCGAAGTCCGTATGGACAGGCTGCCCGCCTCGGCGGCGCGCGAGGCGGGCTCAAGGTTCGAAATGATGGTCCGCGAGTCGTTCGTCGTGCTGTTGCCGAATCGCAGCGACTTTGATCGGGCAAGGGACTGGCTCGGCCAATTCGAGACCGGTTTGAGAGCCGGCGATGCGCTGCACCTCGCTATTGCGGGCAACCGCGGGGCGGATGCCATCTACACGCTGGACAAGCTTATGATCGTGGCGGGCGAGAGGCTGGACTTGCCGACCAGCGCAGGCATCCGCCTCCCAGGCTACGGCGATTGATGGCTTCCAGGATCCTCCGCGTATGCTGGGGCTCAAGCAACTCTCGATAACATCTCCGCTCGCAATGGATCGACGGCCAATTGCGGTGATTGCCATTGCTTCTTGGGTGTTGTCCGCGCAGTAGAGAGGCGATTGATGGCACCGGCCAACGCGGTCACGGAGCTGACAATCGATGTGGTGGACTTTCCGTGTAACGATGAGTCGCGGTTGACCGTTACCTCGTAGTTCGAGCCGTTTCTGATAGGGAGTACCGTCACTCACCGTTCCGCAAGGCTTGAGCGGCTTGGTGTGCAACATCACATGGATGCTATTGTCGGCGAGCGGCGGTTGCGAGACGGCGATAAGCTTCGGATTGAACCAGCGTTGGCGCGATCCTTCGGATTTGCTCGAGTGCGTCACCCAAGTAATAGGGGATCGTCGCATTGTCGGCGCGGGAGATAGTCAAATCAAGAAGGCGAAGCAACGCTCTGGCTTTTGGTTCCTCATTGATCATGGCAAGAGTTGGTCTCTCGCCAGCATTATGGAAGTCATAAGAGCGTAGGGACCAACAATCAAACGGCGTAAGGAATCGTTCAATAGTAATTGCCGCCTCAGCGAATTCCTGTCCTGCTGCGACTGGCAGTTCCGCCAATTTTTCACTAACACTGGAGGAGGCCAGGGAGCGTTCCTGTGGCCATATGGTTTCAAGGAAAGGTCTGGCGACTGATTGAAACAGATCCTCCTTCGATACGGGGCCCGGAGGCTGATGCTCTGCGTTTACGAAACGAACTATGGCTCCCGCGCAGTACGCCCGTACCTCGTCTTCCAGCAATCGGATCATTTGCTGAATTCGCTCTCGCGTCACTTTCGAATTACGCCTTCCCCGTAGCGCATGAAGAGAATCGATCACAACGCTGAACGCAAGCGAGCGGCGGGTTTTACGACCAAGCCTAGGGTCCGTCGCTCGATAGGCCATATCGTTGCCAATCACTTCTAATACATGAGCAACTCGCGTCCGCCGACCTACGGCGCGCCAAAGCGCCAGCGCCTCAGAGTCGTCTGCGCGTAGCGGCTCAATAAGATGCTCTTGGGTCCATTCTTCGTCGGACCGCAAAAAGTAATCTAACGCTTCAATCATCCGATGCTTGGCAATCAATTCTGAGCGCCCGTTAGCATCAATAATTTTTTCGCGCAAAACCGCAAAGTCGTCGGCTCCGTCAAATGGACGAGGCTCCTTGTTTAGGTTAGGGCAAGCGGCCAAGAAGACGCCGACGAGCTTACCCACAGGCGTGTTCAGCGTATCAAGATCCATAGGATCATCGGAATTGGTTTGCGCAACGACATTTAGGTCAGGCTCTTCGTCCGGAGACTGCATGGCATTTGTTGCTTCAACTGCCCTGGGCCAAACGCGGTGCCACACCACCGGCCAATTTCGAGCCGAGAAAAGTTGTTGCTTCCACGAGTCGAGCCAATTGGAAATTCCTTGGATGGCTTTCGTTATTACGTCATCGGGCAACTCTAGTATGAGAGCAAGCACCCGACGTGCCTCCGAAGATAAATCGCGCGCTTCATTTTCCTGCGATTTATCTGACGGAGGTGAATGCACCCAACCGAAGCGTTCCCATACCACAGGGTATTGCGCTCCGCAATCCGCGGTTGATTCGATATCACTCAAAACACTAATGGAATTGCCTTTCTCTGCCAGCCAAGCGTCAGCAGAAAACCCGAAGTTGGATGCCGCGCGTCGGCTTGCTACGTTCCCGGTGCCAAACGCGCCTTCAAGCACCTGTAGACGGGCGTCGCCTTGCAGATTATCCAGCGAGCGGTCGGGGTGCTCCGCGACCAACTCCCCGCGTGGGGAATCCAAGTCCAGAAATCCTTCGTCGATTCGATCCATTTCCACCAAGTCAGGAAACTGGCCAATCTTCGAGTCGAGCCATTCCTTGGCGCGTTGCGAAAGAGCGGCGCCGGCAATTTCGATCCGCTTTAGTTCCCGAACGACCCAATAGAGGCGGGCCTGTTCAATTTGGTCTGCTCCTAAATGCCCGCGCCATAAATTTCGGGGCGGCCTCCTGCGTATTCTCCTGATGACCGCCTTTTGCGTCGTGTCGTCAAATTCTGCGAACCGGCGGGCACGCAGCTCGGCAATCTCCGGATGATGATTGACATCCCAGAACACCCCAAAATCCAATTGAAGAAAAAATTCGCCGACCTCGCCGGCCGGAGTAATCCGAGAATCACGCGACATAGCGGCCCACAGTCGCAGGTGCATTGGAGAGTCCGTATGCTTCCAGCGGCGTACAAAGCCCAGTGCTGAAGGTCCATCAATATCAAATAGCCGCGAAACAACGGCATACAGAAGCTTGACCGATGGCGCAAAGCCTGGGCCACCACCATCGAGCACCCTGTCTTCTTCGCCGCTTTCTGGCTCTGTAACGTAATGCACGCGACGCAAGTAAAGATGCACCCGCATCCATCCGATGCGCCGCGCAATTCCCAGACCGCGCAAAACCGCAGCGTCTAGCGCATTAGCCAGAGAAAGTAGAAATTCACCCTCATCCAATTGCGCCAAAGCACTGGCCAGTTGTCGAGAGGTCGAATGGATTTCATCTCCGCTCGTTATCGTGGCGAGCAGGAGATCCCGGAATGTTCTTGGAGACTCGCGCAAACCGTAGAATTGCGCATGCCAACTTTGATATTTATCAACCTTCAGTCTCGGCGCAACAAGATCAACAATGGCCGAAACAAGCGCCCCCGATCGTTCTCCGGAGCGTATCCGATCTTGAACCATTACCGGCTGTATTCCGTAGCGGTCCACCGCTGGCTCATTCCAACTTTCCTGAATAAGCCTCCATGTGGAACGCCAGGGTTCACGCAGGTTCGTTCCTTCGGGCCGGCTGAGCAGTTCCAGAATTGCATGGCGCTTGATCAGGTCGCCCGGTAGAAGATGCAATGCCCATTCGACGGTTTCTTTTTTCTCCAGCCGGCCTTCCAGAAACGTGACCGCGGCGCGCATCATCGCTTCATCCCTGTCGTTCAACACTGAGCGCAGAAAACTCACTACCAACCCTCCCGCTGATCCTCCAACGGCACGCTCACAATGGCATTCAGCCATCCCAGTTCCGCCTTTTGCCTGGAAATCACCTTGGACAGGCGAACACGCTCGCTCGGGTCGCTGCGTCGAATTAGATGGTCGAAAAAATCACGCTGCTCATCGCTTGCTTCCGATCTTCTTGTGCTCACGATTCTCTTTAGTTCACGTTCGACCTGGCTTCTGCTTGCGCCAATTGAAAGAACTCCGGCCCATCGCTCCAATGTGTGCTCAAGCTGCGAATGATCGCCATTCTGAATTCTGTAAGGAATTGGCGTGATTCCTTGAGCCCTCCAGTCCTCCAACTCCACCGAATCATCATTTGTCATCCCATGGAATATGAAACGCTCCTTTAGATCCGGAAAATGGGCCCTGTCTGCAGCGACGGCGTTCAGAAGGTATCTCATTGGCGGATCGTTGGCGCTGTACCCCACCAGCACCAGGTTATACAAACGCGCGGCATCGTAAATCAGGTCGGGCACGACCCGCCTGCGCAAATAGAATTCACCAAAGTCCTGATCGGAAATGATCAGGTCCGTCGTTCTCTTGGGATTCCGGTCCAGCGCGCCGTGAATGTGCAGGACACCGCTGAATTCCGGCCTTAGCGATGGCCTGGGAATGCTTCCCAGAGCATACGTCTGAATAGGCTGCCTCATGTTTCTCGCAGCATTTTCCAGGAGCAAATCGAAATTCGTCGTGATGATGGTCGACGCTGCGCCACGGTCCGAAAGACGCATCAATGCCCGATGAATCGGTGCTGGCTTTGGTTTACCGGAACGCAGCACGTCCTTGTTCTCATCTGTGCCATCGGAGCAGGGGCCACCAGACTTTGGTTTACCGGAACGCAGCACATCCCCAATCGCTTGTCGGATCGGACTGTCAGCGCTTGATTTTCCTTCCAGCCTTCGCTCAAGCATTCCCAATACAACATCGTACTCCTGCCTCCGAAAACGCCTGACCTCCGCCTGTTGCGCCGCTAGCAGGCCAGTTAGCTCAAGTTCTTCGGGATTGCAACCTGATTCCTCGTTCGTGGCAATCTCGGAAAACACGGCTTTGTCTAATTCTTCATACACCCTTAGGACAAGACATCGAAAGTCGGGCAATCCCGCAGACCTCGAAACGCCGGCGCCAGCTACAAATAGAACCCTGCCTTGCGCATGTGCAAGAAGCAGCCGCTCAGGAATCGGGATCAATGATGGTCCCAGCAAAATGTTCCTGCCGCCAGTGGTGGGGGGTTGCGTCATTCTCGAGCGTGCCCCATCCGTAGAGCCATTGAGTTAAATGGCGCCGCCAGCATCAACGCCTCGTCTGGCCTCTAAAGCGCCTGATTCGCGTCGACGCTGAAACCGGCGGCCTTCAACTCTCGCAATAGCTGCATTTTCCACCCGTCCTCATTGTCTAGAGGAACATAGAGGATGCCATCGCAGTCCGAGGGTCTTTCAACATTTCCTTTCGACAATGCACAGACTCTCTCCCGGCCTAATTTCCCGATGAAGTACCCAAACTCGAAAACGACATTCTGCCGTGCGCGAGGCTTGAGGTTGCGCCGCTGTTCCCTGAGCGCACCCATGTCGTCCGGCGTTAGCAGGACGACGGCAAACGTGACGTCTCCGTAGTCCTCGAACTTCTCGATAATTGTGCGCCCTTCATTCGGCTGTTCGTGCAAGATAACCGGTTTGAGTTTCAGTTTTTCGAGGAATCGCGCAACCGTTTCCCGAGCCGATTTGTCGTGGCCATGGATCACAAAGACCTTGTTCGTATTCTTCTGAACCTTGACTTGAGAATCGGAGGTTTTTGACGATTCCTCGTCGTCTTCCCAGTATTCCTTGATCTCCTCTATCATGGATTCGAGTACAGACGCAGCTCTATCCAAGCCCCGCCGATATGCCGCTTCGAACTCTGAATCCGGTGTGCCCATCGCAAGTGCCATCAGCGAATAGCGGATGCTATTGAAGTCCACAACGTGGCTTGACTTGCGGCCGAACGTATTGGCAATAGCCACTCGTGCGTTCCTGCGCCATTTGTTGAACTCCGGTGATTGGCGTCGCAGCCTCTTCAATTCAGGCACTTCGTCCAGTACTCTCCTCAGGCGTTGAATAGACTTCGCTTTATTCGGACGGGCCATCAACTCAGTTCCTTGATATTTAAGTCCTGGATTCCTCGGTCATCCACGATCTTCAGAATGGTCTTATCAATTGCCACGGGTGTTTTCTACTCATATCGTCCCGTGGGTTTGATTCTGGCGCCAATGATAGTCGGTCGACTCGCTACCGCGGAATTTCCGTGTTGTTGGACAGTTTCTCCACACTGGCCTGCCTCCAGAAATTGTTGATCACACACAACAAATTGTCTTGTTGCTCGTGTGCTCGTTCTGAATCGATCCCGCCCGCATCGTCGGATCCTCCTCCCCAAAGTCGAGAAGTTGCAGGGAATGCTCAAGCCCCGAAAGCAATACGATCATCGCTTTCGGCGTCGTTTGCCCTTTATGTCAGCCGCAAGCGGCGTTCGCATCTTTTCATAGAGTGCGAACAAATGTTCGACGCGCTGGCGCTCCGACGCGAAACCGGAGCGGCGATAGAGTTGATCAACCGCACGGTCGAGCGCTTGATGCGCCTTACGCAGGTTCGGCGGCATCAGGTCGGGATCGTAGAGATTGGCGAGGGTGGACGTGAGCCATTCGGCGCGGGCGTCGAGGACGGCCTGCGCGAGAGTCTCTATCTTTGACAAGTCAAGGTCTCGGTTGGTGAAGTCGGGTGGAGTCGGGAACGTGTTGTAAACGAGGCCGATGGAGTATCGAAAATCGCTCTTTAGCCGTCCACCGACATGGCACAGCCACGTCATGTGCATGGAAGATGTCAGCAGCGCGAAATCTGCCAGCGTAGCGTTTTCAAGTACGCGCACAAGATTGCTTGGTATCACGGGTGGCTCAAGCCAGCCGATAGGTACGTATTCCCGCCGTTCGGAACTGACTTCGGGAATCACCAGGAACGACTCCGTCGGAAGCACGTTCACGTGATAGAGCGTCGGCGTTTCGGCCAGCTTGATCGTGGGTTTGCTCTTGCTGGCTTGCCTGTAGGCGCGAACGGCTGCGATCCGTTCACGCACAAGCGGCAATTCGGCAAGTGTGTGCGGGGGCGCGTCGTGCAGCGCGAGAATCCAGCGGTCTCCGCCTTGCAGGTACTCGCGTGCACCCACAAATGGGCGCAGAAGAGGGGCTGCGCCGGGTTCTTTCTCAAGAAAAATCTCTCTTTCTTCGGCGTTGAATATGTAATGGCCGCCGTCAATAGGCTTGGAACCGATAATCAGTTTCGGCATGCCGTTGATCGGCTGGCTTTCCCCGCGCACGGTCAGATGCGAGTCGCCCAATCGGCTTGCGTCGAATAGATAGGGCGATAGAACTGTGTGGCGGGTTTCCTCCGGCTCGCCCTGGATGTCGGGATAGCTGAACAGGCGTTTCTCGGCATGCACACGGTCGCGTCGGTTGAGGCCCAGAATCGCTACATGAACATGCGCCTTGCCGCGCGCATCCGACCCCCACGCGAAGGTGCGGTGAGCGAAGGCGATTTCCAGCTTGCAGCGATCGAACAAGATCGGCCAGAGCTGCGCCACCTGCTCGCCCTGGGTAATCGAGTTGGTGGCGACAAAGCCGATACGGGCGTGGCCTGACTGCACGTACTCGCCTGCCTTGATGAACCAAGCAGTGACGTAGTCGAGCGTGCCCCCGCTCCCGCCCAAGGCAGCGATTCGGCGCACCTGCGCTCGTTGCTCCGCCGTCTGAAACTTTGCGCCAACGAACGGGGGATTGCCGAACACGAACGAGCACTCTTCGGGCAGAAGGACTTCTCGCCAATCCATTTCCAGCGCGTCACCGTGCACGATGTGCGGCGAGGTTTCCAACGGAATGCGCGCGTAGGTCTGGCCGAACTCCAGGCTCAGCCGGTTGTTCATGATGTGATCCATCATCCACATGGCGGTCTCCGCAATGCGCGCGGGAAATTCGCTGATTTCCATGCCGTTGTACTGATCCACGTCGATCAGCGAAAGCGTGGCGGCGTCAAGCTCCTCTTGACCAAGCCTGGCGGCCGTGGTGCGGAGTTCGCGGATCACCTCGAGCTCCAAAAGCCGCAGTTCGCGGTAGGCGATGATGAGAAAGTTGCCGCAGCCGCAGGCGGGGTCGAAGAAGCGCATGCGGCCCAGCTTTTCCTGAAAACGCCGAAGGTCTGCCCTGCGGCGGCTGTCCTTGCGGGACTTTAGACGCTCGAATTCCGCCCGCAGATCGTCCATGAACAGCGGTTCGATCACCTTGAGGATGTTCTTTTCGGTGGTGTAGTGCGCCCCCTGGGCGCGGCGTTGCTCCGGCTTCATGACGGACTGGAACAGCGCCCCGAATATGGCGGGCGAAATGTTCGACCAGTCGAAGCGGCACACCTCCAGCAGTGCTTCGCGCATGGAAGCGTTGAAGGATGGAGTGCGCAGGTGCTCGCGAAACAGGTCGCCGTTGACGTACGGGAAACGCGCCAGGTCCTCGTCAAGGAGCGGACTGCGCTCCTCTTCGGGCGAATTCAGGACCTCGAACAGTTGTCGCAGCCACGGTCCCAGGTCAGCGCCGTCTTCGCTGGTGCGAGTTTCGATGAACTCCAGGAAGATGTCACGGGGCTCAAAGATGCCGGTGTCGTCGGCGAACAGGCAGAACACGATGCGCACCAGGAAGCGTTCGAGGTCGTGGCCCCGATAGTTGGCGGCATGCAGCGCGTCGTGCAGTCGTCCAACCAGTTCCGCAGCCTTGATGTTGGCGGGATCCTGATCGCGGAAGGTGCGCTTCTGCACGCCGAGGATGAAGCCGAAATGCTCTACGTGGGCGGGAAGGTCCTTGAGGCTGAATCGGACCTCTGTGCGCTCGTCCAGATCGTGCAACTCGAAGGTCTGGAAATCGCTGACCAGGATGTAGCGGGGACGGTCTCGCTCCTTGAGTGCGTCGAAGTATTCTCCGGCCTGACCGTAGGCTTTGCTGAGATCACGCCCGGCGCTCTTCTGTTCGATGATCAGGACGCCGGGCCAGAACAGGTCGATGAAGCCGGAACTGTTGTCGAGCTTTGCTACATGCTCCTCATAGCGTGCCACCGAGCGACGCTCCACGCCGAATGCCCGGAAGAAGGCATTGTAGAAGCTGTGGGTTTCGCTTGTCTCGCGAACCGCGTTGCTCCATTCGTCGGCGAATGTGGCCGCGCGGACCCGGACCTCGTTCCATGAAAGGCGCATCAGTTCGTGTCGCTAGCCTTATTCAGTGTGCGGGACAGCTCATATGGCGTCGGGCTCACAGCCATCGAGTCATCCGAAAAGCGTTTCACGGACCTCGCTCTTTGGCCGATCCAGGAAATCCGCGACGTCGGACACGATTCCATCCGGGGTATCAATGTGCAAATCCCGGTGCCTTGGCACTGTCACGCTGTGCCGCTTCGCGTCCGCGTTCGTGCGCGTGACAGGCATGTGACTTCCCTTCGTTCGGGTCACACGATACCCGTAGTGCCGAGCGAGCAGCCTTGCGACCTTCTCACCGGAGAGGTCGCGCGGAACCTTCATACGGCGATGGCGTCCTCTCTTACCAGGTGCAATCGGATGACTCTCGGCACCTCCGTTTCATCGAAGTGACAGAGGACGGCATCCCGCGCCATTACCTTCAACTCGGGCCAGTCCTCGCCCTGGGTGAAGATGCTATGCCCCAGGGCACGCGCTTCGTATCCGCCTTCCATCGACTCGGTGACCTCGAAAATAATCTCGCTTGCCGCCATATGCGTTACCTCATTGTCTCGGGGCAGGATTGACTACAGATGTCCCGCTGCCAGCAGCAGGATAACGATACTGGGTCACTATAGCGAATATCGTGCGCCGAATGTTCGCGGGATCACGCTTCGATCTCGATGCGTGCGTTCACGAACAGCCCCCAGTCCTTCGACCGCGGCGCGCCATCACCATGCGCGCCGGGCAGGAGCTTGGTGAAGTTCCTCGCCCGCCGCTGGTCATGTTCCTTGCGAAGCACGGCCTTGTCTCCGGCCCCGGCACCACATCGACGCCGGGAGATTAAGGTGGCGCTTCGGCGCGCGCGCTGATCAAGGCGCGCACACGCGCGGGTTTCACCCAGGCGGAGTTGGCGGTGCGAATGAAGACCACACAATCAGCGGTGGCGAGGATGGAGAGTGGTCGTGTGCCGCCGTCCATGCGGACGCTGGAGAAGGTCGCGCAAGCGACAGGCACTCGTTTGCGAATCCGCTTCGAGCAGGGTTGAGGCGGTCTCCTGCGACAAGTCCACTTCATCCGGCAGAAAAACGTCCGGCACTCTCGAATGATGCAACCTTGATCTCCCCCGCCCGCATCCGGGTCTTGGCGATGTCGTAGCTGTTCTGCATCCGCATGAGGGTGTCCATCGACACGCCGAATGCCTTCTCGATCCGCAACGCCATCTCCGGCGACAGACGCGCACGCTCGTTCAGAACGGCCGACAGCGCCGCCCGCGTGACGCCAAGCACGGTGGCTGCCTCTGTCACCGTGAGATTGAGAGCTTCAATCACTTCATGCTTAACGAATCCGCCGGGATGGGCGGGATTCTTCATGCGTATGCCAAATGCCGTTGCCATATCTGCCTCTCAGTGGTAATCCTCGTAGTCGAGGTCGATGATCTCCATCTCCGCACGGTCGATTCGGAACGTGAGCCGCCAGTTCGCGGTGACCACCAGACTCCAAGCACCCTTGCGATCCTCGGTAAGCCTGTGCGCCTTCCAGCCCGGCACCTCTCGGAGCAAGTTCACTCATCGTGAGTTCATCTCTTTTACAGACTGAACGAAATCGACATGTTTCGCGTGAGATTCCGGAGTTATTGGGATTTCAGCTGCCCTCACCTTGTCGCAAATCCTCTCCATTTGCTTACGCGTAAAGCCTTGGTTCGACGAGGCGTTAACCGAGAAGTCGATGTAGCGGTGCAGATCCGCCAAGCTCATGCAAATTACACCTCGCATCCGCCATGTGCCGTTCTTACTCGCTATCTTTTCGTGCTCATCAAACGGGAGGAATTTTTCCGCCGTTTTCAGTTGTGTGTCCCCTACAAATACCACGATTGCGTATTCCACGGGAAAGTAGCCACCCGTTCTAATTGAAAGTAGCCACCTGTTGTACGGGTTCACTGCATATGAGACTGGCCGGATTCGGCTGGCCTGTTTTTGAGAAGGTATTCCATTGGGGTCATCAAGTCCAGAGCGTAGTGAGGCCGTACGTGATTGTAGAAGTGCTGGTATTTGGCCAGTGCGGGGCTGGCGTCTTTGACGGTGAGTTCGCCGGGGTAGAGGTTCCAGAACTCGGTTCGTGAGCTGTCGTTTGCGCGTTCCACGACGCCGTTAAGCTGTGGGCTTTTCGGCGGCAGGACGGCCAGGGGGAGGTTAAGCGCCTGGCAAGCGTCCTCGAACTCGGCGCGGAACTCGCTCCCGCCATCGACCTGGATGGAGCGCAGCGGATACGGCAGGTCCTCGCGCAGCGCTTGCAAGAAGCGCCGGGCATTGTTTGCGGTGGCTCTGGAATAGACCCGCGTCACGAGTTGTTTGCCGACCGGACAGGTGGCCTTGAACTCCTTGAGGGTGTCGCCGTCGCGCGACACCGACATGTGATCGATCTGGATCATCTCGCCGGGCCGTTTGGCTTTCATGTCACGGCGCCAGCGCTGTGCATGACCCGAGGCGAAGTTACGCCGCCGGGTGGCGTTCACCCGCCCGCGTAAGAAGGCGCACGGTTTGATCCGGCCTAAGCGCACGCCTTTGACCAGGATCCGCCCGATAGTCGATTCCGACAGCGCGAGTCCGTCGCGCGCCAGCATCACCGTAAGACGCCTCTTGCCCATGAACGGATAGCGCTTGCGCATCCGCCACACCGCCCATTCCTGAGCCCGAGTCCAGCGCGCCGGGTTCACCCGCCGCGGACGTCGGCTTTTGGCCGCCAGTCCCTTCACTCCATCGGCCCGGTAGCGCGCCTGCCAGCGGAAATACGCCGGGCGCGACCAGCCGATCGCCCGCAGCGCTGTGGCCTCGCTACAGCCCTCGGCGCGCAATTCCTGATAGGTCTCGATCTTGCGAAGGCGCTCGAACGCCTCCGCCGGGGTCGTATCGTCGATACGAAAACTGCGATACGATTTGATCCGCAGAGATTGAATCTGCATGGTTCGGCTCCTTTTTGCTTTGATAACAAAAGGCTAACCGAACCCGCGCCCCGGCGAGCGCCGGGGCGCACCTCTTCCCCTTCGTTCGCTACGCTCCCTTCGGGAAACAGGTGCGCCCGTCCCCGCCCAACACGGGCGAAAACAACAACTCCATCACCCCGATCCCAGTCTCACATGTATCTGAACCCGGACACCTGTTCTATCTGAAAGTGGCCACCCGTTCTACATCAAAGTAGCCGTCCTGGGATGCTGCGGCGCGGGTGACGGACTGAGTACGCTGCCCCTTTTCCATTGTGGGAGGCGGGCAGATGCCGAGGTTGAGATTATCCATGCGACAAATTAGGGAAGTCTTACGTCAGAAGTGGGAGCTGGGGTTCAGTGCGCGCCGGATTGCGCGCAGTTGCGGTCTGGGCCGCGCGACGGTATCCAATTACCTTCGCCGTGCCGAGGGCTGCGGGTTAACGTGGCCGGCGGTGGCGTCTCTGGACGATACGCAGTTGGAGCGGCGGCTGTATCCGCCGCCGCCCTCGCCGCGGGTATCGCGTCCCAGGCCGGATTGGGGGGCGGTGCATCGGGAGCTCAAGCGCAAGGGGGTGACGCTGCAGTTGTTGTGGGACGAGTACAAGGCGGCGCATCCGAAGGGGTATCAGTACAGCACGTTCTGCTTGCATTACCGGCGCTGGCGGGATCGTCTGGACGTGGTGATGCGCCAGGATCATCGCGCCGGGGAGAAGCTGTTTGTGGATTACGCTGGGCAGACGGCTTCGGTGATCGACCCTTTAACCGGCGAGGTGCGTCCCGCGCAGCTGTTTGTCGCGGTGCTGGGCGCGTCCAACTACACCTATGCCGAGGCGACCTGGTCGCAGGGTTTGTCCGACTGGATCGGCGCGCATGTGCGGGCGCTTGCGTACTTCGGGGCGGCGCCGGCGATCGTGGTGCCGGACAATCTGAAGTCCGGCGTTCGCCGGGCGCACCGCTACGCACCGCAATTGAACCGCAGCTATCGGGAATGGGGCGAGCATTACGGGGTGGTAATTCTGCCGGCGCGGCCGGGGCGCCCGCGGGACAAGGCGAAGGTGGAAGCGGGCGTGTTGGTGGTCGAGCGCTGGATCCTGGCGCGGCTGCGTAATCGGCGGGTGTTCTCCCTGGCCGAACTCAACGAGGCCATTGGGGCGTTGCTCGAACCGCTCAACACCCGGGCGTTCAAGAAGTTGCCCGGCTCGCGCCGGTCGCTGTTTGAGTCGCTGGACCGCCCGGCGATGCGGCCGCTGCCCACGCGGCCGTATGAGTATGCGGAATGGAAAACCGTGCGGGTGAACATCGACTACCACGTGGAGATCGGCCGCCACTACTACTCGGTGCCCTATCCGCTGGTCAAACACCAGTTGGAAGCGCGCGTCACCGCGCAGACCGTGGAACTGCTGCACAAAGGCCGGCGGGTGGCCAGTCATCGGCGCTCGGATCGCCGCGGCGGTCACACCACCGTGCCCGAACACATGCCCAAGGCGCATCGGGCCTATGCCGAGTGGACGCCCAAGCGGCTGGTCCGCTGGGCGCAGCAAGGCGGCCCCTCGACCGCGGCGCTGATCGGGCACATCCTCGCTACCCGCGTGCATCCGCAGCAGGGCTTTCGCAGTTGCCTGGGCATCATGCGGCTGGGCCAGCGCTATGGCGACAAGCGCCTGGAAGCCGCCTGCCGCCGGGCGCTGGCGCTTGGCGCTCACGCCTACAAGAGCGTGGAATCCATCTTGAGAAACGGTCTCGACCGCAAACCCCTGCCCACCCCCACTCCGGAACCGCCCGACATTGAGCACGGCAACGTGCGCGGTCCGGATTATTACCACTGATGAAGGAGGAACCCACCGATGCTGTATCACCCCACCGTGGAAAAACTCGCCGAGTTGCGGCTGTTGGGCATGCAAGCGGCGCTACGAGACCAGCAGGCCATGCCCGACATCAAGGACTTGCGCTTCGAGGAACGGCTCGGACTATTGCTCGACCGCGAAGCCACCTTCCGCGACGAGCGAAGGCTCAAGTACCGCCTGCGCAACGCCCGGCTGCGCCAATCCGCCGTCATCGAGGATCTGGATTGCCGGCATCCCAGGGGACTGGACCAGGCGCTGATGAATCGGCTCATCAGCGGACAGTGGATCAAGAAACGGCTCAACCTGCTCATCACCGGACCCACCGGCGCCGGCAAGACCTGGATCGCCTGTGCACTCGGCAATAAAGCCTGCCGCGACGGCTTCAGCGTTCAGTACCACCGCCTCTCACGCCTGTTCGATGAACTCGGCTACGCTCACGGCGACGGCCGCTACCCGAAGGTGATGAAAAAGCTCGCCCGAACCGACCTGATCATCGTCGACGACTGGGGGCTGGCCAAACTCACCGCCCCGCAGCGCCGCGATCTGCTGGAAATCTTAGAAGACCGCCACCAACGCCGCTCAACGCTGGTCACCAGCCAACTGCCCGTCGAGCATTGGCACAAGATGATCGCCGAACCCACCCACGCCGATGCGATCCTCGACCGGCTGGTGCACAATGCCTACCGCATGGAGCTGAAGGGCGAATCCATGCGAAAACTCAACGCCAAGGGAGGTATACCACTCCAAGCAACGTCATAATGTCACCCCCGCGTCACGACGCTCCCACCGGTGGCCACTTTGGCCTGGAACAGGTGGGTACTTTGAGCCGGACTGGGTGGCTACATTGCGTGGAATACGCACACGATTGGCCGAAGTCGCCAGCGGTCAATGATACCGAGTGTAACGAGAGTCTTTGCATGGCCCTCGTTTTGCAGTAGCGGATTGTAGAATTGGAACTGCCTCGACCTGATTCCAGCCTTGCGAGACCAGCGGCCTGCCGCAAACGATTGCATCCACTGCTTCTGGCCGGGACTACCGAATACCCACCCATTCATTTCTTTGGTCTCAATCAGAAATACAGCGCTTGGAGACACCAGAATATGATCGATTTGTGTGGTCCCTGAACCGGATGGGAGCAGCACGTCATTAATCAAAATCCAATCGCGGTAATGTTGCATCAGCTCCGAGGCGACCAAGCGCTCGCCATCGTTAGCCAGCGGCGTTGGCAGGGGTTTCGCAACAAACGTGGGGCGTTGAATCGTACCATCTTGGCCCGTAGCGATGGGGTGCTGTGGGAGGTGAGGCGATGGAGTGCGAGAGATGGGAGTTGCAACGCGTTTCCGGCGAAATAGAAACAGCAGAAGCCCTAGAACAAGAGCGCCTCCAATCCAAACATCCCAAGAACTACCCACCGCGTCAGGCCCAGGTGCGGTCTGAGATCCGAGGCTACCGGAAGCAGATGATTCAGGCGAGTTCACCGCCGAATAAACAATGATCTCTTGGCCAACCAGCACCAAGTCAGGATTTTCGATACCGTTCCATTGCTGCAATGCGTCCACGCTGACACCGTGCCGCGCCGCAATCTCGGAAAGCGTTTCTCCCGGTTCAACATTCGTCACTACGATGTCTTCCATGCGGACCCACCCCGTAGCGCTACCGGCCAACGACGCCGTGGCATAGCTCCGCTTCGCCGGCCGCAGACAAAAACAGAAATTCGAGAGGACGGCCGGAGGCCCACTTATCGACGGCAGGGTGGGGCGATTTGCGAATCATATCGGTAACGACTAATACTCCGGTTCCATACGCGCTCATATCTCAGTCTTACCCTTCCACGGCTCGCCGGGAAGGAGCCGGATCAGCCTACGGGCAACCGTCTGCGCCGCTTCCTCAGGCTTCCACTCGAAGCCTGCCCTGGGCAGAGCGCTCATGTCTGCACTGAACTGGGGATTCCGCAGCTTGCCGGCCAGGTTCCGCTCGAACAGCGTGCGGGTGACCGTCACACCATCGCGAGCCATGTATTCCTGGAACGCCGCTACGATCTTTCCAGCGTTGCTTCGCTCGTTATCGAGCCCTATGGCCAGGTCGAACAGATCCCGGCCCTTGCGGCGCTGATAGAGCGCCCTGAGCTTCGTTGCCAGCAATTCGTCAAGCTCGAAGGTCGTGATATCGGCTGTTCCGGAGCACCACCGCGAATCGACGGAGAACGTGCGTTCGTGAAGCCCAGCAGTGCAAAATGTTCGCGAGTATTGATCTCGACCTTCAGGCGCAGGCGCATTGCCGGCACATCCTCGGACCAGAAACGGTAGCCGAACGTCACGCGGCCTCGTGACTGCTTCCACTGCGCTTGGCCCAGCCAGGGATCGAGCGCGCTTCGCAAGCGGTCCATCATGGGCCCGGCGGGCGCGGGCTCGACCTGCACCAGATCGATATCCTCCGAGTAGCGGACGGGTGGCGTCAGGTAAAGCTTGTAGAGCGCGGTTCCGCCCCGAAAGGCCAATACCCCGGCAAGAAACGGATCGGAGAATATCTCCACCACCGCACGGCTGATGACCAGATCCTGCTCGACCTGGAAGTCCTCGTTCCATGGCGCGCGCTCCCGCCATTCGTTGATGTAGTCCCGTGAGATCAAGCTTCGATCTCAATGCTTGCGTTCACGAACAGCCTCCAGTCCTTCAACCGTAGCGCGCCGTCCGCATCCGCGCCGGGCAGGAGCTTGGTGAAGTTCCTCGCCCGCCGCCGCACACGTTCCTTGAGAAACACGGCCTTGTCTCCGGCCCCTACATGCTCGAGGAGGTAGCCCAGGCGCTGCGCCCAAAGGATCGGCGCGGACTTGGAGGCCTCCACGAGACGCCCCGGGTCCAATTCATCGCCGAGTTCCCAGAGCACGCCCGCCACCCGGTCCACGCCGCCGGCGCGATGCATGTAGCCGATGAGATCGACCGCCGTCGCTTCCACGCTTGAGACCATGATCGTTCCGCGCGGATTGTTGAAGCGCTCGACCGGAACCGCAGCGAGGTTCCTGCGGGAAACGAAAACCACCTTGACCGAGCCGCACGCAATCGCCGGCCGATTTGTCTCAAGGACGACTTGGAACTCCTGCGGGCGATGGTGGGCCGCGCCGTGGTACTGCGCAGCAGAGAGAAGTCCGACGTAGTACCGGAGGCTTCGGCGCTCCAGTAGCGTCGGGACGAACTGGTCCGCCGGCAGGCAGCCGAGCCGTCGGTACTCAGGCGGCACGATGACGTAGAACCCGCGCGCGGGGCTTGCGATCTCGCCTTTGGTCGCCAGACGGCTCAGTGCCTGACGCACCGCTGCCTCGGAGACGCCGAGCGCCGAACGAAGCTCGGACGAGGTAAAGTGATACCGGCCGCGAGCGGCCATATCCACGATGATGTCGCGCGCGCGCGGTGCGGCAGATACAGACATGACGAAAGCAAAGTATCGTTATTCGTCACATTATACTAGTTAAATAGTAAAAAAGGTGCACTACCAGTCGACGCTCCCGTCTCGCAGTACGAGGTCAGGGTCGGTAATTTTCGGTTCCGGCAGGGCGGCCGCTGCAAACTTAAGTATGCAATCCGCAATCAGTTTTTTCGCATTTTCAATCTACCGGATAGAGTTGTGGAAACCAGCGTTCCACAACAGCAAGTGGGAAGCCTAGGCGCACAGGCGCGCGCGGGCCTTTAGAAACGAGTAAGCCCTTCTTCAACAGTGTGGAAAGAATTTCGCGACTTCGTCTCTCCTGGTAACCTGTGATTTCAGGCGCCCGGCCTCGTGCGAACTCTCCCATCAATAGCGCCTCGCGCAGCAAGGACATGGAGCGCGCGGGCAAGCGCCCAGCTGCCACTTCATCATCGGTATAGAGTTTCATCCGACGCAATAATTCACCGGGTTGCAGGAGCGAACCCATGAACTCGACTTGGTCTATACATACGCGCAAGAAAAATGTGCAGAATTCTTCAAGTCGCGCTGCAGACCTTTCACCACGGCCGTCGTAGTCGCCCTGCCTGGGTGCGTCGGCGGCCGCGAGCTTGTGTTTGTATTCAGTCCCGTTTCGGGCTAGGCCGCGTGAAATAGACCAGAGGCTGCTGCCAACGCCGGAGCGCAAAAGCATGGCATGGGACAAGAGTCGCGCGACTCGTCCATTTCCATCGTAGAAGGGATGGATCCATAGGAATCGATGATGCGCCGCCCCTATTGCGACAATGGTCTGCATCCTGGACAGCCAATTCCTTGTATAGGCAGTTTGAAAATGACTTAGAAAGCGCGGCAAGTGGACTGTGGACGGAGCTATGTGCCGGCCCACCACGACCTCACCGTCCCGGATTTTTCCAGGCACAACGCGTACCTTCGCGCCTGTATCCGGGTTTTCGACCCAGAGCAACTCGTCGGGCAACCGTTGGCAGAATTCCTGGTGAATCCATTGGATATACGTAGTGGATATTGGCAGCTCTTGGGGATCGTCGCCGTGGTCAATTAATCTTTGAACCTCGATATGCGCGCGGGCTTCCCGCTGCAGAACGCGCCTTTTTGGGTCCGGCGAGTACTTGTCCTCCATCGCTGCTTCGATATCTCGCGGGTGCGTATTGTGTCCCTCAATGAGATTCGAGTAGTAGCAATTCATTGAGCGCACGAGATCCCCGATGCTTTCTCGCACGGTATGTTGAATCTGCCCTGCAAGTTCGCTTGCCTTTGCTACGAGTTCCAGGGCAAGGTCCGTCAGGCCCGTCTGAGCATTGTGAGGCACCATTGGTTCCATCGATTCCACAAGCATAGTGCCGCTTATAATGCCGGTTGTCATGCCGGGAGTCAAGTTATATAAATCAATAACTTAATAGTTTTCTATGCAGAAAAATGGGCTATTGAATGCCGGTAATTATGCCGGAAGTTGAATTGACTTTTCTACATCCCCTCGTTCAACCCTAACGCCAGGATCATCTGCCTCCTACAATTGGATTGCCGCCGATAAACCTGCCTGGCTTCGTCAGGCGAGGGCCGTTGCGAATAGTGCGAGCAGTCGGCTCCAGGCCCGTTCAGCCTGCACCTCGTTGTAGACCGAAGAATCCAGCGAACACCAGCCGTGCAGCGCCCCTTCGTAGACCTCGATTTCGGCGGGAAGTTTCGCGGCCGCGAAGGTTTCGCGCAGCACGTTTTTCACTTCAGGATCGTTCCTGTCGTCGTTCTCGGCGATGGCAAACAGGTAGTGCGCGTCCATTTCCGCGACCAGCAAATGGGGACTGTCCGGCCGGTCGGTCACGAGCCCTCCGCCATGGAATGATGCACCGGCGCCGATACGGTCAGAGCGCGCCCACGCGGTGCGCATCGTGATCGGACCGCCCATGCAGTATCCGGTCGTGCCCATTTTGCGGTCCGGATCGACTGCCTCCTGGGAGTCGAGGAAATCGACAAAGGCCCGCGCATCGGTGATGTGGGTTTCGGCATTGAGTTCGCGCGCGAGCGGAAATACCTTGTTCCTGACGGACTCGTCCTGGAAGGTGGCGCCTTCGGGTACGACCGGTGCGCGCGCCGAGCGGTAGAAGGGATTGACGGCGAGGACCGAATAGCCCGACTCGGCGAGTCGCCGGCCCATTTGCCGGAATGCCGGTCGCAGGCCCAGAATGTCCGGCCACACCAGGACACCGGGATGGCTTCCGGAAGCAGGATGCACGAAGAAGCAGTCCGCAACACCATCGGGCGTGGTGACTTCGACATCCTGCTCGGTGACCACCTGCGCATCGGCTCCCCGCGGCAAGAGCATCGCAAGTCCGGCTCCAGCCGAAAGTGCGCCGAACTCCCGCCGGGTCAACTCGTTTTGGCTGTTCAGATACTCGCCGGATTCCTTTAATGTTCGATCGTCGCACATGACTCACTCCTCATTGCCTTATTGGTGTTAGGGCCTGTTAACAGGCGTTAGGGGCTATTAATAGGCTGCTAGTGCGCTTGGGGGACAGCGCACTAGCTCAAGTCGTTGATGATGCTCTCGATCAGCTCGTTGCGGGCCTGCAGACGGGCAGCTGCTTCGTCCTTCGAGGGCGAATAGGCTTCGATGTCCTCGCGCGAAAGCACGTTTTGCCCGGCAAGCAATTGTTCTTGCGTGCTGAGCCGGTCCCGCAGGACGCAGATTTCCATCGCCAGCCGCCAGACAACGGCAACGAGTTGATCGGAGTTAAGGTCCTTGATCTGGCGCGGGCGTGGCAGCTTGTAGGGCCGCGCGGTACCGTCGCCGGTGGCCGTCGTCACGCCTTGACTCCGCCGAATATGAAGTACTTCCCCGTACCCAGGGGGTCGTAATCGGCAAAAACATGCTGCGGGTCAAACCCGCCGTCGATCAAGGCCTGTCGGATATCCGTATCGGCAAAACCGGTCCAGAAGGGTTCGCCGTTGTTGACGACCTGCCAGTGGTTGGTGACCTGCTTGGTCATCGACAGGCGCTCGGGCTGATATGGAACATCTGCATTCAGAAATATTCCCCCGGGCTTCAGCAGGCGATGAGCTTCCTTCATGATGCCGGGCAGGACGTCATGCCAGGTTTCGTGGAACATGATGTGCGACACGATCAGGTGGAACTGGCCGGCGGCGAAACCCGTCTTGCTTGCGCACGCCTGCCGGTAGTTGATGGCCAGCCCCTTGTCTTCCGCCCACACATGGGCAAACCGGACGAAAGGCGCGGACAGGTCCACGCCCCACACCTCCGCATTCGGGTATGCCTGTTTGTACGCAATCGTGTGGACACCGACGCCACAGCCCAGGTCGAGTACGGAATCGGGCCTGGCGTCCGGAAACCTGCGCCGAAGAGCGCCGAGGAGGTATTTCCCCATCCCCGGGTCGCCGACCTCGTCGCCTTCGGATAGGCCCTTGGCGGCACGATAAAGTTCGCCCGTGCCCATGTAGTCCATGCCTAAACGCAGGCTTGTATCGCCCGATTGCCCAAAATAGCCGCCGGGTTGACGATGGATTTCCACGTGGCGAATGGGGTCCGGCGGAACAAAATCTTTTTCGAGTTCGAGACGCCCGAGCGTTTCCTGCTTCGCCAATATCTGTCGTCGGGCTTCGAATTCGGGCAACAGCCGATCACAGGTCGCGCCCACTGTCTCCCACATCAGGTCCTGGGAGGTAAACACTGAGCTTCCCCATAGCTGGAAAAGGTGATCCCCGCCAAGAGCTTCGGTACCGTCCAGGCGGTTCTCAGGCTCGCGCCCGTGAGTCTTGACGAAGGCCGGCTTCACATCTTCCTCGTAGCGGCGGGCAAGACGTACTTCAAGGGGGCCGTTCAGGTAACCCTTCAAGGCGCCTACGAATGCGTGCCTGGCAGCCTCGTCATGGCTGGGACGGTAGACGTCCTTGAGTGTTGCTTTCGACATTGGCTCTGTCCCCGGTTTAAGACTTGAAACTAGTAGTGCATCAACTTTGTATTGATGGGTAGAGTGATTTCAACTTCGTGCGTGCGTCATCCGTTGTGAATCGCCAGTTGACGCCCACGGTTTCCTCATTGCGCTGTTTTTGCCATGCGTCAATTTCGTTTCTCAGGATGCGTTGGTTTCCCAAGCGGCGATCAAGGCATTGACGCGCCATGACGCCGATTTCAATTTCAGCCATGTTCAACCAACTGCCATGCTTGGGGGTGAAATGAATTTCCAGGCGCTCGGCGATTCGACGCGCCTGCGCCGGGTCGAAGGCTTCATACAGCGAGGATAATTTATGGGTGTTCAAATTGTCCATCACCAACACGATCTTGCGTTTCCCGGGGTAATGGCCGTCAACTAATTCCCGGATCAATTCCGCCCAATCGACCTTCGTGTGGCGGTCCGTCACCTTGACCTGCCGCCAACCCTCAAGCGGCGCGCACAACATGAACAGGTTGCTGACGCCATTGCGCTCGTATTCGTAATCGTATTTCGCCGGATCGCCCGGCCGCGGCGGCGCCGGCGTGCGGGTTTCCTTGATGTGTTGCTTACTCGTTTCATCCATGCAAACCAAAACCTCGTCCTCGGCAAAATCACGCTGATACACTTCCAGGATGTCCTCCATCGCGCAGACGAAGCCGGCATTGCTTTTCGGCGGAATACACCAGCAGTCCTTCAACCAAGGCTTCAGTTGGTTTTTTTTAGCGTCTGTCTCACCGCCTCAGGACTGATGGAGTCAACGATGCCGCATTCGACCAGGCGATCCGCCAACAGCCTCAAGGTCCAGGATGTGCGTCCCTCCGGCGCCGCCGAACAGGCCGTCGCCACCAGAAAAGCCTCGCCCCCGCCATCCAATTTCCGCGCTCGGCGGTTACGCTGAAACTGGCGGTTCAATGCGGCTTCAAGCCCTTGTTCCACAAAACGGCGGCGAACCCGGCCGACGGTCGCCAAGCCAACTTGCAGCGCTCCGACGATGGCCTCGTCGGTGTGCTCGCCCGCATCCGAATTCTCGTCCGCCAGCAACAGGATCCGGGCGTGCGTGATCTTGCGGGCGGCGGCTTTGCCCACCGACACCAAGTCCCTTAGCATCGCCCGCTCTTCTGTCGTTAAGGTCACCTTGTACTTCTTCACCGTATCAAAACCCCCAATTATTAACAGGTTGCAATTCCAACTTGAGAGCTTACATGAATTACCGATCATTTCAAAGTTGTTGGGACACTAGCGTTCATCAGGCTCTATCCCCGAATCCCTGCACCGCGTAATGCGGGTCTCTAGGGCTTGCTAGTGTACGGGACGTCACGTCGGCACTGGACGAAGGGAACCCTGGGAGTATCCATTATGTCAAATGGGTATGCCGAGTGCATTTTGCTGGTGTGGGACAGGTAGTCCTGACTTCGACGGTTGATACGGCTGCGGGCTGGGTTTTGGCGGAAAGAGCCGTGTAATTCCGGGGACTTATTGGCGAGGGGTTCGGGATGCGCCAGTGTAGTGCCTAGTCCTTTTCATTGGTTGACAAGAGCGCCCCCAGACGTTACCCTGCGTCCATCTTCATCCGCGTCAAAACCACCCCCAACAGCCCCCGGCGTTCCGTTCAACTCGTCGAGTCCGTGCGCGCCGGCGGAAAGGTCCGGCAACGCATCGTCCGGCACGTCGGCATCGCCATGGATGACGGCGAACTGGTTCGGCTTAAGGAACTGGGGGAATTCATCAAGGCGAAGATCAGCGATGAACGCCAGCCGGGACTGTTCCCGCCCGAACAGATTGCCGGGCAGGCGATCCGGGCGTCACGGGCGGCGAACAAGGCGCTGCGGGTGGACTTGAAGCAACTGGAGGAAGAACAGCGCGTGGTCACCGGCATTCACGAAGTGTATGGCGCGACGTATCGCCAACTGGGTTTTGACAAGCTGTTGCCGAGGTCCCGCTACCGCGCTTCTCACGACAGTCTGCTGCATACCGTCATGGCGCGGATCGCCAACCCCGACAGCAAGCGCGGCAGCGTGCGGCGGCTGGAGCAGGACTTCGGGGTGGAGCTGCCGCTGGAGAAGCTCTACCGGATGATGGATCACCTCACCGGGCGGGTGATTGAGCGGCTCAAAACGCGGGCCGGCAGCGCCACGCAGGCGCTGCTGCCGGAGCCTTTGGACGTGCTGTTCTTTGATTGCACGACCTTGTATTTCGAGTCGTTCACCGAGGATGAACTCAAACAGAATGGTTTCAGCAAGGACGCCAAGCACCATCAGGTGCAGGTGCTGCTGGCCCTGATGGTGACGCGGGAGGGTTTGCCGGTGAGCTATGCGGTGTTCCCCGGCGCCACCTATGAAGGACACAGCTTCATCCCGGCGCTTAAGGACCTGCAGCAGCGTCACCCACTCGGGCAAGCGGTATGGGTGGCTGACCGGGGGATGTTCAGTGACGGTAATCTCAAGGAGTTGGAAGCGCAGGACTGCGGATACATCGTGGGCGCCCGGATTAAGAATTTGCCCAAGGCGCTTGCCGAGCAAATTCTCGACCCCGGCGCCTACCGGCCGCTGCAAGGCGTTGCGGGTATGCAGGTTGCGCAATGGCGCCACGGTGACCGGCGGCTGGTAGTGACCTACAACCCGGCGCGGGCGCGCAAAGATCAGCACGAGCGCCGCAAGGCGGTTGAGAAGCTGATCAAAAAACTGGGCAAAAGCGATAACCCCAAGGCCCTGCTCGGCCATCGCGGCAACCAGCGCTTTATCACCATTGACGGCGACGCACGGCTGATGCTCAACGAAGCCAAGGTCAAGGAAGCGGCGCGCTGGGACGGGCTGCAGGGGATCATCACCAACCTTGAGGATATGCCGCACCACGAACTGCGGTCGCGCTATCGTGGCCTGTGGCAGGTCGAGGAAAGCTTCCGCATCACCAAACATGATCTCAAGGTGCGCCCGATCTACCACTGGACGCCGCACCGGGTGCAGGCACACATCGCCATCGCCTTTATGGCTTTCGCCTGCATACGCCATCTCGCCTACCGGGTCGCGCTGCAGAAGCGGCGCATGTCTCCGGAAGTCATCCGCAATGCTCTCGTTCACCGCCAGTGTTCGGTGCTCCGGCACCGGCGCACCGGGAAACGCTATGCCGTGCCGTCCAAACCTTCCCGCGAAACAGAGGACATCTATCGGGCCATGGGGCTGCCACTTCCCACCACGCCCTGCGAACTCACCTGAACTCACCACTTCTCCCGGCGCTGCTGCTGAATGTAGTGCCTTGGCGCTGATGCGAATTCAGTTAAATCAATACGTTACGAAATCCAACCGTCGAAGTCAGGACGTCGGCACTGGACGAAGGGAACCCTGGGAGTATCCATTATGTCAAATGGGTATGCCGAGTGCATTTTGCTGGTGTGGGACAGGTAGTGTTTCTTGAGGGGATCGGCGTGTCGATCCAGGCGATCAAGGCCTCAAGGCCCTCTGCGTTCCCAACGGGGACGCTTTCGTTCCCGGAGGGGTCAGTCGGTCCAGGACTCAGCTATCGAGTGGAGCGCGAGCGAGCGATCGGATGCCCCGTCCAGACGATCGGCGGCGGCAAGCTCTGCGGTAGAGACTACGTACGCCGACCTGGACGCTGCGTCACCCGGCGCATACGTCCCAAGGATCAGCTCCGGCCAGCCATCGCCGTCCAGGTCCCCGCTGGAAGCAGTCCCGTCGAACAGCGTATCGGCGCCCTTCAATTCCAGCACCCAGGAATTGGGGAGCGACGAGATTCGGGAGACATCGACCATGCCATTGGTCTCGTCCAGCGCGCCGAAATCCTTTGCGACAATCAAGTGCGCCTTCGCAGAACCATTGCGAACAATTACGATGTCATCCATGGAATCTCCATCGATATCACCGACACCCTGCACCCGTAGTCCGGACCCTTCAGAAGCGCCAGCCGTAAACTGGTAAGAGCCCGGCTGGACAACGGCGTTTGCAACCTGTATCACCCGGTCCGATGCACCGTCGGCCGCATCCGCAGCCGCAAACCCGCTACCGGAAATCAGGTAAACACCGTTGCTTCCGGCAAGAAGAATGTCGGCAAGTCCGTCGCCATCTACATCGCCGGCGGCTGAACGCAACTGCTTCGCGCCAAGTTCTTTCCCGGTGAATTGCCAGAATCCGGCCCCCTGCATCTGACTCAGCCGGATGACTCCATCGCTTGCCCCGTCCTTCCCATCGATGGATGCCAAAACCCTGCCGGAAAGCAAATGCACAACACGTTCGTTCGGCAATCCTTCCATTGAGTCCCCCGGCATACTGATCACCAGGTCCGGATGGCCGTCGCCGTCCACGTCGCCAGCGGACCAAATACTCGCGCCGCTGCCCGAACCACCCTTGGCAACCACCTTGAACGATCGCGGACGCTGATCCAGCCGGTCAAGATCGACTATGTCGCCGTCGGACCCATCCGCTGGGTCGGCCAACGACCAGTCCAGGCCCGAGGCCACGTATGCCGTATTCAATTCGGCAAAAACGCTTGTCCAGGACGCGCCAATGAGCAGCTCGTCGTGCCCATCAGCATCCAGATCAGCAAGCGAGAAATGGCCCGGATCAAGACCAGTCCCGGTCAATCGCCAGGCGCCCGCCGAGGAGCGGGCGAGGTTGCGGCCCAGAAGGATGGCTCGATCGGTGTGGCCGTCGGCCGCGTCTGCGGCATTCATGCTGCTCATGGGAATCACGTAAGTGTCTTGTTTGCCCGCAACCACCACATCGTCACGCTGGTCGGAATCCACATCACCCGCAAACGAAATGTGTCTGGTTTCCGCAAGCCCCGAAATCGTCCACGAGTTTGTCGTGAACGAAACGCGATCAAGGTCCACGACGTGATCGGTGGCGCCGTCCGCCCCATCCGCATCACCGATGGCCGCCGTGGAAAGGAGATAGACGGTATCCCGGGCCAAAGCCGATCCGATGATGAGGTCGGCGAGTCCGTCGCCATCGAAATCGCCTTCGTCAAGCGTCAAGGACTCTCCCTGAAGCCGGTAGAAGAACAGGTCCGATGACGGCGTCCTGGAGGAAAAGAGTTGGCCGGCGTCAGCGCCCATGCCAATCGCGATGCCGTCACCACCGCCATCGAAGTATCCCGATCCACCGCGGGGAGTGTCATCCTCGTCGTCCGGCACGCCATCGTTGTCATCGTCGGGATCGATGTTGTCGCCAATCCCGTCGCCATCACTGTCAACGGACTCGTAGAAATCCAGCGGGAATGCGTCGTATTCGTCGAGCACGCCATCGTTGTCGTCGTCGGTATCGGCGTTGTCGCCTACCCCGTCACCGTCGCTGTCGATGATTTCGTAGGGATCGAACGGGAACGCATCGGCCGAATCCTCCGTTCCATCGTTGTCGTCGTCCGCGTCGGCCTTGTTGCCGATACTGTCATGGTCATTGTCGAGCGATTCCGCGGGATCATTCGGAAAGGCATCCGCCGAGTCCGCAACGCCGTCATTGTCATCATCGGTATCAATGGCGTCGTCGATTCCATCCAGGTCGAAATCAACTGAACGATACCAATTTGGAAAGGCCCCCAGATCGATGACGCTATCCGCCGCGCCATCCTGACGATCCGCGAGATCAAGTTCGGCGCCCGAAGCAATGAACACCAAACCATAGGAGTCCCACCAGGGATTTTTGATCGTCCCAAAGACCAGATCGTCGACCCCGTCGCCGTTCAGATCGCCCGGAACAACCACGCTGGCGAAAAAACTCTCGTCGACAAGCTTCCAGGAGTCTTCCTCGGCAACCACATTGGCAAGGAGGATTTCTCCATTGAGCTGTCCATCGGCCGCATCTGCAGAAGGGAGATCCGCACCGGAAATGACATAAGCCGCGCTGCGGGACTTACGATAATGTCTCGGCACTGCAACAATCAGTTCCCCGATTCCATCCCCATCGACGTCCCCTACCGTTGCTCTGGGAGCAGCGATGAGCTCATGGCCAGTGGAGAAGTCCTCGTAGATTGCGGAGCTGTAAGATCCCTCGTCCCCCTTAAGCTTCCAGCCGTTCTCAAGCGAGGCCACCTGGCCCAGGCTGATCACGCCGTCGCGCCCGCCATCGGCCGCATCGGCGGTAGCCAACTCACTAACGGGGAGGACATATACCGCTGTCGAACCGTCCTGCACCCCGGCGGACGTGATGACCAGTTCCGCCTGCGCGTCACCGTTCATGTCGCTACGAGTAACAGAGTAACCCGCCAAGCCGTTCTCCTGTTCGCCGACCAGTTTCCAGGAGGACGATTGCCCGTGGACATGAGCAAGATTGATAACTCGATCCTCCTGCCCATCCGCCCGATCGGCAACAACCAGATCCGCCGCGGCAATCAGATAGACCGCACCCTGGTCATTTTGTGAGTCGAGGTTGCCGAATGCGCCGATCGCAATATCGTCGAGCCCATCGCCATCGATGTCCCCGGCCGACGTAACGCTGGCCCCGGCCCGGTCGCCGTCCGACTCGCCCAGGAATTTCCAGGAACCGGACTCATCTCTCAAGTCGGACAAGTCGATACGGCTGCCATCGCCGGCGCTCGAAGCGTTTGAGCTGGAAAGATGCGCGCTTGACACCAGGTAGGCGGCGCCCGGGACGGCGGCGCCTGGCCGGTAATCCTCACTGTGCCAAGGCGTGCCGATCAATAGTTCCGGCTTGCCGTCCCCGTCCGTATCGCCAATCCGGGCGACTTTGGTCCCGGCGGTAAAATCGTGGCCCTGACCCTCCGCTGTCAGTTCCCATGAACCGTCCATGCCGAGAACCTCAGCAATATTGGTTGCTCCTTGTGGGTTTCCGTCAGGATAGAGGTTGACAAGGTCGGCGGGAGCAACCACATAAGCAGCCGCCGTGGTGTTGTTGCGGCCGCTGGCGCCAATTAACCAGTCCTGCTTGCCATCATCCCCGATATCTCCGGCGGCCACCAAGTCGTAACCCAGACGATCATCGTATCTTTTCCCGACAAGGGCCCAGTACCCCGGTTGAGCAGCAATCTCCCCAATCGTAACGACGCTGTCGCGCATTCCGTCCGAACGATCCGCCGCCTGAAGATTCGGACCGGTTACCACGTGTACCCTGCCATCCTCGTAGCCCGACCACTTTGCTCCCGGTTCGCCGACAAGCAGGTCAGCCAGCCCGTCTGAGTCCACATCTCCTGCCGCCGTTGCTACTTCGCCGAACAAGGACTCCTTGTGTTCCCCGGACAGCCGGAATACGAACAATCTCTGGCGGTTCGCATCAAGAGGATAGGAGTCGGCAGCGTCGGTGTACCCGTCTCCATCGTCATCAGTGTCCGCGTTGTTGCCTTTGCCGTCGCTATCCGTGTCCTTCCATTCCGAATCGTCCTGCGGAAAGGCGTCGCTGTTGTCGCCAAACCCGTCGGAATCGGAATCTGCGGTTTCCGCAGCGTCGAGTGGGAAGGCGTCAGCCGAATCGAGCACGTCATCGTTGTCATCGTCGGTGTCCGCGTTGTCGCCCTGGCCGTCCCCGTCGGTGTCAATTGATTCGTCGGGATCGTCTACGAAGGCGTCACTATTGTCGCCCACACCATCGCCATCCTGATCGGAGGACTCGGCCACATCGAAGGGCAGGGCGTCATTCGCATCGGAGACGCCGTCGTTGTCATCGTCGGTGTCGGCATTGTCCCCCGTTCCGTCCGCATCAAAGTCACCGGACTCCGCCGAGTTCAGCGGAAAAGCGTCTTCTGAGTCCTCCACCCCATCGTTATCGTCATCGGTATCCTCTGCATTGTCGGTAGCGTCATTGTCGGTATCCAGCGGATAATCGTCGTCAGCATCAGCGATTCCGTCGCCGTCATCGTCGCTGTCCTGACGATCAGCGATTCCGTCGCCATCGGTATCGAAACGCCGGTTCCAATCGTTTGGAAAAGCGTCAGTGTTATCACCCACGCCATCTCCATCAAGATCAGCCCAGTCACGAGCATCTTGAGGAAACTCATCCATGAAGTCCACGAAACCATCGTTGTCGTCATCCGCATCGGTAATGTTGCTGATGCCGTCCTGATCGGCATCGCCGGTGGTTTGTGTAACGTCAATGACTTCGTCCTTTTTATCGTCCGCGAAGTCCAAAGCATCCAGCTCTGCAGCCATGACAACGTAAACCCAACCGTCGCCTCCAAGAAGGAGGTCTTCCTGGCCGTCGGAGTCTACGTCCCCGGCGATTCCAATTGCCATAATGAAGTCCAGGCGTGATTGCAGTTCCCACGAGCCTGCATCTATCATGAGTTCTTCCGGCGGGACAAGGCCCGTGCGCTTGCTATTGGCCAACACGCGGCCGGAAAAAAGATATGTCTGCGGGTCAAAATTTGTTATTTTCCGGCCCAGCAGCACCAGGTCCTCAAGTTCATCCCCATCAATTCGACCAGCCGCGAGTCCTACGTTGTCGGCGCCTACGTAATTGACGGGACTGTTCCAGGAATTTGGCGCTTCCATTTCATCCAGATGGATCAGTCCGTCGCGAGTACCGTCGCTCTCATCAGCCGTGCTGAAGTCGGCGCCGGAAAGGAGAAAAGCCGTCCTGGAACTTCGGACGACCAAATCCACAATACCGTCACCGTCATGGTCCCCGATTGAAGCGGCATGTGTTGCCTCATCATTATTTTGGCCAATCAACTGCCAGGATTTGGGCCGTAAAGCCGCCTGACCCAGACTGATAACACCATCGGCATTTCCGTCAGCCACATCGGCGGCCGCCAATTCGCTGATGGCCATCAAGTAAACCGCGCCTGTTTTCCTTTCCGACTGCGAAAACGGGCTGGGCGCATGCACAATGAGCATTCTTTCGCCGCTTTCGTCGAGATATGTACTCGGGGGGGTGCTGCCCACATAATCCCCTGCGATCGTTCCCGTGAGCTTCCAGGACCCCGCTTGTGAAGCGATGTCGGCCAGACGGATGATTCCATCCTCTTCCCCACCAGCAGAATCCGCAGCCTGCAGGTCCATACCGGAAATAAGGTAGGCTGCGCCGGAAGTCGCGTCTTCACCCCGCGCGTCTCCGGGCGCCCCAATGACAAAATCAGCGATATTGTCTCCGTTTATGTCACCGGCAGAGCCGACGCTGACACCCGCTTGTTCCTCCTCACCCTCACCGACAAATTTCCAGGAGTTCGCTTGCGCGGCAATGTTGGCAAGATCCACAGTACCATCGGTAGTTCCGTCCGCCGCGTCCGCCGCCGGCAAGTCCGGCGTGGAAACAAGATAGGCGGCGCCCTGTCGCCACGTAAAGTCCGATTCTCTCTCCTCGGGTGTACCAATGAGCAGTTCGGGCAGTCCGTCACCATCGACATCACCCACCGTGGCGACGCTATACCCGGTCTTATTACCTTTGCCAACGAACTTCCATGATCCCGGCTGACTCGAAATCTGCTCCACTTCTATGACGCGGTCCAAAACCCCGTCTGCCCGATCGGCTGCTTCGAGATCCGCTGCTGCAATCAAATAGGCGGCGCTGCTCCATTCGCGATCGTAATTGACCGCTCCGATCAGGATATCTGCGCGATCGTCACCATCCACATCTCCAGCGGAAGACAGGCTGATTCGTTCATTTGCCCCGCTCGCAAGCTGGAGCCGATACGAGGAAGCGTCGGATCGGGCCGCGTCGAGCGGGAAGACATCGTGCGTATCCGCCACGCCGTCGTTATCGGCATCGTCATCAAGGTTGTCGCCCACCCCGTCGCCATCGCTATCCAGCCATTCGCGCGTGTCAAAAGGAAAGGCGTCGCTATTGTTTCCCACGCCATCGTTGTCGGTATCCACGCTGTCCAACGGGTCATCCGGGAACAAGTCGGTGTTATCGCCCACGCCGTCTCCGTCCTGATCGTATGCCTCGTCGGGGTCGTCGGGAAAGGCATCCGTGTTGTCGCCCACGCCATCGGCGTCGGCATCCGCCCAATCCAGTGCGTCAAGCGGAAACAGATCGTCAACGTCGGTTACCCCGTCGCCGTCGTCATCCTCGTCGGCCTTGTCCCCGGTCCCGTCGCCATCGTAGTCCGAGTGCTCGTCGGGATCATTGGGAAATGCATCAACCGGGTCCACGACTCCATCATTGTCCGTATCCGGTTTTGCCTCCCCGATGCGCGCGATCTGAAAGCGCGTTGCATTGAGCGCAGCAACTGCATCGGCGGCGTCCTTCTGATCCGTTGCAGCACCGCAGGGCAGACCCTTGCAGTCGCGATCGGGATCGGAGAATACTTCGAGAACGGGCGCACCGCCATACAACTGTTCGTATGTCATCACCGTTCCGAAAACCTGAAAGACGCCATGTCCGCGCGCCCACCGAAATGTTCCGGTTTCGGCGTTGCCCCGCTGGATGACCGAATGACCGAGCCCCATCACGTGCCCGATTTCATGCGCGGTGGTTCCAGCGCCGCAGCGCACAACTACGTTCGCCACCGGCAACTGCGGGAACGATATGATTCCGTTGGCGCCCCAGCCGCCAAGCGGAGCCCATCCGCAAAAACCAGGACGACTCTTCCAAAACAGAACAGCCATGTCCGCCCCGTACTGTTCCGCCAATCCGTCCAGAAATTGGTCTTCGTCCAGTTTGTCCTCTTGCACTTCCAGCATGCCGACCAGCCGTAATTTCACACCGGTACCGCTATCCCTGTAGATGATGCTGGCCAGATTCAGTACATGGCGCAGGCGGGTAGTAGGATCGCCGCCATACAATTCGGCGACGTCCGGGAAGTACAGACCCAAGATATCAAGGGTGGTTTCCGGGGGCGTGGATTCCGCGTTATCGGGATCCGTTCCCTCCAGCCGTTCGTTCACGTCGCCTACACCGTCATCATCGGAATCAACCAGCAGGCTGGCATCGCCCGTAGTGAGTTCGCGCTTGGGCAATTCTTCGCCGTCGGGGACTGAAACAACCTCTTGGAGTATCGTTCGATTGTCCGAGTTCCGGATAAGCACGGACACGTAGTCCGAAAGAGACTCCGTCTCAATAGTCAATTCGATCTCGGCGGCGCCGATCTGGCTGCCGGGACTCAAATCCTTGCCCAGATCATGCTCGGCAAAATTGCCAGGCCAGTCCGTAAGCGAAGAATGGGTCCCCAAGACCAGCTTGAGTCCATCGGCTTGCGCGCCGCCAGCTCCGTTCTTCATGGCGGGAAGATTCACGGTGGCCGAATCGTCGCCGAGTTCGATCGTCGGAGCGCCGTCAAAATAAACGCTGGAGTTTGCCGTGCCGCCAGCCCTCAGTTCCACCGGATCCACCAGCCAGGTAACGGATTCGACCAGTGCTCTTTCTCCATCGTGCCGCAACTCCAGCGATAGCTCGTATTTCCCCTCACCTTCGTAAGGAAATTGAAACGCCGCAGAGTACTCTTGTATTCCGCGAGTGGAGTTGGCGGCGATAGACGGCATATGAAGCGATGCGATGCTTGTAAGCCTACGCTCACCGTCCTTGCGCGCAAGGAGTACCGCCTGCATCGGACCGGTAGCACTGGAACTGTTCAGGTTGCGAACGCCGAAGCTGAATGAAACCGAGGTGAGGTTCGAGAACTCGACCGTGCAGGGGCAGACAATGTCGATCTCGTCATTGGCCGAAGCCGATGACGCGTAGGCGCAGCAGACTACGGCTAGGGCCGGCGCGATCCAACTCGCAAGGCGTTTAGGGAGCCCGCTCATCTTCCTCTGGACTCAGCCGCTCGGGGATGTAGTAGTCAGGCTTGCTGTAGTCGATATGCTGGTCCATGCCGGCGGTGGGCATCAGCCAGCCCAACTTTCCGTCGGTCGCGACCAGTTCAAATGACCCGCGCGAGGTCCGGATATGGCCGAAAGTGTTGAGGGCGCCGGCGGTAATCAGGAACCGGTAGTCACGATCATCCACGTCGCGGAGCAGCCCCACATAGGAGACGTTGCCCCACGGGTCTGTTTCGACCTCTTCAATGACGCCCTCGTAGGTCTGCCCCAGTTGAGGCACTGCCAGGACGACCCGGTCGGTCATGGCGCCAAGCCGCAGCGCTTCAGACACCTGTACGAGCGCTCGGCCCGCGACGACTTCCTTGTAGGGAGGCAGTTCATCGACCGATTCCGGATCTATGACTACCCAGGCGGAATCTGAGGGAACAAGGGTCGGGGGTGGCTGGGAAGCCGGGGCGGCTGCCTCAACGGAGGCAGGAGCAGGTGATTCCGGGGTTGCCTTGCTGGTTGTTGAAGGCGCCCGATCCGCAAGAAAAGCGAGGATAGCCCCGAACGCTATCGCAATTGCGGCAGCGATAAGCCACCACTTTTCCCTCCCGCTATTCATGTTGCTTGCCATAATCCTAGGGCAGTGCATTGTAACTGAAAGAAAATCAATCGCTTATTTCGAAACCCTGCGATCCTGGGAACGAGGTCGTCCCAGGCTCGTCGAGGGCGGGACGCCCTCGTTCCCAGGGTCGCTTATGCTTGGGGGAATCCGGTAATGGAGGATTGGATGCGATACGGACGCATGGCGTCGCATTGCTGGAAGCGGCTGGAGGATCCGGCCGGATGCTATTTCTTCACGTCGGACACCGACTTCAGACTCGGCTCTGTTGCGTGGAGCGGGGAATGCTCAAACGGAATTGCTCAAGGGATGGCCAGTGGCTCGAATCATACGCGGAATTCACGCTGGAAGGCGCCTATGAACACGGCGAGAGAATTGGAGACTGGACGGTGCTTTGCGGTCTTGATAATGCGACTCACTATGTGAGGTGCATGCCACGTGAATGAATCATATTCAGTAAATATATTTAGTCGACATATCAGTGGGTTACGTGTAGATAAGACGCTAACCCAAGAAAACGTAGTACAAAGAATGGGTAGATTGGGCGGGAAATGTGTTACTTGCAGCGGGGTGTGAGCCTTGGAGGGAGGTCGTCCCAACCTCGTCGAGGGCGGGGACGGTACCTGGGAGCGAGGCGAGCGTTGATCGAGCCCCTGCGATCGTCCCCATGATCAACGCGTACACTCTGTCCTGACCCGGATTTCAGGTGTTGCACTCATGACTCGACTCATCAGCCGGCGAGACGCGCTTAAGGGGTTGACCGTGGCGGCGGCGTGGCCCGCGATCGGCCGGGGCAACGCCGTGCGCACCACCACGCAGTCCGACGTAATCGTGATCGGCGCGGGGCTCGCTGGCCTGCATGCCGCCTCGCTGCTGGCCGGAGAAGGCGTCAGGGTCACGGTACTGGAGGCGCAGGACCGTCTCGGCGGCCGCCTGGAGAGCTTCTACGATTTGCCCGGAGCGCCTGAAGCGGGTGGCGACAGTATTCTCGGTGGGTACGCGCGTGTGCTGGCAACGGCTCGCCAGCTTGGCCTCCGCCTCATCGACCATGCACCGCGCCGGGGGCTTTCTACACCCGAGATCGCCCTTCATGGCGAGATTATTCGGCGCTCCGCGTGGCCTGAGCATCCAGGCAACCTGCTGCCGGCCGAGGCCAGGAGCGAGTTTCCCGGCCGACGGTTCTTCGAAAAAATCGTCAGGACCAATAATCCCTTGACCAGCCATGACGACTGGCTATTGCCGGAAAGCCGCGCCCTGGATCAGTCCGTATACCGTTTCCTGAACGCACTGGGCTGGAGTGACGGCGCCATCGCACAGAATTATGAGACCAACATCGGCCGCGGCAGTTCGGCCCATGATTGTTCCGTCCTGATCTGGTTCTTCCGCGTGGCCTGGGACGCCGTACAGCAGCAATTGGGCACGCTTGCAGCAAAGATTCATGGCGGCAACCAGCGGCTCCCGGAGGCCATGGCGGCCAGCTTGCCGGGCGACGTACTGCTGGAGCGCCGCGTTACCGGGATTGTGCAGAACAACACGGGCGTCGAAGTCTTGACGGATGACGGCGAGCGACATCTCGCGCAGCGGGTTATCTGCGCTTTGCCCATGACTCCACTGCGTTGGGTCGGCTTCGATCCTGTGCTGCCGCCCGTCCTCGCCCGAGCCACGAAAGTGTTGCCATCCATGATGATTACCAAGACCATCTTGCACGCGGAGCAAAATTTTTGGGAGGACGATGGCCTGGATCCCGCCATGTGGACGGATACGGCGCTGGGCGAGGTCCGCGCGTTGCGCCAGTCACCCGACAGCCACGAAATCACCGGCCTGGTTGCCCGGGCACGGGGTTTTGTCGCTCAAAGGCTGGATCGCCTCGGCGAGACTGCCGCGCGCGCACTCGTGGAGAAAGAGTATGAGCGACTCCGACCGGCGGCGCGGGGCAAGCTCAAAGCGGTGGGTTACAAGAGCTGGAACATGGATCCTTACGCAGGGGGCGGCTGGACGGAATGGCGACCGGGCCAGTTGCACACATATCTGCCGGCGTTTTCTGAACCGTTTGAACGCGTGCACTTTTGCGGTGAGCATGCCGCAGTTTCCAATCGGGGCATGGAAGCCGCCATGGAATCTGCTGAACGTGCAGCGGTCGGCGCGCTGCTGGAACTTTGAATTCAACGTGACGCCCGCCGCCATTGCGGGGAATGCCGAAACCGTTGAACAGTTATTTGGACATGGCCTGATGCCAGGTTGATAAATACAAAATAAACAATAGGTTGTCTGTTCGAGTCCGGCCCCGGACATCAACGCGATGTTCGCTCCAACTGCCACACACTGCCACTAGACGACAGAACTACGATCACTACTGTCCGGTTTAATTATTCGCCGCTTCCACTCTGAAGTGCAACACCTGTCAGGGCGGTGATTCCTCTCCTTTGTTGGAGCTCAGCATAGCATCCGGTGGAGTTCGGGCGGTGCTTTTCGGAGTGAGGGCGTAGCCGGAACGGAGAACCGCACCGCCCGGGACCCGTTTTCGCCACCGCCGCCGTCCGGCTGAGCGGCCAGCCCGTCACCCGGACACAGTAAACCCGCCCGCCGCCTGTCAAGGCCACGGACGAGACCGGCAGGGCGGTCAAGCAACCGCTGCCGGCGGGTCCGGCCCCGCCAGCACCGGAGCGCGGAGAACCGCACCGGAGAGCCCCGCGGCGTCCAGGGCCTCGCTAAACACTTCCGCCGGCGTGCGGTAACCCAGAACCCGGCGGGGCCGGCCGTTGAGAAGATCCTGCACCCGCCCAACCTGAACATCGCCGAGGGTGGTGAAGTCCGCCGCCTTCGGAAAGTACTGCCGAACCAGACCGTTGGTGTGCTCGTTCAATCCGCGCTCCCAGGAGTGGTAGGGCGTGGCAAAGTAAAACCCCGCCGACAATCCGGCCGCCACCGCCCGGTGGCCGGCAAACTCCTTGCCGTTGTCCGCCGTCAGGGTGTGCGTCAGCGCCGATACCGGCCCCAAGCGCGCCAGGATCGCGCCCCCAACCGCTGCCGCCGTCTTGTTCATCACCCGCTGTAGAAACGTGAACTTCGAACACCGGTCCACTACCGAGACCAGCGCACCCCGATGCCGGGCGCCGATGATCGTATCCAACTCCCAGTCGCCCACCCGGCGCTTTAACTCCACCACCGCCGGACGCTCGCGGATGTCTACACGGCCCGGTATCAACCCACGGCCCGCACCACACCGGCCGCGCCGGTTGGCCTTCTTGCCGCGCCGGCGCAAATGCCGATACAGCGTCCCGCCCGCCGCACGGTCCATCCACACCTGACGGTAAATCCACGTCTTGCCGACCGACACCCCACCTTCAAGACGCAACCGGCCGGCAATCTGCTGGGGACTCCACTGCCAGCCCAGCCACCCTTCAATCCGGCCCCACAACGCCGCCGTCAGCTTGCGCGGGCGCGATGACGCCAAACGCCGGCGAGACCGGGCCATCCGCTGCGACTGCCTCATCCGGTAACCCCGCCGCCCACGGTTGCGGCGCAACTCGCGGCTCACCGTCGAGGCCGATACCTCAAGCGCATGCGCTACGCCCCGGATCGACATCCCGCTTTTCTTCAGCGCGTAAATCTGGCATCGTGACCCGTAGGTCAGGTGATGGTAGCCCTTGGCCATCAGATACCCTCCTGTTTCGATATCAGAGAGTATCGCCGTCACCTGGCCGCTTCTCAATGCTCGGCGACAGTCCCGTTTGCTTCCAGGCTAGCCAACCATCGTTGAGTGTTGCACTTCAGAGTGGAACGGGCGATTGAATAGATTCAATTGGTTAGAAGGCATGTCATCCTCACAAGTGTAGTGGGTATCGAAAAGTGCTTTGTTTAGCGGGGTTTTCTCGAACACAGTGACCGAGAGGATCTGTAACAAAGTGTAGAGCGAGGCGTCCAGATTGAGACGCTTCTTGATGATGGCCACGAGCACATATACCGACACCGCAACCCAGATTTGGGCCTTCACGGCATTCTCGGATGTGCCGTAGAACTGCTTGATGCGGAGATGCTGCTTGATCCATTTGAAGAACAGTTCGATCTGCCAACGGGCTTTGTACAGTTGGCAAACGGTCGTTGGCGGCGGGCCGAAGAGGTTGGTCAGAAAGATGAGTGTCTTCTGCGACTCTGGATCTTTGAAGCGAATCCGGCGCAAATGGTGAGGGTAGCGTTTGCGGCTGTAGAAGCCCGACAGCGCCACGGTCTGATCGCAGACGATGCCTTGCGCCCGACTGCTTGGCGCCGAATAGACCCGGCGCAGGCCAGCATTCGATTTGGCGCGTGTGACAAAGAATGCGCCAGCCTGATGAAGTGCAAAGAGCCGCTCGAAATCGAGGTATGAGGTGGTCCCACTTTTTTGGACAGGACGTTAAGGTGTATTTTGATGCCTCACGGAGGGCATTGAGATGACGACGAGACGACGCCGGTTCACGGCGGAATTCAAGAAAAAGGTGGCGCTAGAGGCGCTCCGCGGAGATCGCACGATTCAGACGATAGGAGCCCGTCACGGGGTGCATCCGAACCAGGTGAGCACCTGGAAGCGGCAGGCCATGGACGGTCTGGGGGATGTGTTCGCGGGTCGGGGTTCGAACCGCGGCTCGGGTCACGAGAAGACCATCCGGGAGTTGCACGCGAAGATCGGCGAGTTGACGGTGGAGCGGGATTTTTTTCTACGCGGGTTGGCGCGTTGAGTCGTGGGGAGCGGATCGGGATGCTGGAACGCGGCGGCGCATTGAATTTGAAGCACCAATGCGCGTTGCTGGGCGTCAGTCGCTCGTCGCGGTATTACAAGCCACTCGGGGAATCCGCGGAGAACATGCGGCTGATGCGGCGCATCGACGAGGCGTATCTGAAGTATCCGTTCTACGGCAGTCGGCAAATGGCTCGCCATCTGGGGCGTCTGGGGCTGATGGCGGGCCGTCATCGGGTCCGGCGGCTGATGGGATTGATGGGGCTGGAGGCGATCTATCGCAAGCCGCGAACGAGTGCGGCGCATCCCGATCACCGGGTGTATCCATACCTGCTGCGGGAGTTGACGATCGAGCGGCCGGACCAGGTTTGGTGCGCGGACATCACCTATGTTCCGGTATCTCAAGGATTTTTCTATTTGGTGGCGGTGATGGATTGGGTGAGCCGGTACGTGCTGGCCTGGCGGCTGTCGAACACGTTGGACGGCGCCTTTTGCATCGCGGCGCTGGCGGCGGCGTTGCGCCTGGGGACGCCGGAGATCTTCAATACGGACCAGGGCGCGCAGTTCACCAGCGCGGCCTTCACCGAGCGGGTGCAAGCCGCGGGCGCTCGCTGTTCCATGGACGGACAGGGCCGGTTCCTGGACAACATCTTCATCGAACGGCTGTGGCGCTCGCTGAAATACGAAGCGGTGTACCTGCACGAGCTCGCGGACGGTTTCCAGGCCGAGCGCGTCATCTCGAACTGGGTTGGGTTTTACAACGACTCGCGTCCGCACTCGGCGCTGGACGGGCGCACACCCGGCGAAGTCTATCGTGGCATCGCGGTGGCGGCATGAGCGCATCGGCGGGATTCAACCCAGCGGACCCGCCGGGGACCGGCCGCCTTGGAGTCCACACGCCGCGTATTCCACCGCCTCCCCACGGGCGCTTTATACGTGGGGAGACCGCGCCCGTGGCAAGCCGGTGGAATACGCTACAGGCCCCGCTTCAACGTCCGGGAGGGACCCGGCCAGCGGTATTGACACCGGCTCGGTTCGCGAGCACGATTTCGTTTGACGAGGGCACAATCAACCAATCGAAATACACCTTAAAAAAGCCCTCGGACTGTCCAACAAACCAGGACCACCTCAGTTGCCCCCATAGCGATCGACAATTCGGGTAAAACTGGTCCAAGGAAGAAAGTCCATCAATTGCGCAAACAGGGTTTTGCCCGTATACATGGCGGGACCTCCGGGAATAATGGCTTCCCGGAGGGTCGCTCAACCGCACATCCCTGTTCAAGTCGACACCACGCTAAATCGAAGGAAAATGACTGTTGTTCATACAGTTACGTGAATCACAGGCTCAGTTAACCGGACAGTAGTGTTTCAGGGTCATTAGTGAGTTTGATGCTTTCGCCATAAACGACGTTCATCCGATCAATTACACGCTGAACTGCTACTCGCGGCGTATACCCAACATTTGCCAGTGCCTCAGGCACTAGAATCGGCGCAAAAGACACATCCCGATCTCGAAATGTTTGCCATACGACTACAAGGATAAAGGCAAAAATTAAGGCGAGAATCAGCAGCTTAAACGGGCCTTCAAGCGTAGTCTTGCGTATAGCGCTTAAGACCATTCCCACTGACGCCCGAGAAACCTTGCGAATCATCCCGATGCCACGTTCCATTGCACTATTAATAGACTGTTGGCGCGTTTGCTTTCGTCCCATCCTCTGTGCCTTCGCTAGATCTTCCGGTTGGGTTTAGTGTGTTGGCCGCACGGCGTTTTTCTTCATTCCGGCTGCCAATGGCGTATACATCTTTTCGTAAAGCGCGAACAGGTGCTCCACACGCTCGCGCTCTGAAGCGAAGCCGGTGGGACAATAGAGTCGGTCCACAGCACGGTCAAGCGCCTGATGCGCCTTGCGCAGGTTCGGCGGCATCAGATCGGGATCGTAGAGGTTGGCGAGAGTCGCGTCCCGATGCGCGGCCCGCGCGTCTAGCACTGCCTGGGCGAGCGGCTCCAGCCGCCATAGGCCCGAGTGCTTGGGTGGCATAGGGAAGGTGTTGTAGTTGACGCCCACCGAATACTGATAACGGCTTTCAAGCCGCCCGCCGATGTACCGTGTCCATGCCATGTGCATGGCCGAAGTCAACAATGCGAAGTCGGTGAGCGTCCCGTTCGCCAGCAGACGGAGCTTGTTGCTCGGAATTATTGGCGGTTCTAGCCAACCTATGGGCGCGTACTCCCGCCGCTCTGAACTGACTTCAGGAATCACTAGAAAAGGAGCGGTGGGAATGACATTGACATGATAGAGCGTCGGCGTGGCGGCGAGCTTTTTCGTGGGTGCACTCTTGCTTGCCTCACGGTAGGTGCGGACAGCGGCGATGCGGTTCCGAACGCTTGGCAGCCGCGCCAGCACGTCAGGCGGCGCATCCTGCAGCGCCAGAATCCAGCGCTGCCGGCCTTGTAGATATTCACGCGCACCGATGAATGGACGAAGATACTGTGCAGCCCCTGGCTCCATTTCCAGAAACGCGGCGCGTTCCTTCGTATCGAAAATATAGTGGCCCCCGTCGATTGGTTTAGAACCGATAATCAGCCTGTCCATTCTATTGATTGGCGCACTCTCCTTCCCCACGACCAAATGCGGGTCGGAGAGACCGCCAGCGTCAAAAAGATAGGGAGACAGCGCCGCGTGAGTGCTTTCCTCCGGTTCGCCGTTGATGTCGGGATAACTGAACAGACGCTTTTCCGGTCTAGCGGCGTCCCGCCGATCAAGGCCGAGAATGACGACATGCACATGCGCCTTGCCGCGTGCGTCGGATCCCCACGCGAAAGTGCGGTGCGCGAAGGATATCTCCAGCTTGCAGCGCTCGAACAGGATCGACCATAGCTGTGCAACCTGCTCACCTGCCGTGATCGAGTTAGTGGCGACGAAGCCTATGCGGGCATTGCTGTCCCCTATATATTCTCCCGCCTTGATAAACCACGCCGCGACGTAATCAAGCGTGCCGCCGCTCTTGCCGAGTGCCGCAATCCCGCGCACTTGGGCACGTTGCTCTGTCGTCTGAAACTTCGCGCCCACGAAGGGCGGATTGCCGAACACGAAGGAGCAATCACCCGGCGGCAGCAAAGCGGACCAGTCTGTTTCCAGCGCGTCGCCGTGCATGATGTGCGGCGAGCTTTCCAGAGGGATACGCACATAGCTCTGACCAAACTCAAGGCTCAGTCGATTGTTCATGATGTGGTCCATCATCCACATCGCGGTTTCGGCAATACGGGCGGGAAACTCTCCGAGTTCGATACCGTAGAACTGCTCCACATCGACGAGCGACAGCTCTTCCGCCAGAGCGTCCAATTGCCGATTGGGATGAATTTCTTTGAGCACCTCGATTTCAAGCTGCCGCAATTCCCGGTAGGCAATGATGAGGAAGTTGCCGCAGCCGCAGGCGGGATCGAAGAAGCGCATCCGGCCCAGCTTTTCCTGAAAACGCCGAAGGTCGGCGTGTCGGCGGCTGTCCTTGCGGGACTTGAGGCGCTCGAACTCGCCCCGAAGATCGTCCATGAATAACGGCTCAATCACCTTGAGGATGTTCTTTTCGGTGGTGTAGTGTGCGCCTTGGGCGCGGCGTTGCTCCGGTTCCATGACCGATTGGAATAGCGCCCCGAATATGGCGGGCGAAATGTTCGACCAGTCGAAGCGGCACACGTCCAGAAGCGCTTCGCGCATGGAAGCGTTGAAAGAGGGTGTGCGCAAGTGCTCGCGGAACAGGTCGCCGTTGACATAGGGGAAACGCGCCAAATCCTCATCCAGAAGCGGACTGCGCTCATCTTCGGGCGAATTCAGGACCTCGAACAATTGCCGCAGCCACGGTCCCAGGTCTGCGCCGTCCTCGCTGGTGCGGGTTTCGATGAATTCCAGGAAGATGTCGCGCGGCTCGAAGATGCCGGTGTCGTCGGCGAACAGGCAGAACACAATGCGCACCAGGAAGCGTTCGAGGTCGTGGCCCCGGTAGTTGGCGGCGTGGAGCGCGTCGTGCAGCCGCCCGACTAGTTCCGCGGCCTTGATGTTGGCGGGATCCTGATCTCGGAAGGTGCGCTTCTGCACGCCGAGGATGAAGCCGAAATACTCCACATGCGCGGGAAGTTCCTTGAGGCTGAATCGGACCTCTGTGCGCTCGTCCAGATCGTGCAATTCGAAAGTCTGAAAATCGCTCACGAGGATGAAGCGGGGGCGGTCTCGCTCCTTGAGCGCGTCGAAATATTCTCCGGCCTGACCGTAGGCTTTGCTGAGATCACGCCCGGCGCTTTTCTGCTCCACGATCAGAACGCCGGGCCAGAACAGGTCGATGAAGCCGGAACTGTTGTCGAGCTTCGCTACATGCTCCTCATAGCGCGCCACCGAGCGGCGCTCCACGCCGAACACCCGGAAGAAGGCATTGTAGAAGCTGTGCGTTTCGCTTGTTTCGCGAACCGCGTTGCTCCATTCGTCGGCGAATGTGGCCGCACGGACTCGGACCTCGTTCCACGAGAGGCGCATCAGTACGCGTTGCCGGCCTTTTTTAGTGTGCGGGACAGCTCATACGGCTTCGGGCTCACAGCCATCGAGTCATCCGAAAAGGGTTTCACGGACCTCGCTCTTTGGCCGATCCAGGAAATCCGCGACGTCGGACACGATTCCATCCAGGGTGCCAATGTGCAAATCCCGGTGCCTTGGCACTGTCACGCTGTGCCGCTTCGCGTCCGCGTTCGTGCGCGTGACAGTCATGTGACTTCCCTTCGTTCGGGTCACACGATACCCGTAGTGCCGAGCGAGCAGCCCTGCGACCTTCTCACCGGAGAGGTCGCGCGGAACCTTCATACGGCGATGGCGTCCTCTCTTACCAGGTGCAATCGGATGACTCTCGGCACATCCGCTTCATCGAAGTGACAGAGGACGGCATCCCGCGCCATCACCTTCAACTCGGGCCAGTCCTCGCCCTGGGTGAAGATGCTATGTCCCAGGGCACGCGCTTCGTATCCACCTTCCATCGACTCGGTGACCTCGAAAATAATCTCGCGTGTCGCCATATGCGTTACCTCATTGTCTCGGGGCAGGATTGACTACAGATGTCCCGCTGCCAGCAGCAGGATAACGATACTGGGTCACTATAGCGAATATCGTGCGCCGAATGTTCGCGGGATCACGATATTCGTCACATTCATCTATGGAAATAGTGAATGTCGCGCCTAACGGTCTGCGCGTACGCATTGGAGCTCCATTTCCCGGCCGCTGACACTTAGTTTCTACGCCTTGTCCCTTCCGCTCCTTGACGCAAACGTAATTTGAATCATCCTAAAGATCAGACCAGCTTGGCAGTACAGTTGTGGGTAACGATGTGGGGCATGACAAGGCGCAGGAATAAAAACATGAATAAAATCGGTAAGTTACAATTGATATTCTGATCCGGCCCCGGACATTGGAACATTTCAGGAATATCCGGAGGAAATAGCACATGCAGTGTGTACAGCTCACAGCGTCTGGTCTCGAAAATCTGAGAATCGCATCTCAACCTGCGCCGCAGCCGGGGGCCGGCGAGGTTCGCGTGCGGATGCACGCGGCGGCGATCAATTACCGGGATTTCATGATCTGCGCCGGTATGTATGGCGGCGACAAGGAATATCCGCTCATTCCTCTTTCCGACGGGGCAGGGGAGGTCGAGTCGGTTGGCTCGGACGTTACGCAGTTCCAGCCCGGTGACCGGGTGATGACCGTTTTCTGGCAGGATTGGGAGTCCCAGCCTGTCCGTCCCGGCGTGCGCACTCGTTCCACCGGCTCCGAGGCTCCAGGGGCGCTTACCGAAGTGGGCGTGTTCCCGGAGTCCGCCTTGCTGGCCGTGCCCGGCGGGATGTCGATGGAAACCGCAGCTTCATTGGCCTGCGCTGGTGTAACTGCATGGACCGCGCTGCATTGCGGCGGGCCGATTGGGCCGGATTCGAAGGTGCTTCTCCTGGGTACCGGTGGCGTATCCATCTTTGCCCTGCAAATCGCAAAGTCGTTTGGGGCAACCGCGATCATTACCTCTTCCAGCAATGAGAAGCTCGAGCGAGCCAGGGAGTTGGGCGCGGACGAGACTATCAACTACAGCGAAACAGCCGAGTGGGGACCGAAGGCCTTCTCGCTTAGCGGCGGGGGCGTAGACGTGGTGGTAGAGACCGGAGGCATGGGCACGCTGGGGCAATCGCTGCAGGCCCTTGGGCTGAATGGGTCGATCGGTATTCTGGGCGCGCTGAGCGGCATAAGTGCTGAAATGAACGCGATGGCGCTGATTGGCAAGTGCGCCGGCATTCATGGTATTACGGTCGGCGCCCGTGACGATCATCGGGCTTTGAGCGAGCATCTCGCAAGGCACGGTATTTCGGCCGTTGTCGACCGGGAGTATTCCTTGACCCAAGGCCCCGAGGCCATTGCATCCATTACTCAGGGCAATCATTTCGGCAAGCTGTTGGTGCGGATCGCCTAGCCGCTCGCCATGCTTCAGGCGCAAGCGGTCACTCTGTGGCGGGGCGAACGACGCCTCTTTCACGAACTGACATTCGGCCTAGAGCGCGGATCTCTGTTGCTGCTTCGCGGACCGAACGGCGCCGGCAAGAGTTCCTTGTTGCGGGTATTGGCCGGCTTGCTGCCGGCTGAAAGCGGCACGGTAGAGCTCGACGGACTGGTGCAGAGCGCTGACCCGGCGCGCTATTCGCGAAGCCTTGCCTGGCTGGGACACAAGGACGGGATCAAGGGCGAACTGAGCGTGCAACGCAACCTGGCCTTCCTGCTGCGTATGGCGGGCCGCGCCGGGGAGCAGGGCGACTTGCTGCGCCGGGCGGGGTTGCAGGGACTTGAGGAGCGCAGTGCGTCGCAGCTCTCGTATGGGCAACGGCGGCGGCTGGCCCTGGCGGGGTTGATCGGCACTGCTGCGCCCTTATGGTTGCTGGATGAGCCGGACGCCAACCTGGACAAGCAGGGAAGGTCCTGGCTGTGTCAGGAACTCGAAGCTCACCTGGCCGGGGGTGGCTGTGCCGTGTTGGCGGGTCACCGGATGGATTGGCAGGTCCAGGCGCCCGTGTCGCAATTGATCCTGGGTGTTGGACGATGAATATCTGGCTCGAAGTCTTGAGGCAGGAATTCATTATTTACTTTAAGAAGGGGACACATATCATTATTAATATTATGTTTTTCCTATGCTCCACTTCCTTGTTCTCGATCGTGACGGGAATCGATCAGGCGCTGCTGGCCCAATGGGGCGCTGGGGTGATCTGGGTGATCGCGTTCCTTTCCATGTTGCTTGCCATGCCTCTGTTGTTCCAGCCTGACCGTGAAGACGGAACGCTGGACCTGATGCTCCTGAGCGCAGTCGATCCCGCCTGGCTTTCACTGGCCAAGGCCGGTGCGAACTGGTGCGTGTTCGGCCTGCCGCTGGTGCTGCTTTCGCCGTTGCTGGCTATCAGTTATGGCATGGATGGCCCGGCGCTGGTGGTTCTTCCGGCGACGCTGGCGCTGGGTACACCTGCCTTGAGCATGCTGGCGACCGTAGCGGCGGCATTGACGGCCGGACTGCGCCGGGGCGTGGGTTTGCTGGCGCTGTTGGTCCTGCCGCTGTCATTGCCGGTGTTGCTGTTCGGCGTTCGGGCAACGGGACTGGCGATGGCGGACCAGCCGGTGGCAGCCCCCTTGCTGATGCTTGGCGCTTTTCTATTGTTGGCGCTGGGATTGTTGCCCTGGGCGGCAGGAGCAGCGCTGAGAGCAACGGCGAACTGACTGCACGGGCGCCGCGCAGAGGACGCGGGCGCCGAGTCATTTGCGGGACAGGACACGCCCCCACAAGCTAAAATATGGCGTTCAACTTTGCGTGATCCTCATGCCCAAGCGGCTGCCCAAAATCCCATTGCCCAACTGGCTGCACAAACTGGCTTCGCCACCGCACTTCTACCGGATAGCGCGACGTCTGGAGCCGTGGATGCTGTGGACCGGAATTCTGGCTATCGCGGTCGGCGCCTTCGGCGGGCTTCTGCTCGCGCCGCCGGATTATCAGCAGGGCGACGCTTTCCGCATCATCTATTTCCACGTGCCGGCGGCTTATCTGGCCATGCAGCTCTATGCACTGATGGCGGTCAGTTCCGCGATCGGCCTGGTCTGGCGGATGAAGTTGGCGTATGCCATTTCCGCGGCCACGGCGCCGGTGGGGCTGGCGTTTACCGGGCTCGCGCTGGTGACCGGCATGTTGTGGGGGAAGCCCATGTGGGGTGCTTATTGGAGCTGGGGCGACGCCCGGCTGACCTCGGTTCTGGTGATGTTTTTCCTGTACCTGGGCTACATGTTGCTGCATGCATCGCTGGAAGAACGCACAACCGCGGACCGTGCCGCCGGAATCCTCGCGGTAGTGGGTGTAGTGAACCTGCCGATAATCAAGTTCTCGGTGGAATGGTGGAGCAGCCTGCATCAGGGGCCCACCATTTCACGGCTGGAGGCCCCGGCGATAACCTGGGACATGCTTTGGCCGCTGCTGGTGATGATCGTCGGGGCGATCCTGTTCTCGCTTTCGGTCACGCTGACCCGGGCAAGGGCGGAAGTGCTGCTGCGCGAGCGAAGTGCGCGCTGGGTACGCGACGTCGTGGCGGTGGGAGCATGAGCGAGTTTTTTTCCATGGGTGGTTACGGCGCCTTCATCTGGCCTTGCGTGATAATGTCATTTGCGATCCTGGTGGGTCTTCTATTGACCGCGCGGCGGCGCTTGCGCAGCGTGCATCGCCGGATCCGAAATCTGAGCGTGGCGCCGGACGAGGGCGCCTGGGAGTTGCGCGCATGACACCGCGGCGGCGCAGAATGGTGGCGATGTCACTGGGGCTGGTCACCCTGGCAGCCGCTGCCGTGTTGGTGTTCACGGCGTTCGAGCAGAACCTCCTGTATTTCTATACGCCTACTCAGATTGCCGAAGGCGAGGTCCCGACGCATCAGCGCCTGCGGGTAGGAGGGCTGGTGGAGCGGGGCAGTGTAAGGCGCTCACCCGGCTCGCTGGAAGTGCGATTTGACGTCACGGACCTGGATCAGACGATCACCGTGGCCTATGCGGGCGTGCTGCCGGACCTTTTCCGCGAAGGGCAGGGCGTGATTGCTCACGGCAGGCTGGGCGTGGACGGGCTGATGCACGCCGACGAAGTGCTGGCCCGCCACGACGAGAACTACATGCCGCCCGAAGTTGCGGAAATGCTGGAAGAACGGGGACATCCCCCGGATGCTTCCCTGCCTTGAGCAGCAAGCTTCCCGGGAACGAGGGCGTTCCCGCCCTCGGTAACTTCGTCGAGGGCGGGGACGCCCTCGTTCCCAGGGGGACGCCCTCGCTCCAAAGCAGTCATGATTCCTGAAATCGGTCAGATCAGCCTGGCGCTTGCCTTGTGCCTGGCGCTGGCGCTGGCGGTGTTTCCGCTGGCCGGCGCTCACATGGGTAATTCCCGCTGGATGGACGTGGCGCGGCCGTGTGCGCTGGGCATGCTGGCATTTACGGCGCTTGCGTTTGCGATGCTGGCGGTGAGTTTCTTCAATCACGACTTCAGCGTGCAATACGTGGCCCTGCACTCGAACCTGAAGTTGCCCGTGTTGTACCGCTTCGCCGCCATATGGGGCGCGCACGAAGGATCGCTCGTCCTGTGGCAGCTCATCCTGTGCGCGTGGACTGCGGCCGTCGCCTTTGCCAGCCGTTCACTCCCCCAGGCCGTAACAGCCCGCGTGCTGGGCGTTCTGGGATTGGTCAGCGTAGGCTTTTTGCTGTTCATCCTGTTGACCTCAAACCCCTTCCTGCGCATGTTTCCCCCGGCAACGGACGGCGCCGACCTCAATCCTCTGCTCCAGGACCCCGCGCTGGCCATACATCCGCCGATGCTCTACATGGGTTATGTGGGCATGGCAGTGCCTTTTGCATTTGCCATCTCCGCGTTGTTGAGCGGCAAGCTGGATCCGCGCTGGGCCCGCTGGACCCGCCCATGGACTACTGCCGCATGGATGTTTCTGACGGTAGGTATCGCTCTGGGTAGCTGGTGGGCGTATTACGAGCTGGGTTGGGGCGGCTGGTGGTTCTGGGACCCGGTGGAGAACGCCTCGTTCATGCCGTGGCTGGCCGGGACCGCGCTGATTCATACCCTGGCGGTTACCGAGCGCCGCGGGCTGTTCGGCAACGCTACGCTGCTGCTGGCGATCGCGGCCTTCGGCTTGAGCCTGCTCGGCACTTTCCTGGTGCGTTCCGGTGTGCTGGTTTCGGTGCACGCCTTTGCCAGCGACCCGGCCCGGGGGCTGTTCATTCTGATATTCCTGGCCGTTGTACTTGGCAGTTCACTGCTGTTGTACGCGTTCAGAAACGTGGCGATGAACCCGCAAACGGGCTTCAAGCTGGTATCGCGTGAGTCGGCGCTGCTTGTCAACACGGTGCTATTGAGCGCCGCCACGGTCCTGGTGCTGTTCGGGACCCTTTATCCATTGGCCCTGGATGCCCTGAACATGGGCAAGATCTCGGTAGGCCCCCCGTACTTCAACCTGGTATTCATTCTTCCCATGCTGCCCTTGTTGCTGGTGGTGGGAGGGGGCATGCACGCTTCCTGGCGGGCAACCGACAACGACGCCTGGGGGCGCAAGCTCCGGGTTCCGGCGGTTGCTGCCGTGCTGATCGGCATCGCGCTTACCGTGGCGGCGTACGGATATGCCGGCATCCTCACACTGATCGGGATGGTGACCGCAGCCTGGGTAATTGCCTCTGCTTTGCGCGACCCGATTGCCTGGTTGCTTCGGCGTGGTCCCAAGCCGGGGCGTTCGACCTGGGGAATGCAGTTGGCGCATTGCGGCCTGGGCGTTACCACGCTGGGAGTCGTTGTCGTGTCGGCCTGGGGAGTGGCAACGGACCGCAGTCTGGCCATAGGCGAAAGCCTCGAAGTATCGGGCTATGAATTCCGGCTGGACGGTGTTGAAGACGTGCAGGGTCCCAATTACCAGGCCGTTCAGGGTGTCGTTGCGGTTTCACGCAACGGCGAGCCGGTGTCCACGTTATATCCGCAGAAGCGCGTCTATGAAGTGCAGCAGAGTCCGATGACGGAGGCCGGTATTGATCCGGGCTGGCGGCACGATCTTTTCGTGGCCCTGGGCGAACCGTTGGGTAACGGGGCATGGAGCGTGCGGGTGCAGGTCAAGCCGCTGGTTCGTTTCATCTGGCTGGGTGCGCTGATTATGGCCCTGGGCGGCCTGCTGGCGATTTCCGATCGGAGGTACCGGCCTGTCTCGAAGAGGAAAAGCGGCTCTTGACCTCGAGCACGCGACGCATTCCATGGCTGCTACTGCTGCCGTGCGCAGTGCTGCTCGGCCTGGTGCTGCTCTTCGGGGTCAGTCTGGGCCGTGATCCCACCCTCGTGCCTTCACCGCTCATCGGCAAGGCGGCGCCTGGGTTCTCGCTTCCGCGGCTGCTCCAGGACAGCGCCACCATGTCGCTGGCGGACGTTGAGGAAGGGCCGTGGGTGCTGAATGTCTGGGCAAGCTGGTGCCAGGGTTGCGTGGTCGAGCATGAGTTCCTGCTGGGGCTGGGCCGCGCCGGCGTGCCGCTCTACGGCCTCAACTGGAAAGATGCGCCCGCCGACGCCCGGCGCTGGCTTTCCTTGCGCGGCAATCCCTACAGGGCCATCGCCGTAGACGAAGACGGCCGCGCGGGGATCGACTGGGGCGTGTATGGTGCGCCGGAGACCTTCCTGATCGATGCCGAGGGCGTTGTTCGTTACCGGCACGTAGGCCCGCTTGGCGGCCGGGTGTTCGCGGAAGTGTTTGTGCCCGTGCTCACCGGCAGCGCGCAATGAAAAAGCTGGCGGCCGTTGTCCTGGCGCTTTGCGCCTTCAACGTGTTCGCGGTGGACACCCTGCCGCCGCTTAAGACTGCCGATCAGCAGAGTCTGTATAAGAAGCTCCTGGAAGAAGTGCGTTGCATGGTCTGCCAGAATCAGAACCTGGCGGATTCCGATGCGCCCCTGGCCCGCGACATGCGCCGCGAACTTCGCCGCATGGTGGAAGAAGGTGCGACCGAGACTGACGTCAAGCAGTTTCTGCTGGACCGGTACGGCGATTTCGCCCTGTACCGTCCCAGGCTCGCGCCCAACACGCTGCTGCTTTGGGCTGGTCCCGGTGTGGTTCTATTCGTGGCCCTGAGTGTGCTGGTGCTGGTGATTCGCCGCCGCATGAGCTTGCCGATACCCGACGACGAATGAGCGCCTGGGGCGGATTCCTGGTAATAGCCATCCTGCTCGCGTTGGCCGCTTTGGCCTGCGTGGCCGTTCCCCTGTGGCGTGATCGCGAGAGGCCCACCAGTACTGCTGCATTGACCGCGTCCAGTCTGTTGATCCCGGCACTTGCGGTTTTCGTGTATCTGCAGTCCAGCAATCATGAGTGGGCGCACGCAGGTCTGGATGCCGGCGGGGCTGGACCGGCGCCTTCGGTAGACGAGCTAATCGAGCCGCTGCGCGCGCGCCTTGAGCAGTCCCCCGAGGATCCGCGCGGGTGGATGCTGCTGGGCGCAGCCTACTCTCAGGTCGGGCGCTATCCTGAAGCGGTCGGCGCCTATGATCGCGTGCTGGCACTGACCGGTGGGGCGGACATCTCGGCGCTGATGGGTAAGGCCGAAGCACTGATCCTGGACAACCCGGAGACATTGCTGCAAGAAGCCGGAGAAATGGTGGAACAGGTGCTGCTGGCGGACCCGGCCAACCCCAGGGGCCTTTGGTACGGCGGCTTGAGGGCCAGCGCAAGCGGCGAGGAAATCGTCGCCGTACGGCGCTGGAGAGCCATGCTGGAGGGACCGGTCACTCCCGAAGTGCGAGCCATCGTTGAACAGGAACTGGCACGGCTTGGCGTTTCGGTTTCGGCGGGAGCGAGCACGGCTACAGTGGGTTCGGTCGAACTGCGCTTGCGCCTCGGCCAACCGGCATCGCCACCTGCGGGGGCTGTGCTATTCATCGTGGCGCGCATTCCAGGTCAGGCGGGACCGCCGCTGGCCGCCAAGCGCGTGGACAGCGCGCGCTTTCCTCTGGAAGTTCGACTCAGTGATGCCGACGCCATGCTTCCGGGGGCCAGGATTTCCGATCAATCCGGACTGGACATTACCGCCCGCCTGTCGGCCAGCGGGCAAACCACGCGCGGGGCCGGCGACTACGAGGCACAAGGACTCTGGCAGGCCGGGCAGGGGGGCATGGAACTCGAGCTCAAGCCTGTAACGCAGCCATAGAGGCGCGGCGGGACAATAATGCAATGTGACTGACCCGAAGCTCCGGTTACTCATTGTCGGCGGATACGGTACGTTCGGCGGCCGCCTTGCCGAATTGCTGTGCCGCGAGCCCGCCATCTCACTGTTTATCGCCGGCCGCTCTCAATCGAGGGCAGAGGCCTTTTGCGAGAAGCTGCCCCAGGGGGCGGATCGTGAACCGGTCGTGTTGGATCGCGAAGGCGATGTGGCGGGAAATCTTCGGAAGATCGCCCCGGACCTGGTCGTGGACGCGTCCGGCCCCTTTCAGACATACGGGAATGATCCCTATTCGTTGATCAAGGCTGCACTGGCGACCCGAACCAATTACGTGGACCTGGCCGACAGCCCGGAATTCGTTCGGGGCGTTGCGCAATTTGACTCGGCGGCGCGTTCTGAAGAACTGTTTGTTCTTTCCGGCGCCAGCAGCTTTCCAGCGCTCACCGCCGCCATGGTTCGCGATCTTGCCGGTAATATGCGCGAGATCGAGTCGATTGTGGGAGGCGTGGCGCCTTCTCCCTACGCAGGCGTGGGATACAACGTGATCCGCGCCATTGCGGGCTACGCCGGCAAACCCATCAGCGTTCGGCGTGGCGGCCGTCAAGAGGTTGCCCGCGGCCTGACGGAATCAATCCGTTACACGATTGCGCCACCGGGCGCGATTCCTCTGTTTCCCCGCAGGTTTTCGCTGGTGAATGTTCCCGATCTCAAGCTCCTGACCGATGAGTGGCCCGAAGTGCGATCGGTCTGGATGGGCGCGTCTCCGCAACCTGCCTTGCTGCATTGCTTGCTGCGCTGGTTTGCGAGAGCAGTTTCTCTCGGCCTCATCCCTTCCTTGACGCCGCTCGCCCGGCTCATGCATCAGGCGGCCAACACGATTCGCTGGGGCGAACATCGAGGCGGCTTGTTCGTGGAAATCACCGGTGTCGGTGCTGGCGGAGAGAGAGTCCGGCGTTCCGGACACCTGCTGGCGGAAGGATCCCACGGCATGTACATCCCCTCGATGGCGGTCGAGGCCATAGTTCGCAACTGGCTGGGCGGGCGCCCGCCCAGGCCCGGCGCCCGCTCGGCTTCCGCAGACCTTGGGTTGGATGACTACAAGCGTGTTTTCTCGGGCCGAGCCATTGTCCTGGGCAGGCGCAGCCCAAAAACAGCGGCAGGAGAGTGCTTGCATGCGCAAGTGCTGGGGGAAGCCTTCAACGCGCTGCCGCCGGCGCTCAGGGCCGTGCATGGCGCGGGCCCACACCTGAAACTGAGCGGCGAAGCATCTATCACGCGGGGCAGGGGAGTCATCGCACGTTTGCTTGCCTATCTCCTGCGCTTCCCCCCAGCAGCTGGCAAGGTTCCGGTGTCCGTAACTTTCGAACGCCACGGAAGTTCCGACAGGTGGACCCGGAACTTCGGAGGACAGGTATTTTCCAGCACGTTCACCGCCGGTACTGGTCGCTACGAGCACCTGCTTTGCGAGCGTTTTGGCCCCATCCTTCTAGGCATGGCCCTGGTGCCGGAGAGAAATCGGTTGAACCTTGTGATGCGTAGATGGGGCTTCTTGGGCGTTCCGCTGCCACGATTCCTGGCTCCCGGCGGCGACTTATTCGAGTATGAAGAAAACAGCCGATTCTGTTTCGACGTTGAAATCCGCCTTCCATTGGCGGGTCTTGTGATCCGTTATAAGGGCTTTCTTAACCGAACAAATACCGGCTAAGCCGCTGTGTCCAGTCGACTCAATTACGCCGGCAATTTCTGTCCTGCAGTCCAGGGAAAGTGAATCAGGCTGAACTCGGTTTGATCGTGGCTCTCAGCCAGTCAGGCAACTGCTCAATCTTCCTCATCCCATCGGGTTTCTTTGTCAGTTTGAATGTTACGGCCTGACCCTCAGCCATTCGCACCAAGGTTCCTGCTGTGTTTTCCGATACCTCGCCTTTACGCCAAGCCTCAAAGAGGATCTCTGCGGGTCGAATGCCAAGGCACAGCAGATAGTCGTAGTTCCTGTTTGATCGTGGTGTATGTTCTCGAATTACTCGAAGCATCAGATCAACGGGCTTCACTACGGTGGAGTCCAAATTGAGCCGGTGCTGCCTTTCTTCCAGAAAATGAGGAAGTAAGAGTGATTCTTACGCGCGTGAACTTGCTTGGCCGCACGGCTGATGCCCGGGCGATTATTACGCATTACGACAAACAAATCTTCGGCAACAAACCCCAGATTCTCGTACTCCTGGATGATTTCGAGATGCGTGAATCGCTGCCGGTTTGAACAAACTTCGTCTTGACACTTGACAATCAGTACTCCCCTATCGCGCAGAACACGGCAGGCTTCTACACCGGTATCGGCATACAACTCCAATACAGCTTCGTGATATTTGCTCTTTGTCTTGTTACCGGTCAGGTTATTGCGGTAATAGTTCTCGAATGGTTTGTGGCTGGAATGCGCAGTGCCCCCCGGTGTATGCATGTAAGGAGGATCAAAAACTACGCAGTCCAACTCGCCGTCCTGATAGGGCAAATCACGGCAGTCGATTCCGTCTGTGAGGTCACTCGACCTAAGACGAAACTTGCCGGGGGCCACATTGCGCCAGAAAACGCCTTTTCCGTAAGTAATATCTGCGACGAGGCTTTCGGGCGCTACATACAAGTCCAGTATTTTCGGGAATACATGCTCGTTGGCCGATTGGTACGCGCTGAGAACAAGATCATTGGTTGGTGAGCCGCGCCGCACAATCCTCTTCTTGCGCTTTGTTTGGTGCTGTTCTACAAACAAATCCATGGCTCTTCACCTCCCTGTGAAGCGTAGTATCGCCAAGTTTGCCGAGCGGTTATTTTGCCCGAATCTTGCCGCCAGTCTGAGGCTGGGCTCGGCAAAGCGTATTCTGGGTAGCGTTCATTGCCTCAATGCGTTTGTGGAGTTCGCACCGCCAGCGCGAAACTCAGGTCTGAGCCGTTACAACCCTCCTGGCAGGCAGACGGAGATCACGCACCAGGTGAAGTTGCTTCATCAGCAACAGGCCCAGCCAGGTGATGTCGAGCTGCCACCAGCGCAGACCGTGGCGCGCAGAATAGGCCCAGCGGTGGTGATTGTTATGCCAGCCTTCGCCCAGTGTCAGCAAGGCAACAAGGAAATTGTTCCGGCTTCCGTCGCCAGCGGCGTTGGGGCGCGTTCCCCAAAGGTGGCAGACCGAGTTCACCATGAAAGTGGCATGCCAAAGCGCCACGGTGCTGATGAAGAAGCCCCAAACGAGGATCTGCAGGCCGCTGGTCCCCAGTTCCGGGTTTAGCCAATTCAACAATGCGCCCAGGCCAAATAGCATCAGGGCCTGCCCAAGGATCAGAAAGATGTAGCCCTTCTGCAAAATCTTGATCTCAGGGTAACGGTGCAGGTCCTTCACGTTGGCGTAGTTGCCCCCAAAGCAAACGGCATCCCACATCCAACCCATATGCGCATACCAGAAACCGCGTTGCACGGGCGAGTGCACGTCGCCATCACGCTCGGAATAGCGATGGTGGCGCCGGTGATGGGACGCCCACCAAAGGGGTCCGCCCTGGGTTGCGCAGCTACCCAGCAGGGTCAGCATGAAGCGGACGGGACGCGAGGCCTGGTAGGAGGAATGGGCCAGCAGCCGGTGAAAACCCGCCGTCACGCCGAATGCTCTCAGAAAGTAAAGCACGCCGGCAACAATTGCCGCGGTCTTGCTGACTCCCGTATAGATGGCCCCGAAGCAAGCAAGGTGGAAGCCGATCATTCCTACGATGACGCCTCGAGCCTTGTTTTGCGCCTTTTGCATCGCAATCCTCTGTTGGTGTTCCCCAATCCCCCGCTGCCGGTGTGTGAATCCGGCATGCGTAAGAACTACGAATTATAGCCGTGGACATCCACATAACTCCGCGCCTTAAGGTCGCCGTCGTGGGTGCGGGTGTATCCGGTATTACCGCTGCCAGGGAGCTGGATGAAGAGCATGACGTGACCTTGTTCGAGGCGCGTGCCGAGGCGGGGGGCCACACCCGCACGTATCCGTTCGAACGTTTTGGTCGTGAGTATCGGGCGGACCTGGGATTCATGGTCTTCAATCAAGCCAACTATCCGCATTTCTCGCGCATGCTGGCCGAATTGAGTATTCCTACTCGCGATACGCAGATGAGTTTCAGCCTGCGCTGCGATCGTAGCGGCCTTGAATACCACGGCAGCACGACGAACCAGCTCTTTTCGCAGCGGCGCAATCTGTTCCGCCCCAGGCATTACCGCATGCTTCGCGAAATCCTCCGGTTCAATCGCGACGCCAGGACGGCCCTGGCGGAACGTGAAGACGAGCTTGCCGCAACCAGCGTGGCGGAATTCCTGGCTGAAGGCCGTTACGCCCCTGAATTTGCCGATGATTACCTGTTGCCGATGACGGCGGCAATCTGGTCCTCATCCGTGCAGGCCATAGAGAGTTTTCCCAGCCTGTACCTGTTGCGCTTCATGGCGAATCACATGTTGCTTGGCGCCAAGGAGCATCGCCAATGGAGCATGATTCCCGGAGGGTCCGATCAGTACGTGAACGCGGCGCTGGGGCGGATGCGTGGCCGGGTGCGCGTCAACGCTCCGGTGCGCGCCGTGGCCAGCGATGGCGCCAGCGTTCGCATCGAAACCGATCGGGGGTTTGAGCTGTTCGATGCCCTGGTATTGGCTGTCCACAGCGATCAGGCACTTTGTATGCTGGAGGACCCCACACCCCTGGAACGGCAGGTTTTGAGCGCGATCCCTTATCAGCGCAACAAGGCGGTAGTGCACACCGATCGGCGCGTACTGCCCAAACGCCCCCTGGCCTGGGCATCCTGGAACTACTATCGGGATGCAAACAGCGGCCGGCAGGCTTCCGTCAGTTACAACCTCAACATCCTGCAGCACCTCGAGTCGCCTGAGCCCATTTGCGTGACGCTTAACCCGCTGCGTGCGATTCGCGACGAGAAGATCATCACTACACTCCGCTTCGCCCATCCACTATTCAGCGCAGACGCATTTGCTGCCCAGGCGAGGGTGGACGACATGAACGGAGCAGGAAACCGCTTCTTTTGCGGGGCGTGGACCGGATGGGGATTTCATGAAGACGGGGTGGTCAGCGGTCTGAAGGCGGCGGGCAGCCTGCGTGAATGGGCGGCCGGCAGGAAATTTCAGGCAAAATTCGCATATGCAAAGCGCAATCTACGAGGGTTTGGTCAGGCATATCCGGCATCAACCGGCTAGGCACGCGTTCCAGTATCGTCTGTTCATGGCCTACGTGGACCTGGACGAACTGGATCAGGTCTTTGCCGATAGATGGTTGTGGTCTGTGCGCCGTCCGGCTCCCGCGCGTTTTCTGCCACGCGATCATCTCGATGGGAACTGTGGCAATCTTGCCGAAGGTGTGCGCGCCCTGATCCGCGAGCGCAGTGGTTTGCGGCTCAATGGTCCGGTAAGACTGCTGACGCACTTGCGTTATTTCGGCTATATTTTCAACCCGATCTCGGTGTACTACTGCTTTGAGGAAGGAGACCCCAGGCCACGTTGCTACGTATTGGAAGTGAGCAACACACCCTGGAAGGAACGGGTCTGTTACGTATTGCCTGCAATCGATGCGAATCCTAGGAGTAAAGGAGAAGTATTTGAATTCAATAAGGAAATGCATGTTTCACCTTTTATTCCCATGGACATGCAATATCGTTGCTGGGTCAGCGAGCCTGGTGAGCATTTGTCGATGAGCATTGACGTGCGGCGCGACGAAACAACCACATTGCAGACCAGCCTGGCATTGTCCAGGCGCCCGGTCACCGGCGGGGTGCTTGCCCGAAGCCTGTTGCGTTTCCCCTTGATGACCGCCAACGTCGCATTTCGCATTCACTTGAACGCGCTACGCCTATGGCTGAAGGGCGTAAAACCACTGGCGCACCTCGGATCGTGAATTCACAGAACAAGCATCCGCTATCGCGATCGATGTGGCGGGACCCCGTGCAGAAGCGTCTGGACAATTTGCGCAACGGCCGGCTGGAGGTTATTGAGGATGGTGAGACTCGCTTTCTCGGAGGGCAGGGCGAATCAGAATCACTGCCGTGGGCCACAATCGAGGTTCTGGACAGCGCTTGCTGGCAGGCGATTGCAACGGGCGGTGCGCTGGGAGCTGCAGAGTCGTTCATGAGGGGCGAGTGGCGTTCGCCCGACCTTGCCGGGTTATTGCGGTTGGTGTTGCGCAACGAGTCCGTGCTTGCGGGCATGGAGGAGCCCTTTTCCTTGTTCAGCGCGCTGCCGCGCTGGATCGGACATCTTCTTCGCCGCAACACCCGCTCTGGAGCGCGGCGAAACATTGCGGCGCATTATGATGTGGGGAACGACTTCTTTCAGCTGTTTCTTGACCCAACGATGTTGTATTCCTGCGCCTTTTTCCCATCCGAAGAGAGCAGCCTTGAAGAAGCATCGATTGCCAAATTGGACCGGCTTTGCGCTAAGTTGAAGCTTCGGCCGGGATTGCGGGTACTGGAAATCGGAAGCGGGTGGGGCGCCTGCGCCATTCATATCGCCCGAAAACACGGTTGCGAGGTGCTGAGCGTCACGATTTCCGAGCAACAGCACGCTGAGGCCACGCGACGGGTCAAGGCCGCGGGCCTGGAGGACCTTGTCGAGATCCGGATGCAGGATTACCGGGACATCCGCGGGCAGTACGACCGGCTGATATCGATTGAAATGATCGAAGCGGTGGGCGCTCAGTATTTGGACCTGTTCTTCAAACGCTGCAGCGAGCTCCTGGCGTCTGACGGAATGATGGCGCTTCAGGCCATCACCATCGCCGATCAGGCTTACCGGGGCGCGTTGAAAAGGGTGGATTTCATCAAGAGCTATATCTTCCCGGGAGGTTTTCTGCCGTCAGTCGAAGCGATCATGGGCGCGGTGCGCAGGCGCACGGATTTTCGCCTGGTGCGCATGGACGACATCGGCAGTCATTACGTACGCACCCTACGCCTTTGGGCAGACGCCTTGCACAGGAACTGGCGCGCGGCAGGAAAACTTGGTTATTCCAGTGAGTTTCTGCGCATGTACGAGTTCTACTTCCGATACTGCGAGGCCGGATTCGCGGAGCACACCATCGGCGATGCACAAATGCTGTTCGCCAAGCCCCAGGCAGGCTAGGGACCTGGGAGTGAGGGCGTCTCGCCCTCGACTATGGAAAGCGCGTATTCATTCGCGCCGTGAAATGGGCATAATGTATATTATGTAAAGTTACACGCCTAATGGATCTCCACACTCTGGTCATCTACGCGCATCTGGTGCTGTTCGTCTATTGGCTGGGGCCGGTTGCGATGAGCTCGAGCCCTGCGGCTATCGGCGATCTAGTGCTGCGCTTCGCCACCATGCCGAGGGGGCTTAGGGCCGAGATTCTTGTGCCTCGCGCAAGAGCTCAGCATCCTCCTCGTCCAACCCCTCCTCCATCCGCCGTTTACCTTCTGCGGGTGCCTCGCGGTAGTCTCTGAGCCAGCGCTGGGTCTCGTAGTACTCCTCCATGCCGGCCAGTCCTCGCTCGGCGACCAGGTCATGCACCTCCAACCACTGCGTCACCACGTCTTCTTCGGCATCTCGAAATTGCAGTTGCTCCGGCGTTGGCGACCGCAGAAGATCTCTGAGAGCTTCCCCAGCCCGTGGATGCCCCGACATGGACAACCCGAAGACCGCATACGTGCTCAGCAGCAGATCGTATTCCTCGTACGAGTCCCGATACGGGACGACGCCTATCACGTTGCGTTCTCTCCATACCTTAGGTGTCAGTCCTTCGATTAGATAGTCTAGGGCGCGTTCACTCCCCGTGCGGTTAATCAGGTACCCTAAAGACCACATTGCTGAGCTGCGAGCGTTATTTTGGGCGCGGGAGATCGACGGTGAGCCACCTTTCTCTATAAGGGTGATCAACACCCCAACCGTCCGCTCGTCGCCCACTACGCCGAGCAAGGACGCAGCACGCGACCAGTACTCCTCATCCGCGTCTGAGTTGAGCACCTCGATTAGGGCAGGTACGGCTGTGGAATCGAACAGGGTTGACAACTCTCTGTATGAATATCCGTGAATTGGTTGATATCGGATGTATTCACGGACGTCTGGTTGCTTCACTTGCTGGCTGGAAACGTTTGTTCCAAGAGCGAGTGTCAATGCAAGGACCGTGAAGGCGGACTGCCAATTCATACAGGTTCTCCTATCGTCATGATTCCGCTCACATAGTGCGTTGCGTCTAAAAGTTTGGAATGCGCATGAGATTACTTTCAAATTGGTCCACCCTCCTGGCGGACGGAAAAATTGCGACACATAGGCACAAGCCGATAGCGAATGATCGTACTGACATGATCTACCTCGATGACTCCAGGTTGTGTAAAGCAGCTTCTTGGCGCCAAGCATCTGCTCGGTCGCGCAAATGAGCTGGCCACTCTTCCGGGGGCAGGCGCCTGGCTCTCGTGACCACCTTAATGGACGGGGCGACGGCCGTCTTGACATGGTTGTCCAGCCACTTGAGCTGGGTCGGTCCAATAAGCTGCTCCAGATATTCGCGATGCGAGTTGAGGAGCGACTGTTTTCGTGCGTCATAGCGCTCAAAGAAACCTTCCGGTTCCAATATCTCCCTGAGCGTAACCCCATACGGCAACTGGATCACATGGCGAGGATCAACTCCGGCGGGCAGCGGGGGCGCATTGCGAAGCGGAAAACGAGCCCGAATCTCCGAGCGCGCCTCATCCTCAATGCTCGTAAGTTGTCGCAGGTAGTCTTGCCCTGCCTGCAACACGGCATCGGCTTCAAAAGACTGCAGACCTCGAAGATTCTCCACAGGCGCAATCGCTTTGAGCGAAAGTGAATCGAGGGACGCGTAGAGCGCCTTCCAGGCGCGCCACTCCGGCACCGGTTTGTGTTCCGGCGGACCGTCGGTCAACGGCACCGGCGGCGGTACGATGATGTCTTTTAGTAGGGTCGCGAGATCCTCCGGATCTATCTCAGCATTGTTTCGTAACGGACCACTAGCCCGCATATTGCACGAGCACGATAGCGGCGCGACGAGATGGGATTTTGCGGAGCCTTGAACGCATGATCGTGCATTTGCGGACGTGAACGGGTCAGGAGAACCGCTCAATGGTTGCGATTTTGGCCTGTATAGGGCCGTTTTGCGGTCGCAGAGCGAGCGAACCGGGGGCTTTAAGCAAGCCTGGCGGAAAGCGGCTTTGAGGCGTTGTTATCCGGGCTTAAGCCGTGCAGCGGCCAGGGAGAACAGGTCCTGGTAGGGATGGGCGCTGGACAGCAACAACTGCACGCGGCGGGTGTTGCGCAGCACTACGGCGCCGATCTTCAAGAGCTTAAGCCGGATGGTGCCGACATAAGCGCGGGCCAGTTCGGTGCCGGGGAGTGCGATCCGGCGGATGGTATTCAACAGCACGTAGGCCAAGGCCGATAACAGCACCCGATACTGGTTGGGCCACCACTTGTGGCAACTTGTGCGGTCGGAGAACAGGTCCAGCTGCTGCTCTTTTATCCGGTTCTCCATATCGCCGCGAATGCAATACTCCGCGTCGTATAAGTGCTGCGGCGCACCGGCCAGGTTGGTCACGATGTAACGCGGGTTGGACCCCCGGGCGGAATATTCCGCTTTGACGATCACCCGCCGGGGTTGATCCCAGGTGTTGGCGGCATACCGGAACTCACCGAACTGCCGCTGCTTGTCTCCCGTGCGTTCAAACGCATCCTGCGCCTGGTTCAATAGGGGCTGGGCCAGCGCGTTCAGCCGCGTATTGCGGGCGATGCCGACGATGTAGCCCACATCGTGGCGGTCACACCATCGCAACATCCGCCAGCGGCAAAAGCCACTGTCGCCGCGGAACACGATCTTCACCTTCGGCCAGGCGCGGCGCAGCCGCTTGACCAGCAGCGCCAGGATCGCCCAGGCGTGCTTGGCTCCATCGATCTTGCTCTTGCGAAGATAGCTCACCAAAAGCCGGTCCCCGCAAAACACATACAGTGGCAGAAAACAGTAAGCGTCGTAATAGCCGTGATAAAACCGGCCCTGCTGCTGACCATGCACCCGGTCGTCGGTGGCGTCGAAGTCCAGCACCAAGCGCCGTGGCGGATGCTTATAAGAGTCAATGAACTGTTGAACCAAGACCTCGTGCAGCCGAACCGCCTCTTGGCGCCCGGCCCGATTCTCAAACCGGCACAAGGTCGAAGCGCTGGCCAAGACCCGATCCTTGTCCACCGCCGTTTGCAGCGCCAGGTCTCCGCGCAACTCGTCGTGATCGTTTAAGTCCTCATAGCCCAGCGCCAAACCGTAGACCCGCTGGCGAACGATCGCCAAGGCATCATGAAAGCAACTGGCCCGGCGGCGGGACTGCTTGCAGCTTGACCGGCAAGGTCAAGCATCCGTCAGCACCTTGGCCACCCGCTCGGTCAGGCCCAACCGCCGGTCGGCCTCGCGAAGCAGCAAGACGCCGCCGTTGGAGGTGATGTCGCCGCCGGAAAAACTGGCCTCAACCCGGCGTCCTTTACAGGTTGGAAATGGCAAGTGTTCTTGGATACAATCTGTCATGGGCAAAGTGCCTTTCGATATCAGTGTAAGTACCTGTATTCTATCGAAAACCAAACACTTTGCCCCCTTTACTCATGCAATATGCGGGCTAGAGGGCAGATCCGAATGAGGCGCTAAGTTTTCAAAAATCTTGTTCTCGCCCGGCAGGGACTTGTCCGGCGGAACTTGATTGCCGTCATTGGGATCAAGAAAAACCAGAAATGCAACTGCTACGCAAACGAGAAGGCAGGCAATTGTTGTCCATTGCGACTTCTGCATGCACACTCACCTTTCCGTAACTACCAATATAGATATCGAGTCTACCGCCCGGGACGGCGCTATTGGCTTGTGCTCAGGCAATCAAAGCGCAGGCCGAGGCAACCGTTTGCTTTGCTGCCGAGGCGGCCAGCTTGTTAGTCGGAGTGCTGCTTGAGGCTGGCGATCGCCGTGGCTGGCGCCGTCGCGGGCGCCGCGACACCCATCACATGAACCTCGGTCGTGACGATCTCGCCCTTCTTCACACGTTGCTCCCAGGCCACATGTGACGTTCCATCCGCTGCCGTCGCAATCACCGGGTAGCGTGAGTTGCCTTCTGGCGTGGGCAGCGGCCAGGGACCTACAAAGGTCTCGCCGTGATCGTACGATTCCGCCATGTATAGCCGGTAAGGGCTCTTGCGACCTTCGCTAGAATGCCATACCAGGCGCACTACCCCGCTGGGCGTCACGGAAATAACCGGGGCGTCGCTGAACTTGGAGGTTGGATGCACGGGCACGGCATCCTCGAAATCCAGCGCTCCGTTGCTGGAGCGGCTGAACCAGACGCCTTTGTGATCGGGGCCGGCGGAGTACGACACGGAATAGACATAGTTTTCGTTGACGGCCATGTCGGTGGGTTTGAGCGGGCAGCCGCCGATAATCCAGGGATCGATCGGCAAACGCGCCAATTCAGGCCAGGTAGCGCCCTGGTCGGTGGAACGAAGCACAACGCTGTCGCGGGAGCCGTCATCGAAGACATGCCGGTAGGACACCAGCATCGCATCATCCCCCACGAAGTCCGCTACCAATTGGCAACAGGGGCAGACAACCCCCCGCGCGAATTCGATTTCTTTGCCAAACGTTGCTCCTCCGTCCGACGAAGCGGCAGTAAACAGCGTGGCGCCTTCGTTCGAATCGCCCATGTAGCGCGTGTCCAGCCAGAAAGTATGCACTGTGCCATCCGGTCCCACCGCCATGGTTCCGAATGCGTGTGCCGCGCCCAGTTCTTCGCCCAGGAGCCCTCGCCCATCCTTGTTGACGTGCGAATTGAGCATAACGGCTTCGGAAAACGTCGCGCCCTTGTCCGTCGATCGCGTGTATTGAGACGCGATTACATCCAGCCGCGTTTGCGTGGAAAGCGCGTTGGCCGGATAGAAAATGTGGACCGTTCCGTTGTTGTCGGTGCTGACTCGCGGCTTGCTGACCTGGAAACCCCAGATTACGCCGCGTTCATGGTTGACCATCGCCGGCGCCTCAAAGCTGGCGCCGCCATCATCGGATCGCGCAATCAACAAATCCACCGCGGAGCGATGACTGTGTTCGCCCGGTTTGCGCATCGGCGGCGGCCCTGTCGGCATGGGCCGGTCCAGCCATACGACATACAACTCGCCATCGGAAGAGACCGTGATTTCCGGGCTGAAGGAAGCCCTCTCGGGTGCTCCGAGTTTGTACTGGTAAAGGATTTCCGCCTTGCCCCACACCGCGGACGGCAGGAACAGAAAGGCGGCAACCAATGCGAGTGCGCTAATGTACGCTCTTTGCAACATGATCTTTTGCTCCGGTGAGCCTTACGCAACCAATCCTAAATAATACACCCGGGCGTGGTTCCATCCTTGCAGGGATTGTGGCCGTCGCGTCCCTTGCTCCCTGTACGGTTTGGCCGGGAGACGGAACACAGGAAGAATCCGTGGAACTCTTGGCAACGGAGCTTGAATACGTCAACGCCGAAGATCTCCTGCCACTTCTTGAGCAGCATCGCGGCAAGGTGGTCCTGGTGAACTTCTGGGCTACCTGGTGCGGCCCTTGCATACATGAGATTCCGGCGTTGATTCGCCTGAGGGAGAAACTGGATCCTTCGACCTTTGCCCTGGTGGCAATTTCCGTGGACGATCCTGCGGACTCCCCGTGGCTGGTTCCCGATTTTATAGAAACACGATTTCCCAAATGGAACAGCTACTTAAGCTCGGAAATTGAGGATTATCTTCTGGTTGAGGAACTGGATCCCTACTGGCCGGGAGTGCTGCCGGCGAACTACGTGATCGGTCCCGATGGCGCCGTTGCCCGGGCGATGCTGGGTGGACACAGTGAGGAGAAGTTCGAAAGCGCCATCGCCGCCGCCATGCAGGAAGGCGAAACGAGTTTGGACTCTTCGGATTGACCCCCTGGTGTCGTGAAACGACATCGGGGCCGTCTGACAGGCCCTAGGGGCTCACTCCCAGGCGCTTGTGCATGATGGGGCTGGTGGTCGTGTATTGAAGGTGGACCTTCTTCCCGGGGTTCAATAATTCCTTGGCCGCAAACGCCGCCAGCGCCGCTTCGTGGAAGCCGCTCAAGATGAGTTTTTTCTTTCCCGGGTAGTGGCAGATATCGCCGATGGCGAAGATGCCCTCAACGTTCGTCTGGAACTTTTCCGGGTCCACGTTGACCGTCTTGCGGTTCATGTCCAGGCCCCATTCGGCGATTGGCCCCAGCTTTGGCGCCAGGCCAAAGAACACCAGTAATTCATCCACTTCCAGTGGTTCCTGTTCAATGTCGCCCACCGTCAGTGTGACTGCCTTGAGGACTTCGTCTTCGAGGTGCAGGCCTGTAGCGCGAGCATTTTCCTGTAGCGCAGCCCTGCCCTGCGCCACGAGATCCTTGAACTGCGCCACGGATGCGGGCGCCGCGCGATACTCCTCACGCCTGTGGACCAGCGTTACCGATGTGGCAATACCGTGCAGTTCGAGCGCCCAGTCCAGCGCCGAATCGCCACCTCCGAGGATCAACAGGCGATTGTCCTTGAAGCGCGAAGAGTCCTTTACGCGGTAGTGCAGCTGGCGCCCTTCAATAGTGTCAGCCCCATCGAGCCGAATCCTGCGAGGCTGAAACGAGCCTACTCCGCCGGCCAGGAACAATGTGCGAGCCGTAAATCGGGTTCCCGCCGCGGTTTCAATGCGAAAGCCCTCCCCTTCTCCCAATGGCTCCACTACCGTGACTTCCTGTCCCAGGTGGAATTGCGGGGCGAAGGGTTCGATCTGCTTGAGCAGGGCATCCACCAGCTCTTGCGCGCTCAGTACCGGGATCGCCGGAATGTCATAGATGGGTTTGTCGGGGTAGAGCTCCGAGCATTGGCCGCCTGGCTCCCGGAGTGCGTCGACGAGGTGTGCCTTGACGCCCAGCAATCCCAACTCGAAGACCTGGAATAGCCCGCAGGGCCCGGCGCCTACGATCAGTGCATCAGTTTGAATGGTCATAACGGGTTCCGGGCCGTTCCCAAACGGGACAAGCCGCGAGCGGAATTATAAGTTGGGGCGCCGGAGCGATACACTTGCGCCATGAAAACCAGCGCCCGCCCGCTCATCCTGTTTGGCGCCGCCCTGCTGATATTGACGGCGGGTTTCGGGCTGCGCGATCCCTGGCCGCCGAACGAGCCGGAGAACGCGCTGGCGGCTGCCGAAATGCTGCGGCACGGCAGTTGGCTGGCGCCTACACTCGCCGGAGAACTGTTCGTCCAGCAGGGACCCCTGTATCTCTGGATACTGGCGGTCTTCCAATGGTTGTTCGGCATGCGTGTCGGGTTCCTGTTGCCGTCTTTTCTCGCCGGCGTCGGTATTCTCTGGCTCACCTACGACCTGGCCCGAAGAATCTGGGACGATTCGGCGGCTTTCTGGTCCGGCGCCGCGTTGTTGGGTTGTGTGCAATTTGCGCTTCAGGCGCATGGAGCCGGCGGCGACATCGTGCAATGCTTCTTCATCGTCCTGGGCTTGTATGGCCTGGCGCGCCATCTCCTGCTGGGGCCCGCATGGCGCTATTTCCTGCTGGGTTGCGCGGGTTGTTCTCTGGGGCTGATGTTCGATATTTCCGGCTTGCTTCCGCTGTTGCTGTTCGCACCCTGGCTGTGGGTTGTGCGCCGCCGTTGGCTGAGACAAAGGCTGGATTGGGATGTGAAATGGCTGGCCGGCCTGGGTGTCCTTGTGGCGGCGCCCGGGTTATGGCTGATACTGCTCTGGACCGCCGATTCCGAAGCGGTTGCAACCTACAGGACGATGCTGCCGGCAGTCTGGCCCCTGGGCGCCGGGCCTACGTCCTGGAACGACCTTTATCCCTTTTGGTACTACATCGTCCAGGTGGCGCCGTGGGCGTGCTTCCCCCTGGTCCTTACGCTGCCATGGATGCGTTATGGATGGACGGAGGGTCTGCGCAGGCGGGACCCTGCCCTGCTTTGTCTGATCACCTGGTTCTCCGCGGTATTGCTGCTACTCTCGATCAGCCAGGCGAAGCAAGCGGCTGATTTCCTGCCGATACTTCCCGCGTTGGCGCTGGCCTGTGGTCCGCATCTCTCAGGGGCGCTACAGAGATTACATTGCCGCCGCACGCTGATGCTGGGAATGATGGCGGTGCTCCTGGCGCTGCTCATCCCCATGTTGCTGGTCTACGGTGTGGCGCCCACCAATGAGCCGGCGATCACGTCACTGTCCGACGGATCCCCCTTCTGGTTCAACCTGCTGAATCCCTCGCGCCTGGCCTTGCTGCTGGAGATCAACTCCGTTCATCCGGTCGTCGTGCCCTTCCTGATCGTCGCGAGCGTTGCTGGCCTGGGCGGACTCCTTGCGGCGGGAAGCCGGCGGGCGGCCGCCGTGACCGGCTGCATCATCGTGTACTTCTGGATGCTGCTGGGGTGGGGGACGTTTTCACTGCTGAACGAGGGCCGCTCGGGCAAGGCGATCACGACCGCAGCACTGGTTAACCTTCCTGAAGGCACGGAACTGGGGCTGGCCGACTGGCGCGCCCAGCAATTGCTGCATATGGACCGGCCCGTCACCCATTTCGGGCGCCGCCGCGCCGACCGCCGGCAGGAAATTCTCGATGCCTCCGCCTGGTTGAGCGCCGCTCCCGGCAGGATACTGCTGGCGCCCGAGGAGTATCGATCCTGGTGCTTCAGAAACGGGTCCGGAATCCCCTTGGGCTATGCTCACCGCAGAAACTGGTACCTGCTCGATCCCGCCACGCTCCGCCCCGAGTGCCGGCTGGACGAGCCCCCAAAACGCGTCGTGCACTTCTCCGGCTGGCGCTGACTTCGCTGCAGCAGCAGTCTAGTCTGCGCCGGGTAGCCCCATCCACTGCCCTTCGCGCCAGTACCAAATCACGGACGCCTTTTCCAGAAAATTGTCATCGATACCGTCGTGATCGAGAGGAGGTAGATCGATAGGAGGTACAGGAAGTTCAATGTCTTCATACCACTCGTGGTATCTGCGGATGGTTTGCGGGCTCGCTACTACGATTCTGCGGGAGAAATAGTAGTGCCTGCTGCCCGCCGCTGCTTCTTGCAAGTAACTGCGGTCCGGCTGTGGGGCCAGCTCATCCACGCGCTCAACAAGCCCGCTGCGGAAAACCAGAATCGAAGAGATTTGTTGACGAGAGCACAGCACCGCAATGTCCTGGGTTTTTGCCTGCGTAAATCGTCCCAGGATCACATTGTTGAGACTCTTGGGGTGGAACGCCTGCGGGATCGTGCAACCCCTTTTCTTGAGATCCTCTCTTACTACCCCGGGAAGCTCGTCGAACGCATCCGGCGAGAGCCGCGTAACGTTGTCTTCGCTGGCACTGCTTAGGCTACCTGCCGTTTCTTGGGTACCAAGTACTACGGCAGCGGGGAGTATTGCTGCGAGGATGCAAAGCCCAGCCATCCTGGGCAAGTTAGACATGCCAATTGATGCAGAAATAAGACGACTGATCTTATCTTTCGTCAAGAGCAAGCGAATCAGCACTGAGCCAGCAGTCCTGCTTCCGGTGAAATTTCCTGAACCAGATTGTTCTTGATTCCTGATATTACAGCCTGTCCTTCAGCCTCCTCCAGCACTACTCCGATTCCTCGCCGGCGGCCCCGAGAGCGGCCCTCTGCGCTGATCCAGGCAACGCGGCCGGCGACGCTGTGTTTCGCTCCGCCCGGCAGTTGCACCAGAAGCACCAGCTCTTCGGCCAATGCGTGTTCCCGCCTTGTCGCAACAAAAAGTCCGGCGGGTTTCAGGAAAGGTATCCAGGCTCTTGCGACGGCTTCGGGATCCTCAAGCACCAGGGAATAAAAGCCCGGGACCTTCATTTGCCGACACAAAAGCCACCGTACCAGTCTTGCAGGAGCACTGCGAGAGCCAGTTCCTCATTGGTGCTGAAGCGCTCGGTTCGACGGTAGCCCATGACCTTCTCCAAATGATCAAAGCTGTGTCGAATCATGTCTTGGCGCCGGTCCGCCGACAAGCGAGAAATACGGCGCTTCTGGGCATTATTTTCCGCTGAAGTCCAATCCCGTACTCGTCGAGAGGCGCACCGGAACAGAAAGTCGCAACAGAATCGCAGCGGCAGGTCCTTCCAGTTTCGTGCAACTTCGACCGGCGTTGCGGAACGCCTTTCCAGCGTTGCGAGCTGGACACTCATCGCCCTGGCCCGTTCGTCCAGGCCTTCTGCGTGCAAGTCCCTGGCCAGCAAGGGGCCGCCTCCGGCCAGGCGCAGCGCATTGTCCCAATTCACGCCTGCTTCCTGATCGGAAAGCCAGCGGATCGCGGAGTCCGAGGGCACTGCGGGTGTTTGCACCAGCCGGCAACGACTGATGATAGTGGCCGGCAATGGCGCCGGGTTTTCGGCGACCAGCAGGATGTAGCTGTCGGGCCTTGGTTCTTCAAGAATCTTGAGGAGACTGTTCGCTGCCGAGCGTGTCATCGTCTCCGCCGGGCAAATCGCCGAAACTCGCGCGCCCTCCCCATAGGTGCTCAGCAGCATGAAATCGATCAATTCGCGGATCTTCTCCACTGAGAGTGATTTGCCGGTCTCGGGTGCGGCTGGATGAAGATTCGCGTGAAGGGTGGTTTCGGGCGCCGTTTCCGCGGGCCAGACAGCCCGCTCCGCATTCAGAATTCGCTGAGCCAACCAGGCGGCAAGACGGCGGCGGCCGGTGCCGCGTTGACCACATATCAGTAAGGCATGCGCCAATTGTCCCTCTTGAATTTGTGTTTCAAACTCTGCCTCCAGGGACTCAAGCCAGGGAAGCGCAGTTCCATGTGTCGGCGCTGAGTTCACAGTATGGATTTAATAAAAAACATATATGTCAGTTATATATATAAAATATATAGAATAATATTTAAGTATTGGAAGTCATGAATTCTCGCAGGATATCCACCAATTCGGTGTTGACCTTGGCTAGTGCTTGCGAGGCATCCACAATTTGATAGGCCGCACCGCCGGCTGCCGCTCGTTTGAGGTAACCGTTGCGGACTCGTTCGAAGAACTCAGGACTTTCGCGCTCGAACCGGTCGTTGCTTTGTGCTCCGCCCTTGCGGGAAAGCCCGACGCTGACAGGAGTGTCCAGGAGAATGTTGAGGTCGGGTCGCAGGTCGCCCAGGACCTGCATTTCAAGCATCTCCACATGCTCAACCGGAATGCCGCGCCCGTATGCCTGGTAGGCGTAACTGGAATCCACAAAGCGGTCACAAAGGACCCACGCCCCCCCTTCCAGTGCAGGCAGGATTACTTCGCGCACCGACGCGCTGCGCGCCGCGAACATCAGGAGCAGCTCGGCCTGGGGCGACAGGTCGGTGACTGCCGGATCCAGCAGGATATCTCTCAGGCGTTCTCCCAGCGCCGTGCCTCCGGGTTCGCGTGCCGGGACTACCGGTATGCCCTGCCCCTTCAGCCAGTCTGACAGGAACGCCGTATGCGTGGACTTGCCGACGCCTTCTATGCCTTCCAGGACTACGAATCGGCCGCGGCTCATGTCAGTGCCTTGAGAACTCGCGTGACACGACACTAGTCATACGGAGCGAGTCTACTGGCTGCCGCTGCGCCGCGCCCGCTGGCTGCGCACCAGGGAAGACACTGCGGCATTGTGCTGCGCAAGCGTGTCGTTGAATACGTGGCTGCCATCGAGTTCGGCCGATGCGACGTAGTAGAGGGAGCTGCCGGCGCGTGGTTGCACCGCCGCGCGCAGAGATGCGCTGCCGGGAAGGGAGATGGGAGTTGGCGGAAGCCCGTAGCGTGTGTAGGTGTTGTACGGCGTGTCCTCACGCAGATGGGCTCGGGTAATGTCTCCGGCGTAGGTATCTCCCAGACCGTATATCACGGTGGGGTCCACCTGCAGGCGCATGCGGAGCTCAAGCCGCCGGGAAAGCACACCCGCGATGGTGGGGCGCTCGTCATCCAGCCCGGTCTCACGTTCGACGATAGACGCCAGGACCAGCGCCTCATAGGGATCGGCAAACGGCAAATTTACGGCACGCTGCTCCCAGGCTGCCGCCAGCCTTACCTCCATGAGCTCGTGGGCGCGCAAGAGCAAGTCCGCATCCGTTTCGCCGCGCGTGTAGGCATAGGTATCCGGGAAAAACCATCCTTCGGCGCTCCCGTAACTTAAGTCCAATTCAAGCGCAAGGTCGAGTGGGTCTTGCGCCTTGAGTGTCGCGAGCAGGGGTTCCTCGCCGGCCAGCGCCCTGAGCAGCTCTCTCACGGTCCATCCTTCAATGATCGTGAAATAGTGTTGCACCACGTCACCACGCACCATGCGTTCCAGCAGCCGCTTATGCGTGTCTCCTGCCTTGATACGGTACTCTCCGGCCTGAATTCGCTCGGCGTCACCTGCCACATAAGCGGCCAGCTTGAACAGCCAGGGCCTCATGAGAATCTCTTCTTCCTCCAGGCGCCGGACTACCGCATTCAGGGAGTCGCCCGGTTCCACGACAACGCTCTTGTCGGCGGACCCCCGCGCCAGGGGGCTTTCGAGCGCCAGTCGGCTTGAATACAGGCCTGCCATGACCAGCAGCACGGCCGCGGCCGCAGATGCAACCAGGGCCTTGCCTTTGCGATTCACAAGCTAAACCCTGCTGAAGACCAGGCAGCCGTTGGTGCCGCCGAAGCCAAAGGAATTGCTCATCGCCACGTCAATGGGCATTTCACGAGCCGTGTGTGGCACGAAATCCAGATCACAACCCTCGCTGGGGTTGTCGAGATTGATGGTGGGCGGCGCTACCCCGTCTCGAATGGCCAGAACGCAATAGAGCGCTTCCAGCGCTCCTGCCGCGCCGAGCAGGTGTCCGGTCATGGACTTGGTGGAGCTTACCGCCACACGCCCGGCATGGCCGCCGAATACCTTCTTGATGGCGACCGTTTCAACCAGGTCACCCAGTGGCGTGGAGGTTGCGTGTGCGTTGATGTAATCGACATCCTCGGGACCCAGGCCGGCGTCAGACAGTGCTGCACGCATGCAGGCCGCAGCCCCGGCGCCGTCCTCGGCAGGCGCGGTTATGTGATAGGCGTCGCTGCTCATGCCGAAGCCGGTCAGCTCGGCGAGGATATCGGCCCCGCGGGCGCGGGCGTGCTCCATTTCCTCCAGCATCAGGCAGACGGAGCCGCTGGCAAGCACGAAACCATCGCGGTCCCGGTCCCAGGGACGGCTGGCTCGTTCCGGCTCGTCGTTACGCAGCGACAGTGCGCGCGCCGAGGAGAATCCGCCGATTCCCAGGTAGGCGATACAGTGTTCTGTGCCGCCCGCCACGCAGGCATCGGTCTCCCCGTAGGCAATGGCGCGAGCGCCCAGGCCGATGGAATGCGTAGAAGTAGAACAGGCCGTTGCGGTGGCGATATTCGGGCCGCGGGCGCCGATCTGTATCGAGATCAAGCCGGCCGGCATGTTCACGATAATGCCCGGAACCAGAAACGGTGAAATGCGGCGGGGGTTGTTTTTCTCTCTATAGCGTTCATGAGAGGTTTCGATGGTGCGGATGCCACCAATGCCGGAGCCCACGTAGACGCTTACCCGCTCCGCGTTCGACGCATCGATCGTAAGTCCCGAAGAACGTACCGCCTGGATTCCAGCGGCAACTCCGTAGTGGTTGAAAGGATCGAACCGCCGAACCTCGCGAGGTTCCATGTACTCGGTGGGATCAAAGTCGCGGATCAGTCCCGCAATTCGGGACGGAAAATTGCCGATGTCGGGCAGTTCCTGGTGTGCGGAAATCCCGCTTGAGCCCTCCAGGACCGACTGCCAGGCAGTCTCGGGATCGTTGCCAACCGGGGTAATCGCACCGGCGCCCGTCACAACTACGCGACGTCCTTGCATTTCAGGTACTCCGGAGGGGCGAACCCTTCAAGCCGGCCACGCCGGCCGGGCTATTCCTCAAGACGCGCGGAAATAAAGTTGATTGCTTCCTGAACGGTCGTGATCTGCTCTGCGTTCTCGTCGGGGATTTCGGTCTCAAACTCTTCTTCCAGCGCCATGACCAACTCAACGGTGTCGAGCGAATCGGCGCCCAAGTCGTCCACGAATGAAGATTCATTCGTAATACTGGACTCGGACACGCCAAGCTGCTCGGCGATGATCGCTTTGATCTGTTGTTCAACGTTGCTCATAGATCCAATTCCCCTAGGAGCCGGGCAAACCCGGCGCTAAAGCCAGAAACCCTCATTTTACCGGAATACCGCCCTGCAAGGCTATGAAACGGTGTGCTTTCGAACCGGTATGGGAAGGTGATCAGCCCATCCACATTCCGCCGTTGACGTGAAGGGTGATACCGGTGACATAGGATGCAGCCGGAGACGCCAGGAAAACCGCGGCGCCGGCCACATCCAGCGGCGAGCCCGCGCGACCGGCCGGTATCGCTGAGACCATCGCGTCCTTTCGCTGGGAGGAAATGGCGGCCGTCATGTCCGTTTCGATATACCCCGGCGCAATCGCGTTTACGGTAATTCCGCGGCTGGCCACTTCCTGTGCAAGCGCCCGGGTAAAGCCCAGCAGTCCGGCCTTGGCCGCTGCGTAGTTCGCCTGCCCTGGTGCGCCTGAAACGCCCACCACCGAGGACAGGTTGATGATGCGGCCCCGGCGCGCCTTGAGCATGCCGCGCAGGCAGGCCTTGCAAAGCCGGTAGGCAGAATTGAGGTTCGTGTTGATGACGTCCTGCCAGTCATCCGGCTTCATGCGCAGGAGAAGGTTGTCCCGGGTGATACCGGCATTGTTGACCAGGATCGTGGGCATGCGCCCGGACAAGTCGCCCATTAGTGCCTGCACGCTCTCATCAGACGCTATGTCAAGCACCTTCCCCGAATCCTTGCTGCCTAAGGCCGCAGAAATGCTCTCCGCGCCCGCAGGCGTGGTGGCGGTTCCGATGACATCGGCGCCGGCTGCCTGAAGCTGCCGTGCGATCTCCGCGCCGATTCCTCGCGTAGCCCCGGTGACCAGCGCTATTTCTCCGCGCAGCGAGAATAGATTGGAACCATCAGACACGCAAAAAAATTATAGGCGATAGCTTCCCGAATCTCGCTCTGGCATGATTGGCGGAATGCAAGTGTCGTGTCCCCGTCCGAAGGAATCTCCTGAGCGCAAGCGCGGTTTCACGCTCATGGAACTCCTGGTCGTCCTGGCGATCATCGGAATCCTTGCAGCCATAGCGACCGGTGTTTACATCAGCCGCGTGGATGATGCCCGGATTACGCGCGCTCGGGCGGATATCCAGACTATCGAGGCTGCCGTGGATATTTTTCGACTGGATAACTTTCGCTACCCCACAAACCAGGAAGGGCTGAAGGCGCTGGTGGAGAAGCCGAACGATCGGGATCTCCGCTGGCCGCAGGGCGGTTACATGCGCCGCCTGCCCGTCGATCCCTGGAACCGGCCGTATCTCTATTCCACTCCCGGGCGGCGCGGTGAGGTGGACATCTATACCCTGGGGCGCGACGGCGAGGAAGGCGGCGAAGGCCAGGATCGGGACATAGGCAACTGGAATCTCGATCAGCAGTCGTGATGGCAAACGGGGAAGCCACCCCCAGGGCGCGCGGCTTTACGCTGATAGAAATCCTCGTTGTCCTCGCCCTCATCGCACTGCTTACCGGTCTGGCGGCGCTGTCCGCCGGGGCCGCCGGCAGCCCGGTGGAGCGCGAGGCACGCAGGCTGGCTTCCACCTTGCGTCTGGCCGTGGATGAAAGCCGCCTGCAGGGGCGAGTCCTGGGTCTGAGATTCGACCAGGAAGGCTATTCGTACCTTGAACTGCTGCCCGGTGAGCCCGATGGTGAGCCCGGGTTCAATTTCATCTGGAAGCAGTCAGCCCAAAGGGGCGCCCTGGCGCCCCGATCCTGGCCCGAACCGCTCAAGTTCGAATTGAGGATCAATGGACGATTGGTGACCGAGGGATTGCGAAGGCCGTCTCGCCCACCCCAGATTGTGTTGTTGCCCGAGGGAGAGTTCACGCCGTTCTCGCTCCGGCTGATCGGCACGAGGGAAGCCGGTGCGGTCATGCGATTCAGTTCTTCAGGACTGCTGGAGATACAAACCCGGTGAAACGCGGCTTCACCCTGCTTGAAGTAATGGTGGCCCTGGCTGTGGTTGCACTGGGTTTGAGCGCGGCGTTCACCGCAATGGGCCAATCGTCCCGCTCGGCGGAACAATTGCGAGTGCGCACACTGGCCCAATGGGCCGCGGCCGATGCACTCACTGCGCTGCGCCTTGCAAACGAGGCGCCCCGCAGGGAGCTGCTCAGGCGGGAGGAAATCTCGGGCCGAATGTGGTGGGTGGAGTATCGCGTGCAGGCAACCGACGCGGAAGTCCTGCTCGATGTGGAGGTGGCCGTGGGCATGGAGCGGAACGCACCTTCCCTGGCAACCGCGCGGGGAATGGTCCGCCTGAAGGCTGACCTGGACTGGACTGTCCTGCCAGAGTGATGAACTTCCGAACCCGAGGCTTCACCCTGATCGAGCTGCTGGTCGCCCTGGCGGTCTTCGCCGTTATGGCGACACTCGCATTCGGGGGCCTGGGTGAAGCGGTCACACAATCGCAACGGCTGGATGCTTCGCAACAGCGTTGGGCGTCGCTGCAGCGCACGGTAAGGATTGTGGAGAACGACATCGCGCAAATGCGAGCCCGGCCGGTGCGCGGCATCCTGGGACAGGACTATGAGCCGGCGCTGCGGGAGGCGCGCGCAAGTGGATTGATCCTCACCCGTGGCGGCTGGTTGAACCCGGCCCTGCTGCCGCGCGCAGAACTGCAGAGGGTGAGGTACCGATTGCTGGATGGACGGCTGCTGCGCGAGTACTGGCCGGTATTGGACCGAATCGGAGCGACTGACGCCGGCGGAGAAGTTCTGTTGACGGACGTTACGGAATTTCGCCTGGAATTTCTGCCGGTGAGAGGGTCCGGAGGTGAAACCTGGACAGACTCCTGGCCGCCGCCGGGAGAAACCTCCCTGGAGACGCTTCCCGCCGGCGTGCGGCTGACCGTCGACGCGGCGGGCCTTGGCCGGGTAATTCGCCTGATTGAGGCCGGAAGTTGAACCCGTACCGTTCACAGCGGGGCCTGGCGCTGGTATCTGCGCTGTTGATCGTCAGCCTGGCGGGCATACTCGCCGCCGGCCGGATGTTCAGCCTGCAGCTTGAAATCAAGGCCACCGCTTCCCTGATGGACAGCTCCCGCGCCCGCCTTATCGCGCTGGGGATCGAGGAGATGGCCATGGAGTTGCTGCTTGCCGACGCCGTCAACAGCGATACGGACCATTTCGGAGAATCCTGGGCGCGAGGATTGGGCGCCATGGATGTGGGACCGATGTTGGTCCAGGGGACCATAGAGGACATGCAGGGACGTTTCAACATGAACAACCTGGTGACCCCTCAGGGAACAGCGGACCTGATTGCGGTCGAACAGTTTCGGCGCCTTCTTCGGGTTCTGGGGCTGGAAGAGATCCTGGCCGTAAAGGCGCTGGACTGGATGGACGCGGACAACTTGCCCCAGCAGCAAGGCGGCGCGGAAGATGAAGCGTATACGCGGCTTGACCCACCCTACCAGGCGCCCAATCGGCCGATGGAGGACATTTCGGAATTGCTGGCCGTGGAGGGCTTTGATGCCGTTTCCTGGAGCATCCTGGCGCCGCATATCACGGCGCTGCCTGTCGCCGGCGCGCCTACGCCCGTAAACTTGAACACCGCCGGCCTGGCGGTATTGCTGTCGCTGACCGACGGCTCCAACCAGGTCCAGGTCCAGCGGTGGCGCGAACGGCAGCTGTCCGGCGGAATAAACGATATGAGCGAAGTGCAAGGCGCCCTGCCCGCCGGAATGAAGGATCGCGTTGCGCCGTCCAGCGACTGGTTTGCTCTGCGCCTGGCCATTCAGCTTGGCGACACCCGTTTCTTCATGACCAGCCTGCTGGATCGGCGGTCCGGCCAGATTCAAACGCGATGGCGCCGGCAGGGATTGCCGGCTGAGGCATGGCTGGCGCCTGCGGAGAGCTAGGCAGGGGCCGCGGCGTGGAACACCTGATCGTTCGATTGATGGGCCCGGAGGGCGGTGCTTCCTGGCAGTTGGTGGATGGGCATGGCGCGCCCCTTCCCGAATGGGGCGCCGGGGAGCTGGATCAGGCGGCCGCGCTTTCTGAAGGCCGCAAGGTGGTGGTGCTGGTTCCGTCCCGCGAGGTTTTTCGCGCCAGGCTGAACCTGCCTGCGCGCGGACGGCGCGCGGCGGTGAAGGGTGTGCGCTATGCGCTGGAGGACCGTATAGCCGGGGATGTGGAGGACATGCATTTTGCGGTTGGGCCGGCCTCGGGGGACCATCTCGACGTGGCGGCCATTGAACGCCAGCGAATGGTCGATTGGCTGGACCGCTGTTCGGCTGCGGGTCTTGCGCCGGTAGCGGCATATGACGAGGGCGATGCCCTGCCCGAGCTACCCAACGCGGCTGTTGCGCTGCTGGAGCCGGACAGGCTCTTGCTGCGGAACGGCAGCGGACAATTGGTTGCGGCCGAGCCCGCGGAATTGGCGGGTCTCGTCGAGATCCTCTGCGCCGAGCATGCTGGCGAGGACGCCGCTCCTTTTCGCCTGGTGATTTATTGCGATTCCGCATTGGAGAGTACGGCGCGCGAAGCGATGTCGAAGCTGGCCGGACGTGAGGTCGAATTACGGCTCCTGGAGCAGGGAGTGATGGCGCAAATGGCCGCAGAGGCACTTTCCAGCCGCGCAATCAATCTCATGCAAGGGGAATTCAGGCCACGTGATGGCCAGGCTCGCTCGCTTTTGCAAGTCCTCCTCGGTTTGTTGGCTGTTGGGCTGCTCTACCCCGCATATCTGGGGCTGGACGGCTGGCGCGCCGAAAGAGAATTTCAGGCGGTAGAAGCGGTGGTGGACGCGCGCCTTGAGCGGCTGATGCCGGATGTTAGCGAGGGAGAGACGCTGCGGGCGGAATGGCGCCGCCGTATCGCCTCTGCGGACCTTTCAGCGGCAGCCAGCAGCGACGAGTTCCTGCGCCTTCTCCAGGCGCTGGATACCAGCGGTGGCGAGAAGACACGAGTCATCGGCCTGAGTTACGGCAATGGATCAACCCAGGTCCAACTGCGGGCCGCTGATATGGACACGCTGGAGGAGACACGGCGACGCCTCCGCTCCAGCGGGTACTCGGTCTTGATTCAAACCGCGGCGCCCGAACCCAATGGGGCGGTGCTCGGCGAACTGAACCTGCGTAATGAACGCGATCGCTGAATTCTGGAACGCCCGGAACGCCCGCGAGCAGTTGTTGCTGGTCTGCCTGGGCATCGTTGTCCTGGGAGCCATCTGGTTTTTGGTCGTGGTGGTTCCGCTACAGGCTCGCGTGGACAGCTACAGGCAGGAAGTAGTGGCGGAACGCGCTCTGCTGGAGAGCGTCAATGGTTTGAGCGGCCGAATGCAGAACTTGCCGGCGCCACGGGCGCGTTCGGACACTTCGATGCTGCTGGTCGCCAACCGGTCATTGCGCGACGCAGGTCTTGACGCGTACCTGGAGGAAGGCAGTGCCGATGGAGATCGCCGCGTACGCCTGCGGCTAGGCAATGCGCCGTTCCCCAGGGTAAGCGCCTGGCTGGCGGGCCTTGCCGTTCAGGAAGGAATAAACACCGTGACCGCCGACATACAAGCAGGCGACACAACGGGTTTTGTTCAGCTGAGCCTGGTGCTGGAACGCAGGGACTTTGCTGGGAGTGAAGGCATCCCGCCTGCACAGAGGGCGGGACGCTCTCGTTCCCGGGGTTAGGGGTTGATTTGGAACAGTATCACTGAGATGACTCATGGCTGAATATCAAGTAACGCGCCCCGTGCGGCGCACGCCGGTGCATCCCGGCGAGATCATGCGTGATGACGTATTACCAGCAATCGGATTGTCTGTAAGTGAAACGGCCAGGCGGATTGGCGTTTCGCGTCAGCAGCTCCACCGTGTCTTGGCCTGCACCCACCCGATCACGACAGAAATGGCCTTGAGGATAGGGAAATATGCCGGCAATGGGCCGGAGCTTTGGTTGAGGTTGCAGCAGAATTACGATCTGTGGCATGCGGAGAAGCGATTGAAGCGGGAACTGGACAGGATCGAGGCGAACGCCAGCGGCGCTAACCCCTGACCCGCACGGTTCAATGACTGAATCTCGCACCCAAGATAAATCCCTCGAATCCTGGATCTGGGATGCCGCGTGCTCCATCCGCGGCGCCAAGGACGCGCCGAAGTACAAGGACTACATCCTCCCCCTCATCTTCACCAAGCGCCTCTGTGACGTATTCGATGACGAGTTGAACCGGATCGCCGCCGAGGTTGGTTCGCGCGAGAAGGCGTTCGGTCTCGCCAAGGCCGACCACAAGCTCGTCCGCTTCTATCTGCCCCTCGTCCCAGAAGACACGGAGCAGCCGGTCTGGTCGGTTATTCGCAAGCTCTCCGACAAGATTGGAGAATGCGTTACCACCCATCTACGGTCCATCGCCCGCGAGAACTCACTACTGCAGGGCATCATTGATCGGGTTGACTTCAACGCTACAACCCACGGCCAGCGCGACCTCGACGATGACCGCCTCTCAAACCTTATAGAAGCCATCAGCACCAAGCGCCTTGGGCTTGACGATGTTGAGGCCGACATAATCGGCAAGAGTTACGAATACCTCATCCGCAAATTCGCTGAAGGTAGCGGCCAGAGCGCTGGCGAGTTCTACACCCCCGGAGAAGTAGGCGAGATCATGGCCCGTGTCCTGGCGCCCGATCCAGGCATGGAAATCTACGATCCCACCTGCGGCTCCGGCGGCCTTCTCATCAAGTGTGAACTCGCCATGGAGGCCAAAACGCAGGCCGCCAAGCAGGCGAAATACGCGCCTCTCAAACTGTTCGGCCAGGAATACATCCCCGAGACCTGGGCTATGGCCAACATGAACATGATCATCCATGACATGGAGGGACAGATCGAGATTGGCGATACTTTCAAGAATCCCAAGTTCCGTGCCGAGAAAAACGGCAAGCTCCGCACTTTCGATTGCGTGGTCGCCAATCCCATGTGGAATCAGAAGGAGTTCACCGAAACCGACTACGACAATGACGAACTCGATCGTTTCCTTCCAGGTTTTCCCGGCAAGTCCTCCGCCGACTGGGGCTGGGTCCAGCACATTCACGCCAGCCTCAAGCCCAGATCGAGTAGCCAACACGCGGGCCGCGCCGCCGTCGTCCTCGACACCGGCGCCGCCTCCCGCGGCTCGGGCAATGCGGGAACCAACAAGGAGAAAACCGTCCGCCAGTGGTTTGTTGACCACGACCTCATCGAGAGCGTCCTCTACCTGCCCGAGAACCTCTTCTACAACACCACCGCCCCAGGCATCGTGCTCTTTCTCAACAAGGGCAAGCCCAAGTCCCGCCAGAGGAAGGTGCTCCTCGTCAACGCCAGCCAGATTTTCGAGAAAGGCGATCCCAAGAACTTCATCCCACCCGCGGGTATCGACCGCATTACCCAGATCCTGATCGAATGGAAGGAAGAAGAAAAACTCAGCCGAATCGTGGATCACGCTGAATTGAAGAAGAACGACTACAACATTTCCCCCAGCCGCTACATCCACACCGGCGAAGCCGAGACCTATCGGCCGCTGCCGGAGATCGTGGCGGAACTGGATGCGGTTGAAGCAGATGCGAGGGAGGCGGACAAAGCGCTCCGCACAATCCTCAAGCAGCTTGAATCATGAACCGGGACAACCTCAACATCATCCAGAGTAATGCCGGCCTCGTCGCCGACATGCGGAATATGATCGGACAAACTCGTAGTGGCGTCACGCGCGCGGTTAGTGCCGGCATGACGTTCCTTTACTGGCGGATCGGTAAACGTATCCAAATGGAAGTCCTTCAGTACGAACGCGCTGAATACGGAAGGGGAATTCTTGCCACACTGTCGCAAGAATTGAGCGCTGAATTCGGTCGTGGCTACAGCTATTCCGCTCTTACCCGGATGGTCAAGTTTGCCGAAGCGTTTCCCGATGAAGAGATTGTCGCTGCACTGCGGCGACAATTAGGCTGGACCCACTTCAAGGCGTTGATTCCGATCCGGGATCCTTTGAGACGAGATTTCTACGCCGAGATGTGCCGTGTTGAACGGTGGAGTATCCGCACACTCGCCAGCAAACTGGACTCCATGCTCCACGAGCGCACCGCGATATCGAAAAAGCCATCCTGCGGGAACTTGAGAACTTCCTCCTCGAACTCGGCACTCCTCAGCAGGGAGGGAAGAGCTTCGCCAACCGCTATATTTCCCGAGCTCAGGAGAACTAATCATCCGACAATCATCCGATTTCCTGGCTGGAATCGTCCGGCCAATCGGTGGAATGGTCAGAAGTTATCAGGTCTGGTCTCGTCAACCATCGGAAACGCTTCATCAGCGGAACGACAATGACGGGACCGCGGATGTCCAACCAACCCGAGGGTATCGCCCGCTATAAGAATCCAGAGCGGTCGAACGATTTGGCCTGCAATTGGTTGCATAACCGGAACACTTTGGAGGTTCTGGGTATTTGGGAGAGCTCCGCAACCTCGGTTTTAATTCCGTCGAATTTGACGGAATTAAAACACAGGCCGGTCGGAAAAGTTTCACCCTCACTCCGAAGCAATGGATCGAGAAAACGGGCACCATCCATACCCATCTCATCCCGACCGAGATTGCCGCGAAACAAGCCACCATCACCTATACCACAACGAAGCCGACGTGCTCAATGTCGCCCTCTTCGGCCAGACCGCCCGTGAATGGCGCGATGCGAACCCGGATAAGGACGGCAACATGCGCGACCACGCCACCCTGGAGCAACTCCTCGTCCTCGCCAATCTGGAAAACATGAATGCCGAGTTCATCCACATGGAACTGACGCAGAGGGAACGCTTGAAGCGCCTCAACGCCATAGCCATCCGCCAGATGCAGACCCTCACCGCCCGCAGCCTGAAACAGCCAGAAGGAGGTGTGGAATGAACTGGGGCGGAACAAAGGAGAACGCACTTTCCAGTCTGCTGCATGGCGAGTTGAGAATCCTCCCTGCGGCCAGGGAGATGGACGAGCCCTCGTGGGAGATTCTGGAGAAGATCGGGATATGAACGATTCCAATCTATTGATCAAACCATTGCCGCCTGGTTGGGAAAACTACCAATTTGGCGACGTGTGCAGGTGCGTAAAGGACTCCTACAAGCCAGTCGAAGGCGGCGCCACTCCTTATGTCGGCTTGGAGCATCTTGCGCAGGGGTTCCCCGCTTTCGTCGGTCGTGGAACGGAAAGCGACATCAAGTCCTCGAAAACCACTTTCAAAATAGGAGACGTTCTATTCGGCAAGCTCCGGCCATACTTGAGAAAAGGAGCCCAAGCGGATTTCGATGGAATCAGTTCAACCGACATCCTTGTCTTTCGTACTGATAACAGGTGCGAATCGGATTTTCTGAAGTTTCTTGTCCACAGCGATGAATTCATCAACCATGCAAAATCGACAACTTCCGGCGTTCAACACCCACGGACTTCGTGGCCGTCGCTTAGGGAGTTTCACCTGTCACTCCCCCCACTCCCCGAACAGAAGAAGATCGCTTACATCCTTTCGATGGTGCAGCGAGCGACCGAAGCGCAGGAGCGGATCATTCAGACCACCACCGAGCTGAAAAAGGCCCTCATACACAAGCTCTTTACCGAAGGCCTCCGCAACGAACCCCAAAAACAAACCGAAATCGGCCCTGTGCCCGAAAGCTGGGAGATCGTGGAGATCGGCGAGCTTGGAAAATGCGTCACCGGTTCGACACCGAAAACGAAAGTAGCGGCATTCTACGATCCGCCCAGCGAAGACTTTATTGCTCCCGCCGATCTCGGGGTGCGTCGCTACGTTTATGATTCGAAGAAGATGATCTCTCCAGAGGGAATTGAATCGATCAGGGCGATTCCAAAGAACGCTGTGATGTGCGTCTGTATCGGGTCAAGCATTGGTAAAGTTGGAATGACCTTCCGAAAAGTTTCCGCAACAAATCAGCAGATCAATTCCATTGTTTGCAAAGAGGGGCGGGATCCTGATTTTGTGTTCTACCTCCTGAGCTACTTCCGAGAATATTGGAAAGGCTTCGCGACTTTCGGGCCTGTTCCGATTCTGAGCAAAGGCCGCTTCTCGTCTATTCTCGTTCCACTACCAAAATCGATCGAGGACCAAAAGAACATAGCTAAGCCGCTGCTTGCTCTCGATGCCAAAATTGAAATCACCGAGAGGAAGGTCGCATCCCTCAAGAACCTCTTCCTCACCATCCTTCACGAACTAATGACCGCGAAGACTCGCGTTCACGAATTGGACCTAGTCGGAACACAATTTGCAACATGAAAAAACTCACGATCGATCTCGAACATTGCTACGGCATTAAGAAACTCCAGACCGAGTTTAATTTTGAGTCGCATGGCGACGTTTTTACTGTTTATGCGCCGAATGGCGTAATGAAGACATCTCTGGCAAATACCTTTCGAGATGTGAGTAACGGAGCCGCCTCGACGGATCGAATCTGGAAAATCAACAAAACGAAGCGAGTTATCCAGGATGAAAACGGTGATGAACTTGCACCGGAAAGTATCTTCGTCATTGAGCCCTACAATGAGGGCTATCGATCAGATCGGATATCAACGCTTCTCGTCAATGAAGATCTGCGTAAACGCTACGAAGACATCCACAAAGAGATCGACGAGAAGGCGGAGGCTCTAACGGTCGAGTGGAAGAAACTAACAAAGCTAAAGAAGGGAATCCGGGAAGAATTCTCCAAGTCGATAACACATGACCCGAATGACTTTTATCGGGCTTTAGCGAGAGTCCGAGAAGAGGTTGAGAATGAGGAGGGAACGGCCCTTGGAAGCATTGTATACACCGACATTTTCAACGCAAAGGTTGAACCTGTCCTTAGTGATCCCAATTTCATCAGAAAAATCGAGGAATACATTCAGAAGTATGACGAATTGCTGAGTAACTCCACCTTCTTTAAGAAAGGGGTATTTACTCACAATAACGCTGCTGAAATTGCGAAAAACCTTAACACAAACGGATTCTTCAAAGCGGGACACTCTGTTTACCTCCGGATCAAAGGTGAAAAAATCGAGGTAACGTCTCTGAATGAGTTGGAGAAGGCGATTCAATCGGAGAAAGAGCTCATTCTCACCGATGAGTCACTAAGGTCCGCCTTCGAGGATATCGATAAGCAGCTTCAAAGAAATGTTGATCTAAGGAAATTTAGGCTCTGCTTGGCGGAGAACCAAATTGTCCTTGTCGAGCTTGCTAATCCGGGGCGGCTCCGACAGAAACTGTGGGTTGAATACCTCATTCGCTCTAGGGCCGCCTATCAGGATCTCCTTTGCTCCTTCAATGAAGGAAAGGACAAGATTGCTGAGGTGGTAAGGGAAGCTAGGACGGAAAGGACAAAATGGGCAGAGGTGATCCGTATCTTCAACGAGCGCTTCTCTGTTCCATTTGTAGTGCGGATGGACAATCAGGAGGACGTGATTCTGAAGAGGGACGCTCCAAGCATATGCTTTGACTTTCTAGAAGACTCCGATGATCCTGGGTCAGCGACGGCCCCAATCGAAGAAGGAGATCTGATGAGAGTCTTGAGCAATGGAGAAAGCCGCGCACTCTACATGCTCAATATCATATTTGAAGTCGAAGCGCGTAAGACTGCTGGGCAAAACACTCTCTTTGTCATTGATGACATCGCTGACTCGTTCGATTACAAGAACAAATACGCGATAATCGAGTATCTGATGGAGGTAGGTTCGGAGGATGGATTTCAGCAGTTGATCCTAAGCCATAACTTCGACTTCTACCGAACGGTCTCCAGCCGTCTCAATCTGAGGCGTCAGAACCGCATTCTTGCAAACAAAGAGAATAGCACCGTATTTCTCCAAGAAGAGATTTATCAAAGATCAGCTCCCTTTGCCCACTGGCGCAAGAACCTTACCAAGAATCCGATGCTGATTGCGTCGATTCCCTTTCTCAGGAATTTAGCTGAATTCTCTGGAGATGATGCTTCCTATGCCAAGCTAACATCTCTGCTACATATTAAGTCCGACACTTCGCAATTTTCAATTGCCAACCTTGAGACATTGATCAAGATCATTCTGCATGACCAGACAGCATTAGTCCTTCCTCACCAAGAAATGCTGAGGTGGTCCCACTTTTTTGGACAGGTCGTTAAGGTGTATTTTGATGCCTCACGGAGGGCATTGAGATGACGACGAGACGACGCCGGTTCACGGCGGAATTCAAGAAAAAGGTGGCGCTAGAGGCGCTGCGCGGAGATCGCACGATTCAGACGATAGGGGCCCGTCACGGGGTGCATCCGAACCAGGTGAGCACTTGGAAGCGGCAGGCCATGGACGGTCTGGGGGATGTGTTCGCGGGTCGGGGTTCGAACCGCGGCTCGGGTCACGAGAAGACCATCCGGGAGTTGCACGCGAAGATCGGCGAGTTGACGGTGGAGCGGGATTTTTTTCTACGCGGGTTGGCGCGTTGAGTCGTGGGGAGCGGATCGGGATGCTGGGACGCGGCGGCGAATTGAATTTGAAGCGCCAATGCGCGTTGCTGGGCGTCAGCCGCTCGTCGCGGTATTACAAGCCACTCGGGGAATCCGCGGAGAACGTGCGGCTGATGCGGCGCATCGACGAGGCGTATCTGAAGTATCCGTTCTACGGCAGTCGGCAAATGGCTCGCCATCTGGGGCGTCTGGGGCTGATGGCGGGCCGTCATCGGGTCCGGCGGCTGATGGGATTGATGGGGCTGGAGGCGATCTATCGCAAGCCGCGAACGAGTGCGGCGCATCCCGATCACCGGGTGTATCCATACCTGCTGCGGGAGTTGACGATCGAGCGGCCGGACCAGGTTTGGTGCGCGGACATCACCTATGTTCCGGTATCTCAAGGATTTTTCTATTTGGTGGCGGTGATGGATTGGGTGAGCCGGTACGTGCTGGCCTGGCGGCTGTCGAACACATTGGACGGCGCCTTTTGCATCGCGGCGCTGGCGGCGGCGTTGCGCCTGGGGACGCCGGAGATCTTCAATACGGACCAGGGCGCGCAGTTCACCAGCGCGGCCTTCACCGAGCGGGTGCAAGCCGCGGGCGCTCGCTGTTCCATGGACGGACAGGGCCGGTTCCTGGACAACATCTTCATCGAACGGCTGTGGCGCTCGCTGAAATACGAAGCGGTGTACCTGCACGAGCTCGCGGACGGTTTCCAGGCCGAGCGCGTCATCTCGAACTGGGTTGGGTTTTACAACGACTCGCGTCCGCACTCGGCGCTGGACGGGCGCACACCCGGCGAAGTCTATCGTGGCATCGCGGTGGCGGCATGAGCGCATCGGCGGGATTCAACCCAGCGGACCCGCCGGGGACCGGCCGCCTTGGAGTCCACACGCCGCGTATTCCACCGCCTCCCCACGGGCGCTTTATACGTGGGGAGACCGCGCCCGTGGCAAGCCGGTGGAATACGCTACAGGCCCCGCTTCAACGTCCGGGAGGGACCCGGCCAGCGGTATTGACACCGGCTCGGTTCGCGAGCACGATTTCGTTTGACGAGGGCACAATCAACCAATCGAAATACACCTTAATAAAGCCCTCGGACTGTCCAACAAACCAGGACCACCTCATGCTTGTGAAAGATTTGATTTATAAGGTTGCGACGGCGGTCGCCGCAGATCCTACTGAGACTGCCGTCCTTGAAGACAAGGTTGTGCTCTCAATTGCAATCCGACTAAAGGCTGAAGACTTCATGATTTCAAAGATCAATGATGAGCCTTTCTGGCATGGAATAACGAGCAATCAGACCATTGCCTTAATCAAGCGATTCAAAGCGGACTTTCCGGCGGAGAAAGAGAGCATTCAGATTTTTGACCAAGTGAACTTGATGACGCCCGAGAATATTCACCTCAATTCTTTCATGTATGAGCCAATTCTCGATCTGTCTGTCCAGCATCTGAAGCGGCTGTTTACCAAGGTTGATGTACTTTGATCATACCCACTTCTTCCGAGCACAAGAACGTCCAGGCCCGGATTCTCGCCTACGCCGAGACCATCAGCTGGACGATTGTGTCTCGCGAAGAAGCCGAAGGTGCCTTGCTCGGCCAGTTTCGCCACCTCCACATCGACGTTAACAAATTTCCCGCGTGGGCGATTGAGCGCAAGAACGCCGCCAAAGACGAGGCGATTGCCCTCGGTGTAGGTGGCAACCCAGTTCCGCGACAGGGTGTCGTAGATTTCGATGACGGCGTCGTCGACGAGAAATGGCGACAGGCTGTTGCCAAATTGGCTGGCACCTTTTTGGAACAGGATTTCCCAGAGAGTGTTTTGCAGGTTCCGAGGTATGTGTGGCAACCACACAATTTCATCACAGCTTGAATTTCTGTGAAAGAACCATGCCTGGCAAACTGATCCGATCTCCACACTACGCCGTCTGGTTAGGCGAAGTGAAATCGCGGATTCAATCGGCGCGGATATCGGCCGCGCGCTCGGTGAATCGCGAGCTGATCCTGCTCTACTGGGACATTGGGCAAGGGATCGTGGAAAAGCAGAAGGAACTGGGTTGGGGAAGGTCGGTGGTGGAGCAATTGTCGCTGGATTTGAGGGCAGAGTTTCCAGGGATGCGGGGGTTTTCCGCCAATAACATCTGGCTCATGCGGCAGTTTTACTCGGAATACAGTTCTCGGGTATTTCTTGAACAGTTTGTTCAAGAAATACCGTCGAAGCGATTGGGTTCCCCGAAGGCGACCGTTGGAGAATCGGCAATTCTTGAACAGCTTGTTCAAGAATTTCTATCGCCAGTGCCCTGGGGGCATCTTGTTGAGATCGTCAAGAAAGTGAAGGTGCCACGAGAACGGATTTACTACCTCCGGGCAACCGCCCAGTCTGGCTGGACGAGAGCCGTTCTGCTGAACCAGATCAAAGCTAATGCCTACGGGCGCAGCCTGTCCAAAGGAAAAGCGCACAATTTTCCTCTCGCCCTGCCGGAACATCTCGCCGAGCAGGCTGAGGAAGCGCTGAAGAGTTCCTACAACCTGGAATTTCTCGGCATCGGTCGGGAGATTAAGGAACGGGAGCTGGAGGGCAAGCTGATCGAGAAGCTGAAGGAATTCATCCTGGAACTTGGCTACGGTTTCTGCTTCATCGCCAGGCAACATCGGGTTGTGGCCGGAACGAAAGAGTACTTCATCGATCTGCTCTTCTATCATCGTTTCCTCAAATGCCTCGTCGCCTTTGAACTGAAGATCGGCGAATTTCGGCCGGAGTTCGCCGGCAAGATGGATTTCTACCTGAATGTGCTGAATGAAAAGGAACAGGCGATCGATGACAACCCGTCCATTGGGATTATTCTCTGCGCGGAAAAGGATGATGTGGAAGTCGAATTCGCGCTGAAGTCGAAGACTAACCCGATCGGCGTGGCGGAATATTACCTGGAGCCGAGCTTGCCGAAAGAACTAAGAGGCAAGCTCCCAACGGCGGAAGAACTTGGTGCGGCCATTGGATTGCCCACGAAGCGTCCAGGGAGCGCTAAGAAAAGGTAGCATCAAGAAGAGATGCCCACCCCATCCGAACACAAAACCGTCCAAGCCCGCATCCTCACATACGCCGAAGCCATCGGCTGGACGGTCGTGTCCCGAGAGGAAGCGGAGCAACGGCGCGGGTTTGATCCAGATACGCCACCCAAGGATCGCGCTAAGGGCCGCTCGCTTTTCTTCGACGACCTGCTGGACGCCAAGGTGCGGGAGTTCAATCCGCGCTACCACGAGGCCGAGGGCGCCCTACTTGGCCAATTCCGCCACCTCCACACCAACATTCACGGCAACCGGGATTTCGTTGAGCATCTGCGCAACCGGGGCAAGTTCTTCGACCAGGAGGAGAACCGCGAGCGCGAACTGATCCTGATTGATTACGAACGCCCGGAGCGCAATGTTTTCCAGGTCACCGAGGAGTGGGCGTTTCACAACGGCCACTACGGCACGCGGGAGGATGTGGTTTTCCTCATCAACGGCATCCCGGTGCTGGTAATCGAGTGCAAGAACGCTACCAAGGACGAGGCGATAGCGCTCGGCGTGGATCAGATCCGCCGTTACCACCGCGAAACGCCCGAACTGTTCGTGCCGGAGCAGATTTTCACGGCCACCGACGCCATCGGCTTTTCCTATGGCGTGACATGGAACACGGTGCGGCGGAATATTTTCAACTGGAAGGATGCGGAGGTGGGCAAGCTGGAGGCCAAGGTGAAGAGCTTTTGCGCCATCCCGCAGGTGCTCGCCTTTCTGAAGGACTACATCATCTTCGCCGAGAAGGACGAAGAGCTGAACAAGTACATCCTGCGCCAGCACCAGACGGGCGCAGTCGAGGCAACTGTTGAGCGCGCCCTTGCCACCGACCGCACTCGCGGCCTCATCTGGCACACCCAGGGTAGTGGCAAGACTTTCACCATGATCAAAGCGGCGGAGCGGTTGTTCCGCGCGCCGGCGGCTGACAAGCCGACCATCCTTCTGATGATCGACCGCAACGAGTTGGAAGATCAGATGCTCAAGAACCTTGCCGCGCTCGGCCTGGGCACCCTGGAGCACGCGAGCAGTATCGCCCGGCTCAACCGGCTGCTGAAAGATGACTACCGGGGCATCGTCGTAACGATGATTCACAAGTTCCGCGACATGCCGGAGAATCTCAACACGCGCTCGAACATCTACGTCCTCATCGACGAAGCACATCGCACCACTGGCGGCGACCTGGGCAACTTCCTCATGGCCGGCCTTCCCAACGCCACCTACGTCGGTTTCACCGGCACACCGGTGGACAAAACGGTCCATGGCAAGGGCACCTTCAAGACCTTCGGCTGCGAGGACGACCAGGGCTATCTGCACAAATATTCCATTGCCGACAGCATTGAGGACGGCACCACCCTGCCCCTCTACTACCAGCTTGCCCCCAACGAAATGCTCGTGCCGCATGAGACCCTGGACGCGGAGTTTCTCGCCCTCGCCGAAGCTGAAGGCGTAGCCGACATTGAGGAACTGAACAAGATTCTTGAGCGGGCGGTGAACCTGAAGAACTTCCTTAAGAGCGAGGAGCGAATCAAGCAAGTGGCGAAGTTCGTCGCGAAGCATTACTGCGACAATGTCGAGCCGCTTGGTTACAAGGCTTTTCTCGTCGGCGTTGACCGAGAGGCGTGCGCTCACTACAAGAAGGCGCTGGATGTCGAATTTGGACAACTCGGCCTTCCGCCCGAGTACTCCGAAGTCGTTTACACGGGGAACAATAACGATTCCGTGCTACTGAAGGAATTCCATCTCGACCTGAAGCGGGAACGGCAGTTTCGCAAGAGCTTCGGCAAGCTTGACCAGCTCCCGAAGATACTCATCGTCACCGAGAAGCTGCTGACTGGCTTTGATGCGCCGCTTCTCTACGCTATGTATCTCGACAAGCCGATGCGCGACCACACTCTGCTTCAAGCCATCGCCCGGGTGAACCGCCCGTACGAGAACGAGGCGCAGGAGATGGTGAAGCCGCACGGGTTCGTCCTTGATTTCGTGGGCATCTTCGACAAGCTCGAGAAGGCCCTCGCCTTCGACAGCGACGAGATCAACGCCATTGTCAAAGACCTCAAACTCCTGAAGGTGCTCTTCAAGCACAAGATGGAGCAGAAAGCGCCCGAATACCTGTCCCTCATCGGACCCCGATTCAACGACAAGGATGTTGATACTCTCATAGAGCACTTCCGCGATCCTGAGCGGCGCAAGGAGTTCTTCAAGGAATACAAAGAGATCGAGATGCTCTACGAGATCATCTCGCCGGATGCCTTCCTGCGGCCGTTCATTGAGACCTATCAAACGCTCACCGCAATCTTCCAGGTTGTGCGTAAGGCGTACGCCAAATACGTTCCTGTTGACCGCGAGTTTCAAAGGAAAACGGAAAGGCTGGTTCGCGAGCATGTGGATTCGTATGTCGCGAAGCTGGAAGAAGAACTGGTTGAAATCAACGCGGAAACCATCGATCTGATTAAGGAGTCAAACGCCGGCGACGCAACCAAGGTCATTAACCTGGTAAAGAGCATTGAGAAGTTGGCGAAGGAAGGCAGCGACGATCCGAACCTGATCGCGATGGCGGATCGCGCCCGTGCCGTGCAGGAGAGTTTTGAAAGCCGCCAATCCAGCACTGCTCAAGCACTGGAAGATTTACTCAGTGAGGTGGGTAAGAACGAAGCGCGCAAGAAGGAGCAGGCAAAGAGGTCTTTTGATGGGCTGACGTATTTCGTCTATCGAAGTCTGCTGGATGCCGGGATTGATAAGGCCGAGGAGGTCAGTCGCAGTATTCGTCAAGCCTTCTCTGAGTTTCCTAACTGGAAGCAAAGCGAGAGTGAGCTTCGCGAGTTGCGCCAGAAAGTGACCTTTGCCATATACGCCGAAACGGAGGACCTTGAGCAAGTGGCTTCTGTGGTCGATGAATTATTCACGTTGTTGGAGAAAGCGGACAGGATTTGATCTATGACGGCCGTTGAACACAAGCGCGAGTTCAAGCAACGCGTCCGGCATTGGGCGGAAAAGTTGGATGTGGAGATTGTTTGGCTGGGTGTTCGTCCGATGCGTAACAAGTGGGCGTCTTGCTCAACGAATGGCCATCTGAACTTTAGTGATGGGCTGCTTGGTCTTGATGGTGAACTTTGGGATTATGTGATCGTCCACGAACTTCTGCATTTTTCGGTTCCGAATCATGGCAAGCTTTGGAAGAGCCTGATGCGGGTGCACTTGGGTGACTATGAAAGGCTGGAGGGGCGTTTGAGGGCGGTAAGCACGAATCGCTCACCGTACTTGTGATGAAGGCCTAATAAACTGATTCGAGAGGATTCAGCGGCTGGCCCTGGTCCCGAACCCGTGCGACGCCTGTGTGCGTTCGATTTCCGACGCAAGAAGTTGCTCGTCCGGTAGCACCATCCGGTACTCGGCTGCCAATACCTTGTTGGCCAAGCCGCCAAGCGCATACCGCGCAACGGCTTCATCCTTCTGGGCACAGAGAATCAGCCCCACCGGTGGGTTTTCGTCCTCGTGAACCCAATGCTCCCGCGCATAGTTGAGATAAACGTGCATTTGTCCCGCGTCGGAATGAGTGAATCTGCCAATTTTCAAATCGACGACGACAAGACATCGCAAACGCCGGTGAAAGAACAGTAGGTCTACTCGATACCATTCGTCCCCAATACGCAGGCGCTTTTGCCTGCCCATGAAACAAAAGTCTTCGCCCAGTTCCAGGAGAAATGTTTCGAGACGGCGGATCAACGCTTTTTCGAGATCGCTTTCGGAGTACTCATCCTTGAGGTCCAGGAATTCAAGGACGAATGGGTCTTTGATTTCTTCCTCTGGAAGTATGCGGCTTTCAGAAGGCATCCTCCGCCCCTTCGTCAACATGGCGGCCTTGTTCTTTGAGGCAGAGGTCCGCTCGTAGAACTGAGAATGTATCTGGCGGTTAAGCTGACGAACCGACCATCCCCCGCGCAGTGCCTCGGCTTCGTAGAATTCGCGGGCGCCCATGTTTTTGACTGAAAGAAGGCGCACATAGGCGGCCCAAGGGAGTGGAAAGCGTGAGGCGACGCTGGTTAGCGAAGATTCTGCAGACGCCGTCTGCAGAATTCCTCTGCCCTCAGATTCCGCAGGCGGTGTCTGCGGAATCGGCCACGCGAGGTAGAACGCCTTCATTTGCCAGACATTGCGAAGCGAAAATCCTCGGCCGTAACGGGTAGAAAGGTCAGCGGAAAGCTGCTCTACAGTCTCCTCCCCATAGTCGGCACGCTTCTTCCCTTCCTGCTCGAACTCCACGATATGCCGCCCGATCAGCCAATACGCGGCGGTCATCACAGCATTTACCGAACGAGCAGCCGAGTGTCTGGCAGCATCGATAATTCTGGCTACATCTACGAAGATGGGATGCCGCTGGCCATCAAGTTCAGCGGGCTTGTCCAACAGCTTTTTCATGGCTTGCTCTTCGCGTATAGGTAGTTCAGCAGTCAACGGCCACTCCATAGTGTTTAGTCCGAACTTCCGATTGAATTCCCGTTCGATTTGGGTTCAAGTCATTGATTGGCAGGGGTTTTGTAGCTTTACCTGGGCCTGATGTGTAGCCATGTATATAGGCGAATGATTCATTCCCCTCATTGATTCTCTCTTTATATCAGGCTATACTCCGTGGCCATGTATATCGAGGCCGTCCCGAACCGCAATTCGCCCCCCGCCGTGCTCCTGCGGGAGTCCTACCGACAAGACGGCAAAGTCAAGAAACGCACCCTCGCCAACCTGTCGAAATGGCCCCCCGAGGTGGTCGAGGGCTTGCGCGTGTTGCTCAAGGGCGGAACCGCGGTGGGCGCCCTGGCCGAAGCCTTCGAGGTCACGCGTTCTTTGCCTCACGGCCACGCCGCTGCGGTGCTGGGCGCTGTCAAGAGGCTGCGCTTCGACCGCCTGATCGACGCGCAGCCCTCGCCGCAACGGGATCGGGTCTTGGCGCTGATCGCCGCGCGTATCCTGCATCCCGGCTCGAAGCTGGCCGCCGCCCGGGGGCTGGCCGAAGCAACGGCGCGCGACACCTTGGGCGAGGCGCTCGGACTTCAACCGGCGAACGAGGACGATCTGTATGCCGCCATGGACTGGCTGCTCGAACGCCAGGGCGCCATTGAGCGGCGCTTGGCGAAGCGGCATTTGAAGGAGGGCACGCTGGTGCTGTATGACTTGACTTCGGTTTATCTTGAGGGCCGCTGCTGCCCGCTGGCCGAGCGCGGCCATTCGCGCGATGGCAAGCGCGGCAAGCTGCAGATCGAGTTCGGGCTGTTGTGCGGCGCCGGGGGCTGTCCGGTAGCGGTGGAGGTGTTCGAGGGTAATACGGCGGATCCGATGACGGTGGGAGCGCAGATCGAAAAGCTCAAGGGCCGCTTCGGGCTTACGCGGGTGGTGCTGGTGGGTGACCGGGGGATGCTCACGGAAGCGCGCATCCGCGCGGAGGTCGAGCCGGCGGGTTTGGACTGGATCAGCGCCTTGCGGGCCTCGGCGGTGCGCGCCCTGGTGGAGTCCGGGGCGGTGCAGATGTCGCTGTTCGACGAGACCGACTTAATCGAAGTGCGTAGCGATCTATATCCCGGCGAGCGGCTGATGGTATGCCGCAATCCCAAGCTGGCCATCGAGCGCTCGCGCAAGCGCGAGGCCCTGCTGCAAGCCACCGAGAAGTTGCTTGCGCCCATCGCGGCCGCCACCCAGCGTGAGAAACACCGCCTGAAGGGCCAGGATAAGATCGCCCTTCGGGTGGGCAAGGTCATCGGCAAACACAAGATGGCCAAACACTTCGAGTTGGAGATCCAAGACGAGTCCTTCGGCTACCGGCGCAAGGCGGCGTCCATCGCCGGCGAAGCGGCCCTCGACGGACTGTATGTGGTCCGAACCAGCCTGCCGGCGCCGGAACTCGACGCCGCCGGGACGGTGCGCGCCTACAAGCGCTTAAGCGCCGTGGAGCGCGCCTTTCGAAGCCTCAAGACCGTGGACCTGAAAGTGCGCCCGGTGTTCCACTACACGGCCTCCCGGGTGAAGGCTCATATTCTGTTGTGCATGCTCGCCTATTACGTCGAATGGCATATGCGCGGATGGCTCAAGCCGCTGCTGTTTGACGATGAGGACCCGGCGGGCGCCGAAGCGGCCCGCGCCTCGGTTGTGGCCCCGGCCCAAGTCTCCGAGTCGGCCAAGCGCAAGGCGCAAAGCAAACGGACCGCCAATGGCCGGCCCGTGCACAGCTTCCAAACGCTACTCGCCGATCTAGCGACCATCGCCAAGAACCGCGTCGTCCCGCGCCTGGACGGCGCCGAGCCGTTCACCGCCGTCACCCGGCCCACCCCGCTACAGCAAGAAGCCTTCCGATTGCTTGGAGTCCGCCTTACGCGTACCCAGTAACGCCCCATTCCGATTCCATTGATTTGCAAGTAAATCAACCACTTGAATCAATCAAGGGTCTGGAAGTTCGGTTTAGTTACTGATGGACGTAACGCCGTTCCTGAGTGCCTGGAATTCCCTGTTTAAGGATGTCGTGATCCCCAATAGTTGGCAAGAACAAATTTGGCCGTGTGAGCGGAGAAATAGCTTGGTAGTTCGACTCAAAGACCGGGAAGAACAGAATGATCTGCTCCTGGCGAGAGCCAATTGGGAGCAAGTGCTGGTAACTTGGTTGGCGAGCGAAGGTGGGTCGCCTTTGTCGAGGGCGGGACGCCCTCGTTCCCAGGTGGGACGTCCTCACTCCCCGGTGACGCCGTCACTCCCAGGTGACTTCGCGGAAGGCTTTGTGTAAGGGGAAGTAGAGGGCGGTGCGGATGGGGCGAGTTTCGAGTGCCTGCATAGCCAAGCGGTAGCGTTCCAGTTGTGGCGCATAGCGGCGTTCTTCTTCGTCCAGAAAGCTTTCCAGGTCGCCACCTTCGTGGCGGGAGGTCTTGTAGTCGACGATCCAGCGTTCTCCCTGATGCACGAAGGTACGATCGAGAATCAGGCTGCGTGTGCGCCCGTCTTCCAGCAAGGAAAGCGGTAGTTCGCTGGCTGCGTCCTCGTGGGGCTTTAGCGTCCAGCGGCCCTTCTCATCGTCCAGCGTGTTGCGTAGCGCAAATTCCACGTCCCCTGTCAGCGATTCCAGTTCGTCCGCCGGAACGCCGTGGAACTGCAAAATCCGGTGCGTGCGCGGCCGCAGCGCTTCCATGGTCTCGCTTGAATAGGCACCAAGGCCTTCCTCGGCAATTTCCTGCAGCCAGCGGTGTACCGTAAGCCCCAGCACCCGGGCGCGCTCGCCGGCCCAGATATACGAAGGCGATTGAATCTCCGTGGGGCTGGGCGCGATCAGGGGCGCAGGCGGGTCCGGCGGCATCCAGTCGTCGGGGACCCGCCGGATCTTCGGCTCCACGAACCGGCGTGTTCGTGCACTGCGGGACTTGGCGGGCAAATCATGCGGGGGTTCAGCCTCAAACACTTCCTTGAAGGCCTCTTGCAAGTCACCGGCCATTGTTCTCCCCGAAGGTTTGAATGCCCCCGGCCCTTGCGAGTCCTCCTCCCGGACCAGGCCTACCAGCAGGTGCAGACGGGTTCGTGCGCGTGTCGTCGCCACGTACAGGAGGCGTTTGCGCTCGGCATCCTCACGGGCCTTTTCAAGCATGTCCAGGTATTCGTAAACAGCATCCTTGTCGTCTCTTCGCTTTGATGGAGGCGCCGCCAGCAAGGTCGAAGCTCCGTCCTCGGGCGGTAGCCAATGCTCACCGGGAGGCGGCTGCCACCAGCGGAGCACCGGCGCCGTGCCGCCACGGATGGTCCGCCCGAGTCCGGGCAGGATGACGGTATCGAACTCAAGACCCTTGGCCTTGTGCATGGTCATGATCTGCACGTCCGCGCCGGTTTCCGGGTTGGTGACGAACTGGTCGGTCAGTTGGAGCGTGCGGAATACCGCGTCATCGATCTGGCTGCCCTGGCTCACTTCAGCCAGGTTGTCGAGGAACTCCGCGGCATGACGGCTTGCGTTCTCATCGGTGTTGCCGGCGGGCCCGCCCAATGCCAGCCAGGTCCCTTCCACCCAGCTGCGAAAGTCCAGTTGTCCCCGCAGGCCCAGCGACCGCTCCAGCATCGGCACGACGCGAGCCAGCCGGGCTCGTGCGTCGTTGCTGAGCCGCGCGATTCTCTCGCCGTCGCCCAATAGGTCCCAGACCGTCGCACCCGGCGCGTCATGACAAAGCCGGTGCAGATCCGCCAGCGCAAGCCCGCACCACGGCGCTCGCAGGACAGCCAGCCAGGCAATTCGGTCGGAGCGTTGCGCCAGGGCCCGTGCGAGCGCGGACAGGTCCTGAACCACGCTGAAGCGCTTGCGCCGGTCGAACTCGGTTCGGCTAACCGCAATGCCGGTCTTGCCCAGCGCATGGCTGACTTCCTCTCCGTGAGTCCGGCTGCGAACCAGGATGCCGATCGAGCCGCCGGCATGCTCTGCCAGCGTCTGGCGAACGATCTGCTCGACGATCGCGACTTCCGACTCATGATCACCCTTGCGAAAATAGTGCAGCCTGACTTTGGAATGTTCTGAAGCGGCGGCCGGCGCAGGGTTGCAAGCGGTATAGGAAACGGTTCCCATCAGCGTGTCGCCTTCAGCCGGAAAGACCCTGGGAAAAATATTATTGAACCAGGCCACCAGTTCAGGCGTGGAGCGGAAGTTGACCGTCAGCTTGAGCAACTCGGGCCGCAGAGCGCCCAGCCCCTGTTCGCATACCCGCAAGTAGCCGCGCACGTCGGCCTCGCGAAATCCGTAAATGGATTGCATGGGGTCTCCAACCATGAATACCGTGCGCCCATCTCCCTCCTGCCATTCTCGAATCATCTGCTGCAGCAGGTCGAGCTGGGTCCGTGAAGTGTCCTGAAATTCATCCACAAGGATGTGGCGTAGCCGTGCATCGAGGCGCTCGGCCAGGAATGACGGCCGATCGCCCTGTCCCAAGGCCTTGAGCGCCGCCTGGCTGACCTCCGTGTAGTCGGTTTCTCTCCGTTGCGCGAACAGCACTTTTAGCTGCGCAAAGGCGTCGCGCAAGACCCGCATTACCGATTGCACAAGCCTCAGACGCTCCTCGGCATACTCGGGGGCCTTGAGAACTCGCAGGCGCAAAAGGCGCTCGCGAAACTCGCCGGATTCTCGAATTGCCGATTCCAGTTCCGGGCCCAGTTGCTTCTTGAACCGGACCAGCCAGTCGCCTTTTTTCGTGAGCAAATCGGCAGCTACGCGCCCCCATCCGGCCTGCGCATCGGGGTGCGACGGAGCATTCGGGTCTTCATCGGATGCCCAGTGCTCGGCGAAGGCTTTCTCGAATTCCCCGCGGTGTTTGGCCAGGCTGTCCAGCATGCGGTTGGTCTCGCGTTGCACGAGCTTGCGCAGCGCCGTATTGAGGGCTTCGGCATTGTCACCGGCGCCAAGAAGCGCCAGCCATTGCTCGCGCTTGGCCAGCATTCCTGCAACCAGTTCGGTAAATTGCCGTCCGTTGCCGTCCAGGCGCCGGAGCAGGGTCTCCACATCCCGGTCACCCTGGCGGATCCCGTCATAGAGCAGGGATCGGGCTGCCAATTCGTAAAGCGGCGCTGCATCGGCACGGAGCTTGCCTAACGCCCCTCCCCCACTGGAGACCGGCGAGCTGACCGCCAGCCAGGAACCAAGGGAGTCGATCGTAATGATTCGCAAGCGCGCAGGGTTGTCCGGTAAGTCCCAGCCACGTTTGCGCGATTGCTCGAGTACGCGCCGGGCCAGTTGCAGGCTCAGTTGCCGGTGAGGCGGCGCTTCCCGGCTATCGGATGCAGCTTCACGCAGGCTCCTGGCCACGCGCTCGCGCATTTCCGCCGCCGCCTTGCGCGTAAAGGTAATCGCCAGGACCGCGTCGGGTTCGTCCTCCCGCCCGAGCAGGCGCAAGTATCGTTGGACCAGGATCTCGGTCTTGCCTGATCCCGCCGGCGCCTGGACGATGAATGAGCGCCGGGGATCCAGCGCCCTCTCCCGCACCGCCTGATCAGCCGGCGCCATCACGATTGCTCCAGTTCCTGTATGCGGCTCAAGACCTGGTACTGTTTGCGCGCGCCATCATCGTAGGAAAAGATCTCCGTTGTGGCATCTCCCTTGCACAAGTCATGCGCCGCCTCTTCCAGCGCATGCCGCCAGGCATTCAGCAGGTCTTGCCATCTGGCGAATTGCTTGAAGTCACGATGTTTGGAAATAGGCAGCACCTTGGGCATCTCCAGCTCTCCGGGAATCGCGGCCTCGGGATCGCGTATGCCCGTCACCACCAGCTCTTCTCCGGACAGGTATACATAGGCGACGCCCGACACGCCTTGTGTCGCCAGCGCGTAGGCTGGAAGCTGGCTGGAGCGCAGGTGTTCCGGATTGAGTCCTGAAAGCGGGAGCTTTCGGCCGGTTTTGTAATCCAGCACCAGCGGCCCTCCGCCGGAAGCCGCTTCATCGACTCGATCCAGCCGCATTCGCAAAGTAACCGGTTCCAGAGTCAATTGCGCCTGCTCTTCCAGCTTCTGAATGCGGAAGTCGCCGCGTGCAAGATCGAGGCGCACCCAGTCAAGCGCCAGTTGCACGGCTCGTTCGCGTTCCAGCCGCAACAGCCCGACTACGAGAGGACGGGCGCCGGGTGGCTCGTTTTTGGGAATTTCAGCCGCCCATTCCTCTAACCCGGACCGCAAGTCTTCCAAAGCGGCGCCCAAAGATTGAGCGTCTCCGTATTCCGTGTACAGGCGGCACAGGAGCTTGTGCATGATGTCGCCACGCTGCAGCGGGCTCAATCCCGGCCAGGGTCTCGGATATTCCTTGGCGTGCAAGCGGAACTCGGCAAACGCGCGAAACGGGTTGTTCAGTTGATGGTCCATCAGGCGCGTGCCGCCGCTGATTTCCTCGTCTTGCGCCAGAGGAGGCGCCGGGTCGTCGTTAAGTTTCTCAAGTGCAGCGCTCGCACGAAGGACTTCGACGTAGGGGATTGTTTCCTCCGCTCCCACGGTGCTGGCGTGATCACGCAGGGGGAACCGGGCGATTAACGGGCTGCAGGTCGTGGAAACGCCTTCTTCCGCCACCTTTGTCCAACTGAACACCACCTCATCGGCGCTGTGCAACAGTGCTTTGGTCTGGTCTCTGGCTCGCTCCAGCGCCGCTTGGGGACTAACCTGCGGCATCTTCAAGCGGCGCTGCAATCCGAGTGGAAGCAGGGGCGCCGGGCGGATTGCCGGTGGCCAGAAGTTGGCGCCTGCGCCTGCCACCCATAGGCGCTCGAAATGCATTCCTGCAGACTCTTCAATCGGTAAGAGTTCCACCGCCTCGTCCGGACCTTGTGGTTGAAATTTCCGTTCGCGCGCCATGGTGCTCAGCCGCGAAAGCGCTACCGGTAGTGCTACCGGTCTGGCGGAGATGGTGTCGCAGCCGCCGAATTCCGACAGCAGGCGCCCCCAGGCCTCGACGGCCTGTTGCTCGCTGCTGACCAGCGGCCGTCCGCCCGGCCAGCCCAACTCACGCAGGAAGGTGGTAAACACTGCGGCCCAGGTTCGGTAGGAGTGCGCTTTGCCCTTGCCGCGTGCTTTTCGCGACGCGCTCCAGCCCCGTTGAAGGATCCGGGCAAGCATGGGCGAACCACGGACCGCCCGGGCCATCAATTGGGTCCGGGTAATTTCACCACCCACCAGATGCTCCCGTATTCCCCGCTCCAGGCGGGCGCGGGCGCCGGCCTCTGTGTTCGAACCGCGCAGGTAAGCGCCGCGCAATACGCGGCTCACCATTTCAAAGTCCGTTGTCCTGGGTAACAGGTGAAGCGCGTCCAGCGCCATTTCCGCCGGGCCGGTCTGAACCAGCGGTGGCGCTTCAGCGCTGTTCAGCGGCGCGTCCTGCGGGAACCCACGAACCTGCCAGGCAGGCTGTATGCGGTCCAGTAGTGCACGGCGGGCCTGCTCAGCACGATCCTCGAAGTCCAGCAGAATCACGCCGGCGTTTCCCTCGCAGGCCCAGTTCGCCGCCGCGTGAAGTTCCTCACCGCTGGTCTCATAGGAGACCTGGCGGATGTTCGCGGTCTCAGGGGCCTTCGGAGCATTGGAGATCGGCACGCTGGTCTCGCGAACCGCTTGAATCAGTGCGGCTTGCGGTGGCGGTAGTGGGCCATCCAATCCCAGCAGGAACACTTGCCCCGCCGCTGCGGCAATCGCGCCGGTCTGAAAATCCTGCACCAGCAACTGCGAAAGCCCTGCCGGCTCCAGCCAGTTCCCGGCTATGCGCAAGTCTTCGAAGCGCGCTACCCAGCGAGCGAAACGACGCTCATCTTCGCCCTCAATTTCCGCGCGCAATCGCTCATGGTTCAACCCATATTCCAATCCCAGGGACCAGCTCCTGCGGGCCAGGGCGGCGTTTTGCTCCAGGTCGAAGCCTTCGACCGCGTCGTGGGCAAGCGCCTGCTCCCATAGCAGGAGGGAACCGTGTGAGGACAGTAGGGAGAACTCACCGGCCCGACCCCCGCGCAGCAGCGATTCCTCCCACAAACGCCGCCGCCATTCCTGCCAGGAGTAGATGCTCGGGCGCCGCCACACAGTTGCGTTGGATGTCCGCCGCCATTGGCCGTAGCGAAAGCGAATCCGCCGGGCCAGCCTTGAGGTGGCGGTGACGGCAAGGGCGCCCTCCCGTAGCGCGGGGAACAATTCCTGTTGGAGGATCTTCTGGTAGGAGGAGGTATTCAAGCGATCAGTGCGGATACAGTAGGTAAAAGGCGTTTGGAACCAGGGCGTCCCGCCCTCGTCGAAGGCGGGACGCCTTCGCCCCAGGTGTTCATTGCATGCGTTGTCGTAAGGTTAAGCTACGCACGCTGAATTGCCAATCTATCCAGGGCGTATGGAATACCCGCTGCTCCTCGAACCGATAACGCTGGCCGGAAGGACCGTGCGCAATCGAGTGGTTCACGCGTCGATGAGCACGCGATTTTCGCAGAACCAGGAGATCAACCCGCGCATGGTGCGCTATCACGCCAATCGGGCGGCCGGTGGCGTGGGGATGATCGTAACCGAGCCCTTGAATGTGCTGCCCTGGCAAGATCGCCCGCACCGCCCGGCCCTGTTCAAGCCGAACGGCCGCGACATCCTGGCGCGCTGGGCCGAAAGCGTAGAGAGCAAGGACTGCCGCCTGTTGGGACAGTTCCAGGATTCCGGCCGGGGACACCGTGAGGCGGGACGGTCCCAGCTAGCGTGGGCGCCCTCTGCCCTACCCGATGACTTGAGCTGGACCATGCCCAGGGAGATGCCCCGGGATCGCATCCACGAAGCGATCGAGTACTTCGGCAAGGGCGCGCGGCGTCTGGAGAAAGCCGGCTTCAGCGGAGTGGAGCTATCGGCCGGGCACGGTCACCTGTTCCATCAGTTCCTGTCGCCCGCGGCCAACATACGGGACGACGAATACGGCGGTGACCTGGAAGGCCGGACCCGGTTTGTTCGAGAACTAATTGAAGTAATAACAAGCGCTTGTAAAGATACTTTCATAATTGGTTTAAAACTTCCCGGGACCGATGGGATCCCGGGAGGCATCGATCATCCCGAGTCTGCGCGTATTACCGCGCGCCTGGCTGAAGCAGGCGGCTTTCACTATCTGGTGTATTGCGACGGATCGCATTCCAATACGCTGGAGACCCATATTCCCGACATGAGTTACCCGCGCGCGCCTTATGTGGACGGACACGCAAAGATCGCAGCCAACGCACCGGATGTTCCGCTCATGGCCCTTGGATTGATTACCGACCCCGCCGAAGCGGAGGGCATCCTTGCATCCGGCAATGCCCAGATGGTGGCCCTGGGCCGGCCGCTGGTCACCGACGCGGCCTGGGTCAAGAAGGCCGCTGAGGGCCGGCAGTCGGAGATTCGCTATTGCGTGTCCTGCAATACCTGCTGGGCGACGATCGTCGAGCGCAAGCCGATCCTTTGCGACAACAATCCACGCCTTGCCGAGCCGGACGAAGTGGACTATTGGCCGCAGCCGGCAAAGCGCAAGCGGCGTGTGGTGGTCGTGGGCGCCGGTCCTGCGGGTCTGGAGGCAGGCTGGGTGGCTGCCGCCCGCGGCCACCGGGTCACCGTGTTCGGCTCATCCGAGCGTCCCGGAGGCAAGGCCTTTCTGCATGCCCAACTGCCCGGTGGAGAAAACGTCAGCAGTGTTTACGACTACCAGGAAATGGCCGCTGCCAAGGCGGGTGCGACGGTTCAACTTGGAATCCGGGCGGGCGCAGGGGATGTACTTCAGTGCGAGCCCGATGTAGTGGTGTTGGCGGGTGGAGCGACGATGCTTTGGCCGGAAGGCTGGCCTCAGGAGTGGCGCGATTTTGTCTTCGACATACGCGAAGTCAGCCGGGCAATGCTGGACCGGCCGGAAGAAACCATCGACGGAACCGCGGTCCTTTGGGACCAGGACCATACGCTGGCGACCTACTCGGCGGCAGAACTGCTGGCGCAACGCTTTGCCCGGCTGGTTCTCGTGACGCCGCGTGAGCGGCTGGCCAGCGACGTAGGCCTGGTAACGCGCCAGGGAATCTACCGTCGGCTTTACGGCATGCCGAACGTGGATGTCGTACTGCTTTCGGACATTGACGCGGACTCCGTGCTCGATGAAGGCCGGGTCAACTTCCGCAACGTGCTCAACGGCTCCTTGATGGAGATCGATGATCTGGCCCTGCTTACCTGGTCGGGCAGCCGCGCGCCCAATGACGAACTGGCGGCGCCGCTGAGGGCGGAAGGCCTTGAAGTGCGTAACGTCGGCGATTGCGACATGCCCCGCACACTGCTTGCCGCCACGTCGGACGGTCACGCACTAGGACGTTCTCTATAACCCGGGAACGAGGGCGTCCCGCCCTCGACTCAAGCCCCTTTATTGTAGGAAAATCCTGACCCCTGACTCTTGCCCACTATGCCGCGCGAATTCCCGACACGGCCTCGCGCAACCCATCAAGAAGCCCTTCCATATGCGCCATCCGCTCCCGAAGCTTACCCACCTCTTTCCCAAGTAACGAAATGTCGCCACGCAGGTTGTCAACTTGCTCGATGATTATGGCGCGAAGTTCCTTGTCCTGTCTGGCAATTGCGGCACGCAGCTCGTTTCCTTGCGCTGCAAGCTCCTTGCGTAGAGCTGTAAGGTCCGCGCGAAGCCATGCGAACAGACCCACGATCAATGTGGCCAGCGCCGCCGCCGTTATCCAGTCCATGCTGGAAGTTTATCCGAAGCCGATCGCAGAATAAGCAGGAAACCACATGCGTTTGCTGACCAATTCGCCGCCGCCTACAAATGAACGCCCTATCATCCAAGCTCCGCGTAGGCGCGTAAGCCCCGGTTCACTCCTGGCCGCCACCGCTGATGGCTACCTTGGGGGCTGCTATCTTTGACAAATAGTGAAAATATGTGCCTATATCCTGGGATGGCTTCCTTTGAAATATCAAAGGTATAAGTAGCTTTAATTCCCTAGCCTTGATAAAGTATAGGCAGTAATGGCTCTTTGTAAAATGCTAGCTTGCGTACGTCAAGAGGGACCCACGACTTGGCTGTCTATTTCTTTCCGACCGAAACCTGCTTACGCCAAAGATAGCTGGAGAACGACGCGCACGCGCCCAGCATGAACACCGCCTCCTCCGCGCCGACGCTGGCTTGCGGACCGTCCAGCAGCGCATGTCGAATTCCCTGCTGGCCGGACGTGTACCCGTAGAGGCTAGTGAATGCTTCCTTTAGCGAAGGATGGAGCGCGCCATGTTTCTCGATAGACTTGAGAGCGGGCGCAAGAGTGCGCGACGCCTTAGGATCAATTTTTCGCGCCACAGACTCAACGGCGTGAATGCTCTCTCGGACACCTCCGGCCCAATCTTGCTGATTGATATTTTGCGCCGCATTTCGCAAATGAGTTGAGCTGCCCGCCAATCCCGCCTGGCGCAGAGTCTGCAAGGACTCAAGCAGCGCGGTACCTTCTTCTGGAGTCGCCACCGGAAAGATTGTTGGCGGGCGGGACTCATCTATGGTGTAGGCCAAACCTGACATCCCAAAGACTTGCTTCAGGTCGCGGACAAATTGCGATGGACAGTTCTTGTCACGCAGTATGAACTGAAGACGATCAAAGACGTGGTTGAATGCATCGTGTTCGACATGATTGCGAAGATTGCTTCGGATAGCATCAAATTTAGGGTTCCAGTCGTCGAGAGCAAGATTGTCATGGAAGCAGTGAGCATTTCTTAGGAGTTCTTTCCAGTTGCCGGAAATATACGTGCCGAAACCGGTGCTTCGCTTTGATTGATTCAGTGAAAAATACAGTAGATTCCAGATTTGCGTTCGTGCACTAGTACTGAACTCTCCCAACTTCAGTGTCTCAGGCACTTCTTCATAGCCTTCCGCCTGAGAAAAGCTTAGATTTCGTCGGTCGCGAATGTTCTTCGCCCCACCCGTTGCCGCGATGTTTGCCCGTTGGCGCGCGCGGCGCGCCGCCCTTTGCATGGCTGCCTCCGCACCAGCGAAATCTCGATCGCGAACCTCTTCGCTCTTTGGTTTTTTCAGAGAGCTCACCTGCTGATCTCGTGCTCGACCAAGCTTGGTGTTTCACCGTAATTATCGTACAACACCCAGTCGTCGACGAGCTTCTTGTAGATCTCCTGAAAGTTTCGCCAGCCCGCTTGGAAACGTCGGCGAACTACGTTATCCGGCGCCATTTGGACCCGCAATGATAAGTATCCTCTTTTCGGTCATTTCTGTTCAAGGTGTACCGAAGTGTTGCCAGTGTCGAGGGCGAGACGCCCTCGTTCCCAGGAGGGACGCCCTCGTTCCCAGGCAGGGGGTTACATGAACGGGCGGACGGTGGTGTTGGACTGCATGTAGCAGTAGGACATCATCCAGTAGAGGTTGATGCCGATGCGCTCGGCTCGCGGTTCGGTGAAGATATAGCCGTGAGACTTGATCTCGTCGCCAATGTATTCCAACACGTAGAGCACCAGCACGTCGCGCGTAAAGGCGTTGTTGTAATTGTTCAGGGGCCAATCGACGCTTGATAGCCGGATACCCAACTGTCGGCCGACATTGGTGGTTATGCGCGCCGACCCGCCACGGTCGTGAACCTTCAGATTGTCCCAACGCTTGTATTCCTCGTCGCGGCCACCGCTGACCCCGGGGACATCGATGTAGCAGCTCATCATGCGTGCGGCGTGCAATTTGTAGGTTCCTCCCGGATGCGCATCTCCGCCGGGCGCCGTCAGCCACAGCTGCTTCTCGCTCAATACCGATTCCGACGCCCAGGCCGGGCACTCGCCTTCCGCCTGGCCTCGAAATTGCCCGGTTTCTCGTGTCCAATAGACAACGCAGTCGGGCGAACCCGCCGGTTGTGCGCTGACTCCCGCGGATTCATCCATCGGATCCAGCCCCTCAACGGAAAGGCTCCAGACCTCCATCCGCGTGGCTTCCCGTTCGTTGTCGGGCGCCAGTGAAATCGCACCAGCGCGCGTTACTCGCGAATAATCGCCGTCAGCAAACTCGCGGTAGGCGAGCAGCATGGAATCCGGGCCACCTACCCTGCTTACGCGCATTTCCCGCCGATCATGGCGCTCGTTTTCCGGGTGGCCGAGGCGGCGGTCGAAGTACACCTGGTTGTAGTTGTCGTAGACGCCCGCGAGAACTTCCGCGATGACCAGGACATTGCGCTCCGTGGGCGTGGAATCCTCGCCCTGGGCGAAAGCGGGGCCTGTGGTTATCAGGCAGGCGAGGCCTGTAAGGGCGGCGAGGTAAACCCGGGAACGAGGACGTTCCGTCCTCGTTGGAGGGCGAGACGCCCTCCCTCCCAGGGTACGGTTATCCATGTTCAACCTCCAGATCCATGAGTTCGTAGTAGGTCATCATGTAGCCGTAAACGGCCCCGCGCAGAAAAATGTAATGGCCGTCGGCGGTACACCAGACATCGTATTTCGGGTGTTCGTTCGGCAGTCCTGCCGTGTCGCCGAAGCGGAAGTGCAAAGCGTCAAACTCGCCCGCTCCCACAGTGATCTTTTCTTCTCCGACGTATTCGATCGAAGGCGAGATTCTGAACAGCAGGGGGCCGGTGGCGCCGCGGTGATCAGGCGACGACAACAGCAATTGCGGAAATTTCTGGACCCCCGGACCCTTGCTCAGATCGAACATGCTCAAGACCCAGGCATCACAAATGATGGCGTGATCGACAAACGCCCGCGGACGCTCGATCAGGCTCATCTTCTGGGAAACGCGGCCTTCGATTGCCGTGTAGGTCTCGCACTCGGCCTCATCCTCCGAGAAGCGGAACCAGCCGCTGCCCATGAAACGGTCGCCTACTGAAATACGCACGAAACAGTCCAGCGGATACCAGTTCTCGTCGAGCGTCAGCGCAGTGTTGCGCATGACGCTCGGGCGATCGTCGATTTCGCTTTGCGCCATACAGGTGCGGTGTCCGTCGGAATGAACGGTGATCGTGAACCGCTCACGGCCCCGTTCCTGGTCCATGCGGTCCGGTTTCTTGCTCAAGTAGGCAATACGGCCGTGATAGTTCACATGATCTACTTGAAGAATGTCGCTCATTCGGCGTGCTCCCGGATTGGTTGTTGTGGCTAGTCCATGACGCCGTGCCCGCGACGCGGTGCAAGCACGGTTCGATCAAATACGCAAACGACGTCGCCATGCTGATTTCGGCCAGTCGTTCGGACCGTAACGATCCCCGCATTGGGGCGGGACCGCGACGGCCTCTTGCTCAGCACCTCGCTGGATCCGTATAGCGTATCCCCGATAAACAGCGGGTGAGGCAGGCGTATATCGCCCCACCCCAGGTTGGCGATGGCAATCTCGCTTACGTCCGAGACGCTCATGCCCACCAGCACCGACAGTGTCAAGGTGCTCACAATCAGGCGCTGGCCGAACTCGGATTTCGCAGCGTACTCCTTGTCGAAGTGCAGCGGATGCGTGTTCATGGTGAGCAAGGTGAACCAGGTATTGTCGGTTTCGGTCAGGGTGCGGGCCGGGGAATGCTCGTACACATCGCCTTCACGAAACTCTTCGTAGTAGCGTCCACCGGAACGCCGCACAACGCGGCCCTTTGCTGGGCTTGCCTCCGCCACGTTGGAGCTAGGGCCTGTTAACGCTATGCGATGCCGCTCTGCCGGGACTATTTTCTTGCCCGGCAAGGCGGCGCGAGCGCCGTGTGGTCATTCCACATAAGCGAGCGGCAACGCCGCCCGGCGAAAAAATAGACCCGGCCCTGCGGGTTGAGTCCGTCCCGGCGCCACCCGGCGTTGCTCGCCGCTCATTTGGAATCACCAAACTACACTGCTCGCGCCTTGATTGGCGCTGGGACAGACTCAACAGAGCGGCATCGCATAGTGTTAACAGGCCCTAGAGGTCCTGGCAGTGGATAAAGACGGGGTTCGCCGCGAACTGGCCGAATTCGGCGGCCAACTCGCCGACCACAGCCGATTGAATGTCCTCGCCGAACTTCTCCATGCTGTTGAGGTCGATGACCTCAACGTATTGATACGGAGGATCATCCGTTCCACCGAGCAGGCCGACAGACCGCAAGACACGGAAGCGGTCCACCGACGGCAGCCGGTTGACTTCCACCAGGTCGCGGCTGCGCGCCCAAGCCTGGTATTCGGCCGGGTCGGCGCCGTCATTCAGGTTGAACAGCACGATGACGCAATCCATACTCAGTTCTCCGGATCTTCGCTAGTGGTTTCGCCCGGTCCGTCTGCGGATTCTTCCACTTCCGTAACCAGTTCTTCAACAGCGCTTGCCTCTTCCCCTTCCGCAGGCAGCGGCAGTGGAGTCGCCTGGCCGAAATGCGCGCGCAACGCCGCCTCGGTGGTCTCATCCAGCCGGTAAACGCCGATTACGTTCTGTGGAAAGCGCCTGAATGAGCCGCCTTCGGCGTACAGACGCTCCCCAGGATTGCCGCAAATCCTTCCGGTTGTAGAGCGAAATTGAATTCCGTAGGCGTGGCGAAGGTCCAACGACGGTGGTGATAGTTCTACGTGGTACACGCGCCGCCGTCCATCAAGGGCCAAAATATTGGTTTCGTTGATCACCTCGAAGTTATCGATGCGGCTCGCGAAGAAGCAATCGGAGTGTGCCGCGTCATGGGGGAAACGTGCAAATTTTGAAGGCCTGGCAGCGGCCGACCTCTCACTGCCCGCGCCCGTGCAGGAGACCAGCAGCATGGCTGCCAGGGCCACTAGGGTGGCGGTTCGAAGGCCTAACGAGGCTGCACCTTGCCGCAACGAGGGCGGGACGCCCTCGCTCCCCGGGGTAATGGCAGCTCGAATAGTCATGCCCCGGGCTGGTCTAATCGAGGGCGGGACGCCCTCGTTCCCGGGTTGGGGCGGGACGCCCTCGTTCCCGGGGGCTATGGTGGTTCGAAAGATCAAGAGGCGCCTCCTCCGGGTTCCGCGCCCCGGGCAAATGGACGGCTATCGGACTGCGACCATTCGCTCCAGGAGCCGGGATAAAGCGCCGCGCCGCCAAGTCCGGCCAGCTCCATGGCAAAGAGATCATGACAGGCGGTGACTCCGGACCCGCACATGACGCAGGCGCCGGCAGGATCGTTGCCTGCCAGGAGTTCCAGGTAATGCTCGCGCAACTCGTCCGGGGACCTGAACCGTCCATCGGTGTCCAGGTTCTCGCGAAAGAAGGCATTGACGGCGCCGGGCACGTGTCCCGCCTGGGCATCCATCGGCTCGGAAAGGCCCTGGTAGCGGGCGGCGTCGCGGGCGTCCAGCATGTGCATGTCGCCGGTGAGCGCTGCCCGTTCTACTTCGGTCAGTCCCACGACCGGCCGACAGTGCCCCCCGACCGGATATTTTGTTTGCCTGATGGCCGGTTGAGAGGTTTCCAGCGGCCGGTTTTCAGCCTCCCAGGCCTGTATGCCTCCGTTGAGGAGCCCCGCGCGCTCGTGTCCCATCCAGTTCATCATCCACCAGAGCCGCCCCGCGATGGCGCAGCCCAGGTTGTCGTATGCGACCACCAGCGTATCCGGCGTAATGCCCCAGCTTCCGAGCGTTGCCGCGAAATCGGCCGGATCGGGAAGCGGATGACGTCCACCCTCGCCTGCTGCATGTCCGGCGAGATCATGGTCGAGGTCCGCGTACGGCGCTCCGGGGATGTGGCTCTCCGTCCAAAGCGCACGGCCGCCCGCGGGATTCATCAGGTCGAAGCGGCAATCCACCGCCCGCGCCTCGCCCGCCTCGATGGCGGCCTGCAGCTCCGCGGGGGTAATCAATAGAGCCGTCATTCAGGAATTCTCCACTTCGGCCTGAATCTCCGGAACGATGGCAAACAGGTCGCCCACCAGGCCAATATCGGCGATCTCGAAGATCGGGGCCTCCGGGTCCTTGTTGATTGCTACGATCACTCCTGCGTCCTTGATTCCCGTCAGATGTTGTATGGCGCCGGAAATGCCGATGGCGAAATACAACTCGGGGGCGATAATCTTACCCGTCTGCCCTACCTGCATTTCATTGGAAACGTAGCCCGCGTCCACTGCTGCGCGGGAAGCGCCGACCGCAGCGCCCAGGCGGTCCGCAAGGTCGTAGAGCAAGGAAAAATTCTCTGCGCTACCCAGCGCCCTTCCCCCGGAAACGACAAGGCTGGCGCTTTGCAGATCGGGCCGTTCGGAATCACCAGACTTCAGTTCCAGCCAGGTAGTGTGCTGGGGCAACTCCACGTCCAGCTGCGTTTCCTCAATGGCAGCCTCACCGCCCTGTTCAGCGGCCGGCCAAGAAGCCAGGCGCGCCGTGCCGACGACGATATGGTCAGCAGGCGCCTCTACGGTAAGCACGGCGTTGCCCGCGTAGATCGGGCGCTTGAACCGGCGCTCGCCTTCCACGCTCATGATGTCGCTGACCTGGGGCACGCCCAGCAGGGCTGCCACGCGCGGCATCAGGTCCTTGCCAAAGGTTGTGGATGGTCCCAGGACGTGGCTGTAGCCGCCGGTAGCCAGCGCCGCCAATTGGGGGGCCTGGATTGCGGCGACGGGCTTGGCATTCTCGGGGCGGTCCAGGCACAAGACGCGCGCAACGCCGGCAATTTGTCCTGCTTGCTGCGCCACCGCCTCGCAATCCTGTCCAAGAACCGCAACGTCAAGGCTGTCGGCCTGTATCGCCAGGCCGCAACTTACGATTCTCGCAACGCCTGCATGCAGTGTTTGTCCGTCGTGTTCGGCAACTACGAGTACTGCGTTCACGCCGCTAGCTCAACTCAGCAGGCCGCGTTCGCGCAGCATTCCCATCAGTGCGGGCACGTCTTCAACCATAACGCCTTTCTGCCGTTGTTCGGGGGGCTCATAGGAGAGTGATTCGAGCGCCAGTGGCGCGCTCAGGCCAAGATCATCGGCCGCCAGTGTTTCCAAGGGCTTGCGCCTTGCTTTCATGATGTCCGGCAGCTTGATGTAGCGCGGTTCATTCAGGCGCAGGTCGGTGGTGATAACGGCCGGCAATTGAATCTCGAGAGTCTCCAGGCCGGCGTCCACTTCTCGTGTAACCCGGGCCCTGTCTCCGTTCAGCTGTACTTCGGAGGCGAAGGTGGCCTGCGGGCGCCCCCACAACGTGGCAAGCATCTGGCCGGTCTGGTTGCAGTCGTCATCGATCGCCTGCTTGCCCATGATGACGATGTCGGGCTCTTCGCGCCGGATGACTTCCAGCAGAATGCCGGCTGCAGTCAGCGGCGCTACTTCGCCTTCGGACTTGACCAGCAGCGCTCTATCCGCACCCATTGCCAGGCCGGTGCGAAGCTGTTGCTGGCATTCGTCGCCGCCGATCGATACCGCCACGATTTCACCAGCCTCGCCACGCTCGCGCATGCGCAGCGCCTCTTCGAGAGCGATTTCATCGAAGGGGTTGATACTCATCTTCAGGCCCTCGGTAGCCATGCCGCTACCGTCGGGCTTTACGCGCACGCGGACGTTGTAATCCACCACGCGCTTGAGCGTAACCATGATTTTGCGCATTCTTCCGCAGAAACTCTGTTGCCGGTCGGGAACGGCGAATTCTACCCCGCTTGTAACGCTGGGAACGAGGGCGTCCCCGACCTCGAGGGCGAGACGCCCTCGTTCCCGGCAGGGCGCCAGGTCAATAACCCCAGTCTCACATATTTCTGAACTCGGCCAGTATGCACTTTCGCTTGGGGACGCTACACTATGCGCCGATTAATGGAGGGGAATGTTCATGAATGGAGCTGAAGGCGATCTCAGCCACACGATCTGGCTGATTATTCACCTGGTGCTGTTTGCCTACTGGCTGGGCGGCGACATCGGCGTGTTTTATTCCACCCGGATGATCCTCAACCGCTCGAACACCGCGGACCAACGATTTATGGCATCGCGCATTATGCTGTGGATCGACCTCTTGCCGCGCTTGTGCCTGAGCATGACGCTTACCGTTGGGGGCATTCTCTCGCAATACGTAGGGGTATCTCATCCGCTCTGGCAGTATGCAATGATCGTAATACTGGGCCCGGTGTGGTTCACCGTGCTGCTGATCATGCATTTCAAACACAATGCCAGCTTCATGCCCACGCTGACCAAGCTGGATCTGTGGTTCCGCTGGTTCCTGATTGTGGCGATCGTGGCTTCCGTGTGGTGGTCCCTCTCCACCGGTCGGCTGGATGACGCGCCCTGGCTTGCGTTCAAACTGATCATCTTTGCGGGCCTGGTGCTGTGCGGCGTCATGATTCGCCTCTTTATCCCCGGGTTCATTGCCGGCGTCAGAGCGCTGAGCCAGGGCTCGATTTCCGAAGAGCAGAATGACGCCATGGCCCGCAGCATCGGCCGCGTGCGCCCGTGGGTGTTCGCGATCTGGGCCGGTTTGCTGGTGGAAGCCTTCCTGGGCATCTACAAACCCGGTTCGCCGGAAGCAGCGGAGACGATGGGCAGCCTGATGGATGCGGTTCAGGGAATCGTGACGCCTTTGCTTGGTTAGCGAATGCCGCAGCCACAACTACCGCGAATAGCCCCGGATGCCATGCCGGAGCATATCCGGCGGGGCTGGGAGCACTCCATGGCCTTGCGTGGCGACGCCACCTGGTTTGAGGTCATGGCGCATGCGCCGGAGCTGTACGACTGGTACGGCGAGTTCTACCAGCGGCTGTTCTTTGGCGGACGCGTGGAGCGGGCCATCAAGGAATTGGCCCGCTTGCGCCTTTCCACGACGCATGGCTGCCGGTTCTGCAACCAGGGCAACCGCCCCGACGCCCTGGAAGCGGGTGTGACTCAGGAACAAATCGACCAACTGGATAAGTACGAAAGCGGCCCGTTCTCCGAGCGTGAGCGGGCCGCGCTCGCATTGGCCGATCAGATGGTGCTTACCAATCCATCCGGTTCGTTGGATGAGGCCTTGCACGAGCGCCTGAAGGAGCATTTCAGCCCGGCGGAGATCATGGAACTGGGCATGGTGATGGCGGTGCTGACCGGCATGGCCAAGATGCTGTTTACCTTCGACCTGGTGGAAAAGGAAGAATCCTGCCCATTCCCGGCGCAATCTGACACCTAGGCCCCTGGGAACGAGGGCGTCCCGCCCTCGACGAGAGCGAGACGCTCTCTCTCCCAGCGGCGAGGGCGAGACGCCCTCGTTCACAGGGGGAAGCCCCACTTCCCAGCTTAGAAGCTGGAGTCCGGGCCTTCCAGGAACTCCAGTTCCTCTGGCGTTGATTCGCGCCCCAGCACCTCGTTGCGATGGGGAAATCGCCCGAAGCGCTCAATGATGACGAGGTGTTTCCGCGCCCATTCCACGTCTTCGCCTACGGGATCCAGCCGCTCCGACATGAGTTTCAGACAAAGTCGCTGGTCGCCCAGGTCCTCGCTGTGCTCAAAGGGCAGATAAAGAAACTTGCGCAACTCCCTGGTCACACCCTCTGCCAGGTCTAGTCCCTGCTCGACCGCCTGCCGGGCAATATCAAGGGCTTGATTGTCGGTAGCGAAGGCGCGAGCGTCGTTACGGAAGAGGTTGCGCGGGAACTGGTCCAGAAGAAGGCAAAGGGCTATACAGCCCGAACCGCTTTTCTTCCATGAGTCGTACTCACCTCTTGCGGCGGCTTCGTAGTGACCCAGAAAACGCCCGCCGATGGCCTGGTCGAAGTCGTCGTTCTTTGCGAACCAGAATTCGGTCCCGGACTCCTCGAACCAGAACTTGAGCAGCTCCTGCTGCAAGCCCTCACCAGTCAAGCGAATCGTACCAGCGCTTTGCCTACGTTCTTGCCTCGCATCAGGCGGCAGAACGCATCCGGAGCCTTTTCGATTCCTTCGGCGATGTCTTCGCGAAAACGAAGCCGGCCCTCTTGAAGCCAGCGTGTGCAGGCACGCAGGAAGTCTTCCTGCTTTTCCTCATGGTCATAGACGACCAGGCCGCGAACGGTGGCTCGGGCCATTACCAGGGGGATCAAGCTGGGCCCCGGCGGCGGAGGTCCCGTATTGTTGTAGCCGCTCATCATTCCGCAAAGCACAACTCTCGCGCCCAACGCAAGATTACCCATCGCGGCGGTCAGGACGTCGCCCCCGACATTGTCGAAATAGATATCGACCCCGCCGGGGCAGGCGGCCTTCAGGTTCTCTCCGAGGTCTCCTGTCTTGTAATCGACACATTCCTCAAAACCGAACTCATTCTTTACGATCCCGCATTTTTCGGGCCCGCCGGCAATCCCCACCGCTCGGCAACCGGCAATGCGAGCCAGTTGGCCCACCATGCATCCAACCGGGCCGCATGCCGCCGAGACCAGCACGGTTTCTCCGGGCATGGGCTCGCCCAGATGCAGCAGGCCGGCCCAGGCCGTGAGGCCCGGCATGCCGAGGATTCCGATCGCCGTGCTGACGGGCGCTGCTTCGGGATCAAGCTTGCGCAGATCGATAGCGCCGGTGCTGAGCCCGTATTCCTGCCAGCCGTTGGAACAGACCGCGATGTCTCCAGGAGAGAAATCCGGGTGCCGGGATTCCACCACCTGCGACACCGTACGTCCAGGCATGACGCTGCCGGGGCCAACTTTCTCGGCGTACAGGTGGCGCCCGGAAATAACCCCGCGCAGATAGGGATCGAGTGACAGATAAAGCGTGCGGGAGAGGAACTCCCCGTCCGCAGGCTTCGGAACCGGCCCTGCCGCCAGTTCAAAGTCCGACGTTTCGGGAACGCCCTTAGGAAAGCGGCGCAGCAGAACCTGCCGCTGTGTATCCGGGATGTCCGGGTTCAAAGCTGCTTCAGTGCGGCTTCGGCCGAAGAGCAGCTTAAGCCCCCGCCTTCCTCGACATTGAGCTCGGCAACGACTCCGTCATCCACCACGATGGAAAATCGCTGGCCGCGCATTCCCATGCCGAAACCCGAAGCGTCAAGTTCAAGCCCCAGCGCACGCGCGTAGTCTCCGTTCCCGTCGGCGAGCATCATGACCGAGCCGCCGGCGCCCGCGGAACGGCCCCATGCATCCATCACGAACACGTCGTTGACCGCCATGCAGGCGATCTGGTCGACGCCCTTGTCCTGCAAAGCGCCGGCATTGTTCACGTAACCCGGCAAGTGTTCGTTTGAGCAGGTAGGCGTATATGCACCGGGAACCGAAAACAGCATCACCTTCTTACCCTTGAATAACTCTCCGGTGGTGATGCGGCCTGGTCCGCTATCCGTCATGACGCCGAAAGCGCCCTCTGGCATTGGCTGCCCTTTCTCGATACTCATATTGGTCCTCCCGGAACAAGAAAAAGAGGCGACATTTTAATGCAGAGCGCCATTACTGGCATGCATAGGCGCCATGCCCAGATTTGTCCCTCTACTTCCCCAACGGCATACAATCGCGCCATGCGAATGACCGCCGATGAATTTCGAGACGCGCGGAGAAAGTCCGTGACACTGATGGGCATGTCCGGCGTCGGCAAGACCGTGCTGGCCAATCGCCTGCCCGATACCCGGTGGTTTATTTATTCGGGCGACTACCGGATTGGCACACAGTATCTGAGGGAGCCGATCCTGGACAACATAAAGCTTCGCGCCATGGAAGTGCCTTTCCTGCGGGACCTGCTACGCAGTGATTCGATTTACATCGAGAGCAACATCACGGTGCATAACCTGCGTCCCATCTCCACCTTTCTCGGGAAACTGGGCGATCCCGACCGTGGAGGGTTGCCCCTGGAGGAATTCCGGCGGCGCCAGGATTTGCACCGTAATGCCGAAACCAGGGCCATGCGCGACGTGGCTTCGTTTATCGAAAAAGCCGAGCGGATATACGGCTACAAGCACTTTGTGAATGATGCCGGCGGCAGCATCTGCGAGCTTGGGGATCCCGGGGCGCTGGACACGCTCATCAAACACACCGTGATTCTCTATCTTGAAGCATCGCCCGAAGACGAGGAAAAACTGGTGGAACGCGCCCGTAAGCAACCTAAGCCTATGTACTACTCCCCCAAGTTCCTGCATCGTTGTCTGCCGGAATATCTTAAGGAACGAAGACTGGACAGCATGGACCAGGCCTCACCCGACGATTTCGCCTTATGGGCGTTCCCACGGTTGATCGAGCACCGACGGCCGCTGTATGCAGACCTGGCAAGAGAACACGGCTACACGGTACCCGCCAACGCGGCGCAGGGTGTCCGAAGTGAAGCGGACTTCGTGGACCTGGTAGCGGACGCTATCCGACCACGCCGCTGAACCCGGCGTAACGTGCCGACATCCGGCGGTGATGTCTGCGTGCGCGGGGATCGGACTTGGCCCTAGTCAGGCTAGTCTTCGTCGGTCATCCGTAATTCGAGGTAGAAGTTGCGTCCAAAATCACGGTGGCCAGCATCGGAGAAATAGCCGTAGTATCTATCCGCGAGTGGCGCACGCTTGTCGAACAAGTTGTTCACGCCAAAACGTAACCGCCAACTCCGGTCCGACATTTTCCAACGGTAGTCGACCGTCGCGTTCCAGGTTGTAACGGTCGGAATCCAGTAGAGTGTCCCATCGTCCAGGGTAAGCGAGTCCTGATAGAAGGTTCCTATGTGACGGCCTGATACGGAAGCTGCCAGTGGATTACGGCGCCAGGACAGGAATAGCGTCTGGCGACTCTTCTGGTTGCCGTCCACCTGCAATAGGTCGCCAAAACCGGCAACCGGAATACTCGCCGGCAGCAGACCCGACTCCTTGGCCGCAACCAGTTCCGCAGCCTGACCGCCGGGCACCTGTTCAAATTTGGAAAGGAAAGAAGCCAGGTAGCGTAAGTTGAAATCACCAATCCCGGTTTCCCAAGCGTAGTACAAGCCGACGTCCCATCCCTTGAGCTTGCGTGTATTCAGATTAGCGTAATTGTCGGAGATGTAGCGAATAGCGCCGGCGGGACAAATGCCAGCGGCCTGGTAAATCGCTACCTCGTCGCTTTCCGGGTCTGCTTCTTCACGAACGACCGCTGGATTGGCGTTAAGGCTTCCGCAGTTGCCTGGGCCGTGCTGTAAGCGAGCCACAAGATCCTGGACCGTGTGATTCTCCTCTCCCAGCAGGCCGATGGTGTCCTCTTTCTCGATCGACCAGAAATCAAGCGTTAGCGTTAGCACGTCAGTGGGCTGAACCACTATACCGAAAGAATAGTTGTCGGAACGTTCGGGCTTAAGTGCGCTGCTGCCTTGGGCGATCCGCTGAGTGCTGTTCACGCAGTCCAATATGTCCTGCTCAGGGTCGCCTCCGTTGTTCGCCGCATACTCGCAAGCATAGTCTGTTCGAGTGTTCTGACGCGCCACGATTTCCTCGTTTATCGTGATCAGGTTGGGCGCACGAAAAGCCTCGGACCAAGAGCCGCGAAGCAGAACCGTCGGCGCGATTTGCCAACCTCCAGCGAGTTTGCCTACCACTGCACTGCCCACGTCGGAAAAATTCTCGTAACGCGCCGCTAATTGCACGTCAACGTTGTTCATCAGCGGCAACTGAAACTCGGTAAACAGTGAAGTCACGTTCCGGTCACCGGAGTTGTCCGGGGTGGGGCTGGAATTCACCACGTCCGATACTAAAGGATAGGTATCGCCTTGGAAATCGGTAAACACAATGGTTCCGTCCAGCCGCGGATCGCGGTCGTCCTCAAAGGTTTCACGGCGAATTTCCAGGCCCGCCACGCCGCCCACAGGGCCCCAGGGCAAATCGAACAACTCGGCGCTGGAAACCTGAAAATCTCCCAACATCAGCGTCATCTCGTTGTTTCGGTAAACGTCAACCAGGGCGCGTTCGATATTGCTGTCTACGCCGCCGCTGAAGGGGTTGTACGCCGCGGGCGTTGGATCGGACAGCGCTTCCACCATTAGCGTGTTGGACACCCGGTTCCGGGTCAGGTCCTTTTTCTCAGCGCGCGACCAAAGCAGCGCGCCTTCCCAATCCCAGCGCCCCGCCGTGCCCCGCAAGCCTTGCAGCAGGCGCACTACACTGCCGTCGTTCTCCACAATTCTGGGTAGTTCCGCATAACGGTAGAAATCAATCTCAAGTTCCAGACCGTCGCACGGCACATTACCGATAACAGATTCTGGAAGCCGGTTGGGCGAACCGCACGGGCCAAAGGGGTTGTAGTAGTTTTCGGCTCCTACACGCAGTTTTACTGTGCTGAAGGAATAAGACGGGTGCCGGTGAGCTAACGTGTCAGCACCGTAGTACATCAGTTCCGAAAAGCTCTCGAATCCGTTGTCGAACTCGTGGTTGAGGAAAAAGAAAACGGTTCCACGCTTCAACTCCTGAGAAATATCACGAAATTGATTGAGGTTGTAACGAATAATGCCCTGGCCGTCTATCGCGGCGCAGGAACCGTAGCCCAAATCCCACTGGCAACGTTCGTGGCCGGACGGATAGACCTCGAATTCGCCGGCGGTGTCGGTCAGCGTATTGCGTATGTCGAGCCTGCGCACGCTGGTCCGCACGTCAAATTGCCCATATAGTGAATGAGCGCTGGTATTGCGGAAATCGGTTTCGCCGGCCCAGGGCGAATCAGGAGGCAACCGCCGCCTGAAGTCGGCGTCCGCCCAGCGATCATCTTCCTGGGCGCTAACGCGGTTGCGGTCGTAATAGTCCGCCATGATCCCCATATGCGTTTTGCCGCCGTTTACGAAACTGCCCCATTCCAGCGATAGGCGCTTGGTCTTGCGGCCAACGTGGTCAAACCATCCGTAGCGTACGCGCGCTCGCAAGCGCTCGAAGTCGGTCTTGAGCACGGTGTTCACCACGCCGGCCACGGCGTCGGCGCCGTAAAGCGCTGACGCGCCGTCCTTCAGAATCTCCACGCGATCCAAACCATACACCGGCAGGGTATTGGAATTAACCGTGTTCACGGGTACGAAGCTGCCGCCCACTTCTTCGGTCTGGAAGCTTGCTTCGTTGACCATACGTCGCCCGTTCAGGAGCACAAGCGTATTTCCCGTGCCAAGGCTGCGGAGGTTGAATGCGCCGACGTCGCCACGCGCGGAATTCACACCGCCGCTGATGTTCTCCTCCTCGTTGAAGTAGTTCTGGCCCTGCTCCGGAATGAACTGCATCAGGTCATCGCCGGATTCCACGCCCATGGCCTCGATCTCCTCGGAGCTGATCACCGAAACGGGCAATGCCCCGGTAATGTTGGCGCCTTTGATGTGGCTGCCCGTTACGACGATTTCTTCAATTTCCTGTTCTTCCGCATCGGTGTTCTCAGCATCTTGGGCAATCCCAGCGATGCTTCCGGCAAGAAATAGTGAAGCTGCCGCCCAAGCGGCGAAAGTTTTGCGTTCGACCATGATCCCTATCCCATAGAGAGAGCTGCATTTTAGCTGTTTTGTGTATGCACAACCAAACTTCGCCACGTAGTTTCTGGTGCGCGTTGGGAGCACGCCGGGGAACGCGGGCGTCCCCGCCATCGAGGGCGGGGACGCCCTCGTTCCCAGGGGGGTGGGCAATCAGTGGTCTGAAGGCGCCAGTTCGGCGAAGGTTGCATGCAACAAGAGCGACGCATTGAGCAACTTTTCGTTTGCCTGATTCAGCCACGCTCGGTCCGCAGCGACCGAATCCCGGTGTTCGCGAAGCATTCGGGACACTTCCGCGGGTTGCGGCCCGCCCATTCCCTTGCGGTCCGGGAGCATTCCGGCGGGATCCATCGCCCGGCGCACTTTCTCGACCGGCACGGGAAGCGGCTTGTCCATGGCATCGCGGTAGATGTCCTGCAACTCCTCGTCTGTCAATGAGCCGGCGCGGCGTTGGTGCAAGCGGGCGTAGTCGGCTAACGCCGAAGCGTAGTGATGGGCCGCACGAAACGGCAGCCCGGCTTCGCGGACCAGCATGTCGGCCACTTCGGTCATGGTCGAGAAGCCACGCAGCAATTCTTCTAGGGCCCGGTCCCGGTCCACGCGCAGCAGGCCAAACAATCGCGAATACCGCCGGTACATCAACTCGCCATCGTCCGCCAGCTCCAGGATCGGGGTCGCTTCACGGTAGTCATGCATTCCTGTGTTGGTGTTGTGCGCCAGTAACTGTTGTGTTTGCGCATTGCCCAGCACGATGCTGGCCTGGCTGCGAACCTGGTCCAGGGGGCGCGGGTTGCGTTTCTGCGGCATGATCGTGCTAATCCCGACCGCAGAACGGTCCAGCAGTATCCAGGGACGGGGATTGTGGTACTGGGTGTGAATGTTCTCCACCAGCTGACCGATTGGAACGGCGGATAGCGCCAGGATGCCGGCCAATTCCCTGCGAAGGTCGCCCGATGACACCAGGTTGGCGTCGTAACTGTTGTCCACCGGCGCGTCAAAGCCCAACAGCTCCGATAGGCGAATGCGGTTCAATGCGAACCCGGAGGCGCCGAGCGCGGCCGAACCCAATGGACTCTGGTTCATCCGCGCATAGCCCTCGCGGTATCGCTGCATGTCGCGCTCTAGATTGGCTGAGAAAGCCAGCAGGTAATGCCCCAGCGTAGTCGGCTGTGCCTGCACCCCGTGGGTATAAGCCGGGATCGGCGTCCCGGCCTCCTGCTCGGCAAGATTGAGCAGTGCAGCCCGTGAACGAAGGGCGCCGTGGGCCAATCGCAGCCACTTGTCGCGGATGAGCATGCGGCGAGTCGAGCCGTGCAGGTCCTGGCGCGAGCGTCCCAGGTGCAGATTGCTGACGCTCTCGTCCGCCAGCTCGATCAGCCTTTGCTCGAATGGGAGATAGTTGGGCGTCCGCGGCGCCCCTTTGAGCTCTTGTTCAGCTTGCAACTGAAGGATTGCTGCTGCGATCTTCTCCGCCTCTCGGCGACCTATGAGGCGCTCCTCGAGCAGCATGACCAACGAGGCCTTGTTGACCTGCACCATGTAGCAGAAGAAATCCGGGCATTGGGCGCCCCTGCGGCCGGCGAGAGGACCAGCCCCGCCTCCCAGCACCGTTGCCAGCCCGTCGGCGAGGACCCGGGCGGTGGAGGCAATCTCAGCCCGGTCCGTATCATCACCCGTTTCCACCGTTATGGAAGGCACGCTGAAACGACGGTAGAAATACGTTTTCGCGATTGCCCTTTCCCCTGAAGGCCGCGGCGCCCGCTCGAATTCGTAAGCAAAGCCGCTGGCGCGCGCCAGGCGCAGCCAGCGGGATGCGAAGGCCGGCGGGTTGGTCGTATCCTCCAGGGTCTGCACGTAGAAGACGTTGCGCCAGGTGCCGTGAAAATCCAGCATGACCCTGATTTCATGCCCGGTCTCTTCAAGGTTGTCCACCAGCCGTTTCACGGCCCGGGTTTCCTTTTCCCTGAATGGGCCCCAATCCCGGTTCAGGTCCGTGCCGCCGAGGTTGTGCCGCCAATGGCCGAGAGCCACGCCATCGGGATTGAGGTTGGGGATCAGTACCAGATTGTGGTTGCGGTAGAACTCACAGGACCTGGAAGCTGGATCTTCGCAGGCCCGCTCGCGATTCCTGAGCAGTCGTTCCGCAAATGTGGTGAACATGAGAGCTCCCGGAATCTCCGGGGGGTGCTGACGGCCAATGAAGAGCAGGTAATAGGGAGCTTCCGGCTCGGTCTGGGCAGCATGAATTTCCCGTCCAACTTCCGATTGCCCAATGCTGCGCCACTCAAGACCCGGGTGCTTCTCGGCTGCCTTCCGGCGCCAGGCGGCATAGAAATCCAGTCCCAGGTTCTCCTGTGCGGAAACGTACAGTCCTTCCTTCCCGGGTTTCAGTTCCATGGTTGCCCGACCGTCCTCGTGCACCAGCCAGTGCCGTTCCGCCAGGCGGGTCCAGTCTTTGCCGTTACTGCTGATCTTCGGCCAATAGCGGTGCTTGCTGTCGGAGTAGCGCAAAGTCACCACGATGGTTCCCTGTTCTTCCGGGTTCTTGGGAAGCACCTGGAATCCGTACCAGGGACTGCCATTGATCGGAGGAGCGTCCTCGGGATCGATGGTGAGAATCACGCCCCGCTCGTTGAATACGCGGCAGGCGTTGGCCCGGGCGCCATCATAGTCGGCGCGAATCTCAAAGAGGCCCGTGTCGCAAAGTGTCTCCCCGCGGCGCTCCTGGCCTTGTGCAACGGCGACTGCCGCCAGGGCAGCAAGGATCGCAGCAAACTTGAAGTTAAGTCTCATGGTTTGAAGTTCATTTCCTTTTCGGTATCGGCGGCAATTGCCTGATCGGAAAACCACCAGTATCCGATCTCGCCGGAAAGCCAGGTGGGAAGTTGGTCGTTCAGGTGCGGGTCGAAGAGCCGGGAACTGACGCCGCCTGGAATCACCGCCAGGACCTTGTCCTGGTCAGCGAGGTCGGCCACGAAACGCAGCGAATCAATGATGCGGGGATCGTAGTCTCCCTGCCCCCGAAAACGCGCGCGGCCCAGCGTTTCGCCCGATCCGCGGCCGGGGTAGTCACCGCCGCCCAGCAGCCGGTCCGCCAGTTCGCCGGGGATCCAGGGGTTGCTGAACCTGAACCGGCTCAAGTTCCCCCATTGCCACTCCCCGGGGTCATCGCCAAGCAGCAGTTCCAGCAAGAACCAGGCACGGCGGGCCGCCGCTCGAAACAGTTCATCACGGCCCTCCACCTCTTCCGTTCGCACGTCGTCGAACCAGTCCCACTCCCCGGCCAGCAACATGCGGTAGAGGCGTTCCTGCCAGTAATAGATATCGGACGCGTATTGCCTTGAGAGCTCCCTGCCCAACTCGTCTTCGAAGACTCGCACCACGAGATCCTGCATCATGACCTGAAAGAGCGCCGCTCCCGCCCGTTCCGGTTCGTCATAAAGATCCCAGCCGCGCAACACCTCGGCGGCGGCCTGGGTTTGGGGGTCCGCCTCCAGGGCCTGGATTATTAGCGGCGCCAGGCCGCGAGCCATCGGGTTGAGCGTGTCGTTAATCGCAGCCCAGTGGTCCCGGCCGGAAAGCACTCGGTCCCCGTCGAACAGCTCCTGCATTCGCCGGTAACGCCAGGAAGCCGCCACGTAGCTGGTCCAGTGTCCCTCAAAGTCGCCACTGACCGTGCGGTGGTTGGCGTTACCGACCCAGCCGCGGGGCGGGTTGACAGAAGTGGGGGCCCGGCCAAAGGGGACGAAAGCCGGCCAGTCATCTTCACCACCCACAACCGGAACAGGCAGCGCCCCGTCGCCCCTGCGCCGCACCGGCGCATGGCCCGCCGTGTAGTGGGCGATATTCCCCTGCGTATCGCCCACGGTGTAGTTGTTTGGCGCATTGATCTGACCGATGATCTCGCCGGCTTCAAACGTATCGCGCGCCAGCATGATTCGCTCATTGCCGACCTGCGGGCCGATGTGCTCCGCCACACTCCACCTCAAGGAATACACCCGGCCATCGTCATTGGTCAATCCATGATCGGAAATGACGGGTCCGCGCCTCGTGTTGCGGATTTTCAATAGCTGTTTGCGATAGCCTCCGGCAGCATTGCGGTCGCGTATGCGGATGACTTCCTCCACGACCCGGTAGGGAACCGAATGCTCACCTTCCAGGTAGTGTCCCGGCCGGTCGGGATCGTCCTGTTCGATGAACAGGTCAGCGATGTCCGAGTAGGCATTGGTTGCGCCCCAGGCAATATGACTGGAGCGCCCTATCCCCACTCCCGGCAGGCCCGCACCCGCGGCGCCGACTGCGCGCCATTCTGGCGTAATCAGTCCTACGGGGTGCCATATACCGGGCAGTCTGCGCGAGTCGATATGCGGGTCATTGGCCACAATCGGAGCCCCTCCGGCAGATCGTGGGCCCGAGGTTGCCCAGCTGTTGGAACCATCCGAAGGCTCCGGCAGTTGCGGAAAGCTCGCCGGCATCCCGTACGGGGAGCTGTTCTTCGCCAGGCTGTAATCCGAAGCCCATTCACTCTCGTCGTCGGGATTGACAGTCAACATGGAGATATCCGCGGCCCTTTCGGCGCCGAGGTGATCGACCAGCGCCTGGCTGAGCATTTCCGCGCGCCAGTTGCCGGTGCTGTTAAAGGCGATGAACAGGTATTGCGTTGTCAGGTCCTCCAGCGTGAAAGGCTCCGGCGCTTTTCCGGAGAGCCGCACCGCCAGCGGAAATTCATCGCTCTGGGTCGCGATGTAGGCATTGACGCCCTGTAAGTACCATTCGTGCAGTTCCCTGCTGGGTGACTCCAACTGTTGTGCCCACACACTTCCCAGGCGAGGTAGCCCCATAACGCGGATCAAGGTGTCGCTGCGCAACCCTGCCACCCCGATCTGTTCCGCCAGCCGCCCGTGAATCAATTCGCGGGTCAGCAGCATTTGCGCCAGGCGGTCTTCGGCGGTGACGAATCCCTGTATGCGAATCGCGTCTGCCAGCGTGTCGGCATAGATGTATGGAATGCCCTGCCGGTCCCTTTTGACGCGAACTTCGCTATCCAGCATTCCAAGGACCATGGGGTTGTCGATGTCCCGATCCCGGTCCGGGATATTGCTGCTTTTGAGCCAGGCGAGGCTGGCGGCCGCGGCGAGAGCGACCACCAGCACAAGCGCCATGAGCGAAATACCAATCTTCCTCAGCATTCGCGATCTCCCGAAAGTCGGCGTTTAAGAATCACCCGGCAATCATCTGCGTGTGCCAGCAGGAGATAGTGCAATACGGCTCTCTCATGGCGCAAACGTAATCTCCTGGTGCATGTTGGCATTGATGGCCTCGTCGGAAAACCACCAGTAGTTGATTTCGCCGGACAGCCATAGTGGTAGCTGGTCGTTGAGATGTGGATCGAGCAGCCGTCCGCTGACGCCGCCCGGAATGACCGCCAGCACCTTGTCCGGATCGCCCAGATCGGCCACAAAGCGTAGGGAATCAATGGCCCACGCGCCGCCATCGGGATCGCCGTAGGACCCCCACAGGGTTTCGGGCGAGCCGATCCGCGGAAAATCCCCACCCCCAAGAAATCGACTCAAGAGAGGGTTCCGCACGGGAATCGGGCTGGAGAACCTCAAGCGGCTCAGATCGCCCCAGCGCCAGTCTTGCGGATCCTCGCCCAGACTGTGCTCAAGTTGCGCCCAGGCATCCATCGCTGCCGCCCGGATCAGGTCATCCAGGGTTTCGCGCTGCGGTGTGTTTGTGTTGTCGAACCAGTCTGAGTCGCCGTTCATCAGCATCCTGTGAACACGTTCCTGCCAGAAGTACGTAGAGCCTTCGTAGCTCCAGAACAGGGTGTCCAGTTCGTCGGCAAATATCTTCGCCACCAGGTCCCGGATCATCACCTGGAATAGCGCCGGCGCAGCTTGATCCGCGTCATCGCGGTAGTTCCAGCTGCTCAGTACTTCGGCAGCCGCCGCGGTCTCGAGAGACTCCTCAAGTGCTTCCAGGAAAACCGGAACCAGGTCACTGGCCAGGGTGTTCTTCGTGTCGATGATCGCCAGCCAGTGGTCTTCGGCAGAAAGTATTCGCTCATTCTCAAACAGCTCCAGCATGCGCCGGTAGCGCCAGGATGGGGCCGAGTAGCTGCTCCAGATGCCGTCGAACGTTCCCTGTACTGTCCGGTTGTTGGCGTTACCCACCCACCCGCGCGGCGGATTCAGTGACGAGGGCGCCTGCTCGAAGGGGAAGAATCCCGTCCAGTTGTCCTGACCATCCAGAACCGGCAAGGGAATGGCGCCGTCCCCCTGAAGTCGAACGGGAACATGGCCGGAGGTGAAGTGGGCAATATTCCCCTTGGTGTCCGCTACGTTGTAGTTAAGGGCCCCGACGATGTCCCGGATTGCTTCGCCGGCTTCGGCAACATCCTTCGCCAGCATCAATCGATCGACGCCTACCTGTTTCCCAATGTTTTCCGCAACGCTCCAGCGCAGCGATACGGCTCGGCGGTGTGAGTCCGTGATCAGAAAATCGGACACCAGGGGGCCGCGCCGGGTGCGCCGAATCCTGATTGCGCGCTCGCGAATCCCACCGGGTGAACTCGGATCCCGCACCCGGATAGTGTCGTTGATCACCTCGAAGGGAAGTGATTCGTCCCTTTCCAGGTAATGGCCTTCCCGATCGGGGTCCGGCCGTTCTATGAACAGGTCGGCAATATCTGCCGCGGAATTGGTTACTCCCCAGGCAATGTAGTTCGACCTTCCCACGGCAAGCCCCGGCCAGCCTGCCGCTGCCACGCCCACCGCTCGCCATTCGGGCGTAATCAGGGCGACGGGGTGCCAGATACCGGGGAGCCGGCGGGCATCAAGGTGCGGGTCGTTTGCCAGTATCGGCTTCCCTCCAGCCGAGCGTGTCCCGGACATCACCCAGCTGTTGGAGCCTCCAACCGAGCTTGCCTGAGTTTGCGCTTGCTCGCGAGGTGACAGCAGCGGTTTCTCCTGCGCAAGCGCGTAGTCGGACGACCACTCACTGCCGTCATCGGGGTTGAAACTCACAAGAGAAATCTGTGCGGCCTTCTTGCGGCCCAGGTGATCCACAAGTCGCTGGGCCAACCATTCGGACCGCCAATTCTCGGTAAGGTCGTAGGCCTGAAGGAGGTAGTGCGCGCAAATGTCTTCCAGGGTATAGGGCGCGGGACGTCCGCCGTACATACGAACTATCAGGGGGAATTCGCTATCCTGCGTCGTTATGTAGGCGTTAACACCCTCGAGGTACCACTCGTGCAATTCGCGGCTGGGAGACTCCATGGCCGCCGCGAACTGCCGAGCCAGACGGTTGATCCCCAGCACCCGTATGCTCAAGTCGTTGCCGGTCCCCGGGCTTCCAAGCAGTTCCGACAGGCGTCCGTTAGCAGCCTCGCGAATCAGAAGCATTTGGGTCAGACGATCCTGGGCGGTGACGAATCCCTGAGTCCGAATTGCATCGGCCAGTGTCTGTGCGTAGATGTATGGGATTCCGTAGCGGTCACGCTTGACCGTTACGGGTGCGTCCAGCATGGGCAGTGAAACCGCCTCTTCGGGCGGGCCGGAACGCAAGGGAATATTGCTGCTGCGCAGCCCGAAATATGCAAGAAGAGATATCAATAATAATAAAGATATCAGTGTTATAGAAATTAAACCTATTTTTCTTATCAATTTCAATTTGCATCCAGATCGCTGTCAAGACCGAAAATCATCGCCAGCAATGCGACCCGCATCCACATTCCATTGCGTTCCTGCCGCCAGTACATGACTCTGGGGTCGTTATCGATTGCAGGATCGAGTTCGGGACCTCGCGGCAGGGGATGCATCACGATTGCCTCTGCCGGAAAGTCCCGCAATTGTTCAGGGCCGATTGAGTAGGAGGCAAAGTCCGGGGCGTCGGGCTCGTCCGCTTCGTCGTATTCGGATTGCAGGCGCGTGACATACAGGGCGTCCAGTTCGCTTAAGACATCCTCCAATCGGCTGGTGGATTCGTAAGCCACGCCGTGTGTATCCAGGTGTTCCAGGATGTCCCGCTTGATCTCGAAGCCCTCAGGCGCCACGAAGCGCAGGCGGACATCCTTGTAGTTCTTCATCAGGTAGCTGAGCGAACGCACGGTGCGGCCGCGCTTCAAGTCTCCCATGATGGCGATGGTCTTGCCGTCGATGCCCCCGCGCTCTTCGAAACTCCGCTCCAGCGTGTAAATGTCCAGTAAGGCCTGGGTGGGGTGCTGATCGGGGCCGCTTCCGGCATTGATGACCGGCACCGGCCGCGGAATGGAATCCATCAGTTCGGCGGCGCGCGCCGCCTTGCCCCCCTCCGGCGTTCGCATGATGATCACGTCGGCATAGGAGCTGAAAGTCCGAATGCTGTCCTCGAAGGTTTCTCCCTTTACTTCCGATGAAATGGAGGGATTGCGGATTTCGCTGGTCTGCATGCCGAGGATATGGCAGGCGCTGTTGAAGGAAAGGAAGGTTCGCGTGGACGGCTGTGTGAAATAGAGCATGGCGCGGCGGTTGGGCGCCAGTCCCAGTAGTTTGTTCGAGCCGGCAGGCGTCTTGGCCAATGCTCGTATGTGGGTCGCCAGCTGGCACAAACGGTCAAGCATCGGCCGGTCGAATTGCCGGGTATCAATGACGTGAAAAAGCCCGCTTGTTCCGATCATGGGCGCCATTATCCTTGAACCGCATCTACAAGGGTAAACTTTCCGCCGCCATGCCTACCAACGTGACGCCGGAATACAAGAAAGCCGAGCAGGCGTTTCGCGAGGCCAGGGAACCATCGGACCGGTTGCGTTGCCTGCGCGAAATGCTGCGCCTGATTCCCAAGCACAAGGGCACAGAGCATGTCCAGAGGGACATCAAGACGCGCATCAAGCAGCTTTCAACGGAGCTGTCCGCACCCCGCAAGGGAGGTTCACGTTCCGGCCCTGCCCATGCGGTGCGCCGCGAAGGGGCTGCCCAGGTAGCGTTGTTGGGAGCTCCGAATTCCGGCAAGTCCCTGTTGCACTCCGCCCTGACCGGATCGCAATCCACCGTAGGCGCCTGGCCACATACCACCGATACTCCGATTCCCGGCATGGCCCCTTACAACGACATCTACTTTCAATTGGTCGACCTGCCGCCTGTGGCGCAGGAGCGGATGCAACCCTGGCTCGGAACCGCATTGCAACCCGCCGACGCCGCTCTCCTGGTGGTGGACATCGCATCCCCGGATTGGGCAGAGGAATTCGAAATCGTTGTCGAGAAAATGGCGGAAAAGCGCGTGACTTTTGTCGCCAAATGGCCGGGGCTGCCAGGCGCCGGGAAACCGCGCCGCAAGAAACGGCGTGCGAAGCAGCAGGACACATTCGAGGAGTTGTTTCGCATACGCCTCCCTGCCCTGCTCGTCGCCAACAAGTGCGATCTTGGAGATTATGAAAATGTCTTGAGCGGCCTGCGCCGCAAACTAGGCTATCCGGCGATCCTCGTTTCCGCCAGGACGGGTGAGAACCTTGAGAGCATTCCTGATTTTCTGTTCAAGGGCCTTGGAGTGGTACGCGCCTATACAAAGACTCCCGGCAAACCTCCCGACCTGGGCCGGCCTTTTACCTTGCGCCACGGCGCCACCGTCAGCGAATTGGCAACGCTGGTCCACAAGGAGATCGCAGGAAGCCTGCGTTTTGCCCGCATCTGGGGCGAAAACGTCTATGACGGCCAGCAGGTCAGCCCCCGCCACCTGATACGCGACGGCGACGTCCTGGAGCTTCACCACCGCTGACGATTGCGCGACACGGCGGGCTATGGGCTCCCGCTCTCAGGTTCCCGGTCTGACCACCGACAGCACGACGATCACGGCTATGCACAGCCAAAGCAGACCCGGAAGCAGGGTCACTCGACTGCTTCCAGCACGGTCTGGTTATTGGCCGTGTCCGGCAGCTGAAGGTACGGACGGGTGCTATAGGCGTTATCCAGCCGGCTCAGCACCGCATCGGGGAGCGACGTGTTGGCCGCGGCCAGCGCATCTTCAATGTGTTCGAGACGGGTCGCGCCGACGACCGGGGTCGTTACGGATGGCCGGGTCCACAGCCAGGCCAGGGCGGCGCAGGCGGGTTTGATGCCGTACTCATCCGACACCTGCGCCAACACATCGAGCACCTTGTCGCGCGGCGCGCCATACAACTGTTCAGCGACATCGTCCGTCCTTCCTCGGGGAGTCGATATTGGAGCACGCGGACGCGCAAGCCGCCCGCGTGCCAGCGGGCTCCAGGGCAACACGGCGATCCCCTGATCTGCGCAGAACGGGAGGAGATCACGTTCCTCCTCGCGGTACAGCAAGTTGTAGTGGACCTGCATGGCCTCGAACTGGGGCCAGCCGTTGGCTCGGGCCGTGAAATTCATCTTGGCCAGCTGCCAGGCGCGCAGATTGCACGCTCCCAGGTGGCGAACCTTGCCGTCTCGCACCAGCCGGCCGAGCGCTTCCATCGTTTCTTCGACGGAGGTTTGATCGTCATAGAGGTGTATCTGCAGCAGATCGATGGTCTCGACACGCACGCGCCGTAGTGATGCCTCGCATGACGTAATCACGTTGCGCGCCGAAAGGCCCATCTCGCCATTACCGACGGGAAAATAGAGTTTTGTTGCGATTGTGACTCGCTCGCGCGCCGCAGCCTCGCGCAACATGCGCCCGAGCACGCGCTCACTGCGCCCGGTGGAGTAGACGTTGGCGGTATCGAAAAAGGTGACCCCGAGCTCGAGTGCTTGAGCCAGTAGCTCCAGGGACTCCTGCCTATCAAGTACCCAGGGCCGCCAGCTGCTGGAACCGAAACCCATGCACCCGAGCGCGACCCGCGGCAGGGACAAGGTCATCAGATCTGCGTCCCGAGTAATGTTGCGGCGCCCGTTGAGTCAGGTCCGTCGTCAATCAACGGGTCTCCGGTCGGCACGCCGAGCCGAACCTTGCCCGTCGGCGCCATGGAATGATCCCAGTTGACCTCGATGTGGGTGGCTACGGCCCGGCAATCGCGGTACAGCCGCTGCACGGGATTGGAAGCCCTCTGCCCCGTGACGCCCATCATGGCCGCCAGGGAATCCGCCGTGGACGCGCACAGCCGCGACCCGAATGTCACCAGCCGCCGCAGGCGCAGCAGCCGTTCGCCGCCAATCTCCTCCCCCGCCGCGCCGGCAGCATGAAGGTCCTTGATCACTTCCCCAAACAGCAACTCTGCGGCGTCGAGCTGCGCGCACGCTTCGCCGACGCGAACCTGGACCGGCACTTGCGACACGATCGATTCGCCCAGGAGCCTTCCGGTACGAGATCGAGTCTGCGCACAATAGGACTCCAGCGCCCCCCGCGCGGTGCCGAGCAGCGGCCCCGCAAGCCAGCTTTTTTGATAGGGAGCAGTGCGAACGCGGTGTACGTAGCTTTCTGCAATCACTGCGCCCGGCGGTTCCATGCTGGCAAACTCTTCCATGGTCAGAACGCGCCGTGCCGGCAAAAGCGCACCTTCGACCACGACATCGTGGCTGCCGGTGCCGCGCAGACCCTCGACATTCCAGGTGTCGAGGACTCGATACTCGCGCGGCAGCAGCAACGCGAAGTGTGAGATCGGGCCGTTGAGGTCTTCGCGAGCAACGACCATCACGCCGCTAGCTATGTTTATGCCGCTGACAAACGCCCATTGCCCTGTCAGCTGCCAGTCGGAACCTTCGCGGCGAATGGCGCCTCCACCGGCGGAGCCGGTCGCCAGCACGGCGTCGTCGCCAGCGCTGGCAAAAAACTCCTCCTGAGCCTCCGGCGGAAACCGGCCTGCGAACATCACATGGGAAAAGACCAGCGACACCAGCCACCCGGTTGATCCACACTCCCGCGCCAGGCGTTCACCCACGGTGAAATGAGGACCCCAGTCGAGACCGTAGCCCCCGTAACGGCGCGGCCTGTACAGCTTGTGAAGCCCGGCCGTCTGGAGCGCCTTCACGACCTCGGCGACAGGGTCCCGCAGTTGCTCGGAGCGGACGGCATTCTCACGAACAAGCGGAGCGAGCTTCTCGGCTGCCGAGGCCAGCTCACCCGGTGTCGGCACACCGGAATCAATTGATGCCGGAGGATTGTTATGGGGCATACAGGGCACCTGGAGGAAACGAAGAACCAGTCAAAATGATGGCGCTGCGGGCGCGACTACGGGGAAGCACTGGAGACAAAGGCCGCAACCCGCTCGGCCCACCTCTGCGGATCCAGCATCAACGAAAAGGAACCGCCGCCGGAAAAGACTTCCAGGCTGAAGTCAGCCCGGCGGTCCGCCATCTCCCTGTCCTGCTCGTGAAGGCTGTCTCCAGCGTCTGTGAGGATTCGTGTCGGCGCCCGAATGCTGTCCACATCCGCCGCCATGTCGTTCGCAAAAACAGCGCGATAAGTGGGTGTGTCGAAGCCGGCCCACCATGCGCCCAGCGTCCCCCAGGTGGCCGTCGAGAGCCCGCGCGGAATTGGCGCGCGAGCGTGAATTGCAGAGAATATTTCCGCCATGTGCGAACCGTCCTCCCGCAGCGCAACCGGTGGCGTAGGTTGCGCGAGCCTGGACTCCCGCTCGGCCGCGTCATAAACTGGACAACCATGCAGCACGGCGCATACTGTGCGGTCGGGTTGGCGCGCCGCGAACGAGGCGGCCATTGCGGCGCCGGTGTGATGCCCGGCCACCGCAACCCGCTGCACGTTCAGATGATCAAGAAGATCAACCAGATTGTCTGAAAGATCAGCGATCGTTACCGAGTCCGGCGGCGGATCCGACATCCCGTAACCCGGATTATCCGGAGCGATCGTGTCATGGCCCATCTCGGCCAGCAGGGGTTGTATGTCTACCCATTCTGCGAAGCCGAACGGCGTTTGATGCAACAACAGGATTGCCGGCTTGCGCTCGCCGCCGGAGCGCCCACGCAAGCGCCGGTAGTGCAACGCTCCGAGCCGGCACTGCGCATAGCCCTTCCCGCCCGCCAGGGCTGGGGCGCCTGTCCATTCCTCTCCCACACCCGCGTGGCGGGCATTGCTGGTCTTCACCGTTTCTTCTCCTTGCCCCGTTGCGGCGCCCAAGAACTTCCCGCGTCCTACCATCGCACTGCCGATCAAGGCCCCGATGACCGTTCTACGCCGCATCAAAACTCCACCAGCCGCTCTCCAAGCAAACGGCCAAAAACAATCGAAGGCATGACCATCATCCCCCCAACGTTGGCCGTTGTTCATTCCTTCTTCCAGCATGTCGCCTACGCCGAGCCCGACGCGCTCGCGCTTTGCCATCGCATTTTGAACATTGGTCCCAAGCGCGCCGAGAAGCGCGTCGTTGCGTTCCTGCGACCCCCCGAGGTGGAGGCATTAATGGCCGCTCCGAATCGTCGCACCAAACAGGGACGGCGCGACTATGCCCTGTTGCTGTTCCTTTTGCATACTGGCACTCGCGCTTCCGAAGCGCTCGGGGTCAACGCGGCCGATCTCACCCTGCGCGCCCCTTCCCAGGTACTTGTTCGCGGCAAGGGATCGAAGCAGCGCGTGCTGCCGCTCGCCAATGACCTGATAGCCGTCCTGCGCAACCTGATTGAGGAACATCAGCTCGACCCGCATGGACACGTGCCTATCTTTGTCAATGCCCAGGGGATTCGTCTAACACGCTTTGGACTTACGCATATCGTCCGGCGGGCGGCCGCAACCGCATCGGCGGAATGCGCGACGCTTCACCGGCATTCCGTTTCACCGCATAGCTTCCGTCACACCGCCGCGATGCGTTTGCTGCAGGCCGGCGTCGATCTCGCCTCCATACGGTCATGGCTCGGCCACGCAAGTATCCGGACCACCCACGACTACCTCGAGGCTGACGTTGAGATGAAGCGAAGAGCGTTGGAATCCGCGAACGTCGCATCAGCCGATGCGACCAAACGCTTCAAACCAACCAGCGAGATCATGGCGCTCCTCGAACGCTGAAAACGTTATGTGGCGTATTCGCACCTGAAATTCCAATTAAAACCAGGACTTGGGAGCGGTACGCCACATAATCATGTGCGCCACATAAAGCCGGGAAAGCGGCAGCCGCCGTCGCGAAGGCGCAGCCCGCGCCGAATCGCCGGCGGCACGGCGCGTGTCCTGCGCCCGACCGCCAGCGGCTCGCCCTGCGCGCCTTCAACCACCCCCAGCAAGGCGCCGTCGCAGCCCAGCCGCCGCGCCGTCTCCACCGCCACACCGCCGCCGTGGTCAAAGGCCGCGCCGCTGCTCTCCGGAACGTCACGCAGCGCGTCGTGGGCAATGTGCACCACCAGTTCATGAGCGCCGGCGGCCGAACGTGAACCGCCCCCGGCAAGAAACCGTTCGACCATGTGCCCCAGAGCGTCCGCGCGCCGCTGACCGGCGCTCCGAGGGGGTGTTTCCGCGGAAACACTTCCGCATGCCGGAATCGCAGACTGGGCCGCCTCGGCGCGCTCAATGTCCCCGGGCTTCACATTGGGTTGCGCCTCGGCTCTCTCGGCATCCTCGCCCCGCTCCTCAAGTTGTGCTTCGGCGGCTTCAAGCGCCTTGAGCAGCAACTCGCCCACCTCCGGCACCAGGCGGGCCTCAAGCGTGATGCTGCCGTCGCTGTCGCGCCGGTAGTCCAGGTAACGGCGCTCGTGAATGGCCTCGGCCTCGTCACGCTCGAACTCACGCTGCACCCGCCGAAAAGCCCGCACCGTGCGCTCCACATGCGCGGCGGTGCCGTTCAAGGCAATGTGCAGCAGGGTCTCCTCCGTCGCCGCCGTGGCCACCCGCGTGAGCGCGCGCACCTTCGAATACGACAGCCGGCCCTCGCCAAAGGCGCCCGCAATCTTCGGCAGCGATGCCAAGGCCCGCGCCGTGCGCACCTTCTCGCGCGCCGCCACTCGGCCAATGCCGCATTGCCAGTTCAGCCACTGGGCGCAACTCGCCAGACCGTGACGGGCCCAGCCTTCAGAGCGGTCGAACTCCGCAACGAGGGCCAGAAAACGCGCGGTGGCCGCGTTGATGTGCCCCCAAACCTCGGTAATCTGCGCCTCCAGCGCATCGAGTGCCTCCTCGGCGCGGTCCCGGGCGGCAATCCGCACATCGGCGTCCGGGTGGGCATACTGCGCTTTGCGGGCTGAGGGAGGCTCGACGGCGACAGCGGGGGAAAGCTCTACCGAGACAGCGGCAACCGCCGGAAGTTCAGCATCGCAAACAGGGGCGTGGCAAGCAGTGCAGTGAAGGTCCATTTCGAGGCTCCGTTCAGTCCGTTGAAGTCCCCGCATTGTAGAATGAATAATCAAGAAAATCAATCTTTTAAGCCGGTCCAGACAATCACTCCGCCGTAGCGTTGCGGTTGGCATCCGCCAGAATGCGGGCCAGCAAGGCGGTGAGTCTCACACCCTCGTCGTGCAACACGGCACGGTTGTTTTCGCCATTGACGGCCACTAGAAATTCCCTCAATTGGGTTTCGAACACGGGCCGCAGGTCCCTTTGCCCCATTCGCTGAGCGCCTTTCACACTCTTACCCATCACCAGGCGGTCATCGACCCAAAGTTCATCGCCGTCTTCGATGCGTACCAGTACGTTTTCGAAATGCAAAGTCTTGCGATCGATGACGAAAGGCTGGTTGTAGGAAACGTGAACACTGGCGAGACAACCGGCCGGGTAGCGAAGCAGTATCATCGCTTCGTCCTCAGCTTGCCATCCGGATTGAAAGCGAGCGGCCTGGCAATGCACCATCAACGGATCCTGTCCCGTGATCAGTTGCACGAAGTCCAGTGCATGGGGCGCCAACAGGGACAGGATCAACCCTTCCCTGGGCGAGAGAGTTCGCCACCAATCTGTTTGAGGCCCGTCCCAATGGACGCACAAGGAGACTTCGATCGTCCGAAGGCGGCCGAACTCATGACGATGATCCTGAACGTAACGAATGGCGTTCGTATGCCGAAAAGTATGACCAATGGCAAGTATGCGATTCGACTTCTTGGCAGTCTGCGCCATCCGCTTCGCGTCCGCCACGTTTTCTGCCATCGGTTTTTCTACCAGTACATGCTTTCCGGCAGACAGCGCCTGGATGGCCTGTTCGGCGTGCAAGGCGTTGGGTGTGCAGACGACTACCGAGTCAACGGCCGGCAGCGCCAATAGCTCGTCGAGACTCTCGACAACTGAAGGTACCGCGAATTTGCGCGCCAGGCTTGCCGCCCTGCCGGAATCCGAATCCGCAACGGCCACGAGTTGCGCTTGACCTTCAAGAGCTGCGATCGCCGTGGCGTGGGAACCTGCGATCCGTCCACACCCCAAAATGGCAATTCCCTGCGGCGCCTGAGTCATCCGATGCTCTCTCTTTGGCGATTTACGGGCTTCTCACATACATCCCCACCAGCTCCAGTGTTGATGAACCTACGGGCAGCCCGAGCTGAATGCAAGAAATTCTCGATAACCAACAAATGATCCAAATTCGATTACCGAATCGCCTGCGGCGATGTCGACTAAGTATTGAATCGCCAGATGAAGTGTAAGCGTCTCTTCCAGGGGGGTGCCCACGACCTCCTCAATCAACAGTCCTTCAGGACAGCTCCTTGACCCAAGACCACGTCATTTACACTTACGCCAGCGATGAAATCGTTAAGGTTCGCATTCCAGCCATGGCCGGCATAGTTGGTCAACTCGAGGTCAGTCTGGCATATGTTTTCTAGTTACCGCATGCACGCCGGGGTTCTTCCGCCCCGGTGTCCTTCGATTGCCGCCAAGGATTTGTGATGCTCTCCAGACGATCTCTACTAGTCGGCGCCCTGGCAGCTTATCCCGCTTTTCACGCGGGTGGTCTGCGGGCGAAAACCGCAAAAGTCGATGTCGTGGTCATCGGGGCGGGTATGTCGGGGTTGAACGCGGCACACGTGCTGGCCGGCGAAGGCGCCAGGGTCATCGTGCTTGAAGCCGGCGGGCGGGTCGGGGGTCGAGCCTATACTGCGGATCATATTGAGGGACGCCCCGAATTGGGAGCTTCGCAGATCGGCCCTTTCTATGCCCGGGTTCGGGATGTTTGCCAGCAGCTTGGCGTCAAGCTGCTTCCCGGCTCCAATATCAATGCGCCGTTCGCTTTTTCTGTTCAAGGCGCACTTATCGGAAATGACCAGTGGGAAAGTCACGCGCTCAACGATACGGTCGGGTGGGAACGTGGGCTGGCGCCATCGGTGCTTTTGGGTGCGTATCTCGAAAGATTTGCACCCTTTGACTCAACGAATGATTGGTTGCAGCCCGACGCAGAGCAATACGATATTGCCGTGGATCGCTGGCTACGGGACAAGGGAGTCTCACCCGGCGCCCTGCGACTCATGAATCAAGGTTTGGCCCCGTTTGACCTGAGCCGCACATCTTTGCTCCGCCTGCTCCAGGAATCGACGCGCGGCCGGCTGTTAAGCGGAACGGACGTGGGTTCCGGCAAAGACCGGTTCGAGCGTGCCGCAGTGACATCGGCGCGAATCGAAGGCGGCACATCCCGATTGGCGGAAGCCATGGCGGCACGGTTGGGCGACGTGGTGAAGCTACAGTCTCCGGTGGCCTACATCGAGAACAAGAAGGCCAGCGTTGAAATACGCTGCCTGGATGGCGCCAGGTACGAGGCCGACTTTGCCGTGGCCGCAGCGCCTTTCGGATCACTCCGCCGCGTCACCTTTGACCCGCCGCTGCGTGGCAACCAGGCCGAGGCGGTTAGCCAGATGCCCTACGCCAACAATACACAGGTACACATGCGGCTTAAGGGCACGCCGTTCTGGGAGCAGGATGGCTTGGACGCATCAATCTGGAGTGACGGCGCACTGAACATGGTTCGCCAACCGATTGGTTACGACGGCAGCCGGGATCGCCTCCTGGCTATCTGTGTTGGCCAAAAGGGGAACCGGCTCGATCAACTTCCGCCAAAGGAACGAGGCGAATTCGTCATCCGTGAGATCGAGCGAATCCGGCCCTCAACGATAGGAAAGCTGGAAGTGACCGGTGTACATTCCTGGGGGCGCTACCTGTACGTACACGGTTGTGGGCATTCCTACCATCCTGGTCAAATGAAGAGGTTCATCCACGACATGATCGAGCCCCACGGACGGGTGCACTTTGCCGGCGAGCATACCCGGCGAGCTGAAATTGGCATGGAATCAGCAATGGAGTCCGGAGAGCGGGCCGCTCTGGAAATTCTGTTGCAATTGCCTTAGACACGCTGATTTTTCTGTAGTCGACCTACCGGGCGATCAGGAGCAACAAGGCAGACCATATCTCTATGAGGACTCACACCATGAATCAAGCCGATTCCCTTCGCTTGGCAGGCAGCGCCATGTTGCCTACCGGTGGGCCGGCGGGCGCTGAATCGCAAGGAACCTGGACTGAGAGGGTCTTGAATGCCTTGCATCATTCGTCACTCAAGGACCGCGTCGTCATCATCACTGGCGGCAGCCGTGGCTTCGGTTGGTTTATTGCGCGGGAATTGCTGCGCGCCGGCGCACGAGTGACGTTAACCGGGCGCTACAGCGATACCTTGGCGCCGGTGCTTGACCAAGCGCACCGCATCGCCGGTTCCGGCCGGTGCATTGCGGTCGCCGGAGACGTAACCCGGCCTGAGGACTGCGTCCGCACTGTGGAAGAAACCCTTCGCGCATTCGGCCGCGTCGACGTCCTGATCAACAACGCTGGTCGGTCTTACGGAGAATTTGGAGACAAGTTTTCGACGATCACGCCGTTCTACGACGTCACGGAACAGCAATTCCGCGCCATTCTTGAGACCAACCTTATCGGCGTCTTTTTGATGACAAAAGTTGCGGCGCCGCACATGTTGAAGCAGAAATTCGGCAAGGTGATTTCCATTTCTACCAGCCTGAACAATATGGTCCGGCCGGGGAATTCCGTTTACGGATCTTCGAAGGCAGCGCTTGAAACCACGCATCGGTGCTGGGCAGGCGAGCTGAAGGACACCGGTATCGACGTGAATATCCTGTTGCCCGGTGGTCCGGCGGATACTGATTTGATTACACCGGATATGGCGCCTGGCGTTGTCGGCGAGCGAGCCGGTGACCGCCTCCTGCCTGGAGATATTATCGTGCCGCCGGCCGTGTGGCTGTGTACGGACGCAACCAGCGGGATGACCGGTGAAAGGGTGATGGCGCGCCTGTGGAACATGGCTCTTCCTCCAGATGAGGCTTTCAGGGGCTGTCTGCAGCCGCACGTGGAAGAGCCGTCGATCATGTAGGTGCACAGGGAACGGCACAACAGCTGGACTGAACCATGACAAAAGGGACTAAACGGCTAAGCATCGTCGCCTTGGTTCTGATATCAGGAATCGCTGCGCTCTTTTTTGCTGCCCGTGCCGGATGGCTGACGCCGAGTGATGATTCCCTGCGCGCCCGCTACGGATTGGCGGAATCCCAGTTCACAACCATCGACGGGGAGACCGTGCATTTCACCGACCAGGGTCACGGCCCGGCTGTCGTGCTCATGCATGGCACTTACGGCAGCCTGCGCAACTGGGAGGAGTGGGTCGAGGCGTTGAACCCACGGTATCGAGTCATTCGATTCGATCGCCCACGCATGGGATTGTCCGGACCGGCGCCGGCCGGGCGAACCGGAAGTGAACAGGAGCTCAGTATTATCTCGGCGCTCACGAAGAAGCTTGGCGTAAAGCGTTTCTTTCTGGTGGCGACGTCGAGCGCTGGGGGCGCTGGAACCGCCTATGCCGCGAGCCATCCAGAGCGGGTTCGTGGCCTGATACTGAGCAACATTGCTGTTGGCTCTTATCAAGGGCGATCAGAGCGCTCGGCAACGTTGCGCTTATTGCTGGCGATGGATCCCTGGCTGAACGGCTGGCGTTCACAGGAATTCTGGCGCCAGGTCCTGCTCATCAATTTGGAAAATGACGAGAAAGTCACGGACGATCTCGCGCGCGAGTGGTCAGAGCTGAACAACCGGGCGCAGCGTATGCCACCGGCCAATTTCCAAAGTCTGGACGAGCGATCGAAACAAACGATCGAAGGTCTCAAGCGCATGTCAGTACCAACGCTATTGCTTTGGTCCGATAACGATCACGAGCGCCCCGTGGAAATCGTCGGACAGTATGGATTGGAGGTATTGGCGTCCGTCGACAAGAGCCTTGAGATCGTTGCGGGTTGTGGACACATCATGCCGCTGGACTGCGGGTCAGATAGTGCGCGACACGCGATGACCTTTTTCGACCGGCTAACCGCTTTCGAAGCGGAGACGTCGACCCACTGAAAGCACGATAGATTGCTTCCGCTGGCACACGCCGGAAACGTGCCCCGAGAGCGCGACCGCCCTCGCACCCAGGTGCACGAGGACTATGAGGTGGCGACCTGGTAGCGGCGTAAGCGCAAGAACGGGATCAGGAGCGCTCCGGTGAGCAGTACGATCATTCCCAGCAGAGATGGGACCAGCCGCAATAGCATTGTGGCGAATGTTTCCTCCTGATACTCGAACGCCGGGAACTGGTCATAGTCCGCGGGCTTGAGCGGATAGCGCTGGAGGAACCTGACGGTGAAGTACTCGCCCCATCGTGAATGAAAATAATAGGCCTGGTTGAGGAAGTGCTCGTAGCGGTTCGCGCTGGTTCCGGAAATCTCGTTTAGCGCCAGTTGCATCATGATCGCCGGCGAAATGAACTGGAATCGCTGCACCAGACTCTCCTGGCGGTTCAGCTGCGCCTGGAACTCGTCGTACAGGGGCCGTACCGCTTTCTCAATGGCATTACGATTGGCCATCGCCACGGTCAGGAAGTCCGTCGCCTTCTCATCGCCTTCCGGAACGAACTCCAGATGGTCGTAGTAATACTCATCCAGCCGGGCCATATAGCTTTTCTGGGCTTCGGTCTGCGCTTCCCGGGCCGCCGTGGTCAGTTCCATTCTCGACGGCGCCGGATAGATCGTAGTGGCCAGCAGGCTTACAAGGGTGGGCAGGACCACAACTACCGCCAGCCACGTGCCTGCCAGGGCAATTCCGTTGGCTGCCGAGTTCTTGCCGTACACGTTGACCATGACCGCCATGGCGAACCAGAACAGCGAGTACAGAAGCGTGGCTGATATCCAAAGACCGAAGCGTGCCCATGTGTCGGCTGAATCGAGGTTCGTACCGACCGCGAACAGCGCTACAAGCCCCAACGCCAGCACGCCTGTAAGCAGGACACCCGCGCGGGCAATGATCTTGGAGGCCATCAGCTCTTTCAGGGATATCGGATGCGCCAGGATCATCGCCAGCGTGCCCCTCTCCTTCTCGCTGGAGAGCAGGTCGTAGCTGATCGCAAGGATGAAAATCGGCAGGAGAAAGATCACCACGAAGCCGATATCAAATGACCCTGTCATCAGGTTCACGGGATTCTCAAGCTCGATGTTGTTCGTGAGGGAATACGTGGGGTTCATGGAGACCGGCACGTAATTGAGCTGAATGTCGCTTTGTCCAATGGAAAATGAAGCCAGGCCGGTTGGCGGCAGCGTCAGGTACTTGGAAGTCTCGGCTCCGACCGCGCCAGCGTTGGTGCCCTGGGGTGGACCCGCGCCCGGCGCATGCCGCGCCGAAGCAAACTGGTATTCGCCGCCCTGCGCCTGTACTTGCGCTTCGTAATTCTCCGTGTCGGCCCGCATCTTGGCCCGCCGGCCGTCCTCAAACGCCGCAGCTGCACTCGCACCCTGGACTTGGCGGTCAATGGAACGCTGGCCTGACCAGGCGGCAAAGGCGATAGCCGCCGCGACCAGCACAAGAAGTGAGCGAAACGCCCCGGAACGAAAGAGTTGGCGCGTTTCATGTGAAATGATTATTGCTTTCATCAGTCTTGCTCCACGCGGAGGCGACGCACCGCCCACAGTGCCAGTCCCAGCGCTGCGGCGAGCCAGAGTACGAGGGCGACGAGGTTGCCGGCGTGCTCGTCAAGAATTGCTCCCAGCCCGCGGGACTCAAATTCAAATGGGGGCACTATGGCAAATACCTCCTCGTCCGCGACCAGCACGGCTCCGGTGCCGTAGGCGGTATTCAGGCTGGCGGCGGCCACGCCCAGGTAGTCGTTGACCCTTGTCACCATAGTGCGCCGGTAGGCTTCGGCAGCGTCAGCAAAATTGATATGCCGGATCAGGCTCGTCCCGGCAAGAGCCATGGAGAGCGATCGAAGCGGAAGCGTCGGGGCTACGACTCCCAGCCGATCCTGCAAGCGCCGCTGACTCGTATAGGAATCACGCAGTCGGCCGAAATGCTGCTCAAACACGGGGAAGTCGTATTCTTCGAATTTCTGCAGACGCAGAGCACCTACGTAGACGGGAAGATCGGCAACCTTTTGCGCTCCGTATTTCGCGAACAGGGCCTCGGATTCCTGTTGGAAACGCGCAAACGGAGGAACGCCGTCAAACCCCCGCATCTGATGAGCGCGCATCTCGGCCATCCATTCTCCGAACGCGGGTGTGGGATGCACAGCCTTGGAGATTTCGCTGGCAGCCTTGGGCGCCAGGAATCCCACGAAAGCCCAGAAACCAACCAGGACCATGAGGGCGGTGCGGGCATTCTTTGCCCAGGCCGATACCGCCAGGGTGAGAAACAGGAAGATCGCCGCGTAAAGAAGATAGGTCACTGCCATGAGCGCTACGCGCAGGCCAAGCGCCTCGCCTTCCGTATGCAGTTGGGTAAGCGACAGAGCCAGGCCGCCGATCAGCACGCAGAATCCGACAACCAGCATTACCGCCGTCCCGATCCCAAGCGCCTTGCCCCACAGCAACTGGCGGTTGCTGACGCCCATACTCAGCACCTGCCGCAGCGTTCCACTCTCGCGTTCACCGGAAAAGGCGGTAAACCCAAGGAAGATGATCAGCAAGGGCATAAGCAGCTGGAGGATCATCGCGCCGTTCAAGTCTCCGAAGCGCCCGATGGAACTCTGGTCCGTCGCCGGCCGGCCGATCGCGAAATTCTGCTTGTGCGCCTCCATGAACAGGGCGGTGCCGGCGTAGTTGTTTATGCCGTTGTCGAAGAAGGCCAGCGGGCCCGCCGGCTTGAAGGCGTAGTTTCCGTAATGCGCTCCGGCATGCGGGTTCTTGTCGCCCTGGTTCAGCCATTGGGCATTGGTCTGGTCCTGAGAGTGGCGCTGCATGTCCATGTAAGCGCTGTACTTCTGATAGCCCGCTGCCATTGCCGTCAGCAGCAGCAGCGCCATGATGCCGGCGGTCCATCTGAACCGCCCGTCCCGCACGATTTCCGAGAATTCCTTGCGTGCAATTGCAGCAATCATAGGCATTACCTCTGGTTCAGGCGGGGCTTGCATCCCCCTGTGCGTAGTGTCCGCCGGCGTGCATATGCTGGAGATAGATCTTCTCCACGTCGGCGTGAGACACCTCGTCGGTACTCAGTTCATCGACCAGGCGTCCTTCTTTCATGATCCCGATACGCGTGCCGGTTTCCTTGGCCCGGAACAGGTCGTGGGTGGCCATCAGGATTGCGGCCCCGTCGGACTTGAGTTTCAGCAACAATTCCGAAAACTCATTGCTGGCTTTGGGATCGAGACCCGCTGTTGGTTCGTCCAGCAGCAGCGCCTTCGCCTGTTTGGCCAGCGCAATGGCCACGCCAACCTTCTGGCGCATCCCCTTGGAATAAGTCTTCACCCGGCGGTCCATTGCTTCCGCCTCCAGGCCTACACGGTGCAGGAAAGCGTGGTATTCCTCATGCGAATAGTCGTGTCCGCCCAGCTGGGAGAAATAGCGCAGGTTCTCAAGTCCCGTCAGGTTTCCGTACAGCATGACCTGTTCGGGAATGTAGGCCAGCAATTTCTTGGTCTCAAGTGGTTCTTCGGTGACGTCGAGGCCGCATACGCGGGCGGAGCCTCCGTCGGGCTGAATGAAGTTGAGAAACAGGCTGATCGTTGTGGTCTTGCCGGCGCCGTTAGCGCCCAACAGGCAATAAATGTCGCCACCTTGCACGGTCAGATCCAGCCCCTTCAGGGCTTCGGTGTCGCCGTAGCTCTTCTTTAGATTCGTTGCTTGCAGCAAATGTCCGCCTCCCGGTGCGCAGCCGATTATAGGACGTGAGTGGGTTGCGGCTTGGGTGGGCGATTTCGTGCCGAGGGCGGGGACGCCCTCGTTCCCAGGGGGGTCAGCTGCCGGAAAGAGCGGCGTCGAGCGCTTCGATCAGGTCCTGCGTGTCCTCAAGGCCCACCGAGAGGCGAACCAGTCCGTCTCGCAGCCCTACACGGCGGCGTTCCTCGGGATCGACGTCCGCATGAGTCATCGTCACGGGATGCGTTATCAGCGACTCCACTGCGCCGAGGTTTTCGGCCAGCGTCCAGAGCTGCACCTGATCCATGAGGTTCTTGCCGGCCTCGAGACCGCCTTTCAGTTCGCACCAGAGCATGGCGCCGAACCCGGTGGATTGGCTGCAGGCGAGCTCGTGCTGGGCAAAGGACTTAAGCCCCGGGTAGCACACTTCTGCAACCGCGGGATGATCGCTCAAGTACCGGGCGATCTTCATCGCACTGGATGACTGCCGGTCCATGCGCACCGAGAGCGTCTTGACACCCTGCAGCGTGAGCCAGGCCACCATCGGTGACATGATGCTACCGGTGGCGTTCTGGACGAAACGCACCTTCTCGTCCAGTTCTGCGCCGGCAGCGACCAATGCACCGCCAACCGTGGCGTTGTGGCCGTCGAGATACTTGGTGGTGCTGTGGAGCGAAATGTCGGCGCCCAGAGCCAGCGGTTGCTGGTAATACGGAGACAGGAAGGTGTTGTCGACGACATGTACCAGGCCATGCCCGCGGGCGACTTCGGACAGGGCCGCAATGTCGCTAAGCGCCAGAGTGGGATTGGCGGGCGTTTCGGTCAGAAGCAGCCGGGTCTCGGGCGTAATTGCAGCGCTGACCGCGTCCGGATCAGAGGTATCCACGAAAGAGAAGCGCACTCCGAAGCGCGCGAACACCTGGGTGCAGACGCGGTAAGTACCGCCGTACGCAACCTGGGAAACGATCGCGTGATCACCGGCATTGAGAAAGGCGTGCAGGACTGCGCTTATGGCCGCCATTCCGGTGGAAAAACAGGTGCAGTCCGCTCCATCCTCCAAGCCGTTAAGACGCTTCTCCAGCGCCCGGACAGTGGGGTTGCCGCTACGCGAATAGGAGTAGCCCTTCGACAGGTATTCATCGACCGACGGCTGGGCGAAGGTCGTGGACTGGTAGATCGGTGGCAGCACCGACCCGGTCGTGGGGTCCGGCTCGGCGCCCGCGTGAATCTGTTTGGTCGAGAATCGCATGTCAGAACTGGTCCGGGCTCAAGGCCATGGTATTGGCGGCGCCGGCGCGTATCCGGCGGGCCCGGGCCCGCACCAGCGGCATGAAGTTTTCGGCATAAAAGCGCGCGCTGACCCGGCGCGCCTGCATCGCGTCGTCATCATCGCCGGCTGCGGCCAGCGCGGAGCGTGCGTGCAGCCATCCGCCGCACAGATAACCCATCATCATCATCAGATTGAAGGCCGCCGAACCGGGCAGATGCTCGTCCGCGCCCAGTTCATTCCAGAACCACTTCACAACGGAAGCCGTGTCCTCCAATCCTTCTTTCAGCGCCTCGGCGATCACGCGATCCTCAGCCGGCAGAGAGCCCAGGCGGGACACGGTTTCCTCCATCTCATCCAGCAACTCACCAAGCGCCCTGCCCTTGTCACGAATCAACTTCCGGCCCACGAGGTCACCGGCCTGAATGCCGGATGTCCCTTCGTAGATCGTGGTGATTCGCACATCGCGATAGTGTTGTGCCGCCCCGGTCTCTTCCACGTAGCCCATGCCGCCGTGCACCTGGATGCCCAGCGAGGTCAATTCGATGGCAACCTCGCAAATCCAGCCCTTGACGATAGGGGTAAGCAGATCCAGACGCCGCTGGTGATAGGCACGCTGATCCACGTCCGGGTGACGGCGAGCATAGTCCGTATGCTGGGCCGCCAGGTAGGCAAGGGACCGCATCGCAAAAATCTGTGACTTCATTTCCATCAACATGCGCCGCACGTCCGGGTGCCGCAGGATGGGAACAGTCTCGGTGCTTCCCGGCGCCTTGCCCTGCATCCGGTTCCGGGCGTATTCCAGGGCCTGCTGGTAGGCCCGCTCCGCGACCGCGACGCCCTGCAAGCCGACCGACACGCGGGCATCGTTCATCATCGCAAACATGTGAGGCAGGCCCTGATTCTCCTGGCCCACCAGGTAGCCCTCGGCTTCCTCATAACTCATCACGCAGGTCGGGCTCGCGTGCAGCCCGAGCTTTTGCTCCACCGAGACCGCCCGCACGTTGTTCAGTTGCTCGGGCGCACCGTTCTCGTTCGGGATTCTCTTGGGCACCAGGAACAGCGAAAGTCCGCGCGTACCCTCGGGAGCGTCGGGAAGGCGCGCCAGCACCAGGTGCAGGATGTTCCCGGTCATATCGTGATCGCCGAAGGTTATGAAGATTTTTTGCCCGCTGATGCGGTAATGCCCGTTCTCGGGCCTTGCCTGACAACGCACCAGTCCCAGGTCCGAACCTGCCTGCGGTTCGGTGAGATTCATCGTTCCGGTCCACTCCCCACTTACCAGTTGCGGCAGGAATTGTTGGCGCAGATCCTCGCTGCCGTACAGTTCCAGGGCATGCAGCGCACCCTGGCTCAACAGCGGGCAAAGCGACCAGGCCAGGTTGGCCGATTGCCACATTTCCTGGACCGGCATCGACATCATTTGCGGCAACCCCTGGCCCCCATAAGCTTCCGGCGCCGAGATTCCGCCCCAGCCGCCTTCGACAAAAGCTTCATACGCCTTGCGGAAATTGTCCGGGACTTGCACCTCCCCGTTCCGCACGGCGGCGCCGGTCTGATCTCCCTTGGCGTTGAGTGGCGCAAGCACGTTCGAGGCCAGTTCACCAGCCTCATCCATGACCGACCGGGCAAGGTCCTTCGTGAGCATCTCGCAGCCGGGCAGCTGCGCAACATGCTCCATCCCGGCAATGGAATCCAGGATAAAGAGCATTTCATCGACGGGGGGCCGATACTCGGACATAGGGTCTCCGCGAGAACACGCTAACCAGCACATTATTGTACCCGCGCAACAAAAATCCTGTCCCGATCAAGCCGGGGCGATGGGCTGGAAATTGACTTGAGCTTGCAGCGTGGTCGAGACCACATGAATTCGACAAAGGGGATATCCACGCGTGTGATCCTTGCTTTTCTCACCACGCTTTGTGCTGCGGTCTATGCGCCTTTATTCACGATTTCCGCATCGCCGGACACGCGCGATCTTGTACCGGACGCAATACGGACCTGGAGGAAGTTCGAGCCTTGCAAACCGGCAAGCACGAGGAAGGCCGGCCACAATAGGTTGAAGCTTGAGGCGGTCCTCGGCTACCGGGGGCGCGCCGTCAGTTTGTCGGGATATTCGCCGTCAAGGCGCGCGCGATACGGCGCCGGCAGCAAGTCCACCGAGTCGAGCTTGAGGCCGGCTGCGTGCCAGATCATGTAACCGGGCTGTTCGCCCATTTTCATCCAGTTGCGCCATGGCATGAAGACGGTCGAGGCAAACTGGGTTTTCAGTCTTTCGATGGCGGGGTTGCTGAATTCCTCCAGGGCGCAATTCATCGTCTGCCGCTGCAGCCGGGGTTGAGCCATCCCGGGCGGATACTCGGTTTCCTTGCTGAGCCAGACCCGGCCGCCGCCCGAAAGGATCCGGTAAGCGGGCGGCTGTTCCGGCATTTGTTCGATGAATGGTGTCGGGCGTATTCCCCTGACTGAATAATTGAACCCGCGCCCGGCGCCGCCGCCCTGGGTCGCGGCGGGCACTTCAAGCAACTCGCCGGTATAGGGATTGCGCCATTCGCGCAGCCACTCACCCGAATCGGCGTCCTTAAGGAAAGATACCGTGTGGCCGATCAATTCGAACTCTCCCTGGTCAAGGTGGCGCATCCAGTACATCTCCATGCCTTCAAAGGCGAATAGCAGACGGGGCGCCTTCCCATGTTCGGCGCCATAAATGATGCCGCTGTACCACCACGGAACGTCTTCCTCGCGCAGGCTTGCCTGTATTCGAACAAGGGCAAGCAGGTTATCTCGCGGCGTTGCAAGCGGTAGCGCCGCAGCCGGATCAGCGTTCGCCAGAGAAGACCATGGAGCGCCAAGTACGGCCAATCCTCCCGCTCCGGCCAACAACTCGCGCCGGCTGACATTCGCCAAGCTATTCATTGCGCATCAATTGCGATGTGGAAAGGCGTTGGCTAACGCTGCTTGATGGCATCCGCAATGAACCTCGCCATCAGCACGGCCATGCGCGGATCGTCGTTCGGGGGCCGCCACATCGCCCAGGTTCCACGGTACTGCTGCTGCACCGGCCCATCTTCCGACGGACTTCCCAGAACCGGGTCGTAGCCGAGGTGGCCGTAGGCCGGCACATCGAAGCCCAGCGACGGATCCATATCGTTACGTCGCCGGTTGGAAGCGGTCTGACGAGCGGGCGGATAGGGTCGGCCATCCGCGCAACCGCCCAACTCAAGGCAGCAAGGGACCTTTGAGCCGCCGATATTGCATTCCGTCTCTACCCAGATTCCCCAATAGTCGGCGAACGGGCGCCCGGCGCCCGGATAGCGAACGTAATCACCTTGGTCGTAGTAGAGCCAGCTGCGGTAGCCGATTTCCTTGCCGATCTGGTTGGGGACCTCAACCATGTTCAGAACCGACTCAGTCACGATCTGCGGGAAGGCAACAACGATATGCTCGACACCCTCGCCGCGCAGGAAATCGAGCGCCTCCCAATAGCGAAAGCCCCATTTTCCTTGTGGAAGAACGCCCGGCTGCTCGTAAAGTGCCGCGTAACCCAGGTTCTCGCCCCGCATCGGCCGGCTTCGCTCATAACGCCCCGCCGGGTTGTCGGGGAGCGATTCGTTCAACACCATGTCGCCGGCCCAGGCGCCGATGATCCGGCGCTCCTTGAGTTCGGGGTACAGGCGCAGCATTTCCTTCTCGATCATGCGATGCAGTGTGAGTGTGTCGTCAATCTTCGGATCAAAATACTCGTCGTAGCGTCGCAGCGCATGGCCCAGCAGCACGATGCCGGTTTTTGCTTCGGCGACCTCGGGATTGAACCGCGCACTGATCCCCTCCGCGTGCAGCAAGGCAAGCAGTGGAGAGGCAACCACGGGGTTGGGGCGGTCCTTGAGCGGCACGCTGCGGTCGGCGGCCGGAGGACCCAATGACCGTGTCCATCCGGCCGGTTCAGCGGGATAGGAATCGCGCATCAGGTCCCTGGGATCGTTCAACCAGCGCAGCGGAACCGGAATGCCGCCCTCCCCCGCTGCGGCAGCAAGGCGCAGCCGCAAGGTGTGGATCACGTCATGTGTTTTTGAAAAACGCGGACCCCCCACGGTCATATCGATGGCCAGGATCTCGGTGACGTCCTGCGCCAGAAGCCGGGGTATGGGTCCATCTACGTTGTGCCGTTCGGGATCACAGTCAAGCCACGGCGAATCGGCGGGGCCGCAATAGGTAAGCGGCTGCCCTTGCGGGCTGCCGGGGCCATAGACGAGGCGTGGCCAGGGGTGGTTCTTGGGATCGGCCGCCATCCAGGATGCAAGGTCCAGCACGAATCGCACACCCAGGTTATCCGAACGTGCATTCAATTCGTCCTCGAGCATGCGCATCTGCGAACGAGTGATTCGGTAAAAAGGGCTGGGCCCGCCTATACGGTCGTACTCAAAGCCGTACTTCAGCGCTTCCTTGGGGCCATTGCCGAACTGCATGAAACGGGTCCAGGTCCGAGGGTCCCAAAGAAAGCGCTGATAGACCGCACTGTTCTGGTCATAGGAAAAGAGTTGCGCTGCCGTATCGAATGCGCCCCGCTCGCTCCAGTCCTGGGCGCCACCGTGGATTACGAACAGTACGCCGACGACGCGTTGCGGTCCTTCGGCCTGCGCGTAGCCTGCCGTGCATAGCAGGATGCATAGCCAGCAAGCCAGCAGTGTCGTTCTTGCGTTCATGGACGGAAAGGCGCGTTTGTTGTTGTGCGGATTTCTTTGTTAATTTCGAGGGCGGGACGCCCTCGTTCCCGGCGGGACGCCCTCGCTTTCGGCGTCCAGGCCTAGTGCACCCGGGTTCATCAGGTTGTTCGGATCCACGCTGTCCTTGAACGCCCGCAACAGGCGTTCGGCCTCTGGCAGTCGTCCCCTGAGGTAGGGATAGGTCTTGCCGATCTGCAGGTGGCTGGCTCCGACCTGCCAGAAGATGTCCAAGATGCGCTGGCGCAACTCCTCGACAAGCGCCCGCCCTTGAGGGTTCTCATCGTGCTCCGGCAGTGTCGCCAGGTAGTCTTTCGGCATGAAGCGCTTGTGGAAGGCTGTCCGGCTGTCCTCCCAGTAGAACACGGGCTCGTACAGGAACGCGTTCGAGTTGATGGTCATGAACATGGCGCCCTTGTCCACCCGAAGGTCCTTCATGCGCCCTGCGTTTTCCTCGTACATGGCCATCAGCTTGCGGCGAAACTCCGGCACTTTGGAGAATGGCATGATGCCGTGCAGGGGCGCCCATCGTTCGCCGTTGACGCCCAGGACCGAATACATGGGAATAAAGGGCATCGCCCGCAGCACGGTGGGCACGGTGTTGGCGATCTCCGTGCCGTGCGGGCGCATGGTGTCACGAACCAGTTTGAGCTTGGACTTGATCTCGCTGGCGCCGTGCCCTTCCACGACATAGTGCGCGGAATGGCTGAAGCCGGAGAAAAACCGCTTGCCGGCGAGCGCCATCCGGGTCAGGCGGCTGACCGCCTCCAGTGGATTGCTGGAATCCCGCGCTACGTTCCAGACTGCGCGCGCCTGGTCAGCGGCGTCGGTCTTGGTGAGTTGCCCCTGCTGCAGTTTCGGGTCCAGACCGTAGTTGTCCGCAACCACTCCCAGGCGGGCCACTGCGGACATGCCCGTGGACATGCCCTCGAAGGTATCGAAACCAAAAGACGCCGTTCCGGTCCTTGTAGGGCGCGTGATCAGCCTTAGGGTGATGCGCGCCTTGATGCCCATTGCGCCGGTATCTCCAGTGAAAAGGCCCGTCAGATCCGGCCCGTACCAGCGGAAGAATGGGACCGATGTGCTGATGGCGGCAGATCCGGTGCGTAGCAATTCTCCATTGCCCAGTACCACGTCGAAGGAAAGCACCGATTCAGCGGAAAGTCCGTAATTTCCCGATCCCATGCTGGCCGAATTCTGCGACGTGGAGCCGCCGACGGTGGCCTTCAATCCTGAAAACGGTCCCCAGAAGGGCGTGCGGACTTTTTCCTTCGCCAGGGCCGCGTTGAGCCGTTCCCAGGTTACCGCCGGTTCCACGGTCACGTACATGTCCGTGGTATTGATTTCCACGATTCTGTTCAGCCTTGACGTTTCAACCAGCAGGGAACGCGTTCGTGTGGGCAGGTAGCCATCGGTGTAAGAGGCGCCTCCGCCCCGAGGCACCAAAGCAATGTTGTTCTTGAGCGCAATGTTCGCCGCCGCCTGCAATTCCCCCACCGTACCGGGCTGAATAACAGCCATCGGCATCTCAAGCGCGTTGTACACGTCCATCGTGTAATAGCGGCGCTCGGCATCATCAGTAATCACATGATCGCTGCCCAGCAGGCCGGACAGTTCCTGAAGAATTTCCTGGCTCATATTCCCCTCCGGTTTTCGCGCCAGATTCTACGCGATCAAGCTGAAAAAGCGGTCTTTTCGTCTTCAATCCCGAGTTGTGGCTCACCGTTAAGGAACGTAATCCAGCTTCGCTGCTGAGCCGGAATTCGCCGAGGCGACAACACGCCGGTCAGGTTGAGAGGATCGGCGCTCGAAATCCGCGCACGAACGCCCCCGGAATCGCTTCGGCGCAGAGCGCGCAGCGCATCAACGGCGGCCGGAGAGGCGTATTGCTCGCCACTGAACCCGCTGACGAAACGACCACCGCGAAGATCGCCGCATGCCTCCATGCTGCGATACACCCTCAGCCATGCGCGCCATGGCGGAAGTCCCCGCTCCCCCGCCAGCAAGGCTCGGAACACGATGCCGTAGCGCTGAATCATGGCTTCGGCCAGGTATTGGAGGCGTTCCTCTTCGTCGAGGGCCCCTTCCGCCACAGGCGGCAGGGCCGACCAGCGTCCGGCCGCCTGGACCCCGGTCATTCGGGCTCGTAGTCCACCGAAGCGGGGCCGCTTTTCGGCGCGGGTGATCAGGGCGCGCAAGCCGGTAAAGCTGTCAGAGGTCACCAGCCCTGCCGCCGCCAGCTCACCCAGCGCCATTTCGACCTGGGAGCGCAACATGCCGGTAGTCCTGACCAGGCTGGTAAAGAAATCGGCCCCTCCTTCGCGCAGCGCGTCGAAGACGGTACGGGCTCCAAAGGAGAGATGTTCCAATGACGCAGTCTGTGAGGGCCAATACTCCCAGTGCTCCCGCCGCAGAATACAGATTGGCGTGTTCACGGCCAGACGCCCGTGGGATTTTGGCGGCGGAGCATCGGCGCGTTTCCATAGCCATTCCCCGGAGGCCATTACCTGGTCCAGCATCGCGGAAGAAAAATCCGCGATGCGCGCCGGCAGTACGCCTGATTCCCAGGCAGCCGCAGGGGCGGAGCAGCCCTCCAGCCGGTACATCGCAAGGCGAAGACTCTCGGGGCCTTGCCTGCGTTCTGGGGACAATCCCTGCCAATCAAACAGGAAAGCGGTGAATTCGGCCGCGGTAACCGGGCGGATCTGCTGCCGCAGAGTCTTTAATGTGCGCCGGTGTATGCGCGCCAGCAATCCACGTTCGCACCATTCTTCCCGGGCTTCATCTTCTGAATCCGTGCTGCTGCGGAAGCGTCCTCGGACAACGAAGCCCTCGCCTTCCAGCGCCGTCAGCGCCGTTGCCGTCACCAGGGGGTCCAGATCGAGTGGGAGGCCGAGCTCGGCTTGCGTTGCCGGACCCAATACTTCCAACCGGCTGCGCAAGAGTTCCCGCACCGCCAAGGCTGCCTCGGCGCCCCCCGAGACGCAGGCTGCAATCAATTCACTGCGGCGTTCAATGCAGCCCCAAACGACGCGGCCGTGCTCCGTGACGACCTGCACTGCCCGCTCCTGGGTTGTCAGTTCTTCGAGAAGATCCTGGTACTCGTCCACCTCCTCTTCGGTCAGGAAGCCCGCCACGTTCAGCGCGTCATGCAGTTCATCCGCGTCGCGAGGCTCCGGCCAGGCTTGCGCACAGACCTCCGCGATCGCCTGGGGATCCGGACGGGCCAATCTTGCGGCGTCCTCGACATCCAGAAGATGGCGGGTGCGAATCGCCTGCGTTCGCCGTTCCTCAGCCGGCGCGTCATCCAGGAATGCATAGGGCTTGGCGGTAATGACTTCCTGCGCCAGCACCGAAGGCGAAGTGGGTTCGGCAAAATGCACCGTTGTCTCGCCAGCCTCGAACGACTCAAGCAGCCGCGCAAGTCCTTCGGCGTCCATCAAGTCAGTGAGACAGTCGTCCAGGGTCTGGTTGACCAGGGGGTGATCCGGGATCTCGCGGTCGCCGGCCAGGTTTTCCGCGCAGGCCACCACATCCGGGAACAGCGCTACCATGAGGTCCTCGGCGTCGCCCCGCTGAAACTGTGCGGGGCGGCGCTCACCGTTCCGGTTGCGGAGAATGGCCAGGGCCGTTGTCGCCGTCCACCGCCAGCGAGTCGGGAACATTGGTGAATCCAGAACAGCCTGGACCAGCAGGCCGCGCACCGTAGAGGATTGGAGCCAGCCGGCAATGTCTTTCAGCGGGAAGCTGTGCCCGGGTCCCAGGGAAATGACGATGCTGTCGTCCAGGGCGGCCGCCTGGGGTTCGATGTTGAATTTACGGCAGATGCGCTTGCGCAGGGCCAGTCCCCATGCACGGTTCAAACGTGAACCCAGCGGCGAGTGAATCACCACGTGCATGTCGCCCAGCTCATCCAGAAAACGTTCGATCACGAACCGCCCGGCGCCCGGAAGGGCGCCCAGTGTGGCTTGCGCCGCCTCGAGGTATTCGACGGCTTGCCGCGCGGCTTCGCCGGTACCGCCCGGGACATTCGCGAGCCACGCTTTCGCAGCGCCTCCACCATCGGTGGTGCGTGTTGCGACTCCGTCCAGCAGTTCCGCTACGCATTGGGACAATTCGCTGCTCCTGCCGGGCGCTTCGCCGAACCAGAATGGAATAGTGGGCGGCGCGCCCTGAGCGTCATCGGCATACACCTTGCCTGAGGCAACACGCAGCACCCGGTACGACGCATTTCCCAGCTGGAAGATGTCGCCCGGCAGGCTCTCGAAGGCAAAATCTTCATTCACCGTTCCGATGCGTGTCTCGGCCGGCATCAGCAACACGTCGTAATCGAATTGATCTGGAATCGTGCCCCCGTTGGTAAGGGCGGTGATCCGCGCGGCCCTGCGGGGCCGCAACTGTCCCTGGACCGTGTCGAGGTGAAGATAGGCTCCGGAGCGGCCCCGGCGCGTCGAATAGCCTTCAGCAAGCATTTTCACCAAGTGGTCGAACTGATTTCGTTTGATGTCACGGTACGGCCAGGCCCGGCGGAATGCCTGGTAAAGCTCATCGACCGTGCGTTCACCGCAAGCGACCTCGGCAATGACCTGCTGCGCCAGCACGTCCTGACCGCCGCAAGGGACGCGGATTTCCTCAATTTCGTTTACGGACGCTGCTTTCAGCAGAGCCAGGCTCTCTATTAATTCGCCCCGCGTCAGGGGAAACAGCCTGCCCCTGGGCACTTCTCCCACCGCATGTCCGGAACGCCCGACCCGCTGGAGGAAGGTGGAGATGCCTCGGGGAGAGCCCAGTTGGCAAACAATGTCCACGGACCCGATGTCTATACCCAGCTCCAGCGAGGCGGTAGCAATCAAGACTTTCAGCCGCCCCGTCTTGAGTCGCTGCTCGGCGGCGTGGCGGTGTTCCTTTGACATGCTGCCGTGATGCGAGGCAACGGCTTCCTCGCCCAGCCTTTCACTCAATTGACGCGCCGCGCGTTCGCAAAGGCGGCGCGTATTGACGAATACCAGGGCGGAATCGTGTTGCCTTGCGAGGTCCGCCAGACGGTCGTAGATCTCCGACCAGACTTCAAGCGGCATGACCGCCTGCAGCGGTGAACCCGGCAGTTCCAGCGCCAGGTCTCGTTCCCGGGCTGCGCCCGCGTCAATAATGGCGCAGTCTTCCTCACGCACGCCCAGGAGAAACCGCGCCATGCGATCAAGAGGACGTTGGGTGGCCGACATGCCAATTCGCCGCAGGGGTCTTTGAGTGAGCATCTCGAGCCTTTCGAGCGATAGCGCAAGGTGTGCGCCCCGCTTTCCGCCGGCCAGAGCGTGCAACTCGTCCAGGATCACCGTGCGCACATGACCCAGCATCTTGCGGCCACCTTGCGAGGTCAGCAGGAGGTACAGCGACTCTGGAGTTGTGACCAGGATGTGCGGCGGATGTTTCAGCAGGCGCCGGCGTTCGGCCTGGGAAGTGTCGCCGGTTCGCAGGCCGGCGGTGATTCCCGAGGGCGCCTCGCCTGCATCTTCCAATTGCCGGTCGATTCCTGTCAGGGGCAACTTGAGATTGCGCTGAACATCGTTTGACAGGGCCCGCAACGGCGACACGTATACAACCTCGGTTTGTTCGGGAAGCTCGTTGCGGCGGCTGCGGCGCAGCAGTTCATCGATGACCGCCAGAAATCCCGCCAGTGTCTTGCCGGACCCCGTGGGAGCCGCGAGCAACGCATGGCGACCGCCGGCGATGGCCGGCCAGGCGCCTTCCTGCACCTTCGTGGGCCGGTGGAACGATGCGTCGAACCAGGCGCGAAGGGCGTCGTGAAAGCCCTCGGTAGGCGGAGGATTCATGAGGCGAGAATGGTAGGCGCGAGTGGAATTGAACCACCGACCCCTTGCATGTCAAGCAAGTGCTCTAACCCCTGAGCTACGCGCCTACGAATGGAACCGGGTGAATATACACGAACGAGCTGTTTTCGGCGCGTTCTGCTCATGACAGGACACCCGCGGCGCGGCGTTCCGCCAGTACTTCAGGACGGAAACGGTAACGTCGCGCCGGCCGGCCTCCGGTGTCCGCCTTTCGCATCCCGGCAGGCTCCACAAGCCGCTGATTTGCCACCAGGCGGCGAAAGTTCTGTTTGTGAAGGCTGCGGCCAATGATCGCCTCTATGACTCGCTGAAGTTCGTACAGCGTGAATTCGCCTGGCATGAGTTCAAACACCAGCGGACGGTAACGCAGCTTTCCTCGCATCCGGCCCAAAGCCGTGGCCAGTATCCGCCTGTGGTCCAGGGTCATGCACAATCCCCCAAGAATCCGCTCTTGCGGCAACACGGCTCCTCGGTCATGCCAGGATTCGGCGACCAGGGCCGCTTCATAGATCAATTCGTAGCGCTCCAGCACGAGATCCGGTGTCCAGCCCGTTTGTCCAAGGCCCAGGCACTGATTGATTCGTTCCGTTCGCTCAGCCCGGGGCCGGTCTGCCCGGGCCCGGTTTCTCCATGCTTGAAGCCTGGCATTAACTTGTTCCAGTCCATTGGAATCCGTGCGCTGGTCCTCCCAGGGCAGAAATTCGTAACAGGGGCGCCATTGCCCGGCGGAGGCGCAAAGATCGTGCCGCAACAGCGCCAGGTAGGCCACCGTGATCGTGCGATCCGGGCTGCGAGGCCAGAAATTTCGGCGTCGATCACCAAAAGTGTAGAGTTGCTCCAGCCACGCGGGGTCCAATCCGACCTGTCGGCGAAGAAGGCGTCGGGCGCCGAATTCGAGTGTTTGATCGCGGGTGCTGCGCAAGCGGTCGGAAGGCAATCGCGCTTTGCCTTCTTCGTCCAGCACCAATACCTGCGGTTGGTTGTTCACCACAGTCAAGATGACGGCGCTGAGTTCGACGCTGATCGGTTCAGTCACGTCTTCATTTTAGTGTGCTGTTCCCCTGGAGAGTTGGCGCCAAACCGGGGCGCCGGATCGTTCTTGGCCGCGAGGATTGACATTCCTTATGCTCACTTATAGCATTACCCTCCCCCTGAGCGGAGAAGTTCAATGGACATTCAGGCGACCAGCACTCTTGAATTCACCACCGAAGTGCAACGCACGACGGACCCTATCAGGGAGCGCCTTGCCGATGTGATCCCGGATGTGGAATGGCCCATGCATGCCCCATATATCGCCCGGATCAACGAACTCAAGCAAGAGCGAGATGTAGTCATCCTGGTGCATAACTACCAGACACCGGAGATATTTCATGGAGTGGCTGATTTTTCCGGCGATTCCCTGGAACTGGCTCGACTGGGTGCAAGGTCCGAAGCCGGCGTCATCCTGATGTGCGGCGTACATTTCATGGCTGAGACCGCGAAAATTCTGGCGCCCGAAAAGACCGTCCTGATTCCTGATCTCAAGGCAGGATGCTCGCTGGCCGCGGCGATTACGGGTGAGGACGTGCGCTTGCTGAAGCAGAAATATCCAGGGGCGCCGGTTGTCACATACGTCAATACCTCGGCGGAGGTCAAGGCCGTGTCCGACATCTGCTGCACGTCGGCCAACGCGGTCAGGATCGTGGAATCTCTGGGTACAGACCGCGTGATTTTCCTCCCGGACGGTTACCTGGGACGTTATGTGGCGAGCAAGACCGACGTGGAAATCATTCTCTGGGAAGGAAGCTGCGAGGTGCATGAGCGATTCACGGCCGATGAGATTCGCTCCTATCGTGGCTCACACGCCGGAATCCAGGTTATCGCGCATCCCGAGTGCCCTCCCGACGTCCTGGCTGAGGCGGATTTTGTGGGCTCCACTTCAGCGATGATCCGGTATGTAGGCGAGCACAAGCCCAGGCGCGTGGTCATGGTGACCGAGTGTTCGATGAGCGACAACGTCGCCGTGGAGCACCCGGACGTGCAATTCGTGCGACCCTGCAACCTGTGCCCGCACATGAAGCGCATTACCCTGCCGAAGATCCTGAAAACGCTGGAAACGCTGCATCCCGAGGTGCGGGTACCTCCGCAAGTATCCGCGCGCGCGCGCCTGGCTGTGCAACGTATGCTGGACGCCTGAAGCACAGGCTGTCCCCGCAGCTCCCATATACAATGGCGAGTCCATTTATTGCCACAGGTAGGCAGACTCGCGATGCAAGCGCAATACAAGATCCTGATGGTGGATGACGAGTCGGACCTGGAACATCTGGTCCGGCAAAGAATGCGCCGGGAAATCCGATCCGGGCAGTACGCTTTTCTGTTCGCCGGTGACGGCGTGGAGGCCCTGGAAACTCTGGGAGAGCACAATGACATCGATCTCGTGCTTTCCGACATCAACATGCCACGCATGGACGGTTTGACACTGCTCGAGAAACTGCCGGACGTGGATACCGACCTTCGATCCGTCGTGATATCCGCCTACGGCGACATGAAGAATATTCGAGCGGCGATGAATCGAGGGGCTTTTGATTTTGTCACCAAGCCAATTGATTTCGACGACCTGAGAGTCACGATCGACCGCGGTTTGCGTCAACTGGAGATGTGGCGCGAAGCGGAGGCCTCGCGCGACAAATTAATGACTCTGCAAAGCGAGTTGGATGTGGCCAACAGCATGCAGCAGTCGATTCTGCCGAAGCGTTTCCCCAAGAACGATCAATACGAACTGTTTGGCAGCATGGCGCCGGCGCGCAACGTGGGCGGCGATTTCTTCGACGTTATCCATCTTGACCAAGGCCGGCTCGGCATCGCGATTGCGGATGTATCCGACAAGGGGATTCCGGCCGCCCTGTTCATGATGTCCAGCCGTACGCTGCTCAAGGGCGCGGCGCTGGGCTGCGAGGATCCCGGGACGGTTGTTACGGCCGTCAATGACCAATTGCAGGACGGCAACGAAGCCAACATGTTCGTCACCCTTTTCTATGCCGTGTTCGATCCAGAAACGGGGAAAGTGAGGTTCGCCAATGGCGGACACAATCCGCCGCTGATCGTGCACAAGGACGGTTCTTCGACGGTGTTGCCCCTGACCGGTGGCGTGGCCCTGGGTGTGGCGCCGAATTTCGAATTTGATACGGACCAGGCGAAGCTGGAACCCGGCGAGGCCTTGCTGATGTACACCGACGGCGTCTCCGAGGCTGAGAACATCGACAGCGAGGAGTTTGGCATGGACCGCCTGCGGGACGTCTTCGCGGGTTCCGCGCTGGAAAACGCCCGCGAGGCCAACGATGCCGTATTTGCCGCTGTCAGAGAGTTTGCCGGGGACCGTTCACAATCCGACGACATCACTTGCCTCGTGCTGCTTCGCGCCGAGTCATGACCCATACGGTTCTCCATATCGCCGCCAGCCACGGGCAGCTGCAGCTCGTGGAACAGGCGATAGACGCGATGGCGGAGAGCGAAAACTGGCCTGAGGAACTTGTCTTCAAGGTCAAACTGGTCGTGGAGGAGCTGGGGCTCAATATCATTGATCACGGTTACGGGAACGATGAGTCCAAGGAGATCGAGATTCGGCTGAGCACGGATGGCGGGTCACTAACGATTGAGTTCATCGATGAAGCAAGTCCTTTTGACCCGTTGCACGATACTCCCCCGCCTGATACATCGGCAGGCATTGAAGATCGTCCTGTCGGAGGCCTTGGGGTCTTCCTTGTCAAGGAAATGATGGACGAGGCCACGTATGCCCGCGAGGAAAACCGCAATCGAATTACCCTGGTAGCACGGTTGTAGCCGTGAGCTTCAGGGGGCCGCTTGCCCTTCTTCTGGGGCTTAATCTTTGCACTGCAGCGGTTGCTGACCCAGGGCTCGACACCGACCGTATCCTTTTCGGGCAATCCGCCGCTTTCAGCGGACCCGCAAGCGCGTTGGGCGACGACATGCGTGTGGGCATTGAGGCGGCTTTTTACGAGGCCAACCAGAACGGCGGGGTACACGGACGGCGACTGGAATTGATCTCACTGGATGACGGCTATGAGCCCGAAGCCGCGATCGAAAATATGCGCACCCTGATCAATGAACATCAGGTCTTTGCCTTGATCGGTTCAGTCGGCACGCCAACCGCGCGCTCATCAGTGCCGGTGGCGGCCGCGGCCGGAGTCCCCTATATCGCGCCGTTTACCGGGGCGCCGTTCCTGCGCGATGGGCAATGGCAAAACGTAATCAATCTCAGGGCCTCCTATTACCAGGAGACCGAGGCGATGATGGCCTTTCTCGAGGCGCGGGGCCTTACGCGCGTGGCCGTCGCCTACCAGGACGACTCCTTCGGCCGCGCGGGATTCCGCGGCGCGCAACTGGCAATGGAGCGCAGGGGACTGAATCCGGCCGCGACAGCCGTGTATCCCAGGAACACGATCGCCGTCAAGACGACGCTGCTGGATGTCATCGAAGGCAACCCGGAGGCCGTGATCATCGTCGGCGCGCCGGCGCCGGTGGCGGCCTTTGTGAATTGGGCCAGCAAGCTCAAGCTCGACCTGGTCTTCATGACCACGTCCTTTGCCGGCGGAAACGCACTGATTGGAAGCTTGAGTGCCGAGAGCCTGGACTCAGCCGGTCTCCTTATGACGCAGGTGGTCCCACCCTTGATTGGAAATTCAATGCCGATCGTGGAGCAATACCGCCAGGCCTTGAAGGCCACTTCTCCCGGCGCCGAGCCGGGCTTTGTGTCGTTGGAAGGCTACCTGGCCGGGCGCATGGCGGTAGTCGCCATGGAGCAATGCGGACCGGATCCGCAACGCGAACAGGTACTTCCCATGCTCCGAAATGCGGGGCAGATTGATCTCGGTGGTTTTGCGCTGGAGTTCGGGGCGGATGATTTTCAGGGGTCGGATGCGGTATACCTCACAACCGTGAGCCCGGGAGGTGAGTATCTTCCTGTCCTTGTGGGCGAGACAGGCCAATGAACGCCACCTCCAGCAACGAGGGTGGCGGATTCAGGTCACGCATCTCACACATTCTTGAAAAGCGCCACAAGATATCCGTTCGCATGTACATCGGCATCAGCGCTGCGTTGCTGTTGTTCGTGGTGGCAAGCGTCAACAGCTGGTTTGCCTTCAATACGGTCGCGGATGCACAGCGGGGAGTCGTAGACCGCAGCCTGCCCAAGATTTCAAGCGCGTTCGCGGTTGCAGAACAAAGCGGAGCCCTGGTTGCAGCCGCGCCACGCCTGGCGGCGGCCGGCACACTGGAAGAACTGGGTGTTGTGCGAGAGTCAATCGCCGAGAACCGTCGGGTTTTTGAATTGCGTATCGATGTCCTGGAAGCGCAAGCCAGCGACGAGCCGGGAATTCAGCGCATGCGCGATGGCGCTGCCGTGCTGCTCACCAATATCGAACAGCTCAACCACTCGGTTGAAGAAAGATTTCTGATCGCAGGACGAACCAGGGACTTGCAGCAGGAAGTACCGGTGCAGAACGAGCGGCTGCAGCGCGTATTGGGACCGGCGATTGATGATCAGTACTTCTTTACGTTGACCGGCTACAGGGATCTTGATTCTCAGCCGGTATCCAGGGAAGAACACATTTCAGAAGAGGAACTGACGCGTTATCGGCGTCTCGCTGATTTGAAATTCAATATTGACAACGCGGTGCAATTGCTGGATCGGGCCTTCAACGTAACCGACCCGCAACTGCTGGAGCCATTGCTGGAGAATTTCGAGTCCGCGCTGGAAGCCATATCCCGCAATTTGGCGGCGTTACGAAATCCACCCGACCCCGTGACGCTGCGAGCTGCTACGGAACGCCTTGGTGAATTGGGTAGTGGTACGGACGCCACCTTTGCCCTGCGGCGCCAGGAACTCAATCTGGCCGCCGAGGAGAGACGCCTGCTTGCGGACAACCGCAGCCTGGAGATGGAACTGGTCGCTGCGGCGGAGAGCATGGTCAGCGGAGCGAGGAGGAGCGCCCAGGAATCTACCGAGATTGCCAATCAGGCGATCGATACCGGACAAACCCTGCTCTTGAGCGTGACCGGTGTCGCTATCGTCGCAGCCCTGCTCATGGGGTCGCTGTTTGTCGGAAGCCTGATACGCCGATTGGAGGGCCTTTCAACTCGCATGCGCCGAATGGCCGCCGGGGACTTGAAGACCAGGGTCGATGTCAGCGGCAGAGACGAAGTGGCCGATATGGCGGCGGCCCTTGAAGTATTCCGGGAAGCCTCGCTCAAGGCACAGCGGCTTGACCTCGTCGAACGCATGGCCCAGGAGCTCAAGGACAAGAACGAAGAACTCGAGAACGTGCTTGAAGATCTCAAGCGGGCCCAGGATCAGATCGTGATGCGTGAGAAGTTGGCGGAACTGGGCGAGCTGACCGCGGGTGTGGCGCACGAGATACAAAACCCATTGAACTTCGTCAAGAATTTCTCAGAGGTGTCGGCGGAATTAGTGGAAGAGATGCAGGAAGTCTTCAAGGAAAGCGATGGCAATCTGAACGAGGACGACCAGGGTCTGATTGACGAGATTTGCGGCGACCTCAATTCAAACCTGAACAGGATCAGCCATCACGGGAAACGGGCCAATCGTATCGTCACGGACATGCTGAAGATGGGAAGAGGTTCGGGGGATTCCCAGGCGACGGACATCAATGCCCTATTGGAGGAACACGCGAGGCTTGCCTATCACAGCGCCCGTGCGTCCGATACGGACTTCAACCTTTCGATCGAAGAGGATTTGAGCGACGACATCAGGGAATTGAACGTAGTGCCGCAGGACCTCGGGCGTGTCTTCCTGAATATGGTCACCAACGCCTGCCACGCAACGCATGACCGCCGTCTTCGGGAAAACGCGGAAGGTGGAGATGGTTCGTTTGAGCCTGCGCTGCGGCTTCGAACACGCCGAACGGACGAGGCTGTCGAAGTCGCTATCCGGGACAACGGTGGCGGCATTCCCGATGAGATTCTCGGGAAGATTTTCAATCCCTTCTTTACCACCAAGCCGACGGACCAGGGAACCGGCCTGGGTCTGGCGCTGTCGAACGACATCGTGCGCCAACATGGCGGCGAGATTGTGGTCGACACCCAGCCGGGAGAATCAACCGAAATGGTCGTTCGGCTGCCACTTACCCTGGAGGTCCAGGAAGCGGGCTGAGATCGGCCGGCTTACCCCGCCGGCCTGCTCAAAGACGAATTGCGCGTGGTTCGCCAGTGCTAGTGCCGTGTCACGCCCGTACAGTCGCATCAGAGCGTGCAGGGCACGACACTAATCCAGCGTCGCCAGGGCATCCTCCTTGCTGTCGTGGATTTCGATGATCTTGTCGAAACCGCTCATCTTGAACACTTCGCCGATCGATCCGGTCAGTGCGCACAACATGAACTTGGCCTTACGCTGCCACAACGCCTTGGCAATCATCAGGACGGCGCGCAGTCCTGCGCTGCTGATGTAGTTCAGGCCGCTCATGTCCACCAGCACTGCCGAGTCATCGCCGCTGATGGCGCCGGTTAGCGTCTGGTGAAAATCCTGGGCGTTAAATCCATCTATGCGCCCGGAGGGGGTGGCAATCAGGGTTCCGTTGTTGCGCTCAATTGGGATATCCATTCTTACTCCTGATGTTTGGTCCCACCGGCTGCGCTTGACGTCTTACGATCGTACCACAGCAGGTTTGTCAATCGCTATCGGGCATAAGCACGAATTCGGGATAGGCCTCGATACCCAGTTCGGCAGCATCCTGGCCCAGCTCTTCGACCGTAGCGGTCACCCGTGCCCCTAAAGTCCTTGCAATCGCGGTCCAAGCTACCCAGGAAGTGCCAAATACGAACGCTCCTATGGTAACTACGCCAAGCAATTGTACTCCGAAGCTGTAGCCTCCGGCAATGCACACGGCCAGGGTACCCCACACTCCGGCGAACAGGTGAGCAGGCACGGCCCCTACCACGTCGTCGATGCGCCAGCGCTCCAGCAGCTTGATTCCCACGGTACAAATCACCCCGCCCACAGCGCCAATCAGAAGCGCCAGGTAGTGGGGTAACACGTCAGGGCCGGCGGTAATTGACACCAGGCCGCCAATGGCCCCGTTCAGGACCGCAAGCAAGTCCACTCGCTTGAGCAAGGGCCGCGACACGATCAAGGCCGCAATGACGCCACCGGCTGCCGCCAGATTGGTATTGACCAGCACCACGCTCATGGCCACCGCGTTCTCGACACCGCCAAGGGCCAGCTGCGAGCCGCCGTTGAATCCAAACCAGCCCAGCCAGAGTATGAAAACGCCCAAGGTCACTACGGGTACATTCGAGGGCGGCGTGATCTTCACGCCCCCGTCCGAGCGGAACTTCCCGAGCCTGGGGCCCACCACCAGGGCGCCCGCCAAGGCTGCCCATCCACCTGTAGAGTGCACGATGGTCGAGCCGGCAAAATCGCTGAAACCCATCTGGCTCAGCCAGCCACCGCCCCAGGTCCATGCCCCGACTACCGGGTAGATGAACATGGTCAAGAGCCCCGTAAAGACGAAAAAGGACCACAGCTTCACGCGCTCGGCCAGTGTCCCGGAAACAATGGACGCAGTCGTCGCAACAAACACCATCTGGAAGAACCAATCGGACATTACCGAGTATCCGTTTTCCGAAACAGCATCCGCCGCCGCCGCAATTTCCGCTGCGGGAGCCTCCGCGCTCACGGCCTCCAGCAAGGCGAGTTCTTCAGCCGATGGGCCGTAGCCGAACTTCAAGGCGCCGATGATGTCCCCGACGTCTACGTACATCAGGTTGTAGCCGACCAGGTAGAAGGCGACCCCGGCGATGGCGTAAAGGCCAATGTTCTTGAGGCAGATGACAGAGGCGTTCTTGGTGCGCACGGAACCGGACTCCAGCATCGTAAAGCCGGCGCACATCCACATGATCAGGGCGCCCCAAACGAGAAACGCGAATGTATTGAGGACAAAGTCCATTTGCGCGGCTGCGTCCGCCCGGGCTATGGGCGCCAGAAGCAGTGCGCCACCGACACAGGCCAGACAGACCAGTATCCAGGCAATGCCGCGATAACCTCTTGGTTTCTTCATTATTTATCCCCCAAAGTAAGCAAACGGGCCGCTAAGGCGAACCGTTCGTGTGCCTTACGGCATCATCAATTGGTAACGGGCGAACCCGCAAGCGCGTGCATGTGCGCTGCAAGATCAGAATCCTGCCGATAAGCTGAGCACGACCCGTGCGTCGCAGCTATCAACACAATCAGGCGCGTCCGTATCGTGATATCGCAGGTCCAGCGAAAGTTGTGAGAACGAGTAACTCAAGCCCAGATTCCAATCCAGGTAGTCCTCACCGAAGTCGGGGGTGACTTGCGAGAATCCCACGTTGGCGTCGATGCTCAATGACTCTGACAGCCCTCTCGAAAGCCCACCGGTAACGTACCAGCCGTTGCCCGTCTCACCAAAATTGTCGGGTGTGAAATGCAAGGCGGCTGAAAGCGAAACACTTTCCAGGTCGTAGCCCAGGCCCGCATAGGCCTCGATGAAGTCGTAGCCAGACATGCTTTCGGCGCCTGGATAGGCGTAGTAGATCACCCCCAGGTCGTAGCTGACGTCGTTGGCTTCCCATGCGTATCCGCCATAAAGGTCCACCTCGATGGAGGCGTCATCGCCGGCGCCGAAGTCAAGCTTTGAGGTCCAGGCGCCCACATACCAACCACTGGAATCTTCCCAATCGATGCCGCCTTGAACGGCGGCGTCCTCGCCAGTCTGGGTATAGCCGCGGAAGACATAATCGGTAGTTATCGCCAGGTTCGCGGAAATTGCATTTTCTTCCTGACCAATAGCTGGCGCCGAGAAACTCACCATGGCAACGACTATCGTTGCCGTTAGAGGTCTTGGCAAAAGCGCCATATCTTCCTTCCCCCGAAAGCGCCAAGCCCCGAATGATAGCGCAAACTCTCGTCTATCCGCCGATGTAATACATTTCCACTTTATCCTGTGAGGTTCGTGCCGTGGGTTGCTGTGCTCTCAACTCGCTGTAACGGTCCTTGCGGCGGGCCCAGCAGCCTCCAATCAGGGCCAGCAACTCATCGTCGTTTGCTCCGTTTCGCATGGGTCCGCGCAAGTCCAGTCCCTCGGACGCAAACAGACAGGTAAAGAGACGCCCGTCGGATGACAATCGAGCCCGGTTACAGGAGCCGCAGAACGGCTGGCTGACAGACGTGATGAATCCGAGTTCACCCTGCCCGTCCGCAAAGGCATAGCGCTGCGCAACTTCGCCGGTGTAGTTCGCGTCCAGCGCGCGCAATGGCCAGACCTGGTCGATTCGTTTCACAATTTCCGCCGCCGGGACCGTTTGCGATTCCTTCCAGTTATTGATCGTGCCCACATCCATATATTCGATCAGCCTCAGAATCATGCCGGTACCGCGGAAGTACTCCACCAGCTCAAGGACATGGTCGTCGTTGACGCCACGCTGGATCACCGCATTGATCTTTATCGGGTTCAATCCCGCGTTGCGCGCTTCGGCAATGCCGTCCAGGACGCTCTGCAGGCTGCCGCGCCCACCGCTCATGCGTCGGAACAGTTCTTCGTCCACGGCATCCAGGCTGACCGTAACGCGATCCAGACCCGCAGCGGTCAGGGCTGCAGCCTGCTGCGCAAGCAAGACCCCGTTGGTCGTAAGGGCGACGTCCTCAACGCCTTCCAGGCGCGAGAGGTCACCTACCAGGTCCGCCAGACCGGCGCGCAGCAGTGGCTCGCCCCCGGTAATTCGCAGCTTGCACGCGCCCGTGAGAACAAACAACCGCGTTAGCCGGACAATTTCCGCGAATGTGAGTCGTTGACTGCTGGAGAGAAATCGGAAATTGCGATCGTAAATGTCCTCCGGCATGCAATAGGGACACCGGAAATTACAGCGATCCATCACGGAAATCCTGAGATCGCGTAAGGGACGGCCCATAGCGTCCCGGCTCCCGCGGCGCAGAGCTACAACCTTGTGCGTACTTTCGAGCGGCGTGTCCATGTGTTTATCTTCGGCGATCAATGGTATTCCGGCAAGCGGGCTATACTGCCGGCCGCAAGGCCGCGCTTTTCATTCCCACCAGCATTATCCTCCGAATTCATGCGTGTAGTAGCCATTTCCAAGCCGGGCGGGCCGGAAGTACTGGTCGTTGAGGAGCGCTTGCGGCCCGTCCCGGGACCCGGAGAAGTCCTGATCCGAGTGGCCGCGGCAGGCGTCAATCGGCCTGACTGCATGCAGCGCCAGGGGCAATACCCGCCCCCGAAGGGCGCACCCGATTGGCCCGGTCTTGAGGTGTCGGGATACGTAGAAGCGCTGGGTGCGGGCGTGGCGCAACCCGAGGTTGGCGAGCGTGTGTGCGCTCTCCTTCCGGGTGGAGGTTATGCAGAATATTGCGTAGCGCGTGCAACGTTGTGCCTCCCGGCGCCGGATGGCGTTTCCATGGTGGAGGCAGCAGCGATTCCGGAGACCTGGTTCACCGTGTGGACCAATCTCGTCGATTCCGGAAAGTTGCGGCCGGGAGAAGTCCTTCTCGTGCATGGCGGCGCCAGCGGCATCGGGACGGCCGCCATTCAGATCGGGACTGCATTGGGCGCGCAGGTCCTTGTGACCGCCGGGACGACGGAAAAGGTTGAATTCTGTCGATCCTTGGGAGCCTCGGCCGCGTGCTGCTACCGCGAAGAAAACTGGCCGGAAGCCTTGCATGCGGCCACAGGAGGCAAAGGGGTTGATGTAATCCTTTGCATGGTGGGCGCCCCGTATCTCCGCGACAACCTTCGCAGCCTCAAACCAGGAGGCCGGCTGGTTCTGATCGCGGCGTTGGGAGGCGCGAAGGCCGAGTTTGATGTGCGCCGGATCATGATGTCGCACTTGTGGATTACAGGCTCCACCTTGCGCCCGCGAACCAATGAGGAAAAATCCGCAATTGCACACGCCGTCCGCCAGCGCTTGTGGCCCCTGCTTGAAGCGGGCAGGTTGCGGCCGATCGTGCAACGATGCTTCCCGCTGGAAAGAGCTTGCGATGCGCACGCCATGATGGACGCAAACCTGACTCAGGGAAAACTGGTGTTGAGTATTGATCAGGCCCGCGGGTGATGTCGAAGGTGCAGGTCACTCAGTCTCTTGCGTGCGACCTGGGTATAGATCTGGGTCGTGGACAGGCTGCTGTGACCCAATAGGAGCTGCACGACCCGCAGGTCCGCGCCGTGATCAAGCAGGTGCGTAGCGAAGGCGTGGCGCAGGCTGTGCGGACTCAGATTCTCGGTGATGCCCGCCGCGCTTCCGTGCTTTCGCAGCCTTTGCCAGAACGCCTGCCGCGTCATGGCTTTGCCCCTGCGCGTTGGAAACAGCGCATCGCTGATGTGGTCACCCAGAATATCCACCCGGGCGCCCTCAAGGAATTTCCTTACCCAGTCCGCCGCTTCTTCCCCCATCGGCGTCAGCCGCTCCTTGGAGCCTTTCCCCTGGACCCGCAGAACGCCGTTGGCGAGATTGAGTTGCGCCACCGTCAGGTTTACCAGTTCGCTGACACGCAGCCCCGTCGCGTACAACACTTCCAGCATGCAGCGATCCCGCATGCCCAGCGGATCACCAAGAGAGGGCGCAGCCAGGAGACTCTCCACCTCTGCCTCGGTGAGGCTATGGGGTAACGGGCGACCCAATCGTGGGCTGGCAATCTGCGCCGAAGGATCCCGTTCGACCAGCCCCTCGCGGGCCAGATAACCGTAGAAACGGCGAATAGTGGACAACTGGCGCGACAGGGTGCGAACGTGAATGCCCTGTGATGCGCGATCACTGATGAAAGCCAGCAAGTCTTGCTTGCGCGCCCCCTTGAGGTTCCGGCCCTTTCTTTTCAGCCATCGGTCCAGCACCTTGAGATCCGAGCCGTAGGAAGCCAGCGTGTTCTCGGAAAGGCCCTGCTCCGACCACATCGCGTCCAGGAACCGGTCAATTTCACTTCCGCTAGCCATAGAATTTCCGCATATGGCCAAATTGAGAAAGCTGCCCTATACGCTCTGGGGCTGGACCGTGTTTGGCGCCATTGCATCGCTTACCGCGCTGCTGATACTGGTGCTTCCCGGGGACGATCTCCCAAGCAGGTGTGCGCGCGCGGGCGCCCGGCTGATTTTCAGGCTCGGCGGTGCATGGCCATGCGTGAGTGGGATAGAGAACCTCCCTGCTGAACCGTGCGTTGTTGCAGCCAATCATGAGAGTTTTGCCGACGGGGTACTGCTTTGTGCAATCCTACCGCCCAGATTTCGTCTCGTCATAAAGCGCGAAATGCGCCAGGTACCGGTAGCCGGCCGCATGCTTAGCCGCATGGGTGCGGTTTTTGTCGAGCGCGAACAGGGCGCCGAGCGCATCACCGACGTGCGAACCATGCTCAGGGCGGCGCGCGCCGGACAATCGCTGGCAATCTTCCCCGAGGGAACCTTTCGGCCCGAGCCGGGACTCCTGCCGTTCCGGTCCGGAGCGTTTGCAGCGGCTGCCGCCAGTGATTTGCCTGTCGTTCCCACAGCGATCCGAGGCTGCCGCAGACTGCTCTCCTCAGGTTCGTGGCTATTCACGCCGTCAAGGATTGAAGTTCGCTTTCTTGCACCGATTCGAGCGGGAGATGGAAAGCCTCGCTCAAGGCAGGCAGCGGGACTTTCCGAAGTGTGCAGGAGAGTGATGGAGGCCGCGCTGGATGAGTAGTAGTACCGGCGGCCGCAGATCACGCTGGAGGATCAGGTCAGGAACTATCCCCGGTGCGGTCTTTGACGTAGCCGATCCATGCTTTTGCGTTTCGGCGGGTATCGTCATTGCCGCTACTCCTGGCGCTCTCAAAGGCGTCGATGGCCTCATCGAAGCGACGTAGTTCGGCCAGGGCCACGCCTTGCAGCACCCACACTTCGCCGGGACGCTCCAGTCCTCCTTTCTCCAGCGCCAGGCGGCAGGATTCCACGACACCGTCCCACTCTCCTGTTTCGTTCAGGAGCATCGCCTTGCGATGGTAATACTCGCCATCCTCGGCAAGCTGCGCGAGCTTGTCGATGGCGCTCACGGCGCGATCCATTTCCCGGGCCATTGTCCAGGCGTTGAGCAGGAGCCTCAGGTTCTCCGTGTTCTCCTCGACTTGCCCCCTGTCCATCGCTTCGCTCAAGACCATTCCCGCGCGTGCCGGATTCTCCATGAACATGTTCAGGCGAACGAGACTCACGATGTCGACCTCCTGCACCAGCATTTCGCGGTACCAGGGGATCGTGAGCGCCGCAAGCGCACCCGCATCGTCCTCGGTCTCCATGTACAAGCTGGAAAGTACCAAGTAGTAGCGCAGGTTGTCCGGCCAGATGCCGATGTTCTCCTTTAAGAGGTCAATAGCGGCCCCAAATTGGCCCAACTGCACATGGATGGCCAGTTGGAGATTGCGCCAGTTCTTGTTGGGGGTTTTCGACAGCAGGTTTGCTCTCGCTACATACGGCAAGGCTTCGCGCATCATTTCCCGTTGCGCAAAGTTGGCTCCCATCAGGATGTATGAATCCGCTATGGGCTGGGCTTCATAGCGGAACCAACGCAAAAGTGTGTCATTGGATTGTTCGTAGCGTTCCTGTCCCGCGTAGTAACCGGAGACGGAGTAAACGATGCCCTGCTGCACAAAGGTCGGTAAGGCGTCAAGCTCCAGGCATTTTTCGAAGGCCTCGAAGGCCTCTGCCTCTCGCTCAAGTTGCGAGTAAACAAAGCCGTATGTCTGGTAAAGCTGGGCAGCCTCGTATTCTGAAATACGGTCGGGGCGAATGCGATCCATCAGATCGAGCGCCTCGGTCAGGTTGTCCTCATCCAGGAGTTCGTGGGTGCGTGACAAACGCCGATAAAAGCTCTCACTCATCGACGCGGACGGTTCTTCGCGCTCCACCGCGGCCCGGTCCGGCCTGAGCGGGTGCCACTGCGGCAGATCACTAAAATCGTTCTGCGCGTAAGCCGCCGGCGCCAGCAGCGAGAAAGCCAGTAGACCGAGGATGTTTCGGTTCATCTGCGACCCCTGGACACTAACTATCCAGCTCGAAAACGATGCTGGTCTTGGCCCAACGCTCTACCGCCACGCCGTCCACTACGCGCGGCTTGAACTTCCAGCGTCGCACGGCCCGCACTGCATTACGCACGAAGACTCGCCCCGGTGCGGCCTCGGTGACTTTGACGTCGAGCACACTGCCGTCGGGACCAATCAACACTTCGAACTTGACGTAACCCTCGGTGCCATCCATGAGCGCCTCGCGGGGGTATTGAGGGTCAATGCGCACAATCGGTACGGCTTCACCCTCGGCCGCCGGGTCGCCCGGGTCCCATTTCCCGATAAAGGGGCCGCCGCCCGAAGCGCCCGATACGTCAATCTTGGGCAGATCAATGCGCATGGGGTTCTTTTGCGGCTTGGCTTCACTGGAAACCTTCAGCTTCGGTGGAGGCGGAGGACTTTTCGGCGGTGGTGGCTTCTTCGGCTTCACGCGCTTCTTGGTCTGGGTGATGTCATCTTCCTGAACACGAATCAGGTCCACGATCTGCCCCGCAGTGGCCGCTCCCTGCTGGCCACGCCCTCCCGTAATCAGGGTATTCATGAACAGAAACAGCATCAGCGCGACGAACACGCCGCCGCCTATGGATCCGACCGTACGCCATCTTGTCTGGTTCATAGCTACTCCTCGCCTTCCGCTGCCAACGCGATGCTTGTCACGCCGGCAACCCGTACCTGGTCCATCAGGTCGATCACCATGCCGGTGGACGCTTTCTCGTCAGCTACAATGATAACGCTGCTTTCCGGGTTTTCCGCCCTTGCAGCTTCGACCAACTGGCGGATTCCCGTTAATTCGATGCGCTTCTTGTTCATCCAGATGTGATCTTCAGGCGAAACCGCGATCATGATGTTGCCACGCTCCTTTGTGGCCGCCGTCTGGGCAAAGGGGCGCAGGACACCGATGCCCGGTTCCTTCACGAATGAAGTAGTGACGATAAAGAAAATCAGCATGATGAACACGATGTCGAGCATCGGCGTGATATTGATTTCGCCTTCTTCTTCCGGTTTGCGCCTTCGTATCTGCGGCATCGTACTCTCCCCTATCTTGATGCGGCTGCCAGCGAAACTTTCTCTGCGCCTGCTACGCGGGCCTGATCGACAACCGTGACTATGAGTCCGGAATCCGAGCTGCGGTCCGCAATCACGACAACAGTGGCGTTCGGCTTGCCTGCCAGTCCCGAAACGATATTGGCCCGGATCGCTCCCAAATTCACAAGACGGTCTTCAATGAAGACCTGGCCACTGGCTTCAATACGTACCGGGATGACCTCGGAGCGCTTCTGCTCTGTGACGGGTGCATTCGACGGACGGTCGAGATCCACTCCCAACTCCTTTACAAACGAAGTAGTCACGATAAAGAAGATCAACATGATGAACACGATGTCGAGCATCGGAGTGATGTTAATCTCGGCATCGTCGTGCGACCGTTTGCGGTGTTTGCGCTCAATCATTGGTTGGTCTCAAGAAATTCTTCGAATCGCATTTCCAGGTGGTCTTCCAGTTCTTCCATCTTCAGTTTGGCCCGCTGCCTCAGCCAGGCGGACAGGTACAACCCCGATAGGGCCGCCACCAGTCCAGACATGGTCGGAATTGTTGCCTGTGACACGCCGCCTGCCATCAGCCGGGCATTTCCGGTGCCGAACACGGTCATGATCTCGAATACCTGCACCATGCCCCACACTGTGCCCAGCAGCCCCAGGAGGGGCAAAATCTGCATGAGCGTCTGAATCAGTCCCAGGTTGCGGCGAGCGCTCAATCCGACCTCCGAAAGAATGAGGCGGCGAAGATTGGTTGCAAACCATGATCCGTCGCGCCGGCCGCTTTCCCACAACTCCTGAGCGTTGCGCATTTCCTGGGGCAGCACGCCGAAGAAATACCAAAGCCGCTCGACGATCAGCGTCCACATGAGCATGGTTACGACCAGGATGCCATAAAGCACAGGGCCACCCAGCTCGAAGAAGCCGCGAATTGAAGCCCAGGATTCGAACAGGAAAGTCATTGCCTAGTTCCGGTCTTTCTCAAGCCTCGCCTTTGGTGGTATCTCCTTCGGCCCGGCGCGCGATCAAACCCGCACTCTGTTCCTCCAGGATCTCCACCATCCCCTGGCTGGAACTGGAAACCACGCTATGCAGCAGGACAAGCGGGATGGCGACGATCAGACCCAATACCGTCGTTATAAGGGCCTGAGAAATACCGCCGGCCATCAGTTTCGGATCACCTGTGCCAAACAGTGTCAATTGCTGGAATGTGATGATCATGCCAACCACGGTTCCCAGCAATCCCAGCAAGGGCGCAACGGCGGCGAACACCTTCAGTATGCCTTGGTAGCGCTCGAGTATTGGCGCCTCACGCATGATGGCTTCGTCCAATTTCAGCGCCAGCGCGTCGAGGTTCCCGGTCTGGTGTTCCTCGTACACGGCCAGAATGCGGCCCAGCGCGTTGTTCTTGTTGGCCTTGGAACTACGGAGCTGGCCCCGGATTCGCCTGCCGGCGCCTTGCAACACCACCAGCCTCCAGAGTGCGATCACCAATCCGATGATGCCCATGCCCACGATCGTGTAGCCGACATATCCGCCCTGTTGCAGCCGCTCGCCAAGATCCGGCGCCTGAATCAGCATTCCGAGGAGTTGCCCCCGAGTGGGATCCACCGCCATTTCTACCGGACCTGAAGTGGCTTCACCCAGGTCTTCCGCCATGTTGAGATAGCGTCCTGCCGGCTGGCGAGGAAGAATCTGCAAGGCTCCCGTGCCCGCATCGCGGGTCAGAAACAGGCCGTCGTGAACAAGGTTGAAGGCGCCCACGCGGGTTACGTCACCGCTACTGGATTGACCTGACGGATCGACGATTTCCGCACCGAATTGCACGATCCGTCCTGATTGCGCCATTTCTTCAAGCAACATGAGCTGGAGACCGCGCAGATCCTCCAGGCTGGGCAATTCTTCTGCCGCCGCCATTTCAGTTGCCAGCTCATAACGATCCGGATACTGGGCGGAAACCAGCGAAGTCAAAACCTGGCTGACCGTGTTACCGGCCACGTCGCGAACGACGCCGAACAATTCCCCAAAATTGCCGATTCGAATCTCCAGCCGGTCTGCAAGTTCCGAAAGATCGATTTCGTTCTGCTCGTAGCGCCGATTCAATATCGTGCTGCGGCGGTTCTCTGCGGCCAATTCCCGCGTTACCTCGTCCAGCATGCGCTGGCGCTCGTTTCGCGCTTGCCGAAAGCGGTCGACGCGGTCCCGGTTCAGACGCGATCCTTCGCTGGCCTCGATTCGAACCAGTTCCAGGAGTGTAAGTACCGAGTCCGCCTGTTCCAGCGGCGCCGCGGGCTGTGATTCTTCCTGTGCGCCTATCGGCCCAGCCAGGATGAACGCTACGGAAGCTAAACCAATAAACCGCTTCATGACTGTCCTCCTTCGGGCGCCGCAATCGGCAGGGTCAGGATATCCGGCGGCACCATCCTGCGCGCCATGCGTATTCCTGTAGTAATTGGCGTCCGGTAACTGTCGTCCAGCGTCCGCCATTCGCGCGCTCGTGTGTCCCAATATCCGGTTTCCTCACGGTCCGGTGTCTGGTAGGCAAGAAGGACACGCCCGACACGGAGAAAGTCGACCTTGCGCGTGACGCCGTCGATTTCCAATTCCCCGGGGTACGCCTCCATGTTGTTGCCAATGCCGGATTCGGTCTGATAAGCCCCCATAACACGGCGATATTTCTCCGCAATGGTCACGTCGGATCGATCCATAATGTCGCGTAGATCGGTGATGAGGTCCCGCCGAGTGTCCAGCAAAAAGGGAACGTCCAGCGCTATGAAGCGGTCAAGGTCTTCCACCATGTCCATCAGCAGCGGCACGATGCCTTGTTCCAGATTCCCGAATTCGTTGATCTGACGGGTTAGCGAAGCTTTTTCCCGATCCTGATCGTTGATGGTTCGCTGCAGGTTGTCGTTGTAGCGACGAATCTGGTCGAGTTCCTGCAGGCGCACGCGGTATTCGCTTACGGCCTCCTGCGTCTCGTCAGCGAGTCCGTCGATCTCGGATTGCGCCTTTTGTTCGGCAACCGTTGCTCCCTGCTGTAACCTGAACATCTCGTTGACGCGTTGATCGGCCATTGTGGAACCGGCGCACAGCGTCAGGCCGAATACAACCGGCACGAACCTGCTTCGAGAAAGCATCTTGAAAGCGGATTGAGTCATTGTTTCCCCACCTACCCCTTAGAAGCTGCCAAAATAACATATCTCATCACCCTGTTGTGGCCTGTTTTGCAAACTGGATTCACTATGCACTCAAGAGGAACCTTCATCGCTGCAGCGCGGCGCACTCCCATTGGCTCCATGCTTGGGGCCTTGTCACCCGTGCCGGCGACGGATCTGGGCGCCGCTGCGATCCGAGCCTGCGTTGACGACTCCGGGCAATCAGCAAATGAAATCAATGAGGTATTAATGGGCTGCGTACTCCCCGCAGGACTGGGACAAGCCCCGGCCCGCCAGGCTTCCCTGGCAGCGGGCCTGGAGCGCTCCACGCCCTGCGCTACCATCAGCAAGGTTTGCGGGTCCGGCCTGTTTTCGGTGATGCTGGCGCACGACCGGATCCAGTCGGACCCGGACATGATCATCGTCGCGGGCGGCATGGAGTCGATGTCCAATGCGCCGTATCTCGTTGAGAAAGCTCGCAACGGGCTGAGAATGGGGCATAAGGAATTGCGTGATCACATGTTTCTGGATGGTCTGCAGAATCCCTATGACGGACAGATGATGGGCTATTTCGCTGAGCAGACCGCGCGCCGCTACGAGTTCACTCGGCAGGAACAGGACGAATTTTCCCTGGAGTCCGTCACGCGGGCATTGCAATCGACTGAGGTCTTTTCGCGTGAAATTGTCGAGGTCGAGTACTCGAGGCGTGGCAAATCCTTCAAGGTGAGCAAGGATGAAGAACCGGCCCGCTGCGACCTGGAGAGAATCCCGAACATGCGTCCGGCGTTCGCCCGCGACGGCACGGTAACCGCAGCCTCAAGCTCATCAATCTCCGACGGCGCTGCCGCCTTGCTCATGCTGAGCGAAGGCCGGGCCAGAAGTCTGAAGGTCGGGGCCAGGGCCCGCCTGGTTGGCCATGCGGCCCATGCGCAGGCGCCCGAGTGGTTTACCACCGCTCCAGGGCCCGCGATCGTAAAGGTTCTGAAGAAGGTCGGATGGAGCGCCGGGGAGGTGGACTTGTTTGAAATCAATGAAGCCTTTGCCTGCGTCACCATGGCGGCGATGAAGGATCTTGAGCTGCCGCACGACAAGGTCAACGTTCGCGGCGGCGCCTGCGCCCTCGGTCACCCCATCGGGGCCAGCGGCGCCCGTATTCTCGTCACACTGATTCACGCACTGGAAGACCGTGGCGGCGGACGCGGCGTTGCAGCCCTGTGTATTGGCGGCGGCGAAGCTGTCGCAGCTGCGATCGAAGTGTCCTGAACCTGGGAGCACAGGTTTCCCCTGGGACCGAGGGCGTCCCCCTGGGACCGAGGGCGTCCCCGCCCTCGACTACATCCCAGAGTAGTTGGGCCCTCCCCCGCCTTCTGGCGTTACCCAGTTGATGTTCTGGGCCGGGTCCTTGATATCGCAGGTCTTGCAGTGAATGCAGTTCTGCGCATTGATGACAAAGCGCGGCGTGCCGCCTTCATACGCCACTTCATACACCGCCGCCGGGCAATAGCGTTGCGCCGGCTCGTCAAAGCTCGGGAGGTTGTCCCGCAACGGAATCTTGTCATCTTCCAGCTCAAGGTGACACGGCTGATCCTCTTCGTGATTCGTGGCCGACAGGTAAACTGACGAAAGCCGGTCGAAACTCAATACGCCATCCGGCTTTGGGTAGTCGATCCGCGGAGCCTTTGATGCGGGCAGTAATTCCGCGTGGTCCGGGGTTCGGTTATGCAGCGTAAACGGTAGCTTCCCGCCAAATATGTTGAGATCAAGCCAGGTGAACACGGAGCCGCCCAACAGTCCGAACCGGTGCTGAGCCGGTCCGAAATTGCGCGCCTGCCATAGTTCCTCATGCACCCAGGACTCGCGCACCGCGTGCTCGTAATTCTCCACCACCTTGGTGGTATCGCCAGCAGACAACGCTTCGAACACGGCCTCCCCCGCCAGCATTCCCGTCTTCATTGCGGTGTGACTGCCCTTGATCTTGGCGCCGTTAAGAAAGCCGGCGTCACACCCTGCGAGCACTCCCCCGGGAAAGGCCAGTTGAGGCAGGGACTGCAGGCCGCCCTTGTTGACGGCTCGCCCGCCCCAGGAGATACGCTCGCCACCCTCGATCACTTCGCGAATTCGCGGGTGATGCTTCCAGCGCTGAAACTCCTGGTACGGATTCAGGTGTGGATTGCGGTAATTGAGCGCCACGATGAAGCCCAGGTACACCAGGCCATCATGCGCATGGTAGAGGAACCCGCCGCCTTCCGTGGTCTGTCCCAGGGGCCATCCCAGAGTGTGAACCACGGCGCCGGGCTGATGGCGATCTTCGGGAATACGCCAGATCTCCTTTAGACCGACGCCGTAATGCTGCGGATCACTGTCCCGGCGGAGATCAAAGCGCTGCATCAACTCCTTGCCCAGGCTGCCTCGGCAGCCTTCCGCGAATACCGTGTAGGGCGCGCGAAGTTCGATTCCGGGGTCATAGCCGGGCTTTTCGGCGCCACCGCGTGAGCGGCCCATTTCACCGGTTACAACTCCAACCACCCGGTTGTCTTCATACAGGACTTCGGAAGCCGGGTACCCGGGAAACACGTTGACGCCCAGGTTCTCCGCCTGTTCGCCCATCCATTGGCACAGAGCTCCAAGGCTGACAATGAAATTGCCGTGGTTGCGCATCGGGTAAGGGATAAAAGCTCCGGGCAACCGTAGCGAGCGGTTGGGAGAAAGCAGGAAGTGAAAGTCGTCGGTTTCGACAGGGGTGGCCGGGGGAGCGCCTTGCTCTTGCCAGTCGGGTAACAGTTCGTCCAGCGCCCGCGCCTCCAGGACGGCGCCGGAAACGATGTGCGCACCGATTTCCGCACCTTTTTCCAGCAGGCAGATATTCAGCTCTCGCCGCTTGGATTGCGCGAGCTGGGCCAGTCGAATGGAGGCCGCAAGACCGCAGGGTCCGCCGCCCACCACGATCATGTCGAACTCCATGCTTTCACGCGTGCTCATCGGGCGGCAGTTTACACGGTGGGGGCGCGGTTAGAGCCCAGGAATCACCATCCATGGCGTGTAATTTGGGGCATCGCGGCACTATTGGAGCATGTGGGGGCTGCGTGCTATGATCGCGCCGTTTCTTATCCGGTGAGGAGAAAAATGGGTCTGAAAACCAACTGGCGCTTGTTGTGCGCCGTTATTCCTGCGCTTGCGCTTTGCCTGCCTTTGGGTGCAGCTGCGCAGGAACTCGAAGAAATTATCGTAACCGCCCGTAAGCGAGACGAATCGCTGTTGGAGGCGCCGCTTTCGATAACGGTGTTCTCCGCGGAGGATCTCAGTCGTGCTGGTTTGGAAACCTTGGGAGATATTGCCCTGCAGACTACGGGTATGTCCTTCCAGGACAACATTGCCAGCAACCGACCCGGACGGCAAAACACCGTGATTCGCTTTCGCGGCATGTCTCCACCCAGAGGATCACCCCATCAGCAACTCGCCGGCCTGTTCGTGGACGGCGTTTACGTTACCGGCGGCTCGCAATCCATTCCCATGTTGGACGTGGAGCGAGTGGAAGTCATCAAGGGCCCACAGTCGGCGTTCTTTGGCCGCAACACGTTCTCCGGCGCCATCAATTACGTCACCCGCAATCCAAGCCTGACGGAATTTGAAGGCAAGGTGCGGGCTTCTGCATCACAGTTCAGTCAATACACCATCGCCGCCGGTTTCGGCGGACCGATAGTTATGGACAAGCTGGCCTTTCAGATCGGTTTGAGCGACTACAACAAGGGCGCCATGTACATCGCCAATGACGGCGGCGAATTGGGCAAGGAATCTTCTGATTCAATAAGCCTGACGCTGCTTGCAGCGCCGAGCGACAATTTCAGCGCCCGCTTGCGCCTCTTCTACCATGAAGATGACGACGGCCCTCCCGCTGTCGCGTATTTGCCAGGTTCGGACTACGACACCTGCACCGGCACATCCATCAGGCGCCCGGACAATAGCGGCAACATCGTAACGCTGAACCCCGCGCAATACATTTGCGGTCGAATCCCCCTTCCGGGTGAAGCGGGCGCGCCGGCGATCTCGGTCAATACATCGCTGTTCCCCGCGATTTTCACACGGATAACGCACCCGACGCGGTGTCCGGAGGATTGCTCCAACTGGCTGGTGCAGAACCTGGTGAACAACACAACCCTGGACGGCGTGCCGAACCGGACCACGATGGGCATGAGCCGCGAGGTTTTCCGCTCAAGCCTGGAGTTGGACTACGGACTGGCCAACGGCATGGAGCTGTCATTCAAGGCTTCCTATAACGACCATGGCGTGAACTGGATCCGTGACTTCGACATGACCGATTTTGAGTCTTTCTACACCTCCGACCCGCAGAGGAATGAGGACAGAGGTGCGGAGTTGCGTCTCACCTCTTCGCCCGAGAGCCGCATCAGCTGGCAGGTCGGAGCAAGCTACTTCAAGCAGGAAATCGCCTTGTCCGGCGTGGGCGGCGACGTGGTTGTGGCGTGCTTCTTCCCGGAAGCCCGCGGCTGCTTTGGTCCACTGTTTGTTTCGCTACCTCCTACCCAGGGCGAAACTGCGAAAACGCGGGGAATCTTCGCCGCTGCAACCATTCCCTTGGGACAGCAGTTTGCGTTGGATCTTGAAGCTCGGTACATGGCGGATCAACGCATAACCGCCGGTCTCGGCGCCGATTACAACGAAATCGTTCCCCGCGTGATTCTTCGCTGGCAACCCAACGACAGCACCAACGTCTATGCCAGCTACTCACGCGGAGTCTTGCCCGGCGTATTGAACACCAACCTTATCAATGCATCTCGCGAAGCGTTCAGCGAGCCCTACGTGGACCGCGATACCGGTCAGCCCAGCACGGAATCGGAGTACGACCAAATCAGGCGCAAGGCTCCGGAGGCAGGAGAGTCCACCCCGACACAGGAGCTGGACGCTATCGAGATTGGCATCAAGGCATCCTTGATGGACGGACGTGGCCAGATCAGCGCGGCAGTCTACTACTACGAGTGGGTGGCCCAATTGTTCACGAACTTTGTGGTCTACTACCAGGATGACCCCGATCCCGGTAGTCGTGATGGAGTGGCCGGCCCGCAGCAGCAGCCTCGCACGCTGGAATTTAATTTCCCCGGAGACTCCAACCTTTGGGGTATTGAAATGGAGAGCTCCTGGGCCCTCAGCGACAATTGGGCAGTCGGCGCCAACGTGGCCTGGCAGGACAACGAGTACACCACGTTCGCGGCGACCTTCGTGCAGGACATCACCGGCAGCCGAAACCTGAAAGGCAACCAGGCAGGACGTTACCCTGAGTTGATGGGCAATGTCAGCTTGGCCTATACCGACACGCTGACGGCTGATTGGGATTTCTTCGCCCGCGGCGATTTCATGTATTACGGCAAGACCTGGGCAGGCAACGGTGGAAACCTGGCCAGGCTGGATGCCTACTGGCTGACCAATCTGCGTGCTGGAGTCGAGCACGATAACCTGCGCGTTGAGATGTACGTAAACAACGCCTTGGAGCAGGACACCTGGGTCGGTGCAGTGCGAAACACGAATTTCACGCGGTTCACCGGCTTTATGTTCAACATCCACGGTGTAATGGTGGCGCCACAAGACCTGCGGTCCGTGGGCATACAGGTGGACTGGAGCTTCTAAGGCTAACTGCCAGGAAGGGCCGTGGCGCCCTTCCTGGCCTATGCAAGAACCTGAAGGTTGAGATTCGAGGGCGAGGACGCCCTCGTTCCCAGGGAGGACGCCCTCATTCCCAGAAAGGGGTGCGGGTAGCATTTCGTGTTTATCCCGCTGTTTTTTTGCTCAATTGGGAGTTCCTGTCCCGCTATACTCACGGCATGACCTCGGCTACCTTCGACACACTTCAAGCCGCCCGCGAGCTACAGGAAGCGGGCATTGACCGTAAGCACGCTGAAGCCATTGCTCATGTAGTCGGTCTAAGTGGAGAGGACTACGCGACAAAAGGAGATTTGTCTGCGCTCGAAGTGCGTCTTGGAGCAAAGATCAAAGCGCTTGAGGCAAAGATCAAAGCGCTTGAGGCAAAGATCGAAACCTTTGGAGCAAAGATCGAAGCTCTCGTAGCGCAAGTCGAAACCAAGGTCGAGCAAGGGAAGAATGTCATCCTTCGGTCTATTCTCACCGCGGGTGTTGCGATCATTGTGACCCTGATTGGCGGCATCTTCACAATCGTCGCGACTGGTTAGTCCATCCGGCTGCGATCTTCAGCGTGCTGATTGCCGCCGGCTCAGAGGATCGTGCAAGATCAAATCAAGGTGATAATGGCGCCGTGAGCGAGCGCCTTTGGACCCCTTCGCCGGAGCAGGCGCGCGCCAGCGCCATGGCGCGATTCATGCGCGAGACGGGGCATGATGACTACCCTGCCCTTTACCGCTGGTCTGTGGAAGCCCCCCAAGAATTCTGGGCCAGCTTGTGGCGTTTCTGCGGAATTCGATCCAGCAGGAATTGGGATGCGGTGCTTAGAAATGGACCACGGATACAGGATGCTGAGTGGTTTCCCGGAGCACGCCTGAACTTCGCGGAAAACCTGCTTTGGCAGGAAGATGCGCGTCTCGCCTTGATATACCGTGACGAGGCTGGCCGCAGGCGAGAGATGAGTTACGGGCAATTGCGCCAGGAGGTTGGGCGCGTGGCTGCCGGCCTTGCCGAGTTGGGTGTGCGGGAGGGAGACGCCGTGGCGGCCTGGATGTCTCACAGTCCGGAAACCATCGTATTCATGCTTGCGGCCGCAAGTATCGGCGCCGTATTCAGTTCTTCTTCCCTGGAATTCGGGCCGGTCGCGGTCCTGGAGCGCTTCGGTCCGCTCAATCCCAAGGTCCTGCTGGCGGCCGATGGCTACTATTGGAGAGGGCGGCCTCTGAAGCGCCTCGCGGAACTCGATGAGATTCGGTCAGGATTGCCTGATCTGAGAGCAACCATCATTGTCAGAAATCTCGGTGACACCGGATCCGGGCCGCATTGCGACACATTGTGTTCCTATTCGGATTTCGGCAGGCCCGCTCCGCTGGAATACGCGCAGCTACCCTTCGACCACCCCCTCTACGCCGTTTTCTCCTCCGGAACTACCGGCGCGCCGAAGTGCATTGTTCATCGAGCTGGTGGCGCGCTGCTTCAGCATGTAAAGGAGCATCAATTGCACGCGGGTCTTACAGCCCAAGACACGATGTACTACCTGACGAACTGCGGATGGATGATGTGGAACTGGCTGGCGAGCGGCCTTGCTACCGGCTGCACCATCCTGTTATACGAAGGATCCCCCTTGCACCCCTCTCCCGATGTCCTGTGGGGCATAGCTGCCGAGGAAGGCGTTAGCGTGTTCGGCGCCAGCGCCGCCTATCTGAAGAACATGGAAAATGCCGGCGTTCGTCCCGGCAACGACTTTGACTTGAGCCGGCTGCGAGTCCTGCTTTCCACGGGTTCACCGCTGGCGCCACAGAGTTTCGATTACGCCTACAAGGAGATCGGGAACGACTTGTTGCTGGCGTCGATCGCCGGCGGGACCGACCTGCTGGGCTGCTTCATTGCCGGCAACCCTACGCTGAGCGTGCATCGCGGAGAAATGCAGTGCCGTGCGCTGGGCATGGCGGTCGATGTGTACGACAGCGATGGCAATTCAGTCCGGGCACGACCAGGCGAACTGGTTTGCACCCGCCCTTTCCCTTCCATGCCGCTTCGATTCCTTGACGATCCGGGCGGTGAGAAATACCACCGGGCCTACTTTGATCGATATCCCGGCGTTTGGACGCACGGTGACTACGCCGAGATTACGCCGACAGGCGGCATGGTCATAAGCGGGCGGTCCGACGCGGCGCTGAATCCTCTAGGCACGCGTATAGGAACCGCTGAGATTTACCGCGTGGTTGAAGGACTGGAGGAGGTGGAGGAGAGCCTCGCCGTGGGCCAGGAGTATGAGGGCGACACCCGCATCGTTCTGTTCCTCCTCGTCCGGGAAGATGCAGGCGACCCTGGTGCGCTCAAGGAAAAGGTTCGCGCCGCACTCAGGAAAGACGCCAGCCCTCGGCATGTTCCCGCCCGGATCATCTTCGCTCCGGATCTGCCCAGAACGGTAAGTGGCAAAATCAGCGAATTGGCGGTACGGGAGCTCATTCACGGCCGGGAGATCGGTAACCGCAAAGCCCTGGCCAATCCGGATTCCCTGGAATTTTTCACAAAACTGGAGAAAGAGTTGACATGAAGACAGCACGTATCGAAGCGAACGGACAGGTCCTTGACGTAAGTGTGGATGCGAATGGTGATTTCTACGACTCCAGGGGCCGGAAAGTGAACAGCGACAATTGCCGGTGGCTTGCGCCGCCCCATAAGGTCATCTACGGGCTGGCGCTGAATTTCGCCGATCACGCCCGCGAGCTGAACTTCGCGGAGTTGCCCAAGGAGCCTATTCCTTTCATCAAGAACCCGTCTTCGGTAGTGGGCCACCTGGCGCCGGTGGTGCGGCCGGCGGGGGTGAAATACATGCACTACGAAGGTGAATTGGGGGTCGTAATCGGTCGCGAGGCCCGGCGCGTCAGTCGTAGTGAAGCGATGGACTATGTATCCGGCTACACCATTTGCAACGACTTCACGGTCCGGGATTTCGTGGGTAATTTTTATCGTCCGCCGATCAAGGCAAAGGGCTTCGATACCTTTGGCCCGGTGGGCCCATGGATCGTCGATGCGGCTGACCTGGCCAACCCTCATGAATTGTCGATTCAGACACGGGTGAACGGAGAATTACGCCAGGACGGCAATACGCGCGACCTTATTTTCGACATTCCCACACTGATCGAGTGGTTCTCGGAGTTCATGACGCTGGCGCCCGGCTCGATCATCTCCACCGGCACACCGCACGGCCTTTCCGACGTGACACCGGGCGATACGGTCGAGGTTCGCGTTGACCGCATCGGGAGCCTGGTGAATCCCATCGTTGGGGAGTAGAAGCCTGGGAGCGGGGTTGTCGCCCCCCCTCGACTAATGCTCGCTACCCTTCCTGGGACCGAGGGCGTCCCGCCCTCGTCGAGGGTGGGACGCCCTCGTTCCCGGGAGGTCGCCGGTAGATCATCAGCAGGCCGAATGCGCCGGATAGCGCACAAGCGCAAATAAGTATGGTCATCGGCGCCGGAGAACCGTTGGGCAGCCAGCCGATAAGCTGGAAGCCTACGCCGCCTGCCATGATCTGGGAAAAGCCGACTATGCTTGAAGCGCGGCCACGCCGTTCGGGTGCGGCGGACAGCGCGGCTGCCATGCATTGAGGCTGGGAAATGCCGTTGGCGAAAGTCAGCAAAATGACCGGGCCCACTATGGAATAGAGGTTCACTACGCCGTTTAAGGCAAGACCCATCATCAGGCTGCCGCCAACTGCGTACGACAGGATTCCGCAGGCAAGTAACCCCCGGCTGGAGAGAAGCCCCCAACCCGAAAACGCGGTGCCCAGCAGATACCCGCAGGTCAGGTAGATAAACACGTAGCCGAATTGGTAAGGCTCATAGCCCAACAGGTCAATAACGAGGTAGGGAGAGGCGGAAAGAAAGCCATATACACCAACCTGAACGGTGACCAGGACTATCAGGTGGCCGATAAACCAGGGGGTCAGAAAAGGCGATTTCCCCCTGGATTCCCCAAGCCCCCGGGTTGGAGGAATCGACTGTTTGCTCCCGGGCTTGTGAGTTTCCGGCATCCATTTGATTGCCAGGAGCAACAAGAGCGCTGAACAAGCGCCAAGGAGCAGTGGAATACTGCGCCAGCCAACCGCAGACACCAGGTATCCGGCAATGACCGGCGCCAGCATGGGCCCCACCACAAGCGCCATGGTCATGAAACTCACCGCGCGCCAATTTTTCCGGAGGAATGACATCGGCAGCAACCGCGCGCGCCATTGTGGAACCCGCCGCGACGCCCACAGCTTGCACGACCCGCCCCAGGACCAGCATGGCGAGGGAATCAGCCCAATAGCTGATGGCGGAACCTATGCAAAACACCGTTAGTCCCAGCAGGACGACCCGCCTTCGCCCGAACCGATCGGATATCGGACCATAGGCCAGCATGGAAAATGCGAGTGCCGCGGAGAATGCGGAAATGACCCACTGGGTGTCGGCTATCGTGGCCGAAAAGCTGGCCCGGATGCCAGGCAAGGCCGGAACAAAGATCTGCATGGCCAGGGGGCTTAAAGCATGAATGACCGTAACGATCATGATGATCGCTCCGATTCGTCCCTTATTCAGATCATCCATTAAATAATATTTATTACTCTCTGACTTATAGTTAGAATCAATGCGGTTATTCCCCCGGCTACAAGATCATCCAACATGATTGCGGCGCCCCCGGTAAACCGCTTCTCCATCAGACTTACCGGCCAGGGCTTGGTGATATCAAGCAAGCGGAACAAGATGAAGGCCGCTGCTACCCAAAACACAGACGGGCTCAGGAACAACAAGGCCAGGTACATACCCAGCACTTCGTCAAGTACAACGAAAGAAGGATCCTCCTGCTCCGACTTGAGGGCGCAAGCGCTGCAAACAAACACGGCAGGCACGACTGCCAGGATGAGCAACAGCGCCTGTAACCCCCGCCCCAAAGGAAGAGTCAGCCACCAAAGCAACAAGCCTCCCAGGGAGCCCCAGGTTCCGGGCGCCACAGGCAAATAGCCCAGACCAAGGCCGGATCCTGCCAGTTGAATGAACCGACCTCTCACGAGAAATGGCGAAAACCGGAACTGGAAGGTTCCCAGGCGCGTCCTCCACGCGTCACTTGCAGTCCTTCTCCGTGATGCAATTCACCGATACGGGTAAGCGCCGGTTCTTCGCCAAGAGACTCCAGCCGATGCTCGCTCGAGGGTGGGACCGTAAAGCACAGTTCGTAGTCGTCACCGCCGGTCAGGGCCAAACGGCAGGAATCATCCTGGTCAACGTAATCCCGCACAGCTTGGGAAATCGGCAAGTCCTCCGCCCTCACCTTTGCTTGCAGCTGGTTACGGCGCAGCAAGCGCGGCAAATCAATCATCAGACCGTCCGAAAGGTCCATGCATGAGCTTGCAATGCCAGCCAATGCCCTACCTAGCGGTACCCGGGGTTCGGGGTAACAGAAGCGATGGATTAGAGCTGCAGCTTCTTTCCCCCCTGGGAACGAGGGCGTCCCCGCCCTCGTCGAAGGCGAGGACGCCTTCGTTCCCAGGGAATGCTCAAGTATTTCCAGGCCGGCTGCTGCGTCTCCTAGAAAACCGGATACCCAGATGCCATCTCCGGAGCTTGCGCCGCTGCGCCGCAACGCCCGCCCTTTTTGGGCAGCGCCGTGAGCGGTCACGGTGACATTGAGCGGACCGCGCACAAAATCGCCGCCCACCACCCGACAGCCAAAGCGTTCCGCCACGCGGAACAGTCCATCAGCAAACTCCTTGAGCCAGGTTTCGTCTGCGGATGGAACCGAGAGCGAGACCACCGCCCACAATGGACGTACGGCCATTGCCGCCAGGTCGCTGAGACTGACCGCCAGCGAGCGGTGTCCAATCGATCCAGCCGGGGTTCCGCAGGGAAAGTGCACTCCTTCATTTAGCGTATCCGTCGTAATCGACAGCTCTTCGCCGGGAGGGCAACGAACAATCGCCGCGTCGTCACCCGGACCAAGCAGTACCGTCTTACCGTCCGCCGCATGACGCGCAAACAGCGTCTCGATGATTCGATCCTCTTGTTCAATCGCCATCTTCGGAGTTTTTTCCGACCGTTTCCGGCAGATTCGTCCTGGCCCAGCGGTCGAGTACCGCGTTCACGAAACGATAACCGTGGTCAGCCCCGAACGTACGCGTCAATTCAATCGCCTCGTTGATCACTACGGCGCCTCGGACCTTCCGGGTTTGCAATTCGGACAGCGCCGCCCAGAGAATGGCGCGCTCCACCGGATCGATGCGGTCGGGGGGTATTTCGCTGGCCGTGGCGATATCGTGGTCCAGCTCTTCCAGGCGCGAGCAGATCTCGTGCAGCTGCGCCGTGAAGAATTCCCCATCGGCCTCCTTGAGTTCGGGGCGTTCGAGAAACTGTGCCTCGATCTCGTCCGCGGTATGTCCGGTGAGTTGCTGCTGGTACAGGGCCTGGACCAGCAGCCGTCGAGCCCGGCGGCGGCGTTTCCAGCGCACCGGTTAGCCTGGATGGGCCGCAAGCATGCGCAACACGGCCAGTGCGGCTTCTCGGCCTTTGTTGTTGTCATTGGGGCCTGAACCGCAACGACTCTCGGCCTGTCCAAGATTGCCGCAGGTCAGGACGCCCAACCCGACAGGTATCCCCTCCTCAAGGCCGACGCGCATGAGTCCCGAACAGGTCTCTCGCGCGATATGTTCATAGTGATCGGTCTCGCCGCGGATCACCACACCCAGGGCCACCACCGCATCCGGAGAATGGCGCCGTATAAGGCGTTGAACCGCCAGTGGAAGTTCCCAGCAACCGGGTACCCGGCGCATCATGATCCGTTCCCCGGCTACGCCCGCCTCCGCCAGGACATCGCGAGCTCCACGTTCCAGGCGCGCGGCCAGGTCCTGATAGTAGTCAGCCGCAACTACCAGGATCTTGTGATTCGGCACTTCCGGCGCCACGACAGTCACTCTCGCGTGCCGACAAATTCAACCACTTCGAGGCCGAAGCCCGAGAGTGCGTGGATATTTCGCGGCGCACCCAGGACGCGCATACGCGTTACGCCCAGGTCGCGGAGGATCTGCGCGCCCACGCCGATCGTCCTCAAGTCCGTTACTCCTTCCCCGGGGGGCTGGTTCGGTCCGTTCAAGGAAGACATTGCGGTCATCATGCTGCGTGGCGATTCCTCGTAACACAGCAATACGGCCACGCCCGCGGAAGATGCATAGATCTGCCCAAGGGCAGAGTCAAATGGCCACCCAAGGTCGGCCTGGACGCCGGCTCCGTCCCTGAGCGTGTTGTGCACGTGCACCCGCACCAGGGGGGCATGCGCCTTGTCCAGATCGCCATGGACAAAGGCCAGGTGCACAGTACGTGCCACCTGGTCCTCGTAGGCGATCAGCCGGCAGGGGCCAAAACGGGTGCGTGCTCTCCGCTCTTCCAGCCGCTCGACGAACTTGTCCTTGGCCAGGCGGTACCGGATCAGGTCGGCGATACTGCCGATCTTGAGGCCTCTCTCGGCAGCGAATTTCTCCAACTGGGGGCGCCGAGCCATGCTGCCGTCCTCATTGAGGATTTCCACAATCGCCGCAGATGGAGGCATTCCCGCCAGGCGGGTCAGGTCGCAGCCCGCTTCGGTGTGGCCTGCACGGCTTAGCACTCCGCCGGGCTGCGCCATTACCGGGAACACGTGACCCGGTTGACGCAGGTCCTCGGTTCGTGCGCCAGGCGCAGCGGCGACACGGATGGTGTGAGCACGGTCGTGCGCTGAAATCCCTGTGGTGACGCCCTCAGCCGCCTCGATGGAAACCGTAAAGTTGGTGCTGCGCTGCTCGTTGGTGTCGGCCACCATGAGCGGCAGCCGCAGTTGCCGGCAATGCTCCGGCGTCAAAGTGAGGCAGATGAGCCCGCGCCCGTGCATGCTCATGTAATTGATGTCCGCCGCCGAGACCCTGGCGGCGGCCATCACCAGGTCGCCTTCATTTTCACGGTCTTCGTCATCGACGATGATGACCATACGGCCGGCGCCGATGTCTTCAATGATTTCTTCGGTGCTGGAGAACATATTGAGGTTATTGCCCGAGCAGGCGTGCAGCGTAGCGCGCAATGATATCGACTTCCAGGTTCAGCCGGGCGCCTTCCGGACAGTCCGAAAGCGTCGTCTCCCGCAAGGTGTGCGGCACCAGATTGATGGAAAAGCGGCCGGCGGATACGTCATTCACGGTAAGACTGACCCCGTCCAGCGCTACTGATCCCTTGGGTGCGATAAACCTCATCAATCTGCTGGCGGCGGACAATTCCAGGAAAACCGATCGCCCGTCCTCCCGCCGGCCGCTGACTTCGGCCACACCATCGACATGGCCCATGACGAAATGTCCGCCCAGGGCATCGCCGGCCGCCAGGGAGGGCTCGAGGTTTACCTGGTGGCCGCTGGCCCAATCTCCCAGTGAAGTATCGGCAAGCGTTCGCGCGGAGACGTCCACCGATACCCGGCCGCCCTCACTTGCAACGATCGTGAGGCAAACCCCGCTGACACAAAGGCTGGCGCCAACCCCAAGCGAGCGCTGGTCGATTCCCGGCGCTGCAAATTGCATGCGGCAATCGCCGCTTGCATGGGTCGTCACGCTCTCGACGGCGCCGATGCTCTGCACTATTCCGGTAAACACGTCAGCGCTCCGCCGGGACCAGCACCATGCGCACGTCGGGGCCTATTCTTCCCGCTTCCACGACCCTGAACGAGGGACGATGGGCCATGTCTTCCAGCACCGCCAGCTGAAAGAGCCCTGCCGCGCCGTCACCCAGGAGAACGGGGGCCGTATACAGGAGCAGTTCGTCAATCAGTTCTTCCCGCAGCAACGCGCCCGCCAGCACGGCTCCGGCCTCGACCTGGACCTCGTTGAACTCCAGGTCCGCCAGCAGGCCCATGACTGCGGGAAGAGCAATGCGGCCGCCGCTGCCGGAAGGCAGACGGTGGAGGTTGGCGCCGGCTTTCGTCAGCTCGGCAATTTGCCGCCGGGCAGCTTCAGTCTCCTGCGCGCAATGCAATACATGAATCGCGCCGGGGTGTGAAAACAAGCGGGCCGCAGGAGGAGTTCGAAGATTGGAGTCCAGCACAATGCGAGCGGGTGGCCGTATGTCCCCCAGGTCCTGCCGGCGCGCATTGAGCCGGGGATCGTCATCAAGCAGGGTCCCGATTCCGGTCAGTATCGCGGAGCTACGGGCCCGCCAGCCATGCCCGTCCTCCCTTGCCTCCGGCGAAGTAATCCACTGGCTCTTGCGGTTCGCCAGCGCGGTCCGGCCATCCAGGCTGGCCGCCAGCTTTACACGTATCCAGGGCCTGCCACGCTCCCAGCGCGAAAAGTACCCGGGATTCAAATCGCGGGCCTCCGCCTCCAGCACCCTGCCATCCACCTCCACACCCGCTTCCTGTAGCCGCCGTGCCCCAGCGCCCCGAACTTCCGTGTTGGGGTCCAGGCCCGCGAAAACGACACGGTTCACGCCGGCTTCGACCAGGGCGTCCGCACAGGGGCCGGTACGGCCGGTGTGCGAACAGGGTTCCAGCGTCACGTAACAGGTAGCGCCCCTGGCCGCGGTTCCCGCCTCTGCCAGCGCGCGCGCTTCGGCGTGTGCTTCACCTGCCCGGTGATGCCATCCGCTGCCCACGCATTCGCCGTTTCTGACCAGAAGACATCCAACACGCGGATTCGGGTCGGTGGTATGCAATCCCCTGCGCGCCAGTTCCAGCGCCTGCTTCATCCAGCGCCGGCCGGCATGCTTGCCGCCGGACGGGCCGACTGCAACATTGTGCGCAGGTTGCGTCACTCAGGCATACACCGGAAAACGCCGGCAGGTCTCCAGCACGCGCGCCTGTACCCGTGCGATCAGCGATTCGTCCTTCGTGTTGCCGACCACCGATGCGATCGAATCGACAAGCATCGCGATTTCTTCTTCCCCAAAACCACGCGTGGTGCAAGCGGGTGTGCCCAAGCGCAAACCGCTGGTCACCATGGGAGGACGCGGATCATTGGGCACGGCATTCTTGTTGACCGTAATGTTGGCCCGGTCGAGCGCAGCCTCAGCTTCAGCGCCGGTCACGCCTGTTTCACCGAGATCCACCAGGAACATGTGATTTTCGGTCTTGCCCGACACGATCCTCAATCCCCGCTCACTCAAGCCGTCGGCGAGAGCCGCCGCGTTGCGTTTGACCTGGCGCTGGTATTCATGAAATTCCGGCTGCAATGCTTCTTCAAACGCCACGGCCTTGGCCGCGATGACGTGCATGAGCGGTCCTCCCTGGGTGCCGGGGAAAACCAGGGAACGCAGCTTCCTGGTGATTTCCGGGTTTTCGCGGGCCAGGATCAGTCCGCCGCGTGGACCTCGCAGGGTCTTGTGTGTGGTGGTCGTTACCACGTCCGCCAGCGGCGTGGGATTGGGGTATTCGCCCACCGCGACCAATCCTGCGACATGCGCCATGTCCACCATCAGGTAGGCGCCGATCTCGTCGGCAACCTCACGGAACACTCCCCAGTCAACAACCCGGGAATGGGCCGAGAAGCCGCCTACGATCATCTTTGGCCGGTGCTTGAGAGCCTGGTCGCGGAGCTGGTCGTAGTCGATCAATTCCGTCTTCGGGTCCAGGCCATAACTTGAGGCCGAAAAAAGCTTGCCGGAGATATTCACGGGCGAACCATGAGTCAGATGCCCACCATGGCTCAGGTTCATGCCCAGGATGCCGTCCCCCGGCTTCAACAGCGCCAGGTAGGCAGCGGTATTGGCCTGGGTGCCCGAGTGCGGCTGCACGTTGACGTAATCCGCTCCGAACAGGCGCGAAGCTCGTTCGATGGCCAGCGACTCGGCCACGTCCACGTGCTGGCATCCACCGTAGTAGCGGCGACCGGGATAGCCCTCCGCGTATTTGTTGGTCAGCACCGAGCCCTGTGCTTCCATCACGCGCCGGCTCGCGTAATTCTCGGAAGCAATCAGTTCCACGAAGTCCTCCTGACGCTGCACTTCGGCGGCGAGGGCCTCGGCAAGCTCGGGGTCGAATTCAGCGATATGAGGGTAGTTCGTAGCCATATTTCTCCATTCTTTACGTCAATTTCTCGGATTTGAATTCATAAGGGATCGCAGAGGCTGTCCGCCCGAATAAGTGTACCGGCATTGCAGCGCCGGAACTCACGACCGGGCCTCCACAAGCTCAGCAACCACCGCGGTCCACGCGGAAGCCAGATTGGAACGCGAATATCCGCCGCCGCCCATTGCAAGTATCCGTCCCTCGCATGTCGAGCCGGCCAATACGCACAATCTTCTTGTCGCATGCGCATGCACTCTGGCGCTGTACCTGAGCCGGCCCAGAGGGTCCCCTTCAAGGCCATCGGCTCCGCACTGCAGCAGGATGAAGTCAGGTTCAAATTCCTGCAGGTGTTGCTCGACTCTCTCAAAGGCGGACATGAATTCGACGTCACCGTCTCCGGGCTGAAGACAGATGTTGATCTTGGCGCCCTCGGCCTTGCCCAGCCCTCGCTCGTCTTCCCGGCCCGTACCCGGATATTGCCAGCGGCCATCCTCGTGAATGTCCGCAAAACAGAGGTCAGGGTCGCTTTCGTAGGCGTAGTAGACGCCGTCTCCGTGATGCACGTCGATATCTGCGTAGGCAATTCGCTGCACTCCATGCTCGGCTCGTAGCGTTTCGATGACCACGCCGATGTCATTCAGCACGCAGAATCCCGCAGCATGTTCACGCCCGGCGTGGTGTAAACCACCGATCGGAAGAAAGGCATTGGCGGCGTGACCTGACATGATTCGTTCGGTAGCGTGCAAGGCTGCGCCCGCCACATACCTTGCAGCCTCATAAAGGCCGCTGCGGGCCGGCGTATCTCCCCCGTCCAGAAAACCCCGATCCTCCTCGCAGCGGCGCTGCACGAACTTAAGGTATTGCAGGCTGTGAAAGCGCCCGAGTTCCTGGCGGGTGGCCTGCCCTGCCGTTTCCAGTATCAGGGCCTCGCCGAGGCCCATCGCCGACAGGGCCGCCTGAAAGGCGCCGTGCCGGTCCAAACCGAACGGATGGGCTCCCGGCCACCCGTAGCCGGACAGTTGATCGCCGCCCATCACCAGGGTTGGAAGCATCGCGCCGGCTCAGCGAATCGCTAAACGGGCGTTCCGGAACATGCGCATCCATGGCCCGTACTCACCCCATTTGGGTGGATGCCAGGAGTGTTGCACGGTGCGGAACAGCCGCTCCGGGTGAGGCATCAGCGCGGTTACCCGGCCGTCCTGAGACGTCAGCCCCGCCAGGCCGCCGGGTGAACCGTTCGGGTTGGCCGGGTATTTCTCGGTAGGCCCCCCACTGCCATCTACGAATCGGCAAGCGGCCAGTCGAGCTTCTTCACACGTCTCTCGCTGCCGGGGTGAGAAAAACTCGGCGCGCCCTTCCCCGTGCGAGGTCGCGATCATCAGGCGGTCGCCTTCCATGCCCGCCAGCAGCAACGACCGGCTGGACTCAATGCGAACGATACTCAGGCGGGCTTCAAATTGTTCAGAGCGATTGCGGGTGAAGCGCGGCCAGTGCTCACAACCCGGAATCAGATCGGAAATCTGGCTCAGCATCTGGCAGCCGTTGCAGACCCCGAGCGTGAAGCGATCGGAAGTTTCGAAGTAGCGAGTGAATATCTCCCGGGCGCGTTCATTCATCAGGATGGATCGGGCCCAGCCGCCGCCGGCGCCAAGGACGTCACCGTACGAGAAACCGCCGCAAGCCGCCAGTCCGTGGAAGCCGCTCAAGTCCTCGTCCCCGGCAAGGATGTCCGACATATGCACATCGACAGCCACAAAACCCGCATGCGTGAACGCCGCGGCCATCTCCGCGTGTCCGTTCACACCCTGCTCTCGCAGAATTGCGACCCGTGGTCTGGCCCCGCCCGCCGGCGCCTGGTCCACCGCGGGAGTTGCTTGACCGGATACAAGAGTTAGCCCTGGGTCCTGTTCGTCAAGCACGCAGCCGTACTGTTCCTCGGCAGTCTGCGGATTGTCTCGCAAGGCCTGCATGCGATAACTCAACTCCGACCAGCGCCGGTGCAGATCAACCCGGTCGAGCTTGAGCGACTCCTTTTCGCTCCGGATCTCGATTGTTCGAGGCCTGGGGCATCCCGGCGTCGAACTTTCCACTTCGCCCAAATCAACCAGGCATTCCGCCAGCCCTGCTTCCCGGCAAAGCTGCCGCACGCGGGGCAATTGCTCGCCGGCCACCTGCAGGACTCCCCCGGGCTCTTCCGCGAACAGTCGCGCCAACAGCGTTTGCCGATTCGAGGCAGGCAGGTTGATCCGCATTCCCAGCCGTCCGGCAAAGGCCATTTCGCACAAGGTGACGAACAATCCCCCATCCGACCGGTCGTGCCACGCAAGGGCCACTTCCTCCCGAGCAAGCCGGCGCAGGGTTTCGACCAGCGACTGCAGCAGGCTAGGATCGTCCAGGTCAGCGGGCTCGCCGCCAGGGCGGCCATAGGCCTGAGCGAGACAGCTGGCGCCCAGGCGATCGCGCCCCAGCGAGAGGTCGAAGAGAACAAGACGCGTACCGGGACGGTCGGCGAGCGCGGGTGTAAGTGTCTTGCGGACATCCTCTACGGGGGCGAAAGCGGTAACCACCAGCGATACCGGGGCTGTGACGGTACGTTTCTCGCCACCGGGATCATTCCAGGAGGTCTGCATGGACAGGGAGTCCTTGCCCACCGGCGCGGCCACCTCCAGGGTCCGGCAGCAGGCGGAGAGCGACTCGACAGCCGAGCGCAACGCGGCAGCCTGCCCGGGTTCCTTCGGGGCCGCCATCCAGTTGGCGGAAATGCGCACTCGGGAGGCTCGCCCGATGTCCGCCGCGGCAATATTGGTCAGCGCCTCGGCCAGGGCCAGACGGCTCGCCGCAGCCGGATCAATGACCGCCACGGGAGTGCGTTCTCCTACCGCCATGGCCTCACCGGCGTGCCCGAAATAGTCCCGCGATGTGACTGCTGCATCACTGACCGGCACCTGCCAGGGTCCGATCAGTTGATCGCGGGCCACCAGTCCGCCCACCGTCCGATCACCGATGTGAATCAGAAAGGACTTGTCTGCAACGGCCGGCATTGCCAGAACCCGGTCGATGGCATCTCGAATCTCGATGTCATCCAATTCCAGGGAAGCGGCCTGGGGCCACCGGTCCGACAAACGCATGGTCACGCTTGATGCCCCGCCGAACAGTAAGCCGAGCGGCATGTCCACAGGCGGCCGCCCGCCGTTGTCGAGCACCCGTATCTGTCCGTTGTCGTCCATACGGCCCAGTACCGCCCAGGGGCAGCGCTCCCGGACACACAGGGCCTCGAATTCCTCCAGGCGACGGCCGTCCACTGCCAGCATGTAGCGTTCCTGCGCTTCGTTACACCAGGTCTCAAGCGCCGTCATGCCGGGATCCGCGGAGGGAATTGCGGCATAGGACAGGTCCGCGCCGCGCCCGCTGTCATGCAGCAGTTCGGGAATGGCGTTGGAAAGCCCGCCGGCGCCCACGTCATGGATGCTCAGGACCGGGTTACCGCGCTGGTGGGTCAGTCCCAGTTCGCAGCACCGGTCAATGACCTCCTGAGCCCGGCGCTGCATTTCGGCGTTACCGCGCTGTACCGAAGCGTAGTCCAGTTCTTCGTGATCCGCGCCGCTGCCCCGGGAAGATGCCGACCCCCCGCCCACACCGATGCGCATCGCCGGTCCCCCCAGGACCACTACCAGCGTTCCCGGCGGGGCTTTTTCCTTGTGCACATCGGGTTCGCGGACCGCGCTTACTCCGCCGGCGATCATGATCGGTTTGTGATAGCCCCAGTGTTCCTGGCCGGTCTGCTCAAAACAGCGGAAATAGCCGAGGATCGCCGGACGGCCGAATTCGTTATTGAAAGAAGCCGCTCCTATAGGGGCCTCAAGCATGATCTGCAGGGGCGAGGCCAGCCGATCCGGGCGTTCCCGTTCATTTTCCCAGGGTCGGCCATGTCCGGGGAACCTGAGATCCGAAACGGTGAACCCGGTCATTCCGGCCTTGGGACGCGCTCCCCGTCCGGTGGCGGCGCCATCCCGGATCTCGCCTCCTGCCCCCGTAGCCGCTCCCGGAAAGGGCGAAATCGCCGTCGGGTGATTGTGAGTTTCAACCTTGATGCAAGTATGGGCCGGCTCTTCCATACAGGCGTACTCGCGCTGTGGTCCATGGACGAACAGCCGTTTGGCCGGTCCGCCGGCGATCACCGCGGCGTTGTCCACGTAGGCGGACAGCAGGCCGTCAGGGCTGCGCCGCGAGGTCAGGCGTATCAGGTCAAAAAGTGAATGCGCAAGCTTGTCCTCCCCGTCCCACCAATCAGCATTGAAAATCTTGTGACGGCAATGTTCAGAGTTGACCTGGGCGAACATCATCAGTTCGGCGTCGGTGGGGTCACGGCCCAGTGTCTTGAAGCCCGCCTCCAGGTAGCGGATCTCCTCCGCCGACAGGGCCAGCGCCATTTGCCGATTGGCCTGCTCCAACGCTTTCCGGCCTTCGGAAAGCAGGGGTATCGCGCCAGTCGCTTGCGGGCTGCCGGAATCGAACAAGTCTTCAAGCGGCTTGCCCCCGGGGAGCAGTTCCTGCGTCATGCGGTCAAACAGCTGCGCCCTGCAGTCCTTCCCGAGAGGAACCGCCGCGTCGATCTGGTAACGAATGCCCCGTTCGATCCGATGGACCTGCGGGAACCCGCAGAGACGGGCGATCTCGGTTGCCTTGGTCGACCAGGGTGAAATGCTGCCCCGCCGGGGAAGCGCCAGGAGAACCTCTCCCTGGCGGTCGAATTCAGGTTGGGGCCAATCCGGTCCGTAGTTCAACAGTTGCCGCAGTCTGCGCAACTCGGCCTTGTTCGGTTGAGGCTCGATGCTGACCAGGTGCAGGAATCGGGCGCTTACGTCCCGCACACCGGATTCTTGAGCCTGCAAACGGCTCAGGAGTTGTTTGCGTCGAAACGGGGATAGAGCGCCGGAACCTGAGAGCGCCAGCATCCCTTAGGGCCTGCCAGTGTGGTAACAGGCTTTAATCGGTACCGGCGCCTCCGGGCGCGTAGACCGGCGCCGGGAACTGCGTCACGTTACTGTCCTCGGCGGAGGAAATCTTGCTCACCCCACGCTTCTCCACCTCATCGATCCGCAGCACGCAATGCAAGGGAATGTAGGTTCGGCGCACGCCGGAAAACTCCGTCTTGATGCGTTCTTCTCCTGGATCCACGACCAGCGAAGTACGATTGCCGAACTCCAGGCCGTCAACCTCGACAAATCCGAACATGCCTCCCTGGGATATGCCACGGGCGTACATTTCATACACCTTGCCCTGATTCAGGAAGCTGATTCGATAGAGGGGCTTGGCCGCCATGGTGGGTGCAAATTATACCGAAGCAGGAACAGCACACTAGCTCCTTGATAGCAATTACACGCGAATGATAATGATTTGCATTTATGTTAGACTCACAAACGATTGCTTATCACGGAAAGCCAGGTTTGAACCAGCATATCGGCCTCGACGAGCTCCCTACCGGTAGGGCCAGCGAGATTTGCGCTATTGATGGCGACGGCCGGGTAGCGCGGGAGTTGTTGACGCTCGGACTCGTTCCCGGTGTTCGGGTTCATGTCCTGCGCCGGGGAATTGGAGGCGACCCCCTGGAAATTGCGGCAGGCGGGCATCCCTTGTGCTTGCGGCGCGCTCAATCGCGCCTGGTTCGCGTACAGGCCGAATCAACTCGAACCTGAGTCCTGCAGTGCCCCGCCGGCCCCTGATTGCGGTCCTGGGTTGTCCGAATACCGGCAAGAGCACGGTCTTTAACCGCCTCACCGGCCTTCGGCAAAGGACCGGCAACTACCCTGGTGTAACCGTCGAGCGGATTACCGGTGTTGCGCGACTGGGAAACCAGGATATTGAACTCGTCGACCTGCCGGGCGCCTATTCCCTGGCAGCCGACGGTCCTGAATCAGGTATTACGCTGGATGTCGTGCTGGGCATGGCCCCGGGCTTGCCGCGTCCCGACGCTCTGCTGCTTGTCGCCGATGCCACCAACTTAAGGCGCAGCCTTTACCTGCATTCTCAGGCTCGCGAGCTAGGCCTGCCGATTGCTGTTGCACTGAACATGCGGGACGTTGCGGAGAGTCAACAACTGCGAGTAGATCCGCAAGAACTCTCCAGGCAACTGGGTGCGCCTGTTACACCCATGACAGCAAACCGCGGTCTGGGACTGCGGCAACTACGGTCCTCGCTGGAGCGGTTACTGGATGCTTCCCCGCCTGAACTGGACCTGGTCTTGCCGGAAGTACGCGAAACGGCAACGAAATTGCAAGGAAGGCTGAATGCCTCCGCAAATGCGATACCTTCCCTGGAGCGCGCGATTATCGATCAGGGCGGCGAATTCGAACGGAAGCTGCTGGCGCAACAAGGCCTGGATGCCCTGGAGAGCGCGCGCCGGGAAGCGCGCCAGGCCGTGGGCGAAGCAAGTCTTCAGACCTGCGAGGCCCGGAAGCGTTACCGGCAGGTGGACCAATGGCTTGACCGGGCCGTTGAGAGCGGCCACTACGACGACATGGTTCGGCTTGGGTGGCTTGAACGCGTGGTCAGTCACCCGATTTCGGGGTTGCTGGTTTTTCTTGGCGTGATGAGCGCGGTGTTTCAGGCCGTCTTTGCCTGGGCCGCGCCGCTGATGGACGCCATCGGTCTGTTCTTCGACCAGGTCGGAGCCGACGTCCTGCAACGCCTTCCACCTGGCGCTTTGTCGAGCCTGCTTGTTGATGGCCTTTGGTCAGGCGTGGGCGCCGTAGTTGTATTCGTACCCCAGATCATTTTCCTGTTCGCCCTTGTGCTGTTCCTGGAGGACTGCGGCTATATGGCCCGCGCCTCCTTTCTGATGGACCGCCTGTTACGGATTTGCGGCCTGTCCGGGCAGTCATTCATACCTCTGCTTTCCGGATTTGCCTGCGCGGTTCCGGCAATCATGGCCACCCGGGTTATTGGTGATCGCCGGGCGCGCCTGGCAACCATCCTCGCGATACCACTGATGACCTGTTCGGCGCGGCTGCCCGTGTATGCCCTGCTCATATCCGGCTTCGTTCCTCCTGCTTACTTCCTCAATGGCTGGATCAATCTGCATGGATTGATTCTGTTGGGCTTGTACCTGCTGGGGATCGCCGGGGGCGCTCTAAGCGCGCTACTGACACGTCGCGTTGTGTTGCGTGGGCCAGGAGCGTCGTTCTTCATGGAAATGCCGCCCTTCCGCTTGCCGAATCTGCGTGTCCTGGGGCTAAAACTTCTGGCCCGGGTTCGCGTGTTCCTCATTCGGGCAGGAACCGTTATTGCCGCAGCTTGCGTCATGATCTGGGCGCTTGGATATTTCCCACGCTCCAATGTCATAGAACAGGAATTCTCGAGTCAGCGCGCCGTGCTGGTTGCAGAGGCTGGAGGCATTGAGAAAGTGGAATCCGAACTCCGGCGGCTCAATGCAGAGGAACGCTCGGCGCAACTGGAGTACAGCCTGCTGGGACGAATCGGAAAGTTCATTGAGCCGGCGTTCAGGCCATTGGGCTGGGACTGGCGGGTATCGGCATCGGTCGTAGCCGGTTTTCCGGCCCGCGAGGTTGTCATCGGGGTCATGGGAACCGTGTATGCGCTGGGTTCTCAGGCGGACGACAGCGCCGGCTTGCGAGAGCGCTTGCGGGAGTCGCGCTGGCCGGACGGCCGTCCCGTATTTACGTTGGCGATGGCGCTTGGCCTATTGGTGTTCTATGCCTTTGCCCTGCAGTGCGTTTCCACGGTGGCCATCATCGGCCGTGAAACCAACAGCTGGAAGTGGGCCGCCGGCGCGTGGGTCTATATGTCGGGTTTTGCCTGGCTTGCCGGCATGCTTACCTATCAGCTGGCCCGATGAACCCGGGCCTGCAGGAAATCCTGGCGCTGCTGATTGTCGCGCTGGTCGCCGGCGCATTCATTTTCCGGCGAATACGTGCACGGCGCCGCAAAAAAGCCGCCGGCGAAGCCAGCATAGCCGCGGACCGGATCAAGCGCCGCCGCTAGTGTCGTGTCCCTCCCGGGCTGTATCGCACGATCAACTTCATCCGCCGGCCCTTCGGATTGTGGGTCATTCCATCGTAGGCGTGCTCTACGTTGGCGAAGGGTGGTTCCTCATCGGTGAGATTCAGAGCCGAGAGCGTCAGGTTCAGTCCCAACTGCGGCAATCGCCATTGGAAACTCAAGTCCAGTGTCGTGAAGCCATCTATGTAAAAGCTCTCGACCGGCGCCCCACCGTAGCCGTCATGTGCGCCGTCATCCTTGTAGGAAGACACGTGGTTCAGGTATCCCGAAAGGCTGTAGTCATTCCAGTGATAAGCGAGGAAGGCCTGACTCTTCCAGTCCGGAAAGGGAAACGGGGGATGGGAGGGTTGAGTCTGCCACTTTGGCATGGTCGCCTCCGACCAGAGGGCTTCGAGGTGATAGTTGGCCCCCGTAGCCAATCAGCCGTTCAATTCCGCGAAAGCACGGGGCAATTGCAACTCTTCAATGAGGTTGTCGAACGGCTGGTAATTGAAAATGCAGTAGTAGGGGTCTACGGCCGCATGCTCCGGGTAGCCGTTGAGTTCGTTGCATCCGGGGTCCGTCTTGCCGCTCCATTGCACCGACTTGAGGGTCTCAATGACCTCCTCTCTGGGTGTCGTGGCGGTACCGATTCCCTGCGGGAACCAGAAATAGCCGGGATTGCCCACGCTGGACCACCCTGCCCTCCATGGATCCTGCAAAGGACTCAGCACCCATTCCCTATCTTCCGCCTCAAGTTCTCCCCGCCGCTCATGCTCCACGGCAACCATCAGTTCGGCATCTCCCACCTGTCCACCCCAGATCAGGGCTGCGAGCTGTTCATTCGCCGCATCGAAACTGTCATACGAAGCGAAGATTTCCAACCCGTTGAAATCGCCCCTGGTGACGAAATTGGCGATCCCGCCGACGGCATCGGACCCGTAAATGGCGCTTGCGCCCTCCTTGAGCACCTCGATGCGCCCCAGCGCAAGGGCGGGCATGCCTGCAATTGCCGATTGCAGGACGACTATCGTTGCGAATGTCCTGATCCGGATCATCTGCCCCCCGATGGCTGTCGCGCCATGAACGATCTCGTGGCTAGTCCAAGCGGGGTTTTTTGACGATTCACTACTCGAGGCGGCAAAATATGCGTGCCGACATCCAGGAACAGGCCGGGAACTGCACTATCCAGGCTCCCGGGCCTTCAAACACGTAGCCCACTAGAATGATGCGAAGAACTTTAATAACCATGCCCTGCCTGGCAGTAGCCCTGCTGGTTTGGGCCTGTCAACCCCCAGGCGCCCCGGAGGAAAACTCCGCAACGCCCAACGTGGCCGAAGCGGCCGCACAAAACAAGGAGAACAGTGCAATGAACGGTCCGGGGCCTGCATTTCTGGCCGAGAACGCCACACGGGAAGAGGTCACGACGACCGATTCCGGACTGCAATATGAAGTACTGGTCGCCGGTGACGGGGCCACACCGCGGGCAACCGACCTGGTCACCGTCCACTACACCGGCAGATTGATCGACGGAACCGTCTTCGACAGCTCGGTCCAGCGGGGGCAGCCCGCGGAATTTCCGGTCAATCGCCTGATTGCCGGCTGGACCGAAGCGCTGCAACTTATGCAGGTCGGCGACAAGTGGATGCTTTACATTCCCTCAGACCTTGCTTACGGGGAACGTGGGGCGGGCAATGACATCGGCCCGAATGCCACCCTGGTCTTCGAGATCGAACTCCTGGGAGTTGGCTCGAACTAACGGAACGGCCATCGCAGCCGCTCCTCAGTCAGCTGCGCCCCTGGGAGCGAGGGCGTCCCGCCTTCGGCGAAGGCGTCCCGCCTTCGGTTCCAGGGGCAGAAACGCTCTCCATGCCGGAACTGCAACGAAATTGTCTGTTTGAATTTGCACCAGTTGTACCGCCACCGGCGCCGCTCTTCAGTGAGCTGCGCCCCTCCAGGGAACCCAACCGGTTCCCTGGCGCCCGAAGTCGAATACCTGAGGGTGAAGCAGCTCAGCCAGTATCTCTGCCGACTCGACTACCCGTGGACCGGGCCGATTGAAATACTGGTTGCCGTCGGTAATGAAAACACGGCCGTTACGTACCGCCGATAACTCCGTCCATTGGGGCTGTGAAGCCAGCACGGGCATTTCGCTTACAGATCGGGCGATGTCGAAACCGCAAGGCATGATCGCGATCACATCCGGATCGCACTCGACCAGCTCCTCGAAATCGAAATAGCCGGAATGCCGGCCGGCCTCCCCCTGCACGATAGTCCCGCCGGCGATGCTGACCAACCTTGGCAGCCAGTTGGCGGCGAACATGGGCGGATCAATCCACTCAATGCAAGCAATTGAAGGCCGCCCGGAAAGAAGTGCCGAGGAGCTTCGCAAAGCTTCAAGTCGGGCGGTCAGCCCTTTAATAACTTCTTCCCCCCTATCCGGGGCATCCAACGCCGTTGCCACCTGGGCTATGTCCTTCCACACATCGTCCAGGTCCATGGGCTCAAGGGAAACAATCTCGGGCCTTGAGGAGACCAGGTCGCCGACCGCCTTCTGAACGTCAGAAAGGCTGACGGCACAGACCTCGCATTGGGTCTGGGTGATGATGACGCTTGGAGCCAGCCGATCAAGAAGGTTTGCATCGACGCGATAGACCGACAGGGCCTGGTCCACCAGGTCGCGAACCTGGGTATCTATGCGGCGGCTTGAAGCATGGGCATCGATCTTTGAGGACGAGCAGACGGGGATACCGGCTACCGATGGCGGGAAATCACACTCGTGCGAGCGCCCGACCAGCTGATTCTCGAAACCCAGCGCGGCGACAATCTCCGTAGCGCTGGCGATAAGCGAAACAATTCGATGTTCGCTCATCGATGCAAGCGTGTGCTTACGCCGTTCGGGCTGCGACTGCCGGCGATGCGCTGCGCAGTGATAGAGGGCTGAAGAGCAGCGGCAGGAACACTCCCATGCTGATCACGGTATTGCGGAAAAACGGTATCGCCATCACGTAACACTCGACCAGCCCGGCCCAGGTCAGCGGGTAGGTCGCGCCCAGCGCCCAGGTCCCGAAGTTCGAGACCACGAAGAAAAGGACCGCCGAACCCAGCCCGGCCATCGCGACCCTCTGCCAGGAGTGTTGCGAGCGGGCAATGAATCCGCAGGTAACCACCAGGGCCACGGAAAGATAGGTGATCGGCTGATCGGCATAGAAGGCCCAGTCGGCCCGCCCGGTAAGCGCCCAGATGCCCAGGTCGCCGGCCAGGTAGATCGCTATTGGCGCCAGGTAGGCGACAGTCCGCTTGGTGAAACAGGCAGCGCCGAAAATGCACAGCGGCAGGATGGGCGAGAAATTCCACGGGTAAACGGTGTTTTCCGGGTCAATCGGAACACCGAACATGTTCAGCAGATACGGCATCAGCCGAAAGCCAATAGCAACGATCACCAGCATTGCTATGGTGACGGGTCGGGGTTGCAGCATCGAATCTCTCCTTTACGGACTCTCCGGCGTTCCTTGCGTAGCCAGAATACCGGAAAATCATGGCGGAGGGCTAGCCGTTTCCCTTTTTGTGGAAAAAAGGGCTGACAACCCCCGCAGCAACTATTAGAAAAAGCCCGAAATATCACCAGATGAGGGAGCGTCTCGGCTACAGGTGAGAATTCAGGAAATACCCAATTCCTGGGTTGTCAGGAACCTGCCTATACACTACATGAATTTCCCGGCGCGAGCATTCTTGATGGCGATTTCTGCCGCGAGGACTTTGCTCCACACGACTTCAACATTCCACGGCTGGAAATCATCCTTGCCCATGGGAAACAACTTCTCGGCACACTCGTCCTGGTTGTGCTGATCGTCGGGTTTTGCACTTCGGCAATTGAGGCGCGGCACTTCAGCGGCGGCATTGCGGCCCATATCTGGCCGTGCGATACTCGGGTCTAATGTCGCGCGAACCTAGCAATAGTCGTAAGGTGCAGGATTTCTTGCAGTTTTTGGGCGCGCACGCGCAGGGGGGCCGGGTGTACCTCGTCGGCGGGTCCTCCGCTGTGATCGTCGGCTGGCGCGACCTCACTGTCGATGTTGACCTCAAGCTGGATCCCGAGCCAGCGGGCGCCTTCGAGTCCATCGCTCGCGCCAAGGAAGTCCTAAACATGAATGTAGAGCTTGCCGCACCCGACGATTTCATTCCGGCGCTTCCAGACTGGCGCGAGCGAAGCAAATTCATCTCGCGCCACGGTACGACCGATTTCTTCCACTACGATTTCTACGCCCAGGCTCTCGCCAAGATCGCGCGCGGCTACGGCCCTGATCGCAGCGACGTTGAGGCGATGTACCGCCTTGAACTGGTTGAGCTGGACACGCTTCTCGCCCTTTTCGAGGCCATTGAGCCAGACTTGGAACGCTATCCGGCAATCGATCCCCTACGTTTTCGTCACAAGCTCGAGGCCGCCATCGGGCAGCTGACGGGGGACCGTGGGAACAATAACAATGACCTTGATTCTTTACCGTAACTGCCAGGTCGGCGACCTTCCTGCTCGGCTGCCAGGCGCCGAACTCATTGAGTCTGGCATTGCAGCCCTCCGGAGGGGCGAACACACTACCGAGTCGCTGCTCGTTGCGTTGGCCGCAGCGCGATTGCGGGCCATCGGCTTGGATATTCCCAGCACCGCCGACCGCATCCCCCATCCCAATCTGGCCCTGTACGCCGTTGTGCGCAACGGCGGGGGCGACCATTTCGATTACAACGCCTTGCTCGGGCGCCTATCAAGCTTTGCCAATGCCGCCGAATGGCTGCTACGCGAGTCCGCCGATCGGTACGTGAGTGCGGTTAGTGATTGACTGAATCGACGGGCGAGGCATCAGCCGGTAACCCGGCGCAGGCCCGGGCTGTTCGCCGTCGCCTTGTTCTCAAACTCTTAAGAGAGAGTCCGGCTTCGTCGGGCGCCTGGCCCCAATATTGCACGAGCACCTAAGTGGCGCGAAGAAGGATATTATTCAAGATCGCACCACAAAAAGGGAAACGCCTAGTGTGCTGTCCCGCAATAAACTTGGTTGAGCTGCGAGGTGTTTTTCCTTCCTGGCAAGGCGCGGCGACGCAGTGTGGCAGGCTCCACGTAAGGAGGAGCAACGCCGCCGGAGAAGAAAAAGGACCGCAGATAAGTGAAGGTATTTGCGGGACACGACTTGGCATAAGTTTTGGCCGTGCAGTAACGAACATAGGTCTATTCGGCTCATTATCAGGCTAGAACAACACTATTTGTGAGCCGAATAGGACTTTGTTGACTGATCGGCATCCAGCGGGCAAATGCGCTGCGCAAAGCCGCGGCGCCTATCGTTTAGCTTCCTCGCCAGCCATTCGTGCTGGCGAGGCCAGTCACTTTCTTCCCCTGGATCGACACCACCGATTCCATCCTCGCCAAAGCGGAACGATTAAGCAAAATTAATGGCGGAGGGGCTAGGCGGTTCGAATTTTGTTCCACATTACGGAAAACTGCCGATATAGCGGCGCGACGGCAGGGGGTTCAGTGAGCAACAGCAGTACAAGCACGATGAGGCAGTGGCCTGCTCGCGGGTCATGCGCCGCTGGTGTCACGACAACGTTCTGTCCGAAAATCAGAGCCATCGGCCCCGCTGCTGAACTCAGCTTGGGTAGTACTCCTGCTCCGGGGGCGAATACTGCGAGCAAGCCTTTCCTGTCGAAGCCGCTTCCGTAACATCGTCAAAGGCATCGGGTAGCCCGAAGTGCTTAATCGCTTCCTTGGTCTTTTCATAGGGTTCGTCATGCGATCGTGGATCTTGTGCAAGGAGGTCGATTTTGATTGACAGTCTCTTGCCCGGGATAGCGGAAAACTTTGGTTGATAGGTCAGGCAATGCAGGCCTTCGACCTGCTCTTTCGAATTTACAATGACATCGCCGTGCTTGAACACTGCCTGCAACGCTTCCTTCAGGCGCGAAAGCACCTTGTTCAGGTCGGCCGAAGTGTCGACCACCAGATCGATGTCCTCGGAATAGCGCATCGCCTGAGGTAAATGCAGCTTGTGCAGAGCTGTGCCGCCGCGGAACAAAACGCCCTCGAACAGATCGTTGTCCTGGTAGATCGCCACCAGCATCCTGGACAGGAGCAGGTCCTGCTCTACCAGAACATCTTCTTCCCACGGATGGCTTTCCTGCCAAGCCACGAGATCTGTTTTCTTCGGGGCAGGCATGGCGTTCACAACGAGCAGCAGAAGACTATTTCCGCAGAAAAAATCCGGGAAGAACGTCGGGCTCCAGCGGCAAGCGAACAATTACCCGCCAGCGCCGGTTGCGCTCCGGAGGCCCGAAATCCCAGGAGTCCGCGAGATCTGGAGGGGGCTCGTAGCGCTCCAGAAAGTCGTCCTGCTCAGAGGATCGACCCCAGCTGCTGGAGAATTCGACCCACCGCGGCTTGCGTGGCGCCAAAGCGCGCTCCAGCGCTGCCGTGCAGCGCCGGAAGGGGGCATAGTCATGATCCAGCAGGTAACCGGTGCGCTGGACAACCGCACGTGGAAACAGCGCCGAGCAAGCCGCCAAGCGTTCTGGATCAAGGTAGCGGCAGATCATGTTCGCAATGTTGGCGTTGTTGTCATGCACGCTGGCGCCGGCAACCAACTCCAGGAGTGTGAGTTCTGGCGATGAAACCTTGATCGGAGCCTGATCCTCTTCCCGCTCGCGCCACATCGCAACGGAATGCTCGATGAATGGACGAACCGGGCCAAAGTCGGTCCGATAGGTGAAGTCAATCCCCTTTTCCCCAATCGTGAGATCGGGCAGCCGTTTGTTGGCCACGACGTGCGTCGCGCCAACGGCATGGTGGCCGGCGCCGTGGCGGCCGGCTGCGGAAAGGCCGGCCAAGTAGTAATCGCAGCCCTCGTGCGCCATCAGCGCGTCGATATACTCCACGGTGAATGGCGTGCCGTGTGGTCGGTGAACCGGCCGTATCGGCAGGTAGAACCCTTTGCGCACCCGGCGCAGGTACCCCTTGCGCTGTAGCCGGCCGGCGGCATCTAAAAACGCGCCGTGCGCCATCCCGGTAGCGTCAAGCGCCTCAGGAAGCGTGAATGTGGCCTGGCGATCTTGTGGCAGGGCGTCAATCCAGTTGGCGAGGGCAGAGGGGTAAGGCATGGCTGGGCTGGCGGCGCAGAAATGAAGTGCGTATATTTTAACATTAGACTGCATTCTTTTGGGCCAACTCTTCACTCGCTGAAGCCGCCCCCACTCTAATCTTAGTGGCCGGCGCCTTGACTGCGCATCCAATGTAATAGGGTCTCTTGCTCCTTGAGCATCCTTTGTGGGTTTTACATCCTGCAGCTGCCCCCAAATGGAACAAAATTCGAACCGGCTATGACGGAGGGCTAGGCGTTTTAGATTTTGTGGGGTTAGAAGCGCAACTACACGCAACTAATTGATACATAAGGGTATTTAGCAGAGTTGCAAGTTTCTTTGCAAGATAAGATCGCGGTCCCAAATCCTACTGTTCTTACGGCTCGCCTCGGTCCGTCACAGTTTCAATTGTATAGCGGATTTCACTCCTAGCCCGGATTATTCATGTACAGATAGAACAAAAGCCCTTGGCTGTGCGAAAATAGCGTTGTCATTCAGCTACTTAAACACACCAAAGGCTTTTGCATGTCACACCATACCAGCAAACAGAGTGTTTTATTCAAGGATTTGTCGAAGAAGGCGGTGATCGTCAAGTTCGACCAGGATCATGCCAGCTCCGATGGGGGTGCGATTCTTCTCAAGGCCTGTGATGAACGGCTTAAGTTAAGCGCGGCGTTGGCGGCGTGTTTGCCGGACGGCCGCCAGCCGTCGAAGGTCACCCATTCCCTGCGGGAGTTGTTCCAGCAGCGGCTGTTCGGTATCGCCTTGGGCTATGCCGATGGCAATGACGCTGCGCGGCTTGCGGATGATCCGGTGATGAAGCTGGTGACGGGACGGGACCCGATCGAAGGGGAGCCGCTGGCGTCGCAGCCGACGCTGTCGAGGTTTGAGAACGCGGCCAAGCCGAGGGATTTGATGCGGATGTCCGAGGCGTTGGCCGGTGCGGTGATTGCCCGCCACCGGCGGCGCAAGAAGCGGGTTCGGCGGATCACCATTGATCTGGATCCCACGGTTGATCCCACCCATGGCGGTCAGCAGTTGACGTTCTTCAATGGGTTCTACGACCGTTGGTGTTATCTGCCTTTGGCCGGTTTTCTGACCTTCGACGATGAGGGGGAGCAGTATCTGTTCTGCTACGTTCTGCGCCCCGGCAACGCGGTGGCCAAGCACGGCTGCATCGGCATTTTGAAGCGGCTGCTGCCGCGTTTGCGCCGGGCCTTTCCCAAGGCGAAGTTGCGGATCCGGCTGGACAGCGGCTTTTCGGGTCCGGAGTTGTATGAGTTTTTCGAGGCCGAGCAACTCGAATACGTGGTGGGCATGGCCAAGAACGCAAAGCTGATGAGTCTGGCCGAACCGCTGATAGCCGAAGTGCGGGCGGATTTCCAAGCGCAGCAGGCGGCCGCCCGCCGCTATGGCGAATGCGCCTATCGAGCCCGGAGTTGGCCGCACCAGCGCCGGGTCGTCATCAAGGCGCAAGTCCTCCCTCACTTCGGCCGCGAACCGAAGGACAACCCGCGGTTTGTGGTCACCAACTTAAAGACTACGCCGCGGCACATCTACGAGACCGTGTACTGCGCCCGGGGCGATGCCGAGAACCGGTTAAAGGAACTCAAGCACGGCCTGGAGATCGACCGCACCAGCTGCACGCGCTTTATGGCCAACCAGTTCCGCGCGCTGATCACGGCGGCCGCCTATGTGCTGATGCAGGAACTGCGTCTTAAGGCCCGGCGGACCGGCTGCGCGCGCGCCCAGGTCAGCACCTTGCGGCTGCGGTTGCTCAAGCTCGGCGCCTGGATCGAGACGTCGCTTCGGCGCGTCGTCCTTCACCTGCCGGCCGGCACACCCTTTGCCGACGACTGGAAGCGCATCGCACGCTCGGTGGGCGCCGTCGTGACCTGACCCCGGTCCGCCGGGTTCGCCGCACAGACCCTCCGGTCTGGAGCCGCGCTCGCCTTCAATCCGCCGATGGGGCAGAATCACCGCCCAAAATCCCCATTCCCAGGCCAGGCAACCACTATTCCGCCCCAACTCGCGATCACTCTACGAAAAATCAGCTCACACTGCCCCCATCAGACCCCTACAATCAACCTTCATGAATAAGTCGGGCTAGAATCAATGGGCAATTCCTCAGCCCGAATGGACCGGCTTATGGTGGGAAGATCACCGTTGCCTGATGTGGCCTGGCGGCGAGGAGAATCGCTCGCGTTGAAAAAATATTGTCGTCGTTGCGAAAAGGCGTTGCGCCGATGTATGCGAGCCTCCATTCCCGTCTTTCTTTCTGCTCCTTCTGAATTGCTTTCCGTGCCCGCTATTCGGGGCGGTAGCCGATGCCCCAAGTGCGGAGCAGATCGCGGCAGGCGTTTTCGAAACTCCCCGTAAAGTCAATCATCTGAATTTGCGAAAGGGTCCAGGAAAGATCGTCGTGTTCGCAGTTCCGCCAGATGACCGGCGCTATACGTCCCTCGTAGCGATCCTGCCGAAGCGCTTCGAGGAGTTCTCTCTTGACCCACTTGGAGCAAACGGCATCGGGTGAGAGCACGAGGAGAAACCAGTCACAGCGGCGTAGCGCCACGCCGATTTCGTCGTGCCATTGCTGTGCCCCCTGAATACTGGTTTGGCTGAACCAAACCGGAACGCCGTGTCGCCGCAGCACAGCGGCCAGTCTTTGCACGAAACGGCGGTCCTTGCTGGAGTGCGAGAGAAATACTTCGTTGGGCACCAGCTCGGCGAGCACAGCAACGCTCTCATGCGTGGCTCAGGATAGCGTCAGCGATCGGCTTGACCTCCGGGAAACCGCCCTCGTGGTCCTCCAACTCCACCCACGGCATGTGCCGCACGATCCACGGGATCGAGTCGGACGGGAGTCGCTCGCGCGCGCCGACGGTGACAGGGATGAGACGGTTGCTGTAGCGCTTCACACCAAGGGCGTATTCCATCTCGCGCCTGACGTAGGGAGAATTGACCGCGTCAGGGGTCAGCAGCACGACCATAGCCTCGGACTCTTCAAGCGCCTTCGCCACCCTTGCAGCCCAGTTGTCGCCTGGGAGCAGATCGGCGCCGGGATCAAACACCTCAAGACCATCGCTGCGTAGAGCTCTAGAAACCCAACCGGCCAGCGCGGAGTCGACGTGCGAATGGCTAATGAATACCTTCAAGGGCGACTCTCTCTGTCTACTCGCAACTTGTGCGGCTATTGGAGCAATCATAGCAGAGCACGGCAGCTCGCCCTCATAAACGCCGACCACCTCGCCACTTTCTTGCTGCGATTTGCGTAGTAATAAGATCCCCGGAGATGAGGGATAGCGAAACAAGATTGCTCGGATTCGCGGTAACGATCAGTCTCAAGTACATTAGCAACTTTTTCGGAGCAATGCTTCAACTTAATACAGGGCAGCAGAAATGATTGAACGTAATGGCCGTTGAATGGAACGTAGTAGCCACAATTGCGGCGCCTTTGATCGCACTAGTCATCGGTGCCGCATTGAATCATGCAATAGAAGGACGTGCGCGCCTAGTGACCTATCTGGGGCACGTGTCAGCCCATAAGGTGCAGCAAACGAGCGGACCCCCACTCGACGTTTTTACGCATTCTGTCGTTCTCAAGAACGCCGGTCGAAAGGCAGCGAATAATGTCAAACTAACACACTCGATACTACCAAGTTTCAACGTAATCCCGAGTGTCAATTACGAGGTTGAACAGTTGCCTGATGGCGGCGCCAATTTAGTTATTCCAAAGCTAATCCCTAATGAGCAAGTGACTATTTCGTATCTATACTTCCCACCTACGACTTGGGACAAAATCAATGGATCGGTTAGGTCAGACGAAGGATTCGCCAAAGTCATCCAAGTGTTGCCAACTGTGCAACCACCCAAATGGCTAACGCGACTTCTTTCGAGTCTTGCATTACTTGGCCTGACTGCATTGATTTATGTCCTCATTCAGGTAGTGTCCTGAAGTTGGCCAGTTTTCGTGAACATTCGAGAATTGGATTAAGTCAATGACTTTTGATCTACCCGATGCAACTAAGCTCTACGACGCATTTATCTGTCACGCAACTGAGGACAAGGACGAATTCGTCCGTCCACTAGCGGAAGCTCTTAGAGCCCAACACCTCGAAGTCTGGTACGACGAATTCGTTCTCGACGTCGGCGATAGCCTTCGCGAGGCTATAGACAGGGGGCTCGCGACGTCGAAATGCGGCATTGTCGTCCTTAGCCCGAGTTTCTTTCGGAAACGTTGGCCGAATCGCGAATTGAACGGCCTGGTAGCGCGTGAGACGGAAGGGAACCGCGGGATAATCCTTCCCATTTGGCACCATGTTGACCGAGATCAGGTTCTAGCGTTCTCGCCTACGCTTGCTGATCTGCGCGCGGCGGTATCGGCGGAAGGTATCTCGACCGTGGTCGCGCAATTGTTGAAGAATCTTCGCCCCGAGAGCGATCCTTTGGTGGTTGCGCGGAACATTCTCATCGAGAAAGGACTGTCGCCCCCGATAGTCTCCGACGAGTGGTGGTTGGATATCGTCGAATTCAAGGAAGCCGACCTACGCTATCCAGACTTGAACTCGGATTGGCGCTGGATTTTCCCGCTTCCCTTTCCGTCAGGTTCGTGCGCCGCTGAACGGGGCGCAAATATCGCCTGGACGGCACTGCAACTCGATTGGGCGCAGGATGGAAAGGACCGAAAGATATGCCAGTTGACACACCCGGAGACAGTGCACAGCTACCTGGGGAAATGGCCTGGTTTGCTGGAATGCGCGCGAAATAACCCCGCAACCCTTGCACTATATGCTCCACAACTGACCATTCCGGGGTTTGATGACGGGTTCGGTGAGGAGTTCGACGCATTGAATTCACTGGACAAAATAAACAGTTGCGATGCGTTTCGCTATGGCCGGGCTCAGACTGTCGACGGCAATGCACCACTTTGCGGAGATTTTATCGCGTGGCGTCACCCGACATACGGAAACTATACGCCCGCAGAACTGAGCTACGAGTTCGTCAATGCTCACAATAGCTCGTACTCCCGTAGAGTATTCAACGGTTTCGAGTGTCTGCTTTGGCTTTTGTGCGACGAATCACGCTGGATGCCAGAAAACCTAGGGGAGACGTTGAAGCGAGGCTTTAGAAAACGGGTGTCTTGGTGGGTAAGCGAAATGTCTGATTCCAACGACGCTGTCCTGACGGCGCTTCTTGGACAACCAAAGAGCAGATTTTCCTATACGAGAAAATTAAGGGCGGAATTGGCTGCGTGCTGCGCGCGGGCGCTACAGGCTTTGGAAATCCAAGAAGATGCGGACAAGGTAGCATTGCGTTTCATCGCGGGCGGGTATCTGGAAGGATATTACGAGGAGCAGGAAAGAATTCGGGAAGCGCGAAAGCGACGGAGGTAACTTCGAGGGTATTGCCGCATAATGTGGGACAAGCCATTCGGGAGGCGGAGCCTTCAGCCTTAGCGGCACGTTGTAAACACAAATGGTTTGACAAGCACGATATTGGCATGTACCCAATGATGCAAGAGTGGGCCAAGGTGGCCTGACTCACAACAAAGAGCCTCCGAAAATCCCGGAGTGGTTCACCTTAGGGTGCGAGCAGCCAATATCTAATTCTTGCCGCAGGCGGTTTTGGAGAATCGCAATGGGAGAGGCGGTGCCCTTCTGCTGCCCCGTGTGTATGGATCTCTTCACAATACGGGCAATCCACCATCCAGTATCTTGGATTGTCTGCCGGCGGAGTGAGTGTCTGGGCAACTCGGAAACCGAGTCGGCGGTCTTCTCCGCGGACGCGGGCGCGGTACGCGGAGCGCAGGTAGTTGGGCCCACTGTTCCAGGAGCCGCCGCGTCCGACACGCTCTGTGCAATTGCGACGAACCCATGCGCTGCCATCCGATGGCGCGTCCCTATAACTGCTGTTCCAGCAATCCTCAACCAACTCAAAGACGTTGCCGTGCATGTCGTGAAGGCCAAAGGCATTCGCCGGGAATGAACCCACCGGCGCCGTGGACCTGTTATCCCAACGGCTCCCGCATCCTGAGCGATTGGCGCGGTTGTGGGCATGAGTTTTGTCGCCCCAACTGTATCTCGTCACCGTTCCTGCTCGCGCTGCGAACTCCCATTCGGCCTCGCTCGGCAGCCGATAGTCTTCGCCCGTTTCCCGCGACAGCCAGGACACGTAGGATTGGGCATCCTGCCAACTCACGTTGATGACCGGACGGTCGCCGCGACCCCAACCCTCATCGTCCGGGCGGTCGCCGTTGCAGCCGCCGGTCAGCACGCAGGCTTCCCACTGAGAAAACGTCACCTCATGCTTGGACAAAGCAAAAGGCTGCGAAATCGTGACTGTGCGTACCGGCCTTTCCGAACCTTGGCAATTCAGGCCCGAAACACAGCCCATGCGAAAGCTGCGGGCGGGAATGCCAACCATCACTGGAAGGTCCAGTTTCAGCAGTTGGCCGTTCTCGTCGTAGTTCTGGGCAAGGCCCTCGCGGTCCCCATCCTTGTAATTTTCTCGTCTCCGCAGTTGGCCGTTCGAGTGGTAAGTGTCGTAATCGCCGTCCAGCCGCCCGGCCTTGTAGGTTTTCTTCTCCCGTAGCTGGCCGTTCTCGAAGTAGGATTCGTATGTGCCTTCCCACGACTGCTCTCCCTTGCGGATTCCCTTTTCCCGCAGTTGGCCATTCGAGTGGTAGAACTCGTACGGGCCATCTAGCTGCCCCATCTTGTACGTTTTCTTCTCTCGCGGCTGGCCGTCCTGGCCGTAGGATTCAAACGGGCCGTCGGGCTGCCCTTCCTTGATCGCTCCCTTTTCCCGCAGTTGGCCATTCGAGTGGTAGGTCTCGTAAGCGCCCTCCCGCTGGCCATCCTCGTAGGTGGCCTTTTCCCGAAGTTGCCCGTTCTCGAAATAGGTCTCTTGAGTGCCGTGTAACTGCCCCTCCCTGTAGGTTTCCGTTTTCTCCAGTTGGCCGTTCTCGAAATAGAACTCCGCGGGCCCGTCCCTCTGCCCGTTCTGGTAGGAGACCTTTTCCTTCAACTGCCCGTTTTCGTGGTAGGTCTCCTGAATGCCGTGCAACTGCCTTTCCTTGTAGGTTTCCGTTTTCTCCAGTTGGCCGTTCGAGTGATAGGATTCAAACGGGCCGTCGGGCTGTCCGTCCCTGTAGGCGCCCTTTCCTTGCAGTTGTCCGTTCTCGTAGTAGATCTCGGTGGGACCGGTCATCTGTCCATCATCGTAGGTGGTCTTTTCTCGCACCTGGCCGTTCGAGTAGTAGGTCTCGTGAGTGCCGTGCAACTGCCCTTCCTTGTAGGCAACCTTTTGCTCCAACTGGCCGTCCTCGGAGTAAACCTCGAAAGGGCCATCCAGCTCACCATCCTTGAAGGCCCCCTTGGAAATCAACTGACCATTCGGCTTGTAGAACTCGAAAGGGCCGACGCCGGCATTTTCAACCAAATCCATGATTCCGGCAGCCATTTCCCTCTCAAGAACCTCAACAGTTTTCCACACGTAAGGTTGTTCGTCGTGAACCCCGGCACCCTCTCTCATGTACCGAAAGAAAGTAAGAGAATCGCGCCCGCGAAGCTTCACGGCAGCGCGTGCCATCAGTTGTCCGTTTTGGTAAACGAACTCGAAAGGGCCGTCTGGCAACCCATCTTTGTAGGTGGCCTTTGCCGGTAGCTGGGCGTTCACAGCCAAGCCGGTGAATGGATCGTCCGTGTTTATCTCGTGTACAACTTGCTGGCGGATAACCAGGGATTCGACAGGGGTTTCCCTGTCTGCCGCGCATGACGTTAGGGTAAGAAAAACTGCGGCAAGCAAGAAGCTGATAGTGCCCCGCCCCGATTTTTTCTTTGTAGTTGGATGAGCGATTGATTCGCGCATCTTTTCTCCTGCTTTGATGTTCCTCCTTGGACTCAGAGGTGGACCACGCTCCTTAACCGTCCACGAAAGCGGGGCAACTCCAGTTACATGGCGGCTCCGCACTTTTCACAATACGAGCCTGAACTTTGATAATTTCCGCAAGATCGGCAATATGGCTTGCCCAGAAGAAGTGGTACCCGTGACCGTTCCACTATGAAGTGCAACAGATTATTCAAGAACAGCTTCGACCGCATGGAGTAATACATAATTTTTCCCCTATTGTTAGCAATTCCGAACACCATAGGCGCCGGGCCATGAGATCACGTCGCAGTAAGCGAGAGCCCTGCTTATTCGCCAGGGAGCTATGCTCGAATCTGGTGTATGGGGGTTGAATAAGGTGGCGTGCCTTGCTGAAATCGGTTTTGACAAAGATCGGCATCAGCGAAGGAGGCACGCCATGAGTAACGATACTGTCATTGAACTTGAAAAACCAGGATTTGGCCGTGACCTGCTCACCGAATTACTCCGCAATGGGGCGCAGCAGCTCATTGAGCAAGCGGTGCAGGCGGAACTCGATGAGTTGCTTGGGTCGTATTGTGGGATCAGGACGGCCGAAGGGCACGCGGGGGTGGTGCGTAACGGCTACCATCCCAAGCGGCGCATTGTCACGGGCATTGGGCCGGTGCCGGTGAGGATTCCGAAGGTGCGCAGCCGGTTGGGGGAGCCGGTGGTGTTTCGCTCGGCGCTGGTACCGCCGTATGTTCGCCGGAGCCGTTCGTTGGACGCGGCGATCCCGTGGTTGTATCTGAAGGGAGTCGCGGCGGGAGAGATGAGCGTGGCGCTGGAGGCGTTAGTGGGTGCGGATGCGAAGGGTTTATCGGCGAACGTGGTGGGCAATCTCAAGCGCCGATGGCAATCGGAGTACGCGGTCTGGTCGAAGCGGCGGCTGGATCGGGAGAGGTGGGTTTACCTGTGGGCGGATGGCATCTACAGCGGCCTGCGCGCTTCCTCGGAGAAACTCTGCGCCCTCGTGGTGATTGGGGTCAACGAGCGTGGCGAGAAGCATTTTCTGGCGATTGAGGACGGGGTGCGGGAGTCGAAGCAAAGTTGGCGGGAGGTGTTGCTGGATCTGAAGGCGCGCGGTCTGACGCAAGCGCCGGAACTGGCGGTAGGGGACGGCGGGCTGGGCTTTTGGGCGGCGCTGGGCGAAGTGTATCCGGGGGCCCGGGAACAGCGCTGCTGGGTGCATTATGCCGACCTTCGGATTATGCCGACTCTCTTTCCATTGGCCGCATAACCAATGACGTTTGCCTCGATAAAGTCGGCATAATCCGACAGGCTGCCCGAAGCACGGGGCATACTCCTCTCCCCATCATCAAGAGAGGAGTCTCCAATGATTCATCCGACACTAATTCCAGTTTCGGACCCGCTTGCGAGTTTCGCCCCGGGTTTCGCGAACGAACTGCTGGGGCAGGGGTACACGGCAAATTCGGTGCGATCGCAGATGCATCTGATGGCGCACCTGAGCCGCTGGCTAAGCGGCGAAGGGTACGACTTGAGCTGTCTCCAACCTGAAAAGGTGGATCGATTCCTAAGTGCTCGTGGTGCCGCGGGATACGTGAACCACTGCGGTAGTCGCGCCCTGCAGCCGCTGCTGGCGTATCTACGCGGTTTGGGAGTTGTACCCATGCCAAGAAGTTCGCCTCCGCAGGGACCGGTGGAATCGATGTTAGAGCGCTATCGACACTACCTGACCGTTGAACGTGGACTGGCGAAAAACACCGTACACGGCTACGCGCATGCGGTTCGTCCTTTCCTGCGTGACCGGGTTCAACCGGGCAGCCACGAATTGGGCCTTGGGACACTAGGCACGTCCGAGGTCTCCGCTTTTGTCGTGGCTCGCTGCCGTCAACAGTCGTACGGCGCCGCCAAGATGACAGTGACCGCGTTACGTTCGCTCCTCGGTTTCCTGCTGCTCAAGGGCATCGTCAAGCAGGACTTGGCCGCTGCGGCGCCCTCGACTGCCGGAAGACATCGGATAGGGCTACCCAAGGGATTGGAGCCCGAGCAGATCAAGCGGCTCCTGGCGTCCTGCGATCGTCGCACGCGGCTTGGACGGCGAGATTTCGCCATTCTCGTTGGGCTGGTTCGTCTGGGCTTGCGCATTGGTGAAGCGGCGCGGCTTGAATTAGGCGACATCGATTGGCGCGCTGGCGAGATCATCGTCCACGGCAAGGGAACGCGGGTCGAACGTTTACCCTTGCCCGCGGATGTGGGCGACGCGTGGGTGGCCTACTTGCGCCACGGCCGCCCGAGGAGCGCCGAAGGCCGCACGGTTTTCGTTCGCGTGCGAGCGCCTCATCGCGCACTTAGCGCCGCCGGAGTGGCAACCGTCGTGTACTCGGCCGCGCGGCGCGCGGGGCTCGAGCAAATTCATCCCCATCGGTTGCGTCACACGACAGCGACCGAGTTGCTTCGCTTGGGCGCTTCGTTGCCCGAGATCGGTCAACTGTTACGCCACCGCCGTGCGTTGAGCACCGCGATCTATGCCAAGGTGGACCGGCGGGCGCTACGCCGCATCGCCCGTCCCTGGCCGGGAGGTGGGGTATGAATCCTCTGCGGCAAGCCCTGTCGGACTATCTCACCGTGCGTCGGTCCATGGGTTACGAACTCAAACGCGACGAGAAACTCCTTGCCCAGTATCTCACCTATTTGGAAGAGCGCGGCCGGCAACACATCGAAGTGGACAATGCGCTTGCTTGGGCGATGCTGCCCGCCGGCGGCCATCGGCGCTGGTGGGCAAATCGGCTTACCGCGGTCCGCGGCTTCGCCGCGTACCTTCGCACCATCGACCCCGCGACCGAGGTGCCGCCGGCCGAGCTGTTGCCTTCGCAACCTTGCCGAGCCACGCCCTATTTATACTCCAACGAGCAGGTCACCGCCTTGCTTGCCGCGACGGCGACCTTGAGCACGCCCTTCCGAGCCGCCACTTACCGGACCTTGATCGGGCTGCTCGCCGTCACGGGAATGCGGGTGGGCGAGGCCATGGCGCTCGACCGAGGCGACTTCGATCCCGATCATGGCCTACTCGTTGTCCGTCACGGTAAATTCGGCAAAGCGCGCGAGTTGCCGCTGCATCCAAGCGTGGCGGTCGCCCTGCAGCGCTACCTGCGCCGACACGGTCGGCCTCGCCGGTCCGCGAGTCAATCCGCGTTGTTCGTCTCCACCGCCGGTACCCGATTGCTCTATTGCAATGTACATTGGACCTTCCTCAAATTGGTTCGCCATGCGGGCATCAAGCCTCGCTCGGCCGCCTGCCGGCCCAGGATCCATGACCTACGCCACAGCTTTGCCGTTGCGGCCCTCCTCGATGCCTACGCGTCGGAAAGTGACCCGGCGACGCGGATTCCCTTGCTGTCCACGTACCTCGGTCATGCCGACCCCGTCCAGACCTACTGGTATCTCTCCGCGGCGCCGGAATTGCTTGCGTTGGCGGGACGTCGCCTTGAGCGCCATCCGGGACAGGGATCGTGAGCGCGCTCGCCCCCACCCTGCAAGCGTTCTTTACCGATCGTCTGCTACGCCAGCGTCAAGCCAGTCCACATACCGTCGCCGCTTACCGCGATACGCTACGGTTGTTGCTCGGCTTTGCGTCCGATCGACTGAACAGCGAACCGTCTAAACTCAACATCGATCAACTCGATGCACCGCTGATCGGCGACTTCCTTGATTATATCGAGCGCCACCGGGGGAATGGAGCGCGCACGCGCAACGCCAGGCTAGCGGCGATCCGCTCCTTGTATCGCTACGCGGCGCTTCGCCACCCCGAGCACGCGGCCGTCATTGAGCGGGTGCTCGCAATTCCCCAAAAGCGCTTCGAGCGACGGTTGGTGACTTACCTGAACGAGGCCGAGTTGCGAGCGCTACTCAATGCACCGGATCGTTCGACCTGGACCGGCCGGCGCGATCACGCGTTACTCGCCCTTGCGGCTCAAACCGGACTGAGGGTCTCGGAGCTGATCGGACTTCGCCGCGACGATGTTCACTTGGGAATCGGCGCACACGTCAGTTGTCGGGGAAAAGGCCGTAAGCAACGTATTACGCCACTCACCAAGGAGGTGGTTGCCGTGCTGCGCGCCTGGGTCACCGATCACGGCGATCAAGCGAATGCGCCGGTTTTCACGACGCACAACGGCCGCGTGCTCAGCCGTGACGCCCTCGAGCATCGACTCGCCAGGCACACCGCCGCCGCCGCGCAAGCGTGCCCGTCCCTGAGACAGAAAAAGATCACCTTGCACAGCCTGCGCCACACCGCGGCGATGCGGCTATTGAATGCCGGCGTCGACACCTCGGTGATCGCCTTGTGGCTCGGGCACGAGCAGGTTGAAACCACACAAATGTACCTGCACGCCGACCTTTCTATCAAAGAGCGCGCGCTGGCTCGAACAAAACCAATAAAGACGAAGCCTGGCCGATATCGGCCGCCCGACACGCTCATCGCCTTCCTCGAGGGGCTCTGATTATGCCGACCCCGCGGCAACGCGCGCCGCCCAAGACATACTGTTGCGGCCAAGAGTCGGCATAATCCGAAGGTCGGCATAATGCACCTTATGCCGACATCGGCATAAGGTGCATAAGACGGCGAACATCCTGAACTACCTGCCGAAATCGGGTCAGGCGAAGGCCAAGCAGGCGCTCCAGGAAATCTGGATGGCGGAGACGCGGGAAGCCGCAAATCGAGCGTTCGAGTGGTTCCTTACGGCCTACGAGGCGAAGTATCCGAAGGCGGCGAACTGCTTGCTGAAGGATCGGGAGGCGCTGCTGGCGTTCTACGACTTTCCCGCCGAGCACTGGGTCCATCTGCGCACCACCAACCCGATTGAATCAACCTTCGCAACGATCCGGCAGCGCACCGCTCGGGCCAAGGGTTGCGTGACCCGCAGCACGATGCTGGCGATGATCTTCAAGCTGGGAATGTGCGCGCAAGGCAACTGGCGCAAGATTCGAGGATTTCAGAAGATGGCCCAGGTCATCGAAGGGGTTCGGTTCGTCGATGGAATCGAACAAGAAAGGCAGACCGATCCATGCAAGGCCGCCGCCTGATCAGTCCATGCCATACACCAGATTTGACAATAGCTCTTCGCCAGGGCGCCGGGAGCTACCCGAAGCCGTTGAGTTGGCTATTTCATTCGGCAGGCAACCCGACAAGGAGTGCCTGCGACGTGATCTCGCTTTCCAGTATAGCCGTAAAGGACAGTAACGAACGTTCCTACTGACGAACTCCGAAGGCAGGCGACCGCCATCTTCTCGCCTTCCAAAAGGCGGGCTATGAATCGAAGTCGTTCATCCATTGGCTTACACTCTCTCCAGGGCATCCGGGACTCCCAAATACCCAATGTGTAAACCATGTCTCCGGAATAATCCGTAAGCTATGAGTCTGCGCCGCAGAACACTTTCCGTGCTTCAGAGTGGTACGGAACGATCCAGGACAGGATCATAATTGCTCAATGGTGGGGTTTGTGTCCACAAAGATAGGTGATTTCGACATGCTAGTCCCAAGAATATTTTCTACGGCGCAGACTCCTATCTCTCGATAACCACAGTTCAAACAGCAGCCGTACGGCTCGTTCCCTGACCTCCGGGGAATAACGCTTCGCTATGTTCATGCTACAATCCTCTCAAGATCCAGAGCCTCCGGTAAACCCGGTCGATTCAAACCATGAACGCGAAGAAGTACGCAGGATTACTGGCAGCAGTATTCGTTGCTTTTACGGGCGGAGTTAGCGCACAAGATACCGATACGGACGGTATCGATGAAATCGAAGAGATCATCGTAACGGCCCAAAAGCGAGAAGAGAGGCTGCTGGATGTGCCGATTTCCATGACGATGCTATCGGGTGTCGATCTTGACAGATCACGTGTGGAAGGGTCGACGGAGATTCTTCGAAGCGTGCCGGGCGTCGCCACGCCTGTGGTTGCCCTTGGAACGCCATCAATAGCTATTAGAGGTGTAACCGCTGACTTTTTCGCTTTTGGAGGTGCCCCGACTGCGTCCTACTACATTGATTCGGTCCCATATGGTTTTGTTCGCTCGGCGCTTGTGCCGGATGCGAACGTTTACGATCTGGAGCGAATCGAGGTGCTGCGTGGTCCGCAGGGAACTCTTTTCGGCGCCAATGCGCAAAGTGGTGTGGTTCGAATTCTCACGCATGATCCGGATCTCGCTGAGTTTGAGTGGAAGGCGAGAGCCTCAGTGTCTTCGACTCAGGATGGCGGTACAAACTATCGGGGCGATACAGCGTTGAACATCCCGCTTGTCCAAGACAAACTTGCTGCTCGGGCTGTACTTGGGTACACAGATCGCAGTGGCTGGATAGACAAGCCTGGCACGCCCGATGCTGATGCCGCGAGTCTTTCTAACGCGCGACTAAAAGTCAAAGGACAGCTAACTGAGCGTTTCGCAGTCACCGGGTCGTATTGGTATACTCGCTCCCGGTATGACACGCAGTCGATCGGCGACGAAGAGGGGCAAAACTCGACGCCAGGAATGTCTCCTGTAAGTTCTGACGCTAACGTCTATAGTCTGATCGCAAACTACGATGGTGACTCGGTCGACGTTACAAGCGCTACCAGCTATTTAGACTACGATCTTGCATCCTCTCTAGATCTGACCCCACTCGGAGGGCCATTCTTTAACGGGCTTCTTCAAACCGTCGGTTTTCGAGCCAAAGTATTTTCCCAGGATTTAACGTTCAGTTCGGTCGGCGAGGGCCCGTGGCGCTGGTCCGCAGGCGCGAGCTATCGTGATGATGCAGACCGCTTCATTCAGGAATTCGAAAGCGCCGTTGTTCCGCGCTCCGTCGCCGCGGACTACGAGGACTCATCGAAAGCGTGGGCAATTTTTGGCGAACTCACTCGCGCTTACCTTGACGATCGACTGGAGTTGACCGTTGGGCTTCGTTACTTCGAGGACGACCATAGAGTCAGCGAGAATATAAGCTCGACTGGCGACCCGACTGCGCCGCTGGTTCGTGACGAAGCCAGGTTCGATGCGATTACTCCGCGAACGGTGCTTAGTTGGCATGTCAAGGATGACCTAAACATCTACGCTTCTTATGCGCAGGGGTTTCGAAGCGGACTACTTCAGCAGCCAAGCGTGTTAGCCGTCGCGCCTGGGTTCCCATCGGCAGAGCCGGATCTCCTTCACAATTACGAATTAGGTGCGAAGGGAGTACTGGGTGATGGTCGCTTTCAGTTCGATACAGCGGTGTTCTTTCTTGATTGGAAAGACATTCAACAAGGCTTGGACGTAGCACCGGGTGCTAATAACCCCGCGCTGACAGCGATATTGAACGTGCATTCGGCCAGCGGCATTGGGCTAGAGTACAACTTCACGTGGACTCCCAATGAAAGGCTCTCCCTCACCAACAGTTTCAGCTGGAATGATTTGACCTTTGATAGCGACCAGATTACTGGTGGCGTTGTTGTGTTCGCTAAAGGAGATCGATTGGGATTCTCTCCAGAGTACACAGCTGGCCTTTCACTGGACTATGACTTTCCTATCGGACGGGGGTTCGACGTGCTGGCGTCGGTGTCGGCAAACTACACGTCGGCCATTGAATCGGCGCGAGTCAACGGCGTTCAGATACCAGATCTCGATGGCGACGCCATCCTGATGTCTCGTGCCAGCGTCATGATCAGCACCCCAGGGAATTGGGCATTGACGCTGTTCGTGGACAACGTGGGCGACGAGCGGAGCCCGACAACGCGGGGTACATTCCCGCCAACCTGGTGGGCGCTCAATACGCGACCTAGGACATTCGGAATCCAATTTGAGATTCAGATGTAGGGGACAGTTGCGCCCCGAATTCGCCGTTCGGTAGTTAAAGAACTCAGACCGAGTGCATACGATCGAGCAAATCTTATGTCTTAGGCGCTAGGTAGAGGTTGTGACGCTGCGGGGATCAAATCATAGCTGATTGCCCGTCGCCGCCGACCGAGTCCGTGTCGTCCCGGCGCCATTATTCGGAGTTTAATATGAGCATGAATAGAAACGATTCAAAAGTCGACAGAGATCGCCGCAGATTAATGAAAACCGGCGCGGCAACAATTGCTGGTTTTTCGCTCCCAGTGCTTGCCTTCGGTGATTCAACGGATCAATTTGAAGGTGGCAAGATGAATCGAACAATAGGCGACGCGACAGCGCGTGTAGGAAGCATTACTTCACCGAGGTACTACGATCGAGTCGACTATAAGCGGGATGACGTAGCGTATAAGCAAAAGAACTATACGTATATGAGCGCCAAAGGGCCTGTCGTGGGGCTCGTGTCCAGTCTTATCTGTACTATCGATGCGCCGTCGAGCGAAGTGTGGCCGTACTTGAAGGATTTCAACTCTTTCGAAGGTCCGTTTGGTATCCGTTACACGGGACAAGACGACCAACTTGTGGTCTGGGGCGACCTGTATACGGACGAGGATCACAATCTTGGCCAGCAGACCCTTCAATATGGCGGGCCCAAGAACACCTGGAAGTCGGTCCCATCCAGAGTGCTCCGCGTGATTCCGGAGCACCTGCTCGTACTTTTCGAGGATGTTCCGGCAGACGGTAGCACGGATGGAATGAGTCCGGGATTCCACACTATTACGCTCAATGAACATGTTGGCGTAAGTCACATAAGTATGATGCTGGAGCATGCGGAGCGCCTGAAGGTATCGACGGAAGAGTTAGCGCTTGAACGATCCATGTGGGGTCCGAACAAGTATGACTATTCTCAGAGTCTGTCGTTATGGAAAGACAGCTTCGTTCCGACCCTTAAGGCGTTAGTGGCCGGGGAATACAAAAAGTAAGTTGACAACCCGTTGCGACCGATGCGCCGGACTTTGAGGTCGCACAGTATTTGTTGTGATTTAGGTCAGGCAGTTGGCCGATTTTGGCGCAACACCACGAACTAGAAGCAAAAAAGGAGGCAGGACTTGTGGCCAGCGCCATGTTTACACTTGACGCAACGTCGACTGACGTCTGGCAATACATGAAGGACTTCAACTCGTTCGAAGGTCCGTTTGGTATTCGCTATGTAACCGACTCTGGTGAACGAGCAGTGTGGGGCGATATGTACGATAGCGAGGAACACGATAACACGATCTCGGGCATCAAACTCTCCGATACCAAGGTACCTACGAAGACCCCGATGGCACTGTGCACTGGAGCTCTGTTCCATCAAGGGTGATCCGAGTGATTCCGGAGCAGCGCCATTCGCTGGAATGCACCAGCGAGGACGGCATGCTGGTGGCCGGAGTGATCTTCCCCGGCGACAATCCGTCAATCAACTACTAGAAACAGCCGGAAATCAGCCGGTCGGCTTCACGAAGAGAAGTGTGAAGCGGTCGCTTTCGCCGATCGCCAGACTCCTGATTCGCTGCGCCTCGTCCACTTCGGGCCAGCCTTCGAACGCCAGGTAACGGAGCGTGGGCGGCAGGCGCCAAACGCGTTTTTCATAGTCCTTGTCGTCCATTGGATTGTTGTTGATGTCGCTGGTCGCGACCAGTTGCCATCCGGCTTCTTCGGCAAGTTTGATGGTATAGCCCTCGTTGACGTAACCGGACACGGCCTTGGGGTCCTGCCGGATCAATGGATTCCCGCGGTGTTCGACGATCCCAAGGTGGCCACCGGGCTTTGCCGATACGTACATCATTTCCAGCATGTCGTGGATGCTGCCGCTGGTCATCCAGTTATGGATGTTCCTGAAGGTGAGCACCAGGTCGGCCGAACCCGGCTCGATGGGCCTGAAATTGTCCCCGCTGATGCTCACTACCTCGGCGTCGCCGTACAGCTCCCTGTCGGCATCGATCAGTTCCTCAAGCTCGTTGTACGCGCCCTTCGCCCACTCGCTTGTATCGGGGGCCCACATCGTTGCAAAGTACTTGCCCTTATCGGCGACGACGGGCGCGATGATCTCTGTGTACCAACCGCCGGTCGCATTGATTTCCAGCACGGTCATGTCTTCCCTGAGGCCAAAGAAAGTCAGTGTTTCGTAGGGGTTGCGATAGGCGTCCCTGGCTCTTTTTTCCGCGGATCGATGCTCGCCGGTGATGGCGGCGCGCAGCCGCTCGTCCGTGGAGTCACCGGCATGGCTGTCTGCGAGTGCAGCGGATCCGAAGTATGCCAATACAAGCGCCAATGCAAGCGCCGGGGTTTGTCGTGTGAGCTTCATTTGCAGTTCCTTGGTGAATCCGAACACCATCTGGAGGCCAGGGCCGGAATTGAACCGGCGTCCACGGATTTGCAGTCCGCTGCATCGCCACTCTGCCACCTGGCCCGGCTGTTCGGCAGGCCGCGCCCTGCCGCGCTGTTTCCTGCCGGACGCTCGACGCTCGGATTCCTAATCGCCACTGTTATTGTCCTAGTCCCGATCGCAGTCCTGGCTACTGCCGCCTCGGTCCTAATGCCGGGCTTGGACAATGCCGACATGGCGATGCTCGCGCTTGCCACTGAAGGCCATATCCCCACTGTCATTGGAGGCCTGTTCCTCGCCGCTGGTCTTGGGTTCATCGTCACCACCGGTACCTCGTTCCTGTTGTCGGTCGGCGGCAACGTGACCTACGATTTCTACCTGCGCCATACCAAGCGCAAGGTCAGCGACGCCGAGCGGCTCCGCCTCCACCGCCTCGCGGTCCTCGCCGTCGCGGCTCTTGCGTTCTTGTTGGTCCAGTTCTTCCCGACCGTGCTTGCCCTTCAGATATACTCCTACTCCATCTACGGCGTCGCGATCGCTCCAGTCGTGTTAGCCTCCTTCTTCTGGAAACGAGGGACTGCCGCCGGCGCGCTCGCCTGCATGATTGCCGGAACCGCTGCGATCCTCGTCTGGGAGTTCGTCCTCAATAGGCCGATGGAATGGAATTCGATCCTCGTCGCTTTTCCGATCGCTCTAATTGCATTGATCGGAGTCAGCCTAATCACCAAGCCGCGTTCCGCCGTGACCACAGAAACAGAAGTCACTGGGAAAGAACAACCATGCGGAAATTAGTTGAATTCCTTCGAGCGAGCATTGTAGTCGTGCCGCTCGCTTTGGCATCGGGGTGTGAGTCGGAAAAGTCGGCCGTTCGAGTACGGATGGATACGGAGTTCGGACCGATGGTGTTCGAGATCTACGAGGCGCAGGCACCGATCGCGGCCGAAAACTTCCTGCAGTACGTCGACGAAGATCGGTTCGAAGGGGCGACGTTCTACCGGACAGTAACGCGCGACAATCAGCCGGACAACGACGTTAAGATTGAGGTGATTCAGGGCGGTCTGTTGGGCGTGTCGAACCCGGATGTGTTGCTGGGTGAGCCGCCCTCGAGCGTGTTGCCGCCGATTGAGCACGAGACTACGAAGGAGACCGGGATCATACATCTCGATGGGACGCTGTCGATGGCCCGATTTGGCGTCGGAACCGCAACGTCCGAGTTCTTCGTGTGCATTGGCGATCAGCCCGAGCTCGACTTCGGCGGGGCGCGCAACCCCGACGGGCAGGGATTCGCTGCGTTCGGCCGGCTGGTCGAGGGCAGAGATGTCGCTGCGCTGATCCATCAGAAGCATGCGGCGGGTCAAAAGCTGATTCCGCTGGTCGAGATCACGAGCATCGAGCGCGAGTGAAGTGTGTTTCCCTATATGGACGCTTTAATTTGGTCCGGCAAACTTTCGATCGGCAACTTGCATCATATTGGACTCATGTTGACTACCATTGTCGAGTCTCGACGTGCATTGGCGTGCTCAGAACGACACGAAGAGTATTTGCGTGAATCAGTTCTGCGTCGTCATGCAGAGTAGGGCGTTTGGCGCAACGGACGCCCCCGCGACCATCAATTGATTACATTAACTTACGCATTGGCGATCCAATTACAAACCGGGGGGTTCGGTTGCCCTGATCAACTGTGTGAGATTCGTGTGACTAAGTTCTGCTTAGTTGTGCTAAGTACTGATTCTGCAATGGGCGCCACGCCGGTTGTGGTTAATAGTTTCAGTTACTAACGTTAGCGAACGCCTACGAATGGCCAATTTGCCGCATTTGCCGCCGAGCCGGTCGTATGTGCGGCACGGAATTTTTCTCCTATATAGGCGCGACACCCTTGGGTAGGAGCCGAGCCCGTCGCGGTCGTTATGCTCGCCCTGCCTTCGGGCATTTGAACAACCAACTGGCGGCAACGGATGGCGCCGGACTAGAGGGGAAATGATGGACACACTTGTTGCCGGCAACGCCCGGCCCGTAGTGGACTTTGCCGAGCCGCTGACCAGCCAAAGCTGCATCAACCTGGTTGATCGCATCCGCCGATTACGCGACGACTATTTCTACTCCGAGGTGCAATTGAGGCTGTCCTCGCCGGGCGGGGAGGTTGTGGGCCTCGAGTACTACCTTGAGGCGGTCAGCGAACTCCGGGAGGGCGGCTTCAGAATCGACACTCACGGGGTCGCTCGCGTTTCCAGTGGAGGCGCCTTGATGCTGTCCATGGGAGACGAGAGGACCGCGCATCCCAAATGTCTGTTGAATTTCCACGCAGGGCGATTGCCTGACGGCGTGGACGGTGCGCTAACCGCAGCCGGAGCCGCGTCCATTGCGGATTCGCTCAACAGCGTGGACCACAAACTGATTGCTCTGCTGGCCGAGCGGGCCGCCCGGTCGCCCTGCCCCGCCGGCGACACTCCGCGGGAGCGATTCTCCGCTATCGACTGGCGAGTGATCTCGAAGTTCAGCGGAAACGCGAGGCGACCGGACACCGCTCTGCGGAGGTTCCGCAAACGAGTGGCTGATGCGTTCGATGGCGGCCAGGAAAAGCTGGGGGATCAATACGCCGCCCTATTCTCGCTGGACGCCCCGATTTCGGCCCACTTGGCCCTCGAATTTGGCTTGCTCGACGCTGTGAGCGACGGCAAGAGAGAGGCGGCCGCGCAGCCTGACGATCCCGGCCTGACCATTCCGCAGTGGGAGCCGTTGTATCCCAAGGGTCAGGTGCCCCGGTCCGCGCTCACGCGTCATACGCTGATCTTGGGCGAGACCGGGAGCGGCAAAACGATGAGCGGCATCATGCCCGTGCTCGCATCCATCTTGCGGGACGAGGCCGACGTTTCATGCGCCCTGGTGATCGACCCAAAACATGAGTTGCTTCCAATCATCGAGCGGAAGGCAGGCCCCTCCGTGCGCGTCCGGCTGTTGCGCGCCGGCGAGGACACCATGAACCTCATGTGGGGGGTGCATTCGATCTCCGATGACGTGGCCAGCGGAAAGTGGATGTTGGCAGCCAAGAAATTGCTGGCGCGAGCGTCAAGCTTTTCGGACAGCCCGGCCCGTATCCTCGCGGGCAAACCCGCCTCCAGTCCGCGCAACGCCTTCTGGGAAATGGAAGGCAGCCGGCTTGCCCAATCCGCGCTTGCGCTCACCTTATTGATTGCCCGAGAGGACAGGCTGGACGAGGTGCTTTCGAGCACTTCTCACATGGTGGGGAGCAGTCCGAGGCGCCTTGCCGAGTTTGCTCGACTTGCCGGCCTGTCCCCCGACGCAGACGGGCCGCGCGTGAACGCGCTGGCCGCAGCCAAGTACGTGCTGGACGATTTCTTCAGCTTTCCGGCCCGTGCGGCCACGGTCCTCAAGGCGCTCCAGGAAGAAAGCATCGCCGATGGCGACATTTCCGCGATCAGTCGGGAGATCAACTATTGGGGAAAGATTTTCGGGACCGACAACCAGTTTTCTGGTTCGCTGGCCGAAGCGCGGACCTGCTTTCATGCCTTCTCTGACCCAACGACCGCGAAATCCTTGATGTTCGGCGTTGAGGGCGTCCGGCCGACGGTCGATTTTTCGTCGGACATGGGCGACGGCCCGGCGACGGACGGCGGCCGCACCATCTACGTGTTCCAGCCGGGGGACGGCGACGGCCACGCGCTGATCGCAAGGGTCGCCAAGGCCGCGTTCTTTGAATCGGTGCTGGCGTCTGAGGCGCGGCGCGAGCGGGGCGGGGAGCTGCCTCTGATCGCTTACGTCGCGGACGAATTTCATCGTTTCATCACCTCGGATTCTGGTCACGGCGAGCAAAATTTTCTGGATCGGGCGCGCTCCTTCGGTGCGGCGTGCGTGTTGGCCACGCAATCTGATGCCAGCATCCGCCACGCGCTCGCCGTCGCCGGGGAGCCGTCACCCGACAGCGCGATTCGGCTCCTGCTGACCAACACGGCGACGAAGCTGGTCTTTCGCAGCACCGAGGCGGGGACCCGTACCTTGATCGACGGGTTCTGCCCCGGCAGTGGACCGAACCGAGTCACGGTCCTGCGGCCGCCATCGACCCTCCGGCCGGGCGAAGTTTATGCCTCCTTGCCGACCGGTGAGTTCGTGCGGCGGCAACTGAAACCGCTGGACCTGTCGAGGCCGACGCGCTGATGAGAAGCAAGCGAGCGAAGGTGGTCAAGGGCCGGAGGGGTCAGGTCGAGGCGGAGGGGCTGCGGCGCGTTTCGCTCGTAAACCCCGGCCGCGACCGCCTGCTGGCAGGCTTGCCCATCGTCATCGGCGGCAGCAAGCGGGGCGGCATCCGGGTCATCCGGCCCGGTACTCCCGAGGCCGAGGCGATCATCCGGCGAGGCTGAAGTTCCTTACCCCACCCTATAATCCGGCCATGTCCCGCCCTCCCCATGTGCCGAAGGTCAACCTGGCCGACCCCAACGTCGAGCCCACGGACGAAGAACTGGACGCGCTGATGCGGGCCATGCGCCACAGAGTCGTGGAGAAGGGGCGGGCTACGGCGGCGGCGGAACAACGAAAGCTGGACCGGCATCTGGCACAACGCTCGTCCGCCGGGCCTGGCCGTTCTGCCGACCGTGACAAAAAGCCGCCTGGAGTCCGCTGACACGGCTGATCCATCGGCGACGAATGGCCGAAATCGGCGCAAATCCGGCATCCCCTACCCTTCGGAAGCGTCCGTTCTCCCCTGTACGGCCCGTACAGTGGCCGCCCTGTAGCGTCGTGCCATCCATCCGGCGATATAGGGCGGATTGCACGTCCCAGGCGGTTACGCGGCTCTTCGGCCCGCAGATTCGCTCTGGCGGGCCATCGCGAGCGTCAAATCCGCCCCCTGTCGGTTAGCGTCCACGGCCTCGCCAGCGCGATGGACCGCTCTACCAGCGCATATTCAATCAGTCATCAGGGTCGTTGGCTGCCGTGATGATGGCCGCGCAGCGGCTGGCGAAGGTCGCTATCCGTTCGTGGTCGCGGTCGCTAAATGAGGGGGACTCAAACAGATGAACGTTGAACTTCAGTATCAATTTGTCAGGCCGGGCCTCGACTAATTTACCAATTATTTCCTGGACCACTCTCCCCCTTGATTGGCGTTTTTCTTCCGGCGTCATCAAGGTTCGGACTGAAGCCGGCGAGTCTGTGGGAAGCATCGTCGCAAATCTCATCTCATCAACTTCAATCCAATCTGCCATATATGACTCGACCGGGCCTTTGCTGCCGTATCTGATTCTTATGGGCTCTGCATCATCGACACCCCACGGATCAGAGCTAACCCCCATGAAAATTCCAGCAAGGCTGAAAGTCGCAGGGGGTCGGGGATCGCATTCGAAATTCAACTGTGTCAGCCACAGTTCTGATGAGTCCGAGACGTGCCTGTCCCATCGAATTTCGACTCGTAGGGTGCGATCTCCTATCGCGTCCGTCTCATCCGTCAGCACGACTTCGGCTTGCGTGGACGGCGCGAACGCGGCGAGCAGCAGCACGAGGGTTGGGAGGGTGCGGTTCATGTGGGCGCTTCCGTGTCTGTTGCGCGGCAGGACTATATTACAAAAGGTCCCGCGTGCAGGAGGGCAGGAACCCTCCCCGGGCGGGGTCGGCGCAGCGGATAGGATCGGCGGCCCTGTAGGCCGTCATGGCCATCACCGCCCCCTACCGGAGCGCCGCCCGTACCGGACGCCCAGGGACTTGCACTCGGCCCTCGCCTTTCGGATGGCGTCACGCTCTTCCGCGGTGGTCGAACTCTTGCGGAGCGGCTTGGAGGCCAGGGCGATCAGCTGGGCGCGGCGCACTTCGGGCGACAGCTCCTCAGCGGGTTCCGGCGGCTTGGGCGCGCCCCTCGCCTGTGCCCTCTCGATCCAACCGGCCATTCGCTCGCGCCAGTTGAGAATGGCCCGCAGGATGCGGCGGCTCTTCCGCAGTTCGCCCCTGGCCTCTTCCATGATGAGCGCGGCCTTGTCACGGGCCAACTGCACGATGGCGGACGCCTTGTTCTGGGCCTGCTCTTCGGCCTGTTCGGCCTCTTCTTCCAGTTGGGCGTTCCGCTCGGTCAGGCGGTCGCGCTCCCGTGTGAGAGCCGCCACCGATTTGGTCTGGGAGATCTTCTTGTGCTTCCGCTTGTGCCCGCTCTTCCGCTCGCCCCTATCCAGGTCGAACCCGCCGGCCACATCGGCGTGGTACATATCCTGCAACTTGGTCATGGCCCGGCGGTGATGGTTCTCGCCGGTAATCCGCTCGCGGAGGTTTCGCCAAGGGACGAACTTCCCTCCCTTGACCGCAGCAAATTCGAGGTGGAGGTGCGGGCTGGATTCGTCCCGATGAAGTGCGGCCGCCACAAGGGGCAGGCTCATTTTCTGCATGGCCCACTTGGTCGTTTCAGCCGCCCAATCGCGGACTTTCTCGTCGGCCCACTCGCCCGCGTCGCCATAGGGTGGCGGCCCACCGAACAGCATGGAGATTCCTTCGGATGGCGGACGCCCTGGACGCCTCTCCCCTCGTGCCTTCCGGGCTTGTTCGATCAGCTTGGCAGCGCGGTCCGGTTCGTGCTTCGCCGTCACGTTGGAACGGCCCGTCATGTCCTGGCGGGCGATGGCGGGGCGGGACAGCCCGGCGCTATGGGCCAGCAGCGCGCCGGTTAGTTTGGCGCGGCACTCTATCCGTAGGACTTGTGTGGTCATTGGGCCTGTGTAATGTCTAATCGCGTAGCGTTTGGGAACAGACTGCCAAAACCCTCCGGGATTTTGGAAGTGTGCGAGGTGGGGGAACGGCTGCCGCCTACCCCCTCCTTCGATCCACCCCCATGGCTGCCGCCCTACGCCTGTCGGCTACCCGCGCAAGTGGGATACCCCCTTGCATCCCCAGGGGCTCCGCCCCTCGCTGCGCTCCCCCGATCATGGGCTTCCGCGCCCCCGACACCCACGGGCGGACTTCGCCCTGCACCCAAGAGCGATTTCCGCGGGAGGGTGCGGAAAATCCGAGCGCCGGCATCAAGGTAGTGGACGCCCGTGGGGCTCCGTCGGCACGCCGTTTTGCCACCATTCCTTTGCGCCGTCCGGATCTTCGATCGCCGGGCCGTCTTCGCGGTGAAGCTGGCCGTGAAGGCGCCAGATTTTCGTGCCGTCCGGGCGGATGACGGCGGGGCCGTCCTCGCGGTGGCGCTGGCCGTGCCGGTACCATTCTTTCGTGCCGTCCGCATGGATCACGGCGGGGCCGTCTTCTCGGTGAAGCTGACCGTGCCGGTACCATTCTTTCGTGCCGTTCGCGTGGATCAAGGCGGGGGCGTCTTCGCGGTGAAGCTGGCCATCGGCATCGCGCCACTCCTTCGTGCCGTTCGGGTGTTCGACCGTCGGGCCATAGTCCCGGTGGGGCTTATCGTTGCTCATGCTGATGCTCCTGTACAGTTTCTCGGATTCGGGGCGCTGGTCAGGTCAGCGGGGATGACCGGCGAATCGGTAATGTTGCATAGTGAAACGCCCTGAGCTGGCCTTTACCCCCGCCAATTTTCACACTGGCGATCAAGTCATCGACGTCCCTCTCCTATATAAGGGAACGATCTGGAGCGAATGCGCGGCAACGGCGGCAGTTCGGTGAAATGCGGCCTGGTGAACCGGCTTTGGGCCAGGGTGTCAAGGCCGAAATTGCGTGTGTTTGGGCAGTTTTCGTCTGGCAGGAATGGTCTATAGAAAGCCCCTCTATCGCTCATATCTGGCAGAAATGATCTATAGAAGCCCAGCCTCGCATGTGCGGTACGGTGTCAGGACATGCGATGCTGGCCCTTCTCCCAACGGGGCGTCAGCACAATATCGCCGTGGGCCAGACGCTCAAACAGATCGACGGTGATGCGCAGCCGGTCGCGGGTCTCCGTGTTATCTGTGCTGCTACGTCGAACTACAATGGAAGGGGCTAATTGGTAATGAGAAGTTTCCCCTTCTTTCAGAAACCCGCTGGCCCCATCTCGTTCCGTGAAACCCATTGACCTAAACGAACAACCAGATCGTTTGTATCGTTACTTGCCTGCCGAATTTGCGGAGCAAACAAGGAGAACGGGGGTATATCGAGTCTATTCGAGCACGAGTATGGCGGCGCATTCCACAGCCGCTCAGAGAGATGACGAACATAGAAAAGCTCTGGTTTTGAAAGGTGGCGTTAGTCGGTTTCTCGGCCGCGGTGGCGAAGACCCCTACGGATCAACCTTTCGGGTGCAGGAGAAGGATGGGGACGCGATAATAGAAGGCGTTGCCGCTGGCGCGTATTTCCTGTCCAGCCTTTCCATGAAATTAGCAGATCGTCTGTACGATGATTTTCGTGCCGATGCCGTGCTGGCAGTTACAAATGTCCCGGAGTTCCTATCGCGCATGGCAAAAGCGGCGGCGAGCAAATTTATGAGCCGTCATGCTGGAGCCGTCAGCTATCGTCACCCGGTAATGGTGTTTGGTCGTTGTGCCGTTTCTCTGCCACTCCCGTTTTTCGACAAAGATCCGGAATATGAGTATCAAAAGGAATACCGCCTTATGTTCGTCTGCTCCGAGCAAACAATGCCGCACATCCAAGAGAGTAAAGATGGCCGAGATTACATCGACTTCAACCTAGACGTGCTAGATGACGTGACTGAAGTTTTCTATCGTGGGGGATCGCGCTGATGCCACGTCCTGGCCATTGAGCCGGAAAGGAACTCGCCCCCGCAGCCTGAGCCTCAACCCGGCGCTCCGATGGCGATGCCTTCGGCCGTTTGGGCGGCGCGGAAGATGGCCTCAGCCAACTCGGACACTGAATCGAGGCCGCGCTTCTCCGCCAGTTCGTCCAGCGCGGCGCCAATGGCCTCCGGCATGCCCGCCAGTTGGATCATTGGGGCCTCGCCCCCGGCAAGCTGCCGCTCCATGTTGTGAGCCCGCCCGGCAATGACGCGATACCCCCACCGTGCGTGCTTCTTCGGGTCGATGCCCAGGGCGGCCATGCGCGAGCGCAGGGAAATCGACAGATAGACGTTCTTCTCTTTGGTGATTGTTGGCGTTTCTTCGCTCTTTCCTGGTTCTCCTTGTTGGGGTGGGGTGATTGGTGTGGGTGGCATGATGCCTTCTGGGCCCGCGCGGTTGCCGCCCTGCGGGCCTCGGTCCGGCTGCGCCGCTCCGCCAGCTTCCGCCACCGCCTCGCCTCGCGCTTCCGTTGGCGGTCGCGCCAGTCGAGCTTGGCGCTCCGCTCCCAGACTCTACGCTTGCTCTTGCGGCTCACCGTCGCCCTCCGCTGCCGCCAGATTGAATCAGGCGGTGTCCCAGGTTGTCCCAGGTGTCCCAGGTTTACTAAAACTCTCAGAATTTTCACATTTACCCAAATTTCCATAATTACTGAAACTTCAGAAACCTGGGACACCTGGGACACTTTGGTTTGAAATTCCCTTACAGGATCATTCCCTCGCGTCCCCATGTCCGGGGCTTTCCTTCCACGGATTTCCGTGTTCTCTCATGCCCACGCAGCTTGAGCCACCGGCCCGTTATCGTTGCGTTCGGAGCCTTCGTGTAGCCGTGTTCCTCGTACCAGTGTTTGATCGACCGGTTGATCTCCTTGGCGGGAGTCCACCCGTTCAGGTCGCGGGTAACTCGTTCCTGATACCACTGCTCCATGCGGTCCTCGCCCTTGATGTATTCGGCGCTGGACATTCTTACCGCGTCGGGCGGATTCAACCCGTGCTTCTGCCATAGCATTGCGCCCTCGATCATCCACGCCAGGATGCGACCGTATTCAACTTTGAGCTTCTCCGGCAGATCGGGGTCTTCACTATCCTCGTCGAACACTTCCGTCCATTCGACCAGGTGAATCCGGCGGGCAAAGGCGTAGTCCACCGCGGCGATTCGGGGCAGTTTGTTAGATAGCAGGATCAGCTTGAATTGCAGCTGCATGTCGAATTGATCCTGATACATGAGGTTGGCCGATACGGAATCGTTGCCGGTGATCGACTTGATCCGCGAGGCGTCCAGGACACCGCCCTCCAATTTGCTGCAATGACCCATCCTTGCGGCCGTCATCGACGCCATGACGCTATCGTGCGGCTCATATCTCTGTTTGAGTATCGCCTTCCGGTTTATCGACTTGGCGTATGGGCCCATCACCTTCTTTATCGTGTCCAGGAGCAGGCTCTTTCCGTTAGAACCCTCGCCTATCCACAACTGGAATTTATGGTCGGACATCTTCGTCGTCAAGCAATATCCAAACCACCTCTGCATGTAACTGAGCATCCCTTTTGCCGGCAGGCATTCGGCCAGCGTCTTCAGGAACAGTTCCGGTGGCCCGCTCGTATCCGGCGCGACTGCCGTGCAGCGAGTGGCCCAAAGGTCCGGGTTCCCCTTGTCGTGGACCTCGCCGGTGTCCATGTTCACCCATCCCCCAGGGACGGCCAGGTGTCCGGTCGTATCCCACTCCCGCCGGTTCATTAGGCTTGAAGCCTGCGTCAGCGCGCCGCGGAAGAACGAGATGGCCGTTTGATTCGGCGCGGTATCCCTCATGGTGGCGATGGCCTCAAGGTCCCGTTCAACCCAACAGGTCCCGTCAAACCGTCGCCACTTGCCCAGGTCGTTATCGTGAGCCCATATCCCGCGTTGCGAGGCGGCGAACATATCGGCGGCGGCCCGTTGAGTCTTTGCCCCAATATCGGCCGTCTTCCCTTCGGCAGATGTGCTCGGCTCGTCGTCCGCCGCCAGATCCCGTCCCAGGCAGAAACCGAACTTTGCCGCCGCCTGGATGAACTCGGTCGCCAGGGCCTCTTCGTCATGGTCCGGGCCAATGTCCGGCTCTTCAAACTTGCCGCGGTTAACCTGATCATGTAAGCCCGGCTCGCCACGGCGGCCAGGTGAGACTTCGGGCCTTCGTCCAGGCCGTCCCACACTTCGGGAAAGTTCTTGTTGAAGTAAACCTTTATGTGCTCGCGGATGGCGGCGCTATAGGGCGCGGATTGCGCCTGGTCAGGCGCCCGTTCCTGGCCGGTTGCGCTTTGCCCGGTTTTAGGAGCGCTCGGTGATCTGGTAGAATTTTTCTTCATAAGGTCCGCCTCTCTCTACAGGACCAAACCGGGTCGCTCCAGGTCTCCATTCACCTGGCGCGGCCCGTTTCACTTCTGCCCCAGACAGGGGCACATCGGTTGGAACAACGTTTCTCTTCATGCGAAGGGACGGCCTACCGTCCTTCGATGCCAACGGCGCGGGGCCGAGTGCGAATCCACTCTTCCACCTCGTCGGCTCGCCATCGGACCGTGCCGCCACCGCTCCGGCCCGGCTGTCCGCCGAGCTTCAGCGGGCGTGGGAAGGGAGAATCCTTCCGCCGCATTATTCTGTAGAGTGTGTTCCGGGAGACCCGCACGATTTCGAGGGTCTCCGGCAATGTGAGCAACTCTGGCATGTCGAACTCTCCTGCCCGCGGGCGGCTTGTTCGACGTGTTTCACCAGAGCTGCTGGCGGCACCTATAGCCGTGTCCCTGGCTGCCTGAATCTACCCGGCCTTCCCGGCCGCACGTCTTGGATACGCAGAATGATATACGAAGGGCCTCGGGGTGTTATTTCGGCCCGGAACGTACTCTCCTATATAAGCGGCGGGGTGGATCGACCTCCTTAGAACGGCGCGACTGTTTGCGGCAAAGTGCCGTTTTCAGGCCGAACGGCGCAGTTCGACGACAGTGGCTTCCTCGCCCGTGATCACTGCGCCCCACGCGGCCATCAGGCCGACGCGCTTGTCGAAAACCGTCGTCCGCAGATAGGCGCCCCGGACACCGCCAACGGTGTGAGCGAGGGCCTGTTCGGCGGCGTGGTCGTCGCGTCCGGTTTCCTCGGCCCAGCTCCGAAATCCAGCGCGAAAACCATGCACCGTGCCGTCAATTTTCGAGTCGCGCAGGATTTTCAACATGGTCATGTTGCTCAACGGGGTGCTGGGCTTCCGCGGCGATGGGAACAGCAGGCCCTGGCCGCCGGTCAGTTTGCGGGCCTCATCCAGCACAGCCATGGCGGGGTCACTCAGCGGAACGAGATGTTTTTTGCCGTTTTTCATCCTCTCGGAATCTACTGTCCACACCCGTCCCTCCAAGTCGATCTCGTCCCAGGTGGCACCGAGCGTTTCGGAAGTGCGTGCGGCCGTCAGGATGGTCCAGCGGAGGGCGAGCTTCGCGCTGTCGGAAGCGTTCGACGCGGCGATCGTTTCAAGCGCCTTCGGGATCTCCTGCCAGGGCAACGAACGGAAGTGCTTCTTGCTGCCGGGCCGCCTCCGGGTAAGCCCGCCGTCCAGCGCCTCGCCGGCGGCGTTCGCGCGGACGTGCCCCTGCGAGGCGCAGCGGGCCAGGACGGTGCGGATTCGAGAACGAATCCGCCTGCTCGTTTCTGGAATTTCGTTCCAAATCGGCGCGAGTACGCGCAACACGTCGGCGGGCGTGATCTCGTCCACCCGCATGGGGCCCAAGGAGGGAGTGGCCTCATGACCCAAATTCGCAAACACTTGATTTAGCGGGTATTCCACCGGCGAGCATTCGCCCCCGGAACTCCCGTTTTAGCATTTGTTTATGCGTTCCGGGCCTTGCGCTTTGCGCCTCGCCGCTCCCGCATCGCTGATATTACCGCAACCTGGCGCGCTCCGCATCCACCCTGCCGCGGATCGAGATTCGGCTACCTGCTGCTCCAGCGGCTCGTTCTCGTAGTAATGCTCGTAAGGGCCGTCCAACAGGCCATCCTTAGTAGAGGCCCTCTCACCGCCCGCGCTGCCCTTCCTTGTAGGTTTTACTTCTGTAGCTGGCCGTTCTCGTCGTAGGATTCAAACGCGCCGTCCCTCTCCCCGTCCTTGTAGGCACCCTTTTCCTCCAACTGACCGTCCTCGTAGTAACGCTCATAAGGGCCGTCCTTCTGCCCATCCTTGTAGGCACTCTTTTCCCGCAACTGACCGTCCTCGTAGTAGGACTCGTAAGGGCCGTCCATCTGCCCTTCCTTGAAGGTTATCTTGCGCTCCAACTGACCGTTCTCGTGATAGAGCTCTATAGAGCCGACCGGCCGCCCATCCTTGATGGTGCCCTTTGCCTCCAACTGGCCGTTCTCGTGGTAGGACACAGCCACGCCGGTGAACGCATTGTCCGAATTCACCTCATAGAGAAGCTCCTGTCGGCTATCCAGGGAATCAACAGGGACCTCCCTGTCTGCCGCGCATGACATTAGGGCGAGGGCGCTTATCAGCGCGAGTAGTGTTGCTCTCATGGGGTTCTCGTGTGGTTGGTGTGGTTTGCGGTGGGCGGTTCCTTCTGATGTTGCACTACTACCGTGATGGGTTGCTCACGCGCAGTTGCCGCACTAACAATGGCCCATATCCATACGGCAATACCAAGTGGACCGCCAATAATCGCTCCAATCCCTGTGAAGGTCAGTACGAGAGCAATTGTTGCCAGGATTATCTGAAATATCGCCTGCACCCACTTTTGAACGAACAAAGTGCCTACGCCAGGCAGGAAGATGTTTATGACTATGGCCGCTACTTTCATTGGATTCTCCTGAAGTTAGAGTGAACAAAAAGGAGGGCAAAGCCATCGACTTGACCCGCGTTTTCCCGTGATTTGTATGGATGAGACCACCAAGCAGTGCGTCAGGGAAACGCGCCCGCCACTATCTGCGGGTCCGAACCGGCGGATTCCAGACATCGATACCGTGAACCGGGATGTGGACGCGTGGACGAGACGCCGCAACGACCATGGAACATCCACCGAGGACGCGCGGATCAAACTGCACAGCGTTTATCCAAAGCAATTAGATTGAAGAAGAACTAGGCTGGCGAAGACTCAATCGAAACTGATCCTGAACGGCAATTTAATGACTCCGCCTGGCGCATCAATGGCAATATCCCATAGCACCGATACGCCAGGACGCAACGTCCAAGTCGTATTGGAGCCTGTTAGGTTCAGTCTCCATGCAGTTCGGTAGTACATTCCGGCGCCTGAGAGGTAGGATCCCAGAGCACCGTAGTAAGAGATTAGCCGGTTCGCATCATCGGCTTTGGACAAGAATCCGCCCGTCTCCAACGCGAGCCTCGTGAGAACGGTCAGATCAACGCCCGACGACAACGCTACCGTATGCAGCTTGACGGAATTGTTGTTGGCGGCATTGACGGCGTCGTCTAGCAAATTTGAACTGTCGTTATCCTCCCCGTCCGTAAATACGATGACCACACGATTCGTATTGTTGGCATGCATCACCGTGTAATCGACGGCCTTGATGATCGCGTCGTACAGGGGGGTTTCACCTCCTTCGGACGTTCCCAGAGTGTCCAGACTACCATCGAAAGCATCCGGCATGGTGGTGAATTCGTCTCCGCTGTTGTCTACCCAGGACTCCACGTCCGTTGCATAGCTGGATGAAAACGCCAGCAACGCAACCTCATCCCCTTGCCCCAGATTCTTCATGAATATTTTTGCCGCGGCGATTCGAGCATCCTGCGGATCAGTGTCCGTAATGCTTCCGCTCTGGTCCATGAGAAACGCGGCCGAGTATGCCCCTGCGCTCGACTGCTGGTTAAGAGCAACGGAGTCCTGATTGAACTCGAGCCGCAAATTGGGTATGTTCGAAGCATCGAATGAGGCAATACTGAAGTCGTCTGAACTCAGTGGAATGAAGTTCGATGAGGAATCCACCGCGAACACGTCAATGTAGAAGTCGGCGGATCGACCAGTGTACGAGGTCACCCCAGCGCTGAGAATTCCGGCAGAAGGCAGCGGCGTCACCGCATCGCAAACATCGCCAATACCATCCTGATCGGTGTCTTCCTGGCCGGCGTTGGCCATATCCGGGCAGTTGTCCGCATCGTCCGCAATACCGTCTCCGTCTTGATCGGGAATCTCTGTGAACTCCGCTGTCATGTAGCCTGTAAAGTCGTAATGGGTCACCAGGCCGGGAATGTTCAGAACACAGCGTACGTCGCTACCTGAGCACATATAACTCTCAGAACTGCGCCATCCCGCGAACTCGTACCCGTTGTTGGGAACAGCGGTGAACGTTTCTGTGAAAGGCTCACCGTTCGGTAGGTCGATCTCACATGTGCGCCCTTCGGCACAGTCGAACTGGCCTGAGCTTGAGACGACGTGCCCCCCGGAGCCTACTTGCTGAACGATCTTGCAGCCCGGCAGAACAAGCACGGAGCAGAGAATCACGAATAGAGAACGAATATTAGACATGGGCGAACCTCCGCAGAAATAATGCGAGCGTTGAGAAATTGGGGGCAGGGGGGGATGAGGCTTCTCACGATCAATCAAATACAGTGCGATCGCGTACCTTTTGGGCCTGGTTGCTGACGATTTTCATCTCGGTGGGATTGAGAAAATCCCATGTGGTTTGCATTACCTTGGCGTATTGGCTTTCCAGAGCAATTCCGAGTTCCGAATAGAAGGCGCTTTCCTTCTGGAGCAAATTGACCAGCGTCAGTTCTCGTTCGGAATAGGTACTCTCCGATAAAAGATTCGCACGAACCAAGCCAAGATCGAGGCTCCTGGTCCACATCAGCTCGTTGGTTACGCTTTCGGTGATGCGGAGGTTCACACGCGCTTGAACCGCAAAGCTGCCTCCGACGCGGTAGTTCACTGGTCCGCTCCGATTACCGCCCAGAACAGCAGTTATGGCATCCAGCCCGCTAAGGGATTCCTCAAGGATCAATTCCTCAAACGCGGGCACGAGGTCCACTTCCGCTGTAAGTATTAGATCGCTTTCGTCCCTGTCCGGAAACGGCATCGTCTGAAACGAGTCGAACGGCCCCCGAACAGCAAAGCCGCGTGCAACAAGCATTTCCTCGAAATCCGAGGTCATGTTGCTAGCGAAAAGCCTGAACATCTGAGGGTGGGCCGTTGCCCGGTCAGCGCCGCGGAACAACGTGTAGCTGTCCAGCAAGGTTAAGGAAGAAGCCTCGGTGATCGCGAATATCACATCGCTGGAACCAAGCTCCGCGACCTCGGGCGGCGTGAAATCAAACGTCGGTTGGCGCCGGGGTCCTGTATCTGTTGTTGTAGATACAGTTTCGCACCCAGCCAGAAGCATCAGGCCGAGCACCAAAACAGAGGCGAAAGCCGGTCGAAATACAATATTTGTCATCATCACTTCTCCTTCTTTTTATCCATCCCGGAAGCCGCGCAAGCCGCGCAAGGCGCCGGGCCGTGTGAACACAACGCAAGGATGTGATAACCCTGCCTATTTGCCGAGGTGCCGGGAGCTACCCGAAACCGATTACACGGCTATTTCATTCGGCAGGCAGCCCGACAAGGAGCGCCTGCGTTGTATTCACGCTTTCCAGTATAGACGTAAAGGACAGTAACGAACGTTAGCGAACGCCTACGAATTGCCAAATTGCCGCATTTGCCTCCGCCCCAACCGTAGGGCGCGGCAACTTTTTTTCTCTATATAGGCCCGGCTCCCCTCGTCCGCAGCCGGCCCCGCCGCGTGGCCTATGCTCGCCCTGCCTTCGGGCAATTGAACAACAACGGACTGCAACGGACGGCTCCGAACTAGAGGGGAGAAATGATGGAAACGATTATTGCGGGCAACGCCCGCCCCACGGTGCATTTTGCCGAACCGCTGACCGGCGCGGCTTGCATTGACCTGATCGACCGAATTCGGTCGCTGCGCGACGACTTCTTCTTCACAGAGGTCCAACTACGACTATCCTCGCCTGGAGGCGAAATCGCGGCCCTGCAGTACTTCGTGGAGGCGGCCCGCGATCTCCGGGAGGGCGGCTTCACCATCGCCACCCACGCGGTCACGAAGGTGGCCAGTGCGGCGGCCGTGATGTTGAGCCTTGGCGACGTGCGGACGGCCCACCCCAAGGCTGCGCTCCTTTATCACACCGGCCGGTTGCCCGGCGTCGAAGGCGCACTCACCGCGACGCAGGCCGCGTCCATTGCGACCGCCCTCCACAGTGTTGATGGGGAATTGCTCGGCCTGCTGGCCGAGCGGGCGGCTCAATCCCCTGCTCCCCCCAGTGCCACGCCGGCCGAACAGTTCACGCCTGCCGACTGGCAGATGATCGCGCGGCTGGCTCCGGGGAACGCTCGGCGGCCCGACACTGCTCTCCGCCGGTTCCGCAAGAGGGTGAGCCAGGCGTTTGACTCGCCGGAGAAGTTGCGGGCGCTCTATGCGAACCTTTGCGGGCTGGACGGCCCGGTGTCGCCCTACCTGGCCGTGGAGTTGGGCTTGATCGACCAGGTGGGCGACGGTGAGCAGGGGGCGGGCGACCGCGCCTCAGATCCCGGCCTGACCATTCCCCAATGGGATCGGCTCTACCCACAGGGCCGGGTCCCCCGCTACGCACTGACGCGCCACTCGCTCATCCTGGGTGAGTCCGGTAGCGGCAAGACTGCTTCGGGCGTCCTACCCGTATTGTCGGCCATCGTGCAGGACGCGGCCGCCGTGTCGTGCGCCCTGGTCATCGACCCGAAGTGTGACCTGTTGCCGGCCATCGAGCGGGCAGCCGCACCCGGCGTGCGCATCCGCCTGCTTCGGCCCGGTGAAGATTCCCTCAACCTGATGGCGGGACCGCACTCAGTCGCCGATGACATTGCCGCCGGAATGTGGATGGACGCGGCTCGGAAAATCCTGGCCCGCTCGTCCAGCTTTTCCGACTCGGCCGCCCGCATCCTCGCGGGTAAGCCGGCGTCCCATCCGCGGATCGCTTTTTGGGAGTTGGAGGGGTCCAAATTTGCCCAAGCCGCCCTCGCGCTCACCCTGCTCATCTGCCAAAAGGGCAGGCTGGAAGATTTACTCTTGATCGAGACTCGCTTGGTGGAGGGCAATGCCACGCGGCTCAGAGCTTTCGGCCAATTCGCCGGCCTGTCTGGCCCCACCACAAACTTGCCGCGAATCAATGTGCTGGCCGCGGCCAAGCGCGTGCTCGATGAGTTTTTCAGCAAGCCGGAGCGCGCCGCCAACTTGACCGAATTGCTGCAAAAGAACGACCTCGCCGACGACAACATCGCCGCGATTTGTCGGGAGGTCGCCTATTGGGAGGGGATTTCCAAGGCGGATAATCAGTTTTCCGGCGCGCTGGGCGAAGCCCGAACCTGCTTTCATGCCTTCGCCGATTCGGCCGCCGCGAGGTCGCTCTTGTTCGGCGTCGAGGGCGGACGGGCGACCGTCGATTTCACGTCGGACATGGGGGAGGTCCCCGCTGACGAGGGCAGGACCATCTACGTGCTTCAGCCGGGCGCGGGCGACGGGGGCGCGCTGGTCGCCAAGGCCATCAAGGCAGCGTTCTTTGAAGCAGTGTTGGCCTCACCGGCGCGACTCGAACGCGGTGGAGAAATGCCCTTGGTGTGCTACGTGGCAGATGAATTTCACCGGTTCATCACTTCGGACGAAACGCACGGCGAGCAGAATTTCCTTGACAGGGCCCGCAGCTTCGGAGCGGCCTGTGTGCTGGCGACGCAATCCGACGCCAGCATTCGCCACGCCCTCACCGTCGCCGGCGAACCGTCGCCAGGCACGGCCATTCGGTTGCTGTTGACCAACACGGCCACGAAGCTCGCCTTCCGCTCGACCGAGGAGGGCGTGCGCGATCTCATCGACGGGATCTGTCCTGGTGCCGGTCCCAACCGCGTGACCGTGCTACGCCCACCTTCGAGCCTACGGCCAGGTGAGTGCTACGCGAGCTTGCCGGATGGGCGGTTCGAGCGCCGCCAACTGAAGCAACTCGACTTGTCTCGGGAGGCGCGCTAAATGCGAAACAAGCGAACCAAAATGACCAAGGACAGGCGTAATCAAATCGTAGAGGAGGGGCTGCGTCGGGTGTCTCTCGTAAATGTCGGGCGTGACCGGCTGTTAGCGGGCCTGCCCATTGCCATTGGCGGCAAGTCGGGCGGCGTCCGGATCGTTCAGCCCGGAACCCCCGAGGCGGAGGCGATCATCCGGCGCGGGTAATTGTCGGGCCCAAACGGGCTGTTTGGCAGGTGCTAGACCCTTCGGGCCGGTCGAAACTCTCCGCTATGGACGTTACAGCGGCCTGTTCTAAGGGCCTCTGCCGTCTTAGCCGTGCGGTAGGGCGATTGCGCGTCTCAGGAAGGAAATGGCTCTGAGGCGCTTACAGCCGCCTGTGGCGGGCTGTCGTGAGGGTCAAAATTGCGCCTCTGGCGGTTAGCGTCCACGGCCGCGGGGTAAGGAACCTAGCCGAATTGACAGCCTAACTACACTTCGACTTTCGCTGGCTCCGGTTTCTTTGTAGGCTTCCTCGGTTCCTTTCCAGGCCGATAGCGCAACAGGGCTTCCGCCACCTGGCGGGGCGTAGCGCCCTTGTAGTCGGCTTTGTAAGGGCGTTCTCTTCGAGAGGATTTCTTATTCATTCGCCGGTCCGTTCTGAACCCAATCGCTTTGAAGGGGACCGTGCTTTGTGTCTATTACCTTCAGGATTTCGTATTCATTAGAAATCTTCTCATCCTTCAGGACTTGTGTAATACAGAGTCGCACCTTGAATTGATCTCCATTACCAAATCTCTCTCCACCCACAAACACGCGCTCCATAAACATTTGATCTGATATAACCGCATGAATGAAAGTGTCCCCATAAAAAAACTGCCACTTATTGCCCTCCACGAAAACAGGCGCTCTGAGTACCAATACAGCCTCTAGAGTTTGCGGCTCGCCGACCAGTTCGCTTAATTCCTGATCATCGGAAGGATCAAAATACCCTTGACTGATTTCCTCTTTTTTCACTGATCGCACAACTTCTTTCCCCTTGCGGACTTGAAATTCTTCGACTCCCTCCTGCTCAAGTGGCGACAACATCCGCCGTTGTGCAGATTGCACTTCACGATCTTTCAAAAGGAAGAACACCTGCCGAAAAACCACCTTATTGTCATTGCCCTCAACTGTGACAACAACATTGTCATTGCCCTCAACTGTTGTCTCATGGATACTCTTTTGTTTTCGCCCCCGCATCCACTGGCGGAGGGCAATCAGGCTCCCTGCTCCACCGCCTAATATACCAATCCACTCCGCAATTTCTTTTGCGGTTGCTACGTTGTCTTCTTGCAGGAATTCCGATGTGCTCGAAAGAAGCTGCTGTAACTCGAAAATGATATTGAAGCAACCCGGCTCGGTTGCCTTCACGCGGACATTAATATCCGTTATATCTGGTCCATTAAGAACACGATTTGCCTCTCGGAAAAGATCTCCTATTGCCAAGAGGGCGGGCCCAAGCGTGCTCGCGTCCATCGTGTGATCGGCGAGGGCTGGGCCATCGTAAGCAATTGAGAATTCAACTTTGTCCATGCGGCGTTTTGGTCTCCATGGTAGTTGCATTGCGTCACCCCTCGGCTATACTCTGTCCAAGGTTTACACAACCCCTCGCCCCATTTCTGGGGCGTCCAAATAAAACCTAATCGCGAGTGTGGTAGCTAGGCGATTAGGTCTTGGTATTTTAGCCGCTTCTCCATCTGGCGCTGAGCAATGAAGGCCATCTGCGATAGCGTATCCAGTTGGCGGATGTTGTGGCGGCCTGCAAACTCGTTGACGTACCGTTGCAGGTGCTTGGCGCTCATCTTGTGGAACGTTCCCTTGTGCGCCCGCTTCAACATGCTCCAAAACGATTCCACGCCATTGGTGTGAATCTGCCCGTCCACGGCCGCGCCGGCATGGCCAGTTGGGCCTTATCCTTTGGACCTCAGCGCCGGTGCGAGTCAGCCCTTCTTCATGTAGCCGCGTTTCTTGTTCTCCCGGATCAAGCCGGAAAGCGTGTAGATGTTGCTCTTTAGGATGTTGCACGGCCCGCAGAGCAGGATGCGGTTGGAGATGTGATTCAAGCCGCCATCGGCGCGGGGCGTGTTGTGGTCCAGTTGCAGGTAGCGGGAATCGTCGAAGGTGCGGTCGCAACCCTGGCAGCGCGGACCGTGCTGCTCCAGCAGGTGCTCGTACATCTGCGCCCGCGTCCAGCGCGGCCCGTCCGGTTCCTTCACCTTCACCTTGACGCGAAGGAACGGCGCGGCGGTGTCGCCTTCGTCGGTGCGCTCCGGCACCTGGTCCGTGAAGGACACGTCTCCGAACAGGCCCACTTCGCTCTTGAGGCGATCCGTAACGACTTCGTGGGCCTTATCCCAGATGTCGATACCTACCCACTGCCTGCGAAGTTGCTCGGCGGCAACGAGCGTAGTCGCGCATCCCGCGAAGGGATCAAGCACAACGTCGCTCTCATTGCTGCTCGTCGCAACCAGCCGCGCGTATAGCTCGACAGGTTTCTGGGTTGGATAGCCGATGCGGGCTTTCGCCGATGGCGCGATGGGCTGAATGTCCGCGATCACGTCGTCGGGATGCTTGCCGAGCGGATTTAGGCTCTGCTGGCCGTAGTCGGACCCCTCGCGCACGTTTCCGATGTAGTGGCTAAATCTCTCGACCGTCGCAGACGCGTAAGGTTGCCGGGCCGGATCGGGATTGAAGTGATGTTGTCCGGCGCGCTTGGCGTAACGGAGAATGATGTCATGCCGGCGCGCAAAGCTCGTCCGTGGCACTCCCGCGCCGCGATAGTGCCAGACAAGTTCGTTCAGGAAGTTCCGCTGCCCGAAGATCGCGTCCATGACGGCTTTCAGATAGTGGCTGGCGGTCGGGTCGCAGTGCAAATAGATACTTCCGGTTGGCTTCAAGACTCGGTGCATCGCCAGCAGCCTCACAGCCATGAAGCACATGTAGGCGCCCATGCCGTCCGAGTGGGCGTAGCGGGCGGATTCAATCGCTTCCATCAGGCGGGGGTGATCGTCCTTGATCTGATCTACCCATTCCTCATGCACGTCGCGCTCCCAGCTCCACCGGTCCTGGAACTTCGCGCCGGCCGCCAGGCTGTCCGGCGTGGCGTGGAAATCGCGGCCCTTGTTGAATGGCGGATCGGTGGCGATCAGGTCCACTGATTCCGAGTTCATGGCCCGGAGGAATTTCAGATTGTCGCCGTGGAACAGGGTGCGGTTCGGCCAGTTCGGTGCGGTCATGGTGTTCTTCCCGGCGTCGCGTGCGTGCAGCCGGCCCCTCTCGGCGGAATTATCTCACGCTGGCATCCTGATGACGCTAATGCCCGAAGCCCCGAATCGGCGCGGGCGGGCATCTGTGCGGGTCATTTCATGTTCCTCATGTCTATGATCGGTTCGAGTTTGAGCCATGGAAGACGGGTGAACAAAGCGTAAGCCTTCTCCACGATGGCGACGTGGACTATTTTCTGACTGTCTTGATGGAGGCTGCTTATGACTCGACTATATCTAGACAAGGCTTGGTGTAGGTGGAAGCGTTGCTTTTGGGACAGGTCGTTAGCCATGTGCGCGAGAACGTTTTGCATTTCTGCTTGGAAACCTTTATGTATTTCGTGCAGTATCCTTTCCGCGGGGATTACTTCAACGCCTGAGCCAGGCGGGCCGGGCACGTCTTTCGTTTTTATTATCTCTTTCGCGTAGTCTTCGAGCATTTTTCGGATGTATCGAACTTGCGCGCGTCGCCTCATCAGCATCACCGCACCGCGTATGACGGCGTATGAGATGGCGGCGACTACACCGGCCAAAGCCCCTTCTAGAATGCTAATTGGGTTCACAGGCTTTCCCTCGTGTTTAGAACTCAAGAGGTTCTTGGGAGGCGGTCGGGGCGAGGCTGGCGCTGTTCAGTGCGCGGAAGCTGACGACATCGACCGGCGGGTGGGCGCTATCGAACCAGTCCACCCCTCCGGCGCTTCGACCCCTCCCCCCCGCGATCCAGGTTGAATGCCTGCCCGACGGTGGCGTGATACGAGTCCTGGACGGCGGACATGGCCTTGCGGTTGTCCGTCAACCCGGTGGCCTCCTGGAGGACGCGCTTCCAGGAAAGCTCGCCGTTGCGGGTGAGGGGCACGGCAATCAGGTGGACGTGTGGGCTGCGCTCGTCGCAATGCAGCGCCGACGTATGGACAAGCATGCCGGGGAAAGTCCGCTCGGCCCATCGGACTGACTCGGCCATCCACTGACGCACCTTGTTGAGCGACCAGGCACCCGGATGCTTCCAGGGGGGCGGCCCGGCAAACAGCATTTCGATGCCGTGCGAGGGAGGACGGCCGCGACTGCCCTTGCGAGCTTCGAGGGCGGCTCTCAGGGCGGCCCATCCCCGCTCTTGATGACCCGGCCCGAGTTCGACCGCAACGTCGGAGCCGTCCGGGAGGGGGAGCGGCTCGGCGTTGTCGGGACGGCTGAACCCGACGACATGGCGGAGCAGCGCCGAGTCGATACGGTCGCGTGTCTCGATGCGGAGGATGGCGGTGGACATGCCGCCAGTATAGCCACGCCGGCACGACCGTCAGCAGGCCGGCGACCTGCGGACCTTGCGAATCCGGTCGATCATCTTACGAAACGGATTGAGCCGCTTGACCGCCCGCTGGATGGCCTCGCCTAACTTCTCCAGGGCGGTCCGGTGGTCTGGGCGGCTTACATTGAGAAGTTCGGCCACGGTGATGGACCGGCTCCTTATCAGGGACACGTCCTCATACAGACCAACCACAAGGCCGCGCAGCCGGTCGTTCCGTTTGACCACCGCCTTGTATTCGCGGGCTGCCTGCCAGCGCTTCACCTGGTCGAGCCGCTCCGCCGCCTCGTCCTTATGGCGCTCCGCCGCCATTCGCGCCTGCTCTGCGGCCTTGCGCTCGGCCACGGCCTGTACCTTCGCCCTCCTGGCCAGCGTGGCGGCCTCAGCCGCTTCGTGACGGTCGGCCTCCACCTGGTCGCGTACCGCCTGCATCTGGGTGATGGTCACCTGCAATTGCTTCGCCTGGGCCTGGGCTTCGGCCAGTTGGGCCTGGGCGGTGCGCCGTGCTTCGTCGGCCTCGCGCAGTTCCTGAATGGCGGCATTCCGTTCGTCACGGGCCTCGTCCCGCTCGGACACGGCGCGCAGCCGGTCGAGTCGGGCCTCGTCCCTTTGGCTCACCGCGTCGTCCCGCTCGACCTGTGCGCCCGCCAATTGGATGCGCGTTTCATCAAGGGTGTCCTGCTCGGTCCGCAATTCCTGCTCGGCCTGCTCGGCCAACCGGTCGGCCTCGATTCTCACCGTGGTCGCCTGATCGACCTGGGTGCGGGTGTCGGCCAGTTGCTGGTCGGCTTCCTGCTGTTCCTTCAGTGCTTGGCGGTATCCCTCCGGCGAGACGTGCTTCCGGCGCGTATCCTTCGCGGGCTTACCCCGTTCGAGCCGCTCGTCCAGGTGCTCCTGGGCGAAGCCCGCCCATGAGTCTTGCGACGCATGAAACCCCTGGAATTTATTCCGGCCGCAACGCACGGCGTTTTCCTTGAGCGCAACATTAGGGGAGATGACCTTCCGAAACTTCCCGCCGGGCGTACCGTCCTTCTTCCGCCTTCCGCCCAGGCGCATCTCCCGGACCGGCGCGCAGAAAACGTCGATGATGCCGCCACCTTCCTCGTCGATGTCCATGCGGACGGCGAAGCACCCGCCGAACGTCTGCTCGGCCCAAGTGCGGGCCGCCTTCAGCAACTGGCGATTATGCGGATTGTCGGGGTCGTGGAGATCGCCCCCCTCCCTCACCCAATCGGGCGACACACCAACAATCATGTGCATCACTGGTTTGCCCCGCGGATGTTCCCTGGCTCCGGTTTCCTTCTTGTGCCGCCGGTATGCGTCCCGGAGGTTGAAGTGCTCGCCTCCGATTCTCGGCTGTCCGTCCGCCTCGGTTATCGAAAGGCAGCGCGGGCCGTCATAGCCCTCTCGCCTGCGCATCTGGGAGGACTTGTCCGTCCCCTGTCCGTGGGCCTCCGCCTCCTGGAGTTTCTTGAAGTTCAGCATGGAGTGCCGTACAAATGCAAAATCACTACTGTCCGGTTTAATTATTGAATAGATTCAATTGGTTAGAAGGCATGTCATCCTCACAAGTGTAGTGGGTATCGAAAAGTGCTTTGTTTAGCGGGGTTTTCTCGAACACAGTGACCGAGAGGATCTGTAACAAAGTGTAGAGCGAGGCGTCCAGATTGAGACGCTTCTTGATGATGGCCACGAGCACATATACCGACACCGCAACCCAGATTTGGGCCTTCACGGCATTCTCGGATGTGCCGTAGAACTGCTTGATGCGGAGATGCTGCTTGATCCATTTGAAGAACAGTTCGATCTGCCAACGGGCTTTGTACAGTTGGCAAACGGTCGTTGGCGGCGGGCCGAAGAGGTTGGTCAGAAAGATGAGTGTCTTCTGCGACTCTGGATCTTTGAAGCGAATCCGGCGCAAATGGTGAGGGTAGCGTTTGCGGCTGTAGAAGCCCGACAGCGCCACGGTCTGATCGCAGACGATGCCTTGCGCCCGACTGCTTGGCGCCGAATAGACCCGGCGCAGGCCAGCATTCGATTTGGCGCGTGTGACAAAGAATGCGCCAGCCTGATGAAGTGCAAAGAGCCGCTCGAAATCGAGGTAGGCCCGGTCCATGACATAAATTGCCGCGGGTTCCGGAATCATCATGTCGAGTACATTGACATCGTGCAGTTTGCCGTCGGAAACATAGATAAAACTCGGGATATTGCCGCGCAGATCCAACAGCGTGTGCATCTTGACCGCAGCCTTGGTGGTTCGAAACGGCGCCCAGGGAAACAGCGACAAACACAAGTCGATGGTGGTCGAGTCCAGCGCGTAAACCGTGTTCGACAGCTCCAGCCCCAGCTCTTCGTCGGCGTAGAGCTTGCGGGCTTGCGCAATCAGCCTTTGTGCAAACTCGGCGTAGATGCGCCAGTCCCGACGCTCGTTGGCGTCGGCCAGGGTGGAGCGCTTGACGGGCGAACGAATGCCCATGTGGTACAACTTCGCCGACTGCGCCCAGAGACAGGCTTCGATATCGCGCAGGCTTTCCCGGTAGGTCAACTGCGCAAATGCCAGCACCCGAAAGTGCTCGCTGCATGGGAGTGTGCGAACACGGTGGTTGCCCCCATAGCGATCGACAATTCGGGTAAAACTGGTCCAAGGAAGAAAGTCCATCAATTGCGCAAACAGGGTTTTGCCCGTATACATGGCGGGACCTCCGGGAATAATGGCTTCCCGGAGGGTCGCTCAACCGCACATCCCTGTTCAAGTCGACACCACGCTAAATCGAAGGAAAATGACTGTTGTTCATACAGTTACGTGAATCACAGGCTCAGTTAACCGGACAGTAGTGATGCAAAATATGTGCTCATTGGATGCTCCTCTCTTTTGTGGCCTTTGGGCCTGTTGGGCTCGGGACGAGCCCATTGTGTAACAGGTTTGCAACCTGTTACACATACGGGCCAAGTTTCCTGACGGAATCGCTCCGCTACTTTGGCCTGTGTGCGAGGGCTGCGCCCTTCGATCCCCATGAGTCCGGCGCTGTGGCGCCGTCCGGTTGAGGGCTGGGCCGCCCTCTAACCCCTGGACTGCCGCCCACCGCCCGCTGCCGCGCCCTCCCCGCTTCAGGCGTTCCGCCCGAAACCCTGAATCGGGGCATTGCATGGCCCCGATGCCCTCGCGTCATGGCCATGGCCCCGACACCCCGCAGGAATTTCCGCGTGAAAGCGCAAAAATCTTATGAATTGCTGGAATAAGCTGCGAAAAGTGCCGATTATTCTGTAAATTTTGGATAATTGCCGCGCTTTTTAGAGTTCCGCCGGCGTCCGGGCAATGGAGCCGCCCCTCTCTACGCCCCCTGGTCAGCCCGGACGCCTTCAGGGCTCGTTCTGGCAGAGCTATCGGCCGCCGCGGCCTCTCGGTCGAGCCAGCTTTGCCTTCAGGTCTCGCTCCTCTTTGGAGGTCAGCTCTCTGCCGTTGACGAACCAGTCCCCCGTGCCGTCAGCCCATTCGATGGCGGGGCCATCCAGGCGGTGAAACAGGTCGTTGAGCAGCCATTGTTTTGTGCCATCGGACGTGATTGTCGGGTTGGTGGCGGTCATGTGATTTCCCCTGTCAGTTGCGGAGCTTTTCAGCGTCGCTCCAGGCTCCTGATGCCGGCGATTTCGCCGGTGCTGGCGTCCACCAATACTTCCCAGCTGAAGCCGGGAGTGAAATCGCCGAGGTCGGCGCTAATCCACACGGGCCATTCAGCGCGGGTTTTGTTCGTTTCCGGGTCCAGCGCGTAGCGGAGTTCCTTCGGGGTCACACTATAAATGTCGAGGGCAAAGCCGGGCCGCAACCGCGGCCGGACACCGACCCGGCCGCTATCGCTCTCAATGGCGACCGTCTTCTCCTCGAGAACGGCGGAGGTAACGAAGGCGCGTGCGATGGCTACCGCCTCATCCTGGAGAATGACGACGTTTCCGGCGAGCGCGGGATCGGGAGCGATCAACGAAGCCAGTACCGATATGACGGCGCCGGTTGCTGGCTCAATGAAGATAGAACCATTCCCCTTTGGCGATCGCTTCCCGTCGATTAGTTGATCGAAAACTACAATTATGCTAGTGGGATAGTCGATTGTGTAGCGTATTTCGATTTCGAGAGATTCATCCGCGCCGGTAAGGTCGTGGTGCGCTTGCAGAAGGGCAACTACGCTGTAAGGGTCGTTGTTGTTGATGATGGAATCGACATCCAGATAGCCCAATTCGCCGCCGGCTAAATCGGACATCGTCAGATCCCCTGTTGTTTCGGTGCTGCGCATGAGAAACTCCGCCTCGGCGGCGCTTGCCGCTGGCCCGCCATCGGGCGCGGCTGGCGCGGCGCGCACAGCGGTCGCGGCCTCGCTTTGCCGCGCGGGCGGAAGCGCGCCCGCATCCGGCGAAGGCGCCGAACGGTCCAGCAGGAAAACGGAAACGGCAATAACCATAGCCGCCACCGGAATACCAACCCAACACCACTTTTTCTTCATATCTCCCCTTCGCTTCAATTATGGCTACAACGTCGGGCGATAAAGGCGCCGGGCCGTGTCATGAGGCGTCCCATTGGAAGCGGGTTAGTTGCCGCTTCGTCATTGGGCCGCCATCGAGTGGAAGGGGTTGGCCCCCATCCACTAGGTTCCTCCATCCGGTTGCATCCCTCTCTCTGGCAGAGCTATCGGCCGCTGCGGCTGTACTTGCCTTCCCGCATGAAGAAGTTGGCGACCTAGCCATAGTGTATATTTCCTGCCGCCCGCATTGGACGACTTGGCGCAAGAGGCAGCATGCTCGAAAAACTTACCGCCTTCTACCAAGAACACGGAATATCCCCGGCCGACTTTCGTTGTCGTTCACACCTGTCGTGTTCGGCGAGGTCCCCACACTTCACGCAAGCCAAGGCGAGCTTCGTGGGTCCGCGCTATGAAGAGCGAACACTCCCGCGTTTATTGTTTCTCTCTCTGGACTCTGGTAGCGGCCATCAAAATCCACAACGACGCACGGCCCAAGCCGTCCGTGCGCAGGAACTCGCCCGCAATGTTGCGGCACTACCGAAGAATAGGCACTGGTACCGCACGCACGAAATGGCCTGGAGACTCCTCCGACAGTTCGATGCGCAATTACAGATCGCCGATACCCGGCTTTACTTTGCTCACGTCAACAGCGCGAAGTGCTGCCAAAACAAATCTGGCAGGCAGAAAGCTGACTCGACTTTGTTTGAGAATTGCCGCCGCTTCATCCCGGGAGAGTTGCGCATCCTGAATCCGGATGTAGTCGTTACGCAAGGCGACCAGGCGAAAGATGCGATCCTCAACAGCTTCCATGTCCGGCGGCACATTGTGAGAACCTTAAAAAGTGCTCCTCACTTCCAACACGACGCTCACTACGAGACCGGACTCATAGAACTCAAGACGGATTTCAAGACATGTCTCTGGCTTCAGACATACCATCCCAACGCCTACGGGCGCTTCAATCCGCAGCGCGACCGTTGTTGGCCCAAGTACGCGGAAGAGGTTGGTCGATTCTGGCGTTCTCGCGAAAGGTGAGGGGCTTTACGCGGCGCTTTTCAGCGTTGCGCCGCCCTCCTTGCAGTGCCGCCGCCCCCGATGCCCGCTTTGGAACGGGTCCTCCCGTTACTGCTGGATGCAGGCGGAGATGATGACCTGTTGGGGGTACTCGCGGTGCTTGTCCGTGATCGCATCGGTGATGCCCAGGTCAATGAACACCGCAGAGGCGACGATCTTTGCGTCAGACCGCGATTTGACCGATTGGGTGTGTATTCCCCGGTTCGTTCTACACCGCACAACCAGCAGGTCGTCAGAGCGGCGGATCGGGACGGTGGCGGGGGCGTAGAACTGCCATCGACCGCGCTTGTTGGTCGCGTTGCAGGGAATGGTGGTGGCGCATTGCGGCGCGATAAACTCGATTTGCTGCATCGCATCGTTCGTAAGGGTGGCGCAACCTGTAAGGGCCAGGGCGGCCAGGCCCAGGGTGAAGGTTCTGATTCGATTCATTGGAAATTTCTTCTTTGGTGGTGGGTTCGTGCGTACAGAGGGCCGATTTTCCGGTAAGGCATTGACATCTGTGAGGGGAAGTTAGTTATCGGTCACGGCCGCACCGCGGCAGTCCGTGGACAGTCTGACTTCGACATCTTGTATTGTCGTACACCCTTCATAACAGGGATTTGTTGTCACCGTCATGCTTGCTCTGTAAGCCCCCCCGTTCAGCCGCCACACCAAGGCGCCGCCTGCTATAGAAGCCTCCCGGTCGATCCCATAGGTGTCCGTATAGGTTGTGAATGAAGGTGTTAGCAGCCTAGTGCTCCTTCCATGCCTATTCATCCCAATCCACCCTCGGCGACTGTTGTTGTTCAGGGTGTTCTGGACCGTTGTGTCAGCTACCTGCTGCGTCGATCCCCCACTCCACGAAATGGTAGGAAGGTACTGATGGAGAGATTGCGGAATGGAGGAGCGGCGAGCCGTGGGAACGTCGGCAGTAATTTGATAGTTGACGAGTTGCGTCGGGTTGGGAAGGGGCCCGGTGGGTGGAATGGGGTCGACAACACGCAAATCCCGGTCGTAAGACACTCTCCGCCGTATTTCGGGGGCGACACCCCGCTGCCATTCGCATCGGGGCGCGTACCACACGTCGCACCTCAAGGGGCTGTCGTCAAACCTGCCCAGGCGTGAGCCGATTGGCGTAGGGCAGCCGGAACATCCAACAGCCACAGACACACTTTGCGCCGGTCCGCTTCCTCCGGCAACGGTCAGGTTCACGCCATAGTCGGAGTCCCACTCGCGTGAGCATTGCAACGAAACGGTGATGAGGGTCGGTGTGGCCGTTGCCAGCCCACTGGTCGGTGTGGTCGTTAATTGCGCGACGCTGGGAAAAGTGCGCTCGGCGTGGGGGTTGACGGGGCGGGGGCCGCCCCCGGTGATCGTAAAGTTTGCGTTTCCGCCAACAGACCTGATGGTGAACGATGCTGTTGCGGCGGAGCCGCCTGTGCCAGAGGTGAGGTCTAAGGATGATGGTGAAACAACCAACCTCCCTACGGTCAGGGTTTTCGTAACAATCTCCCACGGGCCATCTGCTTGTTGATTGAAAGGTCGCACCCGGAACTCATACGCCACTCCTTGCTCAATGCCGATTGTCGCGGCGGTGGCCGTGCCGCCGTGTGGGTGATCGGTCCAGTTGGCTGCGCCAACCTTCCTGAATTGGACTTCGTACCCGTCGGCCACTCCGATGACCGGCGGGTCCCAGGTGATCTGCTGGTTGACCAGCGGGACTTGCGCGAAGGCGTCGGGGCTTGCCACCCCAATGATGGCGACGAGGGCCGCTACTGCTATGAGTTGTTTCATGGGCGCACCTCTTAGGGGGCTTGCAGGTTTTGGACTGGCCCGAGAGGCGGGCTGGTGCAGCCGGGCTGCGGATACAGCACAGGGACGATTTCTGGCGCGCAGGCGTGGTGCAGGGCAAGGGCCGCGCCGGCCGGAACCCACCTCTTGCCGGCGGCTTCGCAGGCGGCCTGGTCGTCGCCCGGCGCATAGGTGGTGCAGTGCGCCGTGGTGGCCACCGGTTCTCCCGTTTGTCCGCGGATCGCCGCCGTGGTGATGTTGCCTACTTCGTCGATGTACTGGTTGGGTGAGAAGGCGCAATCGCTCCGCACAGCCAGGTCCACGTCAGCCATGTCGGCCAGCGTAACGGTATCGGCAGCGGTCACGTCCACACGGGCGCCACCCTGCATCCAGGTGAGCTTGTGGCCGCCGTGGACAGGCAGCACTTCTATGCAGCCGCGCTCAAACCAGGTTTCTTCAGCGGCCTCGCAGGTGGCTTGGTCGGCACGGAACGGGTCGGTGCAGGCCGCCGGGTAATTCTTTCCTGGGATACACACCCGTATGCTGTCCGGCCAGGCGGAGGGCGGCGGGCCTTGAAAGGCATCGGGATGGCCGTCCGTTCCCAGGGCGAAATCCTGGGCCCGTGGCTGAAGGTCGTACTGATCCTTGACCGCCGCGGCGAACGTGGGGGTGGTAGTGTCGCCCCATTGTCCGCCGGCCAACTCGCACGCTGCCCTGTCTGTGTGGACCGTGGGGTTGAGCGAGCAGGGGCCGCCCATCTGATAGGCGAGGACCGGATGATCCCGGTCGTCTGGGCGGATGACTTCGACAAGCGGCCCGCGGATGTCCGGCGCCGGTTCGAAGCAGGGCGGCGGCTGGCGGGTGGGAACGGCCGCCAGGGGGACGGCGGGGTTGCAATGGGCCAGCCCCCGGCAGGGGTCATTCGGCACGGTGGCTGTCGTCACGCAGGCCGAGGGGGTCACGCAGAGGGCCTCGCCGGCAGGACCTCCGTGCGTGTTCAGTTGGCCGAACCGACAGGCCAATGTTTGATAGTCGGCGACCCTTCCCCCCACAGAGGGCAGCGCAGTCGTCAAGCCTGGCGGGCGGAACGACTCGACCAGGCCAGCCGGCTCCTGGAGGGTCTGGACGGCGCCATTCGTGTAGTGGGCCGGGTTCGTTGCCATGTCCAGCCCCCAGGCGACCGACTCAAAGCGCGATAACCACTCCCCATTGTCTTCCAACCGCTGGATGTCGGCAGCCGTCAGAGTCGTGTTCGACAGGCGTCGTTCCTCATCGGACCCGATCACCGCAAGCCTGCGCTGATCGTATGACCGCGCCGCCACGTGGGTGTTGCCGCCCGCCCCGGTGGTGCATGAGGCTCCCGCCGTTGGGGAGGGGCCACACGCGGGATCGGTGCAGGCGAATGGGGCCGTCCCCACTGATGTGGCCAGCAGAGAGGTGCAGGCAATCGCATTTTCAAACATCGGCCCAATGGTCGAACGGACGGGCGGGTCCGTGGGCAGCGCCGTGGGGAAGAAGTCGGGCGAGCGGGAGCGCATCGCCAGGATGGCGGCGCGATTGGTCCAAAGGGCTGGGGGAGAGTTCACCGTGGCCCTGCTGAGATAGCTGGGCGGCGCGGCACAGGCGTAGCGCGCATCAGAGTCGGTCCATTCCTCCGGGCTGCCGGAAGAGCCGACCAGGAGGACGGGATCGACGATCACTTGGGCTCCGAGCGGGGCGGCTCCTGCCAGCAGCAGTAGCAAGGCGGCGCAAAGGGAGAGGGGCCTGTTCATCGCGTTCTCAAATAGGGCGAGAGAGCTGAGGCGCGCAGGGCGGGGGTCCAGGTCTCGGCGGCAATCTCGCACGCCGTCCGGTCGGTGTGGGTGGGGTCGGAGCATGCGCCTTCGTCGGCACACCGAATCAAATAGCCTTCTTGCGAGGGGAAGATGCCCAAGCCCATCCCGTTGCAGTCGATTTCCGGCCGGTACCCCCAGGTTTGGCCGGCGGCAGCGCAGTCGGCAGCCGTCGTGTGGGTGGGGTCGGAACACGCGCCGATTTGAGTCACGATCATCGGGGTGGTTCTCCAAACGCCGCCTGCGATAGCATCACACGCCACCTTGGTGCCCACGCCCGCACCGAGGTCCGTCCAGGTTTCGCCGGCAGCCGTGCAGGTGGCTTCGCGCGGGTGGGTCGGGTCGGAGCAGGAGCCGGCCTCACACCTGGCCGATTCGGTACTGAACCGCAAGGGCCGCTCCATCACAAAATCCGTGTGCTCGTCCGTCCGGTTGGCCAGAGTCCAATGCCGCATGATGTTGGCCATGCCCGGTTGCAGATCGACGCGGACCTCATAGTCCTGGTCCTCGCCGTGTGCGGGGGAGAGCGCCGGCGCCACGCTGATGTTCCGGCCCTCCAGCCCGTAGGCCAACAGCCGGGCCATCTGATTTCGGCCAACCACGTCGAACCTGACCTGCACTATGTCGCTCACACCATCGGCCCAAAAGCTGTAGGCGCCGCCAAAGGGTGTGCGGTCGGTGATCCGCCCTACCTCCACCTCCTGGGAGTACGCCTTATCCCTCGGTGGGATGATCAAGCTGCGCCGTTCCGCAGTCAGCGGCTTCCAGGTGGCGCCCACCCATTGGTGCGGGGTCCATTGACCTGGCGACCATTGGTGCGGGGTCCAAACGGCGGGTGTTGGCGGGGCCGTGCAACTGGCCTCGTCCGTGTGGGTGGGGTCCGAGCAGACCCCCGCAGCCTCGCACCCCGCTTGGTCAGTGTGGGTGGGGTCCGAGCAGGAGCCTGCCGCATAGCAGGCCGCCCAACTGGTGTGGGTCGGGTCGGAACATCTCCCCGCGGCGAAACATGCCTTGGGGGTGGAATGTGTGGGGTCGGAGCAGGAGCCGTCGGCCTCTGTCCAATCGAGCAGGCTGTCCTGTGGGTTGGAGCGGTGATGCAGGGCGATTGCATTGGAGAACGAGCGGACGTGTTCGATGGCTCTATAGACATCGCGCCTGTGGATGCTGGAAACCAGCACCTCAGTGTAGGTGGCCATCGCACCCGCCAACAGGACGGCGCTGAGCAGTGAGCCAAAGAGTTGCACGAACGTTACCTCAGATCCGATGGGGCCGGGATGGACGACGGGCCACTCTCGAACCCGCCGTCCTTCGGAGCAAATTCCACTTCACTGAGACTTTGCTCCCCGAGCCCCGAGGCCCGTGCGTTATGTGTTCAGCCTATTGATCGATGGGCCGCGCGGCGCGCCATCCACCGGTCAACCAGCAGCACCGCCCCAACAATCGGCCCGCAGACCACAGCCCCTACGATGACCATGCCGATGAGGGGGCTGTAAGCTGCCATCCACAAGGCGATCAGGGCGACCACGGCGTAAAGCGCCCGGCCCAACAGGCGTCGCCATGGGGGCACGCTCGCCAGCGGCGTGCAGTTGGAGAGCAACCGGGAAAGGTCGTTCGTCTTTGCTGTCAACGTGTCCTCCTATTGAGGGTGGGTGACGCCAAGAACAACCATCACGAGGTGATACAAACGACCATTGCTGATTCGGCTGTTTCTTCGCCGATGTTCGCGTTGCTCCACGTGGGGGTGGTGGTGTCATCAAAGCAGTCAGCTTGAGAGACATGCTCTTGCTGCGTCGTGCCTTCTGCAATGGAATCGCAGATTCCCTTCTCAACGTCCAGGGCCATGACGAACGCGACGGCGGTGGGGTTGTTGAGGTCGGTCGCAGCGCCAGCCACATCGCAGCCTGCCGCAGCCAACGCGCCTGTGGCGGTAAAGCCATACTCAGCGGCGGTGTCTAATGAGTTGGCGAGGGGTTGGATGACCCACGCCACCTGTACGGTCTCGTCCCGACTGATGGTGATTTCCTGCTTTCCGCCCTCAAGTTGAATTGACGGCGTGTTTAACAGCCGGCGCATGTTGGCGTTGGGGGGAGTTATGTCAGTGATGCTTGTGCATCCAGCTCTTTTGACGGCCCGGCAGGCGTCGCCGCCGGCTCCTGTAGGGCACGTGGCGACCCATGATCCGCAGGAAACTGTGATGTTTACTGCGCTGCTATCTCCTTGATGCAAAGGGCCGGTGGCTCCTCCGGCGCCGACTTCAAATGTCATCTTGTTGGCGTCCACGCCGTTGCTGCCGGGAACTGGCGCAAAGTATTGGGTGGAGAAAACCGCGGTGTCCACCATCCAGGGTTGTAGGGATGAGTTGTGGCGGTTTGCGGTGATGCGATCTCTGGCGGTGTTGAAGAGCGTTACGGCACCAAGCACACCGAGGGCGGCAAGGGTAAGTACGAAGAGGACTTCGGGCAGACTGAAGCCACGCTCGGCATCACGGCGTTGCCGCGTCTTCCGACCGATCTGGTCGATGGATTGGTGGAGTGTTCTCATGTTGACTAGCCCTCCTGGGGCGAGATGGTGGGGGCGGTCTGACCGCCCTTACAGTGAAATGGATGGGTCCGCCGGACCCTCGCCGTAGTGATCGGCTTCTGCCGCCTCAAACAGCAGTTCAAGATCGGCGATCTGTTCATCGGTGGCGTCGAGGTCGCGCAAGAGCGTCAGGGCGCGCTCGTTGCGCGAGGGGTCGAACGGCAGCGTTAGGGCCACCTCTTTGGCGACCGGCAGGATCACGCCAAGTGCGCCGGCTTTGCCCCCGCAACAATAGTGCATGCCGTGAATGATTTTCGGCAGGGCGCCGGGGTGGCGGATATAGTCGCCGGCTGCCATGCGCCTAAGTACCAGGCGGGCCACGTAATGTTGGGCCGCTTCGTCGCCGCCATCTTCCAGGCGGAGCCAAAGGGTGTTGGTGATTTGCACCATGCGGAACGTCGCGACGAACTCGGTCATTCCTTCGGGCCCGCCAATCTCGGCCAGGGCGATGGCCTGGCCTACGGCAGCCGCCCCCTCTTCCTTCGACATGGCCGGCCCCACCACACCGGTGGCGAAGAGCGTGAGCCACACGATGTTGGCCAGGACGAATGCCCATAGGGCTGCGTTGGCCGCGTTGCTCAACCGGCGAATCTTCGGAAAATTCCGGTGATTCCACACCGCTGCGAGCCGCCTGTTCATCGGGGAGTTGGCCGCAGGGGTTCGGCCTCGCCCAGAGCCACGCGGACCGCATGGTTGACCGCATCGGTGCGCGACGGCGGCTTGATGTCGGGGTCACGCTCGCGCATCCGACGCTGCAATCGTTCAACGCGGTGCATCTCTTCGGTAGTCACTCGGAAGTGAAAGGACACCTTGCGGGCACGGCCGTTGGGAGGACTGCTCATGGGGAAGATTTTGCCCCGGCAGTCAAATTTCCAATTATTCCTCTCTTATATAAGAGCGGGTCCAGGTTGGCGGAGCGCCGCTTTGCGGCAGATGGGGGTTATGCGGGATGTTTCAGTCCGACGAGGAAGGCCATGGTGGGCAGTCTTCGTCCACAAACTGATAGCCTGCCGCCTCGCGCTTGGCCCGGCGCTTGGCTGAAGCCTCTTTCAATTCCTCGTCCTGCAAGTCGTATGGGCACGGCGGGCTCAATGGGCGCACCAAACGCTTTGTCAGGTTGCGTTGGGCATGTAGGACCACCGCCTTGCGGGCCAGGTCCTCCCGGTAGCCACATTCGGCCAGCAGGGCCGCGCCGTACCGGGCCAAGTCGCCCGCCAGTTCCAGCCGACACGCCCACCTGCGAACCCCACCCACCGTCAGGGGATTTCCGATTACCGTATCCACCATATTGGCTGCCAGGCGCAATGCATCCCGCGCACATTGAACCCGCTGTAGCGGTTCTGACAAGCGCCCTGGTAGCACGGTCAGAAAGCGCAATACCGCTCTTGGCCCACCGTCCGGCATGGCCTCGAATGCGGTTGTCAGCCGCTCCCGCAATCGTTCACTCTCTATCATCACAGCTCTCCTTTGGGTTTGGTTCTCAGCCCGGCAATCGGGTCGTTGGGTTGTTGATTTTTCAAAATAGTTGAGGTGGTGTGGCTTGGCCCCTACGGGTCTAGTGCGATCCACTCGCCGTCCTTCCCCTTTTTGTAATAGGTGTCGCGGGAACCGTTGGGCCTGAACGTTTCGACGAGAGTGACCCGTTCGTCTATGGCCTGGAAGAGTTTGATTGCCCCGCCCATGTCTGTGCATGAGTTTGATTGCCCCAAGACAAGCCGACCCTTTCGCTTCTCAAAGTCGTATAGCGCCTGGCGGACGTGGCAGACGAGGCCAGTGTGGAAGACGAGGCCGTCGTCGTCGAAGGCTATAGGTTGTTGCTTTTCGTCATTCATGGTGGACCTCCTTTAGGTCGTGGTGATGGCGATGCTCTCGGCCTCCAGGACCTCGCGGAAGATGCCTTCGGCCAGTTCGGATACGGATTCGAGACCGCGCCGCTCGGCCAGCTCATCCAGCGCGTTGCCCATTCCCTTCGGCATCCCGGCCAGTTCAAGCGTTGGGGCTTCGCCGGCAGCTTGTTGCCGCGCCATGTTGTAGATCCGCCCGGTAATGACTCGATGGGCCCACTTGTTGTGCTTCATCCGGGGGATGCCCACACCGACCATCCGGTCGCGCAACTCAACGGACAGATGGACCTTTATCGGTTGGGCTGCTTCGGGTTGATTTTCGTTCATTTCGTCTCCTTTTGGTTCTGGTTTCATGTCCGGTGCCGCGCCGGCGCGGCTCTAACTTCATTCGCGTTGTGCCTGGGCAAGACGCTCTACAGCTTCGGCCAGGCGCTCAGTAGCAAGGGCCATGGTCTCAATGTGTCCAAGGTTCTTGGCTATTGCCATTAGCGGGACGGCAACATTTTCACTGCTCGCACCTCCAGCAATCCGGTCTCCGAGATCGGAAAATGCCGCTCGAATGGTGGCTCCGAAGTTGACTATTGTTTGATCTGTAACTTTCATTTCAATCTCCTAGTTTGTAATTGAGGCAGCCCAACCTGCCCGACCTGCCCGACCTTTGCCTATAAAGCACGCGAAATTTCATTAGTTAGGGGGGATATAGGTAAAACGGTAGGCTTTATAGGCAAAGGTCGGGCAGGTCGGGCAGGTTGGGCAGAAATTCACTTGGATGGGTGCCACAGGCGGACACGTTTCCCCTCGCGCATCCGACGCACCTGCACCCATTTCAACCCGTCAAGCTCCTGGGCCAGACGCATTTCAAAGCTGCGCGTACCCCTCTCATACTGCTCCTCGAAGCTGCGGCCAAGTAGCCCTACGATCTCCGTCATGGTCAATCCGCCCTTCTCGCGGGCCTGGTCAACCAAGAGGGATTCTTGGTCAGCCAATGCGTCCGTTATATGGCTGTCATGAAGTCTGGCCGTCTCAGCCGATTCTTGTGCGGCGGGTCGAAGTGCGGCGGGTAGGTTCGGGATGTTCCCGGCTTTGATCCAGGCCACGGCCTCGGCCCATAGCTGGTCGCGGTTGGCCTCCATGTAGGCTTGAATCCGCTTGAAGGCGGCCGGGCCACGTTTGCCCTTGGCCGCCACTCGGATCGCCACGAAGCGCCTCAAGTTATCGTCGTTTGGCAGACAGCTAGACTTGTCCGTCGTACCCACGAAGATGCAGCGGCGTGGATGTGCGACCGGCGCCGGCGCGTAGGGTAGCCGGACGGCATTGTCCACGTCGGTGGAGAGGAACGCTTTAAGGGCGCTATGCTCCACTCGCCTCACGCCTTGCATCTCGCCCATCTCGACGAATACCTTGCCGAGAATGCATTGAAGCTGGCGTTGTTGATCAGCGCACATGTTGAAGTTCTCGGTATACCACTGCTCCCGCCCGAAGGCTGGCAGGGTGAGCTTGACGAAGCTGCTTTTCCCCACCTCGCCCTTTCCGATGAACACGGGGCTTTCATGTTGAGCCGCGCCTGGGTGCAGTGCCCGGTTGACTGCCCCGGCAAAGATGTAGCGGCCACACCAGGCAGCCAACTTTTCCTCGCCCTCGGCCACCTTGAACAAGCGGCCGATCAGGCCGTCCAGCCTCTTTTTCCCGTCCCACTCAGGTAGATCCTTGAGCCATAGAAAGAACGGATCGACGTATCCGGCGTCGTAGGTAATGGCCGTCATCCAGGCTCGAAAATTCTTCTGGTTTACGTCGTAGCGGGCGCCTTCCGGCGCCGTCTTAAGCATGAGGCGGAACCTGCGGAACATTTCTGCCCGGACGCTTTCCACCCAACCCTCATTCACCTCTACCCACTTGCCTCCCGTTTCTTCACCGCGCCGCTCCATTACGCCACTGCGAATGTTGCATCGGATCTCATGGCCCAACTGCTTGAGCCCGTCGGCAAACCCATCGGCCCCCCTCTCCAGGAAGATGGCCCGGTCGGTGAAGCTCTCCGCTTGTTTGGTGGTCGGGGCCCAATCAGGCGCCGCCTCAATCAGCCGGTGGACAGTTTCGTGGTCAGCGTCAGCCGCGTCCCATCCGGTTTTAACATCGTCCGGCGGGGCGACCATGCGAAGGGTCATGCCCCTCTCATGCAGCTTGCTCCCGATGGCGAACATTGCGTTCCGTCCGGTCCCATCGTTATCCGGCCACAGCACCACATCGGCGCATTCAAGCCGCGACCAGTCGGTCTTGTGCCAGTTCTTTGAGCCACCGATCCAGCAGACTCCCTCGTATCCGGCGGAGCGGATGGCGTCGCGCGCGATCTCGCCCTCCACGATCACGGCGGTCTCATTCTTGCCAGGTTGGCCCAACGGAAGGAAAGGGCCTTCAATTCCGGCCGGGTCTCGGAACACGCGCTTGCCCTTGCCCTTGCCCTGGCGTACCACCGTCACTTGCTCGCCTCGCACATTCGTGTGGGTCCACCGGCGGGTGAACGGCTTGGCTTTGCGCTTGCCTCTGAACGATTCGGTGAGCGCGAGGAAAGCGGCCTTGTCGCTTCCGTCCGCGCAGCACTTCCGGCAAAAGTACTTGCCGTTGGCTCGGATATAGAACCGATCGGTACCGGGCCCTTCCGGGCAGGCGGGGTTCGGGCATGGACCCTTCCATTCGTCACCCTCGCGGACCATTGGCTTGCCGGTCTTGGCTTCGACCAGAGCGACTATTTCGGCAGCGGTGGGGGCGTGGTGCCCCTGACCCCTTACGCTGGGCCCGGATTCAGACTGCTGGTTTCGGTTAGAATGGCCGTGCGTGGCGGCACGACCATCGCTCGATGGATTAGAGCCGGAGGGGTAATGCCCTCCGGCTTTTCTTTTGCCCACGGCTCACTGTCCTGCCGATGCGCGCTCGTCCTGAGCCGCCGGAAGTGGTGAGCGAGAGCGGGACTCGATCCACGCATCGACTTCGGATCGCTTCCAGCCGACGGCGCGTTGGCCGAGCCGGATGGGCGTGGGAAAGTCGGGATCTTTCCGCAGGTGATAAATGGCACTCCGGCCGAGATTCAAGTAGGGAATCATGTCGGCGAGGCGGAGAACCGCGGGTTGAATTGATTTCTCTTCGGTGTGCATGGTCTGCATCTCCAAAGTTATTGGACAACAGCACCATCCCGAAGGAAGGAAGTCTATGCCGCGTTGCGCGGCGGTTGCCGACTCCCAAGTTACTTATCGGACGATTCTAACCGATAAAAGATTTCGGGTTGAATGGTTTTGGGAATCCTCCGCTTCTCCACACATGCCTCCCCATGTATCGAAGCTCCTGCCGCTTGGCGTGATTGAGGATCGGCAGCGGCTCTTTGCCGAGCGCGACCAGGACGTTCGAGGCGATGTAGGTCGGCGCGTCCCGTCCGTGGTCTCGGTCCCCCCACCGCTGGCCGGGGCCAAGGGCTCTCTGCTCCGCATGGACGTTCTTCTTGTCGCGGGCTTCGATGACTCGGTAGCAGACGAGCCGCAAGAAGGCGATGTCTTGTTCTACCTCTTCGGCGTTCACGACCGCTTGCGGGTCGATCCCCTCGGCGCCCGCAGGCCATGTGACCTCACCGGCGTAGAGCGCGAAGAATCGGACCAGTGCCTCGCCATCCGCTCCGCCCACCTGGCGCAGTTCTTCATTGGTGCATCGGCATCTGCTCACGGCGTCGCTCCCGTCGCGAACGCGGCCCACTCGTCCATCAGATCCCGCCGCCGGTCCAGCAGGTCGGACCTTGCGTACGCCGCTTCGACGGCGCGAGGAATCTTGTGGGCCAGCGCCGCTTCCATCACCGCGTGGGGCGCGTCCGTGGTCTCCGCAGCCCAATCGCGGAACGTGGACCTGAAGCCATGCGGAACCGCGTCGATTCCGTGTTCGCGCATCAGTTTGGGGAAGGTCGCGTCTGAGATTATCTTGCCGCGCGCCGACGGGAATACCAGGGCGGAATCTGCGCGATCCGCGGTCATGGACGGGTCGATGATGTGGCGGGCCTGGCGGAGCAGTTCGAGGCAGCGCGCAGCCAGCGGGCAACGGTGCGGAACGTTGGATTTCATGCGGTCAGCGGGGATCGTCCAGGTGGCGGCATCCATGTCGATCTCGTCCCAACTGGCCCCTCGGGCCTCGCCGGACCGCGCCGCCGTCAGCACGAGGAACTCAAAGGCCAGCTTCGTTCCGGTCCACGCAGCACTGGCCCGCACGCGGGCGATGGCCTCGGCCACCTCGCCGTAGGGCAGCGCCCGATGATGCTTCACCGGCGCCCGCCGGCGCGGCAGGACTTGCAGGACTGCATCTTGCGCGGGGTTATCCCGGCGGTACCCCTTGGCCACGGCCCACCGCATAACGGCGGAGATGCGCTGCCGCACCCGCTGTGCGGTTTCCCGCTTGGTCGTCCAGATCGGTTCGAGAACGGCCAGCACGTCGGCGTGCGTGATTTGGTCCACGCGCAGGTCCCCGATGGTCGGGTGGGCGTAGGTCCGCAGCGAATGTTCCCACTGCCCCTTGGATTTCGGATTGGTCCACTCGCCCGCCTGCAACTCGATCACCGTGGTGGCGGCGTCACGGAATCGGGGCGGCCCCTTCTTCGGGCGGCGCGGGTCCCCGTCCTCGCGGGCCACGTCCTGGTTGGCGACGGCCTTCTTACGGGCCTGGGCGAGCGACACGCGCGGGTAGGCGCCCAACCCCATGCCCTTCCTCTGGCCGTGTATGTGGATGATCTGTACCCAGCTCTTGGTGCCCGACGCTTTGACGTTCAGCATCAGGCCGGTGCGGCCGGAGTCGTAGTGGCGCTCCGCGTAGTTGGTCTTGCCCGAGTGTTTGACCGCCTTGACGAAGGCGGCGGTCAGCGCCTGGTTCTTTTGTGCCATCAGCCCCATTGTAGGGCATTAGTTTATGCAAAGGTTTATGGTTACGCGGCGAGAACCTCTACGGATAGATTAGAACGATTCAGGACGTTAACGGACAATCAAACCTTATCATATCAATAACTTATCTGCGGACGGCGTGCATGTATTTGGGGCTTCTTCGGAGGGCCTGTGGCGGAGGGAGTGGGATTCGAACCCACGTGGGGCGAATCGCCCCCATCTGATTTCGAATCAGCGCCGTTAGGCCTCTCCGGCATCCCTCCGGGGACGGATTATATGGCCCGGAGGGCCAGTGCTCCTTCATTCAGATGTCGGATGCGGTTCCGGCATGGAGAGCTTACCCGCCTGGGAGCGAAGGCGTCCCGCCTTCGTCAAGGGCGAGGACGCCCTCGTTCCCGGGATGCACTAGTCCAGTCGCTTGGTGAACTTTAGTACCGGAATCGCAATGGACACCAGGAACAACCCCGAAATGGCGTACATCTGCGGCGCCATGTCGCCCAGCGTTGCGCCTCGCAGAATGATTCCCCTTATCACCTCCATGAAGTGCGTGATGGGAAATAACAAGCCGATCCATTGCGCAATCTTCGGCATGCCGTCGAAAGGGAACATGAATCCGGAAAGCAGCAACATCGGCAACATGAAGAAGATCGCCCCCTGAATGGCCTGGAACTGTGTCCTGGCAAAGGTTGAGATGGAAAGCCCGATTCCGAGGGTTGCTGCTATGAAGACCAGACTGCCCAGGTATAAGTCCAGTAGCGAGCCCGCGATAGGCACGCGGAACAGCCAACTCCCGGCGAAGAAGACGATGGAGACTTGCGCCAGGCCGATCAGGATGTAGGGAGCGATCTTGCCGAGCATCAACTCATAGTTGCGCACCGGGGTCGTTATCAGGAATTCAAGGTTGCCACGCTCGCGTTCTCGCACCACGGCCACCGCTGTAAACACGATCATCGTGAAGTTCAGGATGATGCCGATCAGGGCGGGCACGATCTGTACCGCCGAGCGCCGTTCGGGGTTGTAGTAATGCCTTAAGGCCAGGGACATTTCGCGTTGCCCGGTTTGCGCGCGGGGCGACGGCAGATACTGGGCTATTCGCTCCGTGGCATTGATGATGGCCGGATCGCTTGCGTCCACCATCATTTGGGCCAGGGGCCGGTCGCCATCACTGAGGCGGCGCTCAAAATCGGCGGGGATGTAGAGAACGGTGCGTAGTTTGCCCCTGCGCATCAGGTCCAGCAATTCACTCACGTCGCCGGAACGTTGAATAAATTCCAGTACCTGGCTTGCTTCAAGTGCTCCGGCCAGTTGCCGGGACATGGTGGTATCCGCATGATCCACCAGCCCGGCGGGCATGTGGCGCACGTCGGTGTTGATCGCATAACCGAAAAGGACGATCTGGATGAGCGGCAGACCTACGATCATTACCAGCGTCAGGCGCTCGCGAAACAACTGGCGCAGTTCCTTGTCCACGATGGCTGATGTCCGCCGGAACCAGAACCGGATGATCGCAAGCGTCGGGGGTATCCACGAGAGGGTGAAGACGAAGCCTCGCCAAAGTCCTACCACTACGAAAGCAAACGCTCGCCAGAGCCCCACCACGAGATAGGCAAATGCCCGCCATAGTCCGACAGCCCCGGCCAGTAGCCCTCGCCCGGTCCGAACAATGGCGCCGGCGGTTTCTTGCGGGCTGCGAAGGTTCAACTGGATTACCTGTGGAAATTGGTGGCGGCGACGAATACGTCTTCGAGGGTGGCCCCCGTTCGCCGCACCACTCCTTCCAGTGCGGCTTGTTTCAGCAAACCGTCAATACGTTCTACAGGAGTCTCCGTGTCCACCCGCAGCATGACGCGAAGACGGTTGCCGAGCTGAGTCACGGCCCGGACCCAATCGTGCGTCTCGAGCAATGCGCGGGTGCGCCTGGGCATTTCGGTTGCGATCTCGACGGTCAGCGCCTCCAGCCGATTCATCAACTCCTGGGGTGGACCTTCGCGCACCATCACGCCCCGATTGAGGAAGGTCAGGCGATGACAACGTTCCGCCTCATCCATGAAGTGGGTGGAGACGAGAATCGTCGTTCCCTGGTCGGCCAGTTCGAACAAGCGGTCCCAGAAGTCCCGCCGGCTTTGCGGGTCCACCGCGCTGGTGGGTTCGTCCAGCAACAGCAACCGGGGCTCGTGCAGCGTGACGGCAGCCAGGGCCAGCCGCTGCTTTTGTCCACCGCTCAAAGTCCCCGCAAGGCGAGAATGCAGGTCCTGCAATTCGTACAGGTCGCTGTTGGCGTTGATGCGTTCCCTCATGCGCCGCAAGCCCAGGTCGAAAACGCGTGCGACAAAGCGCAAATTCTCCAAAACGGTCAGGTCTTCGTAGAGCGAGAACTTCTGGGTCATATAGCCCATCTGCACGCGCAATTTTTCGGCTTCCTCAGGGACCCGGCAGCCAAGAACGGTGGCATGGCCCGCGGAAGGGGCCAGCAAGCCGCACAACAAGCGCATGGTGGTGGACTTGCCCGAACCGTTCGGCCCAAGGAAACCGAAGATACGCCCGCGGGGAACGTCCAGGTCCAAGTTGCTGACGGCGGTTACCGTCCCGAAACGCCGCGTCAGGCCGCGGCAGGAAATCGCGTAATCGTTATCGTTCACGAAGCGATGGAAAATCCACTTCAACCGGCAAGCCGGCCGGGAGGTCCCGGTAGCTTCTTTCGCTGACGGACACCTTGGCCAGGTAGGCCAAACGGCTTCGATCACGCTGCGTGAGTGAAAAGTACGGAGTAAAGGCGGCCTCCGAGGAAACGAAGGTGACCGTGCCTTTCACTTCCCGGGAAACTCCGTCCACCCTGAGGCGCGCCGCCATTCCCGGCAGTACCCGCGCGCGCAGCGGTTCGGGAACATAGATTCGTGCGTGCAGCGTATCCCCGGCCAGCAACACCACCAGCGTTGCGCCAGGTGGGGGACGTTCTCCCAATTTGTAAGGAAGAGCTTCGATCCGCCCGGTTCTGGGGGCCACGATGTCCAACCTGGCGGCGCTGATCCGTAACCGTTCCAACCTGGCCTGCGCTTCGGCCACCGCAGCCTCCGCCTGGCCCAGTTCCTCTACCGTCGCGCCGTCCAGCAGGTCTTCCAGCACCGCCCCGAGAGCCTCCACGTCCGTACGTGCCACCTCAACCGCACGCAAGGCGCGATCGACCGCGGTCTGGCTGGCGATATTCTGTTCCGCCAGGCCCTGCAGCCTCAGATGTTCCCGGGTGCTCACCTCGAGGATTTCGTGGGCTCCGTCGAATCGGGCGCGAGCTGCTCGAATCGCCTCCTCGCGCGGACCACGCATGAGCTCCGCCAATCGTTGTTGCGCGCGCGCCACTGCCGCTTCCGCCGCCTTGAGATCTTGCTCAACCCGCGACCCGTCCTGCCGCATCAGGACCTGGCCGGCCTCAACCTTCTCCCCTTCCGCCACATTAAGCTCTATGATCGGCTCCTGAAACTCCCCCACAAGTTCCACCCGGTCACGCTCCAGCGTTCCCACCAGAGGCAGTGGCGAGGACTCCCCCACGCAGGCTGTTGCTGCAAGCGTCAGCACTGTGAGGAAAACAAGCGTTAATCTTTGAATCATTGGATTGGGCTTTACAGGAATCACTTTGCGTACGAGTCTGATAACGCAACAATAATAGCCAAGCTCGCAGGGCGCGGGGTGGCAATTCCGGGAGTTTTGTGTCAGCGGCGCCGTTTACGGAAGAAAGAACGCAGCAATTCGGCCGATTCATCCGCCAGCAGTCCGGTATGCACCTCACAACGATGATTGAGGTCAGGACTCTGCAGCACGTTGAAAATGCTGCCGGCAGCGCCCGACCTGGGATCGAGAGCGGAAAGGAATACGCGATCGACGCGCGCGAGCACCAGTGCCCCTGCGCACATGGCGCAGGGCTCCAGGGTGACGAACAACTCCGCTCCCGGCAAACGATAGTTGCCAGTGACTGCGCAGGCTGCGCGCATGGCTTCCATTTCAGCGTGGGCGGTCGGGTCTCCGGCGCCGATCATTCGATTGCGGCCCTCCCCGGCAATCCGCCCGTCCATCACCAGCACGGCCCCCACCGGAACCTCACCGGCCCGCCCGGCTTCTTCGGCCAGCTCCAGGGCCCGCCGCATGTACTTCGCATGTTTACTACCCGGCGGAAGGCTCGCAGTCATTCCCACTCGATCGTCGCAGGAGGCTTGGAGGAAATATCGTAGGTCACGCGGGATATGCCGGAGACCTCGTTGACGATGCGGCCTGCCACTCTCTCCAGCAGGTCCATGGGCAGGCGGCTTGGGCTTGCAGTCATGAAGTCGGTGGTGTTGACGCAACGCAAGGCGACAACCGGTTCATACCGGCGGCCGTCTCCCTTCACCGCAACGCTGCGCGAGGGGACAAATACCGCAAAAGCCTGCGCCACACGGTCATACCAGCTGGCCGACCGCAATTCCGAAATGAAGATATCGTCGGCGCGCCGCAGCAGGTCCACGGCCCCGGGTTCAACCTCCCCCAACACTCGCACCGCAAGCCCGGGGCCCGGGAACGGGTGCCGTCCGATCAACTCATTCGGCAGCCCCAACTCCAGGCCCACTTTCCTGACCTCGTCCTTGAACAGCAACCGCAGCGGTTCCAGGAGCTTCAGTTTCATTCTTTCCGGCAAACCACCCACGTTGTGATGGGACTTGATCAGATGCGCCTTGCCGGTTTGGGCGGCCGCGGATTCGATTACGTCGGGATATATGGTGCCCTGCGCCAGCCACTCGACGCCTGGAATTCGCCCCGCTTCCTCCTCAAACACCTCGATAAAACAGCGCCCGATCGCCTTGCGCTTGTCTTCAGGATCGCTCAATCCCTGCAGCGCAGCGAACATTCGCTGGCGCGCATCGACCACGTTTACGTGCACGCCGGACCGCTCCAGGGTCTCCACCACCTGGTCCGCTTCGTTCAAACGCAACAAGCCATGATCCACCAGAACACAGTGCAGGCGCTCACCCACGGCCTTCTGCAGCAGGACGGAAAGCACCGAGGAGTCCACGCCGCCGGACAGCCCGAGCAGCACGTTACCGCCTTTGGCTGTCTGACGAATTTCCTTAATCGCGCTCTGTGCAATGGCTCCCGGCGCCCACTCGCTTCCCAGGCCGCATATGTCATGCACGAACCGTTCGATCATTTGCTGGCCATGGCGGGTATGCGTGACCTCGGGATGAAATTGCACGCCGAACATCTGCCGCTTGCTATCGGCGATGGCCGCCAAAGGTGCGTTGTCACTCTTGCCGATTCCTTCAAAACCTTGCGGCAGGCTGTTGACGTGATCTCCGTGGCTCATCCACACCTCAAGCGGATCCTCCGAGATGCCTGAGAGCAGGGCATTTTCGGCAAGCACGCGAACTTCAGCGGGACCAAACTCGGCACTGTCGGCAAGCTCCACTGTTCCCCCGAGTTGGTGAGCGATCGTCTGCATCCCGTAGCAGATTCCCAGTACCGGCTTGCCCAACTGAAATACGCTCTCGGGAGCACGGGGAGTTTGTCCGGCGGTAACCGATTGCGGCCCTCCGGACAGGACGATACCGGCCGGTGCAAACTCGCGTACAGCCTCGTCCCCCACGTCCCAGGGCATGATTTCGGAATACACGCCCGCCTCGCGGACCCGGCGGGCTATCAGTTGCGTGGTTTGCGATCCAAAATCAAGGATCAGGATACGTCCCTGCGTCACGCGCGGCTGACCCGGTAGTTGGGGGCCTCCTTGGTAATCGCTACATCGTGCACATGGCTTTCCTTGATTCCAGCGGCGGTAATCCGGACAAACTGCGCCTTGGTACGTAGTTCCTCAATCGAGCCGCAGCCGGTGTAACCCATGGCCGCGCGCAGTCCGCCCGTCAGTTGCCGCACGATGGCCACCAGGCTGCCCTTGTACGGCACCCGGCCCTCGATGCCCTCCGGGACCAGCTTTTCGAGCTGCTCGGTCGAGTCCTGCAGGTAGCGGTCGGACGAACCGTGCTGCTGCGACATGGCCCCCAATGAACCCATGCCGCGGTAGGACTTGTAGGACCGGCCCTGGTACAGCTCCACTTCCCCGGGCGCCTCTTCGGTGCCTGCAAACAGGCTCCCGATCATTGCACAGTAGCCGCCGGCGGCGATGGCCTTGGCGATATCGCCCGAATAGCGGATACCGCCATCGGCAATTACCGGAACGTCATGCTTTGCCGCGGCCACAGCGACTTCCGCCACCGCGGTAATCTGCGGCACGCCTACGCCGGCCACGATGCGGGTCGTGCATATCGAGCCGGGGCCCACACCGGCCTTTACCCCATGCACACCGGCCTTGATCAGCGCTTCGGCGCCTTCGCTGCTGACCACGTTGCCGGCGATCAGGCGCATCTCGGGATAGTTCGCGCGTAACCACTTCACGCGATCGATCACGCCGCGGCTGTGGCCGTGGGCCGTGTCCACCACCAGTACATCCACGCCTGCCTCGCTCAGCAGTGCTGCCCGTTCCTCCGTGTCGGCCCCTGCGCCGACGGCCGCGCCAACGCGCAATGCGCCTCTTTCGTCATTGCAGGCATGCGGGAAGTCGCTGGCTTTCTGGAAATCCTTGGCCGTAATCAATCCCTTGAGCTGAAAGTGCTCGTCCACAACCAGCACCTTCTCGATCCTGTGCTTGTGGAGCAGCATCAGCACTTCTTCCTCGTCCGGATTCTCCTTGACGGTCACCAGGCGCTCTTCGGGTGTCATGACTTCGCTCACAGGACGTTCCAGGTGAGTCTCAAAGCGCAGATCGCGATTGGTAACGATACCCAGCAACCTTCCCTTTTCTTCGACCGGCAAACCCGAGATATTGTTTCGCCGGGTAATTTCCAGGACTTCGCGCACGCTCTTTTCAGGGTTGACGGTAATCGGATCGGACACCACGCCCGAGGCGTACTTCTTGACTGCCGCTACGTGCCGGGCCTGGAGCTCGGGGGGCATGTTCTTGTGAATAACGCCCAAGCCGCCCTCCCTGGCCAGCGCAATTGCAAGTCCCGATTCGGTGACCGAGTCCATCGCCGCGGACATCACGGGAATGTTGAGTTCAATCCCCCTTGCCGCCGATGTTGCCAGGCTCACCTCCCTGGGCAGGACCTCCGAGTAGGCGGGCGCCAGCAGAACATCGTCGAAAGTCAGGGCTTCCTGGATGATGCGCATGAATCGAAACAATTGCGTAACAGGCTATCATCTTACAAATGCGCGGCGAAGTGGTAAACCTCGGTACCGGCGAACACGCTGAAGACGCGCCATTACTGCAAGTCAGGCAACTGGTCCAACTGATTGCCGCCCGCCTCAGGGATGAGTTTGCGGCAGTTCGCGTAGAGGGTGAGATTTCCGATTTCAGCCACTACCGGGGCCGTCACATGTACTTCAAGCTAAAGGATGAGGACGCCCTGATTCAATGTGCGATGTTCGCCAGCGCAAACCGCCGTCTTGCCTTCAAGCCTGCCGACGGTCAGCGCGTAATCGCGATCGGGCAGGTTCAGGCCTATACGCCTCGCAGCAGCTACCAGCTGATCGTCTCCGGCATGCACGAGACCGGAGTCGGGAAGCTGCTGCAGCAATTCGAGGCGCTCAAGAGCAAGCTGAAGGAGGAGGGGCTCTTCGATGAAGAACGCAAGCGGCCCCTGCCCCGCCTTGCCGGTTGTATCGGCCTGGTCAGTTCACGGGAGAGCGCCGCGGCCCGGGATGTAGTAACGGTATTGCGTAATCGCTTTCCGGCCCTGCCTGTGGTTCTGTATCACACTCAGGTACAGGGCGCCGGAGCAGCGGAGCAGATCGTGGCCGCGTTGCGCGCGGTCATTGAACACAAGGCCTGCGACCTCGTCATACTGGCCCGCGGCGGCGGTGACATTGAAGATCTTGCCACCTTCAATGATGAACATCTGGCGCGCTTCATTGCCGCCTTCCCGCTACCCCTGATCAGTGGCGTTGGGCACGAGACTGATTACACCATCGCCGATTTTGTGGCCGACCGGCGGGCCGCTACACCCTCGCAGGCAGCGGAGATCGCCACGCCGGACGCAAGCGACTGGCTGCGTCGCATCGAGCGGTCCGGCAACAGCATTCAGCAGGCCGCACTCGCCGTGCTGTTCGGCCAGAGCCGGTCACTGAAGCAACTGTCGGGAAGGCTGAACCGCTCCGGGCCGCCCTCTCGGCTAATGCAATGCGGTCAGCGCCTGGATGAGCTTTACGAGCGCCTCCACCGTGCTTCCGTTCGCCTGCCGCAAGCGGGATCCAATCGCCTTTGGTCATTGCGGGCGCGGCTGCTTGCGGGATCACCACTTGAGAACGCCCGCAACCGCCGTCAACGGCTGGGATGGCTGGCGCCGCGGATTGGCGCCGCAGCCCACAAGCAACTACAGGAGGCTTCTCAGCGTCTGGAGGTCGCCCGATCGGCTTTGCGCAGCCTCGGCCCTCAGAACACCCTGGATCGCGGCTATGCAATCGTTACCGGCCCCCAGGGACAGGTTCTTACCGACCCGGCGCAGGCCGCGGTGGGAACCGACATCCAGGCCCGCCTGTCCCGCGGAACGCTGCATGCCACGACACGAATGTCGTGTCCCGCAGGAAGTCCTCAGGTTGAGGAATCCACGTAGGGGTTGGGGCCTGTCCTGAGTTCGATACGCAAGGGCGTACCGCGCAAACCAAACTGCCTTCGGATCCGTCGCGCCAGGTAACGGCGGAAGTCGGCCGGCAGATGCTTGGTCTGGCGGCCGTGGATGACGATTAGCGGCGGACGCTTTCCTCCCTGGTGGGCGTAATTCAGGCGGATTCTGCGCCCGCCCCGCCGTGGCGTTGCGTGCTCCTCCAAGGCCTTGCGCAATACCGCATTGAGCTGCCCGGTAGACAAGTCCCGGCCTGCCGCCCTGACCCCTTCCAGGGCGCTGTCAAGCATCCTCCCGACCCTCCATCCACGCAGAGCGGATACCCGGTGGATGTCGACGAAATCAAGAAAATTCAATTGCCGCGCCAACTCATCGTTGATCAGCGAACGATCGCGGGGGGCGACACGGTCCCATTGATTGGCGCCGATGACCAGCGCCCTGCCTCGATCCAGCACCAGTGCGATCAGCCGCAGGTCCTGTTCTGTCGCTCCCTCCCGCGCGTCCAGCAAGACGATAACGGCGTCCGCCTGCTCGATTGCCTGCAGGGCCTGGGTTACCGAGAGCCGTTCGGGGCCGGCGGCTACCCGGGTTCGGCGCCGGATCCCGGCGGTATCCACCAGCGTGCAAGGCTCATCGCCGTACATGAAATTCAGGGGAACGCTATCGCGGGTAGTGCCGGCCTGGTCCCGAACCAGCATCCGTTCCTCGCCGAGATATCGATTGACCAGCGTTGACTTGCCTACATTGGGTCGCCCGATGATGGCAATGCGGGTGCGCGTGCCGTCTGCCGGCTCGACCTCCGGGGTCTGCGGCAGCACCTGGGCAATTTGCTCCTTGAGCCTGGCGACGCCGTCGCCGCGAAGCGCCGATATGGCCATAGGATCGGGCATGCCCAAAGCGTGAAATTCGGCCACGCTCAGTTCAGGGGGCTGGCCCTCGGACTTGTTTACCGCCAGGATGGCATTGGCGCCGGACTCCCGTATCCATTGAGCTGCCGCCTCGTCCGCAGCGCAGATTCCTTCACGGCAGTCGGCAAGCAGGACAGCCAGGTCGCTGCCGGCAAGCGCCAGTTGGAACTGCTTGCGCGAGACGTCGTCCCATTCGCCTCCTTCCCCCACGCCGGGTGTATCCACGAGGATTACACGCCGGCCACCCAGATTTGCCAGGCCGTGCCGGCGGTCGCGTGTCAGACCCGGATAGTCGGCAACTAAGGCTTCGCGCCTACCGGCAAGCCGGTTGAACAGAGTCGACTTGCCTACATTGGGTCGCCCGGTGAGGGCCACGACCGGTAACATGGCGACGATTCCTCATGCCCGCCAATCAGGATCCGGCCGCGGTAACGGCTTCCCAGGCCGTCAATTCGCCCGATACCGTCAGCGCGTAAAGCCTTTGACCCATGACCAGAGGTTGTGATCCGATTCGATCGTTCCCCGCGCGGGCGCGTGCCTCCAGTTTTCCGCTGAAAACATTGAAACCGTGCAGATAACCTTCCAGATCCCCGACCATCAGATGGGAAGCAAACAGCGAAGGCCGTGACAGGTCGCGGAACCCCAGCATATCGGCGCTCCACAAGGGTGTCCCGCCAGTCCGGGCATGGGCGTTCACCTTGCCGTTCTCGCTCACCGAATAGACGTTGTTGGCGTCCACCACCAGGCCGTTATAGCCGGAGAACTCGCGTGACCACAACAACTCGCCCGACTCGGCCGCAACCGAAGTCAGAAGGCCGTTATAGCCCGCTACGTAGACATCGTTGCCTACCACCTGGACCTCGCCGTTCAGATCAACCAGCCGTTCCAGTTCATTGCGGCCCGCCGGCGCCGCCAGCGGCACGTCCCAGGCCTTGGCGCCGTCCGTCTGTTCGTAGGCGATCAGCCGTCCGTTGTCGAAACCGCAAATCACCAGCTGAGCCTGCAGCACGGGCGCACTCGTGCCTCTAAGACTGAGTCTCGGCATGTTTTGAGAAACCGACCAGAGCTCCTGGCCGGTAGCCAGGCTGAATGCATAGAGGAAACCATGCACGGTGCGTACAAACAGCCGCCCACCACCGATTGCCGGCGCCGCCAGCACCTCTCCGTTGACGTAGGCCCGCCATTCCTCGACTCCGCTGGAAGCATTCAGCGCGGCGATCCAGCCGCCGGACGACGCCACGGCCACATGACCCTCCCCTACCGTGGGTCCGGCAGACAAGTCGAGCTCCGTATCCTGCCGCCATCGGCGTTTCCCGGTGTCCGCTTCGAACGCATGCACCGAGCCGTCGTTAGAAGCGGCGTATATCCTGGCGCCATCGCCATCCAGCCGTAATGCCAGGCGCAGTTCGCCGCCTCCGTCACCGACCTTGGCGGACCACACGCGCCGAATCCGGAACTGCTCGCCGAATTCCTGCAGTTCCCGTGGCTGCCGCGCCTCGCTCTCCCCGTCCCCGCCAAAGATCCCGCAAGCGCCCGTCGAAAACGCAACGACTGAGAGCGCCATGACAACACGGCTTGCCCGCCAGGCTTCGTTGTACCTACATGCCTGCATCATTCCTGCTCCAGGTCCGAGGCTTCCCCGGCCGCAGCGTCAGCCTCGCCAGCCGGTTGCACCGCTTCGTCTGTCTCGCCGCTTTGGAGTTCCTGTTCGGTCTCGAGTTCCACCTCATCTTCCCTCGCAGCTTCCACCGCGCCCAGGTGGTTCAGTTTCAGCCGGATCCAGCCGGCATCGACCTGTCCGGTCTGGTCAAGCGCCGCCTGGTAGGCTGCCCTGGCCTCCTCAGTGCGTCCCAGGGCCCGCAACAGGTCCCCACGCATGTCCTCGGACATTTGCTTCCAGGCTGCCGAATACGCATCCGCGACAAGCACGTCCAGCCCTTCTTCCGCACGATCCATATACAGGAAAACGCGTGCCAGGCGCAGGCGGGCCAATTGCCGCAGGTCAGCATCATCGGTAGTCTCGATCAGGCTCTTCAGTTCTTCTGCGGCCAGTGAAGGTTGCGTCGTGTCGACATATTCCCTGGCCATCAGCAATCGGGCATGATCGGCGTATCCGCTGCCTTCGAAGTCGGTTAGCAGCCGCTGGTGGAGTTCTCCGGCGGCATCAGGGCTGTTTGCATCCAGCGCCTCTCTGAACTCCTCGAACAGGTCGGAAGCTTCAGCGGCCTGATTCTCCTGATACCCCTGCCATTGCGAGTAGGAAAAGTAGCCACCCAATCCCACCACGAGCGCCCCGATGGCGGCAGGCGCGTATTCCCGCACCCAACCGCGGACACGAGCAGCTTGTTGCTGATCTGTCAGGAAATCATCCATGACCGGGAATTGTACGGTCGGCACGCGCCTGAAGCACGCCCGCGAGCTTGTCTACCGCCACGTCTTCCTGCTCCCCGTCCTGGCGCATGTCCTTCAATCCTGCAGTTCCTTCAGCCAGCTCTCGTTCCCCGAGCACTACCGCGTAACGGGCCCCGGAGCGGCTTGCGTGGCGAAGCTGGGCGCGTGCGCCGCCCCCGCCGCAGTGCATTTCAAGCTGGACCGAGGGACACTCATTTCTGAGTGTTTCGGCCAGCTCAAGACCGGCCTGCTGTACCTCGACGCCACCCAGGAGGACCATGTACGCCTTGACGCCGCTGGTGGCGGGCGGCAATTCCGCAAGCTCCAGCAAGCGCTCGATGCCCATCGCCCAGCCTATGGCGGGTGTAGGCGGACCGCCGAGCTGCTCCACCAGCCCGTCATATCGCCCACCTGCACAGACCGCGTTCTGCGCTCCGAGCCTGTCGGTGAGAAATTCGAATACGGTCCTGCTGTAGTAGTCAATGCCGCGCACCAGACGCGGGTTGACCCGGAACTGCAAGCCGATTGCCGACAGCAGTGCCCGCAACTGAGAGAAATGCTCGGCCGATTCGGCCTCGAAAAACTCGGCGATGTCCGGCGCATCGGCAATCAGGCCGGCCATTTCCGGGTTGCGGCTATCGAGAATACGCAGCGGATTGGCGTCCAGCCGCCGGCGGCTGTCCGAATCCAGTGACTGCAACTGGTCTCGAAAATACTCTCTTAGCCGGTCCCGATAAGCCCGGCGGCAATCGGGTCCCCCGAGGCTGTTGATTTCCAGCGTGAGGTCCGTGAGGCCCAATTGAGAAAATACCCGTGCCGCCAACGCGATAAGTTCTGCGTCAATGTCAGGGCCGGCAAAGCCGATCGCCTCCACATCAAACTGGTGAAATTGCCGTAGACGACCACGCTGCGGCCGTTCTCGCCGGAACATGGGGCCTACGCACCAGAAACGGCGCCGGCCGCGATGGAACCCATGCTCCAGGGCTGCACGAACGATGCCGGCGGTGGCTTCGGGGCGCAGGGTGAGAGTCTGTCCCTTGCTTCCCTCGATCGTGTACATCTCCTTTTGCACAATGTCGGTGTGCTCTCCCACCGACCGGAGATAAAGTTCCGCGTACTCCAGCACCGGTACACGAAATTCCTTATAGCCACTGGCCTGAAGCGTCCTGGCAACGATGTCCTCCGTGCGGCGCCACTCAGCGCTGTCGGCCGGCAGGAGATCCCGCACTCCGCGTACAGATTTAATGGAACTGCCGGCCATGCGCCCCTCCGGGAATCGGCCTCGAGGCCGACTCAGCCGGAGAACCAGTTCAGAACCATTTCACCCCAGAACTGGTAGGCAACCAGGCAAAGGGCGGTGATCACCACGATCCAGGTCACGAGTTTCCAACGTCCCCAGCGCTGCACACGGGAGGGAATCAGCCCTACCTTGGCGGGAAGGCGGTCCCAATCCGGGTACTTTCTCCGGTAGCCCGACACCAGCTCATTCGCATCGATCTTCAGGAGCTTGCAGTAGCAGCGCAAATGCCCCACGACATGGGCATGGGCGCCGAACATCTCGATCTGCCCGGATTCCAGGGCGTTGACGGCGTCCGTTGACAGCCTGAGTTCCTGGGCGACATCTTCCACAGTAATCATCTGGGCCCGGCGCGCGGACTGCAGCCGCTCGCCGTAGGAACCGGCAGGGTTTTGCTTGGCTTCTACCATCTCAAAAAGGTCTCCTGGTCAATCTCGCGTTTCAAGGCGCTCAAGAATGTCTCTTGCTTGCCTGTGATCGGGATCAAGCTGTAGTGCAAGGCGGAACCATACCGCGGCGCCGGCACGGTCCTGTGGAAGTTCACAAAGCCCGCAGTTTGCATACACGTCCGCCCTTCGATCAAGGCTTGCTTCGCGAGCCGCCCGCCGCAGGAGTCTCAGGCCCTGTGCCTCCTCTCCGGATCGGCGGCAACGAAAGACCCCGAGACTGTTGAGCGCGTCAACATCCCCGGGCGCCAGGCGCACGGCGCGCTGATAGTGTTCTTCGGCACTTAAGGTCTCGCCCAGACGCTCGTAGACCATCCCCAGCACTCGATGCGCCTTCGAGGATCCGGAATCCTGGTCCGTGGCCCGAATCAGCTTGTCACGGGCCAGTTCCAAACGCCCCTGGGCCAGGTACGCAGCGCCTAATTCCACGTTCAATCCCGCAGCCTGGGGATTGGCGGCCATTCCGGCCTGGCAGCCGGAAAGCAGCACTGCAAGTACGAGAACGACCAGGGCTTTCATGCCCGCGGCCTCATCCCGGCCGGCACGCTCCTGCCGTTCACGACCGCGCCACGCAACTGCCCGCAGGCGGCATCGATATCGTCACCGCGCGTCTTGCGGGTGATGGTCATGACGCCGGCATCGAGAAGAACCTGCCGAAAACGGTCGATCACCGGGCGAGGCGAGCAATTGAAGGGCGTTCCCGAGACGCGGTTGTACGGGATGAGATTGAGCTTGGCCGGCCGATCGCGCAAGAGCTTCGCAAGCGCCCTTGCCTGGTGGGGCTGGTCATTGACTCCATCGAGCATTACATACTCGAAGGTGATTTCCCGGCTCTCGGTCTCCCGGGCGTATTCCCAACAGGCCTCCAGCAACGGCCCCAGGGGGTAGCGCTTGTTCAGGGGCACCAGGCTGTTGCGCAACTCGTCGGTTGGCGCGTGCAGCGAAAGAGCCAGTGCAACTCGCGATACGCCGGCCAATTTTCGTATGCGCGGAGTGATTCCGCTGGTGCTCAAGGTCACGCGACGCCTTGACAGGCCTAATCCCAGGTGGTCCAGGAATACCGAGGCTGCCCGGGTAACTTCACGGAAGTTGGCCAGCGGCTCGCCCATGCCCATGAACACGATATTGGTGATCTTCTTGCCGTCGGGTTCGAGTTCTCGCCGGGCGACGAGGGTTTGCGCCACGATTTCGGCTGCGCTCAAATTGCGGCTGAAGCCCATTTGCCCGGTGGCGCAAAACGGGCAGTTCACTGCGCAACCCACTTGCGAGGAGACGCAAAGCGCCCCGCGGCCCTGCTCGGGAATGAAGACGGTTTCGATGACCTGCCCCGCGCCCACATCCAGCAGCCACTTGCGCGTTCCGTCGCTCGACCGTTGGCGCTGCAGCACCTGGGGCAAGTCCAGCCTGGCCGAGTCCGCCAGGGACTCCCGCAGCGAAAGGTTCATGTCGGTCATTCGCCGCGGCTCCATCTCACCGCGGTGATAGAGCCAGCGCATCAATTGACGCGCGCGGAAAGCCGCCTCGCCGCGCGACACGAACCATTCTTCCAGCTCGCCCCGCGGCAACCCCAATAGTGAACCGGCCTGCGGCATCAGGTCTCAGTAAGAATGCAGTTCGCCGTTGCGGAAGAAAAAGTCGATTTCTTCCCTGGCTGTTGCAGGGCCGTCAGACCCGTGAACGACGTTTCGCTCCACACTCTCGCCATAATCGGCCCGTACGGTGCCGGCATCGGCGCGGGCGGGATCAGTGGCGCCCATCAGTTCGCGATTGCGCTGAATCGCGTCGTCACCCTCCAGGGCCTGAACCATGATGGGGCCGGAAGTCATATAAGCCACAAGATCGCCATAAAAGGGCCGCTCGCGATGCACGCCATAAAAGTCCCGCGCTTGCTGCTCTTCCAGCCACAACATGCGAGCTCCGGCGACCCGCAGGCCCGATGCCTGGAATCGCTTGTAGATTTCCCCGATCAAACCGCGCGCCACCCCGTCCGGCTTGATGATCGATAACGTTCTTTCACTCATACGGTAAAGCTTTCTCCGCAGCCACATTCACCCGAGGCGTTGGGGTTGGTGAACACAAATTGTTCGTTCAGTTCTTTCTGTATGAAATCGACTTCCGTGCCTTCGAGCAAATGCAGGCACTCACGCGCAACAACAATACTGAGGTCGTTCTGTTTCATCACGACGTCGCCGCTTTCGATTTCATCTGCGTAATCGAGGACATAGGAATAGCCGGAGCAGCCCGTCTCCGTAACTCCGACGCGCAGACCCACCCCGCTGCCACGGCGGCGCAGGTATTCCAGCACTCTTGCTTCAGCGCGAGTTGTAAGGCGCAATGTCATGGGTCAACCCCTCTAGCAAAGCCAAGCCCTCAATTATCCCCGCCTCGTAGGCACGCATGCAAGGCATCCCGGGCACAAAGCAGCAAGGATCGCGCCTCCGGAGGCGCATGAAGTGTTTCATCCAGCTGCTGCGCCCATTCGGAAACCAGCAATTGACGGCCCGCAGACTTCAGCGCACTCGCCCCGTTTTGGGCCGCGGCCTGCAGAATGGGGGGGCCAAGAACACGATAGGCGGTTTCAATCGCCTGGTCACCTTCCCAGCGGACCTCCAGGCGCACCCATGCGCCGGAACTGCGGCGGCCTGCCTCGCCTGTCGTTATTCGTCCCGGTCCATCCTTGAGCGCTGGGTTCTCATCAGAAAGAGTGCGTAATGCAGCAATAGCCTTCCCAAAAATCTTGATTACCTCTTTGATTTCCTTCTTTGAGGTAAATCGCCCAATGCTGAACCGCACCGTGCTGTTTGCCAGCAGCGGGGCGCGCCCCAGGCATCGCAGCATGGCCGATGGCTCATCTTGCGCCCTGGAGCAGGCAGATCCTAGCGAGACCACGACCCCGTCCAGCTCATTCACCAGGCTGCTGCCCTCCACGCCCATCACGCTGACGCTGACAATACCCGGCGCGCGAGGGGATTCCGCCCCGTTAAGAAGCACTCCGCCGGACTTCTCAAGTCCCTGCCAAAGCTGGTCCCTTAAGGTGTTAAGGGACTTATGCTCTTCTTCAAGCTGTTCCGCGGCCAGCTCGCAAGCCCGTCCCAGGCCTGCGATCTGATGGGTCGGCAGCGTCCCGGGGCGCAAGGAGCGCTGCTGGCCTCCACCAAACAGCAGTGGCTCGATCCGTGGGATACGATCGAAATTGATGCAAAGAGCCCCTGCGCCCTTGGGTCCATAGAGCTTGTGCGCGGTAAGCGATAGCAGATCAATTCCCTGCTTGCGCATGTCCAGGGGGAGCTTTCCGGCGCTCTGGGCTGCATCAACGTGCAGCCAGGCTCCGTGATGGGCGCATATGCGCCCGTACTCGGCGACATCCTGAATCACACCGATCTCATTGTTGACGTGCATCAGTGACACAAGCACGGTATCAGAGCGAAGCGCGGAACGCAGGGCCTGTGGTGAGACCAAGCCGGTGGAATCCGGCTCCAGGCAGGTCACTTCGAAACCTTCCTGCTTCAGCGCCAGGCAAGACTTCAGGCCGGCCGGGTGTTCGCTCAGGCTGGTAATCACATGCCGGCCATCGCTGGAACGATAACGCGCCGCACCAATGGTTCCCAGGCTGATCGATTCGGTTGCTCCCGAAGTGAAAATCACTTCTTCGGGCGCAACGCCGACAAGATTGCCGACCTTAACGGCCGCGCGTGCTATGAGCCTCGCAGCGGCCCGTCCGCCGGAGTGAGGGGATGAGGGGTTGGAATGAGGGCCGCCGGATAGCAGTTCCGCCATGTAGGCGGCCACCCGCGGGTCCACCGGCGTCGAGGCGGCGTAATCCATGTAAATGGCGTTGGCTTCAGGCATTTGAAACAACAAGCGCAATTCGGGCTGAGGACATTAGGATACCAATTTCCTGGCATTACAATATGGGGCTTAATAACTGCGTTTCCAGGGAATTCCAATTGCACGTATTCGATCTCGTTGAACAGGGCGCGAAAGCGGTTAACGGCCCGAATCCCTGTTCTGCCGTCCGCGGCATGCTGCATGACCTGTGCGGCCGGCTCGACGATGTCTACGAGGCCCTGGAATTCTGCTCCTGTGGCAGCCCCGAGGAAGCGCCGGATCGCCAGATCTTCTATCGGTCACCCAACCTCAGCATGATGCGCATCTGTTTTTGCCCCGGTTTACGCACGCCGCCCCACAATCATTCCACCTGGGCCGCGATCCTGATGCTCTCGGGGAAGGAAAGAAACACCTTGTACCGCCGCTGCCGCCGGCACGGACTGGACAAGACCGAAGAAGTGGTGCTCGAGCCGGGATCGGTGTTCCGGATGAACCTGGATACCATTCATGTCGCCGAATGTGCGGTCAACGAGCCGGCCGTGGCGCTGCACGTGTACGGGGGTGATCTCGATTACCTGCCGCGTCAAGTCTGGCATCCGCACACTTACGAGGAATTCCCGATGGAAATGGACCGGTACGAGGAATTCTCAAGGATCGCGTCACGCGACTGGCGGGCGAGCGAAGCTGGCGAGCACACTGCGCTCACGGCTTAGTCCGGGCATTTCTTTCCTCGAACGCGGCCATTGTCGCGCTCAACGGCTACTTGTACTCAATAGTCTCCCTGCCCTAGCTCCAACCGGTGACACAAGCACATGATGCCGCTGCTCAATACCGCTACAGCCGCCGCTCGGCGAGCCGGCGACATGGTCTTGCGGTATGCGGACCGCATTGAATCGCTAACGATCCGCAGCAAGAGCACCAACGAACTGGTTACCGAGGTCGACGAAGCCGCGGAGAGAATCATCATCGATCACATTCGCATGGGCTATCCCGATCATGCGTTTCTCGGTGAGGAAGGCGGCTCACAGGGCGAAAGTGAGTATGAGTGGATTATTGATCCACTTGACGGGACCACAAACTTCGTCCACCGCTTCCCGGTGTTCTGCGTGTCCCTGGCCATGCGGATGCGCGGAGAATTGCAGCTGGGCGTGATTTACGACCCTCTGCGGCAGGAATTGTTTACCTGTATGAGAGGGGGCGGAGCAAGGATGAACGAGCGGCGCATCCGCGTCAGTCGCCAGGTGACGCTGGCTGGCAGCCTGATCGGTACCGGTTTTCCTTACCGCCGCAACCTGGAGTGGGTCGATGTCTACATGCGGATGATGCGCCAGGTGATGCGCCACACTTCAGGTGTGCGCCGAGCCGGCGCCGCGGCGCTGGACCTGGCCTACGTGGCCGCCGGCCGGCTGGACGGATTCTGGGAGTTTGGGTTGAAGCCCTGGGACATTGCCGCCGGCGCCATGTTGATCGAGGAAGCCGGTGGCTGGATTACCGGACTGGAACAGGACACCGACTGCATGGAGACGGGCCACGTCCTGGCGGGCACCCCGAAGGTCTATACGGAGCTTAGGAAATTATTTAAAGACACAATTAGGTAATTCATATATCTAATTGTTAATAATATCTTTTAAACTACGTTACTACCCCGTCATTACCGCTTTCCTTCTTGGGCGGCAAAAGATCCACGGTACTGACATCGAGCGCCAGGGCCGTATTGCCCGCGACATAAATGGACGAATAAGTCCCGACCACGATGCCGATGATGAGCGCCGAGGAGAAGCCCTTCAGAGTCGCGCCGCCGAACAGAAAAAGCGCCACCAGGACCAGCAGCGTCGTCAGGCTGGTAATGATCGTCCGTCCGAGCATCTGGTTGACGGAAGTGTTCATTACGCTTTCGGAATTACCCGTGCGGATTCTGCGGAAGTTCTCGCGAATACGGTCGAAGACAACGATCGTGTCGTTCAGCGAATAACCGATCACGGCCAGAGCGGCTGCCAGGATGGTGAGATCAAAGGGAAGCCCGAAGACGGAGAAGACCCCCAGGATGATGATCACGTCATGCGCCAACGCCGCTACCGCCCCCACCGCGAACTTCCACTGAAAGCGGAACATGACATAAAGGAGGATCATCAGCAGGGCGAACAACACCGCCAGGCCACCCCGCTCCGTCAATTCCTGGCCGACCTGCGGTCCGACATACTCCGCCCGCCGCAATTCAACCGGTTCGCCGCCGGAGCGCAACACACTCAGAATCTTTTCGCCCTGCCCCCGTGCATCGACACCCTCGCGCGGCAATATCCGGATCAGCACGTCGCGCGCGGCGCCGAAATTCTGCACCTGTGCGCCGCCATAACCCGCGCCTTCCAGCTGGGACCGAATAGTGCCAAGGTCCGCGTCCGCCTGATAACCGACTTCCAGCAGGACTCCCCCGGTGAAATCGATCCCGAAGTTAAGCTGGCGCACGGCCAGCGAGCCCACGGATACAGCGACCAGCACCAGCGACACGATCGTGGCGATGCGGCGGCGGCCGAAAAAGTCGACCTCACGGCGAAGACGCAGTAATTCCATGACTACACCGCCAGGCGGCTTACACGCCGCGTCCCGTATATGAGATTGACCACCGACCGGGTACCGACAATGGCAGTAAACATCGACATGAGAATGCCCAGCGACAGTGTTATGGCGAAGCCCTTGATCGGCCCGGTTCCGAAGGTGAACAGTACCAGCGCCGCGATCAGCGTTGTGATATTCGCGTCGGCTATAGTCACCAGCGCCTTGTCGTAGCCCGCGCGAATACTGGCTTGCGGAGAATTGCCGTTACGCAACTCCTCGCGGATGCGCTCGAATATCAGCACATTGGCGTCTACCGCCATTCCTACCGTGAGCACGATGCCGGCGATGCCCGGCAGGGTCAGCGAGGCCTGCAACAACGAAAGCAGGGCCACGATCAGCACCAGGTTGGCGCCCAGCGCCAGCGTGGCGACCATGCCGAACACGCGGTAGTAAATGCTGATGAACAACACCACGAGAAACAGCCCGAACAGGATTGCGCGCATGCCCTGATCAATGTTGTCCTGACCCAGCGACGGTCCCACGGTGCGTTCTTCGACCTTGAAAATCGGCGCCTCCAGTGACCCGGCCCGAAGCAGCAAGGCGAGGTCACGTGCTTCGACTACATTCAGACCGGTAATCTGAAATCGGCTGGAGAAGACACCCTGAATCGTGGCAACGTTGATCACCCTGCGCTGCTCCCGGCTCACCATTTCACCACTCAACTCATTCGCTTCGCGTTTGCTCTCCACGAAAACCACGGCCATGGGCCGTTTGAGGTTCTCCTGCGTGGCCTCCAGCATGGCATCCGCGCCGCGCCCGTCAAGGTTGACGTGCACCGCCGGCTGCCCGTCTTCCGAAAACCCCTGTCTTGCGTCAACGAGTTGTCCGCCGCCTGCGATCACCGATCGCCTGACCAGGACCGGCTCCGAATCCATGAAGAAGAGTTCGCATCCGATTGGCGCGCGACCAAGGCGGGCCGCTTCGATTGCATTTTCCTCGTGGCAGACCAGGCGAAACTCAACGGTAGCGGTGGAGCCCAGGATGCGTGCCGCCAGGGCCGGGTCCTGGACGCCTGGAAGCTGCACCACGATCCGTTCCTGCCCCTGGCGTTGGACCAGAGGCTCCGCCACACCGAGCTCATTGACACGATTGCGCATGATCGTGATGTTCTTGGTAATGGCGTTGTCCTTCAGTTCGCGCAGCCTTGCCTCGCTTAAGGTCGCCGTAATCCATGCGCCCTCTCCAGCCCGGCCTGACTCGAACTCAATGTCCGACTCGGAATCCACCAGCAACTCCTCGGCCTGTTCAAGATCCTCAGCGCGCCGAAGATCAATCCGCACCCGTCCATCCTGCGCCTGAACCGTGCGGCGAATACCCTCATCGCGAAGGAGGCGGCTGAAATCGTTCGCATAACCCTCCAACCTCTTTTGCACCGTCTTTTGCGTGTCGACCTCAAACAGGAAATGCACCCCTCCCCGAAGATCAAGGCCCAGGCTCATGGGCCTGAGGCCAAGATTGGCAAGCCATTCCGGAGTTCGGGGCAACAGGGTCAGTGCCGGTACGTAGACCGGCCCCAGTTCTTCTCGCAGGAGGTCGCTGGCGCTGAGCTGCGTTTCAACGGAACCAAAACGAATCTCGACCGACTTCCCGCGCTCGCGCACACCCTGGTGCTCGATTCCGGCCACTGACAGCGCGCGACGGGCGGCATCGGCCTCCACTTCGCTGATCTCCTGCTCGTCTTCGCGCGAAATCAGTACGGCCGGGTCATCGCCGTAGATATTGGGAAGCGCTATCAGGCCACCGCCGACCACGGCGATCAGTACCAGCAGGTTCTTCCAGAGAGGATAGCGGTTCATGCGAGCGTGCAGACGCCAAAGCGCCTGAAAGACTGGTCAGATGCCCTTGATCGTGCCCTTCGGCAGAATGGTGCTGACACTGTGCCGTTGCACCTTGAGCTTCACGTCATTGGCTACTTCCAGCGTGACGAACTGTTCCGCCAGGCCGGTGACTCGGCCGACGATGCCGCCGGAGGCCACCACTTCGTCACCCTCCGACAGGGCGGCGACCAGCGCCTGGTGTTCTTTTCTGCGCTTGGATTGCGGACGAATCACCATGAAATACATGACGCCGAAGATCAACACCATGGTGAAAATCATCGGCAGCATGCTCGGAGCAGAGTCGCCTTGCTGGGCCCAGGCGGGGGGAATCAGGATGTCGAGAAGCATGACGAGAGGAACCGTTTGTAGCTCAAGCTGGAGGCCAAATTATCGCACACCGCACCCTCAGGAGCGAGCACTTCCCCCCCTGGGAACGAGGGCGTCCCGCCCTCCTGGGAACGAGGGCGTCCCGCCCTCGCCGAAGACGAGACGTCTTCGCTCCCAGCAAGGGCGTCCCCGCCCTCGTACTCGGCTACGCCCTCCAGAAAGCTGACCTCAGCTTTCATATGCCGCAAAGCTGCCGAAGGTACCCGACTCGATGGATGTTCGGATACGGCGCATGAGGTCCAGGTAGAAATGCAGATTGTGCAGCGAGTTCAGACGCAATCCCAGGGTTTCCCTGCAAGCATCCAGGTGCCGGAGGTAGGCACGGCTGTAGTTTCGACAGGTAAGGCACTCGCACCCCGGATCAATGGGACTGGAATCGTTCCTGTAACGCTGGTTGCGGATGCGTATGGGTCCCCTGCGCGTGAACAACTGCCCGTTGCGGGCGTTGCGCGTAGGCAGGACGCAATCAAACATGTCTACGCCCAGGCGAACGGATTCCACGATATCTTCGGGTTTGCCCACGCCCATCAGGTAGCGCGGCTTTTCCTGCGGCAGATATCGGCATAAGTCCTCAAGCACGGCCTTGCGCATCTCCGGACTCTCCCCAACCGAGAGGCCGCCGATACCAAGGCCCGGAAAATCCACTTCCTCCAGGAGCTCAATGGATTCCTTGCGGAGGTCGTTATACATACCGCCCTGCACGATTCCGAAAACCGTGCCCCTGCCGCCGCCGGACTCGAACGCTTTCTTGCAGCGCCGCGCCCAACGCATTGAACGCAGCATGGAAGCATGGGCCTCGGCATGGTCCACGGGATACGGCGTGCACTCGTCCAGGACCATGTGCAGGTCGCTGCCCAACTTTGCTTGAAGCCACATGCAGGACTCCGGATCCAGCCGTACTTTCGCCCCGTCGATTGGAGATTGCAATTCCAGTCCCTGTTCGCTGATGCCCTTGCCCTTGGCCAGGCTGAATGCCTGGAAACCCCCGGAATCGGTAAGTATTGGACCCCGCCAACGTCCGAACTCATGCAGGCCGCCCAGTTCTTCAATCAGATCCTCGCCTGGCCGGAGCATCAGGTGGAAGGCGTTGGCCAGGATCATTTCAGCGCCCAGCTCGAGGAGATCCTCCACCGACACGGCACGGACGGCGCCGTAGGTCCCAACCGGCATGAAGGCGGGCGTGTTCACCATGCCGCGCGCAAACTCGAGCCGGCCGCGCCTCGCCAGGCCCGAGGTGGCGGCAATCGAAAACTTCATCGGCCCGCACCCGCGCGTTCAAGCAGCATGGCGTCACCATAGCTGAACAAACGGTATTGACTTTGAACCGCGTGCTCATATGCAGCCAGGACCCGCCTGCGTCCCGAAAAAGCACACACCAGCATGAGCAGGGACGATTTCGGCAAATGAAAGTTCGTAACCAGCAATTCGACGACCCGAAACTTGAACCCGGGCATGATGAAGAGCTGTGTCTCGCCCTCAAACGGCCGCAACCCGCCTTCTTGAGCCGCAGTCTCCAGGGCGCGAGTCACAGTGGTGCCAACGGCGCATACTCGCCCCCCGCGGTCCCGGCATTCCCGAATCTTGCGGCAAAGTACATCGGACACGCGCATTTGCTCGGAGTGGAGCCGGGCGCGCTCCACTTGCCTGGCGCTTACGGGTTTGAAAGTGCCCGCCCCAACATGCAGCGTAATGGTCGCCAGCTCGACGCCCCGGTCCTTGAGTTTCTCCAGCATGCGGTCATCAAAGTGCAGGCCCGCCGTGGGCGCGGCCACCGCACCCTCGTTCCGGGCAAATACCGTCTGGTAGTCCGCACGGTCCGCAGGACGGTCGGCGCGCCGGATATACGGCGGTAGGGGTACGTGGCCGTGATCCTTGAGATGACTGGATGGATCCCGATCGAACTCCAGCAGGAAGAACCCATTCTCGCGACCGGCAACACGAGCGCGGGCGCCGCCCTCAAAGGTCAATTCCCGGCCCACGCGCGGCGCGCGATTTGCACGCAATTGCACCCTTGCGAACCGGCCATCAAGAATCCTTTCCAGGAGCATTTCTACCCTCGCGCCACCTTCCTTGACGCCAAACAGCCGTGCCGGAAGGACGGCCGTGTCGTTTACGGCCAGCAGGTCTCCAGGCGCCAGCAGTTCGGGCAGATCGGCGAATTGCCGGTCATCGAGACCGCCGGTTGCCGGAAGATGCAGCAGCCGGCTTGCGCCCCTTTGATCAAGGGGCTGCTGCGCAATCAGTTCCTCGGGCGCGTGGTAGTTGAATTCATCGGTCGCCACGCGCGCATTCTAGCCCGGATTATTCATGTATAGATAAGACAAAAGCCCTTGGTTGTGAGAAAATAGCGTTGTCATTCAGCTACTTAAACACACCAAAGGCTTTTACATGTCCCACGATACCACCAAACAGAGTGTTTTGTTCGAGGATCTGTCGAAGAAGGCGGTGATCGTCAGGTTCGACCAGGATCATGCCAGTTCCGATGGGGGTGCGATTCTTCTCAAGGCCTGTGATCAACGGCTTCAGTTAAGCGCGGCGCTGGCGGCGTGTTTGCCGGACGGGCGCCAGCGGTCGAAGGTCACCCATTCCGTGCGGGAGTTATTCCAGCAGCGGCTGTTCGGTATCGCCTTGGGCTATGCCGATGGCAATGACGCGGCGCGGCTGGCGGACGATCCGGTGATGAAGTTGGTGGCGGGACGTGATCCGGTTGAGGGCGATGCGCTGGCCTCGCAGCCGACGCTGTCGCGGTTTGAGAACGCGGCCGGTCCGCGGGCTCTGCTGCGGATGTCCGAGGCACTGGCCGATGCGGTGATTGCCCGTCACCGGCGGCGCAACAAGCGGGTCGGGCGCATCACCATTGATCTGGACCCGACGGTTGATCCCACCCATGGCGGTCAGCAGCTGACGTTCTTCAATGGGTTTTACGGTTCCTGGTGTTATCTGCCTTTGGCCGGTTTTCTGACCTTTGACGATGAGGTGGAGCAGTATCTGTTCTGCTACGTCTTGCGCCCCGGCAACGCGGTGGCCAAGCACGGCTGTATCGGCCTGTTGAAGCGGCTGCTGCCGCGCCTTCGCCGGGCCTTCCCTGGGGCGAAGTTGCGGATCCGGCTGGATTCGGGCTTTTCCGGTCCGGAGTTGTATGCGTTTTTCGAGGCCGAGCAGCTCGAATACGTGGTGGGCATGGCCAAGAACGCAAAGCTGGTGAGCCTGGCCGAGCCGCTGATGGCTGAGGCGCGGGCCGAGGTTGAGGAGCAGCAGGCGTCTGCGCGGCGCTATGGCGAATGCGCCTATCAAGCCCGGAGTTGGCCGCACCCGCGCCGGGTCATTATCAAGGCGCAAGTCCTCCCTCACTTCGGCCGCCAACCGAAGGACAACCCGCGGTTTGTGGTCACCAACCTAAAGACCACCCCGCAGCACGTCTATGAGACCGTGTATTGCGCCCGCGGCGACGCCGAGAACCGGCTGAAGGAACTCAAGTACGGTCTGGAGATCGACCGCACCAGCTGCACGCGCTTTATGGCCAACCAGTTTCGGGTGCTGATCACGGCCGCCGCCTATGTGCTGATGCAGGAACTGCGCCTGAAGGCCAAGCACACCGGCTGCGCGCGCGCCCAGGTCAGCACCTTGCGGCTGCGGCTGCTCAAGCTCGGCGCCTGGATCGAGACCTCGCTTCGGCGCGTGGTCATTCACCTGCCGGCCGGCGCACCGTTTGCCGACGACTGGAAGCGCATCGCACGCTCGGTGGGCGCCTTCGCGACCTGACCCCGTTCCGCCTGGTTCGCCGCACAGACCCCCCGGTCTGGAGCCGCGCTCGCCTTCAATCCGCCGAGGGGGCAAAATCACCGCCCATAATCCCCATTCCCAGGCCAGGCAACCACTATTCCGCCTCAACTCGCCATCGCGTTACGAAAAATCAGCTCGAAATGCCCCCATCAGACCCCTACAATCAACCTTCATGAATAAGTCGGGCTAGGGCCGTGTCCCGCGACACCAGGGAACGCGAGCGTCAGATTGACTCTTTCGAAGGCTCGGGTTCGGATTGCCTTGCCGGGACATCTGGGGCTGCTGGACGAGCAGGTGGCGCCATGAAGTGCCCGCGGGTCCCTTCACGGGAACGTTCCGGCAGCTCGAAGCTGATGGTCTTGCGGCGCTTGTGCCGCAAGACTTCCATTTCCACCTCCTCGCCGGGCTCGTAAGAGCGAAGTATGCGCGTAGCGCGCCGAGCGCCGTCGACTGCCCGTCCGCCGATCTTCTGGATTACGTCACCGTCTTCCAAACCGATATCCTCGTTGTCCGGCCCCCTTACCACCAGCAGCCCGTTCTCGGTGCCGAAGTACTCGCCCAATTCCGGGGTCAACTCCGCGATCTGCAATCCCACCAGGCTCCAGGACATGCCGAAAAACGCGAGCGGCTCAACCGGTCCACGCCGAACGCGCACGATCTGTCGCTCTTGCCCGTCATGCTCATCCACTTCCACATCGAAATTCTCACTGCCACTATCCCAGTTACTCATGCGGTTCGCCCAATCCCGAACGCGCTCCGCAAAACGGGGGTTGCGCCAGTCATGCGGCCTGTCGACCACAATATTCTCCCAGGTGCTGGTAGTCACTTGCACCTCAAGATCCGCCTCGCCACGCCGGTAGCCGATCAAGACGTCGCTTCCTGGCTCGGTCTCGTCCAGCACATTGCGCAGCATGCCAAAGGACTGCGGCCCGCTTTCCGCGGCCAGCGTTGCGCCGTCGATTGCCGTCAGCAGGTCGCCGGTCCGCAATCCCGCTTGTTCCGCGGGTCCACCGGGCGACACCGACGTGACGGTAATCCCCTCAACGGCGCCGTCAGCCCAATCGCCAACGCCGACGCCCAGGCGGGCGCCTTGGGTTCGGTCCTGCAGTCTTTCAACCCAATTCTCGACATTCGGATCGTCAAAACGCAGTACGATCCTTTTTTCTCTTTCTTCGTCTTGGGGTTGGGCTTGAAGACCCAGGGGCACAATCAGTAAAGCAAGCAATGGAACCAGAGCAATACGATTCATTTTTCTCTCTCCTGTCCGGTTTGAGGTTTTCTAGAAATCCGCATGAATAAAACCGACCTGAGCCGCTTGGGCACGGCGCAGCGAAAACAGATCATCCATAAGCATGGCGCGTTCCTGCAGCAACCTGCGGGGAATCGCTTGATCGTCCGATTCAAAAGAGGCCGGAATCAATCCTTCGTCAAGCAATGCAATCTGGTCCTCAAGACCAGTAACCAGACTGAATGAATCCACTTCCAGAACATGTCCTGGACCCGGCAGGCTGGTCACGGGAAGTGCCCGAAGACGCTCTTCCTGGAACCGGGAAAAAGCGATCAGCGCGTCCATGTCCATCTGCGCCAGCTGCAGCTGCAGGCCTTCTGCGGCAACGGTAGCCGCCAATTCGGATGATGCAAAGTCTTCCGCATGGTTCGCGCCGACGCCGGCATTGTCGACGATCTCAGGCGCCGTAGAGGCCGAGAACATGCCGACCCCCAGGCGCACGCCGATCACGGCCACCGCTATGCTGGCAGCGGCTGCCAGTCCACCACCCCAGTTGCGCCGTCGAGTCTGCGCCCACCGTTGGCGGTCGTATCGATTCTGCACGGCCTTCCAGCCGCTCTCGGGCGCGCTTTCCTGCGGCATGGCTCGCAAAGCTGCCCCGATCTCGGACCGGGCCGCTCCATCTTCGAAGAATGTACTGCTGCTCATATGATCTCCTTCAGGCGATCATTGCCTGCCTCACCGGGGATGCCGGTGGCTGTTGGGGAGTCGCCAGGCGCTCCCTGAGGCGCTTGTGCGCACGCGCCAGTTGCGATTTGGAAAAACTGGGGGTGCGGTTCATCATTTCCGCGATTTCCGCGTGGGTAAAACCCTCAACGTCGTGTAGCCAGACCACGGCGCGCGCCGTCGGCGACAACGTGTCCAGTGCCGCCTCCAGGTCTATGGCCAGTTCAGGCGTCTCTTGCGGGGCCGGGATCTCGAATGTGCCTTCATCGCCGACAATTTCCGAGAAGAGCGTGCGGCGCCTGGTCCACGCAGCGCGCATATGCATCAGGCAGCGGGAAACGGCTATACGCCGAATCCAGGTCGCCAGGGAAGCCTCTCCCCGGAACTTACTGATGCCTCGAAGCACTTGCACGAAACTCTCCTGAAGTATGTCCTCTGCAACCGCCGGCGATCCGGTCATCCGCAACGCAAGCGTGTACACCGGGTCCGCGAACTGGCGGTAGATGATCTCGTGCGCCTTCATGTCGCCGCGTTGAGCGCGGAGCACGAATGCCGGATCAATGGTCTTGTTGGCAAAACCCGACATGTCCTGATAGATGCGATTCCTGTATCAAAAGGTTGCAGCCTGAAGGCTTCACGCTAGTGTATCCTTCCCTTCCGGCGCCGGGATGGCGGAATTGGTAGACGCACCGGACTCAAAATCCGGCGGGGTAAAACCCGTGCGAGTTCGAGTCTCGCTCCCGGCATCATCTGAAATCGGAAATACTTCCTTCTTCTAACCTGAATTCACTTTCTCGGGAACACTTGTGCCGGCGCCAACCAACAAATTCTGCGGCCAATGCGGGGCCCCCGTGCAGCGCAGTATCCCCGAGGGCGAGGATCGGATACGCGAAGTTTGCCCGGTTTGCCACTTCATTCATTACCGCAATCCGATCCCCGTAGTGGGCTGCGTGGCCGAGCATGAGGGACGCATTCTCCTGTGCCGCCGCGCGATCGAACCACGCCTGGGCTTCTGGACCGTGCCGGCCGGGTTCATGGAATTGGATGAGACACTGGCGGAAGCTGCACTGCGAGAAACGCGTGAGGAGGCCTGCGCGGAGATTCGTCTCGGCGAACTCTTCTCGATCGTGGACGTGCCACGCGCCGGACAGGTGCATTTCTTTTTCCGGGGAGAAGTAGTCGGCGGCAAGTTTGCGCCGGGGTTGGAATCCCTGGAGACCCGCCTTATTGCGCCGAACAGTATCCCTTTCGACCAGATTGCTTTTCGAAGCGGCGTAATCGCGCTGCGCCGTTACCTGGAAGGCTCCGGCAAGGGGCTCAGCATTGATGCGGTACCGCCCGGCGCGATAGATTGATTATCATTAGACGTTTGGGCAAGAAGCCGACGGAAAACAACGCCAATGACCTTTCTGGTTCTCGAAAGCTGTATTAAGTGCAAGTTGATGGATTGCGTGGAAGTCTGTCCCGTTGACTGCTTCCACGAAGGCCCCAACATGCTGGTAATCGATCCGGAGGAATGTATCGATTGCACGCTTTGTGAGCCGGAATGTCCGGTTGACGCCATCGTTTCCGAAGACGAGATTCCACCAGGGCAGGAGAAGTTTCTGGAGCTGAACGAGGAGTTGTCACAGGATTGGCCGGTCATCACCGAAGCCGGGGAACCGCCGGCCGACGCCGACGACTGGCGCGAGGTCGAGAAAAAACTCCAGTACCTGGAGCGCTGATCGCTCTATTGAACACCTGGGAACGAACGCGTCTCGCCTTCACGGAAGGCGGGACGGCCTCACTCCCGGACTACTCGGTTTTCGATTCTTCGCTTAAGAGCGCGGCAAGGCGGGCCGGAGTCACGTAACCCGGAATCATCTGCCCATTCGGGGTCACGAGTGCCGGTGTGCCGGTCAGGCCGATTTGCCGGCCCAATTCATAATGCCGAACGACAGATGTCGAGTCACATTGCCGTTGAGGCGTAAATCCGCCGGCTTTCGCACGGGTCATTTCGGCTTTCCGATCGTCAGAGCACCAGATGGATTGCATGGTGCTCCAGGTATCCGTGTCCGGGCCGGTTCTGGGGAACGCGGCGTAGCGCACCCCGATGCCCAGCTGGTGATACTCGGCCATCTGTTGGTGCAATCTCCTGCAGTAGCCGCAATCCACGTCGGTAAACACCAGTAACTCATGCCGGGTTTCTTCGGGGAGAAAATCCAGGGTGTCCCAATCGTCCAGGCTTGCCATCAGCTCGCGCCGCACTTCAACTCGCCGAAGTTCCGACAGGTTCTCACCTGTGGAGACGTCCTGAAGATCTCCCGAGCCGAGAAAACCGAATCGGCCGGAGGCTTCTACATACGCCAGGCGAAATCCGAATCGCAGTTCATATATGCCGGGAAGCGGGGTTGCCCGTACCTCGTCGACGTTTGCGTACTGCTCTTTCAGTTTGGCAATATCAGCTTCGGTATCCGCGGACTGGGCGCCAGGCAAGGAAACAGGAGCCAGCAGGAGCAACGCCGGAATAACACTTCGGATAATCTTCATTTGGGTTCCTTTAACGGGTTCTTGAAATTATAGGTTCGCAGAAACCCCTGGGCGAGGTCAGGATGCCCGTGCGCTGTCCGAGTCCGGAATGCCCAATCCGTCGCGCCGAAGCAGAATGACCTCGTCGCGCAAGCCTGCGGCCTCCTCGAATTCCAGGTCCTGAGCATGCCGATACATTCGCTTCTCAAGCTGCTTGATTTTTTTCATCACCTGCTCGGGCGTCAGAGCACGATATTCGGAAACCCGCTCGGCGACCCGCCGCGCCGGACGCCGACGGCTGCGACCCCTGATGACGGCGCCTTCCATGATGTCGGCCACGTCCTTTTGAATGCCCCGGGGCTGGATTCCCTTCTCGCGGTTGTACTCAAGCTGCTTGACGCGGCGCCGATTAGTTTCGTCCAGCGCACCGCGAATCGCGCCGGTGCGCTTGTCGGCGTAGAGGATCGCCATGCCGTTCAGGTTCCGTGCAGCGCGCCCGATGGTCTGGATCAGCGAGCGCTCCGAGCGCAGGAACCCCTGCTTGTCGGCATCGAAGATCGCAACCAGTGAGACTTCCGGCATGTCCAGGCCTTCCCGCAGCAGGTTGATTCCGACCAGCACATCGAATACGCCCAGCCGCAAATCGCGAATGATCTCCACCCGTTCAACGGTTTCGATATCGGAATGCAGGTAGCGCACCCGGACTCCGTGTTCCTCGAGAAATTCCGTAAGGTCTTCGGACATCCGCTTGGTCAGCGTTGTAATCAGCACGCGCTCCTTGCGTTCCACGCGCAGGGCGATCTCCGACAGGACATCATCGACCTGGCGCGACGCCGGGCGCACTTCCACCTCAGGATCAATCAGGCCCGTGGGGCGCACAACCTGCTCCACCAGCGCGTCGGAGTGTTCATGCTCGAATGGGCCGGGCGTTGCCGACACGTAGATAGTCTGTGGCGATATGCGTTCAAACTCCTGGAATCGCAACGGCCGGTTATCCAGCGCCGACGGCAACCGGAAGCCATACTGGACCAGTGTCTCCTTGCGCGATCGATCACCACGGAACATCCCGCCCAGCTGCGGCAGCGTGACATGGCTCTCATCCACGAACAGCATCGCATTGGCCGGCACGTAGTCGAACAGGCAGGGAGGGGGTTCTCCGGCCAGCCGCCCGGAAAGATAGCGGCTGTAATTCTCGATGCCTGTGCAATAGCCGACTTCCACCATCATCTCGATATCGAACAGCGTTCGTTGTTCCAGGCGCTGCGCTTCAACCAGCCGTTGCTCGGTGCGCAGAACGCCGAGACGCTCACGCAACTCCCTCTTGATCTTGTCCACAGCTCCTTCCAGGGTCTCGCGCGGCGTGACGTAGTGGGTCTTGGGATAGATGGTCACGCGCGGCACGCGCCGCCCCATTTCGCCCGTAAGCGGATCGAAATACCGAATATCCTCGACCTCGTCATCAAACAACTGCACCCGGACCGCTTCCCGCTCGGACTCTGCCGGAAACACATCGAGGATATCGCCGCGCACGCGGAAGGCGCCCTGCCGTAATTCCGCCTCGTTGCGTGTGTACTGAAGATCCGCAAGACGCCGAAGCAGATCGCGTTGATTGACGCGGTCGCCCCGCACCAGGTGCAGGATCATCTGGAAGTATGTGTCCGGGTCGCCAAGGCCGTAGATCGCCGAAACCGTGGCAACGACGATGGTGTCCTTGCGCTCCATGAGCGCCTTGGTCGCCGACAGACGCATCTGCTCGATGTGACTGTTGATGGAGGCATCCTTCTCGATATACGTGTCGGTGGTAGGCATGTAGGCCTCGGGCTGGTAGTAGTCGTAGTACGAAACGAAGTACTCCACCCGGTTGTGTGGAAAGAAATCGCGAAACTCCCCGTAGAGCTGGGCGGCCAGGGTCTTGTTCGGCGCCAGCACCAGCGCCGGACGCTGCTGGCGGGCCAACACGCTGGCCAGGGTATAAGTCTTGCCGGACCCCGTGACACCCAGTAGCGTTTGGCGGGCGAGTCCGGAATCCAGCCCGTCGCACAGGGCCTCGACTGCCTGCGGCTGATCCCCCGCAAGATCGAAGTCAGCCTCCAATTTGAAGCGATCCGTCTTCATTTCGGCACTCTAGCCCGGATTATTCATGTACAGATAGAACAAAAGCCCTTGGCTGTGCGAAAATAGCGTTGTCATTCAGCTACTTAAACACACCAAAGGCTTTTGCATGTCACACCATACCAGCAAACAGAGTGTTTTATTCAAGGATTTGTCGAAGAAGGCGGTGATCGTCAAGTTCGACCAGGATCATGCCAGCTCCGATGGGGGTGCGATTCTTCTCAAGGCCTGTGATGAACGGCTTAAGTTAAGCGCGGCGTTGGCGGCGTGTTTGCCGGACGGCCGCCAGCCGTCGAAGGTCACCCATTCCCTGCGGGAGTTGTTCCAGCAGCGGCTGTTCGGTATCGCCTTGGGCTATGCCGATGGCAATGACGCTGCGCGGCTTGCGGATGATCCGGTGATGAAGCTGGTGACGGGACGGGACCCGATCGAAGGGGAGCCGCTGGCGTCGCAGCCGACGCTGTCGAGGTTTGAGAACGCGGCCAAGCCGAGGGATTTGATGCGGATGTCCGAGGCGTTGGCCGGTGCGGTGATTGCCCGCCACCGGCGGCGCAAGAAGCGGGTTCGGCGGATCACCATTGATCTGGATCCCACGGTTGATCCCACCCATGGCGGTCAGCAGTTGACGTTCTTCAATGGGTTCTACGACCGTTGGTGTTATCTGCCTTTGGCCGGTTTTCTGACCTTCGACGATGAGGGGGAGCAGTATCTGTTCTGCTACGTTCTGCGCCCCGGCAACGCGGTGGCCAAGCACGGCTGCATCGGCATTTTGAAGCGGCTGCTGCCGCGTTTGCGCCGGGCCTTTCCCAAGGCGAAGTTGCGGATCCGGCTGGACAGCGGCTTTTCGGGTCCGGAGTTGTATGAGTTTTTCGAGGCCGAGCAACTCGAATACGTGGTGGGCATGGCCAAGAACGCAAAGCTGATGAGTCTGGCCGAACCGCTGATAGCCGAAGTGCGGGCGGATTTCCAAGCGCAGCAGGCGGCCGCCCGCCGCTATGGCGAATGCGCCTATCGAGCCCGGAGTTGGCCGCACCAGCGCCGGGTCGTCATCAAGGCGCAAGTCCTCCCTCACTTCGGCCGCGAACCGAAGGACAACCCGCGGTTTGTGGTCACCAACTTAAAGACTACGCCGCGGCACATCTACGAGACCGTGTACTGCGCCCGGGGCGATGCCGAGAACCGGTTAAAGGAACTCAAGCACGGCCTGGAGATCGACCGCACCAGCTGCACGCGCTTTATGGCCAACCAGTTCCGCGCGCTGATCACGGCGGCCGCCTATGTGCTGATGCAGGAACTGCGTCTTAAGGCCCGGCGGACCGGCTGCGCGCGCGCCCAGGTCAGCACCTTGCGGCTGCGGTTGCTCAAGCTCGGCGCCTGGATCGAGACGTCGCTTCGGCGCGTCGTCCTTCACCTGCCGGCCGGCACACCCTTTGCCGACGACTGGAAGCGCATCGCACGCTCGGTGGGCGCCGTCGTGACCTGACCCCGGTCCGCCGGGTTCGCCGCACAGACCCTCCGGTCTGGAGCCGCGCTCGCCTTCAATCCGCCGATGGGGCAGAATCACCGCCCAAAATCCCCATTCCCAGGCCAGGCAACCACTATTCCGCCCCAACTCGCGATCACTCTACGAAAAATCAGCTCACACTGCCCCCATCAGACCCCTACAATCAACCTTCATGAATAAGTCGGGCTAGCACTTTGCTCAAGGGGCGGCCGATAAAATAGCCGCCTGAACCGAACAACGAGCAAGATCATGTCTACCATTGAACTTTCCGAGCGCATAAAGCGAGTCAAGCCATCTGCCACGATTGCCGTATCCACCCTGGCCCGGGAAATGCGCGCCGCGGGGCGGGACGTCCTCAGTCTCAGCGCCGGCGAACCCGACTTCAACACGCCTGAGAATGTCTGCGCCGCCGCCGTAGAAGCAATGGAGGCGGGAGATACACGCTATACGGCGGCCGACGGGACCCCAGCTCTGAAGCAGGCAATATGTGACAAGTTTGAGCGTGACAACGCCCTTCAATTCGAACCGGCGCAGATCTCCGTGGGAGCCGGCGCCAAACAGGTGCTTTACAACGTCTGCGCCACGCTCCTGAACCCTGGCGACGAGGCAATCGTGCTGGCGCCGTACTGGGTTTCCTATCCTGACATCGTAAAACTCTGCGACGGAACTCCGGTTGTTGTTTCTGCCGGACTCGAAGCGGGTTACAAGGTCACGCCCGAACAAATCGAGGATGCGATTACCGAACGGACCCGCTTGATCTTCTTCAATACGCCCAACAACCCCACGGGGGTCAGCTTCAGCCATTCCGAATTGAAGGCGCTGGGTGAAGTCGTCGCCGCGCATGAACGAGTGGTGGCCGTTTCCGACGACATTTACGAACACATCTACTGGGGCGATGGCCCATGGCTTACGCCAGCCCAGGTCTGGCCTGACATACAGGACCGGATCGTGACTATCAATGGCGTATCCAAGGCGTATGCGATGACCGGCTGGCGAATCGGGTACGCCGGAGCGAACGTGGACCTTGTCAACGGCATGCGCAAACTCTGCAGCCAGAGCACCTCCAACCCTTGCAGCATTTCCCAGGCGGCAGCAGCAGCAGCGCTTGGCGGCGACCAATCGGTGCTCACGATGATGCGTAACGCCTTCAAGGAGCGCTACGATTACATGTATGAAGCCGTCAATGCCCTGCCGGGCATGCGTTGTGCTCCGGGCCAGGGCGCTTTCTACGTATTCGCCGACGCCCGCGAAGCCATCCACGCCAAGGGCCTGAGCAATGACACGGAAATGGCTGAACTGATTCTCTCCGAGGCCGAGGTCGCACTGGTGCCCGGCGCTGCTTTTGGCGCCGAAGGCCATTTGCGCTTCTCCTTCGCTTGCGGCATGGATGACCTTACCGAAGCGATGCGGCGCATAGGACAATTGCTCGCTTGAAAGGGAGCTTACGGATAAAATTGCGCATTGCTTCCCCGGTAGCTCAGTTGGTAGAGCGGTTGGCTGTTAACCAATTTGTCGCTGGTTCGAGTCCGGCCCGGGGAGCCATTGTATATTTCCTATTTTGGTCCCGTATCGTCCTGTATTGTCCTTAAATCATTGTTATTAAATGTTATTCTCTCTCCACTTGGCTCCGGGATAATTCCCGTATAGTCCCGGCCAAACCCGTGTTACCCCACATGAAATGGTAGGAATAATGTGGGGACAGCTTCCGTTGGGACAATGAAGGGAAAGTGGAGTGAATCGGAAAATACGCGGACGGATTATGGCGGCCATGGTCAAGGCGCTCAGCCGTCCAGGTATGTACCGCGACGTCGAAACGCTTTACCTGCGCGTCGCGCCGGGTGGGTCGAAGTCGTGAATACAGCGCCTTGTGATCAAGGGGAAGCGCCACGACTTCGGCTTAGGCGGATACCCGCTGTTCACGCTTGCCGAAGCGCGCGATGCCGCCTATGACAACCGCCGCCTGGCAAAACGCGGCGGCGACCCCCTCGCCGAGAAGCGCCGCACGGCGGTGCCGACATTTGCTGAGGCCGTTGACGCCACGATAGCCGCGCACCGAAGGCGCTGGCGAAGCTCCGCGACCGAGAAACACTGGCGCCGGTCGCTTAAGCGCCATGTCCTCCCGTCCTCGGTGACCGGCAGGTCGACGGGATCGCTCGCGAGGATGTGCTGCGGGTGCTCTCGCCGATCTGGACGGAAATACCGGAGGAAGCCCGCCAGCTGCGCCGGCGCATCCGCGCGACGCTGCGCTGGGCTCAGGCGCACGGCTTCGTCGAGCACAACGCAGCGGGAGAAGGCATCGACGGCGCGTTGCTGAAGATGCCTTCGGTGCGGTCACATTTGCGCGCGCTTCCGTACAAGGAAATACCGGCAGCCTTGGAGAGCATCGCGTCTTCGAGCGCAAGGCCATCGGCAAAACTATGTTTGCGGTTGGTGATTCTGACCGCGGCGCGCTCCGGCGAGGCGCGGGGTGCAACGTGGACCGAATGGACCGCGACGAACGGATTTGGCGCATCCCAGGCGAGGGCATGAAAAGCGGCAGCGAGCATCGCGTGCCGCTGTCCGATGCCGCCCTGGAATTGCTTACGGAGGCCCATAAACTTCGCAATGGCTCCGATCTCGTATTCCCCTCCCCTGTCAAGCCCCGCCGTCCCCTCTCCGACATGACGTTGACTAAGGTTCTGCGCGACACCGGCTTGGCGGAGCGCGCGACCGTCCACGGATTTCCGTCGAGCTTTCGCGACTGGTGCGCCGACACGGGCCAGGTACGCGAACTGGCCGAAGCAGCACTCGCCCATACGGTCGGCGGGGTAGAGGGCGCGTATTTCCGCTCGGATATTTTCGCCCGCCGCCGGCGGCTCATGGACCGGTGGGGCGGGTACGTGACGCAAGCCGACTCAAAGGTGGTGCAACTCCGCTGCGCGAGCGAGCCTGTTCAACAAGATGTACCTGAAAAGCGTGGCACCAGGGACGGCGGTACATTTGCCCTGAGGCCCAGCCCCCTCAATAACTGGGGGCTTGAGCCTTGACCAATTCTAGAATTGCTTGTTCCGCTGGTTAAAGCGAATCATCAACCCGAAAACGACGCCCATCAGCAACCCCATCGCAATTACGCTTCCCCACATCTGCGCGAAGAATAGCCACACGTCCTCTGGGTATTTTGTCAGGCTGGCGAGAAGCCAAGACAATAACGCTGTTACGCCAAACGCATAGGCTACGTACCGCAGAGCGAAGAAACGCGTTTTCTTTGTGATTGTGACGTTGAACATTTATACAAACCGAACCTGGCAGGAATAATCGGGGACGGCAGCATGAAAAATGGCCCCTGCCCCAGCGGCGAGTCCGAGCGCTGCCACAGCTTGCCCAGCCGTAATGGTAACAACGACTGTGCCAGCCACGACAATACCTGTGGCTGCTCCTGCGATTGCCGCAAGCGCTCCGCCAACGGCGCCCCACATTGCGCCTGCTGCTCCAAGACAGGCGGCTTTGCTCCAGAAGGGGGAGCTCTCGATGTTGTTGCATCCGCGCGAGTCTTGTGCTGAGCGCGCGCCAAAGTTAAAGGCTAGGCCCGCATCCATGCCGCTCCATCCCAACGGGACTCCTTCGCAGTTTGCTTCCATGTAGAAAGTAAAATGAGATCCAATAATAAGAGCCTCTGCTTTTGGAGCAGGCATCCCTACGAACAGGATACAAATTGCTGCGATCTGCATCACCCCCACAGAAGAGCCTTCGAGCCAACATTTTATTCTCTTCATCATTTCTTCCGAACTTGAATACCGTAAACCTAGCAGTCTGTCGGACTTAGGGGCTGTATTTTTCTATAATTGGTGTGGTCTGGGTTGTTGGTGGATTGAGATGCCGAAGTTTGTGGAGCGGGATTCGAGCCAAGCCTATCTTTTGCCTCCGGACGTTCGCGAGTGGGTTCCGGCGGACGACTTGTCGCATTTTGTTCTGGAGGCGGTGGATCGGGTTGCGATGGAGTCGTTCAAGGTCAACGAGCGTGGCACGGGTTCGGCGCAGTATCACCCGCGGATGATGCTGGCGCTATTGATTTACTGCTACGCGCACCGGATTTTCGGTTCGCGGCGGATTGAGCGGGCGACGTATCGGGACGTTGGCGTTCGTTACGTGGCGGCGAACTGCCATCCGGATCATGACACGATCTGCCGGTTTCGCCGGGAGAACTTCGAGGCGGTGGGGGAGGCGTTTTTGCGGGTGTTGCTGATGGCGCGGGAGTTGAAGTGGCTCAAAGTGGGCACGGTGAGCGTGGACGGCACGAAGATGGACGCCAACGCGAGCAAGCGCAACAGCATAAGGCGGGATCGGGCGCATGCGTTGCGGGCGCAATTGCGCGGGGAGATTGAGGACTTGATGGGCCGCGCGGAGCGCGCGGACGCGAAGGAGCGGTTGGATTCGGAGGGTTTGCCGGAGGGTTTGCGGCGGCGGGAGAAGCTGAAGGCGAAGCTGGACCGGGCGTGCGCCGAGTTGGATCGCCGGGCGCGTTCGCACGCGGCGATGGAGCGCTTGGCGTATGAGCGCAAGGTCGCGGCGCGGGACCAGCGCGAGGGCCGCGCGAAGGGCGCGAAGATCAAGCCGCCGGATAAGGCGCCGAGGGCGGAGGAGCAGATCAACCTGACGGATTCGGACCGCGCGCTGATGCGCAAGAACAAGCGCAGCGAATGGCGTCAGGCGTATAACGCGCAGGCGGTGGTGGACGCGGAGGGAAGCCAGTTGGTATTGGGTTCGCGGGTGAGTTCTTGCGCGAGCGGCCGGCGCGAGTTGGTTGCGGACGTGGATACGATTCCCAAGGCGTTGGGCGAAGCCGGGCGGGTATTGGCGGACAACGGCTACGCGTCGGGTTCGGAGGTGGCGCGGCTGGAGGCCCGCGGCCTGGAGGTTTTGGTGGCGGCCGGTGCGGAGGACCGGCGCCGGGCGCATGATTTTCGTCCGCCGGCCGAAGGCAAGGCGCCGAAGGAGCCGAAGGCGGAATGGCTCAAGCGGATGAAGGAGAAGATGGAAAAGGAAGAAAACCGGGCGCTGTATCGCTTGAGGAAGCAGACGGTGGAGCCAGTGTTTGGGATTGTGAAGGAGGCGATGGGATTTCGGCGTTTTTTGCTTCGGGGCCTGAACAAGGTGGAGGGCGAGTGGGCCCTGGTGACGCTGGCCTACAACTGCAAGCGATTGCACCGCTTGAAAATGGCGTAAACCGATGATCCGGAGTGTTGCATCCGCCCGTTTTGGCGGCTTGGGGGGCTTCCTTCGGGTTCGGGGAGCGCTTGGAAGGCGCTGGTTGGGTTGCCGGGCCTTCTCCCCGGCCGGCTACGATCCCCATGGCGGACATCCGGCGCCGTGGGGAGGGCGCCCCAACGCACTATGGCAGCCCTAAGTCCGACAGACTGCTAGCTCGGAAAAAGGACGACAGTCAATAACAAGTGGGGCAAAATGTGGGAAATAGTGACCGTTTGCTATTCTGAATGCGTAATATTTCAAATGGTTATCCCTGTGATGCTAGACTGGCCTGGGGAGCCACTTTCATTGGAGAGCACAGCTTGATTACCTACAAGCATTTGAGGCGGAACCAGTGGAACAACTGAAGGAATTTCTGCGGCCCGCCTGGGACTACTTCCTCGCTCTGCTCCCGGAGGGCGTTACGACGCAGCAAACGCTCGCACAGCTCGCGCTCGTGATGCTGATGTGCGGAATCGCCGTCTTGCTGAGCCGGCGAATGCACCCATCCATTGCAACATGGTGCGAGAGGCGGCCGCGATGGGAAAGCGCACGCCGTACCCTTGAGCCGCTCTTGTGGCCCTTCATATGGTTTGTCCTGGTCAGTTTTCTGCTAGGCCTCTATCTCGCGCTGAAGGCCGATCCCTGGCTATTTGAAGTTTTCGACAGCCTGCTGCTGGCCTGGATTGTGGTGCGGCTCGTGTCGCGCTTGATTCACAACCCCATGCTGTCGCGAGTCACCGCGGTTATCGCGTACGGCATGGCCGTTCTCAGCATCTGGGGCTTGCTCGGCCGCACCATCGAAATACTGGATGGGCCGAAATTCACTCTCAATCTGGGGAAATTCAGCCTCAGCCTATATGAGGTCATAGCTACCGGGCTGATACTGGCGGTATTGCTGAGTCTGGCGGCTTTTGTCTCCCGAGTAACGGAGCGTCGATTGCAAGACGCCGATTGGGTGACTCCAGCGGGTCGGGTCCTCCTCAACAAGACGCTGCGGATCACGCTGTTCCTTTTCGCCGTACTAATAGCCATCGGCCAGGCAGGCATTGACCTCACTGCCCTGGCAGTAATCGGCGGCGCGGTCGGTTTCGGAATCGGCTTCGGACTGCAAAAGGTGTTCTCGAACCTCATCAGCGGACTCATCCTGTTGATGGACAAGTCGATCAAGCCAGGCGATGTCATTACCGTGGAAAACACTTACGGCTGGGTCAACAAGCTGGGCGCCCGCTATGTCTCGATCATTACTCGCGACGGCATTGAACACCTGATTCCCAACGAAACGCTGATTACCGAACCGGTTTCCAGCTGGACCCATTCGGACGCAAATTCACGGCTGCGAATACCCCTGGGTGTGCACTACGACACCGACCTGGAAGTCGCCACGCGCCTCGGACGCGAGGCAGCACAAAGCCAGCCGCGAGTGCTTAACGATCCTGCGCCTCGCTGTCTGGTAAAGAATTTCGGCGACTCCGCGATCGAGCTGGAAATCCGGTTCTGGATCCAGGATGCCGACAGTGGCGTTTCCAATGTAAAGAGCGCCGTCATGCTGGAGGTATGGCGGTTGTTCCGCGAACACGGCGTGCAGATTCCCTACCCGCAGCGGGATCTGCACATCAAGAGCGGCGAGCTTTCGTAGCCCCGGGGATGTCCTCGGTATCAGTGGCGAGGGCGGGACGCCCTCGGTCCCAGGGACGCCCTCGTTCCCAAGGCGTACAAAAAAGGCGGCAGGATCAACCTGCCGCTAGCCCTTGTCCAGGGAGGGGGAATTCAGTCAGGCGCGGGTGGCGGCAACAGTCAGGAGGAATCCTTGGATTCACTCTCCTTATCGTCTTCAATTAGTATATCTTTCCTGTTATCTTCTAATACCTTAGGTCCAATACCTTGAACCTTTAGAAGATCTTCTGCCGATTCGAATGGCCCATTGTTCTCACGGTATTCGACGATAGCTCGGGCCTTCGACGGGCCAACACCCTGCAGCTCACGGGCAATGGTTTCAGCATCGGCCTTGTTGACATTAACCGGCCCGGCAAAAGCCACCAGGGGCGCCAGGAAGGCAATAACCATTACGATCCATTTGTTCATGGTTTCGGTCTCCTTTGTCTATTTACTCCGTTCCCTGTTGAAACGGATGCACGGCATGAGTGTGGTCTCCTCCACAAGGGAGAGAAAGACCGAAAGGGACCTACGTTTGCCCAGTAATGCCCGGAGGCGGTCTTCAGGGAGCAAGAGGTGAAATTAGGCGAGCTGCCTCCCATGCCCCACATTCAATACAGCGCCAGCTGTGCGCCTCCTCCTGATGCCCGCATACCGAGCAACGCCATCCAGGCGGCCCGCCCGCTGATGCCCGCAGTTGTGCTGTCAATTCGTACAGCTCGTCCCTGGAGAATTTGGCCGGCGCCCCGCGAGCGTACATTTTCCCGTACGCCGGGAGCTCTTGCTTCAATGCCCGGAAGAGGCACTCCGCCGAAGCGGCGCACAACAGTTCCGGGGTCATCGATAAAGTGCAGGCCAACGCCGGTCCCAGTCCCGGCGTGTCTGACAGTTGTGCGCTTAGGGCGTTGTTCAATTCCGAATCTTCAACCCCGAGGTTCTTCGACAGGCCGATCAGGATCAGAACGGCCGCATCGGAATGGTGGCCTGCTATGGCCAGACTCCCGGCAAGGTCTCGGGCATCCATAACCGAGCGCTCGACCACCAGACGCGTGGAATCCTTGTTGCCCCGGGCCGCCTTTCGCCAACAACTGCGCGCCTGGCGCAGGTCGCCGGCTTGCACGGCCTGCACTGCCAGTTCGCAAAGGTAATGACAGCGCAGCCTCGAGCCAAGCGCCGCATCCTCCCGGCGTACTTGCCCGGCTACGTTGACCGCCCGATCCCAGGCCGCCAATTGCTCGCAGACTCCAAGCTGCCGTTCCAGGGCGTTCAGGCGCAATGGGAGATATTCGGCCGTGCGGACATAAGCCTCCTCCGCCCGGTCGAGCATACCGGCGGCCCGGTAGTCGTCACCGATCTCAAGCCCCGCGTGGGCCCGTATACCGGCGTCAAGATCCGTCCTGGCCGCCAGAGATTCGTGAATTTGAAGCGCCCGCCGCCAGTCGCCGCCGGACCGGAAATAGGCCGCCAACTCAAAGGCGGCGCCGGGCTCGCTGCTCTCCTTTTCCGCCTCACGCAAATACGCGGTTACGGCTTTTTCCGAGCGCTTGGGGAGTTGCTCCGCGTATTCACGGAATCGCCAATGCAACCCACGGTTGGAGTCCCCGGTTCGCGCATACCAATAGCCAATCGCTGCCGCAACCAGGATGATGCCCGCCAGCGATACAAGTAAATCGGGGAGCATGGCAGACCTCAGACTTCGGCCGGGACAGTTCCTTTGGCGTCATGCCGAGATTTCCTGGCGCTTGCGCGCCGCTTCAGCAGGGCGCCACCTGCGCACAGCAGGCCAAACACCCATCCAAGGCCGAATGCAACGGTGAACGCAAGAGGCTTGGACAAGGTAACTTCGGCGAAGGCCAGGTCCAGTTGCACCTGGCCGCCGTTAAGCAGCGCCAGGATACCGGCCAGTGCCGCCACGCCGGCGAGCAGGAGCACGTAAGCTCCTCGTTTCAGCCAACGTGCGTCTCTCATGACACTTCAGGATCGGCCGGAACCCGATACCCGACCGCCTATTCCTTTCCCCCGGAAGTCCTGGATTTCACCGCAGCGTTAACCCTTTCACGCAGCCGCTTCCCCGGCCGAAATTTCGGCACGTACTTGCTGGGGAGGGCTACGGCCTGTCCGGTCCTGGGATTGCGCCCGATGCGCGCCCTTCGATAGCTCAGGCCGAAACTGCCGAACCCACGAATCTCGATTCCGCCCCCGGAGGCCAGAGTCTGGCCCATCAGGTCGATAACGTGCTTGACGGATGCCTCAAGGTCGGAGGAAGAGAAATAGCTGAAGCGGTCGTCCTCAAGCAACCTGCGTGTAACGATCCGCACCAGCTCGGACCGGGTAATTGCACGGTCGGCGGCTGACGAACTCATTGCTTCGCCTCCGTTACAGACGCCGGGAAGGTCCCAGCGAGGTCCCTGTACTCCCCTCGCTGCATTATTCCTCCGCGTCTTCCGTATCCTGCTGCTGACTGCGCAGGAGCTCGCCAAGGGTCGCGCCCTTGATCCGATCGCCCACTTCAGCCTCGTAGTCCCGCAAGGCCTGTGCCTCAGCCTGTTCCTGCATCGCCCGGACGGACAGGGAAACAACTCTTGTCTTGCGATCGATCCCCACAATCCGGGCCTCGATCGATTGACCGACCTTGACGTGCATACGTGCGTCATCGACATGCTCGCGCGACAACTCCGCGGCTCGCATCCGTCCCTTGACGCCTTCAGCCAAATCCAACTCGACCATGCGCTGTTCGGCCGAAGTCACGACGGCGGTCACCGCACTGCCTTTCGGGTGGTCCTTCAGGAAATTGGCCAGCGGATCGCCTTGCAATTGGCGGATACCTAAAGAAATACGCTCGCGATCCGCATCCACGGAAAGCACGACGGCCTCAACTTCCTGTCCCTTGCGGTAATTTCGCACGGCCTCTTCGCCTGGCAGGTCCCAGGAAAGATCCGACAAATGGACCAGACCGTCGATATTGCCTTCCAGCCCGATGAATATGCCGAAGTCGGTCATGGACCGTACCTTCCCGGTCACGCGGTCGTCCTTCTGGAATTTGTTTGCGAAATCCTGCCAGGGGTTCTCCAGGCACTGCTTGAGCCCAAGCGACACCCGCCGCCGCTCTTCGTTGATGTCGAGGACCATAACCTCGACTTCCTGCCCAACGTGAACGATCTTGCCGGGGCTGACGTTCTTGCTGGTCCAATCCATCTCGGATACGTGCACCAGCCCTTCCACACCTTCCTCGATCTGCACGAAGCAGCCGTAATCCGCCACGTTGGTGACTTTGCCGAACAGGCGGGTGTGCGGCGGATAGCGCCTGCCAATGTCAACCCAGGGATCGTCGCCCAATTGCTTCAGGCCGAGTGATACCCGGTTGCGTTCGCTGTCGAACCGGAGAATTTTCACCTCCAGTTCCTCCGCGACGCTAACGACCTCGGACGGATGCTTGACACGCCGCCAGGCCATATCGGTGACATGCAGGAGACCGTCAATTCCACCCAAATCGACAAAAGCGCCGTACTCGGTGAGGTTCTTGACCACGCCCTTGACGACCTGCCCTTCTTCCAGGCTTTCCAGAAGCGCAGCGCGCTCTGCACTGTGCAGTTCTTCAATGACGGCGCGCCGGGACACCACGACGTTGTTCCGGCGACGGTCCAGCTTGATGACCTTGAATTCCAGCTTGCGCCCTTCCAGGTACGTCGTATCGCGAATCGGGTGCATGTCCACCAGTGAACCCGGCAGGAACGCGCGCACACTGGACACATCGACGGTGAAACCACCCTTTACACGCCCGCTTATGGCGCCTTGGACGATCTCTTCCTGTTCGAATGCGGATTCCAGGTTCTCCCATACGCGGGTACGCTTTGCGCGTTCCCTGGACAAGCGGGTCTCTCCGAACCCGTCCTCCATGGAATCCAGGGCTACTTCAACCTCATCTCCAATATCCACTTCCAGTTCGCCGGTCTCATCCATGAATTGATTGGCGGGAATCAACGCCTCGGACTTCAAACCGGCGCTTACCGTTACGACTTCCGGTGAAATATCGATCACTTCCGCCGAGAGAATTTCTCCCGGCCGGAAATTCTTGTCAGCGAGATTGGCTTCGACCAACTCTGCAAAACTTTCTGCCATTCAGGGCCTCAATGTCATACGAGAGTGCAATCCAGCAACTCTCGCGGTTGCCTTAAAACGCGCCAGCCATCCTGGCCTGCGCCAAATCAAATCCGCTATCCGGCCGCCTTTTCCGGCCACACCTTCGTTACAAGACGCCAGGCCGCAGATTTTGTCTGCCTGACATCCAGCGAGGTGGTGTCCAGCACCACCGCGTGACGAACCCGCTTCAGCGGCGCTAGTTTGCGGACTGAATCGCGACGATCACGCTCGGTCAGATCGCGGATCAAGTCGCGCATACTAGCATTTATTCCCTTTTGCTCCAATTGCTTATGACGACGTTTAGCGCGCATTTCAGGACTCGCGGTCAGGTAAATCTGCACAGGCGCATCCGGGAAAACGACGGATGCCATGTCACGCCCTTCCGCTACCAGGCCGGGTTCGCGCCTGAAGGACCGCTGCCATGGCAGCAGGGCCTGCCGAACGGCAGCTAGGGGGGCAACCCTCGAAGCCGCCACCCCTACTTCCTCGTCACGGATCGCCGCACTTACGTCCTCACCATTCAGAAATACCCGGTCGCCATCGCCGGTAGCCTCGAAATCCAGCCGGCATTCGGCCAGATGCGCGGCGATGCAGGCTTCCCCGGAGTCGAGCAGCCCGGCGCGAATAACCGCAAGCGCCGCAACACGGTACAGGGCGCCGCTGTCCAATCGGCGCCACTTCAATCGTTCTGCCAGGTACTGCGCTATTTCGCCCTTGCCTGCACCTGCCGGTCCGTCGATTGCAATGACCGGGGCCTGGGAGCGAAGGCGTCCCGCCTTCGACGAGGGCGGGGACGCCCTCGTTCCCGGACCTTCGTTCTTACTGACGCTACTCGACACTTTCAACACTCAAGCCCAACTGCACCACAGTATCCGCAAAACCAGGAAACGATGTATTTACGCACGCCACGTCGCGAATCACGATCGGCTTCTCCGCCACCAGGGCAAGGATGGAAAACGCCATGGCCACGCGATGATCGCCGTGACTGTCCACTTCGCCGCCGCGCACCGCGCCGCCCCGTATGCGCGCTCCGTCAGAAGTCTCCTCGCAGGACACACCAACAGCCTTAAGCCCGGACACCATTGTGGCGATGCGGTCGCTTTCCTTGACCCGCAGTTCCTGCGCGCCCTCAACCAAAGTTTCGCCCATTGCGCAGGCCGCGGCCGCAAAAATCGCCGGCATTTCGTCGATCGCGGACGGAATCACGGATGCGGGCAGCGGCACCCCCTGCAAGACGCTGGGCGTGGCAATCACATCAGCAACAGGCTCGGCTCCGGAGGTGCGCCGGGCCACAATCTGAATCCCGGCGCCCATCTGATCCAGCAGGCGAAGAAACCCGGTGCGCGCCGAATTGACACCCACGGAATCCACGCGCACTTCATGCCTGCCGATCGTTCCCGCCGTCAGGAGAAAGGCAGCCGAAGAGAAATCCCCGGGCACATCAATTCTCGCAGACCTGAGAGGTTGATGCCCCGTCAGGCAGGCGCTACCGTTGGTTCGTTCCACGGACACCCCGAAACTCGGCAGCATTCTCTCAGTGTGGTCGCGCGTGGGCAGGGACTCATGCACGCAGGTTTCTCCCTGGGCGGCCAGACCGGCCAGCAAAAGCGCGGACTTCACCTGCGCGCTGGGCACAGGGGGCGTATAGGAAATACCGCGCAAGCCTTCTCCGAGATCAATTCGTAGCGGTGGCCTGCCGTCGAAACCCAAGGCCTCGATCCTGGCGCCCATTTGTATCAGGGGCTCGATCACCCGGCGCATGGGACGGCGGCTCAGTGATTTATCTCCGTGCAATTCGGCCGCGACACCCTGCCCCGCCAACAAGCCGGCAAGCAAGCGCATTGCGGTTCCCGAATTGCCACAGTCCAGAGCTTCCCGAGGCGATTGAAACTTTACCCCGCCACGCACCAGCAAGCGGTCCGGGGCCAGCCAGGAGATCGGGACTCCCACGGCCTCCAGCGCCTTGGCGGCGGCCACGCAATCGTCTCCAGGCAGGAAATTGACAATCTCGCTCTCGCCTTCCGCCAGCGACGCCAACATCACGGCGCGATGGGAAATGGACTTGTCGCCAGGTACCCGGAACGCTTCCAGCGCCGGCGGGACGCTGGTGCGGCTAACGCGCCAGATTTTCAGGAGAAAGCTCCTCGGCGGTCATGACGGGCGACCCAGGTCCCGAACGCGCTTGATGCCATCCAGCGCCCGCAGGCGTTGCAGGGTCGAGTCGGGCGCCTGGTCGTTAAGATCCAGCATGGTATAGGCCAGGTCTCCTCGCGACATATTCATCATGTATTCGATGTTGAGGTTCTCCTCGGCCAGCAAGGAGGAAATATTGGCCACGATCCAGGGGACGTTTGCGTTGGCGATCGTGATCCTGTAACCCTCGCGTCGCGGCAAATCGATGACGGGAAAGTTGACCGAACCGCGAACATTGCCGTCCTCAAGGTATGCGCGCATGTTCTCCGCTGCGGCCACGGCACAGTTCACTTGGGCCTCTGATGTGGAAGCGCCCAGGTGCGGGAGCAGAATCGCATTGGGGTGACGCATCAATTCCGGCTCCGGGAAATCACAAACGTAGGCCGACAACCAGTCCGAGTTCAGGGCTTCAAGCACCGCTTCCGTTTCCACGATGCCGCCGCGAGCGAAATTCAGCAGCACGCCGCCCTTGCACATGCTGCTGATCAGCTCGCCACCGATCAATCCCCGGGTCTTGTCAATCAGCGGCACGTGCACACTGACGAAGTCGGCTCCGGCGAAAACCTGATCCAGGCCGCGTCCCTTGCCCACCTCCGCCGACAGCTCCCAGGCTCGATCCAGCGCCAGCCCCGGGTCATAGCCGAATACCTTCATACCCAGCGCAACCGATGCGTTGGCTACCTTTACGCCAACCGATCCCAGTCCGACGACGCCCATTACGCGCCCGGCAAGTTCACGGCCGGCAAATCGTTTCTTGTGTTGCTCCACCGCCTTGTGGAGCTCATCCGCAGGCAGGTCCAGACCCCGCAGATGGTCCCAGGCCGGCAGCAAGTTTCGGGCGGCCAGAAGCATCCCGGCCAGGACCACTTCCTTGACCGCATTTGCGTTGGCGCCCGGCGCGTTCAGCACCGGCACGCCGCGCAAGGCCAGGACATCAATCGGAATGTTGTTCACGCCGGCGCCGGCACGCGCCACGACCTGCACGCTGTCGGGAATCTCCATCGAATGCAGATCCTGAGAACGCAACAGAATGGCGTCGGGCGCGTCGTGGTCCGACGGCGCGGCGTAGCGATCCGAAGGAAGGCGCGCCAGTCCTTCGTTGGCGATATTGTTGTAGATGCGAATATTGAACATCAGCTCCAACTCCAGGCTCGCAGCGGCCTCATGCCCGGCGTTCGAATTCCTTCATGAAGCTGACCAGCGCCTGAACGCCCTGTTCGGGCATTGCGTTGTAAATCGAAGCGCGCATCCCTCCTACCGCGCGATGCCCCTTCAGGCCGTAGAGCCCCTGCTCTTCGGCAGTCTTGAGAAACCGGGCATCCAATGCGGAATCGGCCAGGGTAAAGGGCACATTCATCCAGGAGCGCCACTCGGGATCGACATGATTGGTAAAAAAGGCCGAACTATCGATGTAGTCATACAAGAACGCGGACTTGCGGCGGTTGCGCTCAGCCATGCCGGCAATCCCACCCTGGTCCGCCACCCAGCGAAACACCAAAGAGGCCACGTACCAGGGGAAAGTTGCGGGCGTGTTCAACAAGGAACCCGCCGCTGCGATCCTGCGATAGTTGAGCGCCAGCGGCGTGTCTTCAGGCACGCGTTCCAGCAGGTCCGGCCGCAGGATGACTACGGTCACCCCGGCTGGCCCGATGTTTTTTTGCGCGCAGGCATAAATCAGTCCGAATCGCTCCACGGGTATCGGACGCGAAAGCAATGTGGACGACATGTCGCAAACCAGGGGCGCATAGTCCACGTCGGGGGGCGGGTCGATCTCCAATCCATGCAGGGTCTCGTTGGCGGTGTAGTGCAGATAAGCGGCATCCTCTCCGGCTTTCCAACTCTCCTGTGCCGGAATCGACCGATAGCCGAGTTCTTCGCCGTCGGCAATCACCCGCACGGGTCGCAACCTGGCAGCCTCGGCAGCTGCCTTGCGGGCCCAGTGCCCGGTAATCAGGTAGTCGACACCCTGCCCCTCCCGCGCCAGAGTCATGGGAATCGTGGCGAACTGCAGCGTCGCGCCTCCCTGCATGAAAAGCACGGCGTATTCTTCAGGTATCGATAGCAGGGTCCTCAAGTCGCGTTCGGATTGCTCGGCCAACTCAACGAACGGGCGGCCGCGGTGACTGTCTTCCATGACGGACAAGCCACGACCCTGCCAGCTCAGCAGTTCATCGCGGGCCTGCTCAAGGACGGGGAGCGGCAGGCCAGCCGGGCCTGCGCTGAAATTAAAAATCCGAGACATGCCTACTTCTCACCTGGGAACGAGGGCGTTCCCGCTGGGAACGAGGGCGTCCCGCCCTCGATAAGGGCCCACTGCTTTTTGCCGAGGGCGGGACGCCCTCGTTCCCGGGGGGAGCTAAGCGTCATGCCCAACCGCCGAACCATCCTGTTCGGCGGCGTCGTCTTCGATCTCCCCCTTCTCGCCGGCAAGCGTGCAGAAGACAGCGACATGGTCTCCCTTGTCGGGGCGCATCACACGCACACCGTGGGAATAGCGGCCCTGCACCGAAACATCGTCCACCGCCGTTCGAATCAGGGTGCCGCCCGCAGTCATCAGCATTGCCTCGTCGCCATCGCGTACCAGGGCGGCGCCGATCAATTCTCCGTTGCGCCCTTCCGTGCGAATCGAAATAACGCCTTGCGCCGCTCTGCCTTTGCGCGGAAATTCGGTTACCAGGGTCCGCTTTCCAAAGCCCTTGGTTGTCGCCTGCAGGATCCAGGCGTCTTCGTGCGCAGTGTCCTCGGCATTCACGATCAGCGCGGCGACTACCTCGTGCTTTTTCTTCTTGAGACGCTGACCGATGACGCCTGCGGCCGTGCGGCCCATGGGACGCACCACCGCCTCCGAGAAGCGGGCTGCCCGCCCGCTGCTGGCAAGCAGGATCACGTCGCTGTCGCCGTCGGTAATCGCCGCTTCCACCAGCCGGTCGCCCTCCTTCAGGCTCAATGCGTAAATCCCGGTGCGGCGGATCTTCGCGAACGCGTCCAGGTGGGTCTTCTTGACCCTGCCCCGGCGGGTGGCCATGAACACGAACCGCCCATGGTCAAACGAATCCACGGGCAGGACCGAATTGATCCGCTCGCCTTCTTCCAGGCCCGGCAGCAGGTTGGCGATGGGCAGGCCACGGGTCTCGCGGCGCTGCGTGGGAATCTCGAAAGGCCTGAGCTGATAGACCCGTGCCTGATCGGTAAAGCAAAGGAGAGTTGAGTGAGAATTGGTTACGAATATCTGGTCGATGAAGTCCTCTTCACCCACTGAAGCCCCGCGTTTGCCCCGTCCCCCGCGGCCTTGCGTGCGAAAGGTCTCCAGCTCTTGCGTCTTGACGTAGCCGCGCCAGGACAGTGTTACCAGCACTTCACGCCGTGGTATCAGGTCCTCGTCCGCGGTGCGGCTGTAATCGGCAATGATCTCCGTGCGGCGTTCGTCGCCGTACTCGTCCCGCAGCTCGATCAGCTCATTCCGAACTACATCAAGGAGCCGATCAGGATCCCGCAGGATTTTCGTCAACTCCTGCATCTTCTTCAGCAGTTCACCGTATTCCTTGAGGATGGCGTCCTGTTCCAGACCGGTCAGGCGCTGCAGGCGCAGTTCCAGGATCGCCCGAGCCTGCCGCTCCGTAAGGCGGTAACCGCGATCACTCAGGTTCGGAAGTTCGGTCGGACCGGTCTCGGCGCGTTCGAGCAGTCCCCGCACCGCATCCGGAGGCCAGATACGAGCCGTCAGCGCCTCGCGCGCCTCCGGGGCGTTGCGCGAGGCCTTGATCAGGGCCACGACTTCATCGATGTTGGCCAGCGCCACGGTGAGTCCTTCGAGCACATGCCCACGCGCCTTGGCCTGGCGAAGATCATGAACGCTGCGCCGTGTAACGACGTCACGCCGATGATCCAGGAAATGTTCCAGCATCTGCTTGAGGTTCAACAGCTGCGGCCGCCCACCGCACAGCGCCACCATGTTGATACCGAAACTCGATTCCAGCGGCGTGCGGCGATACAGGTTGTTGAGCACGATGTCCGCGCTGGCATCGCGGCGCAACTCCACCACCATCCGCAATCCGTCCTTGTCGGATTCGTCCCGTACCTCGTGGATCCCCAGAATCTCCTTCTTGCGAGCCAGCATGGCGATCTTTTCAACGCAGCGGGCCTTGTTGACCCGGTAGGGCAACTCGGTGATCACAATCGAGTTGCGCGCATCCCCCTCCTCGACGTCCGCCAGCGCTCTCAACAGAATTGATCCGCGGCCGGTGTGGTAGGCCTCGGTCATGCCGGTATCGCCCACGATCTGCGCAGCCGTCGGAAAATCCGGGCCGGGCACGTACTCCATCAACTCCGCAATCTCGATATCCGGGTTGTAGCTCAAGGCCAGCGACGCGTCTATCACCTCGCGCAAATTGTGAGGCGGAATATTGGTGGCCATCCCCACCGCAATGCCGGAAGCGCCATTGACCAGCAGATTGGGAAGGCGCGCCGGCAGGACCGTGGGTTCTTTCTCGGCGCCGTCGTAGTTGTCGACAAAATCGACAGTCGAGCGCTCGATGTCGGTCAGCATCAAAGCGGCTATGGGCGCCATCCGGATTTCCGTGTAGCGCATGGCCGCGGGGGCATCCCCGTCCATCGAACCAAAGTTTCCCTGTCCATCCACCAACGGATAGCGCAACGAGAAATCCTGAGCCATGCGAACGATCGCGTCGTACACGGCCGTATCGCCATGCGGATGATATCGGCCTATGACATCACCAACGATCCGCGCCGATTTCTTGTACGGCCGGTCATGCAGGTTGCCCAGTTCCCGCATGGCGTGAAGGATGCGGCGATGAACCGGCTTGAGGCCGTCGCGAACGTCGGGGAGAGCCCGGCCCACGATGACGGACATCGCGTAGTCCAGATAGGACCGGCGCATCTCTTCTTCGAGCTTTACCGGTACGATTTCGGGGGCTGTCCCGGCCATTCAAAAAATGCGCCGCGACTAAGGCGGCGCATAACGGTTTCAACGGTGCTGATTCTATCATTGCGCGCGCAATTTTCTGCGGCCGTTCCCACAATTTCCTGCGGCCGTTCCCACTAAGGGCGCCCGAACCAGTCAGGTTCCCGATCCGCCCGGCAAGCGGCCTTCCTCGTCAATCAAACTTACGCGGCTTGGCCGGGCAGAGCCCCATTTCCAGAGCACAAGATTGCTATCCCCGCGCCCCGTCCCCGCAGCGAAGCTCCTGACCAGCATCCCTGCATAGCCCGCCGCGATCAGCCGCTCAGCCAGAGCCTGTGACGAAGGGATTCCCCCGTTAAGCATTTCTGCTTCCCAAGTGGGACAGGCAAGTTCCGAGTGACTGACGCCCAGCGCCTTGCGCTGTTCAGAGAACTGTAAACCGTTCAGGAATCTGAAGGGCGAAGCCGCCCGATATACTTTCGGACTGTGGATTCTCGTTCCATACTGAACATTGCTCCAGCCAATGAGCCGGCCGTCCGTGATACTGTAGCGGCGCTGCGGCAACACCCTGGCCTGTGGGAACAGCTATGCCGCGCATCGTTGTGGCAAACCCCCACTTTTGCCGGACGCCCGGTTCACAATGAAACAAGTGCCTTGTGCGCAATTGTCAACCATTTGGGGTCTTGGGAGACCGGCTGTCACGAACTCGCAGACCGGTTTCTTGCGGCTGTCGGAAAGAAGCGCATTCAAGCGCTCATTGAGAGCATCGGCGTAAGCGCGCTCGATCAAGAGCCGTGGCGATACTGGATGCGGGTCACGGAAGGGGACCTGAACAGCCCGCCGGCGCCTGAGAAGTTCGCTGACGGATGGGGGTTGCGCAACTACAGGCGCAACAATGTTGGGTTCGGCAATGAACACCAGGAATTTGACCCGAAGGAAATCCTGCCGACCGGCGAAGACGAGAAGGTCTTATGGTGCTGGGATGATGTAAACGGGCAGGTCTATCCACTCGTTTACTGACCCCATGGAACAGGAACATCCTGAATGCCTGGGGCCGAAAATCCAGTATGTCTGGAAACACCTGGGCCGGCTTGACCCGCGCTATGACTGATCGGAGGGACGGCTATCGCCTATCAGCCTGGCCATCGCCAATCCGATTTTTTGGACTCCAAGACAAACAAACCGCTTGAACACCCGGGTGCTTTGCGGGCCCGTCTGGCGGAAGTCACGGCCGGCAAGCACAAATGGGTGCGGAGGCAGCCCGATCATTACATCAAGTTCTTCGAGACCGAGCTTTCGCCCAAGATGGATTTTCATTGAGGGCGCGCTCCAGGCTTTAGCCGCCCCGGCGCCGCTGGGGCTGGATCTCGGCGAACTCTCAACACTGTGTGAAAAACTCAAGCAGCCTGCCCGTGCCGGCTGGCCGGACCACCCGTCCCTGCTTCAGCTAGAACAGCAGATCGCCCAACTGCCCTCCGCCCAGACGTCCCACTAATTCTTCCTCTTGACCCGCCCTGCGCCCACACGCTATAAAGGCTCTTGGAAGGACGAGCTCGCCAGGCTCGTCCACGGAATTCGTCAAGGAGTACGAAAATGGCGCAGGCATCATTTGACGCAATCTCGGCAACGCGCCGGCTACAGAAAACCGGTTTTCGAGCCGAGCAGGCAGAGGCAGTGGTTCAGACCGTGATTCAGGCAAACAGTCTCACCATGCAGATGGTTCAGGATTTTGCCGATCTGAAAGCGCACGTGACCGAGAACATGGTCACCAAAGCCTATCTGGCCGAAACCCTGGGCCAATACGACCTCAAGAACATGGTCACCAAGGCTGACATCCGCGACATGGCCACCAAGTCCGACCTCAAGGACATGGTGACGCGGGCGCACTTTGACGAGACCGTAGCAACGTTGGCCACCAAGTCCGATCTCAAGGACATGGTGACGCGGGCGCGCTTTGACGAGACCGTAGCAACGTTGGCCACCAAGTCCGACATCCGCGACATGGCCACCAAGGAGCATCTAAGGGACCAATTGGATGCAGCCTTTGCCGCAATGCATGCTGACATGCATCACGCCCTGTGGATCCAGGGCGGGGTGCTTGGCGCCCTCATCCTCGGGCTTGCCGGGCTGATTCTGGTACAGGCTTGATACGGCGGGTTTGACATTGGCTCATGTGAGATGTTACTTTGCCTCATATGAGCATTGCAGCCGAACAAATCGCAGACGTATTGGGCGGGCCACAAGTTCTCGGACGCCGTGTAAAAAGCATGTGGGAGCTTGACAACATCGTGCGAGAGGGCATGCCCAAGCCCGCGCTGGACACCTTTATCGCGACGCTAAAGGCCACCCAACCCGGTGAGCTGGCGGTCCAGCTCCGCAACAAGATCGTCCCGCGCGCTACCTACAACCGCGTTGATCGCTTCAACACGCAAGTAAGCGAGACTACCGAACGGCTGGCGCGCTTGTATGCGCTCGCCTTGTCGGTATTTGAGGATCCTGCTGCCGCTACGCGATTTATGGCCGGCGCGCATCCGGAACTCCACAGTCGCACCCCATTCGACGTGGCTCTTACGGAAATTGGCGGACGCCAGGTCGAGGAAATCATCGAACGCGGACTTCATGGGCTCCCCGCCTAAGAACCATTCTCGCGCCTACAGAATCGTAAGTCCCGAATATCCTTCATTCGACGGCTCCGGCACATATCGTTGGGGCAGTCGCTGGATCAGTCCGGGACGCTGGGTAGTGCATGCAGCCGAATCGTTTGCGCTCGCCATGCTTGAGAGCCTTGTGCATTGGCAAAGCAGCGCACTGCCACCGGCTCTTCTATGCGTGGTAGTGGACATTCCGGATAGCATCAATCAGGAGAGGCTTGACCGGACGCGCCTGCCACCTCCCAAAGCGCGCGGCTATTCGCAATATCGCGCCATTGGGAACGACTGGTACGATCGCGGCGAATCGGTTGTTCTATGGGCGCCGTCGGTGGTTTCGCCACACGAATCCAATCTATTGTTCAATCAGATGCACGCCGATTTCTCCAGGATCATTATTCACGGCGGTGTGCCGGCGCGCGTAGACCCAAGATTATTCGGTAACAAGCCATAGAGGCAGGCGGAGGCAGTGGTTCAGACCGTGATTCAGGCAAACAGTCTCACCATGCAGATGGTTCAGGATTTTGCCGATCTGAAAGCGCATGTGACCGAGAACATGGTCACCAAGTCCGACATCCGCGACATGGCCACCAAGTACCAATTGGATGCGGCCATCACCGCTTTGCGCGCTGATATGTATCACGCCGTGTGGATCCAGGGCGGGGTGCTCGGCGCCCTCATCCTCGGGCTTGCCGGGTTGATTCTCGTACAGGCCTGATGCCGCGGGCGCGATCAGCTATACCGAACAATGCGGTTCAATCACTTCTGAGCGGGAACTAAGGAAGGTCTGAACAACCCTGATTTTTGCGATGTCCGGCGCCGTTGCATATAGTTTCGACGCGAAAGGTCCTGCCGGAGTGGCGAACCAACGGCTCACATGCCCCGAAAAACGCTCAAATGGCGGCCTGGCAAGCGAATCCGCCGCCTTTCGGCGGTTTTCGGGTGCACTGACCCGCCAGTCAAGCCGGCGCATAGCGCCCGGCGATGAGCAGATTGGTGAAACCGAGCAGCAAAGCGATGCGCTGGGTGTTCTTCGAAAGCCCCCGGTAGCGCACCTTGCCATACCCGAACGGAATCAGCCGGTCCATCTTCTCAAGAAACAGTTCCCGACGCGTCCGGCGCTTCTTTACCTCATGCTCCAGTTCCGCAAATGTCGCTTGTTCCATGACCCGTCCTTACACTCCGCCAACCTACCGCAAATTATGACAGAATGGACTTGTTCAGAACTTCGTTAGTCAGCAGAGACACTACGGCGGAGCTGATCCGGGTTCTGTCCTATTCCAGGTTTCGCTTGGCAGCCAGTGAACGCGAGGACTTGCTTGGCGACTATCTGCCGTGGTGCGAAACCGTCACGGCGCCAACGCGGACCAAGGTTCCTCACTGCCGCGAGCCTCACGACCGCCCCTTTCTGGAACTGGCCCTGGCCGCCAAGGCAGACGCCCTGGTTACTTGTGACAAGGATTTGCTCGCTCTCGCGAAGACATTCTCCGTACCGATTATTGCGCCCCGCGCTTTTCGAAAACACCTGCGCGCCTCTGCCGGCCCACGATGACGGACATCGCGTAGTCCAGATAGGGCCGGCGCATCTCTTCTTCGAGCTTTCCCGGTACGATTTCAGGGGCTGTCCCGGCCATTCAAAAATGGGCCGCGACTAAGGCCGCGCATAACGGTTTGTATGTCGTCAAAAGTACCACTTGACGTGCGCCGCTCCGATTAGATATAGGGCTCCATGGAAGGACGAACCCGCCGGGCTCATCCCGGGAGTTGGTCAAGAAGTACGAGAATAGCCTAGGCATTATTGGACGCAGTCTTGGCAACCCGGCGTCTACAGAAAACGGGTTTCCGAGCTGACTAGGCGGAGGCCGGTATTGTCAGGGAAATAGCAGCGTAATTCGTCCTTTCGAGATCAAATTAGTCTGCGTCTCAGTCCATTCCAATGTGCAACCGGTCAAGTAGCGCTATCGCTCCTGTGCTTCCGCAGCCGAAGACGCGCTCACAACAATGGGGCCGAGGACGGAATGTCCTCGGCCCCATTCTGGTTACCAGCGCATTGCGGCTCTTAGCAGTATTCCATGTTCGGCGGGGGCGTCGTTCCGTGCAGTTTGACGGCGCATGGCTTCGATATTCAAGTTGCCTTTGGGACCTGCCGCCAGCCGCCAGCCCACTCGTAGCGTTCGGCTTCCGGCATCGCCCAGCGACAGCGCTGCGTAGGGCGTTTGCATACCCAGGCCCTTAGGCCCGTCGAGCGCATAGCCGATCTCGGCATTCAGGCCTTCCGATGGCGCAAAGTCACGGCCCGCCGTAAGGTTCTGCACATCGCGCTGCGACCACAGCCGTTGCGTGCCGCTTAACGGCGCGCCCCAGGTTGGCGTCAGCGTGAGCATCAGCCCGCGGCCGGAGGCGCCGGGGTTCAGGCGCAATGCCGCGCTCGCGCCCCATTCGCGGTACTCGGCGTCCTGATGCGCAATCAAACCGCGCGCCTTGACCTCCACAGTCAGCCCCAAGGTGGGATCAGTCAATCTCAGTCCGCCACCGATCTCCACGCCGGTTCCGGTCTCGGCATCCCCGGCATCGTGCCTTAGCCCCAGTTCCATACTCGGCGTCAGCGTGCGGGTTCCGATCGATACGGTGCGCGAGCCCTCCAGGATCAAGCGCACACGGCGGGCTTCGCCCTCGGACGCCGCCAAGCGCCCGGCATCATTCTCGGAGGCCGCCGAGCCTGTCGAGGCCCACAGTACATCGCTGCGTAGCGCCAACTCGAACCCGCCGGTAAGCGCCGCGGGTTTGAGCACCCCTCGGACGCCAGCCGCGGCCATCTGCATCGACGTGGGCGTGTTCCAGGTTGCCGTTTCGCCCCGGTGGAGCGTCAGGTCGCCGCGCCCGTAGCCGAGCACGCCCCAGGCCGAGACGCGCTCACTGACGGTAAAGCGCACATACGGATGCACGCTGGTCAGCGAGCTTTCAAGCTCGCCTCGCTCGGATAGGCCCGCGCTCGAGGAGTCATAGCTCCCATCGCCACTGCTGTGCGCCAGCGCTACGCCGGCAAGCCACTTCTCCCAGGCGGTATCCGCACCGAACATATACGTTGCGACCTCGCCGTCTAACGCAAGAGTCTCCTCGCGGCTATCAAAGCGCGTCGCCATCCCCCGGCCCCACAATGTCCAGCTTCGGGCGTCCTGGTCCGCATCCTTGCGGCCCAAGTGGATCAAGAACGAACTGCCCAGCAGTAGATCGCGCGACCTCAGGCCCCGTGAAGAGCCGATCGGCGCATCCTGCAACCCACCCGGCGAGGACCGCCCATACGGCGCGTGTCCAAAGCGGGGATCCGGATCCCAGGACTGACGCCCGTAATTCGGATACCCCAGGCGTTGCGTGGGCTCCTGGCCCGCCACGGTGCCGTCGCCAAACGGAATCCGAAGGCCGGCAAAGGTGGCGTGCGGAGGAGGACTCTCCGATTGCGTAAGCCGTTCTTCCACGCCCTCGGCCACATGGCTGGCCACCGTGCGCCCAAAGCGCACCAGCCAGGCTTGCGGCAGCGGGCCCGTGTTCTCGATCGTGCCCGTGGCCACGCCACCGACAATTCGCGCGCCGATGGGATTGGACAGCGTCAGCGTAAACGTCTCGGCGCCTTCGTTCACTTCATCACTGAACACCGGCACCGAGATCGTCTTTTCGGTCTCCCCGTCGGTGAACGTCAGCGTGTCCTGGACCTTCGTATAGTCCCCGTTGGGCTGTAATTCATTGCGCGCCAGCGCCGTCCCGTCCGCTGTTACATGGTCCACCGTAACGGTCCCCTGCGCCGATCCTGTCAATGTCACGGTAAAAACAACCGGAGCACCGGCCGATTCCGCAATGCTTGCGTCCGCCACCGACAGCGTCGGCAGCGTCGGCAAGACGGCCTCCGCCGCCAGCACCACAAGCGCATCCGTGGGCTTGTCCAGCCGATAACCTGCGTGCGTGCCGGGAATCGGCGGCAACTCGCCGATCTGCACGTCTACGGCAGCCGTTTCGCCCTCCCCGCGGGATACGGCCAGCGTAGCGCTTCGCACCTCGCCTTTGCCGATCGTAAGGGTCTCCGCACCTTCATCAATCGAACCTGCACTGTTGGCGGAGACCGGTAGAATCACGTCAAATGGCGCACCCGCCGGCAGAACCGCCTTGAACTCATTCGCGTCCACCTTCTCAAGCGTCACCGAGAGCGACAGCGTCCCACCGCCTGATTGATTCAGCAATAGGCTATTGAGGTTTGATAAACCGGCAAAAGTACCATCCGGCACGCCAGTGAGACTGTTCAGCCTCAGATTCAGCGTCATCAAGGCGGTCAGGTCCGCAAACACCTCGTCGGGCAGATTGCTCAATCTGTTGTCCCGCAAGTTCAACGTCCTAAGCTTTGCCAGCCCAGCGAACACGTTCGCCGGAAGCCCGGTCAGGTGATTGCCTCGCAAGTTGAGGTCGGTCAGCTTCGTCAGGCCAGAGAAAATCTCCGCCGGCAGCCGGGTCATGCCCATCTGCTTCAACTCAAGTACCAAAAGCGCGTCCAGACCGGCAAACAGATCGCCCGGCAGTTCCACCACGCCCGCCACAGCCGTCAATGTATTGTTGTTCAAGTTGAGATCCGTAAGACCCGTAAGACCGGCAAAGTCACCCGGCTTAAACGCCTCGATACCCTGGTTCGCCAAATCCAGTTCCTCAACGCCGTCCAAGTCCGTCGCTCCGACATCGGCGCAATCGCTGATTCCAAGCTCGGTGCGAATCGCCGCATGCACCTCCGGCGTGCGGCCACAAATCCCTTCGACGATCCGCACCACCACCGTGCCGAGCGCCTCGCTCCCACGGTTCACGGCGATGTGGATCTTCTCCTTGTCCTCGGTCACCGAATCCTTGATCGCCTTAAACGTCGCGGTCACCGACGCCGAACCGATCGGCAGTGTTAGTTCGTAGGACTGCGGCGTGGATGTCGGACTCGCGCCGTGGACCGTATAGTCGGTCCCCGCGGTTGCCGTTCCGCTTAGGGTCAAAGTGATCGTTTGCGCTTCCTTGAAGGTCACCACCCCGCCGGTGCTCACCGTCAGCGTGGCAACGCCCCCGACTTCTCCGATCCGGATCGGGTCCGCCTCCACCGCCCACGCCGGCACATCGTCGTCTGCCACGTCAATCGTTGCGCTTTCCTTACCGGCCACCGCCTCATAACCCGAACCGGCCTGCAGCGTGGCAGCGACGCGCCCGGCAAGCTGCGGAAAGCCGGACAAAGCCTCGTCGATGTCGTCGTCGTCGGTATCCACCGCCAGCGCATGGACGGACTCATCCACGGCAAACGTCACCGCGATGGGCGCCGCCTCATCATCGGAGTCTGCCAGCACCATGCCTTCCTGTCTGACGTTAACGAAGACCGTCAACTCCGACTGCGCGGAACCTTCCCGCGTCAGCGTGAACGCCGCGGCGGTCCCTTCTGTCACCGGACTCGCCACCGCGGCAATCGAAACCGCCGCCGTGGCTTGGCGGGTCACCACGACCGTATAGGTCTGGCTGGTCACCTCATCTACGGCCGTCACCTTTACCGCAATCGTGTTGCCGCCGGCCGTCAGATCCACCTGATGCCCATCCACAGTGGTGTCGGCGTCAACGATCTCCATGTCGTCGGCGTCGAAGTAGTTCACCGTGGCGGATGCGTGACTCGTCTGTGGCGTCACAGTGATCCGCGAAACACTCGCGCCCACCGAGGCCGCATACTCCGTGGTGCCCGAAACAAACACCGGATCCAGGACCCCGGCGCTGAGCGAAAGAGCACTCAAGCTCGCATCGGCGGAAACAAGAATCGTGCGCGGCAAGGTGGCGTCCCGGGTCAGCACATAGCCTTCATGGCCCGCCAGCAGAACGGGCAGCCGGTCGATATTCACCGTTACCGCATCCGTCTCGCCTTCCACCCGCGCCACCCCAAGCGGGGTGCTCTCCAGCGCCCCGGCGTCAATCGTGATCATCGTGGCATCGCCTTCAATGGTTCCCGCACGGCTGACCGACACCTCCAGCTCCAGCGAATACGGCGCGCCCACCGGCGCCACCGCCTTGAACTCCCCCGGACCGTCCTTCACCAGCGTGACCTCCAGCGGCAACGGATTCGCGGTGTTACCCTGCAGCCGGAGCGTCGTCAGAACCGACTTCCCATCGAAAAACCCCGCCGGCAGCTCGGTCAATGCGTTGTTCGCAAGGAACAGCCGCGTCAACTGCGTCAGCCCGGCAAAATCGCTCGCGCGCAGGCTACTCAACTGGTTGGAAGTGAGAAACAGCCCTCGCAGTTCCCCCAGGCCGTCAAAAATACCCGCCGGCAACTCGGTCAACTGGTTGGAAGACAGCGATAGCTGCCGCAACGCCGTCAGACCCGAGAAATCGCCCGCGCTCAAACGGCTGAGATCATTGGACGTCAGATACAGCTCCTGCAATCCGCTCAACTCAGCAAAAACACGCGCCGGAAGAATAGTCAAGCCATTGTCTTGCAGCTTGAGCTTGGTCAGCGCACCCAGCCGATCAAAAATACCCCCCGGCAAGCTGCTTAACGCGTTGTCCGCCAAGGACAACTCGGTGAGCCGGGTCAGCTGATCAAACACCCCGGCCGTCAAACCCGCCAGCGCGTTGTCCGCCAAGTTGAGCTTGGTCAGTTCCGTGAGCCCATCGAAGATGCCCCCCGGCAGCGCCGTAAGCCCGCTGCCGTCCAAGAGCAACTCCTCAAGCCCACTCAAGCCCGCGAAATCGCCCGCCTGCAGTGTCGTCAAGTCCAGATCGTGCACCGCAAGTTCGGTGATGCCCGCCAGATGCGTTGCAGTCACGTTCGCGCAAACTTGCACATCCGGCACCGCCGCCACGATCGCATCCCGAACCAGCTCGGTCCTGCCACAAACCCCCGCCGCGATCTCCTCAATCGTCACCGTTACCGGCATGCCGATTTGCGTGCCGTTGCGGCTGGCCGTAATGATCACCGTCTCATCCGGATCGGCCACCGTGTCCGCCAAGGCGACAAGCGCCGTCTCAACCGAAGAGTCACCGACCGCAAGCGTCACAGGGCTTGCCAGCGTGTAGTCGCTATCCAACGTCGCTGTGCCGCTGACCTCAAGATCGAAGGATTGAATGCCTGGGAACGTCACATCGCCCGCGCTGACCGTCAGCGTCACCTCGCCGCCGGCCTCCTCAATCGTGGCCGAACTCGCCGTCAGGCTCCATACCGGCACATCGTCGTTGCTAATCGTGACTGCCGCCGCCGTCACATCCAGACCGGCCGCCGTACCGTCCACCAGGACAGTCTCGTCATCCTCCACGACCTTATCGTTCACCGGCATTAGCGTAATCTCCGCCTCGCCACTCATCTGCCTCGCCAAAACCGTCAGCGTTACCGAAGCCGGCTCAAAATCCGCGGCGCTCACCGTGCCATCATCGCTCAACGCCACCATAACCTGCGTATCCTGGATAGCCGCCTGATCCAGCGTCCCGGTCACCGTCAACAGCGTCGCACCTGAGTCCTCCGCAACGGTCGTGGGATTAACGGAAAGCGTCACCGATGTCGGTGGCGGCAGGTCATCATCCGCAATCGTCACTTCCATCCCGTCTTCGTCGCCTTCCACTTGCACGGAAAAATGGCCCCCGCTCCTGTCTACCAGCCGCGTAATGTCAAAATGAAAGGTCTCGTCCTCCTCGACCGCCGTGTCCTCCAGCGTGCGCAACTCAAAAATCCGTTTATACAGGTAACTGCCGTCGGGCTCGGCCTTAAACTCGGCGCGCGGAGCCTCCTCAAATCCCGGCACTACCGGCGTGTAATCCACCAGCCGTTCCGCCGTCCCGTCCTGCGTGAACACCCGATAACCAACGGCTTCCACCGGCAGCAGCGATGCTACGATCTTAAGCGTCACTTCGCCTGTCTCCCCTTCGTCAACCGACAACGCCGCCGGATCGAAACTGACCGTCAGCGCCATCACATCGTCGTCAATCACGGTGACCTCAACCGACTCGGCGGTCACCGAGTCGTAGTCGCCGCCTGAGACCGCGTGTGTCAGCGTCGCCGCATCATCCACGTAATCGTCATCGTGACTCGCGGTGACCTTCACGGTCTGTGCGGTATACCAGTCATTGGCCGTAAACGTCAAACTCACAGGCGAAACTTCTACCTCCGTGTCCTGGGCATCTTCTATCGTCACCGCCACCGTCACTACGGCCGACCCACCCGGCGCCGTCGCAACCGGCTGACTGTTAAGAACTACCTCATAGACGTCTCCCACCGTATCGCCCTCGTCCACCGAAAGCGAAACCGGCGTTACCATCACGCCACGCTCGTCGTTATCTTCAATCGTCACCGTAGACGACGCCGTGGCGCCCGGCATCGCGTTGACCGGATTGCTCAACCGCAGCGTGAAGGACTCGTTGTCCTCGTCCACGGAATCCTCCGTGATCGGCACCAAGACGGTCTGCTCCAACTGGCCCGACGTAAAGGTCAGCGTGCCCGATGTGGACGTGTAGTCCTCCCCCGCTTTCGCCGTACCGTCGGCCGTCGCATAATCGACCGTCTCTGTGCCGCCCGCCGCCGCGCTCAACCGCACCGTCACGACGACGGAGGAACCTGCCTCCGAAACCGTATGGGTCGCCGACGACAACCCAACCGTTATCGACGGATCGTCCTCTTCAATCGTCAGCGTGACGTCTGCCGGGTTCCCCGCCAAGCCCTGCGTGTTGGAAACCGTGGCCGATACTGTCACCGTCTTATCCGGCGCATATACGTCATTGTCCACCGCCGTAAGGGTCACCGTACCGGTGCTGGTTAGAGACCCCGCCACAATCGTCAGCGCAGCGCCGCTCTGCTCAAAGTCACCCGCAACCGCCGGCGAAACCGCCGTCCCCGACACCGTCAAAGTCGTATCCTGACTCGAGGCATGACTCAAACTCGCCGTGACCGTGCTTACACCGCCGTTCTCACTGACCGAAGCTGATGACAGCGCCAGCGTTACTGTTGGCGATGGCTCATCATCTTGTATCGTCAGCGAGACATCATCCGGATTCCCCGCCAGACCCTCCGTGTTGGAAGCCGTGGCCGATACCGTCACTGTCTTGTCCGGCGCATCGACGCTGTTGTCATTCGCTGTGATGGTCACCGTACCGGTGCTGGACGTGGCGCCCGCGGCAATCGTCAGCAGGGCGCCGCTTTGCGTAAAGTCACCCGCAACCGCCGGCAAAACCGGCGCTGCACTCACTCTCACCTCCGTCGCCTCACTCGACGCATGATCCAAACTCGCCGTGACCGTGCTCACACCCCCGTTCTCATTGATCAAAGCCGGCGACACCCACAGCGTCACCTCGGGATCCGGATCGTTGTCAATCAACGCCACGCTCGCGGTGCTGTGGTCGCCGGCCGACACGCCGTCCGGCAATGTCCCCAGACTCAAATCCACACGCTCGCCATCGTCATCCACTTGGTCATCGATGGCCAGGACGCTGAAGGTCTGAACCGTTACTCCAGGGGCAAACATCACTTTCGCCGGAACGCCGGAGTAGTCCGCGCCCGGTTCTCCCTGGGCAGTGGCGCCTTTCTGGGGCGTTGCTTGTACCGTAATCGGTACATCACGCTGCGGATCGGAACTGAGCGTTACCTTTACGACCACTGAAGCTTCACCTTCCTCCGCCTCAAAGTCCGCCGCATCAAATGACACCGTCACTTGCGGCAGCGGCGTGTTGTTCGTCACCGCCTCACCGGTAAAATTGACCGCACGATTGCCGGCGACATCCTTAACCGGGTGGGAGCCCGCAGACGATGCGTCATACGAAACCGTTACCGTCTCACCGTATTCAACAGCCGGCGACAACGTCAAGGTCACGGTCCTGCCGCTGATCGAAACGGCGCTGACCTCAGGGCTCGACCGGCTGGCCGTGACCGTGTAAGCGCCAGTCAGCGGGTTGGCCTCATCATCCGGCAAAGTCGAATTTAAATCCTCGTCATACCACATCCTCAGCGAAGATCCGGCCACCGAAGACTCCCAATACATCGGCGGGGTCGGGTCCAGCGGCGACTCATCCTCCACAATCCTCAGCGTCGTGTCCGTCACCGAAACATCGCCCGCGCTGCCGCTCACCGCAACTGTCCGGTCGCCCTCATACAGGTTGTCGTTCGCCGGCGTATAGCGAACGTCCACCGTGCCGCGGGCGTTCGAATCATTGGCCTCAATGGCCGCCGCTCCCGTAGCGCCACCGATCGAAACCGTCAGCGTTTCTGCAGAAGCCAGACAGCCGCTCATGCTCCAACCCACCGACACCGTCCGCTGACCGGCGTCTTCATCCAGCGAAGCCGGCGAAACCGAGGTCAAAGAAATCGCCGGCGCCGGATCGGTGTCCACAATCGTCAGATACGCGCCGGTCACGGGAATGTCACTGCCCGCATCGCCGCTGACCGGAAGTGTCCGGTCGCCGCTGTAACAAGCGCTGTCCACCGGCGTGAGCGACAAAGAAACTGTGCCACTCACACTCGTGAGATCGGGCGGGAGGTTCGCCGTTCCCGATGTACCGCCCACTGATACCGTCAGCGTCCGCTCCTCCTTCAGCGCCGTGCCGCTCATGCGCCAGCCCACCGACACCGCCGTCCGGCCAGCGTCCTCGTCCAGCGAAGACGGCGATACCGAAGTCAGAGTCACCGTAGGCGGCGGCTCATCCTCCACAATCGTCAGCGTCGTGTCCGTCACCGAAACATCGCCCGCGCTGCCGCTCACCGCAACTGTCCGGTCGCCCTCATACAGGTTGTCGTTCACCGGCGTATAGGCTACGTCCACCGTGCCGCTGGCGCTCGAATCATTGGCCTCAATGGCCGCCGCTCCCGTAGCGCCACCGATCGAAACCGTCAGCGTTTCTGCAGAAGCCAGACAGCCGCTCATGCTCCAACCCACCGATACGGTCCGCTGGCCGGCGTCCTCATCCAGCGAAGGCGGCGAAACCGAAGTCAAAGAAATCACCGGCGCCGGATCGGTGTCCACAATCGTCAGATACGTGCCGGTCACGGGAATGTCACTCCCCGCATCGCCGCTGACCGAAACCGTCCAGTTGCCGCTATAACAAGCGCGATCCACCGGCGTGTAGCTCACATCCACCGTGCCGTTCACACTGGCGCCCATATGACGCGCCGGGAGCATCACGTCCTCGCTGGCGCTGCCCACTGATACCGTCAGCATCCGCTGCTCCTTCAGCGCCGTGCCGCTCATGCGCCAGCCCACCGACACCGCCGTCCGGCCAGCGTCCTCGTCCAGCGAAGACGGCGATACCGAAGTCAGAGTCACCGTAGGCGGCGACTCATCCTCCACAATCGTCAGCGTCGTGCCCGTCACCGAAACATCGCCCGCGCTGCCGCTCACCGCAACTGTCCGGTCGCCCTCATACAGGTTGTCGTTCACCGGCGTATAGGCTACGTCCACCGTGCCGCTGGCGCTCGAATCATTGGCCTCAATGGCCGCCGCTCCCGTAGCGCCACCGATCGAAACCGTCAGCGTTTCTGCAGAAGCCAGACAGCCGCTCATGCTCCAACCCACCGATACGGTCCGCTGGCCGGCGTCCTCATCCAGCGAAGGCGGCGAAACCGAAGTCAAAGAAATCACCGGCGCCGGATCGGTGTCCACAATCGTCAGATACGTGCCGGTCACGGGAATGTCACTCCCCGCATCGCCGCTGACCGAAACCGTCCAGTTGCCGCTATAACAAGCGCGATCCACCGGCGTGTAGCTCACATCCACCGTGCCGTTCACACTGGCGCCCATATGACGCGCCGGGAGCATCACGTCCTCGCTGGCGCTGCCCACTGATACCGTCAGCATCCGCTGCTCCTTCAGCGCCGTGCCGCTCATGCGCCAGCCCACCGACACCGCCGTCCGGCCAGCGTCCTCGTCCAGCGAAGACGGCGATACCGAAGTCAGAGTCACCGTAGGCGGCGGCTCATCCTCCACAATCGTCAGCGTCGTGCCCGTCACCGAAACATCGCCCGCGCTGCCGCTCACCGCAACTGTCCGGTCGCCCTCATACAGGTTGTCGTTCACCGGCGTATAGGCTACGTCCACCGTGCCGCTGGCGCTCGAATCATTGGCCTCAATGGCCGCCGTTCCCGTAGCGCCACCGATCGAAACCGTCAGCGTTTCTGCAGAAGCCAGACAGCCGCTCATGCTCCAACCCACCGATACGGTCCGCTGGCCGGCGTCCTCATCCAGCGAAGGCGGCGAAACCGAAGTCAAAGAAATCACCGGCGCCGGATCGGTGTCCACAATCGTCAGATACGTGCCGGTCACGGGAATGTCACTCCCCGCATCGCCGCTGACCGAAACCGTCCAGTTGCCGCTATAACAAGCGCGATCCACCGGCGTGTAGCTCACATCCACCGTGCCGTTCACACTGGCGCCCATATGACGCGCCGGGAGCATCACGTCCTCGCTGGCGCTGCCCACTGATACCGTCAGCATCCGCTGCTCCTTCAGCGCCGTGCCGCTCATGCGCCAGCCCACCGACACCGCCGTCCGGCCAGCGTCCTCGTCCAGCGAAGACGGCGATACCGAAGTCAGAGTCACCGTAGGCGGCGGCTCGTCCTCCACAATCGTCAGCGTCGTGCCCGTCACCGAAACATCGCCCGCGCTGCCGCTCACCGCAACTGTCCGGTCGCCCTCATACAGGTTGTCGTTCACCGGCGTATAGGCTACGTCCACCGTGCCGCTGGCGCTCGAATCATTGGCCTCAATGGCCGCCGTTCCCGTAGCGCCACCGATCGAAACCGTCAGCGTTTCTGCAGAAGCCAGACAGCCGCTCATGCTCCAACCCACCGATACGGTCCGCTGGCCGGCGTCCTCATCCAGCGAAGGCGGCGAAACCGAGGTCAAAGAAATCACCGGCGCCGGATCGGTGTCCACAATCGTCAGATACGCGCCGGTCACGGGAATGTCACTGCCCGCATCGCCGCTGACCGAAACCGTCCAGTTGCCGCTATAACAAGCGCTGTCCACCGGCGTGTAGCTCACATCCACCGTGCCGTTCACACTGGCGCCCATATGACGCGCCGGGAGCATCACGTCCTCGCTGGCGCTGCCCACTGATACCGTCAGCATCCGCTGCTCCTTCAGCGCCGTGCCGCTCATGCGCCAGCCCACCGACACCGCCGTCCGGCCAGCGTCCTCGTCCAGCGAAGACGGCGATACCGAAGTCAGAGTCACCGTAGGCGGCGGCTCATCCTCCACAATCGTCAGCGTCGTGTCCGTCACCGAAACATCGCCCGCGCTGCCGCTCACCGCAACTGTCCGGTCGCCCTCATACAGGTTGTCGTTCACCGGCGTATAGGCTACGTCCACCGTGCCGCTGGCGCTCGAATCATTGGCCTCAATGGCCGCCGTTCCCGTAGCGCCACCGATCGAAACCGTCAGCGTTTCTGCAGAAGCCAGACAGCCGCTCATGCTCCAACCCACCGATACGGTCCGCTGGCCGGCGTCCTCATCCAGCGAAGGCGGCGAAACCGAGGTCAAAGAAATCACCGGCGCCGGATCGGTGTCCACAATCGTCAGATACGCGCCGGTCACGGGAATGTCACTGCCCGCATCGCCGCTGACCGAAACCGTCCAGTTGCCGCTATAACAAGCGCTGTCCACCGGCGTGTAGCTCACATCCACCGTGCCGTTCACACTGGCGCCCATATGACGCGCCGGGAGCATCACGTCCTCGCTGGCGCTGCCCACTGATACCGTCAGCATCCGCTGCTCCTTCAGCGCCGTGCCGCTCATGCGCCAGCCCACCGACACCGCCGTCCGGCCAGCGTCCTCGTCCAGCGAAGACGGCGATACCGAAGTCAGAGTCACCGTAGGCGGCGGCTCATCCTCCACAATCGTCAGCGTCGTGTCCGTCACCGAAACATCGCCCGCGCTGCCGCTCACCGCAACTGTCCGGTCGCCCTCATACAGGTTGTCGTTCACCGGCGTATAGGCTACGTCCACCGTGCCGCTGGCGCTCGAATCATTGGCCTCAATGGCCGCCGCTCCCGTAGCGCCACCGATCGAAACCGTCAGCGTTTCTGCAGAAGCCAGACAGCCGCTCATGCTCCAACCCACCGATACGGTCCGCTGGCCGGCGTCCTCATCCAGCGAAGGCGGCGAAACCGAGGTCAAAGAAATCACCGGCGCCGGATCGGTGTCCACAATCGTCAGATACGCGCCGGTCACGGGAATGTCACTGCCCGCATCGCCGCTGACCGAAACCGTCCAGTTGCCGCTATAACAAGCGCTGTCCACCGGCGTGTAGCTCACATCCACCGTGCCGTTCACACTGGCGCCCATATGACGCGCCGGGAGCATCACGTCCTCGCTGGCGCTGCCCACTGATACCGTCAGCATCCGCTGCTCCTTCAGCGCCGTGCCGCTCATGCGCCAGCCCACCGACACCGCCGTCCGGCCAGCGTCCTCGTCCAGCGAAGACGGCGATACCGAAGTCAGAGTCACCGTAGGCGGCGGCTCATCCTCCACAATCGTCAGCGTCGTGTCCGTCACCGAAACATCGCCCGCGCTGCCGCTCACCGCAACTGTCCGGTCGCCCTCATACAGGTTGTCGTTCACCGGCGTATAGGCTACGTCCACCGTGCCGCTGGCGCTCGAATCATTGGCCTCAATGGCCGCCGCTCCCGTAGCGCCACCGATCGAAACCGTCAGCGTTTCTGCAGAAGCCAGACAGCCGCTCATGCTCCAACCCACCGACACCGTCCGCTGACCGGCGTCTTCATCCAGCGAAGCCGGCGAAACCGAGGTCAAAGAAATCGCCGGCGCCGGATCGGTGTCCACAATCGTCAGATACGCGCCGGTCACGGGAATGTCACTGCCCGCATCGCCGCTGACCGAAACCGTCCGGTTGCCGCTGTAACAAGCGCTGTCCACCGGCGTGTAGCTCACATCCACCGTGCCGTTCACACTGGCGCCCGTATGACGCGCCGGGAGCATCACGTCCTCGCTGGCGCTGCCCACTGATACCGTCAGCGTCCGCTCCTCCTTCAGCGCCGTGCCGCTCATGCGCCAGCCCACCGACACCGCCGTCCGGCCAGCGTCCTCGTCCAGCGAAGACGGCGATACCGAAGTCAGAGTCACCGTAGGCGGCGACTCATCCTCCACAATCGTCAGCGTCGTGCCCGTCACCGAAACATCGCCCGCGCTGCCGCTCACCGCAACTGTCCGGTCGCCCTCATACAGGTTGTCGTTCACCGGCGTATAGGCTACGTCCACCGTGCCGCTGGCGCTCGAATCATTGGCCTCAATGGCCGCCGTTCCCGTAGCGCCACCGATCGAAACCGTCAGCGTTTCTGCAGAAGCCAGACAGCCGCTCATGCTCCAACCCACCGATACGGTCCGCTGGCCGGCGTCCTCATCCAGCGAAGGCGGCGAAACCGAAGTCAAAGAAATCACCGGCGCCGGATCGGTGTCCACAATCGTCAGATACGTGCCGGTCACGGGAATGTCACTCCCCGCATCGCCGCTGACCGAAACCGTCCAGTTGCCGCTATAACAAGCGCGATCCACCGGCGTGTAGCTCACATCCACCGTGCCGTTCACACTGGCGCCCATATGACGCGCCGGGAGCATCACGTCCTCGCTGGCGCTGCCCACTGATACCGTCAGCATCCGCTGCTCCTTCAGCGCCGTGCCGCTCATGCGCCAGCCCACCGACACCGCCGTCCGGCCAGCGTCCTCGTCCAGCGAAGACGGCGATACCGAAGTCAGAGTCACCGTAGGCGGCGACTCATCCTCCACAATCGTCAGCGTCGTGCCCGTCACCGAAACATCGCCCGCGCTGCCGCTCACCGCAACTGTCCGGTCGCCCTCATACAGGTTGTCGTTCACCGGCGTATAGGCTACGTCCACCGTGCCGCTGGCGCTCGAATCATTGGCCTCAATGGCCGCCGCTCCCGTAGCGCCACCGATCGAAACCGTCAGCGTTTCTGCAGAAGCCAGACAGCCGCTCATGCTCCAACCCACCGATACGGTCCGCTGGCCGGCGTCCTCATCCAGCGAAGGCGGCGAAACCGAGGTCAAAGAAATCACCGGCGCCGGATCGGTGTCCACAATCGTCAGATACGCGCCGGTCACGGGAATGTCACTGCCCGCATCGCCGCTGACCGAAACCGTCCAGTTGCCGCTATAACAAGCGCGATCCACCGGCGTGTAGCTCACATCCACCGTGCCGTTCACACTGGCGCCCATATGACGCGCCGGGAGCATCACGTCCTCGCTGGCGCTGCCCACTGATACCGTCAGCATCCGCTGCTCCTTCAGCGCCGTGCCGCTCATGCGCCAGCCCACCGACACCGCCGTCCGGCCAGCGTCCTCGTCCAGCGAAGACGGCGATACCGAAGTCAGAGTCACCGTAGGCGGCGGCTCATCCTCCACAATCGTCAGCGTCGTGTCCGTCACCGAAACATCGCCCGCGCTGCCGCTCACCGCAACTGTCCGGTCGCCCTCATACAGGTTGTCGTTCACCGGCGTATAGGCTACGTCCACCGTGCCGCTGGCGCTCGAATCATTGGCCTCAATGGCCGCCGTTCCCGTAGCGCCACCGATCGAAACCGTCAGCGTTTCTGCAGAAGCCAGACAGCCGCTCATGCTCCAACCCACCGATACGGTCCGCTGGCCGGCGTCCTCATCCAGCGAAGGCGGCGAAACCGAAGTCAAAGAAATCACCGGCGCCGGATCGGTGTCCACAATCGTCAGATACGCGCCGGTCACGGGAATGTCACTCCCCGCATCGCCGCTGACCGAAACCGTCCGGTTGCCGCTGTAACAAGCGCTGTCCACCGGCGTGTAGCTCACATCCACCGTGCCGTTCACACTGGCGCCCGTATGACGCGCCGGGAGCATCAAGTCCTTGCTGGCGCTGCCCACCGAAACCGTCAGCGTCCGCCGCTCCTTCAGCGCCGTGCCGCTCATGCGCCAGCCCACCGACACCGCCGTCCGGCCAGCGTCCTCGTCCAGCGAAGACGGCGATACCGAAGTCAGAGTCACCGTAGGCGGCGACTCATCCTCCACAATCGTCAGCGTCGTGCCCGTCACCGAAACATCGCCCGCGCTGCCGCTCACCGCAACTGTCCGGTCGCCCTCATACAGGTTGTCGTTCACCGGCGTATAGGCTACGTCCACCGTGCCGCTGGCGCTCGAATCATTGGCCTCAATGGCCGCCGTTCCCGTAGCGCCACCGATCGAAACCGTCAGCGTTTCTGCAGAAGCCAGACAGCCGCTCATGCTCCAACCCACCGATACGGTCCGCTGGCCGGCGTCCTCATCCAGCGAAGGCGGCGAAACCGAAGTCAAAGAAATCGCCGGCGCCGGATCGGTGTCCACAATCGTCAGTGAGGCGCCGGTCACGGGAATGTCACTGCCCGCATCGCCGCTGACCGAAACCGTCCGGTTGCCGCTGTAACAAGCGCTGTCCACCGGCGTGTAGCTCACATCCACCGTGCCGTTCACACTGGCGCCCGTATGACGCGCCGGGAGCATCAAGTCCTTGCTGGCGCTGCCCACCGAAACCGTCAGCGTCCGCTGCTCCTTCAGCGCCGTGCCGCTCATGCGCCAGCCCACCGACACCGCCGTCCGGCCAGCGTCCTCGTCCAGCGAAGACGGCGATACCGAAGTCAGAGTCACCGTAGGCGGCGACTCATCCTCCACAATCCTCAGCGTCGTGCCCGTCACCGAAACATCGCCCGCGCTGCCGCTCACCGCAACTGTCCGGTCGCCCTCATACAGGTTGTCGTTCACCGGCGTATAGCGAACGTCCACCGTGCCGCTGGCGCTCGAATCATTGGCCGGCAGCGTCGCCGTTCCCGAAACATCGCCCACCGAAACCGTCAGCGTTCTTGACCACCCCAGCGCCGTACCACTCATCGTCCAGTCTACCCTCACGGTGGTCGCACCCGCGTCCTCCCTAACTGCGGACGGCAATGCCGATATGGCAACGGTAGGAAGCGGATCATCATCGGTGATAGTGACACAACCACATGCCGGTTCCATACCTCCTGCGTTGAGCGTGAAATTAACGTTAGAATTGGTACCGCCGATAAAGACCACGAACCCTATGGTCTCGCCGGGATCCGCCACTGAGTCATCAACGCTCGTTATTGTGGCGCTGGGGAAGTAGTTGCCCCCTGGAACCACAAGATAACCGATAACACTGTTATCAGACCCCAAGACTTGATGCACATCACTATCATTGCTGCTAACGACAAAATCCGCGACGCCTGCCGCGGTGCCGTCGCCAATTCCCAAGGTTACCTGTTGATTGCCAATATTCCCAAGAATTTGAACGGCCACATCGGCCGTCCCGCCCGCTTCCGCTAAAGTGGACGCGGTAACGTGGAGTGTTCCCAAATCTTGACCAAAAGCTGGTACCGGTACCGCCAGCACCGAGGCAAAGACTAGAAACAGCCCCGCAGTCGCGCAGCGCCCCCGCGCGGCCACGGAGGTGGCGAGGCGTCCCCAAAGCCAAAGAACGCTCTTCTGGCCCATGGCATGTGGCGCCTGCAATGACTGACAATCAGCAGTGAGAGCGGAACCTGTACGGTGCACCGGATGGCGCGCCGCAGTCGCTGTAGGTTGTGCGTTTCGGATGCTGTCATTTTCTTGGTAGAGATAGCTCATACAAGAATTACCTTGAGCTTTTTGTTGCTCGATGAACAAGTTGGGGACGAAAATAGTAGGTGGATGAGTTGTTGAAGGTACGCGGAAGCACTGCTGTTATAGAGGGCCGGTTCTTTCAAAGCAGAACGCACGGTACCATCCGAAACGCGGGAGTCAAGGGCAAGTGCCAGATCGCGCGGGCAAGAAACACTCGGCAGCTACTTGATGCTGCTGGAGTATCCGCGGGATACTTAACCGCGCGGTTCGATCGTTCTTGGGCGGGAACTAGAGGTCTGGGTGATCGATGGTGTGAAGCTGGCCGGCAGCCACGTTGGTCAAGGTGGTGGTCTTTTCCTCTTTGCCCGGCCATTCCACGGTTAGATCGGCCTGCGTGTTGCTGCCGAGGCCGAACACCTGGGTCAAAGGATTCTGCGACGTAAAGTTGCTGCCGATCATGATTTCGCGCATCTGGTCTTCACCGTTTACCGTAATCGTGATTCGCGCCCCGGCCGCCGCTGTGTTGGGCTTAAGGCCGTTGAGCTTCACCCGCAAGTGATTGTTCACCGCCGTGTCGTTACGCCAGAATGTGCCCGCGTTGTTCTCGTTTCGGTGCATCTGGAAGATGTCCACGTCACCGTCGTTGTCAAAGTCGCCGCACACGATACCGTGACCGCGCTCGGTGTCGTAAAGCCCTGCTTCCTGCGCCTGTTCCGAGAAAGTGCCGTCGCCGTCGGACATGAACAAGCGGCTGACGTCTACATTAAAATTACTCGGTTCAAAGGGAACCACCCAGCCATTAGTGTGGTAAAGATCAAGGTTGCCATCGTTGTCGAAGTCCGCAAAGCACGAACCCCAGCCCCAACCGCCGTCGTGCACGCCTGCGGCCATTGTTACATCCGAGAACGTGCCGCCGTCATTGTGATACAGCCGGTTACCTACGGTGAATTTCTGAACGTTGTCCGCGTCGGGGGTGCTCCAGATTGAGCTCACAAACCAGTCCAGATCACCATCGCCGTCATAGTCGCCCAGCGCCGAACCCATGCCGTTACGGTCAATAATCACATCCGAATCCGTGGAGTTGCTGAACGTGCCGTCAGTGTTATTGACGTAGTACCGGGAGGTACGAAAATCGGCTGCGATGACGATGTCGGGATAGCGATCGTCGGTAATGCGCGCGAAGGTGGGACTGAAGGTGTAGTCATGGTCTTGGTCTTCGTCCGCGAACGACTCTTGCGGGTCGCCGTCGATAATGCTTGGTGCAATGCCTGCCACAAGGCTTACGTCCACAAAACGAATCACATTGCCCACCGTGTCGTTACGCCACAGATTCTCGGTATTGACCTGGGCGCCAACTTCGCGTGGCGTCCCCCAGTGGGCCAGAAACATATCCAGATCACCATCAAGGTCATAGTCGCCGAACGCCGTAGAAATTGTGTAGCGGGCATTCATGGTGTCGATGCCCGACCCGGCCGTCGCGTCGCTGAATGTTCCATTACCGTTGTTCTTGAAGATCATTGCTGGCGCGCCTTCAAGCCCGCCTATGAACAAATCCACGTCACCGTCGCCGTCCATATCCGCAAAACCCGGCCCGCTGTGGCGGTGGTTCTCGCTGGCTGACTTGGTGTAGGCCAAGCCGGCCTCGGCAGCGACTTCCGTAAAAATGTTGTTGCCCTCATTCCGGTAAAGGAGGTTGGGACCTATGTCGCCCCGCACAATGAACATGTCAACCAAACCGTCGTTGTCATAGTCGCCGGCGGCTACGCCACCCCCGAACTCGCGGGTGTCCGCATCCTGTTTGAAATCGGGGTGAACCGGGGTCTCAACGTTACCGCGCATGAAGGTGATGCCGGATTCGACCGTGGCGTTCGCGAACCTTACGATAGGCCCCAAGTCATTGATGGAGATCGTTACCGTTGCCGTCGTGGAATCATCCCCGTCGTTGGCGGTGATCGTGACCGTCACCGAAGTCTCAGCCTCATAATCCAGCGATATACCTTCCTTGAGTCTGAGGTTACCGTTACTGACCTCGAACCGGTCATTATCAACAGTTACGGTGACCGTATCACCGTCGGCATCACTGGTCTCAACCGAAGTAATCACAGCCCCGGCCACGTTCTCATCAACCGAAGCCGTCGAACTTACCGTGATGGTGGGCGCCCTGTTCGACGGTGGCGGTGGCGGATCGCCGGAACCCGACCCCCCGCAACTGGCCAGCAGCACACACGCGGCGATCACCACCCCACAGCTCGCCACTCGACTTGTTCTGGCCATTTGCACCCTCCACCCTCGGCCTCAGCGCCGCTGGATACGCTCTTACGGAAATGCCCAACCCTATCACACACTACGACTTGTTATGATCCACGGCAGCGGATGCCGTTGTGCTTTCGCGCAGAGTCCACGCGCGTAAGGTTAACGTGCCCTGCCTCATGGCCCAAAGCTTGGGATTAATCGAGGCAGTTGCGCTGTGGGGTTTTTCGGGAGCATTTTTCTGATCTGCGGGCTTTCTGCCGTGTGATTAAGACGGACTGCGCCTGGTTGGGCGCATTTTCAAGGTCTCGTCCGGCTCCGGGTGAGGAAAAACGGGCGGTTCAGAGGCGGATTGGGGGTCGGGCCAATCCGTAAGGGAAGCGCCGCCCTCAGCCCACTCCGGGCCGATGCGAGGCCGCCGGCGGCCGAGCCTCGGAGACGGCTATCCGCTGTCCTGGAAGGGAACCGGGCGAACCAGCGAGCGCATCCGTTGGGGACGGCCTTCTTGCACCGAGCCCAGCGCCAGCGCCATCATCACGCACAAGGCCAAGCCCACCTGCGCCTTCATCTTCGCTTGTCCGCGGATGAAGTGATGCTCAAAGCCGAAGCTTCCGTCCACCCGGCTGTTGATCCGCTCCAGGGCGGTCCGCCGCTTATAGCCCCGCCGCCATGACGGACTCCCCCAGGGCGTGGGCGTGAAAATGCGCCGGTCGTGATCCTCAAGGCCAATCCGAACGATACGCCCGTAATCCCCGGCTTTCACCCCCGCCCCGCGGTAGCACTGCGCCTGGCCTTTGCATTCAAAGCCATAGGCCGCCGCCGGACAGCGATACTTCAAAGCATTGCGGTCCGACTCAAACCCCTGGAACGCCATGGGACGCTGTTCCTTCGTCGCTGGATCGCGGCACAGCACCTCGCCCTTCTCGCTATACAGGATCGTGTCCGCCCGGTCCGAATACAGCGCCCGCAGAATCGGCTGGGACGGATCGTAGCCCGGCATCTCCTTCTCCTCCCGCCACATCGCCCGCGTGTCAATCAGCGGGCGCACCCCATACTCATCCCAAAGCTTCGCCTTCAGCGGACCGCTGTCCAGACCTTTATCGGCGCTGAAATCCGCGCAGCGCTCCGCCAACTCCGGCGCTTGGGCAAACAACTCGTCCACCGCACCCGACAGCCGCTTGACCTCCGAGGCTGAAGCCTTCGTTACGTCATACCACACCGGAATCTCATATTCGCTGTCGGCAATCAGATGCAACTCGTAGCCAAACCAATTCTTGACCTTCTTCCACGCCTTGCCGGTGCGCTTGTCTACGCCGTGGGTCTCATGACAGCCCCAGTCCGCGTCCACATCCGAAGTCTTCCCCTTGCGGGCATCCACCCGCCCCGTGGAGTGGCTGTCGATGGCCTTGCCGTCATAGCCCAAATGCCGCCCAAAATCCGGCAACGCCTCCATGAGTTGCGCGCGCAAGGTATCCATCATCGCGCCGATGACGCCCTGCTCGGCCTCCAGCTCAACCACGTTGCGCAGAAAACGCGAGAAGTTGGAAGCGTCCGGGACGTTGTCCCAACGGGAACCGGGAAACTCCACCACCGCCGACCGCCCACTTACCGCATCCTCTTGCAGCCTCCGCTTCGGCGCGCCTTGCCGAGGCAAAGGATCAAAACCGCACACCCCCAACAGCGCCGGGTTGCGCCGCAACTCCCGCAGCAGCAAGGCGATGGAGGCATGCTGACTGCTACGCAGCTTGACCACAGGTCAAGCAACACCAGCCCCGCGATCAGCGCCCGCCACATCGCCTGAACCGGATAGTCGGCGCGGCCCCGGCCCCGCCGCGCCTTCAAAGCGTCAATCACCGGCTGATCGGGAAGATGCTCAAGCACCCAGTCAAGCCGCTTCAAGTCCCCCAGCGGTCCCCCAGCGGTTCGACATCATCCCACGAAAAGAGCATACTGTTGGTGGCCGTCATGGTGTCTCCTTTAGCCGGGAGCGGCGGGTGTCTTTGGTAGAACCATTTTGCCCTATGACGGCCCCTTTTGTCTATCATCCTGTTGATTTACAAGAGAAATACCCGTTTGCGTCAGAAACCCTCAGGCGTTGGGGTGAAAATCTCCATTTCCGCGCACCCGCACCCCGGAAACGCCCGAAACTCGGTGAAGTCTTGGGGTAAAGAAATAATCGCCCGCCCGCAAACCCTTGGTATCAGCGGACTTCAGAACAGCGCAAGTGCCTCTAATCCTCTTATGGGGGTTGTGTAGAGCGCGTTAGATCTCAAAACATCCTCCACAAAAATCGCTTGTTGGAGTGTATACTCAGCGGTTATCAGGCGTACCCAAATCAAGGTTCGCTGTGAGACCAAAAAGGGGACACACATGACAGATTTTAAAACACCTTATCTTGGTACTCGGCCCAAGTCACGCTTTGCCATTTCTGGGCTGCTGACGATGCTGGCCGGATTGGCGCTAAGCATAAACTTCGCCACGGCTCAGGAGGACGCTGACGCCGATGAAGACGAAGAATCCTTGGAGTTGCAGGAAGTAAAGGTCACGGGCAGTCGCTTGGGCCGTCCCGCTTCGGAACTGTCCGGCAACCTGATCGTGCTTGATCGTGACGATATCCGCGCATCCGGTGAACTGACCTTGGCCCGGGTACTCCGCCAACTGCCGCAGAACGTCAACGCTACAAACGAAACTTACGGATCAAGGCTCAACGGAGCGCAGAACAGAACCGGCAGCGCAACAGTCAACCTGCGCGGTCTGGGAAGCGAATCCACGCTGATTCTTGTGGATGGCCGGCGCATAGGCTACAGCGGCCTTTTTGGCGGTGTCACAGACATATCCACCATTCCGCTTTCCATGGTGGATCGCATTGAGATCCTGCTGGACGGGGCATCTGCCGTGTATGGATCCGATGCTGTCGGCGGCGTGGTGAACATCATCACCCGCAAGGACTACTCCGGCGTCGAGATGGACCTGAACTACGGTCGCCCGCACAAGAGCGGCTACGACGAGAGCCGCGCGAACATCTCCGCCGGGTGGGCCTGGAGCGGAGGCCGCGCGAACGTAGGTTACGAGAATTTCTACGATTCCGGCCTGGATGCGTCACTGCGCGACACAATCGCCTCGGAGGCGCGGAGGAATGTCGGCGGCAATAATTGGAATCAGCCATACGGTCCGCAGATTCGAGTTTCAAACAACAATTACAACGACAACTGTTTTCCCACTAATGCGGTCGTATATGTATTGGGGGGTAACATCATCACCCGCGCGGAATATAACGCGCTCGATCCCGCCAGTCAGGAAATGGCCACCTGCCGTGTTGACGTCACGCTTCCCTTAGGCTTCCAGCACACAGACGACCTCAACAGCATCGACCTCTTTGGCCTGCAGGATTGGGGGCCTGCAGCTGAACTGGGTATTAGCTTGAGGCCGAAACAACTTCACCATGTGGTCAGCGCAGGCGTAGATCAGAAAGTCACACCTGGGCTCACGGTCCGCGCCAATGTCCGCTGGGGGAAGAAGGGCATCACTTCAAACGACGGCCAAAATTGGGTAAACGGAAGGCTTCACGCTGGTAATCCCTTCAACCCATTTGGGGTGGCCGTTGATCTCTACGGCCTGTCGCTGGATACCCCGCCTAAGTCATATGAGTCGGATCAGGACGAGCTTTTTGCCCAGCTGGGCGCCGGAGGATCACTCGGCAGCTGGACTTGGGATGCCGAATTCAGCCGCTCGCAGCAAGAAGTGTTTAGCACGCGCGTAAACTCTCTGGATCCCTTATTCAGCCAAGGGATCAGATCCGACGGCGTGACTCCCGCGCGTATCGCAAGTTTCTCCCGCATAGACGAAGCGGCTTGCCAAGCAAAACAGGCGGAGATTGGCGGCATTAGCTACACGTGGTCGGCGGGCGGCTTCTTTGGCTCATCCTGCCAGATTTTTGGTCCGCCGGCCGAAGTGGTCAACCCGTTCGGCGACCTCAACCCGTTCATCATTCCAGATCGTAATTTCGGGTCAAAGAACGAACAGACTCAGTTTGAGGCGCTGGCGCGTGGCGAGTTATTCAACGCCCCAGGCGGCGCGGTAGCAGTGGTTGTGGGCTACGATTTCCGCCAGGATGTGCTGGATTCATTCACCGAGGGCGGCTTTGGCGTTCTGACTGGCGAGTCCCCGGTAAGAGACTCTATCTTCACAGTGTTCAACACGAAAATCAGCCGCGATAATCAAGCCGCGTTTGTGGAAGGGCTGGTCCCCCTGGTGGGATCAAACAACGCCATGGCCGGTGTTCAGCGCCTGAGCCTGACGTTCTCAGGACGCTACGACTCATACTCCAATGTGGACATAGACTATCGGGAAACCGGAACCAGCGAAGCCGGCACCGTTGAGGCAGCCGACCCGGGCAGCGAGTTTACCTGGAGCGCCGGGCTGGTGTACCGCCCCTCCGACAGCATGCTATTCAAGGCAAACCTGTCAACCGCTTTCGTCGCCCCTCAGTTGAACCAGTTGTTGACCAGGGTGACAGGGTTGGTTCCAGGTTGCTTTGGTTTCTTCATAGATGAATCCCTAGTAGGTGCAAGTCAGAAGTGCGACAACGTATTGGTGTATAACGCCGGCGGCAATGACAGCCTGACGCCCGAGACCGCAGAATCACTCAGCTTGACGGGGGAGTTTTCGCCGCCGTTCTTGCCCGGAGTCTTCTTGAAGGTGAGCTGGAACGACACAGAATACAAAGATCGCATCGCTAAATTGAACACCCCGACCGTCGATCTCAATAACCTTCCCTCAACCGTAACCTATTTTCCAGAAGACGACATCTACGTCAAAGATGACAGGTACATCAATGTCAAGACAGTAGACCGATCAGGCTTCGACTACGAATTGCGTTACGAGTGGCAAACAGGCTTGAACGACTACGCCATCTTAGTGAGACGTTCGTATACCAACAAGTATGATGTCCAAAGGGAGCTGTCGGTGGGTGCTGTGCATGACCTGGTCACAACCAAGGTTGTGTCGGACAATGACAACCCTCTTCTGCCGCCTGTTCCAAAACATCAGACCAGCGCGCAGTTCACTTGGACGCGCGGCGGTGTGTTCGTAAGCTTTGATGTGCAGGGCGCAGATAAGACAGAAACGCTTAATGACCGATCCTTCGCAACTTGGAAATACGTCACCGAACCCGCCACCAACTATGACCTGGTGTTGGGTTACGAATTTGGCGACAATACGCTGTTTGACGCCCCGGCATGGATGGACGGCATGAGCGCCACTTTAACCGTTAACAATCTGACCAATGTGTTTGCGAACAATTATGAAGAAGATGTGGATACCGGCGAAATCGAGGATTATGAGATTTCTACGTTCTACGAGTGGACGCAGGGACGGTCGTATCGCCTGGCGATTCACAAGTCGTTCTAATTGCGGAAGTGACTTAACCGCTTGAGGCTGCGAAGCCCTCAAGCAAAGCTGCGCCCGGCACTGCCCTTGTGGCGGTGCCGGGCGCAGTCATAAAGAACAACCCTCCGGCTGGAGAACGCAAATGAAACTCAATCAAGCTCAACATTTCGTATCAAGCAGGTTGCTGCCTTTGACCCTGCTACTTGCTTCCAGCGCGCTGACAATAGCGGGTTGCGGTGATTCGCAGGTCTCCGTGGAGACCGGAGATCAGACACCGCAATACACCATTTCCGGCGATGTGGCGGATCTGCTGGAAGAGGGCGACGTTGTCCTCAGCCGGAGTACTTCGGTTCTGGGCGGGACAGAGGAATTCGCAAGGACAACGCTGACCGGCGGCGAGTTTGAATTGCAAGGAGAGTTCAGTCACGGTGGAGCGATCTATTTGGCAATCGTGGACCCCGCAGACGAGCGAAAGGGCTCCTTGCAATTGATCCTGGAGCCGGGCGAAATTCTGGTTGAGTACACCGGCGAGGTGACAGGCCTGCGGGCTCGCGGCGGACCATATCAACAGCAGGTCGTCACAAGCTGGCAGGAAAGCGAGGCTTACACCCAGGCGCTGGCCGCCTACCGCGACGTCATGCAACGGCGCAAGGGGATGGAGGAAGGCGATGAAGGCTTTGAGGAGTTCCGGCAGGAATCCTGGGACCGCTATAACGAGCAAAACAAGGTTCGCCGCGATGCCTTGCGCGCGATCGCGGAATCGGATGAGGACCCGCTGGCAAGCCTGTATGCGATTCAACTCGGCGGCATGGGCGGCGACGAGGCCCTTTCGCGTCTGGACGTCCTGCAGGCTGACCTGGGCAAGCACCCTGCTTTAATCGCCATGCGGAGCCGCATTGACAAAGGAAAGGAATTGCGGGCTGCAGCCCAGGCTATGAAAGAAGGGAGTCAGGTGGAAGATTTCTCCAGCATTGGCCTGGACGACCTCGACTATCACTTGCAGGACGCGCGCATAGCCAACCAGTACACGCTGGTGGAATTCTGGGCCTCGTGGTGCGGACCCTGCCGCGCAGAGAACCCCAACCTGATCGCCAGCTACCAAAACTTCGGGCCGAAAGGTTTTGAGGTATTTGCCTACTCACTGGACGATGATCGCGACGACTGGGCCGATGCCAGCGAAGAAGACGGCATCCCGTGGATCAATACCAGCGACTTGCTTGCTTATGACAGCCCGATTCCGGGGCAGTTCGGCGTAACGGCAATTCCGATGAACTTTCTGCTCGATTCCGACGGAGTGATCGTGGCCAGGAACCTGCGCGGTGAAAAGCTCGACGTGAAACTCGCGGAACTGATCGACGGCATCGCGCCTCCTGCTGAAGAGGAAGTCGACGAAACAGCCTCAACCGCAGGTCTATAAGCTGTCGAATCTGAGGCGAGGACGTCCCGTCCTCGTCGAGGGCGAGACGCCCTCGTTCCCAGGGGGGTTACCTTAGCGAATTCGCAAAAATATGTGTGCGTGCTATAGTCCCTCGGACTCAAATCGGGGACTTCAAATGGCGCACACACATCAACTGAAGCTCCTCATGCGGCGCAATTTGCACCTGCTCTTCATTTGGATTCCAATTTTTCTTGCTGCCTTGGCACTCAGTTCCAGCCTTGCATTCGCGCAGGACGAAACGGACGAGCAGGACGAAGAGGCCCTGGAACTGGCAGACGTCCGGGTAACGGGCAGCCGGCTCAGCCGACAGCCTTCGGAGATTTCCAGCAACGTCATCGTATTGGATCGCGAGGACATAAAGGCCTCAGGTGAACTCACCCTGGCGCGCGTCCTTCGCCAGTTGCCCCAGAACATAAACTCCACCCACGAAGACATCTGGTCCACGTTCAATACCGCGGGAAACAGGACTGGCGCATCCACCGTGAATCTGCGCGGCCTGGGCAGCGAATCCACGCTAATCCTGGTGGATGGACGCCGGGTTGGCTACAGCGGCATCCTGGGAGGGGTTACCGATATTTCCACTATTCCGTTATCCATGGTGGAGCGCATTCAAATCCTGCTGGACGGCGCCTCCGCCGTGTATGGTTCGGACGCGGTGGGCGGCGTCGTGAACATCATCACGCGGCAGGACTATTCCGGGGTGGAACTGGACGTCAACTATGGCCGCCCGCACGACGGCGGCTATGACGAAACCCGTGTAAGCGTTGCTACCGGCTTTTCCTGGGCCTCAGGCGGTGGAGGGCGAGCCAAGCTCAGTTATGAGTACTTCCAGGACTCCGGCCTGGATGGCTCGCAGCGGGATGCGATTATTCATCCTTCACGCACCGATCTGAACTTTGGCCCCACCACAGTCAAGAACACAGCGCCCGGGCCGCAGTTTCGCGTTTACTCCCATCGCACTGATGATTCCTGTCCGCCGCCGCGGTCCTCCGGGAATCCTCGTGGCCGGCCTTTCCTGTGGGAGCTCGCCAATGGAAATAAGGTCACGGACGCTGAATACCTGGCGCTGGACGATGCAGCTAAGGCCGGCGCCACCTGCCGCGCAGACGTAACGCTACCGGCGGGATTCCAGTACACGGACGATCTCAATAACATCGAATTGTTCGGCGAGCAGGACTGGCGCGATGAAGCCGACGTGGGCTTCAGCCTGCGGCCGGAACAGAGCTACAACGTGGTAAACCTGGGCCTGGATCAGAAACTTGCGGATACGTTAACTCTGCACGCCAGTCTTCGCCTTGGCAGGAAGGATTCCAATTCCATGAACGGGCAGAACTCACTGGGCCTCGCAGGAGGTACTCTGCACGCCAATAACCCCTTCAACCCCTTCGGCGTGCAGGTGACCGTGCACGGCCTGCTTCTGGACCAACCCGCCAAATCCTTCGAGTCCGAGAGGGACGAGAAGTTTGGAAGGCTCGGTCTTGAGGGTTCGCTGGGGAGTTGGACCTGGCAGGCCGAATACAGTTCATCGCGGAAGGAAGCGGACACGGTCTGGCACAACCGAACCGACCCGGCCTTTCTCAGTGGGTTGAATAGCGATGGCGTAACAGGAGCGCGGATCGGATTCGCATTTCGTGTTACCGAGGCACAATGCGAAGCCAGGATGGTGGAATTGGGCGGCTGGAGCTACACCTACGTCCCCAACCCCTTCTTCATCGGCATCTGCAACATTTTTGGCCAGCCGCCTGACCCGACCAATCCTTTTGGCGACACCAGCGAATATGTCCGCGAGAACGAGTATGCCGGCTCCAAGAATGAGCAGACCCAGTTTGAGGCGCTGGCGCGCGGTAACCTGTTCAATGCTCCGGGTGGCCCCGTGGCGCTGGTGGTGGGATTCGACTACCGCCAGGACGTGCTGGATTCCTTCAAAGAGTTCCTGGCCGGTGATTACCTTAGCTTCAACACCCCAACAGGTACCGCCAATTTCAATACGCGCATCAGCCGCGACAATAGCGCCGGCTTCGTGGAAGGATTGATCCCACTGATCGGTTCGGACAACGCCATGGCGGGGGTGCAGCGGCTGAGCCTGACCTTTTCAGGGCGCTACGATTCGTACTCCGACGTGGAAGTGGAATATCGGGACACGGACACGGGGGATTCCAGTGCACTGGATGCTGCGGACCCCGGAGGTGAGTTCACCTGGAGCGGTGGGTTGGTGTACCAGCCCAATGACCAGGTGCTTTTCAGAGGCAACGTCGGTACTTCATTTAGGGCGCCACAACTAAACCAGTTACTCTCGGAGGTGCAGCGGAGCGATTTCGCACTGTTTGTTTATCTGGATGCGGACGGCGACCCTGTCATTGCGCGCAACGTCATAAGCTACAGTGGCGGTAACGACTCTTTGACTCCCGAAACCGCCGATAACCTGAGCCTGTCGGGCGAGTTCACACCCTCCTTCCTGCCGGGCCTTTTCTTCAAGGTAGGCTGGAGCGACACGGAATTCTCAGATCGCATTGTCAAACCCGAGTTTGACACTTCCTCATACATATTGGGGCGTTGAGGGTAATGCGGGCGTAGGAAAATCAACCACTTACGGCCTTTGGGACTGGATATTCGGCTCTAAACACATAGATACATGTATTTGCGGTTGAAGTATTGTGATGGTTCGACATATCTGGCATCATTGGATACATGTACCTGCGCCAGTCCACGCAAAAGCGCGCCGACGGCTCGACCCTCCGCCACCTGCAGATCGCCGAGAACGTCTGGGACCCGGTCAAGAAGCGCTCCCGGGTGCGCATCCTGTACAACTGCGGGCGCGCCGACGACCCCAAGGCGGCCGAACGGCTGCGGCGCCTGGCGCGCAGCATCCTAAAGCGTTGCTCGCCTGAAGAACTCGTGGCCGCCGGTCCGGCGCTTACGATCGCCGACGCTTGGCCGTACGGGGATGTATACGCGCTACAGCGGCTGTGGGAGCGGGCCGGGCTGCCGGAGTTGATCGCCGAACAGGCGGATCCGGGCAAGTTCGAGTTCTCCGTCGAGCGGGCGCTGTTCGCGATGGTCGCCAACCGGGCTTTGGCGCCGTCGTCGAAGCTGCATTGTCATCAACAGTGGCTGGCCGAGGACGTCCGCATCGAGGGCTGCGGGGAGTTGGAGTTGCATCATCTGTACCGGGCGATGGACTTTCTACACGAGCGCAAGACGGTCCTGGAGGAAGGCTTGTATTACCGGGTGGCGGACCTGCTCAACCTGGACGTGGAGTTGGTGTTCTACGACACCACCTCGCTGCATTTTGAGATCGCGGACGAAGATGGCGGGGATCCCGAGGCGGGCAGGGTGCCGCTGCGCAAGCGGGGGCATTCGAAGAACGGCCGGGGCGACGCGCCGCAGGTGCTGGTGGGTCTGGCGGTCACGCGCGAGGGCTTTCCGGTGCGCCACTGGGTGTTTCCGGGCAACACGGTGGACGTAAGCACGGTGGCGCGGGTCAAGCGGGATCTCAAGGGCTGGCGGCTGAACCGCTGCGTGTTCGTGGGCGACGCCGGGATGGTCTCGGCGGAGAACCTGAAGGCGTTGGCGCGCGGCGGCGGGCGCTATATCGTTTGCATGCCGGTTCGCCGCGGCGGGGAGGCGGACCAGGTGATTGGTCGCCGGGGGCGCTACCGCGAAGTGGCGAAGAACCTGCAGGTCAAGGAGGTTGTGGTCGGCAAGGGCGAGCGGCGGCGGCGGTACGCGGTGTGCTTCAACCCCCGCGAGGCCGAGCGCCAGCGCCGCCATCGGGCGAAGGTGCTGGCGGAGTTGGAAGCCGAACTGGCTTCGCTACGCCCGAGCGATGGCGGCCACCGCAAGCGGGTGTGCGAACTGCGCGCCAGCGGGCGCTATGGGCGCTACCTCCGGCTGACGAAGACCGGGCTTGCGCGGATCAGCCGGGCCCAGGTCAAGGCGGCCGAACGCTTGGACGGCAAGTTCGTGGTGCACAGCAACGACGACACGCTCGGCGCCGAGGACCTGGCCCTGGGCTACAAGCAACTGCAGCGCGTCGAGCAGGCCTGGCGGCGCCTCAAGAGCGGGCTTGGGCTGCGCCCGGTGCATCACCACGCCGAGCGCCGCATCCGCGCCCATGTCGCGCTGAGTGTGATCGCCTTGCTGCTGGAACGCATGGCCGAGCACGCCTGCGGGGATACCTGGCGCAACATCCGCGACGATCTCAAGCAAATAAAACTGGTTCAATTGTCGGGGCCCAACGGCGCCTTGTGGCAGCTGACCGAACCCCGCCCGGACGCGTCCAAGCGTCTGAAATCCTTACGCATTCCCCCTCCGCCCACGATCTTGAAACTGGGCTGAACCCCTAGTGACATGGCCTTTTGCGCCAACGTGCGCAACCGATTGATTTGCCTGCGCAAATTAGAAATACGTATCTATGAAGTGTCAAACTCGGGTCAAACTGAGAACGGGCATTGTTGAGGATCTGAATGACTTGCCTCCTACCCTTGCCTACCTGCCGGATGAGGACCTGTACGTGCTTGATAACCGCTGGATTAACAGCTATGCCGTCAATCGTACCGGCACGGACCTGGAGTTGCGCTACGAATGGGAACGCGGAGCCAATGAGTTTGGCTTTACGCTGCTGCGCTCCTATAACCACCGCTATGACGTCCAGCAATCGGTCATCTCAACGGTCGCGCATGACCTCGTTGGGGGGCGCGACGATACCGGCCAGGAAGAAACAACGATCCTGCCGGTTCCCACGCACAAGACCAGCATGCAGTTCACCTGGACACACGGCGGCCTGTTTCTGGCCCTTGACATGCAGGCCGCGGACGATACGACTATCTTGTACCTGGACACGCAGCACCGCATTACCAAGCCGGCCACCAAGTACGACCTGGTGCTGAGTTATGAATTCGGCGACGACACGCTGTTGGACGCGCCGGCGTGGATGGATGGCTTAAGCACAACCCTGACGGTCAACAACCTGACACATGCATTCACGGAAACAACCGCGATAAACCCGGAAACCGGCGAAGTTCGGCCAGCCAGGTCTAACCTGAATCCCGCCTACGAGCTTTCACAAGGCCGCGCCTATCTCCTCACAATCCACAAGTCCTTCTAACCACCCTGGGAAAGAGGGCGTCCCTGGGAAAGAGGGTGTCCCCGCCCTCGCGCAGGAGCAGCTGCCCTCCCCCCTGGGAACGAGGGCGTCTCGCCCTCGACACAATTGGCACGTCCCGGCGTGCTTGCCGGACTTTCCGTTTCTGGACGTCTTGCCCTTCGCCTAATGCTGCTGGAAGGCCCGCCTAACTTGGCTGCGCTCTTAACGTACGCGCCTCACCCGCAGCCGACGCACGTTGCGCAATCTCCAGATCATAGGTACGTTGAAGGTGGATCCAGAATCTGGATCCATTACCGAACAGTTTGCCGAACTGAACCGCAATCTCCGGGGTAACAGACCGCTTTTCACTAAGGATCTCACGTAGCGTCTTACGGGATATGTTCAGGGCGTTGGCCAAATCAATCTCGCTCATGGCAAGCTCAGGCAGGATATCCTCCCGCACGATTTCTCCAGGATGCATCGGGTCTATGGAGGGGTGTTTGGCAATCATCAGTGATAGTCCTCTATGTCTACGCTGACAGCGTCAAGGCCATCCCACTCGAAGGTTACATGAACGGACGCCCTCTCTCCCGGGTTAGTACGAGCGGGGCATGCCGAGTACGTGCTGGCCGATGTAGCTGAGGATCATGTTGGTGGAAACGGGCGCGACCTGGTAGAGGCGCGTCTCGCGGAACTTGCGCTCTACGTCGTATTCCTCGGCAAAGCCGAACCCGCCGAATGTCTGAACGCACGCTTCAGCCGCTTCCCAGGCGGCTTCCGAAGCCAGCAGCTTGGCCATGTTGGCCTCCTTGCCGGTGGATAAGCCTTCATCGAACTTCCGGGCCGCGTCCGACACCATGAGCGCCGCTGCTTCAACGGAGGCATAGGCCCTTGCGATCGGAAACTGCACGCCCTGGTTGCGTCCGATCGGACGGTCGAAGACCTCCCGTTCGCCCGCGTAAGCCGCCGCCTTGTCGATGAACCATCGCCCGTCGCCGATGCACTCGCCGGCAATCAACGTACGCTCGGCGTTCATCCCGTCGAGTATGTAGCGAAAGCCCTGCCCTTCCTCGCCGATCAGGTTCTCTACAGGCACGCGAACATCGTCCATGAACACCTGCGTGGTGGCGTGATTCATCATTGTGCGGATCGGCGTGATGCTCAAGCCCGGCGCATCGCGCATGTCCACCATTAGCACAGACAACCCTTCGGTGCGGCGTGCTACCTCCTCTCTGGACGTGGTGCGCGCCAGCAGAATCATGAGGTCCGAGTGTTCAGCGCGCGAAGTCCAGATTTTCTGGCCGTTGACGATGTACTGCCCGTCCTCCAGATGGGCTGTTGTGCGTAGAGCCAGCGTGTCCGTGCCGCTGCCGGGTTCGGTCACTCCGAAAGCCTGCAGGCGCAATTCGCCGGAAGCAATACCCGGAAGCCAGCGCTGCTTTTGTTCTTCGCTCCCGTGGCGCAGCACCGTGCCCATGGTGTACATCTGGGCATGGCAAGAGCCCGCGTTACAACCACAGCGGTGTATCTCCTCGAGTATCACCGTTGCAGCCACCAGTCCCAACCCGCTGCCGCCGTATTCCTCCGGAATCAGGGCGCCGAGAAAACCGCTCTCCGTCATGGCGCGCGTGAACTCGGTCGGATAGGCCCGTTCCCGGTCCAGGCCGCGCCAGTATTCGCCGGGGAAATCGGCGCAAACGGCGCGCACGGCTTCGCGTATTTCTTCGAGTTGCTCTTTATCCATGGGTGTTATGGGGTTAGCGCGGTCGAGGGTGTCTTGACCTTTTCGAGGGCGGGGACGCCCTCGTTCCCAGGGGGGACTGGCGGCAGGCTCACAGGATTGCTCGTGAAGCACCGCCGTCGGCGGTAATGGAACGCCCGGTGACGTGGGGTGCGGCGTCCCCGGCAAGAAAAGCGACCAGGCGCCCGATCTCCGCAGCTTCCGCCAGCCGGCCCTGCGGGATTGCGCTCAGGAACTGCTGTTCCTCCTCTTCAGGCGTCCTGCCACTGCGGGATGCGAACGATTCCATCATTCCCTCCCAGCGGCCGGTCATCGTAGGCCCGGGATTCACGGCGTTGATCACTACTCCGAATTTTGCTACTTCACGCGCCAAACCCGCGGTTACGGCGAGTAGTCCGGCATTCGCGGCCGCGCCCGGCAACATGCGGGGATCCGGTTCGCGTCCCGAATTACCGGCCAGCGTCACTATCCGTCCATAGCGCCTTTCGATCATTCCCGGCAGGACCGCGCGGATCATGCGGACGGTCGCCATGAACTTGAGCGACATGCTTTCTTCCCAGGCGGAATCGGGAATATCCCAGAACAAACCGCCGGCCGATGCACCAGCACTGTTGACCAGCACGTCTACCCTGCCGAAGGCCGCGGTCGCTGCTGTGACCACTTCCCTAGCGGAGCCGGGCGAAGTCAGATCGGCTGCTTTCCACTTGACGTCCCGCCCACTTACTTTCTTCAGAGTCCCGGCCAGTCCCGCCAGGGCGCCTTCCGTACGGGCCGTAATAAAAAGCGCAGCGCCCTCTCGGGCCAACTCGCGCGCACAAGCCGCGCCGAGACCACCCGTGGCCCCGCTGATCAGCGCTACCTTTCCATCCAGTTGCAGGTTCAAGTGTCCGTCCTCATCAAGCAGGCATTATCGCAGCACACGAGACCAAGGCGCGTTGCTGGTAGACGGCTAACGGCTCAAACGGGCGCTTACAAGACGATTCAGGCTAATTCCCTCCTCGGCAGCCTTGAGAGCCAGGTCGCGATGAGTTTCCGGCGGTAAGCGCACGACAAACTTGCCACTAAATACACGGTCTGCAAGGGGCTCGGGAGGCGCTTCGCCCGCCCCCCGCAAGTCGGCCAGCACTTCACCTACCACCTTCCGAATGCCAGCCAGCGCTTCACCCGGAGTGGCAGCAAGCCAACTCAGCGAAGGAAACTCTGCACAAAGGCCCACGTGCTCTCGGTCTTCGGCAGACCAGGTAACTCGGTAGGTGTAGTGGTCAGACACTGCGTTTCTCCAACTCTTCAATTGCTTTAAGTACCTGCCGAACCTGATACGCCTTCGCCATTCCACGCTTGTTTTGAATGTTCACTCTCGGATTCCCTGGCCAGGGGGGTACGGTAAATCCTGTGACTTGATCCTGTCTGCCGAGGCTCTCCGAAATACTCATCGCATAATTTGCACAGATCACGAAAGCGAATTCCATTCGGGTTCCGTCGTAGCGTATCCAGATCCATGGGCGTCTCCCTACGCCCTTTTATGATACCACTATTGATACTAGTGTGATATCCTGCAATTAACTTTGATTGAACTGCGACGTGTTTCTCCTTCCCGGCAAGGCTAGACAACGCAGTGTGGCAGGCTCCACGTAAGGAGGAGCAACGCCGCCGGAGACGAAAAAGTACGGCAGATAAGTGGAGGTATTTGAGGGACATCACTTGGCATGAGTTTTCGCCGTACAGTAACGAGCATAGGTATATTCGGCTCATTATTAGGCCAGTTAATCACCATTTATGAGCCGAATAGGACTTTGTTGACTGATCGGCATCCAGCGAGCAAATGCGCTGTGCAAAGACGCGGCGCCTATCGTTTGGCTTCGTTGTCCGCCTTCGCCGAGGGCGGGACGCCCTCACTCCCAGGACTGGGATCCGAAAGTATCTGTTTGACAGCACACCAGGTTAGCGCCTGGTATCCACCAATTCGCGGCCCTTCCTCCCACACTACCTGCAAAATCAAGAAACCTTCCCAAATTCCCGTCACGGCCAGTCGCGGGATACGCTCACAAAAGAACCACGCGATCGGGAAGACAGCATCCAGTAGAAGCCGGTCGCCTCCGGGTCACCGTCCATCGGATAGAAGATCACGTTGATCGGAATACGCGGTGGCAGGTCACGCACCGCCCGGTCAAAGTGGCGCACTCTCGCTCGGGAATCCACCCAGCCCACACGCGAAGGCGGGCTGGCGCCCTGGGTGGGGAGTCCGTCAGTCAGCAGGAATACGTTGTCCGGCAACGGTTCCATGGCTCGAATCGCGCGTACGGCCGCGTGCATGCTGGTGCCGCCTTTGGGCGCATAGATCCGCAATGCTTCGACAGCTTCGGCTACGCGACTTCCGTCAGCCACGCTCAGCCACGCGCCATCGGTGTCTTCCAGGATGCTGCCATGCTCCTCGCCGTAGACATAGATCTGAAACTGCTGCTGCGGGTTCAGGCGCGTCGTGATCCATTCCACGGATTCGACCGCCTGCCGCCATTTGGGCGCACGCGGCTTCAGTTCCTCATCCATCAGGCGAAACCGCAACACGTCGATATAGGTGCGCCCCAGCATGCTGGCGGAAGCGTCCAGCAGGATCAGCACCCGATCGCCACCCATCTTCATCCCCGTCAGGTATTGCCGGGTCCCCTGCCCTTCAAAACTCCCGATGCGGCGTCCCGTGCCCTCCTCCGTTGCGGCGATCTGCGCCTCCAACCCCTCCTGCATTTCCTTGAGCCGGTCGACGTCGGCCCGAAGTTTCTCAATGGACTCCTGGCTTTGGGCGCCCAGCCGCTCATATTGCGCCAGTTCCGTCAGCAGAGCCGCCAATCGCTCCTTCAGCTTGCGTAGTTCCTCGATAGCAGCCGCACGCTGGTCTTCCAGTGTGTCCCGTTCCCCGCGCATTTGCAGCAGGTCCTTGCGACCATCAAGGACTTCCTCTTCCAGGCGCGTGGACTCGCTGAGCAGGTCGATCCGCTGCGCGTCGGCCCGCAGCCGCACCTGCGCGTTGATGATTACAAAGAACAGAACTACCGCGCCGAACCCGCAGGAAATGATGTCCAGAAACGACATGCTGAAGACGTGAAACGGCCTACGAGCCATCGCCCACAACCTCGCGTATCACCAGAAAATCCACCGGCCCCACGCCAACCACATCGCCTCCCCGCAAAGGAGCGGATTCCGCAACCGGCGCACCATTCAGCCTGGTGCCGTAGCGGCTGTGATCGTGCAGAACAGCCTGTCCGTTTTCCATTACCACAGTGCAGTGGTTGCGGGAGATTCCTGCCTCCGGCGACAGCACGATCGCCGACCCTCCGGGCTGTGGGGAGGAACCCAGCCACAAGCCGATCTCATTGATTCGCCAGGCTCTTCCTCCCTGAACCAGGTGGGTCGGTGCTTGCGCCGCCCGCTGGCGATTAACCGTCGCGAACGATTCCGCTGCACCGGTATCGGACTCAATGAACCGCGAGATCGCCGGTTCGCTCAGCCCGTCACTTGCAGGCAGAGAGCGCAACAGCACGTAATGGTCTTTCGTCTGCCTGCGAAGCCCGAAGCGTGCAAGGGCGCCCAAGGCCGCCGCGCCCGGCTGCAGCACATGCACCTCCGCGGAAAGCAAGCGAGCAAGCACCGCGGCGCAACCGGGAGCAGCGGCCAGCGTTCCCGACACCCTGATCTCCGCCGATTGCGCACCGGTGCACACCGAGCGCAGTTGATTGCCCAATGGCGCCAATTGCTTTTCCAGCGCGGAAATGAAATCACTTCGGAGCAGGACTGCCGAAGCCGGAATAGATGCGCCACTGAGTTCGACTTCCAGCTCGCCCGACGACATCACGGCCTCCAGCCATGGCTGGAGCTGATTGGCAAGTTGTTGCTCGGTGGCAGGCAGATCCAGCGGATCAAAGCGCGAGGCAGCGATAAAGCGCCCGGCTACGAAGGTGGTCATTGCAGCGCGTAAATGACGCAGCCCGGGACGCCCGTTGAACAGGACTTCCGCCGAGTTGATCCTTTCACCATCGCTTTCAAGCCGCGTGACAACGATGCGCTCGGCTGTGGTCTCGACGTGCACGCAGGCGCCGTTTCCACGAATACCGCGCACAGCGGCGACCCCGCTCTCCACCAGGCCAGCGATGGGAACTTTTGCTTCTTCGGCTATACCGAGAAGCAGCGCCAGCCGGTTGTCTCCCGCACTCGCAGGAACCACCAGGATTACGCCGTCAATGGAATCAACCGCTTTTCGGAATCGGTCCCACAGCTCCTCAAGCTGACCATGCGCCAGATCGGCGTAGCTGCGAAAACCCCGTACGGGCCGAGGCAGCGGCTCGTCCGACAGCAGTTCCCAGTAGTTGTCGTAACTCTGACCGGGATTCAGCCTGGACTGCTCGGCCGCCTCGTGGCCAAAACGAACCCGGCGCTTCTCCACCAGCGCGATACCCGGCTCATTGAACAGCACGCCCTGCGCAGAGGCGCCCACCAGCGCCGCACCGTTAACCTCAAGGGCGACCTGCGCCATGCCGGAGCGCGGTCGTTAGTCGCCCTGCAGGCGCCGAATCAGCCGGTCGTCGCAGTAGTCGGAGGTCTCGAACACCAGGCGCTCCTGCAGCAATTGCAGTTGATGAACCAGGAACATGATGAATATGCTTACGAGCAACGCAAAGAACGTGGAATTGAAGGCGATGCCCAGGCTCTCGGTCACCCCGCTGATATCGCCTTCCACGGCTCGATAGGCAAGCGTCAGCGCCTGACCGATTCCACGCACCGTTCCAATGAAGCCTATCGAGGGTATGGCCCAGGCGATATACCGAATCATGGACAACTCGGACTCGAGACGCTCGGCCTCGGCATTCACGAGTGTCTGGGTAGCCGAGGACACATCCTGCACGCTTCCCGTAGCGCCGAACCTCTGCAAAGCGCTCAACAGCACCCGCGGCAAGAGCAGCCGCTGCTGAGACTCAGGCAGCGCCCGCAACTGGCGCGCGTGCTCGCGCGTGTCCTCCGGAAGAATCCGCACCCCTTCCGCAAGAGGCAGAAGATCACGCTGCAACAGCGAGCGTTCCCGCAAAGCCCCGCGCGTCTTATAGCCCATGATCGCCAGCGCCCAAAGCGCCAGGATCAGGCAGGCTTCCTGCTCAAAATCGCGCACGATCACGTACAGGGACCGCTCCGGCACGTAGTCCGCTTCCTGCTCCAGTCGAATCTGCTGCTCTTCCATGACCGCATTGGCCTGCGGACGTATCCAGGCCACGTACATCGCGTGCACCAGGATCACCGACAGGAACAGCGAGAACAGCTGAAACACAAATTCGACCGGTAATTGTCTTCTCATCGGCTTTCGTCCATTTCTGATTCAAGCACGGCCTTGGTCACGCGGCTCTGTCTCTTATAACCAAGCCACGTCCCACAGCGCGCAATGCCTTCTCGATCTGGCCGATATGAGAGCGATGCGCCGGATTCAGCAGTTTGCGAACCGCGCTTTCGCTGAGTCCCAAACGGCGCGCCAAAGCAACTCGGCTTAGTCCCTTCCGGCTCATGGCCGTATAGAGCGCTGATTTGGCGGCAATGACCGGCGGAACGGCAACAAGAGTCTGTCCTTCAGCTGCCGGACTCGGAATGGGGATGTGTTCCCTGCTACTCATATATACGCCCAAAACCGCCACCAGAGCGTCTTCCGCCATTGCCAATGCATGTGCCCGATCATTGCCGCAGGTTATCGCTTCCCGAAAATCCGGGAAGCTGACGGAATAGCCGCCATCTCTTTCGGGCGCCAATTCGCAAGGATAGGCGTACTGCATCAGAAATCCTCCTTTCCCTCGTCGCGGATCAAAATGAAAGGTCTTGCCGACTCTCCTGGCGTGCCTCCTGGCCCGTCTGACGAATTCCCTTCCGTCCATGTGGCCATTTTCGCACCTTTAGGTACGACCAGGCAAGGCGATTGTCAACGTGGTGCGCGAGGGGTAAGAACTCGGCGAAGGTAAGCGCTGCCTGCCGCCCAGTCCGTAGTTCTCGGAGACTTGGAGAACTCGAGTTCCGCTACCGCGCAGGTAGGAAACTTGCCGTGCAAGATCGCGAAAGCATCTTCTTCACCATCGCCGGCAAGGTAGAGGGCCAGCTCCTGCAATGCCGGGTTGTGCCCCACGACCATGATGTCACCCGGATCTTCACGCAGTTCGCGCAGGCACTGCAGGACGGCGCCAGGGCTGAAGGTATACAGACGGTGCAACACGTGCACGCTGAGGTCCGCGGGGAGCCAGGGCAAGACCCCGCACATCGTTTCCACGGCTCGCCGGCCTGCAGAGCACAGCACCCTTGTCGGCTCGCAGCCGATGGACGCGAGTTTCTCGCCCATGGCCGGCGCGTTTCGCCGGCCGCGTGGAGCGAGCTCCCGGCCGAAGTCGTCCGAGGAATAGGGTCCGGCCTTGGCGTGACGAAGCAACCACAGTCGCGTCATGACTATGGGTGGGAGGGCGTCACGCCTTCCACAAGAAAAATTCTTGCTGCATTTCGAGGGCGGGGACGCCCTCGTTCCCAGGCGTTTCGAGGGCGGGGACGCCCTCGTTCCCAGGCGTTTCGAGGGCGGGGACGCCCTCGTTCCCAGGCGTTTCGAGGACGGGGACGCCCTCGTTCCCAGCGGGGGACGCCCACGTTCGCAGCTTTCGTTGACTACTCATGGGTCCTGTATGCTACTCCGATCATGGAGCACATTCCACGCTGCCTGGGAGCCCTCGTCTGATGCCGCCGCAAAGTCAACCGCGAGCGCTCAGCGAGGCGGAACGCGCCGGGGGCCGGCTGATCAACCGGGAGTTGTCCTGGCTGGAATTCAACACCCGGGTGCTGGAGGAAGCCGGCAACGAGAACCATCCGCCCCTGGAACGGGTGCGGTTTCTGTCCATATCGGCCAGCAACCTGGACGAGTTCTACATGGTGCGTGCCGCAGGCCTCATGGCCCAGGTGGCTGCTGGCGTCACCAAAACCAGCGACGACGGACTGACGCCCGGCGAACAGCTTCAAGCAATACGCGAACAGGTCAAGAAGCTCCTCAATGCCCAATCGAAGCGCAGCGTGCAGTTGCTGGCGGACTGCCGGGAAGCCGGCGTTTCGGTGGTAACGCCCGAGGAATTAGGCAACCGGGCTCGAGAGTGGCTGTCCGGATGGTTCGAGAAGCAGTTGTTCCCGATCCTTACCCCGCAAGCGGTCGATCCAGCGCACCCCTTTCCGTTCATTCAGACCGGCTGTCTCGTGCACGTGCTACGGCTCATGCGGCCATCGGGCAAGAATGAGATCAATGGCCTGGTTCTGGTTCCACCGCAGATTGAGCGTTTCGTGCGGATACCCGGCAAGGCTCTGCGTTTCGTGGCCGTCGAGGAAATTATCGCGCGCAACTTCAGGCACCTGTTCCCGGGCATGGAAATCCTGGGCCACGGAATATTCCGCATCAGCCGTGACAGTGACCTGGAGATCGACGAGGAAGCCGAAGACCTGGTGCGAACGTTTGAAACCGCCCTGCTGCGCAGGCGCAGAGGTAACGTCATCCGAGTGGAAGTGGCGGCAGGTATGCCGAAGAACTTCCGCAGATTCGTACTCAAGGCCTTCAACGCCTCACATGCGCATGTCTTCAACATTGACGGCTTGCTGGGCCTGGCCGACATCAAGCAGATCATCACCGATCAGCGCCGCGACCTGCAGCACGAGCCGCTGAACGCGCGCTACCCGGAGCGGGTGCGCGAATATGGCGGCGACATCCTGGCGGCCATCCGCGCCAAGGACTTCGTGGTGCAGCATCCATACGAGAGTTTCGACGTGGTGGTGCAATTCCTGCGCCGCGCCACCGACGATCCGGCAGTCGTCGCAATCAAGCAGACCTTTTACCGCACCTCGGAGGACTCACCGATCGTAGAGGCGCTGATCGCAGCCGCCGAATCCGGAAAGCTGGTCACCGCCATGGTTGAACTCCGGGCGCGTTTCGATGAAGCGGCAAACATCCGCTGGGCCCGCGAGATGGAGCGGGCGGGCGTCCAGGTGGTGTACGGCTTTGTGGAAATCAAGACCCATGCCAAAGTTTCGCTGGTGGTTCGGCGCGAGGCCGGAGAGTTACGCACCTATACCCACTTCGGCACCGGTAACTACCATCCCGTCAACGCACGCGTTTATTCCGACTTGAGTTTCTTCACCTGTGATGCGGCCCTCGGACGGGACACCGCGCGCCTTTTCAATTACATGACCGGCTACGCAACGCCCGAGGTCATGGAAAAGCTGGTTTACGCACCCGCTCAACTGAAAAACACCCTGGTAGAACTGATCGAGGACGAAATCGCCCATGCGCGGTCCGGCCGTCCTGCGGAGATCTGGGCCAAGCTGAATTCGCTTGTCGATCCCGAGATCATCGACGGTCTCTATCTGGCAAGCCAGGCCGGCGTGCGAATCGAACTTTACGTGCGCGGTATCTGCTGCCTGCGTCCCGGCGTGCCCGGCATGTCAGAGAATATCCAGGTGCGCAGCATGATCGGGAGGTTTTTGGAGCACTCGCGCATCATGTGTTTCGGCGCCGGCCACAAGTTGCCGTCTACCCAGAGCAAGGTTTTTATCTCTTCCGCGGACTGGATGCCCCGCAACCTGCACCATCGCGTCGAGACGCTGGTGCCGGTCGAAAACGAAACGGTCAAGCGGCAGCTTGTCGAACAGGTCATGATGGCCAATCGCTTCGATGTCATGCAAAGCTGGCAGCTGGGTCCGGATGGCGCCTATCAACGCCTTCCCCATGAGCCCGGCGATTTCAGCGCCCATACCTGGTTCATGACCAACCCAAGCCTTTCCGGCCGTGGCAGCGCCCTGAGCGAATCGCGCCCCGCCATGCCGGGCGAGTTGTTTTCCGGAGCAGGAGAAACCACCGCCACGGAAGGCAAACCCCGACCCACCCTGGTCAAAACCGCCGTCTAACTGATTATTTTCAGGACACGACACTAGTGCCGGGCGTACTGCGAACCAGCCCCGCCACCCCAAGCGAGGCGCCGGTAGCTGTGATCGACGTGGGCTCGAACTCGGTTCGGCTTGTTGTGTACGAGAATGGCGGGCGGGCGCCGCTGCCGATCTTCAACGAGAAGGTCTTGTGTGGATTGGGCCGTGGGCTCGACCGCACTGGCAGGCTGCCCGAACGGGGCATTCGCAAGGCCCTCGAAAGTCTGCATCGTTTTGCGCTGCTATGCCCGCGAATGGGCGTTCGTGAAGTGCAGGCAGTAGCCACCGCTGCGGTTCGCGAAGCGAGTAACGGCCCGGAATTCCTGAAGATGATTCACAAGGAATGCGGCCTCGACGTGCGCTTGCTTACAGGCGATCAGGAAGCGCAACTGTCCGCCGGCGGCGTGTCAAGCGCTATTCCGCTGGCAAGCGGCCTGGCCGCCGACCTTGGCGGCGCCAGCCTGGAATTGACGCGGTTAAACGCGGGGCAATTGACGGAACGCCAGTCCCTGCCGCTTGGAACAGTTCGCAGGAACGGAGACCAATCGCTTGCGGAAAGCAGGCAGACCGTCAAGGATCGACTCCGCAAGATGAACTGGCTGCAACAGGCGCGCGGGCAGTCACTCTATCTGATCGGCGGTTCCTGGCGGGCGCTGGCGCGCATTCACATGGACGAGACTGACTACCCGCTGCATGTCATACACCACTACGCGCTGGACTCGCGAAGCGCCTCTGAATTCTGCGCAAGACTAGCCGGCTGGTCGCATGAACAACTGAAGTCCGCAGAGGGCTTGCGTGCCGACCGGCTCGAAACGCTGCCGTACGCGGCTATCGTTCTGGACTGTCTCCTGGAGATGTCCGGAGCCGGCGAGGTGGTGTTTTCCGCGAATGGCTTGCGCGAGGGGTGCTTGTTTGAAGCTCTGACACCACTCGAGCGCGGAATTGACCCGCTCCTTGCTCTTTGTGGGAATGCTGCCCGGCGCATGGGCCGGGGCGTCTCCGATGGTGAATTCCTGTCCGACTGGATCGTACCGGCAGTAGACGGAGTTGTACCGGGAAAGCTGCTACTGGCCGCCTGCCACCTGTCGGACATCGGCTGGTCCGAGCACCCGGATTACCGCGCCGAGCAGGTCTTCCTGCGCATATTGCGGATGCCGTTGACCGGCGCCGATCATCGTGAGCGGATCATGCTGAGCCTGGCCGTCGCTTCCCGCCACTCCGCGATGCAACCAACGCTCAAGCGTCTCCGCCTTGACAAACTGCTGAGCAAGGAACAAAAGCGGCAGGCTGCCAGCGTCGGCCTGGCGATGCGTCTCGCCTACACAATCTCAGGCGGCGCCGTAAGCATTCTTAAGCAATTCCACCTCAAGCGAGAACGTGAGAGACTGCTATTGGTGGGGCCGGAGGGCGCGCACATCCTGGTCGGCAATACGGTCCAGCGCCGCCTGCGCGTCCTGGCCGAAAATCTGGACCTGGATCACGAAATACTGCTTCGCGCGTAACCGTTTCCGTAAGGTTCCCTCAAGCCAAAGCTGATAGATTCGGCCCATAAGAGCGGATGGGGATTGTTGCTGCAAAGTTGGCAACCCTTGAATCCATCAATCTATCAAGTACTTGGGAGACTCATGATTATGCGAAAAAGATTTCAGAATCGCTGGATAGCAATCTTACTGCTGGCGCTCGCAGCTCCGGCATTGGTCCTTGCACAAGACATAGACGAAGAGGCCGAGGAGGAAGATCAAGCGGCGACCGCGGTGGAAGACGAAGCGCTGGAACTGCGCGGCCAAACGGTCACCGGCTCGCGGCTGGTCGGGGGCGATCCGTCCGCGCGGGTATATAGCCTTTCGGCGGAGGACATCGCCACGCGTGGCGTATCAAATCTGGAGGAATTGTTTCGCACCCTGCCTTGGGCATATTCTTCCCTGACCTCACAGACGAACGGCTCCTTCACCTTCGCCGCTGCAGACACCGACGTAAGCCTGGGCGCCTTGGGATTGGGCACTTCCACGGTCAATCTGCGCGCTTTGGGGTCCGCCAACACGCTTGTGCTGCTGAACGGCCGGCGAATTGCAGGGGCGGCCGGACGCGAGGACGACTTTGCCAATCTCCTGAACATTCCCCTATCCGCAATCGAACGGGTCGATATTCAGCTTGACGGCGCGTCGGCAGTCTACGGCGCCGACGCCATCGGCGGCGTTGTGAACTTCATCACGAAGAAGGACTATAGGGGATTTGCCGCCACCCTTCGCCAGGAATTAAGCGCGACGGACGCAGATCGCAGAAATATCAGTTTGCTGGGTGGATATGCCTGGCTCAGCGGGAACATAACCGCAACTGCATCGCAAGACCGATCAGAGCCAATCAATAATCGCAAAATTTGGACGAGCAGCGACTTCCGTGATCTATATGGTCCGGAATTCGACAACCGATCGACCTCCATCACTCAACCCGGCACCGTATGTGACTGGAACTACGGGAGCACCCAATACGGAGCCAACTGCGCTTTCCGTGCTCCCAAACTGCAGTTGCCCACCACGCACAACGGGGTAGGCGCAACTGAGGCGGATTTCACCACTGATATTACCCCCGCGGACTATGTAGCGCCGCAAAACGGAGAGGACTCCACGGTCACCTCGTTCTCCGTGCGGATTGAACAGTATCTTACGGACTCACTGAGGGTTTACGCGGACGTGCTGATTTCCGATGCGGAGTCGTATCAGGAATTCCCTACTCGACTCATTAACTACCTGATTCCCGCCAGCAACGCCTACAACCCCTTTGGGCGTCATGTCGTGGTCAATTATTACCCGATTCATGAGATCGAGAACGGCATCATTCCTTCAAGCTACACGGATAGCGAGAACAAGCAGCGAAATTACAATGCCGGGATTTTGTGGGAATTCGGAGACGGCCACCAGTTTCAGTTCAACCTGACCCGGTCCGAGTCCGAACGCGCCGCCAAGCAGGTTCGCACGGATTGGCGCCGTAGCCGATTCGATCCAGGCCAGGAGGCCTTCTACGCAGCTCTGGCAAGTTCTGATCCGAATGTTGCGCTGAATCTGTTTGGCGACGGAACAGTCCAAGGGTCGGCATTTGCGGAACTCTTTACGAATGCAGTAGGTCCAAGCCTTGGTTTTACGGAGGTCACATCCTACGATGCCCTGGTGCGCGGCGAAGTGTTTGAGATTTGGGGCGGACGCGTCAGCTACGCGCTCGGCGCCGAATACCGCGAAACGGCGATATGGAGTCACTCATTGGGGTATGGGGAAGGCGGAACCCAGGAAGCAAGGCTCGGACGGGAGGATTTTATCGGCGTCAACAAACCTACGCGGGACTCAAACGCCTATTTCGCTGAGTTCGCACTTCCGCTGGTTGGCGATAGGAACGCAAGGCCTGGACTGCAATCCCTGGTGTTGAGTTTGCAAGCGCGGCGCGACACACACAAAGCTATAGGCGCTCTGGGCGGGGAAAGCCGGGAATTTCGGTTCGATCTTACATCCACATATTGGGACTACCGGCCTGATGAAGGATGGGTTGAGCGCACAAGATCCGGTCAGAATGTCTATTCAGGCGACCCGGAACTGGGCGAAATTACAAGAAGCGCCACAAGCCCGCGCGTTGGCCTGCAATACAAGCCGGTTGAGAGCTTTACCGTTCGGTCCGCGTGGTCGCGCTCTTTTACACCGCCTGTTTTTAGCGATTTGTTCGATGTAGGCGATCCGAGTTCTCGCACTCAAATGTACGTTGATCCCTACCACCCGGAAGGTGTTACGGATCAAATTCCGATTCCGTATTTCTTCGGCGGGCCCAGCCCGGAAATCAAGAACGAGTATTCCGACAATTTTTCGCTGGGCTTTGACTGGAATTCCGAATCCATCCCGGGCTTGGCCTGGACGGTTGATTGGGTGCGCGTTGACTTCACCAACAAGATCGACTCTGCATTCGCACTTCTAACCAACTATCCTGAGATAGCCTTCAATCTGCCTGGCATAGTCAAGCGGGACGAGAACGGGTACGCCGCTCAGATCATAGCAAACCAGGTCAATGTAGCGGAGAAAATCAATGAAACGCTGGACACCTCTATCCAGTACACCTTTAACACGTCACTGGGGGTGTTCACCCCGCGACTCAGCTACCATCGAGTTCTCAATGAGTTTTATCGCATCAGCCCCGAGACTGAACCTCAAGCGCGTGTTGGAACCGCCTTGGGAAGCGACAGATACAAGCTGACGGGCTACCTCAGCTGGACTTTCGGGCGCATCGCCGCGGATCTATTCGTGCGCTATACGCCGAGTTACACGAATGACCGTACGGGTATGTGTCCATACGGACGGGTAGTAGGACGCTGTGACGATCCTTTTGATTTTCGTGCGACAAAGCCATCCATTGAAATGGATCCCATGACTACGGTAGACCTGACAGTGACCTACAGCATGGACAACGGCCTGCGAATCCGAGCGGGTGGGCGGAACATCTTCGACGCGGACAATCCTACCGTCTGGGAAAGGCTTCCCTACGATCCGACCCGTTGGGATGCGCGTGGGCGGGTGCTGTATCTGGAATTGAAGTACGAGAGGTAACACTCCCAAGCAGTTCTTGAGTCACCCTTGGAGCTAGCCAGTCATTGCACCAAATTGGGGGCGTCGCTCCATCGCGACGCCCCCTGATTTTGTAGCAAGCGATGTCGATGCCGGCATCCGATGTGAATGAAGCTGCTTGTTCGCGACTCCTGGACGAACGGCAGCCCGGACGAGAAAAGGCGCTGACCGCAGCTCAAGTGCCGTTACGGGACGCTCTTGCTGCCACAGAGTAATTCCGGCTTACCTTATGCTGAGCCATGCAAGGCTCAGATGTCGGTGGGAAAGAGGATGGGGTTGTCTGCCGACAGGGGTTCCGAAGGGGTGAACTCTTCCAGGACTTCGTCGCTCTGAAGGGCTTCCTCGATTCGGGCCAGGTCTTCTTCGATTGAGATGACTTCGGCGGAGAGTTCCGGCGGTGGGGGCGACTCGCCTTCGGTTTCTGGTTCCGTGTTCGAGGGCGAGACGCCCTCGTTCCCAGGGGAGGTGGACTCATTCCCGGCCGAGGGCGAGACGCCCTCGTTCCCAGGGGATTGCTCTTCGGCACGTGCTGATTCTTGTTGCGAGAAGCCCAGCCAGCCGCCTAGCTGATCGGCAGCCCAGGTCAGGCCGACGGCCAGTCCGATTATGGCAATAACTCCGAATACCTTCTTCATTCCCGTTCCTGCAGTTCGGCGTAGCGCGCTAACCTGAATCCTACATCGAGCCGCTCCTCCTCGCCAAAATCGCGGAACGTCCAGCGCAGCTCACGCAACGTGCCGTGCAGCCATCCGGAGCCGCGGATCAGGTGAAAGCGGCCTTCGGCAGGCCCGCGCGGGTCCACTTCGAAATTGGGGTAAAGCGTGTCGGTGCCGTAGAAATCGCCTACCCACTCTGCCACGTTGCCGCCGAGGTCGTAGAAGCCCATCCGGTTGGGCGCAAACCGGCCGACCGGCGCGGTAAAGGGAAAGTTGTCGTTGTACGCGGTCAGCACGTTGGTCACCAGGCTGGCTGCGGACTGATCGGCGAAGTTTCCCGAGCGCGGCGCAGGCGGCATGCGCTCACCCCAGGGATAGCGCGAATCCCCTGATCCGCCGCCGTACCGCGCAGCCCACACCCATTCCGCTTCGGTCGGCAGCCGGTAGCCCGCTCCTGGCTCGTCAACCGGATGCAGGCGGCCAGCGCGACTGACATATTGCAATGGCAGGTTCTCCTGTGAACTGAGCCAGTTGCAAAAGGCCGCGGCGTCCTGCCAGTCGACATTGACCGCAGGACTGCCGTCTGAAGCCAGCGAGCGAAAGCGTTCCGCTCCGGAGGTATGGGAGGAAAACAAAGCCCTGAAGTCGCGGTTTGTGACCTCTGTTGCGCCCAGGTAGTAGCGTTTCGTGATGCGGACCTTGCGACGCACCTCGTTGTTGCGCCAACCTTGCGAGCCGCGTTGCGAGCCCATTTCGAACTCGCCGGGAAACACCAGAATCATCTTCGATCCCAGCGAAGTCTCGATTTCAAGGGGCTGGGCCGCCAGCCGGGCCTCAAGCGGCGTCAGCAGCTCTACGGCAATTTCCTGCGGATAGGCCGGCTGGGGGATGATTTCCTGGGTATGGACTACGTAGCCTTCCAGGGTTAATTCGAGCTGATGCTCTGCGGATGGAAGCTCCAGCTCCACCGGCGTTGTTCCGGCGTTGCGGCCGTTAACCCGAACCAAAGCCCCGGCCGGCCGGCTCATCACCCGAACTTTGCCCAGGCGAGGCTTGAGCTGCACGTTGATTGACTGTTCTTGCCCCCTCCCCAGGCTGATCGTGCGTTCCTGCGACTCATAGCCCGCGCGCGCCATCACCACGCGATGGGCACGGTCAGGGCTGACCTCCACCGTGCCTGGCGAACTGCCCCGGAAGTTACCGTCCACCGTGATGCTTGCGCCGGGTGGTTCGGTCTGCACACGCAGCACGCTGGACGCGGGTTGCAGGCGGATAGACGGCAGTTCCTGCGGTGTGCCGGCAACTACGGTCAGTTCTTCCCGGTGGGTTGCATATCCTGGCCTGGAGAAGGACAGCACGCGCTCACCTGATAGCAACTCCACGGTAGCGGAGGTAGTTCCCAATACTTCGCCTTCCGAGGACAGTTCCGCACCGGCTGGGTCGCTGCTGGCCGTGATTTCCGCCCAATCCGGCTCCAGTTCCGCCAGAAAAAGTTCCACGTCGCCGCCGCCGTCCACGACCAATGCAACATTCAAGTCCTTGTAGCGCGGAGCGCCGACGGTGATCGGGTACGTGCCCGGCTCCAGTGAGATTTCTTCTCCGGGACGAAACTCCCCCACCAACCCTTCGATGCGAATTAAAGCATCGGCGACCGCATCGACCACCACGCGCCCTGGCAGGAGCTTCATGGCGAACCGGAACTCCTCTCCACCTGCGCCAAGCACTTCGATTGATTCGTCCAGCGGGTAATACCTCTCAAGCTCCGCACGCACGCGGTATTCGCCCGACCACAGAAGATAGCGAGACCCTACATGCGGCGTCGGCCGGAAGGCCTCGACCCGGAATTCCGCTTCCGCGGGCTCCACCTCAATCAGCACGCCGTCCGCGGTAAAGACGAAAACGGCGCAGGCGCCCATGACTGCCAATATCAGGCCGACGAGCGCACGCAACCACAGCCGGGCTCTCCCGGGGCGGACGGAACGGGCCTCCGCAGTAGCGCGGCGAAGCGGAATTGCTCCCTCGGCTTCCTTGTCCTCGACCAATTCCGGAGGACGGGTATCCCAGGCTCGCGCAAGGTAAGTCACGCGCAGGGACAGGGTCTCGGCGCTGATCGTTTTGACCGCCACTTCCACCCCGGCAATGGACAGGCGGTCGCCTTGCGCTAGCCATTGGGCGCCGGAAATGGGTTCTCCATTCAGTTCAAGGCCGGAGATCCCGGCGAAACACTGCACCAGCGCCCGCTGTTCGATAAGGTTGATGCTGGCAGCGGGCGGCGCGGTGGCCGGTCCGGGAAGGCGTATGTGCGCGCCCGATCCGCTACCCAGCAGGACCGGGAGCTTCTCGGCGGTCAGCGTCTGCTCCCCGTCAGGGAGCGCAATCGTTACTCTAACGGCCATGTCTCAATCGCCAGTCAACAAGGACGCGTGTGTCTTCCCTGGGAACGAGGGCGTCCCGCCTTCCCTTGGAACGAGGGCGTCTCGCCCTCGGCGAAGGCGGGGACGCCTTCGGTCCCAGCGGGGCTATCCGGCACATTGCTCGGCATCAAATGGGTTCGGTGCAAATGAGAACCAACGGGTCGGCCAGGCCTTCCGGCGCGACGATGAATTCGCGGCGAACGTCGCGGAAACCCTCACGAGTACCGACCGCCGTATAGGCGCCGGGCCTGAGCTCAAGTCTGCGTTCGCCAAAGCTCCCCAGGCGGCCCACGTAATATATGGTCACTTCCGTAAGCCCATCCGAACGCAACCTTACGGGCGCCGGTGTTGCAGCTATGGTCAAGACCTGCTCAAGTCGCGAGACTTGCTCGCTGAGCCGCGGCCCCGGACCCGCAACGGAAACCGCCTCGTCCAGCAGGGCCTTGCCGCGCTGCCACGCATCGTCCCGGTTCAGCTGCTGTGCATTGGCTATGGTGTTCTCAAGCGCGTCATCCAGACGCACGCGACGTTCCGCAGCCGCCAGGCCCTGCTGTGCGGAAACGATATTTTCGTCAATTTCCAGCATCCCGCGGAAGTTGGACGCGGCTTTCCGCCAATCCTCGCGAAACTTGCCGGCCATTGCAGCGGCCTGCAGTTCCGCAAGACGCTGCCCGCGTTCTTCGAGCTCCAGGGCCGCCAGGGCTTCGGCCGGCTCCGATGCATTGGGCCGTTGTTTCCTTGCCGCCTCGAACGCAGCGCGCGCAGTAGCGAGGTCCCCTTCACTCAATGCGGCGTGCCCTCGCGACATGCGCGAGCCGAACAATGCCTGATCGAGACCCGCGTTGACCTCCGCCAGCGCCTTACGCGCCGATTGCCGATCCAGGTCAATCTTCAGCACTGCCTGCCACGCCACCCGTTGTTCTTCGAGACTGCCGTCCCGGCGTGCGGCACGCGCGTTCGCGACCGCTTGCATGACTTCCGGGAGGTTCCTTGCGCGTCGCTCGGCCAATTGGACATCCGGATCGGCTTCTCCGAGGAGAATACCGGCCTTCTCAAGCGCCGCGATAGCTTCCGCCTGGTCGCCGGACTCAATAGCCTCAAGTGCTTCTTCCAGCGACTTGCGGCCGATCTCGGGCGCCTGCTCACGCAGTCCCTGCAGCATCTCCCCAGCCCTGCGGTATGCGTTCTGGGAGTCAGGGTATTCGCGCCGGCGGTAGAAATCATCACCCTCCCGCTCCGCAGCGACGGCCTGTTCCCACCCACCCCCCGACCATAGATTCGGCTGCAAGGCGGCGAGGTAGTTACGGTCCTGAAGCATGTCGCCCATGGCTTCATCCGCGGCATCGCGCTGTATTCTCAGCAGTTGCCGGTCCTCTGCAGGCGCTCTGGTCTCCTCAATCACTCGTGTGGGTGGCGGCCGGTCCGCTGCGCGCTGTTCGGCAAACCGCGGCAGCGCGAAGTAAAGGAACGCGGCAACGGCCAGCAATACCCCGCCAAGTGCATAAGTCAGCCAGACAGGCACGCCAGGGCGCCCTCGCAGTGCCGGCGTTTCCGCGCCGTCAACAGGACGGGTCCGGGCGCGTGCAACGATTGCAGCGGACTCGGTTGCATGTTCTGCGGAAGGCGAGTCCACGAGAATCTCCTCAAGGGCGGCGCGAACCGCCTGCATGGTTACCGGCCGCCGGGCTTGGTCCCCGGCCAGCATCGCAAGGACCAGTTCGGCCAAAGCCTTCGGAAGCTCCGGCAAACCATCAGGGGCCGCAGGAGCGGCAAGCTGTCCGCTGCGAGTGCGCTCCTCGCTGGAGTCCGGCGCATTGGGAGGAAATCCGCAGAATAGTTCGTACGCAACGCAACCCAGCGCATAAACGTCGTCGCTGATTTCCGGGGGACGGCCGTCCTGCAGCTGCGGGCTCATATACGCGTGGGTACCTCCAGCGCGGCGGATGCGCGTGTCGGGGGCCGCGTCAATCAGGCGAGCAGCCCCGAAATCAGTCAAAAGGGGGGCGCCGGATTCGTCAAGAAGGATGTTCTGCGGCTTTAGATCTCCATGCACTACACCTTTGCAGTGGGCATAGGCAAGCGCGTCGCAGAGTGGAAGAAGCAGCCTGGCGGCATCGCTCCATGGCGCAGACGAAGATTCTCCGATGTGTCCGCCAGGCAGGAGCGGCATCGTGAAGAAATGACTGTCACCCTCGGCGAGGAATGCCTCCGGACGCACGATTGCCGGATGAACCAGCGATTGAGAAACGGCAAACTCTCGCTTGAAGTGATCTACCCGTGCGGCAACTCGTGAGAACTCGCCGGCCAGCAGCTTAAGGGCCACTTCCTTTCCGTCCTGGGTATCCTGCACAAGCCAGACTTCGCCCAGGCCGCCCGTACCCAGCGGGCGAACCAGTCGATACCGGGATGCGAGCACCTCGCCTTTTCTTCGTTCGGTCATTGAGTCGTTCGCGCCGCTAGCGCACGTCCTTCACCGGAAGGTGAATGATACGGGCGACAGCAAGTCCGTTGCTTGCGAGGATGGAGATATTTGTTTTTATCGAGGGCGGGGACGCCCTCCCTGGGAGCGAAGGCGTCTCGCCTTCGTCGAGGGCGGGACGCCCTCGATCCCGGAGGCCGCGCTTCCTGCCGGCAGGGTCAGGGACGCGGCAGCGAAGTTTCCTGGGCGCTTTCCGCGCCCGGCATCTCAAGGTCACCAGTCTCACGAGCGTAGATCTCTCGCAGAAGGCGGCGCCATTCGCGGAACCGTTCTTCCGCGGATCCGGTCAGCCGCCGGGTTTGGCCCTCCAGTTCCACCACCATGGGCTCGGCCTCGGCATCGAAGGACTCCCCTACTTCGCGTAAGGCCTCAGCGTGCATCTTCGCTTCCTCTCGCCGGGTCAATCCCGACTGTATGCCCATGAAACCACCCTGAATCATGGTCCCTGTAACACCCACGTTGTCGCCGCCGCTGCCCTCATAGGCGATCGCGCCCAGGATTCCGAGCACGCCGAGCAGCATTCGAGTGTTGGCCGACCTGCGCATCTCCTCGTAACTCAAGCGCCCTTCGCGCGCCATGCGCCGCCAATCGGTGTATGGCCGGTCCAGGCCGTAGTAGAGGTTGGCGTAGTGCTCATTGACCGCATCGATCAGCGCATATTCGCGTTCGCGGACCTGTCGCATGCGGCCCACCATGGGTTCATCCGCGGCCGGCAGCCGCTTGACCTGGTACTCGCCGTCCTCCGTCTGCTCCAGGTAGCCGCCAAACGCCTTGGGCGCCAGGGTGAGGCCATAGCGCAAATCGGCGACATCCTTGATCCGCTGCAATTCCCGGTTGCTTAACTGCGCCCGCGCATCAAGCAGGTCATTGGCAATCTGATTGTAGAGATTCTGATAGGGGTCCTGGCCGGGGCCTGTATTGCGGACATAGGCCTGTTCCGCTACCAGCATTTCATAGGGCTTGTTGAACCATTCCCGCTTGGACGCATCCCAGGCGGCAACGCGCAATTTCGCGCTATAGCCGTCCGACTGTTCGATCCGCCCCGAGATCACGATGTCCGCCACCGGACTGAACTCGGGCAGGACGCTGACGGCGCCCCAATACCCCGTGGCTTCCAGCGTGTTCTTAAGGTGATATGGCATAAAACGCGCTTCGGCGCGACGAATTTCAGGGAAAATCAGCTTGTCGTTGAGTTCCTGATCACTCACGTCCTCGGGCAGACCGGAATTGAACACCAGGATGCCGACATTCAGTAACGCCTCTTGTGGTATTTCGGTTTCCGCCCGTTGCAAACCGACCTGCGTGTACTGAATCTCGCGCGCTGACGTGCAGGCCCCCACCAGGACCGCACAAGCTGCGATGCTGACTACTTTTACCGTTCTTTTCACTTGGTCTTCAATCCCATGTGTTTGCGATATTCATCCCACAAGGCCTCGCGGATGCGCTTGTCCTCTTCCTGCTCGGCCGCTTCGCGTATCTGCCGGGCTACCTGGTCTTCCTTGCCGGTCACCGCGGCAACGTCCTGGGGAATCTCGACCTTTGACTCGGGCTGTTCGCCGGCATCACCGGCCTCGCCTTCGTTAGCTGGCCCGCCTTCGCCGCCGCCGCCAGGTCCGCCGCCGCCAGGCGCTGCGCCGCCCATTGCGCCAGCCGGTTCGCCACCGCCTGCTGGACCCGCTCCCGCCGAGCCGCGGGACATGTTCGGAATTGTCACCATGGCGCCGTCGCCAGTGCCGGGTTCCCCAACCATGCCACCCGTTCCACCGGAACCGCCGGAGGAGCCTTGTCCGGCAGCCGCCATTTCGGCACGCTCACGAGCTATTTCGCGATCGTAGCCCTCTATGGACTCACGCAACTCGCCTTCCGGATCTCCGGAGCCGCCTGCGCCGCCTGAGCCACCTGCGCCGCTACGCTGACCGCCACCGATGCCGCCACCGGTTCCAATCGAGCCGCCGGAGGAGCCTTGGGGACCACCCGTCGAGCCCGTCGAACCGCTGGAGGAGCCTTGCGAACCGCCCATCGAGCCTATCGAGCCGCCGGAGGAACCTTGCGAACCGCCCATCGAGCCTATCGAGCCGCCGGAGGAGCCTTGCGAACCGCCCATCGAGCCTATCGAGCCGCCGGAGGAGCCTCGCGAACCACCCATCGAGCCTATCGAGCCGCCGGAGGAGCCTTGCGAACCGCCCATCGAGCCTATCGAGCCGCCGGAGGAGCCCATCGAACCACCGGAGGACCCCATCGAGCCACCGGATGAACCGGAGCTGCCACTGGGTGACGGCATGGCGACGGGAGGTCCTCCCGACGGAGAAGAGGCCCCGCCTACGGTCTGACAAGCCGCCAGGACCAACGCCGAAGACAGTGCTATAGAAACACTCAATACGCGAACTGTTGATGCCATTTTCTTCTACCTACACTTGCCCCGAAAGCATACCACCGCCATTGGATGGCAAGGCCCTTTATGCCTTTGATGCGCGAATCAGCTCTCGCGTCGCTTCTTGTAGTCCTCGTAATTGAGACGCCCGTAACGCACCGCCAGCGCGTAGTGCCCATACCGTTCCTGCTCGCGCTTCTGCCGGGCCCGTCTCGCGAGCCAGACAGCGAGGTTGAATGCAACCAGGACAACCGCGAGAAGGGCGCCTATGTTTTCAAGAATAAGATTGAACCAATCCAAGTAATTCCGCCTCGCCAGCGCGATAACACGTACTAAGCAGCCCTTATTTTACGCAGAGCGGGGTAGTACCATCGAGGTCCTGTCCGCCATCGTGAGAAATCCGTAGCCATGCGCGCACGCTACAGAAATCTGATTGTCGCCGTGTTTCTTGTCGGCCTGCTGGTGCTCGTTTTGCGCCTCCAGGGAAGCGAAGCCACAACCACGGTCCTGCTGTTGACGTCCGCGGAACGGCAAGCAGGAGATTCCGCATCACTCAGCGCAACCGGACGGGCACGCGCGGAAGCTTTGAGCCGCCTGGCCGGCAACCTGGCGAGCACGGAACTGCTCGCAGGTGTTTTCAGTGCCGGAGGCGAGCCCGAAAGAGAAACCGTTCGCCCGCTGGCGGACGGGCTGCAATCGCCCATTGCGGACGTGCTGATTGAGGACCCGCCTGGCTTTGCGCGAGGGCTTGTCAGGCAATATCGCGGCAAGATCGTAGTTATCGTTGCCACCGGCAGCCTGGCCTCCGCACTGCTGGCGGAATGGGATCCGACTGCGCTGAACGAGGCGGATTTCGGCCCCGGACGCCTGCATGTGATCAGCCTGCCCAGCTTTGGGCAGCCACGTACGCTGGTGCTCAATTACTGAGGTGTACGAGGGCGGGACGCCCTCGGTCCCAGGGACGCGCTCGTTCCCAGGGGCCGCGCTTCTCAGGAAAGGAGACGGCTGAAGGTCGCCAGGTCCACGTTGGAGCCGCATAGGAGCACGCCCACTAGCTTGTCCTTGAGGCGCTCACGCAACGGCCCCAGTGCAGCCGCGGTGGCTGTCGCACATGCGGGCTCCACCATCATCTTCAGTTCCCGCAAAATGAGCCGCATCGAGTCGCGGATTTCCTGGTCGGATACCTGCCCGAGATCATCCATGTGTTGACTGGCCAGCGCAAAGCTGTATTCCCGGGCGTTCGGGGCGCGCAGACTGTCGGCAATCGAGTCGATCCGCTGTGCGTTGGCAGGTTCGTTCCTGGCAAGACTCTGAAACATCGAATCCGCGCCAAAGGGTTCGGCGCCGTAAATCTCGATCCCGGGACGTATCTTCTTCGCCGCGGCGCCGATGCCGGCAATCAGCCCGCCGCCCCCAACGGGAATCACCAGGGCATCAAGAGCAGGGGCCTGCTCCAGCCATTCCATGGCCAGGGAGCCCGTGCCTATAGCAATCGAGCGTCCCTCAAATGGATGCACCAGGGTGCGTCCGTCATTCTTTTCGATATTCTGGGCCCTCTGGAAGGCAGCTTCCACGTTATCGATCAACTCTACCTCCGCACCCCAGCTCCGGGCCGCCTGGACCCTTGCCGGATTGGCGGGGGAAATAATGACCACACGGGCCGAGGCGCCCATGACATGCGCTGCCCAGGCCACCGCGACCGCGTGGTTTCCCGCGCTTACCGCGGTTACGCCTTTCTTCAACTGCTCCCTGGACAATGACAACATCCACGCCAGGGCGCCCCTCGCCTTGAATGTGCCTGTCATCTGCAGCAATTCGAACTTCAGGGATACGCGTATGTCCGGCGCCCGTTCGTGAATAGCCGTTCCGCGCCACTCGTGCACCGGAGTGCGAACCACACGATCCTTGACAACTTCCCGATAAGCCCGTATTTCGCCAAGTGAGGGGGGTTCGTGAACAGTCATTTCCTTGCTCCTTGTCATTTGACCTCCCGCACATAGCGCTCGTCCAGTTCTCGGGCGCGCACACAACCCAGAAGAGCCAAATCTCTCTCCACCTCGTTACGCAGAATCGTCAGCGCGCGATCCACGCCGGCTTCGCCGCCCGCCCCAAAGCCATACAGGTACCCGCGGCCGGTGGAGCAGGCCGTGGCGCCCAGAGCCAGCGCCTTGAGCACGTGTGTGCCCCGACGCACGCCTCCGTCCACTATGACCTCGGCGTCGTCGCCGATCTCATCACGCACGTCGCGCACCAGATCGATCGGCGCCGGCGCACTGTCCAATTGACGTCCCCCGTGATTCGACAACATGACCGCGCTGGCGCCGGCGTCGACCGACCGGCGGGCATCTTCCGCACACATGACTCCCTTGATCGCAAAAGGACCGCCCCATTGCTCGATCATTCGGGCCGCGTCGTCCCAATTCACCGTCTTGTCGAACTGCCGCCCGACATATCCCATCAGGTTGGTGTCGTCGGTGTCCCGAACGCGGTGAGCGAAATTGGCCATTTCAGCATGGCCCGAGCGAATGTAGTGATACGACCAGGTCAGATGGCGTGCGACGTCGAGCCGGCTCATCAGCGTCAGTTTTGGCGGCACCGTCATGCCCGTGTAGTAGTCCCGCTCGCGATTCCCGCCCACCGGCACGTCAACCGTCAGGCAAAGAGCCGAGTAGTTGGCTGCCTTGCAACGCTCGATGAATTCCCGGTTGAGCCCGGGGTCCCTGAGCACATAGATCTGGAACATTCGGGGCCCATCACTGGCGGCCGCCACGTCCTCAATACTGGTGGATCCCAATGTAGAGAGCGAGTACATCGTGCCGGATCGATGGGCAGCCCGTACCGCGCCCTCTTCTCCGTCGTGATGAAAAATGCGTGACATGCCCGTGGGCGAGCAGAACAGCGGCCATTCAAGCTCCTGGCCCAACACGGTCACGCTGGCGTCCACCTTCTCCACGTTGACCAGGTAGCGTGGGAGCAGCTCGTAGTTCTCGAATGCTGCCGTGTTGCGCCGCAGCGTCCACTCGTCGTCAGCGCCGCCGCGCATGTAGTGGTACATCGGCGAAGGCAGGCGCTTTCGCGCCAGCTTGCGAAGATCCTCCAGGTTGTAGCACCGTTCGAGTTTTCGCTTGCTAAACATCAGCCGAACCTCGCCAGTGCGTAGTCACCCAACGGAAACTCCTGCTGTCCGCCAACAATCTGCTGCGCCAACGCCTTGCCGGTTCCCGCCGCCATGGACCAACCCAGGTGTCCGTGCCCGGTGGCCAGCGACAAGCCCTCGATGGGCGTGGGTCCGATTATGGGAACACCATCCGGCGATGCGGGGCGTAACCCGCACCAGGGCCGCATCTCCTGCTCTGGAATGCTCTCGGCATGAAGCGGCAATACCCCGGCGAGAAGATTTCTGAGATTAGCGACCCGCTCAGGCGAAAGCGCCTGGTTAAAACCGGTAAATTCCACCGTTCCCCCTACACGTATCCGGCTTCCTCCCAGCGGAACCACACCGGCTTTAAATCCGTCATCCAGCACTGCGTGTCCCAGCGCCGGCAATCCGTCGGGCATCGGCGTAGTCAACGAATAGCCTTTGGCCGGGCAAACCGGCACCCGAACACCATGCTTGCGCACCAGTCCAGGCGTGTAGCTGCCGGCGGCCACGACAAGGTGATCCGCCCCGATTTCTTCTCCATTTCCCAAGCGTACACCTTCGACGCGCCCCTGGCGCACCAGCACTTCAGCCGCCGTCTCTCCAAACCGAAACAGGACGCCGTGCCGGGCCGCATGCTGCTGCAGGCTGCAACAGAACTTGTACGCATCGCCCACTTCGTCGGCCGGAAAAAAGAAGCCGCCGGCCAGTTCCTTTTGGATGGGCTCCAGCGCAGGCTCGATTTCAATGGCCATCTTGGAGCTGAGTTCCTCTGCGGGAACCTGGTCCGCGCCCAGGAAACGGGTGTGCTCCCGGCATCGCCTCATTGAGGCCTCGTCTCTGCAAACCTCGATGATCCCCGCCAGACTAGCCTCATATTCAACTACGGTATTGGACCTTATATCACCCATCATATCAAGGGAATAAAGGCATAATTTAAGGTTCTTTCGAAGATTTGTCTCGTGACGCGCCCGGCTGCTGTTGCGCAAGAAAAGGTAACCCCAGTGCATCAGTCCCGGAAACGCGGCCGGCCGAACCAATAACGCCGCTTCCTTACGCCCCAGGTACTTCAACAGCTTCAGCCAGACCCCGGGAGAGTTCCACGGCGCCGAAAGGCTTGGCGTAAGCATGCTGGCGTTGGCGAAGCTGGTTTCCAGCGCCGGCCCTTCCTGGCGCTCAACCACTGTCACGCGAGCGCCGGCCTGGTTCAGAAACCACGCGGTGCTGACGCCAATAACGCCACAGCCGACGATCACTACGTGCATGGCTCGGCCGTGTGCGGTCTCAGGCGGCAATCAGACGGGCGAAACGCGTGTATACACGGCGTCCGAGTTCTATCGAACGGGCCATGTATGCGCGGGTATCGTCAAGAATTCTCGTTGAGCTGATACGCCCTTCCCTGATCAGCCAGCCGCGGGCCGCATCGCGCCGAACCCATTCCCGGATCATGGATTCCAGGATTTCCAGGTGAAACTGGATTCCGTAGCCGTTTTCTCCCACCCGAAACGCCTGGTTGGGGCAATCCGGCGAGGAAGCCAGCAGCACAGCGTCCTTCGGCAAGTCGAAAGTGTCTCCATGCCACTGCAATACGACCTCGTTCGCGTCCAACTCCGAGAACAGGGGATCGCGCGCCCCCTCCTGTGTTGTTGCAAGGTCATACCACCCTACTTCCCTTACCGGATTCGCATAGACCTCGCTACCCAGGATCTTGGCCATGATCTGCGCGCCCAGACATACGCCTGCCAGGGGCACTGACCGTTCCATTGCCTCGGCGCAGAGGCATTCGATCTTCAAGAGGTGCGGGTACTGATGCGTCTCGTTAGCGCCCATGGGTCCGCCCATTACGACCAGGCCGGAGTACCCGTCCAGGCAAGGCTCGGCCTTGGCATCCTGCTGGAAGTCGACGATATTGAGCTCAAGCCCTTCAGCGCGAAGCAGCGATTCCAGCATGCCTTCGGTTTCGTAGCTTACGTTGCGGACGACGAGTACTTTCTTCATCACTGATATTGATGTTTTGCGCGGCTGCATTGTACTTGCCGAGGCCTGCGTGAACGGAGGCGTAAGGTTGCGATAATCATTTGGCGCGATATTTGCACTATGCGACATTCTCGAACAGGATCAGGGCTCCGGCCGGTCGCTACCAAACTGGGGCGGGGCGGGACTTCCTTATCATGAAAATCCTGCTTGTCGAAGACGATCCCAACCTGGCTGACGTGACTCAGCGCCTTCTGCGGCGACACAACTACATTGTTGATGTAGCCGAAGACCTGAACGTGGCGCGCTCAGCACTTCGAAGCAGCGAGTACGAAATCGTGCTGCTGGATCGCCTATTGCCGGACGGTGATGGCTCGGAGCTGATTCACTTCGCGCGGGAGGAGAACTATTCCTGCAAATTCCTGGTTCTCTCCGCGCTTGGCGAATTGCAGGAACGCGTTGAAGGGCTGGATCTGGGCGCTGACGACTACATGGTCAAGCCGTTCGAGCCTGAAGAATTGCTGGCCCGGATTCGCGCTGCCGAGCGCCGGCCAGTGCCGGAAATCGGCAGGGTAATTGAAGTAGGCGCGCTACGACTGGATTGCGATACCCGCAACTTCGAGGTGTCCGGGGAGCCTTTCATTCTGCCCCGGCGCGAGATGGTCATCCTTGAACAACTCCTGCACCACGCCAATCGCGTGGTGGGACGAGAGGTACTGGAGAAGGCCATGTACGGCTACGATGAGCAGTTCGAATCCAACACGCTGGAATCGCACATGTCCCGCTTGCGAAAATCACTTGCTGCGCGCAACTGCCGCGTGCGAATCCATACAGTGCGCGGCGTGGGGTATATGTTGGGAGAAGAGTCATGAAGGACATACGACCCTTAAGCCGAATTTATCGCTCACTGGCGGGACAGACCACGCTCCTTTCCCTGGCTCTGCTGCTCCTGGCGTTGGCCTATTTCGTATTTGCGCCGATTCTGGGAACGGAGCGCCCGAGTCCGCTTCAGCGCACTTCATCGTTGGTAGCGATTGCCATAGCAGAAGCTCTTTTCGATCCAGAAAGGCCGTTGAGCGAACTCAGGGACAACCAGGATGTAGTCGAAGTCCAGGCGGCAAACAACAATTTCCGCATATTTGTTCAAAGAGGCGCGGAAGAACTACAGATCGGCGGGCCGGCACAATGGAAAGACGCCATTGATTACTCGCGGTTGTCATTTGCCGAGCCGAACGGAGCATCAGAGGAATTCGCTCCCGCCAGTTCTTTTGCCGCCTTCGAATTCAACGAGGGTGCAACCACGGCGCGCGCGTTCTTCCGGCGGGACGAAGGCCAGGAAACTTACTATGAAATTGGTGGGATCGAACATCCGAGCGAGCGTGCAACCGGGTTCCTGGCTGGTTGGGACCCACTTGTTTTCTGGTCAATATCGCAAAATTACCTGGCGATCGGAGGCGCCGTATTGCTGGGCGTCCTGTTTCTGCTTTTCATACTGGCACGCTCACTCCGCCGCCTGGCCAACGTTGCGCAATCACTCGATCCACAAGCGCCCAGCCACGCGTTGCCCGAAAAAGGCCTGCCGACTGAAGTGCTACCTATGGTGCGCGCCATAAACCGGATGATCCGACGGATCGACGAAGCCAACGAGGAGCAGGCGTTTTTCCTGGCAGCGGCCGCCCACGAATTACGCACGCCGCTGGCTGTAGTGCGCACCCGCCTCGAAAACCTGCCTGATGGGCCGGACAAGGAGGAGTTGAAGGGCGACCTGCGCCGCATGACCCGGCTGGTCGATCAGTTGCTCAGGCTTATGAGTGTTCGCAGCAAAGGCCAGCCCTCAGAAACCGTGGACCTGGTATCCATAGCAAGGAAAGTCGTAGCCGAACGGGCTCCACTGGTAATCAGGAATGGCGTTGAGATTGATCTGGACGCAGACGAGGAAACGGTGTCCGTGCGCGGTGATGAACGACTCTTGAAAGTCGCACTGGCTAACCTGCTCGACAATGCGCTCTCATTCAGTAAATCCGGACAGCGACTTGAGGTTCGGGTAGGTCCAAAAAGGAACATCACGGTCCGGGACCAGGGCCCCGGCATTTCTCCCAATGAGTTGGAGAATATCTTCGAGCCATTCGCGAAGACCCCTCCGAACCGCCCGGGGCACGGCCTGGGCCTTGCAATCACCCGCTCCATCATGGCTCTGCACGGCGGCAGCGTAAACGTCACCAACCTCAAGGACGGCGGCGCCAGCTTCGCCCTCCAGTTCTAACCCCCCCTGGGAACGAGGGCGTCCCCCCTGGGAACGAGGGCATCTCGCCCTCGAAAATAAGACACCGCTTGGTGCGTCCCCTACTGCACCAACACCCGCGTCACCACATTCTCCGTTTGCGGCAGCAGGCAAATGTCGTCCTTGCAGGTCTGGTAGGTAACCTCGGCGCTCACCTCGTACAGGCCGGGCAAAGTTCCCGCCTGCGCTGCAATTGGCTGCGTCCAGGTCACTCCCTTGCCCGAGAAGATGTCATACGAACCCTTGAAACCATAGGGCGGCATCTTGACGGTTCCAGCCGCCTCCAGGCCATCCGACAGATCAAAAGCCACGGAGGTTTCCTTCATGCCCTGGGACACATTGCGCCCCGTCGGCGCATAGATGTACCAGCCTTCCTGCATATCCACCCGAATATTGACATCAACATCACGGCCCTTCTCCAGCACTACCAGGGGATCGACCTGGATCGAAACGGGTGCAAACGACTTAACGGTGTCTTTCGGATCTGCAGGATCGGGCTTGCTATCGCTTGCCGTTTGCTCGGGGACAGCGGACGTGGCAGCCACGATGGTTCTCCGTTCTTCGTCACGCTGTCCCAGCATGACGTATATGCGGCCCTGGTGGCGCATGGTGAGCCAGTGCTCCTTGCCAGTCTCATACAGCCGTCCGATATCTTCGTCCCAATATGGCTGCTGCTGCACCGCCATTTCCTCCAACTCGTCGTCACTGGGCATTTCGATGGTTCTACCCTCCGCGGCCCGCATGGCAATGACGTCCTCATACATGGCGCGCTGCGTTTCCAGCGTCGGTCGAGGACGAGGCGGATACAAGCCCGGGTCCTTGCCGGCGCTCTGGACTTTGTTTACCGACTCCCACTCCCAGGACAGTTCGTCGCTGAACTCACCCCCGTTGACTGTGGCCACGCTGGCGCCAATGATCAGGTCATTGATTCCGTCAAGGTTCCAGTCGTCTACATAGACTCGCTGGCCACTGCCCGGAATTGCTTTGGCGCCCCCTTCGCCCGGCAGCAGGTCGATTCCCGGCTCGAAGCGATGACCGTCCGCTGTCTTCACACCGCGGAAAAAGGAAACGGCCCGGCTGTTGGTGGCGTAATACGAATCGGTAACCAATAGATCCAGCACACCGTCCTGGTCCCAGTCCACCGCCAGCGGGTTCGTCTTGATGTCGCCTGAAGGAGGCAGACTCTCTCCCACTCCCGTTCCGGCGAATCGCAATCGCATCTCTGTGTGAGGCCGGGTCATCAACGCCTGGCCGTTGATATCCAGCAGCAACTCACGCTTTGCGAAGCTGGGATTCTTGGGGCCTCCGATGTTCTCGCTCACGCGCAAGCCACCGCTACCGCCAACGATCAGGTCGTAGTCGCCATCACCGTCCAAATCGCCAAGGGTGGCTGATGAATAAACCCAATAATCGAAGGTACCGATGCCACCAGGCTCACCCTCATACGGTTCATACTCAGGGTTCCTCTGCGCATGCATAGCTTCTATTTCCGGATTTCCGGTAGCAGCGGAAGAGGGGTTGCCCGCCTGCGGCAGCGTCTGCCCCGGCAGGAAGCCTTCGGCGCTGCCCCGGAACCAGGTGACCTCGCCCGGGTGATACTGGCCGGTGATCATGTCCTGGTAGCCATCATCGTCCAGGTCGTAGAACATCGGCGTAAAGCCGATGCAGCACCATTGCGGAACCTCCATGATGGTGCCTTCCGTATCCCGAGCCCACTCGAACTCTTCGTCGAATCGAGGTTCCGAGTTGGTACCTACGTTGAGGTAAACCCGAATCGTTGAACCGGCTACACCCATGGGAAATTTAGAACTGTTGGTCTCGAACTCCCCAACAAGCAGATCCCGCTTGCCGTCGCCGTCCCAGTCCCACAGCGCCGGCGCCGCCAGACCGTGTTTCTCGGTCAGTACCGGCTTGTCGCCGGCCATCACCATGAACGGCTCGCTGAGCATCGGCGCTCCCGGAATATTCGCCGGCTCCAACTTTGGAAAACTCATTTCATCGGCACTCGCCATACTGAATACGAAAACCGCCGAAATCGTGATCAAGTTAATTCTGCGCATGTTTCGAGACTCCTAAACGACTAAATCTTTGCCGTGATTCTGCACCTATACGCTTACGCAAACCTTACCCGGCGAAAGACAGTCGATCCGCACTGCCTAACTTGCCTTTATGGGCTATTCAAGCGAGAAGAACCTCCTGTCGGTTAGCATTGTTGGAGCAATGCTTTCACGCATGCTGGTTACTGGCCTGTTGGCGATAAACGCCGCATGGGCCGCCGAAGAATCAAGTCTGGTTGAGCAATACCAGCGCCCGCCGCAGGAATGGCCAGCGTTTGTTGTGGACGATGGCGTGCAGGCAGGTGAAATCGGCCCCCTGCCCTCGCTCCCTCCCGTTTCCTGGCACACGCCCGCCAGCGAAGAGCTCGGGAAGTTATTGTTCTTTGACCCGCGCCTGTCCGGCTCCGGTCAGCTGGCTTGCGTGAGTTGCCACGACCCGCAACTGGGCTGGGGCGACGGCCGGCGCGTGGCCGCCGGGCATGACCGGCAGGCGGGCCAGCGCAATGCCATGACTTTGCTCAACGCGGCCTATTTCGAGCGCCTGTTCTGGGACGGCCGCGGACCCGCAAAGCGTTCGCGTGCTGGTCAAGGCCGACGCTTCACTTCCAGCCACCGAACTGCGCGAAGTTCTGGCTCATTTGCGCACCGCCGGTCTCCTGCGCGTCTCGCTGGCGACCCAAACCATAGGGATTACTTCACCCGGGTAACGTGCATGCTCCCCGAGCGAAAGTTGCTGCATTGGAGCGTCGCCGTAAGTGCGGCATTTGCCGCACACCTTCTGCTTGTCTTGGGCTATGCCGGACTAAATCCCTATGGCGCTGCCGGAGAGGGCCAGGGTGGCATCGAAATCGGGCTCGGCATGCTGGGGGAGATGGGTGAGTCACTGGAAACTTCCGATGCAGCCGAAGCCCTCGAACTGCCCCGTGAACAGCCACCGGAACCACCACCCCCGGATCCTCCTCAACCGCAGCCCCAGCCACCACCTCCCGAACCGGAACCGCCCCAACAGGTCACCGAGGTAGCGGTGCAGACCGAAACGCCAGAACAGGTGCCCGAACTCCCCGAAATCGCGCCTCAAGCGGAGGTGCAAGCCACGACGCCGTCGGCTGGAGGCAGCACTGCCGAGGACGCCGTCACGCAACGCCGCCAATCATCCGGCGCAGGGAACTCGAGCCGCGCGGGCGGTTCGAAGGGGCGGCAAGCATCCTACGTGTCGGCCCTGGCCGCGCAACTCAACCGCTACAAGCACTACCCCATGGCTGCCCGCCGCGCCCGGCAGGAAGGCACCGCCACGCTATCCCTGGTGATCAAGAGCGACGGCAGCGTGAAAGACTTCAGCATCAGCAAGAGTTCGGGCTCAGAAGCGCTGGACGCCGCGGTCCTGCGCATGCTGGACCGTGCGCAACCTTTGCCTGCCTTTCCGGCATCAATGACTGAAGAGGAACTGCGCGTAGATTTCCCCGTCTCGTTTTCCTTGAAAGCGTTATGACGGTAGTGCATACGTCGGGATATTTCACAAACTCAAGTAACTCGCAGCGGGAGAAAGACAAATGAACGTGAGAACACTGTTATTCGCGACAGCGTTAGTGGCCGCTTCCTTCTTAAGCCCGTCGGCGGCAGAGGAAATCGGATCGGCAATCGATGCGGTAACGGTTTACTCCAGGGGCGCCGAAGTCACACGAGTTGCGCGAATATCGCTGCAAGCGGGCGCCAATATCCTTGCCGATTCCACTCCGAAGTGCAACACCTGTCAGGGCGGTGATTCCTCTCCTTTGTTGGAGCGCAGCATAGCATCCGGTGGGGTTCGGGCGGTGCTTTTCGGAGTTCGGGCATTGCCCGAACAGCGTAGCCCGAACGGAGAAAGGCGCCGCCCGGGACCCGTTTTCGCCACCGCCGCCAGCCCGCTAAGCCGTCAGCCCGTCACCCGGACACAGTAAACCCGCCCGCCGCCTGTCAAGGCCGCGGGCCAGACCGGCAGGGCGGTCAAGCAACCGCTGCCGGCGGGTCCGGCCCCGCCAGCGCCGGAGCGCGGAGAACCGCACCGGAGAGCCCCGCAGCGTCCAGGGCCTCGGCAAACACTTCCGCCGGCGTGCGGTAACCCAGCACCCGGCGGGGACGGCCGTTGAGAAGATCCTGCACCCGCCCCACCTGAACATCGTCGAGGGCGGTGAAGTCCGTCGCCTTCGGAAAGTACTGCCGAACCAGACCGTTGGTGTGCTCGTTCAAACCACGCTCCCAGGAGTGGTAGGGCGCGGCAAAGTAAAACCCCGCCGACAATCCGGCCGCCACCGCCCGGTGGCCGGCAAACTCCTTGCCGTTGTCCGCCGTCAGGGTGTGCGTCAGCGCCGATACCGGCCCCAGACGCGCCAGGATCGCGCCCCCAACCGCTGCCGCCGTCTTGTTCATCACCCGCTGTAGAAACGTGAACTTCGAACACCGGTCCACCACCGAGACCAGCGCCCCCCGATGCCGCGCGCCGATGATCGTATCCAACTCCCAGTCACCCACCCGGCGCTTTAACTCCACCACCGCCGGACGCTCAACAATGTCCACACGGCCCGGGATCAACCCACGGCCCGCACCACACCGGCCACGCCGGTTGGCCTTCTTCCCGCGCCGGCGCAAATGCCGATACAGTGTCCCGCCCGCCGCACGGTCCATCCACACCTGACGGTATATCCACGTCTTGCCGACCGATACCCCACCCTCCAGCCGTATACGCCCGGCAATCTGCTGGGGACTCCACTGCCAGCCCAAACACCCTTCAATCCGGCCCCACAACGCCGCCGTGAGCTTGCGCGGGCGCGATGACGCCAAACGCCGGCGAGACCGGGCCATCCGCTGCGCCTGGCGCATCCGGTAACCCCGCCGCCCACGGTTGCGGCGCAACTCGCGGCTCACCGTCGAGGCCGATACCTCCAGCGCACGCGCGACACCCCGTACCGACAGACCGCTTTTCTTCAGCGCGTAAATCTGGCATCGTGACCCGTAGGTCAGGTGATGGTAGCCCTTGGCCATCGGATACCCTCCTGCTTCGATATCGGAGAGTATCGCCGTCACCTGGCCGCTTTTCAACGCTCGGCGACAGTCCCGTTTGCTTCCAGGCTAGCCAACCATCGTTGAGTGTTGCACTTCAGAGTGGAACGGGCGCCTGCTTTTCGATGGCTTTCCAGGCGATATCGACCTGGAGCGGGTACAGGCAGAAACGGAAAGTGAAGGCGTGGAACTACGTTCTATCCGGCTCGACGTCCTGGAGCAGCGCGAGGCCCATGACGCCGAAGTTCGACGACTGCAGGAAGCCATTACCGAGGTGCAGGACTCGATCGCCGCAATCGACGATGATTTCGCTGCAGCCGAGCTGCAGTTGAAGTTCCTTGAAGGCTTGGCGCAAGACTACGCGGCAAGCGAGCGCAAGGCAGCTGCTAGCGGCCAGGCAGACATAAGCTCGTGGCAGCAGGCGCTGGACTCGCTCGGCTCAGGCGCAAGCGAGACCCGTAAACGAATGCGAAAAGCGAGCCAGGCGCGCAGGGAGGCGGAGAAAGACCTCTCGGTTCTGGAGCGCGAGCTTGAGAACAAGAAGGATTCGCGCGCGGATTCCTCTCGTCTGATTGTTTCGCTGGCGTCGCAAACGGCCCAGGAGGCGGAGCTGCGCTTCACGTATTTCCAGCCACAGGCACGTTGGCGCTCGTCCTATGCCGCATACCTGGACACGACCCGCTCGGAGTTGCGTCTCGACCATGCAGCGGAAGTCAGCCAGACAACCAGCGAAGACTGGTCGAACGTGTGGTTGACTCTATCCACGGGGGATCCCGGCAGCCGGATGCAGGCGCCCGAGCAGGAGAGCCAGTTTCTGGATCTTTGGGATCCCGAAATCAGGCGTAGACGAGCGTTTGAACAAAGCGGCGGAGCGTTTCAGTCACGCATGCAGGCGGGCGCGGCGGTTGAAGAGGTAGTAGTAAGCGCCAATGTCATAACAAGCCGGTACTCGGTGACCTACCAGGCGCGAGAGCGAGCCGACGTTTCCAACAGCACGGACCAGGCGCAATCCGTTCCATTGGCGGAATACCGCTCGAATGTCTCGCTGATCACCCGCGCCACGCCTCGCCGGAACGCGCGTGCCTATCTCACCGCACGACTTGTTCATGGCGCGGAGACACCCTTGTTTCCCGGCCGCATGCGGGTCTTCGTAGACGGGGCCTTTACCGGAATCACGAGTCTGCCGGAATTGCTGCCGGGGACCGAAGCCGTGCTTCCCATGGGGCCGGACCGCCAGGTTGAAGTAACCGTGGTCGACCAGGGCGGAGAAAAAGGGCGAGAAGGACTGCTATCTTCACGCAATACGGAATTGACCGATTTCCTGTTTGAGATCGTCAATCGACATTCGAAGGCCACGCAAGTGGAAGTGATCGATTTCTATCCTGCTCCGCGTGACGAACGCATCGAGGTGTCGGCGCCACGCAGCGCTACGGACCCGGACGAGAAGGACTTTGAAGATCGCCCCGGCGTGGTCGTATGGCGCAAGGAACTTGAGCCGGGCGCCCGCTGGCGAATACTCCACCAGTATGAAGTCAGCTACCCCAGGGATACGATTCTCGAACCATCGCGCTGAAGCGCGGGTTCGCATATTACGGTTTTCGGCGCACTCGATAGACGGTTTCTTCGAGGCCCGCCAGGCCGCGTCCTTCGAGCGCCGTACCGGCGGTCTCGACTTCCTTGCTCGCCAACCTCGCTACCTCGCAATGCGGACGTAGTAGCTCGCGAAGTCGCTCCTCGTCGATGGAAAACGGCGGGCCTTCCATGGCTTCAGGAGGATAGTCCACACAATTTACCAGCCCCACGGCGCCTGCCGGCAACAGGCTCATGAGTTGTCGAGCGTAGACCGGCTGCATCTCCGGCGGCATGGCCACAATGGCGGCGCGGTCGTAGAAGGCAGGTACCGGGCCAACATCCGCCGGCGTAACAGCAAAGAAGTCGCCCTGCAGAATGCGGTAGGGGCCGGCGCTCATGCCGGTTAGCGCTCCGACTTTCTCGATTTGTGGCTTGACCTTCAGCCCCGCAAAGAATGCCTCGCATGCAAGGGAACTTACCTCAATGCCGATTACCGTATGTCCCCGATCCACCAGCCAGCACATGTCCAGCGACTTCCCGCACAGTGGGACGAGTACCGCGCCTTCCGGGGGCGCCTTCACCGAAGGCCAACAGGCCCGCAGCGACTCGTTGACCAGCTCCTGGTGAAAGCCGGTCTCACCCAGTTCCCATTTCTTCAGCCAAAACCCTGCTTCCATTACCCGCTACATCCTCCCACCTGGGAACGAGGGCGTCCCGCCCTCCAAAGACCACCGCCCTGCAGAACAATCACGCTTCGCGTGCCGAGGGCGAGACGCCCTCGTTCCCGGGAATTAGTCCGGCAAGCTGTAGGCCACCACCGAGTCGCCCTTCTTCCATGGATACACCCAATTGTGCCCTCCCGTCGCGACCACCACGAACTGTTTGCCCCCGGCCATATAGGTCATGGGCGTGGCGTTGGCCGACGTTGGGCCTTCAAACTCCCACAATAACTCGCCGCTCTTCGTGTCATAGGCCCGAAAGCGTTCGTCCGCCGTGGCGCCGATGAAGACCAGGCCGCCGCCGGTAGCGATCGGCCCGCCGGCGAACGGCGTGCCCCACCGCAACGGAATGGGTATCGGGGATAACTTGTCGATCAAGCCCAAAGGAACTTCCCATTTAATCGTGCCCTCCCCCATGTCCACCGCAACGAGCTTGCCCCAGGGCGGTGCGGTGCACGGCATCATGAACGGAGAGAAAAGTGTCCCCTGCTCCAGCCCGTAGTCGGTACCTTCAATGAACCCGGGCGGACCCGTAGGGAGGCCTGCCATCGGCGCCCTGGCCGCTTCCGGGTCAATATCTTCTCTCGGGACCAAGCGGACCCGGTAGGGAGACTCGCCGACCGGTGTAACCAGGATGTTCCCGTTGGGATCGAAAGCGCCGCCACCCCAGTTCATGCCACCGCCGACGTTCGGCATCATCAGCGTGGCCTCGGTGGTCGGGGGCGTGTAGATGGGTCCGTGGCGCATCGACTCGATCAATTCCCGGCACTTGCCCTTGTCGTAGGGTGTCAGGCCCCACGCATCCTCCGGTCCAATGCCGTGCCTGACCAGCGGCGGCGGTTTGACCGGAAACGGCTGCGTGGGCGAAACATCATCTTCCGGCAACCCGTCCGTCGGAACGGGCCGCTCCTCAATCTCGAAGAAGGGCTCGCCGGTATAGCGATGGAATGTGAAGACCATGCCCTGTTTGGTCAGTTGCATCACAACCGGAATCTTCTCGCCGCCGCGCGTGATCTCGGCCAGGATGGGGCTGGTGGGCAGGTCCCAATCCCATAGGTCGTGATGGAGGATCTGGTAGTGCCAGACCAGTTCTCCGGTGGCGGCGCGAAGCACGATCAACGAGTTCGCATACAGGTTCTTGCCCGGCCGCTTGCCGCCGTAGAAGTTTGGCGCCGGGCTGGCCGTGGGAATGAACACCAGGTCGTGCTCGCTGTCCCAGGTCATGTTGATCCACGCATTGGCGCCGCCCACGTGGTAAGCGCTGCTCTCCGAATCACCCTCCGGCTCGCGGATCAGCGTATCGAAGGTCCATAAATGCTCGCCTGTCCGGGCGCTGAAGGCCCGCACGGCGCCGTTCATGGAGCTGGCGTCCTTGAACTTGTCCGCGGTCCCGCCGATGATGATCACGCCGTTCACGACCGCGACCGGCGAGTTCAGCTGCATGGTGAGGAGCTGATTGGCGGGCCGTAGTTCCATGATGATCGGCGTCACGTCGACAATGCCGTTGTCGCCAAAGTCCGCGCAGGACTCGCCGTTACGAGCATCGATGGCCGCCAAACGTCGGTCATTCGTGGCGAGCAGGATGCGGTGGGCGCAGGCAGCAGCTTCCTCCGCCTCCGGGTCGCGCCAATAGGTCACGCCCCGGCAATTGAACCGGCCCGCATAAGGCGTGAGGTTGATCTCGGGATCGAATGTCCAACGTTCCTGCCCGGTAGCCGGGTCCAGGGCACTGATCCGGTTCAAGGGATCGCAAAGCACCAGGTGTCGCCCCGCCTCGTCCGGCAGAAGTATGGGCGTCACCTGAAAACCGACCATCGGGCGGAGTTGCGGCGCCCGTTCCAAATGGCCGGTGTTGTAGGTCCAGGCTATTTCCAGGTCTTCAACGTTAGAGCGATTGATCTGGTTCAGCGGGGAATAGCGTGTGCCCCCGGCCGAACCCGCATACGTTGGCCAGCCCGGTCCCTCAACAACCGGAGCGGCCTCGAACGACCGCTCGCCCTCATCCTGGCAGCGGCTGAGCACGACAGCAGCCAGCATCAACAGGATCAGTGGCAATCCGCTTTTCAGAAAGCTACGCATGGAGCATCAATGCGGTTTGGCTCTAAGACGAGAAATGTTGCGCCAGCGCTCTGAAGCGGCGCTTCAGGGCCTGCTCGGCCAGGGGAACCGGCAACTTGTCGAAGCCATGCGGCGCTCCGGGCACAACGTCCAGCTCAACCGCCACCTCACTGTCTCGAAGAAGCCGTGCGTATTCGAGGTCTTCCTCGTAGAACAGGTCCTGATCGCCGATGCACAGGTAAGTGGGCGGCAAGCCTTCGAGTAGTTCCGCTCTTGCTGGCGATGCGAACGGCGAGACGGGCTGAGACAAGTCGTTCGAATTCAAGTAGGCATCCCACGCGAAACGGTTGTGCTCCACGCCCCACAGCCAGTAGTCGCGAGACGGCTCAGGCGATGCGGCTACGTTGCGGTGATCAAGCATCGGATAGATGAGGCATTGAAACGTAATGACGCCTGGCCGCCGCTCACGGGCACGCAGGGCCAGCGCAGCCGCCAGACCGCCGCCGGCGCTGGCGCCGCCTAGCGCCAGCGTTTCGGTCTCTACACCAAGAGTATCGGCGTTCTCGAGAATCCAACCCAACGCCGCATCACAGTCGTCGAGCGCCGCCGGATATGGGTGTTCGGGCGCCAACCGGTAGTCCACCGCGACAACCAGGCAGCCAAGCTCGTCGGCCGTGCGGCAAAGAAGCTGCTCGTCCATCTCCGGACAGCCCAGAATGTAGCCTCCGCCGTGGACCCACAACATGCATGGTCGGGTTCGGGAAGGTTTCGTGCTCGAATACAGCCGCAGTCGCAGGCTTGGGTTGCCGTGTAGACCGGTGATCAACTCGTCCGAAATAGCAACATGGTCGAATCCCTCGACACCGGCCGCCGCGTCCAGCGACATCCGGTTTAATTCACGGCGCGTTTGCTCAAGATTCTCTCGGGTCAATTCCAGCGTCGGAAATTGATCGCGAAAAGGCAACAGTTGCGGGTCAATACTCAATTTCAGCAACCGTCGTTATGCGATCAACGGCTGTAGCTCAGGCTTAATAAAGGATTCCGGTCGATACGAAGGGGAGAATCGCGGCGCCAAAGCAGATAGCGCCACCGAGAATTGGCATGCTGGCCCCTCGAAACCCTTTGAACAGCGAGATGATCAAACCCAAGCCAGCAAAAAGGCCACCAATCAAAGCGACCGGGATTGCGAGAAGCCCGAGAACCGGCACCCAGCCGCCCAGCATTGCGAGAGCGCCGCATACGACAGAAATAATGCCAAGGGTCACCGAGGCGGTGTTCCTGTTCTTGATAATGACTTCTTGAGGCATCTGTTTCATTAACTTGTCTCCATTCTCAGATAAACATAGCTCCGCGCTGTTAGCACTTCAGCGTAACGCCAGTTTGCCGTAGAACCCAGCATATCAACTCTCGAGTGCTCTTGGTCCATCAACGCCATTCTCACGGCCCGCCTTTTGATCGCGCCGGATCAGGTCAAAGCGCGTCGGCCAACTGCCGATAAGCCCTGCGTCCTTCGTCCGCCGCCGGCCCAAAGTGCTGAAGGCCGTCAAGTTCGGAATGGGCAAACGCAATACGACCGTAGTTCTTTCGGAGCGTATCGCGCGGCGCCGAGCCGTTGGCGCCACCATAGAATCCGGGATACGGGACGGAGTAGGCGTGCCCCCAGCGGTTGAGTATGATGCCGGCCACGTCGACAGCCGGATCGAATCCAGCCGGGCGAAACAAACGCACCATCTGCCGAATGATCTTTTTCTCGTACGCCGAGTACGAAGCGCTCAGTAATTCTGCGCGACCGAGCGTGACCTGCGCTTTGGGGTCAAGCCCCGGCGAATGAAAGGGTGTGTAGAAGGAAAGGACCGTCGGCTTGTTGGGGTCAAGCGGCGGGCGGTAGTCTCCCACGTGCATGGGGCTACGGATGTTGCAGGTGAAACCGAATCCCCCTACCTCCTTGTCCCAGATAGCGGCAGTAATACCGAGTTTGTAAAGAAAACGCCAATTTGTTAACGCGACGTTCGCGACCAGGAATGGCGCGTGCACAAAACTTGCGCAGGCCTCGTGATAGGACGGCGGCATGTCATGAACGATGTAGGGATTCATCCAACTCCCCGTCGCCATCACTACCGCTTTGGCCTTGATTCCGTGGTATCCCCCGTTGCGGGTGTAAATCACGGAAACGGAACCCGCCTCGCCAGGGGCTCCGTCGTGTGAAACATACATTGCCGTGGAACCGGTCCGCATGCGTATGGGTTGCCCTGCCTGGTCCAAAGCTTCAGGTTTGATGGGCCGGGTAATGATGTCTTCGAAACTCGCGCTGCCCTCCATGGCGTCGGGGATCAGGCGCTTCAGAAAGCACCGCACAAATCCGGAATTTCCACCGGGAAATGAGACCCGCCGAAGGTCGTCAGGCATTGGACCGAAGAGGCCCGGCATCGGCAACTGGTACGCGGCATACGCTGACACACTGTCGCTTCCCAACCCGCACGCGGATGCGAGAAACAGGTCCGCGTAGCGTATTCCCTCGTCGCCAAGCCTCAGCTCCTGCCTTAGAAACTCCTGGTAGGACATGGTGTCGAGTACGCGCCTCGCCTGATCCGGCGAATCGAAATGACGGGTGGCGCCAGACTGAAACCAGGCAAGAAGGTTCTTTCGGGATGTGTCGGAAAGCGGCGTATTGGCAAGCTCTCGCTGGAACATGTCCACAGCCCACGAGCCCGTCTCGTAGCTGCCTTCGCTCAAAAAGTGTCCGACGCTGGCGTTGTGCTGCAGTCCGGCCACCAGGTAACCGTAGTTGTCCTGGCAAAAACGCAAGGGCTTGTTGTCTTCTGACCAACTCGCGTAAGCGAATTCTCGCGGTATGCCGAGAACCGCGCAGTAGTAGGGGTCGCCGCTGGCTTCGCTGATATCGGCCGGCATTTCGGGCACGAAGAAACCATTGGCGCCCTGCGGCGCGATCAGTCGCTCGCCGTTCACCAGGAACTCGTTTTCCTTGGCCTCACCGCCGATCATGAGATGGTTGTCCAGCATCATGCAGGTCTGTCCTTCCCGGCGCTTGCGCGAGAACTCAAGCGCCGCGCCCAACCCGGCCATCCCTCCGCCAACGATAAGGAGATCGACTTCCTCGACCGAATCCAGTTGATCAAAATCAATCGGAAATTGACGGTCGCGGATACGATGCGCCGCCTCGACGACTGCCGGAGAATTGCCGTGCGAGTGGCGGTACGGTCCGACACCGCCATACCCATACCAGTTGGGGCCAAGCGATTGCTGAAGCGGATTGGATTCCGTCTGGCCATAGCCGGGAATTGCGCCCGCCGTCAGGGCAGCGCCGGCGCCAACCGCCATGCCGTTGACGAAGTCGCGCCGCGTGATGTGCGCACCGAACCCAGTGTGCCGAGTCTTGCTCATGGAAGGCGATCCAATCGGTCTATTCCCCTTGACAGCCGCATACATCGCGTAATCATATGGTGGAGTCGAACCCGACTACGGGAGTGGGGTCAAACCGGAGTAAACATCATGAAAGCACCGTTCCGGACAATTGAACTCGCCAAGAGGACCACTCATCGCCGTGCGATTTGCGTCAGCGTCTTCCTGGCTCTGCTGATTTCGGTTAGTCCAGCCAGCCTGGCGCGAACCGTCAAGGCCGTCAAGATTACCGACCAGATCTACATGGCGACCGATATGAGCCGGACTTTCCTGGTCATTACCGATCAGGGCAACGTGGTTATCGACACCACGACGAAGGACTCTGCGCCGCGCCACTATGAGGCGTTGCGGGCGGTGAGCTCGGCGCCGGTCCGATACATCCTTCTGACACACGCACACGAAGATCACACCGGAGGCGTGCATCTGTGGAAGGAAGAAGGCACCCAGGTCATTGCCCAAAGGCGATTTCCCGAGTACATGCACTATCGCGAACGCCTTGCGGGCTTCTTTCAATATAGAAACGAGGCCCAGTTCCTCGCTCCGAAGAGAGAAGTCAAGTCCAAGGGCAATTTCGCCGCCGAAATTCCCACGACCCACCTTTTCGACGAAGAGTACGAATTCGAATTCGGGGGGCTGACCTTCCGGATGATGCATACGCCGGGCGAAACCTATGATCACTCAACCGTATGGATTCCGGAACTGAAGGCGGCCTTCATCGGCGACAACTACTACGACAGTTTCCCGAACATTGCCGCGCTTAGAGGCGCCCCGCCGCGATTTGCCCTGGATTATGTCAATTCCATCGACATTGTCCTCGCGCTGGATCCGGAACTGGTGATGGTCGCGCATGCGCCGCCGCTCGTGGGCCGCGATTACATTCAGGAGACCCTGGGGGAATACCGCGACGCGATTGAATATGTCCATGACGAGACGGTACGTCTTATCAATGAGGGCAATGACCTTTTCACCATCATGAGCAAGGTTCAACTGCCGGAGAGGTTCGAGATGAACGAGTCCTATGGCGCCGTGCCATATAGCGTGCGCGGGATCTTTCACGGCTATACCGGCTGGTTCGATGGCAGCCCGGCCACCCTGCTGTCCGAATCGCCCGATGTGAAGACCCGTGAGCTGGTGGCGATAGCCGGCGGCGTCGACAACGTCGTATCGCACGCGCAAAAGGCGGAAGAAAATGGGCGTCTCGTGGAATGCCTGAATCTCGCCGATGCAGCGCTGGCCGCGGACCCGGATCACCGGGGCGCTCTTCAGGTTCGTATTTCCGTTCTGAAGAAGCTCGGCAGAATCGAGAAGAATTTCAACGCGCGCAACTGGATCAACTACGGCCGGCGTCTGAGCGAGGCGCGGCTGGCAGCGCTGGAATAGCTGGCGTCTTACGCCGCCCGGCCTGGGAGCGAAGGCGTCCCGCCTTCGCCGAGGGCGGGGAGCGAGGAGGTCCCGCCTTCGCCAAGGGCGGGGACACCCTCGTTCCCGGGCTTCGAGGGCGGGACGCCCTCGTTCCCAGGGGGTTCTGATTGAAGGGTGATCTAGTGGGTAAGAACCCGGGCTACCCGCAAACCGAGGCTCTTGCTGCGGTCTCCGGCGGCGCTCGTGAAGCGCACCGCGGAACGCAGGTCATAGTGGAAGTCGTCGTAGGAGCCGCCGCGCAAAATGCGCTGGGAACAGTCGCCGCTCAGCCATGCTTCTCCGTTCGAGGGAGCGTCCGTGTAGTTTTCATTCCAGCAATCCTCGACCCACTCCCAGACGTTGCCGTGCATGTCATGCAAGCCAAACGCGTTGGGCGCGAATGATCCCGCGGGGGCAGTCTGAAAAAAATCCCACTCGGTCGCGCAGCCACCGCAATTGGCTCTTTCCTGGCCAATGTGACTGCCCCAGGTGAATTGGGCCGTTGATCCCGCCCGGGCCGCATATTCCCATTCGGCCTCCGTCAACAGGCGATAGGTCTGACCCGTCTGCGTCGACAACCAGGCCACGTATTCCCTGGCGTCATTCCATGACACATTCATGACCGGCCGCCGCTCGCGGCCCCAGCCTTCGTCATCGACTTGCTCAGGACCCGCTAAGCGGTCGTAATCCTCAAACGTGATCTCGTATTTCGACACGGCTAAAGGCTGCGCGATGGTAACCGTGTGTACCGGCAGCTCATCGTCATAGCATTCCTGACCCGACACGCAGCCCATCTCGAAACTGCCGGCGGGAATCACCACCATCTCGGGACCGCGGCCGCCCCCTCCAAGTGAGTCGGAAAAAGTCTCCCCCGGTTCCTGGCCTACCGCCACCTCCCAAAGAATCATTGCGAAAGCGGGAAGGACATACAGTGCCAACGTCTTTTTCATGACCGAGCCTCCTGGAGTTTGTTTCAAGGACTTGTTGTTGCGGCGCTACGTGCAGGGTAACGCGCGCACAGAAAGTATTCTGGCGTCAAGATACCCCGACGATCGGCGTCCACCATCGCCGCCGCAAGTTGGCAGAGAGCGAGGCGTTCGGAATTGTGGGACATTATCCAGAATCCAGGGAGGGGAATATATTTTCATCAGACGGGGTTCTTTCTTGAAGGATGGTTCCCCCGCTGTTGCGGGCTGAAGCGCGAGCAATGCTTTCGAGGACATCGCCGAGACGGTCTTCCAGTCCCGCAAACGCCCAATCGTTCAGGAACTGCCGGCGCCAGAGTAGCCGACGGCCGGCATCGCTCAGCGCCGCTTCCTTGCACACCGCATTCCAGTTTTCCGCAATAGCGGCAATCTGCCGGCGCATAATGGCCATCGCGCGATCCTCGGTAAGAAGGAATTTGTCTGCGGCGGCAAGGCATAGAGACAACTGGCTACGCCGCCCGCGACCGTGGATCCGCATGGCCTGAAAGGCATCGTTGCCGGGCCGCAGTTGTGACCTGTAACGAATCCAGCCCGAACAGGGTGAAGGCTGAAACCATTGCACGCCGCGTCCACCCGTCCTCCGTCAATTCCCGATCAAAGCGTTCCACCAGCAGCACATCCTTTCCCATTACTTGAACCAGCCTTACGGGCGCCACGGCAAGGCCGGCTCGCTGCGCCAACCGCATGGCGATGAACTCGGCTTTTATGACGTTGTACTGGTCGCTTGAGGAAGAGAACTTTGCGATATGCTGCGTGTGTGCTTCGTGTAGCATCGCTTTCGGCCTTGCCCCTCCAATGGACGTGCCGTGCAGCAGCGCCTCCGCCAGATCGCGGGGCAGAGACTGCCCTTGGTCGACGCGCTCTGCCGCTGTGAGCAGGTCTTCGAGCGATGCGTGAGGACTTTCGCGCGCCACGTATTCGTTCGGGGAGGCCTGAAAGTCCAAAGCACCAATCCGGTTGGAGCCGGATCGGAGCATGTAGGAGAATTCACCGAAAACCTTATCGTCATCGTCAACCAGCCGGTAATCAATCACCCGCCGTCCCCAAGTATCGGGCATGGCGTCTCGAAGGGCATTGGCGAGGTGCAGCCGCGGCGCCGGCGCCATGGAGCCGCGCCGTAGCGGCAGTTCGGGCCCATACAGCGGGATCGCGTCGCGGCGCGCCAGATATGACCGTCCATAGGTAAAGAGGAGTGGCTGCCTATCCTCTTCGTCCCCAGCCTCGATGCGTCCGGCCACCACCGGTGTCGTCTGGCCAGGCAGCCATATCCACACAAACGCTTCGCGGGGGTTAGAAGTCATCGTCGGGTTCCCGCGCCGGTTTGCGGATAGAGCGGGGCATCAGCGCGAGTTTGTCATCCATGTGTTCCAGTTCGGGCGTTAGTGTTGTCGCCTCCGGAACAAACAGGTCGACCCCCGTAATGGTGGCGGCCTCCAAGGCAAGGCCGATGGCCACCGATGGGGCGCCTTTCTCAATCAGCTGCAACGTGCTGCGCGCCACACCAACACGCGCCGCCAGTTCCTGCTCGGACATGCGCTGGCGCTTCCGTGCCAGCTGGATCTGTTTGCCCAGAAGAAGCAGCGCTTCTCTTGTCAGGCGCGAGTAGCTGCGCGGGATGTTGGGCATTAAGAAGAAGAATGACTGAAATAAGAGCCGTGAGTTTATATTGTGACTGATATATCGGTCAATATGCTAAGAATGAGGTGTCAGCCCAAAGCAGTAATGTCCCCTTTGTGCAATTCTAAGATGTCCCCTTTTGTTGGAACCGGAGGGTGGGCATTTGACAAAGGGGAGTTTATTGATGAGCAGCAAGGAAGTGGATCGCATGTCGGTCGTACAGGAGGTTGTGGCGAAGCGGCTTCGGCAACGCGAGGCGTCGGAGCAGTTGGGTTTGAGTGTTCGGCAAGTCAAGCGATGGGTACAGGCGTATCGGAAGCGCGGTGCGGCGGGTTTAATCTCTGGACGGCGGGGCAAGCGGCCGGGCAACGCCATTGAGCCGGGTGTTCGGCAGGAGATCATGGACTTGGTTTTGGAGCGCTACCGGGACTTTGGCCCGACACTGGCGTGTGAGAAGCTGACCGAGGTTCATGGTTACCGGCTGTCGGTGGAGACGCTGCGTAAATGGATGATTGCTCAAGGGCTGTGGCAAGCGAAGTCCCGGCGCCGCGCGCGCATTCATCAGCGCCGTCCTCGGCGGCCCTGTTTCGGCGAGTTGGTTCAGATGGACGGCTCGCCGCACGCCTGGTTTGAGGAGCGGGGGGCGCGTTGCACGCTGATCGTGTTCATTGATGACGCCACCAGCGGGCTTTTGGCCTTGCGGTTGGTGGCGGCGGAGACGACCCAGGCGTATATGGAGACCTTGCGGGCGTATCTCGGCCGGGATGGCCGCCCGGTGGCGATGTATTCGGACCGGCACAGCATTTTCCGGGTCAATCATGGGCGCTGTGAGGGGAAAGTGACGCAATTCACGCGGGCGTTGAAAACCCTGGACATTGAGCCGATTCACGCCAACACGCCGCAAGCGAAGGGCCGCGTCGAGCGAGCTAATCAGACCCTTCAGGATCGCTTGATCAAGGAGTTGCGGCTGCAAGGCATTGATGACATGGAATCGGCCAATGCGTATCTGGGGGTGTTCATGGCCGACTACAACCGGCGCTTTGCGGTGGCGCCTAAAAGCCCTGTGGATGCGCACCGGGAGGTACTGCACGACGCCAAGGAACTGGACCTGATCTTGTGTCTGCACGCGCAGCGCAAGCTGTCGAAGAATCTGACCTTTCAGTATTTGAATCGCGAGTATCAGCTAACCGGGTACGGCCGCGGCTACCGGCTGCGCGGCGCTGAAGTTACGGTGTGTGACGCCTTCGGCGCTGAAGTGTCCATTCTCCAACAGGGCAAGACGCTCGACTTTCGGGTTCTGGCCGAGGGCCAGGCGCCGGTTGCGCTGGACGATGAGAAGAGCGTGCAGCACACGGCCGACGAAGCCCAGGCGCGCCAGCGGGCTCAGCTGCGCTACAAGCCGTCCCCGGATCATCCCTGGAACCAGATGACGCGGCAGGCCGTTACGGTTGCCGCCGGCCGGCAAGCCGCGGCGAAGTGATGTTCGGGGGCGTGCGGGGAAGCCCGCCGAGGAAGGGACTCCGTTCGCTACGCTCTCTTCGTCCCTTCCTCGATTACACTAAATGTCCGTTCAAACTTCGTAATCGAGGGAAACTGAATACCAAAAAGGGGACATTTTAGAATTGGAGAAAAGGGGACATTACTGCTTTGCGTTGACATATGCTAAGAATGAGGGGAGTTTGTTGTATGTATCCCCATGAGCCTAATCAAGCCGGGTGCGCCAATGCGAAGTGCGCCAACCACTTACGGCCCATTGCATTCCACAGGCGCCAATATCAGAAGCGCTGACGCGTAGGCCCAAACAAGGGACAAGTGTACCGATGCAATGCCTGCGACCGCAGGATGCTGATTTCGGATCCGGCCCGGCTTGGCGACAGGAACAAGCGCCTCGCGGCTGATGTGTTTGGGAGGGTCGCCAGCAAGTCGCCGGTGCGAGGCAGCGGCATCACTTCGCCGAACGTCTACTACAACATCCTCAAGTTCACTCATGCCCGCTGCCGACCCCATTCCGGCGCTTTTGACCGCGCTTTGATGGACGGGCGCCTTGCCCTGCCGAAGAACATGTTGATCCAGAGCGATGCCCAAGAGTACACGCTCAACTGGGTTAGCCGCCTCGACCAGCGTAACGTGATGGTTTCAAGTTACTGCACGGTCGATTCGAGAAGCGGGTTTATTCTTGGGATGCACGCGAACTTCGATGGCCGCGTCAATCCATTCGACGTCAATGTGGAGGCGGCAGCCAAGTGATCACCCCCCCAAGAATCGGTCCACCTGAGCTGAGGGAAAAACGCTATATCAGGCTGCCCGTGCTGCATATTCTGCCGGGGTGGAGTAGCCGAGCGAGTTGTGCGGTCTTTGCTGGTTGTAGTGGCACCGCCAGTCTTCGATCAATTGCCCCGCGTGTCTCGCATTGACGGCTTTCTTACTTCCAAGGCATTCTAAATTTTCGGAACAATTTCCTATACGAGCACTCAATCCAAAATGACCACCGAAACCCTGGCCTTTGATATCGGGACGGATATCGTCGGTATTCTTAACCTGGAATCTAATGAATACAAACCGTCCCGCGGAAACCGCAAAGCCATCGGTGCCCAGCGATTAATTGAATGCTCGGGAGTGATCGTAAGCTTTAACGGCAACGGCTATGACCTTCCCGAACTAGCCAAGCTCTTGGGCAAGGCCACGGTCCAAGAACTTGGATCTCTTGCTCAGCACCTGGACATGCAGGAGATTACCTCCTGCGTCCGATGGCCCCCTGATCCAGGCAAAAAAACCATTGCGGGACAGGGATTACGGAACTCTTATGAATACTATTTCCCGGATCAGAAATTCCCCGACCCGCCGTCATCCGTTAGAAACGACTACGAGAAGGACAACTGGCAAGACTGCTGGATGGCCGGGCAATTGTGGAGAAAATTGGCTGGTCAGGCGAGCTCGACACTACGCAGCCAAAGAATCCGCTCGAAAACCAATGAGATTTAACTCATCGTCCGGAGCTAGGGTGGTGGTCCGTGAAGCCCTCATAGTCGATCCAGAGTAATGTGCACAGTTTCGTCGCGGGGCAAATTCATGAATGTCACTGAACGCGAAACCATAATCCTCAACACCGCTTGGCAGCACATTGACGGGATGGTAAACCGGTCCATGTTGATCGGATTGCGCTGCGACGAGCCCACAACGCTGCTACCGCAAACGCGCGAGCATGCCTTGCTCTTCCTAATCCGCCTGCGCGACTTTCTTTCGCAATTCCGTGCTGTCCGCGTGAATACCATGCCCTTTGGACTTTGCCGACCGCCATCCGATGCCTGCCCGTCCGACCGCACGTACATCTTCCACCTCAGGCAGGTATACAAGACCCCTCGCCTCGGCAAGAGTGTCGAGAGGCTTTGCGGCCATACTGAGGACTTCGCAAACTGGCTTGAAGGATCCTTTCAAGCCGACGATGTCAATCTAGGGGATATCGACCTGGATGCCAATCTCCGTGTACAACGCTACCGGTACCTCCAGATGTGTGGTGACATCGCAAAGCACAGCCTGCCGCGCCTGTCCGTCAACGCGCGTCGCCTGCGTAAACTCTTAGAAGAGGCGGGCCACAAAATCACGGAGGAACAGTCATATCTTGCCATTCCCAACTTTTTTGACTGGTTCTTCGACGACTGTTTCATGTACAGCTTGAGCCGAATCGCCGAGTTTCTGAATGAGATTCGATGGGCCATATTTGAGTATCTCCTCCCCGAATACAGGCGCGCTTGGTATCGAATTGATGACGTTAGGTACGGATATCGTGTGCCCCCCGCAGTAGATAAACCCGTTGCACGAGCGATGTACTGGGAGTTGATGAATCGGGTCCAGATGAGACCATGGATACCGCAATTCACTGTCACGCAGTATCTGAAGATGCGTCATTGATCAGCCCAGTTCTTGGGGTACCGCCAAACTGAATTGCAATACATTCGCTACTGTCTAAGTACTAGCGTGAATCACGGACTCAATCTAGTGGATCGAGCTTTCAGCGAACATCAGCTCAAAAGCACGTTTAGCGCCGGTATCCGTGGTGAGTGCGCAAACCCCCACACGATGCTGGCCAAAAAAGTTCGGGGATTCCAACCAGCGAGCGCCGCCTCCTCGAGGAACCAATAGCACGGAACTCTCAGGCCTCTGCTCTTTCCAACGCAGTGCATCCCTGTAGATGTGCGCGGAAGCCATCGCGTCCAAAACGTTGGACCGGCCCGTTCGGTATTTAGCGTCCAGCACATGCCACTTTGATATGTTCCCTTCTTCTCTCGTGAGCACGATGTCGGGTTCTCGCCTACCTGAGATTGACCGGAAACCCGCGTTCGGGTCTTGGTCTCCAGATGGAAAGCTGGGTTGCAGCAAGAGTTCGATCCTCCGGTTTCCGCTTTTCAATCCCGTGAACGCGATCGTCGCCTTTGACTTGTGTTTTCTCGAGATTGACCAGTCATACCCCGGCTCAATCTCCCGAATGGTCTTGCCGAGCTGTACGAAACACCACCGTTCGTAGATTTCCCAGGTGGGAGACATCCACAGGCGCTCCGCCAACGGCGGCCCTTCAACGCCGCGACGCAAAATTCGCCAGCCCGATCCGTAGGCGTTGGAATATGCTGGGTCAGCGGAAACCGCGTTCAGACCCGCAGCCGAGATCTCGCGCCTAGTCACGTTAGCCAACGGCGAGATGCGCTGAAAATGGCGAAGTCTCCCGACGAGCCAATCAAGAAAATCTCGGCGACGCGGCCATCGGGAGGCAAGAGCGGTTCGGGTCGCCGATTCGGGCGCTTTCTCCGTGATCGACTGTAGTTTGTCTCTGAGCCGGACCGCACGGCGGGATACCTTATGGGCGATGGCGGCGATACAACGGTTGCCAGATCCATCGAGAGTTTCGCGGATGGCGGGTACATCGAACTGCGGCAATGCGTTCATCGTCGCTGCGCTAACATGCCCCGGACGTAGAACCGTCAGAAGCTGATCGTTGCCGAGGATTGCCCGCGCCGTCTGCCGGTCGGCACGGCGCACCTGCTGCAATGGCAAGTGCGCCCTCTCGGCCCGTAGTTCCCGCAGCGGCTGGCGCGAGATGGCTGACAGCGCGCACACTAACTTATCTCCATATGCGCGCAGTCGAGCATATTCGAGCCAAGAGTCCGAGATGGCAGCCTCGTGGCCTACGGGCAATGCGGCAGGTTCCGTGCCGAGCACCAAACTGGGATCGAACGCCCATACTTGGTCGAGCATCGTCTGAAACATGTCGCGGCCCAGCTTGTTGGGATGCGGCGATACATCCAGCACGTAACTCGCCCGCACGCGGTCACCGGGACCAAGCAACTCGGCGCGTACTTGACCAGCGTAGAATCCAGGACTCCATACCCAATCGCCACCGTCAGTTTCGAGGAATTCGTCGTCGATTAAGAGGCGGTCGCCTTCGGTAGTTTTTCGGATCCGGTAACTGCCCCCTTCGCGAAAACCGACGGCGACTTCGTCCGAGCCAATCCGCCACATCGTTGCACCTGGCTCACTATCTGCGAAGCAACGAACGTGAATTTCTGTCGGAGCATCGGCCATGAGCTATCGCCAGAATCGCGCACTGCCTGTCAATTCAAGGTCGTCCGACAGTTCTTTGACCTTGCGAACACAATTCTCCAGGCGGTGCTGTTTGAGGACTTCCGCAGACGTTTTCAGGGCTTTGTGAAATCGTGGCGAGTCGTCGCCACGCAACTTTGGAAGGACCTTGGCGTAGACGACATCATCCAGAACTGCCTCCGGCTCGACAGCGCCATCGGCCATCGCGCGATCCGTGTAGTCGAGTACATCGTCGACAACACGCCAACCGAAGTGCAGGCGTGCCGGCCTGAGGCTCGCCATCAATTCCGTCAATAGCAGACGAATCCCTTGCTCCTGTTCGTCGGAAAGGTCCCGCGTTCCCCAACGGGGATATGCTTCCAAATCGACGTCCCAAAATTCGATGGTGAACGCCCGGTCCAGAACCTTGTCCGAAATACCGTGAGTAGTTTCGTCCATGTTGACAGTACCGATGATCACGAGGTTGCTCGGATATGGGATTTCGGAAGGAACACCGTCGAACGACTCTCCCTCGCGGTGGAGAGTCAGTGGTTCACCTGTCTCCATCGCCGAGAGGATGGGCGCCAGATAATGCTCGGGACGGGACAGGTTCATCTCGTCCAGGACCACTGTGAAAGGCCGGTCCGGAGAGTCCAACGCAGCGATCAGGAACTCCAGAAATGGAGTACGTTGGTACGAGTCACCCTGCAGTGGGTTTACGTACCCAAGCAACGCGGACGGATCGTACCATCCGGGCTGTACCGGTATCGTGCACAATTGACTGCCGTCTCCAACGGCCTCGCCGGCAATGGCCTGTCCATAAGCCCGAGCGAGCAACGTCTTCCCCGAGCCTGATAGTCCCGTAAGAACAGCGAAATGTCGACGCTCGTTCGCCCATAGGCCCGCATCTAACTTGCGGATCACGCGCTCCGGAAAGTGGCCGCGCCCCGAAATGTATTCACGCAAGTCGCCAAACGGTGGCATTTGGACAGGAATGGGCTCAGCCGCGGGCGTCACTTCCACCTCGACTTCCCGCTGTACGGGCCGGGATGCAAGGGATTCGGGTTGCCAGTGGATACGCTGCGCCCATTCCTTCCCTGCATCCGTCAGAGAAAGGCCACCGTTTTCATCAAGGTCCAACATCTCGAATTCGCGTAGCTCTCTGATGATGTTCCACGGTGCCCATTGGCTGGTCCAGCCGGGGTTTACCTGTTGAAGCCGACTCACAAACTCCTTGTTTGAACAGCGGCCCTCGTCTCTCAGAATCACCAAGGCATGGTCGACGCCGAGGATTCTGGTGATGAGCCATTCCATGAGTTCGTCGGGATCGTTCGATTCCAGGAACGCATGTCCCCGGTCAGTAAGGAAGACTTGATCCCCGTCCAGTCTCAGGCAGTTCAATTCGCTTGCTATGATGTTGAATTGAGTATTGATCGTATTCTCTTTCAGGCGGGGATTGATAGTCTTCATATGAATCTTGAGGTCTTCGCGCGAGGCTCCATCGCGGCAAAACTCAAGGATGTTCAGCAACGCCTGGCGACCTCCGGAAACACCAGTCAGTCCCTTCCTTCTTCTGGCAGCTGGCAACGGCACGAGCCTTTCCCCGCCGGGCAGATCATTGGGCGCCTCGGTTCTCTCGTCGCCCGACGGCGCGACACAGTGCTGGTACAGCAGCCATGGCAACCGCATCCGATCGACGATTGCATCGATGTCGTCTTCTGCCGGGACCGGTCCTCGAACTTCGTCCAGTCTTCGAAGAATATTGGCGTGGCAGGATGGTCCAGCACCTCCTTGGTCGCCGAACATGGCCGCATGAACGTGCTTCGTCATGTTTATATTTGCCACCGTGGTGAAGTCGCGCGGAAAGAAACCCGCCAATACCCTGTAAATCTTCAAGCGCGGCGTGCGGTTCGTGTATTGGCCCATCTTCTTCTTCAACTCGTCGTACAACTTCTCAAGCGCTTCCTTCCTACGTTCAGGCGAGTCCGGCAGATTTTCCATAGATCGCTCCGCAATCCAGTTGCGAAATATCGGATCTGCGATAGCGGTGTCAACTGAAACGGAACCCCTCCCTGTGGAAGAAACAGGGTTGTCTTCCCAGATCCGCCGCTGAAACTCTGCGCTCGCGCGTGTCTGAAGATCGGCTGCGTTAACTTCGGCCAAAAACTCGCGTAAATCGTTGCCCCACTGCAAATAGTCGCGGTTCGCCGGTGCGTTTTCCACGACATCCGAGCACACCCGCCTCAAGTCGTCTATATTTCTCAGATTAGCCAATGCGCGACCTCCCGGTCCACTTGATTCGCGTCACCGAGAGTATATCCAGTTGGACACCGATTCCCATGCGCATCAAGGCCCTGCCAGACCGGCGACGAACGTACGGCGCCGGGTGGGTCTACCAAACCTGGGGCACTCCAAACTCAAACTAATGAGCCTCCGGTAAACCCGGCGCGATTCAAGTTTGATTCATTCAAGAACTCGTCAATTCGCGCTCGATCCGTCCGCTCCTCACGCGGAGTATGACCGACCCAAAGCTCACCATATGTGGAGTCGAAGTACTTCCATAACGTAGGTGCCAACCTTCGCTTGCTGGCAATGAGTGTCAGCAGCCTCAACACCAGAATTTTGCCTGCGCGGTTCGTGGTCTCAGTCGTCAGATTGATTATCTCCCTGGCCGTTTGTTCGGCCTCGTCGACGGCTTCCAGCAAGAGCCACAGTCTGCCCCAATCCAACAATAGATCCAGACCAAGCTCTCCCGGATTGCTGAATCGCGCACGCCCCACAGACATGAACTCGCTCATGACGACATTCTGGTAATTCCTGTCCGCCCCGCCGCCTTGAGATTGGCGTTTCATCAGCTGGTCCGCCAATGCCCAAAGTGAACGAGGCCCAAGCTCGATCCGCGACGCCTGCTTCAGTATCCATCCATCGTCTACGTCTCCAACCTCCACTCCGTATCGAGCCGCAAATTCCTCCACATCCGCAGACTCCGGCCTGTGTGGAGCGAACTGCATCGCGAATCTATTGTGATCCCACAAGCGTGCGGTCAATCTCCGCACGTCTGCAGCCTCAGGCGCCCGCCCCAGGACCTGCAGGGGCTTGATCGCATGAAATGCCACGAGAAACCAGGTCTGGACGGCCTTGTCCGCGGTATTGAACGACTGGATATCCGCCTCGGCGTCCCAAACGCTTAGCTTGAGTTCCTTGCATCGCTCGGTGATCCAGTCCGACACATCCACTTTTCCGGCTCTCAACACTAGACACGTCGCCAAACCCTCGATCCATTCTCGGTATTGATAGTCATCCAAATTCACGAATACTTGGTTCTGACACACCTGCTCACCGATTGCCTTGTAACTGGTATTCAGAACCCACTGCGCCAGATACGTCACCCGCTCCGGATCGTCATCACGAATCGACCACGCGACCTTCGCCACGTGCCGGACCCATGCGCTTCCTCTTGCCGGATGCAGGCCCGCACACAGCTCGGGAATCAGCTCATCCGACCACGAATCGTTCGTAATCCGTGACAGCAGCTTTGTGCACTGCTCTTCCAGCTCCTCCACTCTGCGCGGCGTTTCGCCCGTTTGAGTGCGATTGAGAATTAACGGCGCCCCTCGCAGCAACTCCCCGATCCAGCGCACACAGACAAGTGGGTCCAACACGCCCAACCGTTGCACCAAACCGGCCAGGAGATCGCTGGCCGCCCTGTCCAGATCATTCTCCGGAGGTCTCAGTTCGGTGCTCCAACTACTCCGATCCGGGTATACTTGCCAGTTGATTCCGAGATCGCGGTCCAGGCCGTTCACCGTAAGCAGCGAATACAGGATGGCGATAGCCACTAGCGCATCGTTCGAACTCTCGCCGATCCAATTCAGCGTCACCCTATGTTTGCTGCCAACCACCCCCGCGATCATGTGTTCGGCCGCTCGAGCCTGCACCACCGGATGATCCAGCCTGCTGACAACCTTTTTGAACTCGTCCGGCCGTAGTCGAACGACGATTTCAATCACGTGTCCTGCCGCATGATGCAGGCCCCTGTGAACCAGTTCCCGACCCCGTGCCTCCAGTTCCCGGAACGTCTCCAGTCTCCCTTTGCCAACCCACTCGTCCAGGGCAATAGTGGTTGACTTCGGACTCAGCCCTGTAAGTCGCTCCACATCCAGTACACGTTCGTCAACGCATAGCTTTTCGAGCACTTCAACCGCCAGCGATACAAACGAATCAATCTCTTCTTGCGACCACAGTTCATCGATCAACCGGAGCGCCAGCTCCGGCTCCATCGAACCCACAGCCCACACAGCAGTATCCGAGCGCTCTCCTCTAACCCCCTCCAAGATCGACCGGGCGACCGGCTCTCTCAGTTCGGACCGCAACCAGTTATGCGCTCCATGATGCTCAAACCAGTCTTCCACCTCGCCTATGATCTCAGTGTGATCACCAGGTCCGAGTGACTTGCCCATGACAGGTTTGATCAACTCGCACGCGGAGATGCGCTTGTACGGAGATGCCCCGCGACCAAATATGCGCCACACAACACCCCGTACGCGCTCGGGCAACGAATCCGGCATGCGAACGCTCTCGTCCATCAGCCCAACGCTCGTGCGAAAAGTGGGCTTTTCGCGGAGATAAGATTCATCGACCACAGGTACTCCGCTTCTGCGCGATAAACGCCGTAGTCCACGCTGGCAAAAGTGACGCCTTCCTTTTCCCATCCGCTGATTGAGTTTGTAATGATCAATTCGCGCTGCGGCGTAATCAAAAAGCGGTCATGAAATCCGGGCTTTTCCGTTCCCTGCTGCAGGAACGAGCGGACGCTGACGTGCTTCCTGATTTGCCGTGGCAAACGCAACCACCATGCCTTAGCTGCGTCCGTCAGCCGTTCACCGCAGAGGATCCTCAGCGATCCGTCGCTGGTCGACGCGAACATATCCAGGTACAGCCGCGCACCACGCTGCCCCTTTAATCTGTCGCCCGTTCCACTCTGAAGTGCAACACTCAACGATGGTTGGCTAGCCTGGAAGCAAACGGGACTGTCGCCGAGTGTTGAGAAGCGGCCAGGTGACGGCGATACTCTCTGAAATTACAGAAGGAGGGTATCCGATGGCCAAGGGCTACCATCACCTGACCTACGGGTCACGATGCCAGATTTACGCGCTGAAGAAAAGCGGGATGTCGATCCGGGGCGTAGCGCATGCGCTTGAGGTATCGGCCTCGACGGTGAGCCGCGAGTTGCGCCGCAACCGTGGGCGGCGGGGTTACCGGATGAGGCAGTCGCAGCGGATGGCCCAGTCTCGCCGGCGTTTGGCGTCATCGCGCCCGCGCAAGCTGACGGCGGCGTTGTGGGGCCGGATTGAAGGGTGGCTGGGCTGGCAGTGGAGTCCCCAGCAGATTGCCGGCCGGTTGCGTCTTGAAGGTGGGGTGTCGGTCGGCAAGACGTGGATTTACCGTCAGGTGTGGATGGACCGTGCGGCGGGCGGGACGCTGTATACGCATTTGCGCCGGCGCGGCAAGAAGGCCAACCGGCGCGGCCGCGGTGGTGCGGGCCGTGGGTTGATACCGGGCCGTGTAGACATTAGCGCGCGTCCGGCGGTGGTGGAGTTAAAGCGCCGGGCGGGTGATTGGGAGTTGGACACGATCATCGGCGCCCGGCATCGGGGTGCGCTGGTCTCGGTGGTGGACCGGTGTTCGAAGTTCACGTTTCTACAGCGGGTGATGAACCAGACGGCGGCGGCGGTTGGGGGCGCGATCCTGGCGCGTCTGGGTCCGGTATCGGCGCTGACGCACACCCTGACGGCGGACAACGGCAAGGAGTTTGCCGGCCACCGGGCGATGGCGGCCGGATTGTCGGCGGGGTTTTACTTTGCCACGCCGTACCATTCCTGGGAGCGTGGTTTGAACGAGCATACCAACGGTCTGGTTCGGCAGTACTTTCCGAAGGCGACGGACTTCACCACCCTCGGCGATGTTCAGGTTGGGCGGGTGCAGGATCTTCTCAACGGCCGGCCCCGCCGGATTCTGGGTTACCGCACGCCGGCGGAAGTGTTTGCCGAGGCCCTGGACGCCGCGGGGCTCTCCGGTGCGGTTCTCCGCGCTCCGGTGCTGGCGGGGCCGGACCCGCCGGCAGCGGTTGCTTGACCGCCCTGCCGGTCTCGTCCGTGGCCTTGACAGGCGGCGGGCGGGTTTACTGTGTCCGGGTGACGGGCTGGCCGCTCAGCCGGACGGCGGCGGTGGCGAAAATGGGTCCCGGGCGGTGCGGTTCTCCGTTCCGGCTACGCCCTCACTCCGAAAAGCACCGCCCGAACTCCACCGGATGCTATGCTGAGCTCCAACAAAGGAGAGGAATCACCGCCCTGACAGGTGTTGCACTTCAGAGTGGAAGCGGCGTCATTTATTTACAATATCTTATAAAGGTATGTTGGCGGAGAGGGTGGGATTCGAACCCACGATACGGGAATACCGTATACCTGATCTCCAATCAGGCGCCTTCGTCCACTCGGCCACCTCTCCCCTGTGCCGGAATTATCGGGATTCCGGTTTATCGATCTCCGGCGGCTCCTCCAGGCAGTCACCGTTACTGCGCCGGGGCTGTCCCTTGCCGATTTCTCCTTCAGGAATCTCGAGATTTCCGAAGGCCTGCGGGGTTCCCAGCCCTTCAGACGCGACCAGCGCATCGGCGGCCTCGGCATTCTGATACATCTGCGGCTTCTCGCAGGGGGCTGTTCCGCCGCCGAACAGCGCGCAGCCCTGCAAGGCAAAGGCAATTGCCGCCACGCCGGCAGCGCTTAGCCTGCGCTTCACGACAGCACCCCTGCTTGCGCCATGGCGCTCTCCACGCGTTCCTGATGCGGCTGGGAAAGCCACGTCAATGGCAAACGGATGCCGGTTGCGATTCTATTCATGCGGTGCAGAGCCCATTTCACGGGAATTGGATTGGATTCTACGAACAAGGCGTCGTGCAAAGCGGACAAAGGCGCGTCCAGCCGCTCGGCGTCCGCCGTTTCGCCGGCAAGCGCCGCAGTGCTCATGCGCGCCATTCCCACGGGCGCCACGTTGGCGCTGACCGAAATCACACCGTCGCCTCCCTCAAGCATGAAGGATCTGGATGTCGCATCATCACCACTGTACAAGGCAAACTCATCTCCACATAGCTCACGCAGGCGACCTACCCGCTCAACCTCTCCGGTCGCTTCCTTGCAGGCCTTGACCCGCGGGTGCTCGGCCAGGCGACCGACGGTTTCCGGCAACAGGTCCACTCCGGTACGGCCAGGCACATTGTAGAGGATCAGCGGCTGTTCAACGGCGTTGGCAATGGCCGTGAAGTGCCGGACCATGCCCTCCTGGGTTGGCTTGTTGTAATACGGCGTCACGACCAGGTAGGCAACGATTTCAGACTCGGCGACGGCCTGCGACAACGCGATTGTCTGTGCCGTGGAATTGGACCCTGTCCCCGCAACTATCGGTATCCTCCCACCAGCCTGCCTGGCCGCATGACAAATCAACTCCGAGTGCTCCTCGCGAGTCAACGTGGCTGCCTCGCCTGTGGTTCCGGCAATGACCAGGGCACTGGTTCCTGATTCGACATGCCAATCGATCAGCCGGTCCACGGCCGGGTAGTCCACGGCGCCGTCGGCGTCCATGGGCGTTACCAGTGCTACGAGGCTTCCACGCATGACGGCGCGGAATTTTATCGCCCCCGTGCGCCAAAAAGAACAAGGGCGGCGCGCGCGCCATGATCAATCGCCTTCTCCATCGGACAAGCCATGCCGTTTTCCGGCCTGCAACAGGCGTTCGTGTAAGCTAGCCGGAGCATGGCAAAACTATTGGCAATTTCCGCTTTGGGCAAGCTTGGAGAGGCTTCTGCACGCGAATTGAGTGAAGTGGTCAGCGAGGCCGGCGGAGACATTCGCGACGCCCGCATGACCCAGTTGGGGAACAGCTTCGGCGCCCTGTTGCTGGTGGAAGGAAACTGGCACGCGATGAACAAGGTGCGCACGGCTCTCGAGCGCTTCGGCAAGCGGACCGGCTGCCAGATTTCGCTTGGCGACACGGAAACAAGGGAAACAGAATCGCCGGCGGCCCCGTATCACGTGGAGGCCGTTGCGCTGGAGCGGGAGAACCTGGTCCTGGCGCTGGTCAGCTTTTTTTCGAGACGCGAGCTGGCCGTCGCTGAGGTTCATGCCCGGCGCTACAATGCCCCTAGCACGGGTGCTGCGATGCTGGCAGTCCGCCTGGAGGTTCACGTCCCGCGCGACGTCGGTATCGCCATGCTGCGCGAAGAGTTTCATGATTTCTGCGACAAGAACAACCTGGACGCAGTTATCGAACCGATACACGGCTAGTAAGATTTGCAAAGAGGAAGTGAATGAGTACGACTGAAATTGGTGCACCGGCGCCGGACTTTGATTCGGCCAGCACGTCCGGCGGCCAGCAGACACTGGGCGCTCTGAAGGGGCAAAAGCTGGTGCTGTATTTCTACCCCAAGGACAGCACCCCCGGGTGCACGCTGGAAGGCCGGAACTTTGGCGATCTGCATGATGACTTCAGCGCGGCCAACGCCGTCATACTGGGCGTATCGCGCGAGACCATCCGTTCTCACAACAACTTTCGCGGCAAGTTCGACTTCCCGTTCGACCTGCTGTCGGATCCTGATGAAACGCTGTGCAATGCCTACGGCGTGATCAAGGAAAAGAGCATGTATGGCCGAAAATACATGGGTATAGAACGCAGCACCTTCCTGATCGACGAGGAAGGCGTATTGCGGCGCGAGTGGCGAAAGGTCAAGGTAAAGGGACACGCCGGCGAAGTACTGGAGGCGGTCCGCTCCTTGTGAACAAGACTCCGCACTCAGCAGCAAAACGCGCCGCCTGTACGGCGTTGTTGGTGCTGTTCAGTGCGCAGACCTTGCCCGCTGCCGCCCAGTCCCAGGCCGGACAGGACCTTCCCGACATGGGCAGCCTCGCTGACTCGATCCTGACGCGCGAAGAAGAAAGGGAGCTCGCTCTCGGCGTAATCGAGCAGATTCGCCGCGCCGGCATGATCGTCACGGATCCCGAGATCAATGAATACGTGGCCGACGTAGGCCGCCGGCTGGCCTTTCTGGCACAGAGCGGGGAGCATAGTTTCCACTTCTTCGTGGTCAAGGACCCGTCCATCAACGCGTTTGCCTTGCCGGGGGGCTATATCGGCGTTCACACCGGGCTTATCGTGGCCACCGCCAACGAGAGCGAACTGGCCGGGGTACTGGCGCATGAAGTCGCTCACGTGACACAGCAGCATATTTCCCGGCAGTTCCAGGCCATGCGTGGCACCGGGATCATGTCCATGGCGATGCTGGTGGGCGCCTTGTTGGTGGGAAGCTTGCTCGGCGGTGGTAGCGACGTAATGCAGGGTGCGCTGATGGCCAGCTCGGGCATGGCCATGCAACAGCGGATCAACTTCACCCGGGCGCACGAATATGAAGCCGACCGTATAGGAATCGGCACGCTCTACGCTGCGGATTTTGACCCGCGCGGGTTGCCTTCGTTCTTCGAGACCATGTCACGCAAGGAACCCCTTTCAGCCGCTGCGATTCCTGAAATCCTTCGAACGCATCCGGTCAGCGTCAACCGCATCGCCGAGGCCCGTGGCCGAATTGGACCCCACATGATGCGCGACGTCGACAGCAGCCTCAGTTACTACCTGGCGCGCGCGCAAGCACGATTGCTCGGCAGCAGCAGTCCGGAAGAAGCCCTGCGACGGTTCCGTTCCGAGCCCCTGCAGGAGACATTGGCGGACGTCGGCAGGTTTTACGGCGAAGGCCTTGCCCTGATGGCAGCCGGCCGCCCGGATGAGGCACTGGCGAGCTTTCGAACTCTCCTGGCGGAGTACCCGAATTCCATACCCATTCGTATCGCCGTTGCGCGCGCCCAAGCGGCCGCCGGCAACGCTACGGATGCCCGCCAGGCCTTCGATGAGTCGCTGGCGCTGTTTCCCGGCAATATCAGCCTCGCCCATCGGTATGCGGAGGTTCTGCTGTCCGAAGGCCAGGCTCCTCAGGCCCGCGAACTTCTGATAAAGTTCCTGATCGGCGACAAGCTCGACCTGGAGACAACACGATTGCTTGCCCAGGCCAGCGGCGAATCCGGCCAGGTTGCCGATGCGCATTATTTCATGGCGGAATACGCACTCATGCGCCGCAACCTGAACGAAGCCCACACCCAGTTACAGCTCGCGCTGCAGGCCGCGGAACATGCCGATGACGTGCGCCGCAGCCGCATCGAGGCCCGCCTGGAACAGGTGGAAATGATGGCGGAGAAAGGCAGCCGGCGCGAAAGGAAAGATGAGGAATCCGATGAGGAGTCTTCGGATCGGCGGGGATAGAGAGGGATCCGCAGAAATGGCAAATCGACTACAGGAATGGTGGACCTTAAAGCCCGAGGAGGAGCAGCAAAGCGCGGACAATCCGCTCACGCCGCTCAGCGACAGCCAGCGGCGCAACACCCTTCCGTTATTGACGCTGGCCTTCGGCTGGGGCTTTTTGGTCACCGGGCTTTTAACAGGCGGCGCACTGGGCAAGGGCATGACCTTCTGGCCCGACGCTGTCCAGGCATCCTTCTATGGAAACCTGGCCAACTTCGCCATCGGGGCCGTGGTCGGCTACATGGGCTACAAGACCGCTTGTAACAGCGGCCTGCTGTATCGGTTGGTCTACGGCCGGTTCGGCGCCTATCTGCCGGTACTGTTCATAGCTCTTCTGACCATCGGCTGGCAGGGCATCGTAGTGGGCGCGTTCGGCTTTGCCTGGGCGCAGGACTTCGATTCTCCGCAGTTCTACACGATTGCGCTGCTTGCGGGCATCCTTTTCACTGTCACCACTTACTTCGGCGTCAAAGCGCTCGAATGGGTCAGCGTTCCCTCGGTTGTCGTGCTGGTGGCGGTGGGGCTTTATTCCATCGACCTCAATGTAGGACAGGCGGGAGGCTGGGACGCTTTCCTGGCGCTTTCCTTTGACAAGGCCGCCAATTCGGATACCCCGATGACTGTTCTTGGTGGCGTTAACGCCGTTATCGGTTCCTGGATCGTCGGTGCGGTGGTGATGGCCGAATACACGCGTTTCGCCAAGCGCGCGTGGGTCGCGATCGCTATTCCATTCATCGTTCTGATCATCGCCCAGTGGTTCCTGCAGATTGTGGGCGCGATGGGAAGTGTTGTTTATGGCGGCAGTGGCGACTTCACTTCGTACCTTCTGGAACAGGCCGGCTGGATTGCTTTGCTGGGCGTAATCGGCATGAGCGTGGCGCTTTGGACCACGGGCGATGCGAATCTCTACCTCCCGGTTATCCAGACGTCCAGCATCATGCGCCGGCCGCGCCGGGTCATGACCGTGATCTGCGGGCTGCTGGGAACCATTTTGGGGCTGGGCATTTACGAGTATTTCCTGGCCTGGATCGGAACGCTGTCGATTATCGTGCCGCCGCTGATCGGACCGGTCATTGCACACTACTATTTTGTCGAGCGCGGACGAATGGATGCCGGCGACGATTCCCGGTTACCCATGGTGAACTGGGCCGCGCTACTCGCCTACCCCCTGGGACTGTTGGGCTACTTCTTCGCGCCTGAGTGGCTGGTGCCGGCACTCGCCGGCCTGGCCGGCTCGATAGTGGCCTACCTGCTCCTGTACTACGCGATACGCGCAGCGCGGCGCTAGCCCCCCCTGGGAGAGAGGGCGTCCCGTCCTCGTCGAGGGCGGGACGCCCTCTCTCCCAGGTTACGCCGCCTCCAGCTCCGGGCGATATTCCCCGCTCCGGGCCAATCCGTTTAACCGCGCCCGTTTCCCTAACGCCCTTTGCGCATCGCCCAGCTGATCCGCCCTGCCCCCCCAGGCCGCAAGAGCCGGCGCCTGCAGCGCCCGGCCATAGGAGAAGGAAACCTGCCAGGGATGCGGCCCCCGCGCATTCATCGCGCTTAGATGGGCAGTGGCGTCTTCGGCCGATTGACCACCGGACAGGAAGGCGATTCCCGGAACCGCTGCCGGCACATAGGCCTTGAGCGTCCGCAGCGTCGCTTCCGCCACCTCATCCACGCCGGCCTGTGCGGGGCATTCCGTTCCCGAAACCACCATGTTGGGCTTGAGAACAATGCCTTCCAACTCAACCCGGTGACGCTCCAGCTCATCGAAGACATGTTCAAGCACCGCGCCCGTGACCTGTTCGCACCGGGAAATGGGATGTGGCCCGTCCATCAGCACCTCAGGCTCCACGATCGGGACGAGGCCCGCTTCCTGGCACAGGGCCGCGTAGCGCGCCAGCGCATGAGCGTTGGTGTGAACGCAGCAGTCGCTGGGCGCACCTTCGCCGATGGCGATGACAGCCCGCCACTTTGCGAATTGAGCCCCCAGGCCGCGATACTCGGCAAGGCGCTCGCGCAGCCCGTCCAGTCCTTCGGTGACCTTTTCCCCGGGGCAACCGGCCAGCGCCTTGGCGCCCGTGTCTACCTTGATGCCCGGAAACATGCCCCGCCCCGCCAGGTATTGCGGGATGGGCTCGCCGTCCGGCATGGATTGCCGCAGAGTCTCGTCAAAGAGAATTACGCCGCTGATGTATTGCTCCGCCGACGGTGTGGAAAACAGCATCGAGCGGTAGTCACGGCGCAAGGACTCGGTGGCTTCCACCCCGATGCCCGCAAAACGCTTGCCGATAGTGGGAGTGCTCTCGTCGGCAGCCAGAATGCCCTTGCCGGGCGATACCATGGCTTGTGCTGTTTCGGTCAGATTGGCGTTTGTCATCTGCTGATTTCCCCTGTTGCGGTCGTCTTTGGCGTGTAGTGTATTCCTACCTTTGCATGGCCGCCACCGCAAAGGCTTCTGGGCGATAATCTGTGCTGCCCAACGCCATCCGCACCGGGTTGATTTATTGAGCGGAGTAGTCCCATGACCATTACGACATTCGAAAACTGCCGCATCTTCGACGGCCATGGCCCTGAATACATCGAAGACCATCGAGTGGTGATTGCGGATGGCCGGATACAGGGGTTGGAGCCCATGAGCAGCAAAGGCCCCAAGGCTGCGGAAGTCGTCAATTGCGGAGGACGGGTCCTGATGCCGGGGCTGATCGATTGCCATTTTCACGCCTACGGGGTGAGCTTCAGCTTCTACGAACTCGACCGCATGCCGCGCGAGTTGCTGGCGCAGCACGGTGCAAAAACCATGCGCGACACGCTGCATCGCGGCTTCACCACCATTCGTGACGCGGCCGGCGCCGACATCGGGCTATGGCTGGCGCTGGAACAGGGATTGATCGAAGGGCCGCGCCTGTTCTATCCGGGCCGCGCGCTTTCCCAAACCGGCGGCCATGGCGACATGCGCCCCGGAGACCAGATCGAAGCAACCGCCTGCGCCTGCGGCTACATGGGCAGCCTCACCGTCACTGCAGACGGTCCGGACGAAGTGCGCAAAGCGGTGCGAGAGGAACTGCGCAAGGGAGCGCACCAGATCAAGATCTTCATTTCCGGCGGCGTGGTTTCGCCAACCGATCCGCTGTGGATGCCGCAATACTCCGACGAGGAGGTGCTCGCGGCTGTCGAAGAGGCCGCTTCGCGCCGCACCTACGTGATGGCGCACTGCCACACCGATGACGGCGCCCGCCGCTGCGTCGATCTCGGTGTGCGAACCATCGAGCACGGCTCGGAGATTCTCGACGACACGGCCGCCGCCATCGTCGAGAAAAATGCCTATGTAGTTCCCACCCTTTCCGTGATGCACGTCATCCGCGATTTTTCCGATGATCTTGGCTTGCCTTCAACCAGTTACGGCAAGATTCTGCGAGTGCACGAGACCATGCTGACCGCCATGGAGACCTGTACGCGCCACGGCGTAAAGCTCGGATTGGGTTCCGACCTCCTGGGCCACGAATACATGAAGCTTCAGGGCGCGGAACTGGAATACCGCGGCGAAGTCCATTCGCCACTGGAAGTCCTGCGCTCAGCCACCTCCATCAATGCCGAGATCCTTCGGGAGCAAGGCAACCTCGGTTGCATCGCCCCGGAAGCGCACGCCGATTTGCTGGTACTGGATGATGACCCGATGAAGAACCTTGGCCTGTTCCGAGATGTGAACAACATTCCAATCATCATGAAAGCCGGCGAATTTGTCCGCCGCACTTCTATCTAGTGTCTGCCCGAAAATCCCTAACTATTTGAAAGATAGAGTGAAAGGGTGATTTTCGGTGGCGAAGATATATCTTCTGGAGCGGTAATCGGGGAAAATAGGGCTGGTTTGGCCCGATTGGGGGCGATCTTCGAGGAATGACGCATGCGTGAAGTGCAGAAGCGGCAGTTTCAATTCGGTCAAGTTGCGATCGAGGACATCTGGCTGGACCCGAAGTCCCGCGACGACATACCGGCGGTGCTGAAGGGGCTTCAGCACCTGCACAAGGAGCGGCGCGAGGAGTTGTTTTCGCTGCTGGAGCGGCACATCCGGCCGGGGACCGACCGCAAGGTGGGTCGTCCGGGCATGGACCTTTGGCGGATTCTGGTGCTGGGCGTGCTGAAGCAAGGTCTGGGCTGTGATTTCGACCGTTTGCACGATCTGGCGAACAACCACCGCACGGTGCGGGCGATGCTGGCGCATGGCGATTTCGCCGATGGCCGCCGCTACGAGTTACAGACGCTGATCGACAACGTATCGTTGCTGACGCCGGAGTTGTTGTCGGCGGTGGGGCAGTTGGTGGTGGCCAGCGGTCATGCGGTGGGCAGAAAAAAGCCTGGCGAGCCGTTGCGCGGGCGCTGTGACTCGTTCGCGGTGGAGACGGACGTGCATTACCCGACGGACGTGAACCTGTTGTGGGACGCGATGCGGTGTTTGATCCGGGAGACGGCGCGGTTGGCGAAGCAGCGCGAGGTGGGCGGCTGGCGTCAGTGGCGTCATTGGTCCGGGTGCGTTCGCACGTTGTTTCACCGGGTGCGCTCGACGCGCCGGGCGAAGGGGCGTCCGGAGCGGGTGGAGGCGTATCTGGCGCGTTGCGGGGAGCTGGTCGAGCGCGTTGAGGGGACGCTCGGGGCGTTGGCGGCGAAAGGCGTCTCGGAGTCGGAATTGGCGTCCATCCGGGGCTATGTGGGCCACGCTCGGCGGCAGATGGACCAGGTGGAGCGGCGTTTGCTGAAGGGCGAGACGATCCCGCACGAGGAGAAGGTGTTTTCGATCTTCGAGGGGCACACGCGTTGGGTGTCGAAGGGCAAGGCGGGCACGCCGGTGGAACTGGGGGTGCCGGTGTGCGTGATGGAGGACCAATTTCAGTTCATCCTGCACCACAAGATCCTGTGGGCGGGCGGCGATGTGGACTTGGCGGCGCCGATGGTGGAGGAGACGCAAGCCCTTCACCCCGACCTGCGGGTGTGCAGCTTCGATCGCGGTTTTCACAGCTCGGCGAACCGCGTCCGTCTCGACGAGTTGCTCGACTTGAACGTGCTGCCGCGCAAGGGACGGCTGAACCGGGCCGAGCGCGAACGCGAGTCGGACGAGGCGTTTGCGGCCGCGCGCCGGCAACATCCGGCGGTGGAGTCGGCGATCAATCATCTTGAGCACCGCGGTCTGGACCGCGTGCGCACCCGTGGCGCCGACGGGTTCGCGCGCACCGTGGCGCTGTCGGTGCTGGCCGCCAACCTGCATCGGCTGGGCCGGCTCCTGCGCCAGCGCGAGCGCAAGCGACGACGACGCGCGGCCTGAGCGGCCGCATCCCGCCATGGTATCGCCGCGCCCGGCCCGTCGAGAGACCGGAACGGGCTTCCATGCCCGCACACCGCAAATCCGGGCCGATTGCTCGCCTTCGGGGCCGATGGCCCCTCGTCGCACGTCAAACGCCACCGCCGCCGATACCAAGGCGCGATCCACACCCCAATTACTGTTGATTTACACAGCCCTATCGCCAGAAAGAGGGGTTTTCTGGCAGACACTATCTAGCATCGTGATCATCTCACTAATCCCTGCCGCCCGAGTAGAGGAGCATCCTCGCCGATGACATGCCGGGCTGTGCGTGCCTTCTTTGCGGGAGTCCTGGCACTTTCGATCGGCCTTACGTCTGCCGCCGCCGCGGCTTCCGCGCCTGAAGCTCCGCAATCCAAAAAAGAGGATTCCCCTGAGACACGCGCCGTTAAACGAATCGCCTCCGCTACGTTCGAGGGAGCTCGCACGATTGCTGTTGAAGTACATCGGAACTGGCCGTATCCCGACTGGCTGGACCTTGACCTCCTTGATCGGGGCGATTCGGTTGTGGTCTCAATCGTCGAGGAAAGCAATCCTGATTCACGATGGGAGATTGTGGCCATCCCTCGGCTTGTGCTCCTACGGCATGGAGATGTGCAAGCGATCAACGTCAAGGCAATTCATGCGGACTCCGTCGTGCTCGAACTTTGCGACGCGATGTATCGGATCTATTGCACTTCCATAAAGACCTTCTTCGATGCCAAAGCCAGGAAAGCACTCGGGCGCGTGGAATTTGAGCTGCTCGACAAGAGCAGACTTCTGGAGATCGGCAACGCCGTTTATGCAGTTACCGAGCGGGAACGGTTCGGCAGGAGTCCGGATAACGCCATTGTGGCGCGATACGCACCGGGCGAGCCCGTGCTGGTGTCCGGCGCCGAAAGCAAGGCGGCTATCGCCACCCTGCCAAGACCACCGGCCGAATGCCAGACCCTAAGAGGAAATCTGATCCGCGAAGACGGCCGGCTTGTTCCGTCGAAAACACCTTTGACCCGACCATCGTGCTTCGAACAAGCCGCCTCCTCGCCTCCTCTGTGGACATTTGATTTTCCTTTAGGTAGTTTCGATGCCCGCGAAGGCTACGAGTACCCTTCCGGAATCGCCGTGCAGGACGGTGAATCCTATCTGGCCTACCCCCTCCCCCAGTCCACGCCGGAAGATCTGGGACGGTATAGACGGGGTTTTGAAGAGAGGCACGCGGCGTACACTCGGGATGTCAACAGTTACACAATTCGGGAATCGATCGACGCTTTCGCGCTAGAAGCCGATCGCCTGTGGTTCGGCAAAAGCTTCTATGACGGCGAAGGGTATACCGGAGTGGGATCGTTAGGTTATTTCGATATTGAGCGGCGCAATTATGTATTTGTCAGTCTTCCCGAAATCACAGATTGGTCCACGTCGGCGATCCTCGTTGAGGAAGGCGCCGTCTGGATCGGACTTACCGACCACCCGGAAGGAGCAGCCCGCAGTGGCGGCCTGCTTCGCTACGATCGAACATCCGGCGAGACACGCATCTATCCCATTGAGGACGTGACTACACAACTTCTCGGTCACAACGGCCTGATTTATGTGGGAGCAGAAAAAGGGCGAGTCTATGTAATCAAAGAAGACTCCATCGTTTCGCGCTATTCTGTCGAACCCGCCCTCGAAGGAGGATTCGAGATCCGCTCGCTGCCACTGCCACGTTAGCGCCGACACTGCCCGACCTGCTTGATAGGCAGGAATAGCGCCGAGTTTCAAGCACGGTATAACTCGGGTTATACTTGGGTGCATGAAGACCGCTATTTCCATTCAGGACCATATCTTCGAAGCAGCCGAGGAAACAGCCCGCCAACTGCGTATTTCCCGAAGTGAGCTGTATGCCCGGGCTGTGCGCGAATTCGTGGCGCGGCACACCGGCAAGAACGTAACCGAGCGGCTCAATCTGATCTATGGGGATGAAGGGGAAGCATCCGAAATGGATGCCCGATTGGCTGAAATGCAGTCTCGCTCGCTCGATACGGAGAAATGGAAGTAAGGCGTGGTGAAGTCTGGTGGGCGGAGCCGGGAGTTCCCGCCGGTTCCGAGCCCGGTTACCGGCGCCCCGTCCTGGTGGTGCAATCCGACGCCTTCAACCGCAGCCGCATAGGGACAATCGTAGCGGCCGCTATCACATCCAACCTGAATCTGGCCGAAGCGCCCGGCAACGTGCGACTGCCCACCAGAGCTTCTTCGCTTCCTGACGACTCCGTAGTCAACGTCTCACAACTCGTCACACTGGACCGAAAATTTCTCTCTGAACGCGCGGGCCGAGTTCCGGCAATTCTCCTTCGCAGAGTGGACAACGGTTTGCGGCTTCTCCTGGATCTGCAAGACCCAACTCCATAGCTTCAACACTATTCAAACAGCTCACACGCCAGCTTGAATTACCAGCCACCCATGCAATCTCTTAACCTGCCACTGAACAACGTGGCGGGTTTACACAGTTAGCCTGCCCTCCCGGCTTGCGATCACCTGGCGTTATCCCGTTTCATGAGCACGGTGAATCCTTCCTGTTCAAAATGACGGTCGTTGGTCAGAATTTCCGTAATCGACTGGGCCTCCATAACATTCATCGACACGCAATCCTGGAGACTGTATCCCTTGTCGCCGCGCGCCTCGTAGCGATCCAGCGCCTTACGAAAGGACGCTCTGGACTGGGCCATAACGTGCACGTTGGAATCAAACAGCAGCGCCCGTACCGCATCCACTGCGGCCAGACGAAGCCGTGGTCCTCCGCGTGAGAAAGCCGCGAGAAACTCGGTCAGCACCTCGTCGGTGGTCACGATCTCGATTTGCCCAAGCCGCTGCTTCGCGTCCCGGGCCGCTGCGCGCCATTGATCGTCCGGCCGGGCGGTGGCAATCCAATAGACCGTGTCGGCGAATACGGTCTTCATCGAAGACAGCCGTACAGGTGCTCGTCAAGGCGGTCCGTCAAGTCCAAGGGAAGCTGCGCCCAATCATCGGCCGTCACATCGTTGAATGCGGCTGCAATGATGTCTTCCGCCTCAGGTACGTTTGCGCCGCGGCCTGAAGAATCTTCCCCCATCAGGTTACGAATTGCTTCTTCAATCTCGCCTGGATTGGTATGGAACCATTCGTTCCCCGAAACCTCCTCGAGCTTTTGCCCGCGGCTTGCGAACCATGCGTGCAGGAGCATCTCCCTCCTGCGCGCTTCCACATCGTCGGCGCAGCCTAGCCGCAGAAGGTAGCGGGGCCGTTCCGGAAGGTTTTCCTGAAAGTCCCGCAACCGCCGTTTGAATCCTTCCGTTCCGGCCTTGCCGATTTTTATCGGCCACCGCGTGCCGGCAGTTGTCTGATACCAGGGCAGACACCACGCGTACACCTCACAAGGGCCCTGGGCAAATTCACGCTCGGGAATTAGCCCGTCATCCATGGGGGCATCATTTATGGAATTAATCCGACCTTCCGTGACAGGTTCTTGCTTAGCCTCTCCCTCATAACCAAGGAACCGGTAACGCCCGCGCATTTCTCTCTGAAAGGGGCTGGCAGACCCAAAAAGCCACTTTTTCAACACCGTAGCCACGTCGGCGGTTGTGGTGCTGGAGTCCCCACCATGACCAACAAATTCTCTTCTTAGCGTCTCGCTGATTTCGATGCGCCTATAGAGCCTGCCTGGTTCGAAAAGTCCGCTCTTGCGGCACAGCTCCCGGGCTGCATCGGCGCCGAACGGTTCCTTTGTGAGATCATCTAACAGGTCCATTATTCCTTTTCTCCCCTAATAAGGGTCTTATGGTCCTACTTTACTATATAAGGACCGTTAGTCAACAAGGAATATGATTGCTCGCCGGGAAGCCTGTGAGCTAGTGTCGTGTCACGCCTGTATCGTCCCATCAGAGCGGGCGGGGCGGGCCAATGCAAGGCGCAGTCCGCAGAGAATACTGCCCGTATTGCCCAGGGCTGCAACGCCGCAGTGGCGCGCCCCGCCCGCTCCCAAAGGGCGCGGGCCCCAGAGCCTGTGGCGGCGTTGCGCCCCTGGGCAATGGGAGGCGCCATTCCCGGCGGGGACGCGCCTTGCCACAAGCCATGGGGAACGCGCTGATGCGACGATACAGGCGTGACACGACACTAACAAAAGGAGGTTCCTGGGCACGTTAGCAATATCCGCAAAATAATTCCGGGCTCTAGAATCTATTTTGGACTAAAATAGTCCTGTTTCGATCAGGAGCTCGACAATGCTCAAAGTCAGCAGGCTTACCGACTACGGGACCATGATCCTCGGTTGCCTGGCGCAAGCCGAGGGACAATCAATGTCGGCCAAACGAATTGCCGAGGTCACGCACCTCAGGCTGCCCACGGCCCAGAAGCTGCTCAAGCAGTTGAACGGGCGTGGCCTGGTGCGCTCCGAGCGTGGCGCACTGGGCGGCTACCGCCTGGCGCGCAAGGCAGGCGAAATTAACGCCATCGAGATTCTCGAAGCGCTGGAAGGACCGATGGCGCTAACTGAATGCAGCCACTCCGAAGGACAATGCGAGCTTGAGTCGTTCTGCAGCGTGGGCGGCGCCTGGCGGCAGATCAATGGCGCCATTCGGGGAGCGCTCACTGAGGTGACGCTCAGCGACCTGCGGCGTTCGGCCCCGAGCTTTCGCACTCCGAAACTGGCGGCCGACATGACGGCAAGGATGGGGCGATGAGCCGGACCGCGGAACGCAACCCCCAAGTGCAGGAACTGCTGCAGCGCAAGTATCGCCACGGCTTCGTCACCGATATCGAGTCCGATACCCTGCCCCCGGGGCTTGACGAAGACGTCATTCGAGTGATTTCCGCGCGCAAGGAAGAGCCGGAATTCATGCTCGAGTGGCGGCTCAAGGCATACCGTTACTGGCGCGAAGCGAAAGAGCCGTCCTGGGCCAAGCTGAACATTCCGCCGATCGATTACGAGGCCATTTCGTATTACTCCGCGCCCGGGCCGGCCAAGGATGCGCCCAAGAGCCTGGACGAAGTAGACCCACGTCTGCTTGAGACCTATGAAAAGCTGGGAATTCCCTTACACGAGCGCGCACGCTTGGCAGGTGTGGCGGTTGACGCGGTATTCGACAGCGTGTCGGTGGCCACCACGTTCAAGAGTCGCCTGGCCGAAGCCGGCGTGATCTTCTGCCCGTTCTCCGAGGCGGTCCGTGAGCACCCGGAACTGGTGCGCAAGTATCTCGGCAGCGTGGTGCCGTATCGCGACAACTATTTCGCGGCGCTGAACTCGGCGGTATTTACAGACGGTTCGTTTGTATACGTGCCGAAGAACACCCGTTGTCCGATGGAGCTGTCTACGTATTTCCGCATCAACGAGCGCAACACCGGGCAATTCGAGCGCACCCTGATCATCGCCGAGGAAGGCAGCGAAGTCAGCTACCTGGAAGGGTGCACCGCGCCCATGCGCGATGAGAACCAGTTGCATGCCGCGGTCGTGGAACTGGTGGCGCTGAAAGATGCACGGATCAAGTATTCAACGGTGCAGAACTGGTATCCAGGCGATGAGAATGGCCGCGGCGGCATCTACAACTTCGTGACCAAGCGCGGAGACTGCCGGGGAGACAATTCGGCGATTTCCTGGACGCAAGTGGAAGCGGGTTCCGCCATTACCTGGAAGTATCCCAGCTGCATCCTGCGCGGCGACAACTCGACCGGCGAGTTCTACTCGGTCGCGGTTACCAACAACTATCAACAGGCTGATACCGGAACCAAGATGATCCACATCGGCCGCAACACCAGCAGCAACATTCTCAGCAAGGGTATCTCGGCAGGCAAGGCGCAAAACACCTACCGCGGGCTGGTCAAGGTTTTCCCACGCGCAACAGGCGCCCGCAATCGCACGCAATGCGACTCGCTGTTGATCGGGCAGGACTGCGGCGCCCACACCTTCCCCAACATGGATATCGCCAATCCGCAAGCCGTGGTGGAGCATGAGGCCACCACCTCGCGGATATCCGAGGATCAGCTGTTCTACTGCCGCCAGCGCGGCCTGGACGAGGAAGACGCGGTCAACCTGATCGTGAACGGATTCTGCAAGCAGGTGTTCAACATGCTGCCGATGGAATTTGCGGTAGAGGCGCAGGCCCTGATGAACGTCAGCCTGGAAGGCGCGATCGGATGAGCACGCCGCTGCTTGAAATCCGCGATCTCAGGGTTAGCGTCGAGGACAAGGAAATCCTGAGCGGACTGTCCCTTGAGGTCGGAGCCGGGGAAGTCCACGCCATCATGGGACCCAATGGGGCCGGCAAGAGCACGCTGGCGCAAGCGCTGGCCGGGCGGGACGGTTATGAGATCACCAGCGGCAGCGTTCGGCTGGACGGCGAGGACCTGCTGGAAATGAGCCCCGAGGAACGCGCCTGCAAGGGGCTGTTCCTTGGTTTTCAATACCCGGTAGAGATTCCGGGCGTTAGCAATATGTACTTGCTGCGTTCTGCCGTGAACGCTCAGCGCAAGGCGGCCGGACAATCCGAAATCAATGCGGCAGCCTTCCTGAAGCAAGCCCGCCAGGAGGCCGCGCGGCTGAAGCTCAAGCCCGAGTTGCTCAAGCGTGGCGTCAATGAAGGCTTCTCCGGGGGCGAGAAAAAGCGTAATGAAATCCTCCAGCTTGCCGTGCTGCGGCCACGGCTGGCCGTGCTGGACGAGACCGACTCGGGGTTGGACATCGACGCTCTCAAGGTAGTGGCGTCGGGCATCCGGGCGTTGCGGGACGGAAAACGGGCCTTTGTGCTGATTACGCACTACGAACGAATCCTCAACCTCGTCTCCCCCGACCAGGTGCATGTACTGGCGGGCGGGCGAATCGCCCGGTCGGGCGGGGCGGAACTGGTCAGCAAGCTGGAAGCTTCGGGATACGAAGCTTTTTTGCCGGAGGCCGCATGACCGCCAGGAATTCGGAAATCATCGTTGCCGCCGGCGAGCGGCGCTCGGAGGTGATCCGTATCGCCCATCGGGCGGGAGACCGGTACACGCATGCCCTGCATGTGCAGCTCGGGGCCGGCAGTTCGCTGAAGCTTCAGGAACTTCATGAGGGCAGCGGCGCCTGCGAGGTGCGCTTGCAGGTAGACCTGGACCTGGCGGCCGGCGCCTCCATGCGCCATATCACCGTGGTGGACGACGGCGGAAACGGTCGATTCCAGATGGATCGAAATGCACGCCTTGCAGATCAGGCGGAGCTGAAATACACGCGTGTCGGATCGGGCGCCGCAAGCGACTGCGAAGTCCTGCGGATCCGAATGGAAGGTGCGCGGTCCCGCTTCCGGCATGGCGCCCTGATGATGGCGGAATCGGGCCAGCACGCCGAATTGGACCTGGAAATCGCCCACCATGCCCGGCACGCGGAAAGCGACAGTCTCTGCCGCTGTGTTTTGGGGCCTGAAGGCAACGGCCGGTTTACAGGAAAGATCCTGATCTCCCCGGAAGGGCAAGGCGCCGACGCCCGATTGCGGAACGACAACCTCCTCCTGGACGAGTCCGCGCACATGGAAACACGTCCGGAACTCGAGGTATACGCAGACGAGGTGCAATGCGCTCACGGCGCCGCCACCGGCGCGCTGGACGAAGCCGCCTTGTTCTACCTGAGGACCCGCGGCATGTCGCCTGAGCAGGCCCGCGCGATGCTGGTCCGGGCGTTCGCGTCTCGAATCAGCGGCGCCATCCAGCCGGCGGAAGCGGCGGAAATGGCCGGCGCCATGCTTAACCGCGCCCTCAAGGACGACGTGGCAAAGCTGGCTGCGTGACCGGCATGAGCAGCGTCACCGCCCGCCTGGCCACGGCCCCGGTCCGGGAGCAGCTCCCGGCCGACAGTCTGCGCGCTGATTTTCCCAGCCTGGCTACCCGCGTACACGGCAAGCGACTGGCCTACCTTGACAACGCCGCCTCCACCCAGCGGCCGCAGCGGGTGATGGACGCCATTAACGAATACGAAACCGAGATGCACGCCAACGTGCACCGCGGCGTGCATGCGCGTTCCGACAAGGCCACTGCGGCTTTTGAGGGTGCGCGCGAGCGAACCCGGGCCTGGCTCAATGCCGGCTCAGGCAAGGAAATCGTCTTTACCCGCGGCGCCACAGAGTCCATCAACCTGGTGGCGCGCTGCCTGGACGATCAAATGGATTCGGACTCCGTGATCCTGCTGACCGAGATGGAGCACCACTCCAATATCGTGCCGTGGCAGCAACTTTGCCAGCGCACCGGCGCGCAAATCCAGATCGCCCCAGTGCTGGACACCGGTGAGCTTGATCTTGCCGCCTTCCGCGGGCTGATCAGCCGCAAACTCAAGCTGATTGCGGTGACCCATGTTTCCAATGCAATGGGCGTCATCAACCCGGTGGCGGAAATTTGTCGCATGGCACGCAATTCGGGTGTCCCCATTCTGATTGACGGCGCCCAGGCCGCGGGACACATTCCGTTGGACATGCGGGAGATCGACTGCGACTTCTACGCCCTGTCCGGACACAAGATGTACGCACCCACCGGGATCGGAGCGCTTTACGCGCGTGAACCCTGGCTTGATGAGCTGCCCCCGTTTCTCGGAGGCGGCGAAATGATCCTCGAAGTACGTTTCGATGCCACGACCTACAACGATCCACCACACAAGTTCGAGGCCGGCACGCCCAATATCTCCGGCGCCATCGGCCTCGGGGCTGCCATGGATTACCTTTCCGCACATGGCCTGGCCCGCCTGGCGGCGCTGGAGCACGAACTGCTGGAATACGCCACGGAGCGCCTGCAAGGTATTGAAGGCCTGCGGATCATCGGCACGGCATCGCCGAAATCGGCGGTTGTGTCTTTCGTCATTGAGGACATCCACCCGCACGACCTCGGGACGATACTGGATCACGAAGGTGTGGCCATACGAGCGGGACACCATTGCGCCATGCCACTCATGGAACGCTTCGGCCTTCCGGGCACCGCGCGTGCGTCCTTTGCCTTCTACAACACCCATGACGAGATCGATCGCCTTGCCGACGGGATCGAAACCGCCCGCAAGCTTTTTGCCTGACGCAATGAACGCAGACCTGCAAAGCCTCTACCAGCGCACCGTGCTCGAGCACTGCCGTTCACCGCGGAATTTCCACGCGATTGAAGAAGCGGACCGTGTGGCAAAGGGCTTCAATCCCCTGTGCGGCGACAAAGTAACGATTTACCTCCGCGAATCCCCTGGGAACGAGGGCGTCCTCGCCCTCGCCGCGGGCGTCCCGCCCTCACCTGGGAACGAGGGCGTCCCGCCCTCGCCTCCGGCCATCACCGAAATAACCTTTGAAGCCGCAGGCTGCGCCATCTGTCTGGCCTCGGCATCCATGATGACGGAATTACTCGGTGGCGAAACGTCCGAGACTGCCCGCCGACGCGCCGAACAGGTGCTCGCCGCATTCGAACCCGGCGTCGAGAACGGGTTGAGCGACCTGGGCGACATCGTGGCCCTGGGCAGCGTACGCGCCTACCCGTCCCGAATTCGCTGCGTCACATTGCCGTGGCGGACATTCACCGCGGCGCTGGAAGGCGACTCCGGCACCGTGAGCACCGAGTAGATAGCATGTTTGGAAACCAGAGCGAACCGGTAACGCTGACCCGCGACTGCAAGGCGGTGATCATCCCCGCCGGCGAGGGAGCACAGTTGAGGGCGGGACAGCTGGTGTTCATTACCCAATCCCTGGGAGGCAGCTTTACGGTCTACGTGGACGGCTGGCTTTATCGCATTGCCGGGGCGGACGCCGACGCCCTTGGCAAGAAGCCCGTAGAACCTCCGAAACTTCCGGCTGACGCGGCCGATTCGGACGTGGAGGCGGTGGTCTGGGAGCAGATGAAGACCTGCTTCGACCCGGAAATCCCGCTCAATATCGTGGACCTGGGCCTGGTGTATTTCTGCGAGGTTACGGCAAGGAACGATGGCGAACGCGACGTTGCCGTGGAAATGACGCTGACCGCGCCGGGCTGCGGCATGGGCGAAATCCTCGTAGAGGACGTTCGAGAGAAGATCGGGATAATTCCAACGATCAACGAGGTGGCGGTGGAGTTGGTATTCGATCCTCCCTGGAACCAGAGCATGATGTCCGAAGCCGCGCAACTCGAAGCAGGGCTCCTGTAACCCCCCGGGAACGAGGGCGTCCCCGCCCTCGACAAAGTGAGCCCCCGGGAACCAGGGCGTCCCCGCCCTCGACACCGAAACCAAGGCCTTGCCCAATGTGGAAACCTTGACCTTAAAGCGGGGGTGGCTCCGCCTCCAGCGGGAGTCGTTAACTCACAATGTAATGAATGTAAATTGGTCTGCTAGGATATGGAAATGATTAGAGAGAGTATGGGTGGGTATATGAAGGTGAGAACATGGATACACACGCAGAATCCGGAACAAGACAAGGCGTAAGACGCGCTTCCAAAAGACAACGCTTCCCGCTTCGATTCGTAACCGCCGCGAGCCTGTTCGACGGCCATGACGCCGCGATCAACGTCGTACGCCGGCTTCTGCAGGCCGCCGGCGCCGAAGTTGTCCACCTCGCCCACAATCGATCCGTTGACGAGGTCGTAACCGCCGCCATCCACGAAGACGCGCACGCAATCGCGCTCAGTTCCTACCAGGGCGGTCACCTGGAGTACTTCCGCTATACCCTCGACATGCTTCGAGAGCGTGGCGCCGGCCATATCCGGGTATTCGGGGGTGGGGGCGGCGTCATCATCCCCGAAGAAGTGCGGGAACTGCACGACTACGGGATAACCCGCATCTATACGCCGGAAGACGGCCAGAAGATGGGCCTGAAGGGCATGGTCGTCGATGTTTTCCGCAAGGCCCGCCGCGCCTTGAGCAAGGACATGCTCCAGGTATCCATGGACGGGCTCCAATCAGGCGATTTCAGTGCACTCAGTCGCTCCATCACTTGCATCGAGCGCGGATTGACTGATCCCGGCGACTGGCCGCAAGCAGCTCGCAATGCGCCGGTTCTGGGCATCACGGGAACCGGCGGGGCCGGCAAGTCTTCACTGACCGACGAACTGGTGCGGCGGTTTCGCCTTTGTTTCGACAACCGCCTGCGGATCGCACTCATTGCCGTTGACCCCACTCGCCGGCGTACCGGAGGCGCGCTGCTCGGCGACCGTATCCGCATGAATGCAATCGGTCATCCACAAATCTACATGCGCTCGCTGGGAACCCGCACCTCAGGCCGGGAAATCCCCCAGTCCTTGCCTGAGATTCTTACCGCCACCCAGCTCGCGGGCTTCGACCTGATCATCGTGGAGACTTCCGGCATCGGCCAGGGCGACGCGGCCATTACGCCATATGTGGACGCCAGCCTGTACGTAATGACGCCGGAGTTCGGCGCCGCGACCCAGCTGGAGAAGATCGACATGCTGGATTTCGCCGACGTCGTTGCGATCAACAAGTTCGACCGCAAGGGAGCGCCGGATGCCCTGCGTGACGTTCGCAAGCAGATGATCCGCAATTGGGAGGCCTTCGGAACCGCCCCCGAGGCGATGCCGGTCTACGGAGCGGTTGCGTCAAGGGTCAATGACGACGGAGTCACGGCCCTGTTCCACGGCCTGCTCGACACGCTGAAGAAAAAGGGCTTCAAGGCCATGATGGATGCATGGGGCGAACCTTTGCTTGCCCCCGTGCAGACCCGGGTGTCATCGCAAGCGGCCGCGGTGATTCCGGGTCAGCGAGTCCGTTATCTGGCCGAGATTGCCGAAACGCTTCGTTCCTACCATGATCGGGTGACCCGGCAGAGCAAAGTGGCGCGCGAAAGGCAGAGGCTTCAGGAAGCCATCCGCATGCTGGACGACGCCGGCAAGGGCGATGGTGGAGATACTCGGGCCGGCCTGGAATCGTTGGCGCGCGAGCGCGATGCTGCGTTGAACGATGATGCGCGTACGCTGCTCGACGAATGGCCGGCGGTGCGCGACAACTACGCGGGCAAGGAACACCTTGAAGTCTCGAAACACGGCGAGGTGCGCACTTCGCTCGTGTACACCACGCTTTCCGGGAGCGAAATGCGTAAAGTCGCCCTGCCCCGCTACAGCGACAACGGCGACCTCCTGCACTGGCTAATGCGCGAGAACCTTCCCGGCCGCTTCCCGTTCACCGCCGGCGTGTTTCCCTTCAAGCGCAGCGGCGAAGAACCTTTGCGCATGTTCGCAGGCGAAGGCGATGCGGCGCGCACCAACCGGCGGTTCCACTATCTCTCGCGGCACTCCGAGGCAAAGCGGCTTTCCACCGCCTTCGACTCGGTGACCTTGTATGGCTTCGACCCCGACCACCGTCCCGACATCTACGGAAAGGTCGGCAATTCGGGCGTTTCGATCGCAACGCTGGAAGACATGAAGGTGCTTTACCGGGGATTCGAACTGTGTAACCCGTCCACCTCGGTTTCCATGACCATTAACGGCCCGGCGCCCACCATCCTGGCCATGTTCCTGAACACGGCGATCGATCAGCAGCTTGACGCGTTCGCGTCCGACAACGGGCGTCCGCCGAACCAGCGCGAGTCTGCCGAAATCAAGGCTGATGCCTTGCGCCGCGTGCGCGGAACGGTGCAGGCGGACATTCTCAAGGAAGACCAGGGCCAGAATACCTGCATCTTCTCCACCGAGTTCAGTTTGCGGATGATGGGGGACGTCCAGGAATACTTCACCCGCAATCAGGTCCGGCACTTCTACTCCGTATCAATATCCGGCTACCACATCGCCGAGGCCGGCGCCAATCCGCTCAGTCAATTGGCGTTTACGCTGGCGAACGGCTTCACGTACGTGGAGGCGTACCTGGCACGGGGGATGAAGGTCGATGAGTTCGCCGGGAACTTCTCGTTCTTCTTCTCCAATGGTATGGACCCGGAATACTCCGTACTCGGCCGGATAGCCCGGCGCATCTGGGCGGTGGCGATGCGCGACCGTTACGGCGCCAATGAGCGCAGCCAGAAACTCAAGTATCACGTGCAGACTTCGGGACGGTCGCTGCATGCCCAGGAAATCGAATTCAATGACATTCGCACCACGCTACAAGCGCTGATCGGCGCCTACGACAACTGCAACAGCCAGCACACCAACGCCTACGACGAGGCCATCACCACGCCCACCGAAGAAAGCGTGCGCCGGGCCGTGGCGATTCAGCTCATCATCAACCGCGAATGGGGCCTGGCAAGGAGCGAGAACCCCAACCAGGGTTCCTTCATCATCGAAGAACTCACGGACCTGGTCGAGGAACAGGTGCTTCGGGAGTTCGAGCGCCTTTCAGAACGGGGCGGCGTGCTTGGGGCCATGGAGACCGGCTACCAGCGGGGCAGGATCCAGGACGAGTCCCTGGAGTACGAGCAACGCAAGCATGACGGCAGCCTGCCCATTATCGGCGTGAACACGTTCCTGCCCGACGAGTCCGCGGACGCCGACTCAACCACGATTCCACTGGCTCGGTCCACTACGGAAGAAAAGGAGGGTCAGATTCGCCGCCTCGAGGAGTTTCAACGCGCCCACGCTGGTGAGGCGCCGGCCATGCTGGAGCGGCTCAGGCAAGCCGTGATGAGTGGCGAGAACGTCTTCGAAGTCCTGATGGAAGCGGTGCGCTGCTGTTCCCTGGGACAGATTACCGATGCCCTGTTCGAAGTCGGAGGCCAGTACCGCCGCAACATGTAACTGCTGGGAACGAGGGCGTCCCGCCCTCGACGAAGGCGAGACGCCCTCGTTCCCGGAAGTTCCTAAGAACGTGCGGCGGCCAGGAACAGATCGGCGCAGGCCTGGGGGGCAGTCACCATGGCGTCGTGACCGGTCTTCAGTTCCTCATACCCCCATTGGGGGTCCTCCTTCGCGTACATCGCGTGATCCTTTATTCCGCTGAAGGGCATTTCCGGGTCGGTACAACGGATGAACGTTCTCGGTACGCCGTTTTCTCCGCCGTTCTCGAACCGCACGGGATCGAGCCAGCTCTTGAGGGGATGTGGGGTCAGCCTTCGGTCCACCCAGGCAAGGACCTCCGCCGGCTCGGGCGGGATCCCGTAGATCTCTCCCGAACGGGCCACAATGTACTTTCCGTCCGGTGACATGCGCCGCCGGCGTTCGATATCGGCATCTCGTTCAGCAGCACTCATCTGCCTTCGAGACCCAACCAGGCTCTCGCCGTCACTCAAGACCACCGTATCGAGGTACACCAGGTGCCGCAGCCTGTCCTTGGCTCGATCCGCAACGCCTGAAATCACGCAGCCGCCGTAGGAATGGCCTGCCAGGACCACGTCCTCCAATTCTTCCCATTCAAGCACGTTCACGATGTCCGTGATGTGAGTCTCAAGCCCGATGCCGGGGTGAAGCAGGTGTGAGCGTTCCCCGCAGCCGGTCAGCGTTGGCGTATACACACAATGTCCTTGCTCTTCAAGGATGTCCCGAACGAATTTCCAGCACCAGCCCCCGTGGCCTGTGCCGTGGACAAGGACGAATGTCATTTTTCCAGGGGTTCAGTTATGAGTGACACAGGTAGTTCGGCATTCCAAATCGTGACGGCCCTTGCTGCTAGTTAGACTGAACTTCACGCGCCGTATGGGCAGATAAGTCCATGCATTCAGGGGGTTAGCGCTATTCGGCCTGGACGTGTACTGGGAACATTTTGGCGGGGTCGATGTCGAGCAGTTCGAAGGCCCGGCGCTGCCCGGGCGTGGGCTGGGTGTTGACGGTGAAGGGGCGGTCTGGGTTGCCCGGCAGCTCTATGACGTTGACGGCGAGGGTTGCCAAGTCATCGAGGAGGGTCGGCAGGCTGTGCACCGGTAGGCCGTCGGCGCTGGTTTTGGTGTTGGTTTTGTGCCGTGCCCGTTGGGAGGGTTGGGCCTTGTGCACGGGTGAAGCCCGCTGAGCTTGTGCGCCTTCGGGATCGTCGTCCTCGAACAGGATTGGCGCGAGGCGGCGGCGCAGGCGCCATTCCACGTAGCAGGCCAAGGTGCACAGGAACACATGGGCGCGCACCCGCTCGGCGCTGTAGACGTAGACCGGGCGCACCTTGAGCCGGGCGCTCTTGAGGGTTCGGAAGGCGCGCTCGACGCGCGACAGCGATTTGTAGGCTGCGACGGCCTGATGAGCGCCGATCGCGGTGTCGTCGAGGCTGGTGCGCACGATGTAGATGCCGTCGAGCTGGGCCTCGGCGGTGATTTTCTCTACGTTGCGGGTGAAGGTGAGATCGTCGTCCTGCACGCGGATATCGAAGTGTTTTTCGACCTTGCGGCGGTTGGCTTCGCGTCCGACCCGGCGGTTGATCCGATCGCGCCCGCGCAGCCGGGAGCCCGGACGGCGGACGATCTCAGCGATGCGCTCCAGGATGGCCTCGGTGGCCTGAAGGAGGTCTTCGCGTTTGCGCGCCCGCTCCTCGTGCAAGCGGGGATTGAAGCACACCATCAACCGCTCGCCCGGGAAGTCGGGGCTGACGATCTCGGCGACCGCGTCGGGTTGCAACGCCGCCGGCTGCAGCGGCGCGGGCCGGCCGTCATCGAGCGGCTTCAGCAGCTTGCGCAGGTCCGCGCTCTTCAACGCCGAGATCCAGTCCAGCCCCGCAGGCGCCACCGACTCGCGCAGCCGCGCCGTGGTCAACATGCCCCGATCGCCCACCAGGGCGATGCGCCGCACCCCGAAGCGGCCTTGGAGCTTCGCCACCTGCGCCGCCACCGTCGTCGGGTCCGCGGTATTGCCGGCGAACACCTCCACGGCGATCGGGCAGCCCTCGCGGGTGCACAGCAGACCGATGACGATCTGTTTTTTGCCCCGCTTGCCGTCGCGGTTGTGACCGAACTTCGCCAGCGGGCAACACCGCCCCTCCAGGTAGCTGGAGGTCATGTCGTACAGCACCAGGGTACCGCCCTTGAGATGGCGCCGGGCCAGGCTCTTCTCGATCCACGGCTGGCGTTTGAGCAACCAATCGAGCATGTTCAGCAGCTCGTTGCCCGATACCGCGCCCAGGCCCAGTACCGCCCCCAGGCTGGAGGCCGCCGTGTCCGGGGACAGGCGCCGGGCGGTGGCCAGCTTGGACTCCGGCGCCAGCACCCGCTCGACCAGCGCCGCCAGGGCCAGATCGCGCATCCGGCTGCGGGTGCGGTGCAGCAGGCGCGGCAGTCCCAACTGCCGGCAGGTCCCCAAGACCGCGGCCACATGGCCGTGGGGCCAGGTCCGGCGCACGATGAACGCCTCGTCGGGCGAGTTGAAGACCACACCGCCCTTGAGCAGGCGGCGGATGCCTTCGACCAGATGCGGCGGCAGGTGGGAGAGGTTGGCGAGGGTTTGTTTGCGGATCCGTTTGCCGTCGCGCCAGGCCTTGCGCAGCAGGATAGCGGGCGGGCTGTTGCGGTTGGGGATGACTTCGACGTGGTAGGACAGGGGGCGGCCATTACATGGAAACAATATTTAAGGATCATATACCTATACCAAGCGATATGCAACTCTTATAATGGGGCTATTACATGGAAACTATAATACACATGCAAACCACCAGCCCGGCACCACATTCCACCGTAAAATCAAAGACTTGGAACAATCACACCGCCTCGGCGCGCCGTGAAGCTCGGGTTAGACTCAGAATGACTAGAGCGCGTTGATAAAGGGGCAATTGAGACATCTTGGCCGAAGAGTATTCTTGGAGGGTTCGTAGTACGTTGGATTGGAAATACCGGGAAGTTCGGGATTGCTTCGAGATGGTTACTTCAGGACTCGTTTACTCGGCGTGGACTGCGCATAACTTTATGACTCAGGCAGGGCAATTAGGGTACATAGTAGAGCAAGATTAATTATGGCTGGATTCCGGCATAGTAGGCATCACGGCGACGTTTGGACAGATGTCTCAAGCCATGAGCCAATATCCCTCCAAAGTTTGTCGAATGATGGTGAAAGCCGCCTCGCGCAATCAAGATCAAAGACGTTCGTTAGCGCGGGCTGATGAAGCGTTGCGCGGTAAGCTTGACCCTTTGGCATGCGAGAACTCAACCAACCCTTCGCGTTCTTAATTGACTCTGGATCAGACGGCTCAAGGACAGAATTCCCTATGCCATGACTTCCAGCAAGCGAGCTAGCTGCTGCCAGAAACCAAGCTTCATATTCGACTTTTGCTAACACGACCCTAATTTCCCGGTCTGAACGAGCCTTGGAGGCTCGCCCCATTAATTTTGGAGCCAGCTTCTTGGGGCAATCACTATTGGCATCGAGAAGAATCAGAATGCACCCACACTTTCCACATCGCCGGGCCGCGAGATTCACTGCGCGTTCCAACTCTCCCTCTTTTACGATCTTGTGGCGCCTCACTCTGATCGGCCGAACGTGATCGACCGGCTGTTCCGGGGATATTCGTTGGACAATTCGCCGCAGCAAGATCGGAACAGCCTCTACTTCACCGTGCCCTTCAACTATTGCAGCAATCCGGCGCATAGTCACGGATCGGGTCCAAATAACGTAAGCTGGCTGGGCTTCAAGATCGAGAGTTCCGGATCGGGACTGAGTTGGTCCATTCGGAGAAGCTCGCCTGGCGTATAGAGATGCTCACGCAAAACTGAGCGTCCAGCTTCATCCAATGGTCCAATACGGGTCTCTCCGTGCTCTGCTACAACTGCAAAAATTGACTCATCTGGAATGTCGTCGCTATCCAGCAAATCAGGACTGTGACTCGTCACCAAAATCTGGGCCTGCTCTGCCGCGTCACGCAGGCTGTCAATTAAAACTCCGGCCGCTGCAGGATGGAGCGCAGCCTCTGGTTCCTCGATACCTACCAAGCGGCGAATCGACTCACTATTGCCCGCGCTTTGAAAAAGGGCAACAAGCACCCCGAGAGCGCGTAGGGTACCGTCCGACATGTTGCTTGCAAAAAATCGCCAAGGATACTGCGCACCTCGAACTTCTTGGCGAAATTCAATAGTCTCTCTCGGACCAACTACCCGTCTGTTGACACCTTCTAATCCGGGCACTACTTTCCCAAGGTAGGCTTCAATCCGCTTCTTGAAATCGGGTGAACGAGACCCAAGGGTAGTCAAAACACTAGCAATATTGCTCCCATCGCGCTTAAGCAGTTCACCTGGATCTGGAAGCTGCAGGTCTCGAATCGCGTTCGGATTCAAGTTGTACACACCCGTGCTTGAGAGTGCGTCATAGACAAGGCGAAATTCCTTCACTCCTGATACATTGACTAAGTACAAACGATCCTTTGCGGCGGCCAAAGGCGGAACTACGGTGCTTTTGGTGACCCGCCCTCGATCTACCTTGTAGAAGAAATATTCGCTAGCTTGCTTCGGCTTGACAAGGCATTCTTCGCACTGGATCTCGTAGCCCCCTTGCCTCTTGGCGCCAACCGTAAACGCGTAACGGCCGCGATAGTCTCCAAGATCAAACCCCAAGCGAATACCGAAGTGGGTGGGATGACCGCCGGAGCGCCTGCGAACCTCGTTAACTCCTCCCCTATCACGTAGCGCATGATCAATCGAGAAGCGGAGTGAGTCGGCCACAAAGCGAAGCGCGTCGAGAAAATTGCTTTTCCCTGAACCGTTGGGGCCGACAAGAAACGAAAGCTGGGCTGGTGAAACATCACACGCAGCAATACTCTTGTAGTTTCTCAGAACCACACGCGTCAGTAATCGGCGTTCGTTCATGCCTTCATCGACCTGCATCCCTGGCCGCTTTCTCTATCCATTGCCCCATGTTCTTGTGGCCGTCTTGGCGGTCCCACAGATAGAACGGATAGCCCTCCGGGATCTGACCGCACCTGTACGTAGTATTTCCTTGAAGATCTTTTATCTTGCTGATATCGATCCCGAGCAGGCCGTTGCCTCTCTCTATGCTCTGGTCAATTTCATACTGGACGTACTTGCTAGAGCAGGTACGGGACCCGACAAACACCACGGTTACGGAAGTGCCTTGGAGCTGGTCTCTGATCCACCTCTTGATGGCGGCGTCACCGCCTCTCTTGACAGCCTCAAATTTCGCGGCATCCACGAAGCCCGCTGCTTCCTTTCCTTGAGTGACCCAGCTATTGCGTACTACCATGGCGCGAGACACGTCGTGCCTATATTCAAAGCTAAAAAAGACTCTGTGTGCCATCGTTTCTTCTCCCTAGTGTTTGTTGAGAATCGAGGCTAAAACGAGCGCGATAACTAGAGCGCCATGAAAGAACACCAGTGTCTTCGAGCATGTGGCACCCAGCCAAGTTCGTGCACGAGTATGCATGAAGGGGCTAACATTCATGGAAAAGTCAATGTCAGCGTCCGGCAATTGACGGACATGGTCGTAGAGTGCGCGAAATAGACGTTCCTGCCAAAGAAAGTAGCCGTCTAGTCCCCAAAAGATTATCACGGGCACCAGACCGATTGGAGCAAATTCGATGTGGCCTTCCCTTGCTAGGACGGCCAACAGAGCTGCAATCAGCAGCACGCTCCAGCCCTTCATACGGAACGAATTGGAGGCGAGGCGGTTGACCACACCCTGGATAAATTCGAGATGCTTAAATTTGCGTTCCATCAATCCTAACCTTCCGGGTCGATTGACCCAAGGGAACGGGTTCCCATAGCGTACTCGACACGGCAACTGCGGTGGAAGTGGTCGCCAGATGAAACGGACAAACTACCATCAGCGACACGACAACTTCCGCATGCGGACTTAGGCTAGTCTCGGGCCAAAAAAGCTGCCGAATTCAAGGTAGCGAGCAACGATTCCATTTCATGTTTCTTCAAGCCCGCGCTGTCCACTGTCCAATGAGACGATCTGCAATTTGCCGAGAATCGTTCTGAGAGGGCAATAGCCGCGAGAGCGTATGCGGAAAGCAGTGCGCGCCAAACTATTGCGCAGGTCCCGATCGAGCAGCCGCCAGGAACAGGTCGGCGCAGGCTTGTGGCTCGGTCACCATGGCGTCATGGCCGGTCTTCAGCTCCACGTATCGCCAATCAGGATGGTTCTTCGCGTGCGTGGCGTGATTGTTCAGTCCAGCGCCGGGCATTGGCGGTTCGGTGCAGTTAATGAAAGTACACGGAACACCTTCTTCGCCTCCGTTTTCAAATTTGACCGGATCCAGCCAACTCTTCAAGGGGTGAGGGGTGAGCCTTCGGGTCACCCATGCCAGAACATCAGCCGGTTCCGGCGGAATTCCAAAGCGTTCACCAGAAAAACCCACCACATAGTTACCGTCCGGCGCGATCCGGCGCAACTGTTCCTTGTTCGCAGCCATTGCCTCCACGCTAACGTCCCGGCGCGCCGTTAGCAGACTCTCTCCGTCGCGCGGGACGATTGCATCCAGGTAAACAAGGTGTCTCAGACGCGCCTTTGCCCTGTCCGCCACGCCGGAAATTACCAGGCCACCGTAGGAATGCCCCACCAGGACGACGTCTTCGAGTTCTTCCCACTCCAACACGTTGACGATGTCCATGATGTGGGTCTCGAGCCCAATATCAGGCTCAAGCAGGTGCGCGCGCTCGCCACAACCGGTCATCGTGGGCGTATACACACGATGTCCTTGCTCTTGCAGAATGTCTCGAACGAATTTCCAGCACCAGCCGCCGTGGCCCGTTCCATGAACCAGGACGAATAGAACAGGGTCATCCGTGCGTTCATGCGCCTTCGCGCCCTGAATTCCTGCCGCCGCAACGGCCCCACCGATAAAAGCTCTACGTGTTGCAGGTGGCATATCCCTACCTCCCCTCAGCCTCGCGGCGCGAAAAAAGCCAAAATACCATCAGTCCGGCCTGCACCCAAGCTGATATTGCGCCCAGCACCAGGTCCCCGCTCTCCGCGCCCAAAGCTACGGGAGTAAACAGTGTGTAGAGCTGAAAACCTCCCACTACCGCATTGACTCCGGTCAGTGCCGCCGGCAGGAACAGACCCAGGAACAGCCATGACACCAGCGCGACCAGTTCAGGCCAGCGCCGAATCCGCCCCGCGAGAACCAGGAACAGAATGCCCATGTCCCGCACCATGAAGCCAAGCAGGGATACCGCCCAGAAGTTCTGTTGCACAAAGTCGTATTCGTCCGAGCGAGAGAACACGCCCAAAACGAGGCGGACCGCCAATGCCGCCGCCATGAGCAGCAATATCAGCAGCCAGGCGGGCGCAGCGTGAAAGCTGGGCGCCGCAAGGAATTCCCCAGCACGCCGCCGGTCCACACGCTCGGCCAGGCCCCACAGGTAAGCGATCGCCGCCAGCACAAGCAGCAACGCGGCGGTAGCGAGCATACCGGCGCTGTATTCGCCTTCGAGCTGAATCAGTTGCGGTACGCCGCCTGCCGCGGCCGCCGTTCCTGCCCACCACAGCCCTACGCCAAGACTCACCACAACGGCTTCGGAGGCAAAGCGCCCCGTGCTCAAGGTCTCGCGGGCGGTACACCAGCACCAGAACCAGGACAGCATCACGAATACCAGGCCGCTCACCGCCCAGAAACTGTCATGGTTCATCGGCAGCAGACCAAACCAGAACGGAACGCTGTCCATTGCAGCCATGACCTGCGGTGCAAACGTTCCCCGCATAGCGGTAAGCGGAATGCTTAGCAAAAGCGCCAGCAGGATCGCAACGACAAACGATCGGCCGCGGGCCGCCCTGGAGCGATCGCAGTTACGGATCGCCAGGGCCAGTGCGATAAAACGCGCAAAAAGGTTGGTGCACACCATCAACCAGGCATTCAGCGGAAAGGCCGCCTGCTTCTGCTCCATCATTCGCTGGACAAACCCCGGATCCATTCCCCTGGCCTGAGCAATCAGGTCTTCGGTGGGCAGGTATACGCCCAGGGCCCAGCACACAAGGGCGCAAAGTGCCACCAGGTCGGTCAATGCGGCGCCGCCGAAGGCCTTGCCCAGCATTAACTGGGTCGGACTCAATGCGCTCATGCGCTGGCGCTGCCAGGTATGCCGGTTGTGTTCTTCGGTTATCGCACCGACTACGCGGATCGGAGTGACCACGAAACTCAAAACGCCGAAGGCAATCAGAGCGGCAGTGCCCAGGACCGACCAGTCCCAGGCGAGCTGAATGCACAAGGCCACGCCAGCCGACAGGAACACGGCGACCGCCAACCGCAATGGCGTGCATTCCGCGCGCCAACCGCGCAAAAGTTCCGGATTCAGGCGCACCAGTAGTTCAGTCATGATGCGCCGACCGCGCCTGTTCGCGCACTTCGTGGTACACCGCACGCAGACTGCCCGCGGTCAGCCCGCTCTTCTGGGGCAGTGTGGCTCCTTCCTGCATGACCACCAGGTCGGTGGCATATTCCTCAAGTTCTGACAGGATGTGGGAGGAGACCAGGATTGCCCTGCCCTGCTCGCGCAATTGCCCCAATCTGGCGGCCAATTGCTCGCGGTGGTCCGGATCAAGACCGGATGCCGGCTCGTCCAGCAACAGCAGCGGTGGACGGGACACCTCGACTTCCGCGATGGCCAGAAGTTGGCGTTGGCCGCGCGAGAGTGAATCCAGATCCTTGTCCAGCAGGTTAGCCACCATGCACTCTTTCGCCACCTGCTCTATGGCTTCCGTACGGGCCACCGCAGACAGCAGCCCGGGGAACGCCCGCGCCCGGGATTGGGCCGCGTACTCCATGCTCTGACGAGCGGTCAGGCCCGAATACAGTCCATAGTGTTCCGACAGAAAGCCGCAGCCTGCGCGGTGCCGCCGAAGGTCGGCGCGAATGTCCTCGCCTTTCCTTAGAACTGCGCCTTCATGCGGCTCCATCAACCCGGCGAGGCACTGAATCAGCGTGGTCTTTCCGGCGCCGTTGGGTCCCACCAGCGCGACGATACTGCCGGGCGCAACCGTTACGCTCGCCCGGTTGACGGCTGGCTGATCCTGCCCCCAATAGCTGTATGTAATTTTCTCGGCTACCAGCAAGCAGGGATACTCCGAAATCTGCGTCTTCCTGCAAGCGAACCGGGCAACCGATCAGTTAACCGTACACTCTCCGCACAGGTAGTAGTAGCCTCGCGGATCATTCAACAACGCTAACCGATCCAGCTCGCTGTTGATGGTTCGGCGCGCATGCTGCACGGCGTCCATGAACCGGTCCGGCTCGGAATGAAAGCCAAGGCGGTACTTCAGCCTTGCCAGGCGCACCTGCAGGAACTCATTGAAGCCGGTAAAGAAGGGCCGCTTGCGCCGCATCCGCTTAACGCCGTATTCCTCCTCCTGAAGATCGGCCAGCGACGCCGCGCTCTTGATCGCATCGTCCAGGGCGCCCAGTTGATCAACCAGGTTCACGCCGGCCGCATCAGTACCGATCCAGACCCGTCCCCGGCCGACTGCGTCCACTTCATCAAAAGTCAATGCCCGGCCCTTGGAGACGTGATCCACAAATCGCTCGTACACGTAACGAACCTGCGCGTCCATTTGCTTGCGCGTGTCCTCACCCATATCCCTGCCCAGCAGAAAGTTATCCGCCAGCGGCGTCGTTCCCAGCCCATCTTCGGCAAGGCCCAGACGTTCAAACAATCGCGGCGCAGTAAAAAGGACGGCTCCCACGCCAATGGACCCGGTAATGGTGCTGGGGTAGGCCCACATTTCATCGGCTTCGGCGCCGACATAGTAGCCCCCTGACGCCGCCACGCTGCTCATGGAGACCACGACGGGTTTACCGGCTTCGGAAACGGTCGAAACGGCCGCCGAGATCACCTCGGACGCAAAGGCGCTGCCACCCCCACTGTCGACTTGCAACACAAGGGCCTTGACGGAGTCATCTTCTCCCGCATTACGCACCAGTTTGGCGATGCTGTCACCGCCGGCGGTGCCGGGCGGCGCACTGCCGTCAACAATGCTTCCTACCACAGAAACCACGGCAACCTTGTCATCGTGATCGGTCTTGCGGGAACGCTCCCGGTCCGTCGCCGCAAGGTAGTCGGTCAAGGAAACACTGTTGTACTCCTCGTCTTCGGATGATCCGAAGCGTTCCTCCATGTGTTTCGAAAACGTGTCGTCGTTGTAGAGCGCGTCAACCAATCCAGCCTCCAGGTTGACTTGCGCCAGGTGGCCACCGGCTTCCTCCACCGCTTGCGTGAAGCCGGCCGCGTACTCATCCAGCGCATCCGCGGGCAATCCACGCGCCTCGGTAACTTCACTCTGATACGCGCCCCACAGGGCCCCCAGCCACTGTTCCGCCATTTCGCGGTCCTCATCCGACATGCTGTTGCGGAAATACGGCTCCACAAACGACTTGTACTCGCCGATGCGGAACACGTGCGCATCAATGTCGAGTTTCTTTAATGCTTCGGCGTGATAGATGCGCCAGCGGCCGAAACCACGGATGTCCACGCCCGAAAGGTCATGCACATACACTTCGTCCGCCTGCGCAGCCAGCATGTAATCGCTCTGGCTGTAGCCCCGGGCATAGCTGATGACGGGCTTTCCGGAAGTCCGGAATTCACGGATCGCCGCGGTGATGTCCTGTAGCTTGGTGAATCCGCCTCCGGCAAGGTCTTGGGTATCCAGCAGCACGGCCACAATACGCTCGTCCTCGGCGGCCTTCTCAAGCGCCCGGACAACATCGCGCACCAGCGTCTCAGGCGCCGGGTCCCCGCTCATCTTCTGCAATTCCAGATCAAGCTCTCCGGCCTGAAGCTCATGGACCAACACGCCCGAGGGATTCAACCGCAGTACGCTGTCCGGCTCGATCTTCACAGGCGTGCCACCCGAACCCAATGCCGCCAGCATCGCCACAAACACCAGAACCATCAGAACCAGGTGGACAATCTTGCGGAAACCATCTACGCCGGTCCACAGGACACGGAAAAACTTCTTCACCATTGACGCATACTCCATGCTTTTTTTGGGGGAGGCCTAGTGTACTCCGCACAACAAGGCAAGAGAACTCGTGCGCGGTGTTAGGAACAAATAGACTGTCCGCATTTGTAACACGTGATCTGTCCGGTTTTACTCCTGCCTTGTTTTTGCTTGGGGTGGAGAAGGATGAGACGGACTCAATGGTTACAGGAGGTCAGGCGGATGCGTTTTGAAGAGGCTTATTCGGGATGGGGGGAGCGGCGGTTGACGCAGGTTCAGGCGGCGGAGTTGCTGGGGGTTTGTACGCGGACCTTTCGGCGCTACATTCACCGCTACGAGTCCGACGGACTGGACGGTTTGCTGGACCGGCGCATGAGTCAGATTTCGCATCGCCGAGCGCCGGTGGATGAGGTTGTAAGGATGGTGGACCGGTATCGCCGCCGGCACGAGGGTTGGAGTGTCAAGCACTACTACGCCTGGTATCGGCGCGACGGGGGCCAGCGCAGTTACAACTGGGTCCGCACGCATCTTCAGGCCTGTGGTGCGGTGGAGCCCTCGGTGCGCAAGGGAGCGCACCGCAAGCGCCGGGAGCGTTCGCCATGGCCGGGGATGATGCTGCATCAGGATGGGAGCAGCCACGAGTGGGTGTCTGGCCGGATGTGGGACTTGATTGTGACCATGGACGACGCCACTTCTGAGCATTACTCGATGTTCTTTTGTAACGAGGAAGGCACGCACAGCAGTCTTGTGGGAGTTCGCGAGGTGATCGAGCAGCGCGGTTTGTTTTGCTCGTTGTATACGGACCGCGGTTCGCACTATTGGCTCACGCCGGAAGCCGGCGGCAAGGTGGACAAGGACAACCTCACCCAGTTCGGACGGGCGATGAAGCAGTTGGGGGTGGAGATGATCCCCGGGTATTCGCCCGAAGCGCGGGGCCGTTCGGAGCGGGCGTTCCGGACCCACCAGGGGCGCTTGCCCAAGGAGCTTGAAGCCGCCGGGATCACGACTATGGCCGCGGCCAACCGGTATATTGCTGAAGTCTATCTGCCGGCGTTCAACGAGGAGTTTATGCAGCCGGCCCAAGAAGACGGGGCCGCCTTTGTCGCGCTGCGGGATCCAGGTGTGCTCGATGACATCCTCTGCCAGGAATATGAGCGGGTGGTTCGCCGCGACAACTGCGTACGTTTTGACGGCCTGACGTTACAGATCCCACCGGATCGGCATCGCTGTCACTACATCAAGGCCAAGGTCAAGGTGCGCCGCCACATGGATGGCGCGATCTCGATCAGTCATGGCCCCCGGCGCCTGGCGCGCTACGACGCCACAGGCGAGGTATTGAATGATGAATTACCGGCCGCCGCGTAAGGTCCGAGCGCCCGGCCGGCGCTGTGAAGCCCCCTTCGGACTCCGTCCTTCGGGAGCTTCACAGCGCCATACCCAAACCGGACAGATCATTTGTTCCAATACCGGACAGTTCTATTTGTTGACAACAGAGAACTCGTGCGCGGGGGGCCGGGAGGCCCTTCAGGCTAACTACCGGTATAGCGAACCTTGTAAATGACACCACGGTCATCATCGCTGATCAACAGGCTGCCGTCGCGATCCACCAGGACGTAAGACGGCCGGCCGAGAGTTTCCTCGCCCCGCAACCAACCCTCGGCAAACGGTTCATAACTCACCACCTTGTCGCCATGAAGCTCAAGCATCATGACCCGGTAGCCGATCTTGCTGCTGCGATTCCAGCTTCCATGCTCGGCAATGAACAGGCGTCCCCGGTATTCCTCAGGAAATGCATCGCCCGTGTAGAAAGCAAGACCCACGGGCGCCACGTGCGGCCCCAATTCCTGTGCGGGAGGCGTTGCTGACGCACAATCCCCAAGGCGGGCCCACTTCGGATCCGGGTCGGCGATATCGGCGCCGTGGCAGAAAGGGAAGCCGAAGTGCATTCCGGCGCGCGGCGCATGATTGAGCTCGCAGGGCGGAATGTCATCACCCATCAAGTCCCGTCCGTTCTCCGTAAACCACAACTCCCCCGTTTCCGGATGCCAGGTCAGCCCCACACTGTTGCGCACTCCGCGCGCCCAGGTCTCGCGTTTGCCGCCCTGTGGCGGTATCCGGTCAATTGTGGCGAAGGTGTCGCAAATGTTGCAGGGCGCGCCCTGGGCGACATAGAGCCAGCCATCGGGCGCAAAGCCGATCGCGCGCCAGCCATGATGCCGGTCGGTGGGCATTCCGTCATGAAAAACCTTCGGAGAATTGGCCTGCCCCAGGCGTTCCTCGACGTTCTCGTACTCCAGGATGCGGTGAATCTCCGCCACGAAGAGCGATGAACCGCGCACGGCAATACCATTCGGTGAAATAAGGCGGGAAGCCAGCGTCATGACTTCCTGGTCCGGGGCACCCGGATTACGCACCGCGTAGACATTGCCGACGTTGCGGGTGCCGATGAACAGCGTGCCGTTCTCGCCGATTGCCATGCCCCGGGCGTTTCGCACTCCGGTTACATATTCTTCGATCTCGAAGCCTTCCGGCAAACGGATCTCATCAAGGTCAAAGTCCGCCTTTGCCCCGACGGCGCCGCCGAGCAGCGACGCGGATAGAAAGAGAGCCGGGATAGGTTTCAGTTTCATGTTCAAGTCATCCAAAGAGAAAGCGAAGGCCAGAAAGCGATCAAGAGTACCGCAACCAGCAGCACCAGCAGGAACGGCAGGCTCGCCAGGTACACCCGAACGATCGGTTGTTCGAAACGGTAGCTCGCAATAAACAGGTTAAGGCCCACCGGGGGCGTGAGGTAACCCAGCTGCATGGTAGCAAGAAAAACGATGCCCAGATGCACCGGGTGGACGCCGAATTGGGAAGCGATCGGCAGGATCAACGGCACAACCAGGACAAGGGCCGAGAAAATGTCCAAAAAGGCGCCGAGGATCAGCAGAAATACCAGCAAGGCCAGCATGAATGAGAGTGGCCCGCCCACATAGTCACCAATCACTCCCAACAGGCGCTGAGGTACTTCGGAGTCGATCATCAGGTTGGTGGACGCCAGGGAAACCGCCAGAATCAGCAGGATTCCCCCCACCAGCGTCATGGAATCACGCATGATCAAGGGCAGCCTGGACAATGGAATTGCGCGGCGGATAAAGACTTCGACCACAACTACGTAAAGAGCCGTCACCGCGGCTGCTTCGGAGATCGCAAAATAGCCGGAATAGATGCCACCCAGCACAATAAACGGCAGCGGCAGTTCCCACCCGGCCGCCTTGAGGGCGCCCCCTACCTCTCGCCAGCTGAAGCTGGCCAGCGGCTGGCGGTCGCCGCGATTGACCCAGAGACAATAGGCGGACAGCAGAACGATCATGGTGAGTCCGGGCAGGACGCCGGCGCGGAACAGGGAATCGATTCTTGTTTCCGACACCACGCCGTACAGGATCAACGGCAATGATGGTGCAAACAGCAACCCCAGGCTGCCACCGGTCGTCACCAGTCCCAGAGAGAATCGCTCCGAATAGCGCGCCTGTTTCAAGGCCGGATACAACAATGCGCCCATGGCAATGATAGTGATGCCGGAGGCGCCGGTAAACGCGGTAAACAGCGCGCATACGGCCAGTGCAAAAATTGCCAGGCCACCCGGCATCCAACCGATAAGGGCTTCGCTGAGCCGCACCAACAGCTTCGGCGCAGGGCTTTCGGCCAGGATGTAGCCGGCAAAGCAGAACAGCGGAATGGCAACCAGCGCCGGGAGCGTGGCCACTCCCAGTATTTCGACTGCGATTGCAGCCAGCGGAATATCGGCCTGAATGTAGCCCAGCATTGCGCCTGAGGCAATGACCGCAAACAGCGGCACGCCGATCACGGCCAGCAGGGCAAGAATGATCCAGTGCATGCCGCTTACGGCCCCTTCGACAATGGCCCGGCAGCGAGGTCACGTCCCCCGGCCAATTGACCGCGTCGCCAAAGCGAAACCACGTGGCGCAAGTGCGCGCCGGCCATGATGGCAAAGGCCAGGGGCAGAACGGCTTCCAACATCCACCGCGGAACATCCCAAAGCGCTGTCTCGCCAAAGCCCATGGTGTCCAGCCAGTAGGACCCCGAAATGAGAAACAGCGCCACACAAGCAGACATCGCAAAGAACTGGGCCGCAATTCCGGCCCATCGGCGCGCGGCGTGAGAAAGCACATGCGACAAGGCATCAATGGTGATGTGGCGGCTCTCGATGCTGGCCGCCATGGCGCCCAGCATCGCGATCCACAACACCAGCCATTCCAGCAGTTCTTCGCTATGCGGAATGGACAGGCTGAATACATTGCGCCAGAGAATCTGGGCAGTGGCCAGCACCAGCATGCCGGCAAGGCACAGGGCCAGCAGAACCGTCAGCGCCCGGCCCGCAACCCTTCCCGCCTTGCGCAGCCCGGGCAAGTCTCGTTAGCCTGATTGAGCCACAGGACTGCGCAAGCGGCTTGACCCCAGGTCAATCATCAGCCGGTTCCGTTCTCGGCGCGATACTGCTTCAGCAGTTGAATGATCTCGGCATGCAAATTCGGTGACATGCGGGCTTCGCTGACCAGCTGCGGATAGATTCCCTCAAAGGCATCGCGCCATCTCTCAGCCTCCGGCACGGAAAGTTCAAGAAACTCAAGGCCCGATTTCTTCAGCGCCCTGACTGCATCCAGGTTGTCCTGCGCATCACGGTGATCCAATTGCATACCCATTTCAGAGAACACTTCGCGCAGGATCGCCTGGTTGGGCTCCGAGACCTTGTCAAACGCTCGATTGTCCATGGCCAGAAGGCCGAAGGCGAAAACCACCGGGAAATCCGTTACATAACGCAGGCGCGTGTGCCATTGCAGAATGATTGCGCCCGACGGCGGCGTGACGATCACTTCCACCAGGCCCGACTGCAATCCGGTCAGAACGTCGGAAATCGGCTTGGACACTGGAGCAAGGCCGACAGAGCGCATCGTGCGCAAACCAATTTTGTCGCCGTCGGGAACCCAGACCTTCAAGCCTCTGGCGTCCTCAAGCCGTACCACCGGCTTTTTGCTTGACATGATCCTCGCGAAACCCAGGCTGCTGAAGCCGAATGACTCGTAGCCTTTCTCACGAAGCCCGTCAGTGAGTATCGGATCAATGCGCTCACGCACGTAGAGCATCTCTTCCCTTGACCGGAACAACAGCGGCAGCCCGTACTGCAGCATGCCCGGATAGACGCTGGCCATGGCGCTGGAGGTCATGACAGCGCCGTGCAACTGGCCTATGCGAATCTTACGCAGCACCCGCAAGTCGTCGCCCATGACACCGCCGCCGTAGAATTTCACCGTCACCTGTCCGTCGGTGCGTTCCTTGATCTCAGCCGCGGCCGAGCGCATGTCCTGCATCCACTCCGAACCTTCCGGCGTAACAGTTGCGATCTTCAGCGTCTGCGCCCAGCACGGGGCTGCCGCCAGCAATGCGCCCAGCAGAAGTGCGCCGCGACGCATGAATCCGAACTCAGAAGTAGTCATCGGCACTGTTCAGAAGGTCGCGTGCGTCTGCCTTGGCGAGATTGTTGAAAAGCGTAAGGCCCGGCTGATCGGCCTCGGCGCTCAGCACTTCCTCCAGCAATCCATCATGCAACTCGCGATCATGGAGCAGACGGGCGCAGTTGCGCGCATATTCCACATGCACACTGAGGTCCTTGCGCCCGGTCATGCGCAAGGCTTGTTCAAAATGCTCGATACCACCTTCCGGATCACCACCCAGGGATGCCGGACGCAGGCAGTTCAGTGTGCCCATGTACATATGGGCCCGCCCCCGGATTTCCGCCGGGGCAACGGCGAGCAGGCGCTGTAACGCCACCTGCAGGCGCGGAAGTTGCGCCAGCGCGTCATAGTCGGCGCGGGCCTGGATCCAGGCCAGGTAGCCAATCGCATAGTCATAGAGAGCCTGCGCCTTTGCGGAGGGGTATTCGGCGATTCGAGCCTCGTAATCCGCGAAACCCAGCATTTCCACGCCGCAACCGGCGCGATGCGCGACGCACAGTGCCCGCGCGCCATAGTCGTAGGCGCGCTGAGTGAGCTTTTGCGCGCGTGACGCGTCGTTGACAAACACAACCCCGTAGGCCGCGTAAAGCTGGGCCGCCGATCCCAGCACGGCCGGACTTGCATCCTCGTCAGCCAGGCTGTCGATCAGAATCAGCAATGTTGGGGTGGCTTCGCGGACCAGCTCCGGGTCGTCGTGCCCCAGGACCGCCTCACCCAGTTGCTTGGTAAGCCCGCTGGTGGCGGATTCAATCAGCGAGCCGCAACCCGCCAGGCCGATCGCCGCAATGGCTAGGGCCAGGCGGACGGGGCGCGCCACTTGCCTCACAGCTTCTCGCGAATTCTCGCGCTCCGCCCGCGCCGTTCCCGGAGGTAATAAAGTTTGGCCCGCCGGACATCGCCGCGCCGCTTGACCGTCACTCCGGCGATCATCGGGCTGTGGGTCTGAAATACACGCTCAACCCCTTCGCCGTGCGAAATCTTGCGCACGGTGAACGAGGAATTGAGTCCACGGTTGCGCTTGGCGATCACGACGCCCTCGAAGGCCTGAAAACGCTGGCGCTGGCCCTCGCGCACCCGCACCTGCACCACGACCGTGTCGCCCGGCGAAAATTCCGGAAGATCCACACGAAGCTGTTCCGCTTCCAACTCTTGAATAATGTTGCTCATCGCTGGGTCTCGTATTCTAATGTTCCTTGAGGTCCGCCGCCGAACCGGCAGGATGTCCGTAGCCGGAATCCATTTCGGACTGAAATTCCTTCAGCAGACGGCTTTCCTGTTCGTTCAGGCGGCGCCGTGAAAGCAATTCCGGGCGGCGAATCCAGGTCCGTCCCAACGACTGCTTCAGCCGCCAGGTTCGTACGCGCTCATGATCGCCGCCGAGGAGAACTTCAGGCGCTGCCCGGCCTTCAACCACGGAAGGCCGAGTGTACTGCGGAAAATCAAGAAGGCCAGAGGAAAACGAATCTTCCTTGGCCGATCGCTCGTCGCCGAGCGCCCCGGGCAGCAGGCGCACGACAGCGTCGATCACGACGCAAGCCGCCAACTCGCCCCCGCTCAGGACAAAATCTCCAAGAGACAACTCCCGGTCGGCCTCCATCTCCACCACTCGCTCGTCGAATCCCTCGTAACGCCCGGCCACCAGCAGCATTCCCGGGCCGTGCGCCAGTTCGTGGGCGTGTTCCTGGGTGAAATGCTCGCCCTGGGGTGTAAGAAAGATGACCGGCGTGTCTTTCGGCGCTTCGGCGCGTGCCGACCGGATGGCCGCCAGCAGCGGCTGGGGCCTCAGCACCATTCCAGGGCCGCCTCCATAAGGCCGGTCATCCACACTTCGATGCGGCCCGTCGGCGAAGTCCCGGGGGTTTATGCAATGAAGAGAGGCCACGCCCGATTCGAGAGCGCGTCCGCAAACACCGCCCCGGAAGGCATCAAGGACCATCTCGGGGTGCAGGCATATGGCCGTGATCTGCATGCGCTATTCCCGCCTAATCCGCCGCGTCCCAATCCACAACCAGGCTACGCTCGCTGAGGTTGACTTCCCGTACCCGGCTGCCGAACGGGATCAGCCGTTTCCGGTCCCCCTGCACAATCAATACATCGTTGGCGCCCGTGGCCATCAGACCGCTGACGTCCCCCAGATCCTCGCCGTCAAGATTGCGGACCTTCAGTCCCTCAAGGTCGGCCCAGTACCACTCATCCTCCGCGGCTGGCGGAAGCGCGTCCCGCGGCACGTGAATTTCCGCTCCGTTCAGCGCCTCGGCCGCCTCGCGCGAATCAACGTCCGCGATATGGCAAACAAGACCGTTGCCGGCCGCTCTCAGGCGCCGCAAGGTCACCTGCTCCTGCCGGCCGTTTATGTCCAGCGTCCACTGACGGTAGTTCTGGAGTTGTTCCGGCGGGTCGGAATAGGAAAACACCCGCAACCAACCCGACAGTCCTCGGGCCGCGCCGAGGCGGCCCATGGGGATCAGGTTCGCTTCGCGGGAAGCGCTCTCGGGCCGTTTGGGTTCAGCCTGAGTCCTTTTCGGTTTCGGTGGCGTCTTCGCCATCTTCTTGCGCGCCGTCATCGGAGGGCGCGGCCTCTTCGGTTTCTCCGCCGGTTTCCGCGGCAGCCTTTGCTTCAGGTTCTTCGGTTTCCGCTTCGTCTGCGGCGGCAGCTTCTTCAGGCGCCTCTTCAGCTTCCGGCTGATCTGCGGCAGCGGCGGCTTCCTCGGATGCCCCTTCTTCTGCGGCGGCAGCTTCTTCAGGCGTCTCTTCGGCTGCCGGCTGATCTGCGGCGGCGGTCTCTTCAGGCGCCTCTTCTGCTTCTGCTTCAGCCTCCGCCGGAGCCGCCTCTTCGGGCGCCACTACCTCTTCTGCTTTAGCTTCAGCTTCCTCGGGAGCCACCTCTGCCTCAACAGCGGCTTCCTGCGGAGCGTCCGGCGTCTCGCTTCCTGCCATGCGGCGGCGGCGGATCAGTTGCCGAACGCGCTCGGAGGGCTGTGCGCCCTGTCCCAACCAGTAGTCAACGCGATCCAGGGAAAGCTTCAGGGGCTGCTCGCCCCCGACTGCGATCGGGTTGTAGAAACCCAGCCGCTCAATGAAACGCCCGTTGCGCTTATTGCGCGTGTCGGTGACTACGATGTGGTAAAAGGGCCTTTTCTTGGCCCCATGACGGGAAAGCCGTATGCCTACCATGGAATGTGTTCCCGCGGCCGAGCCGCTTGTCTCTCAAACCCGCGGATTGTATCAAAATTCGCTGCTCTACCGATACTTCAGGCGCGGCCGAGCCGGGGAGTGAAACGCGCCGTATGTGGCGCGGCAATCGGCGCCGGACCCAATGTTCCCAGCAGGTCCGAAAGGTTTTCCATACGCCGGGCCACCAGGTGAATGACGTCATTCTCGCGTTGCACTTCACCACGCACACCCAGCAGAACAGAGGACATCAGCGTGTCGCGATAGCGCTTGAAGACGCTTGGCCAGGTCACCACGTTCACGATGCCGGCCTCGTCCTCAAGGGTGAGAAACACGACGCCCTCGGCGCTTTGCGGCGCTTGCCGCACCAGTACCAGGCCGGCCGCGGCGCATAGCTCTCCGGCGGCCGCCTCGGCAATCATGCTTGCGGTCCAATACCCCAGTGCTCCCAGCTGCGCCCGCGCAAATGCCAGCGGGTGCCCCTTGAGGCTTAAGCCCAGTGCCCCGTAATCCCGCAAGACGCGTTCGCCGGGCGCTTCCAACGGCAGCGAGGCCGGTTGCTCGCCGGGAAGGTCCTCCAGGCCGGCCGAGGTGAACAGTGGCAGAGGGCGTCCCACGGGCAGCCGCTCCACTTCCCACAAGGCCTGCCGTCCAGTCAAACTCATGGAAGCAAAGGCATCGGCGCGCGCAAGACAGCGCAGCGCGCCCTTGTCCAGTACGGCGCGCCGGCGCAATGCCGGGATATCCGTGTATCCATCGTCGCGCTCGGCGACCAGGCGGCCCCCAGCCGCGCCGCTCAAACCGCGCACCTGGCGCAAACCCAGCCGCACGGCGAACTGTTTCCCCTCGTGTGACTCCAGCTTCGCGTCCACATCGCTCTTGTTCACGTCGACCGGCAGGACAGGCACACCGTGCTCGCGAGCATCACGAACGATCTGAGCCGGTGCGTAGAAGCCCATCGGCTGACTGTTAAGCAGGGCGCAGGCAAACACGTCCGGGTAGTGACGCTTGAACCATGCCGATGCATAGACCAGGATTGCGAACGAAGCGGCATGGCTCTCGGGAAAGCCGTATTCGCCGAAACCCTCGATCTGGCTGAAGCAACGTTCCGCGAACTGAAGGGGATAACCACGCCGGGTCATGCCCCCGACGAATTTCTCGCGAAACTCCGTCACCGTGCCGGTATGGCGAAACGTGGCCATGGAGCGGCGCAGGGCATCCGCCTGTGCAGGGCTGAACCCGGCCGCCACCACCGCAATACGCATGGCCTGCTCCTGAAACAGCGGCACCCCCAGGGTATTGGCCAGCACCCGCTCCAGTTCCTCCGAGGGATAAGACACTGCCTCCTTGCCATGCCTGCGGCGAAGGTACGGATGCACCATGTCGCCCTGTATCGGTCCGGGGCGCACGATGGCCACCTCGATCACCAGGTCGTAGAAGCATCGTGGCCGCATGCGGGGCAGAAAGCTCATCTGTGCCCGGCTTTCCACCTGGAATACGCCGACCGAATCCGCCTTGCACAGCATGTCGTAGACACCCGGGTCTTCCGCGGGGATGGACGCCAGCGTCAGACGGCGGCCGTAGCGCCGTTCAAGCAGATCCAGGCACTTTCTGAGGCAGGTCAGCATGCCCAGGGCCAGCACGTCCACCTTCAGCATGCCCAGGTCGTCGAGGTCGTTCTTGTCCCATTCGATCATGGTGCGCCCGGCCATCGCCGCGTTGGCGATCGGCGCGACCTCGTCCAGGCGCCCGCTGGTCAGCACCATCCCCCCTGGATGCTGGGACAGATGACGGGGAAACCCGACCAGTTCGGCGGCGATTTCGATCGTCTGGCGCAGCCGTGGGTGTTGCGGGTCCAGGCCCAGTGCCCGCAGCCGCGCCTCGTCAGGCCAACCCCCTTCGCGTCCCCAGATGCGCCCGGCAAGCGCCTCCTGGGCCGCATGCGGCAGGCCCAGCGCCTTGCCCGCCTCGCGCAATGCGCTGCGCGGCCGGTAGTGGATGACCGTGGCGGTCAAACCTGCGCGTTCACGCCCATAGCGCTCATACAGGTATTGAATGACCTCCTCGCGCCGTTCATGCTCGAAGTCCACATCGATGTCCGGCGGCTCTCCACGATCGCTGGAAATAAAGCGCTCGAACAAGAGGTCGACTTTCTCCGGGTCCACCGCGGTAATGCCCAGGCAAAAGCACACGGCGGAATTGGCGGCACTGCCCCGTCCCTGGCACAGGATGCCCTGTTTCCTCGCGTAACGCACCAGGTCGTAGATCGTCAGGAAATACGGGGCGTAGTCCAATTCGCGAATCAGTTCGAGTTCATGCCGGAGCATCTTCTCCACTTGCGGCGGAACGCCCTCCGGGTAGCGCCGGGCGGCCGAGTCCCAGGTCAGTTTCTCGAGCCATTGCTGGCGCGTGTAGCCCTCCGGCGCCTGCTCGTCGGGGTACTCGTAGCGCAACTCGTCGAGACTGAAGCGGCAACCTTCCACCAACTCCAGGCTGTGGCCCACGGCCTGTCCATAGTCCTCGTACAAGCGCAACATCTCCCTGCCGCTGCGCAGGTACCGTTCCGCATTGGCCTGCAAGCGAAGCCCCGCACTGTCGATGTTTACTCCTTCCCGCATGCAAACCAGCACATCGGCCAGGGACTTGCGCTCCGGCGCGTGCATCCAGGCGTCGGCCACCGCAACCAGAGGCATGGACCATTCTTGCGCCAGGCGCTCAAGACGTTTCAGACGGCCGGCGTCCTCGCCGTCAAACCACAGGGGCGCGGCCAGGCCCACCTGTTCGGCGCCGGCGTTCGTCAGGCGCCGCAAGCCCGGTATTTCTGCCTGGGAACGAGGTGGCAAGGCAAGCAGCACCTGACCTTTGGCGTGCGCACAGAGCTCCGTTAAGCTGAAGTCGCACTGGCCTTTCGCGGCACGGCGCTTTCCAAGCGTGAGCAGGCGGCAAAGGCGCCCCCAGGCGGCGCGATCCGATGGGTAGCAGATGATGTCAGGACCGTCCCGAGGCTGAAGACGCGCACCGGGCAGAAAGCGTATGCCGGCTTCACGCGCGGCAACATGGGCCCTCACCACTCCTGAAACGCTGTTGCAGTCCGCCAGCCCGATTGCCTCAAGGCCCAATTCCGCGGCGCGGGAGACCATTTCTCCCGGATGCGAGGCGCCGCGCAGAAACGAGTAGTTGCTTACCGCCGCCAGCTCGGCGTAGGCGTGTTTCATCTGGGCCTCAGGCCGGGCGGATCAGGCGGCCAGCGCCTGAACGTACCAGCGTGGCGACTCGCTGCCGGGCACATGCTTGCGGTACAAACAGACGCACTGGCCCCGCTCATCTTCCGCCAGCCAGTATTCGCGGCCGCCCTGCTCGTCGCTGCGCCACCATTCCGGCGATACCCGCCGGGGACCCTGTGCGCGCTGCACTGTATAGCGGTTGTGCCGCCAGCGTATCCAGGCGGGCGGACTGCCGGCCGCCGTTGCGGCCGCGTCCACGGACTCGGCCTCTTCCAGCAACAGCAGAGGCGCGCGGAGTTCCTTGTCCTGCACCTCCGGACAAGACGCTTCGGGCCTGGAATCCAGCGCCGAAATGAATTGCCAGCGACGCTCCGGCAGATAGCTGGCCTCCAGCACGGGGACACGAACCGCGCCGGGACCCAGGCGGCTGCAGAGCCGGTCCACCAGGCGAGCGAAGTCACCCGTGAGATTGCCCGCCGAAGCACCCGACAGCCAATCGGATTGTTCCGCGGCAACAGTTTCCGTGTCGTAAGCGACCAGGCTGACGGCGTCATAACCCACGCCACGGCCCACCTCCGGCGCCTTGCCCTGCAACTTCTCATCCAACAGCTCCGCAAGCTGCGGCGCCGGTTGAATGAGCCGTGCGGTGCGCAGGCCGTGGGAAATGCACTTGCCGTCCGAGCGGTGCAGGCGCAACTCGAAACGCCGCGAGCCCAAGCCGGCAGCGAACAATTGATCGCACAACTGAACGGTCAACTCCACAATTGCCGCATGCAGCGGTTGCTGCAGCACGACGGGACTCTCAAACTCCAGGCGCGCCCTGAATTCCCGGGGCGGCGGAAGAAAGTCCAGCGGTTCGGAAGCGTGGCCGGCCGCCTGCCTGAGTCGCAATGCCGTCTCGGCGCCGAACCGGGCCTGCAAGGATTCCGGCGGAATGCGCTCCAGGGCGCCGACCGTATCCAGCCCCAACTCCCGCAAGCAAGCGCATGTCTCCGCTTCCAGCCGCAACGCTTCAATCGGCCAGGCGGCGATGGCCTTGAGGCCGGCGTCGTGCGGAAGAATGGAGAGCTTTCCTGAAGCAGTGCGCGCACCGCCCCAGGCGGCGCCGGGCGTACCCGCAATACACGCCCGCGGCGGCTCGCCGTTGCGCTCAAGCTCGGCCAGCAATTCCCTGAGCAAGCCGCGTTCTCCGCCGAATAGGCCAATGGAGCCGGACACATCGAGAAAGATGCAGTCCGGGGGCGCAAGCGCAATCTTCGGGGTAAATCGCCAACATGCATGCGCCAGGCGCTCGAGGCGCTCAGCGCGCAACCGCCGGGCTGATTCAGCCGGCGGCCCGGACGGCGCCTGCTTCAGCAGGCGATGCAGCCATACACAGACGATTCTCATGCTCATTCCACTCGATATTCCATGTTCCCGGCGTTCTGCCTGGGGCGCGCAGAAGGCTTAAGCGCCAGCTGCGCGCGCCGGGTAATTCAGATCCTCGCCAGGTCAAATCCTCAGGCGCGCTCGGCGCCGGTTCCACCCGCCAGCGGGACTGCGCCGCGGTCGCCTCGCGGATTCGGGCGCCGCGCGCCAGGAAAACTCTCGACCCGTTGCGCAGGGCGCGGAGCGACAGCCGTCGCGAGGGGGTAAAGCTATAGTGCCGCTCCACCCCGGGCAGACAGCCCACCACTGCGAGCAAGCCGGGGCAATCCAGCGCCTGCTCCAGCGACCACAGCAGTTCGCGCTCGTCCTTCGGCTCGACCAGCAGCAGGCTGCGGGGATCAAGCCCGATGGCCTTCAGACCATCGCCACAGGGTAATCCCCAGCGGCTCGAGGAGGCTCGGGTCTGCACCCACACCAGGCGTCTTTCCGCGGCGCCCGGCAACTCCGCGGCGGCGCACAAAAGCAGCGACAACGCCGCCGCCCGCCCGGCGCCGCTCTCTCCCAGAAATTCGTGAACGCCGGGACGTTCAAGCGCCGCAAGCAGACGGCCGTGATCCGGCTCCGCCCGGGAGCTACCGGCCAGAGGCTTGAGCTGCACACTCAAGCAGCGCCCTCTTCCGGCCATGGGGCCAGATCTACGGCCTGCTCGCTCCAATTCCACAGGCGTTTCATTTCCGAACGGTCGTGGGAAGCCGGAGAACTCTCCTTGGTGGCCAGGTGTTCCCAGTACTTGCCGGTCTCATTCGCCAGCACCGGGGACGCCACCAGGTACACGTAGGTCCTCACCGAGCGCTCCGGATCAGTGAAGAACGGACGCAGCAGTTTGCAACCCAGCTTGAACAGCCCGCGCATGTTGTCATACACCGTGGTCCTGACGAAGTAGCCGGGAGAAATCGCGTTGACGGTTACGCCGCTGCCCTCCATGCGGCGGGCCAGTTCGTAGTTGAACAACAGCATGGCCAGCTTGGACTGCTGGTAGGCGGCAAAGGCGCCCCGGTTGGAGATCGAGCGGCGTCCCCAGGGTTTTCTGATCTCCATGTCGTCCCAGTTCAGTGGGCCGCCGGCCTTGTGCCCGTCCGAGGAAATCATCACTACGCGCGCCGGGGCCGATTCCCTCATGCGGCCCAGCAACAGCCGGGTCAGGAGAAAATGACCGAGGTGGTGCGCGGCCATGTGCTGCTCGAACCCGTCTTCGGTGAGCCGGTAGACGGGATTCACGACCCCGGCGTTGTTGATCAGCACGTGAAGCCGGCCGTAGCGCTCAAGGACATGCGCGGCAAGCGAACGCACCTGCCTGAACGATGAGACGTCGCAGTGCACGAACTCCAGTTGATCGTTGCCGGTCAGCTCGGCAATCTCGTCGCGCGCCTGGCGCCCTTCTTCGTCCTTGATATCGACCAGAATCAGCGCAGCACCCAACGCTGCCAGTTCGCGCGCGGCGATCCGGCCCATGCCCCGGGCGGTCCCTGTAATCAGGCAAGTCTTACCGCGCATGCTCTGCTCAACCATCTTCGCACTCACTCAACCGGACCCTTAAGTTTAGCGCCGTAAAGCGGGTCCGTCCCCTGGGAACGAGGTCGTCCCCTGGGAGCGAGGTCGTCCCGACCTCGTCGAGGGCGGGACGCCCTCGTTCCCAGGAGCCTAAGGGCCGTTGAGGCGCAGTTCCTTGGCGGCGGACAGCAGATAGTTGCGCGCCTGGGGGTTTTCCAGACCTTGCGCAAGGCCTTCAAGGGCCTGCGCCTTGCGCTCGGCATGACGCTCCTCGTCCGGCTCGATCAGCATCAGCTGGTCCGCAAGATAAGCCGCCCAGCGGTAATCCGTCAGCAACAGCGCGCTATCCAGCGCCTCGTCCAGCGAAAAATTGCCCGTCGCCAGCTCATGCAGGCGCCAGGCCAGGGTGCGCGGCGAAAGCGGGACCAGGCTGCCGGGTTTTCCGTCGAACCAACCCATTTGACGCGCATAAACGGAACGCACAGCCCATTGGAGCGTGCCGTGGGTCTGCGCCAGGACCGGGCTGCCGGCAAGTTCCCGCGGTAGCCGTATCGCAGCGGCCAGTTCATCGGCCCCCAGGCCCGCGTCAATACCGCGCAAGGTCTCGTCGCGCACAAAGCGAAGCGCGGCCGCATAGTCGGCCAGCGCACGGTCGATCCTGGCTGCGCCGACCAAAAGTTGCAGGTGCCCCGGGATCAAAACCTCGGCCTTCTCCGCGCGCATCCGATCCAGGCTGCGCGCCCACTGTTCGAGATCCACGGCGTGGTCGCCGATCCCGTCGAGATCGCCGGGAAAGACCGGGTAGAAGTTGCCGCCTGCAATCAGCACCTTGCGGTCCGGCAGCCAGACGTAGAGCTGATCGGCGGACTCCCCGGGCGCGGCGACCAGTTCCAGGGCCACCCCGTCGATACGCAGGCGGTAGCGGTCGCCATAAAGCAGCTTGTCGGGAGGCAGGTAGGGATTCCGCAAATCATCCTCTTCTGGCAAGGGATCGATGACGGTGGCGGCACGTTGCTCTTCACCGAGCAGAATGCCCTTCTGGCGCTGCCGCCGCAGACGCGCCTCGACGCCGGTGGTGCTGCGGCGCAGCGCGAAATTGGAACGGGCATATACATCGGGAACGAAATACCGGCCGGTAATCGCTTCTGCGCCGGATACATGGACCCGGTCGCCGTGGGTGTAGATCACTGCCGCGAAAGGCAGCTCCACGCGCTCGCGGTAGGCGGCGGCCGCTTGTTCCGCCGCCGCGCCCGATGAGTGCGCGTCGACCAGGATCGCCGCGCTCTCGCCTGCGATCACAGTGGAGTTGGACGGGCCGAATCCGGTTGCGACATATACGCCTTCGGCAGCCTCGATGACCTCCCCCGCCAAGCCCTTGGGGACGGCAAAGAAGGCCAGCGCGGCAACAAGCAGCGCCGCCGGCAAAGGACGGCTGATCATTCGGGGGCCGGCAGGACCCGCGAAACGGAAAGCCAGGAGCCCACCGGAATGATCATGGATTGCAGCCTTTTCTCGGTTGCGATGCGCTGATTGAAGACCTGGATGCCATATGCGGGATGCCCGGGTTCAAGTTCTTCATGGCCTTGACCGAAGCAATTGGTGTTGTCGCCCAGGATCAGGCCGCCGGTCCGGGTATGTTCCAGGGCGAAATCCAGGACCTCGCTGTAGATCTCCTTGGCCGTATCGATGAAGACCAGGTCATAGGGCGCATATTCCGCCAGCTCCGGCATCACGTCCTGGGCGCCGCCCAGGACGATCTTCACCCGGTCCTCCACGCCGGCCCGGCGAAAGTTCTCCCCGGCGACTTCGGCGTGCAAGGGCGCCATTTCGTTGGTAACCAGCAGCCCGCCGGGCGGCAGGGCCCGTGCCAGCCAGATTCCCGAATAGCCGCCCAGGGTCCCGAATTCCAGGATTCTGCGCGCCCCGATCATGCGCGCCAGGAGATTCAGCGCCTGCCCGGTCTCGGCGTTGACGGAAATATCCGGCAGGCCACGCTCGACCGCAGCAGGCATGATCCCGCCGAGCAGTTCGTCCTCGTAGTTGAACAGGGAACGGCGATAGGTCTCAAGGTCAGGATAGGCAGTCATAGGCAGTCATAGGCACGCAGATTCGTCAGCACGGCGTAGTATATCGGCCAAAGCAAACGGAGGACTACATGGCCACGGCCGATGAGAAAAAGCGCATCGTTGAGGATTTTCTGAAGCGCTGCAACGACTATTCAGACAACATGATCCTGAAGTACCGCAATTCCCTTGAGGGCGCGGATGCGGAACAGGAACTCGCGCTGCAGGGCAAGATCACCCACTGGGTGGCGTATCGCGCCTTCAACGAGCACGCCATCATGGAGCTGAACGGCACGGAACTCGACGACTGGTTCGACGATGACTGATTGCCTGGATACCGGGGCCTTCCGCCGTCACGCACACGAAGTGGCAGACTGGATCGCCGACTATTTCGAGAACGTGGAGCAATACCCGGTGCGCTCGCAGGCTGAGCCTGGCGATCTCCTTGCTGCCCTGCCGAAGAGCGCACCGGAGCAGGCCGAACCGATGGGGCGCATCCTGGAGGACTTCCGGCGACTGATCCCGCCGGGCATGACGCACTGGCAGCATCCCTCCTTCTTCGCGTTCTTTCCGGCCAATTCCAGCCCGCCCTCGGTGCTGGCCGAGATGCTGACGGCCGGAATGGCGGCGCAGTGCATGTTGTGGGAAACCTCTCCGGCCGCCAACGAACTGGAAGCCCGCATGATGGACTGGCTTCAGGAGATGCTGGGGCTGCCGGCTGGCTGGCGCGGCGTGATCCAGGATTCCGCCTCCGGCGCAACCGTCTGCGCAATGCTCGCGGCTCGGGAGAGAGCAAGGAAGTCGGCAAGTCTCGAGAAGCAGGCCTTCTATACCTCCGCGGAAGCCAATTCCTCGGTCCACAAGGGTGCACGGATCGCCGGCTTCAGGCTGGATCGCATTCGCAGCATCGAGACCGGCGCGCAGCAGCAGATGCAAGCCGCCGCCCTGGCCCAGGCAATTCAGGCCGACCGCCAGGCAGGCCTGACACCGGCTTGCGTGGTCATCACGCTCGGCACCACCGGCACCGGCGCCATGGACCCGCTGGCGGAGATCGGCGAAATCTGCCGGCGGGAGGACATCTATCTCCACGTGGACGCCGCCTGGGCCGGCAGCGCCCTGATGTTGCCGGAATACCGCCACCTGATGGAGGGCATGGAGCAGGCCGATTCCTTCGTGTTCAATCCCCACAAGTGGATGTTCACCAATTTCGACTGTTCCGCGCACTTTCTCAAGGACCCGGAATCGCTGCAGCGGTCGTTGTCGATCAACCCCGTTTATCTCAAGAACACCAGCGTTGAGCAGATCACCGAATATCGGGATTTCGGGATTTCGCTCGGCCGGCGCTTTCGCGCTCTCAAGCTCTGGTTCGTGATTCGGGCATTCGGCGCCGAAGGGCTACGGGGAAAAATCCGTTCGCATATCCGGTGGGCCCGGGACCTCGCGCAGGAAATCGAGGCCTCGCAGGACTTCGAACTGGTGACCGGCCCCAACCTGGCGCTTTTGACCTGGCGCTACGCACCACGCGGAGTCGCACCCGACCTGGCGGACGACCTCAACGAGCGTCTGATTCAGGCCATAAACGACGACGGAAGAATCTACCTGACACGGGGTTCCGTGGACGGCCGTTTGGTCATACGCTTTTCCATCGGCCAGACCAGGACAGAAGAAAGACACGTGAAGAAAGCCTGGACAATCATTCAGGAAATCTCTACAACCTTCTCGTCCATGTCATGACGCCAAGCGCGGGGCGTTTTCAACACAAAATTAGTCCGACAACTAAATTTAGTTTTCCAACTAACGACGACTAAAATTACCCAAAGCGGCTGCATTGAAGCAGCCGCATTGTCGGCCGCTCTTACGCTCGTGGGCGTACTTTAGAGTCGGTATCCATTTCAGGGCGTTTCTACAACGTATTGACCCTGAGACTAAGGCTGAAGCGCGCCGGGTCCATACCCATGTGACGGATTACGCATTCCGTATTCTTGACCATCGTCATACTGCTGCCGTGGGTTGAAATATGAAAAGAACCGACCTGCGCGGGAATGGTAAATCCTTTGCCCGAAGGATGAAAAGGTTTAATGTCTACCAAAGATCTCTTGGTAGCTCCAGGGAGAGAGATCGGACATGAATGCTCTTTCAAATGGCCGTTCTGAGCGAGCCAGCGCACTGTCTCGCGTAGCAAGTGCCACCAATACTGTATTTCCACCGTTGACTCGTCGGGAAAATGAATGGCTAGGAGACGAACCTTCTCCCCGTTCTTCATCTTCCTGATCAGGACAGGCAACGACGTGAATCCTTCATCGTCACCCCTTTTTGAAGCCGCAGGCGGAAGCGGTTCATTTTGCTCAGCACGCGACTGCGGCTGATTGACGGCCCTGGAAAGCTGCGGTGCGGACTGCAAGCGCTTCTCTATAACGCCGGGGCGCCAAAGCGCGAGCGCGTTCCGGCAAGCTTCGGAAATAGATCTCCGCAGGTCAAATGAAACGATGCGTTTTTCTTCCAAGGGCACGGGCTTATGCGTTTCGTATACGTGCCAGCGCTGGCCATCTGTAACTACAAAATAAAGGACGCCTTTCTGCAATGTGTACTGAATTCCCTGCGTCGCGGCCTTTTCAAGAGGTTCGCCCAATTTCTTCGCCTCGACCATAATCACCGGCTTTCCACTGCCATCCAGCAGCGCATAGTCGGCACGTCCTCCGGTGGCCGGATATTCCGGCGCGACCATGGACGGGTCCTCCGTGTTCCAGTCCAACGCTCGCAAAAGCGGGTCTATTAACGCATAGCGCGTAAGCGGCTCGCTCTTCCTAAGCGCATCGCGATGTTTGTCAATGCGACTACTTAGTGTATGGGCGAGTTGTAATAGGTCGTTCAGAGCCACAGGCTAGCTAGGCAGATAAACAGGCAGGCGGGGCGGAGTTAGTGCTGTTCCGCCGGTTTGCTGATGTCGGCAGCGGGCGGGCGCTTGCGTTTCTTGCGCGCCTTCTTCTTCTTCTCCTGGCCCCAACCGGCAGGCGGGCTGGGCTCCTCGCCGTCCATGATTTCCTTGATCTGCACCTGCTCAAGGGTCTCGTACTTCAAGAGCGCCTCGGCCATGGCATGCAGGATTTCCTCGTTGCTGGTGAGGATGTCCCTGGCCTGGCCGTAGGCCGCATCGATGAGCTCGCGCACTTCCTTGTCGATGGCGTGCACGGTCGCGTCGGACACCTGCTTGTGCTGGGTCACCGTGCGTCCAAGGAATACTTCCCCGTCTTCTTCGGTGTAGGTCAACGGGCCCAACCGCCTTGACAGGCCCCACTTGGTGACCATGTTGCGCGCGATTGCCGTGGCGCGTTCGATATCGTTGGCCGCGCCGGTCGTGACCGCATCTTTGCCGAACACCAGTTCCTCCGCCACCCGGCCGCCGAACAGGCTGGTGACCTGGCTGATCAGGCGTTGCCTGGAGTGGCTGTGGCGATCCACTTCCGGCAGAAACATCGTGACGCCCAGCGCCCGGCCGCGCGGGATGATGGTGACCTTGTGCACGGGATCGTGCTCGGGCACGCTCAGGCCCACGATGGCATGCCCGGACTCGTGATAGGCCGTCAGCTTGCGCTCCTCGGGGCTCATCACCATGGACTTGCGCTCGGTGCCCATCAGGATCTTGTCCTTGGCTTTCTCGAATTGCTCCATGGTCACCGAACGGTCCCCTGTTCGTCCGGCCAGCAAGGCCGCTTCGTTGACCAGGTTGGCGAGATCGGCGCCCGAGAACCCGGGCGTGCCGCGCGCCAGGGTGCTGGCGGAAACACCGTCGTGTACCGGAACCTTGCGCATATGGACCTTCAGGATCAATTCGCGTCCGCGAATGTCCGGCAGCGGCACCACCACCTGCCGGTCGAAACGCCCGGGACGCAGCAGCGCGGGATCCAGCACGTCCGGGCGATTGGTGGCGGCGATGACGATAGTTCCCTCGCTACCCGCGAACCCGTCCATCTCGACCAGCAGCTGATTGAGCGTCTGTTCGCGTTCGTCGTGGCCGCCGCCCAGGCCGGCGCCGCGATGGCGTCCTACCGCGTCGATCTCGTCGATGAAGATGATGCAGGGCGCCTGTTTCTTGGCCTGCTCGAACATGTCGCGCACCCGCGATGCGCCCACACCGACAAACATCTCAACGAAATCGGAGCCGGAAATGGTGAAGAACGGCGCCTCGGCCTCGCCCGCGATCGCGCGCGCCAGCAGGGTCTTGCCGGTTCCCGGCGGGCCTATCATCAGCACGCCCTTGGGGATCTTGCCGCCCAGGCGCTGGAACTTCGAAGGGTCCTTCAGGAATTCCACGACTTCGGCCACTTCCTCCTTGGCCTCTTCCACGCCGGCAACGTCTTCAAAGGTCACCGACGTCTGGTCCGGGTTAAGCAGGCGCGCACGGCTGCGGCCAAACGACATGGCGCCGCCCCGGCCGCCAACGCCGCCCTGCATCTGGCGCATGAAATACAGCCAGATGCCGATCAACAGCAGAAACGGCAGGAGGTTCAGCAGGAAGGAAAGCCAGGCGCTCTCGGACTTGGGCTTGGGAGAACTCACGACCGCGCCGTTCTCGGTCAGCTCCCGCACCAGCTCGGAGTTGTCCGTCGACGGCGGGCTGTAGGTTACGAATTCCTGCCCGCTGGTCTGTTGTCCCTGAATCGTGCGGTCTTCGAGGATTTCCACCTTCTCCACGCCGCCATTGCGCACCAATTCCAGGAATTGCGAGAAATTGATCTCCTCGACCTGATCGGTGCGGTCGTTCAAAGGCCGGAGCAGCATCATCAGGGCCAGTGCAATTACCAGCCACAAAAGGAGGTTCTTGGTGAACTTGTTCATACTTCGGACGCGCAGGCGTTCCTCTTTCAGCCCCCAACCTTACACGAACAAGCGCCGGCCACGCCGGGGAATGCCCGCAGTGGATGGCGCTTCAGCATGTTCTGACGGCCCTGGGGCTCACTTCGGCTGCGGAACAATGCGCAGGTAGGGCTTGGGAGCGTCCCAGCCGCCGGGGAACTTTTCCTTGGCCTGCTCGTTTGAGACCGCCGGAACGATGATCACGTTCTCGCCCCATTTCCAGTTCACCGGCGTCGCCACCTGGTGAGCCGCGGTCAACTGGCATGAATCCAGCAGCCGCAGCACCTCGTCGAAGTTGCGGCCGGTGCTCATCGGGTAGGTCAGCATCGCCTTGATCCGCTTGTCCGGCCCGATAATGAACACGGAACGCACGGTGAGGTTGTCCACCGCGGTCCGGCCTTCGGACTGATCACCCTCGGATGCCGGCAACATGTCGTACAACTTGGCGACCATGAGGTTGGAATCGCCGATCAGCGGATAGGTAACGGCGTGTCCCTGCGTTTCTTCGATGTCCTTGACCCATTCGCGGTGATCGCTCACCGGGTCGACGCTCAGCCCAACCACTTTGGCGTTGCGCTGCTCAAATTCCGGCATCAGCCCGGCCATGTAGCCGAGCTCGGTGGTGCATACCGGCGTGAAGTCCTTGGGGTGAGAGAACAGAATGGCCCAGCCGTCGCCGATCCAGTCGTGGAAACGAATTTCGCCTTCCGTGGTGTCGATCGTGAAGTCCGGCGCCACATCGTTGATTCTCAAGCTCATCAGCCAACTCCTTGATTCTTGCGGACTGTTGTTCTCAAGCCCTGCATGGGCTGGAATTGTACCAAAGCACACCTTCGCCGCCGCCAATTCTTGGTCAGGACTTGAGGGTGTTCAAGGGAATCTTCAAGTAGCGGCTGCCGTTGGATTCCGAGGCGGGCAGCCGCCCGGCCCGTATGTTGACCTGCAGGGCGTAGAACATCAGCCTTGGAGTCATCAGTCCCGCATCGCGCGCCTGGCGCCGGGCAATGTAATCGTCGCGCGAAATACCGTCACGGCAATAGATGTTCTTGAGACGCTGCTCGGCAACCGTGCTCTCCCAGGCCACCTCGCGTTTGCCGCCCACCCCGTCGTCGTGCCCGGCAAACAATCGCGTAGCCGGGTCCAGGGCCAGAATCCGCTTCAATGAATCGTAAAGAGCGGCCGCCGAACCGCCCGGGAAATCGCAACGCCCGGTCCCGGCGTCGGGCATCAGCAGCGTGTCGCCGGTAAAAGCCGTATCGCCGAAGATGTAGCAAGCGCAGGACGCCGTGTGTCCCGGCGTATGCAGGACCGTAGCCTCGACTTCGCCTAAGGTGAACCGCTCGCCATCGGAGAACAGGTGATCGAAATCGGAACCGGCGGCGGAAAATTCGTCCTTGAGGTTGAAAACACCGGCAAAGTGCCGTTGCACGGCCACAACACCGCTGGAAATCGCCACTCGCCCTCCCAGCCGGTCCTTGACGTAGGGCGCTGCGCTCAGATGGTCCGCATGGACATGCGTTTCAATGATCCAATCCAGCGTCAGCCCGGCCTCTTCGACTGCCGCAATGACAGGTTCCACCGGCCGGTAGCTGGTCTGTCCCGACGCACGATCAAACTCGAGCACGGGATCGAGCAGCGCGGCTCGGCCGGATGCCGGGTCACTGACGAGGTAGGAAACGGAGTGGGACACGGGGTCCCAGAATACCTGGAGGGAGGGATTCATGCGTGCGCCACCAGGTAGGTCTCGCGGCTGGCCCGCCGGGAGGCCGCCGGCGTGCGAAGGCGCACCTTGCGAAAGCTGGCGCGAGCCTGGGCGACGAATTCCTCAAAACCCGCGCCCTGAAAAAGCTTGGTAACAAACACTCCGCCCGGCTGCAGCAAGTCAAGCGCCGCTCCAAGGGCCATTTCCGCCAGGTCCATGGACAAGGCCTGGTCGCGGTCCCGGTTTCCACTCAGTCTGGGCGCCAGGTCTGAAATGACCGCATCGGCCGGCCCGCGCAGGGCATCACGCAGTCCCTCGAGCGTTTCGGGGTCGGTAATGTCTCCCTGAACCAGGGCAACACCCTTGAGCGGCTCCATTGGTTCGACGTCTATGGCCACCACCAATCCGCCCGGCGCCACCTTGCGCGCGGCGTACTGGCTCCACCCGCCGGGAGCCGCGCCCAGATCAACTACCTGGCCACCGCGACTGAACAGCCGTTCCCTGCGATCCAGTTCCTGCAGCTTGTACGCAGCCCTCGACCGCCAGCCTTCGGCCTTTGCGCGCCGTGTCCAATGATCCGCCCAAGAGCCCCTCTTCATAATAATGGTATTTCTAGATTTTTATACGAAGATATTGATATATTGTATTAATATTCCGACTATTCGTAATTCACAGCCAGAATTTCATAGCGACGCACTCCCCCCGGCGCGCTCAGTGAAATCTCGTCACCCTGGTATTTTCCGATCAGCGAACGGGCCATGGGGGACACGAAGGAGATCGCGTCTTCACGCACCCTGGCCTCATCCTCACCGACAATCTGGTAGCTCACGCGGTTCTCACCTTCGAGGCTCTTGAGCTCCACGGTCACACCGAAAACCACACGCCCGTCGTGCGGTATGCGAGCAAGATCAATGACCCGGGCGTGCCCCAGACGGCCTTCGATATCGCGGATGCGGGCCTCCACCAGCCCCTGCTGCTCCTTGGCGGCGTGGTACTCGGCGTTCTCGCGCAAGTCGCCGTGTTCACGCGCTTCGCCGATGGCGCGCGCCAGGCTCGGACGTTCCTGGTTCTTGAGCCGCTTCAATTCCTCGCGCAGCGCGTGCTCACCGGCCCGGGTCATGGGAACCTGCGTCATGTAGCCATCCTCTCGTGAAGGTCCTGCAGCCGGGATACCGGCCCTGCTCCAAAATAGTCGATCGCCCGGCAGGCGGCCTCTCCCGCCGCCAGGGTCGTGAAATAGGTGACGTTGTTGCGCACCGCCTCGGTCCGGATTTCATGTGATTCAAGGATTGAAGCGCGGCCCTCGGTGGTGTTGACGATCAGGTCCACCTCGCCGTTGCGGATCAGGTCCACAATATGCGGGCGGCCCTCGCGAACCTTGTTGATCCGTCTGCAGGAAACCCCGTGGCGGGCCAGGAAGCTGGCCGTGCCGTGGGTGGCCACAAGCTCGTATCCCTTCTGCTGCAACATTCGCGAAAGGTCTACCGAGGCCGGCTTGTCCGCATCCCGAAGCGACAGAAGCGCCGCCCCGCCCTGCTTGAGCTCCACGCCGGCGCCTTCCTGGGCGCGGGCGTAAGCCTCGGCAAAACTGGTTCCCACGCCCATCACCTCACCGGTGGACTTCATCTCCGGCCCGAGGATGGGATCGGCGCCCGGGAAGCGGGAAAACGGGAATACCGACTGCTTGACCGAAAAATAGGCCGGGAGCGGCGGATCTTCGACGCCCTGTTCGTCCAGCGTTCGCCCCACCATGACCAGCGCCGCCACCTTCGCAAGCTGTATGCCTACCGCCTTGGACACGTACGGGACACTGCGCGACGCCCGGGGATTGACTTCCAGGACGTAAATGTCGTCATCCTGGATGGCGAACTGCACATTCATCAGCCCGCGTACACCCAGGGCCCGGGCCAGGAGCCCGGATTGGCGCGCCAGTTCGTCCTGGACCGCCTTGCTGGCGGTGGCCGGGGGCAGACAGCAGGCGGAATCACCCGAATGCACGCCCGCCTGCTCGATATGCTCCATGATTCCGCCGATCAGGACGCGTTCGCCGTCGTATATGGCGTCCACGTCGAACTCCACCGCCCTGGGCAGAAACTCATCAAGCAGCACCGGGCTCTCATTGGAAACCGCCACGGCCACGGCCATGTAGCGCAGCAGATCTTCCTCGCGGTAGATAACGTCCATGGCGCGGCCGCCCAGCACATAGGAAGGCCGCACGATGAGGGGGTACTGAAGCTCGCGCGCCAGCTTGACGGCCTCTTCGACGGAACGGGCGGTGCGGCTTTCCGGCTGCTTCAAGCCCAATTCGCCCAGCAGGACCTTGAACCGCTCACGATCCTCGGCCCGGTCGATGGCGTCCGGCGGGGTCCCGATAATCGGGGCGCCGGCCCGGTCCAGCGCCCGGGTGATCCGCAGTGGCGTCTGTCCGCCGTATTGCACGATTAAGCCTTTAGGCTTCTCGCGCCGGACGATTTCCATGACGTCTTCCACCGTCAGCGGCTCGAAATAAAGCTTGTCGGAGGTGTCGTAGTCGGTGGAGACAGTCTCGGGATTGCAATTCACCATGATTGTCTCGTAGCCCGCGTCACGCAAGGCCAGCGCGGCATGCACGCAGCAGTAGTCGAACTCGATGCCCTGTCCGATCCGGTTGGGCCCGCCGCCCAGAATCATGATCTTGTCGCGCCCGGAAGGATCGGCTTCGCACTCCTCCTCGTAACTGGAATACAGGTACGCCGTTGTGGTGGGAAACTCCGCCGCACAGCTGTCCACACGTTTGAACACCGGGTGGAGCTTCGCCTCCCGCCGCCGAAGGTTCACTTGCTGCTCGCTGACGCCCAGCAGATGCGCCAAACGGCTGTCGGCAAAGCCCTTGCGCTTCAGCCTTCGCAGCCATTCATCGCTCAATTTCTCCCAACCCGCGTCCCGGACCCGCTCTTCTTCCCGCACCAGGTCGGCAATCTGACCGACGAACCACGGATCAATGCGGGACAACTCCACGATTTCGTCTTCCGTCATGCCCAGACGCAGTGCATCGGCCATGTACAGCAAGCGCTCCGCCCCGGCGGTCCGCAGTTCCTCACCCACCACGGCTCGCGCGTCGGGATCGCCGGGATCCACTCGCGCGCACAAACCGTCGATACCGATCTCCAGGCTGCGCAGGGCCTTCTGCAAGGATTCCTGGAACGTCCGGCCCAGCGACATCGCCTCGCCGACCGATTTCATCTGGGTGGTCAGCCGTGCATCGGCCCGCGGGAACTTCTCAAAGGCGAATCTTGGCGCCTTGGTCACGATGTAATCAATCGCCGGCTCAAAGGAGGCCGGCGTCAGCCCTGCGGTAATCTCGTTCCTGAGCTCGTCCAGCGTGTAACCGATGGCCAGCTTAGCGGCGACCTTGGCGATCGGGAAGCCGGTGGCCTTGGAGGCCAGCGCGGAAGATCGCGAGACCCGCGGATTCATCTCGATCACGACCATGCGCCCGTCGTCGGGATGAATGGCGAACTGCACGTTGGAACCGCCCGTATCCACGCCGATTTCGCGCAGCACGGCGATGGAGGCGTCGCGCATCCGCTGGTATTCCTTGTCTGTCAGCGTCAGCGCCGGCGCCACGGTAATGGAATCGCCGGTATGAATACCCATGGGATCGACGTTCTCGATCGAACAAACGATGATGCAGTTGTCCCGCCGGTCGCGGACCACCTCCATCTCGAATTCCTTCCAACCAAGCACCGACTCTTCCACCAGCGCCGAGTGGCTCGGCGAGGCGCCCAGAGCCCGGGCCATGGCGTCTTCCAATTCCGGCGCATCGCGGGCAATGCCGCCGCCCACGCCGCCCAGGGTAAATGACGGCCGGATTATGGCGGGATAGCCGATCCCGGAAATGACTTCCATCGCCTCGGCAATACTGCGTACCATCGATGAACGGGGCGTTTCCAGCCCGATGGACAGCATGGCGTCCCGAAACCGCTCCCGATCCTCGGCCTTGTCGATTACGTCGCTGCGCGCGCCGATCAATTCGACCCCGTATTGCTCAAGGACCCCTTCCCGGGCCAGTTCCAGCGCGGTATTCAGGCCCGTTTGGCCGCCCATGGTGGGCAACAGGGCGTCAGGGCGCTCGCGTTCGATCACCGCGGCCAACGAACGGGCGTTGACCGGCTCGATATAGACCGCATCGGCTGTTTCAGGGTCGGTCATGATGGTCGCGGGGTTGGAATTGGCCAGGACCACGCGGTAGCCCTCTTCACGCAAGGCCTTGCAGGCCTGCACGCCCGAATAGTCGAACTCGCAGGCCTGTCCGATGACGATCGGGCCTGCGCCGATGATCAATACGCTGTTGAGATCGTCCCTACGAGGCATTGCTTTGCATCATTCCTGCAAACCGTTCAAAGGCGTAACCCAGGTCATGCGGACCTGGACTGGCCTCCGGGTGGCCCTGAAAGCTGATGGCCGGGAGGCTTCGGTGCGCCAAACCCTGCAGCGTCCCGTCGAACAGCGAGCGATGCGTGGCGCGCAGACAATCAGGCAGGCTGGCCTCCTCTACGGCAAAGCCGTGATTCTGGCTGCTGATGGCAACCTCGCCGTTATCCAGATCAACAATAGGATGATTGGCTCCGTGATGTCCGAATTTCATCTTTATTGTCTTTGCGCCGCAGGCCAGGCCCAGAAGCTGGTGTCCGAGGCAAATTCCCAGGATCGGAGTTCCGCTATCCAGAATCTCCCCAATTGCATCAATCGCATACTGACAGGGCTCGGGGTCGCCCGGCCCGTTGGACAAGAAAACGCCATCGGGTTTCAGGGCCAGAACTTCGGCCGCCGGGGCCTCCGCAGGCAATACGGTGATTCGGCGACCCAGGCGGGCCAGCGACCGCAGAATATTGCGCTTGATTCCGTAATCGTAGGCCACGATCCAGCCGGACCTCGATTCCGCATCCTCCACCGTCCATTCGTAGGGCTCAGCGGTGGTAACCACTTTGGCCAGGTCCAGTCCCACCATTTCAGGCGTGGTGCGGGCCTTTGCAAGGGCCATATCCCCATCGTCCGTCCCGGTGACGATGCAGCCCGGCTGCGCCCCCTCCTCCCGCAGAATACGGGTCAGGCGCCGCGTATCGACCCCGGCGATCGCCACGGCGCCCTCTTTGCGCAGAAACTCCGAAAAAGCCGTGTCCTTGCGCCAGTTGCTCTCCACCACCGGCAAATCGCGGATGATCAATCCGGCCGCATACACCCCGTCAGACTCGTAATCCTCACGATTGGCGCCGGTATTGCCCACATGGGGCACGGTCAGGGTAACGATCTGGCGGCAGTAGGAAGGATCGGTCAGGATTTCCTGGTAACCGGTCATGGCGGTGTTGAACACCACCTCGCCCTGGGAATCGCCATCGGCGCCGATCGACCAGCCACGAAACACGGCCCCGCCCGACAGGGCTAGCACCGCGGGAGTCACTAGAAGGCCGTAGTGGAAGATGCCATTCCCATTACGGAGGATAAATCGTACATGCCAGGCGGCCGGCCGGCAAGCCAGCGCGCCGCTCGCAACGCGCCGGCGGCGAAAACGCCCCGGTTCAGGCTCTGGTGGCGCAATTCCAGCACTTCTTCGTTGCCGGCCAGCAATATGGAATGATTGCCGGAGAAGCCGCCGCCACGCACCGCGCTGAAGCCGATCGATCCCTTCTTGCGCCCGCCTGTCTGCCCATGGCGCTGGAACACCGCCGCTTCTGAAAAGTTCCGTCCACGCGCCCTGGCCGCCGTCCGGCCGAGTTGCAAGGCGGTGCCGGAAGGCGCGTCGGCCTTGCCGCGATGATGGGTCTCGACAATCTCGAGGTCGTAATCTTCGCCCAGGCGCTGTGCGGCCAGTCCCAGCAACTCATCGAGCACGTAAATGCCCAGGCTCATATTGCTCGCCTGCAGAACGGCCACGCTTCCGGCTGCTCGCTTAAGGGCCGCCTGTCCGTCCGCGGTAATTCCCGTTACACCCTCGACCAGCGCACAGCCGGCTTCGGCGCAGGCGTGAGCGACGTCCCCGGTTGCGGCAGCGGCAGAAAAATCTACGGCCACGTCGGCGCCTGCAACGCTCTCCTCGGCGGAACCCGTCACGATCACCCCGGCAGCAGGCAGATTGGCGGCCAGGCCGGGGTCCTGGCCGATCCAGGGATCATCGGGTGCGGCCAGCGCTCCGCTGAGTTCCAGGTCATCCGCGGCTGCCACGCGCAACAGCAATTCCCGGCCCATACGGCCGCTGGCTCCCAGCAAACAGATCTTCATGACGCTTTCCGTCCCGGGCTCTGCCCCTTGCTGCTTGCCCAATCCAGCCACTTGGCGCGAAGCGGCTCCTGCCGGGCCCCTTCACCGCCGACTTCGCTCGCAAACTCCTTCAGCAGCCGTTTTTGGGCGCGATTCAGTCCCACGGGTGTCTCCACCTCAACATGGCAGAAAAGGTGGCCCTTGCGGCCACCGCGAGCGGGTTTCACGCCCCGGCCATTCAAGCGAAAGATCCGGCCGGACTGGGTGCCGGCGGGAATCTTGATCTTGAGAGAGCCGGTCAGCGTTGGCACTTCGATTTCTCCACCCAGGGCCGCGATGGTAAAGCTTATCGGATAGCGGCAGTGCAAGTCGCCGCCGTCACGCTTGAAGAAGGGATGCGGCCGCACCTGCATTTCCACCATCAGATCGCCCGCCGGGCCGCCACGCTTACCGGCATTGCCCTTGCCCCGCACCCGGCTGCGGTCGCCGGTATCCACTCCTGGCGGAATCTTCAGCGAAATGTCCTCGTTGTTGCGAACCAGGCCGTTGCCGGAACAATCCCTGCACGGATCGGATACGACCCGCCCTTCCCCGCGGCAGGCGCCGCAGGTCTGCTGGATCGAGAATATTCCTTGCCGAATCTGCGTCTGTCCGCTGCCTCCGCATCGACCGCAGGTGCTCAAACCGGTCCCGGGCCGGGCGCCCGAACCACCGCAGGGTGAACAGGCCACCTCGCGCGGGACCTTGATACGGATGTCGTCGCCGAAGATTGCTTGCTCAAAGTCCAGATCAAGGCGATAGCGCAGGTGAGCGCCGCGCCGTGGCTGATTGCCTGCACGGCGGCGTCCGCCGAAGACCTCGCCGAATATGTCGCCAAAGATGGTATTGAAGGGATCGCCGGAAGAAGCGCCCGCGCTCGCGCTCGCGCTCGCGTCCACGCCGGCGTGACCGAACTGATCATACGCGGCGCGCTTTTCGCCATCGCTTAAGACTTCGTAGGCGCGCTTGGCTTCCTTGAAGCGGTTCGCGCCTTCTTCTCCCTGGTCGGGATTGCGGTCGGGGTGATAGCGCATGGCAAGGCGCCGGAAAGCCTTCTTGACATCGGTCTCCGACGCGTTGCGGTCCACACCCAGGACTTCGTAGTAGTCCCGTTCAGCCATTTGCGACCCTCCCGTCCCGGCGCAGCGCGCCCTGTCGGGTTACTCGCGCGATACGCACCAGTGTCGTGTCAGGCGGACTTCTTCTGATCGTCCGGAGTTACGTCCTCGAACTCCGCATCCGTCACGTCGCCGTCTTCGCCGCCCGAATCCATGCTCGGTTCGCCGGCCCCGGCTTCTCCCGCGGCCTCAGCCTGTTCCTGGTACACCCGCTGCGCCAGGCCGGCCGCCGCTTCCGACAGCGCCCGGCTCTTGGCCTCGATCACGGCCTTGTCGTCGCCCTGGAGCGCCGACTTCAGGTCGGCAATCGCCGACTCGATGCTGGCGCGCTCTTGTGGCTGAACCTTGTCGCCCAGGTCCGAAAGGGCCTTCTCGCTGGAATGCACCAGGCCGTCCGCCTGGTTGCGCACGTCCACCAGCTCGCGGAACTTGCGGTCTTCCTCGGCGTGCACTTCGGCCTCCTGCACCATGCGATCGATCTCCTTGTCCGACAGCCCGCTGGATGCCTTGATGACGATTTTCTGTTCACGGCCGGTGGCCTTGTCCTTGGCCGACACATTGAGAATCCCGTTGGCATCAATATCGAAGGTAACCTCGATCTGCGGAACGCCGCGCGGTGCGGGCGGGATGTCGGTAAGGTCGAACCGCCCCAGGGACTTGTTGTCCGCGGCCCGCTGGCGTTCGCCCTGAAGCACGTGAATCGTTACCGCGGACTGTCCGTCCTCGGCGGTCGAGAACACCTGGTTGGCGCGGGTCGGAATGGTCGTGTTCTTGTCGATCAACCGGGTCATGACCTGTCCCAGCGTCTCGATACCCAGCGACAGCGGCGTCACGTCCAGCAGCAGGACATCGCGCACGTTGCCCGACAGCACGCCGGCCTGGATCGCAGCGCCCATCGCCACCGCCTCGTCGGGATTGACGTCCCTGCGGGGGTCGCGGCCGAAGAAATCCTTCACCGCTTCCTGCACCTTGGGCATGCGGATCTGGCCGCCGACCAGGATCACGTCGCTGATGTCACCCACCGAGAGTCCGGCGTCGGACAATGCCGTGCGGCAGGGCTCGATGGTGCGATTGATGAGATCTTCCACCAGCGCTTCCAGCTTGGCGCGGGTAAGCCGGATGTTCAGGTGCTTGGGACCGGCCGCATCCGCGGTAATGAACGGCAGGTTGATTTCCGTCTGCTGCTGCGAGGACAGTTCGATCTTGCCCTTCTCCGCGGCTTCCTTGAGGCGCTGCATGGCCAGCGGGTCCTTGCGGATATCCACGCCCTGCTCCTTCTCGAACTCGCCGGCCAGGTAGTCGATCAGTCGATTGTCGAAGTCCTCGCCGCCGAGGAAGGTGTCGCCATTGGTGGCCAGCACCTCGAACTGCGTCTCACCGTCGATCTCGGCGATTTCGATGATCGAGATATCGAAGGTGCCGCCGCCCAGGTCGTAGACGGCGATCTTGCGGTCGCCGCGCTGCTGGCCCATGCCGTAGGCCAAAGCGGCGGCAGTGGGTTCATTGATGATGCGTTTGACTTCCAGCCCGGCGATCCTGCCCGCGTCCTTGGTCGCCTGGCGCTGGGAGTCATTGAAATAGGCCGGCACGGTGATGACGGCCTCGGTCACTTCCTCGCCCAGGTAGTCCTCGGCGGTCTTCTTCATTTTCTGCAGCACGCGCGCGGAAATCTCCGGCGGCGCGATCTTGCGGCCCTGGACTTCCACCCAGGCGTCGCCGTTGTCCGACTCCACCAGCTTGTACGGCACCATTTCGATGTCCCGCTGTACGACGCTGTCCTTGAAGCGGCGTCCGATCAGGCGTTTGATGGCGTACAGGGTGTTGGTGGGGTTCGTGATCGCCTGGCGCTTGGCCGATTGGCCCACCAGGACCTGATCGTCCTTGGCAAAGGCCACCACCGATGGCGTGGTGCGATCGCCTTCGGAATTCTCAATGATTTTGCCCTGCTTGCCGTCCATAACGGCCACGCAGGAATTGGTAGTTCCCAGGTCTATACCGATTATTTTGCTCATGCGTGAATCTCCACGAACTATTGTCTTTAACTGGCCATTACCCGATATGAGGATTCAACCTGCGCAATTCAATGCGCTCATAAGTCTTGGCCGGTATCCGTTTCCTCCACCGCCGGCGGGCCTGAACAGACCACGACCCGTGCCGCTCGCAACAAGCGCCCCTGCATCAGATAGCCCCTCTGCATGACCGAAATGACACATTCCGCATCCACCGAATCCGACGGCTGCATGCTGACCGCCTCGTGCCGCTGGGGATCGAAGGGCTCTCCTTGTGGATCCACGGCTTCCACCGAGAACTGTTCCAGCGTCTTTTGCATCAGGCGCAGCGTGGCGCGCTGACCTTCGAGCAAGCTGTCGGCAGTCGCCGTTTCCGATGAGCCCAGGCCCAGTTCCAGGCTGTCCAGGCACGCCAGCAACTCGCGCACAATCTGGCGCTGGCCGCGCCCGTAGGCCTCGCTGACCTCCCGCTGGGCCCGGCGGCGAACATTATCGGCTTCGGCGACCGCTCGCAGGAGGTCTTCGTGCTGCCGGCTCAGGGCGGCCTTCAGGCCCTCAATTTCTGCGGCCGGGTCTTTGATTTCAGCCTCCGGCGCCGACTCCTGCGCTTCGGTTGCGGCAGTTTCCTCGGCCTCTTCGGTTTTCTTCGGCTCGCTCATCAGGCAGTTCCTCTATTCGCGGGACCGAGGGCGTCCCCGCCTTCGGTGCAATGTGCTTGGCGCGAGGACGGGGACGCCCTCGGTCCCAACGGACACACCCTTGCTTGAAGCGCGTCTTCCAAGCAGGGGTACTATGGTGCATTATTCCTTTTTTTCAAGGCGGGAATGGCCGCCGGAAAGGGCCCCAACGGAGCTTCTCGGAAATGCCGCAAAACCAGTTTCAACGCGTGGCGATATTGGCGCGTGATGGCGATGAGACCATCGCTGTGGCCTCCGCCGAGCTGGCAGCCCATCTTGAGAAACTGGGTTGCTCGGTCAAACTCGGAAACGACCCCGCGACGTCGCCCGCGGTCGAAGACTCGCAATTGATCATTGCCATGGGCGGCGACGGCGCCATGTTGCGCGCCGCACAGGCCGCCGTTCGACACAAAACGCCGCTGCTGGGCGTCAACCTGGGCAGGCTGGGATTCCTGGCTGACCTGGGCCAGAGGCGATTTGAATCGGAATTGTCCGCGCTGCTGGCCGGTCAGTATTTCTCCGAGCGCCGGATGCTCCTGAGCACCCGGCTGACCCGCCGCGAAGGCAAGGCCCTGCGTGCGACGGCGCTGAACGACGTTGTGGCCCATCGAAGCGGCGGCGCGCGCATACTGGAGTTGTCCACGAACGTGGACGGCCGCCACATCGCCACACACCGCGGTGACGGGTTCATTGCCGCCACGCCCACCGGTTCCACCGCCTATGCAATGAGTTGTGGCGGTCCGATTGTCGATCCGCGCCTGGATGCCACCGTCCTGGTGCCGATCTGCCCCCACAAGCTTGATGACCGCCCGCTGGTCATTCCAGGCGGCGCAAAGCTGACGCTGTCCATTCCGGCGGACACCGGGGTCGATGCCGCCGTAAGCAGTGACGGTACCGCCCTGGGAGTCCTGGAATATGGCCAGACGCTGCACGTCTCCCGGTCCTCGCGCCGCCTGGAACTGATCCATCCGTCCGATTACAACTACTTTTCCGTACTCAGGGAGAAGCTGAATTGGGGCAAGGGGCCGGCGACGCAAAAGGCAGACTGAGCAGACAACGGTGTTGACCCATCTTGCAATTCGCAACCTGGCGGTGGTCGATACCGCGGAACTGGACATTGAAGCCGGTTTTACCGCTCTTACCGGTGAAACCGGCGCCGGAAAATCAATACTGGTCGAAGCCCTGGCGCTGGCGGCCGGCGAGCGGGCGAACTCCAATCAGGTGCGCACGGGCGCCAGGCAGGCGGACATAACCGCCTGTTTCGAAATCCCTGCCTCCACCCCCCTGCCGTCCTGGGCGGAAGAATACGAACTACTCGATGAGTGCATCATGCGGCGCGTGATACGGGCCGACGGGCGATCGCGTGGTTCATTGAACGGCGTCCCCGTTCCGGCCCAGCGGCTGCGCGAAATAGGCGCTTGCCTGATCGACATCTGCGGGCAGAAGGCGCACCAGGCGTTGCTGCATACCGGCGCACAACTTGAGATCCTGGATGAGTTCGGCGACCTGACCGAAGCCGTCGAGGCGTATTCCGCCGGTTTTTCGGCCCTGCGCCATGCCGAGGCCGAGTTGGAATCGCTGCAGCAACGCTCCGGCGAGCGGACCGCAAGGCTGGACCTGCTCAATAGCTGGATTGACGAACTGGAAGCCCTGGCGCCCCAGGAAGGCGAGCTGGAAAAGCTGAACCGGCTGCGGCTGCGGCTGGCGAACCGGGCGCGGCTGCTCGCCGCCATGGGGAGTGCTCTTCACACCCTGCGTGAAAGCGAGACATCAGCCGGAAGCGCGCTCGCTGCCGCGCGGCAGGAAGTCCAAGGGGTCGTGGATTTCGAGCCGAAACTGAACGAGGCGGCTCGCCTGCTGAGTGAATCCGAGGTACTGGTGGAAGAAGCGGCCACGACGCTTCAGCACCTCGGGATGGACCTCGACGACGATGAAGGCAACCTCGACGAGATTGAGCAGCGCCGCCAGGCCTTGCTTGCCGTGGCGCGCAAGCACGGCAAGACCCAGGATGAACTGCCGGCCCTGGCCGATGAACTCAAGTCGGAGAAAGAAGGACTGCGGACACTGGACGAGCAGCTCGAGCAGGCCATGGTCCGGAGGGACGCTCTGCGCAGGGAGACAGACGAGCGCGCGGCCGGCCTTTCCGAATCGCGCAACCGCGTCGCACAGGATTTTGCAGAGGCGGTATCCGAACGCATGCAGGGCCTGGCAATGGAGGGCGGCAGCCTGTCCGTACGGTTGGAGGACACCGGCTCTCCTGGCCGGCGCGGGCGCGAGCGAGTGGAATTCTACGTAGCGCTCAACCCGGGCCAGGCCGCTCGGCCGCTGGCCCGTTGCGCCTCGGGCGGCGAACTGGCCCGGATCGGCCTTGCGATTCAATTGGCGGCGATCGGCGCCCGCCAGCCGCCAACCATGATCTTTGATGAAGTGGATTCCGGCATCGGAGGCCGGGTGGCGGAAGTCGTGGGCGCCGGTCTTGCCGAATTGGGGCAACGGGGCCAGGTGCTTTGCGTAACTCACCTGCCGCAGGTGGCCAGCCAGGCGGCCCGTCAGATCCGCGTCAGCAAGGAAGTGCGCGACGGAGGCACCCAGACAGTATCGGCACAACTTCAAGACCAGGAACGGGTCCAGGAAGTCGCGCGTATGCTTGGCGGTGTGGAAATCACGCCGCGCACGCTTGCCCATGCCGAGGAGATGCTGGCGCGCGGGCGCGTCTGGCAGTCACGGGGCGGCAGTGTGCCTCAGGGCGCTGCGGAGGCCGCGGGCAAATGAAGAAAGGCATTCCGAGAAAGAACCTGCAGGCGGTGGGGCTCAAGGTCACACAACCGCGGCTGAGCATATTCCGGGTACTGGCGCAAAGCGGCGAACGCCACTTGAGCGCCGACGACATTCACCTGCGGCTGGCACAGGATGACAACGAGATTCCCCTGGCGACCATTTACCGGGTGCTGACACAGTTCGAACAGGCCGGCCTGGTAACCCGGCACAACTTCGAGAGCGGCCATTCCGTCTTTGAGCTGGATTCCGGCGCTCACCATGACCACATGATTTGTGTCGAGACCGGCGAGGTCATGGAGTTCGTCAACGAGGAAATCGAGCGCCTGCAGGAGGAAATCGTCGACGCGGCCGGATATGAACTGATTGACCACAGCCTGGTGCTCTACGTGCGCCGGAAATGCTGATGCAAAACGATGCCTGAATGGCCCGACTGCTATACTGCGCTCCCGCTATGAAGCGTCCTGATCAATGGCACCGACTGGCAGTGATTGCCGCCGCCTGCGTCCTGCTGGCCGGGTGTGTCTACAAGGTCCGCGTCTACCAGGGATGGATCACCGATCCGGGTGACATCGAGAAGGTGGAAATGGGCATGACGCGAGACCAGGTGGCCTACCTGCTGGGCACGCCCACGGTGCGCGATCCCTTTCACGCCGACCGCTGGGACTATGTCATTACCGGCGGGACCCTGGAAGGCGAGCGTCGGCTGGTCGTGGTTCGCTTCTCTGAAGAAGGCGTAAGTTCAGTCGACATCACACCCGTCCCGGACGACTAACCAGCAACGACGCCTCCCCCCCCTGGGAACGAGGGCGTCCCCCTGGGAACGAGGGCGTCCCGCCCTCGAAACCCGGGAACGAGGCCGCCCCCCTGGGAACGAGGGCGTCCCGCCGGAACGAGGGCGTCTCGCCCTCGAAACCCGCCCTTCACGCATTTCTCCTTCCGCCGCCCGGCGCCGCGCCTCCATCGGATCGTTCTCCAGCGGCCGATAAATCTCAAGCCGGTCGCCTTCGGCCAGAGGGTAGTCATCTTCGACCTGGGTTCCGAACACGCCGAGCGGGCAGTTCGCAACATCGATTTCCGGAAACAAGGCCGCCATACACGACAATTCAACAGCGCGCCGTGCCAGGCAATCACGCGGAACGCGCAAGGCAAGCACGCGCTGCGTCCCCGGTACCGCGTAACTCACCTCGATGGAGATTTCGTCACTCATCATGGGAATCCTGTGCCCGCGCCCGATTCAGGAAATCCTGCATCAGGCGGTTGCACAAGGCCTCAAAGCTTGGCCTCAGGAGCAGGTCCTGAGCCCGACTCTCAAATTCGAACTGAATGAACAGAGACACTCGGCATCCCGACCCCGCTGGTTCAAAACGCCACTCGCCCTGCAAATGCCGAAACGGCCCGTCGCTCAAGTTCATGACCAGGCGATGAGGCCGCTCCATGCAGTTGAGCGTGGTCAGACGCTGCCGGAAAACGCCTCCCTTGAGGTCCAGGCTGGCCAGGGCTTCATGCTCTTCCTGGCGGTGTACTTGCGCGCCGACGCAACCACGCAGAAAGCGCGGATAGTCCTCGACGCCAGCCACCAGATCGAACACGGTCGCTGGCGAACTTGCCGTCAAGGCCTCTCTCGATATCTCACGCATGCGTTCCTGGATGTCGTGTCCCGGATTATGTGTGACTCAAGACGGCGTCACGGCCCGGAAAACCGCGCGATTTGCGCGCTGCCGCGTTATTCTACTGCCCTGGCACCAGGCGCCCCTTGCGCCAAACGACACTAGGCACCATGGCACGCAAACCGCAACCCGGACGTATCGCCACAAACCGGCGCGCGTATCGCAATTACGAGATCCTTGAGGAACTCGACGCCGGCCTGGCCCTGCTGGGCTGGGAGGTCAAGGCGCTGCGCGCCAATCGCGCCAGCCTGGTGGAAGCCTATGTCGCCATCCGCGACCACGAGGCCTGGCTGACGGGCGCCAATTTCTCGCCACTGCCGAACGCCTGCGCCCACCCGCCTCCGGTCCCCGATCGCAGCCGCAAGCTGTTATTGCACCGCTACCAGATCAATCGACTGACCGGCAAGGTGCAGCAACGGGGCCTTACTCTGATTCCGCTGACGCTCTATTGGAGCGGAGCGCGCGCAAAGCTGCGCATCGGCCTGGGCCGCGGTCGCAAGCAGTACGACAAGCGCCGGCTGGACCAGGAACGGGATTGGCAAAGGGAAAAACAGCGGCTCGCGCGTCATGAGGCCCAGGGCCGCTCCTGAGGCGCAAGCCGCGTCGTTCAAGTTTGGTAGCATAATTCCTGTTCGGGTTCCGGCGGGGGGAGTTCAGAAGTGATTTTCATGCGTCGCACGCTGTTTCTGGCGAGCGCAGTTGCGATATTGGCGCCGTTTCCGTGGGTATTCGCCCAGGATGCCGGGTCGGGAGACGGCTGGTATATCGGGGCCAAGCTTGGCGCATCCCGCGTGGCCACAATCGGCCAGGAGGGATGGAACCGGGAACCCTATTGCTATCCCGATCAAGGCTGCTTCGACCAGTCTCCCTTGCCCACGGGGCCGGGCTACCGCTGGCGCTATGACCTGGAGCCGGACAGCGGCGCAGAATTCGAGGTTTTTGCCGGCCGCGGCTTCAGACGCGTCCGACTGGAGCTGGCGGTTTCCATGCACCGCAACGATCTCACCCAACAGTTCACGGGCATCAGTTATTTCGATGGATCGCCCATTGCTCCGAGACCGAACGGTACGGTTTCCTCCAACAGCCAGGCCTACGCAGACAACTTCAACGCCCGCGCCATCACGCTGAATGCGTATTACGACTTTCCCGATGCCTGGGGCTCGGTTACTCCCTACCTGGGAGCCGGGATCGGGTTCGCCTCACTTGAGGTGGCCGGCGTGCATTTTTCAAGCGACTACCGTGACTCGGCCGGAGAGACTTACGATCCGCCGCTGTCCTTCTACAACTCCACCCAGAACGGCGATTTTCGAGAAACGCGGTTCACCTGGCGCCTGCACGCCGGCGCCGACTACCCCATGGCCGCCAATCTGCTGCTCGGCGTGAAGCTGACGTATTCATTCAGCGGCGATTTTGAGGACACGGGGGTCTACGAAGTCCATCCGTTCAACCAACAGGATCCTGGCTTCTCCAACACTAACCGCTTCGACAGCCCGCATTCACTGACGCTGGCCATAACGCTCAAACGCTTCATCGGTTCCTGATAACGGCGGCAATCGATGACGTGGCGCATAGAGCTGCCGGCTCGGCCGGAACCCGCCATCCAGGGAGTTGATCCATGACCGCCAAGACCGACGAACACAAGACCAACGTCCGCTACGAGCCCAATGACAATCTTCCGCGGCCATTGGCGGTGGGCCTGGGCCTTCAATTTGCGGTGATCTGTATTGCCGGCATCGTGCTGACCCCCGCAATCGTCATTCGAGCCGGCGGAGGCACCGAGTCATACCTCTCCTGGGCGGTCTTTGCGGCCGTTGCGATCAGTGGAATCACGACCATCCTGCAGGCAGTGCGGATCGGTCGCATCGGATCCGGCTACGTGCTGGTGATGGGCACTTCGGCGACCTTTATCGCAGTGTGTATAGCGGCCATCGCAAAAGGCGGCCCCGGGATGCTGGCCACCCTGGTCATCATTTCCTCACTCTTTCAGTTTCTGCTGTCCGGGCGACTTTCCCTTTTGCGGCGTGTGCTCACGCCAACGGTCTCGGGCACCGTGATCATGCTGATTGCGGTAACGGTGATGCCGGTGGCCTTCGACATGATGAAGGATTTGCCCGAAGGCGCTCCGGCGCTCGCATCTCCGCTGACCGTCCTGGTGACTCTTGTCATCGTGGTGGGGATTGCCTTGCGCGGCCAGGCCGTTCTGCGCCTCTGGGCGCCGATTATCGGCGTTGTAGTGGGTTCCATAGTCGCCGGTTTCTACGGGTTGTATGACACACAACGCGTTGCGGAAGCTGCCTGGCTCGGACTTCCGCAGGGCGATTGGCCTGGCATCAGGCTGGATTTCGGGCCGGTTTTCTGGACCCTGTTGCCGGCCTTCGTGTTCGCTACCCTGGTTGGCGCCATCGAAACGATCGGCGACGGGCTCGCCATACAACGCGTCTCCTGGCGCAAACCGCGCGCGCCGGACTTTCGGGCCGTGCAAGGCGCGGTGGCGGCTGACGGGGTAGGCAACCTGTTGTCGGGCATCGCAGGCACCGTGCCCAACACCACCTACTCCACCAGCGTTTCGGTAACCGAACTGACCGGCGTAGCAACCCGTAGCGTCGGTATTTCGGTAGGCGTGATTTTCCTGGCGGTGGCGTTCCTGCCCAAGGCCCTGGCACTCATACTGGCCATTCCCGGGCCGGTGGTGGCTGCATACGCTATGGTCCTGATGGCGATGCTGTTCATCGTCGGCATCAAGCTGGTGGTGCAGGACGGCATGAACTACCGCAACGGCCTGATCTGCGGAATTTCTTTCTGGGTCGGGGCCGGCTTTCAGGCCGGCGTCATCTTCCCGGAGTATTTCTCAACATTTGCCGGAGGGATGCTGGAGAACGGCATGACCGCAGGCGGGTTGATGGCGGTCATCATGACTGTATTCCTCGAATTGACGGCGCCCCGTCGACGTAAGCTTCAGGCCGAATTCTCGGTAGCGGCCCTGCCGGAAATCCAGGAATTTCTACAAGCGTTTTCGAAGCGTAGCGGCTGGGGCGAGGCAATGACCTATCGGCTCCAGGCCGCCAGCGAAGAAACCTTGTTGTCTCTTCTGGATAAACCGGGTGAAGACGAAGCAGCCAGGAGGCGACTGTTGCTGGTTGCGCACAAGGAGGGCGAGGAAGCCGTCCTGGAACTGATTGCGGCCCCAGGCGAAGGTAATGTGGAAGACCGAATGGCATTGCTTGTCGAGCAAAGCTCCAGCCAGGCGCCGGAGCAGGAGGTTTCCCTGCGCTTGCTGCGCGGCCTCGCCTCATCGGTGCATCACCAGCAGTATCACGACACTGACATCGTTACCGTTCGTGTCGAGGTCCCCAGGCAAAGCGAAAGTTCCCGCTGAAACTCTTCACCTTGAAATCGAACCGATCAACCAAGAAGCCGTCCCGCCGGAATGAGGCGTCCCGCCGGAATGAGGGCGTCCCGCCGGAATGAGGGCGTCCCCTGGGAACGAGGGCGTCCCGCCCTCGAACCCGCAGCAACCGCGAAAGCCAAGAATTGGTAAAGTAGACTCACCCGATCGTAACGTTGTAAAGCAATTACCAACCTACGCAAACTCACCTTCCTGTTACTTTCCTGCTACGCCGCGCCATTTCTGACGGGTTGCGGAGGTGGAGGAGGCTCGTCCGAACCGGCGCCACCAGCTCCGAGCACGCCTCCGGCTGTTTCCTCAACGGAAATCACCTACACCGGGGAGATAGTGGCGGACGGCGTAACCTATCTGAATGCCGGCGACACGGTGGTCGTAAAACTCACCTTCAGCAAGGCAATCGCAACCTCGGCCAGAGTGCAGTTTCTGAATGGCACGACAAATCTGGGCGGCTCGATTGAAGCAACCCGTAACAGCGCCAATACGGAGCACACAGCCACCTACACCGTCGGAGAAGGTGAAACGGTGGCCTCGGGCAGCCTGAAGTATGACCTTAGCAACGAGAGTCAACTAAGAGACAGCTCGGGGACTGCACTGCCCAGCCAGGACCCCGCCGACATCGCGAGTACCGCTATCGACACCACGGCGCCGTCTGTAACCGGAATCACCGGACCGGCAGGTGCTCAGAGCGGCGCTTTCGAAGTAAGCATTGCCTTCAGCGAGGACGTAACGGACTTTGATAGTGCGGAGGATTTGCGGGTATCAGGCGGCATGGCGGGGAGTCCGACTGCGGACGGGGGCAGCAAGACGATGTACAGCGCGACGGTTACGCCGGCCGGAGATGCTGTGACCGTAGCCGTGAGTATCCCTGCTGGCGCTGCCATGGACCTGGCGGGAAATGAGAATACTGCCTCTGCCGCCGGTGAAGCGCTCTCCGTATCCATTGTCTCTCCACCAGGCTGGAAGGCCGTATTGCCCGGCGGGGATACTCGTTGCGCAGACGGTAGCGACTATCGCTTCTTTGTCCGGGAGAACGACCCGTCGCGGTTGCTTTTCTTTCTCCAGGGCGGGGGCGCCTGTTGGTCTCGCTCTACCTGCGACCCCGGCTCAGCAAGTTACAACAGGAATCTGGACGATTTCGATTCGATAGACGAGCTCAGAATGGAAGGAATATTCAATTACGACCGTGCCGACAACCCGTTCAGGGACTACTCGGTGGTATTCGTCCCCTACTGCACGGGAGACGTGCATCTGGGCGACTATGACCGGGACTATCCCGGGTCCGGCAGCTCCTCACTCAAGATCTACCATCGCGGATTTGCCAATGCGATGGCGGCGGTTGATCATACGGTGGACAACTTCGACCAGGTCGAGACCATTTTCGTGTCAGGGTCCAGCGCCGGGGCGATTCCATCCCCGTATTACGCGGTAAGACTCGCCGAACACTATCCGAACGCCTCAGTTGGGCAACTGGGTGACGGGGCCGGCGGTTATGGGAGATCCGAGACACAGGCCAGAAACTGGGGAACGCTTCAGTACCTCACGCAGACGGCGGCATTCGCCGATGTGACTGAGACAGACTTCGAGGCCCACGACATCTATATTGCCGCCGGCAAGGCGTTCCCCGAGTTTCGCCTGGCGCGCTACGACCATGAAGAAGACACCACTCAGAAGCTGTTTCTCACCTTGGCGGGCATGCCGGTTACTTCACTTCGCGCCAGGCTCATCGACCACAACGATACGATCCAGAAAGAACTACCAGGTTTCAGGGCTTTTATCGACTGCGGCAGCAGCCACACCATTTTGGCCTACCCGCGTTTCTACACGTCCACCGTGTGCGGGAATGCCTTCAGGGACTGGGTCGCCGACCTTGCGAAACGAGAAACCCTAACCGACCGGACTTGCGGAAACTGCTCACAGGCAGGTTTGTCGGCCAATGGTGCAGCAAACCGGTAGCATGCAGAACATAAGCTGGCGCCAGGGGAACGTAATGATCAGATGTGCGGCAATCGCTTTGGTGGGAATCCTCACAGGAGCCTGCGAGACGGCCTCCGCGGGCGAAATACACACTGAACTCTACGGCGAAGGCGCCTTGAAGAACGGCGCGAAGACCCTCTATTGGGACATTTATGTTGCCGACAACGGGAACGAAGGCCGAGCACTCATTCTGCTGCACGGTGGCGGCTGCCACCGCGGATCACGGAGCGACCCCCACCTGGTGGACCTGGCGCTGCAGCTGGCCCGGGACGGCGTCACGGTCGTCAGTCCAGACTATCGCCTGCAATCGGATGACCCCGCACCGAAACCGTATGCCGTGGCGATGATGGCGGAAGCGGCTTCGGATATCTGGCTGCCCCGCTTTCTGGCCAGCGCAAGCAGCAACGAGGAAGCGCTGGCAAACCTCCAGGATCGCGTTGCCGCCTGCGCCGCCGCCGCTGAAGACGCCCTTATGGCGTTGCGCGCGCTTCGCAATCAGGCTTCGCAGCTCGGATTGGATCCGGACCGCATTGCAATTGGCGGCTCCTCGGCCGGCGCAATCGCAGCGCTTGTGGCGGCTTACGAACTCGCTTCAGACGATGAACGCCCGGCGGCGGTCGTGTCCCTTTGGGGCGCGGCTCCCGGACTCGCCTTCACGCACGGCGGCCCGCCGATGTGGGCGTTGCATGGAGCAGATGACGCCATAGTGACCCTGGCGGTAGCCGAAGAGACAGCGAGCCGGGCGCGGCGGGCGAACGTCTTCGCCCGGCTCCATGTACAGCAGGACGCAGGTCACGGTTGGAGAGAGGTGGACATTCTTGAGCAGGCGCCTGGCGGCGAGACGCACTACCAGGCTCTCCTTGAGTTCCTGCAAATGTAAGTTCTCTACCGGCAAGGGTCGAAAGTGATGAAGAACAGGCCGGAAAACGACTTCAAGCATGTCATGGAGCGGCGCCGGAGCACGCGCAAGTTCCAGCCCGGGCGCGAGGTCAGCCATGAAGTGCTCGACCGGATCGTGGATTGCGGACGCTGGGCGCCGTCGGGCGCCAACAGCCAGTGCTGGGACTTCATCGTCGTGGACGACCCGGAAATGCGCGAGGCGCTACGTCAAGTGTTTCTGCAGCAGGCCCGCCGCCTGATTGATCATGCCAAGGGCTTTCCGGCGGTCGGCAAGGAATACCTCAAGAACACGGTCGCGATCATCATCGTGCTCGGTGACCCACGCTGGAAAGTCTGCTTCCCGCAGCCCACCAGCCCTGAATGGGAGCGGGAGTATCAGGACAACAACGAAGCCATCTTTCTTTGCTCGCTGGGGGCCGCGATTCAGAACATCCAGTTGGGCGTGACCGCCGAAGGGCTGACCTCCGCGTGGCTCTCCGGAGGCGGTGAGGACACCATCAACCAGGCGCTATCCGAATTGCTGGGCTACCCGTCCTGGATGAAAGCCTACGGCGCCATTCCCATCGGCTACCCGGTCAAGAGCCAGTACCGCCGCTACCGGCGGCCGCTGGAGCAGGTTCGCCACCGGAACCGCTACGAGCCCACCAAGTACCGCCCCCACGCGATGGTCGACTTCTACGAAAGCACGCTAAGGCCTTTCGTCATGTATCGAGACCGGGAAAATCTCCAGGACTGGCCGGACTTCGAAGCCAAGCTGGGCGACTGGACCGAGGCTTTCACCAGCTCTCGGCCGAATCCGAGCGGCGAACTGGAAGAAGAAGCCGATTTCTCCAAGCCCCGGACCACAGGCCCCGCAACCAAGGCCCGACGCCGAAGATGACCGAACCGCGCGCAAGGCACAATACTCCCTCAAGACAAGAAACGAGTACCTGACTTTCATGAAAATGGCACAGCTTTATCACAACCCGCGTTGCTCCAAATCACGCGCTGCGCTCGCGCTCCTGAAGGAGCGGGACGTGGACTTTGAAGTTGTGCGCTATCTGGAGACCCCGCCCGACGAAGCCTCGCTGCGCCAGCTGCTGGGCAAACTGGGCATGACGCCGCTTGAGCTCATGCGGCGCGGCGAGTCCAGGTTTCGGGAACTCGGCCTAAAGGGTGCGGATATTTCAGACGACGAGCGGATTCAGGCGATGGTCGAGAATCCCATCCTGATTGAGCGGCCCATATTTATTACGGAGAACAAGGCCGCAGTGGGAAGACCTCCCGAGCGGATTCTGGAACTCCTATGACCTGGTACAATTTGGGCCGGTTATGAAACAACTCTTTGTCCTGATCACTATCCTCGTTGGCTGCGATTCTGCTCTCGCCTGCAGCTGTGTAGACACTACGACCACTGAAAGTTACTCTCAGGCCAGCAAAGTGTTTCGAGCCCGTATTGAGTCCGTTGATATCGTGACCATCCCCGAACACCTTGAAGACGTTGGCTGGCTCTGGTCTACGACACGCAGTAACCCGAAGAACCGTGTGGTTCAGGCACGCTTCGAGCTGCTGGAGACGTACAAAGGATCACCGCAACTTCTCGATGCGGTTTACACCCACCTACATGGATCTGCCTGCGGTTTAGGCATCGACGACGGATCAGAATATGTCTTCTTTGCGGATGCCGAGGGCACTGTAAATCATTGCGACGGGAGCACGCGTGTTTCGGCTTTCAACAAGGAGTCCAAGGAATTGACCAAGACCTTGAGACGCCTGGTGTCTCAGCAATTGGATCATGAGAAAACCGCTGGCCCCGAAGCTTCAGAGAAGTCTCGGTAACAACTCAACCTGCGCCGAGCGTGGCGTCCCGAGCGCGTACCGGGGCAGTCGTTGGAAGGCCTCCTGAACGCGTGCTGGAGCTCTTGTAACGCGAATTTCGCGACGGGTCGGTGATCCAACCCGCTGTGTTCAGTGACCCAACACTGCGTAGTTGCCGTCGAGTACCAGGCGGGCCGATACGGACAGCCCCAGCAGCGGGAACAGGACCCAAACAGAGTTGGGGCTCAGGACGTAGATCCAGACCTCTCTCCTTCGAATCTGCCGGTGCCGCCCGGCAACGAAGAAGCTGACCACGTAGAGAGAGCTCACGTAGAACCACTGCCAGAACAGGACCAGCCCCAGCATTCCCGCAAACACGGACGGCAGGTATTCGAAGGTCATCGCGCCAAGCAGGACCAACGACACAATTGGGGTGAAGAACCCGTTGGCGATATCGACATTGAAACCGTAGGTGCGCCGGTCGGCATAAGAGCTGTCGTATTGAGAATACGTCGCCCAGGCGTCGGCCCAGACGGTCGGCGAGAAAATGCGGCGCAACGCAACCCAGGACGTGAGAAACTCCACGGCCGGCGTGAGGCCCGTCTTGGCTCTGCGCGCCCGCCAATAACGTTTGCGTTCCTCAATGTAGTCCCGACGCCAGTAGAGGCAGGCCTCCCAATAGGAGATCAGCAGGTTGATCATCAGAAACAGGCTTAACAGCAGGTAGCTGATGTTCACGTCCCCGTACAAGCGATAGCTGACCACATTCCAGGCCAGCGTCGACATAACGATGACCGCTGCTGCAAACAGCGCGACAGGAATTTTCATGTTCATAATCCGATCAAGAACCGGGACTTGCCGGGGCGCGCCACCAATTCATCGTAGCGGGCCGTCTCGGCATGCCGTTCGCCGCGGACCGTGAACCAGACCAGCACGACGCACACGGCCAGGACCAGGGCGGCGACAACTCCGGCCATCCAAAGAAATACCCGTTTCAGAACGCTCATGTCTTGCTTCTCAACCCTTCCGGCGACGCAGAGGTTTGCCGATTCGGCATGATATCCGTCAGGTCAGCGTGATAGACTCAATTCGGGTTTTGGATTGGCGTAATTCGCATATTTTTCCGCTAATCGAACAAGAATCACGACGAGGCGAATCGTCGTTGCCGCCCTTTGGAGAATTCACCATGACTGCTTTCGGCACAACCAAGCGCAAAGTCCCTTTCCTCCTTGTCCCTGCAGCCGCTCTGCTGTTTGCGATTTCTGCCTGTGACATGGCGGAGAACGGCCAGGGCGATGCAGCCGAATCGGCTGAGCAAAGGAACTGGAAGCTCATCCAGGCATACAACGACCTGGACGCAGCCTGGCATGCGCGGGACCGCGAAATCAGCCAGTCGGATGCCTCCTCGGAGGAGAAGGACCGACAGCGCACCGAGGAGCGCGGTGAGCATCCCGACATCGTGCTGCCGGTCGTTGCAGCAAGGGAGCTCGCCGCCGGGGATAGCGAGCGAGCTTTCGATGCCGCCAAGTTCCTGGTGCAGAGTACCCAGGACCTTTCGCCTACCGATGTGAGCGACAAGGAATTCGGCAATGCTGCGATGCTGCGGATTGTCGGGCCGGACTGGTCAGTCGTGGAGACCTACAACAGCGAATTGGAGGCCTGGAAACAGGACGACGAAGCACGCAGGGAGGAGTTCAAGGCCCAGGAAGAAGGGTCCGGCAAGCCGTTCATTTTTGTGCAGCGTCCGGAATCGCTGCGTGCCGAGGCGGCGGCCCAGGCCATATTGGAAACGGGTCCCGACCACGAGAAAGCCGGCGAAGCGGCCGAGTTTCTGGTTGACCAGCCACGGCCGAACCCGCGAGCCATGCTCAATGGCGCGCGAGCCCTGGCAAGAAACATGCCGGATTTCGACACTTGGCCCGACGTACTGATGAAAATGGACTTTGCGAGAACGCCCCGGGATTCCGAAGCCTTCGACGAATTTCTGGCCGAGATGGCATCTAATTCCAGCGACCCTGTGGTTCGCGCCACGGCACGTTATTTCGGGGCAAAGGGGTTGGTCGAAGGCGTGAACCAGCCATCGATGGATCCGGCTGACCGGAATTCGCGCCGCGAACAAGCGTTGGAGTTGGCAACAGGTTTGAGCGCGGGAGTCGAAACCGAGGAGTTCGTGAGAAAGTGGCAAGTGGACGGCGAAGAGGTGACCAGAACGCTCGCCGATGTGGAAGCCGCGCTCGTCCACGGCA